>OW818694.1:0-3857500 GCA_942493205.1 uncultured Alphaproteobacteria bacterium
TTCAAATCCTGCTCCCGCAACCAACCTTTCTACAAAACCCGTCAGGCTCCGGCTTGGCGGGTTTTGTCGTTTCCGGCCCATGTCGACCGTCGAAGTCTTGATCTGGCCGGCGAATGGCGGGAGCGTCTTGGACCGTGACGGAGTTCCCGCCCATGAAGCGCTTCCTGTGCCTCCTTGCCGCGTCAGCAGCCGTCGGTGCGACGCCCGGTCCGGCGTTCGCGTGGCAGGACCCGGCGGTTCCGCCGCGAGAGATGGGCGCCAGCGCACCCCGGGCCGACGATACAACGCCCGGCGACCAGGCGGACAGCCCCGGCCTGCTTGGCGGCGGTCGGTTCAGAGGCGCCCGGCTGGACGCTGCGATCCGCAAGGCCTCCGCCCACCCGCTCGGCAGCAAGGACAATCCGGTCCGCGTGAGCATGCCCCAGGGCCAGCACGCCTATCTGCGCCGCCTGAGGTGCTCCGATGACAAGGCGCCGAGCTTCGAGCGGGTCGGAAACTTTGGTCCGGGCGTGTTCGGCTCGATCATCGACGGATACCAGGTGATTTGCGGCGGCGGGGCGGAGCCCGCGCGGAGCCTGATCTACATGGATATGTACCACCCCGATCACGACGAGACGGCCGCCCCGCCGGGCTTCACCTTCAAGGCCCGGGCGAGGCAGCCCTGACCCGCCCGCGCGTCATCGCCGTCAGCCTCAGTGGAGATCACCACTTCAGCAAGGGGACAGCCCCGGCGATCCGCTTGGTGGCCGGCCTCGGCGTGGAAGGCGATTGCCACGCGGGTGTAACCGTCAAACATCGTTCGCGTGTGGCCCGTAACCTCGACCAGCCCAATCTGAGGCAGGTTCATCTGATCCATGCGGAGTTGCACGACGAGCTGGCGACGCGCGGGTTTGACCTGGAGCCCGGCGACATGGGTGAGAACATCACCACCCGGGATATCGACCTGCTGGGCCTTCCGGCCGGCGCGCGCCTGAGGATCGGAGCCGAAGCGGTCATCGAGGTCACCGGCCTGCGCAATCCCTGCGGCCAGCTCAACGCCTTCCGCCCCGGTCTGATGGAAGCGACGCTGGAACGGGCGGCTGATGGCGGCCTGGTCCGCAAGGCCGGCGTCATGGCGGTGGTTCTGGTCTCCGGCGCCGTCCGGCCAGGCGACGGCATCGTCGTCGAACCGCCGGCCGGCGAGCAGAGGCCGCTGGTGCCGGTCTGATCCGGCGCTGAGCCCCCTTTTACAACGGGGCCCGTCGTGAGAGACGAGACCATGGCCTATCTGCAGATCAATGGATTGAACATCTGGTCCGAACGCCGGGGCGATGGCGCGCCGTTGCTGTTCATATCGGGTACGGGCGGCGACCTGCGCCGCAAACCCGGCGTGATGGACGGACCGCTGCCCAAGCGCTTCGATACCGTGGCCTACGACCAGAGGGGGCTGGGCCAGAGTGACAAGCCTGACGGACCCTACAGCATGGCCGACTATGCTGATGACGCGGCGGCTGTGCTGGACGAGCTCGACTGGGCCCGCGCCCATGTGGTGGGTGTCTCGTTCGGCGGCATGGTGGCCCAGAACCTTGCCGTGCGGCATCCGGGGCGGATCGAGCGTCTGGTGCTCTGCTGCACGTCGCCCGGGGGCGAGGGCGGTTCGTCCTGGCCGCTGCACACGCTCGCAGGATTGTCGCCCGAGGCCCGTGCGCGGCACATGATCCCGATCTCGGATCGCCGGCGCAACGCCGCATGGGCGGCGGCGCATCCCGAACAGTATGAAATGCTGGTGCGCATGTCCGCCGAAGATCCCTGGGCGGAGGAACCCCGACGCCAGCTTGGCGCCGCGCTTCAGCTGCAGGCTCGCGCCGGCCACGACGTATGGGACCGCCTGCCGGACATCGACGTTCCCACGCTGATCTGCGCGGGGCGGTACGATGATCTCGCGCCACCCGCGGCGCAGGAAGCCATGGCCTCGCGCATCCGGGGGGCGCAGCTGCGCTGGTACGAGGGAGGACACATGTTCCTGCTCGAGGACCGCGCCGCCTTCGGCGACATCATCGCCTTCCTGGACGACGGCGCATGACCGACGTCGTCATCATCGGCGCGGGCCACAACGGACTGGTCTGCGCCTTCTATCTTGCTACAGCGGGACTGAAGGTCACGGTCCTCGAGCGCCGAACCGTTGTCGGCGGCGCGGCCGTGACCGAGGAGTTCCATCCCGGGTTCCGCAACTCCGTGGCCAGCTACACGGTCAGCCTCCTCAATCCCAAGGTCATCGCTGATCTGGACCTGCCCCGGCACGGCCTCAGGATTGTCGAGCGACGGGCCGCCAACTTCCTTCCGCGCGAGGACGGCTACCTGCTGACCGGTGAAGGCCGCACGCGTGCGGAAGTCGCGAAGTTCTCGACGCGGGACGCCGAAAGGCTGGGCGCCTATGACGCCCGGCTCGAGGCCATCGCCGACGTGCTGCGCGCGGTGATCCTGCAGACGCCGCCCAACATGGTCGAGGGCGGAATCGCCGCCGCGATCCCCGAGCTGCTGAAGAGCGCTGGCCTGGGCCACAGGCTCTCGCGGCTGGACGTCACGGCCCGCCGCGATCTGCTCGCCCTGTTCTCGCAATCGGCCGGCGACTGGCTGGACGGCTGGTTCGAGAGCGACCCGATCAAGGCCGTGCTCGGATTCGATGGCGTCGTCGGCAACTACGCCAGCCCCTACACCCCCGGGTCGGCCTATGTCCTTCTGCACCACGTGTTTGGCGAGGTGAACGGCAAGAAGGGCGCCTGGGGCCACGCCATCGGCGGCATGGGTGCGATCACCCAGGCCATGGCCGCGGCCTGCCGGGAGAAGGGCGTCGAGATCCGCACCGGAGACGGCGTCGCCGAGATCCTGACCCGGGGCGGCCGGGCGACGGGTGTCGCAACCACATCGGGCGCGGTGATCGAGGCCCGGGCGGTGGTCTCCGGAGCCCATCCGAAGATCACGTTCGAGCAGCTTCTCGACCCCGCCTTGCTGCCGGCGGATTTCCGCGAGCGGATCGGGCGTTACCGGTCCGGTTCGGGCACGTTCAGGATGAACGTCGCCCTCTCGGAGCTGCCGCGATTCACGGCCCTGCCGGAGGTTGGCGACCACCTGACGGCCGGCATCATCATCGCGCCCGACCTGGCCTACATGGACCGCGCCTTCCTCGACGCCCGGCGAGACGGCTGGTCGCGCGAGCCGATTGTCGAGATGCTCATTCCGTCGATGCTGGATGACAGCCTGGCGCCGGAAGGGCGGCATGTCGCCAGCCTCTTCTGCCAGCATGTCGCGCCGACGCTGTCTGACGGGCGGTCCTGGGATGGCTGCCGGGACGAGGTCGCAGATCTGATGATCGCCACGGTCGACCGCTGGGCGCCCGGCTTCAAGGCGTCGGTCATCGGGCGGCAGGTGAAGAGCCCGCTCGATCTTGAGCGTGAGTTCGGGTTGATCGGCGGAGATATCTTCCACGGAGCTCTCAGCCTGGATCAGCTGTTCTCGGCGCGACCGGTGCTGGGGCACGGAGCCTACCGCTCGCCGGTGTCGGGTCTCTACATGTGCGGTGCGGGCGCGCACCCGGGCGGTGGCGTCACGGGCGCGCCGGGCCACAATGCCGCGCGGAGCATTCTCAAGGACATCCGGCCGCGCTAGCCGGCGATGCGCAATCTCGCCTGGCACAGCGCGTTCCCTGACCGGTGAGGGCGTTGGAGCCGGCTGTTGAACAGCATGCAGAATTTAGCGGATCAGCGTTCTCTGAATGGTTGTTCGGGCCCCCGTTTTGGGGGATGTTCCCCCGCCGCCGATGCTTGAGATTTCGGGGGATCCAAGGGGACTTCATGTTCGGTAGCAAGGCGAGGCGTAGCGCGTTCGATCGCGAGGTGCAGATCGAAGTCGAGATCCTGCGGAAGCTGCACGGTGAGAGCGCTGCGCGGGTCGCCCGGGAGAAGGCGGAGCGTCCGACCAATCGCACCGCACGGCGCAAGGTTCTTGAGGAAGCTGCGCGTCAATTGAACGACGAGGCTGCGCCCAGGCGCTCGCTGATCGGCCGCCTGTTGAGCGGTGCGCCGGGATCCTAGCCGAACAAGGCCTCGTGCCGGGCGCAGATTGCCGGCCAAAGACCCGCGGCCTCCGGCACATCCAGGCCGAACACCTCCGACAGGACCTGGGCATATTCGGCGGCGGAGGCCAGGTCGCGGGCTTCCGTAGCGTCGCGGGTCAGGATCTTCAAGGTCTTGCCGCGCAGGATCGCGAGGCCGTCCGGCCGCTGGCGCTGGACCACGGCGTTCTGGACAAAGGGGGACTGCGGCGAGGTTTGCAGCCAGTTGCTGCGCTCGGCCAGGACCGCCTCGTCGGCCGCCTCAGGACGGAAATCGAATGACGGCGCCCCGCCGCGCGGGTGATTGGTCAGCCGCCACCAGCCGTCCTCGATCTGAGCGAGCCCGAACGGGAAGATGTGACTGCTGAACTGGCCCGGCGCGATACGGAACGGCCCGAGGGGCCCATCGCCAAATCCGACGTCGGCGAGCCAGGGTTCGTCCAGTTCGACCCGCAGGACCAGATGATTGCCTAGCTGGGCGTCGCCCAACACCGCCCGGGCGACCGCCCCGGCCGCGCGCGTTACGTCAAAGCCGATCTCGCCCAGCGCCCAGCCCAGCAGGCCGTTCATCTCGTAGCACCAGCCGCCTCGGCCGCGCCCGACGATCTTCTCGAAGGCGTCGGCGGGATCGATGGTGAGCGGCCGCCCCAGCTGGACGTCCAGGTTCTCGTACGGGATGGCCAGCAGATGCAGGCGATGAATGGCCTTGAGCGTCGCCAGGTCAGGCCGGGCGACGCCCTCAAATCCGATGCGGCGCAGGTAGGCCGCAAGCTCCATCTATTCGGCTGCCGGCTTCTTGTTCATGCCCATGGCTTCGAGGATCTCGGGGCGGATGTTGTCGACGCCCTTTTCCTGGATGTGCTGGGCGACGCGCGCGCCGACCGCCGCCATGGCCTCGCCGATGAAGCGCGGACGGTTCTCCGCCGCCCACTTCAGCGACGCCTCGCGGTTCTCGTTCAGACCCTGGAACTTCGGCATCACGTAGCGCGCCATCAGCTCGTAGGACTTCTTCTTGCGGTCCCATTCGGCCCAGTTGTGGTCCATGAACAGGAAGGCGCCGAAGCCGCCCGACTGCTTCTCCAGCCGCTCGATCTGGGCGATGGCGTCATCCGGCGTACCGATAACGGCCATGCCCGAGGCGATCAGGGCGTCGACCGGGTCGCTGCCGTCCTGCGGCGCCAGCGGCAGCGCCGCGACCTCCTGGAAGTAGTAGAGCCAGTTCTGCAGCCCGAACCGGACCTCCTCGCGGGCCTGTTCCCTCGTCTCGGCGATGTGCATCGGCCCGACCAGGCGCCAGCCGGCGCGGTCCATCGTATGGCCGCACTCGCGGGCCTTCTCCTCGGCGATCGCCCAGTTCGAGGCCAAGGCATTGAAGCCGCCGCTCTGGGTCGCGCCGATCGACAGCAGCCCCAGCCCATGGCGGCCCGCCGCGGACGCGCCGGTCGGCGAGACCTGGCTCGCGGCGCAAATCTCGACGGAGGGCCGGCTGTAAGGCGTCATCTGCAGACGCGCTTCGTTCAGCTCGAACCAGTCGGTCTTCTTCGTCACCTGCTCGCCACGCAGCAGCGGCACCAGGACGTCGATGGCTTCGTCCATGCGGTCGCGCTGGGCGCTGACGGGGATGCCCATCATGAAGGCGTCGGACGGCAGGGCGCCGGGACCAACGCCGAACATCACCCGGCCACGGGTGATGTGGTCGAGCTGGTTGATGCGGTCGGCGAGCATCAGGGGGTGATGATAGGGCAGGGACGCCACACCGGTGCCGAGCCTGATGTGCTTGGTGCGCTCCGCGACGGTGGCGATGAACAGTTCGGGGCTGGCGATCAACTCGTAACCGGCGGAGTGGTGCTCGCCGATCCAGGCTTCATCATACCCGAGGCGGTCCATGTGCTGGACCAGCTCGATGTCGCGCTCCAGCGCCAGCGTCGGGTTCTCGTTGAGCGGATGGAAGGGGGCGATGAACGCCCCGAAGCGAAGCTTGGTCCCGGCCACGTCGTGCCCTCCCCGGACATCATTATGTGATCTGCGATCAGTCTGACGCGCGCGTCAGGGGCTGGCTAGGGGCGACGTCGGGTCACCCTCGCAGATTTAATGTTCAGCAGAACAGATACGGACCCCGGCCGGCGCGCGAAGGCTGCGGACCGCTCCAGACCTCGAGGCCGGCTTCCCGCGCGCCGCAGACCGAGCACCGCATCCGGCGCTCGAACATGTGCAGCCGATCCAGCGGCGCGTGACCGCGCGCCCACCAGGACGCGTCGAACACCGCCACCTGTTCGCAGCGTGGATTGGAGCACCGGGCCCGCAGGTGCATGCCCTCGCGGAGCGCGGAAGCCACCGGCCATTCCCGGACTTCAAGCGCCGGCCTTACCCGGCGGCTGGCCTCTTCAGCAGTATCCATCACGCACCTCGTTCTTACTATGTTCTCATCGGCGCGTGGGAGTCAACGCGGCGCAAATGCTCCCCGCGGTCACCCGCTTTCCAGCAGCCGGATCAGGGCGGTCTCGAGCCGACGCCCCTCGAGGCAAGGGCGTAGCGTGAGTCTGCCGGACGAAAACAGGTCGATCAGGCGTGGGTGAACATAGGCGGACCGGCAGACCGCCGCGGTGTTTCCGAGCATTCCGGCGACGGTCCTGATGCAGTCAGCGACCGCGCGCTTCGCCGCCGCCTCGTTGTCGGGAGGCGGTTGCAGGCTGAGCGCCTTCGCGGCGGCAAGGGTGCCGAACCATGTGCGGAAATCTTTGGCCGTGAAGGCCTCGCCCATCGCCGCGTGCAGGTAGTCGTTCACGTCGCCGGAGGTCACGGCTTGAGCCTCGCCCGCCTCATCGACGTACTGGAACAGTCGCTGCCCGCGCAGCTCTGCGCATCTGGCGACCACGCGCGCCAGCCGCCGGTCGTGGAAGCCGGTGCTGTGGACCTTGCCGCTCTTGCCCCGAAAGGTGAAGACCGCGCCGGCGGACTTGAGCGAGACATGTCGCTTGCGCAACGTCGTCAGTCCGAAGCTCTTGTTGCTGCGCGCGTACTCGTCGTTGCCGATGCGGATCAGGGTGAGCTCGAGCATCCGGACCACCGCGGCCAGAACCTTCTCGCGAGGCAGACCACGCCGGCGAAGGTCCTGGTCCAGACGCCTTCGCAGGGCGGGCAGGGCGCGGGCGAAGGCGACCATTCGATCGAACTTCCCTTCTGCCCGGGCCGTCTTCCAATCGTCGTGATAGCGGTACTGCTTGCGTCCGCGGGCGTCGCGCCCCGTCGCCTGGATGTGGCAGGAGGCGCCGGGCGCAATCCACACGTCGCTCCAGGCCGGCGGGATGACCAGTCCCCGGATGCGCGCCAGCGTAGCGGCGTCCTTCACCGTCCTGCCGTCATCGTGGCGGTACCACCAGTCCGGGGCAGCGCCGTTCCGCCGGATTCCGGGGCCGTCGTCGCTGCACCAGGCGAGATGCTCCGGCAGATCCTGGCCATCCGTCATCGGCGCCGCGCCCTCCTTCCGGCGGGTCGGGAACGTGATAGGAAACCGCTGGTTCCTTCCCCGCCAGGAGCGCTCGCTTCGTGAACTATCGCCACGCCTTTCACGCCGGAAACTTCGCTGACCTGGTGAAGCATGCGACCCTCACACGGCTGCTGGCGGCGCTGATGGCGGACCCGGCGCCGCTGACGATCGTCGACACCCATGCCGGGGCGGGCGGCTATGATCTGGACGGAGAGCTGGCGCGGCGCACGGGGGAGGCCGCGCAGGGCGTGTTCCGGCTCATGCAGGCGGCCGATGCGCCGGCAGCGTTCGACCCGCTCAAGGCGGCTGTGCGAAGAGGCAATGCCGACGGCGGCGTTCGCTTCTACCCCGGGTCGCCCAGTCTGATCGCGGCGGCGCTGAGACAGCGGGACGTCTACACCGCCTGTGAACTGCGCGACGACGACTTTGCGCTGCTGCGGCAGACCCTGTCCGGCTATCCGGGCGCGAAGGCGCTGCAGGCTGACGGCTTCGGGGCCGCCCAGCGCGCTTCGGGCCAGGGCGGGCGGCGGTTCGTGCTGATCGATCCGCCCTTCGAGCGCGCGGACGATTACGAGCGGATCGCCGAGACGCTGGACTGTGTCCTCGGTCTCGATAGCGAGGCCTGCGTGGCGATCTGGCTTCCGCTCAAGGATCTCGAGACCTTCGACGCCTTCCTGCGCCGTGTCGAGCCGGCGGCGGCAGAGCTGCTGGTCGCCGAGGTCAGGCTGAAGCCGCTGGTCGATCCGATGAAGATGAACGGCTGCGCAATGGTCATCGTCAACGCGCCCGCAGGGGTGGAGCCCGATCTGGCGGCGATCTGTGGCTGGGTCGCGAAGGCCCTCGGCGAGGCCGGCGGAAAAGGCGAAGTCTGGTCGACCGCCGATTGACGAATCTTTCGCACTTGCGAACGCTAATTCCGTGTTATGTTGCGGCGCACAAATTTGCGCTCTGCTCCCCCGGAGGCCGCCAACATGACCAAACTCATCACACCTGAAACCGAAAAAGCCCTGACCTTTCCGGTCGGCATGGCATCGCCGCTGTGGTTGATGTTCGCCGGCGCGGCCGCGGCCGGCGCCGCCATGTTCTGGGCTCGCGCCTGGTTCAAGCCGACCAACCTCGAGGCGGTGCTTGCACCGCTACCCGAGCCGGATCCTGGACCGGATCCCATCGTCGAGGCGGTCGAGGATGCGGTCATGCTGGCCGTGGAAACGCGTGACGCCATGGTCGAGGTCGCGGCCGAGGTTATCGAAACGGCCGCGGAGGCTTCCGCCGAAGTGGTCGAGGACGCGGTCGAGGCGGTGGAAGACATCGTCGAGACGTTGGCCGACGCCGCTCCCCAAGCCGTTGAAGCAACGGCCCCGGTTGTCGACGCCGTCGCCGATGACCTCACGCGGCTGACCGGCATCGGACCCAAGCTGGCGGAGCGTCTGGCCGAGCGCGGTGTGACCCGCTTCGCCGACATCGCCGCCTGGACGCCCGCTGACGTCGAGGCGTTCGACAAGGACATGAAGCTCATGGGTCGCATCGACCGCGAAGCCTGGATCGCCCAGGCGCGACGGTTCGCGACGGCCTGAGGCCGACCGCTATCGGGGATCGAGCAGATCGTTGAGCAACTGCTCGGTCTCTTCCTCAAGTCTGCGCGCGGTCTCGGGATCGCCGCAGGAGTAGGTGAAGCCGTTCGCCGTTTCCCTGCGGCGGCAGCGCGAACCCTCGTCGGCCGCGGTCGCCGATGGCGGCGGCGGCGGGAGCGGCTCACCGAGCATCGGGATCGAGTTGAAGCCGAGCTCCGGAGAGGGGCGATCCCATGACCGCTCGGGAGCCTTGTAGACCGGCCTGACGGGCTTCGGAAACGCCGGCAGATCGACGCCGACCACGCCTTGCGGCGCGGCGGCCGGCGTCGCTGAGGCGTCAAGAGGCGGCGGCGCGGGCGGCGGCGTGTTGACGACGTCTCCGGCGAGGAACACGAGGGCGATCAGAGCGACGGGCATGTGGGGTCTCGACTTTTGACAGTCGGTCCCTGTCTCAGACCCCCTCGACCGATACACCCTTCACAAGGGGGGATCAGAGCCCGAACGCCCTCAGCATCCGGTCGGCCGCGACCGAGGCCGGGATCCGGCCCGCGCGAACCTCGGCTTCCAGATCCGGCGCGACCGCGGCGACCTCGGGCTGGGTGCGGAAGGCCTCCTCCAGCCGGTCCAGGACCATCGCCCACATCCAGCGCGCGTTCTGCGCGGCCCGCCGCGCGGCGCGGTCGCCGTTGGCCGTCATGATCTCGCGGTGACGCTCGATCTGCTGCCAGAGCACATCCAGGCCGCTGTTGTTCAGCCCGGAGGCGGTCAGCACGGGCGGCGTCCAGTCCGGCGATGCCGGCGTGAGGATGTGCAGCGCCGTTCGATACTCGCGCGCCGACCGCTCGGCCCGGGGCGGGTCGGCGTCTGCCTTGTTGATCAGGATGAGGTCGGCGATCTCGATCAGGCCCTTCTTGATGCCCTGGAGCTCGTCGCCGCCGCCTGGGATCAGCACGGCCATGAACAGGTCGACCATGTCGGCCACCACGGTCTCGGACTGGCCGACCCCGACCGTTTCGACGATCACCACGTCGAACCCCGCCGCCTCGCACAGCAGCATCGCCTCGCGGGTCTTGCGCGCGACGCCGCCCAGCGTGCCACCGGACGGGGAGGGGCGGATGTAGGCGTTCGGATCGACCGACAGCCGCTCCATGCGGGTCTTGTCGCCCAGGATCGAACCGCCCGTGCGGCTGGAGGAGGGGTCCACCGCCAGCACCGCAACGCGGTGGCCAGCTGTCGTCAGATTGACGCCAAGCGCCTCGATGGTGGTGGACTTGCCCGCGCCCGGAACGCCTGTGATGCCCAGACGCAGGGCCCCGCCGGTGTGCGGCATCAGGCGTTCCAGAAGCGCGCGCGCAGCCTCCTGATGATCGGCGCGGCGGCTCTCGACCAGGGTGATGGCCCGGGCCAGCGCCGCGCGGTCGCCGGCCAGGATGCGGGCTTCGAGGTCGACGATGTCAGGGATGCGGGTCACCGAAGGGGTTCTAGGCGCCACTGAGGCGAGAGGGAAGCGCTCCAACCCCCCATCCGTCATGGCCCGACGTGTTCGGGCCACCCATGCGTGGTGAGCATGCCGGCCTTGGCGCGGCCGATCAGCAGAGCATCTTCCCGTTCGGTGGTGTTCATAGGTGGCCCGAACACGTCGGGCCATGACGGATGGGGGAGAGGTGCGGGCCCCTCAAATGACCACCGCCGTCCCCGAAACAGAAACCATCAGCATCGAGGCCTGGGGGCCGACGGTGTTGTAGTCGAGGTCGACAGCGATCACCGCGTTGGCGCCGAGCTTTTCGGCCTCCTTGATCAGGTTCTTCATCGCGTCCTCGCGGGCCCTGGCCAGCAGCCGCTCGTAGGAGCGGGAATGGCCGCCGATGAAGTCGCGGATGGCGGCCATCAGGTCGAACACGACGTTCGCGCCGAGGATCGACTGGGCGTAGATGGCGCCCTTGTACTCCTGCACGGGCCGACCCTCGATGAACGGGGTGGTCGTGACCAGCATCCGCCTGCTCCGAAAAAGCGTGGTGTCCAGTATTAAGGGTAAACGCGCCGGGGAGCGAGTGTTCTCCTGACAGGCGAACCTTGCACCGCAAGGCGTTGCGCGGCGGGCGAAAAGCGAACCATCGGTCTTTGAGGTTGACGGGCTCTGGGGCAGAGTAGGGGATGGCAGGGGCGCCGCGGCCCCGGGAGAAGCGCCCGCATGGTCCTCGCGCGATCGCACCTTGATCTGCACAACATCCGCAACAGCATCGACCGGACCAAGAAGATGTCGGACGGCGTCATCAAGATCGGCCCGTTCGGGCTGGGTCTGGACGCGCTGCTCGGGTTCGTGCCGCCGCTCGGTTCGGCCTACAGCGCCGGCGCCGGGCTGGTGCTGGTCATTGACGGCGTGCGCGCCCGGGCGGCCCCGATGGTGCTGGCCGAGATGACCCTGATCCTGGCCATCGACACCCTGACTCCGTACATCCCCAAAGCGGGCGGGATCATCGACGCCCTGTTCACCGGCCACAAATGGGCGGCCGACCTGCTTCTGCGCCACATGGACGAGACGATCTACTTCGAAGGCAGCCGCGAGCAGGCCCAGACCTCGTCCGAGTACCGCGACCTCATGGCCCGCGTCCGCGCCGGCAAGGAGAAGCGGCGGGTCGTCTTCCTGGGCAAGAGCCCTAAGGTCTGACGCGCGTCGCCAACAATACCGCTGGCGGAAACCTTCGCTTCTCCCATACGCTCCGGCCCCATGAGCAGGGAACACGCCCACAGCGCCTACAGATCGGCCGAGACGCTGAAAAAGCTCTCGGACCGGGTCATCGGGTTCGGCCCGTTTGGCATAGGGCTCGACGGCGTTCTGACCTGGATACCAGGGGCGGGACTGATCTACAGCGCCGGCGCCAGCCTCTTTCTCGCCTGGAGCGCTCTGCGGGCCGGCGCCTCGCTCAGCACGCTCGCCAAGATGGCCGGGTTTCTCGGCATCGACATGCTGTTGTCGCCGGTGCCGGTCGTCGGCGATTTCGCCGATATGCTCTGGCAGGGCCATCTCATGGCCGCGACAGCGCTGCAGAAGGACATTGAAACCCGCCATGGCGCGCCGGACGGGCTGGACTCCGTTCTGCGTCGACCGCGCCGCCGGCGCACGGGCCTGGGTCTCGTCGCGCTGCTCGTGCTGATCGGCATGGTCGCGGCGGTATGGCGATCCGATTTCACGGACCTGACCTATCGCGGCTGGCGCTACGCGGCCGCCAACGCGGATATCAAGCTGGCGGGGGCCACCCTGTCGCTGTGGATGATCCTGGCGGTCGGCATCGTCCTGCTCTTCGCCCTGAGCACGCTGCGCGCCCGCATGCAGAAGCGAGACGGCTAGGCCTCGCCACAGGACTGGCGCTGACCGGGTGGACGAGGAGACACCGACATGAGTGACGCCGAACGCTACGTCCGTCCGCTGAGCGCGGAATCGCAGGGCCTCGCGCCCGGTCGCGGCCGGCTGGCGGGCCGCAGGATTCTCGTCGTCGGCGGCGGGCAGCAGGTAGTCGACGCCGAGACCGATCCGGTCGGCAACGGGCGGGCCATGTCGCTGCTGTTCGCCCGCGAAGGCGCCAGCGTCGCCGTCGCCGACCGCAACCGCGACGCGGCCTGGGCCACGGCCGACCTGATCAGCCGGCAGGGCGGTCAGGCGGTGATGATCGAGGCCGACATCGCCCGCGAGGCCGATATCTCCCGCATGGTCGACGAGGCGACCCAGAAGATGGGCGGCCTGGACGGCATGGTGTTGAACGTCGGCATCGGCGTCGGCGGCCTGGGCCTAGCCTCGGTAAAGCCGGACGAGTGGGACCAGGTGCTGGCGGTCAACCTGCGCGGCCCGATGCTCTGCTGCCGCGAGGCGCTGCCCCGCATGGAGAGCGGCGGCTCGATCGTGTTCATCTCCTCGATCGCCGGCCTGGTCGCCGGCTCGCGCCTGCCGGCCTACGACGCGTCCAAGGCGGCGCTGGGCGGGCTGATGCGGCATGTGGCCATGGAGGGCAGCCGCAAGGGCGTGCGGGCCAACATCGTCGCCCCGGGGCTGGTCGACACCCCGCTCGGCCGCCGCGCCACGCAGGGCCGGCCGAGCCGGGGCACGGCCCCGCAGTTCTTCGGCCGCCAGGCCACCGGCTGGGAAATCGCCTACGCCGCCCTGTTCTTCATCAGCGACGAGAGCGTCTATGTGACGGGCCAGACGCTGGCCGTGGACAGCGGGCTGACGGGGATCAGCTGAAGCCTGCGCGGCAGGCCTCGCTCGCGGTGGGTGAAGCCGCTGAGGCCCTGCGTCCTTCGCGACGCGCTTCGCGCTCCTCAGGATGACGAAGGTTGGTGGGCTCTGCAACGCTCGTCCGGGTGAGGCGCGCGAACCCCGCACGGCGGACTCACGGCTTCGCCGCCCGGGCGGGCGATGCCCGAACAGGTTGGGGAGGACGGCGGAGCGCCACGGCCCTTGTCCGGGAACCGTGGGGGTAGTGACTTTGAGTTTTCGACGAGAACCTGACGCGCTCCGCCGCGGAGAGGCTTCGGAGGCTGTGCGCAATGGGCATTTTCCACCCGCTCGCTTTCGCCTCGCCGGGGCTTCTACCTCCCGGCGCCCTGACCGTTCCTCACGACCAGGCCCGGCGGGCGGGGATCAACCGACGATCCCCGGACCCCGTGGTTCTTGCCCCGGCGCGCCTCGGGAGCGGGCCAGGGTCCACGGGCAAACCCCGCATCTCCGCATCTCCATCGCCGTATCGGGCCGGATCCGTACGCCCTCCCCCGCGATGGGGACTTGTGGAGGATACGGGCCGTGGAACGGAGGGGGACAGATTTGAGTCTATCCCCCTATTTCCGGCTCCCCGGCGCAGGCCGGGGCCCATGCGGGGCAAGGGCTCGGAGCGGATCGTGGATCCCGGCCTTCGCCGGGAAGACTGGGGATAGCGGCGGGGGACATGCACTTCAGTGCGTGTCCCCGGCCGCTTGAAGCGGCGGGGGACACGCACCGAAGCCGGTACATGTCCCCGACTGACCCCTAAGCCTGCTCGTAACCCAGCTGCCTGTTCAGCTTCTCCAGCAGCTCGATGGCCGACTCGGCGATGACGGTGCCCGGCGGGAAGATGGCGGCCACGCCGGCGTCCTTGAGGGCCTGCCAGTCCTGGGGCGGGATGACGCCGCCGATGACGGTCATGATGTCGCCGCGGCCCTGCTTCTCGAGCTCGGCCTTGAGCTCGGGCGCGAGGGTCAGGTGGCCGGCGGCCAGTGAACTGGCGCCGACGACGTGGACGTCGTTCTCCACCGCCTGGCGGGCGGCTTCGGCCGGGGTCTGGAACAGCGGGCCGATGTCGACGTCGAAGCCGAGGTCGGCGAAGGCCGTGGCGATCACCTTCTGGCCGCGGTCGTGGCCGTCCTGGCCCATTTTGGCGATCAGGATGCGCGGGCGGCGGCCGTCGGCCTGTTCGAAGGCCTCGACCATGGCCTTGGCGCGGGCGACGGTGGCATTGGAGCCGGCTTCCGACACATAGACCCCCGTGATCGATTTGATCTCCGCCCGGTGGCGGCCGAAGACCTTCTCCAGAGCATAGCTGATCTCGCCCACCGTCGCCTTGGCGCGGGCGGCGTTGACGGCCAGTTCCAGCAGGTTGCCGTCGGCGCGGGCCCCGGCTTCCAGCGCGTCGAGCGCGGCGGTCGTCTCAGCTTCGTTGCGTTCGGCCTTGAGTCTTTTCAGCTTTTCGAGCTGGGCGTTTCGCACCGTCGTGTTGTCGACCTTCAGCACCGGGATGTCGTCGGCGACTTCCGGCTTGTAGCGGTTGACGCCCACCAGGCTCTGCTTGCCGCTGTCGATGCGGGCCTGGGTGCGGGCGGCGGCCTCCTCGATGCGCAGCTTGGGCAGGCCCTGGTTGATGGCCTTCGCCATGCCGCCCAGCGCCTCGACCTCCTCGATGTGCTCCAGCGCGCGGGCGGCCAGGTCGTGGGTCAGACGCTCGACGTAGTAGCTGCCGCCCCAGGGGTCGGCGACGTTGGTCGTGCCGCTTTCCATCTGCAGGAAGAGCTGGGTGTTGCGGCTGATGCGGGCCGAGAAGTCGGTCGGCAGGGCCAGGGCCTCGTCCAGGCTGTTGGTGTGCAGGCTCTGGGTCTGGCCGTTCACGGCCGCCATGGCCTCGACGCAGGTGCGGGCGACGTTGTTGAACACGTCCTGGGCGGCCAGCGACCAGCCGGACGTCTGGCTGTGGGTGCGCAGAGAGAGCGAGCGGTCGTCCTTCGGATCGAACTCGCGCTTCATCAGTCGGGCCCAGAGCAGGCGGGCGGCCCGCATCTTGGCCACTTCCATGAAGTAGTTCATGCCGATCGCCCAGAAGAACGACAGGCGCGGCGCGAACTGGTCGACGGTCATCCCGGCGGCGACGCCGGCGCGGACGTACTCGATGCCGTCGGCCAGGGTGTAGGCCAGCTCGAGGTCGGCCGTCGCGCCGGCCTCCTGCATGTGATAGCCGCTGATCGAGATCGAGTTGAATTTCGGCATCTTGCTCGAAGTGTATGAAAAGATGTCGGAAATGATCCGCATCGAAGGCAGGGGCGGATAGATGTAGGTGTTCCGCACCATGAACTCTTTGAGGATGTCGTTCTGGATCGTGCCGGAGAGCTTCTCCGGGGGCACGCCCTGTTCCTCGGCGGCGACGATATAGAGCGCCAGGATCGGCAGCACCGCGCCGTTCATGGTCATCGACACGCTCATCTTGTCGAGCGGGATACCGTCGAACAGGGTCCTCATGTCCAGGATGCTGTCGATGGCGACGCCGGCCATGCCGACATCGCCCTTCACCCGCTCATGGTCGCTGTCGTAGCCCCGGTGCGTCGCCAGGTCGAAGGCGACCGACAGGCCCATCTGACCGGCGGCCAGATTGCGGCGGTAGAAGGCGTTGGAGTCCTCGGCGGTCGAGAAGCCGGCGTACTGCCGCACCGTCCAGGGATTGGTGACGTACATGGTCGGGTACGGACCACGGCCGAACGGCGCCAGGCCCGGATAGCCGTCCAGGAAGTCGAGGCCCGCGACATCGGCGGGGCCGTAGGCCGGCGCGACGGCGACGCCTTCGGGCGTCTGCCAGATCGGGCCCTCGGACGGCGGGGCGGCGAGGTCGCCGGGCGCGAAGGCGAGGTCGGCGAAGTTCGGGAAGGTCTTGGTCATGGCTCAGGCCTCCTCGAACGCGGCGGCGAAACGGATGGACGGCAGGGGCGGGCAGGTCGAGTCCGGCCCGGGCAGGCGCGGGTCCGGTCCGGCGACCGCGAAGGCGGCGGGGTCGACGATGGCGACCTCCGGCGTCTTGTCCTGGGCGTTCGGGAACACCGTCACGCCGAGGATCTTGCGCGACTTGTCGGCGTAGGCGGCGGCCTGCGCGTCGCGGGCGGCGTTGACCGCGTCGGCGACCAGGCCGGTCTCCAGCGCCTTGACGACGCCGCCGGCCGCTTCGATGGCCTGGAAGCCGCCCCAGGCGGCGCGGGCGATCTGGTCGGTCAGGGTGTCCAGGTACCAGGCCCCGCCGGCCGGATCGGCGACGCGGCCCAGGTGGCTCTCTTCCATCAGCACCAGCTGGGTGTTGCGGGCCTGGCGGCGGGCGAAGGCGGTGGGCAGGCCGATGGCGTCGGTGAAGGCGCCCAGCACGATGGCGTCCGCGCCGCCCAGGGCGCCGGCCACGCCGGCGCTGGTCAGCCGCAGCAGGTTGGTCCAGGCGTCGGCCCTGGTCAGCATCCGGTGCGAGGAGCGAACCTCGACCACGGCCGGGACCTCGACGCCGCAGGCTTGCGTGATCCGCGACCATAGGGCGCGCGCGGCGCGCACCTTGGCGATGCCGGTGAAGTATTCGCCGTCCAGGCTGACGCCCAGGGTGATGCGGCGGAAGGCCTCGTCCATCGGCAGGCCGGCCCGGACCAGGGCCCTGGCGTAGGCGACGGCGGAAGCGGCCATCAGGGCCAGCTCCCCGGTGTTGGAGCCGCCGGCTTCATGCGCGGCGCGGCCAGTGGCCAGGAACAGCGAGGCCTTGGCGTAGGTGGCCGACAGCCGCGCGCCGACCGTGGCGGCCGAGACGATGTGGCTCTCGACGGGGCCGGGGCTGGCGCCGGTGGCGGCGAAGCTCGTCAGCGGATCCATGTGGAAGGCGAGGGGCGCGTTGGGCGCCGCCTTGGCCAGGGCTCCCAGCCAGTCCGCGGCCTTGGGTCCGAGATAGCCGGCGTCGAGCGCGACGGGCGCGAGGTCCAGCAGCACGCCGTCCAGCGCCCTGGCGAGATCGTCGGCCGAGCCGACGGCGACGCCGGCCTGGCCGGTCGGGTCGATGGTCAGCAGCAGGGAGGCCGCGCCGCTTTCGAGGTCCTTGAGTCCTTCGGCGCCGGCCTGCTTCGGGTCGGGATGGGCCACCCGCATGCGCAGGTCCCAGGGCCGGTCGGCGTCGCGGGCGCGCAGGTCACGGACCACATCCGGCGCGCTTTCGGCCGTATACAGCGGCTGGATGGCCAGGCCGTCTGCGGTGTTGCGCACGAGGGCGTCGTCGAACGTCTCGCCCTTCAGGGTCTTCTCGACCAGGCGCAGCCAGTCCTCACGGGCGGGTGGCGCGAAATCGTCGGCCAGCGGCAGGATCGTCCCGGACAAGCTTGGCGTCTCCCCTTTGCGTTGCAGCAATCGGTGGGCGTGATGCGCCCCTGCCGTTAGGTGCGTCAAGCGCCGGGGCCGGGATTTGCCTTCCGCGAGGGGAAGGCATTTACCGCTTGCGAAGCCCGAACGGGCGTTTTACTTACAGCGTATATTCTTAGACGGAGCGCATCCCGCCATGGCCCTGCCGCCGATTCTTCGTGACCGCCTTCGCCTGCCGGCGATCGCCTCGCCGCTGTTCATCATCTCCGGCCCCGACCTGGTCATCGCCCAGTGCAAGGCCGGCATCGTCGGCTCCTTCCCGTCCCTGAACGCGCGACCGATCAGCATGCTGGACGAGTGGCTGGCGCGGATCACCGAAGAGCTGGCCGCCTGGGACAAGGCCAACCCGGACATGCCCTCGGCGCCGTTCGCGGTGAACCAGATCGTCCACAAGACCAACAACCGCCTCGAGGAGGATCTGGCCCTCTGCGAGAAGTACAAGGCCCCCATCGTGATCACCTCGCTGGGCGCGCGCGAGGAGCTGAACCAGGCCGTCCACGGCTGGGGCGGCATCACCCTGCATGACATCATCAACGACAAGCACGCCCACAAGGCCATCGAGAAGGGCGCCGACGGCCTGATCCCGGTCGCGGCCGGGGCCGGCGGCCACGCCGGAGCGCTGTCGCCGTTCGCGCTGATCCAGGAGATCCGCCAGTGGTTCGACGGCCCGGTGGCGCTGTCGGGCTCCATCGCCAGCGGCAAGGCCATCCTGGCCGCCCAGGCCATGGGCGCCGACCTCGCCTACATCGGCTCGGCCTTCATCGCGACCAAGGAAGCCAACGCCGTCCAGGGCTACAAGGACATGATCGTCGAGAGCTCCGGCGAGGACATCGTCTACTCCAACCTTTTCACCGGCGTGCACGGCAACTACCTGCGTCCGTCGATCGTGCGGGCGGGCATGGACCCTGACAACCTGCCGGTCAGCGATCCGTCGGCAATGAACTTCGGCTCGGGCGGCAACCAGGAAGCCAAGGCCTGGAAGGACATCTGGGGCTGCGGCCAGGGCATCGGCGCCATCGACCAGATCCTCAGCGCCGGCGAGCTGGTCGCCAAGTTCGCCGAGGAATACGAGGCCGCCAAGGCCGAGCTGGCCGCCAAGACCGCTCTGACCTCCGGCGTGAAGCTGGCCTTCGCCGCCCAGTAGTCGACGGCCCAACGCACGGCCTTTCGCCGCCGGAGTCGAGCCTTTCCAGGGGCTTGGCTCCGGCGGTTGCGTTTCGATCCCCCCGCGTCGGAGGGCGGCCATCCTTGTCGTGACCACGACAGGGAGATCGACCGTTGTCCGACGACGCCACACCCCGCCTGGGCTTGCCGTATCTGGCGGCCGGCCAGGCGCAGAAGCATGTGACCCTCAATGAGGCGCTGGCCCGGCTGGACGGCCTGGTCCAGACGACGGTCGAGAGCCGGGGCCTCGCGGCGCAGCCCGCCGATCCGGCCGACGGCGCCCTCTACATCCTGCCCGCGGACGCGACCGGCGAGGCCTGGGCCGGCCGCCCGGCGGGAAGTCTGATGCGGTTCGAGGCCGGCGGCTGGCAGCTCATGCCGGCGGTGGAGGGCTGCCTCGCCTGGGTCCGGGACGAGGCCCTGCTGGTCGCGCGCGCCGACGAGAACTGGACGCCCGTGACGGCGGACGTCGACTTCCAGAACATCGCCCTGCTCGGGGTCGGCACGACCGCCGACGCCGCCAATCCGCTGTCGGCCAGCGTCAACGGCGTGCTGCTGACCGCCCGTGCGGCGGCGGAGGGCGGAACGGGCGACCTGCGGCTGACGGTCAACAAGGAAACGGCGGGCGACACGGCCAGCCTGGTCTTCCAGAGCGGCTATTCAGGCCGCGCCGAGTTCGGCCTGGCGGGCGATGAGGACTTCTGCGTCAAGGTCTCGCCCGACGGCGCCGCCTGGACCCAGGCGCTCGGCATCGACCGGGCGACGGGGCAGGCGACCTTCGCCAAGTCTCCGGCGCGACCCCAGGCGGTGAGCGTCTTCACCGCCGACGGCGTCTACGACGTCCCGGACTGGGCCCGGCGGCTGGTCATCGTCGCCATCGGCGGCGGGGGAGGCGGCGGCGGCGGGGCGGCCGGGACCAACAGCGCCAGTCGGTCCGGCGGGGCCGGCGGAGGCGGCGGCGGTGTGGCCCGAGAGGTCGTCGACATCAGTGAACTGGCCGGCGCGACGCTGGACGTCGTCGTCGGCGCAGGCGGCGCGGCGGGCGCGGGCGTCACCGGCTCCAGCTCGGGCGGAGCAGGCGGCAGCGGCGGCGACAGCAGCATCGCCGACGACGGCGTCGTGCGGGTCAGGGCGGGCGGCGGATCCGGCGGCGCGGGCGGCGCGACCGGTGCCAGCAACGGCGGCGCGGGCGGCTTTGGCGACACGCCCGGCAATTCCGGCGGCAACGGCGGCACCTCCAGCAACGCGCTCGCCGGCGGCGAGCAGACCTGCGGCGCGGGCCCGGGCGGCGGCGGCGGGGGCGGCGGGCTGAACGCGTCCTCGACCACGACCGGCGGGCGTGACGGCGGTCGCGGCTCCCTGGCCGGCCAAACCGCCGCCGGGGGCGCCGGAGGCTCGGGCGGCGGCTCCGGAGCCCCGGGCGCTGCGAAGGCCTGGCAACGCGGCTGCGGCGCGGGTGGCGGAGGCGGCGGCGCGATCGCCTCGGCCGACGCGGGCGCGGGCGGCGCGGGCGGCGCGCCGGGCGGCGGCGGCGGAGGCGGCGGCGGGGGGCGGGACAGCTACACCTCCGGCGCCGGCGGCGACGGCGCCCGGGGCGAAGTCTGGATCATCGCGATCGGTTGAGAGACGGGAGACGCACAATGGACATCATCACCACCACCGCCGGCCTCGCCGGCTCGGGCCTGGCCGGCGGCGCGCTCGGCGCGGCGTTCGGGGCTCTGGGCTCGATCCTCAATCGCGGCCTGGCGATCTTCGAGACCCGCGAGAAGCGCAAGGATCGACAGCTCGAGATGGCGCACGAGAAGGACCGCTGGTCCCACGACCTGCAGCTGGCCGCCGACCAGCGGGAGGGCCGCGCCGAGGTCGCCCGCCAGGCTCTGGCCCGTACCCAGGCCCAGGGTTCCTGGGCCGGGCTGGCGGAATCGGTCCGGGCCGAGGCGGCGATCGGCGCGACCTGGCCCTGGGTCACGGCGGTCCGCGCCCTGACCCGGCCGGCGCTGACGCTGCTACTGTGGCTGCTGTTCGCGATGCTGTTCCTGTCGGCGGTCGGCGGGGCGCTGGAGGCCGACACCGCCGCCGGCGTGGTGCGGACGGCGGTCGAGACCATCGCCTTCTCGGCCTCCACGGCGCTGGCCTGGTGGTTCGGCGATCGCGCGCCCCGTCGCGAGGGATGACCTTGGCGGGCGGCGCATCCGCGCTAGGTTCCTGCTGAACGCAGGGAGAAATCCATGACCAGCTGGATCGCCGCCTACATCTCGGCCGGCCTCGTCTTCGCGGGGCTCGACGCCCTCTGGCTGAGCGTGATCGCCCGCCGGCTCTACCAGGACTCGTTCGGCGCCATGCTGCTGGAGAAGCCGAACATGACGGCGGCTGTGATCTTCTACGGCCTCTACCTTCTGGGCGTCGTCTTCTTCGTCGTGAAGCCCGGACTTGAGTCCGGCTCGTGGAAGACGGTGCTGATCCACGGCCTGCTCTTCGGCCTGATCGCCTATGCGACCTATGACCTGACCAACCTCGCCACCCTGAAGGGCTTCCCGGCCAATGTCGTCCTGCCGGACCTCGCCTGGGGCATGTTCGTGACCACGGCGGCCGGCTTCGCCGGCTGGGCGGCGGCCTCCCGTTTCAGCTGAACAGCAGGCCAAAACGCAACAGCCCCGGGCGCATGGCGCTCGGGGCTGTGTCGTGGTTCGTAGGTGGTGCCGCCGGGCAGGATTGAACTGCCGACCTCAGCCTTACCAAGGATGCGCTCTACCACTGAGCTACGGCGGCGAAAGGCGAGGCGCGCCTGATAGCGAAAGTCGGGGGACGGGGGAAGCCCTAATCCTCTTGACGCCCGACTTGTCGTCGTCGCACCACTGCCGACATGGCCAGCCAGCCCCCCAAACCCCTGTCCGACAAGGCCCTGCGCGAGAAGAAGCTCGCCGAGGCGCTGCGCCTCAATCTGCGCCGGCGCAAGGCCGCGCCACGCGAGACGCCGCCGGCCGGGGACAAGACCTGAGCCGGCTGCGCGGATTCTCCTCCGAAAATCCCTTTGCCGGGAACCCTGGCCGCCGCCATCAACGAGAACGTGACTCTTGCGCCGGGGCTTGCGCCGGATAGAAGGCGCGCCTCACATACTGTTCTGCCGCCGGTGGAAATCCCGCCGGCGTATCGAGGGGCCTGAATGGACCGCATCGCCATCGTCGGCGGCGCGCGGCTGAATGGAGAGATCCAGATCAGCGGCGCCAAGAATTCCGCCATCAAGCTGATGGTCGCCTCGCTCCTCACGGACGAGCCCCTGCGCCTGACCAACATGCCGCGCCTGGCCGACACCCGCTTCCTGGGCCACCTGCTGACCCGGCTGGGCACGCTGGTCGACGAACGCGACGGTGAGACGGGCTCCGAAACCATCCTGCACACCCCCGAGATCGTCAGCTCCTTCGCGCCCTACGACCTGGTCCGGCAGATGCGCGCCAGCTTCAACGTGCTGGGCCCGCTGATCGCCCGCACCGGCCACGCCAAGGTCTCGCTGCCCGGCGGCTGCGCCATCGGCGGCCGGCCCGTCGACCTGCACCTGCAGGCGCTGGAGGCGCTGGGCGCCAAGATCGAGCTGCACGAGGGCTACGTCTACGCCACGGCCCCGGGCGGGTTGAAGGGCGCGACGATCGAGTTCCCGTTCGTCTCGGTCGGCGCGACCGAGCACGCCATGCTGGCCGCCGTGCTGGCCAGGGGCGTCACGGTGCTGAAGACTGCGGCCTGCGAGCCCGAGATCGTCGATCTGGCGGAATGCCTCAACAAGATGGGCGCGAAGGTCGAGGGCGCCGGCACGCCGACCATCACCATCACCGGCGTCGACAAGCTGCACGGCACCACCCACGCGGTGATCACCGACCGCATCGAGGCCGGCACCTACGCCGTGGCGGCGGCCATGGCGGGCGGCGAGGTTCGCCTGACCAACACCCGGGCCGACCTGATCGAGGCGCTGCTGGCCAAGATCGAGGAGGCTGGCGCGGGCGTCGAACGCACCAACGACGGCGTCATCATCCGCCGCAACGGTGCGCGGCTGAAGGCTGTCGACGTCGAGACCGGCGTCTATCCGGGCTTCCCGACCGACCTGCAGGCCCAGTTCATGGCCCTGATGACCCTGGCCGAGGGCGAGAGCGTCATCCGCGAGACCATCTTCGAGAACCGCTTCATGCATGCGCCGGAGCTGGCGCGGCTGGGCGCCGACATCACCGTCTCGGGCACCGAGGCCCGGGTGCGGGGCGTCGAGAAGCTGGAAGGGGCCCAGGTCATGGCCACCGACCTGCGCGCCTCGGTCGGTCTGGTCATCGCCGGTCTGGTGGCCAGCGGCGAGACCGTCGTCGGCCGGGTCTATCACCTGGATCGCGGCTTCGAGCGGCTGGAAGAGAAGCTCGGCGCCTGCGGGGCCGATGTGCGCCGCATCAAGGGCGATGCGTCCGTGCCGGAGATGGACGGCTGACCATGGCCGAGACCGCGCCGCTTCGCCTGTTGGCGCAGGACGCCGACGACCTGGCCGTGGTGTCCGCCGCGCTGCAGGACGCTGTCGGCAAGATCGGCGACATCAGCTTCGACGCGCCCGCCCGGCGCCTGACGCTGGCGCTGAACCGCTACCGCTGGGAGGCGGGCGACAAGGCCGGCGAGCGCGTGCGCACCGGCCTGCAGCTGGGCGGCGTGCTGGGCGTCAAGAGCCGCAAGCTGCGCCGGGACGCGAGGAGCGCTGTGGTCGAGCTGCTGTCGGTGGCGTTTGAACCGGGCGAGGCCCCCGGCGGCGCGGTGGTCTTCACCTTCGCCGGCGGCGGCGACCTGAGGGCCGAGGTGGAGTGTGTCGACCTGGTGCTGGCCGACGTCTCAGCTGCCTGGCCGACGCCGAGGACGCCGACGCACGAGGCTTAAGCGGCTGCGCGCCTCTGCATATACAGAAACCTTGCCGCCAACTCCATAATTGTATATACAAAAACCGATGGCGATTGTCTGGGAGGAGTCCAAGCGGCGGAGCAACCTCGCCAAGCATGGCCTGGACTTCGCTGATCTGAACGAGGACTTCTTCCTGTCCTCGATGGTCGTTCCGGCAAAGGCAGGCCGGCACATGGCCATCGGCCGATTGGCAAGTGGCGTGATCGCCGTCGTGTTCGCCGTTCTCGGCTCCGAGGGCGTTTCGGTCATCTCGATGCGCCCTGCCAGCCGCAAGGAAAGAGGTTTGCTATGAGCACCTTCACCGACGCCGACGAGGCCCGCGTCCAGGCCATGATCGCCAGCGACCCCGATGCGCCCGAGGCCACCGATGAGCAACTGGCGGCGGCCAAGCCGTTCGCCGAGGCGTTTCCGGCGCTTGCCGAGACCCTGCGCAAGGGTGGTCGTCCGCGCGCCGAACGCCCCAAGCTCGCGGTTTCCATCCGTCTGGATCAGGATGTCGTCGAACGCTTCAAGGCCTCCGGCCCGGGCTGGCAGTCGCGGATGAACGACGCTTTGCGGGATGCGGTGGGGCTGCTGAGCGAGTAACTGGGAGGCCGTTCTCTGAAGGAAAATGGTGTGTGTCCCCAGTTATCGCACCAGTTATCGCTCAGTTATCAGTCCCCAGTTATCAGTCTCTAGGGCTCGCCAAATGGGTGCTCCGCTGCCCGCCTCTTGGCGGCCTCCGACACTGGCAACGGCTCGATGTGAATGGAAAAGAGCCGATCATTCCCCTCGCCGGTGGCCCTGCCTGCATTGAGGTCGGTGATCTGGAAGTGCTGCCAAGCGTCCGCGTTAAGCGGCGTAAAAGGTTCTTTCGCTGACCCGAACCGCGCTTGAACGCGGACGTGACCAGCCGCGATCAAATCGCTTAGGCCTCCCATCAGCACGCCCTTCCAAGCGATCTCGAAAGAGGCGCGGACACGGTCCCATACCTCGGGCGAAAGCTGGTCAGGCCGATGATCTGGCGTCAGGTCGCACGGGAATATGAGCCTTCCCCATCCCCCTTTGGGCCCTTCGTAGGAGATCCAGAATCCACCGCGAGGCCAGTCATACTGAACGTGGGGAGCATAGCCGTTCAGATCCCTGACTTGGGATTCAGTGGCGACACCTGCGACTCTCGGGATCAGCACCCGTGGCATAGGGTCGGGGGCGCCAGGCAAGCTCGCCTCCAGCAGCAATGGCATCCATCCCGGCGTTAGCGGTCCGTAGGTCTTGGACGGGGCCAGCTTGAAGGGCGCCATATGTAGAGGGATCCAATCCGGTGCCGGATCGGTACGTTCCTTGGGCTCTTCCCTCACTAGAGTCGCAAGCCAAATCAGGCCGAAGATGATGAACGCGCTCACGCCGACCAAGAGGATCGCGAGCTTTGCCGCTCCAGATAGCAGCTCGTCCAAGTGCGGCTGGGCGATCCACCAGGAAACTGAAAATCCTCCGGCAGCCAGAAAGGCGATCAGTTTGCGTTGCTGGTCCGTGTTCATTTCGGCAGAGTGACGAGGACCGTTGCGTGTGGCTAGCGGACTTTCCTGTCGAGAATCCGGTTGCTCGGGAGTCACAAAGTTCCGCCTGACCGAGTATAGCCGCTATCAGCCTTCCTGCCCTTCGCCTCGGCATCGCCATGGCCTATATCCCCCGCCATGCGCCGCTTCGCCTTCACCGACCCCCACTTCCCCGCCACCTTCCGCGCGTTCCTGAACGAGCGGCGGGGGTCTCCCGCTGATGTCGACGCCGCGGCGGCCGAGGTGCTGGAGGCTGTGCGCACGCGGGGGCTCGACGCCGTCCTTGAGTACACGCGCAGGTTCGACCGCGCCGACCTGACCGCCGAGACCATCCGGGTCACGCCTGAGGAGATCGAGGCCGGGGCCGCCGCCTGCGCGGCCGAGGTGCGCGAGGCCATCGCCTTCGCCGCCGCCCGCATCCGCGCCTACCACACCCGCCAGCGGCCGGCCGACCAGGCATGGACCGACGAGGCCGGGGTGGCGCTGGGCTGGCGCTGGACGCCGATCGAGGCGGTCGGGGTCTATGTGCCCGGCGGCCGGGCGGCCTATCCCTCGACCGTGCTGATGAACTGCGTGCCGGCCCAGGTCGCCGGCGTCGACCGCATCGCCATGGTCACCCCTCCGGGCAAGCTGCAGCCGGCCGTACTGGCGGCGGCGAAGGAGGCCGGCGTCACCGAGATCTGGCGCATCGGCGGGGCCCAGGCCGTGGCGGCGCTGGCCTATGGCGCCGGACCCATCCTGCCGGTCGACAAGGTCGTCGGGCCCGGCAACGCCTATGTCACCGCCGCCAAGCGCCGGCTGTACGGCGTGGTCGGCATCGACGCACTGGCCGGACCGTCGGAGATCGTTGTCGTCGCCGACAGGGACAACAATCCCGACTGGATCGCCGCCGACCTGCTGTCCCAGGCCGAGCACGACCCGGCCGCCCAGTCGATTCTGATCACCGACGACGAAGCCTTCGCCGCCGCCGTCGAGGCCGCCGTCGAACGGCTGCTCAAGACCCTGAGCACCGGCGAGGACGCCGCCGCCTCCTGGCGCGACCACGGGGCGGTGATCATCGCCCCGCTTTCGGAGAGCCCGGCGCTGGTCGATCTGATCGCGCCCGAGCACGTCGAGTTCTGCACCGCCGATCCGGAAGGTCTTTCCGACCGGGTGCGGCACGCCGGGGCCATCTTCCTGGGCCGCTACACGCCCGAGGCCATCGGCGACTATGTGGCCGGCTCCAACCACGTGCTGCCGACCAGCCGGGCGGCGCGCTTCCAGTCAGGCCTGTCGATCTACGACTTCCTCAAGCGCACCTCGATCGTGAAGTGCGACGCGGCGTCCTTCGCCATCCTGGGCCCGCACACGGCGGCCCTGGCCCAGGCCGAGGGCCTGCCCGCCCACGCGCTCAGCGCGGCGATCCGGTTGCCGGAATAACACGCCGTTCTTCCGGAGCGCGGCTTTCCGCCGCCCTCAGGATGACGAACGGGGTCGGCTTGCTCTAAAGCACAGGGAGCATGACCGACGACCGCGCCGCCCACCGCCTGCAGAGTATCGAGATCGACGAGGCGTCCCTCGCCGCCGTCTCGCGCGACCAGGAGCAGGAGCGGCAGATCGCCATCTTCGATCTGGTCGAGGACAACTACTTCCAGCCTGAGGGCGCGGCCGGCGGGCCCTACGACCTGAAGATCGCCCTGGCCGAGAACCGGCTGGCCCTGCACATCACCGGTCCTGACGGCAGCTTCGACCAGATCCACCTCTTGTCGCTGTCGCCGTTCCGAGGCGTGATCCGCGACTACTTCATGGTCTGCGAGAGCTACTACCAGGCCATCCGCAACGCCACGCCGGCGCAGATCGAGGCGCTGGATATGGGCCGGCGCGGCCTGCACAACGAGGGCTCCTCGCTGCTGCAGGCCCGGCTCGAGGGCAAGGTGAAGACCGACCTCGACACCGCCCGGCGGCTGTTCACCCTGGTCTGCGCCCTGCACTGGCGGGGCTGACGACCGGTGGAGGGGCTACCCGGCGCGGTCCTGTTCGCCTGCAACTTCAACAGGGTCCGCTCGCCCATGGCCGAGGCCCTGATGAAGATGGCGTTCGGCTCGCGGGTGTATGTCGACAGCGTCGGCCTCAAGCGTGAGCCGGGCGAGACCGAGGTCGACCCCTTCGCCCTGGCCGTCATCGACGAGCTCGGCGGCGACCTGCACGGCTTCAAGCCCAAGATCTTCGACGACCTTGAGGACGACTCCTTCGACCTGGTCATCTCCCTGACGCCCGAGGCGCAGCACCGGGCGGTCGAGCTGTCGCGGGGCAGGGCGGTGGATATCGAGTACTGGCCGACCCTCGATCCCACGCTCGCCGAGGGCAGCCGCGAGCAACGGCTGGACGCCTATCGCGAGGTCCGCGACCAGCTGGCCCGGCGGATTCGCGAGCGTTTCGGCAAGGCATCGACGTTCGGGGGGTAGACGCGCTATAGAGAAAATTCTGGAGCCGCGGCTCGCGACCCGAATCGACTTCGGCGCGGGCCGTTTTGCTTATTTTCGCGCTCCGCGACCCTAACGAGAGGCCGTATGGCTAAAGAAGAACTTCTGGAGTTTCCGGGCACGGTCAGCGAACTGCTGCCCAACGCGACCTTCCGCGTGAAGCTGGAGAATGATCACGAGATCATCGCCCACACCGCGGGCAAGATGCGCAAGAACCGCATCCGCGTGCTGGCCGGCGACAAGGTGCTGGTCGAGATGACGCCCTACGATCTGACCAAGGGCCGCATCACATACCGCTTCAAGTGAGCAGGCCGGCCGGCGCGCTGGTCCTGGCCAGCGCCAGCCCCAGGCGCCTGGAACTGCTCCGCCAGGTCGGCATCGAGCCCGACCGCGTAGATCCCGCCGACATCGACGAGACCCCGCAGCGCGACGAGACCCCGCGCCGCCTGGTCGCGCGCCTGGCTGTCGGCAAGGCGCAGGCGGTGGCCGCGCGCCATCCGCAGGCCCATGTGCTGGCCGCCGACACCATCGTCGCCCTCGGCCGGCGGATCCTGGGCAAGCCGGAGGACGAGGCCGACGCCCGGCGCATGCTCACCCTGCTGTCGGGACGTCCCCACAAGGTGCTGACCGGCGTGGCAGTGATCGCCCCGGGCGGCCGCGCCGCCTCGCGGGTCGTTGAGAGCCGCATCACCTTCAAGCGCATCACCGACCGGGAGCTGGACGCCTTCATCGCCGGCGGCGACTGGACCGACGCCTCGGGCGGCTACAAGATTCACAGGCTGGCCGGGGCCTTCGTCACCGACATCAGCGGCTCCTACACCTCGGTGGTCGGATTGCCGCTCTATGAGACCCTCAGCCTGCTGGGCGGGCTGGGCTGGCGTGGAGGGCCGGGCGCATGAGCGGACGGGCCTTTTTCATTGACCGGTGTGTGGGCGAGACGCGCGGCGTGGTGACGCTGGACGGCCGCCCCGAGCGGCTGCTGATCGCGCGGGACGGGGAGGCGGCCACGACGCTGCTGGGCGCGCGGTGCGTGGCCCGGGTGCGGACCGTCGACAAGGCCATCGGCGCGGCCTTCCTGGACCTGCCGGGCGGGGAGGAGGCGCTGCTGTCCCTGCGCCCCGACGAGACGCCGCCGGTGCGCGGCGCGGCGATCGAGGTCGAGATCCGCACCGAATCGCGGCGCGACAAGCTGGCCACCGTCCGCCTGATCGGCGAGGCGAAGGGCGAGCCCCGGATGCTGGAAGCGGCGCCGGATATAGAGAGTGAGCTGCGGGCCCTGGCGAAGGACGGCAAGCTGGTCGAGGGCTTCGGCGCCCGCGAGGCGGCCGACGCGGCCCAGGCCGAGGCGCTGGAGACCGTCCATGCGCTGCCCGGCGGCGGCAACATCGCCATCGAGCCGACCCGGGCCCTGATCTCCATCGATGTCGATCTCGGCGGGCGAGGGGGCTCGGACACCAAGCGCGCGGCGCGTCAGGCCAATCTGACGGCGCTCGGCATGGCCGCGCGGCTGCTGCGGCTCAAGGGGCTGGGCGGGCTGGTGATCTTCGACCTGGTCGGGCGGGGCCACGACGGCAAGGCCATCGACGGCGCGGCCCGCGCGGCCTTCGGCCCGGACAACCCCGGCGTCGCCATCGACAAGATCAGCCGCTTCGGCACCCTGACCCTGACCGTCCCGCGTCGGCGGCGACCGGTGCTCGACACCTTGATCGGCGCGGACGGCGCCCTGACGCCCCTGTCTGGAGCGCTGGATCTGGCGCGCGCCTTCGAGCGCCAGGGACGGGCCTCGCCGGGCGGGCGGCTGGTCGGGCTGGCCTCGCCGGCTGTGCTGGCGGCGTTCGAGCCGCTGTCGCCGGCCCTGGCGGACCGCCTCGGGGCCCGATTCTCCGTCGAGGCCCGCGAAGGCTGGCCGACCGACCGTATCGAGGTAACCGCCCGATGAGCGCCGGCTGCGCCATCTGCGGCCGGCCGATCGTGGCGGAGTATCGTCCGTTCTGTTCGAAACGCTGCGCCGACGTCGATCTGCAGCGCTGGCTGAGCGGGGCCTACGCCATCCCGGCGGTGGAGGACGACGAGACCGACAGCGCCCCTGTCACGGAAAACGACGAACCGTAGCGGTCCCGGCTGGACTTGCCCAAACGGCTCTTCTATAGACGCCACCTCCCGCGATTGGCGGGCCCCGCGTTGGCCTCGGCCTGGGTAGCTCAGTTGGTAGAGCAGCGGATTGAAAATCCGCGTGTCGCTGGTTCGATTCCGGCCCCAGGCACCACCGCCTCCCTTTCGCTTCGCGTTCTGATTGCGCGGACAGGGACGTTCAGAAAAAAGACCCGCGTTTGGTGAGCGTTGCTGCGGTGCAGCATCGGAATTCCCTTGGAAAGGGAAAAACTCCCGATCCTCCTCGATAATCAGATTGTGCACCGCAACAATTCACCGTCGAGCCTGAAATCGGTCGAATAAAAACCCTCTGGCAAGACCCTTGACGTTACAGAAAGGGGTTGCCAAAGGGCGGGTACGCCAAGTCTAACTTGGCCAAACGCCCTGACGGTCAAAAGCCGTCGGGACGTATTGCGCCTTCGGAACGCCATCTTCGACAATGAATGATCGAGGAACGTGTTACGGGTCGGCGCAGCGACAGCGGTCTACCGAAGCGCGGCGCCTCGCCGCGATTCACGAAGATTTCAAAGTTAGGGTGGAATGCGCTCTCGCGTGACGACCCTCGGTCCAAACTAGCTAGACCAACCAGGAACTGGCGAAAGATGCTCGACAAACAACGACTGAACCCTCTCATCGCTATCATGGGCGCCGCGGCGCTGATGATGAGCGCTCCGGCGTTCGCGCAGGATCCGGCCGCTCCGGCCGCCGACCCCGCCGCCGCTGCCGCCGCCGCTCCTGCCGCTGACGCGGCTGCGGCTCCCGAGGCTCCGGCCGCTGATGCGGCTCCTGCCGCCGACGCGGCTCCGCCCACCATCGACAACCACGGCGGCAAGATCACGCCGGCGACGATGTTCTTCGAAGCCGAGCTGATCGTTAAGGTCGTCATGATCGGCCTGATCCTCGCCTCGATCTTCTCGTGGGTGCTGCTGATCACCAAGCTGGTCGAGTTCGGCTCGCTGAACCGCAAGTCGGACCGCTTCGTCGAAGCGTTCCGCGGCGCCAAGAACGTCCAGGACATGGGCCGTATCTCCATGTCGGACGAATTCGAGGGCAACCCGCTCGCCGACATGGCGGCCGCGGCGGCCACCGAAGTCGAGCTGTCCCGTCAGGCCGGCCTCGCCGTCACTGGCGCGCACCGCGAAACGACGATCATGCGCGCCCAGACGGCCGTTGCGGCCGTTCAGTCGACGCTCTCCAAGCGTCTGTCGAGCGGCATGATGTTCCTGGCCTCGGTCGGTTCGTCCGGTCCGTTCATCGGTCTGTTCGGCACCGTCTACGGGATCATGAACTCGTTCATCGGCATCGCGAACACCAACACGACCAACCTCGCCGTCGTGGCCCCCGGCATCGCCGAGGCCCTGCTGGCCACGGGTATCGGTCTGTTCGCCGCCATCCCGGCCGTTATCTTCTACAACTACTTCCAGACGCGCGTTTCCGCCTTCGGCACGCGTTCCGACGGCTTCAACGCTGAACTCATGAACGCCATCTCGCGGCAGCTCGACAAGGGGGCCTAAGCACCATGGGAGCCAAACTCGGAGGCTCCGGCGGCAGCGACAGGTACCAGGTTGAACAGAACAGTGAAATCAATGTGACGCCCTTCGTGGACGTCATGCTGGTCCTCCTGATCATCTTCATGGTGGCCGCGCCGCTCGCAAGCGTTTCGGTCGAGCTGAAGCTGCCGGATGCGGTGGCCAAGCCTCGGCAGAACCCGCCGAAGCCGGTTTACATTTCGATCCAGAAAGGTGGGGCCATCTATATCGGCGACTTCCCCACCGACCTGGCCTCCATGGGCGACGACCTGCGCAAGCAGGTCGGCAGGCGGGACCCTACGAAGGAGCGGATTTTCATCCGGGCCGACAAGGGGGTTCGCTACGGGGATTTCATGCAGGTTATGAACACGTTGCAGGACAATGGCTTCTACAGCGTGGCTCTGATCGGGCAGGATAACGCCAACGCGGCGGGCGGGTGACACATGGCAGAGCAGAACAACGACGCTCCGCTTAAGGTGCACAACCCGTTCGACCCGCCCAAGGCGAAGCTGAACCCGACGGCTGTGATGATCGCGGCTCTGATCGTGCTGGGCTTCCACGCGATCATCGGCTGGTACCTCTACACGATGCGCTTCACCATCAAGGAGCGCCTCTTCGAGGACGAGAAGCTGGACACCCAGCTGATCAAGCCGCCGCCTCCGCCGCCGCCGCCGCCTCCGCCGCCGCCGCCGACCGACAAGCCGCCGCCGCCGCCCAGGCTGCAGCCGCGGCCGCCGATCGCGCCGCCGCCGGATGTGACGCCGCCGCCGCCGCTGGACATCCCGCCGGTCAAGAAGGAAGAACGGGTCGAGACTCCCGCCCCTCCTGTCGCCGCCGCGCCCCGTCCGCCGGAGCCGCCGCGTCCGTCGATCATCACCAATCCGGACTGGTCACGCCGTCCGAGTGGCGAGGATCTGGCGCGCTACTATCCCGAACGGGCCCAGCGCCTGGAACGGGAAGGTCGGGCGACCATCTCCTGCAAGGTGAAGGCGAACGGCACTCTGGAAGGCTGCTCGGTCGTGTCGGAAGACCCGCCTGACATGGGCTTCGGCGACGCCACCCTCCGCGCCTCGCGTCTGTTCAAGATGCGGCCGCAAACGAGGGACGGCCAACCGGTGGACGGCGGCACGGTCCGCATTCCGCTGGTCTGGAAGTTGCCCCAGTAGGCTTCAGGCCTGAGACAAGCGAACGCCCCGGAGGGAAACCTCCGGGGCGTTTTGCTGTGTCCGGGCGATGGGGAGGCGGGCGCGCAGCCCCTGGCGTCAGCTGGCCAGGCCCTTCTCGCCGAGCCAGGCCTCCAGCCTGGCGTTGACCGCCTCCGGCGCCTCCTGCTGCACCCAGTGGGAGACGCCGGGCAGGCGGTGAAGGGTGAAGTCCTTCACATAGGGCTCGTAGCCCTCGGTCAGCTCGAGGCCGAGCGCCGCGTCCTCCTCGCCCCAGACCATCAGGGTCGGAGTCTCGATGGGCGGCTGGTCGGCATCGCTCCAGGGCTTGAGCCCGCCGGCGAAGTTGGCGCGGTACCAGTTGATCATCGCCGTCATGGCGCCGGGCTTGAGGGCGTTGGCGCGGTAGACCTCCAGCACCTCGTCGGGGAAGCGGCTCTTGTCGATCGCCATGCCGCTGAACGCCCGCGCGACACCCTCGGCCCGCCGGGCCGTCAGCATCCGCTCGGGCAGCCAGGGGATCTGGAAGAAGAACACGTACCAGGACTTTTTCAGCTGCCCGCCGCCCTTGCGCATGACCTGGCCGAACACGGCCGGGTGCGGCACGTTCATGATCACAAGCCCGTCCAGTGGCCGCAGCTTCCGCATGGCGAACACCCAGGCGACGATGGCGCCCCAGTCATGGGCGATCAGCAGCCGCCGCTTCGCGCCGAGGGCGTCGTAGATGGCGGCGACATCGTCGGTGAGGGTCTCGACCTTGTAGGCCGATGTCGCCTTGGGGCGACTCGAATCGCCATAGCCGCGCAGGTCCGGCGCCACCGCCCGCCAGCCCAGCGCCGCCAGCAGCGGCAACTGGAAGCGCCAGGAGAACCGGCTCTCCGGAAAGCCGTGCAGAAACAAGGCGACCTTGTCGCCGGTCCCCGCCTCGTCGATGGTGAAGGTCAGGCCGTTGGCCTCGATGGTGCGCGTCGTGATCGTCGTCATTTCCCGAGGGTGTCGCGTGGCGGCGCGCCCCGCAAGGTCGAGGCTTGATCCAGAGCCCGGCTGCGACTAAACCAGCCGCTCGCGAAAGCGCGCCGCCTTAGCTCAGTTGGTTAGAGCGCCGGTTTGTGGAACCGGAGGTCCTCAGTTCAAGCCTGAGAGGCGGTACCATCGCAGAGCCGGCGCGCCGCCGGTTGCTCCCCGTCATCGTTGTCGAAACATCCTGGCTTTCCGACGGGAAGTTGCTCGCGCCCTTGTGGCGGCCGGGTCGAAAGCGGCATAGTTCATGCCGAAAGATACAACGGGGGAGAAAGACATGGTCCGCACAGGACTTCGCGTGATTGTCGGCGTGATCGGCGTGCTGGCGCTGCTTGTGGCGGCGCGCCTGTGGATTGGCCCGGCCGCACCGGCCGCCGCGCTCGGACTGACGGCGGACGGGCCGCTCGGCCTGGCCACCCTGCGCGCTGACGTGGCCGGATTCTTCGCCGCCGGCGGCCTGTTCGCCCTGGCCGGCGCCATCCGCGGCGAGGGTCGGCTGCTGACGCCGCCCGCGCTGCTGCTGGGTCTGGCCCTGGCGGGACGGGTGCTGACCGTGGCCGTCGACGGCTATGTCCCCGAAATGCTGCCGCCGATGGTCATCGAGGCGGTGCTGGTGGCGATCCTGCTGCTGGCCCGCCGACGCCTCGGGTGAGCAGCCCATGACCGCCCTCTACCGCCTGCACGGCACGCCCGGATCGCTCTACACGGCCAAGGCCCGATCCTTTCTCATCAAGCAGGGCATCCCGTTCGAGAATGTCCCGGCCGGCGCGCCGGGCTTTCGCGAGACGGTGGTCCCCGCCGTCGGCCGCTGGATCATCCCGGTTCTGGAAACGCCGGACGGCGACCTGATCCAGGACGGCTCGGAGATCATCGACCGGTTCGAGCGCCAGGGCGGCCTCCGCTGGCCGAGCCTGCCGGCCACGCCGGTGCTCCAGGTCGCGGCGCGGCTCTTCGAGCTGTTCGGCGGCGAGGGCCTGCTGCGCCCGGCCATGCACTACCGCTGGAACTTCGATGCGGTGAACCAGCCCTTCATCGCCCGGGACTTCGCCGCCGGCCTCGCCGCGCCGGGGGCGCCGGCGGCGGAGGGCGAGGCGACGTTCGCCTTCGCCGCCGAGCGCATGCGGCGGGCTATGGCGGGGTTCGGCGTCTCTCCGGAGTCCATCCCGCTGGTCGAGGCCGCCTATGAGGAGTTCCTGGAGCTGTTCGACGCCCATCTGGCGGCGTTCCCCTACCTGCTCGGCGGCCATCCCACGGTCGGGGACTACGGCCTGATCGGACCGCTCTACGCCCATCTCGGGCGTGACCCGTACCCGGCGGACCTGATGAAGCGTCGCGCCTACCGCGTCTGGCGCTGGGTCGAGCGGATGAACGCGCCGGGTCTCGACGCCGGTGAGTACCCGGGCTGCCGGCTCGATCTGTTCGAGGACGATGGTCCGCCGGCGACGCTGGAGGCCCTGATGGCCTTCATCGCCCGCGACTACCTGCCCGAACTGCGGGCCATGGTCGCCTTTGCCGACAGCTGGCTGGCGGAGCGGCCGGACATCGCGCCGGGGACCAACGGCCTCAAGCGGCCGGGCGACCGGGCCATCGGCCAGGCGACGTTCGAATGGCGGGGCGTGCCGATCACGGTCAACGTCATGCCCTACCGGCTCTACCTGCTGCAGAAGGTCCAGGATGCGATCCCTGCGGCCGGCGCGCCGGGACATGAGGCGGTCATGGCGCTGCTGGACCGGACCGGCCTTGGCGAGATCGCCACCCTCCGTGCGCGACGCACGGTCGAGCGGCGCGACCAGGTCGAGGTCTGGGGTCCGGTCGCGACGCCTGAGACTCCCGCCGCGCCTCGCCTATAGTGCGGTCGACCCTTCCGGAGCCGGCCCATGATCGAACGCCAGCTGGACATCGCCACGCCCGACGGCGCCAGCACCACCTTCATCGTTCATCCCGACAGGGACGGACCTCATCCCGTTGTGCTGTTCCTGATGGACGCCCCGGCCATCCGGGAGGAGTTGCGTGACATGGCCCGGCGGCTGGCCAGCGTCGGCTACTATGTGATGCTGCCCAACCTCTACTACCGGTCCGGGGTGATGGAGCTGTGGCCGTTTCCGACCGAACCGGCGGCGCTGGAGGCGGCGCGGGAGCGGATGTTCGAGCTGATGGGCTCGCTGTCTCCGGCGCTGGTGATGAGCGACTGCGCCGCCATGCTGGCCTTCGCCGACGGCGACGGGGCGGCCGACGCCACGCGGGTCGGAACGGTCGGCTACTGCATGAGCGGGCCCTACGCGATCCAGGCGGCCGGCGCCTTCTCCGGCCGGGTGCGCGCGGCGGCCTCGATCCATGGCGTGTCCCTGATGACCGATGCCGCCGACAGCCCGCATCTGGTCGCCCGCGACACGGATGCCGGCTTCTACTTCGGCTGCGCCCAGATCGACCGCTGGTTCCCGGAGGAGATGATCCCGCGGCTGGCCGCCGACCTCGCCGCCCACGGCGTCGACGCCGAGGTCGAGACCTATGCCGGGGCCGAGCACGGCTTTGTCTTCCCCCAGCGCCCCGCCTACGATCGCCCCTCGGCCGAGCGGCACTGGGAACGGCTGTTCAGCCTGTTCCGGCGGAAGCTGTCGGCCTGAGCCTTCAGTCCCGGTCGAACTTGTCGCGCTTGCGCCGGCCCAGCAGCATGCGCGTCTCGAGCCGGCCGCGCAGGGCGGTGTAGTAGGCCTGCAGGAAGGAGCGATCCATCTCGTACTCGCCGGCGGTCCAGCCGATCTTGCCGCGAATGCGGTCGGCGACCGCCGCCATGATCTTGCGGTCGGCCTTGCGGAGCACGTCCTCCAGCACATGCAGCTCCTTGACCCCGTAGGCGTCGAGCTGGGCCTGGGTGAAGGCGAAGTCGTCCCGCAGAACCGGCTGGTCGTCGACCATGTCGCGCAGCAGCGTCACCTTCGGCGCGTGGACGACCCAGGTTCCGGCAACCAGGTCGCCGACCCGCAGGTGGTCGCGGTTGAACAGCGGAAACAGCGCGAAGACCCCGGCCCAGACGACGCCGAACAGGTACATCCAGCCGTCGACGCCCTCGCCGCCGCCTCCGAGAACCATCGTCAGCGGCAGGAACAGCTCCAGTTCGCGCATGCCGTTGCGGGCCAGAATGGCGCCGGCGGTGAGGCGTCCGCCGTTGCGGGCCGCCACTCGCAGGCCCGTCGCCCGCTTGCCGGGCGTGGCGGCGTAGGGCGTCAGCTCGAAGGCGATGAACCAGGCGTTGCGCAGCAGGAAGCCGCCGACCAGCACGACGACGAGCAGGAACTCGCCGTTGCGAAAGCCCATGGCCAGGCCGGCGCCGAGGCACAGCAGCAGGCCGGCGATCACGATCCCGGCGATCAGCGCCGCGTCGATCAGCAATGCCGCCAGGCGTTCGCCCGGCCCGGCCACCCGGACGCGCAGATCCACGCCCTCCGGCGTGATCAGCGCCCGCTCGTCGGCCCGTCGGGTCCCGTCGGCCAGACTCATGGCCTCCTCCGGCGGGGCAGGTAGAAGTAGAGGCCCCAGATCACCGCCGTGGCGCCGGCGACGCCGAACCGGGCTGCGTCCAGAGTGATCAGCTGGCGTCCGAAGCCTTCCAGCAGTCCCGCGCACATCAGCATCACCACCACCCCGGCCATGGCCAGGGCGGCGGTGCGCCCGGCCTCGGACGCCGCCTCGACCCGGGGGCGGTCGCCCGGCTTGAGGATGGCCCAGCCGATGCGGAAGCCCGCGCCGCCGGCCAGGACAATGGCGAAGATCTCGGTGACCCCGTGGATCATCAGCCACCCGGCCAGCTCCACGCCCAGCCCCCGGCTGACGAACAGCGCCATCAGCGCGCCGATCATCATGCCATTGTAGACCATCAGCAGCGCTGTCGGCACGCCGAACGCGAAGCCCAGCGCGAAGGCGAAGATCGCCACCTGGGCGTTGTTGGTGAAGAGGAAGGCCGAGAACCCGCTCAGGCCCGAGGTTCCCTCGTCATGGTAGAGGGTCGCGCGCAGCGACTCGGTGCTGGCGGCCGGATCGCGCCCCTGCGCGCCGTCGGGCATGAAGGAATAGAACCAGTCCGGATCCTGGCTGGTCAGCACGAAGGCGGCGACCGCGCCGAGCGCCAGCAGCAGCGCGGCCAGCAGCGTCTCCCGCCAGATCGACCGGACCGCCCGGGGCCAATCCTCGCGGAAGAAGCGGGCCAGCCGCTCCAGGGGCGTCGAGCGCACGCCGTAGACGAACAGGTAGGCGCGCAGGCAGAGGTTCTCGAGATAGGTCGCCGCGCCCTGGTCGAGCGAGATAGACCGCGCCACTGACAGTGACGACATCGCCGATCGGTACAGAACCGGGATTTCCAGCAGCTGCTCATCGGTCAGGCTGTCGACGGACTGCCGCTCGACGCGGGTCACCAGCGCGTCCAGCCGCCGCCACGAGGCCTCGCGCTCGTTGCGGAACCGGTGACTCTTGAGCTGCAGTTCGGCCATCGGGGACTCCTACAGCAGGTCGCGGCGCTTGAGGTCGAGGTAGGCGTTCAGCAGCCTCGGGCCGACGCTGGCGACCGGCGCGTCGACGATTTGGGCGCCCGTCCGCCGCAGCCGGGTGATCACCAGCTCCCGCTCGCGCAGCAGCGTCGCGGCGGCCACCGCCCGGGACACGTCATCGGCGGTGGTCGGTTCAGCCTGGGCGAAGGCCTCCAGCTCCTCGTCGCGGAAGACCACGAACATCAGCAGGTGCCGCTTGCCGATGCGGGCGGCGTTCTCGATCAGCAGCTCGGCGCTGGTCGGATCGGCGAACTCGGTGAAGACCACGATCAGGGAGCGCCGCTCGAGGTCCGACGCCAGCTGGGTCAGGCCGAGCGTGTAGTTGGTCTCCTCGTCGCTGTCGTCCAGCGACGCAGCGAGGCGTTCGAGCAGCGGGAAGGACCCGACGCCGGAGGCGATGCCTGTGGAGAGGCGCGGTCGGGAGTCGAACCCGAAAAGGCCGACGCGGTCGCCGATCTTCAGGCTGACATAGGCCAGGGTCAGGGCGGCGTTGATGGCCCGGTCGATGCGCGGCAGGCCGGCCAGCGGCTCGCCCATGGTCCGGCCGGTGTCCAGCGCCAGCAGGATGTGGTGGTTGCGTTCGGTCCGGTATTCCTTGGCGATCAGCTTGCCGTGGCGGGCGGACTGCTTCCAGTCGACCGTGCGCGGGTCCATGCCGTCGGCGTAGTCGCGCAGGGCGTGGTACTCGGCGCCCTCGCCGGTGTCGATCTGGGCCTTGACCCCGAACATGGCGTCGCGGGCGAACAGTCGCATGGCCTCGGCTTTCACGCCGGCGATATCGGGCGTCACCACGATCCGGCGCTTGAGCTCCCGGCTGTGCTGGCTCCAGACCAGGCCCAGCGGCCCCACCCAGCGGATCCAGGCGCGCTCGATCATCGCCTCGCCGCGCCGCCGCGGAGCCAGGGTCATGGAGAGGGCGCCCGAGCGCCCCTCGGTCGCCACCGTCAGCCGGTCCGGCGAGATGCTGATCCGGGCGTCGCTCTCGACAGCCAGCTCGGCTCGCCGCGGCGCGGTGTGGCGGAAGGCGATCGCCAGGTCGCCTCGGCCCTCGACGCCCACGCCCATGCGGGCGGGCGCCGCAAACTCGATCGACAGGCCCCGGCCGGTGCGCCAGGCCAGACCGGCGTCCAGCAGGATGACCACGGCCAGCAGCAGCAGCCAGGTCGGGGCGGCCAGCCACAGCTGCGGCGAGACAATGCCGATCACGATGGCGACCGGCGCGCCCAGCGCGGCGATCGCGACCGCCCTGAGCGTGGGATAGATCACCGCGGCGCCTCGACCTGCTCGATCAGGCCGCGCAGGATCTGGTCGACCCTGCGGCCCTCGATCTCGGCGGCGGGCGACAGGATCACGCGGTGGCGCAGCGCCGGCAGGGCCAGCGCCTTGACGTCGTCGGGGATCACATAGTCGCGGCCGTCGAGCACCGCCCTGGCCCGGGCGGCGATGGCCAGCACGGCCGCGCAGCGGGGCGAGGCGCCGGTCTCCAGGTCGCCGGACTCCCGCGTCGCCCTGACCAGCCGCACGACATAGTCGGCGATCTCGTTCGTCAGGTGGGCGGCGGACACCGTCCGCGCGGCCTCGGCCAGCTCGGCGGCCGTGATGATCTGACCGACCCCCAGGTCGTTGATGTCCGGCAGGCCGGTCTTGGCGCCGTGCAGCAGGACGATGGCCATCTCCTCCTCGGCGGACGGATAGGACAGGGTTTGCTTGAACAGGAAGCGGTCGAGCTGGGCCTCGGGCAGCGGATAGGTGCCCTGCTGCTCGATCGGGTTCTGGGTGGCCACCACCATGAACCGGTCGCCGAGCGGGTGGCGCTTGCCGTCCAGGGTCACGAACCGTTCCTGCATGGCTTCCAGGAGCGCGGCCTGGGTCTTTGGCGGGGTGCGGTTGATCTCGTCGGCCAGCAACAGGTCGCAGAAGATCGGCCCCTTGGTCAGGGTGAAGCTGCTGGTCTGGAAGTTGAACAGGTTGGCCCCGATGATGTCGCCCGGCATCAGGTCGGGGGTGAACTGCACCCGGCCGAACTTGATGCCCAGCGTCCCGGCGAAGGCCTGGGCCAGGAAGGTCTTGGCCGTGCCCGGCGGCCCCTCGAGCAGGACGTGTCCGCCCGCGAAGAGCGCGATCAGCATCAGGTCGACGGTGTCGGCCTGGCCGACGACCGCCTTGCCGATCTCGGCGCGGACCTTGTCCGCCAGCGCTTTGACGTCAGCGACTTGCACGCGTCATCTCCAGTCTCCAGTCATACAGATTACGGGCCACGGCGATCAGGTCGGGGAGCCCTCGGGCCTCCCGGGCCGCCGTGATGAGGTCGGTGAGCAGCGGCGCGCCACGCTGGGCGCTCAGCCGATCGAGGAAGGCGTCCAGTTGCGCCGGCTCAAGCTGGCGGGGCGCGCCGACGGCCCGGGCGGCCAGATCGCGGCACAGCCGGGCGTAGCCCTCGGCCATGCGGTGCTCCCGCCGCGCCATGCGGATCAGGCCGGCGGTGTTCTCGACCAGCGCGCCCTTGCCCATGGCGTAGGGCGGGACGGGGCGACGGATCGGGCCGAACCGGATCGCCGCGGCGATGCCCGCCAGCAGCGCGGCGGCGACCAGGCACAGCGTGCCGCCGAGGAACGGCGGCTCAAGCGCCAGCGCCAGCAGGTTCCGCGAGCGCTTGAAGCCGTGCAGGCTGACATCGAAGATCAGCGGGCCGGCCGGCCGGACCAGGTCGACCATGGCGTCCGCCGCCCGCGCCGTCTCAAGGCTCTTGAGGCCCATGGTGTTGAGCAGATCGGGGTCGGAGAGGATGTAAACCTTTCTGTCCCGCGTCCGGGCCAGGATGACATCGCCCCGGTCGTCCGAGATCAGCGCCACCAGGCCGTCCGCCTGAAGCGTCTGGAACTGGTCGACGGGGCCGGCCGTCAGCGCGCGGCCGTCGGCGAACCGCAGGGTCGGGCGGGTCACGCCCTTGCGTCGCTGCAGGGCGGCGGTCCGGGCATAGGCGGCCAGAACGCCTTCCTTTTCCAGTTCCGCGATCGGAAGGACCTCGCCCTTCAGCACCCATCCGGGCCGCGTCGGATTGGGTCCGTAGATCCACTTGGGCATCACCACCAGGCGGCGTCCGTCGAAGGCGACGGCCTTGATCGCCCTGGCGTCGTGGGCCGGCGAGGGGGTGATGATCATCAGGCCGGAGCGCGCGAGTCCCGGCGTGTCGCCGCGGCTGACGATGACCGGATCGCCCATCGACCGGAACAGCTTCACCGCCCCGCCGAAACCGACGGCGGACTTCGACAGGGAATGGGCGCCGCCGTCGTTGCCGCTGCGCAGGCTGGGCGCATAGACGCTGAGCACCGCCAGCCCGGCGAAGGCCAGGACGCCGACAGCGATCATGATCAGGACCGTGCGCCCCTTGAAGAGCGGGCTGTCGGCGGCGGCGGTCATGCGGGCCCGCCCAGCGCGAAGCTCTCGTAGGCGCTCCGGCACTGACCCCAGTCGTCGGCCGCAAGGTCGCGTCCACCGAAGAAGCTGCGCTCGACGATCCGGGCGATGGCGCCGAAGGCCTCGCGCGCCTGGATCGGCAGGGCTTCGAGGCCGGCGATGTCGCGGCTGGTGAGCGCCGGCCGCACAAGGCCCGGCCGCTGGTCGCGAATGTCCTGCACGCCGCGGAGCAGGAGCAGGTGCGCCGCCTCGGCGAACCGGCCCTCTGCGGCGAGCGCGTCGGCGTCAGCGAGCAGGACCCGCGCCTGCTCGGCCGTGGGCCGCCAGGCCGCGTCGGGACCCAGATTGGGGCCAACGCCGGGCAGGCCGCCGAACCTGGCCTTCACCAGGCTCCGGGCGATCAAATAGAGAAGACCAAGGACCAGCGCCGCGACGATGATCCAGAACAGGACGTGGAGCACCGGCCCGGTCGCCTCAAGAAACTCGGCGAATCCTTCCAGCCACTTCGGTGGCGGGGCCGGCTTGAACTGGGTGAACTCGAACTGCAGGGACTTGTCCTGCAACAGCTCGCGGTGGGCGTCGGACACATCCCGCACGCCCGTCCCGTCAACGCCGCCAGAAGACTGATCAGGCCCCATCCGGAACCTGCATACACGGGCGGGCGCGCCGGACACAATCGAGGCTTGCGTCCCGCCGGCGATAAATCGACCGGCGACGCGTTCCAAACAGTTGTTCGTCTGCTAGCCTTTCGCCAAAGCCCGGGGAGAGACGCGATGATCGACAACCGACTGACGCGGATGCTGGGGGTGCAGTACCCCATCGTCCAGGCCCCGATGGGCTGGATCGCCCGCGCGCAACTGGCCTCGGCTGTGTCCAACGCCGGAGGCCTCGGAATCATCGAGACCTCCTCGGGCCGGCTGGACGAGGTCCGGGCCGAGGTCGTGAAGATGCGTGGGCTGACCGACAAGCCGTTCGGGGTCAACATCGCCCAGGCCTTCGTGCGTGACCCCGACATCGTCCAGTTCGTCATCGACCAGGGCGTCAAGTTCGTCACCACCTCGGCCGGCGATCCGCGCAAGTATTGCGAGGCCTTGAAGAGCGCGGGCCTGACGGTGTTCCACGTCGTGCCGTCGCTGTCGGCGGCGCTGAAGGCCATCGACGCCGGCGTCGACGGGCTGGTCGTCGAAGGTGGCGAGGGCGGCGGCTTCAAGAACCCGCGCGAGGTGGCGCTGATGGTGCTGCTGCCGCTGATCGCCAGCCGGACCGACCTGCCGATCATCGCCGCCGGCGGCATGCTGGACGGCCGCACCATGGCCGCCGCCTTCGCGCTGGGCGCCGAGGGCATCCAGATGGGCACCCGCATGGTCAGTTCCGCCGAGTCGCCGGTGCACCAGAACTGGAAGGACGCCATCGTGAACGCGGCGGAGACCGACACGGTGTTCCTCAACCGCTTCGGCCCCGGCCCGGCGCTGCGGGCGCTGCGCACGAACAAGACCACCGAGATGGAGATCAACCCGCCGGAGGCCGGCGCCATGCCGGAGATGGCCCGGGCGCTGGACCTCTACTTCGGCGGTGACATGGAGGCCTCCATCGCCCTGTCGGGCCAGGTCGCCGGCCGCATCGACAGCGTGCGTCCGGTGGCGGACATCCTCCGCGACACCGTCGAGGAGTTCCACGCCTGCTGCGCGGAGATGGGCAAGCGGTACGGGGGCTGATTGGGACTGCTTCGCGAAGCGTAGCTGTCCCTCAACACCGCTCCAAGGCTGTCGAGGGACAGGAAATCGTGTCCCTCCGGGCCACGCTATCCAGTCCCGGATCGCAACCGTTGCCGCCGTCCGCGCCGCATGCCACCGTCCGTCCCGAACCGGGGCCGATAGAGTCCCGGCCAGGAACATCGGGAGGACGCCCATGGGGCAGGGCATGCGCCGCATCTTCAGCGGCCTGACAATCGCGGCCGCGCTGGCCCTGACCAGCTGCGGCGGGGGCGGCACGGCGGCGAAACCGGACACGGCCTATCAGGAGACGCTGATCCAGCAGCTGATCGACGCCAAGCCCGGCGACGTGATCAGCATCCCGGCCGGCGTCTATGCGATCGACCGCGGCCTGAGCCTGGAGGTCGACGGCGTCACCATCCGCGGCGCCGGCATGGACAAGACCATCCTGACGTTCAAGGGGCAGACGGCCGGCGCCGAAGGCCTGCTGGTCAATGCGTCGAACTTCACCATCGAGGACCTGGCGCTCGAGGACGCCAAGGGCGACGCCCTGAAGGTCAACGAGGGCGAGAACATCATCATCCGCCGGGTGCGGGCCGAATGGACCGGCGGACCGAAGACGTCGAACGGGGCCTACGGCCTCTATCCGGTGCAGGTGAAGAACCTGCTGATCGAGGACAGCGTCGCAATCGGCGCCTCCGACGCCGGCATCTACGTCGGCCAGTCGCAGAACGTGGTGGTCCGCCGCAACCGGGCCGAGTTCAATGTCGCCGGCATCGAGATCGAGAACACCCAGAACGCCGACGTCTATGACAACCTGGCGACCAACAACACCGGCGGCATCCTGGTGTTCAACATGCCCAACCTGAAGGTCCCGGGCTTCGGCACGCGGATCTTCCGCAACCGCGCCGTCGGCAACAACACCGCCAACTTCGGCCGCAAGGGCACGGCGGTCGCTTCGGTGCCGGCCGGCACCGGCGTGATCATCAACTCGAACGACAAGGTCGAGATCTTCGACAACGAGATCGGCGGCAACAACACCGCCAATGTCATCGTCTCCAGCTTCTTCTCGGCCGGCTACAAGGCGGGCGAGGGGACGTCGGAGACCTTCGATCCCTGGCCGGAGAGCATCTTCGTCCACGGCAACCGGTTCTCGCCCGGCGGCGCCAAGCCGGACGGCATGGATCTTCAGGCGCTGCGCGTGGCCCTGTTTGGCCTGAACGGCGCCCTGCCTGACGTCCTGTGGGACGGCTATGTGGACAAGGCCAAGTTCGTGGCCGGCAAGCCCGACCCCGCCCTGGCCGTCTGCGTCGACAACGGCGCGGCGAAGGTCCTGAACGCCGACCTGCCCAACAAGGCCAAGAACCCCAAGGTGGTCGAGCTGCGCTGCACGCTGCCGCCGCTTCCGGCCGCCAACGTCGTGTTCGCCGGGCCGGTCCCGGCGGAGTCGAAGATCCCGGCTCCCGGCAAGTCGTGATGCGGCTGCTCGGCCTGCTTCTAGCCCTGGCGCTCGCGGCCTGTGCGCCGCGGCCGCTGGAGCCGCGCTTCATCGCCGAGGGCCTGCCGCAGGACCTCGCCGACTGGGGCATGGTCGGCGTTCGCGACGGGCGGCTGGTCCTTGCCGAAGGGGCGCAGCCCTATGAGTTGAACACGCCGCTGTTCACCGACTACGCCGGCAAGCTGCGCACCGTCTGGATGCCGAAGGGGCAGCCGGCGAACTGGTCCGCTGACGAGGCGTTCGACTTCCCGGTCGGAACTGTCATTACCAAGACCTTCTTCTATCCGAGGGCCCCGGGCGGCGCGGTCGCGCCGGGCGACGGCCTGAAATTGTCGCAGACCGGGGAAGGTCTGGACCTGTCGACGATCCGGCTGGTCGAGACCCGCATCCTCGTCCGCCGGGCCGACGGCTGGGTCGCGCTGCCCTACGTCTGGGACGAAGCCCAGAAGACCGCGACGCTCAAGCGGACCGGCCAGCCGATCACCATGACCCTGGCGCGGGCCGGCCGGAGCGACCAGTTCACCTACCAGGTTCCGAACGTAAACCAGTGCGTCGGCTGTCACGGGACCAATCATGCCACCAAGGCGCTGCAACCGATCGGCCTGAAGGCGCGGCACCTGGACCGCGACGTCGCGGTGGCGGGCGCCCGTTTCAACCAGCTCGCGCGGCTGGAGGCCATCGGCTACCTGCGCGGCCTGCCGAAGCAACGCCCCGGCGGCGTCGACTGGCTCGATGAGAGCCGGCCGCTGGACGCCCGGGCGCGGGCCTGGCTCGACATCAACTGCGCCCACTGCCACAGCCCGACCGGGCCGGCCGACACCTCGGGTCTGTATCTGACTCTGGCCGCGGCCGGACCGCAGCTGGGCCTTTGCAAGCCGCCGATCGCGGCGGGGCAGGGGACCGGCGGCTTCCGCTACGGGATTCATCCGGGCAAGCCCGATGAGTCGATCCTCCTCTACCGGACCGCTTCGCTCGACCCCGGGGCCATGATGCCGGAACTCGGCCGGGCCCTGGCCCAGGACGAGGCGGTCGACCTCATCCGCCGATGGATCAGCGCCATGCCCGGCGGGTGCGGCTGACGATGGCCACGGATCGGCCCTGGGTCTCGATCCAGCATCTGCGAGCCTTCGCGGCCCTGTCTGTGGCCCTGTTCCATGCCTGCCAGTGGTCGCAGGTCGACTTCGGCATCGGCGCGGCCGGTGTCGACCTGTTCTTCGTGATCAGCGGCTTTGTCATGTGGACGGTGACCGCCGGGCGGACCGTCACGCCCCTGGGCTTCATCCGCCGCCGCGTCATCCGGGTGGCGCCGCTCTACTGGCTGGTCACGCTGGTCCTGGTCGCCGGGGCGCTGGTCTTTCCGCAACGCTTTCCGGAGGTCGAGCCCCGGACCGACCATGTGCTGCTGTCGCTGGCCTTCATCCAGCACATGAACCCCGAAGGCCAGCCGTTTCCGGTGCTGGCGCCGGGCTGGACGCTGAACTACGAGGCGGTCTTCTACCTCATCTTCGCCAGCTGCCTGATGCTGCCGGTGCGGCGGCGGATCGCCGCCCTGACCATGGCGCTGGTGGTGCTGTCGATCGCCGGATTCGCCTGGCCGCCGGGCTACATCATGCTGCTGAATCCCATGTTCCTGCAGTTCCTGGCCGGCGTCTGGCTGGCGCGCCTGGCGCAGGAGGGGCTGCTTCCGGAACGGACCCTGGGCTGGCTGCTCATCGGGCTGGGTCTGACCCTCTTCCTGCTGCTGTGGCTGTCGGCGATCGACCCGGACCTGTGGCGTCCGATGATCTGGGGTCTGCCGGCCGTGCTGGTGGTCGCCGGCGCGGTGAGCGTCGAGGCCGATGGCGGCTGGCCGGCCTGGCGCTGGCTGGGCCTGCTCGGCGACGCCTCCTACTCGCTGTACCTGACCCACACCCTGACCATCGGCGCCCTGGCCATGACCATCGGCGCCTGGAACCCGCCGCTGTTCGTGCCACTGGCCATGGCCGTCGCGGTCGCGGGCGGGCTGGCCGCCTACCTGGGGATCGAGCGCCCGATGCTGGCGCGGCTGCGCCGACGCCTTGCATGACCTAGCGGAGCATTCGCATAGTGCTGGCGACTCCGCGCGCAAGACGCGGTGCGATGAGGAGACGACGGATGAGGCGCATCGCCCTGGCGGCCGCACTTGCGGCTGCGACCCTGCTCGCCGGCTGCGGAAGCGGCACGGCCGACGTTGACGGCAAGCGGATCGCGGCGGCCGACGACACGCCGGGCGAGTGGCTGACCCACGGCCGCACCTACGGCGAGCAGCGCTTCAGTCCGCTCACGCAGATCAGCAAGGACACCGTCAAGGATCTGGGCCTGGCCTGGAGCTACGACCTGCCCGAGAACCGCGGGATCGAGGCCACGCCGCTGGTCGCCGACGGGGTGATGTACACCACCTCGTCCTGGTCGATCGTGCGGGCCTTCGACGCAAAGACCGGCAAGCTGCTCTGGGAACACGACCCGCAGGTGCCCCGCAAGACGGGCGTGAAGGCCTGCTGCGACAGCGTCAACCGCGGCGTCGCCCTGTGGCAGGGTCGGGTCTACTTCGGCGCCCTGGACGGCCGGCTGATCTCGCTGGATGCGAAGACCGGCAAGAAGGTCTGGGAAGTGGTCACCGTCGACCAGAGCAAGCCCTACACCATCACCGGTGCGCCGCGGATCGTGAAGGGCAAGGTCCTGATCGGCAACGGCGGCGCCGAACTGGGCGTGCGCGGCTACCTGTCGGCCTATGACGCGAAGTCCGGCAAGATGCTGTGGCGGTTCTACACCGTTCCCGGCAAGGACCCGACGGACGGCGCCGCCTCGGACGAGGCCATGAAGATCGCCCGGCCGACCTGGAACGGCGAGTTCTGGAAGACCGGCGCCGGCGGCACGGTCTGGGACTCCATGGCCTACGACCCGGACATGGACCTGCTCTACATCGGCGTCGGCAACGGCTCGCCCTGGAACCGCGACATCCGCTCGCCCGGCGGCGGCGACAACCTGTTCCTGTCCTCGATCGTGGCGCTGAAGCCCGACACCGGCCAGTACGTCTGGCACTACCAGACCACCCCGGGCGAAAGCTGGGACTACACCGCCACGCAGCACATCATCCTGGCCGACCTGACCATCGGCGGTAAGCCGGTGAAGGCGCTGATGCAGGCGCCCAAGAACGGCTTCTTCTATGTGCTCGACCGCGCCACCGGGAAGCTGATCTCGGCGAAGAACTACGTGCCCCAGACCTGGACGACCGGCGTCGACATGGCCACCGGCCGGCCGATCGAGACGCCCAACGCCCGCTATGGCGCGGGCATGAACCTGGGCATGCCCGGCCCGCTGGGCGGCCACAACTGGCAGCCGATGGCGTTCAATCCCGGCACAGGCCTGGTCTACATCCCGGCTCAGGAGATACCGTTCCCCTACATGCAGCCGGGCGGGGCCAACGCCAACTTCCGCTACCAGCCGGGCGTCTGGAACGTCGGCATCGACGTGCTGATCGCCGGCCTGCCGGACGACGAAGCGGGCCTCAAGGCCATCCGGTCCAGCCTCAAGGGCCGGCTGATCGCCTGGGATCCCGTGACGCAGACCGAGAAGTGGTCGGTGCCGCACGGCGGGCCGTGGAACGGCGGGGTGCTGACCACGGCCGGCGGCCTGGTCTTCCAGGGCTCGGCGACCGGCGAGTTCGCCGCCTATGACGCCGCCACCGGCGGCAAGCTGTGGTCCTTCGACACCCAGACCGGCGTGGTCGCGCCCTCGATGACCTACGAGATCGACGGCGAGCAGTACGTGGCCCTGATGGCCGGCTGGGGCGGCGGTTTCGCCCTGACCGCCGGGGCCGGGGTCGATCCGCGCTCGGAAGGCCCGCGCCGCCTGCTGGTCTTCAAGCTGGGCGGCAAGAAGACGCTGCCGCCGCGGCCGGTGTCGACGCGCGAGTTCCCGGACCTGCCCCCGGTCACCGCCACGCCGCAGCAGATCGCGGCCGGGAACCTGACCTTCGCCAACTACTGCTCGGTCTGCCACGGCGCGAGCGCGGTCTCGGACTTCTCGATCCCGGACCTGCGCTTCTCGCCGGTGACGACAGACGCGGCGGTCTGGAAGGGCGTGGTCATCGACGGCGACCGCATCGACAACGGCATGGTCTCGTTCGCGAGGTACATGACCCCCGCCCAGGCCGAGGAGGTGCGCCAGTACGTGCTCTCCCTCGCCACGGCCCAGAAGGCGAGGATGGCGGCGGCGAAGCCGGCGAAGTAGACGGGGCCATGGTCCTGTTCTTCGCCGACGCTCCGCCGCCTCCACCCACCGTCGACGCCCTCGTCGTCGAGGCCGCGCGGCTGCCGCCCGCGCCGACCGACGCCGCCTTCGCGGTGGTGACGGTCGACGCGGGAACCGTAGCGGCGTCATCGCGGGTGGACGAGGCCCTGACCCTGGTCCCCGGCGTGCAGCTGTTCCGCCGCACATCCAGTGGCGCCTCCAATCCGACGACCCAGGGCATGACCGTCCGGGCCATCGCGGGCTCCGGGGCAGGGCGGGCGCTGGTGACCCTGGACGGCGTGCCGCAGAACGATCCCTTCGGCGGCTGGGTGCTGTGGTCGGGCCTGCCGCCGGCCGGCATCGAGGGGGCGCTGGTCGTGCGCGGCGCGGGGGCGGGGCCCTACGGCGCCGGCGCCCTGACCGGAACCATCCAGCTGGCGGAGCGGACGCGCGTCTCGCCCGGCGGCGAGTACGAGCTGTTCGGCGGCGAGCGCGGCCTTGCGGGCGGCAGCCTCGCCTTCGCGGCGGGCGACCTGATGACTGTCGGCGCGGCCCAGTCGAGCGATGGCTGGATCCCGCTCGGCGCCGGTCGCGGCGCCGCGGATGCGCCGCTGGCCTTCGAAGCGTCATCCCTGGCCATGCGCTGGTCGCCGGAGTGGACCGGCGGGGACCTGTCCCTGCGGCTGGCCGGCTATCGCGAGGCGCGCGAGAGCGGACTGGTCGGCGCCAGCTCCCGCGCAAGCGGCGTCTCGGCCTCCGCAACCCTGACCGGCGCGTCGCCCGGTATCGGCAACGAATGGCGCCTCCAGGCCTGGGCCAAGGCCAGCGACTTCGAGAACAGCTCCGCCGCCGTCGGCGCCGGGCGCGCTTTCACCACCCCGGCCAGCGAGCAGTTCGGTACGCCGGCCATCGGCCTGGGCTTCAACGCGGCCCTGCGCCACAGCACGGGCGACGGCGGCTGGGAGCTGGGCGCCGACGTTCGCTACGCCGACGGCGAGACCCGCGAGCACTTCCGCTACATGGCCGGCGCCTTCACCCGGGGCCGCGTGGCCGGCGGTTCGCAGTATGTAGCGGGCGTCTATGGCGAGGCCTGGCGTGTCAGCGGCGACTGGCTGCTGACCGGCGGCGTCCGGCTTGACCGCTGGGCCAGTTTCGACGACGCGCGGCGAGAGCGCGACCTGAAGACCTCGGCCGCCACCCTGGACCTCAAGCCCGACGACGCCGACGGCTGGCAGCCGACCGCCCGGGCCGGCGTCCGGCGGGACCTGGGCGACGGCTTCCTGCGCGCGGCCGCCTATGCCGGATTCCGCCCGCCGACGCTCAATGAACTGCACCGGCCGTTCCGGGTCGGCAACGACATCACCGAAGCCAACGCGGGCCTTGAGCCGGAAGTCCTCTACGGCCTCGAGTTCGGGGTCGGCGGGGAGGGCGCGGTCGGCTGGTCCGCCACCCTGTTCGCCAATCGGCTCGAGGGGGCGGTGACCAACGTGACCATCGGCTTCGGACCCGGCGTCTTTCCGGTCGCGGGGTTCGTGCCCGCCGGCGGCGTTCTGCGCCAGCGCCGCAACGCTGGCGACGTCTACGCCTGGGGGCTGGAGGCGGACCTCGGCTGGACCGTCAACGACCGTCTGCGGCTCAAGGTCTCCGGCGCCTGGACCCGCGCGGAGGTCGACGGCGGCTCGGCCGCGCCGCAGCTGACCGGCCTGCGCCCGGCCCAGACGCCGGAGGTGGCGGTCAGCGCCGAGGCTGTCTGGACGCCTGTCGCACCCCTGACCCTGCGCCTGGCCCTGCGCCACGAGGGCGACCGCTTCGACGACGACCTCAACAGTCGCGCCCTGTCGGCGGCGACCACGGCCGACCTGCGGGCGGACTGGCGGCTGGCTCCGTCCGTCGACCTCTATCTGTCGGCCGAGAACCTCACCGACGCCGCGGTCGAGACCGCCCAGACCGCGGACGGCTTTGAAAGCTTCGACCAGCCGCGGACCGTGCGGATCGGCATCGTCTGGCGGCCGTAGCCGAAGGGACTGCTTCGGGCGACAGCCGGTAGCTGTCCTTCAACACCGCCAGCCGCTTCGAGGGACAGGAAACGCGGCCCTCCGGGCCACGCTATCCAGTCCCGGTATGCAGACCGGGTCAGCCGACCACCGCGTCCCGCAGCATCTCCAGCCCCGCCTCCAGGCAGGCGAGCCGCACCTCCGCCCGCCCGATGTCGCCCAAACGCTCCCGGCGCAGCGTTGTTGAGGCGCCGCGCCGGGCGCAGGCGAGGTAGACCAGCCCGGCTTCACCCTCCACGTCGGGCGGGCTTTCGGCATAGCCGGTGACCGAGATCGCGATCTGCGCCATCGAGCGGGCCAGGGCGCCCTCGGCCATGGCGCGCGCCGCCGCCGCAGAGACCGCGCCATGCGACGCGAGCAGCGCGCCCGGCACGCCCAGAAGGTCATGCTTGGCGTCATCGGTGTAGGCGACGAAGCCCCGGTCGAAGGCGTGCGAACAGCCCGGGACGTCGGTCAGCAGCGAGGCCAGAAGTCCGCCGGTGCAGCTTTCGGCCGTGGCGAGCTTCAGGTCGCGGTCGCAGGCGGCCTGGAGCACCGCGCGGGTCAACTGGTCCAGCCGGGCAGGGAGGGCCGGCGCCAGGGCTTCGGTCGAGGCCATCGCGTTCTCCTCTCGCGGTGAAAATCGTCACGCCTCGCGGAAGTTCCGTCCAGTGACGCTTGACGCGGCCGCCTCCGGTCGCCGATTGCGGGGCATGGCGAGACTGACGGGCGCGAGGGTGACGGTGGCGGGCGCGGGCGCGCTCGGCCTCTGCATCGCCCTCGACCTGGCGCGCGGCGGGGCCGAGGTCACGGTGCGCGACCCGGCGCCGCCGGGCGACAACGCATCGGGCGTCGCCGCCGGCATGCTGGCGCCGGCCCTGGAGACGGCGCTGGATGCGACCTCCGCCGCTCACTTCGATCTGCTGCTGGCCGGCCGCGACCTTTGGCCGGATCTGGCCGACCGTGTCGGGATCGCGCTCGACCGCTCCGGCGCGGCCTACTGCGGCGAACACATCGGCGCCGTCGCGGCGCGCCTGAAGGCGTTGAGTATCGCCGTCGGCGTCTATGGCGACAGGGTCTACACGCGGGAGGACTGGCGGCTGTCGCCGCGGCCCGCGCTGTCGGCGCTGCGATCCGCGGCCCAGGCGGCTGGGGCGCGGTTCGAGCAGGCGGCCGCCGAAGCGCCCGCGGACGGCGAACGCCTTGTCCTGGCGACCGGCGCGGCGCGAAGCGGCCTGGCGCCGGAACTTGCCCTGCTGGAGCCGATCAAAGGCCACATCCTGCGTCTGGCGGGCGGTCCCGATGTCGGGCCGGTGATCCGGGGCGACGGTGTCTACATCGTGCCTGATCCCGCCGGGGCCATCGTCGGCGCGACCATGGAGCGGGGCGTGGGCGACCGGGACGTGGACGCCGCGCGGATCGCAGCCCTTCGACAGGCGGCCGAGGCGCTACTGCCCGAGCTTGCCGGCCTTGGCGTCAGCGCCGAGACCGGCGTCCGCGCCGCGACGCCCGACGGACTGCCGATGGTGGGACGCAGCCTGACACCCGACGTGCTGCTGGCCGTCGGCGCGCGGCGCAATGGCTGGCTGCTGGCCCCGCTTGTCGCGCAGGTGATCGCGGCCTATGTCGCGGGCGACGATCCGGGACCCTTCGCCGCGCGGCTCGACCCGCGACGGTTCGACAACACCAACGGGGATAGGCGATGAGCACCTTCTGGCCGACCGAGGAACAGGAAGCCATCCGCGAGGCCGTGGGCCGCATCTGCGCGGACTTTGATGACGAGTACTGGCGCAGGACCGACGAGACCGGCGACTTCCCCGAAGCCTTCGCCGCCGCCATGGCGGCCGGCGGCTGGCTGGGCGTGGCCATGCCGGAGGAATTCGGCGGCGCGGGCCTTGGCCTGACCGAGGCCTGTCACGTGATGCAGATGGTGGCCGAGTCGGGCGCGGGCTTCTCCGGCGCCAGCGCCATCCACCTGAACATCTTCGGTCTGATGCCGGTGGTGAAGTTCGGCACCGCCGAGCAGAAGCAGCGGCACCTGCCGCGCATCATCGCCGGCGAGGACAAGGCCTGTTTCGCCGTCACCGAGCCCAACAGCGGCCTCGACACCTCCAGCCTGGAGACCCGGGCGGAGAAGCACGGCAATGGCTACCGGATCACCGGCCGCAAGATCTGGACGACCATGGCCCAGCGGGCCAACAAGATCCTGATCATCGCCCGCACGACGCCCAAGGACCAGGTCGCCAGGCCGATGCAGGGCCTGTCGCTGTTCTACACCGACTTCGACCGCGCCCGGATCGACGCCAAGCCCATCCCGAAGATGGGCCGCAAGGCCGTTGAATGTAATATGCTTTTCATCGAGGACTTGCAGGTCCCGGCCGAGGATCTGGTCGGCGAGGAAGGCAAGGGCTTCCACTACCTGCTGGCCGGCCTGAACCCGGAGCGGACCCTGTTCGGTCTCGAGGCCGTGGGCCTGGGCCGGGCGGCGCTCCGCAAGGCGGCGGCCTACGCCAACGAGCGGGTCGTGTTCGGCCGGCCCATCGGCCAGAACCAGGGCGTGCAGCACCCGCTGGCCAAAGCCTGGGCCGAGCTCGAGGCTGCCAACCTGCTGGGCTTCAAGGCCGCGGCCCTGTTCGACGCCGGCCGCGAGTGCGGGGCCGAGGCCAACGCCGCCAAGTACCTGGGCGGCGAGGCCGGCTTCCGCGCCTGCGAGTCCGCCGTCCTGGCCCACGGCGGCATGGGCTATGCGAAGGAATACGACGTCGAGCGCTACCTGCGCGAAGCCATGATCGCCCGCATCGCTCCCGTCAGCCGGGAGATGATCCTCAACTTCATCGGCGAGAAGGTCCTGGGCCTGCCGAAGAGCTACTGAGGCGAAGGGCGCAGGGACTGCTTCGCGAAGCGTAGCTGTCCCTCAACAGCGTCAGACGGTGTTGGGGGACTGGATCCGGCTGCGCCGGAACCAGTCCCCGCTTGTCCCACGCTTCCTAGCCGCGGCTGTCGGCCGCCTCGAAGCGGATGGGGATCTTCACCACCGCGCCGTCGACCGGCTGGCCGTCGACCATCTGGGGCTTCATGCGGAAGAAGGGCGCCAGCTTGAGCGCCGCCTTGCCAAAGCCCATGCCGCCCGGCTCCTCCTTGACCACCTCGCAGCTGCCGACCGTGCCGTTGGCGGCGACGAGGCAGGCCAGGGTCGCCGATCCGCTGACGCCCATGCGGGCGGCGCGCTCGGGGAAGTAGCGCTCGAACTCCCTGGCGCCCGGCATCCTGATCCAGTCGGGACGGGTGATGACCGGCGCCAGTTCCGGCTCGATCACGCCGGTCGTGGTCAGCGGGCCGGGGTCCAGGGTGGTGATCGGCTCGCTGCCGCGGACCACCGGCTCGTCGGAGGGCGTCGCCGTCAGAGGCTCGACGTCGGTCTGAAGGCGATCGACCGGATCGTGCAGCGGGATCTGCGGCTTGCGGACTTCCTGCTCCTCCGGGACGACGACCTTCTTGCGCTCCTGGTCGAGGAAGATCGGCGGCACGGTGTCGGGCTCGACATAGGGATCCTCCGCCGGGACCGCGAACTGCTTGTAGGCCATGTAGGCGCCGATGGAGACGTGGATGGCGATCGAGACGCCCAGCGCGATGGCCGTGGCCGGGGAGAGCGGTCGACGACGACGCCCTCCATCGAATGGTGACGAGGCGACGTGAGCAACCATGGCGACCCTCCCTTGGGTCTTGTTGTGACTGAGCTGAGCGTCCTCCCGATCCGGCGATCCGGCAACGTGATTTCTGTAGTTGCGAGGCAATTACATCGAACGTTCGTTTCGCGTCCGGGCATGGTTAATCGGGCCTTAACCATAAAGGGCGACCTACAGGCATGGCGGTAGAAGGAATCCGTGGGGTCGTCGAAGCGGCCATCCAGCGCGCGTCGCAGGCGACGGGCGTGGATTTCTCGTTCCTGATGCGCACGGCCAACCGCGAGAGCGGCTACAACCCGCGCGCCAAGGCCCAGACGTCGTCCGCGGCGGGCCTGTTCCAGTTCGTCGAGCAGACCTGGCTGGCCACGCTGAAGAAGCACGGCGCCAAGTACGGCTACGCCCGCTACTCGGACCTCATCGTGCAGGGCCGCGACGGCCGCTACCGCGTCAACGGCGCCGAGGCGCGCGAGGCGGTGATGAACCTGCGGTTCGACCCGCACGCCGCCTCGCTGATGGTCGGGGAGATGACCTCCGACAACGCCGCCTACCTGTCCGGCCGCATCGGGCGCCAGCCGACGGCCGGCGAGCTCTATGCCGCCCACTTCCTGGGGCCGCAGGGCGCCGCGCGGCTGATCCAGGCGATGCAGACCAGTCCGGGCGCCTCGGCCGCCGCCTATTTCCCGGAGGCGGCGGGCGCCAATCGCTCGATCTTCTACCGGGACGGCCGCAGCCTGACCGTCGCGGAGGTCTACAACAACCTCACCCGCACCACGGGCGGCGGCGGAGCTGTGACGCCTCGCCCGGCGCCCCCGGATCTCGGGTTCGTCGAGTACGCCTCGGCTCGTCGCGCCGACAAGACCGCCCGCCAGCAACAGGACGCACTGGTCGAGTTCATCCTGCGCGGGCCCCAGGGCCTCGATACCGGCACGGGCTCCGGCTCGAGCGGCTCGCGGGGCCTGGGCTCCTCGCTGCTGACCTCGGAGATGCTCCGCGTGCTGTCGGACGCCCGCAAGGACGGCCGCTAGCCGCCGGCGATCAACGGACCGCGCCCGAGGCGGTCAGGGCGGCGATGGCGGCTGCGTCGTAACCGAGTTCCGAGAGCACCTGGGCCGTATGCTGGCCAAGATCGGGGGCGGGGCCTTTCGGCGCGTCGTCGTACCCCTCGAACCGGGCGGGCGAGGCCGGGGCGCGCCGGCTGCCGCCGGCGCCGTCCGGGGTGTCCACGAAGCAGCCGGCTGCCTCGGCCTGCGGATCGTCGACCAGGTCGCGGGGCAGCTGGTAGGGCGCCCAGGTCACGTCCTGCGCGTCCAGCCGCTCGGCCGCCTCGTCGTAGGTCATGGCGGCGAAGGCCTCGTCCATGATGGTGACCAGCGCCTCGGTGTTCTGGCGGCGGGCGCGGCCGGTGGCGAAGCGCGGGTCCTCGACCATCTCGGGATGCCCGACGGCGGCGGCGATCTGCGGCCAGTCGGTGTCGCCGGTGCGGACCAGCAGGCAGATCCAGCGATCGTCGGCGGTCTTGAAGAAGTTGGCCAACGGCTGCACCGCCTGGTGGCGCGGCCGGGTCGAGGCGAGCTTTCCGAACCGCAGCTGGATCGCCATGTCCGACCCGATCGAATAGACCCCCGTCCGCAGCAGCGAGGTCTCCACCAGCCGTCCGACGCCGGTGTTGTTGCGCTCGAAGACCGCCGCCAGGATGGCCGAGACCGTCGCCAGCGAGGTGATGTGGTCGCCCATGGCGGTGCGGATCGGGAAGGGCTCCACCCCCTTGGGCGCGGTCAGGGCGCCGACGCCGGCGCGAGACCAGAAGGCGGCGACGTCCATGCCGGCGCGGTCCGCATCAGGCCCCTGCAGGCCGTAGCCGGTCAGGCTGCAGTAGACGAGCCGGGGATTGGCCGCGTGCAACGTCTCCCAGTCCAGACCGGCCCGCTTCAGCGCGCCGGGGCGGACATTGGTCAGGAAGACGTCCGCGCCGGCGATCAGTTTCAGGGCCGCCTCGCGCCCCTCGGGATTGCCGACGTCAAAGACCACGCCGCGCTTGCCGCGATTATCCAGCTCGAACACCGGGTTGCCGTGCTCGCCCACCGTGATGCCGTCGAAGAACTTGCGCATCGGATCGCCGCGCGGCGGCTCGATCTTGACCACGTCCGCGCCCCAGTCGGCCATGATCCCGCCAGCCCCGGGGGCGGCGATATAGGTGGCCAGTTCCACGACTTTCAGGCCCTGCAGCACGCCCGATCCCTCCCGCGTTCTTGATTGGCGGGCATCATGGCCGGGCGGCCAGGAGGGTGAAAGGGCCTTACGCTGCGGAACGGGCGCCGGCGGCTTCGGGGCGGGCCCTGGCGGCGGCGTCGGCGACGGCGCGGGCCACTCCGGCGACGGTGACCGGCTTGCGCAGGACCGCGTCGGCGCCGGCGTCCAGGCACTCGCGCGCCTCCTCGGCGTCGCCGCCGATCACCGCGATGATCGGCACGCCCGCGACCGATCCCTCGAGCGCCCGGACGGCGGCGGTGGTCTGCGGGCCGTCCATGTGCGGCATGCGGCCGTCCAGCATCAGCAGGTCGAAATCGGCCAGCCGCGCCAGCTCCAGCGCCCGCCGGCCGTTGTGGGCATGCACGACCTGATGGCCCAACTGCTCAAGGATGGCGCGCAGCATGGCGGCGTTGAGGGCGTCGTCCTCGGCCACCAGCACCCGCAGGGGTCGGGCGGTCGCGGTCGTGGGAACCACCATCGTGGCGTCTGAGGCGTCCGTCGGCCCGACCTCGGCGTCGGGAGTCCAGGGCAGGGTGAGGGTGAAGCAGCTGCCGACGCCCAGCGCGCTCTGACCGACCAGGGAGCCGTCCATGAGCAGGGCCAGGCGGCGGGCGAGCGACAGGCCGAGGCCCGCGCCGGGGATGCCCGCGCCGGTGCGTTCGATGCGCCGGAAGGGCTCGAACGCCTGCTCCATCTCGTCGACCGACAGGCCCGGGCCTGTGTCAGCTACGGCAATGGCGATGCAGTCGCCCTCGCGCAGCTCGATCCGCGCCTCGATCCGGCCGCGCAGCGTGTACTTCACGGCGTTGCCGATCAGGTTGGACAGGACCTGTCGGGCCCGCGTGACGTCGGCGATGACGGCTCCGCGATGGGCGTTCTCCAGCGCCGGGTCGACATGGAAGACCAGTTCAACGCCCTTCACCGCCGCGTGCGGACGGTTCAGCAGGACCAGGTCGCGGGTCAGGCGGACGGGGTCGAACGGCTCGCGCTCCAGGTTCAGGCGGCCGGCCTCGGCGGTCTCGGAGTCCAGTGTGGCGTTCAGCACGGAGACAAGGTCGTTGGCCGCGTCCAGCGCGGCGGCCAGCTGCTCGCGCGACGGCGCGGCGCGGCCGCCCTGGCCGACGGCGGCGGCCAGCACATGGGTGACGCCCGTCAGCCCGTTGCGGATCTCGTGGCTGAGGGTCGAGACGATGTCGGACTTGGACCGCGCCAGCTTCTCGGCCTTCTCCAGCGAGGAGGCGCGCTCGGCGATCAGCGCCTCGCGCTCGGCGGCCATCTCGAACTGCCCGCGCAGCAGGCGGTTGAGGATCAGGCACAGGGCCATCGTCAGCGCCACGGCGCCCCAGGCCAGGGCGGCTTCGGGGCGGCTGTCGGGGTTGCGGAACAGGGAGATCAGCGGGCCGGCGGCGGCGGCAGGACCGACGATCAGCAGGGCCGGCAGGACCGGCGCGGTGAAGAAGAAGCAGGCCACCGCGCCCGCCAGGGCGATCATCAGCAGCGCTTCCCGCACCGGCCCCGCGCCGTCCGCGAAGGCGGCGATCTGCGCGCAGGCGCCTGACCAGAGCAGCCCGCACAGCACCTGCACCCGCAGGCGTCGCGCCACGTCGTCGGCGGCGTCGCTGCGCAGCCAGTCCAGCGCGAAGTAAAAGGCGCCCCAGTTGATCGCGAACACCGCGAATGTCGCCGTCATCCAGACGCTGTTGGTCGCGAAGGACCCGGCCCAGACGTAGATCGGCAGGCTGACGGCGAAGAAGGCCAGGGCGTAGGGCAGCAGGCCGCGCTGGGCCTCCAGCGACTGGAGTGTGGCGGACTCGCCGCCGCGGGTCGACCGCGCGGCAGGCGCGAGGAATGCGAACACTGTCTGGAACCCTTCGTTGCCGCGCGAAGGGTAGGGCGCCCGGGTTTGCAGGCCGTTACGCGAAAGCGTTAACCGCCGGTCAGTCTTCGTTAAGCCTAACGACTCATGATGGAAGCTGCGTCGCTGACTGAGGGGCTGTCTGGGCATGAGCGTTACGCGGGCCGCATTGACGGACGTTGATCTTCGCACCCTGCTGAAGGGAGCGACTGCGGACGAGCGCGCGGTGGCCGCGCACAAGCTCTGCCGGATCATCGACAAGGGCGTTCTCGACGACGAGGAGCGCGTCCAGGCCCAGGAAATCCTTCGGGTGATGGCCGCCGACGCCGCCGAGCTCGTGCGTCGCGCGCTGGCGGTGACGCTGAAGAACTCCGATGTCCTGCCCCACGACGTCGCCATGCGGCTGGCCAGGGACGTCGAGTCGATCTCCCTGCCCGTGCTCAACTTCTCGCCGGTGTTCACCGACGAGGATCTGACCGAGATCGTGCGGCTGGGCGGCCCTGTGCGGCAGGTGGCGATCGCCAAGCGCCCGAAGCTGTCGGAAAAGGTCACCACGGCCCTGGTCGAGCTGGGCAGCGAGCCCGCCGTCGAGGCGGCCTGCGCCAATGACAACGCCACGTTTTCCGAGCGATCGCTCCAGACCGCCATCGCCCGGTTCGAGAAATCCGAGCGCGTGCTCGCCGCCGTCGCCTACCGCAACGTCCTGCCGCTGTCCGTCACCGAGCGGCTGATCGACCTGGTCAGCGAGCAGGTCCGCGAACACCTGCTCAGCCATCACGCGCTTTCGCCGGAAGTGGCGCTGCAGATCGCGGTCGGCGCCAAGGAGCGGGCCACGATCGACCTGGTCGACCAGGCCGGCCGCGCCGCCGATCCCAAGGCCTTCGCCAGCCACCTGAACAAGGCCGGCCGGCTGACGCCGTCGCTGCTGCTGCGGGTTCTGGCCCACGGCCACATGACCTTCTTCGAGTGCGGCCTGGCCGAGCTGGCCGGGGTGCCGCATCACCGCACCTGGCTGATGATCCACGACGCCGGCCCCCTGGGCCTGCGCGCCATCTACGAGCGGGCCGGTCTGCCGACGCGGCTGTTCGCCGCATTCAGGGCCGGGGTCGACACCTGGCACTCGATGGAGTTCGACGGCGGCCTGCGCGACAAGGAGCGCTTCCAGGAGCGGATGCTGCAACGGTTCCTGACCCAGCCCCAGGCCGCGTCGCGGGACGACGTCGACTACCTGCTCGACCGCATGGACCGCATCTCCCGCCAGACCCGGACGGCCGCTGACGTTGCGTGAGCCTTGCCGAACGAGCGTTTGACGCCGATCCTGCGTCCATGACCTCCGACGCTGTCCAGATCCGCCCCGCCGCCACCATCCTGCTCGTCCGCGACGACCCGACCTTCGAGGTCCTGATGGTCAAGCGGCACCACCAGATCGACTTCGCCTCCGGCGCGCTGGTGTTCCCGGGCGGCAAGACCCACGCCGGCGACCATGACGAGGCCTGGGCCGACCATGTCACCGGCTGGGACGGCGTCCATCCCGACGAGCGCCCGCTGCGCATCGCCGCCATCCGCGAGGCCTATGAGGAGGCTGCGATCATCATCGCCGCCGACCATCAGGGAAACCCCTTCTGCGGCGACGACCGCGCCGCCGCCGCCCGCGAGGCGGTGGCGAAGGACGAGAGGCCCTTCCTCGATCTGGTCCGGGAGCTGGAGGTGCGGCTCGATCTGGGCGCGCTGGAGACCTTCGCCCGCTGGATCACGCCGGACATGATGCCCAAGCGGTTCGACACCTGGTTCTATGTCGTGCGGGCCACGGGCGAGCAGCTGGCGGTCTGCGACGGCTGGGAAACGGTCGAGGCCGAGTGGATCGCCCCGTCCGAGGCGCTGCGGCTGGAGCAGGCGGGCGAGCGGACGATCATCTTCCCGACCCGCATGAACCTGAAGCTGCTGGCCGAGGCCCAGAGCGCCAGCGACGCAATCGCCCAGGCCGCCGCGCGGACGCTGGTGCCGGTGCTTCCGGTTGTGGAGCGTCGCGAGAGCGGGGCCGTGCTGGTGATCCCGCCGGACGCCGGCTACGGCGCGATTGAAGAGCCGATGACGAGCATAAGGGCCTGAGCCGCAGGGCTCAGGCGGCGAACGTCCTGACCCGCTCTTCCAGCTCCTCGGCCAGCTTGCGGCCGACCGGGTGGCTGTCGTCGCGGATGTCGGCGCGGACAGCGGCCTTGATGGCGTCGATATGGGCGTCGACCAGGAACATCGGGGCGCTGAGCCGCTTGTCCTCGTCATCGATCAGCTTGCAGAGCGAGCCGGCGATGCGGGTGACGATCGGGAACTCGTAGGTGGCGCCCAGGCCCTTCAGGTCGTGGGCGCGCAGATAGAGCAGTTCCGCCGTCGCGGTGGTCAGGCCGTCGGTGTGGACCCTGGCGCGGGCGTCGTCGAGCTTGGCCAGCTCTTCGTTCAGCCACTGGGTGAAGTTGCCAGACAGGCTCTTGAGCGCGGCTTCCGCCTTGGCGATCGCGGCGGCGTCGATGCCCCCGAACCGTCCCCCGACCTTGAGTCGCAGAACGTTCGGCGTCTGGATCACCTGAACGGAAGGGTTGTCACTCACGCGCGCCTCCTGTGGCGTTTACGTCCACAGGATACGGGAGCTGTTGTTAACAACGAATGAGACGGCGGTTTCCCATATTGCGACCGTAGGTCGCAGTCGGGCCGGATTTCGCCGTTCTCTCATCCGGCGCGTGTATCGGGTCAGCCGCTGAATTGTTCGGTCAGAACGCGCTCGTCCAGGCTACGACCGGCGTCGAACATCATGGCCAGGCTGATCGAGCGGTCTTCCGAAACGTGAACCTCGACCACGTCGCGGACCTCGACATTGTCGGCCACGGCGCTGACCGGCCGCTTGTCGGCCTCCAGCACCTCGAAGGTCACCCGGGCGGTGTGGGACAGCAGGGCGCCGCGCCAGCGGCGGGGGCGGAAGGCGCTGATCGGGGTCAGGGCCAGCACCTTGGCGTCGATCGGGATGATCGGGCCGTGGGCGGACAGGTTGTAGGCCGTGGAGCCGGCCGGCGTGGCGACCATAGCGCCGTCGCAAACCAGCTCGGCCATCCGCACCTTGCCGTCGATGGAGATGCGCAGCTTGGCCGTCTGGCGCGTCTGGCGCAGCAGCGAGACCTCGTTGATGGCGAGGGCCCGGTGGTTGCGGCGCTTGCTGTCGACCGCGACCATGGCCAGGGGGTGGATGACGGCGCGTTCCGCCGCGGCGATCCGCTCCAGCAGGCCGTCCTCGCTGTACTCGTTCATGAGAAAGCCGAGGGAGCCGCGATTCATGCCGTAGATCGGCTTCTGGTCGCCAAGCGTTGCGTGCAGGGTCTCCAGCATGAAGCCGTCGCCGCCCAGGGCGACGATGACCTGGGCCCCGGCGCCGGCGTCGCCGTAGCGCTCGGCCAGCCGCTCGCGGGCCTGCTGGGCCTCGGGCCGGTCGCTGGCGGTGAAGGTCAGGCGGCGGGTAAAGGGCGTTGAATTGAACATCAGACCGATTTGACGGCCTGACGGAACGCCATGCCAGCGATATCGGCCTTGAAGTGACCGAAAGCGCCGCCGGCCCTGCGAATTCCCTCATCGCCGCCGCCGGGCCGGCCGTTGTTGAGCTCGCGGACCGCCTCCAGGATCGTCGGGAAGGCGCCGCGATCAACGCCGATGGCGGCGCAGGCCAGGGCCAGAAGCTCGGGGTGCTCGCTGTTGATGGCGCGGCGGATGTGATCGGGCTCGAAACAGCCCAGGCGGGCGATGGCGGCCACGAACAGGCTGAGGCGGCGCTCGCGGAGGGCGCGCAGCAGGTAGCTGGGCTTCAGCTGGCCGCCCTCGGCCAGCTTCTCGACCAGCTTGGCCTCCATGGACTCGCGTTCCGCCTCGTGGCGCGCCTGGATGGGCGGCATGCCGTCGACGGCGGCATGGGCCTCGCGCACCGCCAGGGCCAGTTCGGCGTCGAGGGCGGCGGCGTCGAGGCGGAAGCGGCCGACCAGCGCTGTGCGCAGCGACTGGCCGACCCACAGGTAGAGCCTTTGGGCCAGGTCCGAGGACAGGCGGGGGTGGCGGGCCAGCGGCGAGCGCATGGCGGCCACGCGGCGCGAATGGTCGACCAGCTTCTCCATCGCCGAGCGGGAGATGTCGGCCGTGTCGTTGCCGGCGAGCGCTGTTAGTACGGCCGGCTCCTCCTGCTTGAGGATGGCCTCGATGACGGGCGAACTCAGCCGGCCCCGGCGGGCGATGGCGATCTGGTGGTCCAGCGTCGACTCGACCAGCAGCCGGATCAGGTCGTGGTCCTGCAGCACCGGACTGGCGGAGATCACCGGCGCGGCGATCTCGATATCGTCCAGGGCCAGCACATTGATCAGCGCCTGGGGCGCCCAGGGGGCCGGCGCGATCTTGTCGGCCAGACGGCGGCGGATGTCGCGCTCGGCCTCGGCGACCAGGGTCATGAACACCGAGGCGATCATCTCGCGCATCGCCGGGGCGTTCAGGTCGTCCAGTTCGGCCTGGCCGCAGTAGTCGACCATATCCTCGAGCAGCCGCTCGCGATCCGCCGGATGGCGGCTCTGGGCGAGCATCAGCAGGCTGTGAGGATCGATGGCGGCGGTCAAGGAACGTCCCCGGCTTCCCCGGATAGGGCGCAGCATCAGCCTGCGCCATCCCCGTGAAAACATGCTTAAACCAGACCAGAGCACAGTGGGGAGTCGAAACGCATGGGCGATCCGGTGATCGTGGCGCTTGACCAGGGGACGACCAGCACACGGGCGATCGTCTTCGACACGAAGGGCCAGGCCCTGGCCGAGGCCGGGCGGCCGCTGCGGCAGAGCTATCCGGCCGACGGCTGGGTCGAGCATGACGCCGACGAGATCTGGACGGCCTCCGCCGCCGTGCTGCGCGAGGCGGTCGAGAAGAGCGGCCGCGGCGCCGACGTTGTCGCCATCGGCGTCACCAACCAGCGCGAGACGGTGGTCATCTGGGACAAGGCCACAGGCCGGCCCATCGCACCGGCCATCGTCTGGCAGGACCGGCGGACGGCCGATGACTGCGAACGAATGAAGAAGGCCGGGCGCGAGGAGCGAGTGACCGAGATCACCGGCCTGCTGCTCGATCCCTACTTCTCCGGCACCAAGATCGGCTGGCTGCTGCGCGAGACGCCCGGCGCCCGGGAGAAGGCCGAGCGCGGCGAACTGCTGGCCGGCACCATGGACAGCTGGGTGATCTGGAAGCTGACGGGCGGGAAGGTGCACGCCACCGACGCCACCAACGCCTCGCGCACCCTGCTGTTCGACATCGGCCGTCAGGAATGGTCGGACGAGATGCTGGAGCTGTTCAACGTGCCGGCCGCCATGCTGCCGACCGTGCTCGACTGCGCCGGGGACTACGGTGAGACCGAGGCGGCGATCCTGGGCCGTCCGGTGCCGATCCGGGGCGTGGCCGGCGACCAGCAGGCGGCGCTGATGGGGCAGGGCTGCGTGCGGCCCGGCGAGATGAAGGCCACCTACGGCACCGGCTGCTTCATGCTGCTCAACACCGGGACGAAGAAGTCGATCAGCCGTTCGCGCCTGCTGACTACGGTCGCGGCGCGGCTGGGCGGTCAGACCACCTACGCGCTGGAGGGCTCCATCTTCGTGGCCGGGGCGGCGATCCAGTGGCTGGGCGAGGAACTGGGCCTGGCCGGCGGACCGCAGGGCGCCGAGGCGCTGGCCCGGACGGCCAAGCCGGACCATGGCGTGGTGCTGGTGCCCGCCTTCACCGGCCTTGGCGCGCCCTGGTGGGATCCCGACGCCCGTGGCGGCATCTTCGGCCTGACCCGCGACAGCGGCCAGGCCGAGATCGCGGCCGCGGCGTTCGACGCCTGCGCGCTGCAGACCCGCGACCTCATCGAGGCGATGCGCGCCGACGCGCCGCACGCCTTTCACGACGGGGCCGAGCTGCGCATCGACGGCGGGATGGCCAAGAGCGCCTGGTTCAGCCAGCGGCTGGCCGACCTGACCGGCCTGCCGGTGCAGCGGGCCAGCTACCACGAGACTACGGCCCTGGGCGCGGCGCTGTTCGCGGCCCTGGGCGCGGGCGTGTTCAGCACCCCGGAAGAGGCAGCCTCGGCCCGGCCGGACGCGGAGTCCCTGACGCCGGTCGCCGAGAGCCACGAGCGCGAGACCGCCTACGCCCGCTGGCTGGACGCGGTGCCGAGGGTGAGGGGGTAGGGGGCTCGTTCCCGCGCACCGGACTCCGGGACTGGATGGCGCGTTCCCGCAGGGGGCGCGCATTCCTGTCCCTCGACGGCCTTTGACGCTGTCGAGGGACAGCTACGCTGCGCGAAGCAGTCCCAAGGGTCAGCCGGCTTACTCCGCCTTCGCGCCTTCGTTGCAGGCCGCCACGGCCTCCGGGGTGAAGGTCTCGCCGCGGTAGCCGAAGCCGGTCACCTCGCCCAGTTCCTTCACCAGCCGCCGGCAGGCGCGGTCGGCCGGGACCGGCTTGACCTTGGCCGAGCGGCAGACGTCGACCTTGCACTGCCAGACCGCGCCGTCGAAGATCACATGACCCCGGCTGGTCTTGTCCTTGAGGGTCAGCCAGCCATTGACAGGCTGACCGGCGGCCGAGGCGGACGTCGCCAGGGCCATCGCCGCGACGGCGGCGAAAGCAGATACTCGCATAACAGTTCTCCTATGCGCGCCGGAGGGGAGTCCGACGCGTGCGCGCATAGTGAGTTGCAATTAAAAACTAAGTCAAGCTGCCTGCGTCGGGATGCACGGCGTCGGCGTCCCGTTCAACGGCCATCGAGCGCAGCGCCGGAACCACGTCCTCCGCCCGGTCGACCGACCGCCAGGCCCTGTCGAATCCGGGCGGCGACAGCTTCTCGCGGATGGTGTGGTCGAACATCTCGAACAGGGCGTTCCAGAAGCCGCGCGGGTTGTAGAAGATCACCGGCTTGTCGTGAAGGCCCAGCCGCTGCCAGGACAGCAGCTCGACGATCTCCTCCAGCGTGCCGATGCCGCCGGGCAGGACGATGAAGCCGTCGGATTCCTCGAACAGCATCATCTTCCGCTCGTGCATCGACTGCACGACGATGGTCTCGACGTCATCGAACGGCTGCTCGCGGCCCTTCAGGAACTCGGGGATGATTCCCAGCACCTTGCCCTTGGCGTCATGGGCTCCCCGCGCCGAGGCGCCCATCAGCCCGACGCCGCCGCCGCCGTAGACGAACTTGAGGCCGGCGCGGGCGATATCGCCGCCGATGTCATAGGCCGCTTGCAGGAACGCAGGGTCGGCGTCGTTGGACGAACCGCAATAGACGCAGACCGAATCCAGGCGTCCGGGCGGGTTGGTCATGTCGCGGGAGTCTCCGGGGAAGAAAAAGGCGCGCTTGCGGGCGCGCCGTGGTCGTACGATGTGTCCATGATCGGACTTTGACCAAGGGGTTTCAAGAGTCGTGTCGTTTCGCGCGGTCGCCTTGTCGGGGCTTGTTCCCGTCCTTCTGCTCTCTGCCTGCGGCGAGGGCCGGCAGCCGCCGTGGAAGGCCGCCCAGCCCAAGGCGGCGCCGGCCGCCGAAACGCGCTACCTGCCCGCACCGGCCGTGGCCGAGGCCGCTCCCGCCGCCGACGGCGTGCGCCTGTCCGGTCAGGCCGCGCCGGGCGCCAGGGTCATGCTGGGGACGCCGACCGGAGAGACCCTGTCCGCCGTCGCCGACGGGAAGGGTCGCTGGACCGCTGTCGCTCCGACGCCGGGGGCCGTGACCCTCTATGGCCTCTTCATGCTCGACGGGCAGCGCAAGGTGAACGCGGAAGGCTATCTGGTGCTCACGCCGGACGGCCGGGCCGCGGAGCTGCGCTCCGGCGGCGGGGCCCGGGTGCTGGCGGCCGCCTCGCGACCGCCCCGGATCCTGGCCATCGACTTCGACCGCGACGGCGGCGCGGTGGTGTCGGGCGTCGGCGCGCCCGGCGCGGACCTGGGCCTGCGGATCGACAGGAACGCGGCCGGCAACGCCATGGTCTCCGAGCAGGGGCGCTTTTCCGTCGTCCTGGTTCGGCCCCTGCCGCCAGGGGATCACGAGTTCGAGGTGGCGGGCGAGGGCGGCGAGGACCGGATCACGGTCGCCACCCGCCGGGTTGATCCGCTCGGCGAGACCGTCTTCCGCGCCACGCCGGTCGGCGGCGGCTGGCGGATCGACTGGCGAACCCCCGGCGGCGGCGTTCAGACGACGCTGCTGACTGGCCGGGGCGGCTGATGCGGGCGTTCGCTGTCCGCGAGGCGCGGCCGCCGTCGCCCGAGCCGACCACAAAGGTCAAACCCCTTGCCGCCCTGTCCGACCTGATCGGTCTGGTGCTGCGCTCGAAGGCCCCGGGCCTGCGCTGGCGCCTGACCGCGTCGCTGACCCTGACCCTGGCCGGCAAGGTCGCCGGCGTGCTGGCCCCGCTGCTGCTGGGGGCGGCCGTCAATCGCCTGACCGCCGGACAGGACGCCGCCGTCCAGGTCGGCGCGACCTTCGCCGCCTTCGCGCTGGGCTGGGCCGGCATCCGGCTCCTTTCCGCCGCCGCGCCGCAGCTGCGCGACGCGATCTTCACGCCCGTGGCGCAGGCCGCCCAGGCGCGCGCGGCGGCCGAGACCTTCGCCCACGCGCTGTCGCTGTCGATCGACTATCACCAGACCAAGCGCACCGGATCGCTCTCGAGGGTGATCGACCGGGGCGCGCGGTCGATGGACTTCCTGCTGCGGGCCCTGGTGTTCAACCTCGGCCCGACGCTGATCGAGCTGGTCATCGCCGCCGTCGTGCTGGGCGCGGCCTATGACTGGCGCTTCGCCCTGACCGCCGTGGTCACGGTGTTGGTCTATGTGGTCGTCACCTTCGTCATCTCCGACTGGCGGATCGCCCACCGCCGGGCGCTGAACGAGGCCGACTCCGAGGCGGCCGGCCGCGCCGTCGACGCGCTGCTCAACTACGAGACCGTCAAGGCGTTCGGGGCGGAGAGCCGCGCGGTCGAGGACTATGCCGGCGCGCTCGCCGTCTACGGCAAGGCCCAGGTCACCGCGACCAACAGCCTGACCCTGCTCAACGTCGGCCAGTCGGCGATCATGAGCCTGGGCTTGGCCGTCATGGCGGTGATGGCCGGCTTCGAGGCGGCGGCCGGCCGGCTGGGCCCGGGCGATGTCACCGCCGCCGTCCTGATCCTGATCAACCTCTATGGACCGCTGAACATCCTGGGCTTCGCCTACCGCGAAATCCGCCAGTCGTTCATCGACATGGAGGCGATGCTCGACCTGCGCCGCCAGTCGCCGGATGTCGCCGAGAAGCCCGATGCGGTGTCCCTGCCGCCGGCCGATGAAGGCGCCGGCGGGGCGGTGGCTTTCGAGGGCGTCAGCTACCGCCACGACGCGCGGTCGGAGGGCCTGGTCGACGTCAGTTTCGCCGCCGCGCCGGGAACCACTGTGGCCCTGGTCGGGCCGTCGGGCGCGGGCAAGACCACGATGGTGCGGCTGGCCATGCGGATGATCGATCCCCAGGCCGGCCGGGTCACCATAGACGGCGTCGACCTGCGTGACCTGAAGATGGCGGCCCTGCGCGGGGCAGTGGCGCTGGTGCCCCAGGACGTGGCGCTGTTCAACGACAGCCTGGAGGCGAACATCGCCTTCGGCCGGCCGGGGGCGTCGCCAGAGGAGGTCGCCGCGGCGGCCGAGGCGGCCGAGCTGTCAGGCTTCATCGGCTCGCTGCCGGAGGGCCTCGCCACGCGGGTGGGCGAGCGCGGCCTCAAGCTGTCCGGCGGCGAGCGCCAGCGTGTCGGGCTGGCTCGCGCCCTGCTGGCCGACCCGCGCGTGCTGATCCTCGACGAGGCGACCAGTGCGCTGGACTCCCGCACCGAGGCGGCGATCCAACAGACGCTGCGCAAGGCGCGGCGGGGCCGCACCACCCTGGTGGTCGCCCACAGGCTGTCGACCATCGCCGACGCCGACGAGATCCTGGTGCTGAAGAAGGGGCGCATCGTCGAGCGCGGGCCCCACGCCGACCTGCTGGCCGCCGGCGGCGAGTACGCGGCGCTGTGGAAGCGCCAGACCCGCGGGAAGTAGGCGGCGGGGGACTGGATAAGCGGCCCTTGGGGTCGCGTTTCCTGTCCCTCACACCATCCGATGGTGTTGAGGGACAGCTACGGGCTATCGCCCGAAGCTGTCCCCGGTCTACTCCGCAGCCCTCGGCAGGGGCATGTCCACGTCGTCGGTGCGGCGGACCGCGTCGCCGTGGCGCCGGCGGTCGCTCCAGCGCTGGCCATGGCGCAGCATCGCGTAGATGTTGCCGAACCGGCGGGCCAGCGTGCCCGGCGCGGCCAGGGCGGCAGGGGTGATGAACAGCGTCAGCAGCGTCGAGAAGCTGAGGCCCCAGACCACCGAACCCGACAGCTGAACCCACCACTCCGACCCCGGCGCCTTGTACTCCATATGCGCCCCGCGGAAGTTGGGGTGCAGCTGGAACATCAGCGGCAAGAGGCCGATGACGGTCACCACCGTGGTCAGCATGACCGGCCGGAAGCGCTGGACGGCGGCGCGCATGGCGGCTTCGTCGGCCGCGTAGCCCTGCCGGCGCAGTTGGTAGAAGGTGTCGACCAGCACGATGTTGTGGCCGACCACGACCCCGGCCAGCGCCACGATCCCGGTCCCCAGCATCAGCACCGAGATGTATTCGAAGGTGCCGAACAGGTTGACGACAACGCCGAGCAGCACGCCCACCGTCGACAGGATCACCGCCGAGAGGGTGACGAAGATCCCGTAGAAGCTGTTGAACTGCCACAGCAGGATGATGCCCATCATGAACAGGGCGGCGGCCATGGCGGTCATGAAGAACACCGCCGCTTCCGCGCCCTCTTCGTCGGCGCCGGTGAACTTCCAGCGGACGGACGGGTCGAGCGGGGCCTTCTCCAGCCACTGTTTCATCTCGGCGATCTTCACATTGGCGGCGACGTCCGGGGCGGCGTTGGCCTGGATGACCACCAGCCGCTGGCCGTCGCGGCGCTGGATCGAGGTGACCTGCTGGCCGGGCGTCTGCTTGATCAGGTAGCTGGCCGGCACCGCGCCCATCGGCGTGCTGATCTTCAGGTTCTGGAAGGCCGCCAGGTTGCGGCTCTCCGGCGTGAAGCGCAGGCGGATGTCGAGTTCGTCCTCGGCGTCGTCGGGGCGGAAGCGGCCGACCAGCACGCCGTCGGTGACGAACTGGATGGCCTGGCCGACGCTGAGCACGTCGACGCCGTAGCGGCCGGCGGCCTCGCGGTCGACGCTGACGTTCCACTCGATGCCGGGCGAGGCGCGGTTGTCCTCCTGCTCGATCAGCTGGGTGTCGCCGGCCATGCGGGCCTTGACCATGTCGGCGGCCGCCTCGAGCGCGTCGGGGTTGGAGCCGCGCAGTTCGACCTGCACGTCCTTGCCCTGCGGCGGGCCGTTCTGCGGCAGCCGCACCTCGACCAGCACGCCCGGCACGTCGGCGACGCGCTTGCGGATTTCGGCCTCTATGTCCTTGCCGCGCAGGCCCAGCTCCTTGCGCTCCTCGAAGTCCTCGAAGTCGACGGAGATGCGGCCGATGGCGTCGTTGGGCGGCGCGCCGAAGCCGCCGCCGCCGCTGAACCGGCCGGAGCTGACGTAGATGCTGTCGATGCCCTTGACGCCCTGCAGCCGCTCCTCGACGCGACGCACCAGCTGGTCGGCGGCCGGGGCGGCGAGGTTGCCGCGCGCCTTGACCCAGACGCTGACGAACTCGGGGTCCTCATCGAGGAAGAACTCCGTGCGATGCTCCTTCGAGGCGAAGGCGACGAAGATGCCCACGACGATGACGATCGCCGCCAGGGTGACGCGGATGGGGTGGTGTCCGGCCGCCCACAGGGTGCGGGCGTACCAGCCCATGAAGCCGTTCATCTCGCGCGGGTCGCCCCGCTCGGACTTCTCGATTTCGGCCAGGTGTTCGGCGTCGACGCCGGCCTTGCGGCCGAACACCGAGCCCAGCGCCGGGGTGAAGATCAGGGCCACGAAGATCGAGGCGCTGAGCACCATCATCAGGGTGATCGGCAGGAAGCTCATGAACTTCCCGGGGATCGAGTTCCAGAACAGGAACGGAATGAAGGCGCAGAGCGTGGTCAGCGTGCCGTTCACCACCGGCCAGAACATGCGCTTGCCGGCGGCGGCGAACGCCTTCTGCCGGTCCATGCCCTCGGCCATCTTGCGGTCGGCGTACTCGACGACGACGATGCCGCCGTCGACGAGAATCCCGACGGCCAGCACCAGGCCGAACATCACCATCTGGTTCAGCGTCAGGCCGAAGGCCTTGAGCAGCAGGAAGCCGATCATGAAGCAGATCGGGATCGACATGCCCACCATCAGGCCCTGGCGCACGCCGAGGCTGGCGACGATGATGATCATCACCAGGATGGTCGCGATGATCAGCCCGCTTTCCAGGATGGTCAGGCTGCGCTCGATGAACTCGCTGCGGTCGAAGGTGTAGTCGACCTGGATCGTGTCCAGGCCGGCGGCCTTCCAGCGGGCCTGCTCCTCGGCCGTGATCTTCCGGACCTCGGTGACCGAGTCGAGGATGTTGGCCCCCGAGCGCTTGACCACGTCGATCGAGAAGGCCGGCTGGCCGTTGAAGCGCGAGATGCGGCTCGGCTCCTTGAAGGTCCGGCGGACCTCGCCGATGTCGCCGATGGTGATCAGGCGATCGCCGTTGCGCTTGATCGGCAGGGCCAGGATGTCGGCGGGATCCTCGACCACGCCCGGCACCTTGACCGCGAACTTGCCCTGGTCGGTCTGCAGGTTGCCGGCCGGAACCAGCTGGTTGTTGCGGCCGATGACCTGGGCCAGTTCCGGCGCGGTGACGTTGGCCGCCTCCATGCGGGCCGGGTCGATGGTCACTTCCATGAACTCTTCGCGGCCGCCGCTCAGGTCGGTGCGCAGCACGCCGGGCAGGGCCTCATAGCGGTCCTGCAGCTCACGGGCGGTCTGGTAGAGGGTGCGCTCCGGCGCCTGGCCGAACAGCATGATCCCGATGAAGGGATCGTCGCTGACGTTGGCCTCCTGAATGAACGGCTCCTCGGCGTCGGGCGGGAAGCGGCCGCGGGCCATGTCGACCTTGGCGCGGACGTCCTGCAGCACCTTGTCCTTGTTGAAGCTCACCTCGAACTCGAGATAGATCATCGCCGCGTTCTGCATGGCGACGCCGTTCATCTCCTTCAGCCCCTCGAGGGACTGCAGTTCGCGCTCCAGCGGCCGGACCAGCAGGCGTTCGGAGTCCTCCGGCGACACGCCGGGGTAGGGCACCTGGATCATCACGAACGGCACGGTGATGTCCGGCTCGGACTCGCGCGGCAGGTTCAGATAGGTGATCAGGCCGAAGAAGGTGGCGATGGCGGCGATGCCGAGCACGACCTTCCGCCGGACGATCGCGCCGTCGATCAGGCCGTCCATGAGCCCGCGCTTGGCGGGGCCGTCGTGAAGGTCGTCGCTCATCTGTTCGCTTCTCCCATCACGCTCCGGCTACTTCGCCGGGATGCGAACCTTCTGGCCTTCGGACACATAGGACTGGCCGGCGGTGATGACGCGGGCGTCGCCGCTCAGGCCGGTGATCCACACCCCTTCGGACGTCTCGTCGAGCACGGTGACCGGCGCGAACGCCACCCGGTCGCCGGCGATGACGTAGCGCACGCCCTGGCGTCCGGCGGAGTCGAGCACCAGCGCGGTGGTCGGCACCAGGTGGGCCGGGCCGGAGCCGGTGTTGATCCTCACTTCGGCCGACAGGCCGGCGCGGGCGCGGCCGCCGGGGTTGGGCGCCTCGATCTCGACCCGGTAGGTGCGGGTGGCCGGATCGGCGTCGCGGGCCACGAGCCGCACGCGGCCGGTCAGGATCTCGCCCGAGACCAGGGTCGCGGTCGCCGTCGCGCCGACGCGGATGCCGCCGACGTCACGCTCGGCCACGTCGGTGACGATGACCATCGGGTCGAGCTGGATCATGGTGCCGCAGGCGCCGCCCGGGGCCAGATAGGTCCCGATCTCGGCGTCGCGGCGATCGAACACGCCGCTGAACGGCGCCCGGATGTTGACCTGGTCGAGCAGCACCTCAGCCTGGCGCACCTGGGCCATGGCGCCGTCGAGGTTGGCCTGGGCCTGCAGGACCTGTGTCTGCGAGCGGTAGCCCTGGGCCGCCAGGCGGTCGGAGGCTTCCTTCTCGAGCTGGCGGGTGCGCAGCAGGGCGCGGGCCTGGTCGAGCGTGGCCTGGCGGGCGTCGGTGGAGATGCGGCACAGCACCGCGCCGCGCGACACGAACGCGCCCTCGCGCGCCGGGGTGGCGGCCACGGGACCGGCGGTCTCGGCGCGGACGATAACGGTGCGATTGGCCTCGGTGCGGCCGCGCGTCGCCACGACGTAGGGGCGCAGCGCCTGCGACACGACCGAAACCTGGACCAGCGGATCGGCGATCTTCTCCGGTCCGGCCGCGGCGGCGGCCGCCTTTTTCTCGTCGGCGCCGATCGATGTGACGATCCCGCCGATGACAAAGAACAGGATCACGGCCCCGGCGATGGCGCCGGCGAACAGGTACGATTGCTTGATCTTCATCTACGACCCCGGAGCGCAACCCGTGGTCCGGCGCGCACATACGCGTCCGCGAACCCACCCCGGGGAGCCAATCTGAACAGTGTCCATATGCTGAAAACGCGTGTGCTTCGCAAATGAAATTCCGGAAATGTTCCGTTTTTGTGGGGTGGTTTCACCGCCCCCCGCGACAGATAAGGCATACATGACCGTTCCCCCGGATTCCTCGCCGCGCGACGCCCTGGACCCATTGGCCCGGTTCCGCGACGGCTTCATGTCGCAAGATGGTCTGATCTACCTGTGCGGCAACTCGCTGGGCAGGTTGCCGACCGCCACGCGGGACCATCTGGCGGACGTCGTGAGCCGCGAGTGGGGCCAGAGCCTGGTGCGCGGCTGGAACAGCCACGACTGGATCGGCCTGCCGCACAGGGTCGGCGACGCGATCGCCGGCCTGGTCGGCGCGGCGCCCGGCGAGGTGCTGGTCGCCGATTCCACATCGGCCAACCTCTACAAGCTGGCGGTGGCGGCGATGCAGGCCCGCCCCGGACGCAGGGTGGTGCTCAGCGAGCCCGGCGACTTCCCCACAGATCTCTACATGCTGGAGGGCGCGGTCAGGACCCTGGGCGGCGACCGCAGGCTGGCGCTGCACGCGGCCGACGACATCGAGGCCGCCCTGAACGAAGACGTCGCGGTCCTGGTCCTCTGCCACGTCCACTACAAGACGGCCGCCGTGCGCGACATGGCGCGGCTGACCGCCGCCGCCCACGCGGTCGGGGCCCTGGTCATCTGGGACCTCAGCCACAGCGCCGGCGTGATCGAGGTCGACCTCAACGGCTGCGTCGCCGACCTCGCTGTCGGCTGCGGCTACAAGTACCTGAACGGGGGACCGGGCGCGCCGGGCTTCCTGTTCGTGGCGCGCCGCCACCAGGAGACGCTGGTCTCGCCGCTGTCGGGCTGGATGGGCCATGCGGCGCCGTTCGCCTTCGTCGACGACTACCAGCCGGCGCCGGGCGTGGCCCGCTTCGCCTGCGGCACGCCGCCGATCCTGAGCCTGGCGGCGCTGGAGGGCGGCGTCGCCCTGGCCGTCGCCGCCGGGGCGCCGGCCATCGCCGCCAAGGCCCGCGCGCTCGGCGATCTGTTCATCGCCCGGGTCGGCGACGCCCTTGAGCTGATCAGTCCCGCGGACGGGCAGGCGCGCGGCGGTCACGTCGCCTTCCGCCACCCGGACGCCTACGCCATCGTCCAGGCCCTGATCGCGCGCGGCGTGGTCGGCGACTTTCGCGATCCCGACGTGATGCGTTTCGGCTTCTCGCCGCTGCCGCTGTCCTACGCAGAGGTGGCGCGCGCCGCCGACCTGCTGGTGGAAGTCATCGCCACGCGGGCCTATGTGGACCCTGCCTACCAAGTCCGCGCGAAAGTCACCTGAGGAGAATGCCGATGCGCTACCTGCACACCATGGTCCGGGTGAAGGACCTCGACGCCTCGCTGGACTTCTACGTCAACAAGCTGGGCCTGGCCGAGGTGTCGCGCTTCGACAACGCAGGCGGCTGCTTCACCCTGGTCTTCCTGGCCGCGCCCGATGACGTTGAGGCCGCCCGCGAGAAGCGCGCGCCGACCGTCGAGCTGACATACAACTGGGACACCGAGGACTATCAGGGCGGCCGCAACTTCGGCCACCTGGCCTATGCGGTCGACGACATCTACGCGACCTGCCAGCGGCTGCTGGACGGCGGGGTGACCATCAACCGGCCGCCGCGCGACGGGCACATGGCCTTCGTGCGCTCGCCCGACAACATCTCCATCGAGCTGTTGCAGAAGGGCCCGAACCTGCCGCCGGCCGAGCCCTGGGCCTCGATGCCCAACGTCGGAGCCTGGTAATGCGGCTCAAGGGTAGTCGCGCGCTGGTCACCGGCGCCGCCCACGGCATCGGCCTGGCCTGCGCCCAGGAGATGGCCCGCGAGGGCGCGGACGTGGCGCTGATCGATATCGACGCCGCCGGGGTCCAGCGGGCCGCCGAGGCCATCGCCGCCGAGACCGGCGTGCGCACCCTGGCCATCGCCTGCGACGTCGCCGACGCGCAGGCGGCCCGCGCCGCCGTGGTCCAGGCCGGCGAGGCGCTCGGCGTCATCGACGTGCTGGTCAACAACGCCGGCATCCTGAGGCCCGGCGACATCCTCACCGCCACGCTGGAAGACTTCGACGCCGTGCTGGCCGTCAATGTCCGCGCCGTCTTCGTCATCGGCCAGGCCGTTGCCCAGGCGCTGGTCGCCGCCGGCAAGCCCGGCGTGATCATCAACATGAGTTCGATCAACGCCGTGCTGGCGATCCCGGGGCAGGTCCCGTACGTGACCAGCAAGGGCGCCATCAACCAGCTGACCAAGACCATGGCGCTGGGCCTCGCCGATCACGGCATCCGCGTCAACGCTATCGGTCCGGGCACGATCGCCACCGACATCCTCAAGGGCGTGATGAAGGACGAGGCCGCGAAGAAGGGCGTCCTGGCCCGCACGCCGCTCAAACGGTTCGGCGAACCCGGCGAAATCGGCCGGGTGGCCGTGTTCCTGGCGAGCGACGACGCATCCTACATGACCGGCCAGACCATCTACCCCGACGGCGGCCGGCTGGCGCTGAACTACACGGTTGCGGTGTAGGGGACTGCTTCCGGTGTCCCTTCAGGGACATCGGTAGCTGTCCCCGATCCTGCGCGGTGTCGGGGACAGGAACATAGTCGTCGTCAGTCAGGTCCCGAGATCGCCTCTATTAGGAACTTTGAGTAGTCGAGCCTATAGTTGCCGTCATTGACAGGCGAAAACTCGCGATCACCCCATTCGCCTTTCGGCAGGCATATTGCCTCCATGACCTTTGTCATGGGGTGGTCCGGTGGGGCGTAAAGCCATTCGGTAGGCTGGCTAGACTCTAAGATCTGATCCCCAGCGCTATCAAACAGAGCGTAGGTTAGGAAGCGCGTACTTCGTTCTATGCAATTGGCCTCAGTCAACGCCAGCGCGTCGCGCGCGCCAGCTCGCATTGTTCGATCAGTCTTAATACCGAACATTGTCGCGACCCATGCCCGCTTGTTCCCGTTTACCTCGTAGATTGATTGCACGTCGACGTATCTAAAGCTCAATTCGCTATCAATGCTGACGCGAAACCATTCGACTGCCGCAGCTGGCAATGATGAAAGAGATATTGATGATGCTAATACTGCGCAGATGATCCGGCGAGAACTGTTGGGCAAAGTCATGTGCCTTTCTTCGCTGGTGAGCGGTCGAATGCAGGCTTCTCACCGGCAGACAAACCGAAATTGTTGCGTCAGTCGGTGTGCCGATTTGAAGTTAGGCTAGTCGATGGACCTAGATCGGTACATACCCGTGCCGCTTGCTCATGTAGCAACCCCGTTCTTCATCCTGGGCTTTGTGCCCAGGACCCCTCGCTCAGCCGGCACGTGAGAGTGTGATTCCGCCGGCGCCTGCGAACCGACACAGGGGTCCTCGGGACGAGCCCGAGGATGACGGTGAAAATGGCGTAGCCGCTCAGCGAGGCTTCACTGCCAGCGGCAGATCTCCGAACAGCGCAGGGGCCTCGCCGACCGTCGCGCCCTCGATCTGCAGCATCTTCAGCTTGGTCTCGACGCCGCCCGGCGCAGAAAAGCCGCCGGGCTTGCCGCCGGCGCCCAGTACGCGGTGGCAGGGCATCAGGATCGGGACCGGGTTGCGGCCCATGGCCTCGCCGACGGCCCGGGCGGCTTCGCGCGACTCGCCCATCGCGGCGGCGACCTCGCCGTAGGTCAGGGACTCGCCCGGCGGGATGGCGCGGACCACGGCGTAGACGCGACGCTGGAAGTCGGTGCAGGCGCCGAAGTCGAGCGGGATGTCCGCGAGGTCGCGCTTCTCCCCGGCCAACAGCGCGATGACCCCCGCCATGGCCTGCGTCGCGGCGGGCGCAGGCGCCGCCTCGACCGCCCCGGTGAACCGCCGCGCGATCTGCGCCCGCAACACCGCTTCGTCCGCCTCCGGCAGAAACGCCCCGACGATCCCCGCCTCGCCCCAGACGAGGGCGCAGGCGCCGATGGCGGTCTCGAAGACGGTGAAGGACCTCGCGGACATGGGCCGCAGACTACCCGACTCGCGCGTCGACGCGTCCCGCCGGTCGGCGAGCGGTCTGGATGGCGATGTCCGGAAGGGGGACACCTGGCTCCGCGGGTAGGTAAACCACCCCCGTTTCAGGGTGTTTCAGCCCGTCTCACGGACAACGATAAGGCTAGACAAATCAAGGGAAAGCGTCGCTACGTGTGTCACGCCGTGCCCCCCAATCTCGAAATCAAGGTGGGGTAAAAGGTGGGGTAGAAAAGAGGGGGTAAAGGTGGGGTATGGGAAAGCGTGAAACCAACCGCCTAGACCCCCTCACCATGAAGAGGCTTATCAAGGCCAAGGTCCCTGGACGCCACCCGGACGGGTGGGGGCTATACCTCGTGGTCGAGCCGATTGGGTCCGCCCGGTGGGCGTTCATGTATCGTAGCAGAACGACCGGCAAGCGCCGTGAAATGGGCCTAGGCTCGATAGAGGCGCTGGGGCTGGCAGAGGCCCGTGTGGCGGCCCGTGAGGCCCGCGAGCTGCTGGCCGAGGGCAAGGACCCGATCACGGAGCGCAAGACCCTGATCGTGGTCCCGACGTTCGGGGAGTACGCGGACACCTGGTACAAGACCAAGAAAGAGCCTGACCTGAAAAGCAAACAGGCGAAGGCCCGCGCCAAGTACGCGCTGGAGCATCACTGCAAGCCGATCCGCGACCTGCCGCTCAACAAGGTGGACACGGCGGCCATGCTCAAGGTGCTGGAGCCGATCTGGACCGCCTCCCCGGAAGCCGCACGAAAGGCGAGGGGGCTGATTGAGCAGGTTCTGGATGCGGCCAAGGTCAGCAACTACCGGCAGGGTGAGAACCCGGCTGTTTGGCGCGGCCAGCTGTCCACCCAGCTTTCAAATGCCCGGCCTGCCGTGAAGCATCACGCCTCGATGAACCGGGAGGACCTGCCCGCCTTCATGCTGGCCTTGCGGGCGCGGGAGGCTACGGCGGCCAGGGCGCTGGAGTTTCAGATACTGACCGCTGCCCGACCGGGTGAAGCCATCGCCGCCTCATGGGATGAATTCGATCTGGAGGCGAAGCTATGGACGGTTCCGGCGTCGAAGATGAAGGGCGGCCGGGTGCATCGCGTCCCCCTATCTGAGCGCGCCGTGGCGATCATCAGGGAGATGGACACGTTCCGGGAGGGCGCGTTTGTGTTCCCCGGTGCGAAGTCAGGCAAGCCGCTGTCCGGCCCTGTGTTCGAGCGACTTATGGACCGGATGAAGGTCACCGACGTGACGCCCCACGGGTTCCGTTCGACGTTCCGGGATTGGGCGGGCGAGGTGTCACACTACTCCCGCGAACTGGCGGAAACCGCGCTGTCGCACGTCGTGGGCGATGCGACGGAACGGGCCTATGCGAGGGGCGATGCGCTGGATAAGCGCCGCAAGATGATGGAAGACTGGTCAAGCTTTGCGGGGTGCCAATAGCGGGTCTGGCCTCGGCGGTGTCCTGATAGATCATGTCGGTGCACACAACATCTTGCGCCGGTTCCGCGAACATGGGACATATTCGGTAGTAAGGCGTTCTGCGCGACGATTCCGGTCTCTGGTGACGCTTCACCCGGAGAGCGTTAGCGTTTCGCTCGGGGTGCCTTTGTCGGGACGGGCCATATCCGCCCCGACGGCGGATGAAATACGGAGCGGAAGACATCCCGCACGCCAGCCGTAGGGCGCCCTGAGAGCTTTGGCTCGCGAGGGGTACCAATTTCTGCGTCTTGAGTTCTAGATTTAGCCTCTCCCGCGTCCGGCGGATGGGTCAGTGCGCGAGCAGCCGCTGATCGCCATTCCATACAGCTAGCCCCCGAGAATCCTAACAGCCGCGCATCGGGGAGACCCGTCGTGCTTGAACCCCATGAACCTCGTGTTCGTGGGGCTTTTGCGTGTGCGGCTCTCACTCTGAAGGAGACCGACTTGAAGACGACCTACACCCCCATTGCCCACACCATTGACGATGCAGCGAGCCTGATTGGCGTCTCGCGGGCCACGGTCTACCGCGCGATTGCGGAAGGCAGGCTTGCTCCCCGCAAGGTGCGAGGGCGAACACTTATCCTGCGGACGGACCTTGAAGCCTATGTGCGGGGCGAAGAGGTGGCGGCCCAATGATCAGCCCCAAAGCGAAACCCCGCCTCGCTGTTGGCGCGCGCGGGGTTTCGGGTGGTCCTAACCTTGGCCGTGAAGGACGTCCCGAAAGCTACCGCACCGGCGGCATAGTCGCAACGGATCTGCGGACCATCCACGACGAGGCGGCAAGGTTTCAGGGCTCCGAGGTGGCGCGATGAACCCGTACACTGACACCCACGTCACCTTTGAGGACCTGACCGCGTCTTGGCCGTCCACAGAGGCCGAAATGCACCGCTGGATCGCCGCGTACCGCTCGGCGGGGCACGACCCGTCTGCGATGCTCCGGAGCGCCCTAGAGGCCTTCCCCGGCGCCACGGGCTCGATGTTTGCCATCGCCTTGACCAAGGCGAACCGCGCGCGCGGGAGGTAGGCATGGGGAGGGCGAACAAGACAGGACGCAGCGCCAACGGCCCGCCGTTCGTCCAGCTGTTCCACTACATGCTGAAGGGTGACGCGTGGTTGTCTCTCACACCACAGGACCGCGCCGTCTACGTCGCCTTGGCGGCCAAGTTCAACGGCAACAACAACGGCTATCTGGCGCTGAGCGTCCGGGTAGCGGCGGATCAGTGCAACATCAATAAAGACACGGCGGCAGCTTGCCTGCGTCGCCTCCAAGAGCGTGGCTTCATCGAGCGGACGCAGGAGGGAAAGCGCACCGCAGGGGCGTTCGCTGCGGAATGGCGCCTCTGCACCCATCGTTGTGACCGGACTGGCAAGGCCCCGTCCAGGGCGTTCCAGAAGTACCAGCTTTCGGCAGACGAGCGGGTCCGCAAGGAAGGACGTTCAGACGCCCGCACGAAGAGGCAGGCGACCCGCGCTGAAGAAAAAGCCCGGTCCGAAATGAGGGGACAAGGTGTCCCATATGAGGGGCCAGAGGCCGACTACGGCACCAGGAATGTCCGAAATGAAGGGACAGAAACGGCCCCTTCCGCGCCAAACTGCGTCCGGTCTCAGGGGACCCATATACATCTGGCCATAGGCAGTGAGCCTGAAGACCCGCCCTGCTGCGTCAGCGACGACGCACGCGAAGCGCGCCCCCCCCAAGGGCGCCGTAGCGAGCGGGCGGCGACGCGGGGCCCGTCCGACACCCTTTCCAGATCCGCGAAGGTAACTGGCGGACCGTTTGACGCCGGGGGCGCACGATTCGAGGATGGTCACTGTCTGGACACCGGTGCGAGTGTCCAGCGCAAACGCTAACGCAGAAATCTCGCGCGCGCGGGTGGGGGGCTGGCGCACATCCTGGCCACCTTTGACGCGGAAACCGGTCATGGTCTCCGGCGACTAGAAACGGCTCGAAAAAAGGTTTCGTGTCGTCTCGGCGAACAATCAGCAAGCCGACGTGCGGAAGGTCCGCAACGGGTGGGGAGCGGACGTTGGCTCGGACGCGGCCGATCACGGAATCGACCTCGGCTTCGGTATGCATTAGTCGTTTGACGCACAGACTTGGGGACGTCCGCTGCCCGACATCTTCCTTTCCTATAACCGCGAGGATCAGCCGCGCGCGAAGCTTTTCGCGGAGGCGTTTGCGGCGCAGGGCTTTGACGTCTGGTGGGACGCGACGCTGAAGTCCGGCGAGGCCTATGACGAGGTCACCGAGACGGCGCTTCGGACCGCAAAGGCCGTGGTGGTGCTGTGGTCGCCGCGCTCTGTGGTGTCGCGCTGGGTGCGGGCGGAAGCAACGCTGGCCGACCGCAACAAGACCCTCGTCCCCTGCACCATCGAGCCCTGCGACCGGCCGATCATGTTCGAGCTGACCCAGACGGCGGAACTTAGCCACTGGCGGGGGGATGTGGGGGATAAGGCTTGGGTGGCGTTTCTCAGCGATGTGAAGCGTTTCGTGGCGAAAGCGGTTGCGGCGGTGATGGAGCCAAGTGCCGTGGAAGAGACTCCTGCGTCGCCGCAGGAAACCCTGAGGCCCGGGCAGCGCGGCGATGCGCCATCGCTGGCGGTGTTGCCCTTCACCAATCGCTCCGGGTTGGATGAGGACGACGTCTTCGCCGTCGGCCTTGTCGAGGATGTGATCTCGGCCCTTTCGCAGGGTTCTGACTTGCGGGTGCTAGGCGCAGCAGCCACCGGCGGACTGACCCGGTCGGACTCGAACGACCTCGCCGAGGTCGGTCGGCGGCTCGGGGTGCGCTACCTGATGGAGGGCAATGTGCGGCGGGTAGGCACTGACCTGCGGGTCACCGCCCAGCTCCTGGAGGCCGAGTCGTCTGCAGTTGTGTGGGCGGGCAAGTTCGACCGCCCCTTGGTCGAACTGGCTGAACTGCAGGAAGAGCTTGTGCTGGATCTGGCGGCGGCCCTCAATGTCGAGGTGGCCAACCTGGAGGTCGCGCGCGCGCTGCAGAAGCCGGATGACCTCACCGCCTGGCAACTGGTGATGACCGCTGAGTATCTGAAGTGGTCGACGAACCCGATGGAAACCGCCACCACGATTCCCGACCAGTTGGCGCGGGCGCTGGCTATCGCCCCCGACTATGCGCTGGCAAACGCCGCCATGGCCGCCAGTCTGGGCGGGGCCTACAGGTTCAGCGGACGGGACGACCCGGAAGCGGTTCAGCGTGTGCGCGAACTGGCCGCACGCGCGCTTGAGCTCGCGCCCCATGACGCTGCGGTCCTTGCGCTTGTCGCCAATGCCTATCTTGCGACGGATGATGTCCGGGAAGGGATGCGGCATGCGACGCGCGCCCTTCAGAAGACACCGGGCAGCGGCATGGCGCACTTTGAGTACGGCCTTGCCTGTTCGCACCTCGAGCGTCTGGAGGAGGCATTGCAGCACCTCACGACGGCGGCCCGGCTGATGCCGGGGTCCCACATGCTGAGGCTCGTGCACTGGTGGTTGGCGTTCCTGAACGCGAGGCTCGGACGATTTTCCGAAGCCGATCCCCATAGCGACAAGGGGCTGGCCATCTTCGGCACCACCAATGGCCATATGCTGAAGGCCCGGATCGCGCTCGAGCTAGGCGACGAGGCGGAGGCCCGCGAGCATGTGCGGATCGCAAGGCGCACGGGCATTCCGCTTGCGAGGATCGAAACGGTCGTCGCAGCGTTCGCGCCCAACTGGGTCCTCGTGAACCCAGGTCTGCGCGCCCTGTGGGAGGAGGCGGAGCCGTGCGGATGACCGCTGCGCCCGACATCTCTCTCCTAGAACCGAGAGGATCAGGCCGTCGCCGGCGCTAGGAGGCCAACCTCGCAAGGGTCTGCGTTGGGTGGAAAGCGGCCGCGCGGTCAAGCGGCCGGAAGTCGGTCCGCATGCCGCAGCACTCGCTTCCAGCCGTCCGCTTCGCGCCGGTAGATTGTCACCAGTCGCAGGTTCAGAGACACAGGCTCATCGCTTCCGGGCCGCCGGATCTTCACGCGTTCGTAGCCCAGGGTGAAACCAAGGTCCCGCGTCACCACCCGCGTCAGCTCTTCGAAGGCCATGGTGGCCTCCCCTATGTAATTCGCGGCGACGGCCCAGGCCTCCCGCCGGATGTTCGCCCATCCCACGACCGGCGGGCCGAGCGGATTGGCCAACGTAACGTCGTCCCGATAGGACCATATGCTGCCGTTGCGCTGGAATTCTGTCGGCGGCAGCTTGGCGATCACGGGGACCATTCGCTGGACCTGCTGGTTGACGGCCACGGCCGCCGTCTCGAAGTCCGGGGTCGGGATGATCTCGCCGCTGCCCGACTCCAGGGGCGGCAGGCCATCAACGGTCGAGCGATCCGGCCGGACGCCGTCGGTCCCGTTTCGGTCGGCGAAGCGGAGCACCAGCTTCCATCCGTCCGGCTCGCGTCGAAATACGGTCGTCACCCGAAGCGCCATCAAGCTGGTGGCGTCGCTTCCAGCCCGTCGAACGTTGATGCGCTCAAACCCCAGCACGTAGCCAAGGTCCGGCGTCACGACCCGCACCACCTCCTCGAAGTCGAAGGACTCGAAACCGCCCGAGAATCCCGAAGCGACGCGCGCGGTTTCCTTCGCAATGTTGTCGTGGCCGATGATCGGCGGACTGACGGGGTTGGAGAGCGCCTCGTCGCCGCGCCGGGAATATTGCCGTTGCGACGGCGCAGGGTCGCCGAATGTCATGGCGCGCAGCGCGTCGTGGCTGGCGGCGAATGCCGCGTCGAATGTCTGCGGGAACATCAGGTCTCCGGGGACGAGCGGTGCGGCGCGCGCCGTAGACGCGAACGAGACCGCGACGGCATCGAGCATGAGCGCCCGCCGGCTCAGGAAACCACGGTCTTCGATAGTGGGACTCCCTCGCGAGCGTCGGGCGGCGCTTGAACCACAGGTATCGGCGTTACGGGATGTCCGCAACGGGTCGCTTTGCGAAGTTGGCATCCCGCCCGAAAGCGGACATTTGGCGGCCCCTGCCGGGAGCGGACGTTCCGGATATCGGCAACGAGTCGCTAGCGGTCTCTGTCACGCCTGACGGACGCATGCGAAAGGCGAGGTAGGGGAGGGGCGCGGAGTTCTCTCTGGTGACACGCTGGACGCCGGTGCGGGAGTGGGCGCCCCCTAAACCGTAGCATCAGGTTGCGGGCGTAATCCCGTCCTGTCCCGCGATCCGTCGCCAAGACGGCCGAACCTCATAGGAAAGGCCTCCGCAGGCCTCACAGGGGCGCCTGGCGTGCCTCCAGAGCGTGCGCACGCCCGTCCGGGCTGGATCAAGCCCCAAGGTCTCCAGGCGAGCCACGACGGCCGCCACAGGGACGACGCGTGTCCGACAACAGGCTTGGCAGTGAAAGGCGATACCGCCGCAGAGGCTCTGAGCGATGAAATCGGCGACGGGAACGCCGGGCTCTTGGGACATGGGTGCGCACTATCAAAGACGCCCACGGTCGGGACCATGGCAGAGGCGCGCCCGGCGTGGCCAGATCGCGCGTTGCGTTTTCTGTGGGTAAGGCGAAGGCGTCAGCCGCCTAACTGCGATATCATGGGGGAGGGGGTAGCGATTTCCTGCCTCGCTCCAAACCGGACACCGGTCACGGTCGAAATCACGCCCGTCCACAGTTGAGAACATGACCCAGGGTCCGATTGAAATGGGCTAGAAAAGGCAACCTTAGCCAAGGGATTTCGGAAAATGGGCGGGCATTCATCCGGGCGCTACAGGACCAGAAACCGGGGCTCGATTGAGCAAGCCCTGCGGCTCGATATGGCCAAGCTGCGGCGTATGGGTTTCGTGAGGCCCGGCGCCATCGTGTCGGGCTCGCAGCATTGGACGCGACGCGGGGAGCCCGCCGGGTCAATCTCGCTAACGGTTAACCTTTCCAGCCTGGACGATGCCCACGCCGTCCTGACCTACACCGCAGACGGAAAGCCCACGGTGCAGCGCGTCCGGCTGGCGGTCACGCCCTGTCGGTTCGGGGGCCATCGGTTCTATTGGCTCTGCCCGGTCACAGGGCGACGGTGCACGGTGCTGGCCTATGCGGTCGGCCGGTTCGCCTCGCGCCAAGCCCAACGCCTGACCTACGCGACCCAGTCCGCCGACGCGCTGGACCGGCTGCGGCAGGCGCGCGACAAGGCAGAAGCCCGCGTCTTCGGCAAGGATAGCCACCCACGCCCCAGAGGCGCTAACCGGGAACGCCTGGTGCAGCGGTGGATCGAACTGGACGCCGCGTGGGAAGACCTGTTCGGGGCGACCCTCAACAGGCGCTGGGGCCACCTGCTGGATGGCCGGCTTTAGTTCGCAGAAGCCCGCTGGATCGTAGCGGCGAACAGGGATGCCTGTGGCACGCCTCGACCTGAGTATCGATGCTCACGTCCACCGGAGCGAGATGAGACGGTCTGAAATACCTATAGCCACGATGAACTGTAACGGGTAAACGTTCGTCTGCCTGTTACGGAGCGGACGAAATGGCGGATGGCAAGTTTGTAGCCTACTACCGGGTAAGCACGGACCGGCAGGGCCAATCCGGCTTGGGACTGGACGCGCAGCGCGAAGCCGTCATGCGCTACCTGTCCACCGGCGGCTGGCCCCCCTTGGCCGAGTTCACCGAGGTTGAGACCGGTAAAGGCTCCAACGCCTTGGACCGCCGCCCCCAGCTACAATCCGCGCTGGCGTTTGCCCGGAAGCACAAGGCGACCCTGATTATCGCCAAGCTGGACCGCCTCGCTCGCAACGTTCACTTCGTCTCAGGTCTGTTGGAAACGGGAGTGCCGTTCGTCGCCGCCGACCGTCCCGACGCAGACCGCTTCCTGATCCACCTGGAGGCCGCCCTTGCCGAGCGTGAGGCGAAGCTGGTTTCCGACCGCACCAAGGCCGCGCTGGCCGCCGCGAAGGCGCGGGGGAGGGTGCTGGGGTCCAACGGCCGGGTGCTGGCCGAGAAGCACAAGGCGGACGCGCTGGCCCGGATTGCCCCGGTCGCGGACCGGCTCCGGGCTCTGCGGGCCGACGGTTTATCACTGCGTCGGATCGCCGACACCCTGAACCGTGAGGGCATCCCCTCGCCTGGTGGCGTGGCGTGGGGGGCGGTCAACGTCCAGCGGGCTCTGGCAAGAGTTCAGCGGTAGGCTGGCCAGATGCCTACGGACGAAGGCTCATTGCGCGGACAGCTTCTCGGCTTCTCGTATCCGAGCGTGAACCAAGCGGTGGCAATTGGCGCATAGGCACCGAAGGTCAGCCAGTTTCGTCTTGTGGCCTTCGTTCATGTCGGAGACCGCCGTGTCGCGGTGGTGGACCTCAATGCAGGCTTCAGCGAGCGGGTCCTGATGCGCCTCGATCGGCTCGTAAAGACACTCTTCGCAGAACAGCTTGCCGCCGTGCTCCAGCATGAATGAGCTGCGCTTGGCGCGGGAGAGGCCACGGGCTCGTTCTCTTCTCATATGTTGCCGGAGCTTGGGGCTACCCTCGGCCCACCAGTCATCATCGGATGGGGGCACGGGAGGAATGGGCGCGCCCGACGCCTTTGATACGATCGGGAAGCCGGCATTCTCGATCACCACAAAGCATATGGTTCCTACACCTCCTGCGAAGTGCTTTGGGAGCACGTCAGTCCCGAGTGCAAACGTAGCTGCGCGCCCAAAGACAGCTTTGGGAGGAAGGCGTTCGCCATCGTCCAGGAGCACGTCATAGTCCTTCGATGGACTATAGGGCGTGAAGTCGGAGCGCCCCTTCAGATCTTGAACTGCCTGCCAAACGTGGTCTGGCCGGATCGCTCGGAATTCGCTGTCAGGGATGCGGGTTGCGCTGCTGAGGTTGATACTTACTGCTTCAAGGGATAGCGCGGCCTTAAGACCCTCTGCATCGCTGTCGGTACAGAGGCGGATAAGCTTGTTGTTGTTGCCGCCGGGCTTGTCGCCTGCTCGCCCGACCCGCCGCATTCGTTGGCTGAGCCTCGAGAATTGTTCATCAGTCCCAATCCCCTTGTCGGCCGGCGACAAGATGCGCCGCTCCTCGAGCGGCATGGTCTGGACGCGTCCGCTGTCGACAAATGCTTCCTTTAAGCCAATCCCCGCCCGCTCTAGCTGTACGAGGACCGTCCGAAGGCCTTCAGAGTAGTTCACGTTTCGGGCAGTCGGTGACCCGGCCGATCCGCTGCGGCTATACAAACGAATGTCTGCCCCAGCTATTTCAAGATGGGCGTCGAGAACCGCGCCGCTCGTATCGATGATCCGGAATGCCAACCGATTTCCTTGAGATTTCTCGCGGCGTCGGCTGACTTTACCGCGACCGCGAAAGGTGAAATCCGCTTCTCGCCCTAGCGAGAGTGCTGGAGCGATTTGGGCTTGGGTTTAGGCGGGTGGCAAGAGGCATGCACTCGAAGCACTCGGGCTAGGTTCTGAACCCATAAAGGTTGCTGGGTAGGTGCGAGGCTGATTCAAGGCTTCCGAAAGGAGCCTTGAGATGGCGCGATACGATCTTGGCGAGGTGGAGTGGCGGCTGATCGAGCCGCTGCTTCCGAACAAGCCGCGCGGGGTAGCCCGGGTGGATGACCGTCGGGTGATAAACGGCATCTTCTACGTGCTCAGGACAGGCTCGCCGTGGCGTGATCTGCCAAGCCGCTACGGACCTCACACGACGGTCTACAACCGGTACAACAGATGGGCCAAGGCGGGGGTCTGGCTCAGGGTCTTCGAGGCCCTGTCGGCGTCCTCGCCCCAGTCCCTGCACCTGATCGACAGCTCGATCATCCGGGCCCATCAGCACGCCGCTGGTGGAAAAAAGGGGGCCCGGATCACGCCATTGGCCGTTCTCGTGGAGGACTGAGCACCAAGATCAACGCTCTGGTGAACCAGGACGGCCTGCCCCTGCGGATCGTGCTCTCCGCCGGCCAGGCGTCCGACAAGGCGGCTGTGGAGGCGTTGATCGACGGGCTGCCACCAGCAACGGCTCTGGTCGCCGACCGGGGTTACGACGCCCAGGCCATCATCGATCTGGTCCGCTCACACGGAGGCTGCGCGCACATCCCGACCCAGAAGGACCGGAAGGTGCAGCGCTCCATCGATCCGGCCATCTATCGACAGCGAAACCAGGTCGAGCGCTTCTTTTGCAAGCTCAAGCACTTCCGCCGCATCGCAACCCGCTTCGACAAGCTGGCCAGAAACTTCCTCGCCGCCGTCCTGCTCGCATCAACACGCCTGTGGCTCAGAGCTTATGAGTCCACGACCTAGGCGGGGCGATCAGCGGCTGAAGCATCGGGAGCCCAGCTATGCGGACAGAACACCAGTCCAGGCACCGAGCGAATTCGGGTCGGCAGCGTTGATGGCGTCGATTTCTGCGTGACGCGGCCTCAAGGCTCCGGCTCAATGGCTTTGCAGGGGGCGAGCAATGACGAAGCGTTTTGAGCGGCTGAACGGCGAACTCGTGCCTGACGACGGTTCGGCGACTGAACGCCCTCGTTCGTTCTCAATTATTGCCGACATAAAGGGCCTTCGCCGAACAGCGTCCAACGGTCCGCCGATCTTTTCCAGAGCGCACAACGAATCCGAGATCAGAACTTTTGCCGCCATCAACGGAACCATCGACCTCAAGGGTAGGCTGACGGTCGTTAATGCAGACGGCACCGCCCAAGAATGGCGCGAGCCCCTCAACGTCAGCATCGTTTCGGATTGGAACGAGGGCGACCCCCTTGGGGAAGTCGCGTGTCACCCGTATCGACTACAATCGGAGCCGGTGCGCGAGGTTATGGTTTCCGTGAACCTGCCTAAGGAACGGTTCGATTGGCTTTGGAACAAGATCGGCGAATTGCCCGATGCCGTCGTTTCAATCGATTTTCGAACCAACGCTTGGCAGACGGACGCCGATTATCATTTCGGCTTGGCGGACGAGATTCCTACCCTCACCTTGGATCGAGACCAAATCTCAAATGTGGAAGCGGTGACGTTCTATTTGAACGAGAAGCCAAGGCCCGAAACGGTCATGGTCGAGAACGAGAAGGGCGAACTCGTCACGCCACCGGCCTATGCCCTCGACCCCAAAATTGTTCGCTATCTCGGTTGGACTGTCGTTCTTTTGGTGGCCTTGCTGATCGTCACTATGGCCAAGCCGTAGCGTTCCCCAAAGGGCTTGGGCCCGCTGCTCTACTCAGGCTTAGGCGGATCGCCGTAAGGCCAGCGAATAGGGCGGGGTGCATTGTTCGAAGCGAGCCGTCGCGACACAAGAACAAGGTGGGGTAAAAGGTGGGGTGCTATCCCCGCCTTCGCCGCAAACCATTAGATTATAAGGGGTTTCTGGGAAACCCTGGCTCCGCGGGTAGGATTCGAACCTACGACCAGCCGGTTAACAGCCGGCTGCTCTACCACTGAGCTACCGCGGATCAGGTTTCTCAGGAGGGCGGGTCATAGCCGTGGTCGCCGGTGGGCGCAAGCGGGCATGACCACAAAATGAGCGGGCCGGCCGCGTCGCGTCAGCCGGCCTCGAGGATCTCCAGCGCCTGGCGGGCCAGATGCGGCGTGCCGTTCTCGGCCGGTCGGTCGCTGGCGGCGTTGCCGGCCAGCACCCGGCGGTAGACGCCCTGGGAGATCGAGGCGAGGCGGAAGATCGAGAAGGCCATGTAGAAGGGCCAGCCCTCGATGGCGCCCCGGCCGGTGCGCCGGCAGTAGGCCTCGACATAGGCCGCCTCGGTCGGGATGCCGCTGGTCGCGAAGTCGACGCCGTCCAGGCTGCCCCAGGACGGCGAGTGCGACCGCCACAGGAAGCCGTTGTAGGCGAGGTCCGCCAGCGGGTGGCCGATGGTCGACAGCTCCCAGTCCAGCACCGCGATCAGCCTGGGCTCGGTCGGGTGGAACATCACGTTCTCGAGCCGGTAGTCGCCGTGGGCGATGCTGACCGAGTCGTCGGCCGGGATCTGCGCCGGCAGCTTCTCGATCAGCGCCTCCATCTCCGGGATGTGTTCGCTCTCGGCGCCCCGGTACTGTTTCGTCCAGCGCCCGATCTGGCGCTCGAAATAGCCGCCGGCCTTGCCGTAGTCGCCCAGGCCCACAGCCTCGTGGTCGACCGCGTGCAGCCGGGCCAGCACGGCGTTCAACTCGTCATAGATCGCCGCGCGCTCGGCGGGCTGCAGGCCGGGCAGGGCGGCGTCGCGGAAGATGCGGCCCTCCAGGTAGTCCATGACGTAGAAGCCGGTGCCGATGATGCTCTCGTCGTCGCACAGCACCCGCATGCGCGGCACCGGCACGTGGCCCTCCAAGGCCTTCATCACCCGGTATTCGCGGTCGACCTGGTGGGCGCTGGCCAGCAGCACGCCGGGCGGCTTCTTGCGCAGCACGTAGCGCAGCGGCCCGTCCGGGCCGTCGGTGGTCAGCAGGAAGGTCGGGTTCGAGGCCCCGCCCTGGAACTGCTGCACCCGCATCGCGCTGCCGAAACCCTCGACCCGCGGGGCCAGCCAGGCTTCGAGCCGGTCGTTGTCGAACCGGTGGGCGGCGACGACGTCGCGTACGGTCGGGGCGGTGGCGTCCATGGGGCGTGTCCTCGTTTGCGGCGAGGATGACCGCTTCCGCAGCGAAAGCCGCAAGCGGTTTGTTCGCCATTGAATCGTAAGAACCACTCCGCTAGACATCCGGCCCTCCCGGCGCGCCGCCAGCGTCGAGTGAGCGTGAGGCCTGGTGGCGGAGTGGTTACGCAGAGGACTGCAAATCCTTGCACCCCGGTTCGATTCCGGGCCAGGCCTCCATCCTGCTTCGCGCCCCGGCGCTTCGCAGCACAGTCCGCTGAAGCAGTAAGGGCTTGTCCTTCGTAGTCGCGGTGCAACCGTGGCGAAGAAGGGTCGCATTGCCTTGAAGTCGCCGCCGGACCTATAAGCCGCCAGACAAACTCCCGTCGTCCCCGGATTCTCAGAGGATCGAATGAGCGCCGACTTCGCCGCCGCCCGGCTCAACATGCTCGACAGCCAGGTGCGTCCCGCCGATGTGACGGACTGGGCGCTGCAGGACGCCATCGGCGTCGCGCCCCGGGAATCGGTCGCGCCGGCCGGCAAGGGCTTCGCCGCCTACGCCGACGCAGAGGTCGAGTACGCGCCGGGCCGCTGGCTGCTGCGGCCGCGGGACGTCTCCAAGCTGCTGCAGGCCTTGCGGCCCGCCGCCGGCGACCGCGCCCTGGCCATCGCCGCCCCCTACGCCGCCCTGGTCCTGGAGACCATGGGCCTGACCGTCGACCGGCTGGACGGCGAGGACCTCACGGCCGTCCCCGGCTCGGACTACGACCTGATCATCGTCGAGGGCGCGGTGGCGAAGACGCCCGAGGCCTGGACCGCGGCGCTGGCGCAGGGCGGCCGCCTGGGCGTGATCGAACGCGCGGGCCCGGCCGGCAAGGCGATGATCTACGTTCGCGCGGTGGACGGCGTCGGCGCGCGCCCCATCTTCGAAGCCACGCCGCCCTGGCTGGCCGGCTTCGAACCGGTTCATGGTTTCGCCTTCTAGTTCGGCGAGACTGAAACACGCCCGCAAAGGGCGCGTGAAAAAAGCTTAACTCGCCGCCACTGGCGGCGGAGATTACAGGCGATCATATAAGGGTTCGCATGCGTCTGAGCCCGCGGGGATAAACAATGTCGAAGAGTCGTCGGGCGGGCCTTCTCGCCGCCGTTTGCAGCGTTGGGCTTCTGGCCGGTCTTGCGGCCCCCGCGCATGCCGAGACCCTGGCGGACGCCATTGCGCTTGCCTACCAGACCAACCCGACTCTCCAGGGCCAGCGGGCGAGCCAGCGGGCTCTGGACGAAAGCGTCGTCCAGGCGCGCACCGGCCTGCGTCCGACCGTCAGCCTTTCGGGCGACGCCAGCTGGCGCGACACCGAGGTGGGTGACGAGGACGCCGACACGCTCACCGTCCGCTCGAGCGGGGCCGGCCTGTCGGTCAGCCAGCCGCTCTACACCGGCGGCCGCGTCTCCTCCGGCATCTCCGCCGCCCGCGCCGACGTCCTGACAGGCCGCGAAGGCCTGCGCGGCGTCGAGGCCCAGGTGCTGCAGACCGTCATCACCGCCTATGTCGACGTGCGTCGCGACCAGGAACGCCTGCGCATCGCCACCGACAATGTCGCCGTCCTGCAACGCCAGCTCGACGAGGCCCGCGCCCGCTTCGAGGTCGGCGAGATCACCCGCACCGACGTCGCCCAGGCCGAGGCCCGGTTCGCCGGCGCCCGGGCGTCCTTCTCCAGCGCCCAGGCCCAGCTCGCCATCAGCCGCGCCGCCTACGCCGCCGTCGTCGGCCAGAACCCCGGCGACCTCGCGCCCGAGCCCTCGCTCGAAGGCCTGTTGCCGACCACGGTCGACGAGGCCTTCGTCGCCGCCGAGGACGCCAACCCGCAGGTTCTGGCCGCCGAGTACGGCGAGCGCGCCAGCGCCGCGCGCCTGGCCGCTACCCGCGCCGAGCGTCGTCCGACCGTTTCGGCCTCGGGCGCCGTCGGCTACGATTCGCCCGGCTTCGGCGGTCAGTTCGAGAACTACGACCAGAGCGTCTCCGGCTCGGTGACCGTGCGCATGCCGATCTTCACCGGCGGCCTGATCAATTCCAGCGTCCGCGCCGCGACCGAGCGCAACCGCGCCGACCAGCTGGCCATCGAGGAGGCCCGTCGCACCGCGCTGCGCACCGTGTCCCAGGCCTGGAACAGCCTGGTCGGCGCCCGCGCCAACCTGGTCGCCAACGAGGAGCAGGTCCGCGCCACCCGCATCGCCTTCGAGGGCGTCCGCCAGGAGGCCCAGGTCGGCCTGCGCACCACGCTGGACGTGCTCAACGCCGAGCAGGAGCTGCGCAACGCCGAGCTGGCCCTGGTCAACGCCCGCCGCGATGAATACGTCGCCTCGGCCGCGCTGCTCGCCGCGATGGGCAAGCTGGAGGCGCGCTACCTGATCCCGGACGTCCAGACCTACGATCCGGCGGCCAACGCCAACCGCGTCAACGCCAGCTGGGGCTGGGTGCCCTGGGAGCCGGTGCTGGAAGCCGTCGACCGCGTCGGCGGCCCCGTGATTTCGCCGCCCCCGGCCGACGCGCCGGTCGCCACCGCGAAATAGGCGACCCTCGACCGGGCGCATCGTGGGTCTTCACGACGATGCGCGTTTGCAGGATCGGCGGCGCGCGCTTAGGCTAGCGCTTGGAATCGCATCGCTCAGGTACGGCTCGCCCATGTCCGAACAGACCGCCCAGGAACCGACGATGGAGGAAATTCTCGCCTCCATCCGCCGTATCATCTCCGAGGACGATGCGCCGCCCGCTCCCTCCGCGGAGCCGGAACCCCAGCCCGAGCCCGTGATGGCCGCGCCGGCGCCCGCGCCGATCGCGCCGGACGAGGATGACGACGACGTTCTGGAACTGACCGATACGGTCGATCCGGTCGGCGACGTGCAGACGGTGGGCGACCTCGACGTCTACACCCCGGCCGCGAAGGCCGAGCCGGAGCCCGCGTGGGAGCCGGAACCCGAGCCCGAGCCGGAACCCGCCTTCATGGCCGACCCGGCGCCCGCCGCCGCGGCCTTCGTGCCGACCGGCGACATCCGCATCCACGGCGACATGACCATCACCGAACTGGTGCGGGTCATCCTGGAGCCCCAGCTGAAGCAGTGGGCCGACGAGAACCTCGACGAGATCGTCCGCTCGGTCCTGCGCGAAAAGCTCGAGCGAGTATTCCGCTAAGCCATAGAGGCCAGTCGCGAGACTGGCCTTGCCGCTTCGCGATCCCGATCACCTTTGATAGAGACCGGCGGCCCGCTCTCGCGGAGCCGCCGTTTTCATTAGCGACATCCGATGCTTGAAAAGACCTTCGACCCCAAGACCGTCGAGCCGCGCCTGTACGCGGCCTGGGAAGAGTCCGGCGCCTTCGCCCCGACGGACGACCCGAACGCCGAGCCGTTCAGCATCGTCATCCCGCCGCCCAACGTCACCGGCAGCCTGCACATCGGCCATGCGCTGAACAACACGCTGCAGGACGTGCTGATCCGCTTCCAGCGCATGCGCGGCAAGGCGGCGCTGTGGCTGCCGGGCACCGACCACGCCGGCATCGCCACCCAGATGGTCGTCGAGCGGCAGCTGGCCGAGCAGGGCAATGTCGGCCGCCGCGACATGGGCCGCGAGGCCTTTGTCGACAAGATCTGGGAATGGAAGGCCCAGAGCAGCGGCACGATCCAGAACCAGCTGCGGCGCCTCGGCGCCAGCTGCGACTGGTCGCGCGAGCGCTTCACCCTCGACGAGGGCCTGTCGGCGGCCGTCCGCAAGGTCTTCGTCCAGCTCTACAAGGACGGGCTGATCTACCGCGACAAGCGGCTGGTGAACTGGGACCCGCACTTCCAGACCGCCATCTCCGACCTCGAGGTCGAGCAGAAGGAGGTCGACGGCGCCTACTGGCACTTCGCCTATCCGCTGGAGAACGACGTCACCTACGACTTCCCCGTCGCCTTCGACGAGGATGGCAAGGCGACCGAGTGGGAGACGCGCGACTACATCGTCGTCGCCACCACCCGGCCCGAGACCATGCTGGGCGACACGGCCGTGGCCGTTCACCCCGACGACGAGCGCTACAAGGGGCTGGTCGGCAAGACCGTGACGCTGCCGATCGTCGGCCGCTCGATCCCCATCGTCGCCGACGAATACGCCGACCCGACCAAGGGCTCGGGCGCGGTGAAGATCACGCCCGCGCACGACTTCAACGACTTCGAGGTCGGCAGACGGCACGGGCTGGACGCGATCAACATTCTCGACGCCTTCGGCCGGGTGACCGGTCCCGTCCCGGCCGAGTTTGCCGGTGTCGACCGCTTCGTGGCCCGCAAGATGGTCATCGAACGCTTCGAGCAGGCCGAGCTGCTGAAGGGCATCGAGAAGACCCGCCACATGGTGCCGCACGGCGACCGCTCCGGCGTGGTCATCGAGCCCTGGCTGACCGACCAGTGGTACGTCGACGCCGCCACCCTGGCCAGGCCCGCCATCGCGGCGGTCGAGACCGGCGACACGGTCTTCGAGCCGAAGAACTGGGACAAGACCTACTTCGAGTGGATGCGGAACATCCAGCCGTGGTGCATCAGCCGCCAGCTGTGGTGGGGCCACCGGATCCCGGCGTGGCTGGGGCCGAAGCTGGAGGATGGCGTCTGGTCGCTCGACCCTCTGCAGCCCTTCGTCGCCGAGTCCGAGGATGAGGCCCTGGCGATGGCCCGCGCCTACTACGGCCGCGAAATCCGCACCTTCGACACCCGGGAAGAGGCGCTGCGCTTCAATCTCGACAACGCGCCCGCCGGAAAGGGCGAGCTCGTCGCGGTCTGGCATGACGAGGACGTCCTCGACACCTGGTTCTCGTCGGGCCTGTGGCCGTTCTCCACGCTCGGCTGGCCGGAGAAGACGTCTGACCTGGCGCGGTTCTACCCGACCCACACCCTGGTCACCGGCTTCGACATCATCTTCTTCTGGGTCGCCCGGATGATGATGATGGGCCTGCACTTCACCGGCCAGGTTCCGTTCCAGCGGGTGGTCATCAACGCCCTGGTCCGCGACGCGTCCGGCGCCAAGATGAGCAAGTCCAAGGGCAACGTCATGGACCCGCTGGAGCTCATCGACAGTTACGGCTGCGACGCCCTGCGCTTCACCCTGACGGCCATGTCCGGCCAGGCGCGCGACATCAAGCTCTCTCCGCAGCGCATTGAAGGTTATCGTAATTTCGGCACCAAGCTGTGGAACGCCACCCGCTTCACCCAGATGAACGAGTGCGTCCGGGTCGAGGGCTTTGACCCCGCCTCGGTGCAGCAGACGATCAACAAGTGGGTGCGGGGCGAACTGGTCAAGACCGCCGCCCAGGTCACCACCGCGCTGGAGGGCTGCGGCTTCGACGGCGCGACGGCGACGCTCTACCGCTTCATCTGGAACGTCTACTGCGACTGGTACCTGGAGCTGGCCAAGCCGATCCTGAACGGGACCGACGAGGCGGCGAAGGCCGAGACGCGGGCGATGGTCGCCTGGACGCTGGACCAGATCCTGGTCCTGCTGCACCCGGTGATGCCCTTCATCACCGAGGAACTGTGGGCGAAGACGGCGGAAGAGGGCGGTCCCGCCCGCGCCGGCCTGCTGATCGCCCAGCGCTGGCCGTCCTACGACGAGGCCTGGATCGACGCCGGGGCCGAGGCGGAGATCGGCTGGCTGGTCGACCTGGTGACCGAGATCCGCTCGATCCGCGCCGAGATGAACGTGCCGCCGGGCGCCCGCGTGCCGCTGACCCTCAGCGGCGCGGGGCAGGAGACCCTGGCGCGGCTGGAGCGCCACCGCGACCTGCTGCTGACGCTCGCCCGGCTCGACAGCGCCGCGCCGGGCGAGGCGCCGGCGGGGTCTGTGCCCTTCGTGACCGGCGAGGCGACCGCCGCCCTGGCCATCGCCGACTTCATTGACCTGACCGCTGAGCGCGCGCGCCTGACCAAGGAGATCGCCGGCCACAACGCCGACATCGACCGGGTCAACCGCAAGCTCGACAATCCCGACTTCCTGGCCAAGGCCAAGGAGGAGGTCATCGAGGAGAACCGCGAGAAACTGGCCGAGGCGCAAGCCGCCAAGGCCAAGCTGGAAACGGCGCTGGGCCGTCTCTCGGCGGTCGCGTAGCAGGAGCAGGGGCCATGGCGTTCGAGCGGGTGATCTTCAGCGTCGTGGCCGAGACGGTGATCGACGGCGAGCGGCAGTCGGCTGACCCGGCTTCGTTCACCCTGGCCGGGGTCAATGTGATCGCCGAGACCGTCGCAGGGCCGGACGGGGCGCAGATCCTGCGCGTCCGCGCCGGTCCGCCGTCGCGTCAAGGCTTCGCGCGTTTCGAGAAGACCTTCATGCAGCCGGCGATGTTCAAGCTCTACCGCAACAATGATCTACTGCAGACCGTCGAGGTCCGCAGCATGTTCAATCCCACGGTCCTCGACCTGTCGAACCAGGGTTAGCTTTAATCCCCGTGTTCCCGGCGGAGGCCGGGATCCACGACCCACCCTGAGCCCTTGCCCATGGCCCCCGGCCTTCGCCGGGGACACGGACCGGGGTGTTGGAAATGCGTGACGGATCAGCCTGGACGTTAGCCCCGTGACGGCGCCACGACCGCCCCAACCCGACGCAGCAGCTCCACGAGCGCCTCCCGCCGGAACAGGCCCAGCAGCAGGGCGGCGAAGGCCAGGTTGAGGCAGGCGGCGACGAACAGGCCGGCCCCGTCGTTGTTGGGGTCGACTCCAAGGGGCGTGAACAGGTGGAAGCTCACCGCGCCGGTCATCACCAGCAGCCCGGCCAGCGCGCCGCCTGCCTGCAGGTGCTTGAAGCGCGGATGCAGGCCGACGATCAGCAGCGTCGCCGCCAGCAGCTCGATCGCGCCGATCACATACTGCGAGAACAGGCCGGTGTGGGCGAACAGGCCCGCCGCGCCCAGCGTGCCGGCCCAGCCGTCGAGGCGGCCGAAGATCTCCTGGGTGTTTGGATGGTCGGTGAACTTGAACCGCAGGCTGTCGAGGAAGATGACGGCCATGAACACGGCCATCAGGTCGGGGACGTATTTGAGGTAGCGCTTCATCGCCCCGCTCCTACTTGCCCAGGACCGAAGGCCAGTTGCCGTCGCCCTTGCGGATGAAGCCCGGGATGTCCTTGTTCCACTTGCTCTGAATCTCGGCGTTGTAATTCAGGTACAGCTTGCCGCCGACGATCTTCCAGTTCCGCGGATCGCCCTTGGCCGTGTAGCCCTGGGCCACCGCCCAGGCGCAATAGCCGCCGTACTGCGGGGCGTAGGCGGTCGGATTGGCCTTGAATTTCGAGAGGTTGGCGGCGGAAGCGAACTGCCAGGTCGCGCCCTTCCAGGTGGTCGAGAAGGCCTTGTCGCCCTTCACGGGCGCGCCCTGGGTGAAGTAGGCGACCACATCGTAGCCGCCGGCGGCCACGTCCGACAGCGGGGCGGTGTAGACCGGCGGCTTGGCGGCCAGGGCAGGCGCGGCGGGCGCGACGCAGGCGATCAGGGTCATGGCGAGGACGATGGCTCTCATGTCGGGGACCTTGGGTCAGGCCGCGCGTCGGCCGGACGCGAAGGCGTCGGCGGCGAGCGGCGGGTCGAGCGGGGTTTCGGCGATGTGGTTGACGTAGTTGCTCAGCGTCTTGAGCCCGACGGCCAGGATGATCTCCATGGCGTTGGCGCGGGTGAAGCCGGCGGCGGTGAAGGCCTCCAGATCCGCGTCGGCGACGAAGCCCCGCTCGCGGATCATCTTCACCGTGAAGGTCCGCAGCGCCTCCAGCCGGGCATCGGCCAGCGGTCTGCGGGCGCGGATGGCGACGATGGACGCCTCGTCCAGTTCGGTGTCACGGGCCCGGACCGTGTGGGCGGGGGTGCAGTAGTGGCTGTCGTGCTCGACAGACACCGTCAGCAGGATCAACGCCCGCTCGGTGGGCGTGAAGTCGGCCTTGCGGAAGATGGCGGCCAGGGTGGCGTAGCCCTCCAGCAGGGCCGGCGCCTCGGCCATCTGGGCGACGAGGTTGGGTACGTAGCCCAGCGTGCGGTTGGCCTCCTCCATGATCGGCTTGGAGGCGAAGGGTGCGGTGGCGCGGGTGTGCAGCGGGAAATCAGCCATGACCCTAGTGTCGGCTGATGCCGATCTCGCGATAACGCTGTCATTTGGAACGATATCCATGCAGAATTGGCATGAATGGATCGCCTCGACGCCTACCGTCTCTTCGTCCGCGCCTCGGACACCGGCGCCATCTCGCGGGCGGCGCGGGAAATGGGCCTTGGCCAGCCCGCGGCCAGCCGGCTGCTCGACGCGCTGGAGGCCCGGCTCGGCGCGCGCCTGTTCACCCGCACCACCCGACGGCTGGTCCTGACCGAGGCCGGTCGTCTGGCGCTGGAACGGGCGCGGGCGCTGCTGGCGGAGGCCGAGGGCCTCGAGGCCGCGGTGAAGGGGCTGGATCGGGCGCCCGCGGGCCTGCTTCGCGTCGCGGCTTCCGTCGCCTTCGGCCGCGCCGAGCTGATCCCGCACGCCGGCGCGTTTCTGGACGCCCACCCGCAGATGCGCCTGGACTTCGTGCTGAAGGACGAGCGGGTGGATCCGGTGGCCGAGGCGGTGGATCTCACCTTCCGGCTGGGCGCGCTGGAGGACAGCCGCCTGACCGCCCGACGGCTGGGCGTCTATGAGCGTTGGCTGGTCGCCGCGCCGGGCGGACCGGCGCCGCTCAGGCCTGACGACCTGCGCGACGGGCGGACCCTCGATTTCGCCGGCCTCGCCTTCGGCCGCCGCTGGCCGCTGAGCGACGGCCGCCGGACGGTCGAGGTCGAGGTGCGCGGCGAGACGCGGGCCAGCTCCGGCGAGGCGGTCGTCGACCTGGCCGCCCAGGGCCTGGGCGTCGCGCTGCTGCCCTCCTTCGCGGTCGAAGCGCCGATCGCGCACGGTCGGCTGGTCCGGGTGATGAGCGACTGGAGCGGTCCGCCGCTGGAACTGCACGCCCTCTGGGCGGCGAAAGAATTGCCCCGGAAAGCCCGCGCCTTCCTTGATTTCATTGCGCCGAGGCTGTCGACTTCCCGCTAGGTCAAACAGATGTTTGCGCGGGAGGCGCGCGTGTGCTTTTGACGAGGCAAGGCCGCCACAGAGCGCCGAGTCACCGTTTTCCAGTACCCTTTGGGAGGTTTCCGCGCATGACCGACGCCGCCGCGTCCAATCCGTCCTGGCCCGCCATGTCCGTGCAGCAGGCCTACGCCATCCTGACGGCGTCGGGCATGCCCACCGAGATGGAGGAGGTCGAGATCCGGGGCATCAAGACCCGGGTCTGGAAGAACGCGCCGCCCACCCTGCGCGACGTGGTCAGCATCGGGCGCGCCCACGGCGAGAAGATCTTCCTGGTCCACGAGAACGAGCGGGTCTCGTTCGAGGCCTTCCACCGCGCGGTCGCGGCCTTCGCCAAGGTGCTGGAAGCCAAGGGTGTGAAGAAGGGCGACCGTATCGCCATCGTCATGCGCAATCTGCCCGAATGGCCGGTGGCCTTCTACGCCGGCATCAGCCTGGGCGCGATCCTCACTCCGCTGAACGCCTGGTGGACCGGCCCCGAGCTCGAGTACGGCCTGACCGACTCGGGCAGCAAGATCTGCATCGTCGACGCAGAGCGCTTCGACCGCCTGGCCGAGCACTTCCCCAACTGCCCCGACCTGCAGCATGTCTTCGTCAGTCGCATGGTCGACGAGGTGGCCCACCCGTTCGTGACCAAGATCGAGGACAGCATCGGCGGACCCAACAGCTGGGCCGGCCTGCCGGACAATCCCCTGCCGACGACGCCGATCGAGCAGGACGACGACGCGACCATCTTCTACACCTCGGGCACGACCGGGAAGCCGAAGGGCGCACTGGCCACCCACCGCAACGTCAATTCCAACATCATGTCGGCCCTCTGCGCCGGCGCGCGCGCCTTCCTGCGCCGCGGCGAGCAGCCGCCGGCCCCGGATCCCGACGCGCCGCAGAAGGGCTCGCTGCTCAGCGTGCCCTTCTTCCACGCCACCGGCTGTTTCGCGGTGCTGAACCCGACGCTGTTCGCCGGCGCCAAGCTGGCCATGATGCGCAAGTGGGATCCGGAAGAAGCCATGAAGGTCATCGAGCGCGAGCGGCTGACCAGCGCCGGCGGCGTGCCGACCATCGCCTGGCAGCTGATCGAGCATCCGGCGCGCGAGAAGTACGACCTCAGCTCCATCGAGAGCATGGCCTACGGCGGCGCGCCCTCGGCGCCCGAGTTGGTCCGCAAGATCAAGGAGATCTGGCCCATGTCCCACGCGGGCAACGGCTGGGGGATGACCGAGACCAGCGCCACCGCTACCTCCAACTCGGCCGAGGACTACCAGAGCCGTCCCGACAGCTGCGGCCCGGCCGTGCCGGTCACCGACCTGAAGATCATGTCGGTGGAGGAGCCGCACGTCGAGCTGCCCATCGGCGCGGTCGGCGAGCTGTGGTGCAAGGGTCCGCAGGTGGTGAAAGGCTACTGGAACAAGCCCGAGGCCACAGCCCAGACCTTCGTCGACGGCTGGGTGAAGACCGGCGACCTGGCGCGCCTGGACGAGGAAGGCTTCTGCTTCATCATCGACCGCGCCAAGGACATGCTCATCCGCGGTGGTGAGAACATCTACTGCATCGAGGTCGAGAACGTCCTCTACGACCACCCCGCCGTCATGGACGCCGCCCTGGTCGGGATCCCGCACAAGACGCTCGGCGAAGAGCCGGCGGCCGTGGTGACCCTCAAGGAGGGCGCCCACGCCACCGAACAGGAACTCCGCGCCTTCGTCGCCGACCGCCTGGCCGCCTTCAAGGTGCCGATCCGCGTCGAGTTCTGGCACGAGACCCTGCCCCGCAACGCCAACGGCAAGATCCTGAAGAACGAGCTGAAGAAGATCTTCGTGGAGGGATAGGCCGTTCGGGACAGACACCTACGGGTGTCTGTCCCTGGCCATGCTAGGCGCTCACACCCGGCTTCCGCTGCGCCCAGGGCTGCGCCGCCTCCAGCTGATAGGCCAGGGCGAAGAGCAGCGCGTCATTCCCGGCCTTGGCCGCGAAGTGGACGCCCACGGGCAGGCCGTCGGCGGTCCAGTGAAGCGGCACGCTCATGGCGGGCGCGCCGGCCACGTTGTGCAGCGGGGTGTAGCCGACGTAGTCCGTCAGCCGCGCCGACAGCTCGGCGAACGGCACGTCGCCGGATACGTAGCCCAGCGGCACCGGCGGCTTGGCCAGCACCGGCGAGACAATGACGTCCAGGTCGTCGAACCAGGTGGCGTAGGTCGCCGAGTCCGCGGCCAGCCGGCCGATGGCGGCGTCCACCGCCCCGTCCGGCGCCTTGGCGATCAGCTCGGCCATGCCCAGCGAGAAGGGCTCGGCCATGGCCGCGTCGGGCGCGCGGCCCAGCATCTTGGCCATCGCCGCCATGTCCATCGCCGCCCCGGCCGACCACAGGGTCAGGAAGTCCTGGCCGAAGCGGGCCGAGTCGATCGGCCACTTCGTCTCGCTGACCCGGTGGCCCAGGCTCTCGAGCAGCTTCACAGCGCCGTCCAGGCCGGCCCGGACCTCGGCGTCGGGCTCGCGCCCGCTGCCGCTGGTGCTCAGCACGCCGATGCGCAACTTCTTGCGCAGCGGCCTGGCGACCAGTCCGATGGGCTTGTAGGGCGCGCCCTTTTCCGAGCGTTCGGTGGCCGCGAACATCGCCGCCGAGTCGCGAACCGACAGGCTGTCGACGTGGCCGACCGACAGGGCGATCACCCGCATGTCGGTGTTGCCGATCAGGCGGCCGCGCGAGGGCTTGAAGCCGAACAGGCCGCAGTTGGCGGCCGGGATGCGGATCGAGCCGCCGCCGTCGGTGGCGTGGGCCATCGGCACCACGCCGGCCGCCGTGGCCGCGGCCGAGCCGCCGGAGGAGCCGCCGGTCGAGCGGCCGGTGTTCCAGGGATTGCGCGTCGGGCCGTAGGCGAGGGGCTCGGTGGTCGGCAGATAGCCGAACTCGGGCGAGGCCGACTTGCCGATCGGGATCAGGCCGGCGCGCAGGGCCGCCTCGACCCAGGGCTCGCTCGCGGTCGCCGCCGGCGCGCCGCGATAGCCGCCGGAGCCGTTGCGGGTCGGCGTGCCGGCGTAGTCGTTGAGGTCCTTGATCAGGAACGGCACCCCGGCGAACGGGCCGGTCTGGCCGCCCTTCTTCGCCGCGTCCAGCGCGCGGTCGTAGTCGGAGTTGACCATGAAGTTCAGCTTCGGCTGCAGGGCCTCCGAGCGCCGGATGGCGGCCTCGACGGCCTCGACCGCGCTGATCTCCTTGTTGCGGATCATCGAGGCCACGGCGGTGGCGTCGGGCGTCCAGGAGGCGGGCGCGGCGGGCGTCGCCGCCTTGCGCGGCCAGCCCAGGGCGGCCGCGGGCGTGGCGGCCGCGGCGGTGGTCGCGGCGGCGGAGGCGGCCAGCAGGCCGCGGCGGGTCAGTTCGGTCATGTCAGGAGCCCTCCCATCCGGACGTCTGTCGCGTCCGTGAACAGCGTTCAGCTTGGCGCGCCCTGCGCGGCTCCGCAAGCGGTGGAACGCTTGACGCCGCCGCCGCGCGGCGCGACTCTGGCGCAAAGACACAAAGGCGCGGGAGGTGAAACGCCATGGCCGATGGTTCGATGACAGGCGTGGGCTCGCTCAAGGGCAAGGTCAGCGAGGCGGAATGGCAGGCGCGGGTCGATCTCGCCGCCCTCTATCGCCTTGTGGCGCTGCACGGGTGGGACGACATGATCTACACCCATATCTCGGCCCGAATCCCGGGACCCGAGCACCACTTCCTGATCAATCCCTACGGCATGTTCTTCGACGAGATCACCGCCAGCTCGCTGGTGAAGATCGATCTTGAGGGCAACGCGCTGCAGGAGACGCCCTACTTCATCAATCCGGCGGGCTTCACCATCCACTCGGCGATCCACGCGGCGCGCGAGGACGCGATGTTCGTGATGCACCTGCACACCGACCAGGGCGTGGCGGTGGCGGCGCAGAAGGACGGGCTGCTGCCGATTTCCCAGAACGCGCTGGCGGTCATGGCCCAGCTCGCCTACCACGACTACGAAGGGATCGCCCTCAACCTTGACGAGCGCGAGCGACTTGTGGCTGACTTGGGCGACAAGTCCCTGATGCTGCTGCGCAACCACGGCACGCTCGCCGCGGGACCCACCGCGGCGTCGTGCTGGACGAGCATGTTCTTCCTGGAGCGGGCGTGTCGACAGCAGGTGATGGCGCTCTCGGCGGGACGGGACGGCGTGTTGATCGCGCCGGAAGCGGCCCAGACCGTGGTTCGCGGGCAGACCGCCGGCGGCGTCGGCATGACCGGCAACCTCGCCTGGGCCGGATGCCTTCGCCAGCTGGACCGCAACCTGCCGGGCTACGACGCCTAGGCTTCTTCAGCCGACCGCATCTTGCGACCGCCGCGGGCCTTGCGCTCGCGGCGGTCTGCATTTGTGGCCAGGCCCGGGCCGGCGCCTGGCCGCTGGAGCCGGGCGACACCCTGGCCATCCTCAAGTACGAACAGGCCCGGGCTGATGACGCCTGGGACCTGGACGGCCGGCGCTACGACTGGATCGAGCGCACAGACGAGACCGCGAGCCTCCACCTGGAACACGGCCTGACCTGGCGCCTCACGCTGCAGGGCAAGATCGCCTGGTCGCGGGGCGAGGAGGGCGGCCTCGCCTACGAGGGGCGCGGACCCGTCGAACTGGGGCTGCGCTACGCGCTGTTCCGCGACGATCGGACGGCGATCGGGCTCTACGTCGGCGCCATCGCGCCGGGCGATGGCCGCAACGTCGGCTACGCGCCGCCCGGGACAGGGGAGGCGGCCGGCGAGGTTCGGCTGCTGGCCGGCCGCTCATTCGTCGCCGGGCGGGGAAGCGCCTTTGTCGAGGCCCAGGCGGCGCGGATCGGCAGGTCCGGACTGCCTGACGAGACCCGGCTGGACCTTACGTTCGGCTATGCGCCATCCGATCGGTGGCTGTTCCTGGGCCAGACCTACGCCGGCTGGACGGACGCCGAGCCGTCATGGGTCAAGGTCGAGGTGTCCGCCGTAAGGCATTTGGGCGACTGGAGCCTGCAGGCCGGATGGCGGGGCTCGGCGGCGGGAAAGGCAGGCCCTGTCGAGGATGGACCGGTCCTGGCCCTGTGGCGTCGCTTCTGATTGTTTCGGCTCTGAAACGTCGGGTCACGCGGGCGTCACCTCAATCCGGTTTACGCTTGGGGAAATGACCCTATATGTGCCGTCATGTCGCGCCGGACTCTCCGGCCAGGAGAGTCGTATCCCGTGATCCGCCGGCACTTCTTCCTCATTGTCGCGGCAGCGCTGCTCGGCCTGATGGTCGTCGGCGGGGCGCTGAAGCTCGCCACCGCCCAGCCGAAGGGGCAGGGCGGTCCGGGCGGCGGCGGGCCCGGCGGCCGCGCGGCGGCGGTGTCGCAGGTCACCGTGACCAGTCGGCCCTTCATCGACCGGATCGAGGTCCTGGGCGTCGCCAAGGGGCGCCAGTCGGTCACCATCACCTCCAACACGACCGAACTGGTGACGGCGGTCCGGTTCCGCGACGGCCAGCGCGTCGGCCAGGGCCAGGTCCTCGTCGAGCTGAAGGCGGGCGAGGAAGACGCCGGGTTGATCGAGGCGCAGGCGCGGCTCAGCCAGGCCGAGCGCGAGTACGCCCGCTGGAAGGCGTTGGCCGACCAGGGCATCGCGCCCCGGGCGACCGCCGAGCAGTACCTGTCGACGCTCGAGACCGCCCGGGCCGGGGTCAAGGCCGCCAACGCCCGCAAGCTGGATCGCGTCATCCGCGCGCCGTTCTCGGGCGTTGTCGGCCTCACCGACGTCGCGCCGGGATCGCTGATCAGCCCCGGATCGCCCATCGTCTCGCTGGACGACGTGGCCGTCGTGCGCGTGGATTTCGAGGTTCCTGATCGCTACCTGCCGGTGCTGCGCGAGGGTGCGCCGATCGTCGCGCGCCCGGACGCCTACGCCGATGACGCCTTCCAGGGCCGTATCGCGCTCCTGGACAGCCGCATTGACGCCGCCACCCGCGCCATCACCGCGCGCGCCGAGTTCCCAAACCCGGCCGGACGGATCAAGCCGGGCATGCTGATGCGGGTCACCATCTCGCACGGCGGTCGCGATGCGCTGGCCGTGCCCGAAGCGGCGGTGCAGTTCGAGGGTGACCAGGCCTATGTCTTCGTCATCGCCGCCCGCGGCGAGGGTCAGGCGGCTCGCAAGCAGGCCATCGACACCGGCGTCAGCCAGGACGGCTTCGTCGAGATCCGCGGCGGCCTGAAGGCCGGCGACCGCATCGTCGCCGACGGCCTGAACCGCATCCAGGATGGCCAGCCGGTGCGCGTGGGCGGCGGGCGATCCGGTGCGGCGCCTGCGGCCGCCGGCGCCCGGCAGGCGCCGCGCTGATGCTGTCGGATCTCTCTGTAAAGCGTCCCGTCTTCGCCGCCGTCGCGGCGATCATTCTGGTCGTCATCGGCCTTGCCGCCTTCCTCAGCGTGCCGATCCGCGAGCTGCCGAGCGTCGACCCGCCCGTGGTGTCGATCTCCACCACCTATCGCGGCGCCTCGGCCGAAATCGTCGAGGAGCGGATCACCCAGGTGCTCGAGCGCCAGGTGTCCGGCGTCCAGGGCATCGACCGGGTCAACTCGTCGAGCCGCGACGGCCGCAGCCAGATCAACATCACCTTCACGCTGGACACCGACCTGGAGACGGCGACCAACGACGTGCGCGACGCCGCCAGCCGCGTGGTCAACCAGCTGCCGGATCAGGCCGATCCGCCGCAGATCGCCAAGGCGGACGCGGACGCCTCGCCGATCATCATCCTGAACATGGCGTCTTCGACGCTGACCTCGATCCAGCTCGCCGACTACGCCGACCGCTTTCTGGTCGAGCGCCTGTCCACCATCCCCGGCGTGGCGCGGGTCGGCCTGAACGGGCCGATCTATGCTATGCGCATCTGGCTCGACGCCGACGCCATGGCCGCGCGCGGCGTCACGGTCGAGGACGTCGAGACCGCCCTCGGCAGCCAGAACGTCGAGCTGCCGGCCGGGGCCCTGGAGGGGGCGGCCAAGGACTTCACCATCCGGGTCGACCGCGGCTACGCCAAGCCGGACGATTTCGCCCGCCTGCCGCTGCGCGCCGCCGCGGGAGCCGCAAGCGACGCCTATGTCACCCGGCTGGGCGACATCGCCCGCATCGAGGAGGGCGCCGCCGAGCCGCGCCGCGTGTTCCGCGGCAACGGAGTCGACCAGATCGGCATCGTCCTGACCCGCCAGTCCCAGGCCAACGACCTGGCCATCGCCAAGGCGGCGACCCGGGAAGTGGAGACGATCAACAAGACCCTGCCGGCCGGCACGGAACTGATCATCGCCGTCGATTCCTCACAGTTCACGGCCGAAGCGATCCATGAGGTGTGGATCACAATGGGCATCTCCATCGCGCTGGTGGCGCTGGTGAACCTGCTGTTCCTGGGCAGCTGGCGCGCGGCGGTCATCCCCTCGATCGTCGCGCCCATCTGCCTGCTGGCGACCTTCATCGTCATGGCCCCGATGGGCTTTTCACTGAACCTGCTGACCCTGCTGGCGCTGGTGCTGGCCGTCGGCCTGGTGGTCGATGACGCCATCGTCGTGGTCGAGAACATCCAGCGGCGCGTCGACGAGGGCGAGCCGCCGGTCGTGGCCGCCACGCGCGGCGCGCGGCAGGTGTTCTTCGCCGTCATCGCCACGACAGCGGTGCTGATCGCCGTGTTCGCGCCGCTGATGTTCCTGCCGGGCTACATCGGACGGCTGTTCGTCGAGCTGGCGGTCGCCATCGCCTCGGCCGTGGCCTTCTCGGCCTTCCTGGCCCTGTCGCTGTCGCCCATGCTGGCGTCCAAGCTGCTGCGGCCGGCGTCGGGCGAGGGCTGGCTGGCGCGCCGCGTCGACTTCGTCGTCGACAAGGTCAAGAACAGCTACCGCAACTCGCTGGACATGCTGCTCGGCCGCCGCGTGGCCTCGATCGGCGCCGGGGTGCTGGTCGCGGTGCTGGCCGGGCTGGCCGCCTTCCTGTTCGTGACCCTGCCGCAGGAGCTGGTCCCGGCTGAGGACCGTGGCCGCGTCGACATCAGCATCTCCGGGCCGGAAGGCGCCGGCTTTGACTACACCCAGCAGGCCGGGGCCCGCGTCGAGGCCGAGATGGAGAAGTACAAGGTCGCCGGCGAGGCTTCGCGCTACATCCTCAGCATCCCCCGCTTCGGCGCGACGCAGTTCAATACCGCCAACGGCGTCATCGTCATGGGCGAATGGGGCGCGCGGACCAAGACGTCCGACGAGGTCGCGGCCGAGTTGAACAAGTCCCTGGCGGGCATCACCGGCGTGCGCGCCGTGGCCAGCGTCCGCGGCGCCTTCCAGCGCGGCGGCGGGCAGGGCGGCGGCACCAGCGTCGACCTGATCGGTCTGGGCAACGACTACGAGCAGATCGCCGCCTGGCTGGAGCCGATCCGCAACGCCATGCAGGAGAACCCCGGCTTCTCGCGGCCCCGTCTCGACTATGAGCCGACCGCGCCGCGCCTGTCGGTGGAGATCGACCGCGAAAAGGCGGCCGCGCTGGGCGTCACGCCCCAGGCCGTGGGCCGGGCGCTGGAGACGATGTTCGGCTCCCGCCGGGTGACCACCTACATCAAGGGCGGCCAGGAGTACGATGTCATCGTCCAGACCGATCTGGAGAAGCGCCGGACGCTGGACGACCTCAACACCCTCTATGTGCGCACCGCGTCCGGCACGTTGATCCCGCTGTCCTCGGTGGTCACCACCGAGCTGCGGGGCGACACGCCCGACCGCGAACGGACCGACCGCCAGCGCTCGATCGAACTGACCGCCCAGCTGTCCCCCGGCTACACGGTCGCCGACGCGGTCGCCTTCCTGCAGGAGCAGGCGGCGAAGAACCCCAACCCGGGCGTCAGCTACACCTGGGGCGGACAGGCCAAGGACTACCTCGAGGCGTCGGGGGCGGTGTCGCTGGCCTTCGGCATGGCGCTGCTGCTGGTCTTCCTCGTGCTGGCGGCGCAGTTCGAGAGCTGGATCCACCCGGCGGTGATCATGCTGACCGTGCCGCTGGCGGCGCTGGGCGGCCTGTTCGGCCTGCTGCTGACCGACCAGACGATCAACACCTACAGCCAGATCGGATTGATCATCCTGATCGGGATCGCGGCCAAGAACGGCATCCTGATCGTCGAGTTCGCCAACCAGCTGCGTGACGAGGGGCGGTCCATCCGCGAGGCGGTGATCGAGTCGGCGGTGCTGCGGCTGCGGCCCATCGTGATGACCTCGATCACGGCGGCCTTCGGCGCCCTGCCGCTGATGCTGTGGCAGGGGGCCGGCGCGGCCAGCCGCCAGACCATCGGCGTCACCATCTTCTTCGGGGCCATCTTCGCCACCATGCTGACGGTGTTCGTCGTGCCGGTGTTCTACAACCTGCTGGCCCGCTTCACGAAGTCGCCGGAGTGGACGGCGCGGCAGATCGAGGCGTTCGAAGAGGACGAGGCGGCCGGGGCGCCGGCCGCCTGATCCCTACAGCACCCAGCCGCCGTCGACGTCTCCGCCGCCGGTGTAGAGGTTGCTGGTCGTGCCGCGGTGGTCGCCGGTGAGGATGATGCGGTAGTCGGTCACGCCGTCGCCGTCGAGGTCGACGTTGAGGGTGGTGAGGTTGCTGGCCGCCGCGTAGGTCAGAACGGCCTGGCCGGCGGCGCCGCTGAACTTGGTCACGAACGCAAACGCCTGGTCGCCGCCGGTGACGCTGTCGGCGTCGATGGCCGACAGGTCGATGACGTCGCCATCGGCAAAGGTCAGATCCAGGACCCTGTCGACGACCAGGCCCGCGCCGATGTCGTCCTGGTCGAACCGGAAGGTGTCGCCGCCGCCGCCGCCGGTCATCGTGTCTGACCCGCCGCCGCTGCTGAGCACATTGGCCGCGCCGTTGCCGGTCATGACGTTGTTCAGGGCGTTGCCGGTCCCGTTGATTGCCGCCCCGCCGGTGAGGACGAGGTTCTCGACATTGGCCGCCAGGGTGTGGGTGATCGAGGCCTCGACCGTGTCGGTTCCGGTGCCCGCGCCGGCCAGTTCGATGACGGTGTCGCCGAGATTGTCGACGACATAGGTGTCGCCGTCGGTCCCGCCGGTCATCGCGTCGGCGCCGGTCCCGCCGTCGAGGCGGTCATGGCCCGCGCCGCCCAGGAGGATGTCGTTGTGGGCTCCGCCGGACAGGCTGTCGTTGCCGGCCCCGCCGTCGAGCGTGTCGGTCCCGTCGCCGCCGTCCAGGCTGTCGTTGCCGCCGGCGCCCAGCAGGGTGTCGGCGCCGGTCCCGCCGGTCAGGGTGTCGGCGCCGTTGCCGCCGTCGAGGCGGTCGGCCCCGGTCCCGCCGTCGAGGACGTCGTCGCCGTCGCCGCCCAGCAGGATGTCATCGCCCGCCATGCCGTAGAGGATGTCGGCGCCGCCCAGGCCCGCCAGGGTGTTGCCAAGCCCGTTGCCGGTGACGGTGTTGCCGAGGCCGTTGCCGGTCCCGTTCAGAGCCGCGCCGCCGCTGCTGAGCAGGGTCAGGTTCTCGACCCCGCCGGGGAGGATGTAGTTGATATAGCTGCTGACGGTGTCGGTCCCGTCACCGCCGGTCTCGTCGACCACGTCGCCGGCCTCGTTGACATAGTAGAGGTCGTCGCCGGTCCCGCCGGCCATGGTGTCGGCGCCCGCGCCGCCGTTCATCGTGTCGTCGCCGTCGCCGCCGGTCAGGTCGTCGTCGCCCTGACCGCCCTTGACGTTGTCATTGCCGTCGCCGCCGTCGAGCACATCATCGCCGCCCAGCCCCTCGAGCAGGTCGTCGCCGGCCGTGCCGGTGACGGTGTCGGGGCCGCCGGTCGCGCCGTCCGCCTCCAGCGTCACGTTGACCACGATGGTCTGGCGCGTCGGCGTGTTGTTCTCGAAGTAGAAGGCGCTGCCGAAACCGTCGGCGGTGGCCAGATCGAGGTCGCCGTCGCCGTCCAGATCGGCCAGGGCAGGGGCCGTGTGGCTGTTTCCGTCATAGCCGTCGAACGGGTTGGCGGCGCCGGTCCGGGCGACGTAGGTCGGCGTATCGGCGTCGCCGGTGTTCTCGAAGTAGCGCAGGAGGCCGAGATCGTCGCCGACGATCAGGTCCAGGTCGCCGTCGCCGTCGATGTCGCCCAGCGTCGGGGCGGAATAGTCGCCGACGTCGATGGCGGCGAACGGATTGGCGCCGCCGACCCGCTGCTCGAACGCCGGGGCGCCGGCCGTGCCGACGTTCTCCAGGTAGTGGATGACGCCGACATAGTCGCCGACGATGACGTCCTCGTCGCCGTCGCCGTCGACGTCGCCGAAAGCGGGTTTGCTGTAGTAGTCGAAGGTGAAGCCGTCGAACGGATTGACGCCGGCGCCGACCTGTTCCTCGAACACGGGCGCCAGCGCCGTTCCGGTGTTCTCGAAGTAGCGCAGTCCGTCCTCGTAGGTCCCGATCACCGCGTCCAGATCGCCGTCGCCGTCGAGATCGACGAAATGGGGCGCGGCATAGGATCCGGCATTGATGCCGTTGAACGGGCTGACGCCGCCGACCTGAAGTTCGAAGACGGCGGCGGCGTCGGAGCCTGTGTTTTCATAGTAGTCGACGCCGCCGTCGGTCCGGCCGAAGACCAGGTCGTAGTCGCCGTCGCCGTCGAGGTCGCCAAAGGTGGGAACGCCGCGGCCGAAGGTGATGCCGTCGAACGGATCGCCGCCGAGGGCCAGGCGGGTGAAGGCCAGAGGACCGTTCAGAGCCTCGCCCGAAGCGTCGGTGACGTTGATCTCCAGCGTCCGCGCCGCCGTCGGATCATCGCTGCTGTTGGCGTAGGTCAGGTTCTGGATCAGGGCCTCGATCGCCTCGACCGTGGCGTCGGCGTTGAAGATGACCGTCAGGTCCAGGCCCGCGACACCGCTGCCGAAAGCCGCGAAACCGATCGAGGCGCCGCCGTAGAAGATCTGGCCCATGCCGTCGATGGAGATCTCGCCGGGATCGGAGCCCTCGCTGTTGACCCCGACAGTGTCCTCGGCGAGCAGGCCGGACACCACCAGGGTTCCGCCGTCGAAGTCGCCGTCGGCGTCGGTGAAGTCGACCACGGCGTCGAGCAGCTGCGGCGTGGCGTTGACCAGGTTCTCGCCGAAGGTGACCGAGGCGGCGAGGCCGGCCAGCTCGGGCGGCCCGAAAACGGCGTCGACCACGAAGACGTCCTCGACGCCATTGGTGTCGCCGTCGATGATCGCGCCGTCGTAGCTGGTGAAGGCCACGCGGGTCCCGTCGGGCGAGAAGACGGCCGAATGCGAGGCATCCGTCGTGCTCCCGCCCGCGAGCGTGCGGGAGATCCGGGTCACCTCGCCGGTGACCAGGTCCTTGATGAAGATGTCATTGCCGCCGTTGTTGTCGCCGGGCGTCAGATTGCCGGCGTCGCTGTGGAATATGATCCGCGTTCCATCGGGCGAGAAGACGGCGTTGTAGCTGTCTCCATCGGCCAGTCGGCCGAGTCCGTCTGCGCTGACAAGCGTCACCACCCCGGTGGTCAGGTCCTTGATGAAGATGTCCCGGGCGCCATTGGTGTCGCCGGCGACCAGGTTCGTCGCGTTGCTGGCGAAGGCGATTTTCGTGCCGTCGGGTGAGAACGCCACCTCATCCGACTGGCCATTGGCCGCGCCGCCCAGCGCGTCGACCGAAACGCGCTCGATCGCGCCCGTGGTCAGGTCCTTGCTGAAGATGTCGTAGACGCCGTTGGTGTCGCCGGCGACGAGATCGCTGGACGAACTGGCGAAGGCGACCTTGGTCCCGTCCGGCGAGAAAACCGGGTTCAATGAGTTGGCATTGGACTGTCCGTCGGCCGCGTCGGTGGAGATACGTGTGACGGCCCCGGTCGTCAGGTCCTTGATGAAGACATCCGCTGTTCCGTTGGTGTCTCCGGCAACGAGATTGGACGCGCTTGTGGCGAAGACGACTTTCGTTCCGTCCGGCGAGAACGACGCCCCGTAAGTCTGGCTGTTCGCCTCTCCGCCGAGGGCGTCGGTGTTTACCCGGGTGATGTCTCCCGTCACCAGGTCCTTGATGAAGACATCCCCCACGCCGTTTGTGTCGCCCGCGACCAGGTCGCTGGCCCAGCTGATGAAGAGCACCTTGGTCCCGTCGGGGGAGAACTTCGCCTGCCAGGAAAAGTTGTCGGCTTCACCGTCCAGGGCGTCGGTGGAGATGCGGGTTACCTCGCCGGTGAGCAGGTCCTTGATGAAGACGTCTGTGGAGCCATTGGTGTCGCCGGCCACCAGATTGGAGGCGTCGCTGTGGAACAGCATCTTCGTGCCGTCCGGCGAGAACTGTGCGCCGTCCGAGGAGCCGTCGGCCTCGGCGCCGACTTCATCGACCGAGACCCGGCTGGTCCCGCCGGGGGCGTCCGCCTGGGGCGCATCCGGGCCGTTGGGAAGGGCCTGGGGCTCGACAGGCGGCTGGACGGTCTGGGACATGGTCAACTCCGGGTGCACGGAGCTCAAGGGACCACGGGCCGGCCATGCGGCAGTAGTGCACAAAACCGGCCCTATTTTTCCCGCCGCGCGGGGCTTTCGTCCCGGTTCTGGGGTGTCGATGGGTGTCGCCCCATAGGGCGATGCCCTACCGTGTCAGGGATAGCGCCAGGGAGGCCGGACCTGTCGGTCGTGGCGCCATGCCGTCGGGGGGCGGGGGCTTGGAACATATCGACGGGCGATTTGCGGCGGGCGTTGCGCGTGTCCGCGCCGGGCAGGCCGAGGTGGCGCGCCGCCGGCTCGGGGCGCGCCTGCCGGTCCACGTGTTGTCCGACCGGACCCTGGATGACCTGGTGCTGGTCATCAACGACGATGAGCTCGCGCGGATCTCGGCGCTCGCGGCGTTTCCATCGACCGCCCGGGCGCTGGCGGCCTACGCCGCCGCCGAGGGCGAGCGTCGCGACGTCATCGGCCGGGAGCTGCGCGATGTCCCGCGCGTCATCTGCGCGATCCTCGCCCTTTACCTGGACTCGACGGCAGGAGGGCTGACCCACAGCCGCCTCGAGGCCGTCAGCGATCTGGTCGGCGCCGGCGGCCGCGCCCGGGCCCACGCCCTGATCGCCTTCATGCGGTTCCTGGGCTTCATCGAACCTGACCCCTCCGCCGTCGACGGGCGGGAGCGTCGATACCGGCCCCTGCCGCGGATGCGAGAGGCCTTCCTTCGCTTCGTCAGCGACTACCTTCAGCTCGTTGGGCCGATCTGGCCGGACGCCGCCGGGGTGCGGGACCAGCTGAAGACGCAGGCGGGGTTCGAGGCCTTCATGGCGGTCGCGGGCGAAAGTCTGCTGGTCGGGGCCATGGCCTACCGGGCCGCCTTCACCGAGCCTTCGCCCATGGACCTCTACAGCCGGCGACGGTCAGGCATGGTCATGCTCTGGAGCCTGCTGCTCTCGGCCCCGGACGACGGCGCCTGGCCGCCTCGCGACTGGATGGCGGTCAACGTCACCGAGGTCGCCCGCCAATCGGGATCCTCGCGCACGCACGTCCAGCGGATGCTGCGGGACAGCGAAGCCGCAGGGCTGCTGGTCATCGACACCGAGCGCGGCGTGCGCGTCTCGGACCTCCTGCGCCATCACGTGAACGCCTATCTGGGCGTCATGATCATGTGCTTCGGCTACTTCACCCGCCGGGTGCAGGAGGATCGCGCCGGAGACGCCGCTGTCCGGGCGCCTCGCCGCGACCTCCAGGCGCCGGGCGTGGAGGTCGCCGCCGGTCCGGGCGCGCCCTGACCTGATCCGCCCCCCGGTCCTTACAGCACCCAGCCGCCGTCGACGTCGCCGCCGCCGGTGTAGAGGTTGGTGGTCGTGCCGCGGTGGTCGCCGGTGAGGATGATGCGGTAGTCGGCCTTGCCGTCGCCGTCGAGGTCGACGTTGAGCGTGGTTAGGTTGCTGCCGGCGGCGTAGGTCAGGGTGGCCTGACCGGCCGCGCCGGTGAACTTGGTAACGAACGCGAACGCCTGGTCGCCCATGGTGGTGCTGTCGGCGTCGATGGCCGACAGGTCGATGACGTCGCCCTGGGCGAAGTTGAGATCCAGGACCCGGTCGACGACTAGGCCCGCGCCGATGTCGTCCTGGGCGAAGCGGAAGGTGTCGCCGCCAAGGCCGCCGGTCATCGTGTCGGCCCCGGCGCCGCCCTGCAGGACGTTGGCCGCGCCGTTGCCGGTGAGGGAATTGTTCAGGGCGTTGCCGGTCCCGTTGATCGCGCCCCCGCCGGTCAGGACGAGGTTCTCGACATTGGCCGCCAGGGTATGGGTGACCGAGGCCTCGACCGTGTCGGTCCCGCCGGCGGCCAGCTCGACAACCGTGTCGCCGAGGCTGTCGACCCCATAGGTGTCGTTGCCGCCGCCGCCGGTCATGGCGTCGGCGCCCGTCCCGCCGTCGAGGCGGTCATGGCCGTCGCCGCCGTTCAGGACGTCGTTGTCGGCCCCGCCCTCGAGGACGTCGTTGCCGACGCCCCCCTCGAGCGTGTCCGTCCCGTCGCCGCCGTTGAGGGTGTCGTGACCGCCCCAGCCGTAGAGGCTGTCGGCACCGCCGAGCCCGCTCAGGGTGTTGGCGGCGCTGTTGCCGTTGATGACGTTGTTCAGGCCGTTGCCGGTCCCGTTGATGGCCCCGCCGCGGCTTTGCAGGGTCAGGTTCTCGACATGGTCGGCGAGGGTATGGCTGATCGAGGCCTCGACCGCGTCGGTCCCGCCGCCGGCCAGTTCGATGACGGTGTCGCCGGCGTCGTCGACGACATAGACATCGCCGCCGGCACCGCCGGTCATGGCGTCGGCCCCGGCCCCGCCGTTGAGCCGGTCGGCCCCGGTCCCGCCGTCGAGGACATCGTCGCCGTCGCCGCCGATCAGGTGGTCATCGCCCTGGCCGCCGCGGAGGGTGTCGGCGCCGCCCAGGCCGGCCAGGATGTTGTCCTCGCCGTTGCCGGTCATGACATTGTCCAGGCCGTTGCCTGTGCCGTTGAAGGCCGTGCCGAAGCGCGCCAGCAGGGTCAGGTTCTCGACCCCGTCGCCCAGGACATGGTCGATGAAGCTGCCGACCGTGTCGGTCCCGTCGCCGCCGGTCTCGTCGACCACGTCGCCGGCGTCGTCGACGAAGTAGTAGTCGTCGCCCGTCCCGCCGGCCATGGCGTCGGCCCCGGCCCCGCCGTTCAGGGTGTCGGCGCCGTCGCCGCCGGTGAGATGATCCTCGCCCTCGCCGCCCTTGAGGGTGTCGGCCCCATCGCCGCCGTCCAGCACATCGTCGCCGCCGAGGCCCTCGAGGACATCATCGCCCGCCGTGCCGGTGAAGCTGTCGGAGCCCGCCGTCGGGCCATCGTCCTCGGCCGTGACCGTGACGGTGATCGCCTGGCCAACGACCGTGGTGTTCTTGAAATAGGTCAGGACCCCCGCATTGGCGTCGCCGGAGACCAGGTCCTGATCCCCGTCGCCGTCAATATCGACGAAGGTCGGATTGGCGCCAAAAAGGACCTGCGCGCCGTTGAGCGGGTTGCTGACGCCGGTTCGCGCCACATAGGTCGGCGATGCGGTCGTTCCGGTGTTCTCGAAGTACCGGAACGTTCCCGGCGTATTGCCGATGATCAGATCGAGATCACCGTCGCCATCGAGGTCAACCAGGGCCGGCGCCGCCCAGTTCGTCTGAAAGGTTCCCCCGGTAATGCCGCTCGCGGGGTTCGAGGCGCCGGTGATTTCGGTGAACGCCGGGACCGCGGCGGACCCGGTGTTCTGGAAATACCGCACTGTTCCAACTTCCTGGCCCACGAACAGGTCGAGATCGCCGTCGCCGTCGATATCGCCCAGTGTCGGGCTTGCGTAGGAGCCGGCGCTGAAGGCGCTCAACGGATTTGCGCCGCCGGCTTGCGCCGTGAATATCGGCGCCGCCGCCGTGCCGGTGTTGAGGAAGTAGGAAAACACGCCGTTCTTGTTCGTGACGATCAGATCGAGATCGCCATCGCCGTCCAGGTCACCAAGCACCGGCTTGGCGTTGACGGTGACGCTGACGCCATCCAGCGGGTTGTCCGCCCCCGTCCGTTCCTCGAACACCGGGCTGGAGGCCGTGCCGGTGTTGAGGAAGTGTTTGAACGTGCCGTCGGACTGGCCGACGATCAGGTCCTGGTCGCCGTCTCCGTCGAGGTCCCCGAACGTCGGGGCGGACTGCCCGGTGGTCGTCACGGCGCTCCAGGGATTGCCGGCTCCGCCTTGCTGGGTGAGCGATGGTCCGGTCGACAGCGGCAGATGCTCACCGGTCGCGTCGGTCACATTGATCACCAGATCCCGGCTCGCCGTCGGCGTGTCGCTGCTGTTGGCGTAGGTCAGGCTCTGGATCAGGGCGTCGATCATGACCGACGTAGCGTCGGCGTTGAAGGTTACCGTGAACGTCGCCCCCGCGCCGCCGGACGTTGTTCCGATCGCGACCGCCGCGCCCGCGCCCGCGCCATCGGCGTCGTAGTAGAGCACCCCGCCGGACAGACTGATCGTCAGACCGCTCAGGACCGAGACCGTATCCTCCGCCAGCAGGCCGCTGACGGTCAGCGTCCCGCCGTTGAAATCGTTGTCGGCATCCGCGAACGTCACGTCGCTGTCGATCACCTGCGGCGTCGCGTTGACGGTGTTCTCGTTGAACGTCGGAGCGTTCAGGCCGGAAAGCGTTGGCGCAGCCATCGTGTGGTCCCCCGGGATTGAGGCGCCTGCATCCGGAGCTCACGCTGTAGCCGGTCCGCCTTGGATCGCTTGTCTGACCCGGCAGTAGCACCGGGCGCGCGCGCAAGGATGGGGGGCGACGGGTGCGCCATCAATTCGGCCGACACTCAAAATGAGACGCCTTCGTTCCTGACAGGGCGGATCGCCCGGCGGCGGGCGGTCGACGCGCGCGGACAAGGTCGAGGGGGAGTGTCCTAACAGGCGGATGCTCAAGAAGATTATCGAATCCGACCGACGAAGGCAGGGCGCCCCTGCCGCGACATGGCCGTCCCCTGACCTGGCCACTCAAAATGGGACACCCGCCGAAAGAGACAGTCTGGAAGCCGGGGATCCGCGCTGCGACCGCTCGCCCCGGTGGCCCGAATTTCAGGATTGCAGCGGCGGGCCGGCGCTGATCCAATTCGCGTTCGATGACCGAGCCCGTCGACAATCCGCCGATCCGCCTGATCGGACGCCATATGCGCCAGGTCCTGTTCGACACGGTCCTGGACTGGAAGCGGGTATTTGACGGCAACCTGAACCTCGGGGGCGTCGCCCTGGCGGTCTGGGTCGCCAATGTCGAGTACAGTCTGAAGGACCCCGATCTGCTGCGCGCCAGCCGCCTCGCAGGCCTCGCACCCGCCCAGTTCAGGCCGATCATCGCATCCCATGTGGCGACCGCGTCCGGCTTCGACGACGAAACGACCCGCCGCTACCTTATGAAGACGGTTGAATCGGGATTCCTCGAACGGTCCGACGCGGGCTACGTGCTGTCGACAGCCTTCAGGCAAAGCAGGCAGTACGACGAGCTGATCACCTTGTCGACGCGCAGAATTCTGGAGATGTTCGAGTACTTCGAGCGTTTCGAGGGTATCGAACAGTATATCCGCTCACTGAATGGTCAGTACGGCTTCCGCACGGCCGATCTGGCGGCGAGAGCGAGCGAGATCCGGCACGGCCTGCACCTGCTCTTCATCCGATTTCTCTCGAAGTTCACGATCGAGGGCTATCTGGTCATCGATAGCTCAAAGGTGATGTCGTACATCGGACTGGCCGTCGTGATCGAGAATGTCCGGGCGCTCAACGCCGACCCGGTCCTGACGCTCCAGTACGCCAACTTCCTGCCCGTGCCGCCCGACTCCGTCAGGACGCCGGTTTCCCTGCGCCGCCTTGCGCGCGTGCTGGAGATGCCGCTCGAGACGGTCCGCAGGTATGTCCAGCAGCTGGAGCAGATCGGCTTCGTGGCGAGAACCGGCAAGGGATACATCGTCCCGGGCGAAACCCTGGTGTCCTACGACATGGCGATCGCCCAGGCGGCGGCGGTCGCGCGGCTCGGCGCCGAGATCACCCAGCTTCTGTCCAGCCTCGACCCCATCGGCTGAGCGACGGCCCCGCCTGGTCTCAAGGGTCTCGTTGGCGGCCGCGGTGTCCGCAGCCGGCGCCGTCCCTCTGCCAGCTTCGGCCGTTTCTCCGGCGCCGGACAGTAAAACAAAGCGCCGCTCCCGGATCTTTGGTACCCGGTTTGTGGGTTTGTCGCCTTCGGCCTGCCGGGACGCCGTTTCCGTTGACAGGCAGGGCGTAGCGGCCGTGCCGACGCCCCGGCCGGGGGCTCGCAAGGCCCGCCGGGGGCGATCTGGCCGCCTCGCGCCACCCTGCAGCGGCGTCCTCGTCCTTGACATGGCAGGGTTGCAGGGGGACCGCTTCCTCCCGTCTCCGAGAGTGAAGCGTACGTGTTCCATTTCCCGAGGCGGTCGTGACCGCCCAGCCGGCCGCCGACAGGACGTTGTCGCTGGCCCGCACCCTCGCCGACGCTCTGGTTCGCGAGAGCCCCCATATGCGCCGGCGGGCGATGCCCGATTTCCCGGCCTTCGTGCGCAGCGTCATCGACGTCTGGTCGCCGCAGCCCGACCTGAGCGGCGAGCTTACGCGGCTGTTGCAGGACATGGGCCGGTTCGCCGCCGCGACCTGGGCGATTTATCTGGAGGAGACGCCCGGCGGCCTGACCATCACGCGCATGGCCGAGACCCTGCGGCGGACCGACGCTTCCGGTCCGGGCCGCGCGCGCGCGATCCTCACCTATCTGCGCTTCATTAGCTACGTCGAGCCGGCCCCCGAGCGCGGCGACCGGCGGGACCGGCGCTACCGCACCACCAGGAGTCTGCAGGTGGCCTTTCGGGAACGGGTGCGGCGCGAGCTGGTCGTCCGCGCGCACCTCGATCCCGCCGTCGCCTGGGTGCTCGAAGCCTACGAGTCGCGCTTCCTGCCCTTCTTCCTCGTGCTGGCGGAGGTGAGCCTGCTGAACCTGTCGCTCCGACTGGTCGCCGACCCCCCGGCGCTGCGCAATCCGGCCGATCTCTTCACCGAGCGGTTCGCGGGCATGGCGATGCTGCACGAGATGATGAGCAGCGCCGACCCGGGGGACACCTTCCCGCCGCGGGGCCCGCTGACCTTCACGGCCGCCGATCTGGCCCGACGAAGCGAAGCCTCGCGCATGCAGGTCGCCTCGGTGCTTCGCGCCACCCGCAAGGCCGGATCGATCCTGCCGACGCCGGACGGCCGCGAACGGCTGTCGGAAGAGTTGGTGCAGGCGCTCGAAGGCCTTGTCGCCGGAACGACCGACATGCTGATCGGCTGTGCGCGCATCCTGCAGCGCGGCTCGCCCACCTTCTTCGACGAGGATGAGCCGATGGCCGCCGCCGCCCCGCTGTAAGGGGAGAGGGCGGTCTCCTACAGCACCCAGCCGCCGTCCATGTCGCCGCCGCCGGTGTAGAGGTTGCTGGTCGTGCGATGGTCGCCGGTCAGGATGATCCGGTAGTCGGCCACTCCATCGCCGTCGAGGTCGACGTTGAGGGTGGTGAGGTTGCTGGCCGCGGCATAGGTCAGAACGGCCTGGCCGGCGGCGCCGCTGAACTTGGCGACGAAGGCGAAGGCCTGGTCGCCGCCGGTGACAGAGTCCGCGTCGATGGCCGACAGGTCGATGACGTCGCCATCGGCAAAGGTCAGGTCCAGGACCCGGTCCACGACGAGGCCCGCGCCGATGTCGTCCTGGCTGAACCGGAAGGTGTCGCCGCCCAGGCCGCCGGTCATCGTGTCGGAGCCGCCGCCGCTGCTGAGCACATTGGCCGCGCCGTTGCCGGTCAGGCTGTTGCCCAGGCTGTTTCCGGTCCCGTTGATCGCCGCGCCGCCGGTGAGGACGAGGTTCTCGACATTGGCCGCCAGGGTGTGGGTGATCGAGGCCTCGACCGTGTCGGTCCCGGTCCCCACACCGGCCAGTTCGCTGACCGTGTCGCCGACATTGTCGACCACGTAGGTGTCGCTGCCGGTCCCGCCGGTCATGGCGTCGCCCCCGGCCCCGCCGTCGAGGCGGTCATGGCCCGCCCCGCCCAGGAGGGTGTCGTTGTGAGCCCCGCCCAGCAGGGTGTCGTTGCCCGCCCCGCCGTCGAGGCTGTCCGTCCCGTCGCCGCCGTCGAGGCTGTCATTGCCGCCGGCGCCGAGCAGGGTATCGGCGCCGTCGCCGCCAGTCAGCGTGTCGGCGCCATTGCCGCCGTCGAGGCGGTCGGCCCCGGTCCCGCCGTCGAGGACGTCGTCGCCGTCGCCGCCCAGCAGAATGTCGTCGCCTTGCCCGCCCAGAAGCCTGTCGGCGCCGGCCAGGCCGGTCAGGACATTGTCCTCGCCGTTGCCGGTCATGACGTTGTCCAGGCCGTTGCCGGTCCCGTTGAAGGCCGTGCCGAAGCGGCTGAGCAGGGTCAGGTTCTCGACGCCGCCGGGGAGGGTGAAGTTGATATAGCTGCCGACCGTGTCGGATCCGTCCCCGCCGGTCTCATCGACCACGTCGCCGCTATCGTCGACGAAGTAGTAGTCGTCGCCCGTGCCCCCGGCCATGGCGTCTGCCCCGGCGCCGCCGTTCATCGTGTCGTCGCCGTCGCCGCCGGTGAGGTCGTCATCGCCCTGGCCGCCCTTGAGGTTGTCGTCGCCGTCGCCGCCGTCCAGCACATCATCGTCGCCGAGGCCTTCGATCAGGTCGTCACCGGCCGTACCGGAAATGGTGTCGGGCCCGGCCGTCGGCGGCTCGATCTGGGCCGCGACCGTGACGGTGATCGAGCGCGGGCTAGGCGTGGTGTTCTCGAAATAGAGCAGCCTACCGAGATATTCCCCGACCACGACGTCCAGGTCGCCGTCGCCGTCCAGGTCGGCGAAGGCGGGCGCGCTTTGGCTGCCGACATTCACGCCGTTGAACGGATTGTCGCTGCCGGCCTGCCCGACGAACACCGGGGCCTCGTCTGTGCCGGCATTCTCGAAGTAGTTGAGGAACCCGTCCGCCTCCCCGATCACCGCGTCCAGGTCGCCGTCGCCGTCCAGGTCGCCAAAGGCGGGTCTGCTGAGAACGCCTACATCGACGCCGTTGAACGGATTATCCGCGCCGGTGCGCACGGTGAACACGGGCGCCGCATCCGTGCTGGTGTTTTCGAAGTAGTTGAGGTTGCCGTCATCCTCCCCGACCACGGCGTCCAGGTCGCCGTCGGCGTCCAGATCAGCGAAGGCAGGGGCGCTGATGAAGCCGATATCGACGCCGTTAAACGGATTGTCGCCGCCGGTCTGCTGGAGGAACACCGGGCTCAGGGCCGTGCCGGTGTTTTCGAAATAGACCAGTGCGCCGGAATAGTCCCCGACCACGGCGTCCAGGTCGCCGTCGTTGTCCAGGTCGGCAAAGGCGTGGTCGCTCCAGATGCCGATATCGATGCCGTTGAACGGATTGTCGCCGCCGGTCTGCCCAACGAACACCGGGGCCGCATCCGTGCCGGTGTTCTCAAAGTAGTCCACGGTACCGGAATTGTCCCCGACCACGGCGTCCAGGTCCCCGTCACCGTCCAGATCGGCGAAAGTGGGATTGCTGTGGCCTCCGACATCGACGCCGTTGAGAGGATTGGCCGCGCCGGTGCGCGCGGTAAAGGCCGGTGTTCCGACCAGGTCCTCGCCCGCCGCATCCGTGACATTGATCACCAGCGTCCGGCTCGCTGTCGGCGTATCGCTGCTGTTGGCGTAGGTCAGGGTCTGGATCAGGGCGTCAATCGCCTCTGACGTGGCCGCCGCGTTGAAGGTGATGGTCAGGGGGGCGCCGGCGCCGCCGGCCAGGGTTCCGATCACCACGCCCTCGTAGGTGACGTCGGCGCCCGACAGGCCGATCTGGCCGGCCCCGGCTCCCTGGTTCTGGACCCCGACCGTGTCCTCGGCCAGCAGGCCGCTGACCGTCAGGGCGCCGCCGTCGTAGTCGATGTCGGCGTGGTCGAAGGTCACGTCGACGTCGAGCAGCTGCGGCGTGGCGTTGACGGTGTTCTCGTCGAACGCGGCCGTGACGGACAGGCCCGTCAGGGTCATCGGGTCATCGACGGCGATGATGTCGACGTTGACCGTCCCCAGCGCCACGGCGCCGGAGCCGTCGTTGGCGGTGATGGTCACCGTGGCGGCGTCGTCGCCGCTGGCGTTGAGCGCTCCGGTGTACTGGATGGCCGAGGCGGTGTTGAGGAAGGTGTCGATCGCCGAGGCCGTGCCGGTCAGGGTGATGGCAGAGGTCCCGGAGCTGAAAACGCTCACGCCGCCACCGCTCGTGGCGGTCATGGTCCCGGCCGAGGCGGTCAGGACGACGGTGATGGCGCCGACGGTATCCGGGTCGCTCAGCGTGACCGCCGACAGGTCGAGGTCAGAGGTGACATCCTCGGTCACCGTCACATCGGTCGGCAGGGCGGTCGCCTCCGGCGCGTCGTTCTGCGCCGTCACCGTGATGGTGATGGTCTGGCCGCTGACGGTGGTGTTCTCGAAGTGGTTCAGGACTCCGTCCTGGTTCCCGACCACAGCGTCCATGTCGCCGTCGGCGTCGAGGTCGCCGAGGGCGGGGGCGCTGTACAGGCCGACATCTAGGCCGTTGAGGGGACTAGCCGCGCCCGTGCGCTGGGTGAACACCGGGGCCGAAACCGTGCCGGTGTTCTCGAAATAGTTCAGGATCCCTTCGAACTCGCCGACCACGGCATCGAAGTCGCCGTCGCCGTCCAGGTCGGCGATGGCGAGGGCGCTGACGCCGCCGGCATTGACCCCGTCGAAGGGATTGGCCGCGCCGGTGCGCTGGGTGAACACAGGCGCCGCGGTCGTGCCGGTGTTCTCGAAATAGAGCAGGTCGCCGAAATACTCCCCGACCACGACATCCAGATCGCCGTCGGCGTCGAGATCGGCAAAGGCGGGCGCGCTCCAGTCGCCGATATCGACGCCGTCAAACGGATTGTCGCCGCCGGTCTGCTGGAGGAACACCGGGCTCAGGGCCGTGCCGGTGTTTTCGAAATAGACCAGTGCGCCGGAATAGTCCCCGACCACGGCGTCCAGGTCGCCGTCGTTGTCCAGGTCGGCGAAGGCAGGTCTGGCATAGACGCCGACGTCGACGCCATTGAACGGATTGGCGGCGCCGGTGCGCTGGGTGAACACGGGCGCCACATCGGCGCCGGTGTTCTCGAAGTAGAACAGGGCGCCGAACTCCTCCCCAACGAGGGCGTCCAGGTCGCCGTCGGCGTCGAGGTCGGCGAAGGTCGGGGCGACAATGCTGCCGACATCAAAGCCGTCGAACGGGTTGGCCGCACCCGTGCGCTGGGTGAAGGCTGGCGCTCCCGGGACCTCGTCCCCCGCCGCATCCGTGACGTTGATCACCAGATCGCGGCTCGCCGTCGGCGTGTCGCTGACGTTGGCGTAGGTCAGGTTCTCGATCAGCGCCTCGATCCCGGCGCGCGTCGCCGCCGCGTTGAAGGTCACCGTGAAGGTTCCGCCGGCCCCGCCGCTGGCCGTGCCGATGGACACGGCCGCTCCGGCGCCCGCGCCATCGGCGTCGTACATCACGCTCGCGCCGTCGAGGTAGATCTGCGCGCCGGTCTGGACCCCGACCGTGTCCTCGGCCAGCAGGCCGCTGACCGTCAGGGTCCCGCCGGTCCAGCCGTTGACGGAGTCGGTCAGCGTCACATCGGCATCGAGGAGCTGGGGCGTGGCGTTGACGGTGTTTTCGTCGAACGCGGCGGCGTCGAGGTCGGTAAGGATATGCGGCACGGAAAGGTCCCCGGACGTTCGTCTGTCACCGGCCGGCCACAGAAAGGGGGCGCGCGCGCTGCGCCTGACGCCCCCGCGGCGAGTTGCGGGCGTTGGACGGGGCGCCGACAGTGAAAAAAACCGCATGCATCGGGTGTTTCGTCACCCGTTCCGGGCAGACGATCGCCTGGCGGGCGACAGACTCGCCCGGTTTTCGCCGTCCGGTTGAAATACGGCTGCAACGTCCAGCCCGCTCGCCGGCAGATTCCCGGATGCGAACGCGACGCTTCCGGCCTATGAACCTCCTGAACGCCCCCTGCGGGCACGCCCGACCCGCAATTCCGTCAGGAGCGCACATGGACGACGCCGGTTTCGCCGTTCGCGGCAAGGACATCGCGCTTCTGCGGCGAATCGAGGAACGGGTTCTCTGGCTGGCCAGCTGGACGATCCACAACGCCAACCATCTGCGTGACAGCCGCGACGGCCTCAAGGTCGGCGGGCACCAGGCTTCCTGCGCCTCGATGACCACGCTGATGACGGCGCTCTACTTCGCCGCGCTGCGGCCGCAGGACCGGGTGGCGGTCAAGCCGCACGCCAGTCCGGTGTTCCACGCCATCCAGCACCTGTACGGGCGCCAGACCATCGACCAGCTGCAGCGGTTCCGGTCGCTCGGCGGAGCGCAGTCCTATCCCTCGCGGACCAAGGACATCGACGACGTCGACTTCTCCACCGGCTCGGTCGGGCTGGGCGTGGCCATGACCGCCTTCGCGTCGCTGACCCAGGACTATCTGGCGGCGCGCGGGGCGGTGAAGCCCGACGCCATGGGCCGGATGATCTCGCTGCTGGGCGACGCCGAGCTGGACGAGGGCAACATCTACGAAGCCCTGATCGAGGCCTGCAAGCACGACGTCCGCAACACCTGGTGGATCGTCGACTACAACCGCCAGAGCCTGGACGCGACGACGTCGGATCGCATGTTCACCCGCTACGGCGAGATCTTCGAGGCGGCCGGCTGGACGGTGATGACCCTGAAGTGGTCGAAGCGCCAGCGCGAGGCCTTCGCCCGGCCCGGCGGCGCGGCGCTGCAGGCCTGGATCGAGCGCGCGCCCAACGACCTCTACTCGGCCCTGACCTATCAGGGCGGCGGCGCCTGGCGCGAGCGGCTCGCCGCCGACCTGGCCGGCGACGAGCCGGCGCTGGCGCTGATCGCGGACTACCCGGACGATGAGCTGGCCCTGGTCATGACCGAGCTGGGCGGCCACTGCCTGGAGACCATCCTGGAGGCGTTCGGGGAAGCGGCCCGCGACGACGCCCCGCGCTTCATCATCGCCTACACGGTCAAGGGCTGGCGGCTGCCGTTCGCCGGTCACAAGGACAACCACAGCGGCCTGATGACCCCGGCCCAGATCGACCAGGTCCGCGCGCAGCTGGGTGTCGTCGAGGGGCAGGAGTGGGACATGCTCTGCGGCCTGGCCGATAACGAGCTGAAGGCCGTGCGCCGCCTCGTCGAGATTGCGCCCTTCGCCGCCCGCAAGGATGGCCGCCGGGTCGCCGAACGCATCGCCACGCCATCCGCCGAGACCCTGCTGAAGGCGGTCGAGGGCGGCGGCGAGCAGTCGACCCAGGCCGCCTTCGGCAAGGTGATGTTCGAGATCGCCAAGGGGCAGGACCAGTTCGCCGGCCGGGTGGTGACCACCTCGCCGGACGTGACCGTCTCGACCAACCTCGGCGGCTTCGTGAACCGGCGCGGCGTGTTTCACCGCCGGGCCCACGAGGACGTCTTCAAGCGCCACCGCATCCCTTCGGCCCAGGTCTGGACCATGGGCGAGACCGGCCAGCACATCGAGCTGGGCATCGCCGAGAACAACCTGTTCATCGCCCTGGCCGCGCTGGGCCTGTCGGCCCCGCTGTTCGGCGAGCGGCTGTTCCCGGTCGGGACCCTGTACGACCCCTTCATCGCCCGGGGGCTCGATGCCCTGAACTACGCCTGCTACCAGGACGCCCGTTTCCTGTTGGTGGCCACGCCCAGCGGCCTGACGCTCGGCCCGGAGGGCGGGGCGCACCAGTCGATCGGCACGCCCCTGATCGGGATGAGCCAGCCTGGCCTCGACAGCTACGAGCCCGCCTTCGCCGACGAGACCGCCGTGCTGATGGCCCACGCCTTCGAGCGCATCCAGGCCGACGACGGCGGGGCGACCTACCTGCGGCTCTCGACGCGGGTCATCGACCAGCCGACGCGGGCGGACGACGCCTGGATGAGCGGCGTCGTGGCCGGCGGCTACTGGCTCAGGGCGCCGGCGCCGGACGCCCGGCTGGCGCTGGTCTACAGCGGGGCCATCGCGCCGGAGGCGCTGGCGGCCTTCGAACAACTGCTGGAGGACGAGCCCGGCGCGGGTCTGCTGGCGGTGACCTCGCCCGACGTGCTTCACGCCGACTGGACCGCCGCCGGGCGGTCGCGGTGGACCGGCGGGCCGGCGCGGACGTCGACGGCAGAGAGTCTTCTGGCGGCGTTGCCGCGCGGCGCGCAGTTGGTCACCGTCATCGACGGCTCGCCGGCGGCCCTGTCCTGGCTGGGCGCGGTGCGCGGCCAGCCGTTGCGGGCGCTGGGCATGGAGAGCTTCGGCCAGTCCGGCGACCTGCCGGATCTCTACGCGAAGTACAGGCTCGACGCCGAGGCCATCCTCGACGCCTGCGCCGACCTGCTGGTCTGAGGCCGCTTCACGCCGCGTCCATCCGATCGATAAGGCCGTCCAGGAAGCTGAAGACCTGGGTGACCTCCTCCTCCGCCCAGAGGCCGCCTTCGGGGCGACGCAGGACATGGTGCATCCGGGCGGCCAGACGACCGTCGGGACGCTCCTCGAAGGCCAGGATCGCGGACTCCGGCCGGATGTAGTCCATCATGCGTCGCCAGTAGGCCACGACAGCGTCCGGCCCGTTCAGGCGCCCGCCCTCGAGAATGCTGGCCCAGTCGACGGCGGGGTGCAGCAACGCCCGGGCCTTCTCGAAATCACGCGCATTCAGGTGACGCCAGAGCTGTCGGATGGTCGTGCGGCCGTTCGGCATGCTGCGCAGTCTCCTTCGGCTACCGGGCGCGCCTCGCCCCCCATGGGCGGCGGCGTCACGCGCTATTGTCCACCCGGACGATCAGGCCCTCACGCAACTCCAGCACATGGCGCACGACCTCCTGACCCCAGAGCTGGCCATCCTTGTTGCGCACCACATGATTGACTCGCGCCAGATATCGGTCCGGGCCCGACGGCCTGATGTCGATCGGCGTCGAGACGATGACAACCGTGGCCATGACCTCCGACAGGTACGCCCGCACGGCGTCGCGGCCGACCCGGCGGCCGCCGTTCAGGTTGTCCTGCCAGTCGACGTCGGGATGGAGCAACGCGACAACGGCGTCGATGTCGCGCGCGGTGAGGGCCGGCCAGAGGGCGTCTACGACCGCGCGCGAACCCGGCATGTCAGCCGCCTTCCGTCGGGAGCGTCCGGAGGCCGGAGCAGGGCGCCGGGACCGTCATTCCCAGTCCATCCGCAAAACGCGGTCGCCATCGAAGGTGAAGAGGTTGAACCGGATTTCGTCGGTCCAGATGCCGCCGGCGCGGGCCCGGATCACATAGTGCAGCTTCACGCGGATCCGGTCACCCGGCAGGGTCTCGTAGGAGATCGGGCTGGCTTCCGGGTCGATGATAGCGAACTGTTCGGCCCAGTAGGCCCGCAAGGCGGGTACACCCTTGATCCGTCCGCCGGCCATGAAGTTCGGCCAGTCGACGTCCGGATGCATGTTGACGAGCAGCCCCTCCAGATCTTTCTGGTTGAAGGCCTCGTACATCGTTTCGAGCAGGGCCCTGCGGTCGCCCATTGAACTGCGATCAGCCTCCCGGCTTGTGTCCCGTTTCAACCTTCAGATAGGCGATCAGATCGACACGGCTTTTGGCGTCCTTGACGCCCATGAACGACATCCGGTTGCCCGGCAGGAAGCCGCGCGGGTCCGCCAGCCACTGGTCCAGTTTCGCGCCGTCCCAGACAAAGCCGGCGGCCTTCAGCGGTTCGGAGTAGCGGAACTTCTCGACCGTGCCAGCCGTGCGCCCGAAGATGCCGTAGAGGTTGGGGCCGGTCATGTTGGCGCCGCCCTCGGTGATGGTGTGGCAGGAGCGGCAGAGCTGGAACTGCTTCTGGCCGTTCTCGAGATCGCCGGTGTTGTAGGGCGCCGGAAGGCTGGCCAGCAGGGCGGCCTTCTCCGGCGAAAGGGCGGGGGCGGTGGCCGCCGCCGGCGCCGCGCCGGCCGTCGTGCTGGCGGGCGGTCCGCTGTCCTGCGAGGCCGGCTGGCCGCAGCCCGCCAGAGCGGCCGTCGCCGCTACAAACACCAGTCCCAAAACCACGCGACGCATTGCCGACCCCTTGTTGAACAGCACGAGGACAAATCTACCCCGCCCCGGCGGGGTTTCAAATGGCGCAGGCTCCCCGATCAGCGAAAAAGAACGTCGTTCGGTGTTCCGGATTGTCCTGCGGCTAGTCAGAGGCGCCCGGACGGCCGCGCATCGCCTTGACGGCCCCGCGCCGGACCTTGCTGTCCACGCGCTTGGCCTTCGCCGCCTTCGACGGCTTGGTCTTCTTCCGGGGCGGGGGCGGGGGCTCGGCGGCCCTGGCGACAAGATCGACCAACCGGTCGATGGCGTCGGCCTTGTTGCGCTCCTGGGTGCGGAAGCGGTTGGCGGTGATCACGATCACCCCCTCGTTGGTCAGCCGCGACCCGGCCAGCTTCTGCAGCCGGGTGCTGACGTCGTTGGGCAGGGACGGCGAGCGCCGCGCGTCGAAGCGCATCTGCACGGCCGTCGCCACCTTGTTGACGTTCTGGCCGCCGGGACCCGAGGCCCGAATGAAGCTGAACTCCAGTTCGGCCTCGTCGAGCGCGATGTTGGGCGGGACGGCGATCATGGCGGCGGTCGGAACCTGAGGACGGGCGTTCGCCCAGCCCTAGAGCACGATGCGGTCGGACGGAACCGTCCGACCGTTGAATCGTGCTCTGGAATCAGAAGTCCAGAGCCTGATTCAGGGTTCAGATGACTCCATCTGAACCCATCAGGCTCAGGCGCCCGCCGCCGCCGAAGTCTCGCCCTACTCGAAGATCTTCGAGGTGTCGGAGTCGCCGCGTCCCTTGGGATCAGGACCGAAGCGGTTGGTCGCCGGGGTGCCGTCCAGCACGGTGAGCACCAGCAGCCAGATGCCGCCGATCAGCGGCAGAAGGCTGATGAGGATCCACCAGCCGGTCCGGTTGGTGTCGTGCAGCCGGCGGACAGTGACCGCGATGCTCGGGATCAGCAGCCCCAGGGTGACCAGACCCATCAGGGCCGAGGCGATAAGGCCCTCGGGATCGCCGCCGCTCGCGATCGTACCCACGATGGCCACGGCGATATAGACGAGGATCTGGAAGAGGACGAACATCCAGTACTCGGCCCGCCGGGCCCGGCCCTGGAAGTCAGCGTACTTCTTCAGCGGCGCGATCATCATTTCCATGTCGGTTCCCCCTGGCGGTGTCGCTCCGTCGCGCGGATGCGCCGGATGTCCGCGAACTCGCCTGTCAGGGGACGACAATATCGCTGTTCTTCGATCCGTCTATCGCGGCGTGCGCCGCGACTTCTGGATCGCCGTGTCCAGCGCCTGCAGGAAGCGCGAGCGGTCGGCGCGGTCGAAGGGGCGGGGGCCGCCGGTGATCTCCCCGGTCGAGCGGATGTGCTCCATGATCGACCGCTGGGCCAGGGCCGAGCCGATGGAGTCGGCGGTGAACGGCTGGCCGTTGGGCTTGATGGCCGCCGCCCCGGACTTCAGCACCCGGTCGGCCAGCGGGATGTCGTTGGTGATGACGATGTCGCCCTTCGCCGCCCGCTCGGCGATCCAGTCGTCGGCGATGTCCGGACCGGCGTCGACGATGACCCGCTCGATCAGCGGCGAGGCCGGAATCTGCATGAAGCTGTTGGAGACCACGAAGGTCTTGAGGCCGTAGCGGGCCGCCACCTTGTAGGTCTCGTCCTTCACCGGGCAGGCGTCGGCGTCGATGAAGAGGGTGATGGCGGGGGCGCTGGTCACGGAAACGGGAGCCTTCGGGAGATCATTGTTCTTTCACGCGGGAACGCGAATCGGCGCAAATCGTTAACGGGCAGTCTGGATTCACCGGGAGACCCCCGCCATGCCGCACTTCCTCAAGCGCCTGTTCGCCGACATCGACGCGATCATCTGGACGCTGACGTCGAAGGCGTAGAGCCTTTCAGAAGCGCCCCCGTCAACGTCCCGATCTCTCGCACCGCGTCGCGGGACGCCTGTGAGACATGGGTCAGATTGATGAAGCCGTGGGGCTGCAGCGCGAAGTAGCGCTCCTCGACCTCGACACCTCCGTCCCTCAGCTCCGCTGCGAAGGCCGCCGCCTCCGGCCGGCAAGGATCGAGCCTGTCGCCGCCGACCACCAGCGTTGGCGGCGTTGCGGCGTGCGGCCCGCCCAGCAGCGAGTGGCCCTCGCTGGTCGCCAGCTGGGCCCTGATGAACTGCACCGCCACACGGCCGACGATCCGGGCGTCCTGGAACAGCGTGGAGGCCCAGACTTCGTCGTCCATGCTGAGCAGTGGATAGATCAGCACCTGGGCGGTGATTGCGCCCGGCGTTTCGACGTTGACCGCCCGGGCGCCGGCGACGGCGAGATAGCCGCCGGCGGAGTCGCCGCCGACCGCGAGGCGCGTGGCCCCCAGCCGCTCCAGATTGTCCCCCGCCCAGCGCAAGGCGGCCACGGCGTCCTCCAGCTGGGCCGGGAAGGCGGCCTCCGGCGCCAGGCGATAGCGGCAGGACAGCACCCGCACCCCCGCCGCTTCGGCCAGGCGGACGCAGAAGGCGTCGTGGGTCTCGATGTCGCAGAGGATGAAGCCGCCGCCGTGGAAGAACACCAGCATCGGTCCGGGCGCCTCGGCCCCGCGCGGGACGTAGAGTCGGGCGGGCAGGGGTCCGGCGGCGCCCTCGACCTCGAGGTTGCGGGTCTCGGCCAGCAAGGGCAGGTGGCGGTCCCGGCGCGAGAGCGCGAACCCGACGGCCTTGCGCGCCCGCTCCACGCCCCTGAGGTTCTCGAGGGCGAGGCGTTCAGCCAGTCGGGTGGTCAGCGACATGTGAGCATTTGCTCACAGTCCGGAGCGGCTGCCAATGGTGAAGGGGACGTGGTGCCGGCTGCAGGAATCGAACCCGCGACCTTCGGTTTACAAAACCGCTGCTCTACCATCTGAGCTAAGCCGGCCCGTGGCTGTTCGCGCGCGGCGAACCGGCGGCTTATGCCGCAGCGCGGGCCGTCGCGCCAGTCCGCCACTTCTGGGTCAGCGAGAAGATGATGATCCCGGTCGCCACCACGGCGATCAGCAGGGTGCAGACGGCGTTGATCTCCGGCGTCACGCCCAGCCGCACCTGGCTGTAGATCCGCATCGGCAGGGTGGTCGCGCCCGGACCGCTGGTGAAGCTGGCGATGACCAGATCGTCCAGCGACAGAGTGAAGGCCAGCATCCAGCCGGCCAGCACGGCCGGGAAGATGTTGGGCAGGGTCACCTTCATGAACGACTGGGCAGGGGTGCAGCCCAGGTCCTGCGCGGCCTCCTCCAGCGCGCGGTCGAAGGTCACCAGCCGCGAATGGACGACCACGGCCACATAGCTGAGGGTGAAGGTGGTGTGGGCCATCATCACCGTCCAGAAGCCGCGGTCGAAGCGCAGGGCGACGAACAGCAGCAGCAGGGCCAGGCCCATGATCACCTCGGGCATGACCAGCGGGGCGTAGACCATGCCCGAGAACATCGTCCGCCCCCGGAACCGGCCGCCGCGCACCAGGGCGATGGCCGCCAGCGTGCCCAGCACCGTCGCGACGGTGGCCGACAAGAGGCCGACCCGCACCGTCACCCAGGCGGCGGCCAGCAACTGCTCATCCTGCAGCAAGGCCGCGTACCATCTGGTCGAGAAGCCGCCCCAGACGGTGACCAGCTTGCTGGCGTTGAACGACCAGGCGACCAGCAGCACGATCGGCAGGTACAGGAACGCAAAGCCCAGCGTGATCGAGACCAGGTTGAACCAGGAGAGGCCCCTACGCATGGCGGGGCTCGCGGGCCTTGCGTGGTTCGTGACCCTCGCAAAGCGCTCGCTCCTCACCATGACGAAGGTGGGCGGGTTCTACGGAGTCCGTCATCCTGAGGAGCGATCCGTCAGGATCGCGTCGCGAAGGACGCAATGCGGCCGGGCCCCTCATCGTCCCGCCTCCAGCGCTTGTGTCTGCTGGCGCTGGTAGAGGACGATGGGCAGCACCAGGGTGAACAGCAGGATGATCGCCACGGCGCTGGCGAAGGGCCAGTCGCGGTTGGCGAAGAACTCCATCCAGATCGAGCGGCCGATCATCAGCGAGCCGGGCCCGCCGAGCAGGTCGGGGATCACGAACTCGCCGACCATAGGGATGAAGCACAACAGGCAGCCGGCCACGACCCCCGGGATCGAGAGCGGCCAGGTCACCTGCCAGAAGCTTTTCCACGGCGGCGAGCCGAGGTCGGCGGCGGCCTCCAGCAGGGTGTGGTCCATCCGCTCCAGCGCCGCATAGAGCGGCAGCACCATGAACGGCAGGTAGCTGTAGACCAGGCCGATCTGCACGGCGGTCGGCGTGTAGAGCAGGCTGACCGGGTCCAGACCCAGCAACCCCAGGAAGACGTTCAGCAGGCCCTCGGGCTTGAGGATCCCGACCCAGGCGTAGACCCGGATGAGGAAGCTGGTCCAGAACGGCAGGATGACCAGCATCAGCAGGATGTTGCGCGTGCCCGGCCTGCAGCGGGCCATGCCGTAGGCCATCGGATAGCCGACCAGCAGCGCCAGGATGGTGCCGCCAGCCGCGAACTTCAGGCTGGTCAGATAGGCGTCCAGATACAGCTGGTCGCTGGTCAGCCGTTCGTACATCTCGAAGTCGAGGCCGGCGAGGAAGGCCCTGATCGCCACCAGCCCGCCGCCCCAGTCCAGTTGCGGCGCATAGGGCGGAATGGCCAGCGCCGTGTCCGACAGCGACAGCTTGAAGACCAGCAGGAACGGAAAGGCGAACAACACCCCCAGCCAGAGGGCGGGGAGGATCACAGCGCGTGAGCGGGGGCGGCTCATGCCGTGCGTCCTTCGCGACGCGATCCGAAGGGATCGCTCCTCAGGATGACGAAGGTGGGTGAGCCGAAAATGCGTTCGTCATGGTGAGGAGCGCGAAGTGCGTCGCGAACCACGCAGGGCCTCGCCGCGCACCTCACGAGGTCAGCACCACGCCGGCGTCGGGGTCGAAGCTGACCCAGACCTTGTCATCCCAGCCGATCGGCCGCTCGACGAACCGCTGGCTGTTGGCGCGCGCCACCCGGACCAGCTTCCCGCCGGGCAGTTCGACGATGTAGTTGGTCCAGTCGCCGGTGTAGCCGATGTCCCAGATCTCGCCGGCCAGCACGTTGCGGGCGCCCTCGGGGGGCGGATCGAGGCTGATGCGCATTTTCTCCGGCCGCACCGCCAGCCAGACGGTCGAGCCAGGGCCCGGGCAGTCGTCGTCGAGGACATAGAACCCGGCCCTGGCCTCCTTCGCCTCGAGGTGCGCCATCGGATGCTCGATGGTTTCCACCCGGGTCTCGAACAGGTTCACATCGCCCAGGAACTCGGCAACGTAGCGGGAGGAGGGGGTCTCGTAGATCTCCTCGGGCCGCCCGACCTGGACCGTCCGGCCCTCGCCCATGACGGCGATGCGGTCGGCCATGACCATGGCCTCTTCCTGGTCATGGGTGACGATCAGGAAGGTGACCCCCAGCTCGACCTGCAGGTCCATCAGCTCGAACTGCGTCTCCTCGCGCAGCTTCTTGTCCAGCGCGCCCAGCGGCTCGTCCAGCAACAGCATCTTGGGCTTGCGGGCCACGGCGCGGGCCAGGGCGACGCGCTGCTTCTGGCCGCCCGACAGCTGGTCGGGCTTGCGCCGCGCGAACGGCGTCAGCTTGACCAGGTCCAGCATCTCCAGCACCCGGGCGGCGATCTCGGCGCGGGGCAGGCCCTCCTGCTTCAGGCCGAAGGCGATGTTCTGCTCGACGCTGAGGTGCGGGAACAGCGCATAGCTCTGGAACATCATGTTCACCGGCCGCTGGTGCGGCGGCACGCCGGCCAGATCCTGCCCGGCCAGGGTGATGCGGCCGGCGTCCAGCGTCTCGAACCCGGCCAGCATCCGCATCAGGGTGGTCTTGCCGCAGCCCGACGGGCCGAGGAGGGCGAAGAACTCGCCCGGGTAGATGTCCAGCGACACGTTATCGACCGCCGTGTGGGCGCCGAACCGCTTGGTCACCCCCTCGAACCGCACCAGAGGCGTGGCGTCGGGATCGTTCCAGGGCGCGAAGGTGGAGCGGACGGCGCCGATGTTCAGGCGCCGTCCTTCAGGCTTGGCGGGCTTCCCGGCGCGGCCGGCCGAGGGCGGGCGGCTCATTGACCGCTCATCACCTTGGTCCAGAGGCGGTTGACCTCGCGCACCAGCGCCTGGTCCTTGGTCGTGGTGACGAACAGGCGGCTGAACACCTCCGGCGTCGGATAGACGTTCGGATCGCTGCGCAGTTCCTCGTCGACCAGCGGCGTCGCCGCCGCGTTGGCGTTGGCGTAGGCGGTATAGTTGGACGCCCGGGCGATGACCGCCGGTCGCATCATGAAGTCGAGGAACTTGTAGGCCGCCTCGGGGTTGGGCGCGTCGGCGGGAATCGCGAAGACGTCGAACCAGACCTGGCTGCCTTCCTTCGGGATGGCGTAGGCGATCTCGACGCCGCGCCCCGCTTCCTCGGCCCGGTCGGCGGCCTGCAGGATGTCGCCGCTGTAGCCGATGACCACGCAGGCGTCGCCGTTGGCCAGCGCGTTGATGTACTCCGAGGAGTGGAACTTGGTGATGTGCGGCCGCAACGTCAGCAGCATCGCCGTGGCCGCCTCGTAGTCGGCGACCGACTTCGAGTTGGGATCCTTGCCCAGGTAGTTCAGGGCGACGGCGTACATGTCCTCCGACGCATCGAGGAAATAGACGCCGCAGTCCTTCAGCTTCGCCAGGTTTTCCGGCTTGAAGACCACGTCCCAGCTGTCGATGGTCACGCCGGGCAGGCGCTTGGCGATCTCGGCGGTGTTGTAGCCGATGCCCATGGTGCCCCACATGTAGGGGACATTGTACTTCGCGCCCGGGTCGAACGGCTCCATGCGCTGCATCAGCTCGGGCCACAGATTCTTGCGGTTCGGCAGCTTGGCGAAATCGAGCGGGGCGATCGCCTTGGCGGTGATGTAGCGCGGCAGGTTGTGGTTGGACGGGGCGACGATGTCGTATCCCGTCGAGCCGGTCAGGACCTTGGTCTCGAGGATCTCATTGGAATCGAAGGTGTCGTAGACGACCTTGATGCCGGTTTCCTTGGTGAACTCCTCGAGCAGCGCCGGGTCGATGTAGTCGGACCAGTTGTAGATGTGCAGGGTGTCCTGCTTTGGACCGCCGCAGGCGGCCAGCGCCAGGGCCGCGGCCCCCATGGCGAGTGCGGCCCACCGCCGCGTGTGACCCTTGAACAGCGACATCCCAACCTCCCGAGAAACCCAGGAGTCGTTATACGGCCTGCGCGGCCGGGGAAAAGGCCCTTCCCCTAACGGGGAAGGACCCGGGGCGTCAGGCCGGCGCGGACTTGCCCAGCTTCAGCCCCCCGATCAGCGCGCCGCTGACCCCGTACTGGATCAGCATGTAGCCGCCGTCGATGGGTATCAGGCCGGTGTTGTCGTCTCCGTAGATGAAGCGCAGCGACATGGTCGCCAGGCCGAAGAAGACGCAGGCGATCAGGCCCGCCGTGGCGCCGCCGATCCAGCCGGCCATGCCGGTGCGGGCGATGAGCCAGCCGATGCCAATGGCGACGACGAGGTTCTGCACGGCCCCGAGCGCCATGGCCGAGGAGCCTTCACTGTCCGAGACCGCGATCCCGGTGAGCGCCATCCACTGCGCCGAAAACAACATTCCGTACCAGACAAGGCCGATGGCCTGACTGGCTGCCAGCGCGGCGAGCACGCCGATCCAGTTGATGCCCTTCATGCGTAGTCCCCCAAGATTGGACGCGAAGCCGGTCAGGGAATTCGCCGTCTCCGTCGCCAGAGTGACCCTAGGTTAGGCCGCTTCGCGGAACGGCGATACGGGACCGCTTGTCGCGCGGCGCTTCCGCTGGCGCGCGGGCCCCTCTATATCGGCCGCCATGGCTCGTATCCTCATCACTTCCGCCCTGCCGTACATCAACGGGATCAAGCACCTGGGCAATCTGGCCGGCTCGCAGCTGCCGGCCGATGTGTTCGCGCGCTTCAAGCGGGCCCAGGGGCACGAGACCCTCTACATCTGCGCCACGGACGAGCACGGCACGCCGGCCGAACTGGCCGCCGCCGAGGCCGGTCAGGACGTGCGCGCCTACTGCGACGAGTGGCACGAGGTCCAGCACGCTCTGGGGCGCGGCTTCGGCATGAGCTGGGACTGGTTCGGCCGCAGCTCCAACGCCCCCAACCACCGTCTGACCCAGCACTTCTGCGAGGCGCTGGAGAAGCAGGGCCTTATCGAGGAGCGGGTCGACAAGATGGTCTATTCCATCGACGACAAGCGCTTCCTGCCGGACCGCTACGTCGAGGGGACCTGTCCCAGGTGCGGCTTCGAGAAGGCGCGCGGCGACCAGTGCGACAACTGCGGCTCGCTGCTGGACCCGGTCGACCTGATCAACCCCTACTCGACGGTCAGCGGCTCACGGAACATCGAGGTGCGCGACACCCGCCACCTCTACCTGCTGCAGAGCCGGATGCAGGACCGCATCCGCGCCTGGGTCGACAGCAAGGCGGCGGACTGGCCGGCCCTGACCCGCGGCATCGCCTACAAGCACCTTGATGAAGGGCTCCACGACCGGGGCATCACCCGCGACCTGGCCTGGGGCATCCCGGTGACGCAGAACGGCGCGCCCAGGCCCGGGTTCGAGAACAAGGTCTTCTACGTCTGGTTCGACGCGCCGATCGAGTACATCGGGGCCACCGTCGAATGGTCCGAGGCGTCCGGCTCGGACTGGAAGCGCTGGTGGCGCACCGACGAGGGCGCCGCCGACGTCGAGTACGTCCAGTTCATGGGCAAGGACAACGTCGCCTTCCACACCGTCAGCTTCCCGGCCACGATCCTGGGCAGCGAGGAGCCGTGGAAGACGGTCGACCGGCTGAAGGCCTTCAACTGGCTCAACTGGTACGGCGGCAAGTTCTCGACCAGTGGCAAGCGCGGCGTGTTCATCGATGCGGCGCTCGAGCTGCTGCCGCCGGACCTCTGGCGCTGGTACCTGACCGCCAACGCGCCGGAAGGCTCCGACACCGCCTTCACCTGGGAGCACTTCGCCCAGACGATCAACAGCGACCTGGCCAATGTGCTGGGCAACTTCGTCAACCGCATCGGCAAGTTCAACGAGAGCAAGTTCGACGGCGTCGTCCCGGCGGGCGGCGAGACCGGACCGCTCGAGGAGAAGCTGTTCGCCGACGTGTCGGCCCAGCTGGCCGAGCTGACCGCCCAGATGGAGGCCATCGAGCTGCGCAAGGCCGCCCAGGCGGTGCGCCAGCTGTGGGTGCTCGGCAACGAGTATCTGCAGGAAGCCGCGCCCTGGACGGCGATCAAGACCGATCCGGAGCGGGCGGCCGTCGTGGTGCGCACGGCGCTGAACCTGTCGGCCCTCTACGGACGGGTGTCGGCGCCCTTCATCCCGTTCGCGGCCGAGAAGATCGTCGAGGCGTTCGGCGAGACCTGGCCGCCGGTCTGGCCGTCGACCGACGCCAGGGCCGAGCTGACGCGGCTGGAGCCGGGCAGGTCGGTCGCCGTGCCGCCGGTGCTGTTCGCCAAGATCGCCGACGAGCAGATCGCCGAGTGGACGGAACGTTTTGGAGGCGCCGAGGCATGACCAAGGTCCGGCCCGTCCTGCGATCGCGCACGGCGGCCGACCGCGCCGCCCTCGCCGCCCGGCTGGCGGCGACCGGGCGGGTGCAGATCCCGGACCTGCTGGATGACGCCTCGGCGACGATGCTGCGGGACGAGGCCACGCTCCGCACGCCGTTCCAGACGGTCACCCTGGGCGGCAAGGGCCATGTCGACCTGCCGGCCGCCTGGCTGGAAGGGCTGACGCCGGTCCAGCGCACCGACATGGGCCGCGCGGCCCAGGAGGCGGCGACTGAACGCTTCCACTACCTGTACGACAATCATCCGCTGTGGGACCTCGACCAGGCCGGCCGGCTGAAGGGGGTCTGGAAGGCCTGGGTCGACTTCGCCAACAGCGAGGCCTTCCTTGGCCCTATGCGCGAGATCACCGGCGAGCCGCGCATCGCCTTCGCCGACGCCCAGGTCACCCGCTATCGTCGCGGCCACTTCCTGACCGCCCACGACGACGGCATCGAGGGCAAGAACCGCTACTTCGCCTATGTTCTCAACCTGTCGCCGCGCTGGAAGATCGAGTGGGGCGGCCTGCTGATGTTCCATGGCGACGACGGCCATGTCGCCGAGGCCTTCCTGCCCAACTTCAACAGCCTGAACCTGCTGCGCGTCCCGGCGCTGCACTCGGTGTCGCAGGTGTCGCTGTTCGCCGGCGATGACCGCCTGGCGATCACCGGCTGGCTGCGCGGGCGCTGAACCTCTCCGTCAGCCTCGTGCCGGCCGCGAGGGCGCAGGGATGACGCCTAGTGGCCGCCGGGCTTGGCCGCCGCCGCGGCGTCGGCGGCGCTGGGGACCTGTTCCAGGCAACTGTCGCGGACCGCTCCGGCCTTTTCGACGCCACAGCTGTGGGCCAGTTCCTCGGCCTTGATGTCGGCGAAGCCGGGCATGACGGCGTTGTAGGAGTCCACCTGCAGCGCCCGGGCGACGATCTGGCGGTGGCCTTCCCACATCATGTTGAGCGCCACGTAGAGCACGGCGATCAGGCCGATGTAGCCGATCCAGCGGTACCGGTGCAGCAGCTTGGCGATATAGGTGGCCGCCACGCCCATCAGGGCGATCGACAGCAGCAGGCCGAACACCAGGATGTAGGGGTGCTCGCGGGCCGCGCCGGCCACGGCCAGCACGTTGTCCAGCGACATCGACAGGTCGGCGATCAGGATCTGGATGAAGGCCTGGCGGAAGGTCTTGGCCTTGGCGCCGGCGCGCGGCTCGGTCGTCGGATCGCTGTCGAGCACGGCCTCGGCGTCGGCCTCGTCCGGCGCAGCCTGCTCGCTGAGCTCCCGCCACATCTTCCAGCAGACCCAGAGCAGCAGGATGCCGCCGGCGAACAGCAGGCCGATGATGCCCAGCAGCTGGGTGGTGATCAGCGCAAAGCCGATCCGCATGACCACGGCCGCAACCAGACCCCAGAGGATGGCCTTCTTGCGGTCCTTCTGCGCCAGGCCGGCGGCGGCCAGGCCCACGGCCACGGCGTTGTCGCCGGCCAGGACCAGGTCGATCATGAGCACTTGCCCGAGGGCGATGAGGGGGCCGGAGAATTGTTCGAGCATTTCGCCTCAATGCGACAGCCGACGGACTCGTTCAAGAGGCCGTCGGCTGCGTTTTGTCATTGACGACCGGAGGTCCGCCTCAGGCGTGGGCGGGCTCCGGGTGATGGTGGTCCGCGGCGTGGCCGTGGTCGCCGTGGGCATGGTCGTCGTGATGTCCATCGGCGGCGTGGGCGCCATGGCCATGATCGTCATGGGCATGGGCGTCGTGGCCGTGGTCGTCGTGGTGTCCGTGGGCGGGTTCGGGATGGTGCGCGACCGGGTGGGCGTCGTGCCCGTGTCCGTGGTCGGCGGCATGACCGTGGTCGCCATGAGCATGGTCGTCGTGATGGCCGTTGGCGGCGTGGGCGCCGTGGTCATGATCGTCATGGGCATGGGCGTCGTGGCCGTGTTCATCATGGCCGTGGGCGGGCTCGGGATGATGGGCGACCGGGTGGGCGTCGTGGCCATGGTCGGCGGCGTGGCCGTGGTCGTCGTGATGCCCGTCGGCCGCATGGGCGCCGTGGCCATGATCGTCATGGGCGTGGGCGTCGTGATGGCCATGGTCGTCGTGGCCGTGGTGGTCGTCATGCGCCGCATGCGCCACGGCGCCGCCGGCGACCGCGCCGCCGGCGGCGGCGATCATCGGATTGACGTAGGGCTGCGAGACCGGCGCGTGCGAGGGCTCGGGGTCGGCCTCGACACGGCCGTAGTCCTGCATCGTGCGGAACTTGCGGCGGCGCTCGGCGCGGGCGCGACCGGCGCTGGCGCTGCGGGCCATGGCGATGACCAGCAGCAGGGCCAGCAGGGCCAGGCCCGCCCCGACCAGCTTCTCGGACTGCACCTGGCCGACGCCCGGCAGGGTCACCGGCTTCATGCCGGGAATGGCCAGCGACTTGAGCGACAGCGACGGGAACCTGAAGCCCTTGGCCGCGGCCTTGGCGTCCTCGACCACCGGCGCGACGGCCTGCTCAAGCGAGGCGAGCGAGAAGGTCGTCTTCGCCTTCCGGTCGCCGGTCAGCGTGCCGTCGACGGTCGCCTTCAGCGGAGCCTTGTCGCCAGCGCCGGGCTTGACGTTCCAGTCGAAGCGGGCGGCCTCGCCGGCCTTCAGCGCCTGGGTCTGGGCGCCCGAGGGAGTGATTTCATAGCCCTCGCCGGTCAGGTTGGCGGAGACTTCCGCCTTCTTCGCGGCCTTGCCGAGGCCGAGCTTGGCGGCTTCGCGCTTGATCACGTCCATCAGGTTGGCGGGGAGGGCCAGGGAGACCTTGGACTCCTCGCCCTTGGCCAGGCCCTCCGGCACGGTCAGGACGGCGCCCTTCATGACTTCGGGGCGGACGGCGGCGCTCAGCTGCTCGGCCGGGGTCGCCTTGGGAGCCGGCTTGGCGGCCGGGGCGATGGCGGCGGCGGCCACGACCGGTGCGGTCTTCAGCGGAGCCGCCGGCTTGGCGACGGGCGCGGCGGCGACCACGGGCCGGGCGGCGGGGGCCGCGACGGGCCTGGCGGCCACGACCTTCGGCGCCGGCGCGGCCTTGGCGGCCGGAGCCGGACGGGCGACGGGCTTGGGCGCGGCATCGCCGCGCCAGAGGCGACGGGGCGACCAGCCGACGGTCGGGCGGGGCGCGTAGCGGTTGCCGTAGACCCGGCGACGGTCGGCCGCGGACATGTCCTCGGGGTTGGCGATCGGCCGCATCGAGATTTCAAGCGTGCCGTCGGCGCGGCGACGCACGATCAGCGGATAGGAGCCCGTCGCGGCGCTGGCGCCGGCCTTGCGCCCCTTGGGCTCGGGCAGGTGGTCGTACTTGTGGCCGTAATAGCGGACGCGCTCGGCGCGGGTCAGGTCGGCGGGGTTGGGAATGGGCGCCATGGTCCCGGACGCGGGGCCGCCCGCCAGACCGGCGCTGTCGGCCGGACGCGCCGAGGGCGTCGAGCCCATCAGCACCGGGGCGGAGCTTCCACGATCATAGGCGGCCGGCGGCGGACCGGCGTAGCCGTCATCCGGCTGCCCTCCGCCACATCCGGTCAAAGCCAGAAAAGCCACGCCTGACGCAACGCACGCCGACAGACGCACAAAGCCGTTCAACATCGGAACCCCCGATCCCATGCCGAAGAAAACGGGGTCGAATATGCCCCCGCTCACTAGGAAGCGCGAAGAGAACCACGCCTTGGCGACGAAATCAAAACGGTTCCTTCAGATTCGGGTAACCTTTCCCCCCTCGCGGGAATCTAGCGCCGTTTCCGGGCGGCCTCGTACAGGGCGATGGCGGCGGCGTTGGAGACGTTCAGGCTCTCGAACCCGCCCGGCATCGGGATGCGGGCCAGCACGTCGCAGTGCTCCGAGACCAGGCGGCGCAAGCCTTCGCCTTCCGAACCCATGACCAGCACCGTGGGCCCGCCGTCGAGCGCGACGTCCAGATCGATGTCCGAGGCGCCGTCCAGGCCGACCACCCGCCAGCCCATTTCGGTGAGCTGCTCCAGCGCCCGTGAAAGGTTGACGACAATCGCGTGCGGCAGCCTGTCGACCGCGCCGACCGCCGCCTTGGCGAGGGCGCCGGAAAGCGCCGGCGCGTGACGATCCTGCAGGATCATGCCCCTGGCTCCGAAGGCGGCGGCGGAGCGGAAGATGGCCCCGACGTTCTGCGGATCGGTCAGCTGGTCGAGCATGACCAGCACGCCGTCGGCCGGCGATCCGATCTCCTCTATAGAGAGCGTCTCGGGCGGGTCGATCTTCAGGGCCAGGCCCTGGTGGACGGCCCCCTGGGGCAGCTGGCGGCCGATCTCGTGGCCGTCGACGGTCTCGATCCGGGTCCCGGGGAAGCGCCGACTCAGCGTCCGGGTGCGGTCTTCGGTGGCCAGAAGTCGGCGCGGCGCGGGCCTGGCGGGGTTGGCGAGCGCGGCCTCCACGGCATGCACGCCCCACAGCCAGTCCTTCGCGTCCCCGGCGGAAACCCTTTGCGGGCGCGGCTTTCCGGGCTTTTCCGGGCGATGCCGAAAGCCTTTTTTCCGGTCGTTGCGTTCATCAGACGAGGACACTATAAGACGCGCTCCGATTTGGGGCCCAGGTCGCTTCGCTTAGCCGCGAAGGGGCTGGCCGCCAAGGAAAGAGCACCATCGCGCGAGGGGGAATGTCCCGAGCGGCAAAGGGGGCGGACTGTAAATCCGCTGCGAAAGCTTCGTAGGTTCGAGTCCTACTTCCCCCACCACGCGCGATGAGCTCCGTCCCCGGCGCCGGGACCTCGAACTGAAACAGGAGACGTACGGCGATCCCGCCGGAAGGCGCGGGTATAGCACAATGGTAGTGCAGCAGCCTTCCAAGCTGAGGATGCCGGTTCGATCCCGGCTACCCGCTCCAGTCTCCTATTCACAGACGCCGCCAGCCCCAAGGTAGAGAACATGGCCAAGGAAAAGTTTGAACGTAACAAGCCGCACTGCAACATCGGCACGATTGGTCACGTTGACCATGGCAAGACGACGCTGACGGCTGCGATCACGATCACGCTGGCGAAGACCGGTGGCGCGACGGCGAAGAACTACGCGGACATCGATGCGGCGCCGGAAGAGAAGGCCCGCGGCATCACGATCAACACCGCGCACGTGGAATACGAGACGGCCAACCGTCACTACGCGCACGTCGACTGCCCCGGCCACGCCGACTACGTGAAGAACATGATCACGGGTGCGGCGCAGATGGACGGCGCGATCCTGGTGGTGTCGGCCGCTGACGGCCCGATGCCGCAGACGCGCGAGCACATCCTGCTGGCGCGCCAGGTCGGCGTTCCGGCGCTGGTCGTCTACATGAACAAGGTCGACATGGTCGACGACGAGGAGCTGCTGGAGCTGGTGGAGATGGAAGTTCGCGAACTTCTGTCGAGCTACCAGTTCCCGGGCGACGACATTCCGATCGTCAAGGGCTCGGCGCTTGCGGCGGTTGAAGGCAAGACCCCGGAGATCGGCGAGAACTCGATCCTGGCGCTGATGGCGGCGGTGGACAGCTACATCCCGCAGCCGGACCGTCCGGTGGACCTGCCGTTCCTGATGCCGGTGGAAGACGTGTTCTCGATCTCGGGCCGCGGCACCGTGGTCACGGGCCGTATCGAGAAGGGCATCGTGAAGGTCGGCGAGGAAGTCGAGATCGTCGGCATCCGTCCGGTTCAGAAGACGACCTGCACGGGCGTCGAGATGTTCCGCAAGCTGCTGGACCAGGGCCAGGCGGGCGACAACGTGGGCGTGCTGCTGCGCGGCACCAAGCGTGAAGACGTCGAGCGCGGCCAGGTTCTCTGCAAGCCGGGCTCGATCACGCCGCACACCAAGTTCGTGGCCGAGGCCTACATCCTGACCAAGGAAGAGGGTGGCCGTCACACGCCGTTCTTCACCAACTACCGTCCGCAGTTCTACTTCCGCACGACGGACGTGACCGGGATCATCAAGCTGCGCGAAGGCGTGGAAATGATCATGCCGGGCGACAACGCCGAGCTGGACGTCGAGCTGATCACCCCGATCGCCATGGACCAGGGCCTGCGCTTCGCCATCCGCGAAGGCGGCCGCACGGTCGGCGCCGGCGTCGTCGCCAAGATCGTCGAGTAGTCCTCGACCTTCGACAGCAGACGCTGAACAGACAGAGCCCCCCGGTGGAAACGCCGGGGGGCTTTTCTATGGGCGCGCCTTGGGGCGGTGCGTGGTTCGCGACGCCGGCCCAAGAGCCGGCTCCTCACCATGACGAAGGGGGGTGGCGGTCCACAAAGCTCGTCATCCTGGGGAGCGAGCTCTCCGGCGAGCGTCGCGAAGAACGCAACCCGCCCCATGCCCTGCGGCGAAAGCACTGGCGCTTTTCGTGGACGCTCGCGGAATCCCTGTTGCCTCAGGCTCGCCGAGGCTGTGCTAGGGTTCACGGCGAAAATGACCGTTAGCTATCTTCACCTCCCATCCGGACAGCTACCGCCCGCGCTTGCGCAAGGGGCCTACAGGGCGGTCGTTGTCATCGAGGATTCCGTCACCGACGAGTGGCGGACCGCAGTCAGCGAATGGCTGGTGCTTACCGGGTGCCTCTACATGCTCGCCTGGGGTGAAAGGTGTAGTGAGTGGGACGACAGCGTCGACTACGCTCTCCTCTCCGCATTCGACTTTGGCGAAATTCCCGATGATCGCTTCATCATGACGACTTGGCATGACGACGAGCCGGCTACCGAGGTTTTCTGGTTCGCCGAGCACGGCGCGTATCATCCGACCGTCGATCTGGAGCGCACCCTTATCCTGCACATCGCGCCCCATGAACGAGAGGCCGAGCTTCTGACGACCTTTCGCGAGGCGCAGTCCCTTGATTGACAAGGTGGGGAATGCATTCGTGCGTCGCGCGCTCGCCCTCGCCCTGATCCTCCTCGTCGCCACGCCGGCCGCCGCCCAGGCCCCGAGCCTGCGCGAGACCGCCCTGGCGCTGCACAACGAAGCCCGCGCCAAGGTCGGGGCGCCGCCGCTGGTGTGGGATCCGAAGCTCGCCGCCGGGGCCGCCGCCTGGGCGCGGGAGCTGGGCCGCCGCGACCGCATGGAGCATTCGCCCTGGGAGATCCGCCGGGGGCAGGGCGAGAACCTGTCGATGGGTGCGCGCGGCTGGTTCTCCGACGCGGTCCTGATGCGCAGCTGGTTCGCCGAGGCCGCCGACTATCGCCCCGGCGTCTTTCCCGATGTCAGCCGCACCGGCCGCTGGCAGGACGTGGGACACTATACTCAGGCCGTCTGGCGCGGCACGACGGCGATCGGCTGCGCGCGGGGCAGCAGCCGCACCCAGGACTACCTGGTCTGCCGCTACTCTCCGCCGGGCAACATGCTCGGCCAGCGCGTCCACTAAGTCCGCCGCCATAAAGGGAACCTTAGGCCCGCCGGGGCTATGGCATGGCGTTCGGTCGCCGCTTCCGCATGGAACGGAACTTGCGACCGGACCGGGCAGAAGGCTTGAGGGGTTCCGGATTGGGACGCGACCTGACCATTGAGACAGTGACGCCGGCGGAGCTGTCGCCGGACGAGCTCGACCTGTGGGCCGCGTTCGTCGCCGCCGATCCGCGCTTTGCCTCGCCCTACTTCCATCCCCGCTTCACCCAGATCGCCGGCGAGGTCGCGCCGGGCGCGGCCGTGTCGATCCTGCATCGCCGGGGGCGGGTGGTCGGCTTCTTCCCGCACCAGCGCCGCGGCGGCGCGGCCCAGCCGATCGGCGCGCCGCTCAACGACTATCACGCGGTGATCACCGAGCCGGGGCTCGACATTTCGCTCGAGGCGGTTCCCGACCTGGTCGGCGCCGCAGCGCTGGGCGTCACCGGCTGGAGCGGCCCGGGTCTGGAAGGGGAGGGCGTCGTCGCCCGCCGGACTCTGCAGGCCGATCTTTCCGACGGCTGGGCGGCCTATGACGCCGGCCGCCGCGCCGACTGGCACAAGTACTTCAAGGACAAGGACCGCGCCCGCCGATCGCTGGAGCGTGACCACGGCGCGGTCGTCGCCCGCACGGAGGGCCGGGACCCGGCCCTGCTGGAGCGGCTGATCGCGCTGAAGAGCGACCAGTATCGCCGCTCGCGCCTGCACGACATCTTCGCCTGCGGCTGGACCGCCGACCTGCTGCGCGCCCTGCTGGCCGATACGGCGGTCGAGGGCTTCGGCGCCCGGCTGGCGGTGCTGGAGGCGGGCGGCGAGCCGGTGGCCTTCGAGTACGGCCTCCACGCCGGCGCGCACTATCACTTCTGGCTGCCCGCCTACGAGGCGGCGTTCGCCCGCTATTCGCCGGGCATCCTGCTCAGCCTCGACACGATGCGGCTGGGCGCCGCCGAGGGCTTCAAGGTCTTCGACTACGGCTTCGAGGGCGAGCCCTACAAGAAGTACTTCTGCAACCGCTCCCAGACGGTGCTGGAGGGCGTCGCGCACCGCCGCGGCTACGCCGGCGCCATGGCCGCCGCCTTCTCGCTGGTCGGGGCCGACGCGGCGCTGGCGGCCGGCGAACGTTTCGCCGGCGCGGGCCTCGGTCTCAGCGTCCGCCGCCGCTGGGCCTCGATCGACGCCTGCGAGACCACGATCACCGGCCGGGCTCGGGGCATCGCCGCCGCCGCCGCCGCCGCGATCAACAAGACCCGCCCCCAGTCCGCCGTCAGCGCCCTGGGCGCCATGCTCATTCTCTAGAAGGACGAGACGATGTCCCTGCCGCTCGAGCCCCGCATGTTCCCGCACAAGGTCGACCAGCTCGGCCTCGCCACCGACGAGGCGCTGGCCGCGCTTCTGGACCGCTATCCGGAAGAGCTCTTCGACATCAACAGCTACAGCTATGACGACGAGGGTCAGGTCAGCCTGGAGACCGGCGCGCGCGGGCGGGCCGACGGCGCGACCATCCTGGCCGAGATCAAGGCCGGACGCCTTTGGGTCAACCTGCGCGATGTGCAGGAGGCCCACCTGGACCTCTGGAACCCGATCCACGAGGCCTTCCAGGCCAATGTGCGGGAGTTGGGGATCAAGCCGATCAAAACCACCGGCCAGCTGATCCTGTCCTCGCCCGGCACCAAGGTGCCCTACCATTTCGACGCCGCCGGCGTGATGCTGTTCCACCTTCGGGGCCGCAAGCGCCTGTTCGTCTATCCGCCGGACGAGACGCACCTGCCGCAGGTCGAGATGGAACAGGTGATCATGCGGACCACCACCGAGGAGCTGACCTACCGCAAGGCCTATGACGCCGACGCCCAGGTCTTCGATCTCGAGGCCGGGCAGGCGCTGACCTGGCCGCTCTACGCGCCGCACCGGGTCGAGAACCTGGAGGTGTTCAACGTCTCCCTGTCGCTCGACTTCCAGACCTGGGAGACGCGGATGACCCGCGGCGCCCACTACGCAAACGGCGTACTGCGCCGTCGCTTCGGCATGGCCCCGGCCGCGATGGGCGACACCCCCATGGCCGCTCGCGCCGCCCTCTGGGCCGCGTCCCTGGCCATGAAGAAGGCCAACCTGGTCGAGAACAGGATCAAGGACTACGAGCGCAGCTTCGAACTGGGCGCGGACAAGCGGGCGGCGGCGTAGGTCGCCGCGGGCCACATGAAGCCTCTGTCATGACCGCGAATTAAGCTGCCTTGCCGGCCGCGCGGTCCTAGCGTCTCCCCATCACGCATTCGGGGAGATCAACAATGCGCGCACTTCTGGCTTTCGGCGTCGCGAGCGCCGCGCTTCTGGCGGCGGGGGCCGCGACGGCCGCCGAGACCCGGGTGGAGATCAAGGACGCGGTCGCCCGCGTCGTGATCGTTCCCGAGGCCCGGTCCGACGTGAAGGTGTCGTTCCGGACCACCAACGCCTCGCTGCCGCTGACCGTCAGGGTCGACGGTGACAAGACCATCGTCGACGGCGACCTGGACGGGCCGCTCGGCAAGGGGCGGATCCGCAACTGCCGCTCGATCAACGGCGTGGCCAGCGTCGACGTCTCGGGCGTCGGCAAGGTCGCCTGGGATGACATGCCCCAGGTCGTCATCCAGGTGCCGATGGACGCCAACGTCGCCGCCGGCGGGGCCGTGTTCGGAAGCGTTGGCCGCAGCACCTCGCTCAAGCTCTCCAACGCCGGCTGCGGCGACTGGACGGTGGCCAATGTCGAGAACGCCCTCAGCATCAACCTGGCCGGCTCGGGCGACGTCAAGGCGGGCAGCGCCGGCGCGGCCGACATCCGGATCGCCGGATCGGGCGATGTCGCCACCACCGGCGTCCGCGGCAAGCTCGAGGCCAGCGTCGCCGGCTCCGGAGACCTGGTCTCCGGCCCGGTCGGCGGGGCGCTGACGATCCGGACCATGGGATCGGGCGATGCGGACGTGGCCTCGGTCAACGGCGACGTGGACGTCAACATCGCCGGTTCCGGCGACACGGTGATCCGCGGCGGCAGGGCCGGCGCGGTGTCGGTGAGCATCGCCGGCTCGGGCGAGGTCCAGTTCGCCGGCGCCGCCACGACGGTCACCGCCCGGGTGGCCGGCTCCGGCGACATCCGCGTGGCCAGCGTCAGCGGCGAGATCAAGAAGTCCGTCGTCGGCTCCGGCGACATCCTGGTCGGCCCGTTCACCATCGACGAGCGGGACTGACCGCCGCCGGCGCGCCTCGCCCCCCCGAACGGGGGGTGGGGCGGAACCGGCGCGCGCCTAGGCTGTGATCGAGCGGAACCCCACGGGCCTGTCGTGTCTTCGTCGTTCACGACCGGTCCGGGCGCGGGTTCGCCCGCCGTCGCCTTGGCGCCGTCCCTCCAAGGGCGCCCAGCCGGCGGGGTTCCGCCGCCTTCCAGCCAGAGGGCCAGACAAAGGAAAGCCCCGGAACCGCGAGGTTCCGGGGCTTTTCGCATGGCCGGCCGCTGTCCGGGGGAGGAGGGACAGGCTAGGCGAGGTGAGCGGCGGCCGTGCGGCCGCCGCTCCCGAGGGCCTAGAACGCCGAGGCGAACGGGTTGGCGCCGGCGCCCAGGTCCGCGCCCGAACGGTCGCGAGCCTTCAGGTCGCCGCCGAACGAGTAGCGCACGCCGACGGTGAAGGTGTCGGCGTCCAGGTCCGCGTCGTCGACCGTGGCGTGCGAGTAGCCGCCCGTCAGGCTCCACGGCGTGCCGGCGAACTGGTATTCGCCGTCCAGGCCCAGGCTCCAGCCGTCGACGTCAAAGCCCGCGACGTCGGCCGAGGCGTAGGCCAGGCCGGCGTCGATGCGGAAGGTGTCGCTGACGAAGAAGCGGGCTTCACCACCGACCGACCAGATGTCGGCGTCGATGTCGTCGATGTTGCCGTACGAGACGGCGCCGGCGAGCGTGACGGTGTCGAAGTACTTCTGGGCGACGCCGCTGACGGTCCACAGGCCTTCGGAGCCGAGGTCGTCGTAGGAGACGGCCGGACCGACGCGCCAGTCGGCGCCGGCGTAGGTGAGGGCGGCGCCGGCGCTGAACGAGTCATCGTCGCCCAGATCGCTGTTGGTGGTCGCGCCCGCGCCCCGCAGGGTCACGGTCCAGGCTTCGGACGCTTCGAAGGCGACCGAGCCGTCGATGGCGTAGGCCTGGCCGTCGCCTTCAAGGCCGCCGACTTCGACTTCGACCTGCGAGGCGCTGACGCCGACCGAGCCGGTGGCGGACTGGGCCAGGGCCGGGGTGGAGAGAGCGGCGGCGGCCACAGCGGCCGTGGCGAACATACGGAGTTTCATAGGTGGGTATCCCCTTGTGATTGAACCGTCGGCGTCTTCGGCCGATCGGGGAGGGGGCAGGTATGGGCTGGCCGGAGTCGCCGCAAGGGCGCGGGCCGAACATGGATGAGAATTAATCGCGGCCGGATACCGGCGCTATCTTTCGCCAAGCGGCCTTGCCGCGCTTGACCTTCCCGAGTCGCTGACGTAAAGACCGCGCCTCTGTTGGACCGGCTGTGCACCTCGAGTGCAGACGCGGCCCGCGGAACGAACCGACCTATGGCTTTCCCATAAAGGAAAATCGCGGTTGGGGACCAGGTCCTCGCGGATGTCCGCGTGGGCCACATTCGTTTTGCGGACGTCGCGTGTCCGGGCTTCTTTCCCTCGCAAGGGGCGGGTTGTCCGGGTTGGTCTTTGAAATGTCTAGGCACGCGGGCGCCGCCCTTCTGGGAGCCCTTTGGGAAACACGAGCGATATGGATCGTCAGAACATCCGCATCCGGCTCAAGGCCTTCGATCACCGCGTGCTGGATCATTCCACACGCGAGATCGTGAACACGGCCAAGCGCACGGGCGCCACCGTCAGGGGGCCGATCCCCCTGCCCACGCTCATTGAGAAATTCACCGTCAACCGTTCGCCGCACGTCGACAAGAAGTCGCGCGAACAGTTCGAGATCCGCACGCACAAGCGCGTGCTGGATATCGTCGACCCGACCCCGCAGACCGTGGACGCGCTGATGAAGCTCGACCTGTCGGCCGGCGTCGATGTCGAGATCAAGCTGTAGGGAGCCGACGACAATGACTCTCCCCGCACAACGCACCGGTGTTCTCGCCAAGAAGCTGGGCATGACCCGCTTCTTCGATGAAACCGGCCAGCACGTTCCGGTGACCGTGCTCAGCCTGGAAGGCTGTGTCGTCACCGCCCAGCGCACCGTCGAGAAGGATGGCTACACCGCCCTCCAGCTCGGCGCCGGCGCCAAGAAGCCCAAGAACACGCCCAACGCGATGCGTGGCCACTTCGCCAAGGCTCAGGTCGAGCCCCGCCGCGTCGTCGCCGAGTTCCGCGTTGAAGAAGGCGCGCTGATCGACGTGGGCGCCGAGCTCACCGCCGATCACTTCCTGGCCGGCCAGAAGGTCGACATCCAGGGCGTGACCGTCGGCAAGGGCTTTGCCGGCGCCATGAAGCGCTGGAACTTCGGCGGCATGCGCGCCACCCACGGTGTCTCGGTCTCGCACCGGGCGCACGGCTCCACGGGTAACCGTCAGGATCCGGGCCGCACCTTCCCGGGCAAGAAGATGGCCGGTCACCTGGGTCAGGAAACTGTCACCACCATGAACCTCACGGTCTGGAAGGTGGACGTCGAGCGCGGCCTCATCCTGATCAAGGGCGCCGTTCCGGGCGCCGAGGGCTCCTTCGTGAAGGTTCGCGACGCGATCAAGAAGGCCGCTCCGGCCGACCTGCCGCGTCCGGGCGCCTTCCGCAAGGCCGGCCAGGCGCCGGTCGCCGCCGCTGAAGAGCCGGCGGTCGAGGAAGCCCCCGCGACGGACGCTCCGGCTGCCGAAGCCACGCAAGAGGGCGCTGAATAATGAAACTCGACGTCATCAAGCTTGACGGCGCGAAGGCCGGTTCGGTCGATCTCGACGACGCCATCTTCGGCATCGACGAGATCCGCGGGGACATCCTTCAGCGCGTCGTCACCTGGCAGCTGGCCAAGCGCCGCTCCGGGAACCACAAGATCCAGGTCCGCAACGAGGTCTCTCGTACGGGCAAGAAGATGTACAAGCAGAAGGGCACCGGCGGCGCCCGTCACGGTTCGCGCCGTGCGGCCCAGTTCGTCGGCGGCGCCAAGGCCCACGGCCCTGTCGTCCGCAGCCACGAGTTTGGCCTGAACAAGAAGATCCGCGCCCTGGCCCTGCGCCATGCGCTGTCTTCCAAGGCCAAGGCCGGCTCGCTCGTCGTCCTCGACGCCGCGGAGCTGACGGAGCCGAAGACGGCCGCCCTGCGCGCCACCTTCGACAACATCGGTCTGAAGAACGCCCTGATCATCGCTGGTCCGGAAGTGGACGCCAACTTCAAGCTGGCCGCCCGCAACATTCCGAACATCGATGTGCTGCCGAACGCCGGCCTGAACGTCTACGACGTGCTGCGCCGCGGGACCCTGGTCCTGACCAAGTCGGCCATCGAGGGCATCTCGGCCCGCTTCGCTGAGAAGGAAGCCGCGTAATGTCCGCAACCGCTCGCCATTACGACACCATTCTGGCCCCCGTGATCACGGAAAAGGCGACCATTCTGTCTGAACAGAACAAGGTCGTGTTCCAGGTCGCGGATGACGCCACGAAGGACGAGATCGCCTCGGCGGTCGAAGCGCTGTTCAAGGTCACCGTGACCAAGGTCAACACCCTCAACGTCAAGGGCAAGACCAAGCGCTTCCGTGGTCGCCCGGGTCGTCGTTCCGACGTCAAGAAAGCGATCGTGACGCTGGCCGATGGCCAGTCGATCGACATCACCACGGGGCTCTAGAGACAGATGGCTCTGAAGCAATTCAATCCGACCTCCCCGGGCCGTCGCGGTCTGGTCCTGGTCGACCGCAGCGAGCTCCACAAGGGCAAGCCGGTCAAGGCGCTCGTCGAGGGCCTGACCAAGTCGGGCGGTCGCGGCGGCAACGGCCGCATCGCGGTCCGCTTCCGTGGCGGCGGCGCCAAGCGCCTCTACCGCCTGGTCGACTTCAAGCGTCGCAAGTGGGGCATCCCGGCCACGGTCGAGCGCCTCGAGTACGACCCTAACCGCACGGCCTTCATCGCGCTGGTGAAGTACGAGGACGGCGAGCTGGCCTACATCCTGGCTCCGCAACGTCTCAAGGCCGGCGACACGATCATCGCCGCCGAGAAGGTCGACGTGAAGCCGGGCAACGCCGCCCCGCTGAGCGGCCTGCCGATCGGCACGATCGTTCACAACGTCGAACTCAAGCCCATGAAGGGCGGCCAGATCGCCCGTTCGGCCGGCGCCTACGCCCAGCTCGTGGGTCGTGACGGGGGCTACGCCCAGATCCGTCTCGGCTCGGGCGAGCTGCGCATGGTGCAGGACAGCTGCATGGCCACGGTCGGCGCCGTCTCGAACCCGGATCACATGAACCAGGTTCTGGGCAAGGCCGGTCGCGTCCGCCACATGGGCTTCCGTCCGCACGTTCGCGGCGTCGCCATGAACCCGGTCGACCACCCGCACGGCGGCGGCGAAGGCCGCACCTCGGGCGGCCGTCACCCGGTGACCCCGGCCGGCAAGCCGACCAAGGGCGCCAAGACCCGCAGCAACAAGGCCACGGATAAGTTCATTATCCGGTCGCGCCACAAAGCGAAGAAGGGCCGTTAAGCCATGACCCGCTCAGTCTGGAAGGGCCCGTTCGTCGACGGTTATCTGCTGAAGAAGGCAGAGACCGCTCAAGGCAGCGGCCGCAAGGATGTCATCAAGACCTGGTCGCGTCGTTCGACGATCATGCCGCAGTTCGTCGGCCTGACCTTCGGCGTCCACAATGGTCTCAAGCATGTGCCCGTGTCCGTGTCGGAAGACATGGTCGGCCACAAGCTCGGCGAGTTCGCCCCGACCCGGAACTTCCCGGGCCACGCGGCGGACAAGAAAGCCAAGAGGAAGTAGGTCATGAGCAAGTCCAAGACGGAACGTCGACTGCCCGCGACCGAGGTCCAGGCCAAGCTGCGCACGCTGCGCACCTCGGCCCGGAAGCTCAACCTCGTGGCCCAGTCGATCCGCGGCCTGAAGGTGCAACGTGCGCTGAACGAACTCGAGTTCAGCCACAAGCGCATCGCCAAGGACGTCCGCAAGGCGCTCTACAGCGCCATCTCGAACGCCGAGAACAACCACAACCTCGACATCGACTCCCTGGTCGTGGCCGAAGCGTTCGTGGGCAAGAACCTGATTATGAAGCGTTTTTCGGCCCGCGCCCGCGGCCGGTCTTCGCGCATCGAGAAGCCGTTCAGCGAGATCACCATCGTGGTCCGCGAACTGGGTGAGGCCGCCTGATGGGTCAGAAAGTCAATCCGGTCGGGCTTCGGCTCGGCATCAACCGCACCTGGGACAGCCGCTGGTTCGCCGACGGCAAGGACTACGGTCGCCTGCTGCACGAAGACATCAAGGTCCGCAAGGAGCTGAAGAAGCGCCTCGGCGCGGCCGGCATCTCGCGCATCGTGATCGAGCGTCCGCACAAGAAGTGCCGCGTGACCATCTATGCCGCGCGCCCCGGCGTGATCATCGGCAAGAAGGGCGCCGACATCGACAAGCTCCGCAAGGATCTTTCGGCGATGACCGACGGCGAGGTTCACCTGAACATCGTCGAAGTTCGCAAGCCCGAGACCGACGCCCAGCTGGTGGCCGAGAACATCGCCCAGCAGCTCGAGCGCCGCGTCGCCTTCCGTCGCGCTATGAAGCGCACCATGCAGTCGACCATGCGTCTGGGCGCCAAGGGCGTTCGGATCAACGTGTCGGGTCGCCTGGGCGGCGCTGAAATCGCGCGGATGGAATGGTACCGCGAAGGTCGCGTGCCGCTGCACACCCTGCGCGCGGACATCGACTACGGCTTCGCGGAAGCCAAGACCACCTACGGCATCATCGGCGTGAAGACCTGGATCTTCAAAGGCGAGGTGCTGGAACACGACCCGATGGCGCTGGACAAGCGTCTGGCCACCGAATCCGGCCCGGCCGGCGAAGGCGGCGGTCGTGACCGTGACGATCGTGGACCCCGCGGCCCGCGCCGCGACCGCGGTCGTGGAGCTGAGGCGTAACCGTCATGCTGTCACCCAAGAAAACCAAGTACCGGAAGGCCTTCAAGGGCCGCATCCACGGCACCGCCAAGGGCGGCACCCTGCTGAACTTCGGCTCCTACGGCCTCAAGGCTGTTGAGCCGGAGCGCATCACGGCGCGTCAGATCGAGGCGGCCCGCCGCGCGATCACCCGCCACATGAAGCGCCAGGGCCGCGTCTGGATCCGCATCTTCCCGGACCTGCCGGTCACCGACAAGCCGGCCGAAGTCCGGATGGGTAAGGGCAAGGGCGCCGTTGATTACTGGGCCGCTCGCGTTCACCCGGGCCGCATCATGTTCGAGATCGACGGCGTCGCCGACGATATCGCCCGTGACGCTCTGAAGCTCGGCGCCGCGAAGCTGCCGATCAAGACGCGCATCGTCACCCGGATCGGTGACGCCGTGGCCGCGGAGCACTGAAGATGAAGATCGATGACGTCCGGGGCATGACGCCCGACCAGCTCGCCGAAGCCCTGCTGAACCTGAAGAAAGAGCAGTTCAACCTGCGCTTCCAGGCCGCCACGGGCCAGGTGGAGAAGACCCACCGCGTGAACGAGATCCGCAAGGCGATCGCGCGGATCAAGACCGTGCTGCGCGCCAAGAAAGCCGCGTAGAGGAGAACGACTATGCCGAAACGTATTCTCGAAGGCGTTGTCGTCTCCGACAAGGGCGACAAGACGGTGATCGTGAAGGTCGAACGGACCTTCCTGCACCCGCTGCTGAAAAAGACCGTCCGCCGGTCGAAGAAGTATCACGCTCACGACGAGTCCAATGCCTACCAGGCCGGGGACACCGCCAAGATCGTCGAGTGCGCGCCGAAGTCCAAGCTGAAGACCTGGGAAGTCCTTCCCAAGGCCTCGGCCTAAAAGAGTCTGGAAGGTTTAAGCCATGATCCAGATGCAAACTAACCTGGAAGTCGCCGACAATTCGGGCGCTCGCCGGGTCATGTGCATCAAGGTGCTGGGCGGCGCCAAGCGCCGCTACGCCCACGTCGGGGACAAGATTGTCGTCTCCGTCAAAGAAGCCATTCCGCGCGGCCGCGTGAAGAAGGGTGACGTGCTGCAGGCCATCGTGGTCCGCACGTCCTCGGCCATCAAGCGCAAGGACGGCTCGGTCATCCGGTTCGACAAGAACGCGGCGGTGATCGTCAACAAGTCGAGCGAGCCGATCGGCACGCGGATCTTCGGCCCGGTTCCCCGCGAACTGCGCGCCAAGAACCACATGAAGATCATCTCCCTCGCGCCGGAGGTGCTGTAATGGCGGCCAAGATCAAGAAGGGTGACCGCGTCGTCATCCTGACCGGCAAGGACAAGGGCAAGACCGGCGACGTCGCGCGCGTGCTTCCGAAGGAAGAGCGCGTCGTGGTCTCCGGCCTGAACATGGTCCAGCGCCACACCAAGCCGACCCAGGCGGACCCGCAGGGCGGCATCAAGCACAAGGAAGCCCCGCTTCACGTCTCGAACGTGGCGCTGGTCGACTCCAAGGGCAAACCGACCCGCGTCGGCTTCCGCATGGAAGGCGAGAAGAAGGTCCGTTTCGCCAAGACCACGGGTGAGGTCATCAATGGCTGATAAAGCTTACGAGCCCCGGCTTAAGACCGTTTATCGCGAGCGCATCCGCGCCGCGATGAAGGAAAAGTTCGGGTACACCAACGAGATGCAGGTCCCCAAGCTGGACAAGATCGTCCTGAACATGGGCATCGGCGAAGCCGTGGCGGACTCCAAGAAGGCCGTCGCCGCGATGAAGGATCTGGGCGCGATCGCCGGCCAGAAGCCCATCGCGACCAAGGCCCGCAACTCGGTCGCCCAGTTCAAGATCCGTGAAGGCATGACCATCGGCGCCAAGGTCACCCTGCGCGCCGACCGGATGTATGAATTCCTGGACCGCCTGATCACGATCGCGCTTCCGCGCGTGAAGGATTTCCGCGGCCTGAACGGCAACAGCTTCGACGGCCGTGGCAACTACGCCATGGGCCTGAAGGAACACATCGTGTTCCCGGAGATCAACTATGACCAGATCGACCAGGTCTGGGGCATGGATATCGTTGTCGCCACCACTGCGAAGACCGATGACGAAGCGCGCGCGCTTCTCAAGGAATTCCAGTTCCCGTTCAACAACGTCTAGAGCGGGAAGAGGACACACACATGGCCAAGAAAAGCGCCGTCAACCGCAACGAGATGGTCAAGAAGCTCGTCAAGCAACTCGCCAGCAAGCGCGCCGCGCTCAAGGCGACTGCCAACAACGAGGCTCTTCCGCTCGAAGAACGTTTTGAAGCCCGGCTGAAGCTCGCGAAGCTGCCGCGCAACTCCGCCGCAAACCGCATCCGTAACCGGTGCGAAGTGACGGGGCGCCCGCGCGCCTACTATCGCAAGCTGAAGATGAGCCGGATCGCTCTCCGGGAGCTCGGCTCCCAGGGGCTGATCCCCGGCCTCGTCAAGTCGAGCTGGTAAGGGAGGGTCAGATGGTCAACGACCCCATTGGCGATATGATCGCCCGCATCAAGAACGCCGCCATGCGCAAGCGGGCGAAGGTTTCCACGCCGGCCTCGAAGATGCGCGCGCGCGTCCTCGACGTCCTGGCGACGGAAGGCTACATCCGCGGCTACTCGCTGGTCGAGAAGCCCGGTGCGTTCCCCGAATTCGAGATCGAGCTCAAGTACTTCGACAACGAGCCCGTGATCGTCGAGATCCGCCGCGTCTCCAAGCCGGGCCGTCGCGTCTACTCGTCGATCAAGGACCTCAAGCCGGTGAAGAACGGCCTGGGCATCTCGATCCTGTCGACGCCCCAAGGCGTGATGTCGGACACCGCCGCCCGCGACGCCAATGTCGGCGGCGAAGTCCTCTGCCGGGTGTACTGATATGAGCCGCATCGGAAAGAGAATCGTGACGATCCCCTCCGGGGTGACCGTCAACCTCGATGGCCAGACGGTTGCGGTGAAGGGCCCCAAAGGGGAACTTTCCTGGACTGTCTCGGAAGACATCGAGATCAAGCTGGAAGGCGCGGAGCTGACGCTCTCGCCGCGCAACGACACCACCCGCGCTCGCGGCATGTGGGGCCTGTCGCGCACTCTGGTGAACAACATGGTGGTCGGCGTCAGCCAGGGCTACGAAGAAACCCTCGAACTGGTCGGCGTCGGTTACCGCGCCGCCCTGAAGGGTTCGGCCCTGTCGATGCAACTCGGCTTCAGCCACGAAGTGGACTTCCCGGCGCCGTCGGGCATCACCTTCGTTGTGCCCAAGCAGACCGAGATCAAGATCGCCGGCATCGACAAGCAACTGGTCGGTGAAACCGCGGCCAAGATCCGCCGTATCCGTCCGCCGGAGCCCTACAAGGGCAAGGGCGTCCGCTACGCCGGCGAGAAGGTTCGCCGCAAGGAAGGCAAGAAGAAGTAGTCATGGCGCTCTCTCCTCGCGAATCCCACGCGCGCCGCGCCCAGCGCACGCGCACGCGCCTCAAGGCGCTCTCGAACGGTCGTCCGCGCCTGTCGGTCTTCCGCTCGAGCAAGAACATCTACGCCCAGGTCATCGACGACGAACGCGGCGTGACCCTGGCCTCGGCCTCCTCGCTGGAAGGCGAGAAGGGCGGCAAGGGCGCGGACAAGGACGCCGCGGCCCTGGTCGGCAAGCTCGTCGCCGAGCGCGCTATCGAGAAGGGCGTCAAGGACGTCGTCTTCGATCGTGGCGGCTACATCTATCACGGTCGGGTGAAGGCGCTGGCGGATGCCGCGCGTGAAGCCGGCCTGAACTTCTAAGGAGCGCCCAGATGGCTCGTGAACCCCGTGGCGGTGGTGGCGGCGATCGCCGTGATCGCCGTGACCGCAACGCTCCCCAGGCTGATGGTCCCGACAGCGATATCGTCGAGAAGCTGGTCCACATCAACCGCGTCGCCGCCACCGTGAAGGGTGGTCGTCGCTTCAGCTTCGCCGCTCTGATGGTCGTCGGCGACCAGAAGGGCCGCGTCGGCTTCGGTCATGGCAAGGCGCGTGAAGTGCCGGAAGCCATCCGCAAGGCGACCGAAGAAGCCAAGAAGTCGATGATCCGCGTTCCGCTGCGCGAGTCCCGTACGCTGCACCACGACGGCAACGGCCGTTGGGGCGCCGGCAAGGTGATGGTCCGCGCGGCGCCTCCGGGCACCGGCGTCATCGCCGGCGGTCCGATGCGCGCTGTTCTGGAAACCCTCGGCGTCCAGGACGTCGTCGGCAAGTCCAGCGGCTCGTCCAACCCCTACAACATGGTCCGCGCGACGTTTGAAGCGCTGAAGGCCCAGAGCTCGCCCCGCCAGATCGCCGCCAAGCGCGGCAAGAAGGTCGGCGACATCCTGGGCCGCCGGGCCGACGGCGCTTCGGCGCCGGACGCGATCGAGGGCTAACCGATGGCCGAGAAGAAGACTGTCACCGTCCGCCAGACGGCGAGCCCGATCCGCCGCAAGGCCGATCAGCGCGCCACCCTGCAGGGCCTGGGCCTCAACCGCGTGGGTCGCACCCGCGTGCTCGAGGACACCCCCTCAATCCGTGGGATGATCGCCAAGGTCGCCCACATGGTGGAAGTGGTCGACTAAACCCGCTACAGAGCGCCGCCCGTCCCGCGAACCGCAGGACGGGCGGACTCTATTTCTATCAAGCCGAGTCGGGACCGCCTGGTCCCGGCGCCAGATCTCCAAGGAGAGGCACCTATGACGAAACTCAACGAACTCGCCCCGCGCGAAGGCTCCACCAAGAACCGCATGCGCGTCGGCCGCGGCCCGGGCTCGGGCAAGGGCAAGACCGCCGGTCGCGGCGTGAAGGGCCAGAAGTCGCGCAGCGGCGTGGCCATCGCCGGCTTCGAGGGCGGCCAGATGCCGCTCCACATGCGCATGCCCAAGCGCGGCTTCAACAATCCGTTCGCCAAGGAATTCGCGGAAGTGAACTTCTGGCGCATCGAGCAGGCGATCGCCGCCGGCAAGCTCGACGCCAAGAAGGCCATCGACGCCGACGTTCTGCTGGCAGCCGGCGTGATCCGTCGCAAGAAGGACGGCGTCAGCCTGCTGGGCAAGGGTGAGCTGACCTCGAAGATCGAGATCACCGTCTACCGCGCCTCGGAAGCCGCCAAGGCCGCCGTTGAAAAGGCCGGCGGCAAGATCACCGTGACCCGCCCGGCCAAGGTCGAAGCGGAAGCCTAAGCGACAGAAGGGCGCGCGCCGGGTGACAACCCCCGGCGGCGTCCCTATTTGTGTCGCTCACTGAAGAGTCGCGGGGAAGTCCATGGCCTCGGCCGCCGAGCAGCTAGCCGCCAATCTCAACTTCGGCGCCTTCCAGAGGGCGACGGAGCTGCAGAAGCGCATCGGGTTCACCCTGATCGCGCTCGTCATCTATCGTCTTGGAACCTATGTCCCGATCCCGGGCATCGACGCGGCGCAGTTCGCCGCGCAGTTCCAGCAGAACAGCCAGGGCATCCTGGGCATGTTCAACATGTTCTCGGGCGGCGCCGTCGAACGGATGGCCATTTTCGCCCTGAACGTGATGCCCTACATCTCGGCCTCGATCATCGTGCAGCTGCTCCAGACGGTCTATCCGCCGTGGGAGAAGCTGAAGAAGGAAGGCGGGGAGGCGGGGCGCAAGCAGCTCAACCAGTACACCCGCTACCTGACGGTCGTGCTGGCGCTGTTCCAGTCGTTCGGCACGGCGCTGGGCATGCAGAACGTGGCGCTGGATCCGGGCCCCTTCTTCATCGCCTCGACCGTCGTCACCCTGACCGGCGGCACCATGTTCCTGATGTGGCTGGGCGAGCAGATCACCAGCCGCGGCGTCGGCAACGGCATCAGCCTGCTGATCTTCGCCGGCATCGTCGCGGTGCTGCCGCGCAGCGTCTGGCAACTGTTCCAGCAGGCCCAGGTCGGCTCGATCTCGCCGCTGGTGCTGTTCGGCCTGCTTGGCATGGCCATCGCCGTCGTGCTGTTCATCGTCTTCATGGAACGCTCGCAGCGCCGGCTGCTGATCCAGTATCCCAAGCGTCAGCAGGGCAACCGGATGGTCGGCGGCGAATCCTCGTTCCTGCCGCTGAAGGTCAACACCGCCGGCGTCATCCCGCCGATCTTCGCCTCGTCGCTGCTGCTGCTGCCGACGACGGTGATCACCATGATGGCGGGGCAGGCCAATCCGCCGGAGTGGATGCAGACGATGCAGCCGGTCCTGGCCCAGCTCCAGCACGGCCGACCGCTGTTCATGGCGCTCTACGCGGCCCTGATCATCTTCTTCTGCTTCTTCTACACCTCCATCGTGTTCAACCCGGAAGAGACGGCCGAGAACCTGCGCAAGTACGGCGGCTTCATGCCCGGCATCCGGCCCGGCAAGCGGACGGCGGAGTACCTGGACTTCGTCCTGACCCGCCTGACCGTGATCGGCGCCGGCTATATTGCTCTGGTCTGCCTGCTGCCCGAGATGATGGTCAGCTTCATGAACGCCCCGGCCACGGCCATGGCGCTCGGCGGCACCTCGATCCTGATTGTGGTCTCGGTGACCATGGATACGGTGGCGCAGATCCAGTCCCACCTGCTGGCGCACCAGTACGAGGGCCTGATCAAGAAGTCGAAGCTGCGCGGCGGCAAGCGCTAGAGTTCGGAGACAAGCCCGGCCGCAAGAGCCGGGCGAGGGGAGAGCTATGAACCTGATCCTGTTCGGCCCGCCGGGAAGCGGCAAGGGCACCCAGGCCAAGCGTCTGGTCGAGACGCGCGGCATGGTCCAGCTCTCCACCGGCGACATGCTGCGGGCGGCGATTGCTTCGGGCTCCGAGCTCGGCGAGCGGGTGAAGGATGTCCTGGCCCGGGGCGACCTGGTCTCCGACGAGATCGTCATCGCCCTGATCGAGGAGCGCCTGCCCGAGACCGAAGCGGCCGGCGGCGCCATCTTCGACGGCTTCCCGCGCACCGTGGCCCAGGCCGAGGCGCTCGACGCCATGCTGGCCGGCCGGGGCGCCCGGATCGACACCGTCGTCCGTCTGCTCGTCGACGAGCCGGCCCTGCTCTCGCGGGTGACCGGCCGATTCGAGGAACAGGGACGGCCCGACGACAATCCCGAGACGTTCAAGACGCGCCTCGCCGCCTACAACGCCCAGACCGCGCCGCTGCTGCCTTACTACGAGGCTCAGGGGAAGCTCCGGGCCGTGGACGGCATGGGCTCGCCCGATACCGTCTCGCAAGCCATCCAGGCCTCGCTGGAGACAGTGGAAGCCTAGAGTCCGGCCAGACCCGGCGGTGACGCCGGGGCTGGAACAACAGGCTCGATTCTGAACGACCTGAACTCGATCTACCCGCCGAACCGGCAACGACTTTGGCGGTCATCTACGAGAACTGGATTGGTCCGTAAAACGACCGATCCGCCATTGACGGAAGCGCAACGATCCCTATAACGGTGCGCTTCCGCGAAAGGCGCGACTCCCGCGTCGGCTCAAAGTGCAAGCTGAGGGCCGGTGCGCGTGTCGCGTTTGGTTATGCGCATGCGCCCGTGAGGCGCGGCAAGGTTAGAGAGATTAGACTTGGCCCGTATCGCAGGCGTCAACATCCCGACGAACAAGCGCGTGGTTATCGCGCTTCAGTACATTCACGGCATCGGACCGAAATCCGCCAAGGAAATCGTCGCCAAGGTCGGCATCGAGGACGCCCGTCGCGTGAACGCGCTGACGGACGCCGAGGTGCTCCAGATCCGCGAAGCCATCGACAAGGACTTCACGGTCGAGGGTGACCTGCGCCGTGAGACCTCGGTCAACATCAAGCGTCTGATGGACCTGGCCTGCTACCGCGGCCTGCGTCACCGCAAGGGCCTCCCGGTCCGCGGTCAGCGCACGCACACGAACGCCCGCACCCGCAAGGGTCCGGCCAAGCCGATCGCCGGCAAGAAGAAGTAAGAGAGAGCCTCGATGGCCAAGGAACCGGCTCGCGTCAAAAAGCGCGAACGCAAGAACATCACGTCGGGCGTCGCTCACGTGAACGCCTCGTTCAACAATACGATGATCACGATCACCGACGCCCAGGGCAACACGATCTCCTGGTCGAGCGCCGGCATGATGGGCTTCAAGGGTTCGCGCAAGTCGACGCCCTATGCCGCCCAGATGGCCGCCGAAGACGCCGGCAAGAAGGCCGCCGAGCACGGTGTGAAGACCCTCGAAGTGAACGTCTCCGGTCCGGGTTCGGGCCGTGAGTCGGCCCTGCGCGCGCTGCAGTCGGTCGGCATGACGATCACCACCATCCGTGATGTGACCCCCATTCCGCATAACGGCTGCCGGCCCCCCAAGCGCCGGCGCGTCTGAGTATTCCAATTCGACTCCCCCTTCGCCGGCCACGCGTTTCGCGGCCGGCGAATCCGCGTTCCAAGGACATCCGCCCGTGATCGAAAGAAACTGGAACGAGCTCACCAAACCGGAAAAGCCGCTGATCGAAGCCGGTGTCGACGCCAGCCGCAAGGCCCGCATCGTCGCCGAGCCTCTTGAGCGCGGTTTCGGTGTGACGCTCGGCAACGCCCTTCGTCGTGTGCTCCTCTCCTCGCTGCAAGGCGCCGCCGTCACGGCTGTGCAGATTGACGGCGTGGTGCACGAGTTCTCGTCGCTTGAAGGCGTCCGTGAGGACGTCGTCGACATCGTCCTGAACATCAAGCAACTGGCCCTGCGCCTGCACTCCGAAGGCCCCAAGCGCATGACCCTGCGCGCGAAGGGCCCGGGCGTGATCACCGCCAGCCAGATCGACGCCCCGTCGGACATCGAGATCCTCAACGGCGACCACGTGCTCTGCACGCTGGACGACGGCGCGGAAGTCCGCATGGAGTTCACGGTCAACAACGGCAAGGGCTACGTCCCGGCCGAAAAGAACCGTCCCGAGGACGCCCCGATCGGCCTGATCGCCGTCGACGCCCTCTACAGTCCGGTCAAGCGCGTCGCCTACCGCGTCGAACCGACCCGTCAGGGCCAGTCGCTCGACTACGACAAGCTGGTGCTGGAAGTCGAAACCAACGGCGCCGTCGGCCCGGTGGACGCGGTGGCCTACGCCGCCCGCATCCTCCAGGACCAGCTGCAGATCTTCATCACCTTCGAAGAGCCCAAGGCCAAGTCCGACGGCGAGTCGAAGCCGGAGCTGCCGTTCAATCCGGCGCTGCTGAAGAAGGTCGACGAGCTGGAGCTGTCGGTCCGCTCGGCCAACTGCCTGAAGAACGACAACATCGTCTACATCGGCGACCTGATCCAGAAGACCGAGGCGGAGATGCTCCGCACCCCGAACTTCGGTCGCAAGTCGCTGAACGAGATCAAGGAAGTGCTCGCGGGCATGAACCTGCATCTCGGCATGGACGTGCCCAACTGGCCGCCCGAAAACATCGACGATCTGGCCAAGAAGTTCGAAGACCAGATCTAGTTCGCTTCCCGCGCTGTCTCCGGACAGGCCCTCAGGGCCGGTCCGGGCCCGCTGACGCCGCATCCGCGGTCGAGGGCCCCGGCGCTTCCGTTCTGACCCGGCAGGGAGCTGCGCCGGGATTGGTGATGACACTGCGGGCCGAGGCCCAGGAGAGACTTCAATGCGTCACGGTAAAGCACACCGTAAACTGGGTCGTACGACCAGCCACCGCATCGCGATGTTCGCGAACATGTCGGCCTCGCTGATCAAGCACGAGCAGATCGTCACCACGCTTCCCAAGGCGAAGGAACTCCGTCCCATCGTCGAGAAGCTGATCACGCTGGGCAAGCGCGGCGACCTGCACGCCCGTCGTCAGGCCATCAGCCAGGTTCGCGACATCGAACAGGTCGGCAAGCTCTTTTCCGTGCTCGGCCCGCGCTACAAGGACCGCAACGGCGGCTATATCCGCGTCCTCAAGGCCGGCTTCCGCCACGGCGACAACGCCCCGATGGCCGTCATCGAGTTCGTTGACCGCGACGTCAGCGAAAAGGGCAAGGACTCCGGTCCGGTCCAGGAAAGCTTCGGCGGCGACGAATAGGCTTCACGCCACCGCCTCAGATTACGAAAGGCCCCGGAGCGATCCGGGGCCTTTTGCTTTGAGGGCGCGCTGGCGTCACGTGCTGATGGCGGCCGAGGTCAGCCAAGGGTGGAAAGCGCACGCTTAGTCCAAGCTGAATAACGCCACGACCACGATCGCGATCACCGCAGCGCGACCAATGGTCAAAATCCAGAAAAGCAATGGGGTTTCTTCGCGCTGGGCGTAGCGCACGGCAAATCCGCTGCGAACGCCAGGAGCCCTCCCGAGGCGGAAGTCACGCACCACCATCCAAGCGAGAGCAACGGCAAGCGCGGCGGCTACCAGCTTCAGAAGAACATCGCCCATAGGAGCCACCATACGGCCCACTAACGGCGGCGGAAAGTGGACCTCGCCAACGGCCGCAACGGGTCGATAGCGGACTGAAACATATCTCCGTTCCCGTTTCCCCGGCGAAGGCCGGGGTCCATGCGGGGCAAGGGCTCAGAGCGGCTTCATGGATCCCGGCCTTCGCCGGGAAGACGGAGCGATGGGGTCAGTTCCGGGGCGAAATCGTCCTGCCCACGCCCCTTGATGTGCGAGAGCCGCGCGCCAGCCTCCCGCATCTGGTTTCCGTCTTCCATGGCGCACCTCTCGTCTGCCGCGGAGACTGTTCCGCCGCTGTTCTACTCCCGCGTGAGGTCCTGACGCCGGAACGCCACGACGGCCAGCGCCGCGAATCCGGCGGTCCACAGGGCCAGCGCCAGGAAGGCCAGCGGCCAGGCGGCGGGCTGTGAGTCCGGGGGGGCGCCGGCCAGCAGGGCGGTGCGCAGCACGTCGGCGCTGAAGGCCGGCAGGAAGGCGTAGTGGAACACCTCTGGCGGCTCGGTGAGGCGCTGGGTGATGCGGTCGATGGCCAGCATCTGGACCGCCCAAAGGCCGATCGAACCGATCACCGCCGGGATGGCGTTCCGGGTCAGCACCGTCAGCAGCATCGCGAGCGCCGCCATGGCCATCAGCTCCAGCCAGGAGGTGGCGAAGCTGCCGCCCAAACGGATCAGGTCGTTGGTGAAGCTGTAGGTGCTGGCAAAGCCGTCGCCGGTCGCCAGGCCGTCGATCAGGGCGCTGACCATGGACAGGATCGCGATCAGCAGGATCGAGCCGGCCGCCCCGACGCCGAAGGTCATCAGCTTGGCGAGCAGCAGGTTGGCCCGCGTGTTGCGCGGGGTGACCAGCCGCCAGGTCTCCCAGCGGTAGTCGTCGGCGACCAGCGCCGCGGCGGCCAGCATGAAGAACAGCTGGACCGGGATCAGGTCGGTCTGGGTCATCGCCTCGGACGCGGCCTTGGCCAGGTCGTTGGGGGTCAGCGGCAGGCCGGCGGCGCCGACCGCCTTCCGGGTCACCAGGGTCATGACCGTCCCCAGCAGGCCGAACGCCAGCGAGACGACGGGGACGAACAGGAAGCCCCAGAACAGCAGGCCCCGCGCCTTGCCAAGGCGCAGCCGCTCGGCGGCGAAGGCGTCAGCCAGCATCGGTCTCTCCCGTCAGGCTCAGGAACACCGTCTCCAGGTCCCCGCCGATCCAGCGCGCCTCGGTGATGTCGACGCCGGCCTTGACCAGCGCCTTGATGAGGGCCGGGGCGGCGGCGCGGTCGACGGCCGCCAGCACCGCGTCACCCTCGACGCGAGCCTTGTCGCCCAGCACCGCCAGCGCCTTCTCGACCGGCGACACGGTCAGCCGCAGCAGTTCGTGGACGGCGGTCAGTTCGCTGACCGAGCCCTCGCGAACCAGCCGGCCCCGGTCGAGGAAGGCGACGCGGTCACAGACGCGCTGCACCTCGTCCAGCTGGTGACTGGCCAGGATGACGGTGACGCCGTCCTTGTCGGCCAGCGCGCGAATCAGGGCGCGAATCTCCAGGATGCCGGCCGGGTCCATGCCGCTGGTCGGTTCGTCCAGAATCACCATCTCGGGCCGGGTCAGCAGGGCGGCGGCCAGCGCCAGGCGCTGCTTCATGCCGACCGAGAAGCCATGCACGGTGCGGTCGGCCGCCTCGGTCAGGCCGACGCGGTCCAGCCAGCCGTCGATGTCGGGCTTGGCCTCGCCGGACTCCAGCGCCAGAACCTTCAGGGTGTCGCGGGCCGTCAGCCAGGGCAGGAAGCGCGGCGTCTCGATGACGGCGCCGATCCGGCGCAGCGCCTTGATGTCACCGGCGGCTGCGCCCAGCAGCCGGGCCTCGCCGGTCGTCGGCCGCACCAGGCCCAGCACGATGCGGAACAGGGTGCTCTTGCCGGCGCCGTTGGGTCCGAGGATGCCGTAGACCCCGCCCTTGGGGATCTGCAGCGACAGCGCGTCCAGCGCCTTGACCGCGCCGAACGTCTTGCCGACGCCGACGGCCTCGAGGGCGATGCTCATGGGGTCATCCGGGCTGTCCGCTCCCTGTCGTCGAACCACGACTGGTGGGGACTATGGCCAGCGTCGGGCGCGCCGCCAAGCGGCTCGGTCCGGCGGCCTTGACCAGTTAGTTGCTATATGTGTTAAATATTGCGAATTGAAGCAATGGAGGCCGCCATGGCCGCGCATCCCGCCCTGTCTTCGGCCGTCGTCTACAAGGATCCCAAGGCGGCCCTGTCGTTCCTGGAAGCGGCGTTCGGCTTCGAGCTGACGCTGCTGATCGAGGATGAGCAGGGGAACCTCGCCCATTCGCAGATGCGCTACGGCGACAGCCTGGTGATGGTCGGCAACGAGTGGACAGACGAGCACCGCAGCCCCGCCTCGATCGACGGCCTGATGACCCAGACGGTCCATATCCAGATTCCGGAAGGACAGGGGACGGTCGACGCCCACTGCGAGCGCGCGCGGGCGGCCGGAATGACGATCGTCGCCGAGCCGCAGACCCAGTTCTACGGCGACCGCACCTATCGCTGCAAAGACCCGGAGGGGCACATGTGGACGGTCAGCCAGACGGTTCAGGTGATGTCGCCCGACCAGTGGGACTCGGCCGACATGGGCCTGAAGACCACGGTCTACAAGGAATGACGGCCACAGCAGCGCGGCTGGATGAGACGCTCACCGCCTTGGCCGACCCGCACCGGCGTCGCGTCGTCGAGTTGCTGCGGGAGCGGCCCCGCCGCGCCGGCGAGCTGGCCGAGGAGACCGGCCTGACGCCGCCGGCCATGAGCCGTCACCTGCGCACGTTGCGCCGCTGCGGCCTGGTGGAGGAGACCAGTCCGGACTTCGACGCCCGCGTGCGCGTCTACCAGCTGAGGCCCGAACCGATGGTCCATCTGTTGCGCTGGCTTGAGGAGACCGAGCGGATGTGGTCGGCCCAGCTGTCGGCCTTCAAGACTCACGTGGAAGGCGGCTCCCCGGGCGCGGCGGCGCCGAAGGGAAAAGTCTAGTGGCCAGCCGCGTCATCATCGCCCTGCGGGTCCGCGCCACGCCGGCCCGCGCCTTCGAGGCCTTCACCGCCGAGATCGGCGCCTGGTGGACGCCCAATGCCCTGTTCGCCTTCACGCCGCGCGCGCCTGGAGTCCTGTCGTTCGAGGTCGATGGACAGGGCGCCCGGCGCCTGATCGAGACCCGCGAGGGCGGCAAGGTCTTCGAGATCGGCCCGGTGCGCGTCTGGGAGCCCGGCGCACGGCTTGTCGTCGGCTGGCGCCAGGCGACCTTCACGCCGGACATGGCCACCGAGGTCGAGGTGACCTTCGAGGCGGTCGGCGAGGGCGAGACGCGGGTCACAGTCACCCACACCGGCTGGGACAGCGTGCCCCAGGCGCACGTCGCCCGCCACGGCTTCCCGCTGGTCGTGTTCCAGGCGCGCCACGGCGAATGGTGGCGCGTCCTGCTGGAACGGCTGGCGGAGCATGTGGGATGAAGCTTCATCCCATTCACAAACCGTCATGGCCCGACTTGTTCGGGCCACCTATGAACACGACCGATCGCGAGGACGCGATGCGGAACAGCAGCACTCCGCCCGGGCGGTCACCACGCATGGGTGGCCCGAACAAGTCGGGCCATGACGGATGAGGGGGCAGCGGGAATGACAATGACCCACGACGCCATTCGCACCATAGCCCTGTCCCTCCCGGAAGCGCAGGAACATCCGCACTTCGATCGCGCCTCGTTCCGGGTGCGGGGCAAGATCTTCGTCACCCTGCCGCCGGTCGGCGAGGACGGCGTCTGCAAGGTCGTCCTCAAGCTGCCCGTGCTGGTCAAGGAGTCGCTCCAGCAGACCGATCCGGACGCCATCGTCTCGCTGGGGAACTGGGACAAGGGCGGCTGGACGCAGCTCGATATCGGGCGCATGGACGAGCCTAGGCTGGCCGATCTCGTCAGGCTGGCGTGGCGCCAGGTTGCGCCCAGGACACTCATCGCCGCCGGGGAGCAGGCATGACCGACCAGAACCAGGCGCCGGCCGCCACGGGCGTCCGCCGCGCAGCGTTCAGCTTCATCTTCGCCTCGGCGCTGATCAACAGCCTGTCCTTCGGGATCATGATCCCCGTCCTGCCCAAGCTGGTCGAGCAGCTGGCCGGCGGCGACACCGCCTTCGCCGCCGAGTGGAACGTCGTGCTGGCCACCAGCTGGGGCCTGATGCAGTTCTTCTTCGGGCCAATCCTGGGGATGCTGTCTGACCGTTTCGGCCGGCGCCCGGTCCTGCTGATCTCGATCTTCGGCCTGGGCATCGACTTTATCGTGATGGCCTTCGCGCCCGACATGTGGTGGCTGCTGATCGGACGGCTGGTCAGCGGCATCACCGCCTCCAGCTTCTCCACCGCCAACGCCTATGTCGCCGACGTCACCGCGCCCGAGGACCGGGCGAAGGCCTTCGGCCTGATGGGCTCGGCCTTCAGCTTCGGCTTCCTGATCGGCCCGGTGCTGGGCGGGTTCCTGGGCAAGGACGACCTACACCTGCCGTTCTTCGCCGCCGCCGGCCTGTGCCTGGTCAACTTCGTCTACGGCTACTTCGTGCTGCCCGAGTCGCTGCCGGTCGAACGCCGCGCGCCGCGCTTCGCCTGGGCCAAGGCCAACCCGGTCGGGGCGCTGCGGACCCTGCGCTCGCACGCCGGCCTGCTGGGCTTGGCCAGCGTCGGCTTCCTGTTCCACATGGCCCACATCGTGCTGCCGGCCATCTTCGTCTTCTACATGGGCCACCGCTTCGGGTGGGACGTGCGCACCATCGGCTTTGCGATGAGCGGCTCGGGCATCATGGGGATCGTTGTCCAGGTCTTTCTGGTCGGCCCGATCGTCAAGCGCATCGGCGAGCGCGGCGCGGTGCTGGCCGGCGCCTTCTTCGGCGCCCTGGGCTTCGCCATGTACGGCTACGCGCCCAACGGCTGGTTCTACCTGGCCACCATGCCGGTGTTCGCGCTGATGGGCCTGCTGATGCCCGGCCTGATGGGCCTGATGAGCCGTCGCACGCCGCCCAACGAGCAGGGGCAGCTCCAGGGCGCCATGCAAAGCCTGCAGGGGATCGCCGCCATCATCGGACCGTCCATCTTCGGCCTGACCTTCGCCTGGTCGATCCGCAACGACGCGACGCTGAACATCCCGGGGCTCGCGGTCTACCTGGCCGCCGGCTTCCTGAGCCTGGCGCTGTTGATCGCGCTCAAGGTGGCCCGGCCGGCGCCGGCGGAACCGGCCACGACCTGAGATCATTGTCAGGCCTTGATAAAGCCCGAAATCCTCGCTGGATTCAGGGCGGGGGCAACCTTGACCTGAAAGACCTCATGCACGCCGCGAAACTGATGATCCCTGTGCTGGCCCTGGTGGCCGCCTGTTCCGACCCGGCCTCGCAGTCCCAGGCCCAGCAGCCGCCGATGCCGCAGCCGACGCGGGTCGCCCCGACCAGCGCCGTGGCCATGAAGACCTCCTTCGCCCCGGTGGTGAAGCGGGCCGCCCCGGCCGTTGTCAACGTCAGCAGCAAGCGCGTGGTCCGCCAGCGGGTCGACCCCTTCTGGGACATGTTCATCGGCGGCGGCGTGCCGCGCGAGCGGATCGCCCAGTCGCTGGGCAGCGGCGCCATCGTCCGCGAGGACGGCGTCATCCTGACCAACAATCACAACATCGAGGGCGCCGACGAGGTCATGGTCCAGCTCGCCGACAAGCGCGAGTTCGCCGCCCGGGTGCTGCTCGCCGACCCCAAGTCGGACCTGGCCGTGCTGAAGATCGACGTCGGTAGCGAGAAGCTGCCCGTCATCGCCATCGACGACCAGGAGGCGCTGGAGGTCGGCGACCTGGTGCTGGCCATCGGCAACCCCTTCGGCGTCGGGCAGACGGTGACCAACGGCATCGTCTCGGCCACCGCCCGTTCCAACACCGGCATCACCGACTACGGCTTCTTCATCCAGACGGACGCGGCCATCAACCCGGGCAACTCCGGCGGGCCGCTGGTCGACATGGACGGCGACCTGATCGGCGTGAACACCGCCATCCTGTCGCGCTCGGGGACCTCCTCGGGCGTCGGCTTCGCCATTCCCGCCGCCATGGCCCGCCAGGTGGTCGGCGCGGCCCTCGGCGGCAGCCAGGCGGTCGTGCGGCCCTGGCTGGGGGTCAAGGCGATGACCGTCACCGGCGACGTGGCCCGCAGCCTGGGCATGGGCGCGCCCCGCGGCGCCGCCGTCACCGATGTCTGGCCCGGCAGCGCGGCGGCGCGCGCCGGGGTCCAGCCGGGGGACATCCTGGTCGCCATCGCCGGCCAGCCGGTCAGCGACGAGGGCGCGGCCATCTATCTGTTCGGCGCCCGCCGCGTCGGCGAGACGGTGCCGCTGACCGTGCTGCGCGACGGCCGCGAGGTGTCGCTGAACGTCCGCGCCGAGTCCGCCCCCTCCAGCCCGGCCCGCGACGAGCGGGTCATCCAGGGCGCCAACCCCTTCTCCGGCGCCACGGTGGCGAACCTGTCCCCGGCGGTGGCCGACGAGATCGGCGCCGACCCCTTCGCGGGGCGCGGCGTGGTGGTGATGAAGGTGGCGACCGGCCCGGCCCGCGGCATCGGGCTGCAGCCGGGCGACATCGTCCGCGCCGTCAACGGCCGCGAGATCCGCTCGACCGGCGACCTCGTCACCGCCCTGACCGCGAAGGTCCGGGTCTGGCAGGTGACCATCGAGCGCGGCGGCCGCCGGATCACGGCCTCGTTCCGGGCGTAGACTTGGGGGACATGCACTTCAGTGCGTGTCCCCATCAACCTGGAACCAGGCAATATTCAGCAGTTGCTTCTCCGCCGCCGTCTTCCCGGCGAAGGCCGGGATCCACGACACAGGCAGGACGACGTCGGAGCAAATCCGGCAGTAGGGGGGCCGGAAGATGGATCCCGGCCTTCGCCGGGAAGACGGATTCGGGCTTGGTCTCCCGGGATGTCGAATGGCCCTCAGTCCGACGGCAGCGCGTCGGGATTGAACACCACCTCCCAGAGGTGGCCGTCGAGGTCCTGGAAGTAGCCGGCGTAGCCGCCCCAGAAGGTGGCCTGGGCCGGCTTGACGATCCGGGCGCCCGCCTTCGCCGCCTGCGCCATCACGGCATCGACCTCGGCTTCGGAGGCGACGTTGTGGCCCAGCGACAGGCCCGTTGCGGCGCGCGGCGAGACCGGAAGTCCGGAGTCGTGCGCCAGGTCCGCCTGCGCCCACAGCGCCAGCCGCAGGCCGCTCTGCAGGTCGAAGAAGGCCACCGCGCCGTGTTCGAATTCCTGCCCGACGATGCCGTCGGTGCGGAATCCAAGGCCGTCGCGATAGAAGGCGACCGCGCGCTCGAGGTCGTCGACGGCCAGGGTCAGGACGCTGATGCGGGGCTTCATGCGGCAATCTCCCATTCGCGGCCTCTCTGGTGCTAAGACCATCCCACGATGAGCGATCTGTTTGAAGCCGCCGGCCTGACGCCCCACGCCCCCGCGCCCCTGGCCGAGCGGCTGCGGCCGCGCACCATCGACGAGGTGGTGGGCCAGGAGCACCTGCTGGGCGAGGCCGGTCCCATCCGCCGGATGATCGCCAATGGCCGTCTCGGCTCGATGATCCTCTGGGGCCCACCGGGCACCGGCAAGACCACCATCGCCCGGCTGCTGGCCAAGGCGGCCGGCTATGAGTTCCAGCAGATCAGCGCCGTCTTCTCCGGCGTCGCCGACCTGAAGAAGGCCTTCGAGCAGGCGAAGATGCGCCGGGCCGCCGGCCAGTCGACCCTGCTGTTCGTCGACGAGATCCACCGCTTCAACCGCGCCCAGCAGGACGGCTTTCTGCCGTTTGTGGAGGAGGGCGTCGTCACCCTGGTTGGGGCCACCACCGAGAACCCCAGCTTCGAGCTCAACGGCGCCCTGCTGTCGCGCAGCCAGGTCTATGTGCTGCGGCGGCTGGACGAGGCGGCGCTGGAGAGCCTGCTCGCCAAGGCCGAGGCGGAGGAGGGGCGCCCGCTGCCGCTCGACCCCGCCGCCCGCGAGGCGATGATCGCCATGGCCGACGGCGACGGCCGCTATCTGCTGACCCTGGCCGAGACCCTGCTGGCCATTGGCGCGCCCCAGCCCCTGACCCCGGCGGAGCTGGGACAGGTGTTGCAGAAGCGCAGCCCGGCCTACGACAAGGACCGCGAGGAGCACTACAATCTCATCAGCGCGCTGCATAAGTCGGTGCGCGGCAGTGATCCGGACGCCGCCCTCTATTGGCTGGCGCGGATGCTGGAGGGCGGCGAGGACCCGCTGTTCATCGCCCGCCGCCTGACCCGCATGGCCAGCGAGGACATCGGCGCCGCCGACCCGATGAGCCTGCTGCTCTGCAACGCGGCGAAGGACGCCTACGACTTCATGGGCAGTCCCGAGGGCGAGCTGGCCCTGGCCCAGGCCTGCGTGCACATGGCCTGCGCGCCCAAGTCGAACGCCGTCTACAAGGCCTTCGGCGCGGCCCGGAAGGCGGCGCGCGAGACCGGCTCCCTGACCCCGCCCGCCCACATCCTCAACGCCCCGACCCGGCTGATGAAGGACCTCGGCTACGGCAAGGGCTACGCCTACGACCCCGACACCGAGGAGGGCTTCAGCGGCCAGAACTACTTCCCGGACGGCATGGAGCGGCGGGCCTTCTACAAGCCGAAGGGCGAGGGACACGAGGCCAAGGTGAAGGAGCGGCTGGACCGCTGGGCGGCGATGCGGGGGAAGAAGAATGACTGATCCTCTCCCTCTTGGGAGAGGGGGACCACCCGAAGGGTGGTGGAGAGGGATGCTCTCCCGGTCAGTGATTGGCCGCCGATCCACTTCACCGCGGAGCCCTCGAATTCCGACTGCAGCGCGTCCCACTCCACCATGCTCCGCATGGTCCCCCTCTCCCAACAGGGAGAGGTAAGATGTCGTCTCGTCCCCCGCGCAAGATCAAGGCCCACGAGACCCCGATCACCCTCACGCCCGAGGAGATCGCCTTCACGCGCGGACTGGTCATCCACCAGGACCCCCACGTCATCGCGCTGAACAAGCCGCCGGGGCTTTCCAGCCAGGGCGGGCGGATCAACGCCAACACGCTGGACGAGCTGCTCTGGGCCTTCGCCACGGCGGGGGGCAACCGGCCGCGGCTGGTGCACCGGCTCGACCGCGACACCTCCGGCGTCATCCTGACCGCCCGCACCAAGCCTGCCGCAAGTTTTCTCGGCAAGGCCATGATCGCCAAGCGCTTTCGCAAGACCTATCTGGCCATCGTCGCCCCCGGCGCGCCCTCGCCTAAGGGCGGGGTGGTCGAGGCCGCCCTGCGCCGCGAGAGCATCGGTCGCGAGGCCTATATGCGCGTCACCGAGCCGGAACACCCCGACGCCGAGACCGCGAAGACCCGCTACCGCACCCTGGCCGCCACGCCCGAGGCGGCGCTGATGGAGCTCAGCCCCGAGACCGGCCGCATGCACCAGCTGCGCGTCCACATGGCGAGCCTTGGCCGGCCCATCGTCGGCGACGTGCGCTACGGCGGGGCCCTGACGGTCGGCGGCCACCCGGTCCCGCGCCTGATGCTGCATGCGGTGAAGCTCAGCTACCCGCACCCGGGCGGCCAGACCGCCACGGTCGAGGCGTCGATGCCGGACGACATGGCCACGCTTGTCCGCGCGCTGGGCCTTGCGGGAACCAACCCGCCGGGCGCAGCTTGATCAGGTCGGAGGATACGCCATGACACGCGCCCTGATCATCGCCGCCGCAACCCTGAGCCTGGCGGCCTGCGCAACGCCCACCGTCTACGCCCCGTCCACCGGTGCGCCGAGCAGCGTCGGCTTCACCGACTACCGGATCGAGACCGGCCGCTACCGGGTCTCCTACACCGGTGGCGGCGGGGCGCCGATGAGCCAGGTGGCTGACTATGCGCTGTTGCGGGCGGCCGAGGTGACGCTGCGCGACGGCTATGACTGGTTCCGGGTGGTCGACCGCCAGGACCGCACGATCGGCGCCGGAGCGGGCGGACGGCCAAGGGTCAGCGTCGGGGTCGGCTCGGGCGGCGGTGGCTGGGGCCGTCGCAGCGGCGTCAGCGTGGGCGTCGGCACCAGCTTCGACCTGTCGGGCGGGCCGGCCTTTTCGCGCACGCTCGAGGTCATGGCCGGCAAGGGCGCCGTCCCGAAGGATCGCGACGTCTACGACGCCCGCGATATCGTTCGCGTCATCGGCAGGGGCGAGGGGCGCTAGAACCTCCGTTCCTCAGCGACGCGAAGGGCGGCGCTCAGCGCCAGCGCCGGGGTTTGGCTCCGTACCTCCTTATGCGTCATGGCCCGACTTGTTCGGGCCACCTATGAACACGGCTTGGCAAGTCGAAGCGTCGGCCTGTGCGAGCAACCTTTCCGATCACCACGCATGGCTGGCCCGAACAAGTCGGGCCATGACGGGAAGAAACCTGAACGTCGTCGGTCGTTTTTACGCCGCCGCTGTCGCCACGGTGGCCGGCGCGTTGCGCAGGGCCGCGTGGGTCAGGCCGGCGGTCTCGGCCACGGCGAACATGACCTGCGAGGACAGGCCCTGGACGGCGATCAGCGGCGTCTGCCCCCTGGCCTGGCGTCCCAGGTCCAGCATCGCGGCGGCCAGCCGTGCGTCGTCGCCGGCGAACTCCGCCGCGTCCAGCGTCACGCCGGCCAGCCGGGCTTCCTTGAACAGCGCCATCTCGTCGCGGCCGGCCTGCACACGGGCGAAGACGCCCCTGCACAGGGTGCGCAGCAGCCCGCAGACCTCGATCAGCCGCCCCTGCGGGGTGCCGCGGTCGACATCGACCAGTTCGATGAGCAGGCCGCGCTTCATCCGGCCCTGGGCCTCGCCGGCGGCCACGATCAGCGCCTGCCTGCCCTTGTTGGCGGCCATGGTGCGGAACGACACCGGCACGATCAGAGGCCGCGCGGCCGGCGCATCGATGCGCGGCAGATAGAGGCCGGCGTAGTGCAGGGTCGCCAGGTCGATTGTCGCCAGGTCGAGGTCCGAAAGCCGGACGAAGGCGCGCGTGGGGATCACTCGACCGCTCTCGGTCTCGGTGACCGTCGGCTCGATGCGCAGGGCGGCAGGCACGCCGTGGCGCAGGCTGATCATCGTCTCGACGGCGAAGTCGATCCGCAAAGTGAGGCCCGAGCCGCTCGCGAAGCGGTAGGGATTGCGCCGCTTCTCCTCGGCCGGATCGATGTCCGGCGCGGGCTCGTCGACGACCTTGGCCGGAGCGGCCTTGCGCGCCTTCTGGATGGCGAGGGGGTCGAGGGGCGCGCAGGAGACCTCGCCGCCGTTCAGACTGGTCACGGCGCGCACCCGCAGGTCGCCCTGCTCGGCGGCCCCCAGGAAGTGAAGAAGCACCTCCTCCAGCACCTTCAGCGTGATCGCCTGCGCGGCCAGGCCGTCCTCGCTGGTCATGGCGATGAGGTAGTCGGTCTCGCCGATCCGCTGCGCCAGGTCCTGGAAGGTCAGGTGCTCGGCCAGCTTGCGTTCGGCGTAGGCCCAGACGTCCGGCCGTCGCCGCGGCCAGCGCTCGCCGGCACGCTCGCGGATCGCCGCCAGGCTGAGAATGTTGACCGCGCCGCGCGCCAGCAGATCCTGCCCGCCGAACCGGTCGAGCACGGCAGCGATGTCGGCGGCGTTGAGGCGGTCTGGCGGGCTGGCGGAGATGCTCATGAGCAACCACAGGGCAGGGCTCCCCAATATGGGCCACTCCACTTAACGGTGTGTTGAGGCAGGTGCTTTGCGCCGGCCGTCGCATCGTCGCATAAGGGCGCATGGACAAACTGCTTCTCGTGGCCGCCGGCGGGGCGATCGGCGCCGTGGCCCGCTATCTTGTGGGCCTGCAGAGCCTGCGTCTGCCGGGCGGCGGCTGGCCGTACGGCACGCTGGCCGTGAACCTCCTCGGCGGCCTGGCCATGGGCGTGCTGGTCGCGGTTCTGGCCCTGCGCGGCGGCGCGGACCAGGAGCGCTGGCGCCTGTTGCTGGGCGTGGGCGTGCTGGGCGGGTTCACGACCTTCTCGGCCTTCTCGCTGGAGGTCGCCCTGATGATCGAACGTCGCGAATGGCTGTCGGCCTTCGCCTATTCAACCCTGTCGGTGGTCGCCTCGGTGGCGGCGCTGTTCGCCGGCATGATGCTGGTCCGGAAGCTGGTGGCCGCATGAGCGCGCGCGAAGTCAAAACCCTGTTCGTGGACCCGGGCGAGGCGGGCGAGGATGGGGTGCGGTTGGACCGCTGGTTCCGCCGCCGCTGGCCGCACCTGACCCAGATCCAGATCCAGAAGCTGGCCCGCAGCGGCCAGATCCGCGTCGACGGCGCGCGGGCCAAGGCCGACACGCGGCTGCAGGCCGGCCAGCAGGTGCGCGTCCCGCCGCTGCCCGACGCGCCCACCCCAGGCGGCGATACGAGGAAGGCCCTGTCGCCCCGTGACGTCGCCTTCGCCCGCTCGCTGGTCCTCTATGAGGATGAGGACGTCCTGATCCTCAACAAGCCCGCGGGTCTGGCCGTGCAGGGCGGCACCAAGACCACCCACCATGTCGACAAGCTGCTGTCGGCCTGGGGCGAGGGGCTGGAGCGGCCCCGGCTGGTCCACCGCCTCGACCGCGACACCTCCGGCGTGCTGGTGCTGGGCAAGACGCCGGCCGCCGCCGCCAAGCTGTCGGGCGCCTTCGCCCGGCGCAAGGCGCAGAAGACCTACTGGGCGCTGGTCGTCGGCACGCCGCACCCGACCGAGGGGATCATCAACATCCCGCTGGCCAAGAAGGGCATCAACGACCGCGAGATGATCGTGCCGGTCGACGCCAAGGATCCCAAGGGCGAGGTCGCCGAGACTGAGTTCGTCACCCTCAGCCGCGCCGGCCCCCGGGTCAGCTGGATGGCCCTGCGCCCGCACACCGGCCGCACGCACCAGTTGCGCGCCCACATGCTGGCCATCGGCCACCCGATCCTGGGCGACCCCAAGTACGGCGACGAGAAGAGCGCGGCGCTTTCCGAAGGGCTTCCGCTGCAGCTTCACGCCCGCCGACTGGTCATTCCACACCCTTCGGCCGGCATGATCGCCGTCGAGGCGCCGCTCAGCCGCGAGATGAAGGAAGGTTTCCAGCGCTTTGGCTTCGACGAGCACGAGGCCGATCCCGACCCCTTCGACCGCAAGCGCGGCGGGCGGTCCAGTCGGCGGTAGGGGCCGGGGGCGTGTACCCTCTTCGGTACGTGTCCCCCGCAGCTTTGCAGCTGGGGCATTCGGGGACAGCTAATGGTGTCCCTCTTGGGACATCATTAGCTGTCCCCTCACCACCGCTTGAAGCTTGGCCGACGCTGTTGCGGGGACATGAGATCATGTCCCAAGGGACACGATATCACGTCCCCCATGTTTCCGCCGCCGGCCCTCAAACCAATCCCGACACCGGCGCGACCCCGGCGCTGTCCGGGAACACCGTCGTGTCCAGCGCCCTGCGGTCCAGGCCCATGTGGTCGGCCAGCACGCCCTTGAACAGCGCGCGCAGGTCGAGGGTCGGCCGGGTGTCGCGCCCTTCGAACAGGGCCGGGGCCTTCAGGGTCGGCCAGTCGCCGATGATGCCGCCGGGCTTGAGCGCGCCGCCCAGCACGAAGGCCGTGGAGCCCGTGCCGTGGTCGGTGCCGCCGGTGCCGTTGACGCGGGCGGTGCGGCCGAACTCGGTGGCCACGACGACGACGGTGTCCTTCCAATCCGCCGCCAGCCCGTCGTGCAGGCCCATCAGCAGGGCGTCCAGATAGAGCAGGCGGTTGGCCAGCTGGCCCTCGGCCGCGCCCTGGTTGGCGTGGGTGTCCCAGCCGTCGACAGAGATGGCGACGATCTGTGGGCCATTCTCCTGGCGCATGAAGCCGGCCACGGTCGTTCCGATGCCCCGGGCCACGGACTGACCCTGGCGGACGAGGCCTTGCACGCCGCCGCCGGCCATCGCGGCCGACGCGGGGGCGGGCCTGTCCTGCATCGCCGCCTCCGCCATGGCCTCGGTCTGCAGCCCGCGGGCCAGGGCCGGGCCGAGCAGGGGGTCGTTGGCGTAGAGGTCGCCCAGGATGCCGGGCAGGCGGGGGCTGCCTTCGCCGGCTCCGCCGGGCGACCAGGAGCCGGTCTGGACCTTGCCGCGCAGGATCAGCGGCGCGGTCGCGCCGACCGACAGCGCCTCGATCTTCCGCGCCGGCATGGCCTCCAGCGCCCGGTTCAGGAAGCCCGAGCCGGTCCCGTAGACGACGGCCGCGCCGCTCTCCAGCACGTCCTGCGCCTCGAAGTGGGAGCGGGCCCGGTCGGGACTCGCCACGGCCGGCGCGATGCGCGCCTGGCCCTTCAGCGCCAGCCCATGGACCCCGGCCAGCGCCGGGTGCAGCGCGAAGGTTCCGTCCAGCTTCAACGCCCGGTCCGCCGGAATGGCGATGCGACCACGCAGGCCGGCGTAGTCCGGATCGCCGACCGGCGGGCTGGCGGAGAGGCCGTCCATGGCGCCGCGCGCGATGACGGTGATCAGCTTCTTGCGGCGAAGGTCGCCCTCGGCCCGGGCCGCGTGGCCCATGAAGCCGATGGAGAGGCCAAGGCCGGCGGCGGCGGACAGCAGGCCGCGACGGGAAAGGTCGGTGCGGGTCATCGGCGCTGAAACTCCGGACTCATCAGCAGGATCGACAGGGCCTCCTGTCGCGACTCGGCGCGGGCCACGGCCTTCTGCACCGGTTCTGACAGGCGGGCGCCCAGCGCGTCGCGGGCGACGACGTCGGGATCGAGCTCGCCGGCGACCACGGCGGAGAAGCCCTCGGCCCAGGCCATGCGCTTGATCACCGCGTCGGGCGCCGCCCAGGTCGCCGCCGTCTCGTCCCAGCCCTTGGGGGAGGGCGCGGAGAACGGCCGCTGGCCCAGGGTGTTCAGCGGCTGGGCCAGATGTTCGATGGCCCCCGGCTGACCGCCGATGGCCCGCCAGCTGGAGACCAGGAACTCGTAGGGCGTCTTGAACTTGGCCGGTGTCGGATCCCAGGCCTCCGGCGCCTCGACCAGGGCCCGGGCGACGGCGGACAGCTCGCCGTCGGACGCGGTCCAGGCCGCCTCCAGCCGACTCACCAGAGCCGGCGGCGGATCGTCCGCCACGAAGTGCCGGGCGATCTTGCGGGCCAGGTGGCGGGCCGTGGCGGGATGGGCCGCCAGATCCTTGAGGATGGCGGCCGCCTGCTGCGCCTCGCCGTCGCGGTACGTCCGGCCCATGACCGTCCGGGCGCCCGGCTCGTGGGTGGCGACGCGGAACACGAAACGCCCCTGGCGCTCGTCCGCCTCCCGCAGGCCGCCGACGCTCCAGCCCGTCAGGGCGCGGGCGAACTCGGTGACGTCGGCCTGGCTGTAGCCGCCGTCGACGCCGACCGTGTGCAGCTCGAGAATTTCGCGCGCCAGGTTCTCGTTCAGTCCGCCGCCGCCGCCGTTGGGACGGGGCCGCCGCTCCAGCATGGCCGCCGCGCGGCTGCCCGGCCCCACCGACTGGGCCTGGTCCAGATAGAGCAGCATGGCCGGATGCATGGTCGAGGCGAGCAGAAGGTCCTCGAAGCGACCGAACACATGGGGGCGGATGGCCTCCTGCTCGAACGGCCCGGCCACCGTGGCGGTGATCAGCTTCACGGCCGAGACGGTGAAGTGGTTGGCCCAGAACAGCGCCCAGCGCTCGCGGAAGCCGGCGGGCGTGGTGGCGGCCAGGCGGGCGCGGGCCAGGAAGTCGACCGCCGTACCCTCGCGCAGCATGCGGGCGGCGATCTGGACCGGGTCGCGGTCCGGGGCCGCGGCGTCGTCGTCCCGGGCGCGGCGCATCTGCCGGCGCTCGGTCTGGTAGGCGCGGAACGCCTGGATGCGCTCGGCGGACGACTCGCCGCTGCCCTGGGGCTGGTCCGCGCCGGCCGACCGGATCTGGTCCAGAAGCCAGCCCCGCGGGTCGCCGGCGACGCGCGCCAGCTCGCCCGGCCTGGCGCCGAACCCGAAGCGGGTGACGGCGATGGCCGCCGAAATCTCGTTGGAGGGCAGGGGCACTGTCGGCGCGTCCTTGAAACTGCGAGGCGGTTCGGTCACTTCAACGCCGTGCGCCGGCCCGTCCGTCGCGCGGCGATCAACGAAGGATACTCCAGTGACCGGCAAGGGCGACGGTGTTCAGAAGCCGAGGCGGTTCTACAAGGCGGTGACCGTTGGCGAGCTCGAGGGCGGCTGGGGCGTGCTGCTCGACGGCCGGTCGCCGAAGACGCCGTCCGGGCGCAAGGTGGTGCTGCCGACGCCGGCGCTGGCGGCGCTGGTGGCGGCGGACTGGGACGCCCAGGCCGTCGAGATCGACAGCCTGCGCATGCCGGCCCAGCGGCTGGCGGCCACGGCCATCGACCGGGTCGGCGGCGTGCGCGAGGACGTGGCGGACGAGATCGCCCGCTACGCCGGCTCCGACCTGCTCTGCTACCGCGCCGAATCGCCGGCCGGCCTGGTCGAACTGCAGAGCCGGTCCTGGGATCCGATGCTGGACTGGGCCGCGCAGGACCTTGGCCTGCGGCTGACGGCGGTCGGCGGCATCATCCACCGTCCCCAGCCCGACGGCTCGCTGGCGCGGGTCCGCGCCCTGGCGCTGGCGCTGGACGACTTCGGCCTGACCGCGCTCGCCCATGCCGCCAGCCTGCTGGGCTCGGCCGTCCTGGCGCTGGCGCTGCAGCGCGGCCGGCTGGACGGGCAGGGCGCCCATGACATCGCCCGGCTGGACGAGGCCTGGCAGGAGGAGCGCTGGGGCGTCGACTACGAAGCCGCCGACCGCACCGCCGCCCGGCTCGCCGAGGCGCTGCTGCTGGAACGCTGGTTCCGGGCGCTCGGATAGCCGCCGCCTCTCGTTGCGTCAGCCAAATCAACGCCTTGTCATGCCCTCGTCACGGCTTTAACCCGTCCCCAGCCTTGTGAAGGGGACGACGGCGTGAAGCACATCCTGGAAGAGCTCGAGAAGCGGCGCGATCAGGCGCGGGCCGGCGGCGGCGAGAAGCGGGTCGCCAGCCAGCACGCCAAGGGCAAGCTGACGGCGCGCGAGCGCATCGACCTCCTCCTCGACGAGGGCTCCTTCGAGGAGTTCGACATGTTCGTCGAGCACCGCAGCCACGACTTCGGCATGCAGGACCAGCGGATCCCCGGCGACGGCGTCGTCACCGGCTGGGGCACGATCAACGGCAAGGTCGTCTACGTCTTCTCCAAGGACTTCACGGTGTTCGGCGGCTCGCTGAGCGGCGCCCACGCCCAGAAGATCGTCAAGGTGCAGCGCCAGGCCATGAAGGTCGGCGCGCCGGTCATCGGCCTGTTCGACGCCGGCGGCGCGCGCATCCAGGAGGGTGTCGACAGCCTGGCAGGCTACGCCGACATCTTCCTCGAGAACGTGCTGGCCTCGGGCGTGGTGCCGCAGATCAGCGTGATCATGGGCCCCTGCGCCGGCGGCGACGTCTATTCGCCGGCCATGACCGACTTCATCTTCATGGTGAAGGACACGAGCTACATGTTCGTGACCGGCCCCGACGTCGTGAAGACCGTCACCAACGAGATCGTCACGGCCGAGGAACTGGGCGGGGCCCGGGTCCACGCGGCCAAGTCGGGCGTCGCCGAGGGCGCGTTCGAGAACGACCTGGAGGCCCTGACCCAGGTTCGCCGGCTGGTCGACTTCCTGCCGTCCTCGAACCGCGACAAGGCCCCGATCCGCCAGAGCTTCGACGACGCGACCCGCGACGAGATGAGCCTGGACACCCTGGTGCCGGCCAATCCCAACAAGCCCTACGACATGAAGGAGTTGATCCTCAAAATTGTCGATGAGGCCGATTTCTTCGAAATTTCAAGCGAATGGGCCAAGAACATCATCTGTGGCTTCGCCCGGATGGACGGCGAGAGCGTCGGCATCGTCGCCAACCAGCCGCAGGTGCTGGCCGGGGTGCTGGACATCGACTCCAGCCGCAAGGCCGCCCGCTTCGTGCGTTTCTGCGACGCCTTCAACATCCCGATCATCACCCTGGTCGACGTCCCGGGCTTCATGCCGGGGACCAAGCAGGAGTACGGCGGCCTGATCAAGCACGGCGCCAAGCTGCTGTTCGCCTATGCCGAGGCGACCGTGCCCAAGGTCACCGTCATCACCCGCAAGGCCTACGGCGGCGCCTATGACGTGATGAGCTCCAAGCACCTGCGCGGCGACGTCAACTACGCCTGGCCGACCGCCGAGATCGCGGTCATGGGCGCCAAGGGGGCGGTGGAGATCATCTTCCGCGCGGAGATGAACGATCCCGAAAAGCTGGCCGAGCGGGAAGCCGAGTACAAGGACCGCTTCGCCAACCCGTTCGTCGCCGCCAGCCGCGGCTACATCGACGACGTCATCAAGCCGCACGGCACGCGCCGCCGCATCGCCCGCGCCCTCAAGAGCCTGCGCGGCAAGCAGCTGGCCAACCCCTGGAAGAAGCACGACAACATCCCGCTCTAGGAGATCAGGCGGTGCGGAAAAGGGGGACAGTCACTCATTTCCTGTGCGCGCGATCCATCTGATCCGCCGGAAATGAGTGACTGTCCCCCTTTTCCTCCAACGCAACGGGGGCACGGGCGTTGTCGCCCATGCCCCCGCACGGTTTTCGGACGATGAGGAGTCGTCGAGGATCTAGCCGTGCGGCTTGGGCGGCGCGGCGAAGGGGTCGCCGGGGGCCGTCGACACAGGCTGCGGCGCCGGGGCGTGCTGCGGGGCGGCCGGGCGCTGGAACTTCAGGCTGCGGCCCTGGAAGAAGGCGCCGGTTTCCATCGCCAACTGCTCGTGGGTGATGTCGCCGTCGACGTAGGATGTCCCATAAAGACGCACCTGCTTGGCGGTGACCGAGCCGATGACGCGGCCGCGGACCTCGGCGGCCTCGGCGTAGACCGAGCCCTCGATGTGGCCGGTGTCGCCGACGGTCAGGCGGCCGACGCGAACGTCGCCGCGGACGGTGCCGTCGATCTGCAGCTCACCGTCGCCGGTGACCCCGCCTTCGATGGTAATCCCGTCGCTGATAAGGGATGCGACGCGCGGACGGGCCTTGGGCCCCTCGGGTGCGACAGGGGCCGGCGCGGCGGCCACGGGGGTCGCCTGGACGGGAGTCTTGGACGAGTTCTTAGTCGGTTTGCTGAACATATTCGCCGGCCTTCAAGAAACGGTTCGGGTTCTGAGCTCGGCCGTTGACCCACACTTCGTAGTGCAAATGTGGGCCAGTCGAACGGCCAGTCGAACCCATCGATGCAATACGCTGGCCAACTGCCACGCGCTGACCCACGGACACGCTGAAGCCGGCAAGATGAGCGTATCGGGTCTTGAAACCGTTGCCGTGGTCGATCTCCACGGTGTTGCCGTAGCCCGAGCGGACGCCGGCGAAGGACACGACGCCCGGCGCGGTGGCGTAGATGGGCGTGAAGTTGGGTCCCGAGAAGTCGAGCCCGGAATGGAACGCGGGACGGCGGGTGAAGGGATCGAGCCGCACGCCGTAGCTGGAGGACTGCGCCGCGGCGCTGGTCGGACGGTAGAAGGGCAGGCGCCTGGCCGCCTCCGACAGCGCCCGCATGTCGGACATGTTGTTGGCCGCGCGCTGGATGCGCATGGCGAAGCTCTCGTCGACATCGAGGACCACGGCGAGGGCGCGGGGATCCTTTGCCTCGATCAGCGGACCGCCCAGCGAGCTGCCGCGGCCGCGGTAGCTGGTGGGGTCGAGACCGGCGAGCCGGAAGGCCAGCCGCAGGCGTTCGGCGCGGCTGCGGGCGAAGCCCTCGGCGGCGTCGATCATGCGCTCCTGGTCGATCAGGGTGTTCTGGATGCGCTGCACCGGGGTGGTGGCGTTCAGGCGCGGCTTGGCCGGGGCCAGCGCGGCCTGGGCGCCGGGCGCGCCCTTGAAGTCCTTGAGCAGTTCGGCCAGCGCCGCGTGGCGGCTTTCGACCGAGCCGGCCAACTCGTCGAAGGAGCCGTTGGTCGTCGACAGCTGGGCGATGGCGCTGTTCAGCCGGGCCTGGCGGTCAGCGGTGATCCGCTCCCAGTAGCGCTGCTGCTTGATCAGTTCCTGGTCGGCGGCGCTGACCGACAGCGCGCTGACCATCATGGCGGCGGTGGAGACGCCCATCCACAGCGCGGCGGCGGCGATCAGGCCGGCCCCCATCATCTGCTTGCCCGTCGAAAGGACGAAGCCTCGCATCTCCCCACCCGAGCGGATGTAGAGATGCCTTTCCGGGAAGAGCTCTTCCAGAGCCCGCCGAAGTCGCCGTACTCGCGTTACAGCCATAGCCCCCGAACCCGATTTTTTCGGTTTCGGCGATATGCCGCGAAGATGGGGAAACGCGCAAGGGGCTTCGCGCGTGAGGTGTGCGCGATACCTTGATTCCAAGCTCTACAGATCGAGGGTTAACCACATCGAGTGACTTCCGCCACCGGAACCGTCACCTTTGCGCGCATGACGCGATTATTCAGGGACGGGCGCGGCCTTTAGGCAACAGTGGGGGTTACTCTTGGGTCACTGCTGTCGGCGCGACCGAATGCCGCCGCCCGCGCTTTACCTTAACCCGCGCGCGGCCTCGAGCACCTGCTCCACATGGCCCGGAACCTTGACCTTGCGCCAAACGCGCCGGATCACGCCTTCGCCGTCAATCAGAAACGTCGAGCGGTCGATGCCCATGTATTCGCGGCCATAGAGCTTCTTCTGCACCCACGCGCCGTAGCGCTCGATCACGTCGCTGTCGGCGTCGGAGCCCAGCTCGACGGTCAGGCCGTGCTTGGCGCGGAACTTCCCGTGCCTGGCGGCGGTGTCCTTGGAGACGCCGACGACTACGGCGCCGGCGGCCTCGAAGTCGGCCCTGGCCTGCGAGAAGCCGACGGACTCGGTGGTGCAACCGGGCGTGTCGTCCTTTGGATAGAAGAAAAGCACAACGGTCTTGCCCTTCAGACCGCCCAGCGACACGCGGCCGGTGTCGGTCGGCAGGTCGAAATCGGGGGCCTTGTCGCCTTCCTGAGGGTCAGCCATCGGGGGTCTCCTGTTCATCCGCTCATCCCCGCGAAGGCGGGGACCCAGGTGTTTTTCGTTTCCGCCCTTCCGCTGCCCAGGCCTGACCGTGTCTCGGCAACACAAACAAGCCTGGGTCCCCGCCTTCGCGGGGATGAGCGGAAGATGGGGCGCTAGACCGGCCTGACCAGCACGATCTTCTTCTTGCCGACGGCAACCTTGATCGCGTCCACGCCGGGGTAGAGCTCATCGCGCCCGAACCAATCTTCCAACTTAGCGACTTGGTCGTTGATCTTTACACCGCCTCCCTTCACGAGGCTTTTCGCCTCATTCATGGACTTGGCGAGATTGGCGGCCTTTACCAAAGCGGCGGCGCTGCGCTTCTTCCAGTTCTTGTCGTGATGCCATTCCAGCGTCTCCCAGTCAGCCTCGACGGTATCGAGGTCGCTGGAGGCACCACCCTGTTCAAGTGTCTCCTCTGCGGTCTGGCGGGCAATCTTCGCCGCCTCGGCGCCGTGCAGCATGGTGGTGGCCGCGTCGGCGAGCGCCTTCTTGGCCTCGTTGATCGCTGCGCCCTGCATGGCCTCGTAGCGCGCGACCTCGTCCAGCGGCATGTCGGTGAACAGCTTCAGGAAGCGGCCGACGTCGGCGTCCTCGGCGTTGCGCCAGAACTGCCAGTAGTCGTACGGCGAGCGCATGTCCGCGTTCAGCCACACCGCGCCCTGCGCCGTCTTGCCCATCTTCGCGCCCGAGGCGGTCGACAGCAGCGGCGTGGTCAGGCCGAAGGCGGGCTTGTGGTCGACGCGGCGGATCAGCTCCACCCCGTTGAGGATGTTGCCCCACTGGTCCGAGCCGCCCATCTGCAGCAGGCAGTTGCGCGAGCGCGACAGCTCCAGGAAGTCCACCGACTGCATCAGCATGTAGTTGAACTCGAGGAAGGTCATCGGCTGCTCGCGCTCGAGCCGCTGCTTGACCGAGTCGAAGGCCAGCATGCGATTGACCGTGAAGTGCACGCCGTAGTCGCGCAGGAACTGGACGTAGCCGAACTTCGAAAGCCACTCGTCGTTGTCGACCATCACCGCGTCGGTGGGGCCGTCGCCGAAGGTCAGGAACCTGGCGAACACCGTCTTGATCGAGTCGATGTTGGCCTGGATGTCGGCCTCGCTGAGCAGCTTGCGCGACTCGTCCTTGCCGGTGGGATCGCCGACCTTGGTCGTGCCGCCGCCCATCAGGACGATGGGCTTGTGGCCGGCCTGCTGCAGCCGGCGCAGCATCATGATCTGGATCAGGCTGCCGACGTGCAGGCTGGGCGCGGTGGCGTCAAAGCCGATGTAGGCGGCGATCGTCCCCGTCGCGCAGGCTTCGTCCAGTTCCTCCGGGTGGGTGATCTGGTGGATGAAGCCCCGGTCCCGCAGCGTGCGAAGGAAGGTGGACTTGAAGGCGGCGTCGGCGGTCATCGGTACGGAGTCTCCTGTCGCCACGGGCTCTAGCACGTCGGGCGGGGAGGGGTTCAAGGTCAACAGCATCGTCGGGTCTCCTGAAGGGGGACCGGCGGCTGTGTGCTGGATGGAGATGTCACATGCCGCCGGAAGGTGGGCGGCATGCGATCGCAACGCCGCTCGTCAGAACGAGCGGGCGTAATAGAGGGCGGCGAGGGCGGCCTTGGCGATCATGGGCGGTCAGATGCCTGCACGGTTGACCGGCGTCAACCGGCCGCTATCGAAGGGCGTATGACCGTGCGCCTGACGCCACACCCCGACACGCCCTGCGAAGCCATCGACTGGATCGAGGTCAACGTCGCCCGCGCCGGCCCCGAGGCGCCCGGCGCCCTGACCCTGCGCTTCGTCGTGGCCGGCGACATCGCCCGCCTGCGCCTGCCGCCGCCGGTCGAACGGGCCCGGGCCGACGAACTCTGGCAGGAGACCTGCTTCGAGGCCTTCGTGAAGCCGGTGGGCGGCGAGGCCTATCACGAGTTCAACCTGTCGCCCTCGAACCGTTGGGCGGGCTATCGCTTCGACGGCTACCGGCAGGGCATGGTCTCGCCGGACGGCGTGGCGCTGACTCACCTGACCCGGCGCGCGTCCGACGACCTGTACGAGCTGGTCGCGACCCTAGATCTGGATTGCGAGATCGGCCTGACGGGGGACCGGGTCTGGCGCCTGGGCCTCTCCGCCGTCATCGAGGAGACCTCCGGCGCCAAGTCCTACTGGGCGCTGGCCCATGCGCCGGGTAAGCCTGACTTTCACCATCCCGACGCCTTCGCACTGGATCTGCCCGCATGAAGTTCGGCATCGACCGCCTGATCTCCGAGCCAGCGCTGCGCAAGGCGCTGGCCGGCAAGCGCGTGGCGCTGCTGGCGCATCCGGCGTCGGTGACCGCGGACCTGACCCATTCGATGGATGCGCTGGCCGCCTGTCCGGACCTGACGATCTCCGCCGCCTTCGGGCCGCAGCACGGCATGCGCGGCGATTTGCAGGACAACATGATGGAGTCGCCGGACTTCACCGACCCGGTCTACGGCATTCCGGTGTTCAGCCTCTATGGCGAGACGCGGCGGCCGACCGGCCAGGCGATGGGCACGTTCGACGTGCTGCTGGTCGACATGCAGGACCTGGGCTGCCGCATCTACACCTTCATCACCACGCTGCTCTACGTGCTGGAAGCCGCCGCCGAGCACGGCAAGGAAGTCTGGGTTCTGGACCGCCCCAACCCCGCCGGCCGGCCGGTCGAGGGGCTGACCCTGCTGCCGGGCTGGGAGAGCTTCGTCGGCGCCGGGCCGATGCCGATGCGCCATGGCCTGACCCTGGGCGAGCTCGGCCGCTGGTTCATCGACCACTACAGGCTCGACGTCGACTACCGGGTCATCGCGATGGAGGGCTACGATCCCGCCGCCGGGCCCGGCTTCGGCTGGCCGCTGGGCGAACGGGCCTGGATCAACCCGAGCCCCAACGCGCCCAACCTGTCCATGGCCCGCGCCTACGCCGGCACGGTGATGCTGGAGGGCACGACGCTCAGCGAGGGCAGGGGCACGACCCGGCCGCTGGAGCTGTTCGGCGCGCCGGACATCAACGCCCGCAAGGTGATCGACACCATGCGCGCCCTGGCCCCGCAGTGGCTGGGCGGCTGCCGCCTGCGCGACATCTGGTTCCAGCCGACCTTCCACAAGCATGTCGGCGTGCTCAACAACGGCGTGCAGATCCACGTCGAGGACCCCGGCTACGACCACGCGGCCTTCAAGCCCTGGCGGGTCCAGGCGCTGGGCTTCAAGGCGATCCGCGCGCTGTATCCCGACTACGACCTGTGGCGTGACTTTCCCTACGAGTACGTGTTCGACAAGCTGGCCATCGACGTCATCAACGGCGGCCCCGGCCTGCGCGAATGGGTCGACGACGGCGCCGCGGCGCCGGGCGACCTCGACGCCGTGACCACGCCGGACGAGGCCGCCTGGGAAGAGGCCCGGCGGCCGTACCTGATCTACTGACATGACCCTGCGCATCGCCCTGCTGCGCGGCGTCAACGTCGGCGGGAACAGGAAGGTCGCGATGGCCGACCTGAAGGCCATGATCGAGGCGCTCGGCTTCACGGACGTGAAGACCCTGCTGCAGAGCGGCAACGTCGTGTTCCGGGCGGGCGACGAGGCCGAGGCGGCGCTGGAAGCGCATCTGGAGGCCGAGACCGAGAAGCGCTTGGGCCTGAAGACCAGCTATCTGGTGCGGGATGCGGCGCAGTGGCGGTCGATCGTCAACGCCTGCCCGTTCCCGAAGGAGGCTCAGGCCGAGCCTTCGCGCACCCTGCTTACCGTCGGCCGCATGGCCATGTCGGCCGAGGCGCTGGATGCCGTCCGCGCCGTCATGTTGCCCCACGAGAAGCTCGAGGCCGTCGAGCGGCAGGTCTACGCCTACTTCGGCGAGGGCATGGGCAAGTCGAAGGCCGCCGAGGTGCTGAACCGCGAGGCGATCAAGGCGGTCGCCACCGGCCGGAACTGGAACACGGTGCTGAAGATCGCGGCGGTGCTCGGCGTCTGAGCCGCTCAGAAGGGGCGGGCGAGCAGCATCCAGACGGCGACCGTCGCAACCGCGGCGGCCAGCGCGAACAGCACTTCGGCCCGCCGCGCCAGAAGGCCGTCGTCCTGCTTCATCACTTTTCGCTGGAACAGGCCCCAGGCGGCCGTCTTGGCGACGATCACCGCCGTCACGATCAGCACGATCCCGAGCGTGACCGATGCGGGCACGGCTACTTCGCCGCCTGGGCCCGCGCGATGCCGTCGACGATCATCTGCCGGGCTTCGGCCGCGTCGCCCCAGCGGACGATCTTGACCCACTTGCCGGGCTCCAGGTCCTTGTAGTGGGTGAAGAAGTGCTCGATCTGACTGATCGTGATCGGCGGCAGGTCGGTGTAGTTCTGGACGCTGTCGTAGCGCTGGGTCAGCTTGCTGGAGGGGACGGCGATCAGCTTCTCGTCGCCGCCGGCCTCGTCTTCCATGATCATCACGCCGACGATGCGGCAGCTCATGATCGCGCCCGGCACGATGGCGCGGGTGTTGGCCACGATGACGTCGCAGGGATCGCCGTCGTCCGACAGGGTGTGCGGGATGAAGCCGTAGTTCCCCGGGTAGCGCATGGCCGTGTACAGGAACCGGTCGACCATCAGGGCCCCCGACTCCTTGTGCATCTCGTACTTGATCGGCTCGCCGCCGATCGGCACCTCGATCACGACATTGACCTCGTGCGGCGCGTTAGCGCCCACGGGCACGGCTTCCAGACGCATCTGTCCAATTCCTACAGGCTAGATCTTCGGACCGGCTATCAGGCCGGCTCGGCTTCGAGGCGCTTGTCGAGGTAGTCGCCGACATGGCCTTCAACGGCAGGCAGCTTCTCGGCCCAGAAGTGGTTGGCGCCCTCGACCAGTTCGTAGTCGATGACGATGCCCTTCTGGGTGCGCAGCTTGGAGACGACCCGCTCCACCTCGACCGGCGGCACGATGGTGTCGGCCTGGCCGTGCAGGATCAGGCCCGAAGCCGGGCAGGGGGCCAGGAAGCTGAAGTCGTACATGTTGGTCGGCGGCGAGACGCTGATGAAGCCGTCGGTCTCCGGCCGGCGCATCAGCAGCTGCATGCCGATGTAGGCGCCGAAGCTGTAGCCGGCGACCCAGAACTGGCTGGCCTGCGGGTTGGTGGCCTGCAGCCAGTCCAGCGCCGTCGCCGCGTCGGCCAGCTCGCCGATGCCGGCGTCGAACTCGCCCTGGCTGCGGCCCACGCCGCGGAAGTTGAAGCGCAGCACCGAGAAGCCGCGCTTCATGAACAGGTGGTACAGCTGCACCGACACCGGATGGTTCATGTGTCCGCCCGCGCGGGGGTGCGGGTGCAGGATCAGGGCGATCGGCGCGTTCTCACGCTTGCCGGGGGAGTAGCGACCTTCGATCCGTCCGGCCGCGCCGGTCAGAACAACCTCGGGCATCCCGGGCTCCTGTTCCTGTCCAAAACGGGGTCAGAATACTTGACCATTCCGCTTGGTTTTCCTAAATCCGCCATGCGCGGGCGGGCTTCCCCGGCTCGCGCGAGGCGCGGCTTTAGCACAGGCCGCCCGCCGGATGCCAAGGAATCTCGCCATGCGCCTGTCCACCAAGGGCCGCTACGCCGTGATGGCCATGACCGACCTCGCCGGTCGGCAGGACGCGGATGAGTCCATGCGCGCTGTTTCGCTGGCCGATATCGCCGGCCGCCAGCAGATTTCCCTGTCCTACCTGGAGCAGCTGTTCGCACGGCTGCGCCGGCGCGGGCTGGTCAAGAGCGTGCGCGGTCCGGGCGGCGGATACCGCTTGGCGCTGTCGGCGCACGACACCCGCATCGCCGACATCGTGCTGGCCGTCGACGAGCCGCTGCGCGCCACCCGCTGCGGCAAGACCGCCGGCCGGGGGTGCATGATGGGCGGCGAGCGCTGCATGACCCACGACCTGTGGGAAGAGATGGGCCGCCAGCTGCACAGCTATCTGGCCTCGGTGTCGCTGGCCGACGTCCTGGCCGGCAAGCTGCGCCCGGACGTGTCGGAGGCGGCGTGATCTACCTGGACCACAACGCCACCAGCCCTGTCCGCCCCGAGGCGAAGGCCGCGGTGCTGAGCGCGCTCGACGTCGGCGGCAACCCGTCGTCCGTCCACGCCGCCGGCCGCGCCGCCCGGGCCCTGATCGAGACGGCGCGGGCGCAGGTGGCGGCGCTGGTCGGCGTGGTTCCGGGCTCGGTCACCTTCACCAGTGGCGGCACCGAGTCCAACGCCCTGGCCATCGAGAGCGCCGTGGCCGCCGGCTATGACCGCATCGTGCTAGGCGCGACCGAGCATGGCGCGGTCAGCGAGAACGCTCGCGCGGCGGGCGTCCCCGTTGCCGTCTGGCCGGTGGACGCAGACGGCGTCGCCGACCTGGACTGGCTGCGCGACGAACTGGGCAAGGGCGGCCGGCCGCTGGTCTGCCTGATGCTGGCCAACAACGAGACGGGCGTCATCCAGCCGGTCGCGGAAGCCTCGGCCCTGGTCCGCGCGGCCGGCGGCTGGCTGCATGTCGACGCGGTGCAGGCGGCGGGCAAGATCGCCATCGATTTCACGGCGCTGGGCGCCGACACCCTGGCCCTGGCAGCCCACAAGATCGGCGGCCCGTTCGGGACCGGCGCCCTGGTGGCCGGCACGCGGGCCACCCTGGTTCGCCGGCTGCACGGCGGCGGGCAGGAGCGCGGCCGTCGCGCGGGCGCCGAGAACCTCAGCGGCATCGCCGGCTTCGGCGCCGCCGCGGTCGCCGCCGCCGGTGACCTCCCGGCCATCGCCGCCCAGGCCCCCTGGCGCGACGCGCTGCAGGCGCGGGCGGAAGCGGCCGGCGCCGTCATCCTCGGCAAGGGCGCCGCCCGCCTGCCGCAGACGCTTGGCTTCGCGGCCGCAGGCTTCGACGCCCAGATGCAGGTGATGGGCATGGACCTGGCCGGGATCGCGATCAGCGCCGGCCCGGCCTGCTCGTCAGGCAAGATGAAGCCCAGCGATGTGGTCGCCGCCATGGGCCGCGCCGATCTGGCGCCCTTCGCCGTGCGTATCAGCGGGGGCTGGAACACCACGGCGGACGACTGGAGCCGGGCGGGCGACGCCTGGCTCGAACTGTACGCGCGGCATACCTCGCGCAGGAAGGAAGTGGCCTGATGGCTGCGGTCAAGGAAACGGTCGCTGCGGTCGCCGAGCTGGAGAAGTACCAGCACGGCTTCGTCACCGACATCGAGCAGGACTTCGCCCCCAAGGGCCTGAACGCCGACATCGTGCGCTTCATCTCGGCCAAAAAGGACGAGCCGGAGTGGATGCTGCAGTGGCGGCTTGACGCCTTCGAGCGCTGGCTGGCGCTGGAGGAGCCCGACTGGGCGAAGGTCAACTATCCCAAGATCGACTACCAGGACTCCTACTACTACGCCGCCCCGTCCCAGAAGGCCGGGCCGATGAGCCTGGACGAGGTCGATCCGGACATCCTGGAGACCTACAAGAAGCTGGGTATCCCCCTGCGCGAGCAGGAGGTTCTGGCCGGGGTGCAGGGCGCGCCGAAGTACGCCGTGGACGCCGTTTTCGACAGCGTGAGCGTGGTCACCACCTTCAAGAAGGAGCTGGCCGCCGTCGGGGTGATCTTCTGCTCGATGAGCGAGGCGATCCGCGAGCACCCGGAGCTGGTGAAGAAGTACCTCGGCTCGGTCGTGCCGGTCAGCGACAACTACTTCGCCTGTCTGAACAGCGCCGTCTTCAGCGACGGCAGCTTCGTCTACATCCCGCCGGGCGTGCGCTGCCCGATGGAGCTGTCGACCTACTTCCGCATCAACGCCAAGGACAGCGGCCAGTTCGAGCGCACGCTGATCATCGCCGACAAGGGCGCCTACTGCTCCTACCTCGAGGGCTGCACCGCCCCGATGCGCGACGAGAACCAGCTGCACGCCGCCGTGGTCGAGCTGGTCATCCTCGAAGACGCCGAGATCAAGTACTCGACCGTCCAGAACTGGTACCCGGGCGACCCGGTGACCGGGAAGGGCGGCATCTACAACTTCGTCACCAAGCGCGCCGACTGCCGCGAGGCCCGCGCCAAGGTCAGCTGGACCCAGGTCGAGACCGGCTCGGCGATCACCTGGAAGTACCCGTCCTGCATCCTGCGCGGGGAGGGGAGCTCGGGCGAATTCTACTCGATCGCCGTCACCAACGGCCACCAGCAGGCCGACACCGGCACCAAGATGATCCACCTGGGCGCCAACACGAAGTCCAGGATCATTTCCAAGGGCATCAGCGCCGGCAAGTCGTCCAACACCTACCGCGGGCTGGTCAGCGCCCACCCCAAGGCCGTCGGCTCGCGCAACTTCACCCAGTGCGACAGCCTGCTGATCGGCAAGGACTGCGCCGCCCACACCGTGCCCTACATCGAGGCCCGCAACGGCCAGTCAGTGTTCGAGCACGAGGCGACCACGACGCGCCTCTCCGACGACCAGCTGTTCTACTGCCAGCAGCGCGGGCTCGACACGGAGTCGGCGGTGGCCCTGCTGGTCAACGGCTTCGTCCGGGAGGTGCTGCAGGAGCTCCCGATGGAGTTCGCCGTCGAGGCGCAGAAGCTGGTGGCGATCTCGCTGGAAGGGAGCGTGGGGTGAAGTATCCCGCACCTCATTCTCCGTCATCCTCGCGCTTGTCGCGAGGACCCATGAACACGGCCATCTGTTCGTGTGCATGGGTCGTCGGAACAAGTCCGACGATGACGGTTGGGGACAGCTACCTCCCATGACCCTCCGCGCCATCGACCATGTCCAGATCGCCATCCCCGTCGGCGGGGAGGCGCAGGCGCGTCCGTTCTACGGCGACCTGCTGGGCTTGACCGAGGTCGCCAAGCCGGCCGAGCTGGCCAAACGCGGCGGGGCCTGGTTCGAGGGCGCCGTTAAGGTCCATCTCGGCGTCGAGCAGGACTTCCGCGCCAATGTGAAGGCGCATGTTGCGTTCGTGGTGGATGACGTCGCCGCCATCGCCGCCCGCGCCGCGGCCGCCGGCTACGAGACCAAGGCCAACGACGAGATCGACGGTGTCGAGCGCGTCTTCATCTTCGATCCGTTTGGAAATCGGCTGGAGTTCCTGAGGCCCAGCCGATGATCCATCGCCTTCTCCCCCCGCCGTCATCCTCGCGCTTGTCGCGAGGACCCATGAACACCGTCGAACGGTCGTGTGCATGGGTCGTCGGAACAAGTCCGACGATGACGCAAGAAATGAACGCTTACCAATGACCCCCATGCTCTCCATCACCAACCTCCACGCCACGGTCGCCGACAAGCCGATCCTCCAGGGGCTGACGCTCGACGTTCCGGCCGGCGAGGTGCACGCCATCATGGGGCCGAACGGCGCCGGCAAGTCGACGCTCAGCTACGTGCTGACCGGCCGTCAGGGCTATGAGGTTACCGGCGGCACGGCGACGCTCGACGGCGAGGATATCTTCGCGCTGGAGCCCAATGAGCGGGCCGCGCGGGGCATGTTCCTGTCGTTCCAGTATCCGCTGGAGATCCCCGGCGTTCCGGCCCTGACCTTCATCCGCACGGCGCTCAACGCCCAGCGCAAGGCGCGCGGCGAGGACGAGATCAGCGCGCCGCAGTTCCTCAAGCTCGCCCGCGAGAAGGCGGCGGCGCTGAAGATCGACTTCGACATGCTCAAGCGGGCGCTGAACGTCGGCTTCTCGGGCGGTGAGAAGAAGCGGATGGAGATATTCCAGATGGCGATGCTGTCGCCGCGCTTCCTGATCCTCGACGAGACCGACAGCGGCCTGGACATCGACGCCCTGCGCATCGTGTCCGAGGGCGTCAACGCCATGCGCTCGCCCGACCGGGCGATGCTGGTCATCACCCACTACCAGCGCCTGCTCGACTACATCAAACCCGACCGCGTCCATGTGCTGAGCGCGGGGCGGATCGTGGCGTCCGGCGGCCCGGAGCTGGCGCTGGAGCTGGAGCGGGAAGGCTACGACAAGTACGCGCAGGTGGCGGCGTGAGGGTCGTTGCAACCGCATTGCGTCCTTCGACACGCCGCTTCGCGGCTGCTCAGGATGACGTATCTGGAAGGCTAACCCCTCACGTCATGCTGAGCAGCGCCCGCAGGGCGCGTGTCGAAGCACGCAAGGCGGTGGCCGCATGAGTAGTCTCGCCAAAGCCATCGAAACCGGCGACCTGACCCAGCTGCCGTCGCGCCGCGATGAGGACTGGCGCTGGACGGACCTGCGCGGGCTGATCCGCACGTTGCCGCCGGCTTCGCCGGAGTTCGACGGCGACCTCGGCGCCGGGCAGTTCGCGGCCGACGAGACCGTGACGGTCGTCAACGGCCGGGGCCCGGCCTCGCTGGCCATCGCGGCCGGGGAGACGCGCACCATCGCCCTGCGCGTGATCGCCGCCACCGAGGCCACCGCCCAAGCCGCCCGGCTGACCCTGACGGTGGGCGAGGGCGCGCGCCTGACCCTGCTGGAAAGCCATGAGGGCCGCGTGGCGGGCTACCTGAGCCAGACCGACCTCCAGATCACGCTGGCCGAGGGCGCGTCGCTGGAGCGGGTCGTGCTGGCCGCCGACGACGCCGAGGCGGTGACCATCGTCGACGCCGCCGTCACCCTCGCCCCCGGCGCATCCTACGCCCAGACCATCCTGACCTCCGGCGCGCGTCGCCAGCGGATCGAGACGCGGGTCAGCCATCCGGGGCAGGGCGCCAGCGTCCGTCTCGACGGCGCCTATCTGCTGCATGATCAAAGGCATGCGGACACAACCTCTGTCGTCACGCACAACGGCCTCGGCGGGATCACCAGCCAGCTGACCAAGGGCGTGGTCGACGGCCAGGCGCGGGGCGTGTTCCAGGGGCGGATCGTCGTCGAGCGCGGCGCCGACCAGACGGACGCCCGCATGGGCCACCACGCGCTGATCCTGTCCGACAAGGCCGAGGTCGATGCGAAGCCCGAGCTTCTGATCTTCGCCGACGACGTCCAGTGCGCGCACGGCAACACGGTCGGGGCGCTGGACGAGAACGCGCTGTTCTACGCCCGGCAACGCGGCATGCCCTACGAGACAGCGCGGGCCATGCTGACCCAGGCCTTCGTCGGCGAGGTGGTGGACCGCATCGAGCACGAGGGCGCGCGGGAGGTTGCGGCGGCCTGGGTGGCGCAGCAGCTGGGGAGGGGCCAATGACCCCGTTTGATCCCGAGGCCGCCCGCGCCCAGTTCCCGATCCTGTCGCGACAGGTGAACGGCAAGCCGCTGGTCTATCTCGACAACGCCGCCAGCGCCCAGAAGCCGCGGGCAGTGATCGAGGCGATGACCCGGGCCATGGAAGGCTCCTACGCCAACGTCCACCGCGGCCTGCACACGCTCGCCAACGAAACGACGGAGGCTTATGAAAAGGCCCGGGAAACCGTTGCGCGCTTCCTGGGCTGCTCGACCGCCGAGGTGATCTTCACCAAGGGGGGCACCGAGGCGATGAACCTGGTCGCCTCGTCCTTCGGCCAGCGGCTGGTCGCCGGTGACGAGATCCTGATCACCCAGATGGAGCACCACTCCAACATCGTGCCATGGCACCTGCTGCGCGAGCGCAAGGGCGTGGTGCTGCGGTTCGCGCCGGTGCTGGAGGATGGCTCGCTCGACCTCGACGCCGCAAAGGCGATGATCAGCGAGAAGACGAAGCTGGTCGCCTTCACTCACATGTCCAACGTGCTGGGCACGATCAACCCGGTGCGCGAGCTGACCGACGCGGCCCACGCGGCCGGGGCCCTGGTGCTGGTCGACGGCTGCCAGGGCGCGGTGCACATGGCCGTGGACGTCAAGGCGCTGGACGTCGATTTCTACGTCGCCACCGGCCACAAGCTCTACGGTCCGACCGGCATCGGCGTGCTGTACGGCAAGGCCGAGGTGCTGGCCGACCTGCCGCCGTACCAGGGCGGCGGCGAGATGATCGCCACCGTGGCCGAGGACCGCGTAACCTACGCCGAGCCGCCGATGCGGTTCGAGGCCGGCACGCCGCCGATCCTCGAGGCCATCGCGCTGGGCGCGGCTCTGGAGTGGTTCATGGCCCTGGACCGCGAGGCCATCGCCGCCCATGAGCGCCGTCTCTACGACCGCGCCGTCGATCGGCTGGACGGCGCCAACTGGCTGCGCATCCTCGGCACGGCGCCGGGGAAGGGAGCCATCCTCAGCTTCACCGTCGAGGGCGCCCACGCCCACGACATCGCCCAGATCCTCGACAAACAGGGGGTGGCGGTTCGCGCCGGGACCCATTGCGCCGAGCCCCTGATGGCCCGTTTCGGCGTCACGTCGAGCGCCCGGGCCTCCTTCGCCCTATATAACACAGAGGCTGAGGCCGACGCGTTCGTGGACGCGCTGGTCAAGGCCCGCAGCTTCTTTGCCTGAGACACGCATGACCGAGACCGCACCAGAGACCCAGGCGCCGTCCGCCATTCCCCAGGCGGAGCTGGACGCGCTGACCGACCGGCTGGTCGAGCAGCTGAAGACGGTGTTCGACCCGGAGATCCCGGTCGACATCTACGAGCTGGGCCTGATCTACAAGGTCGACGTCTCCGACGACCGCGAGGTCAAGATCGACATGACCCTGACCGCGCCGGGCTGCCCGGTGGCCGGCGAGATGCCGGGCTGGGTCGAGGACGCGGTCATGGAGATCCCGGGCCTGAAGTCCTGCACCGTCGACCTGGTCTTCGACCCGCCCTGGGACCCCTCGCGCATGAGCGACGAGGCCAAGCTGCAACTGAACATGTTCTGATGCACAGGATTCCGCTCATCCCGGCGAAGGCCGGGACCCATCTTGACGCCCCACGGACTGCACCGTGGACCCCGGCCTTCGCCGGGGAGATCGGAGTTTGGTGTTGATATGGAACCTGCGCTGACCCCAAGAACCCGCCGCCCGCGCCCCAAGGTCGTCACCCTCAGCGACGCCGCCGCCGAGCGCGTGAAGGAGATCATGGCCCGAAAGGCGCTTGAGGAGCCCGAGAAGCCCTACGCCGGCCTGCGCGTGGGCGTGAAGAACGGCGGCTGCGCGGGGTCCGAGTACATCCTCGAATACGCCGAAAAGGCCGATCCGCTGGACGAGGTGATCGAGGATCACGGCGTCACCATCCTGATCGACCCCAAGGCGGTGCTGTTCCTGATCGGCGCCGAGATCGACTACGAGGTCAGCCGGCTGAGCAGCAAGTTCGTGTTCCGCAATCCGAATGAGACCGACGCCTGCGGCTGCGGCGAGAGCGTGACGATCGTGCCGGCGGGGGCGGAGCCTGGGAACTAGAGGCAGTGGCCGCGAACGGCGCAGCCCAAGGCGAGCATCGCGAAAAGGATCGGTCCGCCCCAAGCGAGCGGCAAGGCGGGCAACAGCCATATCACCCGCCAGCCTCGCGTCAGTCCTACCCATGCCGAGACCAAGGTCCAGGCGATGCAGCCGATGATCGTCGAAGCCAGAATGACGTTGCGAGCATCCTCGCCGATGGCCATCTCTGCGTTCATTACCCAGGTCAAGCGCGGCGCATAGACGTAGAGCCAGACCAATCCGCCCCAAGCCGCAGCTAAGTATCCCGCTACGATCAGACGTGTGAACTGCCGCTGCCCCGGTGAAGGCATGGCCTTCACGCCGCCGCTTCCTTCGCCGCCGCCTGCGCCTTGCGCACCTCATCCGGCGCGGGGACCAGCACCGACTCCCGCAGCGGCTCGCCGGTCGCCATGGCGATCAGCTCCTGGGTGCGGCCCTCGACGACCGCTTCCAGCCGGGCGAGGAACTCGCCGCGCTCCAGCCCCGTCGGGATTGGGTCGAGGAACTCGATAGTCGCCTTGCCCGGCGTCTTCACTGCCGACTGCTGCTCCCAGAACAGGCCAAGGTTCGTCGCCACCGGCACCACCGGCAGGTCGAAGTCGCGGCTCATGTAGTAGACGCCGGTGCGGTAGCGGAACCGCTCGCCCGGCCTGGCCAGGTTGCCCTCCGGATAGATCAGGATGCGGCGGCCTTCCTTCGCGACTTGGGCGGCGCTTTCCGACAGCGCCTTGCGGGCTTCGGGTCCGCCGCAGTTGTCGACGATGATCGCGCCGAACTTGCGCAGGATGGCCCCGACCAGCGGGAAGCGCTCCATGTGGTCGCCGGTCACGAACGACAGGTTCGGCACATTGGCGAACATCACGAAGCCGTCGCCCCAGCTGTGGTGCTTGGCGGCGATGATGAAGGCGCCCTCGGGGAGCTTCTCCTGGCCGCGGAGGTCGACCTTGATGCCGGCCAGCGCGTCCATCGCCCACAGCATGCGGCGTGTGTAGAGCTTGATCGCCCCGGTCATCGGCCCTCGTCCCGGCGCCAGCGCAAGGATGGCGGCGCTGAGGCCGTAGACGATCGACAGCAGCCAGTAGTAGCCGTTGAAGAGGCGGTTGCGGAAGGTCATCGAAGATCGCTCCTAGCGGGCGAACAGCACGGCCTGGACGCCGGCGGTCATGAGAAGGGCGTGAGCCGACAGCGGATCGTCGCCGATCCGGCCGTAGGCCTTGTTCTGGGCGGTCTGGGTGATCACCCCGATGGCCATGGCGGCCAGCACGCGCGGATCGGCCGGCGGCAACTCGGCGGTGATCATGGCGGCCTTGATGACGTTCTCGACCACCGAGACCGGATCGCGGCCGTCCTCCTGATAGTAGGGGATGAAGCGGTGGACCTGGGTCAGGTGGAAGCTGAAGGTCAGCCAGTCCTCGTCGGCCACCTGGCAGTAGGCCGCGACGATGGCGGCGGCCTTGGCCCTGATCCCGACGGCGCTGGCCGCGCTCTCCTCGATCAGGCCCGAGAGGCGGCGGTGGACGGTCATGAACAGGGTGATCGCCAGTTCGTCCTTGGAGCGATAGTGTCGATAGAGGGCCCCCTCCGACACCCCGGCCTGGCTGGCGATGGCGCGGGTGGTGGCGGCGTCGACGCCGTCGCGGACGAAGACTTCCAGTGCGGCGCGCTCGATGCGAGGCTTGGCGGACATGCGGGGCGACTCCTTGTGTGAGCATTTGCTCACATTCTACCGCGCTGCGCAATGAGCAAATGCTCACATGGAGCGATGATGGCGGTCAGCCCGGAATTCCTGGAGCATCTGGAGGAACTGTTGGCCGGCCTCGGCCGCCTGCGCGTGAAGAAGATGTTCGGCGGCGCCAGCCTGTCGGTCGACGACGCGGCCTTCGCCCTGGTGTTCGGCGAGACGCTGTATCTGAAGGTCGATGACGACAACCGCCCCGCCTTCGACGCCGAGGGCAGTGCGCCCTTCACCTACGCCATGAAGGACGGGCGGACGGGTATTCTGCACTACTGGTCGCTGCCGGAGCGGGCGCTCGATGACCCGGAGGAGGCCGTGCGCTGGGCCCGGCTTGGACTCGAGGCCGCCTGGCGGGCCCGCAAGCCGAAAACGAAAAAGGGCCGGGCGATGCGCGAAGACATCGGGCCCGGCCCCTGGGATGGTTAGTACGAACATCCTCTCCCCGTGGGAGAGGTGGCCCGGCGGAGCCGGGTCGGAGAGGGAAGCCCTGAGCGGGATCGTCCAGCCGCCGTGCGTCCCTCTCAGTCATGGCTCCGCCATGACAGCTCTCCCACGGGGAGAGCGTGACCGTGTCAGCGGCCCTTGAACGCCGCGACGCGCTTCTGAAGGAAGGCGCTGACGCCTTCGATGAAGTCCTCGGACTTGCCGGCGATCTTCTGGGCCTTGCGCTCGGCCTGCAGCTGGCCGGTCCAGTCGGTGTCGAGGCTTTCCCAGATCAGCTTGCGGATGGCGCCCAGCGAGGCCGGGCCGTTGGCCAGTTCCTTCGCCAGTTCGATGGCCGTCGAGCGCAGGTCGGCGTCGGGCACGACCCGGTTGACCAGGCCCCACTCCAGCGCCTTGGCGGCGCCGATCTTCTCGCCGAGCAGGGCCATCTCCATGGCCCGGGCGCGGCCGATGGCGCGTGGCAGCAGGTAGGTCGAGCCGCCGTCCGGCACCAGGCCGATGCGGCGGAAGGCCTGCAGGAAGTAGGCGCTCTCGCCCGCCACGATCAGGTCGCCGAGCAGGGCCAGCGAACAGCCGACGCCGGCCGCCGCGCCGTTGACGGCGGTGACCACCGGCAGCGGGCAGTCGCGCATCTGGGTGACCAGCGGATTGTAGGTGGTCTCCAGCGCCCGGCCGGCGTCCGGCTTGCCGTCGACGTCCAGTTCACGCGCGGTGGCTCCGCCGCCCGCCAGGTTGGCGCCCGAGCAGAAGCCGCGGCCTTCGCCGGTCAGCACGATGGCGCGGGCCTTCACATTGCCGGCCGCGATGTTGCTGAAGGCATGGGAGAGCTCGCCGGCCAGGTCCAGGCCGGCGGCGTTCATGGTGCCCGGGTCGTTGAGCGTGATCACGGCAACGCCGTCGGTCACTTCGACCTTGATCTTGGTATAGTCCACGCGAACATCCTCCCTGGTGTCTCTTTGGGAGGGACGCTAGCGCCCATAACGCGGCGGAACGCCAACGGAAAAAATCAGGCGGCGGCGCGGCGCCCCGCGGCGGGGGCCGTCGCGATCAGGCCGCGACCGGGACGACCTCGGCGTTGGTGACCCGGTTGCGGCCGCTGCGCTTGGAGGCGTAGAGCGCCGCGTCGGCCCGTTCCATCACGCAGATGCCGCTTTCGCCTTCGCGGCGGGTCGCCAGTCCCGAGGAGATCGTAACGGTGCCGAGGTCCTCGTTGGTCGAGCGACGCTTGAGCATGCGCGAGGCGACTTCCTCGCGGATTTCCTCCAGGCAGCCTTCGACGACGGCCGCGTCTTCGCCCGGGAAGATCATCGCGAATTCCTCGCCGCCGTAGCGGGCCGAGAAGCGCGGCGTGCAGCCGAGACGCCCGATGACGCTGGCGACATAGCGGATGACCTGGTCGCCGGTCTGGTGGCCCCAGGTGTCGTTGAAATTCTTGAAGTGATCGATGTCGAGCACGGCGACGGTCAGGACCGTGCCGTTCTCGTCGGCTTCGGCGCAGGCGCGGGCGAACTCGTCGTCGAAGGCCTTGCGGTTGGCCAGGTTCGTCAGGCCGTCGGTGGTGGCGTCGCGGCGGACCTGCTCCAGGTGCTCGCGCAGGCGCTGGACCTCGCTGGTCGATTCGGCGAGCCGCTTCTCGAGCGACTTGTTTTCCTTCTGGACCCGGCGGGTCGCGGTCGACAGCGAGTCGACCATCGCCTTGATCTGGCTGGCGTCCTTGGCGTCGGTCAGCCCCTTGCCGGCGCTGGCCAGCGTCTGGCCGTAGGTCTCGTTCGACTTCTGGGCCTCGCGGATCGCGGTGGAGACAGCGGCCAGTTCCTTGGACAGCTGATCCCCGGCGTCGCGGATCTGTTCGTTCAGGCGCGCCTTGGGCAGGTAGGCGGCGGCGAGTTCCTCGCTGACCGTCTCGGTCATCGGTTCGCCCGACAAGATCAGGCGATTGAGCTCGAGGGCTAGCGCGCCGGTCGGGTCGGCCACGAAGTGCGACCACAGCTCGAAATTCAGCGGAGTCGGCCAAACGGCGTGGCGCTCCATGACATCGAGGGTCTCGTGGGCGACCTTGTAGGCTTCGGGACCCCGCATCTTGGTTTCGACGTCGGCGGACATTCGTGCATTCCCCCTGGGCCAGATCGATCCTTTCTGGAGCGATCCACGGCTGTAGATGAGAGACCCTATCCGCCAAGGCCCAAATGACTGGTTAAGGCGAAGGAACGCGGTTCGCTTGCGGGCGGCGCGCGGAGCCGTCATTCTGAACGTCGATCACCTGAGCCGGGACCAGCCCGGCCTCCCGGAGGGACCCTGGATGAACGCCCACGCCAATCTCGGCGCCGACGGCCAGAAGGCCGCGATGCTCGCCATTCTCGACAAGCAGAAGGCGGCGCACCTGCGCGACGGCGCCCCGACGGCCGAGCAACGGATAGAGCGCCTGGACCGCTGCATCGGCCTGCTGGTCGACCATTCCAAGGACATCCAGGACGCCATCAACGCCGATTTCGGCAACCGCTCGCGGGAGGCCACGCTGCTGACCGACGTCAGCGGCTCGATCGGCCCGCTGAAGCACGCCAAGGATCACCTGCGCAAATGGATGCAGGGCCAGAAGCGCAAGACCACGCCGGCCATTCTCGGCCTGTTCGGCGCCAAGGCCGAGGTGGTCTACCAGCCCAAGGGCGTGGTCGGGGTGATCAGTCCCTGGAACTTCCCGGTGAACCTGACCTTCGCGCCGCTGGCCGGCATCATCGCCGCCGGCAACCGGGCCATGATCAAGCCGTCCGAGTTCACGCCGGTCACCTCCGAACTGATGAAGACCATGTTCGGCAGCGTGTTCAGCGAGGAGGAGATCGCTGTGATCACCGGCGGTCCGGAGGTCGGCCAGGCCTTCGCGAGCCTGCCCTTCGACCACATGATCTTCACCGGCGCGACGTCGATCGCCCGCCACGTCATGCGCGCGGCGGCCGAGAACCTCGTGCCGCTGACGCTGGAGCTGGGCGGCAAGAGCCCGGTGATCCTGTCGGAAAGCGCCGACATCGCCACGGCGGCCGCCCGGATCATGAACGGCAAGACGCTCAACGCCGGTCAGATCTGCCTGGCGCCCGACTATGTGCTGGCGCCCGAGGGCAAGGTCGGCGAGTTCGTGAAGGAGGCCCAAGGCGCGGTCGGCCGCATGTTCCCGACCCTCAAGGACAATCCTGACTATACCGCCGTGATCGCCGAGCGGCATTACGAGCGCATCAAGGGCTACATCGATGAAGCCCGGGCCATGGGCGCGCAGATCGTCGAGATCAATCCGGCGGGCGAGGACTTCAGCCAGCAGGAGCACCGCAAGATCCCGCCGACCCTGATCCTCAATCCCACCGACGACATGAAGGTGATGCAGGAGGAGATCTTCGGGCCGGTTCTGCCGGTGAAGACCTACAAGACGTCACAGGATGCGCTGGACTACATCAACGCCCACGAGCGGCCGCTGGGCCTCTACTGGTTCGGAACCGACGAGGCCGAGAAGGCCCGGGTGCTGTCCGGGACCACCAGCGGCGGCGTCACCATCAACGACGTGATCATGCACGTGGCTCAGGAAGAGCTCCCCTTCGGCGGCGTCGGCCCGTCCGGCATGGGCAGCTACCACGGCCATGACGGCTTCCTGGAGTTCAGCCACCGCAAGGCGATCTACACCCAGCTGAAGAAGGACATCGGCCCGCTCCTTGCGATGCGTCCGCCCTACGGGCCGGCGATCCGCAAGATGCTGGGCGGTCAGGTCAAGCGCTGAGGCGGCGCGGCGGGGGCGACCCCGCCGTTCATGCTGGCGTCAGGCGGCCTGTCGTATTGAAGCCGTGATGGCGACGCACGATATGTCGCCACGGATCCCTCCGGATCCGGAACACTGGAGTGTGCCATGCGTACCGCCGCCCTTACGGGCTTCATTCTGGCCGCGATCGCCGTTGGTCCCGCGAGCGCGGCCCCTGACTTCAAGGCCCAGGCGCGCTGCATCGCGGCCTATGAGGTCGCGGCCGGCCTGCTGGAGTCGGATTCGGCGTCCGCCGCCACGAAGAAGCGTATCGCCAGACTGGACGCCGCCCGCGAGAAGATGTCGCTGGCGCTGGCCACCCGCACCGACCTGACGCCGGCCGACAGCCGCGCCAGCCAGCAGGAGCGCCGGGCCGAGGAAGCGCGTCTGGACGCCCTGCCGCCCGCGCAGGTGCAGGCGGCCGCCGACGCCTGCGACGGCCTGCTGGGTCAGTAGATCCAGCCTGAAGCGTGAACGACAAAGGGCGCGGCCGAGGCCGCGCCCTTTTTTCTTGCGTCGCCCTGAGCGGGCAAAGCCTACTCGTCGGCGCCGGCCGGGGTCAGCGGCGTCGCGCGGGTCATGAAGGCCGGCATATCATTGCCGAAACCGACCACGCGGCCGCCGTCGTCGTCGCGATCCCGGCGATGCTGGTTGTCGCGGCGCTCGTCGTCGCGGCCACGGGCGGGCCGGCGATCGCGGTCACGGTCGCGGCCTTCGGCGGCGACGGGACGCTCTTCGCGGCGCGGCGCTTCGGCCTGGCGGGGGCGGTCCTCGGTGCGGGGACGCTCGTCCCGACGGGGGCGCTCCTCACGGCGGGGGCGATCCTCGCGGCGCGGGCGGTCTTCACGGGCTTCCTGGACCTCGACCGGCGCGGGCGCGGCGGCGACGTCGACGGCTTCGGGCGCCACAGTCGCGCCCTCGGCCGCCTCGCCACGCGGCGCGCGGCGCCGGCGGGCAGGCTTTTCGGCCCTGGGGGTCTCGGCCTCGGCCTCGACCACCGGCGCCGTCGCGGCCCTGGCGGGACGGGGCGGGCGGGCGGCGGCGGCTTCACTGGCGTCGGACGTGGTGATCGCCTTCATCGAGACCACGGAGGTCTCCGACTCGGGGCGTCCACGGCCCGGACGGTCGCTGCGGCTGCGGCTGCGTTCGCGATCCTTCTTGGCGGCGTCCTTGTGCCGTTGCTCGGTCTTGAGCGTCGACCAGTCGATGCCCTCGAACAGCGCTTCCTCCGGCATCTTGCCGGTCAGCTTGATGACCTTGTCGAGGTTCTTGTCGTCCGCCGGGGTGACGATCATGAACGTCTCGCCCTTGCGACCGGCGCGGCCGGTGCGGCCGATGCGGTGCACGTAGTCGTCGGCGTGGTGCGGGACGTCGTAGTTGAACACGTGGCTCACGGCCGGGATGTCGAGGCCGCGGGCGGCGACGTCCGAGGCGCAGAGCAGCTTCAGCTCGCCCTTGCGGAAGCTGTCGAGCGTCTTCATCCGCGTGGCCTGGTCGAGGTCTCCGTGGATGGCGCCGGCGTCATAGCCGTGCGTCCGCAGAGACTTGGCCACGATGTCGACCTCGCTCTTGCGGTTGCAGAAGACGATGCCGTTCTGGATCTCGCTGCGGTCGATCAGGCTGCGCAGCGCCGTGCGCTTGGCCTTGGGATCGTTCGAAGGGATGCGGGCCAGGAACTGGGTGATGTTCTCGCCGGTGGTGGCCGGGCGGGAGACCTCGATCCGGGTCGGGTCGTTCAGGAACTGCTTGGTCAGCCGGGTGATTTCCGGCGGCATGGTGGCGCTGAAGAACAGCGTCTGCTTCTTCGGCGGGGTCAGCTTGAAGATGCGCTCGATGTCCGGGATGAAGCCCATGTCGAGCATGCGGTCGGCTTCGTCGACGACCATCATCTGCACGCCGGTCAGCAGGATCTTGCTGCGCTCGAACAGGTCGAGCAGGCGGCCGGGCGTGGCGATCAGGACGTCGACGCCCTTGTCGAGCGCGGACACCTGGTCATTCATCGACACGCCGCCGATCAGCAGCACCCACGACAGGCGGGTGCCCTTGGCGTACTTCTCGAAGCTGCTGGCGACCTGGTCGGCCAGTTCGCGGGTCGGAGCCAGGACGAGGGCGCGCGGCATGCGGGCCCGGGCGCGGCCGGCCGAGAGCCGGTCGATCATCGGCAGGGTGAAGGCCGCGGTCTTGCCGGTGCCGGTCTGGGCGATGCCCAGAACGTCGCGGCCGGCGAGGGCCACCGGGATGGCCTGTTCCTGGATCGGCGTGGCGGTGGTGTAGCCGGTATCGGCCACTGCCTTGAGTGTGGAGGCGCTAAGCCCCAGCTGGGAAAATTCGGTCATGTCTCGCTTAAATCGAAAGCGCCGAGCCGCCCGGATCATTGGGCGAGCGGGCGGCGCGGATTCGCCAGACCTGCCCGGAGCATGCGGTCTAATAGCCACAAACCCCGAAAAGTCAACGAAAGCCTTGCTCCGCCTAGGGCGCGGGCGTCTTCGGCGGCGGGCCGGTCCGGCGCCGCGGCGGCGTGTGGGGCAGCCGGTCGAGGAGCGGCCGCTCGACCCACCGGTGAAAGGCGAGGCCCGCGGCCAGCGATGCGGCGGCGACCAGCGCGAACAGCAGAACCGGCGTCTGGCGCAGCTGGGGGGCGATCGCCAGGCCCCCGGCCGTCGCCGCGTACACCACCGGCGCATGAACCAGGTAGATGGCGTAGGACGCCTCGCCCAGGAACGACAGCCACCGCGGGACGGGCAGGCCCCGAGTCCGCTCCAGGCTCGCGGCGCCCACGATCGCGAGGGTCGCGCCCAGGCCGAAGCTCCAGTTGCCGATGATGCCGTTCAGCGGCAGCTTCATCACCGGGATGGCCCAGGTCGTCGCGAACAACAGCAGTCCGGCGGCCATCATTGCCCCCGGCAGCGGAACCTTGCCGCGCTCGAACGCCACGAACGCGGCGGCGCCGAGCGCGAACAGCAGGTGCTGGCTGGTGAAGAAGAACCTCAGCCAGCCGTCGATGCCCAGCCACGGCAATGTCGCTGAAAACGCCATCCAGACAGCCGCGACGGCCAGGCCGATCCTCGGCCGCCACAGGACAAGGCCGAACACGGCGTAGAACAGGGCCTCGTGTCGCAGCGTCCAGATCACCGACAGGAGGGGATCATGGGTGTCGGGGGTCAGCGCGACGGCCGACAGGACGTCCAGCGCGGTGAACCCGACCCCGTTGTTGAGCACCGGCCACACCAGCGTCGCCGGGATCGCGATAAGCAGGGCGGCCCACAGCGGGGGATAGATCCGTCGGATCCGCTTCCAGGCGAAGACCGGCGTGCGGCCTGGCCGACCGATGTCCCGCCCGTGGGCCATCATGATCACGAAGCCGCTGAGCACGAAGAAGAAGTGCACCCCGGAATAGCCCGACCGGAAGACCGGGAAGGTGTCGGCGCCCAGGTACTGCGGCAAGGCCAGCGTCAGCTCGACATGGAACAGCAGCACGGCGAGCGCGGCGAAGGCGCGTCCGGCCTGAAGACTGTCCAGAGCGGACCGGGGCTGTTGCGGGCTGTCCATGAGCCGGGGCGCAATGGCCGCCCCGTGCGTGAACGTCAATAGGCGACGTCGCCGCCTCACCGGGGGCGAGAGTTTTGATGACGATTGCGCAACGGATATGTGATGAACTGTCGTCCGTATACGGCGAGGAGGAAGCCGATGTCCGTTCAGTTGATCGCCGGCGCCATCCTGGCCGCCGCCCTCGCCGCGGCGCCGACGCCCGAGGTGCTGAACCCCGCCTTCAACAACACCATTGTCAGCGTCTATCCGGACGGCAAGCGCACCTTGCTCTGGCTCCATCCGAACGGCGCCTACGACGCCCAGCGCGCCAACGGGCAGCGCACCGGCGGGTCCTGGGAGATCAAGGGCCAGAAGGTCTGCATGACCCAGAAGCGTCCGTTCTACGTCCCGCTCGCCTTCTGCACGGCCATTCCGCCGACTGGCGGCGGCGTCGGCGCCAGCTGGACCGCCAGGGGCCTGAAGGGCGAGCCCGTGCGCCATACCCTGACCGCCGGTCGCGGCGCGCTGCCCTGATCGTCCGACAAGGGTTAACGGAACGCCGTTTTTCGGGTTAGCCTGCCCGCGTTCGCCCACGAGGCGAGCCTGCGACAACACTTGGGGTGGGAAACTCAAACATGCGACTTCTTGCGACCGTGGCGCTCGCCGCCGCGATGCTGGCCGGTCCGGCCCTGGCCGATCCGATGGCCACCGCCTACGGCAACACCGTGGTGATCACCTACGGCGACGGCACGACTGTGAACCTCTACGTCAACGAGGACGGCACCTACACCGGCAGCAGCCCGGCGGGCGAGAGCGCCGGCACCTGGGCCATCTCCGGCAGCCAGACCTGCTTCACCCAATCCAGCCCCGAGCCTACGCCGCCCTCCTGCTCCAAGACGGTCAGCAAGAACGTCGGCGACAGCTGGCAGTCGACCGGCCAGGGCGGCGCGCCGGTGACGGTCACCATCCAGGAAGGGCGCTAGGGTCTGTCCCGGGGCGGATGGCCTCATCCGCCCCGGATCAGTCTGCCCTGATCAGGCCGCGTCGTTCGCCAGACTGGCGCGAGCGGAGCGCACGTCGCCCTTCAGGGCGTCGACGAAGGATTCGCGCCATGCGGCGATGTCCTCGGTGATGACGGTGTCCATCAGCTTGTCCCAGCGCCGCCGGCGTTCGGCGTAGCCCATGGTTAGGGCGCGCTGGATCGCGCCGGAGACCTCGTCCCGGTCGTACGGGTTGACGATCAGCGCCGACCCCATCTGCGCCGCCGCGCCCGCGAAGCGCGACAGGATGAGCACGCCGGGATCCTCCGGGTCCTGCGAGGCGACGTACTCCTTGGCGACCAGGTTCATGCCGTCCCGGAGCGGAGTCACCAGCCCGACGGCGGCCGCGCGGTAGATGCCGGCCAGTTCGTCCTGGCGGTAGCCCGTATTGACGTAGCGCAGCGGCACCCAGTCCATGGTCCCGTAGGCGCCGTTCACCCGGCCGGCGATGGCGTCGAGACGCCCGCGGAGATCCTGGTAGGCCTCGACCGCGTCGCGGCTCAGGGTGGCGATCTCCAGCATGAAGACCTTCTCCCGCTGCGCCTCCTGCATCGCCAGGAACTGCTCGTAGGCGAGGAAGCGCTCCTCCAGCCCCTTGGAGTAGTCCAGCCGGTCGACGCCGACGATCATGCGCCGGCCCGCCATGGACTCCTGCATCCGCGCGAACGACTCCTGGCCGCCAGGCGACAGGGCGCCGTCCGAGAAATCGTCCGGCTTTATGCCGATCGGAAAGGCGCCCAGGCGGGTCCGCCGCCCGAACGCCGAGACCATGCCCTGGCTGTCGGGCAGGCCCACGCCGATCTCGTTGGCGAGATAGCCGGTGAAGGCCGACAGGTTGTCCTGGGTCTGGAAGCCGACAACGTCGTAGTGGAACAGCGCCTCCACGAGCTTGCGGTGACCGGGCAGGGTGACCAGCAGCTGGCGGGCCGGCCACGGGATGTGCAGGAAGAAGCCGATCCGGTTCTTCACCCCCAGCGCCCGCAGCTCTCGCGCCAGCGGGGCCAGATGGTAGTCGTGCACCCAGATCAGATCGTCGGGCCCGATCAGCGCCGCCAGCGCCTGGGCGAAGCGGGCGTTGACCCGGGCATAGCCGGCGTCGAACGAACGCTCGTAGGCCGTCAGGTCGATGCGGTCATGAAACAGTGGCCAGAGCGTCTTGTTGGCGTAGCCGTTGTAGTACTCGTCGACGTCGATGGGTTCGAGGTCGACCCGCGCCAGGGTCACGTCGCCGATACGCTCCATCGCGATCTGCCCGGTGTACTGCGGCGTGGTCTCGCCGCTCCAGCCGAACCAGACGCCCTGATGCTCGCGAAGCGCCGCGCCGAGCGCCGCCGCCAGCCCGCCGACTGAGCCGCCGCCGGTTTCGCGCGGCAGGCTGACACGATTGGAAACGACGATCAGGCGGCTCACGAGACGGCCTCCTCCAGCCAGGCCAGGACGGCGGCCGGATCGCGCAGGCGGTACAGCGCTGCGGTCGGGCGGGGATCGCCCACCAGGACGCTCCAGCCGCCCAGGTCCCGGGCCGCCTCGAAGGCGTGCTCGTCGGTCAGGTCGTCGCCGACCATCACCGGCGTGGCCCCGGCGAACGACGGCTGCGCCATGAACAGCTTCAGGCTGTCGCCCTTGTCCGGCCCGGGCGTGCGCAGTTCCACGACCATCCGACCTTCCTGCAGCTGCAGGCCGTGCATGACCGCCAGGCGCCGGCCGATATCGAGGCAGGCGTCTTCTGCCGGCGGATGGCCGCGATAGTGCAGGGCGACGGACCTGGACTTGCTTTCCACCAGCAGGCCGCGCTGCCCCTTCGCGAAACAGGCGAGCGTTTCCTCGGCGCGGGCCAGCGCCGGGTGCGGCGGCACGGCGGTGATGTCATTGGGCGCGAGGCGGCGCTCCAGCCCGTGCACGCCGGCCACGTTGGCCACGGCGCCGTCGAGGATGCGGTCGACCTCGGCGATGGAGCGGCCGCTCAGGACGGCGACGCGGCCCTGGAACCGCTCTACGACCCGGCACAGCAGCCGGGTGCGTCGACGGTCGGCGACCACCGCGTCAGGCGTCGCCGCAATGGGCGCCAGCGTGCCGTCGAGATCCAGGAAGAGGGCCGCGCTGTCCGGGTGCGGCATGGGCGGGCGCGCCTCCGTGGTCGGAGGCGGGCGATCAAGTTCGATGTTCAGCATTCAAAGCCCCGTGCATACGCCGTCGGGCGACCTAGCGGCCGGCAACGTATCCGCATAACGCCCGGGACGGTCGGACGTTCCGGTCAAAAAAGCTTGATGAGAGTTTCATTGACGCGGCCCGGGCCCGATCCGGCCAAGGCTCAATGAGCTTATCTGTGAAGAGCGTGAGTATAGAATTTCGAAGGATGCGTCCGCGCCGGGCGGCTTCCTGCCCGATATCTGGTCAGATATCGACGTCCGCCGCCGCGAACTCCGCGTTCTCCTGGATGAAGCGGAAGCGAAGCTCGGGCTTGCGGCCCATCAGCGTCTCGACCAGATCCTCCACGTGCCCTTCGTCGCGGGGCAGCGTCACCCGGGCCAGCGTCCGTTTGGCCGGGTCCATGGTGGTTTCCTTGAGCTGGGCCGGCATCATCTCGCCCAGGCCCTTGAAGCGGCCGATCTCCGGCTTCTTGCCCTTGAACACCGTGGCCAGCAGCTCGTCCTTGTGGGCGTCGTCGCGGGCGTAGAGGGACTTCTTGCCGTCGCTGATCCGGTAGAGCGGCGGCATGGCCAGATACAGTTTCCCGCCCCGCACCATCTCCGGCATCGTCCGGTAGAAGAAGGTGATCAGCAGGCTGGCGATGTGGGCGCCGTCGACGTCGGCGTCCGTCATGATGATGATGCGGTCGTAGCGGAGATCGTCCTCGCGGTACTTGCTGCCGCCCTGGACGCCCAGGGCCAGCATCAGGTCGGCCAGCTCCTTGTTGCCCATCAGCTTTTCGCCGGTGGCGCTGGCGACGTTCAGGATCTTGCCGCGCAGGGGCAGGATGGCCTGGGTGCGCCGGTCGCGCGCCTGCTTGGCGCTGCCGCCGGCGCTGTCGCCCTCGACCAGGAACAGCTCGCTGCCGTCCATGGCGCTGCCCGAGCAGTCGGCCAGCTTGCCCGGCAGCCGCAGCTTGCGGGTCGCCGAGGCGCGGGAGACTTCCTTGTCCTTGCGGCGCTTCAGCCGCTCCTCGGCCCGCTCGACCACGAAGTCGAGCAGCGCGCGGGCGGCCTTGGGCGAGGCGGTCAGCCAATGGTCGAAAGGATCGCGCAGGGCGGTCTCGACCAGCCGCTGGGCGTCCGACGATGACAGCCGCTCCTTGGTCTGGCCCTGGAATTCGGGGTTGCGGATGAAGACGCTGATCAGGGCGCCGGCGTTGGCGATCACGTCGTCGGCGGTGATGATGCCGGCGCGCTTCTCGTTGACCATCTCGGCATAGGCCTTGAGGCCCTTGGTCAGGGCGGCGCGGAAGCCGGCCTCGTGCGTGCCGCCCTCGGGCGTGGGCACGGTGTTGCAGTAGGACTGCATGAAGCCGTCGGCCTCGCCGAAGCCCTGCGGCGTCCAGGTCACCGCCCATTCGACGGCGCCGGCCTCGCCGGTCCGCTCGATACGCCCGCTGAAGGCGGTCTCGGTGACGGTGGAAACGCCCTTCGTCCGCTCGGCCAGAAAGTCGGCCAGACCGTTGGGGAAGTGGAAGACGGCTTCCGGCGGCGTCTGGTCATGAATCCGCGAGGGGTCGCAGGACCATTTGATCTGTACGCCGCGGAACAGATAGGCCTTGGACCGCGCCATGCGGTAGAGCCGCGCCGGCTTGAAGACCAGGTTGTCGCCGAAGATCTGGGTGTCGGGCAGGAACCGGACCTGGGTGCCCTTCTTGCGGGACGGGCCGACCTGCACGAGGCCGCCGACCGGCTTGCCGCGCGAGAAGGCCTGGCGATGCTCGAAGCCGTCGCGCCAGACGGTGACCTCCAGTTCCGAGGACAGGGCGTTGACCACGCTGGCGCCGACGCCGTGCAGGCCGCCGGAGGTCTCGTAGGCCTTGCCGCTGAACTTCCCGCCCGCGTGCAGGACGGTCATGATCACTTCCAGCGCCGACTTGCCCGGATGCTTGGGGTGCGGGTCGACGGGCATGCCGCGACCATCGTCCCTGACGGTCAGATAGCCGTCGGCGTCGAGGCTGACCTCGATGAGCCTGGCGTGGCCGGCGACGGCCTCGTCCATGGAGTTGTCGAGAATCTCGGCGAACAGGTGATGCAGCGCCCGCTCGTCGGTGCCGCCGATGTACATGCCCGGTCGCATGCGGACCGGCTCAAGCCCCTCCAGCACCTCGATGGCGCTGGCGTCATAGGCGCCGCTGGGCGGGGTCGGCTCACGCGAGGCAGACTTGGCGGAGGTCACGGCCTTCGGATCAGGACGCGGCTCGTGCGGCGTGGCCAGCGGGCTGGCCGGCACGGGCTTGAGCGCGTCGTCGTCATCGCCGAACAGGGGAAGGGCAGGGGAAGTCATGTAAGCGACAGCATCGAACGATTCGGGAACGAAGGGGTATGCGGCGAAGGGGCGAGCGAGGGCAAGAAGACTATGGTCGCGGCCCGCCCAGCGACCGCCACATTCAACGGCAGGGTTCCGTGCCGAAGGTCGGAATGAACGGGGCGATTCCATGAAGACGACGATGATGGTGCTGGCCGCCGTCCTGGTCCTGGCGGCCTGTTCGGCGCCGGCGCGGTCCCAGCCTCCCGCAGCAGTGGCAGGGGAGGGACGCCCCTACCAGCTCGCAGGAACGCAGGTCTGGACGGTCCCCGACCCCGTGTCCGGACGAAGCTACGAGGCCTTTGTCGGCCTGCCGGCTTCATATGAGAAGGAGCCGAACCGCCGATATCCGGTCGTCTACGTCACCGACGCCCCCTACGCCTTTCCGTTGATCGGCAGCATCTCGCGCCGGGTGGGCGGCGGCGGCGAGGGGCTGGAGGACTTCATCCTGGTCGGCCTGTCATACGCCGAGGGCGATGACCCGGTGGTCAGCCGAAATCGCGACTACACCACCACGCCCCGCGGCTCTGGCGGCAAGTCGACGGGAATGGTCCACGGCGGGGCTGCGGCCTATGCCGACTATGTCCGCACCCAGGTTCTGCCGTTCGTCGATGGCCGCTTCCGCACCGATCCAAAGCGTCGCGTCTACATGGGCCATTCCTACGGCGGGCTGCTGGGCGCCCACATCCTGTTCACCCAGCCGACGACCTTCAGCCACTACATTCTGGGCAGCCCGTCGCTCTGGTACGACCGGGGTCACATGTTCGGCGTCGAGGAGCGCTACGCCGCCGCCAACAAGGACCTGCCGGCCGACGTGTTCCTGTACATCGGAGCCTTCGAGACCCTGAAGCCGGGTGATCCCCGCTACACCACTACCAAGGACATGGTCGGCGACAACAGGCGCTTCGAGGAGCGGCTGCGCAGCCGCGGGTACGCGGGCCTGACTGTCGCCTCGACCGTCGTTGACGCCGAGGACCACCTGACGGTCTTCCCCAGCGGCTTCACGCGCGGGATCAAGCGGGCTCTTCCGCCGACGCGCTGAGGCCCCGGAGGCGAGGGCTACTCCGCCGCCGCCTTCGCCGCCTTCGCCGGGGCCTTCTTCTTCGCGGCCGGCTTCTTCTTCGCCGCGGCCGGCGCCTTCTCGGCCTTGGTCTTCGGCGCCGCGGCCTTCTTCGCCTTGACCGGCTTCTTGCCGCCGCCCTTGGCCGCACGTTCGGCCAGCAGGGCCACGGCTTCCTCCAGCGTGATCTCGGTCGGCTCCTTGCCGCGCGGGACGTTGGCGTTGGTCGCGCCGTGCTTGATGTAGGGGCCGAAGCGACCGGACAGGATCTTGATCGCCTGGCCGTCCTCGGGGTGGGCGCCCAGGTCCTTGAGGGCGGCGGCCGTGGCCCGACCGCCCTTGCCGCCGCCGGCCCGCTTCTCGGCCAGCACGGTGACGGCGCGGTTCAGGCCCACCTCGAACACCTCGTCGATGCTCTCGAGGTTGGCGTAGGTGCCTTCGTGCAGCACGAAGGGCCCGTAGCGGCCCAGGCCCGCGGTGATGGTCTTGCCATCCTCGGGGTGCTTGCCGATCTCGCGGGGTAGCTCGAGCAGACGCAAGGCCTTGTCGATGTCCATAGCCGCCGGCGGCCAGCCCTTGGGCAGGCTGGAACGCTTGGGCTTGTCGCCCTCGGCAGGGGTTTCCTCGACGTAGTGGCCGAACCGCCCGTTCTTGAGCCAGACCGCCTGACCGGTCCTGGGGTTCACCCCCAGCTCGCGGTCGCCGTCGGCGGCCTCGCCCTCACCGTCCGGCTGGGCGATCGGGCGGGTGAAACGGCACTCCGGATAGTTGGAGCAACCGATGAAGGCGCCGAACTTGCCGGTCTTGAGGCTCAGCTGGCCGACATTGCAGGTCGGGCAGAGGCGCGGGTCGGAGCCGTCGGCCTTGGCCGGGAAGATGTGCGGACCGAGCGCTTCGTTGAGGGCGTCCAGCACGTTGGTGACGCGCAGCTCGGCGATCTCGCCGACGGCGGCGTGGAAGTCCTTCCAGAAGTCCCGCAGGAACTCCTTCCAGTCCAGCTTGCCGTCGGAGACGAGGTCGAGCTTCTCCTCCAGCGCGGCGGTGAAGTCGTACTCGACGTAGCGCTTGAAGAACTCTTCCAGGAAGGCGGTGACCAGCCGGCCCTTGTCCTCGGGGATGAAGCGCTGCTTCTCCACCCGGACATAGGCGCGGTCGCGCAGCACGGTCAGGATCGAGGCGTAGGTCGAGGGCCGGCCGATGCCGAGCTCTTCCATCTTCTTGACCAGGCTGGCTTCCGAATAGCGCGGGGGCGGTTCGGTGAAGTGCTGGTCGGCCCTGGCGCGCAGCACGCGGGCGTCGGCGCCTTCGTTGATGACCGGCAGGCGGGCGCTGTCCTCGTCCTCGGCGTCGTCGCGGCCTTCCTCGTAGACGGCGAGGTAGCCGGGGAATTGGATCACCTGGCCGGTGGCGCGCAGGCCGGTCTGGCCATCGCTGCTCTCGATCTCGACCGTGGTCTTCTCGATCCGCGCCGCTTCCATCTGCGAGGCGATCATCCGCTTCCAGATCAGCTCATAGAGCCGGCCCAGGTCGCTCTCCAGCCGCAGGGACCCGGGATTACGCTCCAGCGAGGTCGGGCGGATGGCTTCGTGCGCCTCCTGGGCGTTCTTGGCCTTGGTCTTGTAGTGGCGGGCCGTCTCGGGGACGTAATCCTTGCCGTACAGGCCGCCGATCACGCGGCGGGCCTCGTCCAGCGCCTCGGGCGCAGACTGGACGCCGTCGGTCCGCATGTAGGTGATCAGGCCGACGGTCTCGCCGCCGATGTCGATGCCCTCGTACAGCTTCTGGGCGGCCTGCATGGTGCGCTGGGCCGAGAAGCCGAGCTTGCGCGAGGCTTCCTGCTGCAGGGTCGAGGTGGTGAAGGGCGGCGGCGGCGTGCGCTTCGCGGGCTTCTTCTCGACCGAGTGGACCTTGAAGGTCGCGGCCTGCACCGCGGCCTGGGCGGCCTGGGCGGAGGCCTCGTTGCCGAGGTCGAACTTGGTGAGCTTCTTGCCGTCGTGCTTGACCAGCCGGGCCAGGAACGGATCGGCGCCGGCGGCGACGTCGGCCTCGACGGTCCAGTATTCCTGGGTCCGGAAGCGTTCGATCTCGAGTTCGCGGTCGACGATCAGACGCAGGCTGACCGACTGCACCCGCCCGGCCGAGCGGCTGCCCGGCAGCTTGCGCCACAGCACCGGCGAGAGGGTGAAGCCGACGAGGTAGTCCAGCGCGCGGCGGGCCAGATAGGCCTCGACCAACTCCATGTCGATCTCGCGCGGATGGGCGATGGCGTCGAGGACGGCGGTCTTGGTGATGGCGTTGAAGGTCGCCCGCTGGACCTTCACGTCCTTGAGCGCCTTCTTCTTCTGCAGGACTTCCAGCAGGTGCCAGCTGATCGCCTCACCCTCGCGGTCGGGGTCGGTGGCGAGGAACAGGGTGTCGGCGCCCTTCACGGCGTCGACGATGTCGCTGATCCGCTTGGCCGACTTGGCGTCGACCTCCCAGCTCATCGAGAAGTCGTCGTCCGGCTTCACCGAACCATCCTTGGAAGGCAGGTCGCGGACGTGGCCGTAGGAGGCGAGAACCTTGTAGCCCGAGCCCAGGTACTTGTTGATGGTCTTGGCCTTGGCCGGGCTCTCGACGACGACGACGTGCATGCTTTTCCGGGAATGATCAGGAGAGTCGGCGGGCAGGGTCGCCTGCCGAGCGAGCGCGGAAAGTGGGGGCGGGGCAGGGGCAATGTCAACTTGGCGCGGTTTCGTCCACCCCGAATCGCGGCGCGGCGCCCTTTCCGATGCGCTATTGTCGGCGCTTCAACACGGGAGGCGTGAATGAGCATCGAGCTCTGGTCGCTGCTTGCGGGGATGGTTCTGGGGCTGGTCCACCTGACCGCGGCCTCCTTCACCTTCAAGGCCCAGGTCGGCAATCGCTACACCGTCGGGGCCCGCGACGAGGACCTGCGGCCGGTCGGCGTCGCCGGCCGCCTGGACCGGGCGCAGCGCAACTTCCTTGAGACCTTCGCCATCTTCGCGGCGGCGGTGCTGCTGCTGTCGCATCTCGGGCAGGAAGACCGCATCAGCACGCTGGGCAGCCTTCTGTATGTCGCAGGACGGGTGGCGTTCCTGCCCCTCTACGCCGTCGGCGTGCCCTGGTTGCGCACCTTCAGCTGGAACATCGCCACGCTCGGCCTGGTCATGGTGATGGTCGCGATCATCGTGTGATGTCGCGGCGGCGGGACTGAGTGTGGGGGAGGGTGTCGGCCGACCGGCGCCCGATACGGGGGGCTGGGGGGGCTGTTCAGGATCCGGACCGGATGCGATCGACCGACGCTGGCAATCTCACCGGCTCATATGGCCGTCCCAAGCCGCGATTGTGACCATTCAGCGGCGCGGGAGACCGTGGTTTGCGGAACACAGGCGGCGGCGGAAGTGCGGCCGAAACGTTGTGGCGCGTTGCGCGCCAATAGATCGGGCCCGATAGTGCTCGCGACGACGGGCCGGCGACGGACCGTCAGGGCGTGGGGCCCCGCGGTGCTTCCAGGTTTCCGGTAGGGACCTGCGCGGTTCAGTTGAAGCGGCGAAAGGCGATCCGAGAGGGTCGCCTTTTTGCTGTTCAGGCCTTCGAGACTGTCCCGTCGGGAGCGAAGACGGCCCGTCCGGCCAGCGACAGCTCGACCAGGGCCGCGAACACCGCCGGGGCCGGCGCCGCGGCCGCGCGGACCAGATCGTCGGGCGAGACCGGCGTCGGCGACAGCAGGTCGGCCAGCCGGTCCTGCAAGGCCGCGTCGGGCTCGGGGGCGACCGGACCGCGCCAGGTCCGACGCTCGGGCTCGCGCAGGCCGCCCAGCCCTTCCAGCACCCGCAGCACGTCGTCGACACCTTCGCAGACGGCGGCGCCCTGTCGCAGCAGGTCGTTGGTCCCGCGCGCCCGGGGATCCAGCGGCGATCCCGGCACGGCCAGCACCTCGCGCCCCTGTTCGGCGGCCAGCCGGGCGGTGATCAGCGAGCCGGACTTCAACTCGGCCTCGACCACCACCACGGCGCGCGACAGGCCGCTGATCAGGCGGTTGCGACGCGGGAAGTCACGGGCCTGGGCGCGATGGTCGGGTGGGCTCTCGGAGACGATGGCGCCCCGCGCGGCGATGCGGGCGTGAAGGTCCGCATGCTCGGGCGGATAGAGGTCGCCGACGCCGCCGCCCAGCACCGCGACCGTGCCGGTCTCCAGGGCGCCCTCGTGCGCCGCACCGTCGATGCCGCGCGCCAGACCGGACACCACGACAAGCCCGGTCTTGCCGAGATCGACAGCGAGGGTCCGGGCGAAACGCTGGCCGGCCGCCGAAGCGACGCGGGCTCCGACCACGCCGACGGCCGGACGCGACAGCACCGTCGCATCGCCCAGCACCCAGATCAGCGGCGGCGGCGGGTCGAGCGCGGCCAGCAGGGGCGGGAAGGCGGGCTCGCAGGCCAGAATCAGCCGGGCGCCGAGTCGGTCGCCGGCCTCCAGCTCATGACGCGCCGCGTCGATGGACGGCGGCTGCGGGACAGATCCGCGCTGGACCAGCCGGGGCAGGGCATCCAGCGCCGCCTGCGCCGAGCCGAAGCGGGTGGTGAGGTGATCGAACGCCACCGGTCCGACGTTGGGCGTCCTGGCCAGCCTCAGCCAGGCGAGACGCTCCCCGTCGGTCGGCGGCGCGCCTGTCACGGCCTCTCGGGCGTCGGGGCGGCGTCCTTCTTCGCCCCGATCTTCGGCTCCTCGCCCTTGAGCAGGCGGGAGATGTTCTGGTGGTGGCGGATGAAGATCAGCACGGCCATGAAGGCCGACAGCAGGATGATCGGATAGGGCTGGTCCGTCGCGAAGGCGAACAGCGGCGCGAGGGCGGCGGCGGTCAGGGCGGCCAGCGAGGAGATGCGGAACAGGGCCGCCATCGCCAGCCAGGTCAGCGCCGCCAGCACACCGACCGGCCAGGCGGCGGTCAGCAGCACGCCGTAGAAGGTCGCCACGCCCTTGCCGCCATTGAACTTCAGCCAGACCGGGAACAGGTGGCCGACGAAGGCGGCCCCGCCGGCGATGGCGACCATCGCGGGGGTGTCGTTGGTCAGCCAGCGGGCCAGCAGCACCGCGACCACGCCCTTGCCGGCGTCGCCGATCAGGGTGATGGCCGCCAGGTCCTTGCGGCCCGACCGAAGGACGTTGGTCGCCCCGATGTTGCCCGAGCCGATCTTGCGGATGTCCCCCGCCCCGCCCAGCCGCGTGGCGATCATGCCGAACGGAATCGAGCCGAGGAGATAGCCCCCCACGACGATCAGCCCGAGCGTCAGCCAGACGGTTTGCGCCAGATCTTCCATGTCCCGCCCCTGATACCGTAAAAGTTGTTCTTATGGAACTCGCTCAACGCCGAGGGGCGTTGACTCGGATGATCATCGCTGGCGCGTGAGCCATGCGCAAATCATGGCGGTCGCGGCGCCGACCGGGATCCAGATCGCGAAGCCGGAACGAAAGACCATCGGAATGATCGCCGTCGAGATCCCACCAGCCAGAGCGCACAGGGAATAGTAGGTCCATCCGGTGCGCCCCCGTGTCCGAAACATGGCGGCCGCCAGGCCCGCGAGCAGCGCCGGGATGCCTCCGACAGGAACGGCAAACACGGCCGATACTATCGCCAAGGCCGCCATGCTCGGCGCCAGGATCTGCGGAGCCATGCCCTTCGCCAGACCCATCCCGGTCATGACGAGGAGCGCGAGCGTCAGGCCGATGTAGGGTCCGGCCAGACCGAAAATCAGCAGTGAGCGCCAGAAGCGCCGTCTGTCATCGACAACGGCGGCTTCGGTCATTCGTCTACTCCGCGAGCCGGTGGACGATCTTCCCGCCGCAGACGGTCATCACGACCTGGCCCTGCAGGCGGCGGCCGTCGAAGGGCGAGTTCTTGGATTTCGACACCAGCTTGTCGGCGTCGATGATGACCGGCGCGTTCAGGTCGCACAGCACCAGGTCGGCCGGGGCGCCGGAGGCCAGGCGCCCGGTCGGAAGTCCGAGGAACTGGGCCGGGGCCAGGGTGACCGTCCGCATCAGGTCGACCAGCGGCAGGCGGCCGTCGTGATACAGCGACAGCAGGGCCGGCAGCAGGGTCTCCAGTCCGACGCCGCCGGGCGCGGCCTCATCGAACGGCAGGCGCTTGTCCTCAGCCGGGGCGGGGGCATGGGCGGAGACGACGATGTCGACCAGGCCGCTGGCCAGCGCCTCTATCAGCGTCTGGCGGTCGTCCTCGGCCCGCAGCGGCGGGTCCATGCGGGCGAAGGTGCGGTAGTCGCCGATGTCGAGCTCGTTGAAGCTCAGATGGTTGATCGAGGCGGTGGCCACGGCGTTGACGCCCCGGCCCTTGGCGCGGGCCAGCGCCTCCAGCGCCGCGCCGCAGGTGATCTGGTCGACCAGCAGCCGTCCGCCCGACAGCTCGGCCAGCGCCAGGTCGCGTTCGAGCCCGATGCGCTCGGACGCGGCCGGGGCGGAGGGCAGGCCCATGCGGGAGGCGAACTCGCCCTCGGTGGCCGCCGCGCCCTTGCTGAGCCAGGGATCCTGCGGCCTGTGGGCCAGGGCCATGCCGAAGGCGGCGGCATAGGACAGGATGCGCCGCATGACCTTGGAGTCGATGATCGGCCGGTCGACGTCGGTGATGTAGCGGGCGCCCGCGTCGCGCATCAGGCCGATCTCGGCCATCTGCTCGCCCCGCAGGCCCTTGGTGGCGGCGCCGGCGGCGTGGATGTGGCAGCTCTCGATGTCCTGGGCCCGGCGCAGGATGAAGTCGACGACCGAGGGATCGTCCACGGCCGGGTCAGTGTCGGGCTGCACGACCATGGAGGTCACGCCGCCCGCCGCCGCCGCCTGGGCGGCTGATCGCAGGGTTTCCTTGGTCTCGGCGCCGGGCTCCCCGGTCTTGACCCGCAGGTCCACGAGGCCCGGGGCCAGCATGCCGCCGTTGCAGTCGATCACCCGCACGTCCGAGGACAGGTCGGTGAAGTCCCGTCCCCGGGCGATGTCGGCGATCACGCCGCCGGACACCACCACCGCGCCCGGCCCGTCGTAGCCGGTCTCCGGATCGACCAGCCGGGCGTTGTTGAAGGCGAAGGGGCGGGCGCGGCTCATCGGTCGTTGTCCAGTCGCGCGGAGAGGGCGGCCAGAACGGCCATGCGGGCGGCGACGCCCATCTCGACCTGGTCCTGGATCAGGCTGATCGCCGGATCGTCGGCGACGTCCGAATCGATCTCGACGCCCCGGTTCATCGGACCGGGATGCATGACCTTCACCCTGTCGGCGGCGGCCTTCAGCTTCTCGCGGTCCAGACCCCAGTAACGGAAATACTCGCGGGTCGAGGGGACCAGCGCCCCCTGCATCCGCTCCAGCTGCAGGCGCAGCATCATGACCACGTCGGCGCCGGCGATGCCCTGTTCCAGGTCGTGGAACACGGTGGCGCCCCAGCGGTCGGCGCCGGCCGGCATCAGGGTCGGCGGACCGACCAGCCGCACCTCCGCCCCCAGCACGCCCAGCAGGTTGACGTTCGAGCGGGCCACCCGGCTGTGCATCACGTCGCCGCAGATGGCCACGGTCAGGCCCGCGAGGCTGCCAAAGGCCCGACGCATGGACAGGGCGTCCAGCAGGGCCTGGGTCGGATGTTCGTGCTGGCCGTCGCCGGCGTTGATCACGCTGCAGCCGACCTTCTGGGACAGCAGAGCGGCGGCGCCGGACGAGGCGTGGCGCACGACCAGAAGGTCCGGCCGCATGGCGTTCAGCGTCACCGCCGTGTCGATCAGGGTCTCGCCCTTGGCCACCGACGAGGTCTTGACGCTCATGTTCATGGTGTCGGCGCCCAGCCGCTTGCCCGCCAGCTCGAAGCTGGCCTGGGTGCGGGTGGAGTTCTCGAAGAACATGTTCACCAGGGTGCGGCCCTTGAGCAGGTCCAGCTTCTTGGTGGTCTGGCGATTGAGGTCGACGAAGGTGTCGGCCAGATCGAGCAGCGCGTTCGCCTCGACGACGTTCAGATCCAGCGCGGAAAGGAAATGGCGGCGCGGAAAGGGGAAGGTCCGTGCGCGGACCTCGTCGATACCCGGAGCCAATGTCGTCATGAGCCGTTCTTCTAGGGGAGCGGGAAGATTCCGCCAACAGGTCTTGTTCCGACGCGACGAAAGGCCCTCGCCGGAGGCGCCGCGCAAGACGGCCCTTCCCATCGCGTCCGGCTTTTGCTAACCCCCGCGCCTCACCACGGGCGGTCGTGGCGGAATTGGTAGACGCGCAGCGTTGAGGTCGCTGTTCCCTAACCGGAGTGGAAGTTCGAGTCTTCTCGACCGCACCATCCTGCTTCGCTCCTTCGGAGCTTCGCAGGACAAGTCCCTGGGGGTTCACCCTGCGACGCCTCGGCGGAGCAGGGAGCTTCGCAGGACAAGACGTAGGTGACCAGGCGAAGCAGGATGCCCTGCGGAGCCTTGGCGTAGCAGGGCGGGTCCTCACCGCCTCTCGACCACGCCAATGAATCAATGGACCTAGTCTTCTAGGACCAACCCGTTCGTACAGGAGGCCCCGACATGTCCCGGGAAGACGCCGACCTGAACGAGAGGGGCAAATCCCACGGGCGCTTCGTCGAAGCCGGCGAGCGCCCGGAGGACCTTGAAGACCTCGCCCTCGGCGACGACTACGCCCTCAATCCCGAATACGTCGACATGGTCATCGACGCCGCCGACCGTGGCGACGCCGAGCGCCTGCGCGAGCTGGTCGGGGCGCTGCGCTCCGAGGACGTCGCCGACCTGATGGGCTTCCTCAACGCGGACTACCGCGAGGAGATCATCCCCTGCCTCAACTCCGAGACCTTGGCCGAGGTGCTGTCGGAGCTGGACGAGAACCTGCGTGAAGAGGTGCTCGACACCGTCCACCCGACGGCCCTGGCCCGGGCGCTCGAGGAGCTCGACTCGGACGACGCCGCCGACGTCGTCGACGACCTGGAGGGCGAGAAGCGCGCCCAGGTCCTGGCCGCCATGGACGAGACCGACCGGGCGGCCATCGAGCAGACGCTGGCCTATGACGACGAGACCGCCGGCCGCCTGATGCAGCGCGAGGTGCTGGCCGCGCCGCAGTTCTGGACCGTCGGCCAGACCATCGACCACGTCCGCTCGGCCGGGGACGATCTGCCGGAGCTGTTCTTCGACGTCTACATCGTCGACCCGGCCTACCGGCCGATCGGCGCGGCGGCGATCAGCCAGCTTCTGAGGGCCCCGCGCGGGACCAGCCTGGCCGAGATCATGGGGCCGGTGACCGAGATCACCGTCGACATGGACCAGGAAGAGGTCGGCTACACCTTCAACAAGTACCACCTGATCAGCGCCCCGGTCGTCGACGCCGGCGGGCGGCTGGTCGGCCAGATCACCGTCGATGACATCGTCGGCGTCATCCAGGACGAGGGCGAGGAAGACATCCTGGCCCTGGCCGGGGTGTCGGACGCCGGTCGCGACGCCGGCGTCTGGGACGTGGCCCGGTCACGCCTGCCGTGGCTGGTGGTCAACACCCTGACCGCGGCCGCCGCCGCCAGCGTCATCGGCGCCTTCCAGGCCGAGATCGCCAAGCTGGTGACCCTCGCCATCCTGATGCCGGTGGTGGCCTCGCTGGGCGGCAACGCCGGCACCCAGACGCTGGCCGTGGCCGTGCGGGCCCTGGCCAGCCGCGAGCTGAACGCGTCCAACGCCGTGCGGATCATCCTGCGCGAGATGGCGGTCGGCCTCGTCAATGGCGGGGTGCTGGCGGTGATCATGGCGGCGGCGACCTGGGTCTTCTTCAGGGACCCGATGCTGTGCCTGACCATCGGCCTTGCCCTGGTGATCAACCTGTTCATGGCCGCCCTGGCGGGGATCCTGGTTCCGCTGGCCCTCGACAGACTGGAACGCGACCCGGCGGTGTCATCATCGGTCTTCGTCACCTTCGTGACCGATTTCATGGGCTTCCTGTCGTTCCTCGGACTGGCCGGCCTCATTCTCATCTGACGCGGAATCTGCGCCCTGAACGCGCCGGCATTCCCGTTCAGGGGGAGTTCAGCCGCGGTTCGGCATCCCTCTTGCGGGAGTGAGGTGGAACGCAACCGTACTTGTCTCATTCCGGGTCACCAGGCCGATGAAATCCCGCCACCAGGTCTCACGCGCCGCCATCGAACTGATCAAGTCGTTCGAAGGCTACCGACGCAAAGCCGCCCAGCTTCCCGATGGACGCTGGACGATCGGCTACGGCCACACCCTGACCGCCCGCGAGGGCGCCGAGGTGTCGGAGTCCGACGCCGAAGCCCTGCTGATGTACGACCTGATCAACGTCGCCCACGCGGTGAACGAGCACAGCTACACGCCGCTGACGCAGAACCAGTTCGACGCCCTCTGCTGCTTCGCCTTCAACGTCGGGGTGGACAACTTCCGCCGCTCGTCGGTGCTGCGCCGGGTCAACGAAGGCCAGCTGCTGCAGGCCGCCTGCGCCATGGAGATGTGGCGCAAGGCCGACTTCGAGGGCGAACGCATCGTCATCGACGCCCTGGTCCGTCGCCGGTCGGCCGAGAAGACGCTCTTCCTCACCCCGGCCAACGGCTGGATTCCCGCCCCCTCGCCGGTGCTGCGCCCGAAGGTCGACTACGACGTCGTCGCCGCCAGCCCCCGCGAGACGCCGACCGCCCTTAAGACCTCGACCGTCGATGACCGTGTCATCGTCGAGCGAGACGAAACCAACGCCCCGCGGCCGACGGCTCCTCCCGTCGAACCGCACACCGCGCCGCTGGCGACCGAAATCGCCGCGGCCGGTGTGGGCGCCGCTCTCGAACAGCTGATGCCCGAGCCGCAGCCGGAAGCGCCCGCCTACGCGGTTCGCGATCTGGAGCCGGCCCCGCCGCCGGTGATCGCCGAAGACGCGCTGGATACGCCGGTCGCCGACGAAGGGATCGAGATCGTCACGGTCGCCGACTCCATGCTCGAGCCGGAGCCGGAGCCTGAAGCGGATGCGCAGCCGGCGATGACCGTCGTCGAACTGCAGCAGCCCGAGCCGCCGTCGACCCCGTCGCCCGGCCCTGTGCTGGCCGTGGTCAATGGCGATGTCGGCTTCACCCTGACGCCGGCTCCGGAGGTCTCGGTCGAACCCGCCTCGGACGACGCGTTCCGCATCGACCTGCCCGAGCCGGCCAACGAATCGGCGCCGGGCCTGTTCGACGTGACCTTCGCCGAGCCCGTCCATCAGGGCGGGGCCACCCGGCCGCTGGTCAACGAGGATTACATCCGTCGCCTCGTCCGCGAGGACGAAATGGCCGAGCTGGGCGCCGACTTCACCTTCGACGCCCCGACCGAGCCGGCGCGCGTCCAGGGCCTGCCTCTCGTCGCGCTCGGGCTGGGCGGCATCGCCCTGTTCGCCGGCGGCGTGATCTGGGGCCTGAACGCCCAGGCAGGCGAGGGCCTGCTCAATCCGCTGGTGGTCAGCTGGGGCGTGGGTCTGACCGGCATCGGCATGGCCGGCTTCTCGGCCTGGCGGCTGCTCAAGAACCTGTTCGACACGCCGTTCGACGATGAGGACGAAGACGACATGGAGACCGACGATCGGGCGCAGGCCTGACGTCAGTGCAGCCGACTTGGGGGAGTCGGCGCGCCCCGCGGACCGGGCGGTCCGCGGGGCGCTTTTGCGTCTGGCGATCGCAATGATCTTGCGTGCCGACCCTGTTTGGGCGTGCTAATTCCCCCCGCATGACCGGACCTTCCATGGATTTCGGCCTCGGCGAGACCGCCGACGCCATTCGCGAAACCACCGCCCGTTTCGCCGCCGACCGCATCGCCCCGATGGCGGCCGATATCGACCGCGACAATCACTTCCCCCGCGAGCTGTGGCCTGAGATGGGCGACCTCGGCCTGCACGGCATCACCGTGGAGGAGGAGTTCGGCGGCCTTGGGCTGGGCTACCTGGAGCATGTCATCGCCATGGAGGAGATCAGCCGCGCGTCGGCTTCGATCGGCCTCAGCTACGGCGCCCACTCCAACCTGTGCGTGAACCAGATCCGGCGCTGGGCGACGCCCGAGCAGAAGCGTCGCTACCTGCCCAAGCTGATCAGCGGCGAGCATGTCGGCTCGCTGGCCATGAGCGAGGCCGGCTCCGGCTCAGACGTGGTCTCCATGAAGCTGCGCGCCGACCGCCGCGGCGACCGTTTCGTGCTGAACGGGACCAAGTTCTGGATCACCAACGCCCCGCACGCCGACACCCTGGTGGTCTACGCCAAGACCAGTCCCGACGAGGGCAGTCGCGGCATCACCGCCTTCCTGATCGAGAAGGGGATGAAGGGCTTCAGCGTGAGCAAGAAGCTCGACAAGATGGGCATGCGCGGGTCGGACACCGCCGAACTGGTCTTCGAGGACTGCGAAGTGCCCGAAGAGAACATCATGGGCCCCGAGAACGGCGGCGTGGGCGTACTGATGAGCGGCCTCGACTACGAGCGCGCCGTGCTCTCCGCCGGCCCGCTTGGCATCATGCAGGCCTGCCTGGACGTGGTCCTGCCCTACGTCCGCGACCGAAAGCAGTTCGGCAAGGCGATCGGCAGTTTCCAGCTGATGCAGGGCAAGGTGGCGGACATGTACGTCGCGCTGAACAGCGCCCGCGCCTATGTCTACGCCGTGGCCCGGGCCTGCGACGCCGGCAAGACCACCCGGTTCGACGCCGCCGGCGCCATCCTGCTGGCCAGCGAAAACGCGATGAAGGTCGCCAACGAGGCCATCCAGGCCCTGGGCGGCGCGGGCTACACGAAGGAATGGCCGGTAGAGCGCTACCTGCGCGACGCCAAGCTCTACGACATCGGCGCGGGGACGAACGAAATCCGGCGGTTCCTGATCGGGCGGGAGCTCGTCGGGGGATAAACTTGCACGGAATGCAAGTTATGATACCCTTCCGGAATGAACGCGCTCGGCAAGTTTGCTAAGGATAAACGCGGCGCGGTCGCTGAAATCGCCCGCAAGGCCGGGGCTTCTCACGCCCAGGTTTCCAGGATCGCCCAAGGTAAATCCCGTCCTTCCCTCGACCTGGCCAAGCGGATCGAAGCCGCGACAGAGGGCGAGGTAACAGCCGCGGCCCTGCTTGGGGTCGCCGCCGCCGAAGGCGGGGTTAGGGCCAAGCCGCTCAGCGATGGACGCTGGTTCGCCCCGGTCAATGCGACCGCGTCCGTTGAGCTGCCTCACGAACTTCTTGAAGCCTTCGGCTTCAGCGACGGCGATGCACTCATTGTCCGTCGGACGCCCGAAGGGTTCGAAGTCGTTTCCCAGCGGCGCCATATTCGCCGAATTCAGGACGAACTGCGCAAGCTCGTGCCGGAAGGTGTCAGCCTCGCCGACGAACTGATCGCGGAGCGGAGGGCGGAAGCGGCGCGTGAATAACGTCCTCGACGCCTCGGCCATTCTGGCGCTTCTTCTCGATGAGCCAGGGGCCGCCAGGATCGAAGCCGTTCTCGGATCCGGATGCGTTTCGGCGGTCAACGTCGCCGAGGTCATTACGAAGCTGATGGACAAGGGTTTCCAACGGCAGCAGGCCCTGGGTCTCTGGTCTGGTCTGGGCGCCACAGTTGTCGACTACACCGCCGAACAAGCGATCGAGACGGGCCTGCTGAGAACCGCGACCGCGGAGGCTGGATTGTCGTTGGGTGACCGAGCCTGCCTGACTCTGGCCGCGCGGCTAGGGGCGACCGCGCTCACGACCGACCGCGCGTGGACCAGGGTCCAGCTCGGTATCGCCATCGAACTGGTCCGCTGATGCGACCGGCGCTACTGCTCCTGCTCTTTCTGCTTGCCGGCTGCGTCAGCGTCGACACCCGCGTCACGGCCCTTGAGGCTTGTCCGTCAGGCCTGCAGGCGAAGACCACCGCCGACCTCTACTTCGGCCGCAACATCGGCGCCGCGCCGGGCGTCTCGGACGCCGACTGGGCGCGGTTTGTGGACGAGGAGATCACCCCACGCTTCCCGAACGGCCTGTCGGTCAGCGACATTGCCGGCCAGTGGCGCGGCGCGGACGGCGCGATCGTGCGCGAACCGTCCAAGGGTGTGATGATCGTTCTGTCCGGCGAGGCGGACGAGGACGCCCGGCTCGACGCGGTCCGCGACGCCTACAGGGCCCGGTTCCGGCAGGAGTCGGTGATGCTGGTCCAGCGCCAGGCCTGCGTCGGGTTCTAGCCGCCCAGGCTCTGGACGATCGTCTCGCCCTTCGCCTGCTTGTAGGCGCTGACGGCCAGCGGATCGACGAAGTAGCTGTCGAACCAGCGCCGCAGCCAGGGATCCTCGCCGACGAACAGTCTGGCGTAGCCGTCCATCTGCAAGGCGGCGCGAGCCTGCTTCTGGTCGAGCCCTTCGCCGACAGAGCGGCTGATCCCGTTACGGACCCTTTCCACCGCCGCGCCGACGCGGAGGAGGTAGGTCTCGTCGGTCATGGGCGCGCCGTGGCCGGGCACGATGTGACCGGGCTCAAGGGCGCGGACCTTGCTCAGGACCTCCAGCCACTCGCCCGGGTAGCTGCCGAATCCGAACGGGATCGGTGCGACCAGGATGTCGCCGGTCGCGATCACCGCCTGCCGGGGCAGCCAGACCACCGCATCGCCGTCGGTGTTGGCGCGTCCGAGGAACAGGGCCTCGACCGGCGCGCGCGCATCGTCGATGACCACCCGCTCGGTGAACCCCTCCTTCGGCGCCAGGGTCAGGGCGCCGTCCATGTCGGCCGCGTACTGCGGAAACAGCCGCGCCCCGGCAGCCCAGCCGGCCCGGTCGGCTGACGTCGTCGCCTTGGCGGCCATCTCACGGCAATAGTCGGCGAAGCCCTCGAACCGGGCGAGCATCTTCGCGTTGGCCTCTCCGTCCGGCGTGGAGGGCGTGTTCATCGTCTTCGGATCGGAGAGATGCGCCCGGGTCGCCGCAGTGGCGATGGTGCGCGCATCCGGCCAGGCCTTCAGGATCTCGCCCAGGCCGAGCGGATGGTCGCCATGCCAGTGGGTCAGGATCACCGCCTTGACCGGCCGCCCGGGGCGGTTACGGAGGAGCAGCTCGATGATGCGCCGGCCCGAGCCGGGCGAGCCGCCGCTGTCGACCAGCACCAGCCCGTCGGACTGGTCGATCACCGTGACGTTGCCGATCGGCTGCAGGTGGAAGGGCCTGGCCTGCCGGATGACGGCGACGCCGGGCGTGACGTCCTGCCAAATCTCGAAATAGCCGTCATCGGCCAGGGTCGGCTCGGCCGCGACGGCCGGCGGCGCCAGCAGGCTCGCGCCTGCGCCGAGCATCAGTATCCGCCGTGTCGCGTCGAGCATCGCATGGACCTCCCCGGCGGAGAGGACATCACAGCTTGGGAGTCAGCCCCAGTGAACTCTCGTCCACATTGGGAAGCGGCACGGGCGTTGAGTATCCCCCGCCATTCAGGCCGGTTCCGTCGGAGTCCGTCCACCACTCGGTGTCGCAGGCCTCGAAGATGACTTGCATGACCCCGGCGGGACCTTTGGAGGCGGGATCGCGGAAGAGGACCACCACGGCACCATCGTCTCCACGAGCAGCCGTGTTGTGCTGGATCGCTACAGGAACCAGCCGGTCGATCGAATAGCTATACATCATTCGGTCGGCTCGGCGCGTGCCGGCCAGATTTGTTCGAGCGATCCTGATCGCCTCGGCGTCAGAGATTCCATAGCAGGCCGTGCTCTTTGGAAAGCAGCCTCCCAACGCCAATGGGGCCGCTATGAAAAGACATGGAATGAGCCGGTTCATGCCCCCGGCTAGCGTGGATGAAGCGGCGGCGCCATCGCCGACAGCGTCCTGCACGGATTGGGGACGGAACATCCCCGGACATGCGAACGGCCGCCGGGGCGCCCCGGCGGCCGTTCCATCGTCTTGCCGCGGTCGCGGCGTGAACGCTATGCGCTGATCAGGCGCTGACCTCCGCCTTGGCGGAAGACCAGGTCATGCGTTGCGACCGAGGGCTCATACGATGAGACACGTGGTCACCTCCTTTCAGCTGTTGAACAGGACCCTCAATATGGGTCGGGTTTTTCGAGTCGCAAACCCCTGAACCGGCAGGGCGCGGCAACTTGCCGCCCGGGTGCGTTTTTCAGGTCACTTGAGCTTCTGGACCTTCATCGGGCAGACATCGCCCAGCCGTTTGGCCGTCGTGCTGGCCCGCGCCGAGACCGGCACGCCCGCCACCTTGCCCGAGAGGTCGGCGGTCAGGGTGAAGGCGGTGGGGGAATAGGTCCCTGTCGCCGTCACGGCGACTGTACGCCCGCGCTTGTCGACGCAGGTCCCCCTGAAGAACATCTTGCCGTCAGCGACCCGCTTTTCCGGATAGGTGCAGGTGTAGTGGCGGTTGATCCGGCCGGACATCACCTTGTCGACGTCCTTGGGCGTGATGCAGCGCCGCTCGCGGTCCACATCCTTGATGATGAAGTTGAGCGTGTTGGTGCTCTCCCACCAGCCGGGCTGGATGGTCGTCGTCTCCCGGGCCACGGCGGGCGCGGCGAGCAGGCCGGCGGCGGCGAGCGAGGCGAGGATGCGGATCGTCTTCATGGGCCTGTGTCTGACGTGAAAAGCGTGGCTGTCTTTTGACCGGTCGCGCATGAATGCACGATGACCGGGCCGTGCAAACAGGTGTAGGCGAGCTTCATGCCGAGTTGGGATCCCGACGTCTACGAGCGGTACAAGACCTACCGCGACCGTCCCGCCCTGGACCTGATGGTCCAGATCCCGTCGCGTGACTTCAGCGAAATCTGGGACCTGGGCTGCGGAACCGGCGAACATGCGGCGCTGCTGGCGGCCCGGCATCCAGACGCCGGCGTCCACGGCCTCGATTCCAGTCCCGACATGCTGGCCGCCGCCCGTCGCCGCGCGACGCCGGTCGACTGGGTGCTGGGCGGGGTCGAGACCTGGGTCCCGGAGGTCGCGCCGGACCTGATTTTCAGCAATGCCGCCCTGCAGTGGCTGCCCGGGCATGACCGGCTCTTCCCGCGCCTCGCCGGCCAACTGGCCGGCGGCGGCGTCCTGGCCTGCCAGATGCCGATGGCCTTCGAGACGCAGCACCATCGCATCCTGCGCGAGACGGCGGAGCAGGGACCCTGGGCCGGGCTGACCGCCTCGGCGCGGCTGATCCGGCCGACGCCGCCGATGGACGACTACTACGGCTGGCTGGCTCCGCTGTGCGACGAGGTCGACCTCTGGACCACGACCTATCTGCACGCGCTGGAAGGGGACGACCCGGTGGTGGAGTGGATGCGCGGCACGGCGCTGCGGCCCTATCTCGACGTGCTGACCGATCCGGCGCTGCGCGAGGCCTTCCTGGACGCCTTCCGCGCCCGGATCGCGGAGGCGTTTCCCCCGCGCGAGGGCGGCGTGACCCTGTTCCCGTTTCCGCGCCTGTTCATGGTCGCCACGCGGCGCTAGCGCCGCCGGCGCAGGTCCGTCACCGGGTGCGTCAGGGCGTCCAGCGCCGCGATCGCGGCCTTGTGCCCCATGGCGATGGTCGGGTCGTAGGCCTTCCAGTCGCGCAGGTCGACGCCCTCGACATTGGGCAGGATCAAGAGGTCGGTGGCCTGGCGCGAGGCGGTGATCTCACGGCCGGTGGAGACGGTCGCGGTCCGCATCAGCAACGCCACGATCGGCGGGCCCTTGCGCCAGTCGCCCGACAGGATCCAGCGCCAGACGGAGGAGGGGCGGGCGACGTCGTCGGCGCTGATGCTGCGGCCGCGGGTGACGTCCACCCCGACCACGGGGCCCAGGTGCATCGAGCGCATCACGTCGGTCGGGAAATTCTTCATGATCGCCCCGTCGACCAGCACGTCGTTGCCGTCGATGGCCGGCGGCATGACGCCGGGCAGCGCGATGGTCGCCCGCAGCGCCGTGCGCAGGACGCCCATCCGGTGCAGGTGGTAGGCGCCGGTGGTCAGGTTCGAGGACACGCAGAAGAACGGCAGCCACAGGTCGGCGATATCGACCTCGTCGAAATGGTCCCGCAGGCGATGGCGGACCTTCTCGCCCAGCGTCATGGCGATCAGCGGGAAGGCGATGTCGTCGAGCGGGCTGGAGTCGACGAAGGCGGCGCGGATGCGGGCGTCCATCTCCGCCTCTTCCCAGCCCATGGCCACGCCTGCGGCGATGACCGCGCCCATCGAGGCGCCGCCGACGAAGTCGATCGGCGCCTTGCGCTCGCGCAGCGCCTTGATGGCGCCGATATGGGCGTAGGCCCGCGCCCCGCCGCCGGACAGGACCAGGCCCACCGACCGCCCGGTCAGCACGCGCGCCAGCCGCTCGATATCGGACTGCCGGCCGTCCTTGATATGGAACAGCCGCGCCGCGCCGGTGGCGGTCAGCCAGGCCGAAGACCCCGTCGGCCGCCGGCAGTCGGCCCTCTGGACCAGGATCAGGTCGACCAGCTGCTGCTCCTGCAGCGGCTCGGAGGCGTGGCTCTCGAACACCGCCGGCGGCGGCCGGTCGCCGCGGCCGACGCGGAACAGCCTGTCCACCTGCCGGCCGACCAGCGGCTTCCAGGCCGTCTCGCCGAACTCGGCGGCGTAGAGGACGTAGTCGTAGTCGGCCTCGACGTTGGAGAACCACTCGGTCGGGGCGTGGGTGGCCTCGGCCCCGACGACGGTGACCGAATACCCCAGCCGCGCGATGGACAGGGCGATCTTCTCGACCAGCGGCCGGATCTTGCGGCCGTTGTCTGCCGGGATGAAGCCGAACACGGTGGGATCGCCATGGCTGGCCGCCGCGCCGGTCGCCTGGCGCATGCGCAGGATCATCAGCTTCGCCAGCTCGGTCATCACCGCCGGATCGGCCTCGGCGGCGGCGAAGAAGTCCTCGCGCGACAGGGCCAGGATCTCGGAATCGCGCAGGGCCACGACCTGCCCCGAGTGCGGCGCCCCGGCGATCAGCGCCATCTCCCCGGCCGGCTCGCCAGGGCGGATCACGCCCAGGAACTGTCGCTCCTGTCCCTCTTCCTTGCGGAAGGCGCCCAGCCGCCCGGCCTTGAGCAGGTACAGCTCGTTCGAGGGCTCGCCGGCGGCGTAGAGATGCGCCCCGCCGGGCAGCGAGAACCAGCGCGCGGAGCCGCTCAGCCGCTCGACAGCGAACAGCCTCTCCAGCGCGGTGTCGTTCTCACGGTCGATCATCGGGCCCCACGGGCGACAGGCTAGCGCGCGCGGCGAGTCGTTTCGATGGGCGGTTTCACCGCACCGGATCGGGCCGCTTGGTCCTGCGGCGCGTCAGCCCCCAAACGAGGGCGAAGGCAAGCAGGAAGGCGCCGCCCGCGGCGATCGCCACGCGCACCAGCGTTTGCCGGATCTCGAGCATCAGGGTGATCGCATCGACGTGGCCCGTCTGCCAGAACACCCAGTCGCCGCCCACCTGGCTGGCCAGCTGCTTGTTGCCGGACTCCAGGATGACGATGCCGTCGCCGTTGGCCGGATTGATCCGCACGGTGGTGTTGATGGCCGGGGCGTTGCCGCCGTCATGGCCGATGACGTTGTCGCCGTGATTGTCCGGCGCGTAGAGGACGACTCCCAGACCCCAGATGTCGGCCCCGTACTGCCGCGCGTGCGGGACGCGCATGGCGGCCAGGGTCTCGGGCTTCAGAACGCCGCGGCCGGCGGGCTCGCCGTCCGGCCCGGGCCGGTGGGCCGCGACCAGCCGGGCCATGTCGGCGGCGGAAGTGTAGAGGGACGCGGCGGCGAGGCCGGTGAAGCGGTAATGGATCGCCCGCGTCCCGTCCTCGTCGTAGAAGTCGGCCAGGTTCTCGGGCTCCGGCGGCAGGATGTAGGTGGACCGCGTCATGCCCAGCGGCGCGAACACGGTCTCGACCATGTAGTCGTTGAACTGCCGGCCGGTGACTTCCTCGATCAGCAGCTGCAGCAGGGTGTAGCCGCCGCCGGAATAGTCCCACTTGCCCGCTTCCTGCCCGACCCGCGTGACGCCATCGGCGCCGAACGAGGCGTCGGCGGCCTTCGTCAGCGACGCCTCGAGCGTCTGGATCGGCTTGCCGGGCTCGAAGCCGCCGTAGCCGAGACCGTCGGTCAGGCCGGCGGTGTGGCTCAGCAGGCGACGAACGGTCACCTTGTCGTTGTCGAACTCGGTCGGCGGCAGCTTCCAGCGGGTCAGGTAGCCGGAGACGGGCGCGTCGAGATCGAGCCTGCCCTGTTCGACCAGGGCCATTACGCCCCAGGCGGTGGCCCATTTGCTCAGCGAGGCGACCTGGAACTGGGTGTCCCGGTTCACGGGCGCACCCTTCGACAGGAACGCCTCGCCCACCGGCCGACCCTTCTCCACCAGGATGAAGGCGGCGTTGCCCTTCGACTCGGCCTTGAGCTTCGCAGTCGCGGCCGCGAGGAACCCGGCTGTGTCGCCCTGTGTCGCCAGCGGCTTGCGTCCCCAGCCTTCGAGGGCTCCAAAGCCCATGACGACGGCGACCGCGACGGCGGCCAGCAAGCCCGCACCCAGAGCCTTCACAAACCGCATCGTCGCCCCCCGCCAAGCGTCATCAACAGGCTACACGCCGATCCGCCGCCGAGGCGACTCCAGTTTCCGCCACCGGTCGAAGGCGCGCCCGCTTCCGACGATGGCCCGAACAGGCTATGCCTCCGCCATGCCGAAGCTGAGCACGACCGTCGATCCCAACTCGGAGGCCTTCCGCAAGAATCTTGCGGTGAACACGGCCCTCGCCGAAGAGCTTCACCAGCACGTCGCCCGCGCCGCCCTGGGCGGCGATGAGCGGTCCCGCGAGCGCCACACGGCCCGGGGCAAGCTGCTGCCGCGCGAGCGGGTCGAGCGGCTGCTGGACCCCGGCTCGCCCTTCCTGGAGATCGGCCAGCTGGCCGCCCATGAGGTCTACGGCAAGGACGATATCCCCGGCGCCGGCATCATCACCGGCATCGGCCGGGTGTCGGGCCGCGAGGTGATGATCGTCGCCAACGACGCCACGGTGAAGGGCGGCACCTACTATCCGATGACGGTCAAGAAGCACCTGCGGGCGCAGGAGATCGCGCTGCAGAACCGGCTGCCCTGCGTCTATCTGGTCGACAGCGGCGGCGCGAACCTGCCGCACCAGGCCGAGGTGTTTCCCGACCGCGACCACTTCGGCCGCATCTTCTACAACCAGGCCCGGATGAGCGCCGAGGGCATCGCCCAGATCGCCTGCGTCATGGGCTCCTGCACCGCCGGCGGCGCCTATGTGCCGGCCATGTCCGATGAGACGGTGATCGTCCGCGGCGCAGGCGAGGAGAGCCAGGGCACCATCTTCCTGGCCGGCCCGCCGCTGGTGAAGGCCGCCACAGGCGAGGTCATCTCGGCCACGGACCTGGGCGGCGCCGATGTCCACGGCCGCCGCAGCGGCGTCGTCGACCATGTCGCCGCCAACGACGAGCACGCGCTGGAGATCGTCCGGTCGATCATCGGCAACCTGAACACCGTCAAGACGCTGGACATCGACGTCCGCGAGCCCAGGCCCCCGGTGTTCGATCCGAAGGACATCTACGGCATCGTCCCGGCCGACGTCCGCGCGCCCTACGACGTGCGCGAGGTCATTGCCCGCCTCGTCGACGGCAGCGAGTTCGACGAGTTCAAGCCGCTGTACGGCACGACCCTGGTCACCGGCTTCGCGCGTATCTGGGGCTATCCGGTCGCCATCCTGGCCAACAACGGCGTGCTGTTCAGCGAGGCGGCGCTGAAGGCCGCCCACTTCATAGAACTCGCGTGCAAGCGCCGGATTCCGCTGGTGTTTCTGCAGAACATCTCCGGATTCATGGTCGGCGGAAAGTACGAGGCCGGCGGCATCGCCAAGGACGGGGCCAAGATGGTCACCGCCGTCGCGTCGGCAAATGTGCCAAAGTTCACCGTCCTGATCGGCGGCAGCTTCGGGGCCGGCAACTACGGCATGTGCGGCCGCGCCTATTCGCCCCGCTTCCTGTTCACCTGGCCCAACAGCCGCATCAGCGTCATGGGCGGCGAGCAGGCCGCCAGCGTCCTCGCCACCGTCCACCGCGACGTCGACAAATGGACGCCGGAGGAGGCCGAGGCCTTCAAGGCCCCCGTGCGCCAGAAGTACGAGGACGAGGGCAATCCCTACTACGCCACCGCCCGGATGTGGGACGACGGCGTGATCGACCCGGCCCAGACCCGCGACGTGCTGGGCCTGGCCATTTCCGCCAGCCTCAACGCCCCCGTGCCGGAGACGACCTTCGGCGTGTTCCGGATGTAGAAAGAAGCCCATGCTCCGCCCCACAGCAGCGTTCCTCGCCGTCGCCTTCGTCCTTGGCGCTTGCGGCCAGTCGCCGGAGACGCCGCCGCCCGCGCCAGAGGCGCCCGTCGCGCCCGTCGATCCGACCCCCGCGGCGCCGGCGGCGGCCTCGAACGTCATGCCCGCGGCCTTCCTCGGGCGCTGGGACACCGACGGCGGCGTTTGCGGTTCATCCGATCGTGACAACCCTCTGCGGCTGGAACCGTCCGAACTGACATTCTACGAGAGCGGCGGCGACATCACCGCCGTCCGGACGAGCGGCGCGGACAGCGTCGAGGTCGACGCAGCCATGTCCGGCGAAGGCGAAGAGTGGAGCGCCACCCTGACCTTCAGCCTCTCCGAAGCCGGCGATATCCTCACCACCACCCAGGCCGGCGTCGCGCCGACCGTCCGGCAGCGTTGCCAAGAGCCCGAAAGCCAAGCCCGATGACCAACCCTATCGCCGACCCCCTCGTCGAGGTGACCGACACCGACGCGCTCAGCGCGCTGGTCGAACTCGACGCCAGTCCTTCGGGCGTGGCTGTCGTCACCATCAACCGGCCGGAGCGCAAGAACGCCTTCAACGCCGAGGTGATCGCCGCCCTGAGCCAGCACTTCGAGACCCTGAAGGACGCCGACGGCGTGCGCATCGTCTTCCTGCGCGGGGCTGGCGGGGCGTTCAGCGCCGGGGCGGATCTGGAGTGGATGCGCTCGGCCGCCGACTGGACGGTGGCGGAGAACCGCGCCGACGCGCTGCTGCTGGCCGAGATGCTGCTGGCCCTGCGCGAGCTGCCGCAATTCACGGTGGCGCTGGTCGAGGGCCCGGCCTTCGGCGGTGGCGCCGGCCTCGTCGCCGCCTGCGACTACGCCGTGGCCGCCCCGGACGCGAAGTTCTCGTTCTCCGAGGTCAAGCTGGGCCTGGTCGCCGCGACCATCAGCCCGCACGTCGTCGCCGCCATCGGTCCGCGCCGCGCCAAGAGCCTGTTCGCCACCGGCCGCATCTTCGACGCCGCCCATGCCGAGAAGATCGGCCTGGTCGACGAGGTGGTCGCCGCCGCCGCCGACCTGGACGACGCCATGGAGCGGCTGTCGGCCGAGATCATGGCCTGCGCGCCCGGCGCCGTGACCGCCTCCAAGCAGCTGGTGGACGACATCGCCGGCCTGCCGCTGGACCAGGAACTGCTCGAGGAAACCGCCCGGCTGATCGCCGACCGCCGCGCCAGCGACGAAGGGCAGGAGGGCGTCCGCGCCTTCCTGGACAAGCGCAAACCCAGCTGGGCGCAGTAGGCCCGGCGTCATGATCGACAGCCTGCTCATCGCCAACCGGGGCGAGATCGCCCGCCGGATCATCCGCACCGCGCGCAAGCTCGGCGTGCGGACGGTCGCCGTCTATTCGGAAGCCGACGCCAGGGCGCCGCATGTGACGGAGGCCGACGAGGCTGTGCTGGTCGGCCCGGCTCCGGCGCGTGAGAGCTACCTGGTCGCCGAGAAGATCCTGGCGGCGGCGAAGGCGACGGGCGCCCAGGCGATCCACCCCGGTTACGGGTTCCTGTCGGAGAACGCCGCCTTCGCCCAGGCGGTGAAGGACGCGGGCCTGGTCTGGGTCGGCCCGCCGCCGGCCGCCATCAACGCCATGGGCCTGAAGGACGCCGCCAAGAGCCTGATGATCGCCGCCGGCGTGCCCTGCACCCCGGGCTACCTCGGCGATGACCAGTCCGAGGACCGGCTGGCCAAGGAAGCCAAGGCCATCGGCTATCCGGTGCTGATCAAGGCCGTGGCCGGCGGCGGCGGCAAGGGCATGCGCAAGGTCGAGGCGGAGGGCGACTTCCTCGCCGCGCTCGCCTCCTGCCGCCGCGAGGCCGCCGCCAGCTTCGGCGACGACCGCGTGCTGCTGGAGAAGTACGTCACCCGCCCGCGCCACATCGAGGTGCAGGTGTTCGGCGACAGCCACGGCAACGTCGTCCACCTCTACGAGCGCGACTGCTCGCTGCAGCGCCGCCACCAGAAGGTCATCGAGGAGGCTCCGGCCCCGGGCATGGACGCCGCCACCCGCGCCGCTGTCTGCGACGCCGCCGTCAAGGCCGCCCGGGCCGTCAGCTACGAGGGCGCCGGCACGGTGGAGTTCATCGCCGACGCCAGCGAGGGCCTGCGCGCCGACCGCATCTGGTTCATGGAGATGAACACCCGCCTGCAGGTCGAGCATCCCGTTACCGAGATGGTCACCGGCCAGGACCTGGTCGAATGGCAGCTGCGCGTGGCCTCCGGCGAGCCGCTGCCGCTGAAGCAGGACGAGATCACGCTCGACGGCTGGGCGATGGAAGCGCGGCTGTACGCGGAGAACCCGGCGACCGGGTTCCTGCCGAGCACGGGGCCGCTGACCCATTTCCGGCTGCCGGAGGACGCGGTCCGCGTGGACAGCGCGGTGGAGGAGGGCGGTGAGGTCTCGCCCTTCTACGACCCGATGATCGCCAAGCTGATCGCGCACGGCGCCACGCGGGAAGAGGCCGCTCAAGCCCTGGCCGGCGCCTGCGGGTCGGTCGAGGTCTGGCCCGTCAAGACGAACGCCGCCTTCCTTGCGAACTGCGCGAGCCATCCTCGATTTGTCGCCGGCGACGTGGATACGGGGTTCATAGCGGCCGAACAGGAGGCCCTCGTCGCCTTCGGCGACGCCGACCTGGATATCGCGGCGGTTTGTCTGTTCGCCGAGCAGCACTACGAAGACGAAGTCGTTCAGGGGAACGACTGGCCGTCACCTTGGGGCCAGGTGGCTGGCGCAATGGGATTCAGGCTGAATGCTGCCCCTCGGAATGTCTGGGCTCTGACGGTGGACGGTCGCAAGATCGTGGCGGAGGCGCTTTCTACCCAGTCGCAAGACTCTACGTGGCTGGTCGGCTCGGGGGGCGGCTCCCGTCGGGCGCGTCATGAGTATCTGGACCGTGGATTGGGAGCGATCCACGTCGACGACAGGCGCTTTGGCTATGCCCGCGTCGGCGAAGATCTGGTCGTGTTTGACCGGGGCGCGGGAGTCGCCATTGCCGCGCCGGTGTACGGAGGCGAACTCGACACTGCCTCCGACGGCGCTGTCCTCTCCCCCATGCCGGGCAAGATCGTCTCCGTCTCGGTCAAGGCCGGCGACGCGGTGACCAAGGGCCAGACGCTGCTGGTGCTGGAGGCCATGAAGATGGAGCACGCCCTGGCCGCGCCGTTCGACGGCGTGGTCGCCGAGCTGTCCGCCGAGGCGGGGGGGCAGGTCAGTGAAGGCGTCGTACTGGTGAGGCTGGACGCGGCCTGAAAGTGGGGACACACACCACTTTCCGAAGCGAAAGTGGTGTGTGTCCCCACTTTCCCCCTAGCGAAGGATGAGCTGATGTCTGTTTCCAGAAAAGTCCTCGCGACGCTCGGCCTGGCGGCCTGCCTCGCCCTGCCGGCCGTCGCCTCTGCGCGTGACGCCAATTCCGACGACATCGAATGCGTCGCCATCGCGCTGAAGATGACCGGGATGTCCGACCCCGAGGTCGCCCAGGCCGGGGCGCTGACCGCCTTCTACTTCGCCGGACGCATCGAGGGCCGTGATCCCAAGATCGACATCATGGGCCTGGCCACGGCTGCGCTCGAGAGGATGACGCCGGCCCAGACCCAGGCCGCGGCCAACCGCTGCGGCAAGCAGCTGGAAGCCAAGGGCGCGGAATGGACCGCCCGCGGCAAGGAACTCGAAGCCCAGGGCAAGTGAGACGTCGTTGCCGCTCCACCTGATCAAGCTCTGCGTCGGCATCGACAGCGTCGCGGACCTGCGGGCCTGGCGGGCGCATCGGGCGGCGCAGGGCCACCGCTCGGTCTGCCCGACGCGCCAGACGCCCAAGCGGGCCGCCGAGCTGCTGGACGGCGGCTCCCTCTACTGGGTGATCAGGGGGCAGGTGCTGGTCCGGCAGGCGATCGACGAGATCGTCACGCAGGAGGGCGGCCCGCAGCCGTGCCGGATCTACCTCAGGCCCGACCTCATCGAGACCGCCCCGCAGCCCCGCCGCGCCTTCCAGGGCTGGCGCTATCTCACGCCCGCCGACGCGCCGCCGGACCTGGCGACAGGCGAGGGCGAGGCGGTGCCGCAGGATCTGGCGAAGCAGCTGCGGGAGCTGGGGGCTTGGTGAAGCTGTGCGTGCTTCGACACGCGCCTGCGGCGCTGCTCAGCATAACTACGTTTGAAATGCTTCTCCCCAAGTCATCCTGAGCAGCCGCGAAGCGGCGTGTCGAAGGACGCACCGCCTCAAACCCCCCAGTTGTCGATCAGCCGCGTCTTCCCCATCCACGCCGCCACGAACACCCGCGCGCCTTCACCCACGGGACCCGGCCCCAGCCGCTCCAGCGTCTCGCCGTCGCGGACCTCGACGTAGTCGATCTTGCCAAAGCCCGCCTCGCCGAGGATCGCCTTGACCCGGCTCTCGACCCCTTCCGCGGCCTGGCCTTCGCGCAACCATCCGACGGCGGCGGCCATGGCGGCGGGCAGGGCGCTCGCTGCCTCGCGTTCCTCGGGCGTCAGGTAGGCGTTGCGCGAGGACATGGCCAGGTCGTCGGCCTCGCGGCTGGTCGGCCCGCCGATGATCTCGACGCCCAGGTCCAGGTCGCGGGCCATGCGCCGGATGACCAGCAGCTGCTGGTAGTCCTTCTCGCCGAAGATGGCGACGTCTGGCCGGCACTGGTTCAGCAGCTTGGCGACCACGGTCGCCACCCCGCCGAAGAAGTGCGGTCGCGACACGCCCTCCAAAGGCTGCGAGACGCCGGTGGCGACGCTGACGGCGGTGGCGAAGCCATCGGGGTACATCTCGGCCGCCGTCGGGGCGAACAGCAGCGCGCAGCCGGCGGCGGCCAGCAGGGCGCTGTCGCGGTCCTCGCCGCGCGGATAGGCGTCGAAGTCCTCGTGCGGCGCGAACTGGGCCGGGTTGACGAAGATCGAGGCGACCGTGCGGTCGGCCCTCTCGTTGCCCAGCCGCACCAGCGACAGATGCCCCTCGTGCAGCGCGCCCATGGTCGGGACCATGGCCACGCGCAGACCCTCGCGCTTCCAGGCGGAGACCTGGGCGCGCAGCGCGGCGACGGTTCGGACGACGGGGAGGGCGGTCTTGGTCATGGCGCGGGGCTTATCGCGCGGCCTTCGCCTGTGACAAGGCGCCTGTGGACAAATCGTCCCGCCTGATTGCGGCCAGGGCCGGACAGGTGTCTCGTCCGACGATATCCGACGCTGAGTCGGCGCAGTCGCGGGGACCAGAAGATGGCCACCACCCAGCCACACGTCATTGTCATCGGCAACGAGAAGGGCGGCGCCGGCAAGTCGACCATCGCCGTTCATCTGGCCACCGGCCTGCTGCACGGCGGCGCTTCTGTGGCGGTGATCGACCTGGACCTGCGCCAGTCGTCCACGGCGCGGTTCTTCAACAATCGCCAGGCCTGGAGCGCGTCGAACGATCTTGTCCTGCCCCAGCCGCTGGCCCGGCATCCGGCCGAGGACGGCGTCGCCCTGGCCCGCGCGCCCGACGACGAGCAGATCGAACGCTTCCACGAGGCCTTCGACCGCGCCCGACGGGACGCCGAGTTCGTGATCATCGACACCCCGGGCGGCAACACCGCCCTGTCGCGCACGGCCCACGCCCATGCCGACATGGTCGTCACACCGATGAACGACAGCTTCGTCGACTTCGACATGCTGGGGCACGTCGATCCGGTGACGCTCGAGCTGCAGAAGCCGGGGCTCTATTCGGAGATCGTCTGGGAGGCCCGCAAGGCCCGCGCGCTGGCCGGCCAGCGCGCGCCGCTCGACTGGGTGGTGCTGCGCAACCGCCTGGCCAGCGTTGAAGCCCGCAACCGCAAGCGCGTCGACGACCGCCTGATGGCCCTGGCCAAGCGGGTCGGCTTCCGGGTCGGGCCCGGCCTGCGCGACCGGGTCATCTACCGGGAGCTGTTTCCCTTCGGCCTGACGGTCGCCGACCTGTCGCCGAAGGTGCGGCCGATCCCGGTGTCGCTGACTCACGTCTCCGCGCGCCAGGAACTGCGGGCGCTGCTGCACGCCGTGGGCCTGTCGACCTGGACCGGCGAACGATTGCTCGCCGCCGAGTAGCGGGCGGTCTACAAGCGCCGCCATGATCTACGTCCTGATCGGCGCCCTTCTGTTCGGCCTGCTCGTCTGGGCCGGTCGCCGCGCGCGGCCGCTGCTGCAGAAGCGCGAGCTGCGGATCCTCACGGCCGTCATCGGCGCCATGGCCATGGCCGCCGGCGCCTTCACAGCCTTGCGGGGCGGTTACGCGGTGGGCGCGATCCTGGCCTCGCTGGGCATGGGCCTGGTGTTCACCGGCCGCCGCGGCGTGACCGGCCCGGCGGCGCCGTCCCGCGACGATCCCGCCGCCGCCGAGGCCCGCGAGATCCTGGGCGTGGGCGAGGGGGCCTCGCGCGAGGAAATCCAGGCCGCCTACGGCCGGCTGATCCGCGCCGTACACCCCGACGCCGGCGGCACCAGCGGCCTTGCCGCGCGGCTCAACGCGGCGCGGGACACGTTGCTGAAGAAGTAGGGCTAGGGCGCGATGACCATGCAGGCCTGCTTCTTGGCCTTGAGGGTCTTGCAGGCGGCGCGGGCGGCGTCGGCGGTCATGCCTTCGAACCGGACCCGGAAGTAGCCGCCCACCGCGCCGCCGATATCAGCCTCGGCCTCGGCGAAGGATGAGGCGAAGCGCCTCTGGATCAGCTTCAGCTGCTGACGCGCCTGGTCCCTGGACTTGAAGGCGCCCGCCTGGACCACGTACTTGCCGCGCGGCTTCCTGACCGTCGCCTTCTTCGCCGGCGCCGGCTTGACCACCGGATCGGCGATCGGGGCCATCGAGCGCTGGATCGTCATGGGGCTGGAGGGCGCGGGGCCGTCGGTGAGCACGACGCGCAGGCCGCCCGTCTCGCCGGCGTCGCCCATGGCCGTCGGCGGCCGTACGACGGGTCCCTCGATCACCGGCTCGAACATGGTCTGGGCCACGGTGATGGTCTCGCCGAGCGAGCGGCGCTTGAGCACGTCAAAGCCGGTCAGCAGCAGATCCTCGACGTGGTCGTCCCGGCTCGCCGTCGAGCGGCCGCCCAGCACCACGGCGATCAGCCGGCGGCCGTCGCGCACGGCCGAGGCCGCGAGGTTGAAGCCCGAGGCGTTGATGTAGCCGGTCTTGAGGCCGTCCATGCCGGCAAACTGGCCCATCAGGCGGTTGTGGCTCGTGATCAGCCGGCCCCGGAAGTAGAAGGATTTGATGCTGAAGTAGCCGTAGTACTGCGGGAAATCTCGCATCACGGCGCGGGACATGATGGCGATGTCGCGGGCGCTGGAGATCTGGCGGCTGTCGGGCAGGCCGGAGGCGTTCACGAACCGGGTGTTGCTCATGCCCAGCTCCTGGCCGCGCAGGGTCATCAGGGCGGCGAAGCGTTGTTCGGTGCCGGCGATGTGCTCGGCGAGGGCCACGGCCATGTCGTTGGCCGAGCGGGTCGCCAGCGCCTTGAGGGCGTCGTCCACGCTGACCTGGTCGCCGGCGGCCACGCCCAGCTTGGTCGGCGGCTGCGAGGCGGCGCGGGCGGAGATGGTGACCATGTCGGTCGACTTCACCCGGCCCTCGGCCATCGCCTCCATGACCAGGTACATGGTCATGATCTTGGTGATCGAGGCGGGATAGCGCGGGCTGTCGGCCCGCTTGGCGTAGAGGACCTCGCCGGTGTTGGCGTCAACGACGATCGCCGCGTACTTCGGCTCGCTGGCCGGGATCGACAGGTACGGGACCTGGGCCTGCGCGAGGCCGGGCGCAACAAGACAGGCCGCCAGGCTGGCGAGCAGGGCGAGTGCGAGATACGCGCGGCGGGCGGGCTGGTACATGCATCGTCCGTCGAAAAGCTGAAGCGGGACGCCCCCGAAGGTCCCCTCGGGTTGCCTGATTAGCATGCATGCTGTCGCCTTTCGCCAAAGTAAACAACTGTTGAGCGAGCCGGGCGGGGGCTGCGGCGGGTGGTCGCGGCGGGGCGCCGGGCCGACCGGCGCTGTCATGAAACGGTTATTGTGCAGTGCACAAAAAATCGTTGACTGCTGCACTGCAGCATGAGACAACACGCTCCAGAAGCGGCGATGGATTCGTGGCTTCACCCCTTCTCTCCGGGTTCCTCCCCGACCCCCACAAGGAGACTACCGATGGCCATCACCGGCGCCGATACCCTGAAGACCACCGTCGAGCAGTTCACCACCGCCGGCAACGCGGCGTTCAAGGACAACGTCGAGAAGTCGCTCGCGACCCTCAATGAAGTGAACACCTACTCCAAGAAGAACCTCGAAGCCGTCGTGGCCTCGGTCACCGCCGCCACCAAGGGCGCTGAAGCGCTCGGCGCGCAGGTCATGGCCTTCTCCAAGAAGTCCATGGAAGACCAGGTCGCCGCCGCCAAGGCGCTGGCCGGCGCCAAGAGCGTGCAGGAAGCCGTCGAGCTGCAGACCGCTTGGGTCAAGGCCGCGATGGAAGGCTACCTCGCCGAAGCCTCGAAGATGGGCGAAGTCGTCGCCGCTTCGGTGAAGGACTCGGTGAAGCCGCTCAACGAGCGCGTCACCGCGACCGTCGAGAAGCTGCAAGCCGCGAAGTAAGCGAACGAGTAGCGACCGGCCCCTCTCCCCCCAGACCGCCGGTCAAGTTCGCGTGAAGGCCCGGGTTCCCCAACCCGGGCCTTTTTCGCGTCTGCTTCCGTCGGAGGGCGACGCGCGATAGAAGCGCGGCATGTCCAGAGTTGAACAACGCCTCGCCGCCGCCGGGATCACGCTGCCCAGTCCGGTCGCCCCGATCGCCAACTACGTGCCCTTCGTGCGCAGCGGCAATCTCGTCCACATTTCCGGCCAGGTGTCGCTGGACGCCTCGGGCGGGATCACCGGGATCGTCGGTGAAACCGTCGACCTGGAGACGGCCCAGCGCGCCGCGCGGCTGTGCGGCATCAACCTCATCGCCCAGATGCGGGCCGCCTGCGACGGCGACCTCGACCGCGTGGTCCGGGTGGTCAAGCTGGGCGGCTTCGTTCAGGCCGGTCCGGACTTCTTCGACATCCCCAGCGTCGTGAACGGCTGTTCCGACGTCATGGTCGAGGCGTTCGGCGAAGCGGGACGCCACGCCCGCGCCGCGGTCGGCGTTTACCGCCTGCCGCGCAACTTCGCGGTCGAGGTTGATGCCGTGGTGGAGATCGCCTGATGAAATCCAAGGCTCGCCCTGAACCCGCCGCCTTCGGGGAAGCCTGGGAGCTTCTCTTCGGCCCGGCGATCGCCCATCGCGGCCTGTGGACGCCGGACGGCGCGCCGGAGAATTCGCTGGGCGCGTTCCAGGCCGCCTGCGCCGGCGGCTACGGAATCGAGCTGGACGTCCAGATCACCGCCGACGGCGAGGCGGTGGTGTTCCACGACTACGGGCTGGAGCGGATGACCGGCGCGGAGGGCAAGCTCTCGGACCGCGCGTTGCACGACCTGCGCGAGCTGCGCCTCAAGGGTACGGACGAGGGCATCCCCACCCTGGCCGAAGTGCTGGTCGAGGTCGGCCACCGCGCCATGATCCACATCGAGCTGAAGACGCCCTTCGGCGAGGTCGGCCCGCTGGAGAAGCGGGTCAGCGAGGTGCTGCTCGACCACAACGGGCCGACCTGCGTCATCGGCTTCAACCCCTACAGCCACGCCTGGTTCGCCGACCATCACCCGCAGATCCTGCGCGGGCTGGACAGCTACCAGTGGGCCGATGACGGCGCCAGACACCTGTCGCCGGAGATCCGCAAGTCGATGGCCAATCTCGAGCAGGTCGAGATCGCCCGCCCCGATTTCCTGGCGCTGGAGCGCGGCATGCTGCCTTGGGACCGGGCGCAGGCCTTCCGCGAGCAGGGCATGCCGATCGTCGCCTGGACCGTGCGCACCGAAAAGGAAGTCGAGCGACTCCGCCCGCACGTCGACAACGTGATCTTCGAGGGGTTCGAGGCTTAACCTGTACCGTCATGGCCCGACTTGTTCGGGCCACCCATGAACGCGGCGGTCGCCGTGCGTCCTTCGACACGCCGCTTCGCGGCTGCTCAGGATGACTGATCTGGATGGCTTCCCTCCATAGTCATGCTGAGCAGCGCTCGAAGAGCGCGTGTCGAAGCACGCAGGAAGCCTGCCGGCTCACCACGCATGGCTGGCCCGGACGAGCCGGGCCATGACGAAAGTTGGGAAGATGGACATGAGCGCGTTTGCCGCGGCCGCGACGCCGCCTATCTTGCCGTTGTCGTGAACACCCCCCTCAAGCCCGCCGTCCGCATCCATCGCCGTATCGCCGAGCTTGAGCGGGCGGACTGGGACGGCTGCGCGCCGTCGGGCGCCGGCTACAACCCGTTCGTGTCGTTCGACTTCCTGGACGCGCTCGAGCAGTCGGGCAGCGTCGGCGACCGCACCGGCTGGGCGCCGCACCACCTGAGCGTCGAGGACGAGGCCGGGCGGGTGGCGGCGGTCATGCCGCTCTATCTGAAGAGCCACAGCCAGGGCGAGTACGTCTTCGACTGGTCCTGGGCCGACGCCTACGAGCGGGCAGGGGGGCGGTACTATCCCAAGCTCCAGTGCGCCGCGCCGTTCTCGCCGGTGACCGGGCCGCGCCTGCTGGTGCGGCCGGACATCGACCCCGACGAGGGCCGCCGGACCCTGCTGGGCGGCGCCCTGACCCTGTGCGAGCGGCTGGGGGCCTCCGGCCTGCATGTGACCTTCCCGGACCGCGAGGACTGGCGGTTCCTGACCGGCGCCGGCCTGCTGCCCCGCCAGGACCAGCAGTACCACTGGTTCAACAACCGCTACGGAACGTTCGAGGACTTCCTGGGCGCCCTGTCTTCGGGCCGGCGCAAAACCATCCGGCGCGAGCGGCGCGACGCCCAGGCGGGCGTCGACGAGATCGTCGCCCTGACCGGCCCGACCCTGACTGAAGAGCACTGGGACGCCTTCTACGACTTCTACCAGGACACCGGCGGGCGGAAGTGGGGCAGCCCCTATCTGAACCGCGCCTTCTTCTCGATGCTGGGCGCGCGGATGGCCGACCAGGTGCTGCTGGTCATGGCGCGCAGGAACGGCCGCTGGGTGGCCGGGGCGCTGAACCTGATCGGCGGCGACTGCCTGTTCGGCCGCAACTGGGGCTGCGTCGAGAACGTCCCCTTCCTGCATTTCGAGCTCTGCTACTACCAGGCCATCGAGCATGCGATCGCGCTGGGCCTGCCCCGCGTCGAGGCCGGCGCCCAGGGCCAGCACAAGATCGCCCGCGGCTACCTGCCGGCCGAGGTCTACAGCGCCCACTGGATCGCCGACCCGGCCCTGCGCGAGCCCGTCCGCCGCTACCTGGACCAGGAGCGCACCGCCGTTCGGCAGGAGATGGACTGGCTGGCGGAGGAGTACTCGCCGTTCAAGGCGGGCTGAGCGCGGCAGGGCTCCGGCGCGCGCTGAATGCGAGACTCTCGGGACAGATCTTCGCGAGACAAATGAGGACAATCGACCCCTTTCGGAGACATCCGCGCCGCGCGGGCCTTCCGGTTCGATCCACCCCGCCAGGGGCGACGCCATACTGGTCTCATGAGCAGGTCGTCGATCATCCCGGAAGTCGGGCCAGTCCTTGTGGAGCAAGGCTTTTCCGCAGTGGCGGGGTCCCGGGGACAGGCGCCGCGCGCGATCGCCGACCGTGGCCGGAGCGCGATCCGCGCACCTATTCGGCGTACCGGGTCCCCGGTTTTGGCGACCCTCGAAACGCACGCGAGACACTGGGGACACTTCAGCGAACGCTTCAGTATCGTCCGTTCAGAGGGCGGTCACTTCAGCATCGGCTTCAGTATCGGGTCTCGGCCAGTCGGCGAGAACCGGCCCGCCTCAGGCCGACGGCAGCGGCGTCCAGAGGTCGATGACGCTGTCCAACTCGAGCGACGGCAGCCGCTCCGCGATCGCCGCGGCCTGCCGCGCGCGCTGCTCGGCGTCGAAGTCGGTGCGGTCGAAGAACCGCGCTCGCGCCTCGCGGTCGGGCCAGCGGGCGATGGCGGTCCAGACGCCGTCGTCGCCCCTGAACAGCGCCGAGCCGCCGGACCCGTAGTGGTCGATGGCGACCTGGGTCACCTCGGCCCAGTCCTTCGCGTACTGCGCTTCCAGGCCCGGCTTGAGCCGCATCCGGTAGATGGCGACGAACATCAGCTGGCCTCCCAGGCCTGCCAGAGCAGCGCCTTGAGGGCCGCATCGACCTGCTCGGGCGAGTCGAGCGTCACCGCCGCCTTCAGCCGCCCGGACCAGCCCTCATTCCTCGACGCCTCCAGCCGTGGATCGGCGTGCGGCGCAACGCAGAGGCCCAGCCGCGTCCTGCCGCCCTTGACCGGCCGCACGGCAGCGAACTGGACCTTGCGCGACCAGGCGGTGAAGCCCTTGCGCTGGCCGGTGACAAGGCCTTCGAAATCCTGCACCGCCGCCTCGACCGCCTCGAGGATCGCCGTCGATGCCGGATCCTTCCACAGGGCCGCGCGCAGGGCGTCGCCGTTGGCCCAGCCCATGGCGCTCGGGAAGGCGGCCGACAGCACATGGGCTGCGCGGTTGACGCCCAGGCCGTGGTTCTCGCGCAGCCACGCCGTCTGCTTGCCGGAGGTGGTCTCGGGGCAGGTCCTGGCGATCGCGACCCACTGGGCGAGCGTCTTGCCGGTGTCGCGCTCCAGGCTGGCCTGGACGGAGGCGAACCACTTCTTCTGCCGCTCGGTCAGATGCTCGCCATCCGCCGCCATGCTTGCGCTCCCGTCTGCGTGCGATAGGACCATGAAACACCCAACGGAGACCCGCAATGAGCCTCGACGGCGCCTACGACGACGGCAACATCTTCGCGAAGATCGTGCGCGGGGAGATGCCCGCGGTGAAGGTCTACGAGGACGCGGAGATCCTGGCCTTCATGGACGTCTTCCCGCAGGCCAAGGGCCATGTGCTGGTCATCTCGAAGACCTCGAAGGCCCGCAACCTGCTCGACGCCGAGCCCAAGACCCTGGGCCGCGTCATAGGCGGCGTGCAGAAGGTGGCGCGGGCGGTGAAGGCAGCGCTGAAGCCCGACGGCATCGTCGTCACCCAGTTCAACGGCGCGCCCGCCGGCCAGACGGTGTTCCACCTCCACGTCCACATCATCCCGCGCTGGGAGGGCGTGCCGCTGGGCCGGCACGGCGAGGGCATGGCCGATGTGGAAGAGCTCAAGGCCCTGGCGGCGCAGATCGCCGCGGCGATCGAGGCCTAGCGGCGGGGCACGGCGTCGGCGATCGCCTCGGCCTGCGCGAACAACGCCGGGTCGATGATCAGGTCCACGGCGGCGGCGTTGTCGTCCAGTTGCGACGGACGGCTCGCGCCGACGATGGCCGAGGCCACGTTCGGCTCGCGCAGGACCCAGGCCAGGGCGAACTGCGCCAGGGTGCAGCCGGCCTCAGCGGCGATCGGCTTCATCTGCTGGACGGCCTCCAGCACCTCGCGACGCATCCAGCCGCCGATGGCGCCCGACATGCTGTCGCTGGCCGCCCGGGAGTCGGCCGGCGGGGCGCTGTCGGGGTCGTACTTGCCGGAGAGGACGCCCTGGGCCAGCGGCGACCAGACGATCTGCGAGACACCGTTGGCAGCGCAGATCGGGATCACCGCCTTTTCCGGCCGCCGCCACAGGATCGAGTACTGCGGCTGGCTGGAGACGAACCGCTCGACGCCGGGAATGGCGAACGCCGCCTCGATCTGCTCGGGCGCCCATTCGCTGAAGCCGATCCAGCGCACCTTGCCGGCGCGGACGATCTCGCTCAGCGCCTCCATGGTCTCTTCCAGCGGGGTGTCGGGGTCGTAGCGGTGGCATTGGTAGAGATCGACGTAGTCGGTCCTCAGCCGTGTCAGCGAGGCGTCGATCTGCTTGTGGACCTGGGCGCGGGACAGGCCCTTGTCGCCGCCCCCCATGTCGCCCCAAAGCTTGGTGGCCAGGATGTAGCTGTCGCGCGGACGGCCGGCGAGCGTTTCGCCCAGCACCGTCTCGGCCGAGCCGCGGCCGTAGACGTTGGCCGTGTCGATGAAGTTAATCCCCAGTTCGAAGGCGCGATCGACGCAGGCCCGGGCGTTGTCCGCCTCGACCCCGACGCCATAGGTCAGCCAGGAGCCGAGCGAGATTTCAGAGACGTTCAGGTCGCTCGCGCCGAGCATGCGGTATTTCATGGGGATCTCCGGAGGCTGGGGGCCAGCATCGGTCCGGGACGGGCCCCGGCGCAAGCCCGTTCAGGCCAGTCGGGGAAACAGGCGGGCCAGCGACTGCCGCCAGGCCGCGTCGTTCAGCAGGTTTTCGAGCGCCGGGCCGATGCGGTCGAAGGCGATGTCGCGCATGGCCGGATCGATGTAGCCGTCCAGCTGCGCCAGCCAGGCCGGCGACGGCGCCCGCTCGTCCGGGCGGATGAACTTCCAGCTCGAATGCACCAGCCGCAGGTGGTCATAGACCTTCTGCTCGGCGAAGCCGACGCCGTTCGCCGGCAGGTACTCGAAGTCGACCAGCGCGTGCCTCGTCCGGGTCTCATCGGCCAGAACATTGCCCAGCGAGGCGTCCATGTGGCTCAGGCCGACCTCTTCGTGCAGCCGGTGCAGCGCGGCGGCGCCCTCCTGCAGCAGCGGCCAGATCGACGGTGCGTCCTTTACCCAGGTCATCAGCGGGCGGTAGGGCAGGTAGCGGCAGAAGAGGGCGTCCGGGGCCTTCCAGACGGGCGTGGGGGTCAGACCGCTGGCCGCGCCGCGACCATAGACCTCGAACTCGTGCTTGATGCGCATCGAGGGGCCGGCGATCTCGAACGGCATGTCGGCCGGCGGCGGCGGGCGCTTCTTGTGCGGATTGACCAGGCGCAGCACGCCGATCTGCTCGCCGCCGGAGAAGACGTTGTAGTTGCTGTCGTGGCCCAGGTTGCCGCGCTCCACCAGCCGCGGCGGGCCGGGCAGGTCCAGGGCCTTGGTCAGCTCGCCGGCGACCTCGTTGCGCCGGTCCCGCATACGCCATTCCCAGAACTGGGCGCGGATCCAGCGCTTGGCCGCTCTCACCCGCCTGCGCCCCGGATGGCCGCCAGCCGCGCAAAGATCGCGTCGCACTCGGCCGGCGAGAAGAACAGCGGCAGATGGCCCATGGCCTCGGCCTCGTTGTCGGTGGAATGCAGCGGGTTGTGCCAGGGATCGAGGCCGGTGGTCTCGGCGAACCAGTCGCGCAGGCTGCGCTTCATGAACTGGCGGCCGTTGAACACGAACGGATGGACCTTGCGTTCGTCCTCGCTGGTCGGGATCGGGGAGGGGTCGAAGACCACCATGGCCCTCACCGGATGCCCGCCGCGACGCCACTTGCCGCCGCGCATGCGCTTGCTGGTCTTCATCCGCGTGGTCCACGGGATGTCGGTCTCGGCGATGACCTCGTAGTGCTCCCGGATGCGTTCCGCCATCGCGTCGACCAGGCCCTTCTTCAGGGCGATCTTGCGGATCACGAACAGGTTCATCTCGCCGGTCGGCCGGTCGGCGACCCGGGCCAGGAAGCGGCTCTTCACATCGCGCGAGAAGTCGTTGACCAGGATGGCGGCCAGCTGCCGGTACGTCGGTTGCAGGCCGGCGGCGTTGAGCGCGTCATCGAAGGCGGAGAGGGTGAGGGGCAGCTGCAGGCCCGACCGGCTCATGAGATCAAGAAGTTCCGGCACATATTTGGAATTGCCGGACTTTTCGGGATCGTCGATGTCGATCTTCGACCGCTCCGCCTTCTGGTAGGCGATGTGATAGATCAGGCCAAAGAGGTAGCCCCTTGGCGCGGCCACGAAGAAGCGGTCGGCGAACCGCTCCCGCTCTCCCAGCATCAGGTCGGCCAGGGCGCGGGGATAGTAGGCCTCGCCGCAGTAGGTTCCTTCACCGGTCCCGCTGACGTCGTAGAAGTCGCACTTCACGCCCTGGCGACGGCGGACCTTGCCGTACTTCGCCTTGATCGGAGCCAGGGCCGCGTCCTCGACGAGGATGTCGACATCGTCCTTGGATCCCGGCGCCGGGTAGCCGCTGGCGAAGGCCGGCGCGTTGCGCAGCACGACGTACTTCCAGCCGGAGGATTCCAGCCAGGCGAACAACTCCGCCATGTCGGGCGTGAAGATACGCATGCCCTAGGCGCTAGAGAGATTGGCGTCCGGATTCAATCGTCTTCGCGCCGGAAAAGGGCCGGCGCCGGAGGATCAGGCGATCAGACCCGCGACGCCTCCGAAGATCGCGAGCATGATCCCCATGCCGCCCATCAGCGCCCAGCCCTGAAGACGGATCGTTTCGCGCACCCGCGCCTCCGAGGCCATGATCTCGGTTCGCAGGCGCGCTTCCACGACCTCGACATCAGCCTTGGCCGCGATCCGAAAGCCTTCCAGATCAGCCTTCGTGGCCACTCGCAGACCTTCCAGATCAGCCTTGGTGGCGACCCTCAGGTCTTCCAGATCGGCCTTGGTGGCAGCCCGCAAGCCCTCCAGATCATCCTTCGTCGCCAGATGGCTGAAGTCCGGGCTCGTCGCCGCGTGCTGGAACACAGACACCACCGCCTCGGCCATGCCTTCCGGCATGCCCGCTTCACGAAGCTGCTTCGAAGCGCCGAGCGTATCGAACGAGAAGGGCGTCATGGGAACAACCTAAGCGGCTGTTCCCATTTTGTCCACTATTCCGCGAGCGCGGGTTCCTCGATCTCCGGGGCCCCGGGCTGGCGGGGCGCGACGCCGTCGATCTCGAAGTCGAAGGCGATCTTGCCGTCCCTGAGCACGACCTTGACGTGACCGCCCTTGACCAGCTTGCCGAACAGGATGTCGTCGGCCAGCGGCTTCTTGATGTGCTCCTGGATGACGCGGGCCAGGGGGCGCGCGCCATAGAGCTCGTCGAAGCCGTTCTTGGCCAGCCAGTCGGCGGCCTCGTCGCTCGTCTCGATGGTGACGTTGCGATCGGCCAGCTGGGCTTCCAGCTGGAGGACGAACTTCTGCACGACCTGGCGGATGATCTCCTGGGTCAGCGGCTTGAAGGCGACCACGGCGTCCAGGCGGTTGCGGAATTCCGGCGTGAAGAGGCGCTTGATGGCCTCGTCGCTCTCGCCGTCGGCCCGGCCGCGGCCGAAGCCGATGGTCTGGCGCTGGGCGTCGGCGGCGCCGGCGTTGGTGGTCATGATCAGGACCACGTTGCGGAAATCGACCTTCTTGCCGTTGCTGTCCGTCAGCTGGCCGTTATCCATCACCTGCAGCAGGATGTTGTAGACGTCCTGGTGCGCCTTCTCGATCTCGTCGAGCAGGACGATGGCGTGCGGGTGCTGGTCGACGGCGTCGGTCAGCTGGCCGCCCTGATCATAGCCGACGTAGCCCGGAGGGGCCCCGATCAGGCGGCTGACCGTATGGCGCTCCATGTACTCGCTCATGTCGAAGCGCAGTAGCTCGATGCCGAGCGTGGAGGCCAGCTGGCGGGCGGCCTCGGTCTTGCCCACGCCGGTCGGACCGCTGAACAGGTAGCAGCCGATCGGCTTGTTCGGATCGCGCAGGCCGGCCCGGGCCATCTTCATGGCGCTGGCCAGCTGTGCGATGGCCTCTTCCTGGCCGAAGACGGCCCGCTCGAGGTCGCTCTGCAGCTCTTTCAGCGCCTCGGTGTCGGTCTTGGACACCGACTTGGGCGGGATGCGGGCGATCTTGGCGACGACCGACTCGATCTCCTTCACGCCGATGGTCTTCTTGCGCTTCGATTCCGGCAGCAGCATCTGGCTGGCCCCGGCCTCGTCGATCACGTCGATCGCCTTGTCGGGCAGCTTACGGTCGGTGATGTACTTCGCCGACAGGTCCACCGCCGTCTTCAGGGCGTCGTTGGTGTATTTCAGCTTGTGAAATTCTTCGTAGTAGACCTTGAGACCCTTGAGGATTTTCAGGGTGTCCTCGATCGTCGGCTCGTTCACGTCGATCTTCTGGAACCGGCGCACCAGGGCGCGGTCCTTCTCGAAGTGCTGCCGGAACTCCTTGTAGGTCGTCGAGCCCATGCAGCGCAGGGTGCCGCTGGCCAGGGCGGGTTTCAGCAGGTTGGAGGCGTCCATCGCCCCGCCGCTGGTCGCGCCGGCGCCGATCACCGTGTGAATTTCGTCGATGAACAGGATGGCGTTGGGGTGGTTCTCCAACTCCTTGACGACCTGCTTGATCCGCTCCTCGAAGTCGCCGCGGTAGCGGGTGCCGGCCAGGAGCGCGCCCATGTCGAGCGAGAAGATGGTGGCGCCTTCCAGCACTTCGGGCACCTGATGGCGGACAATCTTCAGCGCCAGGCCTTCGGCGATGGCGGTCTTGCCGACGCCGGGGTCGCCGACCAGCAGCGGATTGTTCTTCGTCCTGCGGCAGAGGATCTGAATGCAACGCTCGACCTCGGCCATACGGCCGATCAGCGGATCGACCTTGCCTTGACGGGCCTTCTCGTTGAGGTCGACGCAGTAGGCTTCCAGCGCCTCGCCGCCCGTCTTGACGGCGGCCTTCTCCTCGTCGGGCTCGCCTGAGTTGGAGCCCTTGGCCTGCTTTGGTTCGGTGGCGCCGGGCTTCTTGGCGATGCCGTGGGCGATGTAGTTGACCGCGTCGTACCGCGTCATGTCCTGCTCCTGCAGGAAATAGGCGGCATGGCTCTCACGCTCGGAGAACACGGCGACCAGCACGTTGGCCCCGGTGACCTCGTCACGGCCGGACGACTGGACGTGGATGACCGCCCGCTGGATCACGCGCTGGAAGCCGGCCGTCGGCTTGGCGTCCTCGCCGTCCTCGACGATCAGGCTGCGCAGCTCGGTGTCGAGGTAGCCGGTCAGGGTCTTCTTGAGGGCCGCTAGGTCCACGTCGCAGGCGCTCATCACCCCCGCCGCGTCCTCATCGTCCGTCAGGGACAGGAGCAGGTGCTCCAGGGTCGCATACTCGTGCTTACGCTGGTTGGCGTAGGCCACGGCGCGGTGGAGGGTCTCTTCGAGATTGCGCGAAAACGAGGGCAAGCTGGGCTCCTCAATCCTTTTCCATAGTGCACTGAAGCGGATGCTGATGCCGGCGGGCGGAGTCGATCACCTGGGCCACCTTGGTCTCGGCCACCTCGTAGGTGAAGACGCCACAGACGCCGACGCCATTCTGGTGCACGTGGAGCATGATGCGGGTCGCATCTTCGCGCGACTTGTTGAAAAATCGCTCAAGCACGTACACGACGAATTCCATCGGCGTGTAGTCGTCGTTCAACAGAAGCACGCGGTACAGGGAAGGCTTCGCGGTCTTCGGCCGGGTCTGTGTGACCACCGCCGAACCCACGCCGTTCTGCCCGGCACCTGACTTCTTCTCCGCCATGTACATCCGTTCCCGGCGATCCGGGACAGGGCCGCCTTCCAGTCAATTAGATATGGAAACGCCACCGCTTTGGAAGGGGCGACGGCCCGCTATGCGCTGCTTTGGCGCGGTCGTGATCAGGAAATTCGTGTTCGGACCCGCTCCAGTCGCCCTGACGGCGAGTCTCTGCACCTGATCTACGTCGCCGGAACGTGAGTCACGCGCCGATGACGGCCGGTGAGTCGCCTCAGTCGCGGTCCTCTGTACGCAGCGCCCGTCCGGTCACCACCGCGGCCTTGCCGAACCGGGCGCGCAGGGCGTCCACGGCCGTCTCGCCGCGAAGGGCCCGGCGTTCGTCGTCGGCGAACAGGTCGGAGCCGCCTTCTTCGGCCGGCGAGAAGTCCGACAGTCCGGCTCCGATCAGCCGGTACGAGGTCCCGCGGGGCTCGGCGGTCAGCAGGTCCCGCGCCGTCGCGAACAGGGTCCTTGCGGTCTGTGTCGGCATGGCCAGCGTCCGGCGGCGGGTGATGATGCGGAAGTCGGGCGTCCGGAGCTTCAGGTGCGCCACCCGGCCGGCGATGCCCTCGGCCCGCAGTTGCCGGGCGACTTTCTCGCAGAGGGGCCAGAGGCGGTCCTCGAGCGCTTCGACCGTGTCGAGGTCCTCGTTGAAGGTGGTCTCGGCGCTGATGGTCTTGCGCGCCTCGTTGGGATTGACGCTCCGACTGTCCTGTCCCAGCGCCAGCCTGTGCAGGTGCAGGCCGTGCTGGCCGAACCGGTCCGCCAGGTCGCGCAGGTCGGCGGCGGCGATGTCGCCGACGGTCCGGTAACCCGCCTTCTCGAGGCTGGCGACCATCACTGGGCCGACGCCGGGCATGATCCCCACGGGCTTGCCGGCTAGGAAGGAGACCGCCTCGGCGGCGCCGATGACCGAGAAGCCGCGCGGCTTGTCGAGGTCCGAGGCGATCTTGGCCAGGAACTTGTTGGGCGCCAGGCCGATGGAGACCGTCAGCCCGATCTCGGCCTCGATCTCGGCCTGCAGCTTCGCCAGGGTGACGGCCGGAGGGGCGCCGTGCAGCCGTTCGGTGCCCGACAGATCCATCCAGGCCTCGTCCAGCGACAGGCCCTGCACCAGCGGCGTCAGGTCGCGGACCTTCCCGAAGATGCGCTTGCTCTCGGTCCGGTACTTCTGGAAATCCGGCTTGAGGATCACCGCCTGCGGACACAGGCGCGTGGCCTTGAACATCGGCATGGCCGAGCGCACGCCGCTCATCCGGGCGATGTAGCAGCAGGTGGTGACGACGCCGCGCACCCCGCCGCCGACGATCAGCGGTACGTCGCGCAGCTCCGGCCGGTCGCGCTTCTCGACCGAGGCATAGAAGGCGTCACAGTCCAGGTGGGCGATGCCGAGCGCGGCCAGTTCCGTATGCCGTATGACCCGCATCGAGCCGCAGGACGGGCAGCGGCGAGGCTGGTCGTCTCCGGTCCGGAAGCAGTCGCGGCAGAGGGATTGCATGCGCCCTGTATCCCCCGTCCTGCCGGAAGGCGGAAGTGGGCGTCAGGAGGCCGGCCAGAGCCAGGCCGCGCCGCGCACGCCGGAGGAGTCGCCGTACTTCGCCGGGACGATCGGCGTCGTGAATTGGTCGGTGAAGGCGTAGTGGGCCACGACGGGCGGGACGCGCGCGTAGAGCGCCTCGACGTTGGACATGCCGCCGCCCAGCACGATCACGTCCGGGTCGAGCAGGTTGCACATCGCCGCCAGCGCCCGGCCCAGCCGGTCGACGTAGCGGTCGAGGCAGGCTTCGGCGGCGGCGTCGCCGGCCTGGACCCGTTCGATGATCGCCCGGCCGTCAGCCTTCAGGCCCGTGCTGCGCTCGTAATCCTCGCGGAAGGCCGAGCCGGAGACCCAGGTCTCCAGGCAGTCGGTCCGGCCGCACCAGCATTGGTGGGCCTGATGCTCCTCGCGCGTCGGCCAGGGCAGGGGGGCGTGACCCCATTCGCCGGCGATGCCGTTACGGCCTTCCAGCGCTTCGCCGCGGAAGACGACGCCGCCGCCGCAGCCGGTGCCCAGGATGGCGCCGAAGACGACGTTCGCGCCGGCCCCCGCGCCGTCCACGGCCTCGGACAGGGCGAAGCAATTGGCGTCGTTCTGCAGCCGGATCGGCCGGTCCAGCGCCCGCTCGACGTCCTCCTTGAACGGGCAGCCGTTCATCCAGGTCGAGTTTGCGTTGCGGATTCGCCCGGTGACCGGCGACACCGATCCGGGCACGCCCATGCCGACGCTGGCGCCGCTTGCGCCGGCCTCGCGCTCGGCCTCGATCACAAGGTCCCGCACCGCAACCACCGCTGCGTCATAGTCGCCGGGATTTGGGGCGCGGACGCGGGCCAGGAAGGCGCCGTCCGGCCCGAGGGCGGCAGCCTCGATCTTGGTGCCTCCGAAATCGACGCCGATGCGGATCATGGCCGCAGTTGAGCCCGTCCCGGACGTGGCCGCAAGCCGCGCTATTTCACACCCAAGGACTTCAGCGCGTCGATTGCGTCGGGCACGCCCTTCTGCGCGGCCAGCCGAAACAGACGAAGCGCCTCGGGCTGGTTCCGCGCGACGCCCTCGCCGTTGTAGTAGCAGATACCCAGGGCGTACGTTCCTTCCCCGACATCCTTCTCGTGCGCCTTCCTGAACAACCTGCATGCCTCGGCCATGTCCTTGGGGACGCCGAAGCCGTCCAGGTATTGGATAGCCAGATTGTAGTAGGCGGCGCCGTTTCCTTGGTCGGCCGCGAGACGCAGCAGCCGTATGCCCTCGGCCTGATCCTTCGGAACACCTTGGCCCCGGAGATAAAGCGTTCCTAGCCCGGATGCAGCGCCGGAATTGCCTAGCGCCATTGCCGATCGGTACAGTCGCACCGCCTCGGTGTAGTCCTGCGGAACGCCTATGCCGTCAACGTAGAGCCTGGCGAGGTTAACCATGGCGGCGGGCGAGTTCGCAGCGACGGCGATTCGATAGAGCCGAACGGCCTCGACCGGATCCTTGGCGACGCCGCGTCCCTTTTCATAAAGCAACGCCAACTCGGTGGTCGCTGCGGAACTTCCGCCTGCTGAGGCCGCGCGATACAGGCGCACCGCTTCAGCAAGGTCCTGCGTAACACCAATTCCATCCTGATAGAGCGATCCGAGGTTCTTCATCCCCTCCGGGCTGCCCGCGTCGGCTGCGATGCGATAGAGTCGCGCGGCCTCGACCGGGTCTGCCTGGACGCCCAATCCGGCGCTGTACATCACGCCCAGGTTCACGGCCGCTCTAAGCTCGCCTGCGGTGAGAGCAGCGCGGTAAAGGCGCAGCGCCTCCGGATAGTTCGGGGCGCCTAGACGGCCGTCGTGGTAGATGATGGCCAACTGCATCGTCGCCGCCACGTCGCCGCCGTCGGCGGCCATTCGCAGCAACCGCGCACCTTCGACGTAGTCCGGTGTTCCGCCTTCAGGGATGATGAGGCGCACGCCAAGTCGGCTTAGGGCATCAATATTGCCCTTCTTGGCGTCGCTGCAGTCGGCGGCGAGCAACTGGTTAGGCGCGTCCTTCGCGGTCCGCTGGTCTTCGTATGGTGCGCAGAGTGCCGTGATGGCTGCGGTAGCGATCAGAAGTATGGACATGCGAGTGTTTCCCCCGACGCGTGCCTAGCAAGCGTACATCGCGCGGTGCAACCGCGAGGCATGTCGTAGGCGATACTAGGCCTTGGCCGTAACCCCTTTCAGCAGCGCCGGGCCCAGCGTCGCCCAGTCCTCGTGGAGGCCGTGGCGGTCCGGCGCGGTCGGGGCCAGCGGGCGCAGGCGGGTGTCGGCGATGATCTGGAAGCGCTTCACGTCCGGCGCGGCCTCGGCCGAGGACTCGAGATTGGGCAGGAGATCATCGATGAAGCAGGCGGGCCCCGTGGTCCGCCGGCTCATCTCCAGGATGGTCGGCCCCTTGAGCCCGGAGTGCAGGATCATCGGATAGTCGAATCCATGTGTGCTCAGCCAGCCGGTCCGCGACTCCAGCGCATGGGCCGGGGCGTTGGTCAGGATCACCACGCCCGCTTTCGTCGACAGGGTGGCCAGGGCGTCTGCGGCGCCCTCCACCGGGTCCAGGTCGCCCGCCCCGTCGCGGAAGAAGTCGTCGAACAGCGCCTTGCCGGTCTCGAAGTCGAGGCAGTCGGTCTCGCCGGGTCGATAGAGGTTCTGGAACAGGGCGAAGCGGTCGATCCGCATCTCGTAGCCGTGGCGGCCGACATACCGCTCGAAGCCAGACATGAAGTGGGCCAGCACCTCGTCGACGTCGACAATCAGCAGCGGCGCGTCGGCGTGGATGGACAGGTCGGAGAGCGTGAGGGGCTGGGGCAAGATCAGGTTAGCTCGGGTTTAAGGATATTCGGGGACTACTGCGTCGGAGAAGTTGCGGCGAGTCGCTTGTTTCCGCGTCGCACCAGATGGCTGGGGTTCAGGTCCGTAAATGGCCAAGAAGGTCCTCATCGTCGAGGATAACGAGCTCAATATGAAGCTCTTCCACGACCTGCTCGACGCGCAAGGGTATGAAACCCTTCAGACGCGCGAAGGGTTGCAGGCGCTCGCCATCGCGCGCGAGCACCGTCCCGACCTGATTCTCATGGACATCCAGCTACCCGAGATCTCCGGACTGGAGGTCACCAAGTGGCTGAAGGAGGACGACGACCTGAACCATATTCCGGTCGTGGCCGTTACGGCCTTCGCGATGAAGGGCGACGAGGAGCGGATCCGCGAAGGCGGCTGCGAGGCCTACATTTCCAAGCCGATCTCGGTGTCGCACTTCCTCGACACCATCAAGCGGCTGCTGGACTAGGAGAGGGCAGGCGATGAGCGCGCGGATCCTGGTCGTCGACGACATCGAAGCCAACGTGAAGCTGCTCGAGGCCCGGCTGACGGCCGAGTACTACGAGGTGCTGACCGCAAGCGACGGGCCCACGGCCCTGGCGCTGGCCGCGTCCGAGAAGCCCGACATCGTCCTGCTGGACGTGATGATGCCCGGCATGGACGGCTTCGAGGTCTGCCGTCGGCTGAAGGAAGACCCGATCACCCGCCACATCCCGGTGGTGCTGGTCACCGCCCTAGACGGCCGCGCCGACCGGATCACCGGTCTGGAGGCCGGCGCCGACGAGTTCCTGACCAAGCCGATCGACGATGTGATGCTGTTCGCGCGCGTGCGCAGCCTGACCCGGCTCAAGCAGGTGCTGGACGAGCTTCGGGCGCGCGAGGCTTCCGGCAGGCGAATCGGCGTCATCGCCGGCGCCGCCGCGCGCCTGGGCGGCTCCGGCGGCCGGGTGCTGGTCCTCGACGACAACGAGCGGCAGGCCCAGCGTTTGATGGCGGAACTGTCGGTGGAACACCGGCCGGTGGCCGAGACCGATCCGGAAAAGGCGCACATGACCGCGCGGGGGCCCGTGGACCTGATCGTGGTCAACGCCACGGCGCGGGGGTTCGATGGCCTGCGGTTCGCCGCCAATATCCGCTCGGACGAGGCGACGCGCCACCTCCCGATCCTGGCCATCGTCGACCCGGACGAGCGTCACCGCCTGGTCAAGGCGCTGGAGATCGGCGTCAACGACATCCTGACCAAGCCGATCGACCCGCAGGAAATGGCGGCTAGGGCCCGGACCCAGATCCGGCGCAAGCGCTACACCGACTTCCTGCGTGACAACCTCGACCATTCGCTGGAACTAGCCGTCACCGACCAGCTCACGGGCCTGCACAACCGCCGCTACATGGAAGGCCAACTCGGCGCCCTGGTGAAGCGGGCGGCGCATGGCGGCGACCCGGTCTCGGCGCTGATGATCGACATCGATCACTTCAAGAAGATCAACGACAATTTCGGCCACGACATCGGCGACGAGGTCCTGCGCGAGTTCGCGGTGCGCCTGGCCTCCAACGTCCGCGCCATCGACCTGCCGTGCCGCTACGGCGGCGAGGAGTTCACGGTGATCATGCCCGGGGCGCGGCTTCAGGACGCCGAACGGGTCGCCGAGCGCATCCGCCTGCATGTCGCAGGCTCTCCGTTCCGCGTGGCGGGGGGCGGCGAACTGCTGACCGTGACGATCTCGATCGGCGTCTCCAGCACGATCGGCGAGGCTGACACGCCCGAGCTTCTGCTCAAGCGCGCCGACGAGGCGGTCTACGAGGCAAAGGCTGCGGGCCGTAATCGCGTCATCGCCCGCGCGGCCTGATATCCACAGAAATGCGCGCTGCGGTGTGCGCGTCCCGTGACTTGTGTCTGGTATGCGACACAACGCATGATATTGCTTACCCTCGAGTAGTTCGACGGGGACGGCCTATCAATGTTTAACGGCTGGCGTAGAGCGGCGGCGCCGCTTGCGATCGCGCTTGGGCCGACGGTGATCGTCGTCGCGATCCTGCGTAACTGGCACGGCTGGGCGGCGGCGCCCTTCTGGCTCGACGACTACGCCGCCGGGATCGCGCTGCTGGGCGCGGGTATTTTCGCGATCCGGGACCAGGACAGTATCAAAGGCCGGTTGCTCAGCGCGTCGTTCGCTCTGGCCACCGCTGTAATGTGGGCTTCGTTTTTCGAGCCTTTGGCCGGCCTGCACACGGCGCCCGAGGAGTGGAGCGCCTTTCCGGCGATGAGCCGGATCCTGACGCTGGCCGGGCTGCTGGCCTCCGTCGTCGGCCTGGCGATCAGCCTGCCCAGCAAGCGCCCGCCCTTTGTCGGCACGCGCCCCGACACCGGAAAAAGGAAAGGCCGGCGCTAGGCGCCGGCCTTCACAGGGATCCCGAAGGGGCCTTGAGGCCTCCTACTTGATCTTGCCTTCCTTGAACTCGACGTGCTTGCGCACGATCGGGTCGTACTTCTTGAGCACCATTTTCTCGGTCTTGGTGCGGGCGTTCTTCTTGGTCACGTAGAAGAAGCCGGTGTCCGCCGACGAATTCAGGCGGATCTTGATGGAAGCCGGTTTGGCCATCGATGGAATCCTTCGGTAGCCGCGCGGGCCGAAACTGAGAGGCGCGGAAAATACTCACCGGCGGCTGGAAGTCAATGTCTGTCGCCGCTACGGTCGCGCCATGACCCTTCGCCCCTTCGCCGCCGTCGCGGCCCTTCTGCTGGCCGCCTGCGCGACAACCCCGGCCCCGGCCCCTGCCGACGCCTTCTTCGGACGCCTCCAGGCGCTGTGCGGCAAGAGCTTCGCCGGCCGGGTGGTGACGACCGATCCGCTCGACGCCGACTTCGCCGGAAAGCGGTTGGTGATGCGCGTGACCGGCTGCACCGCCACCGAGGTCCGCATTCCCTTCTCCGTCGGCGAGGACCGGTCCCGCACCTGGGTCATCACACGCACGGCCGAGGGCCTGCGGCTCAAGCACGACCACCGCCACACCGACGGGACCGAGGATGAGCTGTCGCAGTACGGCGGCGACACCGAGACCCGCGGCTCGGCGAGCCGCCAGGAGTTCCCGGCCGACGCCTTCAGCCGCACGCTGTTCCTGGGCAAGGGCAATCCGGCCTCAGTGACCAACGTCTGGGCCGTGGAGGTGCATCCCGGCCAGACCTACGCCTACGAACTGCGTCGCCCGAACCGCTTCTTCCGGGTCGAGTTCGACCTGTCGAAGCCGCTCTGAGCTCAGGCCAGCGGCTTTACCAGCGGTTTGCCGCGCCGATAGGTCATAAGGAAGGGCGACTCCCCGGCCGCCAGCGACCGCAGGATCGCCTCGGTGATGTCGAACAGCGGCAGCCGCAGCGCCTCGTCCAGCGGTCGCCAGGCCAGGTCGGCCAGCTCCGGTGATTCCGCCGCTTCACCGACGGCCAGATCAGCGTCGGCGACGAAGAAGCGGGCGTGAAAGCGGACCGGGCTCTCGGTGGGCGTAATCGCGCGAGCGGCGACCGACAGCGCGCCGTGCTCGGCCGGCAGGATCAGGCCGGTCTCCTCGGCGGTCTCGCGGATGGCGGCGGTCGCCAGGGCGCTGGCCAGACGGCCGGGCGCGGCGGCGCGGCGGACGCTGTCCTCTGCCAGAGGGCTCAGGGCGGGCTGGTCGAAGTCGGCCCGGTCCAGCTTGCCGCCCGGAAACACGAAGACGTCGGGCGCGAAGCGGGACTTGGCCGGCCGACGGCCCATCAGCACCGTCGGTCCGGCGCGTTCGCGACGCAGCAGGATCAGGCTGGCGGCGTGGCGGGGGCGGACGGCCTTCCCGGGAGCAGGCGCGCTCACAGGTGCTCCAGCCGGCGGGCGCCGTTCAGGAAGCGCATGAACGGAATTGGCCGCGGGCCGGACGCCAGCCGCTCGGCGATCTCGGCGACCACGAAGCGGGTGATGTTGGGCAGGTCCAGCGCCAGGGCCTCGTCCAGGTCGACCCAGGCGATCTCGTCGAGTTCGCCGCAGTCGGGGCGACGGTCCAGGCTCAGCAGTGAGGAGGCCTCGGCCATGAAGAAGCGGGCGTCGAAGCGCTTGGGCCGATAGGGCGGGGTGATCGCCCGGGCGACGTACTGCAGCGCCGACAGGTCGGGGAGGGCGCCGGCCTCCACGAAGGGTCGCCAGGGGCCGGCGAGCGGCCTCACGGGCGCTTCACGGGCCAGCAGCAGCCCTGCCTCCTCGAAGGTCTCGCGGATCGCCGCCAGGCCCAGCGCGCGCGGCAGCAGCGGGCTGTCGTGCCGGGCGGTCAGGGTCAGTTTGGCCTTCACCTCCGGATCGAGCTCGCTGGCCGAGGGCGCGGTGAAGTCATTGCGGTCGACCCGCCCGCCCGGGAACACCCACTTGTCGGGCATGAAGCTGTGGCCGCCATGGCGCCGGCCCATCAGCAGCCGCGGCTTCTTCGCATCGCGCCGCACGATGATCAGGGTCGCGGCATGGCGCGGCTTGACGGACTTGCCGCCCTTTTCGCGCATGGCCCCGTCGCTGCGGGGATCGTAGTTGGGGTCGAGCACGGGTCCGGTCATGCGGCGAGCATAGGCCTCGACGCGACAGGCTGAAAACCGTGACCCTGCGTCATTCGATCGGCGCCAGCGGCCTGAGGATCAGGATCGACAGGTCCCGGTCCGGCGTCCAGTTCGTCTTGCGCACCTCGAAGGTGGTCGCCCCGATCTTCTTCACCCCGGAAGCGCAGAAGCTGACCAGGTTGGCCGGATCACCCTTGTCGATGACCATTCGGAAGTCGCCGATGGGACCTGCCCAGTTGCCGCCGGTCTTCAGTACGTAGGCGATGCGCTGTTCAGTGAAGGGTGGGTACTCCCCCGCCCCCTGCGCCTTCTTCACCCCGGACAGGAAGGCGCTGTCGATGCAGTAGCGGTCGCGGACCTCAGTCCACTCCGGGGAGCCCGCGAACGACGGCGCCCCGATGATCGTCCCGACCGAACTGCCCGTCGCCGGCCTGTAGCTGTGCTCGACCACGACCTCCCGCCCTGCCGGGAAGGTCTGCTCCCAGTGGAAGGTGGTCTTCAGGATCCAGCCGGGATTGAAGTGCTTTTCCCAGCCCTTGCCGGCGTCGTACTCGTCGGGGATGGCCAGGCCCAGTCGCACGGCCTCGTCCTGATCGGCGGGCGACAGGGCGTCCAGCCGCCCGACGATGCCGTCGACATGCAGCGCCAGCGGCACGCCCCGGCTGGTCAGCCAGGCGGTGTGGTCGACCTCGCCGACGAAGGCCTTCTGCTCGACGTCCATCTTCACAGCCTTGCCGTCGACCAGCGTCCGGAAGGCCAGCAGATTGGCCGGGTCGTCGCCGCCCGGGATGTTGGTGTCGTGGAAGTAGAATTCCGGCCCGCCGATGTCGGGCATCGGGAAGGCCACGCGCGTGGTGACGTCCTTGCCCGAGGTGTTCACGAACACATAGCGGACCCGAACCGCGTCGGCCGAGATGTAGAGGTCCTCGGACTTCATCACGATGGCGTCGGTGCGCGTCAGCACCAGACCGCCGGCCGCAAGTTCGGCGGTGGAGTCGTTGGCGACGGCCGGCCCGGTAAGGGCGAGCACGGCGCAGGCGGCGAGAACGAGGCGTTTCATGGAGCCCTCCACGGGCGTCAGACCATCAATGGGTGGAATACTCAACGCGGCGGGAAGTTGGCGTCCAGCCAGATCAGGAACGCATCCCAGTCCTGCGTCGTCACGCCGTGCGTGCCCTTGCGCATGAAGGTGGCGAGGGGACGGGAAAGGTCGGGCTCCGACAGCCGCGTCTGGTCCAGGCCGGGCTTTCCGTACAGCCGCCAGACCGGATCGGCGCCCTGCGCGGCGCGGAAGGCGCCGGCCGGGTCGGACCAGCGGTCGCGATCGCCGGCGCCCAGCAGCACCGGCCGCGGCGCGATCAGCGCCAGCAGCTGGTGTTGATCGACCGGCATGTCGGCCTCGCGCCCGGCGAACGCCGCGTAGCGGGGTGTGAACCAGAATCCGTAGGTCCGGGTGATCTGGGCGATGGTCTCGCCGGTGTCGCTGCGGTTCAGGGCTGCGCCGCCCCGTCCGCTCTGGTGGGAGATGACACCGGCGATGCGCGGATAGACCGCGCCGGCCAGCAGGGCGGCCTTGCCGTTGCGCGAATGTCCCCAGGCGACGACCGGCGCGGCCTCCAGCCCCGGCTCGCGGACCAGGACCTCGCCGAGCGCGTCGTAGAGCCAGGCCCAGGCCGCCAGGGCGCCGCCGGTCTCGGCGCCTGGACCATACAGGCGGGCCAACGCCGGCTTCGACGCCGCAGCCTCGTCCGGGACCAGGTCGGCGGCGTAGACGATGGCTACCGCGTAGCCGCGCTCAAGCACCCGCTCCAGCGGCGGGCCGTTGATGTAGCGGCCCAGGATGATCTTGGCGGCCGCCGCCAGCGGTCCGCCGCACATCTCCGGCGGCGCCATCAGGGACGAGACCCCGTCGACCTTGCCGTGAAGGGCCAGCGCATTGCCGCAGAAGTTCTGGATGACGAGCAGGGCCCGCACGGGACGCCCGGGCGCCGGCATGGCCAGGACCACATTGACCTTGCCGCGGTCGCCCGCCTCGCCGAACCCGACGGTCAGCTGCTGCAGGCGCGCGCCTTCGCCATAGCGTGTCGACGCCAGCGGCTCGCGCGCCAGGATCGCGCCCGGCAAGGACGGCGGCATGACGCCGTAGACAGAGCCGGCGAAGGCCTCGCGCAGCCGTGGCGCCCGTCGGGATTCCCAGTCGGCGACGGTCGAGACCGGAGGGGCACCCCCCAACGCGCCCAGCACTTCCGGCGCGGCGGCGGGTCCCCCGACCGCGTCCGGGACCTTCGGGAAGACCTGCGCATAGCCGACACGCAGGGCCAGCGTCGCCGCCATCAGAAGCCCGAGGCTGATCCAGCCCAACCACCGCAACATTCGCTGTTCCCGACCGATCCGTGCCGGGACAGCCTAGCGCCGACCCGGCGCCCGGCGCTACAGGGGCGACGATCGCTCGCGGGCGGTCTGGGCGCCCAGATAGTTCAGCTCGATGGTCACGCCGTTGGGGTCATTCAGGAACAGCTGCCGGATCGGCGCGTCGGGCACGCCGATCTCGCGATAGGCGATGCCCAGGCCGTCCAGCCGGGTCTTCACCGCCTCGATGTCGGCGATGGCGAAGGCGACATGGCTGAGCGCCGCCGCGTCGCAGCCCACGCCGGCCGTCGGTCGCGCCATCAGGTGCACCACAGGCCGGTCGCCCGCATAGAGCCAGTGCCCGTCGAAACTGAAGTCCGGCCGCCAGCGCTCGGTCAGGCCCAGGACGTCGCGATAGAAGTCGCGGGTCTCGGCGAGCCTGTCGGTGGCGATGTTGATGTGGTCCAGGTCGACGATCATCGCGCGCTCCGTGGCGGCCGTGTCAGAAGGGGAAGAACAGCGGGATCACCGCCACGCCGACAATCCAGGTCAGCAGGTTCAGCGGCACGCCGATGCGCACGAAGTCCATGTAGCGGTAGCGGCCCAGTTGGTAGACCAGCACGTTGGTCTGGTAGCCGAACGGCGTGGCGAAGGCGGCGCTGGCCGCCATCATCACCGCGACCAGGAAGGGCCGGGGGCTGACACCCAGGCTCTCGGCCAGGGCCACCGCGATCGGCGTCAGCAGCACCGCCACGGCGGCGTTGGACAGAATCTCGGTCAGGAACAGCGTGACTCCGTAGATCAGCGCCAGGGCCATCAGCGGGCCCATGGCGTTGACCACGCCGGTCAGGGCTTCCGTCGCCGTCGAGGCCAGGCCCGTGACCTCGATCGACAGGCCGACGACGAACATGCCGGCGATCAGCAGCAGGATTTCCGGCCGCAGGCCGCGATAGGCCTCCTCGGCGCTGATCACGCGGGTGACCACCAACAACACCGCGCCGGAGAAGGCGGCGGCGGCGATGGGCGCGAGGCCCGTCGCGGCGACCAGCACCACGCCGGCGAACACCGCCAGCGACGCCCCGGCCTGCAGCGGCTTCAGCGGACGGTCGGCCGGGAAGATGGTCGGATCGTCGCCGGCCGCGCCCGCCGCCGCGTCGGGCGCCACGGCCTCGCTGGTCTCCGGCGTCTCGCCGCCCAGCAGGCGGCCGCCCACCAGGTAGAGGTAGAGGCCGCCGACCACGGCGATGATCAGGCCGACCGGGGTGATCTCGAACAGGCTGAAGACCGGCTGTCCGGCGTTGCGGGCCATGTCGTTGACCAGCAGGTTGGTCGAGGTGCCGATCAGGGTGCAGGCGCCGCCCAGGATCGTCACGTAGGACAGCGGGATCAGGAACCGCCTCGCAGACAGCCCCATGGAGGCGGCGGCGTCGCGCACGACCGGCGCGGCCAGCACGACGATCGGCGTGTTGTTCAGCAGGGCCGATGCGGCGCCCGACAGCGCGATTACGATCCACAGACCCGCCGCGCCCAGCCGGGCGCAGATGTCGATGGTCTTGCGGATCAGCAAGCCCAGCAGGCCGTTCAGCTCCATCGCGTAGGCGATGACGAACAGCGAGGCGAGGGTGATGATCGCCGGGCTGGCGAAGGCGCCCTGGACCTCCACGGGCCGTATCGTCCGGGTCGCCAGCAGGACCGCCGCGCCGGCCAGGGCGACCACATCCGGGCGCACCTTTCCCCTGACAAGGGCGATGATGACCGCCACGAGGACGAGCAGGGCGATGATCTGGGGACTGGTCATGCAGGCGTGGGGCGGTTCCGGCGCGGGCCCCACGGGGAGGCGGTGGGCCAAAGTCCGCACAAAACAGCGTGCGAACTTTGAACTGTGTGTCGTTCCCCTCTAGTGTACGCCCATGGCCGACAATAGTCCGGGCGCCCCTGTCCGCAAGCGGCGTCTCATCGCGCCGCTCGTTATCGCCGTTATCGTCGCGGGTCTGCTGATCGCCGGCGCCCTGGGCATGTTCGGCCGAAAGCCGAAACCCCAGCCGGCTGAGCCCCCGCCGTCGCCGCCCGTCGAGGTGGTGACGCCGCTGAGGCCGCTCGCCCCGCCGGTCCTGACGCGAGCCGATCTGATCGAGGGGGCTCGCGCCGCCGCGGCCGCCTACGCCTCCGGCGAATCGACCGCCGAGGGCGGCGATCCGCTGGTCCGTCGCACCTTCCGCATCAGGCTGCCTTTCGGCTGCGCGGGCCCCAGGCCGGGCCCGGGCGCGGCCCCGGCCTGGTTCGAGCAGGACGCCGAGCGGGGCACGGTCAAGCTGACCGCCCGGTCCGTCGATCTGACCACGCTGCCGATGATCCGGTCGATGCCGGAGGCGGAAAGCATCGAAAGGGCCGAGGGTTTCTGGATCCCGCGCCCCTGGGCGCTGACCGAGACCTGTCCGCCGCCTCGCGAGGCCGCCGCCGTGGCCCAGCCGGCCCCGCCGGCCGGCCAGAGCCTGGGCCTGGTGCGCCTTTCCGATGCCGGCTCCTCCCGCGTGCCGCGGCGCGACGGACGGCCCTACGAGTTCGTCCAGAAGGATCCGACCAATGCCCTGGCCGCCGGCGCGCGGGGCTATCGCCTGATGATCGAGGGCCAGATCGCGACCTATCCGGACGGCCGGTCGATTCGCTGCTGGAGCGAGACGCCCGACCACCAGCCGATCTGCCTCTACGCCGTGACCTTCGAGCGCATCGCCTTCGAGGACGCCTCCGGCGCGGTGATGGCGGAGTGGCGGGAGTAGGGGGAGTTGCGTGCTTCGACACGCGCCTGTCGGCGCTGCTCAGCATGACTATGGTGGGTGGCCTTCCTACTCAGTCATCCTGAGCAGCCGCGAAGCGGCGTGTCGAAGGACGCAGGGCGTTTGCGGCGTCATGCAGGCCCAAACACATCGGGCCAAAGGACAAACTGCCGAGGCCCCTTACCGCCGCTTGCCCTTCCTCACGCCCTTGGGCGTGCCGCCGCGCTTGGGGCCGCCGCGGCCGGGGTCTTTGCCGAAGTCGCCGCGTCGGCGCACGCCCAGCCGGGGACGGGGCGCGTTGGGATCGGCCTTGACCGGCTCGCTCAGCATCTCGAACAGCAGGCCGCCGGTCACCGGAGTGGCTTCGCGCAGCCTGACCTGCACGGACATCCCGAGCGGCCACCGCGCGCCGGTTCGCTCCCCGACCAAGGCGTGGCTGCGGTCGTCGTGGACGAAGAACTCGTCGCCCAGCGAGGAGACCGGGATCAGGCCGTCGGCCCCGGTGTCGACAAGTCGTACGAACAGGCCGAAACGGGTGACGCCGGTGATGCGGCCGTCAAACTCGGCGCCGACCTTGTCGGCGAGGAAGGCGGCGACGTAGCGGTCGGTGGCGTCGCGCTCGGCCGCCATGGCCCGGCGCTCGGCGTGGGTGATCCGCTCGGCCGTGTCCTTGATCTGCTTGATGTCCTCGTCGGTGAGGCCGTCGGAGCCCAGACCCAGGGCCCGGATCAGGCCGCGATGGACGATCAGGTCGGCGTAGCGCCGGATCGGGCTGGTGAAGTGGGCGTACTTGGCCAGGTTCAGCCCGAAGTGGCCGATGTTGTCGGCGTTGTACTGCGCCTGCATCTGGCTGCGCAGGACAACCTCGTTGACGATGTCGGCGTGCGGGCCCTCGCGGGTGTCGTCCAGCAGCTTGTTGAAGCGGTGGGTGTTGGCCGCCTCGCCCTTGCTCCACGGGATATCCAGCGTCTGCAGGAAGTCGGTCAGCGCCTGCATCTTCTCGGGGCTGGGGGTGTCGTGGATGCGGTAGATCAGCGGCGTGCGCTTCTGCTCCAGCGTCTCGGCGGCCGAGACGTTGGCCTGGATCATCATCTCCTCGATCAGCCGGTGCGCCTCCAGCGACGCGCGTTTGGTGATCGACGCGACCTCGCCCTCGGGGCTGATGACGATGCGGCGCTCGTCGCTCTCGATGGCCAGCGGCGAGCGGGCGTTGCGGCCCTTCAGCATCAGGCGGTAGGCGGTCCACAGCGGCTTGAGCACGCCGTCGACCAGCGGGCCGGTCTTGTCGTCGGGGTCGCCGTCGATGGCCGCCTGGGCCTGTTCGTAGCTGAGCTTGGCCGCCGAGCGCATCAGGCCGCGCACGAAGCGGTGGCTGGTCTTCTTGCCGTTGCTGTTGAAGACCATGCGAACCGCCATCGTGGCGCGGTTCTCGCCCTCGCGCAGGCTGCACAGGCCGTTGCTCAGCCGCTCGGGCAGCATCGGTTCGACCCGGTCGGGGAAGTAGACGCTGTTGCCCTTCTCGCGGGCCTCCTCGTCCAGAGCCATGCCGTGGCGGACGTAGGCGGCGACGTCTGCGATGGCCACCCAGACGATCCAGCCGCCAGCGTTCTTCGCGTCGGGGTCAGGGTGGGCGAAGACGGCGTCGTCGTGGTCGCGGGCGTCGGACGGGTCGATGGTGATGAACGGCAGGTCGCGCAGATCCTCGCGGCCCTGCAGCGTCGGGGCCTGCGCGGCCTCGGCTTCGGCTTCGGCCTGGGCGGTGAAGCCCATCGGGATGCCGTGGGTGTGAATGGCGATGAGGGACGCCGCCCGCGGCTCGTCCTCGCGGCCGATGCGCTCCAGCAGCTTGCCGCGCTTGGGACCATAGCGCTGGCTGCCCGGCTGCACCTGGACCTGGGCGAGGACCAGGTCGCCGTCCTTCAGGTCGCGCGCCTCGTGCGGGTCCAGGACAAGGCTGTCCTTGGACTTGCGGTCGACCGGCTCGACGCGGATCTCGCGATGACCCTTGCGGATGACGCCCAGGATGCGGTGCGCGCTCTGGCCCAGCTTCTTGATCAGCCGGGCCTCGGTCTCGCCGGTCTCAAGCCGTTCGAACCGGACCAGGCACCGGTCGCCGACGCCCGGCGCGCCGGTGACGGCCTCGTTGCGGTCGGGGGCCAGGCGGATGAGCGGCAGGTCCTCGCCGCCCTTGACCAGCTTCACATAGAGATCGCCATCGTTGTCGCGCTCGACCACGTCGGCGACGCCGACCGGCGGGAAGGCCCCGGCCTCGGAGAAGCCGCGTCTGCCGCGCTTGCCGAGCGCGCCCTCGGCCTCCAGGCCCCTGAGCATCTCGCGCAGGGCGCGGCGGTCGGCGCCCTTGAGCCCGAAGGCCCTGGCGATGTCGGCCTTCTCCGCCTGGCCCGCGTCGCGCAGGAAGCGGATCAGGGTCTCACGGTCGGGGAGGCCCTGGGGGAGGCGGGGCGTGCGGGGCGTGCGCGGAGCGCGGGACTTGGCCATTGCCCATGGGATAACGCGGGAGGGCGACAAACGCACCCTCCCATTGCGTCCCTACTGGTAGGCGGGCGGATAGCCGGTCGTGGAGGGCTGCGCATAGCGGTCGCGCAACTCGAAGGCGCGGCTGGTCTGCGGCTGCTCGACACCCTCGATGAACACCGCCAGCGGCCAGCTGGAGGTTTCCAGCGGATCGCCGTTCCACAACACCACGTCGGCGTCCTTGCCCACCTCGAGCGTGCCGGCCGAGGTCTGGCCCCAGATCTTCGCCGGCGTGGAGGTGATCGAGGCGATGGCCGCCTCGCGCGGCAAGCCGTAGGCGACCGCGAGCCCGGCGTTGATCCGGGCCTGGCGCAGGTTGTTGAAGTCGCGGCTGCCCATGATCGCCACCTGGACGCCGGCCCGTTGCAGGCGGGCGGCGTTGTCGAGGCGGGCCCCAAGGGTCTCGAACTGGCTGGGCAGGCTGGCCTGCGAGTCGATCAGCACCGGCACGCCGGCCGCCGCGATCTCGTCGGCGACCATCCAGCCTTCCTCGACGCCTTCGAGGATGACCTTGATCTTCTCGTCGCGAGCCAGCTTCAGCGCCTGGCGGATGTCGGCGGCGCGGTGGACGCGGATCAGCAGCGGGGTGCGGCCCTCGACCACAGGGATCAGCGCCTCCAGGTCGATGCGCGACAGGCCGAACTCGCGCGTGCCGCCGCGCTCGTATGCGCCGCGATTGCGGGCGAAGGCGCGAGCGTCCTCGAGCGCCGCCCGGACCAGCACGATGGCGGCGCCGCGCGAGCCGCCGGCGTTGCGGGCTCCGGCCTGGCCCAGGTCGAGCACCACCGCGACGCGGGTCTTGATCACCGGGTCGCGGTCGCCGGCCCCCAGGCCGACGACGGCCGCCTGGCCGGAGAACATCTTCGGATCGCCTTCGCCGCCTCCGCCGCCGCCGGCGAAGTCGTCATGACCATCGCCGGCCCCGCCGTCATGGACATGGCCGCCGCCGCCGCGCCCTAGCACCGGCGTGATCACCGCGCGGGTGATGCCGGTCTGGCGGGCCAGCGGGATCATCGCCGAGTCCGGGTTGACCCCGTAGCTGATGTCGAACCCGGCGGAGAGGCGGCCGGAGTTGTCGTCGCGGGTCGACGATTCGGCCTCGACCTCCGACACCGTCAGGTTGGAGGAGGGGGCGATCATCCCGGGCGTGACCACGCCGCCTTTCGCGTCGATGACGCGGGCCCCGGCCGGAGCGGTGACGTCCGCGCCGACGGCGATGATCTTGCCGTCCTTCAGCACGATGGCGCCCGAGGGCACGGCGCCGGCCGGCGTGGCGGTCTCCAGCCGGGCGTTGATGATGGCGACCGTCTCGGCCGAGGCGCTTGTGGCCAGCGCCAGGGCGGCGATGGAGGCGAGGAGCAGGCGTTTCATCAGTGGAAGGCTCCTTCGCCCGGACGGCCCAGTTCGAAGTCGGACTTGGGCTGGTAGCGCGGGTCCTTGCGATCGTAGACCACGGCCCCGTCGAGATAGACGCGCTCGGCCACGGCGTAGACGCTGAACGGATCGGCGCTCCAGATCACCACATCGGCCCGCTTGCCGGCTTCGAGCGTGCCGGTCTGGTCGGCGATGCCCATGGCCTTGGCCGGGTTGGCGGTGATCCAGGCGATGGCCTCGGCGCGGGTGATCCCGAAGCCGATGCGGTTGCCGGCGGCCATGGCCAGGGCGGCTTCCTGGTTCAGCCGCTGGGTCATGGTCTCGTCGTCGGAGTGGATGACGGTGCAGGCGCCGGCCTTGTATGCGATCGCGGCGTTAGCCTCGATGCCGTCCAGCGACTCCATCTTGAAGCCCTGCCAGTCGGCCCAGGTGGCGAAGCAGATGTCTTCCTTCGCCAGCACCGCGCCCAGCTTGTAGGCCTCGCTGGCGTGGTGGAACATGGTGATCTTGTAGCCGAACTCCCGCGCGATATCGATCATCACGGCCATCTCGTCGGCCCGGTAGCAGTGGTTCTGCACCAGGATCTCGCCGCGCAGCACGCCCGACAGGGTGTCCATCGTCAGGTCGCGCTTGGGCGGATCGGCCTTTTCGCCCTTGTCGATCTTGGCGCGGTACTCGTCCCAGCGGCGGGCGTAGTCGGCCGCGTCGATCCAGGCGCGCCGGTAGCCGGAGACATTGCCCATGGCCGTTGCCGGGGTGCGACTCTTGCCGCCGTAGACCCGCTTGGGATTCTCGCCGCAGGCCATCTTCACGCCGTAGGGCGCGCCCGGGAACTTCATGCCCTGCATGGTGACCGAGGGCACGTTGCGGACGGTGACCGAGCGACCGCCGAACAGGTTGGCCGAGCCGGGGAGGATCTGCAGCGTCGTCACCCCGCCGGCCCGGGCGCGGTTGAAGCCGGGGTCCTGCGGCCAGATCGAGTGCTCGGCCCAGACGTAGGCGGTGTTGGGATCGGTCGCCTCGTTGCCGTCCGAGCGGGCGCCGACCGAGGGCGAGGGATAGACGCCCAGATGGCTGTGGGCGTCGATGATGCCCGGCGTCACCCACTTGCCGCGTCCGTCGATGATGTCGACGTCGGCCGGGATCGGCGTGTCGGGTCCGCCGACCGAGACGATCTTGCCGCCGGACATGAAGACCACGCCGTTCTCGATCTGCTGGCCGGTCGCGGTCAGGATCGTCGCGCCGCGGATCGCCGTGGGCCGCGAGGGAAGGGCGGCGTAGGTGCTCGGGAACGGATCGGGCCTGGCCGCGGGGTCCAGCCCGGCGCGCACCGGCTTGGCCGGGCCGCTCTCGGCCCTGGCCGGCTTGTCGCCTATGGACCCGGCCATGCCGGTGGTCGCGCAGGCGGCCATGAGGACCGCCGTGGCGGAAGCGGCCAGCGCCGCGCGTAGTCTGGGTGTCATCGCCCCGTCCCGTACTCGAAGGCGGTGAGATCAGACCAATTGCCGGACGGGGTCAATTCGAGCGGAGATTACAAGCCGGTAATCTTCGGCGGCGCAGCGCGTGGGCGGCTGCCGCTTGCATCCCCTTAACCTCCGCCCGATATCGGAGAGACAGCGATGGCGCGGCATGATTCGCGACACGCCTCCAAGCGAAGGGCCAATCATGACTGACTACATGCACACCGCGATGAACCTCGTCCCGATGGTGGTCGAACAGACCAGCCGCGGCGAGCGCGCGTTCGACATCTTCTCGCGCCTGCTGAAGGAGCGGATCATCTTCCTGACCGGACCGGTCGAGGACGGCATGAGCGCCCTGATCTGCAGCCAGCTGCTCTTCCTGGAGTCCGAGAACCCCAAGAAGGAAATCAGCATGTACATCAACTCGCCGGGCGGCGTGGTGACCAGCGGCCTGGCGATCTACGACACCATGCAATACATCAAGAGCCCGGTGACCACGGTCTGCATGGGCATGGCCGCCTCGATGGGCTCGCTGCTGCTCTGCGCCGGCGCCGCCGGCCAGCGTGTCGCCCTGCCCAACGCCCGCATCATGGTCCACCAGCCCTCCGGCGGCTTCCGCGGCCAGGCGTCGGACATCATGCGCCACGCCGAGGACATCCTGAAGACCAAGCAGCGCCTCAACGAGATCTATGTGAAGCACTGCGGCCGCACCTACGAGGAAGTCGAGCAGACCCTCGACCGCGACCACTTCATGAGCTCGGAAGAAGCCAAGGCCTGGGGCATCGTCGACCACGTCTACGAGACCCGCGAAGCCAGCGAAGCGGCGGCGACGTAGGCTTCAGCGATTGAGTTTCGGAAAGGCCCGGTGGAAACGCCGGGCCTTTTTCACTGCGTGGTTCGCGACGCCGGCCCGAGAGCCGGCTCCTCACCATGGCGAAGGGGTTTGCGTTCCACCGAGTTCGTCATCCTGAGGAGCGATCCCTCAGGATCGCGTCGCGAAGGACGCAAGCCGCTCGAACAGCGCCGCCCGCTCTTCCTCCGTCTCCACCCGTAGCCGTTCAAACTCAGCCCCTTCGAGCCGCACGTCGACGAACAGGCCAGCCGGGTCTTCGTGGAAATGCAGGAAGGCCTTGCCCTTGCGGTAGAAGACGCCGCGCGACTTCTCCACCAGCGCCGGCAGTGACCTGATCTGGCCGAGGAGCGGTTGCAGTCGGTCGAGGGTGGCAGGGCCGGCGTGCTTCAAGATCGCCTCCAGAAGCGCTCAGTCTGGCACAGACTGCGCCGGACGGCGTCAGCGGCCGTTCAAGGCCGCCCCTTGAACACCCGATAGCCCTTCTCGTCGGCGATCTTGAGCATCTCGCGGTCGCCGGAGGTGTCGCCGTAGGCGGCGGTCAGGTGGACGTCCTCGCCGAACACCTCGCGCAGGCGGCGGACCTTTTCGGGGCCCCTGCAGTTCGGGCCGGCCAAGGCGCCGATGACCCGCTCGCCCTGGTCGAAGGCGATGCCGCTGGCGATCAGCTTGTCGCAGCCCAGCCCCCGCGCGAACGGCGCGACGATGATGTCCGGCGAGGCGGTGACGATGACCATCCGCGCGCCGCGCTGTTGCCAGCGCCGCCAGTTGGCCAGGGCGTCGGGTCGGAACAGGGTGGCCGAGGCGTAGTTGGCGAAGGCCTTGGTTTCCTTCTCCAGCTGGTCCCGCGGGACGCCGGCCAGGAACTCGCGCACGGCGGCGGCCTTGATGCGCCCGCGATTGCGGTGGAACAGATAGGCAGTGGCGTCCGGGAACAGGCGCGCGCACCCGGCGGCCCAGCGGCCGGGACCGGCCCGCCACTTCAGGAAGGCGGTGAAGCTGTCGCGCACCGTCAGGGTGCCGTCGAAATCGAAGGCCACGATCGGGGTTTCGGAGAGCGGGTCGGCCATCATCGGCCGCGCCACGGTCAGGCCCCGCGCCAGCATCGATGGTCTGCGTGTCAGTATCACTTTTGGTCGCGCCCCCTGAGCGGCCTGTTTTCGATCACGATTCCGACAGATGTGACACTGCGCAGACGTCGCAAGGGCCTGCTCGCAAGACCCGCGCCAAGCGTCCGCCTTGTGCCGGAACGGGCCAGTTCCCATCTTGGCGTCTACCCGGACGATCCGCGTCCCGCATCGGGAGAAGGTCGGAAGCCCGTGGACTGTGGCCTTCGACCCCTTGTCCGCGCTGCGCGGATCGGGGATTGTCAAGGTTTGGAAAACCCCCGGCGTGTATCCTGCAAGACCGGTTGGCAGGGAACTTCCGGTAGGGATGGCGATTTCGTCCGCGGGACGACCGCCCGAGCGTGAGAAGACAGATGACCAAGGCCGCCAGCGGCGATTCCAAGAGCACCCTGTACTGTTCTTTCTGCGGAAAGAGTCAGCATGAGGTGCGCAAGCTTATCGCGGGACCGACGGTGTTCATCTGTGATGAATGCGTCGAACTCTGCATGGATATCATCCGTGAAGAGCACAAGATCGCCTTCGTGAAGTCCAAGGACGGTGTCCCGACGCCGAAGGAAATCCGTGAAGTCCTCGACGATTACGTCATCGGGCAGGATCACGCCAAGAAGGTGCTCTCGGTCGCGGTGCACAACCACTACAAGCGCCTGAACCACGCGACGAAGAACAACGACGTCGAACTGGCCAAATCCAACATCATGCTGGTGGGCCCGACGGGCTCGGGCAAGACGCTGCTGGCCCAGACCCTGGCCCGAATCATCGACGTGCCGTTCACGATGGCCGACGCCACGACCCTGACCGAAGCCGGTTATGTGGGCGAGGATGTCGAGAATATCGTGCTGAAGCTGCTGCAGGCCGCCGACTACAACGTCGAGCGGGCACAGCGCGGCATCGTCTACATCGACGAGATCGACAAGATCAGCCGCAAGTCGGACAATCCCTCGATCACCCGCGACGTGTCGGGCGAGGGCGTCCAACAGGCGCTGCTGAAGATCATGGAAGGCACCGTCGCCTCCGTGCCGCCGCAGGGCGGGCGCAAGCATCCCCAGCAGGAGTTCCTGCAGGTCGACACCACCAACATCCTGTTCATCGTCGGCGGCGCCTTCGCGGGCCTGGAGAAGATCATCTCCAGCCGCGGCCAGGGCACCTCGATCGGCTTCGGCGCCAAGGTCGCCGATCCCGAAGAACGCCGCACCGGCGAGATCCTGCGCCAGGTGGAGCCTGACGACCTGCTGCGCTTCGGCCTGATCCCCGAGTTCATCGGCCGCCTGCCGGTCATCGCCACCCTGGAAGACCTCGACGAGGTCGCCCTGGTGAAGATCCTGACCGAGCCGAAGAACGCCCTGATCAAGCAGTACGCCCGCCTGTTCGAGATGGAGAACGTCGGCCTCAAATTCACCGACGACGCCCTGAACGCGGTGGCCCGCAAGGCCATCCTGCGCCGCACCGGCGCGCGCGGCCTGCGCTCGATCCTCGAAGGCATCCTGCTGGAGACCATGTTCGAGCTGCCCAGCTACGAGGGCGTCGAGGAAGTGGTGGTCAACGCCGAGGTCGTTGAAGGCCGCGCCCAGCCGCTGGTCATCTACGCGGAGAAGAAGGCGGGCTGAGCCTCACCTTCGGACTGAAATGCGAAGGGGCGCGGTCGCAGAGGCCGCGCCCTTTTCCGTTCGTGTCGCCTGAAAGGCCGCCCCCTAAGCCGCCTCCAGCTCACACCCGGCCAGGGTGATGCGGTGCATCAGCCGGTAGTGGCCGTGGTAGTCGTTCTTGGCGAAATGCCAGGTGGCGCGGTTGTCCCAGATGGCGACCATGCCGGGCTCCCAGACCAGGGTGTGGACGTGGGCCGTGTTCATGGCGTGGGCGTAGAGCTTCATCAGCAGCGGCAGGCTTTCCTCGCGGGTCTGGCCCTCGAAGCGCAGGGTGAAGCTGGGGTTCACGTACAGGACCGCCTTGCCGCTGCCGGGATGCCTGATCACGACCGGATGGACCGTCTCGGGCGTCTCGACGCCGCCCTTGGCCAGCTCCGGCTGGTCGGTCTTCGCGTAGACGCCCTTCTCGCCGAACACATGGTCGGAGCCGTGCACGGCGCGCAGGCCGGCGATCTGCGCCTTCGTCTCCTCGTCGAGCGTGTCGAAGGCCGCGTACATGTCGGCGAACAGGGTGTCGCCGCCGCTCGGCGGCAGGTCGCGGGCGACCAGCACCGAGCCCATGGCCGGGGCGATGTCATAGCTGTGGTCGGTGTGCCAGCCGCCGCCGATGTTGGTGGTCTGCTCGGCCGTCTTCTCGACCTTGGCGATCACCGGATAGCCGGGGGCGGCGGGGAAGAATCGGTTGACGTCGATCGGCGCGATCCGCTCGGCCAGCGCGATGTGCTGCTCGGGCGTGATCGACTGGCCCCGGAAGAACAGGGCGCCATGGTCGAACAGCGCCTGGCGGATGGACGCAACATCGGCGTCGCTGGCGTCGGCCAGGTCCACGCCGGACACATAGGCGCCGCAGCCGTCGGCGGGTTCGATCCTGAGGGCGGTGGCGAGCATGGCGGTCTCCCTTTTCGTTGGCCCGATCAGGCCACGGCGCTGGCGGCCCGACTGTCACTTCGGTTACATAGGGACATGAGTGACGACAGCCTCGCCCGGGTGGCGGCCATCCCGTGGTTCGCGCGCCAGCCGCCTGAACGGCGGGACGCCCTGCTGCGGGCCGGCCGGTTGTCGCGCCGGGGCGCCGGCGAGTGGATGCACGGCGAGGGCGACGAGGAGACCGGTGTGCTGGCCGTCGTCGACGGGGCGTTGAAGATCTACGGCCAGGCGCCCGGCGGCCGCGAGGCGCTGATCGGCCTGCTGCCGGCCGGGACGCTGATCGGCCAGAGCGCGGCCTTCGGCGGCGGGCCGCGTATCGTCACTGCCATCGCCGCCACGCCCGCGACGGTGTTCACGCTCAGCGACCGGGCGCTGCGCCAGGTCGCCGCTGACCACGCCGGCCTCTGGGAGGCGCTGTCGGCGCTGGTCTACGGCCAGCTGCGCATCAACGCCCAGGCGGTGGCCGAGTTCGTGGCGCTGAAGCCCCGCGAGCGGCTGATCTCGCGCCTGCTGCAGATGTCGGCCCAGACCGGCGGCGAGATCGCCGTCTCCCAAGCCGATCTCGCCGAGATGATCGGCGTCACCCGCAAGGCCGTGAACGGCTGGCTGGGCGAGCTGGAGGCGCAAGGCCGGGTGGCGCGGCGCTACGGCGTGATCGCGGTGCTGGACCGGGCGGGGCTGGAGCGGATGTTGGGTTAGTTGCGGGAGCGCCGTGCGTCCTTCGCGACGGCCTTCGGCCTCCTCAGGATGACGAATTCTTGTGGACTGCACCAAGCTCGTCATGGTGAGGAGCGAGCCTCAAGCGAGCGTCGCGAACCACGCAAGGCCGATGTCCAACCTCTTCACCACACTCACCGCCAACGCCGTTCCGTCAGCGCCCTTCCTCGAGCGCCCGGACGGCAGGGTCGACATCTACGCCGACCTCGACGCCCATACGGCTCGCTACGCCCACGCCCTGCGCGCGCTGGGGGTGAAGGTGGGCGACCGGGTGGCGGTTCAGGTCGAGAAGAGCCCCGAGAACCTCTACCTCTATCTGGCGACGATCCGGGCCGGCGCGGTCTTCCTGCCGCTCAACACCGCCTACACGATCCGCGAACTCGACTACTTCATCGGCGACGCCGGCCCCTCGCTGGTGGTCTGCGACCCGCTGGTCGAGGAGGAGATCGCCGGGCTGATCGACCCGATGGACGCGAAAGTCGCGACCCTGGACGCGGCCGGGCAGGGGACCCTGACCGACATCGCCGAGAGCCGCCCCTCGACCTTCGCCACCGTCGAGCGGGCGGCCGGCGACCTCGCCGCCATCTGCTACACCTCGGGCACCACGGGCCGGTCGAAGGGGGCAATGCTCACCCACGGCAACCTGGCCAGCAACGCCGCCACGCTGGTCAAGCTGTGGAAGTTCACGGCGCAGGACGTGCTGATCCACGCCCTGCCGATCTACCACGTGCACGGGCTGTTCGTGGCCACCAACGTGCTGCTGATGGCGGGCGGCTCGATGATCTTCCGCAGCAAGTTCGACGCGGCCGAGGCGCTGTCGCTGATGTCCCGCGCCACGGCGCTGATGGGCGTGCCGACCTTCTACACCCGCCTGCTGGCCCAGCCCGGCCTGACCCGCGAGGCGGTCGCGGGCATGCGCCTGTTCATCAGCGGCTCGGCCCCGCTGCTGGCCGAGGTGCACCGCGAATGGTCCGAGCGGACCGGCACGGCGATCCTCGAACGCTACGGCATGACCGAGACGGGGATGAACACGTCGAATCCATACGACGGCGACCGGGTGGCCGGCACGGTCGGCTTCCCGCTGCCGGACGTCACCCTGCGCATCGCCGATCCCGAGACCGGCGCCCCGCTGGAACAAGGCGAGATCGGCATGATCGAGGTGAAGGGTCCCAACGTCTTCGCCGGCTACTGGAACATGCCGGAGAAGACCGCCGCGGAGTTCCGGGCCGACGGCTTCTTCATCACCGGCGACCTGGGGACGATCGATGACCGCGGCTATGTCAGCATCGTCGGGCGCGGCAAGGATCTGATCATCTCCGGCGGCTTCAACGTCTATCCCAAGGAGGTCGAGGAGGAGCTCGACGCGTTGCCGGGCGTGGTCGAGAGCGCGGTCATCGGCCTGCCGCACCCCGACCTTGGCGAGGGCGTCACGGCCGTGGTCGCCACCGGCGGCAAGGGCGCCTTCAGCGAAGAGGCCGTGATCGCCGCGCTGAAGGACCGTCTGGCGCGGTTCAAGCAGCCCAAGCGGGTGCTGTTCGTCGACGACCTGCCGCGCAACGCCATGGGCAAGGTCCAGAAGGCGCTGCTGCGGGAGCTGTACGCGGGGCTTTACACCGACGCGAAGTAGGTTTCTATTCGCAACCCGCTACGGAGGCGCCGCGAATGTCGAAGAAGTCCGTACTCGTCATCGGGGCCGGAGACGCCACCGGCGGCGCGATCGCCCGGCGCTTCGCCCGTGAGGGCCTGGCCGCCGTCATCGTGCGTCGCGACGCCGAGAACCTCACCGCACTGGCCGAGCAGATCCGCGCAGAGGGTGGGGAGGCTCACCCGTTCGGCGTCGACGCCCGGCTCGAGGAGCCGATGGTCGAACTGTTCGAGCGCATCGAGGCCGACATCGCGCCGCTGGAGGCCGTGGTCTTCAATATCGGCGCGAACGTCAACTTCGGCATCCGCGACACCACCGCCCGCGTCTACCGCAAGGTCTGGGAGATGGCGGCCTTCGCCGGCTTCCTCACGGGGCGCGAGGCCGCGAAACACATGGTCCCGCGCGGCCGGGGCACGATCCTCTTCACCGGCGCAACGGCGTCCCTGCGCGGCGGCAAGGGCTTCTCCGCGTTTGCCGGCGCCAAGTTCGCACTGCGCGGCCTGGCCCAGAGCATGGCGCGGGAGCTCGGCCCGCAGGGCGTCCATGTCGCCCACACCATCATCGACGGGGCCATCGACACCGAATGGATCGCCACCAACTTCCCTCAGCGACATGCGCTGAAGGACCAGGACGGCATCCTAGATCCCGACCACATCGCCGACGCCTACTGGATGCTGCACAGCCAGCCCCGCGACGCCTGGACCCACGAGCTGGACCTGCGGCCCTGGATGGAGACCTTCTGATGGCCAAGACCCTGGAATTCCTGTTCGACGTCGGCAGCCCGACGACCTACCTGGCCCACAAGCGCCTGCCGGACCTGATCGCCAGGACCGGCGCGGAGGTCGTCTATGTGCCGGTCCTGCTGGGCGGCATCTTCAAGGCCACCGGCAACGCCTCGCCGGTCATGGTGCCGGCCAAGGGCGCGTACATGGGCGCCGACATGGCCCGGTTCGCGAAGAAGTTCGGCGTGCCGCTGAACATGAACCCGTACTTCCCGATCAACACGATCACCATGATGCGGATGGCGGCGGGCCTCGTGGGGGAGGACCCGTTCCCGTCGCTGGTCGACACCCTGTTCGACGCCATGTGGAAGGGCCGCAAGAACATGGGCGACCCGGAGGTCCTGGCCTCCGTGCTTGCCGGAGCCGGCTTTGATCCGGCGGCCCTGCTGGCGATCGCCGAGTCTGCGGAGGCCAAGGACCGGCTGAAGGCCAACACCGAGTCGGCCGTCGCCCGCGGCGCCTTCGGGGCTCCAACCTTCTTCGTCGATGACGAGATGTTCTTCGGCCAGGATCGGCTGGACTTCATCGAGGAGGCGCTCGCCGCCTGACGGCGCAGGACTCTTGACCGGCGCCGCGTCTTGGCGAATCTGGCGCCGCCGGGTCTGATCGTCATACTAGCGTCCAGATCGGCGGCGAGGTTCGCAGCCGCAGGCGTGGAGACGATCAAGACATGGAGCCGCCTTCCAAGGACGATCCGGCCAATCCCTACGGCTTCAAGAAGGCCTGGGGAAAGCAGCCGCAGAGCGCCTTCCGGATCGGGCCGCTGCCGAAGGCGGGGGCCGAGCCGATCCGCATGCCCGCGCCGCCTCCGACTCCGAAGCCGAAAGCCCGGCCGATCCCCGAGCCGACGCCCGAGCGTCCGTCCAGCATCCTGACCGGCTCGGCAACCGCGCCGACGCCGCAGAAGCCCTTCGCCGCGCCGCTCCAGCCCGCGCGCCCGCCCCGTCCGACCGGACCGACCATCCGTCCTGAGTCCATGCCCCTGGGCGCCGCCGCGCCCCGACCGCGACCCGCGCCCGCCTCGCGGCCGGCCCCGCAGCCGCAACCCCAGCCCCCGGCGTCGGAACCGGCCGCGCGGACCCGTGCCGAAGCCCCCGGCCTCGCCCCGCCCACCGGCGCCCGCCCGATGCTCACGCCCGAGCAGCTTGCCGCGCTCGGCGCTCCGATCGAGGGCCTGCCGCCCCCGTCGGCAGGGGCCGAAGGCGGACGAAGCCGCTTGCCGCTGCTGGCGGCGGCCGCCGCCGCGGCCCTGATCGTCCTCGCCGGCGCGGCCTGGTGGCTGTCGCGTCCATCGGACAGCGTCGAAGCGCCGCCCGCCGTCGCCGAGCCTGCGCCTGCCGCGACGACGCAAGCCGACACCGCGCCGCCGCCTGCCGAGGTGATCGCGCCGGCCGCGCCAGATCCTTCGGCGGCGACCGCGACGGTGACCGCACCCGCCGCGACCGCCGTTGCGCCTTCGCCGACGCGGAGTCCGGCGCCGCCGACGCCCGCGCCCCGCACGACGACGCCTGCGGCGCCGGTCGCGACACCGCCGCCGGTGATGGCCGCGCCGCCGCCGCCGCTGGAGGTTCCGCCGCCGGTGATCGCCGTGCCGCCGCCGGCGCCCCGGCCTGCGCCGCCGCCCGCCGCGCGGCCGCCGGCTGATCCTGACGCGCCGATCAGCACCCGGCTCCCCGACGGGGGCTGAGCGCCCCCCCTGCCGCCAGCGTCCTGTCAGCAGGATGGCTGACCCTCGTTCGCCGGGCTGGACAGCGGGCCGCCCGGCGGGTGACGATCGGCCAACCAGAACAGACAACGACAGGGAGGCGGACGTGTCCGACACGCTCACGCAGGACTTCGCCGATGCCTCGGCGACCACGCTGGTCGACGCGCTGGCGGCGCGGCGGGTCAGCGCTCTGGAGCTGACCGACGCCGCCATCGCCCGCATCGAGGCCCGCGACGGCGCGATCAATGCCGTGGTCGTCCGCGATTTCGACCGCGCCCGCAATGCCGCGAAGGCCGCCGACGCCGCCTTGGCGCGGGGCGAGCGTCGGCCGCTGCTGGGCGTGCCGATGACCATCAAGGAGGCCAACTGGCAGGCGGGCACGCCGACCACCTGGGGCATGGAGATGTGGCGCGACTGGAAGGCCCCGGTCGACGGCGTCGGCGTTTCGCGGCTGACGGCGGCCGGGGCGGTGATCCTCGGCAAGACCAACGTGCCGCCCATGCTGGCCGACTGGCAGAGCGACAACCCGGTCTACGGCCGCACCAACAATCCCTGGGACCTGACCCGGACACCCGGCGGCTCGTCCGGCGGCAGCGGCGCGGCCCTGGCGGCGGGCATGGTCCCGCTGGAGTTCGGCTCGGACATCGGCGGCTCGATCCGCATTCCGTCCGCCTTCTGCGGCGTCTACGGCCACAAGCCGAGCTACGGCCTTGTGCCGCTGCGCGGGCACACGCCGCCGGGCGCAGACGGGACCGACGTGCCGCTGGCGGTGGTCGGCCCCATGGCGCGCACAGCCGCCGACCTTGACCTGGCGCTGGGCGCGCTCGCCGGCCCGGTCCCGGAGGAGGCGACCGGATACAGCCTCGCCCTGAGGGCGTCGCGCCACGAGCGATTGTCCGATTTCCGCGTGCTGATCCTCGACGCCCATCCAATGGCGAAGGTCGACGACGAGATCGTCGCGGCGCTGCACGGCCTTGCCGACCGGCTCGAGGACGCCGGCGCGCGGGTCGATCGCCAGACCGAACTGCTGCCGGACCTCTCCGAAGCCCAGATGCTGTACGGCGCGATCCTCAACGTCGCCATGACCCGCGGCCAGCCCGGCGCGCGATCCCCGTCGGCGCACGAGTGGATGGGGCTGCTCGACGAGCAGCTGGCCGTCCGGCGGCAGTGGGCGCGGCTGTTCGAGGGCTTCGACGTCGTGCTGGCCCCGGCCCACGGGTCGCTGGCCTTCCCGCATGATCCCAGCCCCGACATGGGCGCCCGCAAGCTGACGCTGAACGGGGAGGGGACGCGCTACTTCGACCAGCTGGCCTGGCCCGGGATGGCGACCCTGGCCTGCCTGCCGGCCACGGCGGCGCCCATCGGCCTGTCGCGCGGCGGGTTGCCGATCGGCATCCAGATCCTCGGGCCGTATCTCGAGGACCGCACCCCGATCGCCTTCGCCGGCCTGCTGGAGCGCGAATTCGGCGGCTTCGTCGCGCCGCCGGGCTACTGAAGCCACCTCCAGCCGTCATGGCCCGAGCAAGTCGGGCCATGACGATCAGGGTGCGACCCTCTATTCGACCGTTATGACCCTTGCTTCCCGCCTGTGGCGCGCCGCGCCGGTGCTGCTGTGCCTGACCATGCTGTTCTGGGCCGGCAACTCCATCGCCGGGCGGGCGATGGCCGGGGTCGTGCCGCCGATGAGCCTGTCCTTCTGGCGCTGGGTGCTGGCGGCGGCGCTGATCACGCCGTTCGCCTGGCCGCACCTGAAGGCCGACTTCGCCGTGCTGCGCCGCCACTGGGGGATGGTGGTGCTGCTGTCAGCGACAGGCGTCGCCTCCTTCGGCGCGCTGCTCTACCTTGGCCTGGAGACGACCACGGCGCTGAACAGCCTGTTGATGCAGGCGGCGATCCCGCCGCTGATCCTGCTGTTCGCGCTGGTATTCCTGCGCGAACGGACCGGCCTGACCCAGACGCTGGGCGTGGCCCTGTCGCTGGCGGGGGTGCTGGTGGTCATCGCGCAGGGGCGGCCGTGGGACCTGCTGCACCTGGACATCCATCCCGGCGACGGCCTGGTCCTGCTCGGGGTGCTGCTCTACGCCGGCTACTCGCTGCTGCTGCGCCGCAAGCCGGCCGTGCATCCGCTCAGCCTGCTGTGGGCGACCTTTGTCGTGTCGATCCTGCTGCTGGCCCCGCTCTACGCCTGGGAAGTCTCGCGCCTCGGCGGCTTCGCCGTGACGCCCAAAGCCATGGCGGGGCTGGCCTATGTGGCGGTGTTCCCGTCCTTCCTGGCCTATCTGTTCTTCAACCGGGGCGTGGAGCTGCTGGGCGCCGGCCGGGCCGGGCATTTCATGCACCTGATGCCGGTGTTCGGCAGCGTGCTGGCCGTGGCCCTGCTGGGCGAGGCCTTCCACGGCTTCCATGCGGTCGGGGTGGCGCTGATCGGCGCCGGGATCGTGCTGGCCTCGCTCAGGCGCCCCTGATCAGCGCCGCGCGCTCGTCGGCCGTCAGCGGCCGCCAGCGGCCCTCGGGCAGGTCGCCCAGCGTCAGCGGCCCGACCCGGATGCGGTAGAGGTCGGCTACCCAGAGGCCGACCAGTTCGCACATGCGCCGGATCTGGCGGTTGCGCCCCTCGGTCAGCACGAAGCGCAGCGTCCGCGGCCCTTCCTGCGTCACCTTCGCCGGGCGAAGCTGCCGTCCATCCAGTTCCAGGCCGTGGCGCAGCAGGGCGATCCGCTCGTCGGTGATCTGGCCGGTGACGGTGACCAGGTATTCCTTCTCCAGCTCAGAGCCCGGGCCGATGACCGCCTTGGCCACCACCCCGTCCTCCGAGAGGATCAGCAGGCCGCGCGAGTCCATGTCCAGCCGCCCGACGGGCGCCAGCCGACTGTCGCGGCCGGGGATGGCGGCGGACTCGCCCCACAGGGTGTCGCGAGTGATCAGCCGCACGGCCGGGACCTGCTCGCCCTCCGGCTGGGACGAGACGATTCCGACGGGCTTGTGGATCATCAGCGTCATCGCCGCGCCCAGGTCGGCAGTGGCGACGTCGGCCAGGGTCAGGGTCTGGCCAGGCAGGATCTTGCGCCCGACATCCTCGACCGTCTCGCCGTCGATGCTGACCAGGCCGCGGGCGATCAGGGCCTCCGCCTCGCGACGGGAGCAGACGCCGTTCTGCGCCAGCCAGCGGTTCACCCGCTGGGGGTCGGGCTCGTCGTAGGTGCGGGTCCAGGCCATGGCGGCTGTCTAGAGGGTTTCCGGCGCGCGGGGAATCGGCCGGCGCCGATTGAGTCCGGCGCGGCGGGCCAAACCGGGCTACAAGGACCCGTCGGCGCGGGCAAGGCAGCCTGTTTCGCCCGTCGACGCGAAAGCACTCCATGTCCGAGATCACCGGCGGCGACGCCGAGACTGACCGCCTTCGCCGCGAGAACGCCTACCTCAAGCAGCGCCTCGCCCAACTCGAGGACGACATCGTCGACCTCAACAGCCAGGTGACCCGCCTGCAGCAGCAGAACCAGCACTTCAGCGCCCGCCGGCTGGCGCGCACGCCCGATCCGCTGAGCGGCGGCCAGTCGAGCTAGCGTTTCCTGAACGCCTTGGCGTCGGCCGCCAGCGAGGCGCCCCAGCCGGTCATCGTCGTCTCGTCCTCGGCGGCGAAGGGCAGGGCGCCGGCGACGCCGCGGATGGCCAGCCAGAGCTGCTGGTTGAAGTGGCCCAGCATGCGCAGCGGCTTGCGACGCTCGGTGACGTCCCAGCCGGCCGCCTCGAAGGCGTCGACCTGGTCGCGGAGCGGCAGCTGGTCGACATCGTCCCAGTCTGCGGGGCGCGCCGTCGCCTCGGCCTCGTCGGCGGTGATGCCGAAGATCGCCAGCGAGCAGGCGTCGATCTCCGGATGCTCGGCGCGGGCTTCGGGCTCGGCCCAGGCCGGCTTCATCAGCGCCCTGGTCTCAAGATCGGCGATGCCGGGCAGGTCGATGAGGCGGCGGAGCTTGGGCTGGCTGGTCATGGCGCCGACTTACCGGGATAATGCCGGGCGGCGCAAATCACGGAGCAGGCGGATGGCGGGACTGAAGGACAAGCGCGGCTTCATCGACAAGGACCGCCTCGACCTGTCCGAACGCCAGGCCGTCGAATACTGGATGAAGCGCTGGGGCGTGACCCGCGACCAGATCGTCGCCGCTCACCGCAAGGCCGGCCGCATGACCAAGGACATCGCCGCGGAGCTGGGCAAGAAGCGGTAGGGCGGCCTTTCGGGCCGGCCGACGCGGACCCGGCAGTCCGGTGTTCAAGAGCCGCGCGGCGCCCGGATCATCCCCAACTCACGCGTCCGTGTGTGGGGCGGTTCGCCGCGCGACGCCCGCCGCGCTTGAATGCGCCCGCGAAGCGGCCACATATCCGTAACAAGACCGGTCCTCCGGGGACCGGAGCGCGGCGCCGATCCCGGGCCGCGCCAAGGAGATTGGTATGACGGATATCCGTACGCTTCCGGTGTTGCCGCTTCGGGACATCGTGGTGTTTCCCCATATGGTCGTTCCCCTGTTCGTGGGACGCGACAAGTCGGTGCGCGCCCTCGAAGAGGTGATGCGCGGCGACAAGCAGATCCTGCTGGCCACCCAGAAGAACTCCGCCGACGACGATCCCGCCACCGACGACATCTATGACGTCGGCGTGGTCGCCACCGTGCTGCAGCTCCTCAAGCTGCCCGACGGCACCGTGAAGGTGCTGGTCGAGGGCAAGGACCGCGCCGCGGTGGTGAAGTTCACCGGCCGCGAGGACTACTACGAGGCCGAGACCGCCGTGATCGCCGAGGACGGCGGCGAGGCGCACGAGGCCGAGGCCCTGTCGCGCGCCGTGGCCGAGCAGTTCGAGAACTACGTCAAGCTCAACAAGAAGATCCCGCCGGAAGCCCTGGCCTCGATCCCGCAGATCGCCGAGCCGGGCAAGCTGGCCGATTCCATCGCCGCGCACCTGTCGGTGAAGATCGCCGACAAGCAGCAACTGCTGGAAATCTTCGACATCGTGAAGCGCCTGGAGAAGGTCTTCGCGCTGATGGAGGGCGAGATCAGTGTCCTGCAGGTCGAGAAGAAGATCCGCTCGCGCGTGAAGCGCCAGATGGAGAAGACCCAGCGCGAGTACTATCTGAACGAGCAGATGAAGGCGATCCAGCGCGAGCTGGGCGACCAGGACGACGGTCGCGACGAACTCATCGAGCTCGAGAAGCGCATCAAGAAGACGCGTCTCTCCAAGGAAGCCCGCACCAAGGCCGAGGCGGAGCTGAAGAAGCTGCGCAACATGAGCCCGATGTCGGCCGAGAGCACCGTCGTGCGCAACTACCTCGACTGGCTGCTGTCCATTCCGTGGGGCAAGGCCAAGCCCAAGAAGATCGACCTGGTGAAGGCCGAGGCGATCCTCGAGGAGGACCACTACGGGCTGGAGAAGGTCAAGGAGCGCATCCTCGAGTACCTGGCCGTCCAGGCCCGGACCGGCTCGCTCAAGGGCCCGATCCTCTGCCTCGTCGGCCCTCCGGGCGTCGGCAAGACCTCGCTGGGCAAGTCGATCGCCAAGGCGACCGGCCGTGAGTTCGTGCGCCTGTCGCTGGGCGGCGTGCGCGACGAGGCCGAGATCCGCGGCCACCGCCGCACCTACATCGGCTCGATGCCCGGCAAGGTCATCCAGTCGATGAAGAAGGCCAAGGCCGTCGATCCCTTCTTCCTGCTCGACGAGATCGACAAGATGGGCAGCGACTGGCGCGGGGATCCGTCCTCGGCCCTGCTGGAGGTGCTGGACCCGGCGCAGAACTCGACCTTCGCCGACCACTACCTGGAGGTCGACTACGACCTTTCCCAGACGATGTTCGTCACCACGGCCAACAGCCTGAACATGCCCCAGCCGCTACTGGACCGCATGGAGATCATCCGCATCCCCGGCTACACCGAGGACGAGAAGGTGGAGATCGCCAAGCGCCACATCCTGGCCCGGCTGGCCAAGGACCACGGCCTGAAGGACAGCGAGTTCATCGTTCCGGAGAAGGCGATCCGCGACCTGATCCGCTACTACACCCGGGAAGCCGGCGTGCGGTCGCTGGAGCGGGAACTGGGCAACCTGGCGCGCAAGGTCGTCCGCGACCTGTCGCGTGAGAACATCGAGACGATCACGGTCGACGACGAGCGGCTGGCCAAATATGCGGGCGTGAAGAAGTACCGCTACGGCGAAACCGACGCCGAGGATCAGGTCGGCATCGTCACGGGTCTGGCCTGGACCGAGTTCGGCGGCGACATCCTGACCATCGAGGCGGTCAGGATGACCGGCAAGGGCCGGATGTCGATCACCGGCAACCTCAAGGACGTGATGAAGGAGTCGATCTCGGCGGCGAACAGCTATGTCCGCTCGCGGGCCCCGGCCTTCGGCATCAAGCCTTCGGTGTTCGAGAAGACCGACATCCACGTCCACGTGCCGGACGGGGCGACGCCCAAGGACGGTCCCTCGGCCGGCGCGGCCATGGCTACGGCCATGGTCTCGGTCCTGACCGGCAATCCGATCCGCAAGGACATCGCCATGACCGGCGAGATCACCCTGCGCGGCCGGGTCACCGCCATCGGCGGCCTGAAGGAGAAGCTGCTGGCGGCCCTCCGCTCGGGCATCAAGACGGTGCTGATCCCGGAAGAGAACGAGAAGGACCTCGCCGACGTGCCGGAAACGGTGAAGTCGGGTCTGGAGATCATTCCGGTCTCGACCATCGATCAGGTGCTGGCTCTGGCCCTTACCGGGCCGCTGACGCCGATCGAATGGACCGACTCAGACGACATCGTTGCTGCACCTGCGAAGGCCGATGAGGCCGACTCCGACGCGGTGATCACCCACTGACGGTCACCTAACGTAAGTTATCAACGATAACTTGGGCCGTCCGGCTGATTCCCGGGCGGCCTTTCGTTTGACGGGGTCACCCCATCCGCCATAATCCCTTGCACGCGAACGGCTCGCCCGGAACGGGAGCGCCGCGCCGCACAACACTGGCTGGGAGAATTCTATGACCAAGGCCGAACTGGTCGCCGCCATCGCCGATGGCGCTGGTCTCAACAAGACGCAAGCCGCCGCGGCTCTGCAAAGCTTCGTCGATGCGGTCACCGCCTCGCTGAAGAAGGGCGATGACGTTCGCCTTGTGGGCTTCGGTACGTTCAAGGCCGTCAACCGCGCCGCGGGCACCGCCCGCAACCCGCGCACTGGCGAGACCGTGAGCCGTCCGGCTTCGAAGACCGCCCGCTTCCAGGTGGGTGAAGGCCTGAAGACGACGCTGAACGGCTAAGCCGCTCGGATCAATCTGAAGATCGCGGAGGCGGTCGCCCGAAGGGGCGGCCGCCTCTTCGCTTTTGGGCAGGCTGCTGTCCTTCTTCGCCAAGGCTTCGAAGGACACCCAGCTTCCAATGCGGGCCGCGGGGCTCGCCCTGCGAAGCCCGGAGGGCGAAGCAGGGTGGTGGGCGGCGACGGGTTCGAACCGCCGACCCTCTCGGTGTAAACGAGATGCTCTGACCAGCTGAGCTAGCCGCCCGTCGCCGCGCCGCGCGCGGTGGACGATGGCGTCATACCCTTGGATCGGGTCGAGTGAAAGCGGCCCGCCGATCCAAACCGCGCCCCCGTGCGTAGCCCCTCCATGCTGCTGCCCGTCCTCGCCGTCACCGCCGGTCTCTGCCTCGTCATGGCCGCCGCCTGGGCCTTCCAGAGGGCGCGGCGCAATGGCGGCTGGACCGATGTCTGGTGGAGCTACGCCACCGGCGCCGCGGGGGTCGTGCTGGCGCTGTGGCCGCTGGCCGGCGCAGCGCCCGGCGCCCGGCAGTGGCTGGCCGCCGCGCTGGTCGCGGCCTGGTCCCTTCGGCTGGGCACGCACCTGCTGCGGCGCGTGGCCGCCTCACCGACGGAAGATCCCCGCTACGCCCGATTCCGCGAGGAGTGGGCCCCGGATCTGGACCGTCGCATGTTCGGCTTCCTGCAGGTCCAGGCCCTGTCGGGCGCCCTGCTGGCCGTGGCGGTCATGGTCGCCGCCCATCGCCCCGGCCCGCTGGGCTGGCAGGACGCCGCCGGCGTGGCGCTGATGCTGCTGGCCATCGGCGGGGAGGGTCTGGCCGACGCCCAGCTGGCGCACTTCAAGGCCAACCCCGCCAACCACGGCAAGGTCTGCGACATCGGCCTCTGGGGCTGGTCGCGCCATCCCAACTACTTCTTCGAGTGGCTGGTCTGGATGGGCTGGCCGGTCATCGCCGTGGGCGTGACCTGGCCCTGGGGCTGGCTGGCCCTGGCGGGCCCGGCCTTCATGGCCCTGCTGCTGATCAAGGGCTCGGGCGTGCCGCCGCTGGAGGCGGCCATGCTCCGCTCCCGGGGCGCGGCCTACCGGGCCTACCAGCGCCGCGTTTCGGTCTTCATCCCCTTGCCGCCCCGAAAGGACACCGCATGAGCCTGCTCGCCGCCGCGATCCAAGCCGCCGAAGGCCTGCCCGCGCCGGACAGGCTGCGCCGCGCCGTGATCTCCCGCCTCGTTGAAGGCCAGCGGCGCGAGCTGCTGGGCCTCCCCGGCGATGCGGCGGCCCGCTTCGCCGCCGACATGCGGACGCGTCCGATCGCCGAGCATGTCGAGGCCGCGAACGACCAGCACTACGAACTGCCGCCGGAGTTCTTCGAACTCGTGCTCGGGCCGCGCCTGAAGTACTCGAGCGGCCTCTACGCGCCGGGCGCGACCCTGGCCCAGGCCGAGGACGCCGCGCTCGCCGAGACCTGCGAGCATGCCGACCTGAAGGACGGTCAGCGCATCCTGGAACTGGGCTGCGGCTGGGGGTCGCTCAGCCTGTGGATGGCGGCGCGCTATCCGGGCGCGACCATCGTCTCGGTCTCCAATTCCCATGGCCAGCGGGCGCATATCGAGGCGCGGGCCAAGGCAAGGCGGCTGTCGAACCTGACCGTCGTCACCGCCGACGCCAACACCTTTGAGCCGGATGGGCGCTTCGACCGGGTCGTTTCGGTCGAGATGTTCGAGCACATGGCCAACTGGGCGCAGCTGCTCGGGCGGGTCCGGACCTGGCTGAAACCCGACGGGCGCCTGTTCCTGCACGTCTTCTCGTCGCGCACGGCGCCGTACCGCTTCGCCAGCGAGAACCCGTCGGACTGGATCGGCCGCTACTTCTTCACCGGCGGCTTCATGCCCAGCCACGACCTGATCCGCGATTTCGGCGATATCTTCACGCTGGAGGCCGACTGGCGATGGAGCGGGCGGCACTACGAGCGCACGGCGCTCGACTGGCTGGCCAACATGGATCACGAGGACCTGGCCGTCCGCCGGATCATGCGCGAGGTGTACGGCGCCGACGCAGGGCTCTGGCGGCGACGCTGGCGGTTGTTCTTCCTGGCGACCGCCGGCCTGTTCGGTCACCGCGGCGGCGATGAGTGGGGCGTCAGCCACTACCGGCTGAAGCCCGTCTAGAGCAGCGCCTCCAGCCGATCCTCGGCGCACCGGCCGGCCATGTCCGCCGCGATCGCCTCGCCGAGGGTGCGGGCGGCTTGCGCGTAGCCGGGCTCATCCAGCAACGTCCGGACCGCCCCGGCGATCGCCTCCGGCGTCGCGTCGCGCTCCAGCATCAGCCCGGCGCCGCGATGGACGACCCGCTGGGCGTTGTCGCGCTGGTCGCGCAGGCCGGGGAGAACCAGTAGCGGAATCCCGGCCATCAGGGGCCGGATCACCGAGCCGTGGCCGCCGTGGGTCACGAATAGCGCCGCCTGGGCCATCAGCGCCTCGTGGGAGGCGCCGGCGACCACCAGGACATTGTCCGCGCCCGGGAAGTCGGCCCGGTCCAGCGCCGGGCCGAGCGTGACCACGGCCCGCACGGGCAGCGTGGCGAGCGCCGCGATCGCGCGCTTCAGCAGGTCCTCCTGCGCCTCGTAGAGCGAGGAGGAGGTGACCACGACCAGCGGACGGGTATCGTTCACCGGCCAGGACGATTTCCACGCCTGCACGCCGACGGGGTCGCCGACGTAGGGGCCGACGTAGGCGAACGGCTCGGCCAGAGGTTCCGGCGCGAAGTCGAAAGCCCGGCTCGTGCCCAGCAGGATCCGGCGCGCGACGGCGAGCTGGCCGAACAGGTCGGCGAGCGGCGGCAGGCCCAGGCTCTCCCGGGCGGCGTTCAGCGCCGGCAGGCCCATCTGGAAGATGGTCCGCGTGGTCTGGCCCACCATCTGGTGGAGCATGGCGTCCTGTTCGTTGGCGGCCGGCGCCATGCCGGCCCCGAACGGCGGCAGGCCGGGCAGGGTGGGGAAGGGCCAGATGTTGGCGCAGAACAGGGCCAGCGGAACGCCGGCCTTCTCGGCCGCCATCATCGGGCCGAACAGCAGTTCCTGGCTGACGACAAGGTCGATGGGCGCGGCGTCCAGCACCTCCAGAACGTCGCGGGCGTAGAGCGCCGACGGGCCGGCGATGATCCGCTCGCACAGGCGCGACACCGACTCCATCGGGTTGTCGGCCTCCCAGTCCCGCAGCAGGTCGCTGGCGGCCGTCTTGTCGGCCCGGGAGGGTGCGTGCCGCCAGGGGCGGAAGGGCAGGTCCAGCGCCGCGGCGTCGGCGGCGTTGCAGGCGTCGCTGAGGACCAGCACCTGATGCCCGCGGGCGCGCAGGCCGGCCGCGACCAGCAGCATCGGCTGCACATGGCCGCCGCCTTCCCAGGTGGTGAACAGGATACTGGCCATGTGGGTCCCCCTCGGCCCTCGCGTAGCCGCCGACGGCGGGGCGCCGCAAGAGCGATTGACGCGTCGGGCAAAAGTGATATCACTTTGCTACTACTCATGGAGGGCGAAATGGCCGGGCATCTGAGCATCAACCGCACCGAGGAGCGCGTCGGCGGCGGCATCAACGGCGGGCTGGTCCTGCTGATCCTGCTGGCGATGATCGCGGCCGGCGTCTGGATGGTGACGCGCATCGAGGTCGACGGCATGGAGTCGATCGGCGTCACCGGCATCCTCGTGATCGTACTGGCCTCGTTTGGCCTGGCCGGCTTCTACATGTTGCAGCCCAACGAGGGCGCAGCGATCACCCTGTTCGGCGACTACAAGGGCACCGACCGCACCACCGGTCTGCGCTGGGTGCTGCCGTGGTACGGCCGCAAGAAGGTCAGCCTGCGCGTGCGCAACGTCACCAGCGAGACGCTGAAGGTGAACGACAAGCGCGGCAATCCGATCGAGATCGCCGCCAACGTCGTCTGGCGGGTAGCCGACTCGGCCCAGGCCCTGTTCGACGTCGACGACTACGCCGCCTTCATCAACATCCAGATCGAGACTGCCCTGCGGGAGGTCACCCGCCACTACGCCTATGACCACGCCGAGGAGGAGGAGCCGACCCTGCGGGCCGACGCCGAGATCGTCGGCGAGCGGCTCAAGGACGACCTGCAGACCCGCGTGGCCGTCGCCGGCATCGCCATCGACGAAACCCACCTGATGCACCTGGCCTACGCCCCGGAGATCGCCGGCGCCATGCTGCGGCGCCAGCAGGCCGAGGCGGTGCTGGCCGCGCGCCGGACCATCGTCATCGGCGCGGTCAGCATGGTCGAGAGCGCGCTCAACCAGCTCAGCGAGCGCGGCGTTGTGCATCTGGACGATGAGCGGAAGGCGACTATGGTCTCCAACCTGCTGGTCGTGCTCTGCGGCGACCGCGACGCCCAGCCCGTGCTCAACACCGGCACGCTGTACGGCTAGCCGTGGCCAGTCCTGGCAAACGCGCCTTTCTGATGCGGGTAAGGCCCGAGGTGCTCGAAGCGGTCGAGCGCCTCGCGGCCGTCGAGCTGCGCAGCGTTAATGCGCAGCTCGAAGTGCTTCTGCGCGAGGCCCTGGCCCGGCGCGGGCAGCTGAAGGAGCGGAAGACCGAGGAGTAGCCGTCCGGGTTCAGGCGAACCGGTCGCCGAAGCCCAGGATCAGCGCCGCCAGGTCCGGCTCCTGCACGGCTTCAGCGGCTTCGGCCGGCGTGAACCAGCGGCGCTCGCGCTGGTCCTTCTCGGGCCAGTCCTGCCGCAGGACGACGACTTCCAGAGGGTAGAGGGCGGCCGTCACCGGCCGGATCTCGGTAGTCTTGAGCACCTTGTCGTAGCTGAACGCGCCGAGCGACCGATCATCGATCACGCCGTCGACGCCGGCCTCCTCGAAGGCCTCGACGGCCGCGGCCGCGTGATCGGGTCGCCCCTTCATCGGCCAGCCCTTGGGCGTGACCCAGCGCCGGGTCTCGCGCGAGGTCACCAGCAGGATCTCCAGGCGCGGACTCTTCCGGTAGCACAGGGCGGCGACCTGCCGGTCCCGCAGGGACTCCTGGTCGGGTTCAATCATCAGGGTCCGGACTAAAGCAATGCGAGAGTCGCGTCAGCCCCTGTCGACCACACGCGCCGGCTGCGCGTGAGCGGGGAGGGGATGGTGCACCGATTTCAAGGGAAATGGCGCGAGTGACGGGACTCGAACCCGCGACCTCCGGCGTGACAGGCCGGCGCTCTAACCAACTGAGCTACACCCGCAAAGATGCTCGCCCTGCGGCGAGGGGCGTCTGATAGGTCCCGTCTCCGGGACTGTCAACAGCTACTGAGGAAGGAGGTAGTGAAAAGGCGCGACCGGTCCGGTGGCGAGGGTCAGCAACGCCCACACGCCGGTGATCAGCATGCCCGACACGAAGAAGGCCAGCGCGTACGGCAGCAGGATCGAGATCAGTCCGCCGACCCCCAGGTTCGGCGCCCAGCGCCGCCCGAACCCCAGCAGCAGCACGAAGTAGGCGCTCATCGGCGAGGCGATGACGAGGCTGGAGTCGCCCATGCGGTAGGCGGCGGTGGTCATCTCGGGGCTGACGCCCAGCAGCATCAGCATCGGGACCATCACCGGGCCCAGCGCCGCCCACTTGGCCGAGGCCGAGGAGATGAACATGTCGAGCATCGCCGCCAGAATCGTCACCCCGACCAGGACCAGCGGCAGCGGCAGGCCCGACTCGCGCAGGGCGCCGGCCCCTTTGATGGCGGTGATGGCCCCCAGGTTCGACCAGCTGAACATGGCGATGAAGTGCGAGGCGGCGAAGGCCAGCACGATGTAGGGGGCCATGGCGGCGATCGAATCGGCGGCCAGCCGGACCACGTCGCTGTCCTTGCGGATGGCCTTTGTGCGCATGCCGTAGACGCAGCCGGCGACCATGAAGAGCAGGAAGAAGGCCGAGATCAGCGAGCGGAAGAAGGGCGTCCACTGGGCCGGCCCCTCCGCCGTCGTGTCCCGCAGCGGGCCGCCCGGCAGCAGCACCAGCGCCGCCCAGAGCGCGATCACGGCCAGGGCGGCCAGGCCGGCCAGGCCGAGCGCGCCGCGCGGGACGACGGGCGCATCCTCGCCCTCGGCTTCCGCGTCGGTCCGGGCGCCGGTCCAGGGGCCAAGACGCGGCTCGACCACCTTGTCGGTCACCCACCAGCCGACGAGGGTGAAGACCACCGCGCCGGTCATGGTGAAGAACCAGTTGCCCGCCAGATTGGCGGTCCAGTCCGGATCCAGCAACCGGGCTGCCGGTTCGGTGAAGCCGAGAATCAGCGCGTCGAACTGGCCGGGCAGAGGATTGCCCGCGAAGGAGGCGATCGCGGCGGCGTAGGCGCAGGCCAGACCCGCGATCGGGTGACGGCCGGCGGCGGCGAACACGGCGGCGGCCAGCGGCGGCAGCACGACGATTCCGGAATCGGCGGCGTGGTTGGAGAGCAGTCCGATGATCAGCACCATCGGCGTCAGCAGCTTCACCGGCGAGGCGGCGACCAGGCGGCGGATGGTGTCGGCGAGCAGGCCGACGCGCTCGGCCACGCCGGCCCCCAGCATGACCAGCAGGACCAGGCCCAGCGGCGCGAAGCCGGTGAAAGTCCTGGCCATTTCGGTGAGCAGCGTCCGGACGTTCTCCGGCGCCAGCAGGCTCTTGGCGACCAGGGTCTCGCCCGTCACCGGGTTGACGACGGTGACCGCCATGGCCGCGAAGCCGATGCTCGACAGCACCAGGGCGACGATCAGCCACAGGAAGATGAAGACGGGGTCCGGCAACCGGTCGCCCAGGCGTTCGACGGCGTCGAGGACTCGAAGGGCGACCGGGCGTTTGCTCACAGGTCGAGAGACTGCACACCGTTCGCCGGGGAGCAAGACTCGGTCACGATCCTGATAACGGTTCTCAATATCTGCCTGCCGTTTGAACGCCCCACGGGCATGGGCTACAAGGCGCCCGACTCCTTCCCGGGACACCCATGAACGCCTTCCTCCTCCAGTACCTGCCGCTCGTGATTCTTCTCGGAATCGCGGCGATCCTCGGCGTGCTGTTCACGGTCGCCTCGGCGACCCTGGGCCCGTCGGCGCCGGACCCTGAAAAGCTCTCGGCCTACGAGTGCGGGTTCAACGCCTTCGACGACGCACGGATGAAGTTCGACATCAGGTTCTACCTGGTGTCGATCCTGTTCATCATCTTCGATCTGGAAGTGGCGTTCCTGTTCCCCTGGGCCGTCACCCTGCTGAAGCTGCCCGTGGAACAGACGGTCTTCGCCTTCTGGTCGATGATGACCTTCCTGGGCGTGCTGACCGTGGGCTTCATCTACGAATGGAAGAAGGGCGCCCTGGAATGGGAGTGATCGTTCCCGCCGGTTCGGCCGGCCGCACGACGGTCGAGGGCTACGACCCCCGGCTCCATGACCCCTACTTCGACGGCGTCTCCCAGGCGCTGGCCGACAAGGGCTTTGTCACCGCCGCCGCCGACGACCTGATCACCTGGGCCCGCACCGGCTCGCTGATGTGGATGACCTTCGGCCTGGCCTGCTGCGCGGTCGAGATGATGCAGGCCTCGATGCCGCGCTACGACCTGGAGCGCTACGGTTTCGCGCCGCGCGCCAGCCCGCGCCAGAGCGACGTGATGATCGTCGCCGGCACCCTGACCAACAAGATGGCTCCGGCGCTACGCAAGGTCTACGACCAGATGCCCGAGCCCCGTTACGTCATCAGCATGGGCAGCTGCGCCAATGGCGGCGGCTACTACTACTACAGCTACAGCGTCGTGCGCGGCTGCGACCGGATCGTGCCGGTCGACATCTACGTCCCGGGCTGCCCGCCGACCGCAGAGGCGCTGGTCTACGGCGTGCTGCAGCTGCAGAAGAAGATCCGTCGCACGGGGACCATCGAGCGATGAGCACCGACCTCGACGCCCTCGGCCAGGCCATCGTCGCCAACAGCACCGGCGCGATCACGAGCTACGAGATCGCCTACGGCGAGCTGACCGTGACCGGCCCGGCGCACCGCGTACACCAGGCGCTGACCCAGCTGCGCGACCATCCCGACTGCCGGTTCCACCAGCTGATCGACCTGTGCGGCGTGGACTATCCCGAGCGCCCGCTGCGCTTCGATGTCGTCTACCACCTGCTCAGCCTGGTGAAGAACCACCGCATCCGCCTGAAGGTGCAGACCGACGAGGATACCGCCGTCCCGTCCGTCTCGGACATCTTCCCGGCCGCCAACTGGTTCGAGCGCGAGGCGTTCGACATGTACGGCATCTTCTTCGAGAACCACCCGGACCTGCGCCGGCTGCTGACCGACTACGGCTTCCACGGCCATCCGCTGCGGAAGGACTTCCCGATGACCGGCTATGTCGAGGTTCGCTACGACGACGAGCTGAAGCGGGTGGTCTACGAGCCGGTGAAGATCGCCGAGTTCCGGCAGTTCGATTTCCTGTCCCCCTGGGAAGGCGCCAAGTACGCGCTGCCGGGCGACGAGAAGGCGGGGAGCTGATCATGGCCGACGACGCCGCCAACATCCCGGCCATCCCGGAAACCCCGGTCCGCAAGTTCAACATCAACTTCGGCCCCCAGCACCCGGCCGCGCACGGCGTGCTGCGCCTGGTGCTGGAGCTGGACGGCGAAGTGGTCGAGCGGGTCGATCCGCACATCGGCCTGCTTCACCGCGGCACCGAGAAGCTGATGGAGGCCCGCACCTACCTCCAGAACATCCCCTACTTCGACCGCCTCGACTACGTGGCGCCGATGAACCAGGAACACGCCTTCTGCCTGGCCATCGAGAAGCTGCTGGACGTCGACGTGCCGATCCGCGGCCGCATCATCCGCGTGCTTTACAGTGAGATCGGTCGGATCCTGAACCACCTGCTGAACGTGACGACCCAGGCCATGGACGTCGGCGCCCTGACGCCGCCCGTCTGGGGCTTCGAGGAACGCGAGAAGCTGATGATCTTCTACGAGCGCGCCTGCGGCGCTCGTCTGCACAGCAACTACTTCCGGCCCGGCGGCGTCCACCAGGACCTGCCCGACGCGCTGGTCGAGGACATCGACGCCTGGGCCGTGGCCTTCCCGAAGATGTGCAACGACCTCGAGACCCTGCTGACCGGCAACCGCATCTTCAAGCAGCGCAACGTCGACATCGGCGTGGTGACCAAAGAGGACGCTATCGAGTGGGGCTTCTCGGGCGTCATGGTCCGCGGCTCGAACATCGCCTGGGACCTGCGCCGCAACCAGCCGTACGAGAACTACAACGACTTCGAGTTCGACATCCCGCTGGGCGTCAACGGCGACTGCTACGACCGCTACCTGTGCCGCATGCAGGAGATGCGCGAGTCGACGAAGATCATCCGCCAGGCCTGCGAGATGCTGCGCAAGACGCGCGGGCCGGTGATGACCACCGACAACAAGATCGCCCCGCCGCGCCGCGCCGAGATGAAGGCGTCGATGGAAGCGCTGATCCATCACTTCAAGCTCTACACCGAGGGCTTCAAGACCCCGGCCGGCGAGGTCTACGCCTGCGTCGAGGCGCCCAAGGGCGAGTTCGGCGTGTTCGTGGTCAGCGACGGCACCAACAAGCCCTACCGCTGCAAGATCCGCGCGCCCGGCTTCCCGCACCTGGCGGCCATGGACTTCCTCAACCGCGGCCACATGCTGGCCGACGTCAGCGCCATCCTCGGCTCGCTGGACATCGTGTTCGGGGAGATCGACCGGTGACGACGCCTGGGCTGATCATGCTTGGCGTTATGACGGCGGTCTGGCTGGCCGGCTGCGCCGTCGTCTGCTGGATGTCGCCGAAGGCGCGAGAACGCATGCCCACGCTGCAGCTTCTGGCGCGGCTGCTTCTGGCAGGTGCTCCCTGGGTCGTGCTGATTCCGAGCACCAATTTGCTGATGGCGGCTTCGGGCATCATGTTTGGAAGCGCGTTCGTTCTGGGCGGACTCTTGCTCGTTGGCGTAATCGCGCTCGACCTGCTGACCAGGAACATCCGCAGCCTGCTAACGGCCTATGGCCTGCCCGTCGCGCAGACCGGAGGCGCCCAATGACCCCCCTCGACCTCGCGAAGGCCCAGCTCGAGGCCTACAACGTCCAGGATCTGGACGCCCACTGCGCCTGTTTCGCCGATGACGTGATCGTGGCCGATCTGAACGCCGAGCCGAACCTGCGCGGCATCGCCGACTATCGCGCCCGCTATGACGGCCTGTTCGCGCAGTTCCCGCAGAACCGCGCCGAGCTGGTCGGCCGCGTGGTCATCGGCAACACCGTCATCGACCATGAGCGGGTCTTCCGCTCGCCCGACGCGACGCCCTTCGAGGTCGCCGCCATCTACACCTTCGCCGGCGGCAAGATCGCCCGCGTCGATTTCGTGAAAGCCTGACGCATGTCCGTCCGTCGTCTCGCCAAGGAACAGCCCGCCAGCTTCGCGTTCAGCGCGGACACGATGGCGACCGCGACCTGGTGGATCGCCAAGTACCCGGCCGAGCGCCGCCAGTCGGCGGTGATCCCGATCCTGTGGCTGGTCCAGAAGCAGGAAGGCTGGGTCTCCGAGCCCGCCATCCGCGCCATCGCCGAGCTGCTCGGCATGCCCGTTATCCGGGTGCTGGAAGTGGCCACCTTCTACACGATGTTCCAGCTGGAGCCGGTCGGGAAGGTCGCCTTCGTGCAGCTGTGCGGCACCACGCCCTGCATGCTGTGCGGCGCCAACGACCTGAAGACGGTGCTGAAGGACAAGATCGGCCCCAAGAACCACCTCTCCGCCGACGGCAAGTTCAGCTGGGAAGAGGTCGAGTGCCTGGGCGCCTGCTCCAACGCCCCGATGGCCGCGATCAACGACTACTACTACGAGGACCTGACGCCCGAGACGCTGGGCCAGATCCTCGACGACTTCGCCGCCGGCAAGTCGCCCAAGCCGGGCTCCTATGTCGGCCGCGGCGCGTCCGAGCCACACGGCAAGATACAGACCCTGCTGGACCCCACGCTCTATGACGGGTCGCGGGCCAAGAAGATGAAGCTGCCCAACGCGCCCGAGAAGGCGAAGAAGGCCGGCAAGGCGGAGACCTCCGCTTGAAGTTCGAAGCCGCAGAGCTGATGAGGCATCGCCCGTTCCAGATCGCCTGGATCTGGGAGGTGGCCTGCCTGCTGGCCGGGCTCTACGGCGAGCTTGTGCTGAACCACGGCTGGGCGTTCTTCGCCGCCGTGTTCGTCGGCGCTGCGCCCATGGCGGTGGTGATCTTCCGGTTCGCGGCAGCGAAGAAGCAGGCGACGATGCCGCCCCGTTCACGGGACATCGTCCAATGACCGACACCGGCGAAGCCGAACTGCTGGGCAAGCGCATGGCCTACATCGACACCCTGCGCGGCCTGCATCGCAAGGAACGCCTCGTCGGCTTCCTGATGATCCTGGCCGGGGCGGCGATGGTGCTGCCGGCCCGCTTCGCGGCCGGCTGGCCGGGCGAGGCGATCTGGGTCGGCTACGGCGTCATCGCGCTGGGCTGGGCCCTGTTTATCTACGTCATTTTCCGGCGCGCCCAATGGCGCCGGGCCAATCCCTTCAATCCGAACGTCTGAGATCATGGTCGGCATTCTCGAAGACAAGGACCGCATCTTCACCAACCTGTACGGGCTCCATGACTGGGGTCTGGAGGGTGCGAAGAAACGCGGCTGCTGGAACGCGACGAAGGACATGCTGGACGCCGGTCCCGCCTGGATCATCGACAACATCAAGAACTCCGGCCTGCGCGGTCGCGGCGGGGCGGGCTTCGGCACCGGCCTGAAGTGGTCGTTCATGCCCAAGGAAGTGAAGGACGGCCGTCCCCACTACCTGGTCGTCAACGCCGACGAGTCCGAGCCGGGCACCTGCAAGGACCGGGAGATCATGCGCCATGATCCCCACCTGCTGATCGAGGGCTGCCTGATCGCCTCGCGGGCCATGCAGGCCCACGCCTGCTACATCTACATCCGCGGCGAATACGTGCGCGAGCGCGAGGTTCTCGAGGCGGCGATCAAGCAGGCGTACGAAGCGAAGCTGATCGGCAAGAACAACGTCCACGGCTGGGACTTCGATTGCTACGTCCACCACGGCGCCGGGGCCTACATCTGCGGCGAGGAAACCGCGCTGCTGGAGAGCCTGGAAGGCAAGAAAGGCCAGCCGCGCCTCAAACCCCCGTTCCCGGCCGGCGCCGGCCTCTACGGCATGCCGACGACGGTGAACAACGTCGAGTCGATCGCGGTGGTCGGCACCATCCTGCGCCGGGGCGCGGGCTGGTTCGCGGGCTTTGGCCGTCCGAACAACACCGGCACCAAGCTGTTCTGCGTCAGCGGGCACGTGAACCTGCCCTGCAACGTCGAAGAGGCGATGAGCATCCCCTTCCGTCAGCTGATGGAAGACCACTGCGGCGGCATTCGCGGCGGCTGGGGCAACCTCAAGGCCGTGATCCCGGGCGGGTCCTCGGTGCCGATGATCCCGGCCGAGCAGTGCGAAGACCTGCCGATGGACTTCGACGCCCTGCGCGAGCTGAAGTCGGGCCTGGGCACCGCCGCCGTCATCGTCATGGACAAGTCGACCGACCTGGTCCGCGCCATCGCCCGCCTCAGCTACTTCTACAAGCACGAGAGCTGCGGCCAGTGCACGCCGTGCCGCGAAGGCACCGGCTGGATGTGGCGGGTCATGGAGCGTATGGCCACCGGCGAGGCGGACATGAAGGAGATCGACACCCTCCTCGACGTCACGACCCAGGTCGAGGGCCACACCATCTGCGCCCTGGGCGACGCGGCCGCCTGGCCGATCCAGGGCCTGTTCCGCCACTTCCGCCACGAGGTGGAGGACCGCATCACCAGCTATCGCGCCGGCAAGCCCCACGTTCAGGGCGCCACGCTGATCGCGGCGGAGTAACGAGATGCCCATAGCCAAGGTCAACGGCGTCGAGGTCGAGTTCGAGCCCGGGATGACGGTTCTGCAGGTCGCGGAACTGGCCGGGGAAGAGATCCCGCGCTTCTGCTACCACGAGCGGCTCAGCATCGCCGGCAACTGCCGCATGTGCCTGGTCGAGGTGAAGCCCGGACCGCCCAAGCCGCAGGCCTCGTGCGCGCTGCCGGCCGCCGAGAACCAGGAGATCTTCACCAACACGCCGATGGTGAAGAAGGCCCGCGAAGGGGTGATGGAGTTCCTGCTCATCAACCACCCGCTGGACTGCCCGATCTGCGACCAGGGCGGCGAGTGCGACCTGCAGGACCAGGCCATGGGCTATGGCCGCGACGACAGCCGCTATGACGAGAACAAGCGCGCCGTCGAAGAGAAGGAAATGGGTCCGGTCATCAAGACCGTGATGACCCGCTGCATCCAGTGCACCCGCTGCGTCCGCTTCATCACCGAAGTGGCCGGCGTGCCGGACATCGGCCTTATCTCGCGCGGCGAAGACGTTGAAATCACGACGTATCTCGGCAAGGCCGTGGCGTCGGAACTGTCGGGCAACGTCAACGACCTCTGCCCGGTCGGCGCCCTGACCCACAAGCCCTGGACCTTCCAGTACCGCCCCTGGGAGCTGAAGAAGACCCAGAGCATCGACGTCATGGACGCCATGGGCGCGGCCATCCGCGTCGACAGCCGCGGCGCCCAGGTGCTGCGCGCCCTGCCGCGCGTGAACGAGGACATCAACGAGGAGTGGCTGAGCGACAAGAGCCGCTACGCCGTCGACGGCCTCTCCCGTCAGCGCCTCGACCGCCCCTATGTGCGGGTGAACGGCAAGCTGGCCCCGGCCACCTGGGGCGAGGCGTTCGCCGCCGTCGCTTCGAAGATCAAGGCCACGACGCCCGACCGCGTCGGCGTCATCGCCGGCGACCTGCAGGACGCCGAGTCGATGAAGGCCGCGCTCGACCTGTTCGGGTCGCTCGGCGTCAAGAACCTGGACTGCCGCCAGGACGGCGTGGCGCTGGGCGCCGGGCCGCGCGAGAGCTGGCTGTTCAACTCGACCTTCGCCGGCATCGAGACCGCCGACGTCGTGCTGCTGGTCGGGACCAACCCGCGCCTTGAGGCGCCGGTGTTCAACACCCGCCTGCGCAAGCAGTGGATCGCCGGCAAGACCCGCATCGGCGTCATCGGCGACAACGCCGACCTGACCTATGACTACGACTACATGGGCGCCGGCGGCCAGACGCTCGCCGGCCTCGCCAAGAGCAAGTCCGACTTCGTGCAGACCCTGAAGGCCGCGCAGCGTCCCGCGATCATCGTGGGGCAGGGCGCCCTGACCGGCCCCGGCGGCGCGGCGGTGCTCAAGACGCTGGCGGGCCTCGCCAAGACCTTCGGCGTCGTCCGCGACGGCTGGAACGGCTGGAACGTGCTGCACACGGCGGCGGCCCGCGTCGGCGGCCTGGACCTAGGCTTCATCCCGGGCGAGGGCGGCAAGACGGCGCTGGAGATGGTCAAGCCGGGCGCGCTGGACGTGCTGGTCCTGCTCGGCGCCGACGAGATCGAGGCCTCGGCCTCCGGCGCCTTCACCGTCTACCTCGGCAGCCACGGCGACCGCGGCGCGCACAAGGCCGACGTCATCCTTCCCGGCGCCGCCTACACCGAGAAGAACGGCCTCTACGTCAACACCGAGGGCCGGGTGCAGATGGGCGAGCGGGCCGTGTTCCCCAAGGGCGACGCCCGCGAGGACTGGGCCATCCTGCGCGCCCTTAGCGACTATCTGGACGCCCGGCTGCCGTACGACAGCCTCGACCAGCTGCGCCTGAAGCTGTTCGCCGACCATCCGACCTTCGGCCAGATCGACTTCGCCCCGGGCTCGGTCCCGACGGCGTTCGACCTGTCGGGCCTGGGCGCCGCGGGCGAGATGGGCGAAGCGCCCTTCGCCAGCGCCGTGACGGCCTTCCACCTGACCAACCCGATCGCGCGCGCCAGCGTGACGATGGCCGAATGCGCCGCCGTCGCCTCCGGCGCCGCCAAGATGGCCGCGGAGTAGGGGATGACCGATCTGCTCGTTCCCGTAGTCCTCTTGGCGGTGCTGGCCTGGAATCTGCTGATTGCGGCCTTGGAGGTGCGCGTCTCGTGGGTCTACGGCCGCAACCCTAGCCTGCAGGGACGCCCGAGGTTTTTCACCCGCTATGACGGCATGACAGGCAAGACGCGCCTCGGAGTCTCGCCGGAAGGCCTGCTGAGTTCGTTTGGCTTCCTCTACAGCGGCCGCCACCGGGACATTGGTGATCCGCTCTTTTCCGCGTTGGTCTGGACCAGCCGGGTGCTGCTGCCCACCGTGATGCTGATGATGATCCTCCTCTTCACCACCGAACTGAATGCCGGGAGCGCCGCTCAATGACCGACGCCGCCACCTCTCCCTGGCTCTGGTTTGGTCTGGCCGTCGGTCAGATCCTGCTGATCGTCATCTTCCTGCTCCTGTCGATCGCCTTCCTGCTGCTGGCGGACCGCAAGATCTGGGCGGGCGTGCAGATGCGCAAAGGGCCCAATGTGGTGGGGCCGTTCGGCCTGCTGCAGTCCTTCGCCGACCTGCTGAAGTTCATCCTCAAGGAGCTGGTCATCCCGGCCGGCGCCGACAAGGTCGTCTTCCTGCTGGCCCCGATCATCACCGTCACCCTGGCCCTAGCGGGCTGGGGCGTGATCCCGCTGGCACCCGGCTGGGTGATCTCCGACATCAACGTCGGCGTCCTCTACCTGCTGGCGATGAGCTCGCTGGGCGTCTACGGCATCATCATGGGCGGCTGGGCGTCGAACTCGAAGTACCCGTTCCTGGGCAGCCTGCGCTCGGCGGCGCAGATGGTGTCCTACGAGGTCTCCATCGGCTTTGTGATCATCACTGTCATCCTGCTGGCCGGGACGATGAACCTGAGCGATCTGGTCGAGAAGCAGGCCGGCTGGTTCTGGAACTGGAACGTGTTCGGCGGCGGCCTCGCCAACCTGCCGATCGCGCTGGTGATGATCCCGATGATGGTCATCTTCTACATCTCGGCGCTGGCCGAGACGAACCGCCCGCCGTTCGACCTGCCCGAGGCCGAGTCCGAGCTCGTGGCCGGCTACCAGGTCGAGTACAGCGCCTCGCCCTACCTGCTGTTCATGCTCGGCGAGTACGTCTCGATCGTACTGATGTGCGCGATGATCTCCATCCTGTTCTTCGGCGGCTGGAACCCCGGCTTCCCGACGGACTTCATGGCGACCTGGGCCCCCACGCTGCAGAGCTTCGTGCTGCTCCTGGTGTTCAGCGCCAAGGTGGTCTTCTGGTTCTTCATGTTCGCCATGGCCAAGGCCATCGTGCCCCGCTACCGCTACGACCAGCTGATGCGGCTGGGCTGGAAGGTTTTCCTGCCCACCTCGCTGGTCGGGGTGTTCCTGGTCGCCGGCTACAAGGTCTTCCAGAAGGTGTACCTGTGATGCGCGTCGCCGCGCCGCTCCTGCTCGCGCTCGGCCTTCTGGCTTCGGGCTTGGCCGCCTGCGCCACGACCGAGAGCGGGGTCTCGTCCTACACGCTCGGGCGCGGCCTGGTGAACTACGACGCCATGGTCCGGGCCAAGGGCGAGTGCGCCTCGGCCGGCGGCGAGGTCCGTCCCAAGGGCGCCCAGGGCGAGGATCCCGCGCAGATGTCCAACTACGTCTGTTCCATCCCCAGCAAGGCGGTCAAACCATGATGCAGCGCATCGGACAGGCCCTGAAGGGCGCGGCGCTGCTCGAATTCGGCGGCGCCTTCGTTCTGGCCATGCAGTACATGATGGCCCCCAAGAAGACGGTCATCTATCCCAACGAGCGCGGGCCGCAGTCGCCCCGTTTCCGGGGCGAGCACGCGCTGCGCCGCTATCCCTCGGGGGAAGAGCGCTGCATCGCCTGCAAGCTCTGCGAGGCCGTCTGCCCGGCCCAGGCCATCTACATCGAGGCCGAGCCCCGCGAGGACGGCAGCCGCCGGACCACGCGCTACGACATCGACATGGTGAAGTGCATCTACTGCGGCCTGTGTCAGGAGGCCTGCCCGGTGGACGCTATCGTCGAGGGACCCAACACCGAGTTCGCGACCGAGACGCGCGAAGAGCTCTACTACGACAAGGAGCGGCTGCTGGATAACGGCGACCGCTGGGAACGCGAAATCGCGAAGAATCTGGAACTGGACGCCGCCTACCGATAAGGGAGGCGCGCGATTCACCGGTCCGTTTGAGAGGGGTAAGGGGCCCACATGGCTCTGCAGGCGATAGCCTTCTATCTGATGGCGACAGTGACGATCCTTGCGGGTCTCGCGGTCGTGTTCGCGCGCAACCCGGTTCACTCCGTGCTGTTCCTGATCACGGCCTTCTTCAGCGCCGCGGGACTGTTCGTGCTGCTGGGCGCGGAGTTCCTCGCCATGCTGCTGATCGTCGTCTACGTCGGCGCGGTGGCGGTGCTGTTCCTGTTCGTCGTCATGATGCTGGACGTCGACTTCAGCCAGCTGCGCCAGGGCTTCGCCCGCTATCTGCCGATCGGCATGCTTGTCGCCGGGGTGCTGACCGTCGAGATGGTGATGATCGCGGTGAACGTGGCGGTGAACGGCGCGGCGGCGAAGAACGCCACGCCCCAGGCCTCCCTGCCGGACGTGACCAACGCCGAGACCATCGGCCGGGTGCTCTACACCGACTACGTCTACATCTTCCAGGCGGCCGGCCTGGTGCTGCTGGTGGCCATGATCGGCGCCATCGTCCTGACCCTGCGCCACAAGGCGGGGATCAAGCGCCAGAGCATCCCGGCCCAGAACGCGCGGACCCCCAAGACCGGCATGACCATCGTCGACATCAAACCGGGTGAGGGGATTTCCGAATGATTGGCCTCACCCACTATCTGACTGTGGCAGCCATCCTGTTCACGATCGGCGTCTTCGGCATCTTCGTGAACCGCAAGAACGTCATTGTCATCCTGATGAGCATCGAGCTGATCCTGCTGGCGGTGAACATCAACCTGGTGGCCTTCAGCGCCTTCCTGCACGACGTGGTCGGGCAGATCTTCGCGATGTTCGTGCTGACCGTCGCCGCGGCCGAGGCCGCCGTCGGCCTGGCCATCCTGGTGACCTTCTTCCGCAACCGCGGCGACATCGCCGTGGACGACGCCTCCGTGATGAAGGGCTGACCCGTTGCAACAGCTCGTCACCCTGCTCGTCTTCGCGCCGCTGGTCGGGGCGATCATCGCCGGCCTCTTCGGACGCCGGATCGGCAACGTCGCCTCCCAGTCGGTAACCACCGGCCTGCTGCTGCTGGCCTGCGGCCTGTCCTGGTACACCTTCGGCCAGTGGACCTGGGGGCATATGGAGCCCTTCACCGTCGCGGTCGCGCCGTTCATCAACATCGGCGACTTCCAGTCGGCCTGGTCGATCCGCATCGACGGCCTGTCGGCGGTCATGCTGGTGGTGGTCACCTCCGTCTCGGCCCTCGTGCACCTCTACAGCTGGGGGTACATGGCCGAGGACGACAGCAAGCCGCGCTTCTTCGCCTACCTGTCCCTGTTCACCTTCGCCATGCTGGCGCTGGTCACCGCCGCCGACTTCATGCAGCTGTTCTTCGGCTGGGAAGGGGTGGGGCTGGCGTCCTATCTGCTGATCGGCTTCTGGTTCAAGAAGCCGACGGCCAACGCCGCCTCGATCAAGGCCTTCGTGGTCAACCGGGTCGGCGACTTCGGCTTCGCGCTCGGCATCATGACGACCTTCTGGGCCTTCGGGACCATCCAGTTCGCCGAGCTGTTCCCGCTGATCGCCGCCGGCGCCAGCAAGACCTGGACCTTCATCGGCCAGGACTGGCCGCTGGTCGACCTGGCCTGCGTGCTGCTGTTCATCGGCGCCATGGGCAAGTCGGCGCAGTTCTTCCTGCACACCTGGCTGCCGGACGCCATGGAAGGCCCGACCCCGGTGTCGGCGCTGATCCACGCGGCCACCATGGTCACCGCCGGCGTCTACATGGTCTGCCTGCTGTCGCCGATGTTCGAGTACGCGCCGGTCGCCAAGCAGGTCGTGACGATGATCGGCGCGGTCACGGCCCTGTTCGCCGCCACGGTCGGCCTGGCCCAGAACGACATCAAGCGGGTCATCGCCTATTCGACCTGTTCGCAGCTCGGCTACATGTTCTTCGCCGCCGGGGTGGGCGCCTACGAGGCGGCCATGTTCCACCTGTTCACCCACGCCTTCTTCAAGGCGCTGCTGTTCCTGGGCGCCGGTTCGGTGATCCACGGCATGCACCACGAGCAGGACATGCGGAAGATGGGCGCCCTGTGGAAGTACATGCCCTTCACCTACGCGGTGATGACCATTGGCACGATCGCCATCACCGGCGTCGGCATCCCGGGCGTGTTCGGCTTCGCAGGCTTCTATTCGAAGGACACCATCATCGAGGCGGCCTTCGCCGCCGGCCAGCACAGCGGCTACGGTCTGTTCGCCTTCGTCATCGGGGTGTTCGCCGCCGGCCTGACGGCCTTCTACAGCTGGCGACTGGCCTTCATGACCTTCCATGGCACGGCCAAGTGGGGTCATGACGCGCATCACGCCGAAGAGCATGGCCATGACGCCCACGCGGCCCCGGCCGCGCACGACGACCACGGCCACGACGACCATGGCCATGGCCACGACCACAAGCCGCACGAGAGCCCGCTGGTCATGCTGGTCCCGCTGGCCCTGCTGGCGATCGGCGCCATCGCCGCCGGCTTCGTGTTCGTCGAGTACTTCGTCGGCCACCACGAGAACGAATTCTGGCGCGGGGCCATCTTCTCGGCCGCCGACAACCACGTGCTGCACGAGGCCCACAACGTCCCGACCTGGGTGAAGTGGTCGCCGCTGGTGGTCTCCACCCTCGGCCTGCTGATCGCCGTCTGGGTCTACCTGCTCAACGAGGGCATGGGCGCGCGGCTGGCGGCCAACCGCGGCCCGCTGTGGACCTTCCTCTACAACAAGTGGTTCTTCGACGAGCTCTACGAGGCCACCTTCGTCCGCGCCGCCCGCTTCCTGGGCGACGTGTTCTGGAAGGTCGGGGACCAGAAGATCATCGACGGCCTGGGCCCGGACGGCGTCGCCGCCGTGTCCAACGCCGTCGGCAAGCGGACGGGTCAGCTACAGACCGGCTACGTCTATCACTATGCGTTCGTGATGCTGCTCGGCGTGGCCGGCCTGCTCTCCTACGCGCTGTACCAATGGTCTCGGTGAGGGGCACGCCTGGATCATGACCGGAATTCTCTCCCTCATCACCTTCCTGCCGCTGGCCGGGGTCGCCGTGATCCTGCTGCTGAAGGGGCTCGGCCAGACCGGCGAGCGCGCCGACAACGCCGCCCGCTGGATCGCGCTGGTCACCACCCTGGCGACCTTCGCCCTCTCCATCCTGCTGACGGTGCGGTTCGACGCCGCCGACCCGGGCTTCCAGTTCCTGGAGGAGATCCCCTGGTTCGCGGGGCTCAGCTATCGCATGGGCGTGGACGGCATCTCCGTCCTGTTCGTCCTGCTGACCGCCTTCCTGCTGCCGATCTGCATCCTCGCCAGCTGGAAGAGCGTCGAGAAGCGCGTCCTCGAATACATGATCGCCTTCCTGGTCCTGGAGACCCTGGTGATCGGCGTGTTCTGCGCGCTGGACCTGATCCTGTTCTACCTGTTCTTCGAGGCAGGCCTGGTCCCGATGTTCCTGATCATCGGCATCTGGGGCGGCAAGAACCGGGTCTACGCGGCCTTCAAGTTCTTCCTCTACACCCTGCTGGGATCCGTCCTGATGCTGGCGGCGGTGCTGACCATGATCGGCGTGGCGGGCACCAGCTCGATCCCCGAATTGATGCAGTACAAGTTCGCCGACTGGCTGCAGCCCTGGCTGTGGGTGGCCTTCTTCGCCAGCTTCGCGGTGAAGATGCCGATGTGGCCGGTGCACACCTGGCTGCCGGACGCGCACGTCGAGGCGCCGACGGCCGGCTCGGTCATCCTGGCGGGCATCCTGCTGAAGATGGGCGGCTACGGCTTCATGCGCTTCAGCCTGCCGATGTTCCCCGGCGCCAGCACGATGTTCGCGCCGCTGGTCTTCGCGCTTTCGGCCATCGCCATCATCTACACCTCGCTGGTCGCCTTCCGGCAGACCGACATCAAGAAGCTGATCGCCTACTCCTCCGTCGCGCACATGGGCTTCGTGACCATGGGCATCTTCAGCGGCAACGTGCAGGGCGAGCAGGGCGCCATCTTCCAGATGCTGAGCCACGGAGTGATCTCCGGCGGCGCTCTTCCTCTGCGTCGGCGTCGTCTATGACCGCATGCACACCCGCGAGATCGCCTTCTACGGCGGTCTGGTGAACCGCATGCCCTGGTACGCGGCGGTGTTCATGCTGTTCACGATGGGCAATGTCGGCCTGCCGGGCACCAGCGGCTTCGTCGGCGAGATCCTGACCCTGACCGGCGTCTACCAGGCCTCGACCTGGACGGCGCTGGCGGCGACCACCGGCGTGATCCTGTCGGCGGTCTACGCCCTGTCCCTCTATCGCCGCGTCGTGTTCGGCGAGATGACCAATCCGGCCCTGGCCCAGATCACCGATCTGGACCGCCGCGAGGTGCTGATCTTCGCGCCGCTGATCCTCTCGACCCTGTACCTGGGGCTCCAGCCCGACGTCGTCTTCAACATCACCGGCGCCTCCGTCGAGGCGCTGGTCGGCGCCTGGCGCGCCGCTGTGGCCGGGTGAGCCGCCGATGACCCTCGCATCCTTCTCGCTGCTCTGGCCCGAGGTCATCCTCGCCGTTTCGGCGATGGTCCTGCTGGTCGGCGGCGCCTTCCGCGGCAAGGGCGGGGTCGTGTTCAACGGCCTGGCCGTGCTGGCCCTGCTGGTCGCCGCCGCCTTCGCGATCCACGGGCCGCAGGGCCGCGGCTTCGCCGGCGGCGTGATCGTCGACGACCTGTCCGCCTTCGCCAAGGCGGCCATCTACGGCGCCAGCGCCCTGTCGATCATCCTGGCCGATCGCTGGCTGGCCCGGCGCGGCGACAGCAAGTTCGAACTGCCGGTGCTGATCCTGCTGGCGGCGCTGGGCATGGGCGTCATGGTCTCGGCCGGCGACCTGATCTCGCTCTACATCGGCGTGGAGTTGCACTCGCTGGCGCTCTACGTGCTGGCCGCCTTCCGCCGCGACGACGCCAGGTCGTCCGAGGCCGGCCTCAAGTACTTCGTGCTCGGCGCCCTGTCTTCGGGGCTGCTGCTCTACGGCGCCTCGCTGATCTACGGCTTCGCCGGCTCGACCCAGTTCGACGTCATCGCCGCGGCGGTGGAGAACGGCGCGGGGCAGGGCATCCTGTTCGGCCTCGTCTTCCTGATCTGCGGCCTGGCGTTCAAGGTCTCGGCCGCGCCGTTCCACATGTGGACGCCGGACGTCTACGAGGGGGCCCCGACGCCGCTGGTCGGCTTCTTCGCCGCCGCGCCGAAGCTGGCCGCCATGGTGCTGCTGGCCCGGGTGCTGCAGGAGGGCTTCGGCGGCGCCGTGGAACAGTGGCGGCAGGTGATCCTGGTCATCGCCCTGCTGTCGGTTTTCGTCGGCGCCTTCGCGGGTCTGGCGCAGAAGAATCTCAAGCGGCTGTGGGCCTACAGCTCCATCGCCAACATCGGCTACGCCCTGATCGGCCTGGCCGCCGGCGGCGAGGCGGGCGTGCAGGCCATGCTGATGTTCATGGTCCTCTACATGGTCGACGTGACCGGCTTCTTCGCCTGCCTGACCGCGCTCCAGCGCGACGGCCGGTCGATGGAGACGATCGACGACATGGCGGGCCTCTTCAAGGAGAAGCCCGGCCTGGCCCTGGCCATGACCGCCTTCTCCCTGTCGGCGCTCGGCCTGCCGCCGTTCATCGGATTCTTCGGCAAGTTCTACGTCTTCAAGGCGGCTCTGGACGCGGGCCTGGCCTGGGCGGCGATCGTGGCGCTGGTCGGCTCGGTCGTGGCGGCCTTCTACTACCTGCGCCTGATCAAGGTGATGTGGTTCGACGCGGCGCCGGGCGCGGTGGAGGCTCCGGCCTTCAGCGCCCGCACCATCGCCGTCGGCGCGGCCTTGCTGTCGTTCCCCGTCGGCCTTGTCGCGCTGGTCTGGCTCGATCCGCTGTCGCAGGCGGCCGCGGCCGTCCTCGGCTGACCCGGACCCGCGCCGGTTGACGCCCTTCGAGATCATCGTCTTCGACGAGATCGACTCCACCAACGCCGAGGCGGCGCGGCGCGCAGCCCGGGGCGAGACCTGGCCGGTCTGTCTGGTCGGCCTGCGCCAGACGGCGGGTCGCGGCCGGCGCGGCCGGGCCTGGGAGACGGCGAGCGGCAACCTCGCCGCCACCTTCCTGTTCAGTTCCGACCGGCCGTTGGCCGAGATCGCCCAGGTGTCCTTCGTCGCCGCCCTGGCCGCCGCGGAGGTCATCGACCGCTACGTGCCCCCGTCGCTGGTGTCGCTGAAGTGGCCCAACGACCCGATGGTCGCCGGCGTGAAGACCGGCGGCATCCTGCTGGAGTCCGGGCAGACGCCGGGCTGGCCGGCCTGGGTCGCCGTCGGCGTCGGCATCAACCTGGCGTATTCGCCGGTCCAGTCCGAGCGGCCGGCCACCAATCTGGCCGCCCACCGCCCGGCCGGCGCGCCTGACGTTCTGGAGGCGGTCGCGCATCTGCGCGACAGCTTCCGGCGCTGGCTGGCCGTCTGGAGCCGCGAGGGCTTTGCGCCCGTCGCCGAGGCCTGGACCCGCCGCGCCCATGGCCTGGGCGAGCCCTGCGTCGCGCGACTGGCGGACGAGACGGTCGAGGGCGTCGCCGAGGGGCTGGATCCTGACGGCGCCCTGCGTCTGCGCTTGCCAGACGGAATGCTGCGGCGCATCACGGCCGGCGACGTCTTTTTCGGGAGTCTGTGAATGCTGCTGGCGATCGAGCAGGGCAACACCAACACGCTGTTCGCCGTGCATGACGGCAAGGACTGGATCGCCCAGTGGCGCAGCGCGACCGAGAGCACCCGTACGGCTGACGAATACGCGGTCTGGCTGTCGCAACTTCTGGAGATGAACCGGCTGAGCCTGAAGCTGCTGACCGGCTGCATCATTTCCAGCGTCGTGCCGCAGTCGATCTTCAACCTGCGCAACCTGTCGCGCCGCTACCTGAACGTCGAGCCCCTGATCATCGGCGAGAACGCCGACCTGGGCATCGATGTGCGCATCGACAAGCCGTCCGAGGCCGGGGCCGACCGCCTGGTCAACGCCATCGGCGCCCATATCGTCTATCCGGGCCCGCTGGTGGTGATCGACAGCGGCACGGCGACGACCTTCGACATCATCGCCGCCGACGGCGGGTTCGAGGGCGGCATCATCGCGCCGGGGATCAACCTCTCCATGCAGGCGCTGCACGATGCGGCCGCCAAGCTGCCGCGCATCGCCATCCAGCGTCCCGAGCGCAACCGCGTGGTCGGCACCGACACGGTTTCGGCCATGCAGTCCGGCGTCTTCTGGGGCTACATCAGCCTGATCGAGGGGCTGATCAGCAAGATCAAGGCGGAACGGGGCGAGCACCTGACCGTTGTCGCCACCGGCGGCGTCGTCTCGCTGTTCGAGGACGCCACCACCATGATTGACCACTACGATCCCGACCTGACTATCCGCGGTCTGCTCGAGATCCATCGCCGCAACCGGCGGCTGGCGACCTGATGACTCCACATGAGAACGACGAACTCGTCTTCCTGCCGTTGGGCGGGTCAAACGAGATCGGGATGAACTTCAATCTGTACGGCTACGGCCCCGAGGACGACCGCAAGTGGATCGTCGTCGATCTGGGCGTGACCTTCGGCGACCAGACCACGCCCGGCGTCGACATCATCCTGCCGGACCCGACCTTCATCGAGGAGTACGCCGACGACATCCTCGGCATCGTGCTGACACACGCCCACGAGGACCACATCGGCGCGGTCGCCTGGCTGTGGCCCAGGCTGAAGGCCCCGGTCTACGCCACGCCGTTCACCGCCTACCTGCTGCGCGAGAAGCTGCGCGACGCCGACCTGCTGGACGAGGTGGACATCACCGAGGTGCCGCTGAGCGGCAAGTTCAGCCTGGGGCCGTTCGACCTGGAGCTGGTCACCCTGACCCACTCCATCCCCGAGCCCAACGGCCTGGCCATCCGCACCCCGCTGGGCACGATCCTGCACACCGGCGACTGGAAGATCGATCCCGATCCCATGCTGGGCGAGGTCACCGACATCGAGGCCATCCGCAAGCTCGGCGACGAGGGCGTGCTGGCCATGGTCTGCGACAGCACCAACGTCTTCGTGGACGGCTCGGCGGGCTCCGAGGCCGACGTCCGGGAGGCGATGAACAAGCTGATCGCCGGTCTCAAGGGCAAGGTGGCGGTGGCCTGCTTCGCCTCCAACGTCGCCCGCATGGACACGGTGATCCGCGCCGCCCAGGCCGCCGGCCGCAAGGTCGTGCTGGCTGGCCGCTCCATGCACCGCATGGCCGGAGCCGCCCGCAGCGTCGGGCTCCTGAAGGACATCCAGCCGCTGCTGGACGACCACCTGGCCAAGAACGTGCCCGAGGACCAGATCCTCTATCTCTGCACCGGCAGCCAGGGCGAACCGCGCGCCGCGCTGGCCCGCATCGCCGAGGGCAACCACCCGCACATCCGCATGTCGCAGGGCGATCACGTGATCTTCTCCTCGCGGGTCATCCCGGGCAACGAGATCCCGATCCGCAACCTGCAGAACAAGCTCGCCGACCGCGGCGTGCGCCTCTACACCGAGCGCGACCACCCCGGCATCCACGTCTCCGGCCACCCCTGCCGTGACGAACTGGCCCAGATGTACGCCTGGGCCCGGCCGCAGATCGCCGTCCCGACCCATGGCGAGCGCCGCCACCTGCTCGAGCACGCCGCCTTCGCCCGCGACCTGCAGGTCCCGCAGACGGTGGCGCCGCGCAACGGCGACATGGTCCGCCTGGCCCCCGGCCGCGCCGAGATCATCGACGAGGTGACGGCCGGCCGGCTCTACATCGACGGCGGCGTCATGACGCCCGAGAACGGCGAGGCCCTGCGCGAGCGCCGCCACGCCGCCTTCAACGGCATGCTGGTCGTCTCGGTGGTGCTCAACGCCAACGGCAAGATCGTCGCCGGCCCGACCGTCAAGGCGGTCGGCCTGCCGGGCGACGAGGAGTATTCGGTCGAGGAGGCCGTCTACGACCTGGGCGAGGACGCCGCCCAGGCGCTCAAGCGGATCCCAGCCGAGGAGCGCGGCCTCGACGAAACCGTCGAGACCGCCCTCAACCGCGCCGTCAAGAAGGCCGCCCACCGCATCTGGGAACGCCGCCCGGTCGTGGAGACGACGGTGCTGCGGATTTGAACTGAGGGTTGAGTGGCTGGCCTCCGCCCGCTATGCTTCCGGCGAGAACCTGGGGGCGTGCAGTGTGTCAAAGTCATCGCCGCTTGAGAGGATAGCAAGCGGCCGAGCGCCATCGACGACACGCGGCCTGGGCGGCGTATTCGTGCAGGTCTGCGTGGAGATCTCCAGAACGGCGATTGGCCAGGGCTGGACTGTGCTCCGCCATGGCTGGCCAGCGCTCGTGCTAGCGCTGTGCATCGTTGCCGGCACGATCCTCGAACCGCCGGGTGGGGATGGTGTCGTGGACCTGTCCTTCTACGGACTTTCGACCGAGGCGCTGGCGCAAGGACGCTGGTGGACTCTGGTCAGCCACGCCTTCCTGCCTGTTCCGGTTACGGTGGTCATTTGGGTGGGCGTCGCATTCTTCATCTTGGGTTTGACCCCGACGATGGCATCGAATCCAGGTTGGCTGGGCGGCTGGCGGCCGCTGGCGGCTTTCGTCGTCGCCACGATAGCGGGTGCCCTAGCGCAACTCTCTCTGACTCCATCGGCGACGGTATCCGGTCCTTGGGCTGGTCTCGCAGGTCTCGCCGTCTATCTGATATTCGCAAAGGTCTTTGTTCCGCTCCACGAGCCGCAATCTCTCCCAAGCCACGACATGCTGCCGGTGCAGAGCCAGGCCACAGGGGAGGCCAGCATCTATCTGCTGACTGGACCGATATGCTTGGCAATACTGGTGTCCCTCTTGACTGATGAGTTCGTGAGCCTTGCGGGCCGTCTCGTCGTCGGTGGCGCCATCGTTGCGCTGGGGGTGCTGGCTTTCGTCTGCCTGAATCTGGGCGGGTCGCCCCGCCTTGAGCGTATCGGCGCAAGACTTGGCCAGTTGCTGCTTCTGATGGTGCTCGTTGTCGGCGTGGCCGTTGCGCTGCGGGATGTCGATTTCGGAGCGATGGCTGCGGCCGTGGTTGCACTTCCCTGGACCGGCTACCTCGCCGGCGCCGCTGTCGGCCTGATCGCCGGGCTTGTCGAGCGCCGGACAGCCGCCGCCCGTTGACGACTCCGCGCCCCTGACCCACTTGAAGGTCATGGACACGCCCCCGCCGCCTTCGGACGATCCGCGCCGCGACCTGCCGAAGCCCTGGGGCGTCGCGGACGCGGCCGTCGCGCCCGATCCCGCCCCGGAGCCGGAGGAGGACACCTCGCTCGGCATCGACTGGGCGAAGCATCGGGCGCTGTTGCTGGTGTTGGTCCTGATCGGGCTGACGTTCCTCTGGCAGATGTACATGCGCTTCCTGTCGCCGGTTCCGGACGAGGAGCTCATGCTGGCGCTCAGCACAAACGCGGTCGCTTCGGGGCGCTGGTGGACCTTCCTCACGTCGATGTACATGCACGGCGGGGTCATGCACCTGCTGATGAACCTGTCGGCGTTGCTGCCCTTCGGCCTGATCATCGGAGAGCGTATGGGCGGGGACCTGGCCGGCCAGGCGCGCCTTCTCGGGTTCTACACCGTTGCCGGCCTGATCGCGGGACTGGCCTATTTACTGATGAGCCCCGGCGGGGCAGGGCCGATGGTCGGGGCGTCGGGCGCGATCTTCGGCCTGTGGGGCGGTGTGATCCGCATGCGCCGCGATGGCAGTCTCTACCCGCTCCTCTCGCGCGAGGTCGGTCAGCAGCTGATCGCGCCGGTGATCCTGAACGTCATCATCACCGTGGCCTTCGGCGTCCTGGGCGGCATGGGCGGCGAGGTGGCCGGCATCGCCTGGCAGGCCCACCTGGGCGGCTTCGCCTTCGGCCTGTTGACCGTCGGCCTCTTCCTGCCGCGACGGCAGGCGTAGCAAGGGCGGGGCAGGCGGTGTAGACCACCGCCGACCGCAAGAACCTCCGGAGTCCGCACACATGATCGGCAAGCTCAACCACGTCGGCGTCGCCACCCCTTCGATCGACGAGGCGCTGAACATGTACCGCGACCTGCTGGGCGCGACCTCGTGGACCGACAAGTGGGCGATGCCGGAGCAGGGGGTGTGGGTCTGCTTCGTCAACCTGCCCAACAGCCAGATCGAGCTGATCGAGCCCTACGGCGAGAAGAGCCCGATCCACGGCTTCCTGGCCAAGAACCCCAAGGGCGGCCAGCACCACATCTGCTTCGAGGTCGAGAACATCTACGAAGCCCGCGATGCCCTCGTCGCCAAGGGCGCGACGGTTCTGGGCGAGCCGCGCATCGGCGCCCACGGCACCCTGATCATCTTCGTGCATCCCAAGGACATGGGCGGCATGCTGGTCGAACTGATGGAAACCCCGAAGGACGCCCACTGATGGGACTGCTCACCGGCATCGCGATCTACCTGACCCTCTGGTGGACGGTGCTGTTCGCCGTCCTGCCGCTGGGCAACCGCACCTATGCGGAAGAGGGGCTTGAGGTGCCGGGCGGCGGCGATCCCGGCGCGCCGGTCAATCCCAACCTGAAGAAGAAGTTCATCACCACCACCTGGGTGGCGGCGGTGCTGTGGCTGATCCTCTTCGCGGTCATCAAGTTCGGCCTGGTGACCCTGCCGACGCTGCCCGCCAACTACTGATTTCCGCCCGCGATTTGGGCGTCGGGCGCACGGGGCGCGCCGGAGCGCTCATTCTTTGGGCGAATTCCGCCCCGTCCGCCTCGCCTGTCGGGACCCGGTCGCGGCGCGCCGCGAAGCAGCGCTAGCCTGACGTCATGGAGGCCGGTTCGCCGGTCTTGCTCCGTGGCGTTTTTCCCCGACGATGACTGAAAGGCCGCCGGCTGGTCCGGCGGCCTTCTTTTCGCCGCCCGCGTTGCCAATGCAGGGCGCCAGCGGCTAAGTCAGCCGCTACCAATCTCCCGGGGATATCCATGCGCCTGTCGCGCTATTTTCTGCCCACGCTCAAGGAAGCGCCGTCCGACGCCCAGATCGTCTCGCACCAGCTGATGCTGCGCGCCGGGATGATCAAGCAGGAGGCCGCCGGCATCTACGCCTGGCTGCCTCTGGGCCTGCGGGTGCTCAAGAAGGTCGAGCAGATCGTGCGGGAGGAGATGGACCGCGCCGGGGCCATCGAGCTCTTGATGCCGACGCTGCAGCTGGCCGACCTGTGGCGCGAGAGCGGCCGCTACGAGGCCTATGGCGACGAGATGCTGCGCATCACCGACCGCCACAAGCGCGACCTGCTCTACGGCCCCACGGCCGAGGAGGTCGTCACCGACATCTTCCGCGCTTCGGTGAAGAGCTACAAGGACCTGCCCAAGAACCTGTACAACATCCAGTGGAAGTTCCGGGACGAGCGCCGCCCCCGCTTCGGCGTCATGCGCGGCCGCGAGTTCCTGATGAAGGACGCCTACAGCTTCGACCTCGACGAGGCCGGCGCCCGGGCGGCCTACAACCGCATGTTCATCGCCTACCTGAACACCTTCGCCCGCATGGGCCTCAAGGCCGTGCCGACGCGCGCCGACACCGGCCCGATCGGCGGCGACCTCAGCCACGAGTTCATCGTCCTGGCCGAGACCGGCGAGAGCCAGATCTATTGCCATCAGGACCTGGTCGAGATGGGCGCGCCTGGTCCCGACGTCGACTGGGACGGCGATCTGACGCCGCTGGTCGAGGCCCGCACCAGGCTCTACGCCGCCGCCGACGAGATGCATGACGAGGCCGCCTACAGCGCGATCCCCGAGGACAAGCGCCTGACCGCCCGCGGCATCGAGGTCGGCCACATCTTCTACTTCGGCACCAAGTACTCCGACGCGATGAAGGCCAAGGTCTCCGGCCCCGACGGCCAGGACCACGCCGTCCATATGGGCAGCTACGGCGTCGGGGTCTCGCGCCTGCTGGGCGCCATCATCGAGGCCAGCCATGACGAGGCGGGCATCATCTGGCCCGAGGCCGTCGCGCCGTTCGACCTGGCGCTGATCAACCTTCGGGTCGGCGACGAGGCCTGCGACGCGGCCTGCGAGAAGACCTATGCGGCCATGCACGCGGCCGGCAAGACGGTACTCTATGACGACACCAGCGAGCGGCCGGGCGGCAAGTTCGCCACCGCCGACCTGATCGGCCTGCCCTGGCAGATGATCGTCGGGCCCAAGTCGATCGCCGAGGGCAATGTCGAGATCCGCAACCGCGCCACCGGCGAGAAGTCGGTCGCGCCGCTCGACGCGGTCATCGCCGGCCTGACGGGCAAGCCGGCGTGAGCAAGGCCCTGGCCTCCGGCGCGGCGCCCTTCGGGCTCTGGGAGCGGGCCATCGCGGTCCGCTACCTGCTGGCGGTCCGCAAGAGCGGCGGCGTGGCGCTGGTGACCATCTTCGCCTTCGCCGGCATCGCCATGGCGGTGTTCGCGCTGATCACCGTGATGAGCGTGATGAACGGCTTCCGGTCCGAGCTGCTCGACCGGCTGCTCGGCTTCAACGGTCACGCCTATGTGGCCGGCGGCATCCTGGGCAGTCCCGACCGCGACGCGGCGGTCGACCGCATCCGCAAGGTCCCGGGCGTGGTCCGCGCCACCCCGATGATCCAGGGCCAGGTGATCGTCATGGGCCCGGCCCAGATCACCGGCGCCATCGTGCGCGGCGTCTCGCCCGCCGACGTGAAGGCCACCCAGATCATTTCAAGCAACATCAAGCGCGGTTCCCTGAACGGCTACGGCCAGGGCGAGTACGGCGGCGAGCTGATCCTGATCGGCGACCGCATGGCCGCCGCGCTCGGCGTCTCGCCGGGCGACCCGGTGACCCTCATCTCGCCGACCGGCGCGACCACCGCCTTCGGCCAGAGCGTCAACCAGAAGGACTACACCGTCGGCGGCGTGTTCTCGGTGGGCATGAGCGAGTTCGACCAGGCCTTCATCTACATGCCGCTGGAGCAGGCGCAGATCTTCTTCGGCCGCGACGGCATGGTCGACAAGATCGAGATCATGCTCGACAGCCCCGACAACGCCATCGCCATGAAGCCGGCCCTGGCCCGCGCGGCCGGCCCGGCGGCCATGGTCTTCGACTGGACGCAGGAGAACGAGAGCTTCTTCAACGCGCTGCAGATCGAACGCTCGGCCATGCGGCTGATCCTGATGATCCTCGTGGCCATCACCACGCTCAACATCATCGCCGGCCTGGTGATGATGGTGCAGAACAAGCGGCGCGACATCGGCATCCTGCGCACGGTCGGCGCCAGCCAGAGCGCCATCCTGCGCATCTTCTTCATGGCCGGCTCGCTGATCGGCGTGCTGGGCGCCGGGACGGGCCTGGTGCTGGGCGTGGTCGTCTGCCTGAACATCGAGGTCATCCAGCAGGTGGTCGAGCGGATCACCGGGGCGCAGGTGTTCAACCCGGAAGTCTATTTCCTCAGCCACGTCCCGGCGAAGATCGAGTGGAGCGAGGTCGGGCTGGTCACGGCCTGGGCGTTGTTCATGAGCTTCATCGTCACCCTGCTGCCGGCCTGGCTCGCCTCGCGCCTCGATCCGGTGGAGGCGCTTCGCTATGAGTAGCCCGGTGCTCTCCCTGCGCGGCGTCAAGCGCACCTATGTCACCCGCTCGGGCGACCTGCCGGTGCTCAAGGGCGTCGACCTGGACGTCATGCCCGGCGAGATCGTCGGCCTGATCGGTCCTTCGGGCTCGGGCAAGTCCTCGCTGCTGCACGCCGCCGGCCTGCTGGAGCATCCGGACGGCGGGACGGTCAGCGTCGACGGCCAGGACTGCACGAAGCTCTCGAGCCGCGCCCGCACCAAGGTGCGGCTGACGACCATCGGCTTCGTCTACCAGTTCCACCACCTGCTGCCGGAGTTCACGGCCCTGGAAAACGTCGCCATGCCGGCGATGATCGCCGGGCGCGGCGGCGCCTACGCCCGCGGCCGGGCCGAGACCCTGCTGACGGGGCTGGGCCTGGGCGAGCGCCTCGACCACCAGCCGGCCCAACTGTCGGGCGGCGAGCAGCAGCGGGTGGCCATCGCCCGCGCCCTGACCAACGAGCCGCGCCTGCTGCTGGCCGACGAGCCGACCGGCAACCTCGACCCCGAGACGGCGACCATCGTCTTCCAGCAGCTCTACGATCTTGCCCGCACGACCGGCGTCGCGGCGCTGATCGCCACCCACAACCTCGAACTGGCCCGCTACATGGACCGTGTCTTCGCGATGAAGGACGGTCATCTCGAGAAGCAGCGCGGCTAGAGCAGGGGCGGTCTGCGGACCGTCCGTTCACAACACGTCGTTCACGGATCACTGATCGCCCCGGTTTCGCCGCTTTCACAGGGTTTTCAGGGGCTTGTGTTCTTCACCTTCCACGGGAGCCCAAGCTTGACCCGGCAGTTCGACATTCCCGGCCAGTCCGGCGCCCTGTACCGCTACAAGGCGCTTGAGGAACTCAAGCCGGTGTCGCCGGGCGGGGCCAACTATCTGTTCGTCAGCTGGAACGGCGACACGGCCAGGGTCATCCACGCCGGCGAGACCGACAGCCTTCACCGCGCCGTCTTCGACAGCTGGGAAGAGGCGCGGGCCGAGCATGGCGCCGTCGAGATCCTCGCCCGCCTCAACATCACCGGCGCCGTCCGCCGCGCCGAGCAGGCCGACATTGTCGCCAAGCACCGCCCGCCGATGAATCCGGCCCCGCCGGCGCCGAAGGCGAAGGCCGCCAAGGCCGCGGCGAGCGACTGACCGCAACGGCGGCGCTGTCCCCGCCGCGTCCGGGACCGGACGCCCCGCTGCGCTGGACCTTGTCGGCGTGCGGCCGCCAGGCTGCCGGCCGGACGGGGAGGGAACCATGACTCGCTTGATCGCCGGGATAGGGGTCTTCGCGGTGCTTTGCGCTGTCGCGGGACCGGCCCGGTCGGGGCCGCCTCTGGCCCGGATTGAAGGCGAGGATACGCTGGCGACCCGCGTCATGATCCGCACCATCGACGACGGCGAGGTCCTCTGGGTGGGCCAGTACAGGCTGGGGACGACGGCCGCCGTGCCCCCGGGGCCCCATACGATCGGCGTCATGTGCGAATTTCGCGCCGCCTGGGGCTCGCAGATCACGCCTGGGAAGGTGTCGCTCACCGCCGAGGCCGGCCGAACCTACCGTCTCACGGCTGAACAGACCGCCGGCGACTGCCGGGTCACCGTCACCGCGAACTGATCCTCTGGGGATGGTCCGGTGGAGCGTTCCGGGAGAACGACGATTCACCGGTTGACGAGAACAAAAACGCAACATAGAACAAACAGGCAACTGGATATCGGCATTGAACTGGGGAGGCCACAATGGCCCGGATCGCGCGTGAATCGCTGGCTTTGTTCTCCGTCGTCGGCTTCTGCTGGATGATGTGTTCGGTCGCCTATCTGGCCGCCTGACGGGCGCCGAATGACCGCGCCGCGACGCTGAATCGTCGTAGAAGGATGTTCTGTCCGAGGGAGTAGCCGCATGGCCGACGCCGCCGTCATGGAGAACGGGTTCGTTCACCTGCGGGTCCGCTCGGCCTATTCGCTGCTCGAGGGGGCGATCAAGGCCGAGGCGGTGGGCAAGATGGCCGCCGCCGCCGACATGCCGGCCGTGGCCGTGGCCGACCGCGCCAACCTGTTCGGGGCGCTTGAGTTCTCCGTGGCGACCAAGGAGGCCGGGGTCCAGCCGATCGTGGCCTGCGCCCTGCCGGTCACCGGCATCGGCGAGGGACGGGGCGAGCGCTGGGCGCGGACGCCGGTCATCGTGCTGCTGGCCCAGAACGAGCGCGGCTACCTCAATCTCACCGAGCTGTCGTCGTCGGCCTACCTGGACGTCGATCCGGCCGACGAGCCCTGCGTGCCCTGGTCGAAGGTTATCCAGCACGCCGAGGGCCTGCTGCTGCTGTCGGGCGGTCCGGACGGGCCGGTCGACCCGCTGTTCGCCGCCGGCAAGGCGGGGGAGGGCGCAGCGGCCCTGGCCGAGATGCACCGGGTGTTCGGCGACCGCCTCTATGTCGAGCTGCAACGCCACGGTCTGCCGGAGCAGGCGGCCGCCGAGCCGGGGCTGGTGGCCTGGGCCTATGACAACGACGTGCCGCTGGTCGCCACCAACGACGTCTTCTTCGGCCAGAGCGACATGTATGAGGCCCATGACGCGCTGCTCTGCATCGCCGACGGGGCCTTCATCGGCCAGGACGAGCGCCGTCGGGTCACCGCCGAGCACTGGTTCAAGCCGGCCGCCGCCATGCGGGCCCTGTTCGCCGACCTGCCGGAGGCCTGCGACAACAGCTTGGACATCGCCCGGCGCTGCGCCTTCATGGTCAACAAGCGCGATCCGATCCTGCCGCGCTTTCCCACCACCGAGGGACGGACCGAGCCCGACGAACTGGCCCACCAGGCCGCCGAGGGCCTGCGCCGCCGGCTCGAGGGTCTGGAGCTTGCGGCCGGGGAGGGCGAGTACTGGGCGCGGCTGGAGCGCGAGATCGGCGTCATCCAGCGGATGGGCTTCTCGGGCTACTTCCTGATCGTTTCGGACTTCATCAAATGGGCCAAGGCCCAGGGCATTCCGGTGGGGCCGGGCCGCGGCTCGGGCGCCGGCTCGCTGGTCGCCTGGGCCCTGACCATCACCGACCTGGACCCTCTGCGCTTCGGCCTGCTGTTCGAGCGCTTCCTCAATCCCGAGCGGGTCTCCATGCCCGACTTCGACATCGACTTCTGCCAGGAGCGGCGGGAGGAGGTGATCGAGTACGTCCAGGACAAGTACGGCAAGGGCCGGGTGGCCCAGATCATCACCTTCGGCACCCTCCAGGCGCGGGCCGTGCTGCGCGACGTCGGCCGGGTGATGCAGCTGCCGCTCGGCCTGGTCGACCGGCTCTGCAAGATGGTGCCGAACAACCCGGCCAACCCCACGACCCTGGCCCAGGCCATCAACATCGAGCCGCGCCTGAAGCAGGCGCGGGACGACGATCCCTCCGTGGCCCAGTGCCTGGAGGTCGCGCTGCGGCTGGAGGGGCTGTACCGCAACGCCTCGACCCACGCCGCCGGTGTGGTGATCGGCGACCGGCCGCTGACCGAGCTGACCCCGCTCTACAAGGATCCGCGCTCGGAACTGCCGGCTACCCAGTTCAACATGAAATGGGTCGAGAGCGCCGGCCTGGTGAAGTTCGACTTCCTGGGTCTTAAGACCCTGACCGTGCTCGACCGGGCGGTGAAGCACCTGGCCCGGCGCGGGGCGGACGTCGACCTGGGCAAGCTGCCGCTGGACGACCTGCCGTCCTACGAGCTGATGGGGTCGGGCCAGACGGTCGGGGTGTTCCAGCTGGAAAGCCAGGGCATGCGCGACACCCTGCGCAAGATGCGGCCCGGGTCGCTGGAGGAGGTCACCGCCCTGATCTCCCTCTACCGCCCCGGCCCGATGGACAACATCGACACCTTCGTCGACACCAAGTTCGGCCGCCGGCCGATGGACGTCCTGCACCCCTCGCTCGAGCCGGTGCTCAAGGAGACCTACGGGGTCATCGTCTACCAGGAACAGGTGATGCAGATCGCCCAGATCCTGGCCGGCTACAGCCTGGGCGAAGCCGACCTTCTGCGCCGGGCCATGGGCAAGAAGAAGAAGGAGGAGATGGACCAGCAGAAGGCCCGGTTCGTCTCCGGCGCGTCCGAGCGCGGCGTCGAGCCGGCCCAGGCCTCGTCGATCTTCGAACTGGTCGAGAAGTTCGCCGGCTACGGCTTCAACAAGTCGCACGCCGCCGCCTACGCGCTGATCAGCTACCAGACCGCCTGGCTCAAGGCCAACGCGCCGGTCGAGTTCCTCGCTGCCTCGATGAGTCTGGACATCTCCAACACCGACAAGCTGGCGGTGTTCTACCAGGACGCCCGCCGCTTCAAGGTGCCGGTGCTGCCGCCGGACGTGAACCGGTCGGGGGCCGACTTCGACGTCACCGACGGCGCGGTGCTCTATGCGCTCGGCGCGGTGCGCAACGTCGGCTTCGCCGCCATGCAGCACCTGGTCGAGGTGCGTCGCGAGGGCGGGCCGTTCCGCGATCTGTTCGACTTCGTCGAGCGGGTCGATCCGCGCCAGGTCAACAAGCGGGCGCTGGAGAACCTGGCCCGGGCCGGGGCCTTCGATTCCCTGCACCCCAACCGCGCCCAGATCGTCGCCGCCGCCGATGTGCTGATCGCCCACGGCCAGGCCGAGGCCAGCGACCGCAACTCCGACCAGCTCAGCCTGCTGGGCGGCGAGAAGACCGAGAGCTCCCGCCCGCGCCTGCCGCGCACCGAGCCCTGGGACCAGATCCGCCGGCTGGACGAGGAGCTGGCGGCCGTCGGCTTCTACCTGACCGGCCACCCGCTGGAGGACATGGTCGACGTGCTGCGCCGGCGCCGCACCACCATGGTCACCGAGGCCATCGTCCAGGCCGAGGCCGGCGCCGAGGCCTTCCGCATGGCCGGGGTCGTGCGCCGTCGCCAGGAGCGGGTGCAGCAGAGCGGCGACCGCTTCGCCTTCGTCTCCCTGTCGGACCCGACCGGCGAGTACGAGGTGCTGTTCCCGCCCGAGGCGCTGCGCAAGTGCCGCGACGCGCTCGAGCCGGGCAAGGCCGTGCTGATCAAGGTCCGCGCCAAGTCGCGCGACGGCGAGGTCCGCTTCTTCGGCGACGACGCCGAGCCGCTCGACAAGGCGGTCGAGCACGTGGCCGCCGGCCTGCGGGTGCACGTGTCGCCCCACTCCACCGAAATCGAGGCCCTCAAGAAGCGGCTGGTCGGGGCGGCGTCCCAGCGGGGCGGCGAGGTGGTGCTGGTTGCGGGCCTGGGCGGCGGCCGGGAGGTCGAACTCAAGCTCCCCGGTTTCTACAGCCTCGACGCCTCCCTGCGCGGGGCGCTGAAGACGGCGCCGGGCGTGGCTTACCTTGAGGACGTGTAGGGGGCCGTGGGATCGCAGGCGGCGCACAGGCGAAGGCTGGCGCGATGGCGGATGCGTCTGTCGACGCTCAAGCTGGATGTGGTCGCGGTAGCCGGAGGCGAGCGAGGGCGCGACGCTGTCCTCGACGATTTGATCGGCATGTATTCCGATGAGGCGCTGGAGCGGATGTTCCTCCCGGCGCCGGAGCCAACCCCGGAGCCGCCCGCAAGCTGAGCCGGGCCTGCCGTTGTCCGGACAGCCGTTGGGGAGAGCGGGCGGGGATGCGCGCGCCGCTATCCTCTCCCTTTTGGGAGAGCAACCATGTCAGGCGGATTTGGGGGTTAGCCATGGCTGGCCGCGCTGTAGGACGAGGTTTGCGGCCTCGATGAGCTTTCGCATGACGGCGACGATGGCGAGCTTCGGCGGCTTGCCGTTGTCGAGCAGGCGCTGGGCGAAGGCCTTGAGGGCGGGATCGCAGCGCTTGGCGGCGAGGGCGGCGAGGTAGAGCATCCGGCGTGGCCGGGATCGGCCGCCGCTGATGAAGCGCTGGCCTCGATGCTGGCCGCTGTCGCGGTCGAAGGGCGCGACGCCGATCAGCGAGGCGGCCTGGCCCCGGGTCATGGAGCCGAGCTCGGGCATGCGGATGGTCAGGCTGGCGGCGACGACGGGGCCGTGGCCGGGCAGGCTCAGCAGCAGCCGGTAGCGGGCCAGCAGGTCGTCGTGAGCCTTGAGCCGCTGCAGCACTGCGGCCAGCAGCCTGGCCTTCAACCGGGTGAGAGAGGCGATCTGGGCCCGCAGCGCGGCGGCCAGGTCCTTCAGGGTGACGTGCTCCATGAAGGTCTTGAGCTCGGCGAGCTGATCGCTGATCTGCTCATAGGCGGTCAGCCGCTCGGCCAGCTCCACCAGACGCGGGTCGCTCGCCGCCCTGACCGTGTCGATCCGCACCGTGGCCGCCGCGATCAGCCAGGCGTCCATCGTGTCGTTCTTGGCCCGCCGCCGGATCAGCCGCGCAAACAGCTTCACCTCCATCGGCTGGTGGACCACCACCTCAAGCCCCGTCGCCTCAAGCGCCGACCGCAGCGCCCGCTCATAGCCGCCCGTCGCCTCGAGACCGACACGGCCGACCTCCCGGGCTCTCAGCCACGCGATCAGCTCGTCGATCCCCGCTGGCGTGTTCCGCCAGCGGCCCTTGTCCTCCAGGCCGTGTACGGCCGCGTCCAGCCAGTGCTTGCCGACATCGACGCCGGCCACCTTCATGCTAAACTGCTCCCGTTCCATCGACCCCTCCTTGTGGCTCCGGACCCAATCGTCCCTGCAACCATCCGGGTCAGTGAAACGTCGTCGGCGGCCCTGCTCTCCCACAGCCCAACAGCTCAGGGGGAAACGGCCCCTCCAACGACAGTCCGCCTGGCGTGGCTGCGTCAGGCGGACGTCCCGGAAGACACCCACAAGCTAGCAGGCCTCCGACAAACAAGGGGGACCCTGCGGAGCAGGGTGGAGAGGGATGCGCGGCCGGTCGGTGACTCGCCTGCGCATCCGGCCTTCATCCCTGCCCGCGCAAGGATTCCACGCACAGGAGTCTCCCGCTCCACCCTCCGTCGCCTTCGGCTCAGGAGGGGCCCCCTCTCCCAATAGGGAGAGGAAGAAGATGGGGGGATATCTCAAATCTATCCCCCACCCCCTTCACCGCCCCTATCCTCATGACCGTCCCCGTCGCGGGGGAGGGCGTACGGATCCGGCCCGATACGGCGACACGGGATGCGGAGATGCGGGATTTGCCCGTGGACCTGGCCCGCTCCAAAGGCTCGCCGGGACAAGAACCACGGAATCCGGGGATGGTCGGCATCGTTCCCGCCCGCCGGGTCCGGCGCGAGAAGCGTCGGGACGCCTGGGGTTAGAGGCCAGGCGGCGGCAGCGTGCTCATGGGGAATAACAAAGCCCCGGGTTCACGGCCCTCGAAGCCTCTCCGCGGCGGAGCGCGTCAGGTTCTCGTCGAAAACTTCAAAGCACTACCCCCACGGTTCCCGGACAAGGGCCGTGGCGCTCCGCCGTCCTCCCCAACCTGTTCGGGTCAAGCCGCAAGAGGAAGCGAAGCCGTGCGGGGTTCGCGACGCTCGCCCGAGAGCTCGCTCCTCACCCTGACGAGCTTTGTTGGGCCACCCACTCCCTTCGTCATCTGAGGAGCGGCGCAGCCGCGTCGCGAAGGACGCAGGGGCGTCGAGGCCGATGGCGACACGCCCTGAAACACTTGTCCCCGTCGCCGCCCCAACCTCTTGCTTTTCCCGGTCATTCCCCCTACATGCGCGGCCATCACGCACGCGGACGTTCGGCTGCTTCGGGGAGACATCCCGTTTCAGTCCGTTCCGGTCCCCGGATTTCCGGGGGTTTGTCCGCGGAGGCGATAACCGGAAAAAGGACACAAGAGACCGATGGCTCTCCCTGAATACTCCATGCGCCAACTGCTCGAAGCCGGCGCCCACTTCGGCCACCAGACGCACCGCTGGAACCCGAAGATGGACCGCTACATCTTCGGTTCGCGCTCGAACATCCACATCATCGACCTGTCGCAGTCGATCCCGCTGCTGCACCAGGCCCTCGTGAAGGTCCGCGAAGTCGCGGCCGCCGGCGGTCGCGTGCTGTTCGTCGGCACCAAGCGCCAGGCGTCTGACCCGGTGGCCGCGGCCGCCAAGCGCTGCGCCCAGTACTACGTCAACCACCGCTGGCTCGGCGGCACCTTGACCAACTGGCGCACCATCTCCGGCTCGATCGCGCGCCTGCGCGAGCTGGAAGGCATCCTGGACGGCGGCGAGAGCGGCGGCCGCACCAAGAAGGAACTGCTGACCCTGACCCGCGAGCGCGACAAGCTCGAGCTCAGCCTGGGCGGCATCAAGAACATGGGCGGCATCCCCGACATCATGTTCGTGATCGACACCAACAAGGAAGCGATCGCGATCCTCGAGGCCCGCAAGCTGAACATCCCGGTCATCGCGATCCTGGACACCAACTGCGATCCGGACGGCATCACCTACCCGATCCCGGGCAACGATGACGCCGCCCGCGCCATTCAGCTGTACGTCGACCTGATCGCCGACTCGGTTCTGGACGGCATGGCCGCCGGCACGGTCGCCTCGGGCGTCGACATCGGCGCCTCGGTCAATCCGGTCGAGCCGATGCTGGCCCGAGAGATGACGCCGGAGCCTGCTCCCGCCGCTGCTGAAGCCGCCGCTGAACCGGAGGCCGCCGCGGCCCCCGAAGCGGCTCCGGCCGAAGCCCAGGCTGAACCCGAAGCGACGGCGGAAGCCGCCGCCGAGGAACCGGCCGCCAGCTGATGCTTCGCCCGCTGCGAGGCGGGCGTCAGCTTCACCAAACCTTCGCAGCCGGGCGGTAACGCCCGGCCGCATCCCTATATGAACCCTCCAAACGGGAGAGATGACATGGCGGAAATCACCGCTGCGCTGGTCAAGGACCTGCGCGAGAAGACCGGCGCCGGCATGATGGACTGCAAGAAGGCGCTGACCGAGAACAACGGCGACATGGAAGCGGCCACCGACTGGCTGCGCACCAAGGGCCTGAGCCAGGCCGGCAAGAAGGCCGACCGCGTCGCCGCCGAAGGCGTCATCGCCGTCGCCCTGCGCAAGGACGGCAAGGGCATGACCGGCGCGGCCATCGAGCTGAACGCCGAGACCGACTTCGTCGCCCGCAACGACAAGTTCCAGGCCGCGGCCCGCAAGGTCGTCGCCGTGGCCCTCGAAACCGACGGCGACGTCGAGGCGGTTCGCGCCGGCAAGACCGCCGACGGCGAGGTTGTCTCCAACCTGGTCACCAACCTGATCGCCACCATCGGCGAGAACATGGCCGTGCGCCGTTCGGCCCGCTTCAGCGTCGCCGAGGGCTCGGTCTCGGCCTATGTCCACAACGCCGTCGCGCCGGAAGTCGGCAAGATCGGCGTGCTCGTCGCGCTGGAAGGCGCCGGCGACCAGGACGCCATGGTCGAGCTAGGCCGCAAGATCGCCATGCACGTTGCGGCGACCAACCCGCTGTCCCTGTCCGCCGAGGACCTGGACCCGGCGGCGGTCGCCAAGGAACGCGCCATCCTGGTCGAAAAGGCCAAGGAGCAGGGTCGCCCCGAGAACATGATCGACAAGATCGTCGACGGGCAGATCTCCAAGTTCCAGCGTGAAGTCGTGCTGCTCGAGCAGCCCTTCGTCATGAACCCGGACCAGACGATCAAGGCCCTGCTCGCCGACAGCGGCAAGACCCTGGGCGCCGAGATCAAGATGACCGGCTTTGTTCGCCTCGCCCTGGGCGAAGGCGTCGAAAAGGGTCCGGAGAGCGACTTCGCCGCTGAAGTCGCCTCGATGACCGGCGGGAACTAATCCCGTCGTCTGACCGTCCAAATGGGGCGCGTCCGGTTCACGCCGGGCGCGCCCTTGGTCTATGGTCCTGCAGTTTCCCTGACTCGCGAGTACCCGCCGCCCGATGAGCGCCATGCCCTACAAGAGAATCCTGCTGAAGGTCTCCGGCGAGGTCCTGATGGGCGACACGCCCTTCGGCATCGACATGGGCACGGTCGCGGCCGTGGCGGAGGACGTCAAACAGATCGCCGAGGCGGGCGTTGAGCTGTGCCTGGTGATCGGCGGCGGCAACATCTTCCGCGGCCTGGCCGGCGCAGCCAAGGGCATGGACCGGGCCAACGCCGACTACATGGGCATGCTGGCCACCGTCATGAACGCGCTGGCGATGCAGGATGCGCTGGAGCACATCGGCGTCTCCACCCGCGTGCAGTCGGCCATCCCGATGCCGACCGTCTGCGAGCCGCTGATCCGCCGCCGGGCCGAGCGTCATCTCGAAAAGGGCCGGGTCGTGATCTTCGCCGCCGGCACCGGCAATCCCTTCTTCACCACCGACAGCGGGGCAGCCCTGCGCGCGGCGGAGATGAAGTGCGACGCGCTGTTCAAGGGCACCAGCGTGGACGGGGTCTATACCGCCGACCCCAAGAAGGACGCCTCGGCGACCCGCTATGACCGCCTGACCTATCACGACGTGCTGGCGAAGGACCTGAAGGTCATGGACGCCTCGGCGATCAGCCTGATGCGTGAGAACGGCATTCCGATCGTCGTGTTCTCCATCCGGGAGCGCGGCAACCTGATGAAGGTGATCAAGGGCCAGGGCGTCCACACCGTCATCGCTGAAGACGAATAAGAAGAAGGAATCTGCACATGGCCTCGACCGAAAAGCCGGTGCTGGCGAACTACAAGGGACGGATGGACAAGGCGGTCGCCGCTCTGAAGGAGGAATTCGCCTCGCTGCGCACCGGGCGCGCGTCCGCCAGCCTGCTCGACCAGATCATGGTCGACGCCTACGGCTCGACGACGCCGCTGAACCAGGTCGGCTCGGTGAGCGTTCCCGAGCCGCGCTCGATCAGCGTCAGCATCTGGGACCGCGCGCTGGTGGTGTCGGTGGAAAAGGCGATCCGCAACTCTGGCCTGGGCCTGAACCCCGTCGTGGAAGGCCAGAACCTGCGCATTCCGATCCCGCCGCTGACCGAGGAGCGTCGCAAGGACCTCGTCAAGATCGCCGGCAAGTACGCCGAAAGTCAGAAGATCGCCGTCCGCAACGTCCGCCGCGACGCCAACGACGACCTGAAGAAGGCCGAGAAGGACGCGGTCATCACCCAGGACGAGCTGAAGCGGATGGAAACCGAGATTCAGAAGTTCACGGACGAGGCGGTCAAGCGCATCGACGAGACCTTGAAAACCAAAGAACAAGAGATCATGCAGGTTTGATCCGGCCGTGGTCGGGACAGGTCCCGGCTGGTCGAGGGGAGTGGCGATGACGCCGAAGGACGGGCCTCTGCATGTCGCCATCATCATGGATGGCAACGGGCGCTGGGCCAAAAAACGCGGTCTTCCCCGCACCTTCGGCCACCGCGAGGGCGTGAAGGCGCTTCGGCGCGTGGTCGAGAGCGCGCCGGACCAGGGCGTCGGCATCCTGACGGTGTTCGGCTTCTCGACGGAGAACTGGCGCCGGCCTGTGTCGGAGGTCTCCGAGCTGATGAATCTGCTCAAGACCTATGTCGAAAGCGACCTGGACCGGCTGGCCCGCGAGGGCGTCCGCGTCCGCATCCTGGGTCGCCGCACCGGCCTCAAGCCCGACATCCTCGAGATCATCGAACGCGCCGAGCGCCGGACCGCCCACAACAGCCGCTTCCTGCTGCAGGTGGCCTTCAACTACGGCGGCCAGAGCGATCTGGTCGACGCCGCCCGCAAGTTCGCCGAGGCCGTCGAGCAGGGCAGGGCGCGGGCCGCCGACCTGGACGAGACGGTGTTCGAGGGCTTCCTGTCGACGACCGGCGCCCCGTCGCCCGACCTGATCGTCCGCACCAGCGGCGAGCGCCGCCTGTCCAACTTCATGCTGTGGGAATGCGCGTACGCCGAACTGGTCTTCCAGGACGTCTACTGGCCCGACTACGGACCCGAACACCTGAAATCCGCGATCGCAGAGTATGCGGCCCGTGAGCGGCGATACGGCGGAGCAGCGTCCGATGACGTCCTCGCCACCGGATAGGCGTTTCGACTGGACCAATCTGGCCATCCGCGCCGCGTCAGCCACGCTGCTGATTCCGGCCGTCCTCGGCGCGATCTGGTACGGCGGCGGCCCCTTCCTGCTGATGATCGCCATCGCCATCGGGCTGATGGCGGTCGAATGGGGCAAGATGAGCACGCCGGAGGCCCCGGCGGAGATTGCGGTGACGATCACCGTGGCCGTCCTCGCCGCCGTCTTCGCCGCCCAGGTCGGGTGGTACCGCAGCGCCTGGGCCCTGATGATCGGCGGCGCGTTGATCGCCGCCTTCATCACGCGCCACAAGGTCGAGCGGGCGGCCGACGCCGCCTATGGCGTCATCTACATCGCTCCGGCCTGCATCGCCCTGGTCTGGCTGCGCAATCCGTCGGGCGAGACCTTCAGCTGGTCGATGTCCCAGGGCGTGGCCTGGATGCTGCTCCTGTTCGTGGTCACCTGGGCGGCTGACATCTTCGCGTTCCTGGTGGGCAGCGTGCTGAAGGGGCCCAAGCTCTGGCCGCGCTTCTCGCCCAACAAGACCTGGTCGGGGTTCTTCGGCGGCCTCACCGGCGCCGTGGCGGCGGCCGTGGCCTTCACCGCCCTGACCCCGCTGGACATAGAATGGTACGCCGCGGCCCTCGTGGGGCTGCTGGGCGGCCTGGCGACCATGGCGGGCGACCTGTGGGAATCGATGCTCAAGCGCCGCTTCGGCGTGAAGGACTCCGGCGACCTGATCCCGGGCCATGGCGGCCTGCTGGACCGGGTCGACGGCCTGCTGTTCGCCACCATCGTCATCGCCGCGGCCCGGGTGGTCGACCATTGGGGCTGGATCCAATGACCACGCGCACCGTCACCATCCTGGGATCGACCGGCTCGATCGGGGTGTCGACCCTGGACCTGTTCGCCAGGTCCGGCGCGCCGGTCGACATCCTGGCGCTGACCGCCGGCCGCAATGTCGAGCGGCTGGCCGAGCAGGCCCTGACCTGGCGGCCGCGCATCGCCGTGATCCAGGACGAGACGCTGCTGGGCGAGCTGCGCGACCGGCTCGTCGGATCGGGCATCGAGGCCGCCGCCGGCGACGCCGCCGTGCGCGATGCGGCCGACATGGGCGCCCAGTGGGTGATGTCGGCCATCGTCGGCGCTGCCGGGCTGGCCCCGACCATGGCCGCCGCGCTCCGGGGCTCGATCATCGCGCTGGCCAACAAGGAAAGCCTGGTCTGCTGCGGGCCGGCCCTGCTGGACGCCGCCAGGGCCGCCGGCGGCGGCGTCATCCCGGTCGATTCGGAGCATTCGGCCATCTTCCAGGTGCTGCAGCCCGACTGCCTGCACCGGGTGGCGCGCCTGATCCTGACGGCCTCCGGCGGCCCGTTCCGCACCTGGACCATGGCGCAGATGGCCCACGCGACGCCGGAGCAGGCCGTGGCCCACCCCAACTGGAGCATGGGCGCCAAGATTTCGGTCGATTCCGCGACGATGATGAACAAGGGCCTCGAGATGGTGGAGGCCTCCTACCTCTTCGCCACCCCGCCCGAGCGGATCGATGTCGTCATCCACCCCCAGTCCGTCATCCACAGCATGGTCGAATATTCCGACGGCTCGACCCTCGCCCAGATGGGGCCTCCCGACATGAAGGCGCCGATCGCCTGCGCCTGGGCCTGGCCGGACCGGCTGCCGTGGCCCGCCGAGCCCCTGGACCTGCCGAAGATCGGGCAACTGACCTTCGAGGCGCCCGACTCCGAGCGGTTCCCGGCGGTCGATCTGGCCCGCGCCGCGCTGCGCGCCGGAGGCGCGGCGCCGGCTGCCATGAACGCCGCCAACGAGGTGGCGGTGGCGGCCTTCCTTGACCGGAAGATCGGCTTTCTCGATATTGCCCCGTTGGTGTCAGAAACCCTCGACCGCATGAATGGTGTGGGGGACCTGTCGGCCAGCGCGGGGGGCGATGCTCTGGAAGTGGCGATGATGGTCGATGCGAGCGCTCGCCGTGTGGCGGTCGATGCGCTTTCCCGGCGTCAGCGCGTCCAGTGATCGTTAGGGAGTAGTCTGCGCCGATGCCTGACCTTGTGTCGTGGATCTTGCCGTTCCTGTTCGTGCTGACGCTGGTCGTCACGGTGCACGAACTGGGGCACTACTGGGCGGCGCGGGCCTTCGGCACCGTGATCGAATGCTTCTCGATCGGCTTTGGCCGCCCCATCGTCAAATGGCGCGACAAGCGTGACGTCGAGTGGCGGATCGGCTGGATCCCGCTGGGCGGGTACGTCCGCTTCGCCGGCGACGACAACGCCGCCAGCACCGTACCGGACGACGCCGACCTGGAGGCGATGAAGCAGAAGATCCTCGCCCACAACGACCCGTCGGCCGTCCAGAAGTTCTTTCATTTCAAGCCTGTGTGGCAGCGCGCGATCATCACCGCCGCCGGTCCTGTGGCCAATTTCGTCCTCGCCGTTCTCCTGTTCGCGCTCCTGCTGGGCGTGTTCGGCGAGACCCGGCTGCCGCCGAAGATCGCGTCGGTCGAGGCGGGTAGCCCCGCGGCCGTGGCCGGCTTCCGTCCCGGCGACGTCGTCCAGGCGGTCGACGGCCGGCCGGTCGACAGTTTCGTCGACATCGCCCAGTACGTCGCGGTCCGGTCCGACGTGCCGATCACCTTCGCCATCCTTCGCGACGACCGCCCGATGGAGCTGGTGGCTCGACCCGAGATGGTCGAGCGCACGGACCGTGTCGGCGGCCGGCAGAAGGTCGGGCGGCTGGGCCTGGGCTCGGCCCAGGAATTCGAGCGGGTCCGATACGGCCCCGTCGAGGCTGTCGTCGGCGGCGTCAGGCAGACCTGGAACGTGCTGGAGACCACGACCTACTATCTGGGACGGCTGATCCGGGGGCAGGTGCCCGCCGACCAGCTGGGCGGCTTCATCGGCATCGCCAAGGCCTCCGACGAGGTCGCCAAGATCGGATCGGAGGGCGCGCCGGACGTCGCGCGCGGTCTTCTGGGCAGCTTTGTCGCGCTTCTGGGGCTCTCGGCGATTCTTTCCGTCAGCGTCGGCTTCCTGAATCTTCTGCCGATCCCGGTTCTGGATGGTGGACACCTGCTGTTTTACGCCTATGAAGCCGTTGCGCGACGGCCACTGGCGGCAAGCGTACAGGCGGTCGGGTACCGCCTTGGTCTTGCCTTGCTGTTGGGATTCATGCTGTTCGCGGTCTGGAACGACCTGCAGCGCTACAACGTGTTCAATTTCCTCGGTGGTCTGTTCTCATGAGCGCCCGCCGACCGCCGATGGCAGATATGATGAAGCATTCCCGCGCGCGTAGCGCCGCGATCGTCTCCGGTTTCGCTCTGTTGGCCGGGGTGGCGCCGTTCGCTGTCCCCGCCAGCGCTGTGGCGCAGGTGCAATCGGGCGTCGTTCAACGCATCACCGTCCAGGGCAACGAGCGGATCGAGGCGGGGACGGTCCTGTCCTACCTGCCGATCGCGCCGGGCGACACGGTTGACCCCTCGCGCATCGACGTTGCGCTGAAGACCCTGTTCCGCACCGACCTGTTCTCGGACGTGAAGATCGATCTTCAGGCCAACGGGGACCTGCTGGTTCGCGTGGTCGAGAACCCGATCATCAACCGGGTGATCTTCGAGGGGAACCAGGGCCTCAAGGAAGACAAGCTCAAGGACGAGGTCACCATCCGTCCGCGCGGCATCTTCACCCGCGCCAAGGTCCAGGGCGACGTCCAGCGGATCATCGAGCTCTACCGCCGTTCCGGCCGCATCGGCGTTACGGTGACGCCGCAGATCGTCGAGCTGCCGCAGAAGCGGATCGACCTGATCTTCAAGATCGATGAAGGCCCCAAGAGCGGCGTGCTGTCGCTCAACTTCCTGGGCAACAGCGAGTTCTCCGACGGCGACCTGGCGGACGTCATCGTCACCGAGGAGAGCCACTGGTACAAATTCCTGTCGAACAACGCCAACTACGACCCTGACCGGATCGAGTACGACAAGGAACAGCTGCGGAAGTTCTACCGCAACAAGGGCTACTATGACTTCCGGGTGGTGTCGGCGATCGCCGAGCTGGCCCCCAACAAGAACGGCTTCGTCATCACCTACACGGTGGACGAGGGCCCGCAGTACAAGTTCGGCAAGCTGACGGTCGACACCGAGCTCAAGAAGCTCGACGGCACGGTCCTGGCCCAGCTGCTGCCGGTCCGCGAGGGCGAGCTCTACCAGGACGAAGCGATCGAACAGGCGACCGACGCCCTGACCTTCGCCGCCGGCGCCGCGGGCTTCGCCTTCGTCGACGTCCGCCCGCGCTACGTCCCCAACCGTGAGACCCGCACCGTCGACGTGACCTTCCAGGTCCGCGAGGGGCCGCGCGTCTACATCGACCGCATCGACATCGTCGGCAACACCCGCACCCTGGACTATGTGATCCGGCGCGAGCTGAACCTGTCCGAGGGCGACGCCTACAACCGCGTGCTCGTCGACCGTTCGCGCAACCAGATCCGCTACCTTGGCTTCTTCAAGGATGTGACGATCGAGGAAATCCCGAGCGGCCAGCCCGATCGCACCGCGCTGCGCGTGCAGGTCGAGGAGCAGCCCACCGGGGAGCTGTCCTTCAGCGCCGGCTACAGCTCCATCGACCAGCTGGTCATCGATCTGGGCATCAGCGAGCGGAACTTCCGCGGTCGCGGCCAGAACGTGCGGGCCCGGATCTCGATGGGGTCCCTGCGCCAGCAGGTCGACTTCTCCTTCACCGAGCCGCGGTTCCTGGGTCGCGATCTTCGCGCCGGCGTCGACCTCTACTCCTACCGCTACAACTTCAGCAGCCAGACCTCGTTCGACACCGCCTCGCTCGGCGGCGGACTGCGGCTGGGCTTCCCGCTGACCCAGAACGCCTCGATGTCGCTGCGCTACACGCTGCGCTCCGACGAGGTGATCATCGACGACGTCCTGTGCGATCCGGGCGCGCTGGTGCTGTCGCCGGCCCTCTGCTCGCAGCGCGGCTCCTACATCACCTCGCTGGTCGGCTTCGGGGTTCGCCTCGACCGCCGCAATGATGCGGTCAAGCCGACGCGCGGCTTCTTCGTCGACCTGAGCCAGGATCTGGCCGGCGTCGGCGGCGACGTGAACTACCTGCGCAGCGAGTTCTCGGGCGGTTGGTACCACGGCTTCAACAAGGACTTCGTGCTCAGCGTCAGCGGCACCGCCGGCTACATCGACGGCTGGGGCGGCGACAGCGTCCGGATCAACGACCGCTTCTACAAGGGCGGCAACAGCTTCCGGGGCTTCGAAGTGGCCGGCATCGGTCCGCGTGAGACCGACCGTGAGGACGCCCTGGGCGGCAAGGCCTATGCGATCGGCTCGGTCGAGCTGACCGTGCCGACCTTCCTGCCGGAACAGTACGGCATCAAGGCCGCGCTGTTCACCGACTTCGGGACCGTGGGCATGCTGGACGACGTCGACAAGGTCGACATCAACGGCGCGATCGCGGCGACCTGCGGAAACGGAACCGAGCTTTGCGTCCGTGACGACCTCAGCCTGCGCGCTTCGGCGGGCCTTTCCGTGTTCTGGCGGTCTCCGATGGGGCCGATTCGTTTCGACTTCAGCCAAATTCTGGCCAAAGAAGACTACGACAAGACGGAAACGTTCCGCTTCTCAACCTCCACAAGGTTCTAGACTCTCATGACTTTCAAGAAGACCACCGCGGTCGCGGGCGCCTTTGCGGCCGCCTTCGCCGTTTTCGCGTCCTCCGCCACGGCCCAGACCGCGCCGGCCGCCGCTGCGGCGCCCGCGCCGATCCGCCATGGCGCCGCGGTGCCGGGCGTCTGCTTCTACAGCTTTGACCGCGCGCTGGCCTCGTCCGAGGTCGGTCGGGCCGTCGCCGCCCGGATCAACGTCATCGCCAAGGAAGTCGAGGTCGAGCTCACCAACGAGGAGAAGGCCCTGACGACGGACATCCAGGCTTTCGATCGCGCCCGCGCGACCATGACCCAGGACGCCGCCGAACAGCGCGCTTCGCAGCTGACGATCCGTCGCAACGCCCTGGCCCGCAAGCTGGACCTGCGTCAGCGCGAGCTGCAGGCCACCCGCGGCAAGGCCCTGGACCGCATCGAGCAGGAAATGAGCCCGGTGGTCATCGCCACCTACCAGGCGCGCGCCTGCTCGGTTCTGCTCACCGGTTCGGTGGTGACGGGCAATCCCCAGATGGACATCACCGACCAGGTGGTCGCCGGCCTGAACGCCAAGATCAAGACCCTGACCTTCAACCGCGAGCGTCTCGACGCTCCGGCGCCGGCTGCTCCCGCCGCTGCCGCCGCTCCCCCCGCCCCGAGGCGCTAACCCGCGACTCGGGTTATCGCGGGTCCGTGCGAGGATGTGATGCCTGACCCGCGATTCTATTTGAACAGAGGCCCGCTGCCTCTGGCCGACCTCATCGCCGCCGTTGGCGGAGAGGTTGCGCCGGCGGGGCGGGCCGAACTGTCTGTGGCCGGCGTTGCGCCGCTCGACCGGGCCGGCCCCGACGACATCGCCTTCCTTGGCGGCCGCAAGTACCTTCCGGCGCTGCGTGAGACGCGCGCGGGGGCGGTTTTCATCGCCGCCGCCTTCCTGGACGACGTCCCGGCCGGCCGCACCGCTGTCGTCGTGGCGCGGCCCCAGGCCGCCTGGGCCCGGGCGGCCTCCCTCTTGCACACGCCGCGCGGCTACGACGCCGGGGCGCCGGCCATCCATCCGACCGCGCGGCTCGAGGACGGCGTCCAGATCGCGCCCGGCGTCGTCATCGGGCCCGACGCCCGCATCGGACGCGGCACGCGCATCGACCCTAACGCGGTCATCGGACCGGGCGTCTCGATCGGCCGGGACTGTATTGTCGGCGCGAACGCGAGCGTCCTGTTCGCCCTCGTCGGCGACCGGGTGCAGATCTACGCTGGCTCCCGGATCGGCGAGGCCGGATTCGGCGCCACCGGCGGCGAGACCGGCGTGATCGACGTGCCGCAACTGGGGCGCGTCATCGTCCAGGACGGCGTCACCCTGGGCGCCAACTGCTGCATCGACCGCGGGGCCTGGGAAGACACCGTGCTGGGCGAGAACAGCAAGCTCGACAACCTGACACACGTCGCCCACAACGCCCGCCTCGGCCGCAACTGCGTCATGGCGGCCTATTCAGGCCTGTCCGGCTCGGTGACCGTGGGCGACGGCGTGGCCATGGGCGGCCGGGTCGGCGTCGCCGATCACCTCGAGGTCGGCGCGGGCGCGCAACTGGGCGCCGGCGCCGGCGTCCTGAAGAGCGTCCCGGCCGGCGAAACCTGGGGCGGGTATCCCGCCCAACCCCTGAAGGCCTGGCTGCGACAGACCGCCTGGCTTGCAAAGAGCACCCGTCCGGCCAAGGAGGACAAGGCATGAGCCAGGAAGTCGCGACCGGCGTCGCCATCAGCTTCGACGAGATCCTGCAGCGCCTGCCGCACCGCTATCCGTTCCTGATGGTCGACCGCGCCGAGGACTACGTCGAGAACACCTCGATCGTGGGCATCAAGAACGTCACCTTCAACGAACCCTACTTCCAGGGGCATTTCCCCGGCAATCCGGTCATGCCCGGCGTGATGATCGTCGAGGCCATCGCCCAGACCGGCGCGCTGATGATGTCCAAGACCCTCGACGTCGATGTGACGAAGACGGCGATCTTCTTCATGTCGGTGGACGGCGCGCGTTTCCGCCGTCCGGTGCGGCCCGGCGACATCCTTCGCATGCCGGTGCACGTGACCCGCGCCCGGGGCGATGTCTTCAAGTTCGCCGGCAAGGCGCTGGTGGACGGCAAGGTCGTGGCGGAATGCGAGTTCGCGGCCATGAAGGGCGCCAACAGCTAGTGGCCAGGATCCATCCCACCGCCATCGTCGACCCGAAGGCCCGCCTGGACGACAGCGTCGAGATCGGACCGTTCTGCATGGTCGGACCGGACGCGACCCTCGCCCGGGGCGTGAAGCTGCTCTCCCACGCCATCGTCGAGGGCGTCACCGAGGTCGGAGAGGACTGCGTCCTGCACCCGTTCGCCTGCCTGGGCGGCGCGCCCCAGCACAGCGCGCACCGGGGCGAGCCGACGCGCGTCGTGGTCGGCGCCCGCAACGTGTTCCGCGAGCATGTCACCGTCCATGCCGGCACCGCCGGGGGGCGAGGCGTGACGACGGTCGGCGACGACGGCCTGTTCATGGTCAGCACCCACATCGGGCACGACTGCATCATCGGCGACAAGGTGACCATGGCGCCCAGCGTCGCCGTCGGCGGCCACGTCTCGGTGGCCGACTTCGTGTTCCTCGGAGGGCTGGCGGCGATCCACCAGTTCACCCGCATCGGGCGCTACGCCTTCGTGGGCGGCGGCGGGATCGTGACCAAGGACGTCATCCCCTACGGCTCGGTCTGGGGCAACCACGCCCACCTTGAGGGGCTCAATCTGATCGGCCTCAAGCGCCGGGGCTTCACGCGGGAGCAGATCGCCGTCCTGCGGGCCGCCTACCGCCTGCTGTTCGCCGACGAGGGCACCTTCCAGGAACGGCTGGACGACGTGGCCGAGGGCTACGCCCATGTGCCTGAAATCATGGAAGTGATCGACTTCATCCGTGTGGACGCCACGCGGCCGCTGTGCCTGCCGCACCGCGAGGTGTGACCATGCGCAAGCTGGGGCTCATCGCCGGGGGCGGCGGTCTTCCCGCCGAGATTGCGCGCCGCTGCCAGGCGGCCGGGAGACCCTACTTCGTAGTCCGCCTGCGCGGCTTCGCCGACGACGGCACGCTGGGTCATCCGTCCGAGGAGGTCGGCCTCGCGGAGCTGGGCAAGTGCTTCAAGGTGCTGCGCCGCGAGGGCTGCGAGACCGTCTGTTTCGCCGGCATGGTCGACCGACCGGACTTCGGCAAGCTCAAGCCCGACATGCGCGGCATGGCGGCCCTGCCGGGCATCATCGCTGCAGCGCGCCAGGGCGATGACTCCATGCTGCGCAAGGTCCTCGACGAGTTCCGCAAGGAGGGCTTCGAGATCGAAGGCGCCCATGAGGCGGCCGGCAGCCTGACCCTGCCGCTGGGTCTCCTGGGCGGGCGCAAGCCGGCGGCGGGCCATCGAGAGGATATCGAGCGCGCCCTGACCGTCGCCCGCGCCATCGGCCGCCTGGACGTGGGCCAGGGCGCCGTCGTCTGCGACGGACTGGTGCTGGCGGTGGAGGCCCAGGAGGGCACCGACCGCATGCTGCACCGGGTGCACGAGCTGCCGGAAGCGGTGCGCGGGCGCCCCGGCGACCAGCGCGGCGTGCTGGCCAAGGTCCCCAAGCCGATCCAGGAAGTCCGGGTGGATCTGCCGACCATCGGAGTCGCCACCGTGCGGGGCGCGGCGCGCGCCGGGCTCGCCGGCATCGTCGGAGAGGCGGGACGCCTGCTGGTCGTCGACCGCGAAGAGACCGTCGCCGAGGCTGACGCGCTGGGGCTGTTCATCCTGGGCGTGGAGCCGCGCGTCGAATGACCCGGCCGCTCACAGTCATGCTGGTGGCGGCCGAGGCCTCGGGCGACAGCCTGGGCGCCGGGCTCGCCAGGGCCCTGCGGGCGCGGCTGGGCGACGATGTCCGGTTCGTCGGCGTCGGCGGCTCCCGCATGGCCGCCGAGGGCGTGCAGAGCCCCTTCGACATCGCCGACCTGTCGATCCTGGGCATCTTCGAGGCCATTCCCGCCTATCCGCGCATCCGCCGCCGGGTGGCCGAGACCGCCGCCCTGGCCGTGCGGGAGAGACCCGACGTCGCCGTGCTGATCGACAGCTGGGGCTTTACGCTGCGTGTGGCCCACGCGCTGCGCAAGGCGTTTCCGGCCCTGCCGCTGGTCAAGTACGTCGGCCCGCAGGTCTGGGCGACGCGACCCGGGCGGGCCAAGGTCTTGGCCGCCTCGGTCGACCACCTGCTGTCGATCCACAGCTTCGATGCGCCCTGGTTCGAGGCGGCCGGCCTCCCGACGACGTTCGTCGGCAACCCGGCCCTGGCCAAGGATTTCAGCCGGGCCGATCCCGGCCGGCTGCGCGCGGCCATCGGCGCCGCGGACGGCGACGACATCCTGCTGGTGTTGCCCGGCAGCCGGCCGGCGGAGATCCGGCTGGTCCTGCCGGCCTTCGAGGAGGCCGTTAAGCGCCTGAAGGACCAGCGGCCGGCGCTGCACATCGTCATCCCGGCCGCCGCGACGGTGGCCGAGGCCGTGGCGGCCCAGGTCGCCGGCTGGCCCTATCGCGCCCATGTCATCACCGATGAGCAGCTGAAGGACGACGCCTTCGTCGCCGCGACGGTGGCCCTGGCCTGCAGCGGCACGGTGACGACCGAGCTGGCGTTGGCGGGCGTGCCCATGGTGGTGGGCTATCGCCTCGGCTCCATGACCCATGCGGTGCTGAAGCTGGTCTTCAAGTCGCCGTGGATCACTCTGTTCAATATCGCCGCCAAGGCTTTCGTCGCTCCCGAGTTCGTGCAGGAGCAGTGCACCGGCGAGCAGCTGGCGGCGGCTGTCGCCGAGCGTCTCGACGATCCGGCCTTGCGCGCACGGCAGTCGCAGGCGCAGAACGAAGCGCTGGCGTTGATGGGCCGTGGCGGCCCCGATCCGTCCGAGGCGGCGGCGGACACGATCCTGAAGCTGCTGGCCGAACGCTCCGTGACCACCGCCGGGAAGTCCTGACATGCGCGCTGTCCTTGCCGTCCTGACCCTGCTGGCCCTGGCCGCCTGCGCGCCGATGGGCGAGGGGCCCGCCACCGGTCCGTCGGTCGACATCGCCGCCTGCACCGCCAACGGCGGCAAGGTGAAGCCGATCTGCCGCATGCAGAAGCCGGCCTGCATCTTCGACTATGCCGACGCCGGCAAGAGCTGCACCGACAGTTCCCAGTGCTCCGGGCGCTGCGTGATCGAGGACGAGATGCCGGAGGTCGGCGCCAGGGCGATCGGCGTCTGCGAGGCTGACAACGACGTCTGCGGCTGCTCGACCGAGATCATTGACGGCAAGGCGACCGCCGGCCGGTGCGTGGACTGACTTGACCGATTTCGATGTCCTGATCGTCGGGGCCGGCGCGGCCGGCATGATGTGCGCCATCCAGGCCGGGCGGCGCGGCCGCAAGGTGCTGATCATCGACCACGCAAAGGCGCCGGGTGAGAAGATCCGCATCTCCGGCGGCGGGCGGTGCAACTTCACCAACCTGGATGTCCGGCCGCAGGCCTTCCTGTCGCAGAACCCGCGCTTCTGCATCTCGGCGTTGAAGCGCTACACCCAGCACGACTTCATCGCCATGGTCGACGCCCACGGCATCGCCTGGCACGAGAAGACGCTGGGCCAGCTGTTCTGCGACGGCTCGGCTCGCGAGATCATCGAGATGCTGACCGGCGAGATGGCCGAGGCGGGCGTCGAGTTGCGCCTGGCCACGGCGGTGGACCGGGTGACCAAGACCGACGACGGCTTCGAGGTCGCCCTGTCCGATGGCGCCGTGGTGCGTCCCGCCGCCCTGGTCGTGGCCAGCGGCGGCAAGTCGATCCCGAAGATGGGCGCGACCGGCTGGGGCTACGAGATCGCGCGGCAGTTCGGGGTGCGACTCACCGAAACGCGGCCGGCGCTGGTGCCGCTGACCTTCGAGGTCGGGGCGCTGGAGCGGATCAAGCCGCTGGCCGGGGTCTCGGTGGACGCCGTGGTGGCTTGCGGCAAGACGAAGTTTTCCGAGGCCATGCTGTTCACCCACCGGGGCCTGTCGGGACCGGCGATCCTGCAGATCTCGTCCTACTGGCGCGAGGGGCAGCCGATCACGGTCTCGATGGCCCCCGGCGCCGACATCTTCGACATCCTCAAGGCGGCCAAGCTGGTCAGCCCGCGCCAGTCGGCCCACAACGCCCTGACCGGCGTTCTGCCCATCGGCCTGGCCCGCCTGCTGTGCGAGGAAGCCGGCGCCCGGGGCAACCTGGCCGACACCCCCGACAAGGTGCTGCGCGCCATCGATGCGGCCGTGAACCAGTGGACCATGAAGCCGGTCGGCTCGGAAGGCTACCGCACCGCCGAGGTCACCCTCGGCGGCGTCGACACCCGCGACCTCAGCTCCACGACGATGCAGGCCGAGGCTGTGCCCGGCCTCTACTTCATCGGCGAGGTTGTCGACGTGACCGGCTGGCTGGGCGGCTATAATTTCCAGTGGGCCTGGTCCAGCGGCTGGGCGGCCGGGCAGGCGGTTTGAGGCTGTGCGTGCTTCGACACGCGCCTGCAGCGCTGCTCAGCATGACTGTGAAGGGTAGCCATATTTCCCAGTCATCCTGAGCAGCCGGGCAGCGGCGTGTCGAAGGACGCAAGGCGCCGGAAGCCTACTTCTTCTGCAGCAGCAGCTGGCCTTCCTGCTTCAGCTTGCCGCCGATCTTGCCGGCCAGCAGGCCCAGGATGCCGGGCAGGACGATGTCCATGCGGATGGCGTCGGCCATCACGTCCAGCGTCCCGCGGATGTCCTGTCCGGCCACGAGGGCGGCGAAGGTCAGGCGGTCGCCGTCCCAGCTCTGGTCCACCTTCGCCGCGCCGCCGGGCAGTTTCGCCGTCAGGTCCGCAAAGCCGGTCTCGATGCGCCGGCGCGCCTCGGCGGCGCCGAGATGGTGGGGAATGGTGACGGTCAGGGGTCTGGACATGGATCTGTAACGAAGAAGGCCCCGGATCGCTCCGGGGCCTCCTGACGTTGATCACCGGGCGCGTCAGCCGCGCTTGTCGATCGGCGTGTAGTCGCGCTCGGTGGCGCCGGTGTAGAGTTGGCGCGGACGACCGATCTTGCGCTGGGGATCCTCGAACATTTCCTTCCACTGGCTGATCCAGCCGACGGTGCGGGCCAGGGCGAACAGCACGGTGAACATGTTGGTCGGGAAGCCCATCGCCCGCAGGGTGATGCCCGAATAGAAGTCGATGTTCGGGTACAGCTTGCGTTCGATGAAGAACGGATCGCTCAGCGCGATCTTCTCCAGCTCCATGGCGACCTCGAGCAGCGGGTCGTTGATGCCCAGCTGGCCGAGCACCTCGTGGCAGGTCTTCTGCATGACCTTCGCCCGGGGGTCGAAGTTCTTGTACACGCGGTGGCCAAAGCCCATCAGCTTGTACTTGCGGGCCTTCACGCCCTCGATGAACTCGGGGATCTTGTCGACCGTCCCGATCTGCTCGAGCATTTCCAGGGCTTCCTGGTTGGCGCCGCCGTGCGACGGACCCCAGAGGCAGGCGATGCCGGCGGCGATGCAGGCGAACGGGTGGGCGCCCGAGGAGCCGGCGAGGCGCACGGTCGAGGTCGAAGCGTTCTGTTCGTGGTCGGCGTGCAGGATGAAGATCCGGTCCATGGCCCGGGTCAGCACCGGGTTGGGCTTCCAGTCCTCGGCCGGCACCGAGAAGCACATGCGCAGGAAGTTCTCGGAGTAGGACAGGTCGTTGCGCGGCGAGATGAACGGCTGGCCGATCGTGTACTTGAAGGCGCGGGCCGCGATGGTCGGCATCTTGGCAATCAGGCGGTGGGCGCTGATCTCTCGCTCGCGGGCGTCATCGACGTTGATGCTGTCCGAATAGAAGGCCGACAGGGCGCCGACCGCGCCGGTCATCACCGCCATCGGGTGGGCGTCGCGACGGAAGCCCTCGAAGAAGCGGTCGAACTGGGCGTGCAACATCGTGTGGTAGGTGATGTTGTGGTCGAACTTGCTGAACTCCGCCGCCGTCGGCAGCTCGCCGTGCAGCAGCAGGTAGCAGACCTCCAGGAAGCTGGACTTCTCGGCCAGCTGGTCGATCGGGTAGCCGCGGTGCAGCAGCACGCCGGCGTCGCCGTCGATGAAGGTGATCTTGCTCTCGCACGAAGCGGTGGAGGTGAATCCCGGGTCGAAGGTGAAGGTGTCGGAGTCCGCGTACCACTTGCGCACGTCGACGACGTCCGGTCCCGTCGACCCCTTGATGATCGGAAGGTCGAAGGTCTTGTCGCCGATCGTGAGCACCGCCTTGTCGGTCATGCCGGATCCTTTTTCGAGAGAACACACAGATCGCCCGAACGGGCGTTTGGGCGTGGTTATAGCGTCTTACGCGAGCGGTGAAAGCGCATCGTTAAGACGCGCCATCGCCTCGTCGCGACCCAGGGACGCCAATGTGCGGTGCAGGTCAGGCGATGCGCTTCCCCCGGTCAGAATCGCGCGCAGGGCAGGCCCGAACTTGCCGAACCCGACGCCCTCGGCCTCGGCGAAGGCCTTGAGCAGCGATTCGAGCGCCCCGTCGCTCCAGTCGTTGGTCGCGGCAAGTTGATCAGCCAGACGGCGCAGCCGGGCGCGTGACTCGTCGGTCAGCAGCGCCTGGGCCTTCTCCGACAGCACGATGGGGCGCGGCTGGAAGACAAAGGTCAGCTGGTCGGCCAGCTCGACGATGGTCTTGGCCCGCTCCTTGACCAACGGAATGGTGCGCAGGGCCCTGGCGTGGCGGGCCTCGTCCAGCGGCTCCCCGCGCGCGGCGAAGACATCGGCGACCAGATCGGCCAGCCGCGCGTCGTCCGCCAGGCGGATGTAGTGGGCGTTGACGTGGTTCAGCTTGTCCCAGTCGAGCCGGGCGGCGCCCTTGTTGGCGTCGGCGATGTCGAACCAGGCGATGGCGTCGGCGTCACTGAACAGTTCATCGTCGCCATGGCTCCAGCCCAGGCGCGCCAGATAGTTGCGCATGGCCTCGGGCAGGTAGCCGAGCGTGGCGAAGTCGGTCACCGCCGTCGCGCCGTGGCGCTTGCTCAGCTTGGCTCCGTCGTCCCCGTGAATCAGCGGGATGTGGGCGAAGGCAGGCGTGTCCCAGTCCATTGCCTGGTAGATCAGGGCCTGGCGGGCGGCGTTATTGAGGTGGTCGTCGCCCCGGATGATGTGTGTGACGGCCATGTCGTGGTCATCGACCACCACGGCCAGATTGTAGGTCGGGGCGCCGTCGCTGCGCAGCAGGATCAGATCGTCCAGGTCGCGGTTGCGGAAGGTGACGTCGCCCTGGACCAGGTCCCTGACCACGGTGTCGCCGTTCAGCGGGCCCCGGAAGCGGATAGCGTGGGGCTTTGACAGCTCCTCGGGCCGCGGCTCGCGATCGCGCCAGGGCGAGCGCAGCGCATGGCCTGCGGCCTTGGCCTTGTCGCGGGCATCCGCCAGCGCATCGCCCGACAACCAGCAGCGGTAGGCCTTGCCGGCCGCCAGCAGCTCCAGCACGACCTCGCGGTGGCGCTCGGCGCGGTCGGCCTGGAACACCGGCTCGCCATCAAAGGGCAGGCCCAGCCAGGCGAGCCCGTCGAAGATCACCTGCACGGCCTCCTTGGTGGAGCGCTCGCGATCGGTGTCCTCGATGCGCAGCAGGAATTGTCCCCCGCAGTGTTTCGCGTAAAGGTAGTTGAACAGCGCCGTGCGCGCGGTGCCGATATGCATCGAACCGGTGGGCGAAGGGGCGATACGGGTGACGACGGGCTTTGAGTCGGACATCTCGATGGGGCCGGGGGATGAGGCCGGGGCTCTTAGCATGGGTCGCCGGATCGCGCACCGCCTCGCCGTCCTGCGCGCCGAGATCGCCGACCAGGCCGATCGCTGGACCCTGTGGGCGCCCGTGGCGTTCGGCCTCGGCTGCGCCGGCTACATGACGCTCGGGAGCGAGCCGTCGACCGGGCTCCTGGTCGGCCTGGCGATGGGCGCCATCGCGCTTGCCGTGGGGGCGCGACGCCTGGGGTCTACGGGCGCCGTCGTCCTGGCCGCGCTTCTGGTCTTCGCCGCGGCGGGCCTCCTTTCGGGCCGCATTCGCACCCTGCAGGTCGCCGCGCCGGTGGCGCCCGGCGAGCAGCGGGCGCGCATCGTCGAGGGCTGGGTCGTCGACGTCGCCAGCCCCGGGGCCTCGGGCCTGCGGTTGCTGATCGCGCCGGTGGCCATCCAGGGCCTGGCGCCGCAGGACACGCCGGTGCGTGTGCGGGTCACGCTGCGCGACCAGCCGCCGGTCGCCCCGGGCACCCCGATCTGGCTGCGCGCCATGATCGGTCCGCCGCCGCCGCCGGCCAGCCCCGGCGCCTACGACTTCGCCCGCGACGCCTGGTTCAACCGCGTCGGCGGGGTCGGCTTCACCCTGGGCGAGGCGTCGCGCGCCGCGCTGCCGGACCCCTCCTGGCGGCTGCGGCTGACCATGACGATCAATGCGACGCGCTGGCGGCTGGCCGAACGGATCGCCGCGCGCATGGGCCCGGCGAGCGGCGGCATCGGGGCGGCGATGGTCACCGGCCACGAGGCCTGGATCGCCCCGGAGCAGACCGAGGCGATGCGCGCTTCCGGGCTGGCTCACATCCTGTCGATCAGCGGGCTGCACATGGCCATTGTCGGCGGTTTCGTCTTCGCGGGCGTGCGGCTGCTCGTCGCCGCCTGGCCGTGGCTGGCGCTGCGGATCCCCAGCAAGAAGGTCGCGGCCATCGCCGGACTGGTCGCGGTCGGCGGCTATCTGGTGATCTCGGGCGCGCCGCCGCCGGCCGAGCGAGCGGCGGTGACGGCTGCGGCGGCCTTCCTGGCCATCCTGGTCGACCGGCAGGCGATCAGCCTGCGCACCCTGGCCATCGCCGCCCTGGTCATCCTGGCGGTCCAGCCGGAGGCCGCCTGCGCGCCGGGCTTCCAGATGTCGTTCGCGGCCACGGCGGCGCTGGTGGCGCTGGCCGAGGCCTGGCCCCGGGCGGTGAAGGAGATCGACATTCCCTGGTGGATCCGCGCGCCGCAGGCCGCTGCTGTCTGGTTAGGCGCCGCCATCGCCGCCAGCTTCGTGGCGGGCCTGGCGACCGGGCCCTTCGCCATGCACCACTTCAACCGCGTGGCCAGCTACGGCCTGATCGCCAACCTGCTGGTCGCGCCGCTGTCGAGCTTTGTGATCATGCCCTTCCTCGCCATCGGCGCGGTGCTCGAACCGCTGGGGATGGGCGGTCCGTTCCTGGCCGTGGCCGGCTGGGGGATCGAGGCCATGGTCGGCATCGGGCAGGGGACGGCCAGCCGGCCGGGCGCTGTCGCCACCATCGCCAGCGCGCCGGGCGCGGCCCTGCCCATCGCCTTCCTGGGCGTGATGCTGCTGTGCCTGTGGAAGGGGCCCATCCGCTGGCTGGGCGCGCCGCTGGCCGCCGCCGTGCTGCTCTGGCCGCGCCCGACGCCGCCGGATGTCTGGATCGCCGCCGACGGGGCCGCCGTCGCCGTGCGGGACGGCGGGGAGGCCGTGCTGCTCCGCCCCGACGCCCGCCGCTTCGCCGCCGACCTCTGGGCCCGCCGTCGTGGCCTGGCGGTGGACGAGAACGCCGAGGCCGTGCGCGACGCCCGCTTCGCCTGCGACCGCTTCGCCTGCCTGCCCATCGGCGACGACGACATCGCCGTCTGGGCCGGCCGCAAACCGCCGCGCCCTTCCGAGCTGGCCGAGCTCTGTGCGCCGGGGCGGCTGGTGGTGCTGCGGTCCGGGTATGCGGGCCGAGGGTGCGAGGACGCCTTCCTGCTGGCCGCGGATGATTTCACAAGGGGCGGCTCGGCGGAGCTGTGGCGGCGCGGGGAGGGCTGGGCCGTGGTCTGGGCCAACGACCTGCGCGGGGACCGGCCGTGGACGCGGTGAGGGGGCTCGCGTTGTGCGTCCTTCGCGACGCGGCGGAGTTTATCCTCGGGCGCGCGCTCGGCGCGACCCGGGGGCCGCTCCTCAGGATGACGAGCTCAGCAGAACGCCAACGACCTTCGTCATGGTGAGGAGCGAGCTCTTGGGTGACCCCGGACCTGATCCGGGGGAACCACGCACCCCCTCGCAACGAAAAAGAGCGCGACCTGCGCCGCGCCCTTTCTGAACTCAGCCGTCCCCGAACGTCAGTGATACTTGCGGATCAGCCCGACCAGCTTTCCCTGGACCTCGACCTGGTCGGGGCCATAGACGCGGGTCGGGTACTTGGGATTGGCCGCCTCCAGCGCGATGCTGACGCCCTTCTTGCGCAGGCGCTTGAGGGTGGCTTCCTCGCCCTCGACCAGGGCCACGACGATCTCGCCGCTGTGGGCGGTGTCGGTCTTGCGGATCAGCACGAAGTCGCCGTCCAGGATGCCGGCCTCGATCATCGAGTCGCCCTGCACCTCGAGCACATAGTGTTCGCCGGCGCCCAGCATGGTTTCGGAGACCAGCATGCGGTCGCGCTCGACCTGCAGCGCCTCGATCGGCGAACCGGCGGCGATGCGGCCCAGCAGCGGGATTTCGCGGACATCGTTGGCGATCTGAGGGGCAGGAGACAGGCCCGGACCGTCGCCCTTGATGACCTGCGGCTTGAAAGACTGCCGTCCGCCTGCCGGGGCCGCGGTCGTCGCCTGCTGCGGCAGCTTGGTGACCTCCAGCGCCCGGGCGCGGTGGGGCAGGCGGCGCAGGAAGCCGCGCTCCTCAAGCGCCGTGATCAGCCGGTGGATGCCCGACTTGGACGCCAGGTCCAGCGCCTCCTTCATCTCATCAAAGGAGGGAGACACGCCGGTCTCCTTGATCCGTTCATGAATGAACATCAGGAGTTCGTGCTGCTTGCGGGTGAGCATCCCGGGGCCTCGCTGCCGAATCTGTCGCGGAACAAACCGCCAACTTCACGAGATGTTCTCTAGGTGTTCTTAGTTTCTGTCAAGTTAACGAACCGGGGCGGCCGGCTATGGGGCTTGGCGGGTGCAGCGGAGGAACGGTGAGGGCAGACACCGAGGAGTCTTTGCCTAGGCGGCCGCCAGCAGCGCCCGCGTCGCAGCCTCGACGTCGGCCTGCCGCATCAGGCTCTCGCCGACCAGCATGGCCTTCGCGCCGCTGGCCTCCAGCCGGGCGGCGTCGGCGGCGGTGAACAGGCCGCTCTCGGTGACCAGCAGCGCGTCTCTCGGCGCCCGGGCGGCGAGGCGTTCGGTGATGGCCAGATCGACGGTGAAGGTCTTCAGGTCGCGGTTGTTGACCCCGACCAGCGTCGCGCCCAACGCGCCGGCGCGGTCCATCTCGGCCTCGTCATGCACCTCGACCAGCGCGTCCATGCCCAGCCGCGCGGCCTCGGCCATCAGGTCGGCGGCCAGCGTGTCATCGATCATCGCCAGGATGACCAGAATGGCGTCGGCGCCCAGCGCGCGGCTCTCGGCCACCTGCCAGGGATCGACGAGGAAGTCCTTGCGGATGCAGGGCAGGGCGGTCGCGTCGCGGGCCGCCTCGAGGTAGCTGTCGGCGCCCATGAAGCTGGGCCCGTCGGTCAGCACCGACAGGCAGGCTGCGCCGCCGCGTTCATAGGCCCGGGCCAGGGCCGGCGGGTCGAAGTTCTCGCGGATGATCCCCTTGGACGGCGAGGCCTTCTTGATCTCGGCGATCAGGGCCAGTCTGCCCGGGGCGTGATGGCGCTCCAGGGCGGCGCGGAAGCCGCGCGGAGCTTCGGCCACCGCAGCGTCGGCGCCGACCTTGGACTGCGGCCGGGCGACCTTCCGCGCGGCGACTTCCTCGCGCTTGTAGGCGGCGATCTTTGCGAGGATGTCGGTCATGGGGCGTTCGTGATGGCGATCAACTGATCCAGCGCCTTCAGCGCCCGGCCGTCGTCGATGACCGCGCCGGCCACCTCCACGCCATCGCGGAGGGTCTCGACCGCGTCGCCGACCAGCAGGGCGGCGGCGGCGTTGAGCAGCACGATGTCGCGGTAGGGACCGGGCTCGCCCTCCAGCATCCGTCGCAACGCGGCGGCGTTGAAGGCAGGATCGCCGCCTGTGAGGTCAGCGAGGGAAGCGCGAGGCAATCCAATGGCTTCCGGCGTGATGGTGAAGCGACGCATGCCGACGCCCTCGCGCCATTCGGCCACCTCGGTCTCGCCGGTGGTGGTCAGCTCGTCCATGCCCTGGCCGTGCACCGACCAGGCGCGGATCGCGCCCAGGGCGCCGAGCGCCTGGCAGATCGGCTCGACGTAGCGCGGGGCGGGGACGCCCATCACCTGGCGCCGCGCGCCGGCCGGATTGGTCAGCGGGCCGAGCAGGTTGAAGATGGTGCGAAAGCCCAGTTCCTGCCGGATCGGCGAGACGTGACGCATGGCGCCGTGGTGGGCCTGGGCGAACAGGAAACAGATGTTGGCTTCGTCCAGCGCCTGGCGCTGCTTCGTCAGGCCCGGATCAATGTTGACGCCCAGGGCGGCCAGCACGTCGGCGGTGCCGGACTTGCTGGTGATGGCCCGGTTGCCGTGCTTGGCGACCTTCAGGCCTCCGCCGGCCGCGACGAAGGCGGTGGCCGTGGAGATGTTCAGCGTGTGCAGGCCGTCGCCGCCGGTGCCGCAGACGTCGATCGTCTCGTAGGGCAGGTCCAGATGCACGGCGGCGCGGCGCATGGCCCGGGCGCAGGCGGCGATCTCGCCGACCGTCTCGCCGCGCAGGCGGATGGCGGTGACGGCCGCCGCTACCTGGGCTGGCGTCGGCTCGCCGCGCAGGCAGGCGCTGAAGAAGGTCTCGGCGTCCTCTTCCGAGAGGGTGGCGCCGTCGGCGAGACGGCCCAGCAGCGGCTTGAAGGCGTCGCTCATGGGATCAGACAGACGCCAGGCGTTTGACGCCGGCCAGGTCGAGGAAGTTGTCGAGCAGCTGGTGACCGCCCTCGGTGGCGATGGACTCAGGGTGGAACTGCACCCCGAACACCGGCCGGGTCCTGTGCTGGAAGCCCATGATCTCGCCGTCCTCGGTCCAGGCGGTGACCTCCAGGTCGTCGGGCAGGGTGGCGCGGTCGACGGCCAGGCTGTGGTAGCGGGTGGCGGTGAAGGGGTTGGGCAGGCCCTTGAACAGGCCCTTGTCGGCGTGATGGATCTGGCTGGTCTTGCCGTGCATGATCGACTTGGCCCGCACCACGTCGCCGCCGTAGGCTTGACCGATGGCCTGGTGGCCCAGGCAGACGCCCAGGATGGCCAGGTCCTCCGGCGCGCCGCGCAGCAGCGGCAGGCAGATGCCCGCCTGGTCCGGCGCGCAGGGGCCCGGCGACAGCAGCACCGCCTCCGGATGCAGGCCGAGAGCCTCCTGCACCGTCAGGGCGTCGTTGCGATGCACGACGGTCTCCGCCCCCAGCTCGTTCAGGTAGTGAACGAGGTTGTAGGTAAAGCTGTCGTAGTTATCGATGACGAGGATCATGGTCCGAGCGTTCTAGGGGCTTTCCGGCGATCCGTCATCGTCCCAATCGCATAGCTGGCCCCAACTTTCGTCATCGTCGGACTTGTTCCGACGACCCATGAACACAGCACCTGAAGGGTTGGCTTCACATTACGCCGGGCCACGCCTTTGGATCATCAGGCATGGGTCGTCGGAACAAGTCCGACGATGACGGATTGAGGGGGAAGCCGACGCACGCCATCCTCGCCCCATGGCCGTCGCCGATTCCGCCCTCGATCCTGAAGCCCTCGCCTATGCGCGGGGTCTGCTCAAGCCGCCGATCGTGCGCGAGAACCTGTGGGGCGTCATGGCCGCCGCCGCCTTCGCGGCCCTGTCGGCCCTGGCCTTCGCCACCGCCATGATCATGGCCCCGCCGGTCACCACCAGCAGCCTGGTGATGGAAGAGCCGACCGAGATCGCGCCGGCGGGCAGCGAGCCGAACTAGTCCTCGGGACCGCGACGCCGGATCGTTCCCGAGAGCTCAGTGGCTGCGGCGATGGTGTTGGAGATGGTTCCGTACTTGCGCACATTGGTGTGCAGCAGCGCCAGCCGTTGATCGCTTTCAGCGGTGTCTACGATCAGCTCATAGGTGATGGCGACCATCTTCGGGGGGCTGTCCTGACGCACCCCGTGCAGTCGAACTTCGACGCCGTCGAATGTAAAACCCAGCAGCAGCGAGACCCGCTCGATGCCCTTGATCATGCAGGCCGCGACCGCGGCCAGCAGCAGTTCGGCCGGATTGAAGGCGTCGATGCGGCCCTTCACATCGGTGTCTAGGACGAGCGACGCCTCCTTGGTCGTCGCCACGCTGCCGTGGGCGTCAGTTCGACGGGCCTGCACGTTGTATTGCAGCACGGACCTGGTCCTTTCCGTCCGAGGCGACGTCAGCCGAACCGCCACGCCTCGCTGGCCGCGCGCCGCAGGGCGTTCGACTTGTGGATCGTCTCGTCGTACTCGGCGTCCGGCGTGCTGTCGGCGACGATGCCGCCCCCGGCCTGGACGTAGAGCATGCCGTCCTTGACCATCCCGGTGCGCAGCACGATGCAGGTGTCGACCGAGCCATCGGCGCCAAAGTAGCCGACCGCGCCGGCGTAGCCGACGCCGCGCTTTTCGATCTCCAGCTCGTCGATGATCTCCATCGCCCGCACCTTCGGCGCGCCCGAGACGGTGCCGGCGGGCAGGGCGGCCATCAGGACGTCCACCGGGTCCAGCCCTTCGGGCGCGTCGCCCTCGACGTTGGAGACGATGTGCATGACGTGGCTGTAGCGCTCGATGACGAAGCTCTCGGTGACCCTCACCGAGGGGCCCTTGCGGGCGGTCGCCGGTTCATTACGGCCCGGTTCGCGCAGGCGGGAGACCCGGCCCACGTCGTTGCGACCCAGGTCCAGCAGCATCAGGTGCTCGGCCCGTTCCTTGGGATCGGCCAGCAGCTCCTGCTCGAGCGCCAGGTCCTGCTCGGGCGTGACGCCCCGGGGGCGGGTGCCGGCGATGGGCCGGATGGTGACCTTGCCGTCGCGCAGGCGGACCAGGATCTCCGGGCTCGACCCGACCAGCTGGAAGTCGCCGAACTCGAGGTAGAACAGGAAGGGCGAGGGGTTGGTCCGCCGCAGGGAGCGGTAGAGGGCGAACGGGTCGCGGTGAAACTGCGCCCGGAACCGGTGCGCCACCACGGCCTGGAAGATGTCGCCGGCCTCGATGTAGCACTTGGTCTTCTCGACGATGTCGGCGTAGTCGGCGCGGCTGACCGGGGTGGAGAAGGCGATCTCCTCCGGCTGGCCCGGGACCGGCGGCGTCATCGGGGCGCGCAGGTCCGCCAGCACGGCGTCCAGGCGGGCGTTGGCGGCGTCCCAGGCGTCCTTCGCGGAGACCCCCTTCACCGGCCGCGCCGGGGTGACCAGCACGATCTCCTGGGCGATGGCGTCGAAGACGGCGACGATCGAAGGACGGATCATCACCGCGTCGGGCAGACCTAGGGGGTCGGGATTCACGTTCGGCAGCTTCTCGGCCAGCCGGATCATGTCGTAGCCCAGCGTGCCGTAGACCCCGGCGGCGGGCGGCGGCAGGCCGGCCGGCAGCTCGATCCGCGAGGCGGCGACCAGGTCCCGCAGGCTGTCCAGCGCCCCGCCGGCCTGCGGCGTGAAGGCGCCGGCGGCGATGGCGTCGCCTTCAGCCACCTCGGCGGCGTCGCCGCGGCAACGCCAGACCAGGTCCGGCTTCATGGCCACGATGGAATAGCGGCCGCGCCACGCGCCGCCCTCGACCGACTCGAACAGGAAGGCGTAGGGCCGGCCGCGCGCGATCTTCAGATAGGCCGAAACCGGCGTCTCCAGATCGTCGATCAGCCGCGTCCAGACGACCTGCGGCCGTCCGGCGTCCCAGGCCTGCGCGAACGCGTCGAAGGACGGCTCGGACGCCACTACTTGCCCTTCGGCGCGGCGTCGGACTTCTCCGGCGTCGCTGAGGGCGCGACGCCGAGGGCCGCGCGGGCGTTCACGATGTTGCCCTGCGCCTTCACCCTGGCGACGGCGTAGGTCTGCACAGAGGCGCCGATGTCGTTGAAGATCTGCTGGGTGAACTGCGGCTGCTGCTGGCGGGCCGCCATGGCGATCTGCTGCACGTCGCCCGGCCGCAGGGCCGTGATGGTCGCGACCGCGACGCCCGAGCCAGTGGCGGCGATGAACACATCACCCTTCTTCGAGCTGAAGGCCGCGCCGAGCAGTTCCCGGCCGAGTGCTTCCTGGGCCTGGGCCGTGGCCCGGCTGACGCCCTGGATGCGAACCACCTTGGCGCCGGCCGAGGCCGCGACCGCATCCAGCGACTCGCCCTTCTGGACCCGGGCCTGAAGGGCTTCGGCGCGGGCGCGGACGGCCTCGGCCATCTTCCGCATCATCAGGTTGCGGGCGAGGTACGGCCGGATCTCCGCCATCGGCGGCAGGGCCGGGGCGACGACGCGGTCGACGCGGACGATGAAGTACTCGCCGGGCGCCTCCTCGAGGATCTCGCTGTCCGCCCCCTGGGTGGCCTCGAAGGCGGCCTTTACGACCGCCGGGCTGAGGCCGGCGACCGGCTTGCCGTCCTGCCCGGCGCCCCGGGCGGAGACGGGCGCGATCGTGGTCACCGGCAGGCCGGCCTTGGCGGCGGCGGCGGCCAGGTCGACTCCGTCGGCGCGGGCGTCCTCATAGACCTTGGAGGCTTCCGACACCTTGCGGTCGGCCATGTCGGCGCGGACCTTGGCCTCGATTTCTGCGCGGTGCTCCTCCAGGGTGGCGGTGCGGCCGGCGACGACCTTCTCGACCCTGATCACGGCCAGGCCGAAGCCGCCCTTGACCGTGCCCGCGCCGCCCTGCGGCAGCCTGAACGCCTCGGCGGCGATCCCGGCGTCGAAGAAGGCCGAGCGCGGCTTGTCGGTGAAGATGATCGGCTTGATGCTCAGCTGGCCGGCCACCACGCGGGCGTCCTCGCCCTTGCTGATCCGCGCGAGGATCGCGTCGGCCTGCGCCTTGTCCTTGACGGGGATCTGCACGACGGTCCGAAGTTCGGCCTGGGACAGAGCGTCCTTCTCGAAGTCGAAGCGCTTCTGGACCTCGGCCTGGTCGATCGTGATCGTCGGCTCCATCGCCTTGCGCGACAGCCGCACGACCGTCATGCCGCGGAACTCCGGCAGGGTGAGGTCCGCGGCGTTCTGCTTCAGGAAGGCCTGGATCTCGGCTTCGGTCGGCTCGGCGACCTTGCCCACGCTCTGCGGCGTGACGACGAAGTAGGCGAGGTCGCGCTGCTCCAGCGCGATGACGCCGCCCAGGGCTGAATAGGCCAGCGGGGCCTTGAGGCCATCGGCGGCGGCCGGGATGAACTGGGCGCGCACCAGGCTGTCCTGCATGTCCTTCTCGAACATCTCGCGAGTCATCCCCTCGCGCTTCAGCCTGTCCAGGTAGTTGGCTTCGCTGAACTCACCGGTGAGCGGATCAAAGAAGGCCGGCACCTCGCGCAGCTGCTCGCGGAGCTCCGCCTGCGGCGCCCGAATGCCCAGCCTGCGCAGCAGTTCGGCCAGCGCCTCGGTGCGGGTCATCTCGGTCAGGATGCGTTGGTCCATGCCCTGTTCGAGCGCCATCTCCTGCGACACGGGCTGGCCGTACTGCTGGCCGAGCTGCTGCAGATACCGGCGGAACGAGGCCTGGAACTGCGGCTGGGTCACGTTGCGTGAGCCGGCCGTGATGACGTTAATGCCGACCCGCGGACCGAAGATGTCCGTCGTGCCGACGAGCACGAAGGCCACGATGATCAGGCCGAGCAGGCCGATGGCCCAGGGGGATTTCGCGAAACTGCGGAAGGCGGCGAGCATTGCTGGAGACGAACCCTGTGAGAGCGCGGGGCGAAGAACGCCGCCCGGGCGGTATAGTGGACGCCCATGAGACCCCGCAAGCGTGGCGCGGTTGCGGCGACGCAGGTGCGGCGTGACAGCCGCTCGCGCATCGCGTAGGCGCGAGCCACTGGAAACGACTTCGACGGATGCCCCGCATGACCACGCCCCGCCCGCTGATCGCCGGAAACTGGAAGATGAACGGCCTGGAGGTCGCGCTCGACGAGGCGCGCGCCGTGGCCGCGGCGGTCGACGCCCAGCCGCCGGCCGCACGGGTCGCGCTGTGCCCGCCCGCCACCCTGGTGCACCGCATGGCGCAGGCCCTGGCCGGGACCATGGTCGACGTCGGCGGGCAGGATTGCCGCGCCGAGGCCTCCGGCGCCTTCACCGGCGACGTGTCGGCCGAGATGCTGGCTGACTGTGGCGCGTCGCTGGTCATCCTGGGTCACTCCGAGCGCCGGGCCGGCTATGGCGAGACCGATGCGCTGGTCGCCGCCAAGGCCCTGGCGGCGCTGCGGGCCGGCCTGGAGCCGATCATCTGCGTCGGCGAGACCCTGGCCGAGCGGGAGGCCGGCCGGACGCTGCAGGTCGTCACGGGGCAGGTGAGGGGTTCGCTGCCGGCGGAGCTGGCCGGCAAGGCGTTCGCCGTCGCCTATGAACCGGTCTGGGCCATCGGCACCGGCCTGACGCCGACCCTGGCGCAGATCGAGGAGGTCCACGTCGCCATCCGCGCGGTGCTGGTCGAGGGCTTCGGGGCCGAGGGCGCCGCGACGCCGATTCTCTACGGCGGCTCGGTGAAGCCCTCGAATGCGGCCGAGATCCTGGCGGTTAAGGACGTCGGCGGCGCCCTGGTCGGCGGCGCCTCGCTGAAGGCCGAGGACTTCCTGGGCATCATCGCCGGGGCGTAGTCACTGCGTGCTTCGACACGCGCCTTCGGCGCTGCTCAGCATGATTACGTGAAGAGCCTTCAGACCCAGTCATCCTGAGCAGCCGCGAAGCGGCGTGTCGAAGGACGCAACACGCCTAAAGCAGCAACCCCCACAGCCGGCAGTCGCGGCGCTCGCCATCGTGGTCGACATGGCCCTTCATGTAGCCCTCGATCTCGAAGCCCAGCTTGCCGAGCAGCTTCTCGGAGGCGTTGTCGCCGACCTGGGTGCGGGCCCACAGGCGGCGGAAGCCCAGCGTGGCGGCATGGCCGAGCACCGCCTGGACCGCCTCGTAGCCATAGCCCTGGCCCCACGCGGGGCGCGCCAGGACAAAGCCGATCTCGGCCTGATCGTGGCGACGATCGATGTCGGACAGGTCGACGCTGCCCAGGAAGGTCCCGTCGGCAGCCAGGCGCACCGACCAGTAGAAGGCCTCTCCGCGCTCCATCTCGCCGACCCGGCCCTCGATGAAGGCCAGTGTCATGTCGGGATCGTCCATGGCCGCGACGTCCATGTGGGCCATGACCTCCGGATCGGCCATCACCGGATAGATCAATGCGGAGTCGGCGGCCGCCACCGGCGTCAGGCTCAGGCGTTCAGTCTCGAGAATCATGGCCTTGCGAAACCCGTGCGATTTCCCAGCTATGGCGTGACCCCGGATCGAGTGCTAGAGGGGCGCCTTCGTTTCGACCGGACGCCGCAGGCGGCGCCCAACGGACCCTGATCGATGCTCCTGACCATACTGCTCGTCTTCCACATCATCATCTGTGTGGCGCTCATCATCACCGTGCTGCTGCAGCAGTCCGAGGGCGGGGCCCTGGGCATGGGCGGAGGTCCGTCGGGCTTCATGACGGCGCGGGGCGCGGGCAACCTGCTGACCCGCGTGACCTGGATCCTGTTCACCCTGTTCCTGCTGCTGAGCATCGGCCTGACCCTGATGGCGGCGGCGCAACGCAACTCAAATTCGCTGACCGGCGGCGTGGAGAAGGTCGATCCCAACAGCCTGACCCGGCCGCTGACGCCGGCTCCGGCGCCCGCGCAGGACGCCGCGCCGGCCCTGCCGACCGCGCCTCTGCCGCAGTCGGGCCTGCCGCTGACGCCGGCCCCCGCGCCGTCGACGCCGGCCTCCACGCCGGCCGCTCCGCAGTAAACAAGATCATCGTTCGTTCGAAGTAGGCGGCGCCGGGCTCGAATCGGCGCTAATCTGGATTCCCATGGCCCGGTACATCTTCATCACCGGCGGCGTGGTCTCCTCCCTGGGAAAAGGTCTCGCGTCCGCCGCCCTTGGCGCGCTGCTGCAGGCGCGCGGCTACAAGGTCCGCCTGCGCAAGCTCGACCCCTATCTCAACGTCGATCCGGGGACGATGAGCCCCTATCAGCACGGCGAGGTCTTCGTGACCGACGACGGGGCGGAGACGGATCTCGACCTGGGCCACTACGAGCGGTTCACCGGCGTGAACGCCTCGCGGGCCGACAACATCACCACCGGTCAGATCTACAAGACGATTATCGAGAAGGAGCGGCGCGGCGACTACCTCGGCGCGACGGTCCAGGTGATTCCGCACGTCACCAACGAGATCAAGGCCTTCGTCCTGTCTCCCGCCGTCGACGAGAACGGCGACGAGGCAGACTTCGTGCTGGTCGAGATCGGCGGCACGGTTGGCGATATCGAAGGCCTGCCGTTCTTCGAGGCTATCCGCCAACTGGGCCAGGAGCTTCCCCGCGGCGACAGCTGCTTTGTGCACCTGACCCTGCTGCCGTTCATCAAGACGGCCGGCGAGATGAAGACCAAGCCGACGCAGCACTCGGTCAAGGAGCTGCGCTCGATCGGCATCCAGCCCGACATCCTGCTCTGCCGCTGCGAGCAGCCCATCCCGGCCGACGAAAAGCGCAAGATCGGCCAGTTCTGCAACGTGAGGCCCAGCGCCGTGATCCAGGCGATGGACTCCTCGTCCATCTACGCCGTGCCGCTCGACTACCACGAGCAGGGCCTGGACGTGGAAGTGCTGGACGTCTTCGGGATCAAGGACGCCCCGGACCCCGACCTGAGCCGCTGGCAGGCGATCGACCAGGTGACCACCAACCCCGATGGCGAGGTCACCATCGCCGTGGTCGGCAAGTACACGGTGCTCAAGGACGCCTACAAATCCCTGATCGAGGCGCTGCACCACGGCGGCCTCGCCAACAGGGTCAAGGTCAACCTCGACTGGGTCGAGAGCGAGACCTTCGAAAACCGCGACGGCGCGGCGGCCAGCCGGCTGGAAGGCGTCCACGGCATCCTGGTCCCCGGCGGCTTCGGCGAGCGCGGCAGCGAGGGCAAGATCCTCGCCGCTGAGTTCGCGCGGGTGCGCAACGTGCCCTATTTCGGCATCTGCTTCGGGATGCAGATGGCGGTCATCGAGGCGCTGCGGAACGTCGGCGGCCTGACCGGCGCCTCCTCATCGGAGTTCGGCCCCGCCGGCGAGCCGGTGGTCGGGCTGATGACCGAGTGGACGCAGGGCAACCAGCGGGTCGAACGGCGCGAGGACGACGACCTGGGCGGCACCATGCGGCTGGGCGCCTATGAGGCCGCCCTGAACCCGGGTTCGAAGATCGCTCAGATCTACGGCGCGACGGCCATCTCCGAGCGTCACCGCCACCGGTATGAGGTCAACATCGGCTACCGTGAGCAGATGGAAGCCGCCGGCCTGACCCTGACCGGTTGCTCGCCGGACGGCCTGCTGCCCGAAACGGTCGAGCGGCCGGACCATCCCTGGTTCATCGGCGTGCAGTTCCACCCCGAGCTCAAGAGCCGGCCCTTCGCCCCGCACCCGCTGTTCGCCAGCTTCATCGCCGCGGCCAAGGAGCAGAGCCGGCTGGTCTGACGGGGGCCCCTGGCGCAACCGCGCTGACCCCGCTTGAACTCGCGCGACTCTTGAGGCATAAGCCGCCCCTCACGTGGCGGCCTACCCGGCCGCCGCTATCGTTTTCACGCCCTTTGGGGCGCGCCGCCAACCAAGAGTTACGAACCATGGCCGTTCCCAAGCGCAAAGTATCCCCGTCGCGTCGCAACATGCGCCGCTCGCACCACGCCCTGGGCCCCAACGCCTACGTGGAAGACAAGGACACCGGCGAGCTGCGCCGTCCGCACCACGTCGACCTGAAGACGGGCATGTACCGCGGCCGTCAGATCCTGACGCCGAAGGAAGACTAGTCTTTCCGACCCGAACGGGTTCGCAGCGCCGCTGGCCGTGAGGCCGGCGGCGTTTTGCGTTTGGGGCTGACCTGGTGCGTCCCTCGACAGGCCGCTTCGCGGCTGCTCAGGATGACGTGGAGAGAAGGCTATACGCCCACGTCATGCTGAGCAGCGCCGCAGGCGCGTGTCGAAGCACGCAGGGCGCTTGACGCCTACTGCGTCCGCCCCCGCGCCTGGATGGCCGCGCGCCGCGCTTCGACCGCCTCGGGCGTCACCGCGCGGTTGTTGGCGGTCGAGCGGCGGTTCTCGAGCGCCATGGCGTCGGTGAAGGCCAGGCCGTAGCCCTCGTCGATGATCGACTTGTAGAGACTCAGCGTCTCGACCGGGATGGTCGCCATGTCGGCGGCCAGTTTCTTCGCCACGTTCAGCAGTTCGTCGGCCGGCACCACGCGGTTGACCAGCCCCCAGTCGCAGGCGGTCTTCGCGTCCAGGAAATTCCCGGTCAGCGACAGCTCCTTGGCCCGGTAGAGGCCGATCAGGCGCGACAGCTTCTGCGAGAGGCCCCAGCCGGGCATGATGCCGACCCGGGCGTGGGTGTCGGCGAAGCGGGCATTCTCGGACGCGATCAGCACGTCGCAGGCCAGAGCCACCTCGAAGCCGCCGGTGATGGCCACGCCGTTGATCGCCCCGATCACCGGTTTGCGGCACAGTTCGATGGCCTTCACCGGATTCTCGTCGGCCCCCTCGGCGTTGGCCGCGCCCATGGCGCCGGGCTCGCTGCCCAGTTCCTTCAGGTCCAGCCCGGCCGTGAAAGCCCGCGTGCCGGCCCCGGTCAGGATGACCACGCTGACCTCGTCATCGGCGTCCAGCGCCACCATCGCCTTGTACAGCTCGCTGCGCAGCGCCTTGCTGAGCGCGTTCATCGCCTCGGGACGGTTCAGGGTGACGACGGCGATCCCGTCCGACTTCTCGACCAGCAGCATGGCGCGGTTCCTCTTGTTTGGCGGCAGGGTTGGCGGAGGGCCGTAGGGGTAGTCAAGCGGTGCGTCCTTCGCGACGCTCGCTTGAGGCTCGCTCCTTAGGATGACGAAGGTTGGTGGACTCCTACTGACTTCGTCATCCTGAGGAGCCGGCCCTTCGGCCGGCGTCGCGAAGGACGCAATGAGCCCCCTCCGGTTGCGATTCCCGGGGCAGGGGGCTAATCGGGGCCCGCCTTTTGAACGCCGGAGCCCCCATGACCGAGATCGTCGACATCATCGCCCGTGAAATCCTCGACAGCCGGGGCAACCCGACGGTCGAAGTCGACGTGATCCTGGAAGACGGCAGCTTCGGCCGCGCGGCGGTGCCGTCGGGCGCCTCCACCGGGGCCCACGAGGCGTCCGAGAAGCGCGACGGCGACAAGGGTCGCTACCTGGGCAAGGGCGTCGAGCAGGCGGTCGAGTCCGTCAACGGCGAGATCTACGACGCCCTGGCCGGCGTCGACGCCGAGGACCAGCGCCGGGTCGACAGCCTGCTGATCGAGCTGGACGGCACGAAAAACAAGGCCCGGCTGGGCGCCAACGCCATCCTGGGCGTGTCGCTGGCGACGGCCAAGGCGGCCGCCGTGGCGGCAGACCTGCCGCTCTACAAGTACGTCGGCGGCGTCTCGGCCCGCGTGCTGCCGGTGCCGATGATGAACATCATCAACGGCGGCGCCCACGCCGACAACCCGATCGACATCCAGGAGTTCATGATCCTGCCGACCGGCGCGGCCAGCTTCCGCGAAGGCCTGCGCATGGGCGCGGAGATCTTCCACGGCCTGAAGAAGGCCCTCAAGGACGCCGGCCACAACACCAACGTCGGCGACGAGGGCGGCTTTGCCCCCAATATCGGCAGCGCCGAAGAAGCCCTGGCCTTCATCGTCAAGGCGGGCGAGGCGGCGGGCTACAAGGCCGGCGACGACTTCGTGCTGGGCCTCGACGTGGCGGCCACCGAGTTCTTCAAGAACGGCAAGTATGTGCTTGAAGGCGAAGGCAAGACCGTCGATCCGGCCGGCATGGTCGCCTACCTCGAGGGCCTGGTCTCCAAGTTCCCGATCGTCACCATCGAGGACGGCTGCTCGGAAGACGACTTCGAGGGCTGGGGCCTGCTGACCGCGGCCCTGGGCAAGAAGATCCAGCTGGTCGGCGACGACCTGTTCGTGACCAACCCCGAGCGCCTCGCCATGGGCATCGACAAGGGCCTGGCCAATTCGATCCTGGTCAAGGTCAACCAGATCGGCACGCTCAGCGAGACCTTGGACGCCGTCGATATGGCCCACCGCGCCGGATACACCGCCGTCATGAGCCACCGCTCGGGCGAGACCGAGGACTCAACCATCGCCGACCTGGCCGTGGCCACCAACTGCGGACAGATCAAGACCGGCTCGCTGGCCCGCTCCGACCGCACCGCCAAGTACAACCAGCTGCTGCGCATCGAGGAGCAACTGGACGACATGGCGATGTACCTGGGCCGTCGGGCGATCAAGCAGCGGTAAACCCTACCCACCGCCGTCATCCTCGCGCTTGTCGCGAGGACCCACGAACACGGAGGGTATCAAGAAGGGCGCGGTCCACTTCGCGCCCTTTTCGTTTGGCTCATCAGGCTTGGGTCCTCGCGACAAGCGCGAGGATGACGGATGAAATTGCAGTGTGCGCAGTGACTTGCACTGTTCAGCGCAGCGTTCTTCAACGCCCCCTTAACCATGCGCGCAGATGGTGAAGCTGTCCCACCGCCACGAGTCGGCATGTTCCAGCGTCTGCGCCCAGCCCTGCCGACGGTCGCCCTTCTGGGGCTGATCGTCTATTTCGTGTTCCACGGCCTGACCGGGGAGCGGGGGCTGCTGCTGTCATCGCAGCGTGACGCCATTTTGAACGCACGTTCGAAGGAATTGGCCGAGCTGCGCCAGCGCAGGGTGGACCTGGAGGCGCGGGCGCGGCTATTACGCGACAACAGCCTGTCCGCGGACCTCCTTGAGGAACGCGCCCGTTCTCTTCTAGGCTTCGCGGACCCGAAGGATTATGTGATCCGCGAAACCCCCTGAGCGAGGTCGAAGTTTTCGTCCCGCTCGCCGAGATCGGGAAGAAACAGGCCGGTATGGGACGATCCAGGGAGAATTCGATGGCGACCGCGCCCAAGGCGAAATCGACATCGGGGAAGAAGTATGACACCGGTGTCAAGACTTCCCCGAAAGAGCAGCTTCTCAAGTATTACAGGGACATGCTGCTCATTCGCCGCTTCGAGGAGCGCGCAGGCCAGCTGTACGGCATGGGCCTGATTGGCGGCTTCTGCCACCTCTACATCGGCCAGGAAGCCATCGCCGTCGGCATGCAGTCGATCGCGCAACAGGGCGACCAGATCATCACTGGCTACCGCGACCATGGCCACATGCTCGCCGCCGGCATGGACCCCAACGAGGTCATGGCCGAGCTAACGGGGCGCATCGGCGGCTCGTCGAAGGGGAAGGGCGGGTCGATGCACATGTTCTCGACGCAGGCCGGCTTCTACGGCGGCCACGGCATCGTCGGGGCGCAGGTGAGCCTGGGCACAGGCCTGGCGCTCGCCGACAAGTACCGCGACAACGGCAAGGTGAGCTTCACCTACTTCGGCGACGGGGCCGCCAACCAGGGCCAGGTCTACGAGAGCTTCAACATGGCCGAGCTCTGGGACCTGCCGGTCGTCTACGTGGTCGAGAACAACCAGTACGCCATGGGCACCTCGATCGAGCGGTCCAGCTCCGAGACCCGGCTGCACAAGCGCGGCGTGTCGTTCAATATTCCGGGCGAGGAAGTCGACGGCATGGACGTCGAGGCGGTCGCCGAAGCCGGCGCCCGCGCCGCTGAACACGCCCGGAGCGGCAAGGGCCCCTACATCCTCGAGATGAAGACCTACCGATACCGCGGCCACTCGATGAGCGACCCGGCCAAGTACCGCACCAAGGAGGAGGTCGACGAGGTCAAGAAGACCCGCGATCCCATTGAACACCTTCGTGAAAAGCTGGCCGCCGCCAAGGTGACCGACGACGAGCTGAAGGCCATCGACGCGGAGGTGAAGACCATCGTCGCCGCCGCCGCCGAATTCGCCCGCACCAGCCCCGAACCGGATCCGTCGGAGCTGTATACCGACGTCTACCTGGAGGCCGCCCAGTGAGCGTCGACATCTTGATGCCCGCGCTGTCTCCGACCATGGAGGAGGGCACCCTCGCCAAGTGGCATGTGAAGGCCGGCGACACCGTGAAGGCCGGCGACGTCATCGCCGAGATCGAGACCGACAAGGCGACCATGGAGGTCGAAGCCGTCGACGAGGGCGTGATCAGCGCGCTGCTGGTCGAGGCCGGGACCGAGGGCGTGAAGGTCAATACGCCGATCGCGCGGATCGGGGAGGGCGACAGTGCGTCCTTCGCGACGCCGGCTGCGCCGGCTCCTCAGGATGACGATGTCAGCAAAACCATTCGTCAGCCTGAGGAGGCCGCGCCAGCGGCCGTCGCGAAGGCCGCACCCACGCCCAAGCCTGTGCTCAACGACCCCGAGATCCCCGCCGGCACGAAGATGGTCCGCATCACCGTCCGCGACGCCCTGCGCGACGCCATGGCCGAGGAGATGCGCCGCGACGGCGACGTCTTCCTGATGGGCGAGGAAGTCGCCCAGTACCAAGGCGCCTACAAGGTGAGCCGTGAGCTGCTGCAGGAGTTCGGCGACCGCCGGGTCATCGACACCCCGATCACCGAGCACGGGTTCGCCGGCCTGGCGGTCGGCGCGGCGATGGCGGGGCTCAAGCCCATCGTCGAGTTCATGACCTGGAACTTCGGCATGCAGGCCATCGACCACATCATCAACTCCGCCGCCAAGACGCTCTACATGTCGGGGGGACAGATCAAGTCGTCGATCGTGTTCCGAGGCCCCAACGGCGCGGCCGCCCGCGTCGGCGCCCAGCACAGCCAGGACTACAGCGCCTGGTACGCCCAGATTCCGGGCCTGAAGGTCGTCGCGCCCTATGACGCGGCCGACGCCAAGGGGCTGCTCAAGGCGGCGATCCGCGATCCCAACCCCGTCGTCTTCCTCGAACACGAGATGATGTACGGGACCGAGTTCGACATTCCCGATGTCGAGGACTGGATCGTGCCGATCGGCAAGGCCAAGGTCCGCCGCGAAGGCTCGCACGTCACCCTGACCGCCCACAGCCGCATGGTCGGCCTGGCGCTCAAGGCGGCCGAGGAACTGGCCGCCGAGGGCATCGAGGCGGAGGTCATCGACCTGCGCACCCTGCGCCCGCTTGACCACGAGACGATCCTTGAGAGCGTCCGCAAGACCAACCGCCTGGTCAGCGCCGAGGAAGGCTGGGGCCCGATGGGCGTCGGCGCCGAGATCGTCGCCCGCGTCGTCGAGCACGCCTTCGACTACCTGGACGCCCCGCCGCTGCGCGTCCATCAGGAAGACGTGCCGCTACCCTACGCCGCCAACCTTGAAGCCCTGTCGTTGCCGTCGGTCGAGAAGATCGTCGCGGCGGCGAAGGCGGTTTGCTACCGGTGATGGGGTCGCTTCTCCGCCATTTCCCCAACCCGTCATCCTCGCGCTTGTCGCGAGGACCCATGAACACGGCCATCTGTTCGTGTGCATGGGTCGTCGGAACAAGTCCGACGATGACGAAGGTGGAGGAGCGGGCGCAATGAGCGCCGACCTCACCTGGCGCGCCGGCGGTTGCCACTGCGGAGCCGTCCGCTTCGAGGCGGCGCTGCCGGCCGTGGTCGAGGCGCAGTCGTGCAACTGCTCGATGTGCGACAAAACCGGCTTCATCCATGTGATCGTGCCGGAGAGCCGGTTCCGGCTGCTGTCGGGCGGCGACCAGATCACGAGCTACACGTTCAACACCGGCGTCGCCCGCCACACCTTCTGCAAGGTCTGCGGGATCAAGAGCTTCTACCGCCCGCGCTCGAACCCGGACGGCTGGTCGGTCAACGCCCGCTGCCTCGACTCCGTGGACGGCCTCGACATCCGTATCGAGGCCTTCGACGGCCAGAACTGGGAGGCCCATGGAGCCTCCCTCGCCCATCTTTCCAGGGAAGCCTGATGTCGATCGAAATCCTGATGCCCGCGCTGTCTCCGACCATGGAGGAAGGCACCCTCGCCAAGTGGCACGTGAAGGCCGGCGACACCGTCAAGGCCGGTGACGTCATCGCCGAGATCGAGACCGACAAGGCGACCATGGAGGTCGAGGCCGTCGACGAGGGCGTCATCGAGGCCCTGCTGGTCGACGCCGGAACCGAGGGCGTCAAGGTCAACGCGGTGATCGCCCGGCTGGCCGGGGAGGGCGAGGCGCCCGCGCCGTCTCCTGCGCCCAAGGCCGCTGAACCCGCGAAAGTGGCGCCGACGCCGCAAGCCGCGCCCGCCGTACAGGCTGCCGCACCGGCTCCGGCCGACGCTCCCGCGCCGAAGGCCGACAGCGAGCGCGTGTTCGCCTCGCCGCTGGCCCGCCGGCTGGCCCAGGCCGCCGGTCTGGATCTGAAGACCATCGCCGGCTCCGGCCCGCACGGCCGGGTGATCAAGGCCGACGTTGACGCCGCGCGCGGCAAGGCTCCCGCCTTCGCCAAGGCTTCGGAGGACAAGCCCGCCGCCGCGCCGGCTCGCCAGGCCCAGTCGCTCGAGCAGATGGGCATCGCGCCGGGCAGCTACGACCTGATCCCGCTCGACGGCATGCGCAAGACCATCGCCCGCCGGATGACCGACAGCTTCCGCGACGTCCCGCACTTCCCGCTGACCATCGACGTCGAACTGGACGCGCTGCTGGCGGCGCGGGTGAAGATCAACGCCATGCTCGAGAAGGACGGCGTCAAGGTCAGCGTCAACGACCTGGTGATCAAGGCCGTGGCCACCGCGCTGCGCCGCGTGCCGGAGGCCAACGCCAGCTACACGCCCGACGGCATCGCCATGCACCACCATGCGGACATCGCCATGGCCGTGGCCATCGACGGCGGCCTGATCACCCCGATCATCCGCGCCGCCGAGACCAAGGGCCTGGCCCAGATCGCCGTCGAGGCCAAGGACCTGGCCGCCCGCGCCCGCGACAAGAAGCTCAAGCCCGAGGAGTTCCAGGGCGGCACCTTCTCGATCTCCAACATGGGCATGATGGGCATCAAGCAGTTCGCCTCCATCATCAACGAGCCGCAGGGCTGCATCATGAGTGTCGGCGCCGGCGAGCAGCGGCCGGTGGTGAAGAATGGCCAGCTGGCGGTGGCCACGGTGATGACGGTGACCCTGACCTGCGACCACCGCGTGGTCGACGGCGCCATCGGCGCCAAATTCCTGCAGGCGTTCAAGCCGTTGATCGAAGATCCTCTGACCATGATCGTCTGACGGGCGCCGCCGCCCGCCGTCTTTACCGTCAGCGTCCAGTAGGAGCAACCAACCCTTGAGCGACTTCGATCTCATCGTCATCGGTTCCGGCCCGGGCGGCTATGTGGCCGCCATCCGCGCCAGCCAGCTGGGTCTGAAGACCGCCATTGTCGAGCGGGCGGAGCTGGGCGGCATCTGCCTCAACTGGGGCTGTATCCCGACCAAGGCGCTGCTCAAGAGCGGCGAGGTCTATGAGCAGCTGTCGCACTTGTCCGACTACGGCCTGTCGGTGAAGGGGGCGGGTTTCGACTTCCCGAAGATCATCGAGCGGTCGCGCGGCGTGGCGGCGACGATGAACAAGGGCGTCACCTTCCTGATGAAGAAGCACAGGATCGAGGTCATCGCCGGGACGGCGAAGCTCGAGAAGGGTAGCCCTGCGCCGAAGGTCGTCGTGGCTCTGACGGCCGGCGGCTCGCGCACCGTGACGGCGAAGAACGTCATCCTCGCCACCGGCGCCCGGGCGCGGGAGATCCCGACCGTGGGTCTGGCCAGCGACGGTGACCGAGTCTGGACCTACCGTGACGCCCTGGCGCCCAAGGCGCTGCCGAAGACCCTTGTCGTCATCGGCTCGGGCGCCATCGGCATCGAATTCGCCAGCTTCTACCGGGCTTTGGGCTCGGACGTTACGGTGATCGAGGCTGTTGATCGCATCCTGCCGGTCGAGGACGAAGAGGTCTCCAAGGCGGCGAGGAAGGCCTTCGAGAAGCGCGGCATCGCCTTCCGCGTCGGGGCCAAGGTGACGAAGCTGAGCAGGAGCAAGACCGGCGTGACCCTCGACCTCGAAGTCGGCGGCAAGGCCGAGACCCTGCAGGCCGAGGTCGCCATCGTCGCCGTCGGCATCGCCGCCAACACCGAGAACCTGGGCCTCGAGGCGCTCGGCGTGAAGCTCGACCGGGGCCATGTCGCCACCGACAGCCATTGCGCGACCAACGTGCCCGGCCTCTACGCCATCGGCGACGTGGCCGGCGCGCCCTGGCTGGCGCACAAGGCGTCCCACGAGGGTGTCCACTGCATCGAGCACATCGCCGGCTTGAAGCCCGCCAACCTCAACACCCCGATCCCCGGCTGTACCTACGCCAACCCGCAGGTCGCCTCGATCGGCCTGACCGAGGCGGCGGCCAAGGCGGCCGGCTACGACGTCAAGGCCGGCCGGTTTCCGTTCCGCGTCAACGGCAAGGCCGTGGCGGCCGGCGAGACCGAGGGCTTCGTCAAGACGGTGTTCGACGGCAAGACCGGCGCACTGCTGGGCGCCCACATGATCGGCCACGAGGTCACCGAGATGATCCAGGGCTTCGGCGTCGCCATCACCCTCGAAGCAACCGAGGAAGATCTGATGGCCACGGTCTTCGCCCACCCGACGATGAGTGAGGCCATGCATGAGGCCGTCCTCGAAAGCTTCGGCAGGGTCCTGCACCTCTGAGACGTCCGGTCGCAGGGGGCGTTAAGGTCCCGGTCTCCACGCCGCCTGTACACCGGCGGCATGTTAGGACCCATCAAGACAGGCCGGCGCGTACCCCCGGCTGCTCTCGCCGAGCTGGCCGGCGGCGTCGTTCGAACGATTGGAACCGAGCCGCTCTTCGCCGGCAGGCGGTCGCTGGTCATCGGCGTGCCCGGCGCCTTCACGCCGGTCTGCCATCAAGTGCACCTGCCGGATTTCGTTGCCATGGCCGATCAGTTCCGGGCGGCCGGCTTCCAGCAGCTGCTGGTCATCGCCGCCAGCGATCCGTTCGCCCTCTCCGCCTGGTCGTCGACCATCGATCCCGAGGGCAGGCTGCGGTTCCTGTCGGACGGCAATCTGGAGTTCACCCGCAAGCTGGGGCTGACCAGCCAGGAGTCGGCGCTATTCCTGGGCGAACGCAGCCGCCGCTACACGATGATCGTCCAGGACGCCGTCGTTGAACGCCTGAGCGTCGAGACCAGCATCCTGAACGTCACCTGCACGCGCGCCGACGTCGTCGAGCTCGCGGCCTGATCAGCCCTTCTTGCGGAGGATGGCGTCCAGGCTCAGCGGCCCGCCGCCGGCGCAGGCCAGGTAGAGGAAGATAAAGCAGAACAGCAGGGCCGGCTCGCCGCCGTTGGTGGCGGGGTAGAGGCCCTTGGAGCCGTGCGCCAGCCAGTAGGCGATGGCCATCATGCCCGACATCAGGAAGGCGGCCGGGCGGGTGAACAGGCCCAGGGCGATGAGCACCCCGCCGACAATCTCCAGCCAGCCGGCCGCCACCATCATCGGGGGCAGGGGCCCGTCCATCACGGCGGCCGGGAACTGGAAGATCTTCATCAGCCCGTGCTGCAGATAGGCCAGCCCCGCGACGATGCGCAGGATGCTCAGCACCTGCGGCGCAAATCCGGACAGTCGATCCATCGGTTGTCTCCCCCGAGTGCTACGCCGCCCGCGAGTCCGTATCGGCCATTCGCTGGATGGCGACATAGTCCGTCTTGCCGGTGCCCAGGACGGGCACCTCGGCGATCTTGATGATCCGACGCGGCACGGCCAGCTCGGGCGCGCCGATGCTCTGGGCGTGGGCGACCAGCGGGCCGACATCGGCGTCGGGCCGGTCAGTGAACAGCACCAGCCGCTCGCCCTTCTTCTTGTCGGGCATGGCGATGACCGCGTGGCGGCCTTCTGGCCAGACGGCCACGGCCAGGTCCTCGGCGGCGGTCAGGGAAACCATCTCGCCGCCGATCTTGGCGAAGCGCTTCACCCGGCCCTTGATGGTCACCCAGCGATCGTCTCCTTCCATGGTGACCACGTCGCCGGTGTCGTGCCAGCCGCCCGGCAGGGGATCGATCCCGCCGGCCTCGTTGAGGTAGCCGGCCATGACATTGGGCCCGCGCAGGAACAGGCGGCCGCCCTCGTTGATGCCCTCGACCGGCTCGATGCGGGTCTCCATGCCGGGCAGCATGCCGCCGACGGTGCCGCGACGGTTGTCGACCGGCTTGTTCACGGCGACCACGGGCGAGGCCTCGGTCGCGCCGTAGCCCTCGAGCACCGGGATGTTCCCGAACCGCTCGGCGATCAGGTTGTGGGTCTCGTCCCGCACCTTCTCGGCGCCGCAGACAATGAACTTCAGGCCTGACAGCTCATCGGCGTCTGAGGAGCGGGCGTACTGGTTGAGGAAGGTGTCGGTGGCCAGCAGGATCGAGGCGCCGCTGTCCTTGATCAGCGGCGGGATCTGCTTGATGTGCAGCGGCGAGGGATACTCGAACGCCTTCATGCCCGTCAGGATCGGCAGCAGCACGCCGCCGGTCAGCCCGAAGCAGTGGAAGGTCGGCAGCGGGTTGAACATCACCCAGTCGGGGTCGAGGTCGATGTGCGCCTCGATCTGGCGCACGTTGCTGACCAGGTTGGCGTGGCTCAGCACAACGCCGCGCGGGGCGCCGAAGCTGCCGGAGGTGAACAGGATCACGCCCGGCTCGTCCGGCTTGAGATTGACCCGGAACCGCTTGGGGAACATGCCGGCGGTGGCCGCGTAGAGCTTGTCGGCCAGGCCGATCTTCTCGCGGACGTCCTCGAGGTAGATGACTTCGGCGCTCTCCTCGAGGGCGTCGACCAGGTCGTGCAGCTTGCCCTGCTCGATGAAGCGGTGCGCGGTCAGGACCCGCTTGACGCCGGCCAGCTTGCAGGCGGCCCTCAGGTTCCGCAGGCCGGAGGTGAAGTTCAGCATCGTCGGGATGCGCCCGAAGGCATGCAGGCCGAAGAAGGTGACCACGACGCCGGACCCGGACGGCAGCAGGACCCCGACCCGCTCACCCTTCTCGGTGAAGCTGGCGATCCGGCGGCCGAGCGCGAAGCTGGCGCGGATCAGGTCAGTGTAGCTGAGCGGATTGCGGTCCTGGTCCTCCAGGATCGGCTTCTTGGCCCCGTATCGTTCGCGGGCTTCGAGCAGGGCGTCAAAGACAGACCGCTCTCCGTCCCGCGCATCGTAAGCACGCGGCATGTGGGCAGAACTCCCCGGATGTTTCCCACCAATTGTTGGGGGGACCCTATCGGTCGCCGGAGGCATTGAAAAGATGTGTCACAAAGGGTGACCGGACGCCGCCCTCGGCGGTGGGAACCGCGCCGCCTCGCGCGCCGCGATCCGTTCGACCACAAACGATTCCAGCCTGTCGCGCCAGGCGGCGCGAACGGAGGGGCGGTCAAGGTGGGGCAAGGCTCGGGCGCCGGGCAGCACCGCGGCCTTGCAGGCCGGCAAACCGGGACAGGCGTCTTCGCCCTCACCACCGCCGGCGGCCAGCAGGAGCGTCGGCGTGCGCGTCGCCGCCAGGCCGTCGCTCGCGGCGTTGGCGGCTTCAGCGAAAGCGCCGCGCCAGCCCAGGCTGGCTCCGCCCATGCGCAGGTCGGGGTTGGCGACCTGCCAGGCCGCCTGCAGGCTTCCTCGAACCCGGTCGCCGGTCTGGCCGCGCGCGAAGGCGTCCGGCGCATCGCGTTTCCAGCCGGTTCCAAGCCCTTGCGGAACAGCCCCCAGTCCGACCTTCGCGAGCCACATCTGCCAACCGTCCAGAGCGCCGTCCGGCTTGAGGTCCGGGGCGGATAGAACCAGGCCGTCGACGGCCGCGCCCTGCTGGACCGCGCGCAGGGCCACCAGGCCGCCCAGGCCGGCGCCGACCAGGATCACCGGCGTCTCCGGCGAGCCCTGCGCCAGCGTGCGCGTCAGGCTCCGCACGACGGCGAGGTCGTCGTCAAAGGTCGGCGCGTGGATCAGGTCATGTGGGCCGCCATAGCGGGCCGAGCCCCCCTGTCCGGCGCGCTCCAGAACCCAGACGGTATGGCCGGCGGCGTTCAGGTCGCGCACCGTCTCGAACCAGACCTCCGCGGTCTCGCCCTGTCCGGTCAGGATCAGGATGTTGGCTCTGGGCGTCCCCAGCGTGCTCGACACGCCATAGCGCTGCACCGGCGCGTCGCCGACCCCGATCAGGCCCCAGGCCCAGCCTTCGGGCGCCCAGAAGCCGGGGCCGAGCGAGGGCGGGATACGGCTCTCGGTGAACGGCGCGCGGTCGCCCGCTCCGCCGCAGCCGGACAGGAGCACTAGCAGGCAGGCGAGGGCGGTCAGGCGACGCATCGCTTGCAGTCTCGTGTGTATCCGGCCCGGCCTGCAAGTCCTCGCGCCTGTGGCGAGCATAGTGGAGCGCGTCGGCGCTTTGCGTCCTTCGCGACGCGATCTTGACAGATCGCTCCTCAGGATGACGAACGTGGGGGCGTTGCACATAATTTCGTCAGGGTGAGGAGCGGCAGCGCCGCGTCGCGAACCCCGCAAGGTCGATATGCCGTCATCCGGCTTGATCCGGCGGCCCGGAAGGCCGATCTAGGCGCCATGGCGACGGTCATCGACACTCTCAAGGCGCGCCCGCGCCATCCCGAGAAGCAGAACCGCCCGGATACGCCCCTGTTGCGCAAGCCGGACTGGCTGCGCGTGCGGGCGCCCGGCTCGGCCGGCTACAGTGAAACCCGCGACATCGTCCGCCAGCACGGGCTGACGACCGTCTGCGAAGAGGCGGCCTGCCCGAACATCGGCGAGTGCTGGACCCAGAAGCACGCCACGATGATGATCATGGGCGAGATCTGCACGCGGGCCTGCGCCTTCTGCAACGTCGCCACCGGCAAGCCCAACCCGCTGGACCCGACCGAGCCGGCCCGCGTGGCCGAGGCCGTCGCCAAGATGGGCCTCAAGCACGTCGTCATCACCTCGGTGGACCGCGACGACCTGGCCGACGGCGGCGCGGCCCACTTCGCGGCCGTGGTCTATGCCATCCGCGCCGCCGCGCCGGACACGACCATCGAGATCCTGACGCCCGACTTCCTGCGCAAGGACGGCGCGGCGGAGATCGTCATCGACTCGGCCCCGGACGTCTTCAACCACAACCTCGAGACCGTGCCCCGGCTGTATCTCTCGATCCGGCCCGGCGCCCGCTACTACAACTCCCTGCGCCTGCTGGAGCGGGTCAAGGACCGCGATCCGCGCCGCTTCACCAAGTCCGGCCTGATGGTCGGGCTGGGCGAGGCCAAGGAGGAGGTCATGCAGGTGATGGACGATATGCGGTCCGCGGGCGTCGATTTCCTGACCATCGGCCAGTACCTGCAGCCGACCCGCAAGCACGCCGCCGTCGACCGCTTCGTGACGCCCGACGAGTTCGCCGCTTATGAACAGATCGCGCGGTCGAAGGGCTTCCTGATGGTCTCGGCCAGTCCGCTGACCCGCTCCTCGCACCACGCCGGCGAGGACTTCGCGCGCCTCAAGGCCGCGCGCGAGGCCAAGGACGCGGCGGGCTGAGTTGCGCCACAGGCTGACACGCATCCTGCCCTACACGCCCGACCAGCTGTTCGAGCTGGTCGGCGACGTCGAGCGCTATCCGCAGTTCGTGCCCTGGGTCACAAGCCTGCGGACCTGGAACAAGCGGGACGAAGGCGGGGGCGTGACCACGCTCGACGCCGAGGCCGGCGTCGGTTTCTCGTTCCTGCGCGAGCGGTTCTCGACCCATGTGCGGCGCGACGCGGCGGCGCGCTGTATCGACGTCTCGCTGATCAGCGGGCCGTTCCGGCGGCTGAACAACCGCTGGCGGTTCCTGCCGCACGAGCAGGGGACCTGCGTCGAGTTCGAGATCGACTTCGAGTTCAAGGTCGGCTTCCTCGACCGCCTGCTCAACGCGAATTTCAACCACGCGGTGGACAAGCTGATCCGCTGCTTCGACGACCGGGCGAAGGCGCTGTACGGGGCGGGGTGACAGACGTTGCGTCCTTCGCGACGCGGACCTCCGGTCCGCTCCTCAGGATGTCGAACGTGGATGGGCGTCTCTGAGTTCGTCATCCTGAGGAGCGAGCTCTTGGCGAGCGTCGCGAAGGACGCACAACCCCTAGATCGCATCCCGCATCATCTGCAGCGCCACGGCCACGGCCGCCATCTGCACGTCCAGCCGGGTCTCGCCGTCGAAGGCCTCGTGTCGGTGGCGGATGCCCGCCGTGCTGCGCGCCGTGGCGATGTGCACCGTGCCGACCGGCTTCATCGGCGAGCCGCCGCCCGGGCCAGCCACGCCGGTGATGGCCACGGCGATGTGGGCGCGGCTGTTGTTCAGCGCGCCCTCGGCCATCATTCGGGCCACCGGCTCGGACACCGCGCCGAAGTCGGCGATCATGTCGCCGGGGATGCCCAGCATCTCCTCCTTGGCGCGGTTGGTGTAGGTGATGAAGCCCCGCTCGAAGACGTCCGACGCTCCCGGGATCGAGCAGATCGCGGCCGCGACCAACCCGCCGGTGCAGCTTTCGGCCGTAACCACCCGCAGGTGCCGCTCGCGAACCTCGTCTATCAGCAGCCGGGCGAGGGTCTCGACTTCGAGCGGAAACATTGAAGGCATCTCCCGGACTGGCCACGACGCGTGGATTGGCCCCAACATCGCCCTCCGTCTCCGACTTTCAAGCCCGATTCGAGCGCCATGACCGACATCCCCGCCGGCGACCGCGCCGCGACCGTCAAAACGCCGCCCCTGTTCGTGATCGCCGTCTTCACCAGCGCGGCGCTGGTGTTCATGGTCCAGCCGATGGTGGCCAAGCTGGTGCTGCCGCTGCTCGGCGGCTCGCCGGCGGTGTGGAACACCAGCATGGCGTTCTTCCAGTTCGCGCTGCTGGTCGGCTACGGCTACGCCCACGTCCTGCAGAAGCTGCCGACGGTACGGCGGCAGATCATTGTCCATATCGCGGCGCTCGGCATCGCGGCGCTGGTCCTGCCGTTGCGCATCAGCGGCCTGATGGGCGAGCCGTCCTCGACCGCGCCCGCCCTGTGGCTGATCGGGGTCCTGACGCTGTCGATCGGCCTGCCGTTCGCGATCCTGTCGGCGACTGCCCCGCTGGTGCAGGCCTGGTACGCCCGGACCCACATGCGCGAGGGCGGCGGCGAGCCCTATGCGCTCTATGCGGCCAGCAACCTGGGCAGTCTGCTGGCGCTGCTGGCCTACCCGATCCTCATGGAGCCGCTGCTGACCCTGCAGGCGCAGCGGTTCACCTGGAGCGCCGGCTATCTCGGCTTCGTACTGATCCTGGGCGCCCTGGCCCTGCTGGTCTGGCGCTCGACGCAGGCGACGCCGGGCGCCGAAGCGCAGGCGGCGCCGGCGACCGTCGCGCCGCCGACCCTGCGCGAGCGGCTGATCTGGATCGCCCTGGCGGCCATCCCGTCCAGCCTGATGCTGGGGGTGACCACCCATCTGGCCACCGATGTCGCCTCGGCCCCGTTCATGTGGGTCGCGCCGCTGGCCCTCTACCTGATCACCTTCATCATCGCCTTCCAGCCGCGGCCGATGATCTCGCCCTACTGGGCCCTCCTGCTGCAGGCCGCCGCCTTGCCGGCCACAGTCTTCCTGCTGCCGCAGCAAGGGAACGCGCTGGCGTTGCAGTTGGTGCTGCACCTGGGGTGCTTCTTCCTTTCGGCGCTGGTCTGCCACCAGGCGCTGGTGGCGCGGCGGCCGGACCCGGCGCATCTGACGGTCTTCTACCTCTGCCTGTCGATCGGCGGCGTGGTCGGCGGCGCCTTCAACGCCTTCGTGGCCCCCCAGGTGTTCGACTGGGTCATGGAGTATCCATTGGTCCTGGCGCTGGCCGGACTGGCGCGACCCTGGCGCTGGGGCCGGTTGACGGTCTGGGAGGCCGGCGTCCTCGTCGCCGGCGTCATGGCCGTGCTGGCGGCGATCCTGTTCGCCGGCCACATCCGCGACATCCTCACCTTTGACCGCATGATGACGCTGAAGACCCTGCTGGCCATCGGCATCGTCTCGGCCTTCCTGCTGCGCCAGAGGGGCCTGGTGTTCACCGCCCTGCTGGGCCTGCTGTCGGTCGGCGCCCATGTGGTCAGCGACCCGGCCGAGGTGATCAGCACCCAGCGGTCCTTCTTCGGGGTGCTGCGCCAGACCACGGTTCAGGAGCCGCGGCTGGGCGGGCCGATCCGCCTGCTGGCCCACGGCACCACGCTGCACGGCGCGCAGGTCCCGGACGCGCGCTGGCGCTGCAAGCCGATGGTCTACTACGCCCAGGAGACGCCGATCGGCCAGGTGTTCACCATGACCCAGCTGGTGCGGCCGACCATGCGGGTCGGCGCCGTCGGGCTGGGCACCGGGTCGGTGGCCGCCTACGTGCGGCCCGGCGACCACCTGACCTTCTTCGAGATCGACCCGCTGGTCATCGACATCGCTCACGCCAGCGGGGATTTCACCTACACCACCGAATGCGCCAAGGGGCAGGTCGACTTCGTGGTCGGCGACGCCCGGCTGACGCTGCAGAAGCAGCCGGACGCGGCGTTCGACATCCTGCTGATCGACGCCTTCTCGTCCGACGCCATTCCCGCCCATCTGATGACCGTCGAGGCGGTGCAGGGCTACCTCGCCAAGCTCAAGCCCAACGGGGTGCTGATCCTGCACCTGTCCAACCGCAACCTGGAGCTCAAGAAGCCCGCCGCCGCCGTCGTGCTGGCCGCGGGCGGCTATCCGTTGCTGCAGGAGTACCGCCAGGGCGGCGCCTTCCCGCGCTACTGGGAATCCAGCGAGGACGTCATGATCGTCGGCAGGACCCGCGCGGCGCTGGCCCCCTACGAGGCCGAGGGCTTCTGGACCGTGCCGCCGACCGATGGCGTCAAGCCCTGGACCGACGACTACACCAACCTGGTCGGGGCGCTCTGGCGAAACCTGACCGGCGGCTGACGCCGGTCAGGCCGGCGTTTCAACCGTCGCCAGCGCCTGGGCCGCGAGGCCCTCGCCGCGGCCGGTGAAGCCCATGCCCTCGGTCGTGGTCGCCTTGACCGACACCCGGTCCAGCGGCAGGTCCAGGATCTGCGCCAGCCGCTCGCGCATGGCCTGGCGATGCGGCTTGATCTTCGGCCGCTCGCAGATCAGCGTCACGTCGACGTTGATCAGGCGGCCGCCCTTCGCGGCGACCAGATCGGCGGCGTGCATCAGGAACAGGTCGGAAGCCGCGCCCTTCCACTTCGGGTCCGTCGGCGGGAAGTGGTCGCCGATGTCGCCCTCGCCGATGGCGCCCAGGATGGCGTCGGTCAGGGCGTGCAGGCCCGCGTCGGCGTCGGAGTGGCCGATCAGGGCCTGGTCGTGGTCGATGCGCACGCCGCAGAGCCACACCGCCTCGCCCGGGCCCCAGCGGTGGGCGTCGAAACCCTGGCCGGTCCGCGTCACACGGGCCGCGCCCGCCAGTCGTTCGGCCATGTCGAAGTCCTCGGGGAAGGTCAGTTTCATCAGCAGCGGATCGCCCGGCGCGATGGCCACCCGACCGCCGTCGGCCTCGACCACCTGGGCGTCGTCGGTCGGTTCACCTGAAGACCAGGCCGCATAGGCCGCCAGCAGCCGGTCGCGGCGGAAGGCCTGCGGCGTCTGTGCTCGCCAGAGGCCCTCGCGCGAGGTCGTCGTCAGGCCGGCCTCGCCCTGGCGCTTGAGCGTGTCGGCGACGGGCAAGGCGGGAATGGCGCCGTCGGCGTCCTCCAGCGACTTGAGCAGGTCGGCGACATGGGCGGCGGTCACGAACGGCCGGGCGGCGTCATGGATGAGCACCGGCTCGTCGGCGGCTCCGTCCAGAACAGCCAGCCCGTTGCGGACGGACTCCGCGCGGGTCGCGCCGCCGCGCGTTGTGCGCCAGCCGTTCAGGCCGGCGAGCGCCGCGCCGGCCAGCGACTCGCCGTCATCCGAGACCACCACGACGATGTCGCGGGCGCCCGCGGCAGCCAGCGCCTCGACCGACCAGCGCAGGACGGGCTTGCCCGCCAGCGCCCGCCATTGTTTGGCCAGCCCGGGCCCGGCGCGGGTTCCGCCGCCCGCGGCGACGATGACGACCGAAAAGCTCATGGGGTCTGTCTAGGGCGGCGGCGGAAGATGGGAAAGGGGCCGGTGGCGCGCGGCTTGCTGACGCCCCTTTACCGCACCGCACAATATGCCTAAAAAGAATGCGATTGGGGTGATTACAGAATGAGCAGCAAGCTCACGGTCGGGGATATCGAGATACCGGGGCGCGTGTGGATCGCGCCGATGACGGGCATTTCCGACCTGCCTTTCCGCACCGCCGCCGCCCGACTGGGCGCGCCGTACGCAGCGACCGAGATGGTTGCCTGCGCCGAGTTCGCGCGCGGTCGGCCCGACGTCCTGCGCCGCGCGGCCATGGGCGAGGGCGAAGGCCTGATGGTCGTCCAGCTGGTCGGGCGCGAGGCGCGCTGGATCGCCGAGGGCGCCCGGCTCGCCGCGGAGGCCGGGGCGGACATCATCGACCTCAACTTCGGCTGCCCGGCCCGCGAGGTGACCGGCGTCCAGTCCGGCTCGGCCCTGATGCGGGACCTCGATCTGGCCGAGAGCCTGGTCGCCGCCGCTGTCGAGGCGGTCTCCGTGCCTGTGACCGTGAAGATGCGTCTGGGCTGGGACGACGCCAGCCGCAACGCGCCGGCATTCGCCCGTCGCGCGGAGGCGGTCGGCGCAAGGGCGATCACGGTCCACGGCCGCACGCGCTGCCAGTTCTACAAGGGCGCCGCTGACTGGTCCGCCGTGCGGGCGGTCAAGGACGCGGTCTCCGTGCCGGTCATCGTCAACGGCGACATCGTCGACGGCTCCACCGCCGCCGCCGCGCTGGCGCAGTCGGGCGCCGATGGCGTGATGGTCGGGCGCGGCATCGTCGGACGGCCCTGGATCGCCCGGGCGATCGAGGCGGAGCTGGACGGACGTCCCCAAGAGGCCGAGCCGACCATCGCCGAGCGCCTGGTGATCGCCCTCGACCACTTCCGCGACAGCCTGGCCTTCTACGGCGAGCGCCTGGGCCTTCGCATGTTCCGCAAGCATCTGGCCGCCTACATCGAGGCCGCGCCCTGGCCGGCCGAGGCGCAGGTCCGACGCGAGGCGCGGGCCCGTCTCTGCAGCCTGGACGACCCGGCGGCCGTGGAGGCCGGACTGACCGCGCTGTGGTCCCATCCCGCCCGGAGGATCGCCGCATGAACGGTCGCCCCAACCCCGCCGGAATGTCGCGGGCCGCTGATCTCAAGTCGGCCGCCTTCGACCAGAGTCCGGAGCCGGCGCTGCTGATCGACGGCGGCGGCGCCCTGTCGGCCGCCAACGAAGCGGCCGAAGCGCTGTTCGGTCAGGGTCTGGGCCTTTTGTCGCGCGGCCGGGTCACCGGGGCCCTGCCGCCGGATTCGCCGCTGGTCGCCCTGATCGCCCGCGCGCTGGACGAAGGTGTGCGAGTGCGCGAGCACGCCGTCGAGATCGCCCTGTTCGGCCATCCGGCCTTCGAGGCCGACTGCGCCGCCACGCCGCTGGGCGGGGAGGCCGTGCTACTGACGCTGCACGTGCGCGGCGGAGGCCTGGGGGCAGAGCGGAGCGTCGACCGGGCCGGGCTGCGTTCCGTCGTCGGCCTTGGCCGCATGTTGGCGCACGAGATCAAGAACCCGCTGGCCGGCATCCGCGGCGCCGCCCAGCTTCTGAAGACCGGCGCGGCCGCCGAGGACCAGCCGCTGGCCCAGCTGATCGTCGACGAGACCGAGCGGATCCGCCGTCTGGTCGACCGGATGGAAGCCTTCAGCGACGATGCCCCGCCCGAGCGCGAGGCCGTCAACATCCACAAGGTGCTGGACCGGGTTCGGGCGCTGGTCGCCAACGGCGTCGCCGACGGCCTGCAGCTGAAGGAGCGCTACGATCCCTCGCTGCCTCCGACCTGGGGCAACGAGGATCAGCTGATCCAGATCTTCCTCAACCTGGTCAAGAACGCCGCCGAGGCCGCGCACGGTCGCGGCGACGGGCGTGGCGCCATCACCGTCTCCACGGCCTGGCGCCCTGGCGTGCGGGTCCGTGGCAGCGACGGCCAGGTCCTTAAGGGCGCGCCGCTTGAGGTCCGCATCCAGGACAACGGCCCGGGCGTGCCGGCCCACATGCGCGACCACCTGTTCCAGCCGTTCGTGACCTCCAAGGCGTCGGGCGCCGGCCTGGGCCTGGCCCTCTGCGCCAAGCTCGTCGCCGGGCACGGCGGACTGATCGACTTCGAATCCGAGCCGGGCCGGACCGTGTTCCGTGTCCTTCTGCCCGTAGCCAGTATCGAGAGCGCCGAATGAACGCCGCCGCCAATGCGTCGAAGAAGATCCTGATCGCCGATGACGACAGCTCGATACGGCTCGTCCTCAGCCAGGCTTTCACCCGGCTGGGCTACCAGGTGCGCGCCACCGGCAACGCCTCGACCCTGCTCAAATGGGCCGAGGAAGGCGAGGGCGACCTGATCCTCACCGACGTGATGATGCCCGACGAGAACGTGTTCAACGTGCTGCCGCGCATCCGCAAGGAACGGCCCAAGCTGCCGATCATCGTGATGAGCGCCCAGAACACTCTGCTGACGGCGGTCAACGCCGCCGATGCAGGCGCCTTCGAGTACATCTCCAAGCCCTTCGACCTGGACGACATCACCGCCGCCGCCCGACGCGCCCTCTCGCGCCCCGCCGACAGCGAGGCCGCCAAGGCCCAGGCCCGGGCCATGAAGGACGAGCGCCTGCCGCTGATCGGCCGCTCGGCGGCCATGCAGGAGGTCTACCGAACGGTCGCCCGCCTGGTCGGGGCCGACCTGACAGTGCTGATCCTGGGCGAGAGCGGCACCGGCAAGGAACTGGTCGCCCGGGCGCTGCACGACCTGGGCCGCCGTCGCGACGGCCGGTTCGTGGTCATCAACCTGGCTGCCGTGCCGCGCGAGCGGGTCGAGACCGAGCTGTTCGGGCGCGGGGACGGCGACCTTGGCAAGCTGGTCGAGGCCGATGGCGGCACCCTGTTCCTCGACGAGATCGGCGACATGCCCCTGGACGCCCAGAGCCGCCTGCTGCGGGTCATCGACGGGGCCGAGCCGGCGATCAATCCCAGGACCAGCCGGCCGCCCAACGTCCGGATCATCGCCGCCACCAACCGCGACCTGCGCGGCCTTATCCAGCAAGGGCTGTTCCGCGAGGATCTGTTCTTCCGGCTGAACGTGGCGCCGGTGCGGCTGCCCCCGCTGCGTGATCGGGTCGAGGACATTCCCGACCTGGCCCGGTCCTTCCTGCTGCGCGCCGCCCGCGAGGGCCTGCCGTCCAAGACCATAGATCAGTCGGCCCTCGACCGGATGAAGACCCACGACTGGCCCGGCAATGTCCGCGAGCTGGAGAACCTGGTCCGCCGGGTTTGCGCGCTCTACGGCGAGGAACTGATCACCGCCCGGATCGTGGAGCGGGAGCTGCAGGATCATGCGCCGGTGGTCGGCGAATCGGGGCCCCTGACCCTGTCCCAGCTGGTGGAACGCCACCTCGCCGCCCACTTTGCCGACCAGCCGGACGGCGTGCCCGCGGCGGGGCTCTACGATCGCGTGCTCGAGGAGGTCGAGCGGCCGCTGATCCAGCTGACCCTGTCGGCGACGCGCGGCAACCAGGTGCGGGCCGCCGAGATTCTCGGCCTCAACCGCAATACGCTGCGCAAGAAGATCCAGGACCTCGGCGTGGAAATGGTGCGCGGCAAGCGCTGACACTGTTCAGCCACATCCCTGTTGCAGTCAGGACGCAGTTCGACCTAGGCTGCCTTCATGAGCTCCACCGCGTCACAGGACGACAGTATCGTCGACGCGCCGCTGCCCGCCTGGCGGCGCGTTGTGGAGTCGCGCTACCTGCTGGGTGGCGGCTATGTCCTTGCGGTCCTCCTCACCATCACCGGCGCGTTGCTCGCTTCGCGCCCGCCGGATGTCGGACCGATCGGCGCCGACGTTCAGGTGATGCTGGCCCTGCTGGGCTTCAATCTGTTCCTGATTCTGGTGCTGGCCAGTCTGGTGGCGATGCGGGTGCTGCGGCTCCTGCGCAGTCGTCACGCCGACGCCGGCGCCCGGCTGCAGCTGCGGTTCATGGCCATCTTCGGCCTGGCCACTGTCGCCCCGGCCATCGTCGTGGCGCTGTTCTTCGGCGGCGTGGTGATCTCCGGCGTCGACTACTGGTTCAGCCAGAAGGTCCGCACCATCGTCGAGAACTCCGCCGGCGTCGCGCGCACCTACGTCAAGGAGCGGACCGACGATCTCGGCCAGAACGTCACCACGGTCGGCCAGGAGCTCAACCAGGCCCGGGATGCGCTGGACTCCTCGCCCGTGGCCTACAGCCAGTATCTGGGCCAGTTGTCAGCGGGCGCCTTCACGGCGGCCTACGTCATCGACCGCGAGGGCCGGATCATGGCCCGCAGCGAGGGACGGGGCGCGCCGGCCTTCCTCGCCCCACCGGCGACCAGCTTCGATTCCGCCGACGAGGGTGTCACCTCGGCCGAGACCTTCCCCTCGACCGACCTGCTGCGCGGCCTGCATCGGCTCAGCGCCTACGAGGACGCCTATCTCTACGTGGTGACGCCGGCCAGCCCGGGCATCCTCGGCCAGTTGCGCGACGCCGAGGCGCAGCTGATCACCTACCGCGAGGCCGATGATAACAAGCTACGCCTCCAGGCCGCCTTCGCGCTCACCTACGTCGAGACCGTGCTGTTGCTGCTGGTCGGCGCCGCCTGGCTGGCCATACCGGTCGGCAACTCGATCGCCGCCCCGGTGGCGCGCCTGATCCAGGCCGCCGGCCGCATTGCACAGGGGGACCTCGGTGCCCGGGTCGATACCGCGCGTCAACCTGAAGAAATGGCTATGTTGTCGAGGGCCTTCAACAGCATGACCAATGATCTTCAGGTTCAACAGGTGGCGCTGAAGACGGCCAGCCTCGATGCCGAGACCCGCCGCACCTTCATCGAGACCGTGCTCTCCGGCGTCAGCGCCGGCGTCATCGGCCTGGACGGCGCCGGCGCGGTGTCGGCCAGCAACCGCCAGGCCGCGGTGCTGCTGGGCGTGGAGCCCGGAGCCATGGCCGGGCAGGCGCTCGAGGATCTTGCGCCCGAGCTCGTGGCGGTCGCCGAGCGCGCTGTGGAGATCAGCGCCGAGGTCGAGGAAGAGGTGGATGTCGTGCGGGGCGCCGAGACGCGCCGTCTCCGCGTGCGGGCCAGCGGCGCGGCCGCCGACGGCGTGGTCCTGACCTTCGACGACATCACCCGCCTGATCACCGCGCAGCGGAACGCCGCCTGGAAGGATGTGGCCCGCCGCATCGCCCACGAGATCAAGAACCCGCTGACCCCGATCCAGCTGTCCGCCGAGCGGATCCGGCGGAAGTACCGCAAGGAGATCACCAGCGACCTGGAGACCTTCGACCGCTGCACCGACACCATCATCCGCCAGGTCGGCGACATCGGCCGGATGGTCGACGAGTTCTCCGCCTTCGCCCGCATGCCGACGCCGCGCTTCTCCGAGACCGACCCTGCGGAGATGCTGCGGCAGGCGGTGTTCGCCCAGCGGGTGGCCAGTCCGGAGATCGTCGTCGAGATGGACGAGCCGCCGCAGGGCCAGGTGCTGAGCTGCGACGAGCGGATGGTCGGCCAGGCGCTGGCCAACATCCTCAAGAACGCCGCCGAGGCTGTCTCCGGGCGCAACCTCGCCGCCGGCGAGGGACGCATTCATGCGGCCCTGCGGCTCGAGGGCGAAATGCTGTCCTTCGTCGTCGAGGACAATGGCGTGGGCCTGCCGTCGCGGGATCGCGACCGGCTGACCGAGCCCTATGTGACGACCCGCGAGAAGGGCACCGGCCTTGGCCTCGCGATCGTGAAGCGGATCTGCGAGGACCACGGCGGCGAACTGGCGTTGGGGGACGCCCAGGCGCTGTCGGGGGCTCGCGTCACACTCTGTTTTCCAACCGCGCGTAGGACGGCCGCGCCTGAGATGAAGGAGGCGGCGCATGGCGGCTGACGTTCTGGTCGTCGATGACGAAGCGGACATTCGCGAACTGGTTTCCGGCATCCTCTCGGACGAGGGCTACGCGGTGCGCACCGCGGCCGACTCCGAGCAGGCGCTGGCGGCGATCCGGGCGCGCAAGCCGACGCTCATCGTGCTCGACATCTGGATGCACGGCGGCGGCATGGACGGCCTTGAGCTGCTGGATCTGGTCAAGACCCTCGACGCCGACCTGCCGATCATCATGATCAGCGGGCACGGCAACATCGAGACGGCGGTCAACGCCATCAAGCGCGGCGCCTACGAGTTTCTGGAGAAGCCGTTCAAGTCCGACCGGCTGCTGATGGTCGTCGAGCGGGCGATCGAACAGGCCAGTCTCAAGCGGGAAAACCGCCGCCTGCGGACCCAGACCCTGACGCCGGATGGCCTGATCGGCCGATCGGCGGCCGCCCAGCAGCTGCGCCAGCTGGTCGCCAAGGTGGCGCCCGCCAACAGCCGCGTGCTGATCGCCGGCCCGGCCGGATCGGGCAAGGAGCTGGTCGCCCGGCTGATCCACGGCTCCAGCCCCCGGGCCAAGGGCGAGTTCGTCGCCATCAGCGCCGCCGGCATGGCCCCCGAGCGCATGGATCTGGAGCTGTTCGGCGCCGAGGGCGAAGGCGGTCGGCCCAGCCGGATCGGCGTGTTCGAGCGCGCCCACGGCGGCACCCTCTACCTCGACGAGGTGGCGGACATGCCGCGCGAGACCCAGAGCCGAATCCTGCGGGTGCTGGTCGAGCAGCGCTTCCGGCGGGTCGATGGCGACAACGATGTGCAGGTCGACGTGCGGGTGATATCGTCCAGCAGCCGCGACCTGCGCGAGGAGATCGCGGCCGGCCGGTTCCGCGAGGACCTGTTCCACCGGCTCAATGTCGTGCCGATCCGGGTGCCGGGCCTGGCGGAGCGCCGCGACGACCTGCCTGAACTGATCACCTACTTCATCGATCGCATCGCCGAGGCCACAGGCCTGCCGCGCCGGCGACTGGCCGAGGACGCCCTGGCGACGCTGCAGGTTCATGAGTGGCCCGGCAACGTCCGCCAGCTGCGCAACAACGTCGAGCGGATGATGATCCTGGCGTCCGGCGATCCCAACGAGCCGATCACGGCCGCCATGCTGCCGTCCGAGGCTCCGCCCGATTCCAACGGCAGCGCCATCGGCACCGAGAAGATCATCGCCCTGCCGCTGCGCGAAGCGCGGGAGCTGTTCGAGCGCGAGTATCTCAACGCCCAGATCCTGCGCTTTGGCGGAAACATCTCCCGCACCGCCGCCTTCATCGGTATGGAGCGATCCGCGCTGCACCGGAAACTCAAGTCCCTCGGCCTGACCGGCGCGCGGACCGTCGAGGACGGGGAGGACTGATGTCGCGCTGGGCTTACGTCAACGGCCGTTTCATCCGACATGGCGATGCGGCGGTTCACATCGAGGATCGTGGCTACCAGCTGGCGGACGGCGTCTATGAGGTCTGGGCCGTGTTTGACGGCAAGCTGGTCGACAGCCTGGGCCATTTCGAACGCCTCGAGCGCAGTCTGGACGAGCTGCGCATCGCCCGCCCCATGGGCCGCAAGGCGCTGGAGCTGGTGCTGCGCGAGGCCGTTCGCCGCAATCGCGTTCGCTACGGACTGGTCTACCTGCAGGTCACGCGCGGCGTCGCCCGGCGCGATCACGCCTTCCCCGATCCCCAGCCGCTGCCGGCCATGGTGGTCACCGCCAAGAGCCTGGATCGCAAGGCCGCCGAAGCTCGCGCGGCGAAGGGGGTAGGGGTCATCACCCTGCCTGAGAACCGCTGGGGTCGCTGCGACATCAAGACCGTCGGCCTGCTGCCCAACGCGCTCGCCAAACAGGCGGCCAAGGAACAGGGCTGCGCCGAGGCCTGGTTCGTCGATCGCGACGGCCTGGTCACCGAGGGCGCCTCTTCCAACGCCTGGATCGTCGACGCCGACGGCGTGCTGCGCACCCGCGACACCACCGCCAACATCCTGCGCGGCGTCACCCGCAAGAGCGTCATCGCCCTGCTCGGCGAGCAGAATATCCGCTTCGAGGAGCGGGCCTTCACGCCACAGGAAGCCAAAGACGCCCGCGAGGCGTTCATCACCGGAGCCGGCGCGCTCGTGCTTCCGGTCGTGTCGCTGGACGGCGAGACGATCGGCGACGGCGTTCCGGGCCCGGTGGCGACACGGTTGCGGGCGCTCTACATAGAAGCCGCCCAAGCTTCGGTCATCTGACCCCTGGCGGTCCGTTCGCGGTTGCGGACGGCGCCGACAGGCGCCAAGCATGACGGGCTTGCGTGTGTGGAGGGCCTTCTGCCTTCCGGCCAAGAACAAGAAGGGGAATCCCCATGACCGACAAAAAACAGAACCTGCAGGACACGTTCCTCAACAGCGTGCGGAAATCCAAGACCCCCCTGACCATCTTCCTCGTGAACGGTGTGAAGCTGCAGGGCGTGGTGAGCTGGTTCGACAACTTCTGTGTCCTGCTGCGCCGCGACGGCCAGTCCCAGCTCGTGTACAAGCACGCCATCTCGACAATCATGCCCGCCCAGCCGGTCCAGCTGTACGAGCCCGGTCCAGAACAAGACGATTGACCCAACTCATCGACCACGGCGTCCCGGTCCAGAAGGCGCTGGTCCTACATCCTGTAAGGCCTTCGCAGGCCCTCGCGCGCAATCCGCAAGCCAGGCTTGAGGAGGCGGTGGGGCTGTCCCTGGCGCTCGACCTCGAGGTGGTCGAGGCCCGGGTCGTGCCGCTGCGCGAGCGTTCTCCCGCCACCCTGTTCGGCAAGGGCAAGGTCGAGGAGCTGCGCCTGCTCTGCGAGGTCGAGGCGATCGACGTCGTGGTGGTCGACGACGCCCTCTCGCCCGTCCAGCAGCGCAATCTGGAGAAGGCCTGGAACGCCAAGGTCGTCGACCGCAGCGGCGTGATCCTGGAGATCTTCGGCCGCCGCGCCCGCACCAAGGAAGGCGTGCTGCAGGTCGAGCTGGCCCGCCTGGAATACGAGAAGTCCCGACTGGTCCGCACCTGGACCCACCTGGAACGCCAGCGCGGCGGCACAGGCAACACCGGCGGCCCCGGCGAAACCCAGATCGAGCTCGACCGCCGCCAGATCGCCGACCGCATCATCCTGATGAAGCGGCAGCTGAAGGAGGTGCGGCGCACCCGCACCCTGCACCGCTCGGCCCGCAAGAAGGCGCCGTACCCGACCATCGCGCTGGTCGGCTACACCAACGCCGGCAAGTCGACGCTGTTCAACCGCCTGACCGAGGCCGACGTGGTGGCCGAGGACATGCTGTTCGCCACGCTCGATCCGACCCTGCGGAACGTCAAGCTGCCCGGCGGGCGGCCGGCGATCCTGTCCGACACCGTGGGCTTCATCTCCGACCTGCCGCACGAGCTGGTCGAGGCCTTCCGCGCCACGCTGGAGGAGGTGCAGGAGGCCGATGTCGTCCTGCACGTCCGCGACATCGCCAATGTCGACACAGACGCCCAGAAGCGCGACGTCGAGACCGTGCTCAAGGAGCTCGGCGTCACCCTCGACGAGGGTCGCCGGATCATCGAGGTCTGGAACAAGGCCGACCTGCTCGACGAGGACGCCCGCATCGACGCCGAGGGCGCCGCCCGCCGGTCGGGCGCGGCGATGGTCTCGGCCGTCACGGGCGAAGGCTGCGAGGCGCTCCTGCAGCGGCTGGCCGTCCTCGTCGACGTCACCCCCGAGATCGACGTGGTCTTGAGCCAGTCGGACGGCGAGGCCCTGGCCTGGCTGTACCGGCACGGGCGCGTTGTCGGCCGCCACGACGGCGAGGCGGACCTGCACCTGCGGGTCCGGCTCGACGGCCAGGCGCTGGGCAGGTTCGAGCGGCTGTTCCCGAGCGCGCAGGTCGCCGAGGCCGAGGCGTGAAACGCGCGGTCGTTGCGGCTATCCTCGCCGTCATGACCGCCTGCGCCCCGCCCGCCGAAGCCTTCGCCGCCGACACGATCAGCTTCAGCGACCTCCTGGCGCGCCCGCGCGCGGCCGCCGACGCGACGATCGCCTATGGCCTTGGTCCGCAGCAGTACGGCGAGCTCTGGCTGCCGACAGGGCAGGGGCCGTTCCCGGTCGTGGTCCTGATCCACGGCGGCTGCTGGCAGGCCGACCTGCCGGGCACGGAGCTGATGGACTATCTGGCCGCCGACCTGCGGGATCGCGGCTACGCCGTCTGGAACCTCGAGTATCGCCGCATCGGCCATCCGGGCGGCGCCTGGCCCGGGACCTTCGCCGACGTAGCGACCGGGCTGGATCAGCTGCGGACGATCGCGGGACCGCGAGGGCTGGACCTGTCGCGGGTCGTGCTGGTCGGTCACTCGGCGGGCGGGCATCTGGTCAGCTGGGCCGGCGCGCGGTCCGGACTGCCGAAGGACAGCCCGCTCTGGAGCGCCGATCCGCTTGCGGTGAACGGCGTCGTCAGCCTGGCCGGGATCAACGACCTGGAAGCCTTCCGGGAGACCGGCCCGGACCGCTGCGGCGGGCCGCAGACGATCGACGACCTGGTCTCGGCGGCAAGCCGGGCCGGGCAGGACGTCTACGCCGACACCTCGCCGGCGCGGCTGCCAGCGCCGACGGCTCCTGTGGTCGCGGTGTCCGGCGAGCTCGATCCCATCGTCCCCCCCGGCTTCGGCCCGCCTTTCGCGGCGCGCTGGCGGGCGAGCGAACTGACGATCAAGGCCGCCGGCCACTTCGAACTGATCGACCCGACCGGCCCGGCGTGGCGGGATGAGATCGTGCCGATCATCGACCGTCTCGCAGAGCTTTAGTTTCAACCCTGGCTGTCATCCCGGACGCCGCAGGCGATCCGGGACCCAGACGGCCGCGCTGCATCGCTGGGTCCCGGCTCTCCGCTGCGCTTCGGCCGGGATGACAAGTTGGCGTCAGCTCGCCAGCGCCTGCCACATGCTCATGGCCAGGCTGAAGGCCCGCATGTCGCCGGTGGTCGTGCCCGCCATGCGGTTCATGGCGTAGGCGAAAGTGGTGTGGGCATCCATGTCGATGATGACCAGCGAGCCGCCGTAGCCGCCCCAGAAGATCGTGTTGGGGTTGGGGAAGGGCACCGCGCCCCCGGCCAGGCCAAAGCCCATGCCGTAGCGGACCGGAATGCCGAGCACGAGGTCCTTGCCCTCGATCTGCAGTTCCAGCGCCCTGCGGCAGCCGGCCTCCGACAGGAATCGCCTGCCCTTGGCGACGCCGCCGTTGGCGAGGATCGACTGGACCAGCGCCACGGAGCGGGCGTTGCCCGTGCCCCCGGCCGCCGGGATCTCCGCGCCGCGCCAGGCCCGGGTGCGGGTCGCCGTCACGTCGATGGGCGGGTTGTTGATGCGGTAGGTCCCGGCGCCCTCGCCGATCGAAGCGTCGGCCGGCGGCGGCGGGATCAGTTCGGCGACGCGATGGTCCTCCGATGCGGGCAGGCCGATGTGGAAATCGGCGCCCAGCGGCCCGGCAATCTCCTCGCGGAACACCGTGCCCAGCGACTTGCCGGTGATACGGCGGATGACTTCGCCCACCAGGTAGCCTTGGCTCATGGCGTGGTAGCCCGGGGCCGAGCCCGGCTCCCAGAAGGGAGCCTGGGCGGCCAGAAGGGACGTGGCCTTCTCCCAGTCGTAGAGCATCTCGCCGCTCGCCGGGAGCTCCCAGCCGGACACGCCGGCGGAATGGCTCATCAAATGGCTGACCTTGACGTCTTGTTTGCCGTTGGCCGCGAACTCCGGCCAGTACTTAGCCACCGGCGCGTCGAAATCGAGCTCCCCGCGGTCGGCGACCATCAGGGCCGTCAGGGCGGTCATGGTCTTTGTGGTCGAGTAGACGTTGACGATGGTGTCCTCGACCCAGGGCTTTGTGCGCGCTGCGTCGGCGAAGCCGCCCCACAGGTCGACGATCGTCTCGCCCTCGAGGGTGGCGCAAAACGAGGCGCCCAGGTCCAGCCCGCTGGAGAGGTTGTGCTCGAAGGTCGTGCGGACGTCGGCGAACCTGTCCTGCGTGAAGCCGTGAACCGAACCGTCGGCCATGATCGTATCCCCCGTTTTCTGCAGCCTAGCAGCAGGGAAACGCGCAGGTCACTGGTTACCCAGCGGAACGCTCCGCCGCTTTCGCCGCGTCCCACAGGGCGTCCATTTCGACCAGGTCGGACTGCTCCGGCGTCTTGCCCTGCTCGGCAAGCGCCGCCTCGATGAAGCCGAAACGGCGGACGAACTTGGCGTTGGTGGCGCGCAGGGCGTCCTCGGGCTCGATGTCCAGCTCGCGGGCCAGATTGGCGAGCACGAACAGCACATCGCCCAGCTCGCCGCGCATCTTGTCGCGATCCCCGGCCTCGATCTCGACCTTCAGCTCGGCGACCTCCTCGTCGAGCTTGTCGAGGACCTCCGTCACGCTGGGCCAGACGAAGCCGACGCGGGCGGCGCGCTTGTTCAGCTTCACCGCCCGGGTCAGGGCGGGCAGGCCGACGGGCACGTCGTCCAGGATGCCGGTGCGGGCCTTCTGGTCGCGCTCCTGCTGTTTGATGACCTCCCAGGCGGCGACCTGTTCGCCGCTGCTCCGGTAGCGCTCGTCCCCGAACACATGCGGGTGGCGGCGGATCATCTTGTCGTTGATGGCGCTGGCCACATCGGCAAGGTCGAAGGCGCCCTGTTCCTCGGCCATGCGGGCGTGGAAGACCACCTGCAGCAGCAGGTCGCCGAGCTCCTCCTTCAGGTCCTTCAGGTCGTTCCGCTCGATAGCGTCGGCGACCTCATAGGCCTCCTCGACCGTATAGGGCGCGATGGTCGCGAAGGTCTGCTCCAGGTCCCAGGCGCAGCCGGAGGCCGGGTCGCGCAGCCTGGCCATGATCTCGACCAGCCTGAAGAGCGGGTGGGCGTCAGGGGATGACGGGATTGACGACATTGGGGTTGGTCCCTGCCACGTCCTCGGGAGTCGGGGGCGGGAACGTTCCGTCCTTCTCGCCAAGCTGACGCAGAATCTCGGCGTGTTTCGCCTCGGTCAGGGGATAGCCGATCATGCAGGCCGCCGCGAGTAGTCCGACGATGCCCGGCGCGAAGGCGTAGAGCGCCTGCAGGCCCTGCATCGAGAGTTCGGTGCTGTTGGCGGCGGTCTTGGCGTCGAAGCCCAGCCCGTCGAGCAGGAACAGGCTGCACACGGCCAGCGCCGAGCCGACCTTCACCGTGCCGGTCAGGATGGCATAGAGCAGGCCGGTGCGATCCTTGCCGGACGCCAGCCGCTCCTCGTCGCCGTAGTCGGCCAGCATCGACCGCAGCAGCAGCGCGCCGGCGGAGTAGGGGATGCCGGCCGCGATCAGGAAGGGAACCGCCAGCCAGAAGTTCCCGGCCGGCAGGGTGACCACCAGGAACTGGACCACGGCGTAGGTGATACAGGCGGCGATCAGGGCCTTCGCCTTGCCGACACGCTTGGCCAGAATCGTCCAGATGAAACCGCCGAGGATGGCGGCCAGGAAATAGAACAGCAGGAGGGTCGAGGCCTCCAGGAAGGTGAACGACTTCACCCGTGTGAAGAAGAAGAAGAACAGGGTGCCGGCGATGCCGGGCGCGAGACCCGTCAACAGATCGGCGGCCAGGATGCGGACCACGGTCGGGCGGCCGATCAGGCGGAAGTAATCCTTGAGCGAGGCCTTCTCGGGGTTGGCGTCCTCGATCACCGCCGGCTCGGGCACGCGCCACATGGCCAGCATGGCCATGAGCGGCAGCAGGCCGACGATGAACCAGCCCTGGCCGCTGATGATCTCCGTCTCGCTGTCGCCAAGGCCGATTCGGCTGAGCAGCAGCGGCAGGGTCAGGATCATGATCATCCCGACGACGTTGCCCGTCTGCCAGAAGGCGTAGATGCGGGATCGCTCGTGGTAGTCGGTGGTCAGCTTCGAGGCCCAGGAGGTGTGGGCCAGGGTGGCGATCGACAGGCCGAAATAGACGACGATCAGCCAGAACCAGAGGTAGCCGGCGCCGACGCCGGGCCTGGCCATGAACAGCATGTAGATGGCCAGCATCAGGAACGGAATGCTGATCGCCAGCCAGCCCTTGAACCGGCCGAAGGACCAGCGGGTGCGGTCCAGGATGGTGCCAAACACCGGGTCGAAGCCGATGTCGATCAGGCGCACCATGACGAAGGCCAGGCTGACCGCCGACAGGTTCACCCCGAGCGTCTCGGAGTAGTAGTGGGGAAGGGTGATCACCAGCGGCAGGCCGAAGGCCGCCAGCGGAAGGCACGGAGCGGCGAAGGCCGCGAGGGTCAGGAAAGATCGTCGGCCGCCGGCCATGTCGCCTCACGCTAATGGGTCGGCGAATTGTCATCGCCGTTCACGGGCCAAGAGACCGCGTGAACGGCGACGGGGCAAGCCAGAAGTTCTGCTACTTCGCGGCCAGGGAGTCGCCGCGCGCCACCTTGCGGGCAAAGCGGTCGAAGCTGGTCTCTGCGTCGCTCCAGGTGCCGGAAGCGATCGTGTTGCGGAAGTCATTCTCGTACCAGCGGTAGCTGACCGGAATGGAGCCCTCGGCGGTGACCAGCGTGCCCGAAAGGGTCGCCCCGCCGATGCCCCGGCTTTCGTAGGAGAGGCCCGGCGTGCGGGTCATCTGGCGCATCGTCGGGCGATTGGGCGTGGCGTCCTCGATGACCAGATTGAGCACGGCGCCGTCGGCGGCCAGGCCGCCGGAACGGCCCAGCTCGCGCTCCAGCGATTCGCGCAGCTCGTCCTTCAGGAAGGCCAGGTCGCGGGCGTCGACGGTGTCGGTCCTGGCGGCCAGTTCGGGACCGATGTCGATGTTGATCGTCGAGATGGCGGTCGGTGCGGCCTGGGCCGAAACGGCCAGGGCGGCGGCGATCGCCGTGGTGGTCAGGAAGGCGGGCAGGCGCATGCGCTTGTCTCCAGCTGTCGTCGTCAGTCCCTCATCCCCAGAATGGGCCCGGGCGGCGCCGCGCGCAAGCGACGCCGCCGCTCAGTCAGGCCTTCTTGAACTGGCTCACAGCCTGGACGCAGGCCCGGTTCAGCGCCGAGGCGCCGGCCAGCGCCCGCATCTGGAACAACGTGGGATCGACGACGTACTGGTAGGTGTTGTGCGCGTAGGCGAAGGTCGGGCCGCTCTCGCCTGGCGCAGCCATGCCGCTGTTGACCCGCGAGTTCCACCAGGCGACCTCGTCCCGGTTGGAGTAGCTGGAGCTCTCCACCAGCCGGCCGCCCTGGCCGAGCCTGACCCGCTTCTGCAGATGGCCGCGCCCGCCGTCCCCGGCGATCTTGTTGCGGGCATGATATACGTTCAGGCCGCTGAACAGCTCGACGACGAACATGCCGGGGTCGATGCCGACGCTGGCGCTGCCCGAATAGAGGCTGTTGCCCGAGCGGCTCAGGCTGGCGACGTCGATGACGAGGGTCGGGACCAGGATCACGGCATCGAGCTCGAAGCCGATGCTGTGCAGGGCCTTTACCGACGCCTGGTCGAACGGCGATTTGTCGGTCAGGGGCGAGTCCATGGCGGTCAGGTAGAGTCCCTGCCCCGTAGGCGGCGCCAGGACAACGCGCCGCGCGTCGGCGGCCGGCTGCTTGCGGAAGGGGATCGGCGAGCTTTTCAGCGCCTGGTAGCCCTGGGTGGCGCGCATCTGCTCGACAGTCAGCAGCGGCCGGTTGAGTCCGGCCTGCTCAAGCTGGGCGATCAGGTCCGCCTGGGCCTTGGCGGCGATCGTCTGCATCAGCTCGATGGTCATGCCGCTCAGCTGGTAGGCGGAACTGACCTGGACGTTGTTGCCCGACGCCATCGCGCCGAGGCCGTTCTGGAAGACGAGGCCGAAATTGTAGCCCATCACCCCGACGTTCCGCGACGGGCCGAGGGCCGAAAAGGCGCGGGGGTTGAGGTCCTTGTAGCCGAGCGCGCCGATGTCGACGTAGTTCTGCGCCGCTGCGGGGCCCGCGGCGGAGAAGGCGGCCGTGCTCAGGCCGGTGGCGGCGGCGCCGCCGAGAAAATCACGTCGCTTCATGACTGTGGTCCTCCGTAGCAGGTTCGGGTCGCCCAGCCGCGCCCGTCGCCAGAGTGTTCCGTCGGCTACCCGACGCTCGCCCCCAGAAAGTGGGGTTCCGCAGGGACAGGCTGGAGGCGCGCGCGCCGGGCCTCTAGGCTGGCCGCAAAACAGGGCAGGGAGACGGTGACATGAGTGATCTGGTGTTGCGCGAGGATGTCGGCGGGGCGGCGATCCTGACCCTGAACCGGCCCGACAAGCTGAACTCCCTCAACGTGCCGGTGTTCGAGGCGCTGGAGGCCCATGTGAAGGCCATCGAGGCCAGGCCGGGCGAGGTGGCGGTCGTGGTGCTGCGCGGCGCGGGTCGCTGCTTCTCGGCCGGCCACGACCTGGGCGACATCGCCACCGGCGAGAAGCTTCCGCGCGCGAACTACCAGTCGCATGTCATTGAAAGGCTGGCGAATCTGCCGCTCCCGGTGATCAGCGCCGTGCACGGCCACTGCTACACCGGTGCGCTGGAGCTGGCCCTGGCCGGCGACATCATCCTGGCCTCGGAGAACGCCAAGTTCGCCGACACCCACGCCCGCTGGGCCCTGACCCCGGTCTGGGGTCTGAGCCAGCGCCTGCCGCGCCGCGTCGGGACCTACAAGGCGCGGGAGATGATGTTCACCTGCCGCACCTACTCGGGCCGCGAGGCCGAGGCGATGGGGCTGGCCAACAGCTGCGTCGCCGACGACCTCTTCGAGTCGGCGATCCACGCCCTGGTCGCCGAGATCGCCGCCAACTCGCCGTTCAGCCACGGGGCCAACAAGCGGCTGCTGACCCACACCGACGGCCTGCCGATCGGCGCGGGCCTGGCGCACGAGATCTACAAGGGCGAAGGCGTGGGCCCCGACATGCGCGACCGCATCGCCGCCTTCGCCGCCCGCAGCAAGAAGGGGTAGGGGGCCCTTAGCCCCCCTTGAGCAGCACCTCGGCGATCTGGATGGCGTTCAGCGCCGCGCCCTTGCGCAGGTTGTCGCCGCTGACGAACAGCGCCAGCCCGTGCTCGACGGTCGGGTCGGCGCGCACGCGGCCCACGAAGACCGGGTCCTGGCCGGCGGCGGCCAGCGGGTTGGGAGCCTCGACCAGCACCACGCCCGGGGCGTCGGCGAGCAGGGTCAGCGCCTGCTCGCGTGAGATCGGGAGCTCGAACTCCAGGTTCATCGACAGTGAGTGGCCGGTGAACACCGGCACCCGGACGCAGGTGCCGCTGACCGGCAGGTCCGGGATGCCGAGAATCTTGCGGGTCTCGTCGCGCAGCTTGGTCTCTTCCTCGGTGTAGCCGTCGTCGCCCAGCACGTAGTTCAGCGGATTGACGTTGAAGGCCATGGTCGACGACCACTTGGCCGCCGGCGGGAAGGGGACGGCGTCGCCGTGGCGGGCGAGGGTGGCCGCGTTGCCCCCGGCGGCCGCCACCTCGGCCTCCAGGATGCGGATACCCTCGACGCCGGCGCCGGATACGGCCTGGTAGGTGCTGGCGACCAGCCGCTTGAGGCAGGCGGCCTCGTGCAGCGGGCGCAGCGCCGGCATCGCGACCATGGTCGTGCAGTTGGGGTTGGCGACGATGCCCTTGGGGATCACGCGCAGGGCCTGAGGGTTGACCTCCGACACCACCAGCGGGACGTCAGGGTCATTGCGCCAGGCCGAGGAGTTGTCGATCACGATGGCCCCGGCCGCCGCGACCTTCGGCGCCAGGGCCTTCGACGTCGAACCGCCGGCGGAGAAGAACACCACGTCCAGGCCGCTGTAGTCGGCGTTGGCGGCGTCCTCGACGACGATCTCGCCGCCGTTCCACGCAAGCGTGGACCCGGCCGAGCGCGCCGAGGCGAACAGGCGCAGCGACGCGACCGGAAAGCCGCGCTCGGCCAGCAGTTCGAGCATCATCGAGCCGACAAGGCCGGTGGCGCCGACGATGCCGACACGGGCGGGTGAGGGGATCGAGGGGGGATTGGTCATGGGGCGTCTCCTTGGAAGGGCTGACGCGCGGGGACCTGGCTGTCTCTGTCTGGAGGGCCCCGCGCTGGATGGCGGGGCGGCGGTCCGGTCGCTGCGCTAGGCGCGCGTCCCCGAAATCGCCCCGCCGGTGCGGGTCGGTTTGCGGGTAATCGGCTTGCTGGACGCGATGGACATCACGGGCGCTTTAGCGGGAAGCCGCGGCGGCTGCAATCGCGCTTTTCGTGCGCGGGCTCAGCCGGCCGGCGACCAGCCGATCAGCCAGCGCAGGGCCAGCAGCGCCAGCCCGATCACGAAGATCGGCCCGAAGACCTTGAAGGTGTGCCGCGTGAGGCGCTCGGGCATCAGGGTGTCCGACACCGGCGCGCCGTTGGCATGGCGGGCGACCACCGCGGTCAGCGGGCACTTCAGGCCAAAGCCGATGAAGACGACGCTCTCGATCAGGATGAGGACCAGCGCCGGCGGCAGCCAGGGACCGTTGGCGCCGGTGACGCCGGCGAACAGGACCAGCAGGGAACTGGCCGCCATCACCACGTAGATGACCGTGTGCAGGAGGCGGATCGGGAACAGGCGTCCGGGGCTTGCCATCGCTCAGTCCGTATTTCGCCTAAGGAATATTATCGGAAATATGAGATGGGATTGTGATGGAAGATGCATGAGAATTCCACCATATCATCCCGTAATTCCTCACCTAACGCTCGACCGCTGCCGCGTAGTACTCCCGGTCAAACAGCCGGTAGTACAGCCAGGCCGGGACCTTGTCGTAGCCCGGCTGGACATCGGCGATGATCTTCACCTGGGTCGTGTGGGCGTCGAGCACGGCGCGCTTGCTGGCCGCCTGGCTCGGGATGTCGATGGCCAGGTCGGGCGCCGGCAGGCCTTTTCCCGGTTCGCGCGGATACCGGGTCCGGAACGCGTCGACGAGTTTCAGCGCGATCTCGACCATGCTGCTCGGCAGCGTGGCCTGATACAGGCGGCGGACCGGAAAATTATGTTCTGTCAGACCCTTGTCGACCACAGCTCGCACCCAGCGACCGACCTGGGCATGGTCCGGATGGCCGTAGAAGCCGACACGCTCGTCGAAGCTGACGATCACGCTGGGCCGTTCCTCGTCGATGATCCGGCGGATCGCAGCCTGCGCCAGCGCCGCGTTGACGCCCGGCAGGCCGCCGTCCGGATAGTCCAGCACCACCACGCGGGCCGCGCCCAGCGCCCTTCCGGCGGCCTGGGCCTCCGGCGGCCGCAGCATGGCCAGTTGCGCGGCGGTATAGCCCAGTCCCTTCGCCGCCTCGCCGCGGCTCATGTAGACGAGGACCAGGCGGGCCCCCTCCTCCTTCGCCAGCCGGGCGAGGGTCCCCGCGGAGGTGATCTCGTCGTCGGGATGGGCCCAGACGGCCAGGACGGTCTTCGGCGCGCCCGGAACCAGCAGCGTCGGCTCGATCGGCACGTCCTGGTCGTTGACGGTGTGGTTGAGCGCCAGAAAGCCCCAGGACGCTGCGGCGACCAGCGCCAGCAGCATGCCCATCAGGACGTTCCGAACCTGTTTCACAACCCGACCTCCACCGTCAGGCCATCATAGGCGGGCTCAACGCCGGCGGGGATAGACGTGGATAAGGCGTGGAAATCCAGATCGATATGCATGTTGGTCAGGATCGCGCGACGCGGCCTGACCCGCTCGATCCAGCCCAGCGTCCGCTCCACATGAGCGTGGGTCGGGTGGGCCGTATGGCGCAGGGCGTCGACGATCCAGGTGTCGACACCGCGCAGGGCCTCGAAGGCCGCGTCGTCCAGGCCGTTGACGTCCGGGGAATAGGCCAGGCCGCCGAACCGGAATCCGGCGCAACGCATCGAGCCGTGCTCCATGTCGAAGCTGTTGACCGGAATGATCCCCGACGGACCGTCTATCGCCCAGTCCACGCCGTGGGCCGGCAGGTCGCGCGCCTCGAGGATGGCCGGGTACCCGCCATGGCTCTGGAAGATGTAGTCGAATTTTCGGGTCAGGCTGGCTCGCGTGGCGGCGTCCATCCAGGCGGGGATGCGCGCCCGCTGGCGGATGAAGAAAGCGCGGACGTCGTCGATCCCGTGGGTCTGGTCGGCGTGGTCGTGGCTGAACAGCACCCCGTCCAGCCGTCGGATGTCGGCGGCGATAGCCTGCTCACGGAAGTCCGGCGAGGTGTCGACCAGCACCGTGGTCTCGGGCCCCTCCCCGTCCGACGCCTTGCGGCGGACCAGCAGGGAGCAGCGCAGACGGCGGTTCTTCGGCTCGGCCGGATCGCAGACACCCCAGTCGCCGTCGGCGCGCGGCACGCCGCCCGAGGAGCCGCAGCCCAGGATGGTGACTTCGAGCATGCCGCTCATGGCCGGGGAATCCGGTCGAACAGAGCGAAGAAGGCGTCCTCGGTGCGCTGTTCGGCCTCCTCCAGGCTCCAGCCGCGGATTTCGGCCAGCTTGGCGAGGATGTGTGGCAGGAAGGCCGGCTCGTTGCGGCGGCCGCGCATCGGCACAGGGGCCAGGTAGGGACAGTCGGTCTCCACGATGATCCGGTCGCCCGGCATGTCGGCGATGATATCCCGCACATCCTGGGCGGCCTTGAAGGTGGCGATGCCGCTGACCGAGAACCAGGCGCCCAGCGCCGCCGCCCGGCGCGCCAGCTCCGGACCGCTGGTGTAGCAGTGCATGATCAGCTTGAAGGCGCCGGCTGCGTGCTCCTCCTCGAGAATCTCGCCCATGACGTCATCGGCCTCGCGGGTATGGACGACCAGCGGCAGGCCCGTCTCCCGGGCCGCGATGCAGTGCTGGCGGAACACGGCGGCCTGCACGTCGCGGGGGCTGAGGTCGTAGTGGAAGTCCAGGCCGCACTCGCCGATGCCGACCACTTTCGGCCGCTGCGCCAACGCGATGAGGTCGGCGGCCTTGAGGTCCGGATTTTCCTTCGCTTCATGTGGATGCGTCCCGACCGTCGCCCAGATGTCCGCATGGTCCATCGCCACCCTGTGGGTGACGTCGAAGGTCGAGACCTTGTCGCTGATGTTGACCATCAGGGCGACGCCGGCGGCGCGGGCGCGGTCGATGACGGCGTCCATGTCCTCGGCGAACTGCGGCGCGTGCAGGTTGACGTGACTGTCTATGAGCATGGGGTCAGGCCGCCCTCGCCGCGGCGCGCAGCTCGCGCATGGCGGTCCAGAAGGCGTCGGCGCGGTCCAGGTTCAGGCCCTCGGTCTGGTCGGGCAGCACGCTCAGCCGCTCCCAGGCCTGGACCCAGCGGTCGAGGCCGGGCCCGCCGCCGCCGGTCGCCTGGGCCACGGCCATGGCGCGGATCTGGTCCATGATCCGCTCGATCAGCAGGTTGAACCGCCCCTGCCCCTCGGAGCCGCGGAAGCTGTCGGCCAGCGCCAGCAGCGCGCCGTCTTCCAGGCGGGGCAGCGTGCGCAGGATCTCGTGGGCCTCGTCGTCGGCCTTCAGGGCGTCGGAGGCCGCCAGGCGCAGGGCCAGGCCCGGCGCGCCGCCGGCCATGCGGGCCAGCCGATGCGCCTGCTCGGGCGACAGGGAGGTGCGGGTCTCCAGGAAGCCGGCTGTGACGTCTTCACCCGGCGCTGTGAAGGCCAGGCGCCGACAGCGCGAGCGGATGGTCGGCAGCAGCCGCCCCGGTGCATGGCTGACCAGCAGCAGCACCCCGCGCGGCGGCGGCTCTTCCAGCGTCTTGAGGATGGCGTTGGCGGCGTTGACGTTCAGGTCGTCGGCGGCGTCGACGATGGCGACGCGATAGGGCGCCGTGGCCGGAGTCTGGGAGAAGAAGGCGCCCAGCTGGCGGGCTTCGTCGACCGGGATCACCTTGCGCGGCTTGCCGTCCTCGGTGAACCGCTCGAGCACCAGAAGATCGGGGTGCGAGCGGGCCGAGATCTGGCGCACGACCGGGTCGGTCATCCGGGCGCCGAGCAGGCCGAAGTTGGGATCGGCCGCGGCCCCCAGCAGCCGGCGCGCGGCGCGAAAGGCGAAGGTGGCCTTGCCCACGCCCTCGGGTCCGGTCAGCAGCCAGGCGTGGTGCAGGCGGCCGCGCTCCAGGGCCTCGAGGAAGGCCTGCTCCTGCGCCTGCGCGCCCTCCAGCGCGAAGGCGTCCCGGGGATGGGGCGGGGCGGCGACATCGGCCATGTCAGAGGCCCAGCCGCGGTTCGACGGCGGCGCCCACGGCGGCCTCGACCGCGTCCAGCGTCGCGGTCGCGTCGATGACCACGCATCGCTGCGGCTCGCTGCGGGCGATCTGCAGATAGGCGGCCCGCAGGCGTTCGTGGAAGGCCGCGCCCTTGGCCTCGAACCGTTCCTCGCCGCCATTGCGGGACAGGGCGCGGCGCAGGCCTTCCTCGACCGGCAGGTCGAAGATCAGGGTCAGGTCGGGCCGCACGTCGCCGACCACGGCCGCCTCGAGCTGGGCGATGACGGTCTGGTCCACCGCCCCGCCGGCGCCCTGGTAGGCGCGGGTGGAGTCGGCGAAGCGGTCGCAGAGCACCACCGCGCCGCGGGCCAGGGCCGGGGCGATGACCCGCTCGATATGGTCCCGCCGTGCGGCGTTCATCAGCAGCGCCTCGGTCAGCGGCGACCAGCGGTCGGTCTCGCCGTTGAGCAACAGCTCGCGGATCGATTCGGCGCCGGGCGAGCCGCCCGGTTCGCGCGTCAGCACGACGTCGCGGCCGCCGGCCCGCAGGCGTTCGGCCAGTCGGCGGATCTGGGTGGACTTGCCCGCCCCCTCCCCGCCTTCGAAGGTGATGAAATAGCCTGTGGTCACGCCCCGTCCTCGCGCGGAACGGCGGGGATGTCCAGAACGCGAAGGGCGCTATCGAACGGTCAGCGTTACCCGGGCCCGATGTAGCGCACGCGCACCCGCGCCACGCCCTTCTGATAGGTCCCCAGCTTCTTGGCCGCCCCCTTCGACAGGTCGATGATCCGGCCGGCGACGAAGGGCCCGCGATCGTTCACCCGAACCCGCAGTTTCTTGCCTGTGTCCAGGTCGGTGACCTCGACGATCGACGGCAGCGGCAGCGTCTTGTGGGCGGCGGTGATCAGATCCATGTCGAACACCTCGCCGTTGGCTGTGTTGCGGTTGTGGAACTGCTCGCCGTACCAGCTGGCGATGCCCTTCTCGTCGTAGTCCGGGTCATGGCGCGGCGTGTACCAGACTCCCTTGACCTGGTAGGGCCGCATGGTCGCCGGAACCCGCGCGCCGGGCTTGGCCGCGACGGCGGCGGGCCGCCTCTCGGTGGCGTAGCGCGGCGTGGCGCAAGCCGTGACGGCGGCGCAGGCCAGGAGGACGGTCAGCGATTTCACACAGGCGTCGGGACGCATCCGCGCTCGGCCTCATTCGTGATCGAGGCGTCCAGTATGCGGCGAAGGGTTTTCAACGTGGTTAAGGACGGCGGCGAGGTTCCCTCGCCCGCCGGGTCACGCTAGAAGCCCCGCCTTACGGAAGTGTGGCCGAGTGGTTTAAGGCACTGGTCTTGAAAACCAGCGACGGTGCGAGCCGTCCGTGGGTTCGAATCCCACCGCTTCCGCCATCGCCGGCAGCGCCATCGCGCCTGACCGCCGTCAGTCCGCCGATCGCCGCGAGGACGCCACGACCCCGCCCCGCTCCAGGGCTTCGACAAACTTGAAGATGTTGGCGAGGTTGCGGTCGACCACCTTCATCATCCGCGGGGTCGACAGGGCGGCGGCCGGCACGATGATCCCGTCGGCGCGCCGCTCACAGAGCCCCTCGCTGATCAGCTTCTGCACATGCCGGCGCGTGGTCTCGTAGGGCAGGTCCACCTGGTTGGAGAGGGCGTGGACGCTGATGCCCCGCTTGACCGAGTCCGGGGCCAGGTCCCCCTTGGCCGCATAGGCTTGCGCCTCGGGCGTGCCCGGCCGCAGATGCCGGGTATTCGCGGAGATGATCCCCAGGAAGATCAGGCCCCGAACCGTGTCGGCGTCTATCGCGCGCGACAACAGTTCGGCGGTGTCCAGGACAAACTGGACAGAGGCGCGCAGGGCGAGTCGGGCGACGGCGTCGCCAGCCGGGCCCTCGATCGGCCCCGAGTCTCGAATCGCATCGCTCATCGCGTCAAGTTATCCGGCCGAAGACCGGGCCGCCACAGGCCTCGGTCCGGGGTTCGTTTGCGGAAAGATCATTACCTACAATGGGTAAGCGCATTGACGCCCTCGCTCCCAACACCGGATAAGGCGCGTTCGCCATCCAGCCGCCCGCGGAGCCACCGACTGACCGTCCTGACCACCCAAGGGCTCGGCGAGCTCGACATCCTGATCGTCGACGACAACGCCCAGATGCGGTCCATCGTGGGCAGCGTGCTGACGGCGGTTGGATGCCGACGGCTGCACTTTGCGCCCGACGGTCGACATGGCGTCGACACGCTGCGCAGCCGGTCGATGGACGTCATCTACGTCGACTACGAGATGCCGGTGATGAACGGGCTGAAGTTCCTGCAGGCGGTGAGAGGCCTTGAGGGCCCCGCCAGCTTCACGCCGATCATCATGCTGACCGGCCACAGCGACCTCAAGCGGCTGACCGCGGCCCGGGACCTGGGGGTCAACGAGTTCCTCAGCAAGCCGGTCACGGCGTCGTCCATCCTGCGACGGCTCGAGGCGGTCATCCTGCGGCCGCGGCCGTTTGTCCGTCTCGACGGCTATTTCGGACCCGACCGGCGGCGCGGGTCCCGGCCCGGCTTCCGCGGCCCGTGGCGCCGGACGAGCGACGCGCACGACGTTCTCGAGCTCTGATCGGGGAACAATCCCCTTTGCTTTCGCTGGGTCAGCGGGCCCATCCTGCGTCTCAAGGATCGCGCCGCCACAAGGCGCGGACGGGTTGGAAGCAGTCGGAGCATCAGGATGACGAACGCGGATACGGTCCCCTCCAGGGCGCCCCGCAAGGGCTCGGTCGACGCCGTCGTCGTCGGCGCGGGTTTCGCCGGCCTCTATATGGTCCAGCGGCTGCGCGAGGCCGGCCTGTCGGTCCAGGGCTTCGAGGCCGGCAAGGACGTCGGCGGCACCTGGTACTGGAACCGCTATCCGGGCGCGCGGTGCGACATCCCGAGCCTCCTCTATTCCTACACCTGGTCCGACGAGGTCCGTCTCGGCTGGCGGTGGAGCGAGAAGTACGCCACCCAGCCGGAGATCCTGTCCTACGCCGAGCATGTTGCCGACCGCTACGACCTGCGCCGCGACTTCGCCTTCGAGACGAAGGTGACCTCGGCGACGTTCGACGAGGGCAGCCGCCGCTGGACCGTCCGCACCGACGCCGGGGATGTCATCGACGGCCGCTTCTGCATCATGGCCACCGGCTGCCTCTCCGTGCCGCGCGGCGCGGACTTGCCGGGGGCCGACAGCTTCCGGGGCGAGAGCTACGTCACCGGCCTCTGGCCCCACGACGGCGTGGACTTCAAGGGCAAGCGGGTCGCCGTCATCGGCACAGGCTCCTCGGCGATCCAGTCGCTGCCCCTGATCGCGAAGGATGCGGCCCAGGTCACGGTTTTCCAGCGGACGCCGAACTTCAGCCTGCCGGCGGTCAACACCCCGCTGGCCGACGAGGAGGTCGCCGCCTTCCACGAGGCCTTCCCCGAGTTCATCAGGATGGTGAAGGCCGGCGAGCCGGGCATTCCGATGCCGCCGCCCGACTGGGTCCCCAACGACGAGGAACTGGCCCAACTGCTCGAGGGGCTGTGGAGCGGCTGGGGCCTGGTCGCCTGCGCCCAGATCCCCAACCTGGTCAAGGACGAGCGTATCAACGAAGCCGCCTGCGAATACGTGCGCGGCAAGATCCGCGAGATCGTCAAGGATCCGGCCCTGGCCGAGAAGCTGGTCCCTCGCGACTTTCCGCTGGCCGCAAAGCGGGCCTGTGTCGACACCGACTATTTCGAGACCTTCAATCGCGACAACGTCAGCCTGGTGGATCTCCGCGAGACGCCGATCGAGGCCATTACGCCGACCGGCGTGAAGACCACCGACGGCGAGTATCCGGCCGACATCATCGTCTACGCCATCGGCTTCGACGCCATGACCGGCGCCCTGTCGCGGATCGACATCCGCGGGCGGGGCGGCAAGGCGCTGAATGCGGTCTGGGCCGAAGGGCCGCGCACCTATCTGGGGCTGATGGTTGCGGGCTTCCCCAACCTGTTCACGGTCACGGGTCCCGGCAGCCCTTCGGTGCTGTCCAACATGCTGATGTCGATCGAATTCCACGTCGACTGGATCGCCGACGCCATCGGCCATGTGCTGGCGAAGCAGGCGTCGCTGATCGAGGCGTCGCGGTCTGCCCAGGACGCCTGGGTCGAGCACGTCAACGAGGAGGCCGACAAGACGCTCTATCCGCGGGCGGCCAGCTGGTACATCGGGGCCAACGTCCCCGGGAAGCCGCGAGTCTTCATGCCCTACGTCGGCGAGGGCTACAAAGTCCGCATCGATGAGGTCGCGGCCAAGGGCTACGAAGGGTTCGAGATCGCCTAGGAGGCCAGTCGCGCCCGGACTTCGGGATGGTCCTTCCAGGCCGGCAGCGTCGCCATGTAGGCAATAGTCTCCCGCTCGGCCTGGGCGCGGGGCGCGCCGCGCTGCTCCTGCCAGGCGACCATCCGTTCGAACCGGGTCGGGAAGTCCTGCAGCCGCCCGGTTTCGTCCACGCAGTACTGGCAGTAGGGGCCGCTCTCGATCGGCATGCCGCAGCTTTCGCAGGTATGGCTCATGGCCTCGCTCCGTGAAGATGGCTGGTGAAGGTTGTGAACAGGCGCAGGAATTCAGCGCGCTCGTCGGCCGAAAGTCCGCCCGCGGCGGTGACGAGACGTCCGGGATCCAGCACCCTGCGCGACTCCACAAGCGCCGCCTGGCCGGAGCCCGACAGCCAGATCAACGCCTTGCGGGCGTCCCCCGGATCGCGGCGGCGCTCGATGAGGCCCCTGGCCTCCAGCGGCCGCAGCATCTCGTTCAGGGTGGAGGGTGCACGGTCGATATGACGCGCCAGTTCGCCGGCGGTCATGGGCCCCGCGGCGGCCATGTGGTCGAGCAGAGCCACCGTTTCCGCCGACAGGCGCTCGCGCTTGTCGCGGACACGGCGAACGGCCCGAACCCAGGTTGTCCGGAACAGGTCTTCGAAGCGTTCGGCGAAGTCGTCGTCGGTCATGCGACCAACCTAGGCAGGCTGAAGCGCTTCGGAAATCCCGAACGATCAACCCGCGGCGGCGGTGATTTCCTTGATCAGCGCCTGGACGGGGGCCTTGCCGCCGAGCGCCCAGACCAGCTTCAGCTGCGCCAGGGTGCGGGCGGCGGCGTCCTCGAACTTCCAGTCACAGCCGTGGAACTTGCAGTGGGTGAAGACCGGGGCCTCGCCGCCGGAATAAACCATGCGGCACTCGCGGAACTCGCAGTCTTCGAAGATGGCGCCGTCCAGGACGACGGTTTCGTGGCTGAACAGCGTCGCCGTTGCGGTCACTGATCTCCGGCCTTGCCGGCGGCTTCAGCCGCGGCCCGGTCCTTGGCTTCCTGCTTGGCGGCGGCCTTCTGGGCGGCCTTGATCGCCTTCTGGCGATCCCGTTCCTGGCGTTCGAAATTGTAGTTGGGCGCGCGGGCCATGGTCACTCCTGGATCAACGGGCCTTGCGGGCGGCGTAGCGCGCGTCGCGCTTGGCCTTCTGCTCGACCTTGGTGAGTTGCTTGCGCACCTTGCGCTCGCCTCGCTTGGCCTCGAGAGCCTCGGCTTCAAGCGCGGCGGCGGCTTCGAGAGCGGCGGCTTCGCTGTCGGCGATCGCCTGTTTGGCGGCGGCGCGGGCGGCGGCGCGATCAGCCCGGACCTGGACCAGTTCAGCGTTCTTGCGCGCGGCGCGGTCTTCGAACTGGGGGGCGGTGACGGTGGGCTTGGGCTTGAGTTTGGCGACCAGCGCCTGGCGGGCCTCCGCCGCCGTCTTCAGCCTTTCGGCGAAGCCGGTCTTCTGGAATTCTGTCATGCAGACTTTCGATAGAGCAACGGCCGGCCCGGGTGTCCCGGACCGGCCGCCACGAAGTGCTTAGACCGCTTGGAGCTGGCCAGCGGACATCTTGCCGCTGCGCTGATCGCGTTCCAGTTCGAACGAGACCTTCTGGCCTTCGTCGAGCGAGCGCATGCCCGCGCGTTCAACGGCCGAGATGTGCACGAACACATCGGCGCCGCCGTCGTCAGGTTGGATGAAGCCGAAGCCCTTGGTTCCGTTGAACCACTTAACAGTGCCGGTAGCCATTGAGATCACCTTTCCGGTGTCGAAAGTGCGGGCGTCCAACGTGGACACTCGATCAAATTGTCGGAAAGGATCACGTCAGACTCGGGAGCTCGATCCGAAGAGCAAGCAAGGAGAGCAACCGAACCAAGTCGATATTTGATGCCCCCTTGTCGCACGGATTGGCGGGCGAGGCGAGCGAAAATACGCCGGACGGGCGAAATGCGACCTGCCCGGCAGTTTCATGGCCCGCGCCGGACCCTGATCGGCGGTCCGGCGCGGGCAGAACCCCCTACCCTTCCCGCTTGCTGTAATCCGGCTCGCGCTTCTCCAGGAAGGCGCGGACGCCCTCGCCGAAATCGCCGTCGCTGCTGGCCAGGATCTGGTTGCGGTCTTCCATGGCGATGGCGGCTTCGAGGCCGTTCGCGTCGATGGCGTGGTTGAGCGCCTCCTTAGTCAGGCGCAGGCCCAGCGGCGTGGCGTGCAGCATGTCCTTCACGAAACCGGCGGCCTCGGCCTGCAGCGCTTCGGGCGCGACGACGCGGCTGACCAGGCCCAGCTGGTAGGCCCGGTCGGCGTCGATGAAGCGGCCGGTCAGCATGTACTCGGCGGCCACCGAGCTGCCGACCATGCGGGGCAGGAAGTAGCTGACCCCGATGTCGCAGGCCGACAGGCCGATGCGGATGAAGGCGGCGTTCATGCGCAGCCGCGGCGTGGCGATCCGCACGTCGCTGGCGAGCGCCAGGGCGAAGCCGCCGCCGGCCGCCGCCCCGTCGACGCAGGCGATGATCGGCTGCGGGCAGCGGCGCATGGCCATGACGATCTCGCTGATGGACCGCTGGGCGTCCAGGCCCGCGCCGATGCTACGCTGGCTGTTGCCGTCGCTGCGTTCCTTCAGGTCGAGGCCCGCGCAGAAGGCCGGGCCGGCGCCCGACAACACCACGACCCGGACGTCGCGCCGCCAGTAGAGATTGACGAAGAAGTCGCGCAGCTCGGCCACCAGCTTGCGGTTCAGCGCATTCAGGCTGCCGGGCCGATTCATCGTCGCCCAGATGACGTCGCCTTCGTGCCGAAGCTCGAGGTGTTCGTAGGGTTCGCTGGCGTGAAGAATGCTCATCGGGTCTGGCCTCCGTCGACGGGAACAATTGCGCCGTGCACGAAGCTCGCCCGGTCGCTCATCAGGAAGGCCGCCACGGTCCCGATCTCCTCGGGCAGGCCGTAGCGCTTCATCGGCACTTCGCGGTTGATCCAGCGCTGCCAGTTGTCGGCGCGCGGGCCGTCCATCCGCTCCTGCCAGGTGCCGCCCGGGAAGATGATGTTGCCGGGCGCGATGGCGTTGACCCGCACGTTGCTGGGGCCGGTGATCTTCGCCAGTTCCTTGGCCATGTGATTCATCGCCGCCTTGGCGGTGCCGTAGGTCATCGGCGTTCCGAGCGCCCCGAGGCCCGCGATCGAGCTGATGAACAGGATCGAGCCGCTGCGCCGGGGTTCCATGCGACGGTAGGCGCCGCGCGCCAGGCGCCAGGCCGAGCCCAGGTTCTGCGAGAAGCCGGCGTCCCAGGTCTCGTCGTCGACCTCGGCGCCCGGCGGGCACGGATGCAGGCCCACGTTGGCGACCGCGCCGTGGATCGGTCCCAGCGCTTCCTCCGTCCCGGCCAGGGCCTTTTCGATGGTGGCGGTGTCGCGCAGGTCGCCGGCCATGGCCCAGAGATTCTCGGCGCCATAGCGAGCGGCCAGGTCCTGGCGGGTCTCCTCCAGCGCCTCGGCGCCGCGGGCGGTGATGGCGACCTTCGCCCCCTCGGCCAGGCAGGCCTCGACAATGCCCAGGCCTATGCCCCGGCTGGCCCCGGCCACGAAGATGGTCTTGCCCTTGAGTCCCAGATCCATGCCGGCGTTTCCCTGTGCGTCCTGTCGTTGGCCGCCATCTGGCGCCCGCGACCCAGCGTCAGGCAAGGGCGGGCTGTCAGCCGCCGTCGGCGTCCACCACGATCGCCACCGTCTTGCCGCGGGAATGCGGCTCCCAGCCGGCGTCGATGGCCGAGGCGATGGCGCGGGCCACCAGCTCCGGCTTGATCTGCGCGGGTTTGAGCATCGGCAGGCCGTAGGCCGGCTGGCGGCCGGCCGGGAACTCGACCACCGCCTCGCGCTGACCTTCCTTGTGCCGGACGGCGAGGGCCATGCCCTGCCAGCCGTTGGTGTCGCTGGACCACTGCGGCTGGCGTTGCAGCCGCCAGATATAGGGTTCGCCGCCGACCTCGATGTCGAACTCAGGAGCCTGTTTCTTCGCCATGGGAGGGGGTTAGCGCGACCAGCGCCTCCAGACCAGCCCGGTGGCCACGGATCTCCGGATCAGGCCAGCGTCAGGATCACCGGCCCGTTGCGGGTGGCCACCAGCGTGTGCTCGTACTGCACGGTCGGCTGGCGGCCTTCCGGGCGCAGCGTCCAGCCGTCGTCCAGCTCCTCGACCCAGTCTCCGCCCAGCGACAGGAAAGGCTCGATGGTGAAGACCAGGCCCTCGGGGATGGTGCGGCGGTCCCGCGGCTCGTACCAGGTCGGGATCTCGCCGGGCTCGTCGTGCAGCGAGCGGCCGACGCCGTGGCTGGCGAGGTTGCGGACCAGGCTGTAGCCGTTCTTGTCCGCGAAAGCCTCGATGGATCGGCCGATCTCGTTCAGCCGGCCGCCGGGCTTCACCGACCGGATACCGGCCCACATCGCCCGGCGACCGTCGCGGCAGAGCCGCTCGATGCGCCGGGTGACCGGCGGCACGGCGAAGCTGGCGCCGGTGTCGCCGAAATAGCCGTCCAGCTCGGCCGAGACATCAATGTTGACCAGGTCGCCGGCCCTGATGACGGTGTCGCCCGGAATGCCGTGCGCGCAATCGGGACCGACGGAGATGCAGGTCGCGCCGGGGAAGTTGTAGGTCAGTTCGGGGGCCGAGCGGGCCCCTTCCCGCTCCAGCATGGCGCGGCCGAGGTCATCGAGCTCGCGGGTGGTCATGCCCGGCTCCAGCGCCTGGCCCATGGCGGCGAGGGTGCGGGCCACCAGGGCGCCGACGGTGCGGAGGCTGTCGAGCTGGTCTTCGTTCTCGATGGTCATGGCCGCTTCCCTGACATCATCCGGCGGCCGGTTCCACCGCCGGCATCGAAGTGGCCAGCGCGCGCCGGTAGGCGTCCCGGCCCATGGTGCGGTCGAGATAGGCGGTTTCGGCCTCGTCCAGCGCGAACACGCCCTGCCGGCGTCCGAACTCCAGCGCGTAGGTGATCGAGATGTCGGCCGCGGTGAACGCCTCGCCGGCGATCCAGGTCGAGCGCTCAAGTTGCCGCTGCACCAGCGTGCGCCGCTTCCCGGCCCAGAACAGCGCCTGGCGGGCGCCCCAGTTGTCCTGCTCCGCCTCCGGCGCGAGGAACCGGCTGACGACGGGGACCATCAGCAGGGTCGCGATCCCGGCTTCGCCCAGATGCAGGAACTGCTGGTAGGTCGGAAAGGTCGGGTCCACCGGGTCCGGGGCCAGCGGCGTGGGGCCATGGCGGGCCATCAGGTACTCCATGATGGCGATGGACTCGACCATGGTCACCTCGCCGTCCTGAAGCGCCGGGATGTAGTAGGCGGGGTTGACCTCGAGCAGCCCGGCGTCCGGCGCCTCCGCCAGCATGTCGACCTGCCGCACCCGGTAGGGCAGACCCATCTCCTCCAGCAACCAGACGACCCGCAGCGATCGTGAAGTCTGCCCGCCGAACACGGTGATCATGGCGCGGGCTCCTTCAACGGCGCGACGGACTGTCCGTCATCATGGCCCGACGACGCGAGGGTTGGAAGAACGCTTGGCTAACCCCGCGTGAGGGCGTTCAACGTGAGTCCGACAGACCGGCGAGCCGCGCCGGCGACGGGAGGCCCCAGGTGAATTTCGACTTCTCAGACGACCAGAAGCAGCTGCGCGACCAGGCGCGGCGTTTCCTCGCGGACCGTTGTCCGCCGGCCGCGGTGCGCGCCGTGCTCGAGGGCGAGCAATCCTACGACGCCGGGCTCTGGAAGGGCCTGGCCGAGATGGGCTTCCTGGGCGCCGCCATTCCCGAAGCCTACGGCGGCGTCGGCCTTGGCCACCTGGAGCTCTGCGTCATCGCCGAGGAGCTCGGCCGCGCGCTGGCTCCGGCGCCGATGGCCTCCTCCATCTACCAGGCCGCCGAGGCGCTGGTGCTGGCGGGCTCCGAGGAGCAGAAGCAGGCCTGGCTGCCGAAGCTGGCCTCCGGCGAGGCTATCGGCACCATGGCCCTGGCCGAAGGCATGGGCCGGGCGACCGAGAAGTCCGTCAAGGCGACGGTGTCCGGCGGCAAGCTGAGCGGCGTGAAGTCGCCGGTGGCCGACGGCGACATCGCCGACCTGGCCATCGTCGCGGCCCGCGAGGGCGGCAAGGTCTCGCTCTACCTCGTTGATCTGAACGGCGCCGGCGTGACCCGTGAGACGCTGGACAGCATCGACCCGACCCGCGGCCAGGCCGCTCTCACCTTCAAGGACGCCCCGGCGCAGCTGCTGGGCGTGGCCGGCGACGGTTGGCGTCTCGCCTCCGAAGTGCTCGACCACGCCGCCGTGCTGGTCGCCTTCGAACAGGTCGGCGGCAGCGACCGGGCGCTGGAGATGGGCCGCGACTACGCCCTCGACCGCATGGCCTTCGGCCGGCCGATCGGCAGCTTCCAGGCGGTGAAACACCTGCTGGCCGACATGTATGTCTCGGCCACCCTGGCCCGCTCCAACGCCTACTACGGCGCCTGGGCGCTCTCGACCGGTTCTGCTGAGCTGCCGGTGGCGGCGGCGACGGCGCGGGTGTCGGCCACCCAGTCCTTCCAGCACTGCGCCAAGAACAACATCCAGGTGCACGGCGGCATGGGCTTCACCTGGGCCTTCGACTGCCACCTCTTCTATCGCCGTTCGAACGGCCTGGCCCTGGCGCTGGGTTCGCAATCGACCTGGGAAGACCTGCTGATCGACCGCCTGCGCCAGCGCAACGACGCCCCGGCCGCGGCCTGATTTCGGAGCAAGATCATGAACTTCGACGATACACCTGAAGAAGCCGCCTTCCGCGCCGTCGCCCGCGACTGGATCCAGGCCAACGCCCCCACCGAACTCGAGGCCGAGCTCAAGAGCGGCGGCTTCGGCAACAACGGCCTCAAGAGCGTCGACCCGATCCAGGTCGCCAAGGCCTGGCAGAAGAAGAAGGCCGAAGCCGGCTGGGCCTGCCTGCACTGGCCCAAGGAATACGGCGGCCGCGGCGCCACGCCGATCGAGCGGGTCATCTGGGGCCAGGAAGAGGGCGTCTACGGCGCGCTCAGCGGCCTGTTCATCATCGGCCACGGCATGTGCGGCCCGACGGTGATGGCCTGGGCCGACGAGGCGACCAAGCAGCGGCTGCTGCCGCCGCTGGCCTCCGGCGAGCACATCTGGTGCCAGCTGTTCAGCGAACCGGCCGGCGGCTCGGACCTCGCCGGACTGCGCACCGCCGCGATCCCGGCCACTGACGGCTCCGGCGACTGGATCATCAACGGCCAGAAGATCTGGACCAGCGGCGCCCAGCACAGCGACTACGGCATCGTCATCACCCGCACCGACCCGAACGTGGCCAAGCACAAGGGCCTGACCATGTTCTGGATCGACATGAAGTCGCCGGGCATCGACGTGCGCCCGATCAAGCAGGCCAACGGCCAGTCGGGCTTCAACGAGGTCTATTTCACCGACGTCCGCATCCCGGATTCGCAGCGCCTGGGCGCCGTCGGCGACGGCTGGAAGGTGTCGCTGACCACCCTGATGAACGAGCGGCTGTCCATCGGTTCGGGCATGCCGACCGGCTTCCCGGAGCTGTTCGACTTCTGCATGAACCTGCAGACCGAGAACGGCCTGGCCATCGAGGACAAGTCCGTCCGCTCGCGGCTGGCGCAATACGCGGTCAAGGCCAGCGGCCTGAAGTACACCGGCATGCGGGCCATCTCGGCCCTGTCCAAGGGCGAGACCCCCGGACCGGAAAACTCGATCGGCAAGCTGGTCGCCGGGGCGACCATGCAGGAGCTGGCGATGTTCGCGCTGGACCTGCAGGGCCAGGGCGGCGTGGTCTCCGATCCGGAGATCGCCGCGGCCGGAGCCCGCTTCCAGCAGATGCTGCTGCGCAGCCCCGCCACCCGCGTCGAGGGCGGCACCGACGAGATCCTGCGCAACATCATCGCTGAACGCGTGCTGGGCCTGCCCGGCGACATCCGCGTCGACAAGGACGTGGCGTTCAAGGACATCCCGACCAGCGGCCGGGGATAGGCGCGGCGGGGACATGCACTTCAGTGCGTGTCCCCCTCTCCGTCATCGTCGGAACAAGTCCGACGATGACGAGAGTTTTCGCGATCGTCGGTCGGTCTGCCGCCTGGAATGCGCAACGCCCCCAACACTTTGTCGGCCATCCGACACTACAAAACCTGAGAACCGTTCTCACGCAACCATCGCCCGGCTTCACGTCTTTTCCCGCCAGCACAGCCCGTGCCGAGGGAGATCACATCATGGCCGACACGCCGCAGACCCAGGACGCCATCGCCCTGCTGAAGGCTGACCACCGCAAGGTCGAGGAGCTGTTCGCCAGCTTCGAAAGCGCCCGGGGCGCCGACCGCAAGCAGAAGCTGGTCCAGCAGATCTGCACCGAACTGACCGTCCACACGATCATCGAGGAGGAAATCTTCTATCCGGCCTGCAAGGGCGCGGTGGAGGAAGACCTCCTGTCCGAGGCCTATGTCGAGCATGACGGCGCCAAGGTGCTGATCGCCGAGTTGCTGGCCAGCGCCCCGGACGAAGAGTTCTACGACGCCAAGGTCAAGGTGCTCAGCGAGCAGATCGAGCACCATGTCGAGGAGGAGGAGAAGCGGGTCGAGGGCATGTTCTCCCAGGCGCGCAAGGCGGGCCTCGACATGGACGCGCTGGGCGACCGCATGCGGGCCCGCAAGGAAGCCCTGACCGCGCAGTTCGAGGCGCAAGGCCTGCCCGCGCCGGAGACCCGCAGCTTCAGCGGCCATGACATGGTCGAGGGCGACGTGGTCGAGGACGACGGCGCCGACCGACCGGCCGGCGACGAACCGCGCGCCCGCGCCTGATCGGGACGCGGTCATGTCTGACGACAAGCAAAGCGCCGGGCGCGAGGCCAATGAGGCCCTGCCGCCCGGCCGCCGCGACGGACAGAGCTCCGACGCGGAGATCACGAGGATCGGCAAGTCGGCGCGCACCCGTCCCGGTCCCGACGGCATCTCTCCTGACGAGATCGGCGACGCGTTCAAGAAGCAGGAGTGAGGCGCTGCGTCCTTTGCGACGCGGCCTCCCCTCACCTTCCCAAGCGCGCTATGACACCGGTGTACTGTGGAGGCCTGCATGCACCGAGACACCACACGCAGGGGCGCTATGCTTGGGCTCGGCGCCGCGGCGCTGGCCTCACCGGCCTTCGCGAAGCCCAGGCGCGCGGCCCCCGTGGTTGCCACGACGCTCGGCCGCGTGCGGGGCGCGCGCCAGAACGGCGTCCTCACCTTCAAGGGCCTTCGCTACGGCGCCGACACCGGCCCGCGCCGGTTCCAGCCGCCGCTGCCGCCAGCGCCCTGGACCGACGTCCGCGACGCCCTCGCCTGCGGTCCCGGTGCGCCGCAGCGCGGCTCGGGCGCCGACGGCCCCACCAGCGAGGACTGCCTGTTCCTCAACGTCTGGACGCCCGGCGCCGACGCCGCCCGGCGGCCGGTGATGGTCTACATCCACGGCGGCGCCTACAGCACCGGCTCCGGCTCCAGCCCGCTGTACGACGGGACGCGGCTGGCCTCGCGGGGCGACGTCGTCGTGGTCACGCTGAACCACCGGCTGGGCGCGCTCGGCTACCTCTCCCTCGGCCGCCTGGGCGATCCCCGCCATGCCGACAGCGGCAACGCCGGACAGCTGGATCTGGTGCTGGCGCTGAGATGGGTGCGCGACAACATCGCCGCCTTCGGGGGCGACCCCGGCAGGGTCATGATCTTCGGTCAGTCCGGTGGCGGGGCCAAGATCGCCACCCTGATGGCCATGCCTGCCGCCAAGGGCCTGTTCCACCGCGCCGCGACCATGAGCGGCCAGCAGGTCACCGCCTCAGGCCCCCTGAACGCCGAGCGGCGGACGAGGGCCTTCCTCGACGCCCTCAAGACCACGCCCGACCAGGTGGCGGGCCTGCCGGTCGAGGCCCTGGTCGAGGCGATGGCGGCGCGGGACCCGATCCTGCCGACCGGGTCGCTCTACTTCGGCCCGGTGCTCGACGACCGGTCTCTGACCCGCCACCCCTTCTGGCCGGACGCGCCGCCGCAGTCGGCCGACATCCCGATGATCATCGGCAACACCCGCGACGAGACCCGCGCCTTCCTCGGCGCCGACCCGCGCAACCACAGCCTGACCTGGGACGAGCTGCCCGCGCGGCTGGGCCCCGAGCTGCGCGTCGACATCAGCCCCGAGACGGTGGTCGCAGAGTACCGGGCCCTCTATCCGGACTGGACGCCCAGCCGGGTGTTCTTCGCGGCCAGCACCGCCTCGCGGTCCTGGCGCGCGGCCGTCATCGAGGCCGAGGCGCGGGCGCGGCAGGGCAGCGGCGCCTTCGTCTACCAGCTGGACTGGCAGGCCCCGGACGGCGCGGGCGCCCCGCATACGCTGGACATCCCGCTGGTGTTTGGAACCCTCGACGCACCCGGCTCCATCACCGGGACCGCGCCCGACGCCCGGGCTGTGTCGGACGCGATGCAGGACGCCTTCATCGCCTTCGCCCGCCACGGACGTCCCGATCACGCGGGTCTTCCGCCCTGGGCGCCCTACGATCTGCCGGCCCGATCGACGATGGTCTTCGACACCGTCCCGCAGATGGTCGACGACCCGCGCGGCCAGGAGCGCGCGCTGTTTGCACGGGTCCCCTACATCCAGCCGGGGACCTAGAGGGCCCTGTAGGTGAGGTCGCGGAAGCGCGCCGCGCCGGTTCCGGCGGCGTAGATCGCCGGGCGCAGGCTGAGAAAGTCGCCGGCGACGTTGTGGTGATAGCCGCTGACTTCCATCTGGACGTCGAACTTGCGCCAGCCCTTGCCGTCCAGGCTCCAGTGGAACGTGACGATATGGCGGTCGTTGGTCACGGCCAGGCGGACCCGCCGGTCCATCCCGTCCGGCTTGCGGACGTTCCGCTCCAGCCCGTAGCGGTGCATGACCATCCCGGTCGCGTTCAGCGCCAGGCCGCAGTAGAGCCGCCGGCTGTAGAACAGCAGCAGCCCGGCCTGGGCGCCCTCGTCGATCTCGATATCGACCTCGACGCGGTAAGCCTTGTCGCCCGCCAGGAAGGCCAGCGGCGAGCTGTCGGCCGGGGTCTTTCCCTTGGCCTGCAGGATCAGGGCTCCGCCCTCACGACGGGCGCGAGAGAGCTCGCCGGGCGCTGGATCGTAGAAGCCCCACTGAACGCCCATCCGGTCGCTGGTGAAGTCATCTGACAGCGGCGCGCCATGGACGACGGCCGTACCGCCGCGCGGCTTTGGCAGCAGCCTGGAGAGGTCGCCGCCCTTGGCCCGGAACCAGCCGTCGGCGGTCCATTCGATAGGGTCGAGCAGGGTCTGCCGTCCCAGGGTCCAGAAGCCGTTCTCGTAGCCGTGGTAGACCATCCACCAGTCGCCCGACGGCCCCTCGACCAGGGTGGCGTGGCCGCGCGACCACCAGGTCTCGGCAGCCGAGCCGGTTCGGACCAGGGGATTGGCCGGGCAGTCCTCCCAGGGGCCGTGGATCGACCGCGAACGGGCCGCGATGACCATATGGCCGGTCGGCGGGCCCGCCGTGCCGCCGACGGCGGTGATCATGTAGAACCAGCCGTCCCTGCGCAGGATCTTGGGGCCCTCCGGCGAGAAGGACTCCACGTCCCAGGTCTCCGGATAGCGCCAGGGGGTGTAGACGTGCTCCACCGGACCGTCGGTGGCCAGGCCGTCGTCGGTCAGCCGCACCCGGTCGCCACCGCTCAGGAACAGGTAGCGTTTGCCGTCCTCGCCGACCGCGTGGCCCGGGTCGATGTGGGCGGGCAGGTTCAGGTCGACCGGCTCGCTCCAGGGCCCCTCGATCCGTTCGGCGTGGATCACCCAGATTGAACGGCCGCCCGTCCGTCGGGCAGGGATGTAGAGGTAGAACCGGCCGCCGTGGCGGACCAGCTCCGGCGCCCAGACCGAGCCGATGGGCGTCCGCAGCGCGGGGCCGACCGGGGTCCAGTTGACCAGGTCCCGCGAGCGCCAGATGACCAGGCCCGGATAGGCGTCGAACGACGAGAAGGTCATGTAGTAGTCCGGCCCGACCTTCAGGATGGTCGGGTCCGGATGGTCGCCGGCCAGGATCGGGTTCAGGAAGGTTCCGTCGCCCAGATCGGCCTTGCGCTGCCCTTCAAAACCCCTGGCCGGGCCCGCCGGAGGCCGGGCCGCCAGGGCAGGCGCCGCGGGGGCGGCAAGCAGGCCGCCGAGCGCCGCCCGCCTTGAAAGGGGCGGCATGTCTATGTCCCCCGCGCCTTGGCCCCCGCGTCCAGCAGGTCCGGCCGCTTGGGCGACATGTCGTCCAGGTTCCAGTCGGCCTCGACGAACGGGCGGCTGGTCGGCTTCTGGACCGGATAGCCGTGCAGGTCGTTCTCGGAGTCGATGATCTCGCCGCGGCCTTCGGCGACGTCGGAGATCAGCTGGACGTCGAGCGCATCGCGGTCCCAAGGCCGGGCGCCGGCCTGCGTCAAGACCCAGCGCTGCACATCGACTGCCGGAAGGGCGGTCAATCCGTTCGGCCAGAACGGCGCCTTGCGCAGGGTGATCAGCCGGGCCGGCGTCGTTCCGTAGCGGCCGAACATCGGCAGCGGCGCGCCCCACTTGTCCACGGCGATGTTGTCGCGGCCGAACCACTCCAGGTCCCCGTCCCCGCCCAGCATCATGAACGGCAGGCCGTCCGGCGTGTCCTGGCCGCCGCGCAGCACGTTGCCCACCGCGACGATCCTGCCGACCTGCCAGGGCTGGGCGCCCCACTCCTGGGCCATCAGGTTGTAGTGCACCGCCCGCTGGCCCGGGTTGAAGATCAGGTTGTTGACCATCACCGCCCAGACGCCGCCCTTGAACATCGGATTGCGCTCGTAGTTGTGGGCGTAGAGGTTGCCCCAGATCAGCATGCCGGTGACGTTGTCGTGGATCAGGCTGCCCTTGGAATGCTCGATCTTGCCGTGCGTGGAAAACCGCAGGCTCTCGGCGATGATGTTCTGCGAAAAGGTGATGTTGCGCGAGGTGCCGGCGCGCCACTCGTCCGGCGTCGCGCCGACGAAGCGCGGCCCTGACGCCGAGAGGTTCTCGTCCGTACCCCAGGTCAGGGTGCAGTGGTCGACGATGATGTTGTAGCTGATCCCCTGGGTGGAGATGCTGTCGAAGTCTTTGCCCGACTTCTTGGGGAAGCCCGCTTCGCCCGGCCGCACGCGGATGTGGCGCACGACCACGTCGTGTGTGGCGATGTCGATGCCGCCCTTGATGAAGGTCACGCCCGGCGACGGCGCGGTCTGGCCGGCGATGGTCAGGAAGGGCTCGCGGATGGTCAGGGTCCTGCCTTCCAGGTCGATCACCCCGCCCACCTCGAAGACGATGATCCTGGGCCCCTTGGTCTCCACCGCCTCGCGGAAGGACCCCGGACCGTCTGCGGCGAGCGTGGTCACGCGGATGATCCTGCCGCCCCGACCGCCCGGCGTGGTCGCCGCCCAGCCTTGGGCGCCTGCAAAGGCCAGCGGGGCCGGCGCGACGGCCGGCGATTCGGTCTTGCCCAGCGGCCAGGCCGCCAGGGCCGAACCGGCGGTGAGAAAGCTGAGCGCAAGGCCCGCGAAGGCTGATCTGACCACGTGTTTCACTCCCGGACTGAAGTTTCATCGCGGTTCATTCGCCGCGCGCCGTTGAAAATGACACCGGTTTCCTCTAGACACAATCGAGACCCTGAAACCGGGGCCATTGAGTTGGGGAGGACAAGGGGCGTGACCGCGAAAGCGAAAGCTTCGACTGATCGCGACACGACCGTCGCCGCGCAGGCTGATGTCGCGCGCAGCTTCGTCGATGCGCGACTGGCCGCCCGTTCCCTGCCCGGTTATCCGGGGCAGGTTCCGGAAACCCTGGCGGACGGCTACGCCATCCAGGAACTGGCCATCGGCCTCTACCCGGACACCATCGTCGGCTGGAAGGTCGGCAGAATCCCCCCGCCCCTGCAGGCGAAGCTGGGCGAGGAGCGACTGGCCGGCCCCACGTTCCGGCAGTTCCTGCGCACCCCGGCGAACGGGGAGACGGTTGCGCTGGCGGCCATTCCCGGCGGCTTCGCCGCGGTCGAGGCCGAATTCGTCTTTCGCATCGGCAGGGACGCGCCGGAGGGCAAGACCGACTGGACCGCGACCGAGGCGCTGGACATCGTCGCCGCCTTGCATGTCGGGGTCGAGTTCGCCGGCAGCCCGCTGAAGACGATCAACGACATGGGCTCCACCGTGGTGGCGTCCGACTTCGGCAACAACGCCGCCCTGATCGTGGGTCACGAGATCACCGGCTGGCGCGAGCGGGCCGATGAGACGCTGCCCTGCGAGACCTGGATCGACGGCGTTCTGGTCGGCGCCGGCACGGCGGCCTCGGTGCCAGGCGGCCCGGCCCCGGCGCTGGCCTTCCTGCTCGGTCACTGCGCGGCGCGCGGCCGGCCGCTGAAGGCCGGCATGTACGTCACCACCGGCGCGGCGACCGGCATCCACGACATCTTCGCGGGCCAGTCCGCCCGCATCAGTTTCGGCGAGCACGGCGAGATCTTCTGCACAGCGGAAGACGCAAGACCGGCCGTCCGGTAGGGAGCGACGCATGACCACCGACACCCAGGTTCCGCCCGGAATCCGTGTTGGCAACACCCGCTGGGTGGTTGTCACACTGCTGTTCTTCGCGATGGTGATTAACTACGTCGACCGCCAGACGATCGGCATCCTCAAGCCGACCCTGAGCAAGGAATTCGGCTGGAACGAGACCGACTACGCCAACCTGGTCTTCTGGTTCCAGGCCTCCTACGCGGTGTCCTATCTCGTGTTCGGCCGGGTCATGGACCGGCTGGGCGCCCGCTGGGGCTTCGGCCTGGCCTTCTTCATCTGGCAGGTGGCCCACATCGCCCACGCCGGCGCAAAGGGTCTGAACGGCTTCATCTTCGCCCGCGTCGCGCTGGGCGTCGGCGAGGGCGGCGGCTTCCCGGGCGGCATCAAGGCGGTGACCGAGTGGTTCCCCAAGAAGGAACGCGCCTTCGCCACCGGCATCTTCAACGCCGGCACCAACATCGGCGCCATCGTCACCCCGCTGGTCATCCCGGCGATCACCATCGCCTGGGGCTGGGAGATGGCCTTCATCATCACCGGCGTGGCGGGCCTGATCTGGCTGCCGATCTGGCTGCTGGTCTACCGCCGCCCGCGCGAGCACAAGAAGGTCTCCGCAGCCGAGCTGGCCTGGATCGAGCAGGATCCCGCCGATCCGGTCGAGAAGGTCGCCTGGACGAAACTGCTGACCAAGCGCGAGACCTGGGCCTACGCCCTGGGCAAGTTCCTGATCGACCCGATCTGGTGGATGTTCCTGTTCTGGCTGCCCGACTTCCTGGGTAAGCGCTACGGCCTTGACCTGAAGACCTTTGGTCCGCCGCTGGTGGCCATCTACCTGATGTCGGACGTCGGCAGCGTCGGCGGCGGCTGGCTGTCCTCGACGATGATGAAGCGCGGCTTCACGCTGAACCGGGCCCGCAAGACCGCCATGCTGATCTGCGCCCTGTGCGCCGTGCCGGTGGGCTTCGCCGCCCTGGCCGACAACCTGTGGGTCGCGGTGGGCATCATCGGCCTGGCCACCGCCGCCCACCAGGGCTTCAGCGCCAACCTCTACACCCTGCCCGGCGACGTCTTCCCGCGCTCGGCGGTGGGGTCGGTGATCGGCATCGGCGGCATGGTCGGCGCCATCGGCGGCATGGCCATGGCCCGCTACGCCGGCTGGGTGCTGGACACCATCGGCACCTACACCCCGATCTTCGTGGTGGCGGCGAGCGCCTACCTGCTGGCCCTGGGCGTGGTGCACATCCTCACGCCGAAGATGGAGCCGGTGAAGCTGTAGAGGCCATCGGGGCTCAAGGATGCGGCCGGCGCGGGGAGACCCACGCCGGCCGTTTTCGTTCCGCACGCCGGCGCGCGAGGCAGAATTCCTGTGGCGGCGTCAATGACATCTGGCGTCGCCATCCGGCGAGGTCGCGGCCTATAGACGGCGTCCCTCTTCGCTACCGGAGCCGTCCCATGTCCGACCGTCCCCTGCATCCCGAGACCCTGGCCCTGCACGCGGGCTGGCGGGCCGACCCGGCGACCGGCTCGGTGGCGCCGCCGATCTACCAGACCACCTCCTACCAGTTCCGCGACACCGAGCACGCCGCCAACCTGTTCGCGCTGAAGGAGCTGGGCAACATCTACACCCGGCTGGGCAACCCCACGACCGACATCCTGGAGCAGCGTCTGGCGGCGCTGGAGGGCGGCGCGGCGGCGTTGGCGGTCGCCTCCGGCCAGGCCGCCTCGGCCTTCGCCATCCAGAACCTGGCCCAGGCCGGCGACAACATCGTCAGCTCGACCGACCTCTACGGCGGCACCTGGAACCTGTTCGCCAACACCCTGAAGGGCTTCGGCATCGAGGTGCGGTTCGTCGATCCGACCGACCCGCAGGCCTTCGCCCGGGCCACCGACGCCCGCACCCGCGCCTACTACGCCGAGACCCTGCCCAATCCGAAGCTGGCGGTGTTCCCGATCGCCGAGGTCGCCGCCATCGGACGGCCGCTGGGCATCCCGCTGATCGTCGACAACACCGCCGCGCCGCTGCTGGCCCGGCCTTTCGACCACGGCGCGGCGATCGTCGTCTATTCGACGACCAAGTACATCGGCGGCCACGGCACCTCGATCGGCGGCGCCCTCATCGAGGGCGGGACCTTCGACTGGGGCGCGGTCCCCGAGCGCCAGCCGCTCTTCAACACCCCCGACCCCAGCTATCACGGCGCGGTCTGGGCCGAAGCGGCCAGGCCGCTGGGCCCGATCGCCTTCATTCTGCGCGCGCGCACCATCCTGCTGCGCGACCTCGGCTCGGCCCTGTCGCCGTTCAACGCCTTCCAGATCCTGCAGGGCGTCGAGACCCTGCCGCTGCGCATCGCGCGCCATTCGCAGAACGCCCAGGCGGTGGTCGACTTCCTGAAGGGCCGCGCCGGCGTGACCCAGGTCATCCACCCCTCGCAGCAGACCGGCGTCCAGCGCGAGCGAGCAGACCGCACCTTGAAGGGCGGCTACGGCGGGCTGGTCGGGTTCGAACTGGCCGGCGGGCGCGAGGCCGGCCGTCGCTTCATCGACGCGCTGAAACTGCTCTACCACGTGGCCAACATCGGCGACGCGCGCAGCCTCGCCATCCACCCGGCCAGCACCACCCACTCCCAGCTCTCGGCTCAGGACCAGGCCGCGACCGGGGTGACGGAGGGCTATGTGCGGCTGTCGGTCGGGCTGGAGCACATCGACGACATCCTCGCCGATCTCGCCCAGGCGCTGGACGCGGCGAACTAGGACGGATCGGGCGGAGCCGGGGAACCGGCTCCGCCCTGCCCCCCTCGGTCAGCCGAATTTGAAGACGCAGAACTTGTTGCCGTCCAGGTCGCGGAAGTAGGCGCCGTAGAAGGTCGGCATTCGCTCGCCCGGCGCGCCCTCGCAGGTCCCGCCCAGCTCCAGCGCCCTGGCGTGGACGGCGTCGACGGTGGCGCGGTCCGGCGCGGTCAGGGCGGCCATGGCGCCATTGCCGACCGTGGCGCTCTCGCCGTTGTAGGGTCTGGTGATCCCGATCGCGGGACGGTCGGAGCCATAGATCCAGCCGCCGGCGGTCTGCATCATCCGCTTGGCGCCGAGCAGGCCCAGCACCTCGTCATGAAAGGCCAGCGCGCGGTCGAGGTCGTTGCTGCCGAGGGTGATGTAGCCGAGCATGGAAGTCCTCCGTGGGTTTTGATTGAGGACTTTATGGCAGGCGGGTTCGGGCGGGGGAAGTGTGCTCCGGATGTTGTGCTCCCTCGTTGCCCTTTCCACGACTAACGCCTAAAGGGTACGCGGTCGGAAGCACAATCCGGAGAAGTGTGTGAGCGTGTGATCTGGCGCCGGCTTGTATTTGATGTCAAATTTGACTACATGAGTCCCGAATGGTCCGCGACACCCGGAGGATCAGCTGGATCAAGGCCGCGCTGAAGGACTTCGAGTCGTTTCCGGACGCGGCACGGCTAAAGGGACTGAGCGCCCTGACCATCATCGCGGCAGGCGGAACTCCGGATATCGCCAAGCCCCTCACGGGCTTGGGGTCGGGCGTGTGGGAACTGGCAATCAGGGAGCGAGGCGACGCCTGGCGGGTCGTCTATGCCTTGCAGATTGATGCGGACATGTGGGTCCTCCATGCCTTCCAGAAGAAGAGCAAAAGCGGGATCGCCACGCCCAAACGGGACATCGACCTCGTTCGGGAGCGGATCAAACGACTGAGGACGTTGCTGCTGTGACTGATGACATCGAAATCCAGCGCGGGTCGGGCAATGTGTTCCGTGACCTCGGCGCGCCCGACCCGGAGCTGCATCGGCTCAAGGCCCTGCTGGCCGCTGACATCATCAAGACGCTGGACGCGCGCGGGCTCACCGTCCGCAAGGCCCACGACCTGACCGGGATCGCCGCCGCCGACTATTCCCGTATCCGCCAGGCGAGGCTGGACCGCTTCACCGTGGACCGCCTTATGACCATTCTGCGCCGGTTGGGGCGAGAGGTTGCGGTATCCGTGTCGATCACCCCGCGCGCCCTCGGCGCTGCCGATCAGGCCGTAGGCTCGCTCCCGCAATAGCGCGGCGAACATGCAGGGTACGGGTGTCCCCGTTTTAGGTTCTCTTCAGGGCTTGTCGACCTTCCGCATGCCCTTCGCCGTCACTTCCCACAGCTGCTCGGGCTCGACGACCATCACATAGACGCTCTTGTCCATCCAGCGGGCCAGCCAGGCGTGGATTTCGGTTGGCGTCGGATCGAGGAGATGGCTGACCATGGCCGCCACGGCGTTCGGCGGCAGGGCCTGGGTCATGCAGCTCTTCATGAACGGCCGGCTTGAGGCGATCTGGCCGTCGGCGCCGATGGTGATCAGGTAGTGGCCGCCGAACGGGTACTCGCCCGCCTTGACCTGCGGCGTCAGCAGATAGACCTCGACCGGCGCCGTCGCCGAGGCCGGCGGGACGATGACGGTGTTGAAGGCCGCGCGGGCGCAGGGCTGCACCTTCGCCGTCGTCGCCGCCTTGCGGGCGAGCGCCATCCGCTGTTGCACCGGCGTCAGGGCGCGGCCGGCGTCGGCGGGTTTGATCTCGCGCGAGGACACGACCTTGCCGCCTTGGAAGACTGCGGTGAACACGCCATAGGGCGTGTCGCCGTCAAAGCCGTAATAGACCACCGTCGATCCGCCCTCGCCCGGCTCGACCACCCAGCCCTTGATCTCCGCCAGCCGGGCCTTGGGCAGCGCCTTGAGCAGCACATCGGTGCTGTGCCAGGCCGCCTGGTCGAGGTCGTGGATCAGATTGCCGCGCGCCTGCGCCTGGGCGACGAGGGCGGCCTCGTCTGGCTGCGCGAGGGCCACGGCGGCGGCCGATGTCGCGATCACGACGGCCAGTAGAACGCTACGCACCAGCTTCATCGCTCGCTCCTCAAGACACCGGATCGAGGCTAGCGCGCCCTCGCCCTCCGGTCGAGGCGACGGTCCGCATGCAGGTCAGTCCGTCGCCCGACAGGGAACACGATCCCCGCATCGGGGTTCGTCTATCAGGTGGATATGGAGCGAGCTCATGGTTCAACGCGAGGTCAAACCGCTCAATGAAGGGACGAGCCGGCCGCCCAAGGGACGGATGACCTGGGTCGGCATTGCCGCGATCGTTCTGTTCGTGATCGTGCTCGGCCTGGTCATCCTCCGGCCGATGATAAGCCGGCATGACGGACCGGAGCCCGGCGTGCCGAAGGTCGTCGGCCCGGCGGTCCCGGAGGCCGGCCCATAAGCGAGCTCCCCCCTACCGGATAACCCGCGCGCCCTTGCCCTTCATCACGGCCTCGACCTCGGCGGCGCGGACCATGGAGGTGTCGCCGGGGGTGGTCATGGCCAGGGCGCCGTGGGCGGCGCCGTACTCGACCGCGGCCTGGGGCCCCTTGCCCTCCATGAAGCCGTAGGCCAGGCCCGAGGCGAAGCCGTCGCCGCCGCCGACCCGGTCGTAGATCTCCAGATCGTTGCGCTCCATCGACTGATAGAACTGTCCGCCGGCGTACAGGATCGCCGACCAGTCGTTGATGGAGGCGGTCTTCGCATTGCGCAGCGTGGTGGCCGCGACCTTGAAGTTGGGGAACTGGGCGACTGCCGTCTCGATCATCTTCTTGAAGTTGGTCGGGTCGATCTCGCTGATGTGCTCGTCCAGGCCCTCGACCTCGAAGCCGAGGCAGGCCGTGAAGTCCTCTTCGTTGCCGATCATCACGTCGACGTACTTCGCGATCTCGCGGTTGATCTTCTGGGCGCCGGGCTTGCCGCCCTGGCTCTTCCACAGGGAGGCGCGGTAGTTGAGGTCGTAGCTGACGATCGTGCCGTACTTGCGGGCCACCTCGACCGCCTCGATCACCGCCTCGGCCGTGTTGCTGGCCAGGGCCGCGAAGATGCCGCCGGTGTGGAACCAGCGCACGCCCTCCTCGCCGAACAGCTTTTCCCAGTTCACCTCGCCCGGTCGGATCTGCGAGGCGGCGCTGTGGCCGCGGTCGCTGCAGCCGAGCGCCGGGCGGACTCCGAAGCCCTTCTCGGTGAAGTTCAGGCCCACGCGGGTGTTGCGGCCCAGGCCGTCGAACTCGCGCCAGACGACGTGGCTCATGTCCACCCCGCCCTGCATGATCAGGTCCTCGGTCAGCCAGCCCAGGTCGTTGACCGGCAGCGCGGTGACCACCGTCGAGCGCTTGCCCCAGCATTTGCGCATGGCGCGGGCGACGTTGTACTCGCCGCCGCCTTCCCAGACGTTGAACTGGCGGGCGTTGCGCACCCGGCCGAAGCCCGGGTCGAAGCGCAGCATCACCTCGCCGAACGAGGCGCAGTCCCAGCGGGTCTCGCTGGCGGGGCGGATGGTCAGGACATTGTCGGCAGATTGGGGGTCAGTCGTCACGTCAGGTCTCGCTACGGATGCTCGAGATGAGGTCCACGGTCTTGCGCACCCGGTCCTCGATCCCTTTCCAGTCGCCCGCCTTGAGCAGGTCGTTCGTGATCAGCTTGCTGCCCATGCCGGCCGCGACGATGCCGGCGCCGAACCATTCGCGCAGGCTCTTCTCGTCAGGGTCGACGCCGCCGGTGGGCATGATGCGGGTCCAGGGCATCGGCCCCAGCACGTTCTTGACGAAGGTCGGGCCGCCGACGCTCTCGCCCGGGAAAACCTTGACGATCTCGCAGCCCAGCTCCTGGGCCCAGGAGATCTCCGAGGCCGAGCCGCAGCCCGGGCTGTAGGGGATCATGCGACGGTTGCAGACCTTCGCCACGTCGGCGTTGAGGATCGGGCCGACGACGAACTTCGCGCCGTTGGCGATGTAGATGCCGGCGGTCGGGGTGTCTACGACGCTGCCCACGCCCATGATGACGCTGGGATCAGCCTTGGCGAAGTGGCGGGCGACGTCGAGGAAGACGTGGCTGGCGAAGTCGCCGCGGTTGGTGAACTCGATGCATTTGGCCCCGCCGTTGGCGCAGGCCTGGATGACGTTGACGCAGGTCTCGACGTCGGGGTGGTAGAAGACGGGGATGACCCCCTGCCCCATCATCGCGGTCAGGACGGTCATGCGGTCGTGGGCCATCGGGGTCTCTCCTGGAGCCGGTCCGGTTCGGAGAGTCGAACGCGGCCGGGGCTTCCCAGCTTAAGCGAGTGTGGGCGAGGCAGCACGGCTCAGGGCCGCCTGCGCCATCACACTGTGGTCAATTCCGGTCCTGCCGCGCGAGGCAAAAAAATGGGGGCCGAGCAAGCCCGGCCCCCAGTCCGCGCAAGGAGGATAACCTAGAAGGTGTACTTGAGACCGAAGTAGAAGGACGTTCCGGTGTGGTGGTAGACCGAGGTCGACTGCCGGTCGTCGTCGCCCACCCATTGCTGGTTGAACTCGTCGGTGAGGTTCAGCGCCTCGAAGGTGACGGCGAACTGGTCGTTGACCTTGAATGAACTGGCGAAGTCGAGGTTGAAGGTGTCCTTCTTGCCCTCGAGCGCGTTGTTGTTACGGCCCGGGACGTTCTGCAGGTAGCCTTCGCGGAACGACGCCGAGATGCGGGCGCTGAACCGGTCATCCTCGTAGTAGAGGGTGGCGTTGTAGGCCTTGGGCGACAGGTTCACGAGGTCTTCGGTGATGAAGGTCGCGCAGGTCGTGCCGTTGCAGTAGTCGATCTCCGACTTCACCTGGGTGTAGTTGGCCTGGATGCCGAAGCGGTCGAACGGCGCCGGCAGGAACGAGAACGGCTGCTGGTAGCTGATCTCGAAGCCTTCCAGCGGGCCGCCCTCGGTGTTCACCGCGCTGGTGAGCGCGAAGACCTGCGTCGGCGTACAGGCGCCGGTGCAGAGGGCCGGAGCGAAGGCGCTGGGGTTCAGCGCGGTCAGTTCCTGATACTGCAGGTCCTGGCGGATGATCTGGATGTAGGTGTCGATGTCCTTCTTGAAGAAGGCGACCGACAGCAGCGATTCCGGTGCGAAGTACCATTCGAAGCTGAGGTCGTAGGTCTTGGCCTGGAAGGGCTCCAGCTTCACGTTGCCGATCGAGGCGGTGAAGTTGGGGCCGCTGGCCGCCAGCGAGGTGGTCGGGACCAGGTAGTTTGTGCCGGCCAGGCCGTTGCCGATCTGCGGACGGGCCATCACCTCGGCCGCGCCGAAGCGGATAATGAAGTTGTCGGTGGCGTTCACCGACAGGTTCAACGACGGCAGGAAGTTGTCGTAGTCGTTGGTGCCGTGAACCTTGGTGCCGCCGCCGGTCGAGCTGTAGCCCTCGGCGTAGAGCTTGGTGTTGACCTGCCGGAAGCCGAGGTTGCCGCGGTAGTCGAGGCCGAACAGCTCCGACCGGAAGTCCAGCTGCATGTAGTAGCCGCGGTCTTCCTCACGGATGAAGCGGTTGGAGCCCCGCGCGCTGCCGTTGGTGATGCTGGTGAGGGTGAAATTGCCGCCGGGCACGCCGGTGTCACAGTTGCAGTAGATGTCGAACAGGTCGGCGACGGCGTTGAGGTTCGGAATCAGCCACGAGGTGGCGTTCCCGTTCGGCTGGCCGAGGTTCTTGCCGAAGCCCGTGAGCAGGGTCGAGATGTCGGCGACGGTGACGCCGACCGGCAGGGCCGGAACCACGGTTTCGTCGGAGCGGCGGGATTCGAAGGAGTCGGACTCGTAGGTCTTGTAGTTGTAGCCGAACTTCAGATTGAAGGTGTCGTTCAGCCGCCAGTCGAAGTCGAACTGCAGGGACTCGAAGACGTTGTCTACGCCGCCCGGGCGGATGCGGATTTCGGAGCGCGGAACCGAGCTGCCGATTTGCCGCCAGGACCACATCGCCGGATCGGTTACGTCGAAGCCGTAGTCGATGCGCGGCGTGTTGCCGTTGCCGCTGAAGTCGTAGGCGTAGCCGTCGGTGTCCTGGCGATCGAGCGTGACCGTGGTCTGGATCGGATTGTCGTACTCCGACGTGGCCCGGCCGACGAAGGCCTTCATGCTGAAATCGGGCGTGAACTCGTGCTCGATCGTGAAGGTGTGCTGGGTGAAGTTGGTCTCGTTCTCGTCGTAGCGCTGCTCGCTGCGCACATCGACGTCGTTGAAGACGCCGGAGATCAGCATGCCGTTGCTTTCACTGGCGCTGACGATGTCGATCTGGGGCTTGCCGCCGTTGGACGCCGTGCGGCTGAGCGACAGCGACTCCAGGAAGTTCTCCGTCCGCTTGGCGTCGAGCTTGGAGTACAGCAGGTCGTAGCTGAACGTGGTGGTGTCCCAGGGACGGTACTGGATCGCGCCGGTGAAGCCGGTCCGCTTCTGGTCGTGGATCAGCTGGCCGTAGCGCGGCAGGCGCGGGTGGTACAGGTTGGCCGCGTTGGCCGCGCCGCCCGGCAGGGCCGCCGGGTTCTGGAAGCCGCCGTTGTCGCTGGCCCGCTCCCAGCGCACCGCGCTGAAGCCTTCTTCAAGCAGGTTACGCTCGCTGTAGGCCAGCGAGGCCAGCAGGCCGAGCTTGCCGTCGAAGAAGGTGTCGCTGAGCAGGATGGCGAAGCGGGGATCCCACTCCTCGGAGAGGTCGTTGTAGCCGTACTGGATCGACCCGCCGATCTTGCGGCCCCTGTAGTCGAACGGGCGCGTGGTGCGCAGGTCGACGGTGGCGCCGAGCGAGCCTTCCTCGATCTCCGCCGACTGGGTCTTGCGGACCGTGACGCTGTTGAACAGCTCGGAAGCGAAGACGTTGAAGTCGAAGCCCCGGCCGCGGTTGGCGCCGCCCGAGCTGTCGGTGCCGCCGGCGGTCGCCTGGGCTTCCATGCCGTTGATGCGGGTGCGGGTGAAGTCGGGGCCAAGGCCGCGGACCGTCATCGTCCGGCCTTCGCCGGCGTCACGGTCGATCGAGACGCCCGGAATGCGCTGGATGGCTTCCACGAGGTTGGCGTCCGGGAAGTCGGCGATGTCCTCGGCCTTGATCGAGTCGACGATCGCCGTCTCCTCGCGCTTGGCGGACAGGGCGCTGGCCAGGCTTCCACGGAAGCCGGTCACCACGATCTCCTCGACTTCGGTGGCGTCCGTATCCTGGGCCTGGGCGGCTCCCGCCGCGAACAGGCTGGCGGCGATGACCGCCATCGACGCGCCGAAACGCAGACGGGTACGACGCGAAAGATGAACCTTCGTCACGACTATAACCTCCCCTTTTGGCGCGTCCGACGATCTGTATCGCCGCCGGATTGATTGGTCGCCAGTCAGGCCTTGCCGCGCACCTCGGTCAAGAAACCTGTGACACCGGTGTCATTCGTGAGTGAATCGCGTTTGACACCGGTATCATCGACATGGATACCGTAACTCCACCGTCGCTGACAAGACATGTTCTGCCACGGAGCGGTCACTTTCCCGCCTCACGCGAACGCGACGCCGCGACCTGAGGCCGAATCCGGAGATTTCCTTGCCGTACAAGGCCGTGCTCATCACCGCTGCTTTCCTTGCCGGCGCCGGCGGCCCCGCAGTCGGCGGCGACATGCTCGCCTTTCCGGGCGCTGAAGGCTTTGGCCGGTACGCCACGGGCGGCCGCGGCGGCGCGGTGCTGCGAGTCACCACCCTGGCCGATTCAGGCCCCGGGAGCCTGCGCGACGCGGTCGAAGCCAAAGGCGCGCGCACGATCATCTTCGATGTCGGGGGCACGATCACCCTCGCCTCCCCGCTGAAGATCAACCGCGCCAACATCACGATCGCCGGCCAGACGGCTCCCGGCGACGGCATCACCCTGCGCGGCCAGCCGCTGGTGATCGCGGCCGACGACGTCATCGTGCGCTACATCCGCGTGCGCCTGGGCGACGAGGCCGGGGTGCAAGACGACGCCGTCAACGTCACCCGCGGCCGCCGCATTATCCTGGACCATGTCTCGGCCAGCTGGTCGGTGGACGAGACCCTGTCGGCCGGCAGCCGCTACAGTCCGCCCGAGAGCGGCGTCTATGACCTGACCGTCCAGTGGTCGCTGATCGCCCAGTCGCTGTCGGAGTCGATCCACGACAAGGGCCGGCATGGCTACGGCAGCCTGATCCGCGGCGGCCACGGCGCGCGCTTCAGCTGGCTCAACAACCTGTGGGCCGACCATCAGGCCCGGATGCCGCGCCCGGGCAACTACAATGGGCCCGAGACCGACCCGCTGGGCGCCTTCTTCGAGTTCCGGGGCAACGTCTTCGCCAACTGGGGCGGATCGCGGGCCGGCTACAACGCCGACGCCGGCGCCCTGGCGGCCTACGACTTCGTGGGCAACTGGTACCAGGCCGGCCCCGACAGCGACGGCGCGCTGGCCTTCTGCGAGGAGAATCCCGGCGCCCGCGCCTTCTTCGCGGACAACGCCATGAACGGCGTGGTTCCGGCCGATCCCTGGACGCTGGTCGGCTGCACGCCGCCTGCGGGGTATCAGGCGAGCGCGCCGCTTGCGGACTCGGGCGCCAGGACGCCCTCCCCGGCCCTGGCTTTCGAGCGTGTGCTCGCGAAGGCCGGCGCGTCGAAGGTGCGGGACAGCGTCGATCAGCGCATCGTGGCCGGCGTGCGCAGCCGCACCGGCCGGCTGATCAACAGCCAGCGCGACGTCGGCGGCTGGCCGGTGCTGAAGGGCGGTCCCGCCTGGGCCGACAGCGACGGCGACGGCATGCCGGACGACTGGGAACGCGCGCGGGGCTTCGATGCGCACGATGCGTCGGACGGCGCAATGGATCGCGACGGCGACGGGTTCACGAACCTGGAGGACTGGTTGAACGGGCTGGTGTCGGGGACGGGTTAAGATGTCCCCGGGGACACCTTAACCTGTTCCCGAAGTCAGCGCCCTACCGCGCCAGCCAGCCGCCATCCACCGGGAGGGTGACGCCGTGGACATAGTCGCTGGCGCCGGAGGCCAGGAACACCGCCGCGCCGCCGATGTCGGACGGCCGGCCCCAGCGGCCGGCCGGGATGCGCTCGAGGATCGAGCGATTGCGCGCCTCGTCGGCCCGCAGCGCCTCGGTGTTGTTGGTGTCGAAGTAGCCGGGCGCGATGGCGTTGACGTTGATGCCCCTGGCCGCCCACTCGTTGGCGAGAATCTTGGTCAGGCCGGCCAGGCCGCTCTTGGAGGCGGTGTAGCTGGGCACCCGGATGCCGCCCTGGAAGCTGAGCAGGCTGGCGATGTTGATCACCTTGCCGCCGCCTGACGCCAGCATGTGCCGCGCCGCCGCCTGGGTCAGGAAGAACACCGTCTTGAGGTTGGTGTTCATCACCGCGTCCCAGTCGTCCTCCGAGAAGGCGATGGAGTCCTGACGCCGGATGATGCCGGCGTTGTTGACCAGGATGTCTAGCCCGCCCAGCCCGGCGACGGTCTCATCGACGACCCGCTGGACGGGCTGCGTCGAGCCGAAGTCGGCGGAGATCGACACGAACCGGCGGCCGAGCGCCTCGACGGCCGCTTGCGTCTCCGCCGGCGCCGAACGGCCGGCGGCGGCGATGTCGGCGCCCGCGGCGGCCAGCGCCACGGCGATGCCCTGGCCGATGCCGGTGTTGGCGCCGGTGACGAGGGCGACGCGGCCGGTGAGGTCGAAGGGGTTGGCGGTCATCTCAAACTCCAGGCTCCCCTCCTCTGTTTCCCCGGCGAAGGCCGGGGTCCACGGGGCGGGACTCGCGGGTGGATCATGGATCCCGGCCTTCGCCGGGAACACGGATACGAGTTATTTCAGCTGGCAGATGTCGAGGACGTTCATGTCGGTGTAGTCGAGGTTCTCGCCGCCCATGGCCCAGATGAAGGCGTAGTTGGCGGTGCCCGAGCCCATGTGGATCGACCACGGCGGGCTGATCACCGCTTCCTCGTTGGCGACCACGATGTGGCGGGCCGCGTCGGGCTCGCCCATGAAGTGGAACACCCGCTCGTCGGGCTTGAGGCCGAAGTAGAAGTAGATCTCCGACCGCCGGTCGTGCAGGTGCGGCGGCATGGTGTTCCAGACGCTGCCGGTCTTCAGGATGGTCAGGCCCAGCAGCAATTGCGCCGAGGCGCAGACGCCCGGGATGACATACTGGTAGATGGTCCGTTCGTTGGAGGTCTCCAGCGACCCGCGCTCCAGCGGCGTGGCGTCGGCGATCGAGATCTTCTGGACCTTGAAGGCGACATGCGCCGGGGTCGAGGCCAGGTAGAAGCGGGCCGGGTTGGCCGCATCGACGCTCTCGAACACCACGTCCTTGACGCCCATCGGCACATAGAGGCCGTCCTTGGGGCCTATGTCGTAGGCGACGCCGTCGACGGTGACCTTGCCGGGGCCGTCGGCGACGTTGATCAGGCCGAGCTCCCGGCGCTCCAGGAACGGGTGGCCGGCGGCCGAGGCGGGCTCGGTCTGGTGCGGCAGGGTCACGGGCTTCGTCACCGGGGCCGCGCCGCCGATCACAAAGCGCTCGTTGTGGCTGTAGTTCAGGCTGATCCCGTCGGCCGGGAACATGTCGGTGACCAGGTAGCGGTCGCGCAGCTGGTCGTTGTCGACCAGGTCCATCATGTCGGGATGGGTGGCGTGATAGGTCTTGTCGAACATGGCGTCGCTCCGGTCGGTCAGAGTTTGTAGGCCCGTTTGGGCAGGTTGTAGGCCAGATCGACGGCGACCTCGCGGGCGTCGTCGATGGAAAGTCTGTGCTCGGCCACGAGGCGGGCCAGGAAGGCGCAGTCGACCCGGCGGGCCACGTCATGGCGGGCCGGGATCGACAGGAAGGCGCGGGTGTCGTCGTTGAAGCCGACGGTGTTGTAGAAGCCGGCCGTCTCGGTGGTCTGTTCCCGGAACCGGCGCATGCCCTCGGGGCTGTCGTGGAACCACCAGGCCGGGCCCAGCTTCAGGCAGGGATAGTGGCCGGCCAGCGGGGCCAGCTCGCGGCTGTAGGCGGTCTCGTCCAGGGTGAAGACGATCACCGACAGGCGCGGGTCATTGCCGAAGCGGTCCAGCAGCGGCCGCAGCGCCCGGACGTAGTCGGTCCGGGTCGGGATGTCGGCGCCCTTGTCGCGGCCGAAGCCCTCGAACAGCAGGCGGTTGTGATTGCGGAAGCTGCCGGGATGGATCTGCATGACCAGCCCGTCCTCCAGGCTCATCCTGGCCATCTCGGTCAGCATCTGGGCCCGGAACAGCTCGGCCTCTGCCGGTGTCGCGCTGCCGGCCACGATCGTGCGGAACAGGGTCTCGGCCTCAACGGGTGACAGGTCGGCCGTCGCCGCCGTCGGGTGGCCGTGGTCGGTCGAGGTCGCGCCCATGTCGGCGAAGGCGACGCGGCGGATACGGTGGGCCTCCAGATAGCCACCCCAGCTGAACACGTCCTGCCCGGTCAGGCCTGCAAAGGCTTCCAACGCCGGTCCGAACCGCTCGTCCTCGGCGTCGATGACGGCGTCCGGGCGATAGGCGGTGACCACCCTGCCCGCCCAGCCGCTGTCGCGGATCACCCGGTGATGGACCAGATCCTCATGCGGGCCCTCGGTGGTGGCCAGGAGCTCGATGTTGAACCGCTCGAACAGCGCCCGGGGCCGGAAGGCGTCGGTCGCCAGCGCTTCGCCGATGCGGTCGAAATGGTCGTCGGCGGTGTCCGGCGCGAGCCGCTCCGTGAAGCCGAACACCTCGGAAAAGACGTGGTCCATCCACATGGCCGACGGCGAGCCGCGGAACAGATGCATGTTGCCGGCCAGCAGCCGCCACGCCTCGCGCGGATCGACATCGGACGGTGCGCCGTGCGCCGGCACGCCCAGCGCCTCCAGCGAGACGCCCTGGCTGTAGAGCATGCGGTAGAGGTAGTGGTCGGGCTGCAGGAGCAGTTCGGCGGCATTGGAGAACGGCGCGTTTGTCGCGAACCAGGCCGGGTCGGTATGACCGTGCGGGCTGAGGATCGGCAGCGCCCGGACCTCGCCGTAGAGCTCGCGCGCGATCGCCCGGGCCGAAGGCTCGGCCGGAAACAGGCGGTCGTCATGCAGGTTCAGCGGCGCGGCCATGGCGCGGTCGGAGCGTCCCGGTTGGTTGGTCTTCCCTGCGCGCTAGGTAACCGGTGTCATAGCCCGGGGCAAGCGCGAAGCGACCGGGGCTCGCAGCCTGCGCCCCTCTCTGTCACGCTGCCCCCAATGAACACTCCAGCACCCATGCTCGACGAAGCCCTTCTGGATCGGATCCGCGACCTGCACGCCGGCCCCGACCGCGGCTATCACGGCTGGAGCCATCCCCTCGCCCTGCTCGACCTGTTCGAGGACGTGCGGACACAGCTCTCCGATCCGCTGGCCGTCCAGTGCGCCATCCTGCTGCACGACGCGATCTACGAGCCCCGCGCCGGGGACAACGAGGCGCGCAGCGCGGTGCTTGCCACGGAGATGCTCGACGGGATCGTGCCCCCGGCAACCCTCACCCGGACCGTCCGTCTCATCGAGGCGACCGCGAAGCACACGATCCCCGACGGCCTGCCGGCGGAGGAGCGCGCAGACATGGCCATCTTCCTGGACATGGACCTGGCCATCCTGGCCGCGCCCGCAGCCGAGTTCGACGCCTACGAGGCCGGCGTCCGGCACGAGTACCGGGAAGTCCCGGAGGCCGCGTTCCGCGCCGGCCGCGCCGCGATCCTTGAAGGCTTCCTGGCCCGTGACCTCCTCTACCTGTCGCCCTGGGGGCGCGACGCCTTCGAGGCGAAGGCCCGCGCCAACCTGGCCCGGTCCATCCGGCGTCTGCGCGGCGGCGAAGGTGATGAAGGGCCAGTCGGAACCCGGGGCGGAGCCGAGGGCCTTCCGCCCCACTAGCCAAACGCTGTTATTCGACATCCTAATGCCCCGTCGGGGGGAACCGGCGCAGCCGGAGCATCGCCTTGACCAGCGTGGACGCCGCCCTGTCGGGCGAAAAGACCTTCCTTGGGCACCCGCGCGGGCTCGTCTTCCTGAGCATGACCGAGGTCTGGGAGCGCTTCTCGTTCTACGGGATGCAGGCGCTGCTCATGCTGTACATGGTCGACCAGGTGCTCACGCCCGGCCATATCGAGACCGTGGTCGGCATCGACGGCTTCCGAAGCGTGGTCGAGGGCGTCTTCGGGCCCCTGTCGACCCAGGCGCTCGCCTCGCAGATCTTCGGGCTCTACACCGGCCTGGTCTACCTGACCCCGATGATCGGCGGCTGGCTGGGCGACCAGGTGCTGGGTCAACGCAAGACGGTCATGCTCGGTGCGCTGCTGATGACGGCGGGCCATCTGCTGATGGCGTTCGAAGTGTCGTTCCTGATCGCCATGGCCCTGCTGATCCTCGGCAGTGGCTGCCTGAAGGGCAACATCTCGGCCCAGGTCGGCGCCCTCTATCCGAGGGAAGACCCGAGGCGCACGCCGGCCTTCTCGATCTTCGTCCTGGCCATCAACATCGGCGCCATGGTCGCGCCGGTCGTCTGCGGCTTCGTCGGCGAGCGCTACGGCTTCCACTACGGATTCGGCCTGGCCGCCGCCGGCATGCTGGTCGGCATCGCCTTCTACGCCTCGGGCGGACGCCATCTGCCGCCCGACACTCTCAAGCCGAAGGGCGCGGGGCCGCGGCCGAAGCTGCACCGCAGCGACGCGCCCATCCTGCTGGCGCTCGGCGCGGCGCTGGTGCTGGGCCTGTTCTACAACATCGCCTACGCCCAGGAGTTCAACGTCTTCAACCTGTGGGCCCGCGAGCACACCGACCTGAACGTCTTCGGCTTCGAGATGCCCGTCAGCTGGTACCCGGCTTTCGACGGCTTCTTCATCGTCGCCTTCACGCCCCTGGCGATCCGCTACTGGGGCTGGCAGGTCGCGCGCGGCAAGCCGACGACGGAACTGGCCAAGATCGGCTGGAGCGGCCTGTTCGGCGCGGCCGGCATGCTGTGCCTGGTCGCCGCCTCCCTGATCGCGGCGAGCGGCGGCACGCCCGGCGTGGGCTGGGGCGTCGCCTGTTTCGCCCTGTTCGCCTGGGGCTTCATCTACAACTACCCGGTCACGCTGGCGCTCTGCTCGCGAGTCTCCCCGCCGGCCATGATCGGCGTGATCATGGGCTTCGCCTTCTTCCAGTCGTTCGCCAGCAACTACGCGGGCGGCATCCTGGGGATGTTCTACGAGAAGATGACGCCGACGAGCTTCTGGGGCCTGCACGCGGCCATCGCGCTCACCGGATCGCTGCTGGTGCTGGCCTTCTACCGCCCGCTGAGCCGGGCCCTGCGGGCGCCGTTGGCCTAGGTCCGGCGCGGGCCCAGGGCCGGAACCATCCGCCGCAGCGTGCCGTCGCGCAGGATGTAGTGGTGCAACAGCGCGGCGGCGGCGTGCAGACCGATCAGCCAGTAGCCGATCGTTCCGACCCGCTCGTGCAGTTCCTCGACCTGCTTGGCCAGGTCCTCGTTGGGCGCGACCAGCGGCGGCAGCTCGAGCCCGAACAGCAGGACCGGATCGCCCTCCGCGCTCAGCGTGACCCAGCCCATGACCGGCATGGCCAGCATCAGGGCGTAGAGGGCCAGGTGCATCGCCGTTCCCAGCCATTCCATCGGGCTCGCCGGCCGCGGCGGCCGGGGTGAGCGGACGCGGATGACGACCCGCGCGACGACCAGCGCCAGCACGCAGAGCCCCAGCGAGAAGTGCCAGGCCTTGATGCCTTCGCGCAGGTCGCTGCCGCGCTCGAACAGCACCCGCAGCTCGATGCAGGCGTAGACCGCCGCCAGCAGCAACAGCATCACCCAGTGCAGGGCGATCGACGCGCGGTCGTAGGTGAAGTCCGATGTCTGTTCGGTCATGGCTGCGGCCCCCTACCCTTCGGCGCGGCGGTTGATTCCCGAACGACCAGGGACGGCATCCGCCATTCCGGGTCTCGCTTGTCGCCCTCCATCACGCCCAGCAGCCGGTCCGCCGCCAGCCGGCCGATCTCGCGCGTCGGGGCGCGGATGGTGGTCAGCGGCGGCCAGACGCGCGAGGCGATCTGGAAGTCGTCGAAGCCGATGACCGACAGGTCGCCGGGCACGGCAAGTCCGGCCTGCCGCGCGGCGTGCAGCGCGCCGGCGGCCATCTCGTCATTGCCGGCGAAGATTGCGGTGGGGCGATCCTTCAGGGCCAGCAGCCGCGCGGCCGCCTCCATGCCGGACTCGAAGGTGTAGGCGCCCTCGGCCACGCAGTCGGGGGCCAGGGTCACGCCGTGCTCCTTCAACCCGTCCTCGAACCCGCCTCGCCGCTCGTGCGAGGAGCGGAACCGGTCCGGGCCGGAGATGAAGCCGACGCGCCGGTGGCCCAGCTCGGCCAGGTGCCGGCCGGCCAGCAGACCGCCGTGCCGGTCGCGGGTGACGATGCTGTGGGCCTCGGCGTCGACGGCGATGGAGGCGACGCGGACGTATTCGCAGCCGATCTCGCGCAGCATCTCCGCCACCGCCTCGTCTTCGGAGACCGACGGGGTCAGCACAACGCCGAACAGCTTCTGGCGCTCGATGAAGGCGCGGATGTCGGGCACCAGCGTCGTGCTGCCGCGGTCGCAGGGGTGGACGACCAGCTCGAAGCCCGAGCCCTTCATGCCGTCCAGCAGGCCCAGCTGCATGTTCACGACATACTGCGGATTGGGGTTGTCGTAGATCAGGCCGATCAGGAACGAACGGCGGAAGGCCAGGCCCCGGGCCTGCGGATCGGGCGCGTAGCCGTAGCGGGCGATGACCGCCTCGATCTTCTCGCGCGTCTCGGGACGCACCGAGGGCGAGCGATTGATGACCCGGGAGACAGTCTTCTTCGACACCCCCGCCAGGCGCGCGACATCGTTGATCGTGGCGCGACGGCGACCGCTCTGCAGCGCCTCGTCATCGACTGGCTTCGGCGTCCTCGAACTCACGGCCTCTCTGGCGCTCCCTCGTCCCTGACCTCTGATAACCTGCGTCGCGGGACGGCGCCAGCGTCGGGCGGCCAGCGTTGACACCGGTGTCTGTCCGGATCATTGCGACGCCATGGCCTCATCGCCCGCCTTTCACCGCATCCACCCCGATGATGACGTCGCCGTCGCCCTGCGCGACGCCGGGGCCGGCGAGCGCTTCGGCGCCGTGGCGGCGGCCGTCCCGGTCCCGCGCGGGCACAAGCTGGCCCTGCGGGCGGTCGAGGCCGGCGCGCAGGTGCGAAAGTTCGGCTTCCCCATCGGCCTGGCGACCACCGCGATCGCGGCCGGCGACCACGTTCACAGCCACAACCTCGCCACCGGCCTGACCGGCGAGCTGGACTACCGGTTCGAGCGCCCCGCCGCCCTGCCCGCGCCCGTCGACGACGGCCGGCGGTTCCAGGGCTATCGCCGCGCCGACGGCCGGGTCGGCACGCGCAACGAGATCTGGATCCTGGTCACCGTCGGCTGCGTGGCGGAGACGGCGCGGCGCATCGCGGCCGAGGCCGGCGAGCGCTTCGCCGGCCGGGTCGACGGCGTCCACGCCTTCACCCATCCCTTCGGCTGCTCGCAACTGGGCGACGACCTGTCGGCGACCCGCAGCATGTTGGCGGCCCTGGCCAGGCATCCCAACGCCGGCGGCGTGCTGATCCTGGGCCTGGGCTGCGAGTCCAACCAGCTGTCGGGCCTGCTGGCCGAGATCGGCGACCGGGACGGCCGTATCCGCGCCTTCGCCGCCCAGGGCGAGGAAGACGAGCACGAGGCGGGCCTGGCCGCCGTCGAGGCGCTGGTGGACCTTGCGGAACAGGATCGCCGCGAGTCCTGCCCGCTGGCGGACCTCGTCCTCGGCCTGAAGTGCGGCGGATCCGATGGCTTCTCCGGCCTGACCGCCAATCCGCTGGTCGGCGTGATGGCCGACCGGGTGGCAGCGGCCGGGGGGACGCCGGTGCTGACCGAGATCCCGGAGATCTTCGGCGCCGAGCACCTGCTGCTCGCCCGGGCGACTCACCAGGCGGTGTTCGACGCGGCGGCCGGACTGGTCAACGGCTTCAAGCGCCACTTCCTCGATCATGGCCAGCCGGTCAGCGAGAACCCCTCCCCCGGCAACATTGCGGGCGGTATCACCACGCTGGAGGAGAAGTCGCTGGGCGCGGTCCAGAAGGCCGGCCACGCGGTGCTGACCCAGGCCCTGGCCTACGGCGAGACCGTGCGCGGTCCGGGCCTGGCCCTGCTGGAGGCGCCGGGCAATGATGCGGTGTCGTCCACGGCGCTGACGGCCGCCGGCGCGACGGTGATCCTGTTCACCACCGGGCGCGGCACGCCGCTCGGCTTTCCCGCCCCGACCCTGAAGATCGCCAGCAACGCCGAGCTGGCCGCGCGCAAGCCGCGCTGGATCGACTTCGACGCCTCCGCCGCCCTGGTCGACGCCGAGGCGGCGGCCGAGCGCCTGATGGACCTTGTGCTGGCCACCGCTTCGGGTCAGATGACACGATCGGAGCACAACGGCGAGAGGGGCATCGCGTTGTGGAAGCGCGGCGTAACGCTTTGAAGCGGCTGAACAACGCCTCCCTGGGCGAGGCCGGGCCCGCCGTGCGCCGGCCGCTCTATGATCGCGCGGCGCTGGCTACGGGCATTGTCCACTTCGGCCCCGGAGCCTTCCACCGGGCGCATCAGGCCGCCTACTTCGACCGCCTGCTGGCCGCCGATCCGCGCTGGGGGATCTGCGCGGTGTCGCTGAAGAGCCCGGGCGTGCGGGACGCGCTGGCGCCGCAGGACGGCCTCTACACGCTCGTCGAGCTGGGCGAGGAGACGCGCTTCCGCGTCATCGGCGCCATCAGGGAGGTTCTGGTGGCCGGCGAGGCGCCCGAGCAGGTCGCGCTGCGCCTGGCCTCGCCGCAGACGCGGCTGGTGAGCCTGACCGTGACCGAGAAAGGCTATTGCCTGAGTCCGGACGGAACGCTCGACCTCCATCATCCCGATATCCTCGCCGACCTCGCCGCGCCGGAGCATCCGTCCAGCGTCATCGGCTGGCTGGTCGCGGGGCTGGCGCTGCGCCGGGACGCCGGACTGGCGCCGTTCACCACTCTCAGCTGTGACAATCTTCCGTCCAACGGCCGCAAGCTGCGCGATGCGGTGCTGGCGCTGGCCCGGCTGCGCGACCCGGCCCTGGCCGACTGGATCGCGGCCAACGCCCGCTTTCCCTGCAGCATGGTCGACAGCATCACCCCGGCCACCGACGATGCGCTGCGCCTGCGGGTCGCCGCGGCGCTGGGCCTGAAAGACGCCTGGCCGATCCAGCGCGAGCACTTCGCCCAGTGGGTCATTGAGGGTGACCTGGGCGCCGATCGCGACGCCCTGGCCGTCATCGCCACCCTGACGCCCGACGTCGAGGCCTGGGAGCGGGCCAAGCTGCGGCTGCTCAACGGCGCCCACTCCACCCTCGCCTATGCCGGCCTGCTGCGCGGATGGCAGTCGGTGCAGGACGCCATGGGCGACCCGGCGCTGGCCGGCCTCGTCCGCCGGCTGATGCTGGACGACATCGCCCCGACCGTGCGTCCCCCGGAAGGTCTCGATGTGGGCGCCTATGTCGAGGCCCTGCTCGACCGCTTCCGCAATCCGGCCATCGAGCACAAGCTGTCGCAGATCGCTTGGGACGGCTCGCAGAAGATTCCGATCCGGGTGCTGGCGACGGTGGCCGACGCCATCGCCGCCGGCGCGCCGCTGGGCCGGCTGGCCCTGCCCGTCGCCGCCTGGATGCGGTTCGTCGTGCGTCAGGCCGGGGCGGCCATCGTGCTGACCGATCCACTGCAGGCGCAACTGGCGAGCCTCGGCCGCGCCTGCGACGGCGACCCGGCCCGCGACGTGGCCCGCTTCCTGGCCCTGGAAGTGGTGTTCCCGCGCGCGTTGGCGGCGCATCCGGCCTTCGTCGCCGCCCTGGAGCAGGCCTACGGCGGACTGCCCGCCCTGCCGGACTGACGGAACCGGCCGGGCGCCCGGAAGCTTGAACCGGTGAACACCGGGAGACCCGCCGTGGCCGCCGCCGCAAAGCTCGCCAAGTACCGCGCCAAGCGCGATTTCACCGTCACCGCCGAACCCTCCGGCGCCGCGAAGGTCGCGGCGTCCGACAGGCGGCGCTTCGTGATCCAGAAGCATGCCGCCAGCCGCCTGCACTATGACCTGAGGCTGGAGCATGAGGGCGTGTTCCTGTCCTGGGCCGTTACGCGGGGCCCGTCCCGCGACCCGGCCGACAAGCGGCTGGCCGTCGAGGTCGAGCCCCATCCCCTCGACTACGGCTACTTCGAAGGCACGATCCCCAAGGGCCAGTACGGCGGCGGCACGGTCATGCTGTGGGATCGCGGCTACTGGGCGCCGGAGCCGGGCTTCGACGTCGCAAGGGGCTTGAAGAAGGGCGAACTGAAGCTGGTCTTCGCCGGCGAGCGGATGAAGGGCGGCTACGTGCTGGTGAAGATCCGCAACGACCGCACCGGCGGCAAGCGCAACAACTGGCTGCTGATCAAGCACCGCGACGCGTTCGCGGTCGACGGCGACAAGGACGCGCTGCTGGAGGAGACCGCCTCATCAATCGCGTCCGGTCGGACCATGGAGGCGATCGCCGACGGCAAGGGCAAAGCGCCGACGCCGTTCATCACCAGGGTGAAGCGCGGCGCGAAGGCTGTATGGTCGTCCGCGTCCTCGCCCGAGGCCAGCGCGGAGGAAGAGGCGGTGAAGCACGCTTCGCCCAAAGCCCGCCGGAAGCAGACGACGAAGGCCGCCTCGATGCCGGCCTTCGTCGAGCCGCAGCTCTGCAAGCTGCTCGACCGTCCGCCGACCGGCGCGGGCTGGGCGCACGAGATCAAGTTCGACGGCTACCGCATGCAATTGCGGGTCGAGGGCGGCAAGGCGACCCTGAAGACCCGGAAGGGCCTGGACTGGACCGAGCGCTTCCCGGGCATTGCCGCCGCCGCGAACGGGCTGCCGGACTGCCTGATCGACGGCGAGGCCGTGGCGCTGGACGACGACGGCTCGCCCGACTTCGCCGCGCTGCAGGCGGCCCTGTCGGACGGTTCGACCAGCGATCTGATCTTCTTCGCCTTCGACCTCCTGTTCGCCGCCGGCGAGGACCTGCGGTCCCTCCCGCTGCGGGAGCGCAAGGCGCGGCTCCAGACGTTGCTGGAGACTCCGGCGGATACGCGGCTGCGCTACGTCGAGCACTTCGCCAGCGGCGGCGACGCGGTGCTCAGTTCGGCCTGCCGGATGTCACTCGAGGGGATCGTGTCAAAGAGGCTCGACGCGCCCTACCGGTCCGGGCGCAGCGAAACCTGGACCAAGTCCAAATGCCGCGCCGGCCACGAGGTGGTTATCGGCGGCTACACCACCAACGGCGGCGCGTTCCGCTCGCTGGTCGCCGGTGTCATGCGGGACGGCAGGCTGGTCCATGTCGGCCGGATCGGCGCCGGGTTCCCGGCGGCGAAGGTCAAGGCGCTGCTGCCGAAGCTCAAGGCGCTGGAGACCGACCGCTCGCCGTTCGAGGGCCAGCTGCCGCGCGGCGCTGGCGAAACCCGGTGGGTCAAGCCGCAATTGGTCGCCGAGATCGAGTACGCCGGCTTCACCACCGACGGCGCCATCCGGCAGGCGTCCTTCAAGGGTCTGCGCGAGGACAAGCCGGCGGCGGAGGTCGAGGCGGACACCCCTGCGCCGGCCGCCGACACCGCGCTGGCCTCGCCCGCGCCGAAGAGCGGCGTGGCCTCAAGGAAGGCCTGCCCGTCAGTCGTGATGGGTGTCACTTTATCCAGTCCGGACAAGGCCTTGTGGCCGGAAGCTGGCGAGGATGACACGCCGGTGACCAAGCTGGACCTGGCCCGCTACTACGAGGCCGTCGCCGACTGGATGATGCCGCACATCAGCGATCGCCCCTGCTCCACCATCCGCACGCCCGAAGGCATCGGCGGCGAGCGGTTCTTTCAGCGCCACCTGGGCAAGGGCGCCTCGGCGCTGCTCAGCGAGGTCAAGCTGGATGGCGATCACAAGCCCTACCTGGTGATCGAGCGGAAGGAGGCCCTGGCGGCGCTGGCCCAGACCTCGACGACGGAGCTGCACCCCTCAAACTGCCGTCCCGGCCTGCCGGAGGTCCCCGGTAGGCTCGTCTTCGACCTTGATCCCGACGAGGGCCTGTCGTTCGAGGACGTGATCGAAGCCGCCCGCGAAGTCCGCGACCGGCTGGACGACCTGGGCCTCGTCGCCTTCTGCAAGACCACCGGCGGCAAGGGCCTGCACGTGGTCGCGCCGCTGGCGAAGGAGAAGATCGACTGGCCGACCGCGAAGGCCTTCGCCCGCGAGGTCTGCGCCCGCATGGCGGCGGACAGCCCCGACCTCTATGTGATCAACATGTCAAAGAAGCTGCGCAAGGGACGGATATTCCTGGATTATCTCAGGAACGATCGCCTGAGCACCGCCGTCGCGCCGCTGTCGCCCCGCGCGCGTCCAGGCGCGACGGTGTCCATGCCCCTGAACTGGACGCAGGTGCGCAAGGGGCTTGATCCGAAGGCCTGGACGATCCGGACGGTCCCGGCGCTGCTGCGAAAATCAACGGCCTGGGCGGACTATGACGAGGGCGAACGCAAGCTGACGGCGGCGATCAGACGGCTGGGGAAGCGCTGAGGCGCGTTGCGTCCTTCGCGAGGCTCGCAAAGGGCTCGCTCCTCAGGATGACGAACTCAGTGGAACGCAAACCACGCTCGTCATGGTGAGGAGCCGGCTCTCGGGCCGGCGTCGCGAACCACGCACCGCCTAAGCCCGCTTCTTCGCCGGCGCCTTCTTCGCGGGCGCGGCCTTCTTGGCCGCCGCCTTGCCGCCCAGGCTCTTGCGCAGCGCGTCCATCAGGTCGACGACGTTGGTGGTCTCCGGCTCGGCCGCCTTGACCTTGCGGCCCTTGCCCTTCTGCTTCTCGGCGATCAGGTCGCGCAACGCGTCCTCGTAGCGGTCGTTGAACTCCGAGGGGTCGAACGGGCCCTCCTGCTGGTCGATGATCTTCTCGGCGATGGCGATCATCGCCGCGTCGGGCTTCTGGTCGGGGATGTCGCCGAAGATGTCGTCGGCGTCGCGGACCTCGTCGCGGCTGCGCAGGCTCCAGGCCATCAGGCCGTTGTCGCGCGGCTCCAGGGCCAGCAGCCGCTCGCGCTGGTGCATCACGACGCGGCCGAGCGCGATCTTGCCGGTGCGGCTCATGGCCTCGCGAATGACGGTGTAGGCCTCCAGCGCCAGCTTGCCGTCCGGCGCCAGGAAGTAGGGGTTGTCCCAGTAGAGCCGGTCGATGTCATCGGCGTCGACGAAGCGCTCGATGTCGATGGTCTTTGTGCTCTCCAGCCGGACAGATTCGATCTCGTCAGGGGTGACCACGACATAGGAGTCCTTCTCGTACTCGTAGCCCTTCACCAGATCGGCGCGTTCGACCGGGCCCAGCTCGGGGTCGGTGGGCACCATGCGGATACGATTGTGCGTATCCTTGTGCAGCATGTTGAAACGGACATCGCCCGCCGGGCTGGTGGCGGTGTAGAGAGCGACCGGACAGGTCACCAGAGACAGGCGAAGGTGTCCCTGCCAGGTCGGACGCGGCGCCATGGTCTTCTCCCTGATTCGGTTCAGGGACCTGAACGCGCCGCCGCTATCGGGAGTTGCCGGAGTGAGCGAAACGGTCGTCGACGCGCGGGGGCATCACTGTCCGATCCCCACCCTGCGCCTGCGCAAGGCGCTGGAGGCGGGTGGCCCCGGCGCGCGGGTCCGGCTTCTGGCCGATGACCCGATGGCGCGGATCGACGTGCCGCACTTCGTCCAGGAGAAGGGCTACAGCTTGCTGGAGAAGGACGAGGTCAGCGACTGGCTGGTTTTCGTCGTAGCGAGATCGGAATGATCTTCCGCGTGTGCAGCGCGATCTCCATCTCGGTCGCCAGCGCCCCGCCGAAGAATAGCGCGTTCACGTTCCAGCTCAGCCAGATCAGGAAGACCACGACCGTCGCCACCGAGCCGTAGGTGGCGCCCAGATGGGCGATCTGCTCGACATAGAAGGCGCAGAGCCAGGAGAAGCACAGGCCCAGCACCGCCGAGGCGACGCCGCCGGCCAGCGACGCCCGCCAGGCGACCGGCTCCCGCGACATGGCGAAGCGGTAGATCATGGTCATGGCCAGGACGAGGCCGATGCTGGTCCAGGTCCATTCGCTGAACAGCCAACTGAGACCCGCCAGCGGCTTGAAGTCCAGCGCCGCCGACATCACCCGGATGCCGAGGAAGCCGAACGAGACCACGCCCATCAGCACCAGGGCCGCGATCAGCACGACCAGGGCCATCACGTTGAAGCTGATGAAGCCGCGCTGGTTCTCTTCGTCGTGGATGAACGACAGGCCGGCGAGCAGGGCCTTGAAGCCGCGGTGGGCCGCGTAGCCGCCGATGACCAGGGCGACGACGCTCTGGGTGCTCAGGGCGCCCGACGGCGCATGGGCGAGTCGCTCGAGCTCGCTGCGGAAGATGCCCCGGGCGTCGGCCGGCAGCATGCCGGCCAGCACTTCCGCCTGCCGCGCCACCTCGTCGGGCGCCGACAGCATGCCGTAGAGGCCGATGGCGATGACCAGCAGCGGGAAGACCGCCAGCATGATCCAGAAGGACACCCCGCCGACGTAGAGCATCACGTCCCGCCCCCACAGCCGCTGCAGCGCCTTGCCCAGCACGTCCAGCGTCGCCCGCGCCCAGTGGACGGGGTCGAGATCGATCTGGGGGGAGTGACCCGGGCGGTCGGCTTCGGACATGGCGCGGAAACTGCCCTCCCCGTCCCCCGGGCGCAACGTCAAAGGCGCGCCCCGCTTCGCGGGACGCGCCTGACAGGATGACCTTGCCTTCGTCCTGGGTAGCCGGCCCCCACAACGAGGGACGGGAGAGCGTGGAAGCCGTCTACGCAGCCACCATCGAATCTGCTGCCTGAACGGTGGCTGAACGGAACTGCGTGCCGCCGCGCCTTGCGTCCTTCGCGACGCTCGCCCGAGAGCTCGCTCCTCAGGATGACGACCTCCGTGGAAAGCAAACCACCTTCGTCATGGTGAGGAGCCGGCTCTTGGGCCGGCGTCGCGAACCACGCAATGCCTCAGAGCGCGCCCTTCTCCTTCAGCGCGGCGACCTCGGCGGCGGTGAAGCCCCAGTCGGTCAGGGCCTCGTCGTTGTGGGCGCCGATCTTGGGCGGCGGTCCCTGGATCGCGCCCGGCGTGGCCGAGAAACGCGGCGCGGGGGCCGGCTGGACGACGCCCTCGACGGTCACGAAGGTCTCGCGGGCGACGTTGTGCGCGTGCTTCGGCGCCTCCTCAAGATCGAGCACCGGCGCAAAGCAGATGTCGGTGGCGTCCATGATCGCGCACCACTCGGCCTGCGTCTTCGTCCGCAGCACGTCCTGGAGCTTGGCCTTCAGCGACGGCCAGGCCGAGCGGTCCATCTGGTTGGCGAATTCCGGATCGGTGATGCCGGTCTTCTCCAGCAGCAGGGCGTAGAACTGCGGCTCGATCGAGCCGATCGAGATCCACTTGCCGTCGGCGCACTGGTAGGTGTCGTAGAAGTGGGCGCCGCCGTCGAGCAGGTTGCTGCGACGCTCGTCTTTCCAGATGCCCGCGCCCTTGAAGCCGTAGAACATGGCCATCAGCGAGGCGGCGCCGTCGCTCATTGCGCAGTCGATGACCTGGCCCTTGCCGGTCTCGCGGGCGCTGATGATGCCGGCCATCAGGCCGAACGCCAGGTAGAGCGCCCCGCCCCCAAAGTCGCCGACCAGGTTCAGCGGCGGCACAGGCTTGTCCTCGGTGCCGATGGCGTGCAGCGCGCCGGTGATGGCGATGTAGTTCATGTCGTGGCCGGCCGCCTTGGCGTAGGGACCAGTCTGGCCCCAGCCGGTCATGCGACCGAACACCAGCCTGGGATTGCGCTGCAGCACCACGTCCGGGCCCAGGCCCAGCCGTTCCATGACTCCGGGGCGGAAGCCCTCGATCAGGCCGTCGGCGCTTTCCAGCAGCTTCAGCACCGCCTCGATGGCGTCCGGCGACTTCAGGTCCAGCGCCACCGAGCGGCGGCCGCGGCTGGTGACGTCGGCGGGCGAGGCCCGGCCCGAGCCCTTGCGGTCGACCCGCACCACGTCGGCGCCCAGGTCCGACAGCAGCATGCCGCAGAACGGCCCCGGCCCGATGCCGGCGAACTCGACGATCTTCAGCCCCGAAAGCGGACCACTGGCCATGACGTATCTCCCTTTTGGGAGTGAGTTAGAGGCGCTGACGCATGGTCAGGCAAGCGGCGCTACAGCGTCTGCCCGTCGTCGATGGTGATCGTCGTGCCGGTGATGAAGTGGGCGCGGCGGCCGGCCAGCATCAGCAGGGCCTCGTCCAGCACGTCCTCGTCCATCAGGCGTCGGCGGGGGAAGCCCTTGATCTGCTTCTGGCCGCCCTCGGTCTGGAACCAGTCGCTGTTGATCTCGGTCTCGATGTAGCCGGGGCAGATGGCGTTGACGGCGATGCGCGGCCTGGCCCACTCGCGCGCCAGGCCCTTGGTCAGCGAGGCGCAGGCGGCCTTGGAGGCGCAGTAGACGGTCAGGCCCGGCAGCTGGTTGAAGGCGGCGATGGAGGCGATGTTGATGATCCGCGCCTCGCCGGCCTCGGCCACCCCGCTGGCGATCATGCGCTTCGCCGCCTCGACGGCCCCGAAATAGACGGCGCGGACGTTGACGGCCATCGTCTGGTCGAAGGTCTCGACCGTCATGTCCATGGCCATGCCCTCGCCGCCGACGCCTGCGTTGTTGATCATGATCGAGATCGGGCCGAGCGCGGCCTGCGCCTGATCGAGCGCCGGGCCGATGGCCGGCGTGTCGGCGACGTCCAGGGCGATGGCGATCGCCTTGCCGCCGGCGGCGTTGAGCTCGGCGACCAGGGCCTCCAGGCGGTCGGTCCGCCGGGCCATCACCGCCACGCTCGCCCCGGCCTGCGACAGCACCCGCGCGAACCGCGCGCCAAGCCCGCTGGAGGCGCCCGTAACGACGGCCACCCGGCCCGCCAGAGGTTTGTCGCTCATCGTCCTGATCCCGTTCGAAGTTCGCGTCGTCGTTGTGCTATCCCCGGCGTCGGCCTCTGCTATGTTGCCTGCTCACGAATCCTGACGCAGCAATCAGCAGCCGACGGGGGCCGGCGGCGTCATGGGCGGGAGTTCGAGCGGGTTGTCAATTCAGGCCCGGATTTTGATCGTGGCGCGCGACGACGCGCTTGCCGGTCCCCTGGCCGAGGGGCTGGACCGACTCGGCTGGCGGACGATCACCGCGCGCGGGCCCTATGCGGCCATGGCGGCGCTGGGCGACCTGGCCATCGAGGCGGCGATCGTCGATGTCGCCAGCGGCGGCCATGACGCGCTGCAGCTCGCCCGCCGCCTTAAGGCCGCCTGCGCCCCGCGCCGCCTGCCGGTCATCGCCATCGGCGATCCTGATCCGCAGCTGGACAGCTACGCCTTCGACCTCACGCTGGCCCCGCCGCTGCACCCGGCCCAGGCCGTCCTGCGACTGGAGTCGCTGGTTCGCATGGCCGTCGCCGAGGAAGAGTTCGAGCTGCGGCTGGAAACCTTCGCCGAGCGCGGGCGCCGGCTGGACCTGCCCGAGCCCAATCCCGAGCCCTACCGCGTGCTGGCGGTCGGCGAGCCGGCGCCGCAGTTCCTGGCGCTGAGCAATGCCCTGACGCGCAGCGGCGCGGACGTGGTCGGCGCCTTCACCGCCTTTACGGCCTTCGACTACCTGCACGAGCGGGCCTTCGACTCGGTGGTGCTCTGGGCCGGCGACAACAGTTCCGAGGCCCTGTCGATCGCGGCAGGCATGCGGCGCAACACCCGGCTCTACCATATCCCCGCCCTGCTCTATCTGCGGGCCGAGAGCTACGTCACCACCTCGGAGGCCTTCCATCGCGGGGTGTCCGACGTCGCCTCGCCGGAGACGGCCGAGACCGAGACGGCCAAGCGCGTCATTGAGCTGGCCCGCAGCTACCGCCGCCAGACGGCCATCCGCCGGGCGCTCGAGAAGGCGCGCAGCAGCGGCCTCATGGACGCCGCGACGGGCCTCTTCACCCGCGACCTGTTCGCCGGCCATCTGGTGCGGCTGGCCCAGGCCTCCCGCATCCGCAACCGTCCGATGAGCGTCTGCGTGCTGCGCGTCGCCGACCGGCCGGAGGTGCATGCTGCCCGGGCCGGCGGCTGGCTGGATCGGGCCATCCCGCAGATCGGCTCGATGATCGGCCGCCTGGTCCGCGCCGAGGACACCGCCGCCCGCCTGGGCCCGGAGGTCTTCGCCCTGGCCCTGCCCGCCACGCCCCAGAGCGCCGGCCGCTCGGCCGCAGAACGCATCGCCGCCGTCATCGCCTGCACCGCCTTCGAGGCCGGCGAGGGTAAGAGCCCCTTCACCGTCGACTTCGACATCGGCGTCGCCCAGATCGAGCCGGGTGAAAACGCCGCCGTGGCGCTGGAGCGCGCCGCCGCCCGCGCCCTGCAGCGCGAAGCCAGCTAAGCAGCGTAAGGAGCGCCCCATGCAGATCGACTTCATCGCCGACGTCGTCTGTCCCTGGTGCTACCTCGGCTGGCGTCGGCTCAACGCGGCGCTGGCCATGCGCCCGGACATCGAGGCGACGGTGGTCTGGCGGCCCTACCAGCTGGATCCGACGCTTCCCGAAGAAGGCGTCGACCGCAAGGCCTACATGGCCGCCAAGTTCCCGGATTCCGGACGCCGCGCCGAGATCACAAAGGTCCTCGACGACAACGCGGCCCAGGACGGCATCACCTGGGACCTGACCGCCATCAAGGTCTCGCCCAACACCAACGCCGCCCACCGCCTGATCCGCTGGGCCCAGACCGCCGGCTGCCAGGAGCCGGTGCTGGAGGCCGTGCTCGCCGCCTACTTCAGCGAGGGCAAGGACATCGGCGACCCGGTCGTGCTGGCCGACATCGCCGGCGCGGCCGGCATGGACCGCCTGCTGGTGTTGCAACTGCTCTCGGAAGGCGCCGACAAGGACACGATCACCCGCGAGCACCAGCTGGCCCACCAGGCCGGCGTCTCGGGCGTGCCGTTCATGATCTTCGACGGCAAGCTGGCCGTCTCCGGCGCCGAGCCGCCACAGCGGCTGGTCAAGGCGCTCGACAAGGCCGTGGAGATGGCCGCCTGAGGCCGCGTCAGCCCTTGCCGTGACCACGCGGAAGGATGCTAGCCTTCGCAAAACAACGGGAGGCGACCATGAAACTCACAGGCGGATGCTACTGCGGCGCGGTGCGCTATGAGGCCGAGGGCGAGCCGATGATGCAGGCCCAGTGCCATTGCCGGGAATGCCAGCACATCACCGGCGGCTCGCCCAATGTGTTCATGGCCATGCCGATCCCGGGCTTCAATTACACCAGGGGTGAGCCCAAGACCTTCACCCGCAAAGACATCCCCAACGCCGTCACCCGAGAGTTCTGCAGCGAGTGTGGCAGCCACATCGTCACCCGCTCGCCGGGCTTCCCGGCAGTGATCCTCAAGGTCGGCTCGCTGGACGACCCGTCGGTGTTCACGCTGCAACTGGCGATCTACACGGTCGACAAGCAGCCCTTCCACTGCATCCCCGAAGGCATCCCGCAGTTCGAGCGGCTGCCGGGGTAGCGCCTACCCCGCCAGCGTCGCGCTGATCGGCAGCTTGCGGATCGGCTTGCCGGTCAGGGCGAACAGGGCGTTGACCAGGGCGGGGGTCGCCGGCGGGACCGGCGGCTCGCCGACGCCGCCGATGGTCTCGCCGTTTTCGATGAAGACCGTCTCCACCGCATGCGGCGCCTCGTTCATGCGGATGATGCGGTAGCTGTCGAAGTTGGTGTTGGTCGCGCGGCCGCCGCTGATCTCGATGCCCTCGAACAGCGCCGTCGACAGGCCCTGGATCATGCCGCCCTCGACCTGGTTGCGGGCCCCGTCAGGCGTGACGACGCGGGCGCAGTCGAGCACGCAGGTCGCCTTGTGGATCTTCACGACCCCGCCGTCCGCGAGCGAGACCTCAACCACCTGGGCGCAGAGGCTGCCGTAGCTTTCGACATAGCCGAAGCCCCGGGCGTGGCCCTTGGCCAGCGGCTTGCCCCAGTCGCCGGCCTTTGCGGCCTCGTCGATGACCTTCAGCGCGCGGGGGTCGTGGGCCAGCAGCTGGCGGCGCAGGGCGACCGGGTCCTTCTTCAGGAAGGCAGCCAGCTCGTCGACGAAGGCCTCCATGAAGTAGCCGTTCTGGGTCGCCCCGACCGCGCGCCACGGGGCCATCGGCACGGCCTGGTCGACGCGGACCCAGTCGACGCGATAGGCGCCGGGCCGGTAGCGGGTATCGGTCAGGGTCTGGACCGATGAGCCGTCGAGCTCGCCCTGCTTCAGGCCGCCGGGCGAAAAGCTGTCGCGCATCGAGGGGCCGGCGGTGCGCACGTGCAGGGCGACGACCTTGCCGCTGGCGTCGACGCCGGCCTTCAGCCGCGCGACCTGGGCCGGGCGGTACCAGCCCTGGCCGATCTCGTCCTCGCGCCGCCAGAAGAACTTCACCGGCTTCTTCACCGCCAGCGCCGTGACCACCGCCGCCGGCGTGCCGTCGTCGCCGAGACGCCGGCCGTAGCCGCCGCCGAGCAGCAGGGTGTGCAGCGTGACCTTCGACGGATCGATACCGGCCGTCTTCGCCGCCGTGTTGCGGTTGCGGTCCTGGGTCTGGAACGGGCCCCAGATCTCCAGCCCGCCATCGGCGGTCGGCTCGACCGTGATTGACCACGGCTCCATCGGGGCATGGCAGAGATAGGGGACCTCGTAGTCGGCCTCGAAGGTCCTGGCCGCGCCGGCCAGCGCCGCCGCCGTGTCGCCTTCGACCTTGGCGACGATCGCTTCGCCGTCCTTGCTGAGGCCCATGTGCATGGCGGCCGAGATGGCGTCGGAACCCAGGCCGTCGATGGCGGTGGATTTCCAGCGCACCTTCAACTGCGCCGCGCCCTTCATGGCCGCCCACTGGCTCCTGGCCACCACGGCCGCGCCGCCGGGAATCCTGACCACCTGCTCGACGCCCTTGACCGCCAGGGTCGCCTTGTCGTCCCAGCTGTCGGCGTCGCCGCCGTAGACGGGCGACAGCACCGCGCAGGCGTAGACCATCCCCGGGCGGTTGAAGTCCTGCGAGAACACCGGCTCGCCGCGCACCTTGGCGGGAACGTCCACACGCGGCGTGGCTTTGCCCACCAGGCGGTAGGCCGCCGGGTCCTTCGGCGTTCCCTCGACCAGCGGCTTGCCGGCCGCAATCGACGCCGCCTCGCCGAGCGTCACGGCCAGCGGCTTGCCGGCGCGGATGAAGCGGCCGTCTTCCAGCGTGACCTCGGCCGCCGCGACGCCTGCCTTGCCCGCCGCCGCCGCGATCAGGCTGGCGCGGGCGTTGGCGCCCACGGTCCGCAGCGCCGTCCACCAGGCGCGCACGCCGGCCGAGCCGCCCGAGCCCATGGCCCCGCCGCGTCGGAACGGATCCGACGCCAGGGCGGTGTCCACGCTGACGGCGGACAGGGGCACGCCGATCTCGTCGGCGATGATGGCGGCGTGGGCGGTGTGGGTGCCCTGCCCCATCTCCGTGGTCGGCGACAGCAGCGCGATACTGCCGTCCGCCCCGATGGTCAGATAGGCGGTCCAGGGCGCGCTGGGCGCTCCGGTCTGCTGGGCCTTCGCCGGAACCGCGAAGCTGAGGGTGAAGGCGCCGGTCGTGGCGAGGAAGGCACGGCGGTCGATCATCAGCTTGTTCATCGTCTCGCCCCTCACGCCTTCGCCGCCGCCTTGATGGCGGCGCGGATGCGCGGGTAGGTCCCGCAGCGGCAGATGTTCCCGGCCATTGCCGCGTCGATGTCGGCGTCGCTGGGCGCGGCGTTCTCGGCCAGCAGGGCGGCGGCGCTCATGATCTGGCCCGGCTGGCAGAAGCCGCACTGCGGCACCTGGGCGTCGATCCAGGCCTTCTGCACCTTGTGGCTGCCGTCGAAGCTCTCGATCGTGGTGATGCTCTGGCCGTCGAGGTCGCCGATGGCGATGGAGCAGGACCGCACCGCCTGGCCGCCGACATGCACCGTGCAGGCCCCGCACTGGGCGATGCCGCAGCCGTACTTGGCGCCCTTGAGATCGAACTCCTCGCGCAGCACCCAAAGCAAGGGCGTGTCGGGCTCGGCGGTCACCGTGACGGATTTGCCGTTCAGCGTGATGGTGGTCATTCGCCTTCTCCCGTGGCCTCGCCGAACAAGGCTATTCGCCGGGAGGTAGATGCGCCACCGGGCGAAGATGACAAGTTCGTAAGGGTGAGGGCGGGCTACAGGGAGCGGACGAGATTCTAGTATCGACCGCGAGCATGGCGCTCCAAAACCTCGGCGGTGATGGCTGCGTCCATGTCGTCGATAGAGATGGGCGGGCCATCCCATTTGAGACAGCCGTAAACCTCTTCGGTCGTGGTCGTCGGGAACAGCGACTCGGATTTGAGCAGCACGCCATCCGGCGTTTCCTCGACCGTTAGCTTGGCGCCCGCCTTCCAACCCCGCTGATCGCGGAACACCTTGGGCAACGTAACCCGGCCTTTTGTCGACATGACCGTCGTATGTTTCGGCTTCACGCTCATAGGCGCCTCTCTGTCGGACACAAGCACTTTGAGCGTCGGCGTGGCCGCCGCAAGTCACCTGAGCCAGCCTAGGCTACTGGCAATTCGTCGCCCCTTCGATAGAAAGGATCCAACATACGGCTTTCGGGAGAGCGATGTGTTTCGGTTCTTCGCCGCCAGCGTCATAATCGCAACGGCTCTCTTCGCAACCCGTGCGGCCGGCGCGGCTGCTGACGCCAATGTCGCGGCCCTCCCGACCCAAGACCAGTTGCTGGCCGCCTATCCAGCAGATGCAAAGGCGCGGGGCGTTTCGGGCTCAGCTACCGTCTCGTGTTTGGTCATCGACGACATTGCCGCCCCATTTCTCACAGGCTGCATGGCCATAGACGAAACGCCGGGTGGATATGGCTTCGGGCGGCGCGCCGTGGCGGTTGTCCGTCCATTCGTCGTCCTAACGCCGAAAGCGCGTGACGCCGCAAATCGGTTCGCGAACTTCACCGTTCGTTGGCGAGCGGGCCCAGAGCCGCAGGCGTCGATTGAAGTCGGACAGTTCGGCGTTTCGGGGCAGTTTCCCCGCCGTCCGAACATTCCGGCTCCGCTAGGCCCACCACCGACCACTAAGCCGATAAGGCCCAGCATGATCACCGTAGGACCGTGCCTATGGGAATCGCTCGACGCCGAAGATCATCTGGAACTCCAAGCTGCGGTCCTCAAATGGAACGACGCGGGCGCCATCATTGAGTACCACGCCGATTGGGAAGCGCGTGTAGGGGCTTGTGGCATGGATGCGTCCACCGAGTACGCCGCCGAAGTCTATGCCGAGAAGATGTCCCTCCTGGCTCTCCTGAACGATCAAGGCATCAGCGAGGAAATGCTGCTCACCGCAAAGGTCGAGGCCCCGCTCTCCACGCAGGCGGCCATGCAGTACGGCTGGCGGCTGGAACCGGAGGTCGCCGGGAAGGTCTGGCCGTCTGTCCTGCGGAGGCTAGGCCTGAGCGCTCCCGAAGAATGGACGCCGACATCGTCAGCGCCGGGTCTCGTTGTGCGCTACTATGAGAAGATGACGACGCTCGAACGGCTGGCGCGCGAAAACTCGCCCGACACGGACGGCATGTGGCGGCCAGGGCGTCAAGGCGCGGGCGAAGTTGCTGGAACTCTGGTGGCCGATCCGGCTTGGAACCGCGTCCCTTCGAAGGACGAGATGATTGCGGCCTATCCCCTCTGGGCGCTCGAGCAGGGAGTGTCGGCAACAATAAAGGTTGAGTGTGTCGTGCAAACAGACGGCCGCATGGGCCGGTGCAAGACGCTTTCGCTATCGCCTTCACAAGGCGCGCGCGGATCCATCACAGAGTACGACGTACCGCAAAGCTACTACCGCCTCGCCCCTATTCCCGGAGGCTTTGCGGGGCGAACCGTCATCATCGAGATGCACTGGCCGTTCGGGGAATAACACTCCTACCCCTTCGCCAGCTTCACCAGCTGCGTCAGGATCTTCTCTGCCGCGTCGAGGCGCGCCTTCGGGGTCTCCCACTCGCCCTTCACCACCACCTTCTCGTCGGGGCGGATCTTCCAGAGGATCTGGTTGGCGGCGATGTGCTGCAGCAGGGCGCCCGGGTTGGCGAAACTGTTGTCGCGGAAGGTCAGCACCGCGCCCTTGGGGCCGACGTCGATCTTGGCGACGTTGGTCTCGCGGCAGAGACCCTTGATGGCCACGACCTTGAGCAGGCTGTCGGTCTCCGGCGGCAGCGGGCCGAAACGGTCGATCAGCTCGGCGGCCAGGGCCTCGCGGTCCTGCGCCTTCTCGGCCTCGGAGAGGCGGCGGTACATCGACAGGCGCACGTTGAGGTCGGGGACGTAGTCCTCGGGGATCAGCACGGCGGCGCCGGTGTTGATCAGCGGCGACCAGCCCCGGTCGCTGTTGAGCGCCTCGGCCCCCTGACGCTGGCGTAGCTCGGCGACGGCGTCCTCCAGCATCTGCTGGTAGAGCTCGACGCCGATCTCCTTGATGTGGCCGCTCTGCTCGTTGCCCAGCAGGTTGCCGCCGCCGCGGATGTCGAGGTCGTGGCTGGCCAGCTGGAAGCCGGCGCCCAGGCTGTCGAGCGACTGAAGCACCTTCAGCCGCTTCTCGGCCGACAGGGTCAGCTGCTTCTCGACCGGCGTGGTCAGATAGGCGTAGGCCCGGGCCTTGGAGCGGCCGACCCGGCCGCGGATCTGGTACAGCTGGGCCAGGCCGAACATGTCGGCCCGGTGGACGACCAGGGTGTTGGCCGAGGGAATGTCCAGCCCGCTTTCGACGATCGTCGTCGCCAGAAGCACGTCGTACTGGCCCTCGTAGAAGGCGGTCATCACCTCCTCGAGCTGGGTCGGCGCCATCTGGCCGTGGCCGACGACGTACTTCACCTCGGGCACCTGCGTGCGCAGGAACTGCTCGATGTCGGTCAGGTCCTTGATGCGCGGCACCACGAAGTAGGTCTGGCCGCCACGGTACTTCTCCCGCAGCAGCGCCTCGCGCAGGGTGACGGGGTCCCAGGGGGTGATGTAGGTGCGCACCGCCAGCCGGTCGACCGGCGGGGTGGCGATGATCGACATCTCGCGGATGCCGCTCAGCGACATTTGCAGGGTGCGCGGGATCGGCGTGGCGGTCAGGGTCAGCATGTGCACGTCGGCGCGAAGCTCCTTGAGCTTCTCCTTGTGCTTGACCCCGAAGTGCTGCTCCTCGTCGACGATGACCAGGCCGAGGTCCTTGAAGCTGACCTGCTTGGACAGGATGGCGTGGGTGCCGACCACGATCTCCAGCTCGCCGTTGGCCAGGCCCTCGCGGGTCTCGGCCGCCTCCTTCGCCGTCACCATGCGCGACAGGCGCCGCACCTTGATCGGCCAGCCCTGGAAGCGCTCGGTGAAGGTCTTGTAGTGCTGGCGGGCCAGCAGGGTGGTCGGGCAGACGATGGCCACCTGCTTGCCGCTCATGGCCATGACAAAGGCGGCGCGCAGCGCCACCTCGGTCTTGCCGAAGCCGACGTCGCCGCAGATCAGGCGGTCCATCGGCTTGCCCGACCCTAGGTCCTCGAGCACGTCGTGGATGGCGCTGAGCTGGTCGTCCGTCTCCTCGTAGGGGAAGCGGGCGCAGAACTCGTCGAACAGGCCGGACGGCGGATCGGTCTCCTCGACCGACTTCAGCTGCCGGGCGGCGGCGATCTGGATCAGCCCCTCCGCCATCTGGCGCAGCCGTTCCTTGGCCTTGGCCTTGCGGCTCTGCCAGCCGGCCCCGCCCAGCTTGTCCAGCTGCACATTCTCGCCGTCTGCTCCGTAGCGGGTCAGCAGGTCGATGTTCTCGACCGGCAGGTAGAGCTTGGCCTCGCCGCCGTAGAGCAGGTCCAGGCAGTCGTGCGGCGCGCCCTGCACGTCGAGGGTCTTGAGCCCCTCGTAGCGGCCGATGCCGTGGTCGATGTGCACGACCAGGTCGCCCGGCGTCAGGGCGCTGGCCTCGGCCAGGAAGTTGGCGGCGCGGCGCTTCTTGCGCGGGCGGGCCAGCCGGTCGCCGAGGATGTCGGTCTCGGAGATGACCACCAGGTTGTCGGTCTCGAACCCGGCCTCCAGCGGCAGCACCACGCGCTGCGGGATCTTCGGGTCGTTGGCCTTGGCCGCCTGCCAGTAGGGCGCGAACGGCACACGGCCCAGGCCATGGTCGGCCATCATGCTGCCGAGGCGCTCGGAGGAGCCCTCCGACCAGGAGGCCAGCAGCACACGGCGGCCGGCGGCGGTCATGGTCCTGGCGTGTTCGGCGGTGGCCTCGAACAGATTGACGCTGTCCTGGGCCCGCTCGGCGGCGAAGGAGCGGCCGAGCTTGGCGCCCATGTCGATGACGCCGGCGCCGTCGCGCTGGAACGGCGTGAACCAGCGGTTGGGCCGCTCGGCGATCCGCATCGCGATCTCGTCGCCGGTCAGGTAGAGCGTCTCGGGGGCCAGCGGCCGGTAGGCGGCCTTGCGGTCGGCGGTCGCCCGGGCGTCGAAGGCGTCGGCGATCATCGCCAGCCGCTCGGTCTCCGACTCCTGAACCAGGTGATCGACCCCGACCAGCGCCTCATCGGGCAGGTAGTCGAACAGGGTCTCCATCCGCTCGTAGAACAGCGGCAGCCAGTGCTCCATGCCCGCCCGGCGACCGCCCTCGCTGACGGCGGCGTAGAGCGCGTCCTCGCCCGGCGCGCCGAAGGCGGCGACATAGCCCTTGCGGAAGCGGCTGATGGTCTCGGGGTCGACCAGCGCCTCGCTGACCGGCAGCAGGTCGATCTCTTTGAGCTGCTTCGTCGAGCGCTGGGTTTCGGGATCAAAGCCGCGGATGCTTTCCAGCGTGTCGCCGAACAGGTCCAGCCGCACCGGCTCCTCGGCGGTCGGCGAGAAGACGTCGATCACCCCGCCCCGGATGGCGAACTCGCCGCGCTCGGACACCGTCGAGGCGCGCGAGTAGCCGTTGACCGCGAAGTAGCGCTCCAGGTCGGCGATCTTCACCTCCTGGCCGGGCCGGGTGGTGTAGCCGGCGCGGGCCACGACCTCGCGCGGCGGCACCCGCTGCAGCGCCGCGGGCGCGGCGGTGACCAGCAGGGTCGGTTTCTTGGGGTCCAGCCCGCGGGCCAGCCGCGTCAGGGTCGCCATCCGGTGCGCCGCCACCGCCGCCGACGGCCCGACCCGGTCGTAGGGCAGGCAGTCCCAGGACGGCAGCTGCAGCACCTCGATCTCGGGCGCGAAGAAGCCCATCGCCTCCATGAAGGCGTTGGCCCGGGCCCCGTCGCGGGCGATGAACACCGTCAGGCCGCCGCGCGAGCGGGCGATGTCGGCCATCACCAGGGCGTCGAAGCCCTCCGGCGCGCCGGTCAGGTCCAGCCGGCCATCGTCGCGACTGACCCGCTTCAGGTCGTTGTGACTCGGCCCGCCGCCGTCAGCCGCCATCGCCCGGCGCTCCGGTGTGCGGATCAAAGCCTTTCAGCAAGGCCATGATCTCGTTGTCGAATTCTGCGGGCGTGGGGGTGCGGCCCAGGTACCAGTCGTAGATGTCCTGGTCGGCCTCGTTCATCAGCGCCTCGAGCGCGTCGAGCTGATCGTTGCTGAACCGCGAGCAATAGTAGTCCGCGAACGGCCCCAGAAGGAGGTCCGCTTCCCGGAAGCCGCGACGCCAGGCCCGCAGCCTGATCTTCTTGAGCCGTGTTTCGTCCATGAGGCGCCGCCATATAGGCCGCGCCGGGCGGGGGCGCCAGTGTGTTGCCGGGGACTCCCGCGCGGCGTTCGGCCTCAAGGGCTGGCCGCCGGCGTCGCAAGCGCTACCTTGCCGAGTCGGGACGTCGGGGGAATTCATGAAACGCACATTGTCGATGCTGGCCGCGCTGGCGCTTGCCGCCTGCGCTTTCGGCCAGCCGGCCATCGCCGCCACGCCGGACGCCGCCACGAGCCGGACGGTCTCGGGCGGCGGAGTCGTCGGCTACGTCGACGCCGTGACCGGCGCCCATGCCTGGCGCGCCATCCCGTTCGCCGCGCCGCCGGTCGGCGATCTGCGCTGGCGCGCGCCCCGACCGCCGGCCGCCTGGACCGGCCAGCGCAGCGCGGTGACGCCCGCGCCCTGGTGCCCGCAGCAGCTCAGCGCGCTGGACGGCGTCAAGAAGGAGCGCTGGGGCGAGATCGTCGGTCAGGAGGACTGCCTCTACCTCGACGTCTACACCCCGCCGATGACGGCGCAGCAGGCCGCTGGCGCGAAGCTGCCGGTGATGATGTGGATCCACGGCGGGTCCAACACCTGGGGCCGGGCCGAGCAGTATGACGGCTCGGCGCTGGCCGCCCGCTTCAAGGTCGTGGTTGTGGTGGTGCAATACCGCCTGGGCGCGCTGGGCTGGATGTCGCTCGACGCCCTGCGGCAGGGCGGGACCCTGCCCGACGACGCCTCGGCCAACTTCGGCACGCTGGACCAGATCCGGGCGCTGGAATGGATCGCCTCGGACATCGGCGCCTTCGGCGGCGACGTCGGCCGGGTGACCATCTTCGGCGAGAGCGCCGGCGGCCACAACGTCGCCGCCCTGCTCTCCAGCCCCCGCGCGAAAGGCCTGTTTCACCGCGCCATCATCCAGTCCGGCTCGTTCCGGTCCGAACCGGCGGAGAAGGCCGAGGGCGTGACCGACGGCGGCCCGGCCTCGGCCACGGTGGTCGCCCGGCGCATCCTGGGTCCGGCCCGGCCGGTGGAGGGCCCTGCCCTGCGCGCCGCGTCCCTCGACGCGATCTTCGGCGCCTACAGGACGGCGGACGGCCAGATCGATCCACTGCGGGTGATCGCCGACGGCGTGACACTGCCGGCCGCGGGGATCGGCGCTGGCCTCGACAACCCGGCGACCTGGAACGCGGTGCCGGTGATGACCGGCGCCAACCGCGACGAGGTGAAGCTGTTCAACGCCCTGAACCCGGAGCTCGTCTGGCGCCTGTTCGGCATCCTGCCGATGGCGCGGGACCGGGCCTACTACGACGCGATTTCGGACTACCCCAGCCGGATGTGGCGCGCCAACGCGGTGGACGGGCCGGCGGCGCGGATGGTCGCGGGCGGCCAACCGGCGGTCTGGGCCTATCGTTTCGACTGGGACGAGGAGGGTCAGGTCCTCTTCACCGATCTCGGCAAGCTGCTGGGCGCCGGCCACAGCCTCGAGATCCCCTTCGTGTTCGGCCATTTCAAGCTGCTGGGCGTCTTCGACCGGTTCGCCTTCACCAAGGGCAACGCGCCGGGCCGCATCGCCCTGTCCGACGCCATGATGAGCTACTGGGTCAACTTCGCCGCCACCGGCGCCCCGGGGCGCGGCGTCAGGGACGACCTGCCCGAGTGGAAGGCCTGGTCCAACGCCTCGGCCGCCGAGCGGATCATGCTGCTCGACAGCCCGGCCGGCGGCGGCGTGCGGATGAGCGCTGACCTTGAGACCCGAGACCGCATCACAACCGAACTGCTCGCCGACGAGCGGCTGAAGACGCCGGCCAAGCGCTGCGCGGTGCTGACCCGCACCGCCTGGGACATGCCGGACCTGAAGCCGCTGGTGTCGCGGGAGTGCCCCGGCGCGGGGGAGTAGCCGGTCAGGCTGGCGGGGACACGTACCGGCTGCGCCGGAACATTCCCCCTCCCGATCAGCGCACCACCAGAACCGGGGTCTCGCTATGGGCCAGCACCTCGGCGGTGACGCTTCCGAGGACCAGGCGGCCGAGGCCGCGGCGGCCGTGCGAGGCCATGGCGATCAGGTCGCAGCCGCGCGCCCTGGCGGTTTCGATGATGGCCTCGGCGGGCGAGCTGTTCTCGATCAGGGCGGTCTCCACCGTGACCCCGCCGCCGGCGGCCGCCTCCTTCGCTGCGGCCAGCACCTGCTCGGCGCCCGCCTTCTGGCTGGCGGTGTAGTCGCTGTAGGCCAGGGCGGTGAGGCCGCCGTCGAACCCGGCGTAGACCGGAAGCCGCTCGGTCACCGTGACGATGGTGAGCCGGGCGCCCAGGCTACCGGCCAGGGCCAGGGCGTGATCGACCCCCTTGCGGGCGAGGTCGGAGCCGTCGGTGGAGACGAGGATGTGCTTGTACATGGAGATTCCCTCCTGGGACCTGTATCGACGGAATAGTGCGCCCGGTTTGCCGCCCCGGGGTTGATCGAGGTCAACAGACGGGCGGGAAACGGGTTCGAGCCGCTGGCCTTGCGTGCTTCGACACGCGGCCTGCGGCCGCTGCTCAGCATGACTTTGTTGATAGCCTTCCAAACCAGTCATCCTGAGCAGCGCGAAGCGCGTGTCGAAGGAAGCAATGACGAAAGATCACGCTATGTTCCCCGCATGAGGCCCGAGATTCTGTTTCCGCTGTTCTCCCCCGTCTCGACGCTGAAAGGCGTCGGGCCGAAGGTGGAGCCGTTGGTGCAGAAGCTGGCCGGGCCGCTGGTGCGCGACATGCTGTTCCTGGGGCCGCAGTCGCTGGTCCACCGCACGCCGACGACCGTAGACAGCGTCGTCGACGGCCAGGTCCACACCCTGATCGTCGACATCGAGCAGCACACCAGGCCGCCGCGCATGGATGTGCCCTACAAGATCAGGGCCTTCGACGGCACGGCCTTCCTGACGCTGATCTGGTTCCGGGGCCATGGCGAGCATCTGCTGCGCAACCACCCGGTCGGGTCGCGGCGCGTGGTCAGCGGCAAGATCGAGCGCTGGGGCAACGAGATCCAGATGGCGCACCCGGACTACATCGTCCCGGTCGAGAAGGCCGCCGATGTGCCGGAGGTGGAGGCCGTCTATCCCGCTACCGCCGGACTGCCCGCCCGCACGGTGCGCAAGCTGGCCCACGAGGCGCTGACCCGCGCGCCGGAACTGCCCGAGTGGCAGGACCCGGCCTGGGCCGCCCGCGAGGGCCTGCCGCCGTGGCGCGAGGCGTTGGAGGCGTATCACAACCCGGAGACCGAGGCGGACCTGTCGCCGCTGTCGCCGGCCCGGCGGCGGCTGGCCTTCGACGAGCTGCTGGCCCACCAGCTGGCGCTCGCCCAGCGCAAGGCGGCGCGGCGGACGCACCCGGGCGCGATCATCCCGGCGGGACAGCTGGCGGGCCGCATCGAGGCCGCCCTGCCCTGGAAACTGACCGGCGCCCAGATCCGGGCGCTGTCGGAGGTGCGCGGCGACCTGCAGTCGGGCGAGCGGATGAGCCGGCTGCTGCACGGCGATGTCGGGGCCGGCAAGACCATCGTCGCCATGCTGGCTATCGCCGACGCCGCCGAGGCGCATCTGCAGTCGGCGCTGATGGCCCCGACCGAGATCCTCGCCCGCCAGCATTTCGAGACCATCGCCGCGCCGCTGGAGGCCCAGGGCCTGCGCGTGCTGCTGCTGACCGGCCGCGACAAGGGCGGGGTGCGGGCCGAGAAGCTGATGGCGCTGATGGACGGCACGGCCCAGGTGGCCGTCGGCACCCATGCGCTGTTCCAGGACGAGGTGAAGTTCCGCGACCTCGGCCTCACCATCATCGACGAGCAGCACCGCTTCGGGGTCAACGAGCGCAAGCGGCTGCAGGCCAAGGGCGAGCGCGCCCACCTGCTGGCCATGTCGGCCACGCCGATCCCGCGCACGCTGGAACTGACCGTGTTCGGCGACCTGGACGTCAGCCGCATCGACGAAAAGCCGCCGGGCCGCACGCCGGTGGCGACCCGGGCCGTTCCCTCCCCGCGCATGGGCGAGATCGTGGCCCGGCTCAAGGAGGCCATCGCCGGCGGGGCCCAGGCCTTCTGGATCTGCCCGATGGTCAGCGAGAGCGAGCTCACCGACCTGGCCGCCGCCGAGAAACGGGCGGAGACCCTGCGCAAGGTCATGGGAACGCCCGTCGGCCTGGTCCACGGCCAGATGGCGCCGGCCGAGAAGGACGCGGCGATGGCCGACTTCGCCGACGGCCGCCTGCCGCTACTGGTGGCGACCACGGTGGTCGAGGTCGGGGTCAACGTGCCCAACGCCACCATCATGGTCATCGAGCAGGCCGAGCGCTTCGGCCTGGCCCAGCTGCACCAGCTGCGCGGCCGGGTCGGGCGCGGCCGGCGGGAGAGCGCCTGCGTGCTGCTCTACGACCCGCCGCTGTCGGACGTCGCCCAGCAGCGGCTCGACATCCTGCGCCGCACTGACGACGGCTTTGTCATCGCCGAGAAGGACCTGGAGCTGCGCGGCGGCGGCGATCCGCTGGGCCTCAAGCAGAGCGGCTTTCCGGCCTACCGCCTGGCCGATCCGGTCGCGCACCGGAGCATGATCGCCGCGGCCGCCGACGACGCCCGGCTGGTCCTGGCGCGCGACCCGCAGCTGACCTCGCCCCGAGGCCAGGCCGTGCGGGTGCTGCAGGAACTGTTCGACTGGAAGGCCGGTGGTTTGACTGACGCCGGGTGAAGGGTCCCAATCCCGACTCATGAGCGATCTCGAAACAGCCTTGAACGCCATCGCCCCCCAGCTGGGCGGCCAATCGGTCACCGGCCTGCGCCGCCTGTCGGGCGGGGCCAGCCAGGAGACCTGGGCTTTCGCCCTCGATACGGGCCGGCCGCTGATCCTGCGCCGCAAGCCGGCCGGGGCGGGCTCGCCGACCGGTAACGCCAACCCGCTGGCCACCGAGGCGGCCCTGATCCGCGCCGCCACCCTTCAGGGCGCGGCTGTGCCGGAGGTGCTCTACGTCAGCGCCCCGGGCAGCGACATCGGCGAGGCCTATGTCATGTCGGCCGTCGAGGGCGAGACGCTGGGCAAGCGCATCGCCCAGGGCGAGGCCTTCGCCGCCATCCGCCCAAAGCTGGCCTTCCAGTGCGGCGAGGCCCTGGCCAAGATCCACGCCATCCCGCTCGAGGGGCTGCCCGAACTGGCCCGCTCCAGCGCGCTGGACGAGCTGGAGAAGTACGAGACCGTCTACCGCACGCTCGGCGCGCGCCGGCCCATTCTGGAGGCGGCGTTCAAGTATCTGCGCGATCGCGCCCCCGCGCTGGAGCGGCCGGTCATGCTGCACGGGGACTTCCGGAACGGGAACATCATGTTCCACCCGCAGACCGGCGTGGCCGCCATCCTGGACTGGGAGCTGGTCCACATCGGCGACCCGGCCGAGGACATGGGCTGGCTCTGCACCGCCTCCTGGCGGTTCGGCGGCGGCAAGCCGGTCGGCGGCTTTGGCGACTACGCCGACCTGCTGGCCGGCTACGAGGCGGCGGGCGGAACCCCGATCCCGCTCGAGCGCGTCCTCTACTGGCAGATGCTCGGCTCGCTGAAGTGGGGCGTCATGTGCGAGGGCATGTACGCCTCCTTCGCCAACGGCACGGACCCGTCGGTCGAGCGGGCGATGATTGGCCGCCGCACCTCCGAGTGCGAGATCGACCTGATGGTGTTGCTGGAGCAGGCCGCATGATCACTCATCCCACCGCCCCCGAACTGATCGACTCGGTGATCCGCTTCATCGAGGAGCGCGCCGCGCCGCAGCTGAAGGACCGCGACGCCTTCCTCTGCCGCGTCGCCGTCAACGCCCTGGCCGCCGTCCGCCGCGAGATCGAGCAGGGTCCCTCGGCCGAGGACGCCGCCGTCGAGCGCCTGAAGGCCATCCTGGGCCGCGAGGGCGACTTCGCCACCCTGAACGATCTGCTCTGCGACGGAATCCAGGACGGGAGCATCGACGCCTTCGACCCGGTGGTGCTGGCGCACATGAAGGCCAGCATCATCGACCAGGTCCGCATCGACCAGCCGAACTACGCCGGGCTCAGGACGCTGGCGGGCTGACCGTCCGAAGGCCTCGCAGCGGCGAGGCCAGCACGATCAGCGGACCGATGGCGCCACCCGCGCAGGCGATGAAGAGGGCCTCGCGCACCCCGATGACCGTGGCCAGCCAGCCGCCGAGCAGCGCGCCCAGCACCGCCAGCCCGCCCCGCGCGACGTGGAAGATGGCCCCGACCCGGCCCAGAGACCGCTGCGCGATCACGGTCTGCTGCAGCGTCGTGGCCGGAATGATCGCCGCCACGGCGAAGGCGTCGCCGATCAGCTGCGCGCCCATCATGAAGGTCATGCCCCAAACGGGGTGCGCGGGGGCCAGCGGGATCAGGAAGGCCGATGCGGCCGAGACCAGACCGCAGACGATGATCGCCGGCCCGATGCCCAGCGCCTTCGTCGTCCGTGTCGCCAGCACCGCCCCCAGCAGCGCGCCGACGCCACCGACCGCGATGGTCACCCCCAGCGCCGCCGGCGTCAGTCCAAGGTGCCGGATGGCCCACAGCGCGTAGAGCCCGCCGAAGAAGGAGAAGAACAGCGACTGCACCATGGCCGACAGCAGCAGGGGCCGCACCAGCGGCTGCGCGATGATCGCCCGCCATCCGAAGGTCAGGTCCGAGCCCCAGTGGCGGGCCTCGTCCCCCGCCGGCGCCTCGGTCGCCTCGCGAGCCTTGATGCCACCCAGGAACAGCGCCGAGATCAGATAGGTCCCGGCGTTGACCGCGATGGCGAAGGGGGCGGTCAGCAGCTGGAACAGCAGGCCGGCCAGGGCGGGACCGCCGATCTCGGCCACCGAGTCGGTGACGCCCAGCTTGCTGTTGCCCTCCATCAGCTGGTCCTGCGCGATCAGGCTGGGCAGGAAGGCGTTGTCGGCCAGGTCGAACAGCACGCTGGCCGCTCCGACCAGGCCGGCGACCACGAACAGCTGCTCGATGGTCAGCCACTGCAGCCAGGCGGCGACCGGCACGGTCATCAGGATGGCAAAGCGGGCGAGGTCCGCGCCGACAAGGATCGCGCGCCGCCTGCGTCGATCGACGAAGCCGCCGGCGAGCAAGCCGACGACCAGGCCCGGTCCCATCGACAGCGCCGCCAGAAGTCCGAGCTGCGCCGGGGTTGCGTCCAGCGTCATCACCGCCGCCAGCGGCAGGCCCTCGCGCGTGATCCGGGACCCGAAGGCCGAGATCGCCTGGGCCGACCAGAGCCGCATGAAGTCGGGATGCTTCCAGAGCTCGCCGCCGAACAGCGCCACCGGCTCAGTCGATCCGGTTCACGGGCGACGGCCGGATGGGGATCGAGGTCTCGATCGGCGGCGCGGCCTTGGGATAGGCATCGCGGCCGATCAGGGCCGAGACCCGGGCCTGGGCGTCCACCTCGAGGTCGAGGTAGAAGAGGTTGTAGGGCGGGACCTTCAGGCGATCGGCCCAGCCCCGCGCCGGCTTGAAGACCTTCGACTTCGGCTTGCCGATCTGCAGGACCCCGCCGACGCACTGCGCTCCGACCTGGCGCTGCAGGAAGGCCGGCCGTTCATTCCACTCAAAGCCGGTCGCCACCGCGGCGCCCAGGTTGTCCTTGTCCGGCGCCGGCGCGTCGCCGCGAGCGCCCAGCAGCGGATTGACGCACAGCGCGGCCCGGTCGCCGAGTTCGACCAGTTGACCGCGGCCATTCCAGACCAGCGACCGCTCCAGCAGTTCACGGGCGCTGCGCTCGCGCGGCGTCGCCCAGGCGACGACGCAGCGGGCCTGGGCGCGCATCCAGCAGGCCGGAACCGGCGCGCCCTCGGCATACTGGTCGGCGGGCGTGATGGTCTCGATCAGATAGACCCCGGCCAGGCGCGCGCGAAGCGCCTCGTCGGGAACGATCTCCTCGCGAAGCAGCCGGTCAGCCAGCAGGCCGCCCTGCTCGACGCCGACGATCACCAACGGACGGCCGGTGTCATGGGTCCGCCGCCAGACCCTGAACGCGGCCAGCACATCGGCGTAGGCGAAGCGCCGGGCGCTGCGGGCGTCCTCGCGCAGGGTCAGCTGCGAATAGAGGCTGGCCTGCCGGTAGTGCGGCGCGAACACCCTGCCGACGCGTGCGAACGGGCCGGCGTAGTTGGGCAGCATCGCCCGCCGGGTCAGCCGCCAGGCGTCCTGGTCACGGAACGGGGAATTCCAGTGCTCGCCCCCGTCGTAGGTCGTCGGGCCAACGAAGAAGACGTCGGCCGGTAAGGCGGGATCGGGCCGGTCGGCGGGCAGCAGCGCCCAGGCGCGCGCTTCGGCGTAGTTGGGCGCGCGGGGCGGCTTGTAGGTCTGGAAGGGGATGCGCGGATCGAGCGTCGTGCGGATGATCTCCACACGCATCAGCCACGCCCCGGCCAGCAGGACGGCGACCGTGACCACCGCCCCCAGGAAGACCCAGCGCTTAAAGCCCTGCAAACCCCACATGCGGTGATGGTTACATGACTTGAGCGGGCTCAGCGATAGGGATCGGCGGCGTTCAGGTACTTCTGGACGTACTCGGTCACCCCGTCCTCGAGCGGGGTCATCTGGCCGGGATAACCGGCCTCGCGCAGGCGATCCATGTTGGCCTGGGTGAAGTACTGATACTTGTCGCGGATGGCCGGGGGCATGGGCGTGTAGTCGATGTCCGGCGTGCGGCCGGCGGCCTTGAACACCGTCTCGGCCATGTCCTTGAACGACCGGGCCTTGCCCGAGCCCAGGTTGTAGACCCCGTTCACGGACTCGGTCTTGTGCAGCCACTCCACGACGTCGGCGACATCCCGGACATAGACGAAGTCGCGCAGCTGTCCGCCGTCGGCATAGTCGGGGTTGTGCGACTTGAAGAGCTGGACCTGATGGCCGGCCTTCACCTTGGGCCAGATCTGCGAGGCGACCGACTTCATCGACGCCTTGTGCTCCTCGTTGGGGCCGTAGACGTTGAAGAACTTCAGGCCGGCCCATTGCGGCGGCGCGTAGTCGCGGGCGGCCTGGCGGGCGGCGAAGACGTCGAACAGCGCCTTGGACCAGCCGTAGGTGTTCAGCGGCCGCAGGGCCTTCAGGCTGTCGACATCGTCCCGGTCATCGAAGCCTTGGGAGCCGTCGCCGTAGGTTGCGGCCGAGGACGCGTAGATGAAGCGGCGCTGGCGGTCGGTGCACCAGCGATAGAGGTCGCGCGACAGGCAGAAGTTGGTCTGGACGATCTTGTCGGCGTCCGGCTCGGTGGTCGAGCTGATGGCGCCCATGTGGATGACCATCTGGACGTCCTGCCAGCGCTTCTCCAGCCATTCGAACATCTGCTCGGGGGGCACGAAGTCGCCGATCGGGTGCTTGGCCAGGTTCTTCCATTTGCCGAGCTCGGCCGTCTCGAGCCAGTCACAGACAACGAGGTCCAGGGACGGGTCCTCGGCCATCCTGGCGACGATGTTGGAGCCGATGAAGCCGGCCCCGCCGGTGACGAATACGATGCGGCGGGTCATGGGAACTTCAGGCCTTCTCGGTGATGCGGGCGATGGCGGCGGAGGTCGAATAGCCTTCGACGATGGGGGCGAGCTTCACCTCGCCGCCCCAGGACTGGACCAGTTCATGGCCGACCACGCCCTCGACGGTGTAGTCGGCGCCCTTGACCAGCACGTCAGGCCGGGCGGCCTTGATCAGGTCCAGGGGGGTGTCCTCGTCGAACGGGGCGACCAGGTCGACGTGGGCGAGCCCGGCGAGAACGAGGGCGCGGGATTCCAGATCGTTGACCGGACGCCCCTCCCCCTTCAGCGCGCGGACCGAGCGGTCGCTGTTGACCCCGACGATCAGCCGGTCGCACCAGGCCCGCGACTGGGCGAGGTAGGCGACGTGACCCTTGTGCAGGATGTCGAAGCAGCCGTTGGTGAAGCCGACCTTCAGTCCGGCCTCGCGCCAGGCCTGGGCCTTGGCGGCGACCTGCGCGGGCGTGGCCAGCTTGGCCTCGGCCGGCGCCATGTGGGCGGCGATCTCGGCCTCGATCAGCTCCGAGGGCAGCACGACGGCGGTGCCGGCCTTGCCGACCGCGACGCCGGACGCCAGCAGCGCGAAGGTCACCGCGTCCTGCGGGGAGGCCTTTGCGGCCAGCGCCAGCCCGATGGCGGCCAGGGCCGTGTCGCCGGCGCCGGAGACGTCGAAGACCTCGCGCGGCCGACCCGGGAAGTGAATCACAGCCTGTCCGCGCACGGCCAGGCTCATGCCCTTCGCCGCGCGGGTGACCAGCACCGCCCTGGCGCGCGACAGGTCCAGCGCCCGGACGAGCGCCGCCTCGACCTCCTCGTCCGTGCCGGTCGGCAGTTCGGTGGCGGCGGCCAGCTCGGCGGCGTTGGGCTTGACGATGTCGGCGGCGCCGTAGCGGGCGAAGTTGCGGGCCTTGGAATCGACGATGAGCACGGCGCCCGACGCCTTGGCCGCGGCGAGGCAGGCCTCGATCACCGCCTGGGTCACCGCGCCCTTGCCGTAGTCGGACAGCAGGATGGCGCCGGCGTCGGCGGTGGCGTGCTTCACGGCGTTGAGCAGTTTTGTCTCGGCGTCCTTGCCGACCGGCCTGGCGTCCTCGGCGTCGACGCGCAGCAGTTGTTGCCCGGCGGCGACATAGCGGGTCTTGACCGTGGTCGGGCGGGCGCGCTCGGCGACGAGGTGGCCCTCCATGCCGGCGTCCGCGCCGATCATGGCCAGCGCCTCGTTGGCGGCGGCGTCATCGCCGATCACCCCGGCCAGGGCGGCCGTCCCGCCGAGCGAGGCGACATTGCGGGCCACATTGCCGGCCCCGCCGAGCATGGCGATCTCCCGCGTTCGCGCCAGCACCGGAATGGGCGCCTCGGGCGAGGTGCGGGTCACCTCCCCGTAGACGAAGCGGTCCAGCATGACGTCGCCCACGCAGGCCACGCGGGCGCCCGCGACGGAGCTCAGCAGGGACTGGAGCGAAGCAAGGTCCATGGAAGGCAGGGTGTGGGCTTTGACGTCGGGGCGGTCAAGCGGCCGATGATCCGGTTGGCCTGACGGGCCGTACACCCGACGTGAGCGACAGTTTGAAACAGCTTGAGCAGGCAGGGGCCGGGCCCGTCGTGGTCTGGTTCCGTCAGGACCTGCGCCTGGCGGACAATCCCGCGCTGGCCGCGGCCGTCGCGTCCGGCCGGGCGGTCATTCCCCTCTATGTGCTGGACGAGACCGCCTCCCCGCTCGGCGGCGCCAGCCTCTGGTGGCTGGACAAGTCGCTGGCCTCGCTGGGCGCCGACCTGGGCGCCCTGGGCTCACGGCTCATCCTGCGCCGGGGCGATCCTGTCCACCAGATCGGCGAGATCCTCGCCACGACCGGTGCAGCGGCCGTGGTCTGGAACCGACTCTACGACAAGCATTCCATCGCCCGCGACAGCGCGCTGAAGTCGGACCTGCGGGCCGACGGGATCGAGGCGCAATCGTTCGACGGCGGCCTGCTGGTCGAACCCTGGACGGTGAAGTCGGGCTCCGGCGATCCGTACAAGGTGTTCACCCCGTTCTGGCGTGCGGCGCGTGGCGTCTTCGTCGATCGGCCGGGGTTTGCGACGCCTGCCGCGCTGCCCGCGCCGCCTTCCTGGCCCGGCAGCGATGCGCTCGCCGACTGGGGCCTGCATCCGGCGCGGCCCGACTGGTCGCGAGGCTTCGACATCTGGACACCCGGCGAAGGCGGCGCGCGGGCCATGCTCGACCTGTTCCTGGGCGGCGCGGTGAGGACCTACGCCGAAGCGCGGAACCTGCCCGGCGTCGAGGGCACGTCGCGCCTGTCGCCCCATCTGCACTTCGGCGAGATCGGCCCCCGCCAGGTCTGGCGCGCCGTCCAGGCGGCGACCAACGGCGGCGGCGTCCCCGGGGACCAGGCCGCCAAGTTCCTCGCCGAGCTCGGCTGGCGAGAGTTCAACCACCACCTGCTGTTCCACTGGCCGGACCTGCCGACCGCCAACTTCAAGCCCGAGTTCGATCGCTTCGTCTGGCGGGACGATCCCGTGGCCCTGAAGGCCTGGCAGCGCGGCCAGACCGGCTACCCGATCGTCGACGGCGGCATGCGCGAGCTGTGGACGACCGGCTTCATGCACAACCGCGTGCGGATGATCGTCGCCTCCTTCCTGATCAAGCACCTGATGATCGACTGGCGCGAAGGCGAGGCCTGGTTCCGTGATACGCTGGTCGACGCCGACATCGCGCAGAACGCGGCCAACTGGCAGTGGGTCGCCGGTTCGGGCGCCGACGCCTCGCCCTGGTTCCGAATCTTCAACCCGATCACCCAGGGCGAGAAGTTCGATCCCGACGGCGTCTACGTTCGCCGCTGGATCCCCGAACTGGCCAAGCTGCCCAACGATGTCCTGCACCAGCCGTGGACCGCCTCCGAAGGCCGTCTGAAGGCCGCCGGCGTCACGCTCGGCCGCACCTACCCCCGTCCCATCGTCGATCATCCCGCCGCCCGCACCCGGGCGCTGGACGCGTACGCCGTCGTCAAGGCCGCCTGAGGAAATGCCGTTATGAGAACAGCCGTCATCGGCGCCGGCGTGGCGGGTCTGGGCGCCGCCTGGGCCCTCAAGGGCTCCCGCGAGGTCGTGGTCTACGAACAGGACGCCCGTCTGGGCGGCCACGCCAATACCGTAACCATCGACTACGACGGCGTTTCGATCGCCGTCGACACCGGCTTCATCGTCTACAACGCCGAGAACTACCCCAACCTCTGCGGCTTGTTCGAGGCGCTGGACGTCGAGACCCGCCCCACCGACATGAGCTTCGCCTGCGCCGGCGGCGGCGTTGAATGGTCGTCCAGCTTTCCGCGCGGCGTCTTCGCCCAGAAGCGCAACCTGCTGCGTCCCGACTTTCTCGGCATGCTGGCCGACATCGGCCGGTTCAACGCGCTCGCCCGCTCGGAGCTGCTGCGCCCGGACATAGACGACCTGACGCTGGGCGCCTGGCTGAAGCTTCGCCGGTTCGGCAACGGCTTTCGCGACCGCTACCTGCTGCCGATGGGTGCGGCGATCTGGTCGACGACCGAGGCCGGGATCGGCGACTTCCCCGCCCGCAGCTTCCTGCGCTTCCTGTCCAACCACAGCCTGCTGCAGTTCCGTCCCTCGCTGTGGCGCACGGTCGTCGGCGGCAGTCAGAGCTACGTCCGCAAGCTGGAGCTGGCGCTGGAGGGCTCGATCCGCGCCGGGGCGCCGGTGGTTTCCGTGCGTCGCCAGGGCGGCGGCGTGATCGTCCGCGACGCCGCCGGCCATGAGGACCGGTTCGACGACGTGATCCTGGCCTGTCACTCCGATCAGGCCCGTCGTCTGCTCGGCGAGGGCGCCGACAGCGAGGAAGCGGCCCTGCTGGAAGCGATCCGCTACGCGCCCAACCGGGCGATCCTGCACCGCGATCCGCGCCTGATGCCCGGCCGGCCGCAGGCCTGGGGCAGCTGGAACTACATCGACACTTCCGACGCAAATACAGCGCCTTACGTTACATACTGGATGAACAACCTGCAGGGCATCGACGCGACCCGCCCGCTGTTCGTCAGCCTCAACGGACCTGAGCCGGATCCAGCCCTGACCTTCGGCGCCTACGACTACGAGCATCCACAGTTCGACACCGCCGCCCTCGCCGCGCAGCGCCGGTTCGGCCACGTCCAGGGGCGTGGCGGGATCTGGTACGCCGGCGCCTGGCTCGGCTACGGCTTCCATGAGGACGGGATCACCTCGGGCGTGAAGGCGGCGCTGGCCCTGGGCGGCCAGGTCCCGTGGGCGTTCGTCGACCATCGGGTCGCCGCCATCGATCCGCAGACCCCTCTGCGCGTGGCGGCATGACCGCCTGGCTGTACGAGAGCGAGACCACGCACCGGCGCACCGGCGCGGTGACCCACGGATTCCGCTACCGGCTGTTCCAGATCCTGCTCGATGTCGACCGCATCGATGAGGACCTCAGCGGACTGCGCATGATCCGGCGGGGCCGCCTCGGCCTGTTCAGCCATGACGACCGCGATCACGGCTGGCGCGACGGCCGGCCGTTGCGCGGCTGGGTGCTGGAGCGGCTGGCGCAGACCGGCGTAGCCGCTACGGCGCACCGCATCAGGCTGCTGGCCATGCCCAGGGTGCTCGGCTTCGTCTTCAACCCGATCTCGCTCTTCTACGTGGAGGACGCCGACGGCGGACTGGAGGCGGTGATCTATGAGGTCAACTCGACCTTCGGCCAGAGCCACGCCTACGTCGCCCCCGCCAGCGGCCATGGCTTCCAGCGCCAGACCGCGGACAAGCGGCTGTTCGTCTCCCCCTTTTACGGCGTGGACGGAGCGTACCGCTTCGATGTGCGCCCGCCCGGCGGCGCGCTGGAGCTGGCCATCGTCAAGACGGACGCCGCCGGCCGGCCGGAGTTCACCGCCACCCTGCGCGGCACGCGGAAACCCCTGACGGACGGCCGTATGCTGCGGCTTTTTCTCGGCTTTCCGCTGATGACGCTGCAGGTCGTGGTCGGCATCCACTGGCAAGCGCTTCGCCTTTTCGTGAAGGGCGTCCGGCTTGTCCCCCGTCCTCCCGGGCCCGACATTGGGACCAGCGCCGCGACGCTGGATGCTCGCCTCGCGCGAAAAAACGATGTTACCTTGCCCGCAAAGGAAGGGAGCGCCGATGACGATCACGGACCTGACCCCCGCCTCCAGCGGTCCCGGCTGGGACATTCCGGCGTTGCGTAGCGCGCCGCCGGTCTTTCGCACCGTTGTCCGGATCTGCGCCGAAAGCTGGCGCTATGGATCGATCGTGTGGGTGCTGCCGAGCGGCGAGGCGGTGCGCTGCAACGGGACCGAGCCGGGCCCCGACATCCGGATTCAGGTCAAGGACTACCGCTTCCTGCGGCGATGTCTGACGGCCGGGGCCATCGGCTTCGCCGAGGGCTATATGGCCGACGAGTGGGACACGCCGGACCTCGCGCACCTGTTGACCGGCTTTGCGATGAACTTCGACCGCCTCAACGTGCTGGTCGAGGGCAACCCGATCGTGCGGGCGATCAACTTCGTGATGCACATGCTGCACCGGAATGACCGCGCGGGCAGCCGCAAGAACATCCACGCCCACTACGATCTGGGAAATCACTTCTATTCGAAGTGGCTGGACCGGACGATGACCTACAGCGCGGCGGTTTACGACAGGCCCGGCCAGCCGCTGGACCAGGCCCAGCAGCAGAAGTACGCCGCGCTCGCCCGGTCGATGGAATTGCAGCCCGGCCAGAGCGTGCTGGAGATCGGCTGCGGCTGGGGCGGTTTCGCGGAGTTCGCGGCCAGGGAAGTGGGCGCGAAGGTCACCGGCATCACCATCAGCCAGGAACAGTACGACTTCGCCCGGAAACGCCTTTTTGAACAAGGACTTGCCGAAAAGACCGACATCCGCCTGATCGACTACCGCGACGTCGAGGGGCAGTTCGATCGCGTCGCCTCGATCGAGATGTTCGAGGCGGTGGGCGAGCAGTACTGGCCGACCTACTTCAACAAGATCCGCGATGTGCTGTCGCCCGGCGGTCGGGCGGGCCTGCAGATCATCACCATCCGCGACGAGCTGTTCGGCGTCTATCGCCGTCGGGCCGACTTCATCCAGAAGTACATCTTCCCGGGCGGCATGCTGCCCAGCGAGACCCGCCTCAAGCAGGAAACCGACAGGGCCGGCCTGGACTGGCAGTCGGTGATGCGCTTCGGCCAGGACTACGCCGACACCCTGGCCGAATGGATGGTCCGCTTCGACGCCGCCTGGGACGACATCCGCAAACAGGGCTTCGACGACCGCTTCCGCCGCATGTGGCGCTTCTATCTCGCCTACTGCGAAGCCGGTTTCCGCACCGAGCGGACGGACGTGATCCAGCTGAGCGTCGGGAAGGTGTAGCTACCCGGAGACGGCCACCGCCCCCATCCGCTGCCGCACCGCCTCCGCCGACGCGCTGATCGCCGCCCGCTCGACCGCGCTGAACCGCGCCAGGTTCTTGTAGGGCATGGCCATCCGGGCATTGCCGCCCAGTCGCGTCTCGTTGCGGATCAGGAAGTCCCAGTAGAGGGCGTTGAACGGGCAGGCGCCCTCCCCGGTCCGCGCCGCCGGATCGTAGCGACAGCCGCCGCAGTGGTCGCTCATCCGCTTGATGTAGGCGCCGCTGGCCGCATAGGGTTTGGACCCGACGATGCCGCCGTCGGCGAAGGTGGCCATGCCGCGGGTGTTGGGCATCTCGACCCACTCGTAGGCGTCGGCGAAGACGGTCATGTACCAGTCGTCGACAGCGTCCGGATGCACGCCCAGCAACATCATCAGGTTGCCGGTGACCATCAGCCGCTGGATGTGGTGGGCGTAGGCATGGTCGCGGGCAGCGGTCACCGTCTCGCGCACGCAGACCATGTCGGTCTCGCCGCTCCAGAACAGCCACGGCAGCGCGCGGTCAGCCTCCAGCGCGTTGCGGCGGCCGTACTCGGGCATCTTCAACCAATAGACGCCGCGCACGAACTCCCGCCAGCCGAGGACCTGCCGGATGAAGCCCTCCACGGCGTTCAGCGGCGCGCGACCGGCCCGCCACTCGGTCTCGGCGCGGCGACAGACGTCGAGCGGGTCGAGCAGGCCCAGGTTGATCGCGGTCGAGACCAGGCTGTGCCACAGGAACGGCTCGCCGCTCGCCATCGCGTCCTGCCAGTCGCCGAAGAGCGGCAAAGCGGCGGTGAGGAAGTGCTCCAGCGCCGCCTCCGCCTGATCCGCCGTGGTCGGCCAGCCGAAGGCGTCCAGGGTTCCGAAGTGATCGGGGAACAGCCGCTCGACGTCGGCAATGGCCTCCTGGGCGATGGCGTCCGGCGCGAACCGGCGCCGCCGTGGCGCACGAAGGCCCGGCGGCAGGCGCTTGCGGTTCTCGGCGTCGAAGTTCCAGCGCCCGCCCGCCGGCTGGTCGCCGTCCATCAGCAGGCCGGTGCGGCGACGCATCTCGCGGTAGAACCACTCCATCCGCAATTCCTTGCGGTCCCGCGCCCAGGCTTCGAACTCGGCGTGGCTGCACAGGAAGCGGCCGTCGTCGCGTGTCTCGACCGGCGCCGCGCAGCGCCCCGCGAAGGCCGTCAGCGCGCTCCGCAGCCGCCATTCGCCGCATTCGGTGAGGATGACCCGCCCGAACGGCCCGGCGTCAGCCAGCGTCCGATCCAGCTCACCCGCGATCGAGCCGGTCGACGCGGGATCGTCGATCCGGACGTAGCGGACGCGAAGACCGCGCGATTCGAGCACCGCCGCGAACGACCGCATCGCCGCGAAGGTCAGCGCGATCTTCTGCTTGTGGTGTCGCACATAGGTCGCCTCCTCGTGCACCTCGGCCATCAGGATCAGGTCGGCGGATGTTGCGCCGGACAGCGAGGCCAGGTTCGGTGATATCTGGTCGCCGAGAACGAGGCGAAGGGACGGGGCGGACCGGGACACGCAGACGCTTTCAGATATTCTGGGGTTGCGATCCGGGTACGGCTCACGATGTTGACCGGATCAGCACGGCCCGGCCAACGGGCGCCCGGATGTCTCCATGTCTTACGCCGCCAGCGTTCTCGACCTGATCGGGAACACCCCCCTGATCCGCCTCAAGGCCGCCAGCGAGGCGACGGGCTGCGAGATTCTGGGCAAGGCCGAGTTCCTCAATCCCGGCCAGTCGGTCAAGGACCGCGCCGCCCTGTGGATCATCCGCGACGCCGAGGCCAAGGGCCTGCTGCGGCCCGGGGGGCGCATCGTCGAGGGCACGGCAGGCAACACCGGCATCGGCCTGGCCATGGTCGCCTCGGCGCTGGGCTACAGGACGACGATCGTCATCCCCCGCACCCAGAGTCAGGAGAAGAAGGACGCCATCCGTCTTGCCGGCGCCGAACTGGTCGAGGTCGACGCCGTCCCCTACTCCAATCCCGACAACTACGTGCGCTACTCCGGCCGGCTGGCCGAGGAGCTGGCGAAGACCGACCCGAACGGCGCGGTCTGGGCCAACCAGTTCGACAATGTCGCCAACCGCCAGGCGCATGAAGCCACCACCGGCCCGGAAATCTGGGACCAGACCGGGGGCAAGGTCGACGGCTTCATCTGCGCGGTCGGCTCGGGCGGCACCCTGGCCGGGGTCGCCGCGGCCCTGCGCGCGAAGAACCCGCAGGTGAAGATCGGTCTGGCCGACCCCTACGGCGCGGCGCTGTACCACTACTACGCCCACGGCGAGCTGAAGGCCGAGGGCTCCTCGATCAGCGAGGGCATCGGCCAGGGCCGCATCACCGCCAACCTCGAGGGCCTGGTCGTCGATCATCCGTTCCGAGTCTCCGACGAGGAGATGCTGACCACCGTCTTCGACCTGGCTGAGCAGGAGGGCCTGGTCCTGGGCGGCTCGTCGGGCGTCAATGTCGCCGGCGCCGTGAAGCTGGCGCGTGAAATGGGGCCGGGCCATACCATCGTGACCATTTTGTGCGACTACGGTTCGCGCTATCAGTCGAAACTCTTCAATCCGGCGTTCCTGAAGGAGCGCGGCCTGCCCATACCCGGGTGGCTTTAGGGGGACCAAACGCATGGCCGATCCGCTCGTCTCCACCGCCTGGCTGGCTGACCACCTGGGCGCTCCGGACGTAAGGCTGATCGACGCCAGCTGGTACTTCCCGCAGGAGGGCAAGAACCCGCTGGAACAGTTCCGGCTCGCGCACATCCCGGGCGCGGTCTTCTTCGACATCGACGAGATCGCCGACGACTCCTCGAACCTGCCGCACATGCTGCCCAGCCCGGTGAAGTTCGCCTCGCGCGTCCGCAAGCTGGGCCTGGGCGACGGCTCGCGCATGGTGGTCTACGACCAGCTGGGCCTGCGCTCGGCCGCCCGGGTCTGGTGGACCTTCCGGGCCATGGGCCACGAGGACGTGGTCGTCCTCGACGGCGGCCTGCCCAAGTGGATCGCCGAGGGCCGGCCGATTGCCGATGGCCCGCCGCAACCGCGCGAGCGCCACTTCACCGTCCGCTACAGCAACGACCTGGTGCGCGACCTGGGCCAGGTGAAGCGCGCCCTGGCCTCGGGCAAGGAGCAGCTGGTCGACGCCCGCCCGGCCGGACGCTTCACCGGCGAGACGCCCGAGCCCCGCGAGGGCCTGCGCGGCGGCCATATGCCCGGCGCTTTCAGCGTGCCGGCCTCGGAGATCCTGTCGCCGGACGGGACGGTGAAAAGTGCCGAGCAACTCAAGGAAATCTTTGAGAAAGCTGGTGTCGACCTCAACCGGCCGATCATCACCACCTGCGGCTCGGGCATCACCGCCGCCATGCTGTCGCTGGCGCTCGCGCGCATCGGCAAGGACCGGGTCCCGGTCTATGACGGGTCCTGGACCGAGTGGGGCGGCCGGCAGGACACCGACGTGGTCACGGGGGCGGCCTGATCGGCGCACAGGGCATGGACGAGGAAAGCCGCCTGATCCGCGCCGGCGCCGGTCGCAAGCCGACGGCGAAGACCGTCGCCCCGGCCATCCAGCGCGGCTCGACGGTGCTGCTGCCTGACGCCAAGGCCCTCTACGACGGCACCTTCGGCTACGGCCGCTCGGGCCTGAACGCCCAGCACGCCCTCTGCGAGGCGCTGTGCGAGCTGGAGGGCGCCCGCGAGGTCCAGCTGTTTCCCTCGGGTCTGGCGGCCGTCACCGCCGCCCTGATGGCGGTGCTGAAGGCCGGCGACCACATCCTGGTCGTCGACACCGTCTACAAGCCGGTGCGCCAGTTCTGCGACGCCGTCCTCACGCGCTTCGGCGTGGCGATCGATTACTACGACGCCCGCCTGGATGCCGAGGCGCTGCTGGCGCTGGCGACGCCGGCGACGCGGCTGATCCTGCTGGAATCGCCCGGCTCCCTGACCTTCGAGGTGCAGGACGTCCCGGGCATTGCGGCGGCGGCGCGGGCGCGGGGCGTCCTGACCCTGATCGACAACACCTGGGGCGCGGGCCTGCTGTTCAAGCCGCTGGCCCACGGCGTCGACCTCAGCGTCCAGGCCCTGACCAAGTACGTCTGCGGCCACTCCGATGTCTTCATGGGCTCGGTGGCCGTCAACGACCGCAAGCTGGCCGCGGCAATGCAGGACGCCGTCCACGAGCACGGCTGGGCGGTGACCGGCGACGACGCCTACCAGGCCCTGCGCGGCCTGCGGACCCTGGCGGTGCGGATGGCGCGGCATGGCGAGAATGGCCTCGCCGTCGCGCGCTGGCTGGAGGCGCAGCCGCAGGTGCTGAGGGTCATCCACCCGGCATTGCCCGGCGACGCCGGCCACGCCCTGTGGAGTCGCGACTACAGCGGCGCCTGCGGCCTGTTCGCCGTCGTTCTGCGCCCCGGCCCGGACAAGGCGGTCGAAGCCTTCCTCGACGCCCTGAAGCTCTTTGGCCTCGGCTTCTCCTGGGGCGGCTTCGAAAGCCTGGCCATCAACTGCGACCCGCAGTTCAAACGCCGCAGGATCAAGGTCGACTACGGCGGCCCGGTGATCCGGCTGCACGTCGGCCTGGAGTCGCCGGGCGACCTGATCGCGGATCTGGAGGGAGCGCTGGCGGCGTTCGCCACCCGCTAGTTCCGACCGCTGGCGCCCGCCTTGATTGAAAGAACGTCGATATCGTTGACGATGACGGCGTTCCACCCTCTGTCTGGACGCATAGCCGGAGTTGCTGGCTTGGCAGGGGGATCGGGACCATGGGCAAGCGCAGCAGCCGGCAGGTCGCCGTCCTCCTGACCGTCATGACAATGCTCGGCCTTGCCGGCGCGACGACCGCCCGGGGCGCGGAAGGCGATGCCCGCCTCTACCGCGTCGCCGACAGAGCCGGCTGCCCGGCGGACGGCACCATCGTGACCGATCGCACCCAGAAGACCGGCCCGATCATCGGCGTCTCCAACGGCATGTGCGTCTTCCAGCTGCCGGATGGCACCAAGCGCAACGCCATGGCCTGGATGCTGACGACGGCCGGCGCCGCCGCGCCCGGGACCCCTGGGGGCGGCGCGGCGAGCCTCACCCGCGGCGCCTATGTCTGCTCGATGTCGTCGGCCGGCGGCCAGTTCCCGATCACCATCAAGTCGGGCTCCCGCTATTCCGATCGCGCCGGCAAGGAAGGCTCCTACGCCATCTCGGGCAAGCGCATCACCTTCAGTTCCGGCTCGCTGGTCGGCCAGTACTCCGAGGTGCTCAGCTCGACGAAGTTCGGTCTGTCGACGCGGTTCAACGGGATGTTTTACGGCATCTGCAATCTGAAGAAGTGATCCGGCGCGCCGTCAGGACGGCGCGCTCTACCCGCCCGCACCGGGCATTCCGGGGATTTTTGATGCGCATCAATCGGACGATCATCGCCGCCGCCGGCGCCGCCGTCGTGGCTGTATCCTTCGGAACCGCGGCCCAGGCGGGGGCCTGCCGCGATCCCTGGATCACCCAGGCGATCCGCGAGGTCACCGGCCGCGAGCCGAACGGAAACTACGAGAGCGGCGAGTGCGCCTACACCCAGTACGGCGGCGGTCGCTGGAACAGCTACGGCGAGCTCAAGGGCTATGTGCAGCAGAAGCTGAGGCCGACGATCAGCCTTGGTCCGCAGCCGGGCGGGTCGGTGCAGTACAGGACCGCCAAGGTCCCCAACGCCGTCTTCGCGACCCTGCCGAAGCGCTACACCTCCGGCGGCATAACCGAGGTGCAGTATCAGGGCCGCTGGTGGCGGCTCGTCGGACCGGACGGCGCGTCGATGAAGCTGGTCGGCCCGGACGGCGGCAGCTAGGCCCCGGTCCCCGGCCCCGCCGCGCCCTGCGCGCGAAGGCTGGCGACCCCAGCAGGACTCGAACCTGCAACCCCCTGCTTAGAAGGCAGGTGCTCTATCCGGTTGAGCTATGGGGTCCGCGTCACGCGGGAACTCTAGTGCGTCCAGGGCTGCTTGCGGCCGGCGGCGAAGTTGTCGGCGTAGGCCTTGATGATCTTCTTCGGCTCATGCGGCTCGATCAGCCGGAAGGCGATGCCGTGGCGCTGGGCGTAGGCGACGGCCTCTTCCCGGGTCTCGAAGCTGAGGCGCACCTGGCCGTTCATGTCCGTGGACTGGGTCCAGCCGGTCAGCGGATCGACGCGCTTGGCCGCGGCCGGCTCGAACTCGAGCAGCCAGTCTCTGGTCTTGGCCTTGCCCGACTGCATGGCGGTCTTGGCGGGGCGGTAGATGCGGGCGAGCATGAGGTGCCTCTCCGTTCGATCGTTTCCGTGGTCGGGGCGAGAGGATTCGAACCTCCGACCCTCTGGTCCCAAACCAGATGCGCTACCAGGCTGCGCCACACCCCGCTTCACGGAAGGTGCGTCTTTGCCACGCGTCGCGCTGCGCCGCAATGAAGGCGTCGTCCGTCAGACTCTCAGCCTGGGCACCTGGCCCGCCATCCCAGACCGCATCACCGCGGCCATCGGCGCGGGATCGTAGTCGGGCGGCAGGATATCGAAGATCAGGTGATGCCGGTCGCGGTCTCCGCCATGACGCACTTCGTGGAACATCTGGTTGTTCAGTTCGAAGGCGAACCCGGCCTCAAACCGAAAGGGCTGGTCGTCGATGAGGAAGACGACCTCGGGCCAGGTGATCAGCGGCACATGCACCCGGTGGCTGGCGCGCAGCAGCGGCGAGACGTCCTGGTGCCGCGCGATGTGGCCGCCGGGCAGTAGCTTGGCCAGTTGGCACCGGACCACGACGCTGCCGGGCGCGTAGAGCGCCAGGACCTCGTCCAGGATCGGAACGACCGCCGGGCTGAACCAGTCCCAGCCGTCGCGGCGCAGGACGTCCGCCTGGGTGATCCGCCGGTCGTGGGGCATGTAGAGGGCGTTGGTGTAGTAGAGATAGATCGACTGTGTCGGCCGCGCGCCGGTCAGGGCCTGGCGCAACTCCTCCTCTCCGTCCCATAGCGCGTCGTCCACGCCGGCGAGGCGAACAAGCAGCGGTTGGATGTTGACTTGCTTGAGCAGGCGATGCGTTTTGCCGAAATCCATGCCGTCCATTCTGATGAACCGCGCCGCGCAAGTACAGTAGGCCGGTTCTGGAGAAATCTCGCCCGTGATCGTCTCCCACCGTCACCGGTTCATGTTCTTCGCCATACCCAAGACCGGCACGCATGCGATCCGTTTCGCCCTGCGCGAGCACCTGGGCGAGACCGATGAGGAGCAGGTCCGGCTGTTCGTCCAGAAGGCCCTGCCGCACCCGGACATCGCCCGCCTGGGCCACGGTCACATCCGCTGGGACGAGATCCGCGCCACGGTGAGCCCGGAGGTCTGGAGCGGCTATTTCAAGTTCGCGATCGTGCGCAATCCGTGGGAGCGCTTCCTGTCCTACTGCGTCTTCACGCATCGGGACGGTGACTGGTTCACCCGGGATCCGCGCGGCACGATGGCGCGTGTGCTGGACGATCCGGCCCATCGTCAGCGGATCGTCTTCCAGCCGCAGCACCGGTTCATCTGCGACGCCGACGGCCAGCCCATGGTCGATTTCGTCGGCCGGCAGGAAACCCTGCAGGAGTCATACGACGCCATCTGCGCCCGTATCGGCCTGCCCACGGCAGAGCTGCAGCGGATCAACGCCACGACGCACGGTCCGTGGCGCGACTATTTCGACGACGGCCTGCGCGAGCAGGTGGCGGCGCTCTACGCGCAGGACATCAAGGCGTTCGGTTACGCCTTCGACGACCCGGCCTGATCCTCATCGACCTTCTTGCGCATCGGCTTGAACACGCCCGATCCGCGCAGGATGTCCTTCTCGCCGATGTAGATACGCCCCTCGACGAAGACCAGGTCGCGGGTCTGGCGGGTGACCCGGCCTTCGCCATAGACCCACTCCCCGGCCCGGGCCATCGACAGGAAGTCCAGCGACAGGTGGATGGTCACCGACATCCCGCCGGTGACGCGCCCGACCGCCCCGGCCACCACGCCGTCGAAGAAGGTCGACAGCATGCCGCCGTGGACGATGCCCATGCTGTTGCAGTGGCGCGGCAGCACGAAGAAGGCGTGAACCAGCCCGCCCTCCTCCGTCCGCCGGTGGAACATCGGGCCGTTGTGGGTGGTGTAGGGACCGCGGCTGGACGGAACGAAACCCTCCGGCGGGGCCGGAACCTCGACAGCGGTCACTGGCCGAACATCCGGTGATGGACGCGGTCGCCCGGCTTGATGCCGAGCTCGGCCGCCTTGCCGCCGTAGATCTCCAGAACGCCGATGGCCGGCCCTTCCGAGGGAAGCGCGGACTCGTCGAACGGCCGGGCGTTGGCGGCGATCGAGACGATGCGCCCGTCCTCGCCGATGTAGATGATGTCGAGCGGCATGTAGGTGTTGCGCATCCAGAAGGCCTGCGGCTTGGCCTGCGGGAAGATGAACAGCATGCCGTGCATGTCCGGCATGGAGGTGCGGTACATCAGGCCGTGCTGACGCTCGGCGTCGTCGTCGGCGATCTCCACCCGGTAGTCCAGGCGGCCCGCCGTCGTCTCGATCCAGAGGGGCTCGGTGACGAAGTCCGGCGAGGTCGCGTGCGGGGCGTTGATGTCGACGCTGGCGGCCGGAGCGGCTGCCGCCGCGCCTTCGCGGGCCGTGCAGGCGCTGGCCCCCAGACTCGCCCCGAGCAGGACCGCCGCCAGGACCAGCGACCGGCGGGCGTTACGCATCTTCCAGCTCAAGGCTTTACTCCGGAATCGATCCCGGTCCCGTCAGGACGCCGAGATTTCGGCCACTACAAGACCCTTGGGCCCTTCGGCGAAGCGCACCATCACGCCATCGCCCGGCTGCAGGTCGTCGAGGCCGCTGCGGCGCAGGGTCTCGATGTGGACGAAGATATCCCCCGGCTCGGCGTCGCGCACCACGAAACCGTAGCCCTTGGTGCGGTTGAACCATTTGACGGTGCAGTGCTCGAGCGGACCGTCGGCGCGGGGCGGTCCGCGACGGGCGGAATCCTGGCGTGGCGGGGCGCTGAAGCGATCGCGGTCTCGCGAGAACCCGCCCTGCCCGTGCTCGTCGAAGCGGCGCGGCGCCCGATCCATCGGCGGCGGGGCCGCGGCCTCGTCCAGGTCGACGACCTCCGACACCTGCCAGCCCTTGGGCCGGCGAACGACGTCGCAGACGATCACCGAGCCCTCGAGCGCCGATTCCCGGCCGGACGTGCGCAACGAGGTAATGTGCAGCAGGACGTCCTTGAGCCCCGTCTGCGTGGGATCGTCGGGAACAATGAAGCCGTAGCCCTTGCCCGCGTCGAACCACTTCACGCGACCGGCGATGCGCACCGACTCTTCGTGCGCCTCCGATCCCTCGAAATCGAAACCTGACATTCGCCCCTCTGCCCCGTCCCAAGTCCTTTCTGGACGAGAACTTAAGTATAACACTGTTCTCGTAGGAAGAGAGGCGTCAAGACGAGAGTTCGCGCGCGGGGCGTACAGAACCGCCATCCGCGACGATTGGTCGCGGTACGGAGGGTTGATTCTCTGAGGGGAGAAACCTCGCGATGGCACGCCCTAGGGGAGTCGAACCCCTCTTACCAGATTGAAAATCTGGGGTCCTAACCGATAGACGAAGGGCGCCCGGTCGCGAGGAAGCGGCTGTATATTCGCGACTCCCGGCAGGCGCAACCCCTCCCGATGCGAGTTCGGCGACCTTTTTCAGCCGGCCGCCATACGGGGGTCGGCGGCGTCCTCGATCTCCAGCTCGACGCTTTGGCGACCCTGCCAGTCGTCGGGCTTCAGACGGCCGACGACATGCAGTCCGCCGCCGCCGGCCATGATCCGGTCGCCCAGCGCGGACTCGCCCGCCCGCCAGGCCACGGCCTTGAGCCGCCCGCCGGAAGCGTCGGCCAGGGTGCAGCGGACATGGCCGCCCTTGAGCATCATCGGGCGCTCCACGCGCGCGTCGGCGATGGCGAACACCGGCTCGGGATTACCCGGCCCGAACGGCGCCAAACGCTGGAAGTCGGACCAGAGGCCGCGGGTGGCGCCGCCCGGACTGACCAGGGCGTCGATCTCGACCGCATCGGCGGCGGCGGCGTCGATCATCTCCCCAGCCAGCTGGGCGCACAGAAAGGCCCGCAGTTCGGGGATATCCCCCGGGCGCACCGTCAGGCCGGCCGCCATGGCGTGCCCGCCGCCGGCCAGCAGCAGCCCCTCGTCGAAGGCGGCCTGCACGGCCCGACCCAGGTTGACGCCCGGCTGCGAGCGTCCCGAGCCCTTGCCGGTGTCGGAGGGCCGGTCGATGCCGATGACGATCACAGGCTTGCGGTAGCGCTCGCGCAGGCGGGCGGCGGCGATGCCGACCACCCCGGGGTGCCAGCCGTCGCCGGCGACCACCAGCACCGGGGCGTCCGGGTCCTGGTTGCTGTCGGTCTCGATGAAGGCCGTGGCCTGGTCGATGACCTCCTTCTCGACCTCCTTGCGGGAGGCGTTGAGCGCGTCGAGTTCGGCGGCCAGGGCGGCGGCTTCTTCCGGATCGTCGGTGGACAGCAGCCGGGCCCCGAGGTCGGAGCGGCCGATGCGTCCGCCGGCGTTGATCCGCGGTCCGAGGATGAAGCCCGCGTGGAAGGCGGTCGCCGGTCCCTGCCCCTTGGCGACGTCCAGCAGCGCCTTCAGGCCCGGATTGGCCCAGCCGGACATGACCTTCAGCCCCTGCGAGACGATCGCGCGGTTGAAACCGGTCAGCGAGGTGACGTCGCAGAACGCGCCCATGGCCGCCAGATCCAGCCACTGGCGGATGTCCGGCTCCGGCGTCGCCGCGAACAGGCCGCGCCTGCGCGCCTCGCGGTTGAGGGCGGCCAGCAGCACGAAGGTCACGCCGGCGGCGGCCAGATGGCCCTGGCCTGAGGTGTCGTCGGGCCGGTTGGGATTGACCAGGGCGGCGGCCGGCGGCGGGTCGCCGCGCATCAGGTGATGGTCGACGACCACGACGTCCAGGCCCATGTCGCGCGCCGCCACCAGGGCGTCGTGGGCGGCCGCGCCGCAGTCGACGGTGATCACCAGCTCGGCGCCCTGCTCCTTCAGGCGTCGGAAGGCCGCGGGGCTGGGGCCGTAGCCCTCGATGATCCGGTCGGGGACGTAGATCGGCAGGTCACGGCCCATGGCCCGGAACCAGCGGACCAGCTGGGCGGCGCTGGAGGCCCCGTCGACGTCGTAGTCGGCGAAGACGGCCAGCGGCCGCTCGCGCTCGACCGCGTCCACCAGGATCGTGGCAGCCAGGTCCATGTCCCGGAAGCTGGACGGATCGGGAAACTGCGCCTTGAGAGTGGGGGACAGGAAGTCGACCGCGCCCTCGGGACCGATGCCGCGCGAGGCCAGCGCCCGGGCCAGGGGCTCGGCGAGGTCATGGCGCAGCTGGTGGTCGCGGACGACGGCTTCGTCGGCCGGCCGGCGGCGCCAGGCTCTTCCCGTCAGGGAGCGCCGGACGCCGAGGAAGCCGACCTCGCCCGCGCCGTCGGCCATGGTCAGAGCGGACGCTTCATCCGCACTTCGCGCACCGTGCGGGTGGAGGAGTTCATGACCAGCGAGTGGGTGTGGACGAAGTCGCCGTGGAAGGTCACGCCCTCCAGCATCGCCCCGTCCGTCACGCCGGTCATGGCGAAGATGGCGTCGGCGCGGACGATCTCGTTCAGCGTATACTTGCGGTCCAGCTCGGTGATCCCCCAACGGGCGGCGCGGGCGCGCTCGTCGTTGTTGCGGAACACCAGGCGGCCCTGAAACTGCCCGCCGACGCACTTGAGCGCCGCGCAGGCCAGCACGCCCTCGGGCGCTCCGCCCTGGCCGATGTAGAGGTCGACGCCGGTGTCCGGCTCGGCGGTGTTGATCACGCCGGCCACGTCGCCGTCGGTGATCAGGTAGACGCGGGCGCCGACCGATCGCAGGCTGGCGATGATCTCGGCGTGGCGCGGACGGTCCAGCACACAGACGGTGATGGCCGAGACATCAACGCCCTTGGCCTGGGCCAGGGCCTGGGCGTTCTCGGCCGGGGTCTTGTCCAGGTCGATGACGCCGTCCGGATAGCCGGGGCCGCAAGCGATCTTGTCCATGTAGGTGTCGGGCGCGTTGAGCAGGGTGCCCTTGGGCGCCCAGGCCATCACGGCCAGCGCGTTGGCCATCGCCTTGGCGGTCAGGGTCGTGCCCTCGAGCGGGTCGAGCGCGATGTCGATGCCCGGGCCTTTGCCGGTGCCGACCTTCTCGCCGATGTAGAGCATCGGGGCTTCGTCGCGCTCGCCTTCGCCGATGACGATCTCGCCGTCGATGGCCAGTTCGTTGAGGGCGTTGCGCATGGCGTCGACGGCGGCCTGGTCGGCGGCCTTCTCGTCGCCCCGGCCCACCAGGCCCCAGGCGGCGATGGCGGCGGCTTCGGTCACGCGCACGGCGTCGAGCACGAGGCCACGGTCCAGCGTCTCGGAACTCATCTAGTCTATGTCTCCCGGCCCTCTTGCGGAGGGTCTCTAAGCGCAGTGTCGGAGGATTCTCAGATGCGCGCGATGCGCAACAGCCGCGGTCGCTCTAGCACAGCCGGCAGCTTTTCGATGCGATTTATCGCGTCGGTCAGCACCGACTCGGCGATCGCATGCGTCGTGAGCACGATGGGGACGCCGCCGGCGTCCTCGACCGGCTTCTGCAGGAAGCTGTCGATCGACACGCCGCATTCGGCCAGGGTCTCGGACACGGCGGCGATGACGCCGGCCTGATCCTTCACCAGCAGGCGCAGATAGGCCTTGCCGACCCGGCGCGTCGGCGCGACGGCGACGAAGGGCTTCAGGTCGCGGGCCGGCGCCTGGAAGACCGGGCGGGTGGCGCCGGTCATCACGTCGGCGATGTCGGCGGCCACGGCGGCGGCGGTCGGACCCGACCCGGCGCCCGGGCCCTGGATGAAGATCCGGCCGATGCGGGCGCCTTCGATGAACAGGGCGTTGAGCGCGCCCCTCGTCTCGGCCAGCGGATGACCCTCGGGCACCAGCGAGGGGTGAACGCGCACGGCGACGCCCTCGGCGCTGAGATCGGCCGAGGCGATCAGCCGGATGCGGTAGCCCAGGTCGCGGGCCATGCGGATGTCGAGCGCGTCGACGCCGGTGATGCCCTCGATCTCGGCGGCCGCGAAGTTGGGCGCGCAGCCGAAGGCCAGGGCGGCCAGGATCGACACCTTGTGGGCGGCGTCGAAGCCGCCGACGTCCATGGTCGGATCGGCCTCGGCGTAGCCCATGCGCTGGGCGTCGCTGAGCACGTCGGCGAAAGCCGAGCCCTTGGCCTCCATCTCGCTGAGGATGAAGTTGCAGGTGCCGTTGAGGATGCCGGCGACGCCCTTGACCTCGTCGCCGACCATGGCCTCGCGCAGCATCTTCACCGCCGGGGTGCCGCCCATGACGGCCGCCTCGAACAGCAGCGGGACGCCGGCCGCCTCGGCCAGCACCGCCAGCTCGGCGCCGTGCTCGGCGATCAGGGCCTTGTTGGCGGTGACAACCGGCTTGCCGGCCTTCAGCGCCGCCTCGACGGCGGCCTTGGCCGGACCGTCGCTGCCGCCGACCAGCTCGACGAAGATGTCCGTCTCCGGCGAGGTCGCCAGGGCCACCGGATCGTCGAACCAGGTCAGGCCGGAAATGTCGACGCTGCGCGGCCGCGAGCGCGACCGGGCGGAGACGCCGGTGACCACCGCCCTGCCTCCGGCCGGCGCGAAGTCGGGCCGCTCCGACAGGAATTGCAGCAGGCCGCCGCCGACGGTGCCGAGGCCCGCGACGCCGATTTTCCAGACCTTCTGGCTCATTGCCCCGCCATGGTGTTGTGGGCCTTCGCGAGGATCTTCTCGGAATCGGCCAGGAACTTCTTCACGTTGCGAGCCGCCTGCCGGATGCGGTGCTCGTTCTCGACGAGGCCGATGCGCACATAGCCCTCGCCGTACTCGCCAAAGCCGGTGCCCGGGGCGACGGCGACGCCGGCCTCCTCGACCAGCAGGCGGGAGAACAGCATCGAGCCGGCGTCCTTGTACTGCTCCGGCAGCTTGGCCCAGGCGAACATCGAGGCGGGCGGCGCGGGAATGTCCCAGCCGGCGCGCTTCATCGAGTCCACCAGGGTGTCGCGGCGGCCCTTGTAGATGGCGCGGATCTCGTCGACGCAGTCCTGCGGGCCGTTCAGCGCCGCGGCGGCGGCGACCTGGATCGGCAGGAAGGCGCCGTAGTCGAGGTAGGACTTCACCCGCGCCAGCGCCGCGCAGATGCGGGCGTTGCCGACCACCATCCCGACGCGCCAGCCGGCCATCGCATAGGTCTTGGACAGGCTGTTGACCTCGACGGCGATGTCCTTGGCGCCCTCGACCTGTAGGATCGACGGCGGCGGATTGTTGTCGAAGTAGATCTCGCCATAGGCGATGTCGCTGATGACCAGCAGGTCGTGCTTCTTCGCCAGCGCCACGGCGTCCTTGTAGAAATCCAGGTCCACCCACTGGGCAGTCGGGTTGGACGGGTAGCTGAGGATCAGGATGTTGGGCGGCGGCACCGAGTGCTTCACCGCCCGGCTGACGCCGGCCAGGTACTCCTCGGGCGACAGGGCCGGCACGTGGCGGATGACGCCGCCGGCCATGATGAAGCCGAAGGCGTGGATCGGGTAGGCCGGGTTGGGGCAGATGATGACGTCGCCCGGCGCGGTCAGGGCCTGGGCCAGGTTGGCGAAGCCTTCCTTCGACCCCAGGGTGGCGATCACCTCGGTATCGGGGTTCAGCTTCACGCCGAAGCGGCGGTCGTAGTAGCCGGCCATGGCGCGGCGCAGGCCGATGATGCCCTTGGAGGCCGAGTAGCGGCCGGCCTTGGGGTCGCGGGCCGTCTCGACCAGCTTGTCGACGATGTGTTTGGGCGTCGGCATGTCGGGATTGCCCATCCCGAAGTCGATGATATCCGTCCCCTCGGCGCGCAGCTTCGCCTTGATGCGGTTCACTTCTTCGAAGACGTAGGGCGGCAGGCGCCGGATACGGTGGAATTCGGTGGTCATTTTGGGCTCGTCTGCGCCGTCTGGCGCGCGCTGGAGCAAAGGTCGCGCATGGATATCCTCCGCAAGCCGGAGTTCCAAGCAGGTTCAGGGAAATTCATGCCCCCGCCGCGCCAGTATCACCTCGGCAGCGGAGGCGGGGTAGCTCGGGCGCGCAGGGCGCGGGCGATAGGCTTCCGACTCGGCCATCTCCGCATCGGTCGGCGCGTGCACATCGACCGCGGCGATCTCGGCCCGCAGGCCGGCGGCGAAGGCCTCGGTGTCGTTGAGGCTCCAGGTTTCCTCGGCGGCGTTGCGGCGCGTGAAGAGGCCGTCCGCCTCCTGCTCGGCCACGGCGTCGCGCCAGGCCTCGGCGGAGCGGAGGTCGGCCGGCAGTTCCGGAATGTCGGCGAAGGTCGGCCAGGGGCCGGGCTCTGCGACCGCGGCCGCCACCGCCGGCCCGGCGGAGGACGCCGGATCGATGGCTGCGCCGGCGCCGGGCTCCAATGCATCGACCGACACGCAGGCGGCCAACGTCATCGCCGCGCCCGCCAGGAGCGCCAGCCGACCGGCTCGCCAGAAAATGTGCGTGTCACCTTCCATTTGCAGCCCGGTCTAAGCCATGATCACGGCCAGCGAAAGGCCGCTCGAAGCGTCCACGCCCCGGGAAGGAAACGAGATGGCCGGCACGGACGCCAAGACCCCGCGCAAACGCAAGGCTCCGGCCAAAGCCGCCGCCGCGCCGAAGGCGGCCAAACCCAAGGCTCCGCCTCGCCCGAAGGTTGCCGAGCCCAAGCCCGCGGCTGAGCCGGCCCGCGAGGCGCCGCGCGCCGCCGCGCCCTCGCCCGCCGCCGCGCCCTTCGAGGCCCAGGGCTTCACCGATCCGGCCGCCTTCCTGTCGGGTGAGCAGCGCGAGGCGCTGGAGAAGCTGTCGGCGAATCTGGCCCGCGCCGCGGTGACCGCCCAGGGCGCCATCGCCGAGGCCGCCCTGCGCCAGGCCGACAGCCCCGCCGCCCTGACGCCGGACCCCTTCCACGTCGGCCCGGCTCTGACCGACGTCATGGGTCGCCTCGCCGCCCAGCCCGACCGCCTGCTGCGCGCCCAGGCCGATCTGTTCAGCCGCTACCTCGACCTGTGGCAGAACACCGCCCGCCGCATGGCCGGCGAGACGGTCGAGCCGGTGGTCGAGCCCGCCAAGGGCGACAAGCGCTTCAATGATCCGGACTGGGGCTCCAACCCCATGTTCGACGTGATGAAGCAGTCCTATCTGCTCAGCTCCAACTGGTTGAACAGCCTGGTCACCGACATCGATGGCGTCGATCCGCTGGAGAAGCGCCGGGTCGAGTTCTTCATGAAGATGCTCACCGACGCCATCTCGCCGTCCAACTTTCTGATGTCGAATCCGGCCGCCCTGCGCGAGGCCATGGCCACGGGCGGCGAGAGCCTGGTGCGCGGCATGGAGAACTTCGCCGGCGACCTGACCCGCGGCGGCGGCCAGCTGGCCATCAGCCAGACCGACATGGAGCAGTTCAGGGTCGGCGAGAACGTCGCCACCACGCCAGGCAAGGTCGTCTACCAGAACGACATCCTGCAGCTGCTGCAGTTCACGCCGACCACCGAGCAGGTGCACGAGATTCCGCTGCTGCTGTTCACGCCGTGGATCAACAAGTTCTACATCACCGACCTTCGGCCCGATAACAGCCTGGTCCGCTGGCTGACCGGCCAGGGCTTCACCGTCTTCGTGACCAGCTGGGTCAACCCGGACGAGGCGCTCGCGGCGAAGACCTTCGAGAGCTACCTGAAGGAGGGCATCTACGACGCCACCGCCCAGGTCATGAAGCAGTGCGGCACGGACCGGGTGAACACCGTCGGCTACTGCATCGGCGGCACCCTGCTCTCCTGCGCGCTGGCCCACATGGCGGCCAGGGGCGACGAGCGGATCAGCTCGGCCACCTTCTTCGCCGCCCAGCAGGATTTCGAGGAGGCGGGCGACCTGAAGCTGTTCGTCGACGACGCCTGGCTGCGCGACATCGAGGAGACCATGGACCAGTCGGGCGGCTTCCTGCCCAGCAAGTCGATGGCCGACACCTTCAACGCCTTGCGCGGCAACGACCTGATCTGGTCGTTCTTCGTGAACAACTACCTGATGGGCAAGGAGCCCAAGCCCTTCGACCTGCTGTTCTGGAACAGCGACCAGACGCGGATGCCCAAGGCGCTGCACCTGTTCTACCTGCGCAACTTCTACAAGGACAACGCGCTGGCCAGGGGCGAGCTGACACTGGACGGGGTGAAGCTCGACCTCGGCAAGGTGAAGACGCCGATCTATGTCCAGTCCTCGCGCGACGACCACATCGCGCCGTTCAGGAGCATCTATCGCGGCGCCAAGCTGTTCGGCGGGCCGGTGACCTTCACCATGGCCGGCAGCGGCCACATCGCCGGCGTGATCAACCACCCGGACGCGAAGAAGTATCAGCACTGGACCAACCCCGACCTGCCCGCGACGGTCGACGAATGGCGCGCCGCCGCCGTCGAACATCCGGGCAGCTGGTGGCCGCACTGGAGCGCCTGGCTGAAGGAGCGCTCGGGCGGGATGGTCCCCGCGCGGGACCCGTCCAGGGGCCCGCTGGGCGCGCCGCTCGAGGACGCGCCGGGGAGCTTCGTGAAGGTGCGCTCCTGAGGCTTGAAACGGTCACCGCAGAGGCCCTGTGCGCCGCCCTGCCCGGCTGGGCGGCGCTGCTGGAGGCTTGCGTCGCGGACGGCGCCTCGATCGGCTTCCTGCACCCGATGCCGACCGGCGAGGCGGACGCCTACTGGGCCGGCGTTGCGGCCGGCGTCGCGGCCGGCGACATCCTGCTGTGGGCCGTCTTCGAAGACGACGGCCCGGTCGGCACGATCCAGCTGCACCCCGTCGGCAAGCCCAACGGCGCGCACCGGGCCGAGATCGCCAAGCTGATGGTGCATCCCCGCGCGCGAGGGCGCGGGCTCGCGAAGCAACTGATGGCCACGGCCGAACAGGCCGCCCGGGACCTGGGCCGTCGCCTGCTGGTGCTGGACACCGTCGAGGGCGGCGTCGCCGACGGCCTGTATCGCCGCCTCGGCTGGACCGAAGCTGGCAGGGTCCCCGACTTCGCGCTGAAGAGCGGCGGCGGCTCCGAGGCGACCGTGGTGTTCTGGAAGGCGCTGTAGGGTCCCTCCCTCCCCGCACTCCCCCTACCGTCATCGTCGGAACTGTTCCGACGACCCATGAACACGAACGACAGGCAAGGAGACGCGTGAAGCGCCGGGCCACTCGTCCCGCTCACCACGCATGGGTCGTCGGAACAAGTCCGACGATGACGGTGAAATGGTGCGGTTTCGCGAGCGGCTTCTGACGTAGCGAGAAGCGGACCTGGTCCCGGCAGAAGCGAGACTCCCGAGACCTATACTCTGGAGACAAAGCCAGACATTGCGGGACAATCGACCCCATATCGCCCACCGCCTGCCCGGTGATCGCTCCCCGCCTCTGCGCGCACGGCTAGACTCACGGGGATGCAGACCGCGCAAACCCCTCCACGCCTTTTGGCGCAAGGACCCGCCCCTGGCGCCGCCCCGGCAGCCGCGCGTATCGCCGCGCGATCTGTCCCCCTGCTTTCGCCAGCCGAACCGTCGCCGCAACGCGGGCGCGGGATTGAACAAGGGAGAGCGAGACTCTCTGCCTTGCTCAAGCGACCGCTTGAGTGTCGGCGATCACTGAAGCGGCAGCTTCAGCTTCGGCCGGTCCCAGCTGATGCCGTCGCCCGGCGGCGTGACCCCGACGTCGACCGCCCCCATCCGGCGGTAGAAGCCGGCGGCCTCAGGGTTGGACGAGATCACTACGCTGGCGGCGCCCAGCGTCCTTGCTCGCTCAACCATGGCCTCGAACAGCTGCCGGCCGAGGCCCGAGCCCTGGGCTTCATTGGCGGTGAAGAACAGGTCGAGCTCCCGGTCGGCCCCGTGCGGGATCAGAGCGAAGAAGCCGACGATCGGGCCGGCTTCCTCGATCAGCCAGACCTCGTGCGCTCCATCGGGCACGCTCCAGGTCTCTGCAAAGGCGGCGATCATCGCCCGGGCCGCGGGCCGGTCGTAGCCGTTGCTGGTCGCCATCAGCGTCCTCAGCGCCGCCGTGTCGGCGGGGAGCGCCCGCCGCAGGGTCACAGGCCGGCGGCCTCCGGCAGGCCGAGCATCAGGTTCATGTTCTGCACCGCCGCGCCGGAGGCGCCCTTGCCCAGGTTGTCGAGCAACGCCACCAGCCGCGCCTGGCGGGTCGAGTCGGAGCCGAAGACGAACAGCTTCATCCGGTTCGTGCCATTGAGGCCTTCGGGGTCGAGCGTCTTGAGCGCCGCAGCCTCGTCCAGCGAGGCCACCTCGACGAAGGCCTCGCCATGGTAGGCCTCGGCAAGCGCGGCATGAACCGCCTTCAGCGACGGGGCGCTGCCCATCAGCGAAAGGTGCAGCGGAACCTCGACGATCATGCCCTGGCGGTAGCGACCGACGGCCGGCGCGAACAGCGGCCGGGTCAGCAGGCCGGAATGAATCTGCATCTCGGCGACGTGCTTGTGCTCAAGCCCCATGCCGTAGATGCGGTAGGCGACCGGCGTGTAGCTGGGGCTCTCGATGTCCTCAAACTCGGCGATCATCGGGTTGCCGCCGCCGGAGTAGCCGCTGACGGCGTTGATGCTGACCGGCCAGTCCTGCGGCATGAGGCCCGCGGCGACCAGCGGCCGGATCAGGGCGATGGCGCCGGTCGGGTAGCAGCCGGGGTTGGACACCCGCGTCGAGGCCGCCACGGCCGCCCGCTGGCCCTTGCTCATCTCCGGGAAGCCATAGGCCCAGCCCGGAGCGGTGCGGTGGGCCGTCGAGGCGTCGATGATCCGGGCCGACGGGTTGGTGACCATGGCCACGGCCTCGCGTGCCGCGTCGTCGGGCAGGCAGAGGATCGACACGTCGGCGGCGTTCAGCAGCTCGGCGCGGGCGGCGACGTCCTTGCGCTTCTCATGGGCGATCGACAGCAGTTCGATGTCCGTGCGGCCGGCCAGCCGCTCGCGGATCTGCAGGCCTGTTGTGCCGGCTTCGCCGTCGATGAAGACCTTGGGAGTGGCCATCTGCCGGGCCCTTTCTCACTGCGTCCTTCGACACGGCCCTGCGGGCCTGCTCAGGATGACGTGGTGTGTGCGCTTTCCAGCTCAGTCATCCTGAGCAGCCGCGAAGCGGCGTGTCGAAGGACGCACGATACGAAACAAGAAAAAGGGCGCCTCGGTTGCCCGAAGCGCCCTTTCGCAAAACAGGTTCGCGAACGACTAGCGCTTCGAGAACTGGAAGCTGCGGCGGGCCTTGGCCTTGCCGTACTTCTTGCGTTCAACGACGCGGCTGTCGCGGGTCAGGAAGCCGTGCGGCTTCAGGACCGGACGCAGGGTCGGTTCGAAGTAGGTCAGGGCCTTGGAGATGCCGTGACGCACCGCGCCGGCCTGGCCGCTGAGGCCCGAGCCTTCAACGGTGACGATGACGTCGAACTGGCCGACCCGGTCGGTGACCTGGAACGGCTGGGCGATCATCATGCGCAGCACCGGACGGGCGAAGTAGATCTCCTGGTCACGACCGTTGATCGTGATGGTGCCCTTTCCGGGCTTGATCCACACGCGGGCGACCGCGTTCTTGCGCTTGCCGGTCGCGTAGGAGCGACCCTGGGCGTCGACCTTGCGCTCGGCCGGGGCGACGGCGGGGTTCGACGAGAGGCCTTGCAGGGCCTCGAAACCTTGGGCTTCGGCCATGACTTATTGGCTCCGGATGTTCTTGCTGTTGCGCTCGGCGAACGCGACGGGCTCGGGGTTCTGAGCCTGATGGGTGTGCTCGGCGCCGTTGAAGATGCGCAGGTGCGTCATCTGGGCCCGGGCCAGCGGGCTTTCCTTCGGCAGCATGCGCTCGACGGCCTTCTCGAGCACGCGCTCGGGGAAGCGGCCGCTCAGTTGCTTGCCGGCGGTGATCGACTTGACGCCGCCCGGGTGACCGGTGTGGCGGTAGTAGATCTTCTGGTCGAGCTTGCGGCCGGTGAACTTCACCTTGTCAGCGTTGATCACGACGACATAGTCGCCGCAGTCGACGTGCGGGGTGTAGTCGGGGCGGTGCTTGCCGCGAAGACGCATGGCGATGAAGGACGCGAGACGGCCGACAACGGCGTTCTCGGCGTCGATCACGATCCACTTCTTCTCGACCTCGGCGGGCTTCAACGAAGCCGTGGTCTTCATCATGGGACAGATCCGTATTGCGAGCGGGAACGAGCGGTCCCCGACGTGAGGGCGGGGCAATACCCGCGCCCTGCCGGCCTGTCAACAGATGATGCGCGGGGAAGTGGCGCAAACCCGTGCGTGGCAAGGGTTTGCGGTCAACGGTATCATAATACCGAATTCGCCCCGCCTGCCCTACGGACGCCGCACCCGCCAGGCGAAGGCTGTGGCCGCCGCCAGCAGGAAGACCGCCCCCGCCTGGTGCAGGATCCCCAGCCACAGCGGCACGCCGGCCATGAGCGTGGCGATGCCCAGCACGGCCTGCAGCACGGTGACGCCGAGGACGGCCAGCGCCATCACCCGAGCCTCCTGCGGAAGGAATCGGGCCCGCCAGGCCATCGCCGCCATGACGACAGCTCCGGCGAAGAGCAGGTAGGCGCCCAGCCTGTGGTGCAGCTGTACGGAGGCCTGGTTGTGGGCGATCGTCGCCCACAGGCTGTCGCCGGCGTAGTCGCGCGGGATCAGCGCCCCGTTCATCAGCGGCCAGTCGTTGAAGATGTAGCCGGCGTCCGCCCCTGCCACCAGGGCTCCGAGCAGGCTCTGGAACAGCACTGCGCCAAGGAAGACCCAGCCGACGACCCGCCAGCGCGTCGGATTCTCCTGCCTGGGCGCGCCGTTCCAGGCGTCCAGCCCGGTCCAGAACAGCATCACGAACAGGGCGAGCGCCAGGCCCAGGTGGGTGGCCAGTCGCTCCGGCGCGACCGAGACCCGGTCCGCCAGGCCGCTCGACACCATCCACCAGCCGATCGCGCCCTGCAGGCCGCCGAGGCCCAGCATCACCCCGCACCGCCAGATCAGACGCTTCGGGATCTCGCGCCTGATCAGGAAGACCGCGAACGGCAGGGCGAACGCCAGGCCGATCAGGCGGCCGAGCAGCCGATGGCCCCACTCCCACCAGTAGATGCCCTTGAACTCGTCCAGGGTCATGCCCCGGTTCAGCTGGGTGTACTGGGGGATGACCTTGTACTTGCCGAACTCGGCCTGCCAGGCCTGGTCGGACATCGGCGGCAGGGCGCCGGTGACCGGCTTCCACTCGGTGATCGAAAGACCAGACCCGGTCAGACGGGTGGCGCCGCCCACGACAACCATGGCCAGGACAAGGGCGGCCACGGCGAACAGCCAGACCGCGACCGGGCGGGACCGGTCGGAACGCAGGAACGAAGTCATCGCCGCCTCTGCTGGGCCCCGGAAGCGGGGCGGAAAATCGGCAGGCAGTACCTAGGCCGCTCGCAGCGCGGGGTCCAGAGCGGTGACGTGATCGCGATCCGCTGTCATGCTGCCGGCCATGTCGGGACCGGGCCTCTACGCCGCTGTTGTGATCGGGCTGCTGGCCGGCGTGCTCGCGCGCGCGCTGCTGGGCGGCCCCCGCTCCCTGTTCGCCTGTCTGGGCACGGGTCTGGCCGGGGCCCTGATCGGAAGTTCGGTCGCCGGCCTGCTGGGTCTTGCGGTGAACGGCCTGGCGGCCTTTTCGGCGACGGCGCTGGCGGGTGCCACGGCGCTTCTGGCGCTCGGCGGCCTTCTGCCCAAACGCTGACATCGCGCCGCGGGTGGAACCTCCGGCGGCCTCGCGCAGTTCCCGCAGGGCCCGATCACGGGGCTGGAGGAGAATTTCATGGGCTGGATCGTCGCAATTCTGATCGGCATCGCCGCCGGCTGGCTGGCCGAGAAGATCATGGGCCGCAACCACGGGCTGCTGACCAACCTGGTGGTCGGCGTCGTCGGCGGCCTGATCGGGGGGTTCATCGCGACCCAACTGAATATCGGCGTCAGCGGCCTGCTCGGCACCCTGATCTTCGCGACCCTGGGCGCGGTGATCCTGCTGTTCGTCGTCGGCCTCTTCAAACGGGGCTAGGCTCGCTCTATGTCGAAGGCGGCGCGACGCGATCGCGCCGCCGGAGGCGCCATGAACCCGCGACTGAAGAAGCTCATCGGAACCCTGGCGATGCTGGTGTTCCTGTTCGTCTATGTCGCGGCGGCGCTGGCCGTGGCCGACCACCTGCCGGCCCACTGGGCGGCCCAGCTGGTCTTCTACGCCGTCGTCGGCACGGCCTGGGGCCTGCCGCTGATTCCGCTGATGAAGTGGATGAACCGCTAGGGCTGAAGGGAAAACGATGGTCGGAGCGACAAGATTCGAACTTGCGACCCCTTGACCCCCAGTCAAGTGCGCTACCAGGCTGCGCCACGCTCCGACACCGTTTTCGACATGCCGCGAACGGCCCGCCGATGGGGAGCGCCCTTATAGGCGCCGCCTTCCGGCCCGGCAATGGGGCATTTGCGGAAGTTTCAGCGCCGCTCCAGCAGCGCGTCGAGCCGGGCCTTGATGCTGGTCAGGTCCTCGAGCGCGAAACCCAGGCGGTCCCGCGCCTGGGCGTCCAGCCGCGCCGGCTGAACCGCCTTCGCCAGCGCCTCCGCAGCCGCCATGGCGGGAACAGCCTCCCCGGCGCCGACACCGATCAGTCGCCGCACGCCCTGCTCCTTGTGGAGCTTCTGGACGCCCTTGATGGTCAGGCCTTCGTCGTGGAGCAGCGCCCGCACGCCGCGCAACACGGCGATGTCCTGCGGGCGGTAGAACCGCCGGCCGCCGGCGCGCTTCATGGGGCGGATGAAGGAGAACTTGGTCTCCCAGAAACGCAGCACATGCTGCGGCACGCCAAGCTCGTCGGCGGCTTCAGAGATGGTGCGGAAGGCGTTGGGGCCCTTCGCCACCGGCGCGCCCTAGTCGCTCAGCGCGCGGTCGATGCGCGCTTTCATGACCTGGGAGGCCCGGAAACCGATGACGCGGCGCGGCTCGATCTCGGCCGGCTCGCCGGTCTTGGGATTGCGGCCCATGCGGGCCTTCTTGGCGCGGACCTGGAATACGCCGAAGCCGGACAGCTTGACGGTCTCGCCGTTCTCGAGCGCCTCGGCCACCAGATCGAGCGTGCGCTCGACCAGTCCGCCGCAGTCCTGCCGCGTCAGCCCGACCTCTTCGTGCACAGCTTCAGTCAGGTCGGCTCGCGTGAGGGTCTCGCCCTTCATGCCCCCGGTCTCCAAGACACCCCTAGAACAAGTCAGGGTGCATGGCCCGATTGCCGCGTCAAGTCAAAGGGTTCCCGGCATGAGCGGAATCAGGACCTAAAGCCGCACCACGCAGGCGCCCCAGGTCAGACCGCCGCCCATGGCCTCGAGAAGCAGGAGATCGCCCTTCTTGATCCGGCCGTCGGCGACGCCATGGGCCAGGGCCAGGGGAATGGAGGCGGCCGAGGTGTTGGCGTGGTCGCCCACCGTCTGGATGACCTTGTACTCGTCGATGCCCAGCCGGTTGGCCACGCCCTTGAGGATGCGCTCGTTGGCCTGGTGGGGGATGAACCAGTCGACGTCGGAGACCTCGATCCCGGCCGCCTTCGCGGCGGAGATCACGGCCTCGGAAATGTTGACGACGGCGTGCTTGAAGACCTGGTTGCCCTGCATGCGCAGCTTGCCGACCGTGCCGGTCGTCGAGGGGCCGCCGTCGACGTAGAGCAGGTCCTGCTTGGTCCCGTCGCAGCGCAGCGCAAAGCCCAGAAGGCCGCGGTCGGCGGTGGTCCCCTGCCCTTCCATCGGCTCCATGATCACCGCGCCGGCCCCGTCGCCGAACAGCACGCAGGTGCCGCGGTCGGTCCAGTCCATCAGGCGGGTCATGGTCTCGGCGCCGATGACCAGCGCGCACCTGGCATGGCCGCGGGCCACAAAGCCGTCGGCGACGCTCATGGCGTAGACGAAGCCGGAGCAGACCGCCTGGACGTCGAAGGCGATGCCAACGGGGCAACCCAGCTTGCGCTGGACGATCGCAGCGGTCGCCGGGAAGGTCAGGTCGGCGGTCGTGGTCGCCACGATGATCAGGTCGATGTCAGCGGGCGTCCGGCCGGCCGATTCGAGCGCCTGGCGGGCGGCCTCGACCGCGAGGTCCGACACCGCCTGGTCGTCGCCGGCGCGGTGCCGCTGGCGAATGCCGGTGCGTTCGCGGATCCAGTCGTCGGACGTGTCCACGACCCGGGACAGGTCCTCGTTGCTGACCACGTCGGGGGGCAGATAGCCGCCGACGCCGGTCACGACGCTACGCAGAACGCTCACTCGCTCGCTCCTTCGACCGGCGTCGGCGCCGGCTGCGACAGGGTGGCCGTCAGGCGCGACATGTTGCGCTCGATCTCGGCCGAGAAATCACTGCGCGCCAGATCGACCGCCACGCGGATGGCGGCGGCGTAGCCCTTGGCGTCCGCGCCGCCGTGGCTCTTGACCACGATCCCGTTGAGGCCGAGCAGCGGGCCGCCGTTCACGGCGCCCGGATCCATGCGCTTGCGCATCCTGCCCAGGGCGCCGGAGGCGAACAGCGCGCCCAGCATCGACAGCGGGCTCGACTTGAAGCTGGCGCGCAGCTCGTTGGCGAAGAAGCGGGCCAGGCCCTCGGCGGTCTTCAGGGCGATATTGCCGGTGAAGCCGTCGGTGACGATGACATCGACGGTCCCCTTGGCGATGTCGTTGCCCTCGACGAACCCGTGGTAGTCGAGGTCGAGCTTGGTGGCCCGCAGCAGGGCGTGGGCGCCTCGCACCTCCTCGTGCCCCTTCTGCTCCTCCGAGCCGACGTTCAGGAGGCCGACGGTGGGGCGCTTCGAGCCATGGACCGCGTGGTGAAAGGCCGCGCCCATGATGGCGAACTCGACCAGCTGCTCGGCGTCGCTTTCCACGTTCGCGCCGACGTCCAGCACGGCGGTGATGCCCCGGCTTGTCGGCCAGCTGGCGACGATGGCCGGCCGGTTGATGTCCTTGGCCATCCGCAGGATCAGCATCGAGATCGCCATCAGCGCGCCGGTGTTGCCGGCCGACACGGCCGCTCCGGCCTCGCCGGCCTTCACCGATTCGATGGCGTTCCAGACGCTGGAGCCCTTGCCGCGGCGCATGGCCTGGGCCGGCTTCTCGTCCATGGAGATGGCGCGGTCGGTGTGGCGGACCTCGCTGACGGCCCGGGCGGCCGGATGGCGCGCCAGCTCGGCGTTGATCGCGTCGGCGTCGCCGTGGAGCAGGAACCTGACGTCCTGCTGGGTCCTGGCGGCGACATCGACGCCCGCGACTGTGACGGCGGGGCCATGATCGCCGCCCATGGCGTCGATGGAGATGACGAGTGTCTGGGGCAAGGCCGGTCGCGATTCCGTCACGGACGCGCCCCGGGGGCGCAGCGGCGGGAACTTACCCCCGCCGGGAGAGGATGCAAGCCCGGCCTCCCGAAACCGTCATTCCGGGGCATCATCCTTCCGCAGCAGCTTGAGGACGGCGAATGGCGACGCCGAGTCGGTCGGTTCGGGGGGCTGAAACGTCGCGCCGGGCTTTCGGGGGAACGGATCCAGCTCAAGCGACAGGTGTTCGACCAGATAGCCGCCGAGGTCGAAGGCCCCGCCCTCCACCACATCGGGCGGATCGTCGGCCTCGGGATCGAGATCCACCTCCTCGCCGACGGCCTCGACCGGCGCGTTCGGACTTCCCGCCGCCAGAACCCGCACCAGAAACTCGCCGTCGACGTCCTCATCGAAGAGCTCGGCGCTGACGCTGCACATCTGCGTCACGGTGGCGCGGAAGCGTCCCCGGACCTCCGCCCCGTCCAGCCAGGGCTTGACCACTAGGTTGCCGGTGAAGGCGCTGATGGCCTCGACATCCAGATGCCGCGCGACGGCCTTTCGCGTGGCCTCGTCGGCCTCCAGAGACCGTTTGACCGGCCCGGCGCCGACCTCGATGAACCGGAAGGGCGCCTTCCACGGCGACTCGCCGATCATGTCAGGGGCTCCCAGGTGACCACGCCGTCGCAGAGTCGCTCCAGCGGTTGCGCGGCCAGAGCCTGACGACTCGCCACGATGTAGGCGGTCAGGCGGTCCGCATCGCCCTCCCCGCCCTCCAGGATCGTGCGCCCCACGACCTCGCGCAGCGGCGCAGCCTCCGGAAGCGCCGCGAAGGCCTCGCTGTAGGCCTTCAGCCGGCCGTAGAAGGCCTGGCCAAGCGCCTTCATCCGCTTGGCGAGGCCGACGTCCCCGACGCCAAGCTCGCGGAAGGCGTCATCCAGCCCGCGGACATAGCGTTCCGACAGGGCCTGGCTGGTCTCGTCGGCGGCGTCCCCCTGTCCGCGCAGGCGGTCCATCAGCAGGATCACATGCAGGGTGTAGAGCTCGAAACGGCCCTCACGCGTGTCCGGCGCGCCCAGCTCAAGATAGAAGGCAGGCGACCGCGCCTGGGCCGCCGCGGCGGCGTACAGGGCCTCGCCGGCGATCCGGGCGGGCCTGGGCTGGAAGAAACGCTTGAGCATTGCGGTCATGTCGCCTCGATTTCGCCGCCAGCGGGGGCTAAGCGAGGCATTGAACTAAGCGCCCGCGGGCGATAGGTCAAAGCACTGCGCCGCGAGTTGCGCACCCGGGAGCCGAGATGTTTCGCAAAGCCGTCCTTGCCGCCGCCGCCACGGCCCTCCTGGCGACCGGCGCCTGCACGCCGATCACCACCTACTCGGGGTTCCAGGCCGTCGAGGTCAATCCGGCCGACGTCAAGCCGGGCGAGGACACCAAGTCGACCGTCATGGGCAAGCTGGGCTCGCCGTCGGTGCAGTCCACCTTCGACCCCAATCTCTGGTTCTACATGAGCCAGGTGACCGACCGCGTGGCCTTCTATCAGCCGCGCGTCGCGCGCCGCGACATCGTGGCCATCGCCTTCGATCCGGCCACCGAACAGGTGGCCACCGTCAACACCTACTCGCTGAAGGACGGCAAGGTCGTCGCGGTCAACGACCGTGAGACGCCGACCCGCGGCCGCGAGATGACCATCCTCGAGCAGCTGCTCGGCAACGTCGGCCGCGGTGGCATGCTGCCGCGCGACGAGGAAGAGCGCGTCCCCGGCAATCGTCCGGGCGACCGCTAAACGCCCACGGCCGGCCCAATACTCAAGCGGCCGCTTTACCGTCCAGCGACGGTGAGGCGGCCGTATTGCTGTCTCCTGTGTCTCGCAGTCTCCGCGCGAAGCGGGCGACGGCGGGTTCGCGGCCGGACGATGCGGGGACAGACGCGGCCGCGCAGCGCGCGACGACGGCCCGCGCGCCGCGTTTGCCGCCATGGGGCGATGACCCTCAAAGCCTTCCCGGCCCAGGGATCGTGACGACAGCGGAAACGGGATCGACGACGGCATCCTGGCAGTATGCGCCCCGGAGCGAGCGCGGGGATAAACGACCGGACGGCGGGCGGCCGCGATGTCTTCGAATGGGGCCGAATGTCTCGCCTTGTCCCGGGACTATAGGTCTCGGGAGTCTCGCTTCGATGGCGAGGGCGCCCCACGCCTAGCCCCTGGCCAGCGCGCTGGCCGCCTTGCCGTCATACCGGCCGCCGAAGGTCTCTTTCAGGTGAGACATGATCGCGCCGACGTTGGCGTCCGGGTTCGCGGCCCGGAAGGCATTGATGGCGTCGCGCAGCTCTGTTTCCGTCATCTGCTTTGGGCTGTACGAGGACAGGATCGCCTGTTCGGTTTCCGCCGCCGTGATGCGCGCGTCGACCTTCGAGGCATCGCTGCCGGTTTCGCTCAGGCGGGCGCGCTCGCTGGCGAGGGTCTCCAGCGTCAGCTTCGTGCTCTTCAGGAACTTGGCGACGGTCGCGGCGACCTTTTCGTCCGTCACCGCCGTCACGCCGCGCTTGAACTCCTCGGTCGTGATCTGCGTCGCTTCGCCGATCAGGGTGGTCAGCAGGTCAGCCTTCAGACGGTCGTTCGACTTGCGCGCCGCCAGCTGGTCCGCCTTCAGCTCGTCGAGCAAGGCCATATCGCCGTCCTTTCAGGTCACTCTGTTCGGTCGCGCCATAGTGAGGGACAGGCGGCCGCCGTCCAAGAGCGCGGGCTGGCCGCAGGGCAGCCTTGGCAGCCTCGTCGCCCCACTGCGACCGCCTTCGACCTGGAGCCGACCCCATCGCTCCATCTTCCCGGCGAAGGCCGGGATCCACGAACACGCTCTGAGCCCCTGCCCCGCATGGACCCCGGCCTTCGCCGGGGAGACGGAAACGGGGGGCTTCTCCATCCGCTCTCGACCCGTTGCGGACATTGGAACGGTAGGCTGCCGGCTAGCTGTTCAAGAAAGACTTCAGCGCAGTCTTCAACCCCTCGAGCCAGTCTCGATGGCCGGAATAGCTAGCGCACCGTCCCTTGCTGCTTCTGAAACTGCTGAGTAACCAGAGCGTGCGGCCAGACGCCACTATCACCGACAAGCTGGCTTCGTACCGTGCCGAGGCTCGGGATCTGAGTCTGACCGATCGCCACCAGCCCGGTGGGATGCGGGAGAACAACTGGGTAGAAGACTCTCAGCTGCCGATACGCCGACGAGAGCGCAAGCAGCAGAAGTTCAAGTCCAGAGCCTCGGCCCAGAAGTTCTTGGCCACCCACGCAGCCGTCTACAATGTGTTCAACCTCCAGCCCCACCTGGTCCGCCGACCGACCCTCCTCCATCTAAAGGCTCCGGCTCACGAGACGTGGGCGGCTGCGACCGTCGCTGCTTGATCGATGGATGGGGGTGGGGCTCTTCGGCCGCTTGTCCTTTACCTGACAGTCCCGGACAGGGTGTGGCAAGCTGCGACCGTCGCCGCCTGATCCACGGGAAGGGGAGAGGCCTTTCCGACCGGGCTGACTTAACGTGTCAGTACCTGTAAAATATAGAGTTGCCAGATCGCGAGGGAGTGCGCTCGGTGTTTCAGATCACAAGCGAGCAAATGGAGGAATTCAAAGCCTTATTCTCGGACGCCTGCATATTTTGCGAACGTTCTCGCATACCTGGATTACCAGCATCGGACGCTGACAGGCGCCTCAACAACGCTCTTCGTGAGGCAAGAGAAATACTCTTAGATACGAGGGAACTTTTGTCCAATTCCGATCCCAAGACCCTCGATCGGATGGAACAATACCTGGAACGCTCGGATCCTGAAGCGGTGCGTCAGATCATTGACTTGATCGATAAAGAGTTACTGGAACTTGACAAAATGTCAGTCGAGAACTTCCAGGGGGACCCTGGCCTAGATGTAGTAGCCAGAGCGGAATACAGTTGGATTGGAAAAGAACGCGGACCCTTAATGATTAAGGTTGGGAGAAATTTTAGGGGTCAGCCTGAAATTCTGGATGGCCAAACAATCATCCACGAACTCTCACATTTCCGGCGTGTCGCCGACACAAGTGACGCCTTTACAGGCCCTGTATGGGCGCAGCGTCCTACAGTGCCTATAAATAATGCTGAGCAGTTGGAACTATTCTTTGGGGGAGTCGCGGGAGATCTGGTGGTGGCGCGTAGCAGGGCGACTAGGAATATGGAGAAGTGATCAGGGTGGACCCAGTCGCAAGGACCGCGGGTTCCACCGTTGGCGCTGCTCGCTGAAAGGTACCGCCGGTTCGCGACAGACTGCGCGGGCGCGGGCAGTGGCGCTGGCAGGTTGACGCTAAACTTTCTCCACTTTGGCCCCCTACGGTGCAGCCAACCGGGGATGGACCATGCGGTCGATCTTATTCAAACGGCGCCGGTCCCCTCCGGATGCGATCCGCCATGCGGTCTGGCTGTACTGCCGGTTCACGCTGAGCTTGCGGGATGTCGAGGAACTCCTTGCCCATCTGGCGGCGACAGCCGAAATGTCCGCTAACCACCCTTAGCGGACACAACCTGACACCCGCACTCAACGCCAGAACAGCTCCCAAAAGAAAGGCCCCGGAGATCGCTCTCCGGGGCCTCTCTCGCAGGTCGGTGGGTCGGGAGCCGGAAGGCCGGCTCCCTCGCCGGGTCTAGTGGGCCAGGACCGCCAGGAGCAGGAGCGCCACGATGTTGGCGATCTTGATCATCGGGTTCACGGCCGGGCCGGAGGTGTCCTTGTAGGGATCGCCGACCGTGTCGCCGGTCACCGCGGCCTTGTGGGCCTCGGAGCCCTTGCCGTGGGTGACGCCGTCGCTGTCGGTGAAGCCCTCTTCGATCACCTTCTTGGCGTTGTCCCAGGCGCCGCCGCCCGAGGTCATCGAGATGGCGACGAACAGGCCCGTCACGATCACGCCCATCAGCATGGCGCCGAGGCTGGCGAAGGCGTTGACCTTGCCGGCGATGGCGTTGATCGCGAAGAACAGCACCACCGGCGAGACCACCGGCAGCAGGGACGGCACGATCATTTCCTTGATCGCGGCCTTGGTCAGGATGTCGACGGCCTTGCCGTACTCGGGCTTGACCTCGCCGGTCATGATGCCGGGGTTCTCGCGGAACTGGCGACGAACCTCGACCACGACGGCCTGGGCGGCGCGACCGACGGCGGTCATCGACATGCCGCCGAACAGGAAGGGCAGCAGGCCGCCGAACAGCAGGCCAACCACGACGTAGGGGTTGGAGAGGTCGAAGGCCACGGCGCCGAGGTCATAGAAGAAGCTGCCGGGGGCGGCTTCGGCCGTGAAGAACTTCAGGTCCTCGGTGTAGGCGGCGAAGAGCACCAGGGCGCCGAGGCCCGCCGAACCGATGGCGTAGCCCTTGGTGACGGCCTTGGTGGTGTTGCCGACGGCGTCCAGGGCGTCGGTGGTGACGCGGACTTCCGGCGGAAGACCGGCCATCTCGGCGATGCCGCCGGCGTTGTCCGTCACCGGGCCGAAGGCGTCGAGGGCGACGATGAAGCCGGCCAGCGACAGCATGGCGGTCACGGCGATGGCGATGCCGAACAGGCCGGCCAGGCCGTAGGCGACGATGATGCCGGCGATGATCACGATGGCCGGGGCCGCGCAGGCTTCCAGCGACATGGCCAGACCCTGGATCACGTTGGTGCCGTGACCCGAGACCGAAGCCTGGGCGACCGACTTCACCGGGCGGAAGCCGGTGCCGGTGTAGTACTCGGTGATGACGACGATCAGGGCCGTGATGACCAGGCCGACGATCGAGCACCAGAACAGCTCCATGGCCCCGTAGGCCTTGGCTTCGAGCGCGCCGTAGGGCGTGAACTCGATCTGGCCGGAGACTAGCATCGGGAACAGGAAGTAGAGCGCGACGGCCGAGAGGACGCCGGTGACGACGAGGCCCTTGTACAGGGCGCCCATGATGTTCTGGCTCTTGCCGAGGCGGACGAAGAAGGCCCCGATGATCGAGGTCACGATGCCGACGGCGCAGATCGCGAGCGGCAGGACCATCATGTTGGCGGTGAGCGCCGCATCGGCGCGGAAGAAGATGGCGGCCAGGACCATGGTGGCGACCGTGGTCACCGCGTAGGTCTCGAACAGGTCGGCGGCCATGCCGGCGCAGTCGCCGACGTTGTCGCCGACGTTGTCGGCGATGGTCGCGGCGTTGCGGGGGTCATCTTCCGGAATGCCGGCCTCGACCTTGCCGACCATGTCGCCGCCGACGTCGGCGCCCTTGGTGAAGATGCCGCCGCCGAGGCGGGCGAAGATGGAGATCAGCGAGGCGCCGAAGCCGAGGGAGACCAGCGAGTCGATGACAACGCGGCTGGTCAGCTCATTGCCCATCGGGCCGGTGAGCACCCAGTAGTAGCCCGCGACGCCGACCAGGGCGAGGCCGGCCACCAGCATGCCGGTGATGGCGCCGGAGGTGAAGGCGATGTTCAGGCCCTTGGCCAGGCTCTCGGACGAGGCCTGGGCGGTGCGGACGTTGGCGCGGACCGAGATCAGCATGCCCACGAAGCCGGCCGCGCCCGACAGGATCGCGCCGACCGCGAAGCCGACCGGCTGTTCCCAGCTCTTGAAGAACAGGCCTAGCACGACGATCACGAGGACGCCGACGATGCCGATGGTGGTGTACTGCCGGTTCAGATAGGCCTGAGCGCCTTCCTGGATCGCCGCGGCGATCTCCTGCATGCGCGCATTGCCCGGCGATTTCTTGAGCAGCCCCATGGTCTGCACAACGCCGTATGCGACGGCGAGCAGACCGGCGAGGATCGCCAGCCAGAGAAAGTCGATGTCCATAGTTTCCAAGCGCCCCTGTTTTTTCCGGGAGCACGGAGACCTCGGTCAGTCTTTCGACGTGAGCCGGCAGGACCCTGCAACACCCGGTGACGGGACGCCTCTCCCGGCGTCCCCTGTTGTTAATACCGCCGTGTTTGCCAGTTGGCCCGCGAGGGCGCAACCGGTTGGGGCGCGGCGAATGCGTCCTGCGTTCAGCGCCCGGGCGGCGTGGGCAGGCGGCTGCGCTGTTTGGGGGTCTGGCTGATGAGCTGGGCGGCGCTGAAGTTCTTCGCCCCGGCGATGGCTTTCGCCTCGCGCAGCAGGGTGGCGACCAGTCGCTTCTCGTCGACCCTGGTGTAGTCCGTGGCCACCGTGAACGGGGTGCGGTGGCCGGCCCGCACGACGGCGTCGCGGAACCACGGCTCGCGCGTGCGCATGGCCGCCCCGTCGGCACCGGGGGCGAGCGTCAGCCGGAGTTGCACGAAGACGTAGTTGATCAGCCGCCCGTCGACCGCGATCGGCAGGGCGATCGGCGAGATGTTGACGTAGGGCTCTTCCTTGGCCTTCTCCTCACCGCCGCCCGAGGCCTGGGCGGCGCTCGCGGCGAACGCGAAGGGGGCGGCGGCAAGAAGGTGGCGACGGAGCATGAGGCTCTCATCGCATGCCGTGGTTAAGGCGAGGTTAGATCAGCCGTGGGTCCAGCCCGCTCGGGCGATCTCGACCGGTCGCCCATCAAGACGGGCGATGATCCCCTGCCCGTCGACAAAGCTTCCGATGACAGCCAGGCCTTCGGGGGTCTCGGCGTCCGGCGGCAGCGCGCAGACCAGCTGGTAGTCGTCGCCGCCCGTCGCCAGCGCGACCAGCGCCTCGGCCTTCGAGGGCTGCTCCCGCAGCCAGGCGCGCGCTTCGGTCGACAGCGGCAAGGCCTCAAGATCGATCCGTACGCCGCAGCCGCTCGCCGTGGCGATATGGCCGGCGTCGGCGAGCAGGCCGTCGGACACGTCCGCCGCCGCGCGGGCATGCTCGCGCAGCGTCTCGATCAGGTCGACGCGCGGCGACGGCAGACGGTAGCGTTCGGCCAGGGCGGGGCTGTCGAGCTCGCCGCGCGCCGCCTTCAGGCCCAGCCAGCCGTCTCCGATCACGCCGCTGACCGCCAGAAGATCGCCCGGGCGCGCGCCGCGGCGCAGAATCGCCCGCCCCTGCGGAGCCCAGCCCAGCAGGGTGGCGGTCAGGGTCAAAGGGCCGGGGGTGGACACCGTGTCGCCGCCCAGCAGGCTGATGTCGAAGGTCTCGCCGTCGGCGGCCAGCCCTTCGGCGAACAGCGCCTTGTCGGACCAGGCGGTTCCCGCCGGCCAGGCCGTGGAGAGGAAATAGCCGTACGGCTGCGCGCCCTTGGCGGCCAGGTCAGACAGGTTCACCCGCAGCAACTTGCGCGCCACGAGATCCAGCGGGTCATCCGGCAGGAAGTGGACGCCGGCGACCATGGCGTCCTTGGTCACCACCAGATCGAAGCCCGGCCGCGAGGGAATCACCGCCGCGTCGTCGAGCAGATCGAGCGCCTCCGGCGCGCGCCGGGTCAGGGGCCTCAGGAGCTGCGCGATCCAGTCGAACTCACCCCCGGGCATCGCGGGCGATGCCATCGAGGGCGGCGTTGACGAAGCCCGGCTCGGGCCCTTCGAAGAAGGACTTGGCGATCTCGACGTACTCGTCGATGGCCACCTCCATCGGCACGTCGGGACGGCGGATCAGCTCCCAGGCCCCGGCGCGGAGAATGGCGCGCAGCGTCGCGTCGATGCGCTCCAGGCGCCAGCCGGTGGCCAGGCGTCCCTTCACAGACCCGTCGATCGAGGCCTGCTCGGCGACGACGCCCTTCACCAGTTCACCGAAGAAGACCTCGTCGGCCTCGGCGAGGGTCTCGCCCTCCATATCGCGGTCAAAGCGGTGCTCGGTGAACTCGGCGATGACGTCCTCGGCCCCGGTCCCGCTCATTTCCATCTGGTAGAGGGCCTGGATGGCGGCCAGACGCGCGACGGTGCGGGCCCGGCGCTCGCGGGCGCTCAGGGTGACCTTCTCCTCGGTCGCGGCCACGAGCTTGTCGTAGGCGGCCTTGAGCGAGGCGGGCTTGCCCTCTCCGCTCATCAGGACCGTCCCGACAGGCGCTGGCGGATGCTCAGCACCTCCAGGCAGGCGCGGGCGGCGCCGCCGCCCTTGTCGCCTTCCGAGGCGCGGGCGCGGGCCCAGGCCTGCTCCTCGTCCTCGACGGTGATGATGCCGTTGCCGATGGCCAGCCCCTGCCGGACGGCCAGGTCCATCAGCCCGCGCGAACTCTCGTTCGACACGATCTCGAAGTGATAGGTCTCGCCGCGGATGACGGTGCCCAGCGCCACATAGCCGTCGTAGCGGACGCCCTTGGCGCCGGCCTCCTCGGCGATGGCGATCACCGCCGGGATCTCGAGCGCGCCCGGCACGGTGATGACGTCGTACTCGGCGCCGAACGCGGTGATGGCGTCCGTCGCGCCCGCCAGCAGGGCGTCCGCCAGGTCGGAATAGAACCGCCCCTCGACGATCAGGATGCGGATCTTGTCATCGGACATAGTCAGTTACTCCTGCCCCTCTCCGGGGGTCTGGATGGGCTGGCGGCCGACGATCTTCAGGCCATAGCCTTCCAGCGCCGCCGGCTTGAACGTGCTGGAGGTCAGCAAGACCATTTCCCGCACCCCGAGGTCCAGCAGGATTTGCGCGCCGACGCCATAGTCGCGGATGGCGTTGTTGCGGTACTGCGCCCCGGCGTCGCCGCCGTAGCGGTCCGACAGCCAGGTCGGGCTGGGATCACGGATGAACACCGCCACGCCGGGACCGTCGTTGTCGCCGATGGCGCGCAAGGCGGCGGCGACGTAGTCGCGGCGGCCGCCGCTGAAGCCCAGCATGTCGACGGCGAAGTCGACCTGGTGCATCCGGACCAGGGTCGGCTTGTCGCCCTCGATCCGCCCCTTGACCATGGCCACATGCTCGGACCGGTCGATGAGGTTGCGGTAGATCATCATCCGGAAGTCGCCGCCGTGGACGCTGTGGAACGGCGTCTCCAGCACGCGGTCGACCTGTCGCTCGGTCCGGCGGCGATAGGCGATCAGGTCGGCGATGGTGCCGATCTTCAGCCCGTGCAGCTGGGCGAAGGAGATCAGGTCCGGCAGGCGGGCCATGGTCCCGTCGTCCTTCATGATCTCGCAGATCACCCCGGCGGGGTTCAGGCCCGCCAGGCGCGAGATGTCCACGGCCGCCTCGGTGTGGCCGGCGCGGACCAGCACGCCGCCGTCGCGGGCGACCAGCGGGAAGATGTGGCCCGGCGAGACGATGTCGTCGACGCCCTTGGTCGGATCGATGGCCACGGCGATGGTGTGACTGCGGTCATGGGCCGAGATGCCCGTGGTGACGCCTTCCTTGGCCTCGATCGAGACGGTGAAGGCCGTCGTCATGCTCTCGCGGTTGTCGGCCGTCATCGGCGGCAGGCGCAGCTGGCGGGCGCGATCGCCGGTGATCGACAGGCAGATCAGGCCGCGGGCGTGCCGGGCCATGAAGTTGATCTGCTCGGGCGTTGCGAACTGGGCCGGGATGATGACATCCCCCTCGTTCTCGCGGTCCTCGGCGTCGACCAGGATGTAGGGCCGCCCGTTGCGGGCGTCCTCGATGATGTCTTCGATGGGGGAGATGGGGGTGTCTTGGGACATTACGCAGTCTCCTGCCACCGCGCGAGATAGCGCGCCAGCATGTCGATCTCGAGGTTGACCAGGTAGCCGGGCGCAAGCTCGCCCAGTGTCGTGACCTCGAAGGTGTGGGGGATGATGTTGAGGTCGAAGACGTCGTCCTCGACGGCGTTGACGGTCAGGCTGACGCCCTCGACCGTGATCGAGCCCTTGGCGGCGATCAGCCGGTGCAGCGGGCGGGGTGCGCGGACGCGGATACGATGCGAGCCGCCGTCGGGGTCGACCGACAGCACCTCGCCGACGCCGTCGACGTGGCCCGAGACGATATGGCCGCCCATCTCGTCGCCCAGCCGCGCGGCGCGCTCCAGGTTGACGCGATGGCCCTCGGTCCAGCGATCCAGCGTGGTCTTCGACAGGGTCTCGTGGCTGACCTCGACGGCGAACCAGCCCTCCCCCTTCTCGACCACGGTCAGGCAGCAGCCAGCGTGGGCGATGGACGCGCCCATGTCGATCGTGGCGATGTCGTACGAGGTCTCGATCTCGTAGCGGCGGTCGCGGTTGGTCTCGCGCACGGAGCGCACGCGGCCCACGTCTGTGACTATTCCGGTGAACATCAGGCCTTCTCGTAGCGTTCCCACTGATCGTCGCCGACCACCTCGACCGCAACCCTGCGGAAACGTGGGGCGGCGGCCAGATCCTTCAACACGAAAGCGCCCACGGCGGGCCGGCCCTCGTCTCCGAGCACGATCGGCGCCCGGAACCACTCCAGCGCATCCACCAGGTCCGCCGCCAGGAAGCTCGCCGCCACCTGGCCGCCGCCCTCGATGAACACGGCTGAAGCCTCACCGAGCGGCAGATGCGCCCGAAGGGCCGCCAGCGCCGCCTTCGGATCGGGCCGCCCCTCGCTTTCCGCCACCTGAAGCACGGTGACCCCTGCGTCAGTCAAACGGTTGTTTGGATTCTGCCCGGTGATGACCACCGTCGGCAGCCGCCCCGCCTCCCGGACCAGCTTGCTGGTCAGCGGCAGACGCTGGCGACTGTCGAGCACGACGCGGACCGGCTGGACGCCGACAAAGCCCGGCAGGCGGACAGTCAGTTCCGGATCATCAGCTATGGCCGTCTCGACCCCGACCAGAACCGCCTGGTGCAGTGCCCTCAGCCGATGCACCTGCTCCCGCGCCGCCGGACCGGTGATCCAGCGGCTCTCCCCCGAGGCCGTGGCGATCCGTCCGTCGAGCGAGGTGGCCAGCTTGAGGGTGACCCCCATTAGCTGCGGCTCCAGCCGGGCGGGTTGGGCGCCTCTCTGGTCCAGTTCCAGCCGGTGCGTTCGACGATCTCGTCCTCGAAGTCAGAGGAAACAGTGACGATCCAGCCTCTCGCCCGCAGCGACGTCACGAGGGACACGACGGCGGAGATGAAATCAGCACGACGCTCGGGCGGCTCTTCGTCGGCGTCGACCTCGACATAGTACCGGGCATCCTCGATGCAGTCGTAGGCGCCCAGTCGATGAAGGCGGAAGCCCTCGTTTCGGTAGACCACCGTCGAACCCGCCAGTTGGACAAACGCGCCTGTCGCCTCGTCAGCAACGATAGCATTTGCCTCGCTCCACGGATCGTCGCAGGCGAGATAGAGTTTGCAGTAGAGATCATCTGACATTCTGGGGCGGCTGACGGAGTCGGTCAGTCCTCGACGTCTTCGGAGAGCCCTTCGGCGCTCAGGAACTGGGCGAAGTCGTCGGTGTGTTTGAAGTCTCGGTAGACCGAGGCGTAGCGGACATAGGCCACGTCATCGAGCGACTTGAGCGCCTTCATGACCATCTCGCCGACCACCGAGGAGGCCATCTCCGTCTCGCCCATGCTTTCCAGCTGGCGGACGATGCCGTTGATCAGCCGGTCGACCCGCTCGGGCTCGATGTTGCGCTTGCGCAGCGGCAGGGCGACGGAGCGGGCCAGCTTCTCCCGATCGAACGGCGTGCGCCGCCCCGACCGCTTGAGGATGGTCAGCTCGCGCAGCTGCACGCGCTCGAAGGTCGTGAACCTGCCGCCGCATTCGGGGCAGAGGCGACGGCGGCGGATGGCCGCGCCGTCTTCCGACGGGCGGCTGTCCTTCACCTGGCTTTCCATGTGTCCGCAGAACGGGCAGCGCATATCTGGGCCCCTCCCGGAGGACCGTGCCTATTAGTTGTAGATCGGGAAGCGCGCCGTCAACGCCATGACCTGCTCGCGCACCCTGGCCTCGACCGCGGCGTTGCCCTCGGCCCCGTTGGCGGCCAGGCCGTCGACGACCTCGCCGATCCAGCGGCCGATCTGCTGGAACTCCGCCACGCCGAAGCCGCGCGTGGTGCCCGCGGGCGTGCCGAGGCGAACGCCGGAGGTCACCGTGAACGAGGCGGTGTCGAACGGGATGCCGTTCTTGTTGCAGGTGATGTGGGCCCGCTCGAGCGAGGCTTCGGTATCGCGGCCGGTGACGCCCTTGGGCCGCAGGTCGACCAGCATGACGTGGCTGTCGGTGCCGCCCGAGACGATGTTGACGCCGCAGGCCATCAGGGTGTCGGCCAGCGCCTTTGCGTTGGCGACGACCTGCTCGGCGTACTGCTTGAAATCAGGCTGCAGCGCCTCGCCGAAGGCCACCGCCTTGGCGGCGATGACATGCTCCAGCGGTCCGCCCTGCAGGCCGGGGAACACCGCCGAGTTGATCTTCTTGGCGATCGCCTCATCGTTGGTGAGGATCAGGCCGCCGCGCGGCCCACGCAGGGTCTTGTGGGTGGTGGTGGTCACCACGTGTGCGTGTGGCACCGGGTTGGGATAGGCGCCGCCCGCGACCAGGCCGGCGTAGTGGGCCATGTCGACCATCAGCAGCGCGCCGACACTGTCGGCGATCTCGCGGAACCGCTTGAAGTCGATGGCCCGGCTGTAGGCGGAGCCGCCGGCGATGATCAGCTTGGGCTTCTCGCGCTGGGCCACCTCGGCGACGTTGTCGTAGTCGATGTACTGGTCCTGCGTCCGGACGCTGTAGGCCACCGGCTTGAACCACTTGCCCGACTGGTTGGCGGGGGAGCCGTGAGTCAGGTGGCCGCCGGCGGCCAGATCCATGCCCATGAAGGTGTCGCCCGGCGTCAGCAGGGCCATGAACACCGCCTGGTTGGCCTGGGCGCCCGAGTGCGGCTGGACGTTGGCGAACCCGGCGCCGAACAGCTCCTTGGCCCGGTCGATGGCCAGCTGCTCGATGACGTCGACGTACTCGCAGCCGCCGTAGTAGCGCTTGCCGGGGTAACCCTCGGCGTACTTGTTGGTCAGGATCGAGCCCTGCGCCTCCAGCACCGCCTTGCTGACGATGTTCTCGGAAGCGATCAGTTCGATCTGGTTCTGCTGCCGCTCGAGTTCGTGCGCGATGGCCCTGGCGATCGCCGGGTCGGCGGTGGTCAGGTCAGCGCCGAAGAAGGCGGGGCGGGTTGGAGTCGTGGCGTTCATGGTCAGGTCCCCTGGCAACGGCGCATCGGCGCGCCCTCTTTAGTGTGCATTGCGGAAAAAGGGAGGCCGCTTTTGCATCCGCCGCCTCCCCGATCGAAGATTGGCGGCCGCCGCGCGGTCGGATCGGTCGGAACCGCTCCCGAGAGAGCGCGTTGCAGACGCAAGCCGTCCGCTCTCCAGGCGCGACGGCACGACGCGTCACATCCAGAGGAAAAGGTGAGTAATGGCCGACGAAACCGGGCGTAAGGATGCGTCGGACACCGAGATTCTCGCCCACGCTTCCGAGATTGTCGCGGCCTATGTGAGTCGAAACACCGTGGGCGCGGCAGCGCTCCCGGATCTGATCCGGACCGTCCACCAGTCGCTGAACGCCCTGACCGATACGCCGGCGGCAGCGCCCCGCGAGAAGCAGAAGCCGGCCGTGCCGATCTCGAAATCGGTGCAGCGGGACTACATCGTCTGTCTGGAAGACGGCGCGCACCTGAAGATGCTGAAGCGCTACCTGCGCTCGCGCTTCGGACTGAGTCCCGAGGACTATCGCCGCAAGTGGGGTCTGCCCCCGGAGTACCCGATGGTCGCGCCGGCCTACGCGGAGCGTCGCTCCGACTTTGCAAGGCAGATCGGTCTTGGAAAAGGCGTTCGGCGGCGGTCGTAGCTCCGGTTGGGTGCTGCACTTCTAGCGCATTTGCGAACGTCGCGGAAGGGCGTCCCTCATCCGTCATCCTTGCGCTCGTCGCGAAGACCCATGCCTGATGAGCCAAATGACGAGGGCGCGGAACGAACCGCGCCCTCCTTGCCACATGTCGTGTTCCCGGGTCCTCGCGACAGGCGCGAGGATGACGGGGAAAGCTAGGCCGCCACCCCGCCCACACGGGCGATGTTGCAGTGGGCCCAGAGGTTTTCCATGGCCTTGACCAGGTCGCGCATCATCTCGTCGGTGTGGAAGGGCGTCGGGGTGAACCGCAGCCGTTCGGTGCCGCGCGGCACGGTCGGGTAGTTAATCGGCTGCACATAGACGCCGTGGTCCTCGAGCAGCATGTCGCTGACCATCTTGCAGTGGACGGCGTCGCCGACCATCACCGGCACGATGTGGCTGACCGAGCTTTCCATGACCGGAAGGCCGGCTTCCTTCATCATCCGCTTCAGGGTCGCGGCGCGCTCCTGGTGCTTCTGGCGCAGCTCGTCGTGTTCCTTGAGGTAGCGGACCGAGGCCAGGGCGCCGGCCGTCAGCGCCGGCGGCAGCGAGGTCGTGAAGATGAAGCCGGAGGCATAGGAGCGGATCGCGTCGCAGATCACCGCATCGGCGGCGATGTAGCCGCCCATGACGCCGAACGCCTTGCCCAGCGTGGCCTCGATGATGTCGATCTGGTCCATCATGCCGTCGCGCTCGGCGACGCCGCCGCCGCGCGGACCGTACATGCCGATCGCGTGGACCTCGTCGATGTAGGTCAGGGCGCCGTACTTCTTCGCCAGGGCCACGGTCCCCGGGATGTCGGAGATGTCGCCGTCCATCGAATAGACGCTCTCGAAGGCGATCAGCTTGGGCGCAGCCGGATCGGCGGCGAGCAGCAGTTCCTCGAGGTGGGCGAGATCATTGTGCCGGAAGATGTGCCGCGCGCCGCCGCCGTTGCGGATGCCGCTGATCATCGAGGCGTGGTTCAGTTCGTCCGAGAAGATGATCAGGCCGGGAAGGATCTTGTAGAGCGTCGACAGCGTCGCCTCGTTCGAGACGTAGCCGGAGGTGAACAGCAGCGCCGATTCCTTGCCGTGCAGGTCGGCCAGCTCCTGCTCGAGCTCGACATGGAAGTGGGTGGTGCCGGAGATGTTGCGCGTGCCGCCCGAGCCCGAGCCCGTCGCGTCGATCGCCTCGTGCATCGCATCGAGCACGACCGGGTTTTGTCCCTGGCCCAGGTAGTCGTTCGAGCACCAGACGACGATCTCGGTCTCCGAGCCGTCTTCGCGGGTCCAGGTCGCGCGCGGGAAGGCCCCGCGGTGACGCTTGAGGTCGGCGAACACGCGGTATCGACCTTCGCTGCGCACCTGCTGCACGGCATTTTCAAACGCGGCTTTGTAGTCCATCGACGATGCCCGATCCCGCGGCGGCGCAAGTCCGCCCGACCGGCTCCTTGGTTTTTTCCACGCGGCTTTTGGCGCCGCTGAACGCCCGAGTCCACTTACGGGAGTTTCATCTGGAAACCTAATACGTGAATCCACGGAGGTCTTGCGCGAACGGTTCTCAGATCAGCGGCCCGCTGACGCAGGTGCAGACCGGTCACGCGTCCAGCGTGGCGAGCTTTCCGCGGAACAGCTGCAGCATGGCCGAGAAGTCCTTCTGGCCGTAGCCGAGCCCGTCGAAGAGCGCGTACAGGGCCTCGGCCTGGGCGCCGAGCGGCGTGGTCGCGCCGGCCCGCGCGCCGGCCTCCTGGGCCAGCTTCAGATCCTTGAGCATCAGCGCCGTCAGGAACCCGCCCTCGTAGTTGCGGTTGGACGGCGCGGCCTCGACCGGCCCCGGCCAGGGGCTGTAGCTGGTCAGCGACCAGCATTGCCCCGAAGATTTCGAGGCGATCTCGAAGAAGCGCTCGGGCTCCAGGCCCAGCTTCTCGGCCAGGGCGAAGGCTTCGCAGGTGCCGATCATCGAGATGCCCAGCAGCATGTTGTTGCAGATCTTGGCCGCCTGCCCCGAGCCCAGTCCGCCGGCATGGAAGACGGCGCGGGCCATCGGCGTCAGGGCCTCCTCGAACGCGGCGTAGTCAGCCTCGTCGCAGCCGACCATGAAGGCGAGCGTGCCCGCCTCGGCGGCCATGATCCCGCCGCTGACCGGCGCGTCGGCGAACCGCAGGCCGGCCGCCCTCGCCTGCTCGCCGACGGTCCGGGCGCTGTCGACGTCGATGGTCGAGCAATCGATCAGCAGCGCTGACTTCGGCGCATGGACCAGCACCTCGTCGCCATAGACAGCGCGGACGTGGGCTCCCGCCGGCAGCATGGTGATGACGATGTCGGCGCCGGCCACCGCCTCGGCGATCGAGGCCGCCGGACGGCAGCCCGCGGCGACGGCCCGGTCGACCGCCGCCTGCGACAGGTCGAAGGCATGGACCTGACGGCCGGCCTTGACCTGGTTGGCGGCCATGCCGGCGCCCATGTTGCCAAGGCCGATGAAAGCGATGTGAATCATCTGTCGTGCTTACCCGGGCTTGCGGAACTTGAGGACGAACTGGTCCGACCGCCCCTTGATGGAGTCGTCGAACACGCTGGCGGTGCGCGGGTCGGCGGGATTGCGCAGGACGTCGCTCTCGGCGTCGAGCACGAAGCCGGCGGCAGCCAGTTCCGCCTTGACCATCGCGATGTCGATCCGGTGCAGCTTGCTGGAGTCCTGGTCGCCGGTCCCGTCGGTCGCATAGTGGTCGATGACCAGCAGGACGCCGCCGGGCTTCAGGGCGTCGAACATCTGCCTGTTGATCGCCGCGATCTGCTCGGGCGTCGCCGAGCCGAGGTGCAGGTCGTGGTAGTTCTGGGCCGTCAGGATCAGATCCAGGGGTTCGGGGAAGGTGAACGCGCCCAGCGACGCCCGCACCGGCACGATGTTGGGCGCGAACTTGACGGTCTCGTCCTGCCAGCCGGCATAGCTGGCCTGGAAGGCGATGAACTCCGTCGCCTGGAAGGCGTAGACCTTGCCCGTCGGACCGACGGCGCCCGACAGGATGCGGCTGAAGTAGCCGCCGCCCATCATGAAGTCGGAGACCTTGTCGCCGGGTTTCACGCCGGCGAAGGCGAGGATCTCGCCCGGCTTGCGGTTGGCGTCCGCGGCCCGCTGGGTCTCCGGACGCGCCGGAGCGGCCACGGCGGCGGCGATGTTGGCCGGGACCTCGGCGGCGACGGCGCCGCAGGCGAGGATGAGCGAGAGACCGCCGGCGAGGGCGGCGATGTGTCGGCGGGCCATCAGCGGGCGCTCCTGGGCTTGCGGAATTTGAAGGCGAACTGGTCGGTCTTGCCGCGGATGCCGGCGTCGAAGACGTTGGCGGTCAACGGGTCCCTGGCGTTGCGCAGGATGCGGGTCTCACCCTCGTAGACGAAGCCGGCGGCCTCGACTTCCCGGCGCACCACGGCCGGGTCGATGCGGTGCAGGGTGTCCCATTGGGCCACGGTCGTACCGGCCTTGGCGGTATGGTCGATGACGACGTAGACGCCGCCCGGCTTGAGCGCCTTGAACGCCTGCCGGTTGACGACGCCCAGATCGACCGGACCCATGAAGGGCAGGTGCAGGTCGTGATAGTTCTGGGCGGTGAAGATCATGTCGACCTTCTCCGGCGCGCCGAACTGCGGCATCCGGCGCAGGATCATCCGGGTGTTGGCGAACGGCGGCTTGTTCACCCAGGCCGCGACGGACGGCGGGCGTCCCTTGGCCACGGCGGTCAGTTCGTCGGGCACATAGGCGTAGACGCGGCCGTTCGGCCCGACAGCCTTCGAGAAGATTCGGGTGAAGTAGCCCTGCCCCGGCACCAGGTCGATGACCTTCATGCCGGGCCGGACGCCGGCCCAGGCGAGGATCTGGCCAGGCTTGCGAGCGGCGTCGCGGGCCTTGTCGGCGTCGGGGCGCGCCGGGTCGGCCAGCGCCGCCGACAGGAAGTTCGGAATCGCGATCGGCGCGTCCGCCGGGGGCGGAGGCGGGGGCGGCGGAACGGTCTCACAGGCCGCGACGGCGAGGATGGCGGTCAGCGCCAACCAGCGGGCATGGGTCTTCATTCGAACAGTCTCTTCCCTGGTGTTTCCCCGACCCGGCTCTTTCTTAGGCCGGTTGTCGTCTCAAGTCAGCGGCGTCCATTCCTGATCGGCCGGCAGCGGCGCGAAGATGTCGTCCAGCACCGCGTCCTCGACCGCCGCAACGGTCGGCGGCGACCACTTCGGCGCGTTGTCCTTGTCGATGATGACCGCGCGGACGCCTTCCAGGAAGTCGTGCATCGCCACGACGCGGGCCCCGATACGGTACTCCATGACCATGTTGTCGGCGAAGTCGGTCAGGGCCGCTCCGTGGGCCAGCTGACGGAAGGCGACCTTCAGGGTCTGCGGCGACTTGGTCGCCAGCGTGGCCAGCTGGGCGGTCGCCCATTCGCCGCCATCGACCGCCAGATGCTCCAGGATCGTCTCGACCGAGGCGCCGGCGAACAGCCGGTCAATGTCGGCCTGGTGGGCGGCGAGCGGCGGGTGGCCGGCGTCCTCGACGCAGGTCGCCAACGCGCCGGCCAGCGCGTCGGGATGGCCCAGCAGCGCGGCCTTGAAGACCTCGACCTTGTCCGAGGGCATGTAGTGGGTGGCGATGCCCAGCGCACAGCAGTCCGGCGCCTTGATCCGCGCGCCGGTCAGGGCCAGCCACAGCCCGGCCTTGCCCGGCAGGCGCGGCAGGAACCACCCGCCGCCGACGTCCGGGAACAGGCCGATGCCGGTCTCGGGCATGGCGAAGGTGGTCCGCTCGGTGGCAATCCGCACGCTGGCGGGCAGCGACAGCCCGACGCCGCCGCCCATGGTCACCCCGTCCATCACCGCGACGACCGGCTTGGGATAGACAAACAGCAGGTGGTTGAGCCGGTACTCGGTGCGGAAGAACAGCCGCGCCGCCCGTCCGTCCCCGGCCCCGCTCTCGGCCAGCATGCGGATGTCGCCGCCGGCGCAGAAGCCGCGCTCGCCACTGTGGTCGATGAGGATGCAGCGGACGGCCTCGTCGGCCTTCCACGCCTGCAAAGCGTCGATCATCGCCTCGCACATGCCCAGGGTAAGGGCGTGCAGGGCTTTCGGTCGGTTCAGCGTGATGCGGCCGACGCCGGACTCGATGCGGCAGAGGACTTCGGGGATTTCGGCATTTGTCATGGTGCGTCAGTCTCTCAGATCGACCGTGGCAAGACCACGACGCGCCGCCGCCGCGAGCATGGGTCCGTCACGACTCGCCAGTCTGGCTCCGGACTCCAGCGCCGCGTCGAGATAGAGCGCGTCGTATAGCGACAGACCTTCCCGCCGCGCCAGAGCCAGCACGTCGTCGTGACGCGCCCTGTCCAGCAAGGGTCCGACCGTGATCGCAAGCTTGGCCACGAAGTCGAGCGCGGCGGCGACCTCGGCCGGGCTGAGGCCGCCTCGACGCTCGGCGCGGAGAAGCAGGCTGCTGCAGTCGGCCGGAAAGATGTACGGAGCCAGAAAGCGGGCTTCGGCCACTTGCGTCCTGAAAGCCTCGCTCGAGGTCGATCCTTGCGATGGCACCAGCCAGGCGGCGATCACGGAGGCGTCGAGGACGGTCGCTGTCACTCGCGGCCGTCCTCGACCGCCTCTTTCCAGTCGAACGCGAACGTCGCGCCAAGGCGCTCTTCAACACCGCTCTGAAACGCCCGCATCTGGTCGGCCAGATCCGCCGGCGCGCGGCGGGTCGCGGGTGGCGCGCTCAACTGGGCCACGGGTTTGCCATGGCGGGTAATCAGCACGGGTTCGCCCGTCCGCTGCACCTCGTCCAGCAGGGCGGACAGATTGGTCTTCGCTTCGAGGACGCCGACCTCACGCATATCCGCTCCAGTTCTGACCAGTCTGGTCAGAATAGCACATCCCTCACTGCCGGAACATCTCCCGGCTGATGATGACCCGCATGATCTCGTTCGTCCCCTCAAGGATCTGGTGGACGCGCAGGTCGCGCACGATGCGCTCGAGCGGGTAGTCCTGCAGGTAGCCGTAGCCGCCGTGCAGTTGCAGCGCGTCGTTGGCGACCGAGAAGCCCGCGTCGGTGGCGAAACGCTTGGCCATGGCGCAGAGTTTCGTGGCCTGCGGGTCGCGCTTGTCGAGCGCGTCGGCGGCGCGGCGGACCATCAGGCGGGCGGCCTCCAGCTCGGTAGCCATGTCGGCCAGCTTGAACTGCAGGGCCTGGAACTCCTTCAGCGGTTTGCCGAACTGGTTGCGGGTTTCCATGTAGGCCTTGGCGGTGTCGAGCGCGAAGGCCGCGCCGCCCAGCGAGCAGCTGGCGATGTTCAGCCGGCCGCCGTCCAGGCCCATCATGGCGAAGCGGAAGCCCTCGCCCTCCTGGCCGACGCGGTTGCTCTCGTGGACGCGGACGTTGTCGAAGTTGACCTGCGCGGTCGGCTGGGCGTTCCAGCCCATCTTGCGCTCGTTGGCGCCGAAGGAGAGGCCCTCCTGCCCCTTCTCGACCACGAAGGTCGAGACGCCCTTGGCCCCCTCGCCGCCTGTGCGGGCCATGACGACATAGACGTCGGACACGCCCGCGCCGCTGATGAAGGCCTTGGAGCCGTTCAGCACGTAGTGGTCGCCGTCCTTCTTCGCTGTCGTGCGCATGCTGACCGCGTCCGAGCCCGAGCCCGGCTCGGTGAGGCAGTAGCTGGCGATCAGCTCCATGGTCGTCAGGCGCGGCAGGTAGCGGGCGCGCAGGTCCTCCGACGCGAAGCGGTCGATCATCCAGGACGCCATGTTGTGGATGGTCATATAGGCCGCGACCGGCACGTCGCCGTAGCTCAGCGCCTCGAAGATGATCGAGGCGTCCAGGCGCGAGAGCGCCGATCCCCCGACGTCCTCCTGCACGTAGATTCCCGCGAAGCCGAGGCCCGCGGCCGCGCGCATGACGTCGACGGGGAAGTGCCTGTCCTCGTCCCACTTCGCCGAATGCGGGGCGAGTTCGTCCCGTGCGAAGGCCTGGGCCATCTCCTGGATCGCGCGCTGATCGTCGGTGAGTGAGAAATCCATGCGCGGTTCGCCTCCACTGCGGCAAGGGCCTGCCCCTGCCGTTTCATTGCGGTTGATGACCTGACGCCGGCGGCGCACCCTGTCAACGACCGCGAACAGGCGAAGGGACGAGCGTGACCAACACCGTACTCAGAGAATCGGGCGCCGATCGGACCATCGCCTTCGCCGGCTACGGCCTGCTGGCGAGTTCGGTCTTCACGGCAGGCCTGACCGGTCTGGCCGGCGTGATTCTCGCCTATGCGTCGCGCAGCCAGGTATCGCCCGGCGTCCGGCGGCACCTGAACGCGCAGATCGGCATCTTCTGGGTGGCGCTGGTCCTGTTCCTGATCTCGGTCGCGACCGGGATCGCCGCGACCGTCATCGAGATCGACGACCTGCGCAACGGCTCGGGGGTCTACCTCGCCAAGCTTCAGTTCCTCGCCTGGACCATCGACGTCAGCGCCTGGCGTCTGGTCCCGCAGGTGGTGGGCCTGGTGATCGCCTCGGCGGTCATCGGGCTGGCCGGCGTCCTGTGGACCCTCATTGGACCGCTGATCGGCCTGATGCGGCTTGCCACTCACGCCGGTGAGGGCGTAACGCGCAAGACATGACCGTCGCCCCGCTCGCCGCCTACCCCGCCACCCGCCTGCGCCGCCTGCGCCAGGCCGACTGGAGCCGCCGCCTGGTCCGCGAGAGCGTGCTGACGCCCGCCGACCTGATCTGGTCGATGGTCGTGCACGAGGGCGAGGGCCGCATCCCGGTCGCGTCCATGCCCGGCGTCGAGCGGCTGTCGGTCGACGACTGCGTCAAGGCCGCGATCGAGGCGCGCGGCCTGGGCATCCCGGCCATCGCCATCTTCCCCTACATCGACGGGGCCCGGAAGGACGCCGCCGGGTCGATGGCCGCCGACCCCAACGGCGTGATCTGCCGCGCCGTCCGCGCGATGAAGGACGCCGCGCCGGAAGTCGGAATCATGTGCGACGTGGCGCTGGACCCCTTCACCGACCACGGCCACGACGGGATCATCGAGAACGGCGACATCGCCAACGACCCGACCATCGAACGGCTGGTCGAGCAGGCCCTGGTCCAGACCCGGGCCGGCTGCGACATCCTCGCCCCGTCGGACATGATGGACGGCCGCATCGGCATCATCCGCGCGGCGCTGGAATCCGAAGGATTCCAGAACACTATGATCATGTCCTACGCCGCCAAATACGCCTCGGCCTTCTACGGTCCGTACCGCGACGCCATCGGCTCGGGCAAGCTCGGCACGCTGGGCCCCTCGGACAAGAAGACCTACCAGCAGGACCCGGCCAACACAGACGAGGCCCTGCGCGAGGTCGCCCTCGACATCGCCGAGGGCGCGGACATGGTCATGGTCAAACCCGGGATGCCGTATCTCGATATCGTTCAACGGGTTGTGCAGGAATTCTCCATGCCGACCTTCGCCTTCCAGGTCAGCGGCGAGTACGCGATGATCATGGCTGCGGCGCAGAACGGCTGGATCGACGAGCAGCGCGCCATCCTCGAGAGCCTGGGCGCCTTCAAGCGCGCCGGCTGCGCGGGCGTCATCACCTACTTCGCGCCCCGCGCCGCCAGACTGCTCGGCGCCTGACCGAAGGGGACTTCGCAGCCGCCATGATCCGTCGACGTCAGTTTCTCGCCGGAGCCGCACTGGTAACCGGTGTCGTGGGGATGCCGGCCCTGGCCGGTGAGCCTCCCGCCCGCGCCGAGGTTCTGGCCGCGATGAAGCGGGCCACCGCCTTCATGACCGACAGGGTCGCCGTCAACGGCGGCTACGTCTGGGCCTACCTGCCCGACTTCTCGCGACGCTGGGGCGAGATCGAGGCCCTGCCCTCGATGATCTGGGTCCAGCCGCCGGGCACGGCGACCATGGGCCACCTGTTCCTCGACGCGTATCACGCCACCGGCGACGAGCAGTTCTACGACGCCGCGGCCGGGGCGGCGGGCGCGCTGATCGCCGGCCAGCTGCCGAGCGGTGGCTGGAACTACCTGATCGACTTCGACGGCGAGGAGTCGCTGAAGCGCTGGTACGCCACCGTCGGCAGGAACGCCTGGCGGCTGGAGGAATTCCAGCACTACTACGGCAACGCGACGTTCGACGACGCCGGCACGTCGGAGGCGATGCAGTTCCTGCTGCGCATCTACCTGGAGAAGCGCGACGCCCGCTTCCGGCCGGCGCTCGACAAGGCCATCGGTCTGGTTCTGCAGAGCCAGCTGGCCAGCGGCGGCTGGCCCCAGCGCTATCCGCACATGGACAGCTTCTCGAAGGGCGGACGGCCCGACTACACCGGCTATGTCACCTTCAACGACGACGTCGCCGGCGAGAACATCAAGTTCCTGATGATGGTCCGCCAGACCCTGGGCGATGAGCGGACGGACGCGGCGATCCGCCGGGCCATGGCCTGCTTCGTCAACTGCCAGCAGCCGGCGCCGCAGGCCGGCTGGGGCCTGCAGCACGGCCTCGACCTCAAGCCGGCCGCCGCGCGCTCCTACGAGCCGCTGGCGCTGGCCACCCACACGACGGCGACCAATGTCGGCCAGCTTCTGCTGTTCCACCGGCTGACCGGCGACGAGGCCTTCCTGGCGCGGGCGCCGGAGGCGCTGGACTGGCTGGACCGCGTGAAGCTGGCCGAGCCGCGTCCTGACGGCCGCACGCACCCGACCTTCATCGAGATCGGCACGGACCGGCCGCTCTACGTCCATCGTCGCGGCTCGAACGTGATCAACGGCGAGTACTACGTCGACTACGATCCGGTGAAGACGCTCGGCCACTACAGCGCCTTTCGGAAGATCGACCTGGCGGGCCTCCGCAGCCGCTACGAGACGGCGCGCGCCCTGTCGCCCGCGGAGGCCGTGAAAGGCTCGCCCCTGGCGTCCCGCGAGCGGCTGCCCCTGCCCCGCTTCTTCGCGCTGGGCGACATCACCGTGTCGGACCTCAACAGCAGCGACAATGCCATCGCCGCCCCGACGCCGGACGCTGTACGCGCCATCCTCGCCGACCTGAACGCCCAGGGCTGGTGGCCCACGCCGCTACGCTCGACCAGCCATCCGTACAGCGGCGACGGGGCGGCGACGCCCGCTCCCGGCGACTATTCGCAGACCCACGTGGGCGACATCACCGACACCTCGCCGTTCACGACCGACACGCCGGTCACCGGCATCTCCACCGGGACCTACATCCAGAAGATGGCGACCCTGATCGGCTACGTGGCGGGCACAGGCTGAGGCCATTTTCCCTCCGCGGGGATGAGCGGTTTCAGGGTCACGTGAGCGCTTTCAGCGCCGCGATCACCCGTCCCGCTCCAGCCTCGCCACCAGGCTCGAAGTGTCCCAGCGGGCGCCGCCCATGGCCTGAACCTCGGCGTAGAACTGGTCGATCAGGGCCGTGGCGGCGATCCGCGCGCCGTTGGTCCGCGCCTCGTCCAGCGCGATGCCCAGGTCCTTGCGCATCCAGTCGACCGCGAAGCCGAAGTCGAACTTGCCTTCGCTCATCGTCGCCCAGCGGTTCTCCATCTGCCAGCTCTGGGCCGAGCCCTTGGAGATGGCGGCCAGCACGCCGTCGGTGTCGAGGCCGGCGCGGCGGGCGAAGTGCAGCGCCTCGGCCACGCCCTGGACGGCGCCGGCGATCGCGATCTGGTTGCACATCTTGGTCAGCTGGCCGGTGCCGACCTCGCCCATGCGGCGCACGGCCTTGGCATAGGCGGAGATGACCGGCTCGGCGCGGGCGTAGGCGGCCGCGTCGCCGCCGGCCATGATGGTCAGCTGGCCGCTCTCGGCCCCCGCCTGGCCGCCGCTGACCGGCGCGTCGACGAACCAGCGGCCGCCCTCCGCCGCCAGCACGGCCATCTCGCGGGCCACCTTCGCCGAGGTGGTGGTGTGGTCGACGATGATTCCGCCGCTCGCCATGGTCGCCAGCGCCTGCGGGACGACCGCGCGCACGTCGTCATCGTTGCCGACGCACAGGGCGACCAGCTCGGCGCCGGCGCAGGCCTCGCCGATGCTCGCGCCGGCCCGGCCGCTGTGGGTTGAGACCCAGCGATTCGCCTTTTCCGGGCTGCGGTTGAACACCGCGACCTCATGCCCGGCTTTCGCCAGGTAGCCGGCCATCGGAAAACCCATGACGCCAAGGCCTACAAACGCGGTCTTCATCAGAGCGGCATCCTCATTGCGTCCTTCGACACGGCGCTGCGCGCCTGCTCAGGATGACTATTGGGGTAAGGCCTTCAAAGCTAGTCATCCTGAGCAGCGCTCGAAGAGCGCGTGTCGAAGGACGCACGACCTCAACACCATCTTAACATCCGGCGGCGACCTTCCTGATCAAGGTTAAGCGGGGTTTCACCATGGCGCTCAGCAGCGACGCGCCCATCATGATCAAGAAGGTCAAGAAGGTCGTCGGCGGCGGACACCACGGCGGCGCCTGGAAGGTCGCCTACGCCGACTTCGTGACCGCCATGATGGCCTTCTTCCTGCTGATGTGGCTGATCAACACCACCAGCCCCGAACAGAAGCGCGGCATCGCCGACTATTTCGCCCCGGCCAGCGTGGCCGAGACGACCAGCGGCTCGGGCGGCATCCTGGGCGGAACGGCGCTGGGCGACGACGGCGCCAAGAGCTCCGGCTCGATGTCCACGGTCGAGCAGATGGCGCCCGAGGCGCCGCCCAATGTGCGCGAGACCGGCCAGAGCGAGAACAGCCCGGGCGCCAGCAGCCTGGACCAGGCCAGCGAGGAGGCGCTGCGCAAGGAGCTTCAGGCCCGCGAGGAGGCCGCCTTCGCCTCCGCGGCCCAGTCGCTGCGCCAGGCGCTGCAGGACATGCCCGAGCTCGCCGAACTTTCGAAGCAGATCATGATCGACCAGACGCCGGAGGGCCTGCGCATCCAGCTGGTCGACCAGGAAGGCCGCTCGATGTTCAAGGAGGGCGCCGCCGCCCCCAACGACCGCGCCCGGATCCTGCTGCGCGCCATCACCCGGATCATCAACCAGCTGCCCAACCGCATCAGCATCAGCGGCCACACCAACATGAGCCCCAACGGCCGCACGGCGGCCGGGGACTGGAAGCTGTCCTCCGACCGCGCCGACATGTCGCGGCAGCTGCTGCAGGGGTTCGGCGTCGATCCGGACCGGGTCTACCAGGTGGCCGGCAAGGCCAATTCCGATCCGCTTTACCCTGACGATCCGATGCTGGCCGGCAACCGCCGCATCTCGATCATCCTGCTGCGTGAAGCGCCGGTTCTGCCGCCGGATTGACGAACAAGGGTCGCCCAATGCCGTCTTGCACGTTTCCAAATCATGGGCGCTAATCCTTTCGGGGACTGAGGAGAGCCGCAAGGCGACGGGGCATTGACGCATCACTTCACATCGAGACGGATGCGTTTCTTCCTGACGGCCCCCTCGCCGTGCCCGTATCTGCCGGGCCGGGAGGAGCGCAAGGTCTTCGCCCACCTGCCGCCCGGCGACGGCCCCTCGGTCAACGACAGCCTGACCCAGTCCGGCTTCCGCCGCTCCCAGCACATCGCCTATCGCCCGGCCTGCGAGAGCTGCAGCGCCTGCACCTCGGCCCGCATCCCGGTCGGCGACTACCGGTTCAGCCGCTCGGAGCGGAAGGTGCTGGCGCGCAACGCCGACCTTCGCCGCCACCTGGTCGAGGCCGAGGCGACGATGGAGCAGTTCGACCTGCTGCGTCGCTACCTGCTCGCCCGCCACGCCGACGGCGGCATGGCCGAGATGACCTGGCCCGACTACGTGGCCATGGTCGAGGACACCGCCGTCCGAACCCATGTCATCGAGTACCGCACCCCCTCGAAGGACGGCGGACCAGGCGACCTGATCGCCTGCATCCTGGTCGACCTGATGGGGGACGGCCTGTCGATGGTCTACAGCTTCTACGATCCGCGCGAGGAGCGCCGCAGTCTCGGCACCTTCATCATCCTGGATCACATCATCCAGGCCGGCCTCAACGGCCTGCCCTACGTCTACCTGGGCTACTGGGTGCCGGGCAGCGAGAAGATGGCCTACAAGGCGCGCTTCTCGCCGCTGGAGGTGCTGAAGGGCCAGGGCTGGATGCTGATGTCGGCCCGCGAGCGGGACGAGGCCGGCGCGTTGCTTGAACGGGAACGCCAGCTGCGTGGACCGGCCATGCCCCGGCTGGGCAAGAAGTAGGCGCCTACGCCCACGGCCCCCTGGCCGGCGCCACGATCGCCGCCGGGCCGTCCTGCCCGCCCGCGTACTTCACCAGAGCCGCGATCCGCTTCTCGATCGGCGGGTGGGTGGCGAAGATGTCCATGACGCCGGACGGCTCGTTGTCGAGGAACATCGCCTGCACCGCCTCGGGCGCTTCCAGCTTCACCGGCGCGGCGGAGATCTTGCGCAGGGCGCCGATCATGGCGTCGGGGTTGCGGGTCAGCTCCACCGCCCCGGCGTCGGCGACGTATTCGCGGGCCCGCGACAGGGTCATGCGGATGACGATGGCCAGCACGTAGCCGATCGCCGCCACGGCCAGGGCGACGAGGATGAACAGCCCTGCCCCCTTGCTGCCCTTGCCCGACCGGCCGCCGCCGAACTGCACGCCCCGGAAGATGATCTGGGCCAGAAGGGTGATCACCCCGGCGAAGACGGCGGCGATATTCATGGTCCGCACGTCGCGGTTCACCACATGGGTCAGCTCGTGGGCGAGAACCGCCTCCAGCTCGGCCTCGTCCAGCGCCGCCATCAGGCCGCGGGTCACGGTGATGCTGTACTGCTTCTCGTTCACGCCGCTGGCGAAGGCGTTCATCGCCTCGCTGTCGATGATCCGCAGGCCGGGCATCGGCACGCCGCGCGAGATGCAGAGGTTTTCCAGCAGGTTGTAAAGGTCCGGCTCCTGGGTGCGGGTCACCTTCCTGGCCCCGGTGGCCAGGTCGATGATGGCGGTGTTGCCCAGCCAGGCGATCAGGAACCAGACGCCGGCTACGCCCAGGGCCAGCGGCGCGCCGGCGATCATCATCCGCCCGGCGAGCGCCAGGTCGCCGTCCAGCCGGCCTGTCGACGGCAGGACGCCGGCCCCGATCAGTCCCAGCGTCAGGGCGTAGACGATGCCCAGCAGCAGCACCGGAAAGCCGGCCAGCAGGATCGCCGACCGGACATTGTTGGCCTGGATGTGGGTGTAGAGGCCGAACGCCCCCATCATCTGTCTCCGGTCATCCCGGCGAAGGCCGGCACCCCTGCTTCAGGCGCGGCGTCCGGCCCATGGACCCGGCCTGCGCCGGGGACACGGTGCTCATTTCAGAACTTCACCGCCGGCGCGACGTCCAGCGCCGCGCGCTGCTCGCCCAGGTCGAAGCTGGTGCGGGGCGCAAAGCCGAACATCCCGGCGAACAGCACGGCCGGGAAGGACTGGCGGCCGGTGTTGTACTCGGCGATGGCGTTGTTGAAGAACCGGCGGGCGGCGGCCAGCTTGTTCTCGACGTCCGACAGCTCGCTCTGCAGCCCCAGGAAGTTGGTGTTGGCCTTGAGGTCCGGGTAGGCCTCCGAAAGGGCGAACAGCCGGCCCAGCGCGCCGGTCAGCACGCCCTCGGCCTGGACCTTCTCCTCGACCGAGCCGGCGTGCGTCGCCGCGTTTCGGGCGGTGATGACCGCGTCCAGCGTCGACTTCTCGTGGGCGGCGTAGCCCTTCACGATCTCGACCAGGTTGGGGATGAGGTCGTGGCGTTGCTTGAGCTGCACGTCGATGTCGGCGAAGGCTTGGTCGGCCCGGGCCCGCAGCGCGACCAGCCGGTTGTAGACGCCGACCAGCAGCAGGGCCAGGACCCCGACGACGATCAGGAGGATGATCAGTTCCATGTCAGGCCCTTCCCAGGCAGTGGACGCGCGACGGTATCGCTACTTTTCCGGATCGACCAGCGCCTGGTAGACCAGCTGCGCCGACAGTTCGTCGAGCCGCAGGCGGCTGCCACCCAGCACCTGGATGTAGCCCAGGAAGGCGACGTCGTTCTCGGGGTCGACCCAGAACCAGGTGCCGGCCGCGCCGCCCCAGCTGTAGCTGCCCTTGCCGGCGATGGTCCCGGCCTTCGCCGGATCCATGATCACCGCCACGCCCAGGCCGAAGCCGACGCCGTCGCCGATCGGCTTCTTCGCCAGCTGCTCGTCGGTCAGGTGGTTGGTCGCCATCAGCCTGATGGTGGCCGGCGCCAGGATACGCACGCCGTCCAGCTCGCCCTCGTTGGCCAGCATGGTCGCGAAGCGGGTGAAGTCGGCCATCGTCGAGACCAGCCCGCCGCCGCCGTTGGCCGCCGTCGGGATCTTGTCGACCGGCAGCACCATGAAGCCCTCGGCCGGGACCAGCTGGCCGGTCTTGGGATTGAAGGCGTAGAGCGTCGCCAGCCGCGAGCGCTTCTCCTCCGGAACCCAGAAGTCGGTGTCGACCATCTTCAGCGGTGTGAAGATGCGGCTGCGCATGAAGTCGGGCAGGCTCTGCCCGGACAGCTTCTCGATGATGTAGCCTTGGATGTCGACGGCGATGGAGTAGCGCCATTCCGTTCCCGGCTGGCTGGCCAGCGGCAGCCGGCTCGCCTCGGCCATGCCGTCCGCCAGCGTCGGCGCGCGGAACATGCCGCTCTCCTGGTAGACCTTGTCGACGTAGTTGTCGGCCACCAGGCCGTAGCCGAAGCCGGCGGTGTGGGTCATCAGCTCGCGCATGGTCGCCGACCGGCTGATCGGCTCCAGGATCGGCTTGCCGTCGGCGTCCAGGCCCTTGAACACCTTCAGACCCGCGAACTCGGGCACGTATTTCGTAACCGGGTCGTCCAGCCGCCACTTGCCCTCTTCGTAGAGCATCATCATGGCCACGCCGGTCACCGGCTTGGTCTGGCTGTACATCCGCCAGAGGGTGTCGGCCGTGACCGGCGCGCCGGTGGCGCTGTCGACCTTGCCGTAGATGTCGCTGTGAACGACCTTGCCGTGGCGGACCAGCACCGTAGCGATGCCGGGGACCACCCCCCTGTCGACCATTGCGCGCAGGCCCGCGTCGAGCCGCGCCAGTCGCTCGGATGAGAAGCCCATCTTCTCGGGACTGGCGGCCGGCACGCCCATCGCGGCGGGCTTTTCGGCCGCGAAGGTCGGCGCGGCGACCATCCCGGTCAGGGCCAGCGCGGTCGCGGCGGCCAGCAGGCCCCGGCGCAGATCGATCATATGGACTCCCCTTCGGCTCGAACGGCCGTTTGAGGCGTGAGAGTAACGGCGCTCGCCGACTCGGCAAGCCCGGGCGTGCGATGGAAAAGGGGGACAGTCACTCATTTCCGACGTCGGCAACGAAGGCGCACCCTGGAAATGAGTGACTGTCCCCTTTTCCCCGACCGTTATGCCATCACCGCCCGCATGCCCTCCGTTCGCGCCCGCACCTGCGGCGTCGCCAGACACGCGGCCAGCGCCTCGTAGCCCGGCGCGCCCGCAACCGGCGCGACGACCACGGGCGGACTGTGGTTGGCCGGGCAAAGGATCAGGGTCTCGCCGGATCCCACCGCCTCCAGGTCCAGCATCGCGCTCGATCGGGTCATCAGGACCAGCGGCGCGGCGTCGGCCGGCCGGCGGCGCAGCCAGGCGGCCAGCGCTTCCTGTGTCGGTGCGTCCAGACCCTGTTCTACGAGATCGACGACCCGCGGCGCGTCATCGGCCGCCAGATGGCCCATCAGCGCGACCAGCGCGTCGGAACGGGCGGCGCCCTCCCCCGCCAGCCAGTCGAGCGCGGCCTGCACCGGCGACGACAGGTCGGCCGGCGCGACGCGGTCCAGCCCGACGAACCGCGCGCCGGGGATGGCCTGCGCCAGCGCCATGGCCAGCCGCGTCTTGCCGCTGCCCAGCGGGCCGACCAGCCAGGTCAGGGGCGCCAAGGTCGGCAGTTCAAACTGCTCTCCGTCCCAGGGCCAGGGCAGGTCGAGGGCGACAGCCGGCTCGCGCGATGCAGCGATCAGGGTGGCCAGATCCCCAGGAGACGGCGTCTTTCCCGCGCGAAGATCGGCCCGCAGCACCTTGATCCGGTTTATAGTTTGGACAAGCCGCGCGCCCTGCCCCTCCAACATCGCCTGATGCGCCGCCAGCGCCGGCTCCAGGTCCGCCGCGTCGCCGGCCAGCACCCGCGCCGTCTGCGAAAGACTCAGCCCCAGCGCCCGCAGAGCTGCGATCTCGGCCGCCCGCGCGATCTCCGCCGGTCCATAGGCCCGCCAGCCCACGCCGGTGCGCGGCGGCGTCAACAGGCCGCGTTCTTCGTACAGCCGCAGCGCCTTGGCCGAGACCCCCAGCCGCACGGCGGCTTCCGATGCGTTGAGATACCGATCCACGACTCACCTCCCTGCTGTGAACCGCCCCAACACTGGGAGCGGCCGCAAGGGCCGGGTCAAGCCGTCGTGGTCTCGCCCGGTTGCAGATCAGGCCGGAGGGCGAGGATCGCTTCCAGAATCTCTGCCCGACCCGGTCGCATGAGCAGCGTGTTGAAGTTTCGGCTGCGGCCGGCCCACCGGACGCGGACACCGTAGGGACTGCGGCTGACTTCCACTGCTTCTATGGCGACGATCGCCACCGATGCTCTCCACGGACCGCTGAAGATCAGCAGGCCGTCACGAACCACAACGCCGCCCCCCTTCATCCGGATCATGTCTACCAGCAACAGCCCCCCAACAACGACGGAGTAAGGAGATGCCAGCATGAGCACTACCCAACTGTAGCCGTAGCGAGTGCTATCGATAAACGACGCGTAGTCGTCGTGTCTGAACAGCGGTACGCCGAAGACGAAGGCCGGATAGACGACAACAAGTCCCAATAGTCCGAGAATGGCGTTCGTAATGTCATAGCGCGCGAGGACGGTCTCCACCGAAGCCTCCTTCATCAGGCTACTTCGGCCGGAACCGCTTGCTCGCCGGGAAGCCCTTGGGGGCCAGCTTGCCGGCGCCGGAGCGCTTGCCGACCCAGCCCTGCCAGTCCGTCCACTCGCGCGTGCGGCCGGCCGCATCGATCCAGCCGGCGCCGACCGCGCTGTCGAAAGCCGTCGCGTCGCGCAGGCCGCCCTCGCGGTAGGACTGCAGCTTGACGCCCTTGCCGCGCGGCATTTCGGGCAGTTCGTCCATGGCGAAGATCAGGATCTTGCCGTTGTCGCCGACCACGGCCACGCGGTCCCCCACAGCCTCCAGCGACACCAGGGCCTCGCCGTTCAGCACCTGCTTGCCGGCCCGGCGGAAGGCCAGGGCCTCGTCCTCGGGCAGGATGAAGCCGTAGCCGGCCTTGCTGGCCAGGAACCGCTTGCGGCCCGGCTTGTGCGGGAAGACGTCGATCAGCTTCACCTTGTCGTCGATATCGACCATCAGCCGCAGCGGCTCGCCGTGTCCGCGGGCGGACGGAAGCTTGCTGCAATCAACGGTAAAGAAGCGCCCGTCTGACGCGAAGATAAGCAGCTTGTCCGTTGTTTCTGCTGGAACAATGAAGCCCAGCTTGTCGCCTTCCTTGAACTTCAGCTCCGACGGATCCTCGACCTTGCCCTTGGCGGCGCGGATCCAGCCCTTCTCCGACAGGATGACGGTGATCGGCTCGCGGACCACGAAGGCCTCGACCGAGACATCGGCCGAGACGGCCGGCGCGTCGGCGAAATCGCTGCGGCGCTTGCCCACCGTCGTCGCCTGGCCCAGCACCTTCTGGACGTCCTTGAGCCCCTGCCCGACCAGCTTCCACTGCATGGCGTCCGACGCCAGCATGGCGTTGATGCCGTCGCGCTCCTCGGCCAGCTCGGCGTGCTCGCGGCGCAGCTCCATCTCTTCCAGCTTGGCCAGCTGGCGCAGGCGGGTGTTGAGGATGGCGTCGGCCTGCAGGTCGCTCAGCGCGAAGGCGGCGATCAGCTTCTGCTTGGGCTCGTCCTCGTAGCGGACGATGCGAATGACCTCGTCCAGGTTCAGATAGGCGACCAGCAGGCCGTCCAGGATGTGCAGCCGGGCCTCGATCTTGCCCAGCCGGAAGCGTGCCCGGCGGATCAGCACCTCGCGCCGGTGCGCCAGGAAATGCTGCAGGCAGCTCTTCAGCCCCATCACGCCGGGCGTGCCGCGCGCGTCCAGCACGTTCATGTTGACCGAGAAGCGCACCTCCAGGTCGGACAGCCGGAACAGGCTCTCCATCAGTATCTCGGGCTCGACCGTGCGACTCTTGGGTTCGAGGACAAGGCGCACGTCCTCGGCGCTCTCGTCGCGCACGTCGCCCAGCAGCGGAGCCTTCTTGTTCTCGATCAGCTCGGCCAGCTGCTCGACCAGATCGGACTTCTTCACCTGGTAGGGGATCTCGGTGACGACGATCTGCCAGCCGCCTCGGGACTGCTCCTCCTTGAACCAGCGCGCGCGGGTGCGAACCCCGCCGCGGCCGGTCTCGTAGGTCTCCAGCATCGAGGCCTGGGACTCGACGATGACGCCGCCGGTCGGGAAATCGGGGCCCTTCACGTGCTCCATAAGGTCGGCCGTCGTGGCGTTCGGCGACTTGAGCAGCAGCAGGCAGGCGTCGATCAGCTCACCGGCGTTGTGCGGCGGGATCGAGGTGGCCATGCCCACGGCGATGCCGGAGCTGCCGTTGGCCAGCAGGTTGGGGAAGCCCGAGGGCAGCACGACCGGCTCTTCGTCCTGGCCGTCATAGGTGGGGCGGAAGTCGACCGCGTCCTCGTCGATGCCGTCCAGCAGCAGCATCGCGGCCGCCGTCATCCGGCATTCGGTGTAGCGCATGGCGGCGGGGTTATCGCCGTCGATGTTGCCGAAGTTCCCCTGCCCCTCGATCAGCATGTAGCGCTGCGAGAAGTCCTGGGCCAGGCGGACCAGGGCGTCATAGATCGACTGGTCGCCGTGCGGGTGGAAGTTACCCATCACCTCCCCGACCACCTTGGCGCATTTGCGCGCCGCGGCCTCGGGGTTCAGCCGCATGTTGCTCATCGCGTACATCAGCCGCCGGTGCACGGGCTTGAGGCCATCGCGCACGTCGGGCAGCGCCCGGGAACTGATCGTCGACAGGGCGTAGGCCAGATACCGCCGCGACAGCGCCTCGGTCAGCGGCTCGTCCAGAATGCGGTCGCCGTCGCCCGGCGGAGGGGTTTGCAGGGTCATGCTCGAATCGGGAGTGTGGTTCGGGTCTTGTTCTAGCAGTTGGGGACTGCTTTTGGTGTCCCTTGCGGACACCATTAGCTGTCCCCGATCGTCGCATCGCCAGCCAAGGGTCGGGGACAGGAAATCATGTCCCCGGTGGGGACACGATATCCAGTCCCCAGACTAAAGCACCCGCTTCCCCAGCTCCGGGAAAACCTTCCCGACCTTGCCCAGCAGGTACTCGCCGTACGGCCCGCTGATGCTGTCCAGGTCCGCCGCGTCCCAGCGCGCCTCGCGGCCCGCCGCGCCCTCCAGCGGCAGTGGCTCGACGACCGCGTCGAAGCCCGGATCGAAGAACAGCGGCCAGCTCAGGCGGTCGGCGCCCGAGGTGTTGATCACCCGGTGCGGCGCAGAGCGGTAGACGCCGCGCGTCAGGCGATCGAGCATGTCGCCGATGTTGCAGACCAGCGTCCCGGGGACCGGCGGGGCGTCGAACCAGACGCCGTCGCGCCCCTTGATCTGCAGCCCGCCACTGTCGTCCTGGGCCAGCAGGGTCAGCAGGCCGTAGTCGGTGTGCTCGCCGACGCCGAACGCATAGTCACGGCCGTCGGCCGGCGGCGTCGCCGGATAGTGGAAAATGCGGAACAGCACGGTCGGGTGCGCCGTGTAATGGTCATGGAAATAGGCGGCCGGCAGCCCCAGGCTCAGCGCCACGCCCGCCATCAGCGCATGGCCCACGCAGGTCACGGCGGCCATGTAGTCCAGCACGGCGGCACGCAGCGTCGGCTGCGCGGCCGGCCACTGGTTGGGGCCATGCATCGGCCAGCCGGCGGCGACGCGCGGGTCGTCCTCGCCCAGTTCCTCGCCCAGATAGAGGCCCTCCTTCAGGTCTGGCCGGCCGGAGGTCAGCTCGCCGCCGACCGGGAACCAGCCGCGCCAGGCGGGGCCGCCGTGGCTCATGGCGATGGCGGCCTTGTCGGTTTCCGGCAGCGCGAAGAAGCGGCGGCTTTCAGCGGCCAGGGTCTCCAGCTGCGTCTCCGCGCCATGGCCGGACACGTAGAAGAAGCCGTCGGCGCGGCAGGCCCGCGCGATCTCCCCGGCGACAGCCTCGCGGACCGAGGTGTCGGCGGCGAACAGCGGGGCGATGTCGATAACCGGCAAGCTCATGACTACAACCTCCCCGCGTCGGCCAGCTTGTCCAGCAGCCAGACCCGGGCCGGCGGCAGCGGGCGGTTCAGGGGGCCGAACACGAACTGCTCCAGGAAATGGCCGGTCAGGTCGAAGCCGGCGCGGACGTCGCCGTCGCGCAGGCCGCCCTGCGACGACAGCAGGAACCCCGGCAGCGGCAGCAGGCGGTCGGCGTAGGGCTCCCCCGCCGCGCGGCTGACCGCCCGGCCGGTGCGCGGGCTGACCCAGAGCAGATCATCGACCGCGCCGGTCGAGGCGCATTTGGTCAGGTCCAGCCCGAAGCCCAGCTCTTCCAGCAGCCCGGCCTCGAAGCGCACGAAGACCGCCGGCCAGATGTCGGTCAGGGCGAAGGCGGCGCTCAGCGCCTCGAAGGCCAGAAAGGCGCCAGGATGCGGCTCGCGCTCGGGCAGCGCCCCGGCGGCCACGGCGGCGGCGGCGGCCAGGCCGCTCAGAGCCAGCGGGTCGTCGAACAGGGCCGAGGGCCCCTCGCCCACCGGCTCAAGCAGCGCCGCGCCCAGCTGGCCCTCCACCCGGGCCCGGTACTGCGCCAGCACCCGCGCCCCGGCCTGCAGGAACGGCTTCATGCGCCGCGAGGCCCCGCCGGCCACATGGGCGGCGAACCGGCCATGCCGCTCGGTGAGCAGATCAACGATGGCGCCGGTCTCGCCGTGCGCCCGCGCCGACAGCACATAGGCCTCGTCTTCCCATTCCATGCAGATCAGATAGCGTACCTGATCTGTTCCGGCGAGGCCTCCCTGTGTTCGCGTCCCTCCTGCTGCCCATCGCGCTGTTCCTGCCGCTGGCCCCGGCCGCCGAGCATGCCACCCTGGCGCGCCTGACCGCCGGAGCGCGGGTCACGGCCGTCACACCGCTGGGCGAGCGCCGGGGGACCCTGGAGGCCTGGAGCGGCGAGGACTGCGCCTCCCGCATCACCCTGCGGATGGACGACGGCCGGTTGCGGACGCCGGATCTGGACTGGAGCGCGAGCGACCTTGACCTGGACGCCGCCCGCACCGGCGCCAGCGTGTCGCTGCGCGCCCGCTTCGGCGGCGACGCCGGCGGCATTGAGGCCCTGAGCCTGCGGCTGGGGTCGGACGATGAAGCCGCTGAGGCGCTGCGCGCCCTGCGCAGCCTGCGCCTGGCCTGCGCGGCGGTGCGGTGAAGCGGCGCATTGCGTCCTTCGACACGCCGCTGCGCGGCTGCTCAGGATGACGGAGTCAAAAGGCTATCCTCCCACGTCATGCTGAGCAGCGCCGGAGGGGCGTGTCGAAGCACGCAGGGCGATTGCTACTTCTTCCCCGCCTCGAAGGCCTTGATCCGCGCGATGACCTCGTCGGCGACGTCGTTGGGGATCGGAAAGGTCAGGGCGTACTGGGTCACCTTCCAGCCGTCGGCGGTCTTCACCAGCGTCCCCGTGCCGCGCGCCGTGCCGTAGGACTGGCTGTCGAGCACCTCGTCGAACCAGGCCACGCAGCGGCAGTCGACCGGCGCGATGGTCACCTGCCGCTCGCGGGCGGCGTAGGTCCAGCCCTGGCCCTTGTCGAAGAAGGGCTGCGCGTAGGCCTTGAACTGTGGGATCGTCCAGCGCTCGGTGACGTCGGTGCCGAGGAACACAGCCTCGGGCGTATAGAGCGCGAAATAGGCCGGGCCGTCGGCCTTCGACGCCGCCAGATGCAGCTGGTCGAGGACAACGGCGATGTCCTCCTCCAGCGTGGCGGCCAGGGCGGGGGTGGCGAGGGCCAGAGCGGCAGTGAAAATCGCAGCGCGCAGCATTCGAACGACTCCCCGGGTGGCAGGTCGGGAACAGTTTAAGGTGTCCCAAGGGACATCTTGAACTGTCCCCTGAAATCAGACGTCGAAGTCCAGGCCCATGCCTTCGTAGGTGCCGCGTTCCTCGGCCCAGGTCTCGCGGACCTTCACGTGCAGGAACAGGTGCACCTTGCGCTCGAGCAGGTCGGTGAGCTCCTCGCGGGCGGCGGTGCCGATCCACTTCAGGGTCTGGCCATTGGCGCCGATGATGATGGCGCGCTGGCCCTCGCGCTCGACCAGGATGGTCTGCTCGATGCGCAGCGAGCCGTCCGCCCGCTCCTCGAAGGCGTGGGTCTCGACGCTGGCGGCGTAGGGCAGTTCCTCGTGGACGCGCAGGTAGAGCTTCTCCCGCGTGATCTCGGCGGCCAGCAGGCGGACCGGCAGGTCGGCGGTCTGGTCCTCCGGATAGAGCCAGGGGCCCTCCGGCATCAGGCTGGCCAGCCGGGCCTTGAGGTCGTCGACGCCGGCGCCGGTGGCGGCGGAGATCATGAACACCTCGTCGTAGACGCCGGTGTCGAACAGCTCCTTGGCCACGGCCAGCATCCGCTCGCGCTTGACGCCGTCGATCTTGTTCAGCGCCAGGATGGCCTTGCGGCGGGCGCCCTGCAGGCCCTGGACGATGGAGCGGACGTCCTCGATGGCCTTCTTGTCGGCGCCCTTGGCCGTGCCGTCCTGCACGGCCAGCTCGGCCTGGACGTCGACCAGATGCACGACGGCCTCGGCGTCCTCGGCCCCGGCCCAGGCCGAACGGACCATGGCGCGGTCCAGCCGGCGGCGCGGCTTGAAGATGCCAGGGGTGTCGACCAGGACGATCTGGGCCCCCTCGTGCATGGCCACGCCGCGCACGGGAAAGCGCGTCGTCTGGACCTTCTGGGTGACGATGGAGACCTTGGCGCCGACGAGGCGGTTGGTCAGGGTGGACTTGCCGGCGTTGGGCGCGCCGATGATGGCGGCGAAGCCCGCGCGGGTGGGAGAGGTTTCAGTCATTGCGCGCGCCTGTAGCACAGGCGCCGGGGACATGCACTTGGCGTGCTGGGACCGCGTCGCGAAGCGTAGCTGTCCCTCAACACCATCTGACGCGGTTGAGGGACAGGAAATCGCGTCGCTGCGCGTCGCGCTATCCAGTCCCCGCCCCCTACTCCGCCCCCTCCCGCCGCAGCAGCATCTGCAAGGCGGCGGACTTCTCGGCGTCCTGGCGGGAGCGGCCCTCGGCGTCCTCGGCGGCGTGGCCCTGGATGTGGACGCGGACGGTGAAGGACGGCGCGTGGTCGGGGCCGGTGCGGCCGACGACCTCGTAGCGGGGCAGCGGCAGGCCGCGGGCCTGGGCCCATTCCTGCAGCTGGGTCTTGGGGTCGCGGCCGCGGGCGGGCGAGGGGTCGGCGAACTCCTCGGCCCAGGCCTCCAGGAAGAAGGCGCGGGCGGTGTCCAGGCCCCCGTCGATGTAGAGGGCCGCCATCAGCGCCTCGCAGGCGTCGCCCAGCACGCCATCGCTCTCGCGCGCGCCGATCTTGCTGGCCGAGCCCGACAGGCGCAGCGCCTGGGCGAGGCCGATGCGGCGGGCGACGCGGGCGCAGGCCTTGCCGTTGACCAGGGCCGCCAGCCGGGGCGACAGCACGCCCTCCTTGGCGTCGGGATCGAGCGCCAGCAGCCGCTCGGCGGCAAGCAGGTTCAGCACCCGGTCGCCGAGGAACTCCAGCCGCTCGTTGTGCCGCACCTTGCGGGCGCCGTCGCCGACGCTGGAGTGCGTCAGGGCCCGCTCCAGAAGGTCGCGATCGGCGAAGCTGTGGCCGATGCGCTGCTCCAGCGCCTCGACGGCCGAGAGCCGGGCGTTCATTTCAGGATGTTGAAGAACCGGCCGGGCCGCGCGTCCAGCACCCAGGTCCATGGCTTGAACAGCGAGGCCTCGCCGTTCCAGGACAGCAGGATGATCTGCGCCTTGCCGACCAGGTTCTCGGCCGGCACGAAGCCGACGTCGGCGCGGCTGTCGGCCGAGTTGTCGCGGTTGTCGCCCATGAAGAAGTAGTGGCCGGCCGGCACCAGGAACACCTGGGTGTCGTCCAGGTCGCCGCGCGGACCGCAGTCGTAGGTCTTGTAGGCGCGGCCCTCGGGGTTGGTCTCGCGGAAGCGTTCGACCTGGGCGCCGGTCCAGCAGACGCCGGGGTCTCCGGCCCCTTCCGACACGCGGGGCACGGCCTTCTCGTTGACGAACAGCACCCCGCCCTTCACCTGCACCCGGTCGCCGGGCAGGCCGACCAGACGCTTGATGTAGTCGGTGCGGTTGTCGGTCGGCAGCTTGAAGACGATGATGTCGCCGCGCCTGGGCTCGTTGCCGAAGATCCGGCCCTTGAACAGCGCCGGGCTGAACGGCGCCGAATGGCGGCTGTAGCCGTAGCTGAACTTGCTGACGATGATGTAGTCGCCCTTCAGCAGGTTCGGCTCCATCGAGGCCGAGGGAATCGTGAACGGCTGAAACAGGAAGACCCGCAGGAACAGCGCGATCAGCAGGGCATAGACGACGGTCTTGACGATCTCGATCGTCTCCTCGACCGCGCCGCTTCTGACGGCGGCGGGCGGGGTTTCGGTTTCCGTCGGCGTATCGGCGGCGTCGGTCATGTCGGCGCGCGGCCCTTTTCTCTTCAAATGACGCGGATCAGCTATCCCGAGTCTGGTTAGTCTCCCATTACGACACGGGCAAGCACGGCGCCTGTATACTCGCCTTCATGGCGTATTGGCGGCGGGCGCGGTCGGCGCCTTGAGGGAGTGGAAACTCCGGCCCCAGCGCAGATCCAGCCAGGTCCAGGGCTTGAACATCGAGGCGCCGATGTTCCAGGACAGCAGCACCGTCTCGGCCTTGCCGATCAGATTCTCGGCCGGAACGTAGCCCGCGCCGTCGGCCTGGGGAATCACGCGGCTGTCGATCGAGTTGTCGCGGTTGTCGCCCATGAAGAAGTAGTGGCCGTCCGGCACGAGGAAGACGTCGGTGTCGTCCAGCCGGCCGGGACCGCAGTCATAGGTGACATAGGTGCGGCCGTCGGTGTTGGTCTCCAGCCAGCGGGTCGGCACCGCGCCGTTGGGGCAGGAGCGGGTCTCGCCCTCCCCGTCCGCCACCCGCTTCAGCGCCTGTCCGTTGACGTGCAGCACGCCGCCGAGCACCTGGATGCGGTCGCCGGGCACGCCCACCAGCCGCTTGATGAGGTCCTTGTGGCCCTCGGCCGGGCTCTTGAAGACGATGACGTCGCCGCGCTTCGGCTCGCCGCCGAGGATGCGGCCCTTGAACAGCGGCGGGCTGAAGGGGATCGAGTTCTTGCTGTAGCCGTAGCTGAACTTGGACACGATCACGTAGTCGCCGATCAGCAGGTTCGGCTTCATCGAGGTCGACGGGATGGTGAAGGGTTGGAACACGAAGATCCGCACGACCATCGCGATGGCCAGGGCCCAGGCCACCGTCTTGGTGATGTCGATCAGTTCCTTGACGGCCTCGCCCTGCGGCTCGGGCGTCTCGCCCGGCTCGGCCTCAGGGTCCTTGTCGGCGGCGTCGGTCATGGCGGCGCGCTCTTCCTTGCAGATGCGGGCCCGGCCCGGTCGACGAGTCGTACGCTATCCCCGCCGCGCGCGCCCGTTAACTCCCTTTCATGGCGAAGGGGCAGCCGCGATCACGCCTGGGCCGGCAGCGCCTCGATGATCACGAAGGCCTGGGCGTAGGGGTGATCGTCGGTCAGGGACAGGTGGATCACCGCGACGTGGCCCTGCGGGGTCAGTTCGGCCAGCCGGTCCGCCGCGCCGCCGGTCAGGGCCATGGTCGGCTTGCCGCTGCGCAGGTTGACCACGCCCATGTCCGCCCAGTGGACGCCGCGGCGCGGCACGCCGGTGCCCAGCGCCTTGGCGCAGGCCTCCTTGGCGGCGAACCGCTTGGCGTAGCTGGCCGCCCGGCCGCCCTGGGCGTTGACCTTGCGCTCCGACCGCTCCCGCTCGACGGCGGTGAAGGTGCGGTCGATGAAGCGGTCGCCGAAGCGCTCCAGCGTCTTCTCGATGCGGCGGATGTCGGAGAGGTCCGAGCCGATGCCGATGATCACGCCGCCGCTTCCGTTCTTGCCGCGTCCATCAGGGCCCGCATGCGCTGGATGGCGGCGGTCAGGCCGATGAAAATGGCCTCGCCGATCAGGAAGTGGCCGATGTTCAGCTCCGCCAGCTCCGGAATGGCGGCGATCGGGGCGACGGTGGCGTAGTCGATGCCGTGGCCGGCATGGACCTCCAGCCCCAGTTGCCCGGCCAGGGCGGCGCTGTCGCGCAGGCGGGCCAGGATGGCCTGCGCGCGGTCAGCCTCGCCGGCCCGGAAGGCGTCGCAGTAGGCGCCGGTGTGCAGTTCGACCACCTGGGCGCCGATCTCGGCCGAGGCGCGGATCTGCACCGGGTCGGGATCGATGAACAGGGACACGCGGCTGCCGGCGTCGCGCAGGCGCTTCACGGCCGGGGCGATGTGGTTGTGGCCGGCGACGATGTTGAGGCCGCCCTCGGTGGTGACCTCCTCGCGCCGCTCGGGCACCAGGCAGGCGGCGCGCGGCCGGTGCGACAGCGCGATGCCGAGCATCTCGTCGGTGACCGCCATCTCGAAGTTCAGCGGCTTGCCGCGCTTGAGGCACAGCGCCGCCAGCACCTCGATGTCGGCGTCGGAGATATGCCGCCGGTCCTCACGCAGGTGGGCGGTGATGCCGTCTGCGCCGGCCGCCAGGGCCAGCTCGGCCGCCCGCGCGGGCTCGGGATAGCTGGCGCCCCGGGCGTTCCGGATGGTCGCCACATGGTCGATGTTCACGCCGAGGCGCAGGCTCTGGTGCATCCGTTTACATCCGCTCATCCCCGCGAAGGCGGGGACCCAGGTGTTTTAACGTTCAGCGCCGCGTCCATTCCAGAAAAAAGCCTGGGTTCCCGCCTTCGCGGGAATGAGCGGAATATGAGATCACCGCAGCCGCCGGCTCCCCGGGTCCTGCACCGGAATGGCCGCCAGCTCCGGCGGCAGCTTGTCGGCCTCGTAGGCGGGCACATCCAGCGACGCCAGCGCCACCAGCGGCACGCCAACATCGGCCTTGCCGCCCGAGCGGTCGACGATGCAGGCCGCGGCGATCACCTCGCCGCCCGCCGCGCGGATGGCCTCGATGCATTCGCGGGAGGACAGGCCCGTGGTGACGATGTCCTCGACCATGACGACCTTGGCGCCCGGCTCGATGTGGAAGCCCCGCCGCAGCTTGAAGGCCCCGCCCTCGCGCTCGACGTAGAAGGACTGCACGCCCAGATGCCGGGCCGTTTCGTAGCCGGGGATGATGCCGCCGACAGCCGGGCTGATCGCCACGTCCGGCTGGCCGACCTGGGCGACGATCTTCGCCGCCAGGGCCTTGCACAGCCGCTCGCAGCGGTCGGGCTGGGCGAAGACCAGGTTCTTCTGCAGGAAGACCGGGCTGTGCAGCCCGCTGGACAGCACGAAATGGCCTTCGCGCAGGGCCCCGCAGGCGCGGAATTCGTCGAGGACGTCTTGGGTGTTCATGAGGGGCGTTGATAGCCGCGGCGCGGCGGGCGGGCTAGACTCGAATCCATGTTGGAAGCCCCTCCCCGTCCCGGCGTCGGCGTCGGCGCCGCCATTGTTCGCGACGGCAAGCTGCTGCTCGTGCTGCGCCTGCGCGAACCGGAGGCGCAGCACTGGGGCCTGCCGGGCGGCAAGGTCGACTGGGGCGAGCCCATCCGCGCCGCCTGCGCCCGCGAGATCGCCGAGGAGTTGGGCCTGACCATCACGCCCGGCGCCCTGCTGTGCATGGCCGACACCATCGACGCCGGCGATGGCCAGCACTGGACCGCGCCGGTCTATCTGGTGGAGGACAGCGTCGGCGAGCCGGCGGTGCTGGAGCCGGACAAGATGGGCGGCTGCGGCTGGTTCGCGCTCGACGCGCTGCCCGAGCGGGTGACGCGGGCGACGCTGGCGGCAGTTAGGGCCTTGCGTCCTTCGACACGCCGCTTCGCGGCTGCTCAGGATGACTAGAGAAGAAGGCTACCCTCCATAGTCATGCTGAGCAGCGCCGCAGGCGCGTGTCGAAGCACGCAGGACGGTCAGGTCAGGTCAGCCCCGCGCCCGCTCGACCGTCTCGATCATCGGGTTGGCGCGCAGGGCGGCGACGATGTTGGTGGCGTGTTTGGCGTCGCGGACGTCGACATCGAAGTCGACGTCGAAATAGTCGTCCTGCCGGTGGTGCATCAGCAGGTTGAAGATGTTGCCGCCGGCCTCGCCGATGGCGACGCAGGCCTCGCCCAGAACGCCCGGCGCGTTGCGGATCGTGGCGCGCAGGCGGGTGCGGGCCATGGTGTTGCGCTCGGCCTCCGGCGACCAGTGCAGGTCGCGCCACAGGTCCTGGCGCTCGTCGTACTGTTCCAGTGTCGGGCAGTCGATGGCGTGGACGTCCAGCGCCTTCTCGTCAGCGACGATGCCGACGATGCGGTCGCCGGGCACCGGGTTGCAGCAGGTGGCGAACTGGATCGCCGCGCCGGCCGGGATGCCGCTGCCGCGCACATACTGCCGCGCGTCCTTGCCGCTCTCGATCTTGCGACGGCCGAGCACGGCGGCCATGTCGGAGTCCTTGAGGCCGGGGAACAGCGCCTCCAGCAGGTCGGCCGGGGTGATCCGGCCGCGGCCGACGGCGTCGAACAGCTCGTCCTCGGTCGCCACGGCGAACCGGTCCAGCGCCGGTCGCAGCGAGACGCCCGAGCGGGTCTTGCCGACGCGCGTGAAGGCCTGATCCATGGCCGAGACGCCCAGCCGGAGGAACTCTTCCTTCTCGGTCTGGCGGATGTGGCGGCGGATGGCCGAGCGGGCGCGGCCGGTCACCGCCAGCGAGCGCCAGTCCGGCGGCACCGCGGGCTTGGGCCCACGCACGATCTCGACCACGTCGCCGTTCTGAAGTTGTGTCCGCAAGGGCTTGAGTTCGCCGTTGATTTTGGCTCCGACGGTGGTGTCGCCGACGTTGGTGTGGACGCCGTAGGCGAAGTCCAGCGGCATGGCGCCGCGCGGCAGGCTGACCAGCTTGCCCTTGGGCGTGAACACGAACACCTGGTCGAGGAACATCTCCAGCTTGGCGTGTTCGACCAGGTCCTCGGCGTCGCCGCCGTGCTCCAGCACCTGGACCAGCTGGCGCAGGTTGGCCAGCGGATCGCGGCCACCGTCGGCCTCCATGGCCTCGCGGTCGAAGCCATAGGAGGAGTTCTTGTAGCGCCAGTGCGCCGCCACGCCGTCCTCGGCTACCCGGTCCATGACCTCGGTGCGGATCTGCATCTCGATGCGCATGCCCTTGGGCCCGACCACCGTGGTGTGCAGCGAGCGGTAGTTGTTGCGCTTGGGGGTGGAGATGAAGTCCTTGAACCGCTCGGGAATGCACGGCCAGTTGCGGTGGATCAGGCCCAGCGCCCGGTAGCAGTCCTCCTCGCTGTCGACGATCACGCGGAAGGCGTAGATGTCGCTCATCTGCGAGAAGCCGATCGACTTGCGCTGCAGCTTCCGCCAGATCGAGAAGGGATGCTTCTCGCGGCCGAACACCCGGGCGGGGATGGCGTCGCGGTCGAGCAGGCGGGTGATTTCGCCGCTAACCTGTTCCACCGCCCGGCCCTGGTCGGTGCGCATGGCCTCCAGCCGGCGCAGGATGGCGTTGCGGGCCACCGGATTGAGGTGTTCGAAGGCCAGCTCCTCGAGCTCGGTGCAGATGCGGTGACAGCCGATGTTGCGGGCCAGCGGGGCGTAGATGTCCAGCGTCTCGCGGGCGATCCGCTCGCGCTTGGCCGGCTTGGAGATGAAGTTCAGCGTCCGCATGTTGTGCAGGCGGTCGGCCAGCTTGACCATCAGGATCCGCACGTCCTTGGAGATGGCCAGGATGAACTTGCGCAGGTTCTCGGCCTGCCGCGTGTGCTCGGCGGCCAGTTCCAGCTTGGAGAGCTTGGTGACGCCCTCAACCAGCTCGGCCACCTCTTCGCCGAACAGCTCGGCGATGTCGGCGCCCGAGGCGGTGGTGTCCTCGATGACGTCGTGCAGCAGGGCGGTGACGATGGAGGCGGTGTCCAGCCGGTACTCGGTCAGGATGCCGGCCACCTCGATCGGATGGGCGAAATAGGGATCGCCGCTGGCCCGGGTCTGGGAGCCATGCATCCGCACGGCGTAGACGTAGGCGCGGTTCAGAAGCGCTTCGTCGGCGGTCGGATCATAGGCCCGGACCCGCTCGATCAGCTCGTACTGGCGCAGGAAGCGCGGCCGCACGGCGGCGCGGGCGGCGGCCGTCGCGCCGGTCGGGCGGGCGGCCGCCTCTTGAGGCGCGTCAATGGGAGGGGCGGCCTCGGCCGCCTCGATCGTGAAAGGTTCTGATCCTTCCGGACTCAGTACCGCTCCTCCTGACCGCCATCGCGGTCGCTCTGCAGGGCGCGGATCAGTTCCTGTTCGCTCATCTGCATGTGGGTGGGATCAGACAGCAGGGCGACGGTTTCCGCCTCTTCCTCGGCCTCGGTCCGCTCGTCGACGCGTTGCAGCGTGGCGATCAGGCCTTCCTTGAGGCCGTCGTTGTCGACCACGTCGTCGGCGATCTCGCGCAGGGCGACGACGGGGTTCTTGTCGTTGTCACGGTCGACCAGAAGCGCCGCGCCGGCCGAGATGGCGCGGGCGCGATGCGAGGCCAGCAGCACGAGGCCGAAACGGTTGGGAACCTTCTCGACGCAGTCTTCGACGGTGACGCGGGCCATGAATCTCTCGGGAGGCTATCGTGGGAGCCGGCTTACATAGAGTTTTGCGCCCCATTGTGCAACGCCGCAAGGGCGCGGGGGGATGTCGCGGGTTAAATCGCCGCCGCATCCCGCCCGACCGTCGCGCCGGCCGCCATCATCTTCGCACTGCCGCCGTAGACCGGATGCTTCCACTCCGGCGCGATCTGCGCCAGCGGGCCCATGACGAACTTGCGTTCGTGGGCTCGGGGATGCGGCAGGACCAGGCCCGGGCCGTCCAGCACCGTGCGGCCGTGGGCGATCAGGTCGAGATCGAGGGTGCGGGGGGCGTTGGGCTCTCCCCTCGCCCGGCCGAAGGCGCGTTCGATGGCGTGCAGGGCGGCGAGCATGTCTTCCGGCCCCGGCTCAGGCGCCAGCAGCGCCACGCCGTTCAGGTAGCCCGGCGCCGACGGGTCGGGCCAGGCCGCCGACTCCCACCAGGCCGACCGCGCCAGCACCGTCAGCCCGAGGTCGGCGAAACGCCGCAGGGCCGCTTCCAGCAGGGCCTCGCGAGAGTCGTAGTCGCCCGCTAGGCTGCTGCCCAGGGCGACGACGGCGGATTCGCCCGAATTGATTTGAGAATTTTCGACCAAGGATTTGATATCTTGAGCTTTTATCCGACAGACCGGCTGGCGCTATTCATCGACGGCGCCAACCTCTATTCCCAGGCCCGGGCCCTGGGCTTCGACATCGACTATCGCAAGCTGCTCGACGAGTTCAGCAAGCGCGGGGTGCTGATCCGCGCCTACTATTATACGGCGCTGGCCGACAGCGGCGACGACTTTTCGCCGATCCGGCCGCTGGTCGACTGGCTCGACTACAACGGTTTCGCGGTGGTGACGAAACCGGCGAAGGAATACACCGACGCCACGGGCCGCAAGCGCTGGCGCGGCGACATGGATGTCGAGATCGCCGTGGGCATGATGGAGATGGCCGGCAAGGCCGACCACATCGTGCTGTTCTCCGGCGACGGCGACTTCCGGGCCGCCGTCGAGGCCGTGCAGCGGCTGGGCGCGCGGGTCACCGTGGTCTCGACCGTCAAGTCGCAGCCGCCGATGGCCAGCGACGATCTGCGCCGCCAGTGCGACAGCTTCGTCGACCTCTCCGACCTCGGCCCCATCATCGGCCGGCCGCAGCGGGTGCATCAGCCGCGGGCGGCGGACAACCGCTCGCGCGCGGAGGTCGAGGCGGATGATGAGGTTTAGCGAGGCCCCGTGTTCCCGGCGAAGGCCGGGACCCACCTTCAGCCTGTGTTCTCGTGGCCCCGTTGCGTGTCGCGAAAGCCCGAATGGACCCCGGCCTTCGCCGGGGAAACGGGGTTGGAAATGAGCCCTCGCTCCGAGCCCCCGCGCGACTGCCCGCTCTGCCCGCGCCTCGTCGAATACCGGATGGAGAACCGCCGCCAGAACCCGGACTGGTGGAACGGCCCTGCCCCGTCGTTCGGCGATCCGGCGGCGCGGCTGCTGATCGCGGGCCTCGCGCCCGGCCGCACCGGCGCCAACCGCACGGGGCGGCCGTTCACCGGCGACCACGCCGGCTGGCTGCTCTACGACACCCTGAGGAAGACCGGCTTCGCGACCGGGACCTATGACCCCGACGGCAAGGACGACCTGGCGCTGGTCGACGCCATGATCACCAATGTCGTCCGCTGCGCCCCGCCGCTGAACAAGCCCGAGACGTCGGAGGAGAAGACCTGCAGCCCGTTCTTCGCCAACAAGCTGGCGGAACTGGCGAACCTCAAGGTCATCGTCACCCTGGGCGATGTCTCGCGGCGCAGCGTGCTGCGCGCCATGGGGTTGAAAGCTTCACTGGGCCAGCCGGGCCACGGCTCGCAGTTCGAGGCCGGGCCCTACACGATCATCAACAGCTACCACTGCTCGCGGCTGAACACGAACACCGGCCGGCTGACCGCGCCGATGTTCGAGGACATCTTCCTGCGGGCGCGGGCGCTACTGGTTTAGCTGGCTGCGCGTGACGCTGCGATCGCCCTCGGCATAGCGGGCGCAGAGCGGCTCGACCGACAGGCCGATGTTGGTCTTGCCGACGAACAGGCACCAGTAGCGGGCCGAGGGGTCGATCTGGCTGCGCACCGCCGCCTGCGGGTCGAGCGAGCCGGAGGTCATGTAGGTCGTGCCGTCCGCGAAGCGCACGCGGATGGTCACCGGTCCGGGCTTCGAGATCCGCAGCGAGCCGTTCTGGCTGATCGAATAGGTCAGGTCGCCGCCATAGGTCCCGCCGTTGACGAAGGTGATGGTGACCGGCTGGGCGTAGTCCAGCGTTGTGTAGGCGTAATAGGTCTGGGCCATGGCCGGCGCGGCGACGGCGGACGCCGCCAGCGCGGCGAGGGCGAAGATGGTCTTGCGCATGATGATCCCCCTCCAAGCTGGAGGCACACTGCCCTGCGCGCCGACGTTCATCATCACCCGGAAGGGGGGACGACTACTTCAGGCCGCGCGCCAGAGCGAGGCACTCGTCGCCGCGCCGCTCGACGAGCAGCGGCATGGTCGCGCCGTCGAAGTCCATGCCGGTGACGAGAACACACCAGAAGCGCCGCTCGCCGAGCGTGACCAGCTTGTCTTCCTGCAGATCCAGTTCGCGGGCGGCCCGGAGACTGACGCCCTTGTTCTCCGTGGAGACAGCAATCCGGTGCGGTCCGGCAGGCAGCGGCCGCACCGCCGTCTTGCCCCGCGCCGTCTTGACGCCGGGCTCGTTGTCGATGGTCCAGACCACCGGCTTGCCGAGGCCATTGGACACGATCAGCTCCTGGGCTGACGCCGTGCCGGCCGGGAGCAGCACGGACATGGCTGCCGCAAGAATCACAGTCGCACGCATTCCAGGCTCCCTGACGCTCGCCGCCGCCTCTATTCCGCCCGGTTGCCCTTCATGAGCCGGGCCTTGTCGCGCTGCCAGTCCCGCTCTGCGGTGGCTTCGCGCTTGTCGTGGGTCTTCTTGCCCTTGGCCAGGCCGATCTCGAGCTTGGCGATGCCCTTTTCGTTCCAGTAGAGCTTGAGCGGGATGATCGTGCGCCCCTCGCGCTGGACCGCGCCGATCAGCTTGCCGATCTCCTTGCGGTGCAGCAGCAGCTTCCGGTGGCGGCGGGGTTCGTGGTTGAAACGGTTGCCGCCCGCGTAGGGCGGGATGTCGGCGTTGACCAGGATGATGGCCTCGCCCTCCACCGCCGCATAGGACTCGGCGATGTTGGCCCGGCCGTTGCGCAGGCTCTTCACCTCGGTGCCGGTCAGCATTATGCCGGCCTCGACCACATCCTCGATGAAGTAGTCGTAGCGGGCACGCCGGTTCTCGGCGATCAGCTTGCCGGCCTGGGCCATCAGTCGATGACCCCGGCCTCGCGCATGGCCTCCAGCACCAGCGGCTTCACAGCCTCGGCACAGGGCGCGATCGGCAGGCGGACTTCATCCGAGCAGAGGCCCAGATGCGCCATGGCGAACTTGGTCGGGGCCGGCGAGGCGTCGAGGAACAGCGCCTTGTGCAGGCGGATCAGGCGGTCCTGCAGATAGAGAGCGGTGTCCCAGTCGCGGGCCAGCACGGCGTTGAAGAAGGCGGCCATCGATTCGGGCGCGACGTTCGAGGTCACGCTGATGCAGCCGACCCCGCCGTGAGCCACATAACCCAGCGCCGTGGGGTCGTCGCCCGACAGCAACACCCACTCCGGCCCGCAGGTCAGGCGCTGCATGGTGGCGCGGGTCATGTCGCCGGTGGCGTCCTTGATGCCGACGATGTTGGGCAGCTTCGACAGCCGCTCCAGCGTCTCGTTCGAAATATCGACCACCGTGCGGCCAGGCACGTTGTAGGTGATGACCGGGATCTGCACCGCGTCGTTGATCGCCGCGTAGTGCTGGTAGACGCCTTCCTGGCTGGGGCGGTTGTAGTAGGGCGCGACGACCAGCACCGCGTCGGCGCCGACGGCCTTGGCGTGGCGGGCCAGGTCGATGGCCTCGCTGGTGGCGTTCGAGCCCGCGCCGGCGATCACCGGCACCCGCCCGCGCGCCGTCTGCACGCACAATTCGACCACACGCCTGTGCTCATCGTGGCTGAGCGTCGAGGTCTCGCCGGTGGTTCCGGCGGGGACCAGGCCGTGGATGCCGGCCGCGATCTGCCGCTCGATGAGCGCCACGAAGGCGTCCTCGTCGACGGCGCCGTCGCGAAAGGGCGTGATGAGGGCGGTGATCGCGCCCCGGAACGGAAGATGGACCATGACTTGCAAAATGCCGTGAGGTCGCCGCTTTGCATTGCGGCAGTGTGTCGGGCGCGGACAATATGTCCGCCGGTGCGGGCTCCGCAATGGCCCGCAAGCGTATGAATGGACGAGGAGACGAAGGTTTGACGGTCACTGGACGGAAAATGCTGATCGGCGCCGGTATCGCCGCGATTCTCGGAGGCGCCGCGATGGCGCAGGTCTCCGGCGGCGCGCCGCAACTGGTCTCCACGCCCCAGCCCGCCTACCGCCAGCCGCTGTCAGACTCGGACGCCGCCAATCTGCGCAATGCGCTGTCGGGAACCTCGGCGGCGTCGATACGCATGGCGATGTCCTCGATCCAGGACCCGACGGCCCGCAAGATCGCCCTGTGGGCCCTGGCCGACCGTGCGCCCGAATCGATGAGCTTCTTCGAGGCCGACGCCGCCCGTCGCGACCTGAACGGCTGGCCGCGCGGGGCCAAGCGTCAGGCCACGGCCGAGAAACTGCTGGAAACATCCGGCATGTCGCCGGACCGGATCATCGCCTGGTTCGGCGGTTCCGAGCCCCAGACCGCCGAGGGCGCCATGGCCTTGGCGTCCGCCCTGCGCGCGGATAAGCGGGAGTTCGAAGCCCGGGACCTGATCAAGGCCTGGTGGCGCGAGAAGATGTTCGACGCCGACCCGCAGCGCACCATGCGCGCCCGGTTCGGCCACTATCTGAGCGACGATGACCACATCCGCCGCGCCGACATCCTGCTGTACGGGCCCCAGGGGCCGGCGGCGAAGGAGCATGTCGCCAGCCTGACCGGGCCCTACAAGCGCGTGGCCGAGGCCCGCCTGGCCTATCGCGCCGGCTCCGCGGTCGCCAACGACATGATCGCCGAGATGGACCACGTCCAGCGGCAGGATCCGGGCCTAGTCTACGAGCAGGTCTCCTATTTCCGCCGCCGGGGCCTGGACACCTCCGTCAGGTCGCTGGCCCGCGGCCTCAAGGCCGCCCCGACCAGCGAGTTGGGCTCCCGCGCCTGGACCACCGACCGCAAGCGCATCACGGTCGACGCGCTGCAGGCCCGCGACTACGCGGCCGCCTACGGCGCCTCGGCCAACACCGGCGCCATCATCGGGGCCGATGCGGCGGAGGCGGAGTTCTACGCCGGCTGGATCGCGCTTTCGAAGCTGCGCAATCCGCAGGCGGCGGCCGACCATTTCGCCAGGCTGGCGGCGGCGGGCACCTCGCCGATCACCCAGGGCCGGGCGCTGTACTGGCAGGGCCGCGCAGCCGAAGCGCTGGGTGACCAGGCCGCGGCGCAGGCCTTCTATCAGCGCGGCGCGCAGCACTTCACCACCTTCTACGGCCAGCTGGCCGCCGAGAAGGCGGGGGTCAAGGAGCTGGTGCTGGGCAAGGATCCGGTGATCACGCCGGCCGACCGGGCCCGCTTCGAAGGCCGCGAACTGGTCCAGGCTGCCCGCACCCTGATCGAGACCGGCAACCGCGACACCTTCAAGGTCTTCGTGCTCCATATCGACGACACCCTGCCGACGGTCGCGGAGATCGCGCTGCTGGTCGACATGGTGCGCGGCTACCAGGACCAGGACACGGCCATGCGGGCGGTCCGAACCGCCGCCCAGCGCGGGATGCACCTGCCCGAGCGGGGCTATCCGATCCTGCGCCTGCCCTATGTCGAGGGCGCCGCCGAGCCGGCCTTCGTCCACAGCATCTCCCGCCAGGAAAGCAACTTCGACCCGCGCGCCCAGTCCGGCGTCGGCGCCCGGGGGATGATGCAGCTGATGCCGCCCACGGCGGCCAGCGTCGCCCGCAAGATCGGCGAGCCCTACTCCCTGGAGCGTCTGTTCGATCCGGAGTTCAACATGCGCCTGGGGTCACGCTACCTCGGCGACATGATCAGCACCTTCAACGGGTCCTACATCATGGCCTCGGCGGCCTACAACGCCGGGCCCGGCAGGCCGGCGAAGTGGGTGAGCGAGTGCGGCGACCCGCGCGGCGGCGGCACCGATCCGCTCGATTTCATCGAGTGCATCCCGTTCTCGGAAACCCGCAACTACGTGATGCGCACGGCCGAGACGATGATGGTCTATCGCGCCCGCCTCAACGGAGGCTCGACCCCGATGAGCCTGTCAGCGGACATCCGGCGCGGCGCCTGGACGCCGCTGGCGGCGCCGGCCGATCCGCGCGCGCCGTACCTGCCCGGCGGCGGCTAGCCGGCCCGCCGGGCGGCCAGCACCAGCTCGCCCTCGACCTCAACCAGCGCGCCGGCAAGCCCGAACGCCTCGCGCAGCACCTGCGGGGTCAGGGCCTGCCTCGGCGCGCCTTCGGCGACCACCCGCCCGTGATGCAGCACGACCAGCCGGTCGCAGGATCGCGCCGCCAGGGTCAGATCGTGCAGGGTGACTACCACCGCCGCGCCGCAGGCCGCTTCGGCGCGCAAGAGTTCGAGGGTCAGGAACTGGGCGTCGGGGTCGAGGCCGGCCGCCGGCTCGTCGGCGACCATCAGCGGCGCGCGGGTTGCCAGGAGCCGGGCCAGCAACACCCTCGCCCGCTCGCCGCCGGACATGTCGAGCACGCCGCGGCCTTCAAAACCTGATAGCCCCACGCGCGCCAGGCTGGCGGCGGCGACTTCGCGGGCCCTCGTCGGCGGCAGGTCAGGTGCGCCCAGGGCGGCGATCTCCAGCGCCGCGAGGTTCCAGCCGACCCGGCGCTCCTGCGGCAGATAGCCGGCCAACCGCGCACGGCGGGCTTCCGACAGGGCGTCCAGCGGTTCGCCGCCGAGCCGGATCGCGCCGGCCTCCGCCTTGATCAGGCCCAGTCCCGCGCGAAGCAAGGTGGTCTTGCCCGAGCCGTTGGCGCCCAGGACGCCGACGACCTCGCCGGGGTGAGCGGTCAGGCTGGCGCCGTCGACGGCCAACCGGCCGCCGAGTCGCGCCGTGAGCCCCTCGATGGTCCAGGCTGCCGGGCTCATGAGCGCCAGCTCCGGGCGGCGCGCCAGGCGACCAGCGCGAACACCGGCGCGCCGAACAGGGCGGTGACCACGCCCAGCTTCAGTTCCTGCTCGGTGGGAATGACCCGCGCGGCCAGATCGGCCACCACCAGCAGGATGGCGCCGGCCAGGGCCGAGGGCGCCAGGGTGCGTGCCGGATCGTCGCCGACGCTGCGCCGGACCAGATGCGGCGCGACCAGGCCGACGAAGCCGATGACGCCCGCCGCCGCCACCGCCGCCCCGGCCAGCAGCGCCGCTCCCGCCACAGCGGCGGCGCGCAGCCGCGCCATCGGCAGGCCGGACAGGGCGGCGGTCTCCTCGCCCAGCGCCAGCATCTTCAGGCCCCGCGCCGACCAGGCGACCAAGGCCGCGCCGACGGCCATGGGTCCCAGCGCCGTCAGGGCGTCGGGCCAGTCACGGTTGGCGACCGAGCCCATCATCCAGGTGAGCACCTCGGTGGCCATGATCGGCGAGGCGGCGAAGTTGTAGACCAGCGCCGACAGGGCGCCGGCAAAGGCCGACAGCGAGACGCCCATCAGGATCAGAGCTTCCGGAGTCCGGAACCGCGCCGCCAGGGCGGTGACCAGCAGGCCGCAGGCCAGCGCCCCGGCCAGGGCCGCGCCCTCGACCGCCAGCGGGATCGCGGCCAGGCCCAGCGAGATGGTCAGCCCGGCGCCCAGGCCGGCGCTGGCCGACACGCCGAGCACGCCGGGGTCGGCCAGCGGGTTGCGCAGCAGACCCTGCAGCGCCGCGCCCGCAAGACCCAGCGCCGCGCCGACCAGCGCCGCCATGACCGCGCGCGGCGCGCGGATCGTCCACAGGATCTCGGCCGCCGGCGAGGTCGGCTCGATCAGCGCGGCGCGGAAGTCCGCCGGCGACATCGCCGTCTCGCCGGCCAGCACCGCGACGACGAGGCTGGCCAGCAGCAGGCCGCACAGGACCGGCAGGGTCGTCAAACGGCTCATCGCGGCGCCCACGGCGCGGCCTGGGCCAGGGTCTCAACACCTTCGGCCGCGAACCAGGCAGGGCATCCGATCTGCGCGCCCGGCAGCGAGGCGATGGTCCGGGCCGGCAGCCGCTTGCGCAGCGCCTGGTGCCGGCCCGGGCCCCAGCGCGTGGTCAGGGTCGACAGCTTGCTGAAGAAGCCGAGGACGAACGCCGCCGGCGGCTCGCGCACGAGGGTCTCCAGCGGGATCGGCTCCCAGGCCGGCCCGCTGACGAGGTTGGTCAGGCCCGCCGCCCGCAGCATGGCGTCGATCAGCGTGCCGCCGCCGGAGCTGTAGCCGGTCGGGGTCAGGTACATGGCCGGCGCCCCGGCCCAGGCGCCCTTTGACCGGGCGAGGCGGGCGTCCATACCGGAGATCAAGGCTTCGCCCTTCGCCCGCTGGTCCAGCGCGGCGGCCACGGCGCGGACATTGGCCCGCACGCCGTCAAAATCCTGGGCGTCCTCGATGCGCACCACCGTGATCCCGCGCCGGGTCAGCGCTTCCGGCAGGCGGGCGTCGCCGCCCCAGTAGCGCACGACGACGTCCGGCCGCAGGGCGAGCACCGTCTCGGTGGTCGCGCGGCGCAGGGGCAGCCCCCTCGCCTGCTCGCGCATGTAGCTGTCGGGATCATCGGCCCGGCCGGAGACGCCGACGATGGCGTCCCGGGGGCTGAGCGCGATCACATACTGGTCGGCGCAGCTGTCGACCGACATCACGCGCGGCGCCGCCATGACTTCGCCGGCCAGCGCCAGCCCCGCCGCGAGGGCGGCGCCGAACGCGAGCGGCTTCATGGATCAGTCCGTCATCAGTCCGTAAAGGAGGCCGTCGAGCATGACCGCCTTGAGGTCCTGCGTCGGCTCCCAGTTGAACGTCGGCCGGGTCAGCAAGAGCGCCACAAGGCCGTGGCAGGCCGTCCAGAGCGTCTGGGCGGCGCTCTCGACGTTGCCGGTACGCAGCCGGCCCGAGGCGCCGATCTCCCGGACCACGCCGACGAACTTGTCGTAGCAACGGTCGCCCAGATCACGGGTCATCTGCTGCTTGTCTTCCGACAGCAGGCCCGCGGGACCGCAGAACACCAGCTGGTAGGCATTGGGATTGCTCAGCGCGAAGTCCATGTAGGCGTCCAGCATCAGGCGCACCCGCGCCACCGCGTCGATCGGCTGGCCCGAGATCTCGGTGTTGATGCGGAGCAGTTCCTCGATCGCGCCGTCGCAGATCTCGAGCAGGATCTCGTCCTTGTCCCGGAAGTGCATGTACAGCGCCGTAGACGAGACCCCGACCTCGTCTGCGATCCGCCGGATCGTGGCTCCCTGGTAGCCTTCGGCGATGAAGATACGCTCCGCCGCCTGAAGGATTTCGCCGCGCCGCAGATGCCCGTCTCCCTTGGGCTTGCGGGCTGAACGCTGCGGCTTTTTCAACGTCGTGGTCACGACTCGCCATTCCCCTGCGTTTCTGTTCCCCGGCGGACACTAAACGGCAATCACCCACCAGCCGCAACCCGCGAGGATGTCGCCCCACCCGGAATGGTTGCCGTGTGGATAATTTCCTCTTGACCGGGACTTCCCGAGGGTTGAGTGATTCGCGCCGTGGCATCGGGGGCGGAATGACCGAGGCAAGACACGAACCGCACGACCGGCGGCGGAACGGGCTTGAGGGCTGGTCTCTCCAGCGACCGAGACCGAGGCTGGCGGCGGAGGCGGACACCCTCCGGAGGCGCGGCGCCGCCCAGCCGCCGACGCCGCTGCAGTGGACGGCCCTGGCGGCCCTGTTCACCGCGCCGGGGACGGCGCTCATCCTCTGGCCCGGCGTGGCCGGTCAGGTGCTGCACCACCTGTTCTTCCTGCTGTTCTCCATCGCCGCCCTGTCCCGGCTGGCAGCGGCGCTGACGCCGCGCGTCCGGGCGACGGCCCCGCCGCTCCCGGACGCCGCCCTGCCCGCCTACACCGTCATCGCGCCGCTCTACCGCGAGGCGGAGATCGTTCCACAACTTCTGCGGGCGCTGGACGCCATCGACTACCCCCGGCGCAGGCTGCAGGTGCTCATCGTTGTTGAAGCCGATGACGCCGAGACCCGTCAGGCGCTGGCCGGCATGCGCCTGCCTCGTCACCTCGAGGTGCTGGTCGCGCCGCCTGGCCATCCGCGAACCAAGCCCCGCGCCTGCAACATCGCGCTGGAGCGGGCGACCGGGGAGCTCGTCACCATCTACGACGCCGAGGATCGACCCCATCCGCATCAACTGCGCGAGGCCGCGGCCCGCTTCGCCGACGGCTCGCCAAGGCTGGCCTGTCTGCAGGCCCCGCTGCGCGTCGAGCACGACCGGCGCTTCCTGCCCCGGCAGTTCGCCATCGAGTACGCGATCCAGTTCGAGACCATCCTGCCGATGCTGGCGCGGCTGGGCCTGCCCTTCCCGCTGGGCGGCACCAGCAACCACTTCCGGATGTCGGCCCTGCGCGCCGTCGGCGGCTGGGACGCGTGGAACGTGACCGAGGACGCCGACCTGGGCCTCCGCCTGGCGGCCGAGGGCTACGGTCTGGGCGTGGTGCACCTGCCGACCCTCGAAGCCGCTCCGGACACCCTCGCCGACTGGCTGCCGCAACGCGCCCGATGGGTGAAGGGCTACATGCAGACCTTCGGCGTCCAGACCCGCACGCCGCCGCACTGGCGCACCGGCGTCATGCTGGCGTTCGGCCTGACGCTGGGCGTGGCCATCCTGGCGGCCGTGGCGCACGGACCGTTGCTGGCCTGGAGCCTGACCTCCATGGCCGCACACCTGTGGGCGGGCGACGGCTGGCTGACCCCCGCAGACGCCACCCTGCTGGTCGCCGGGTGGCTGTGCGCCATGGCCGCCGCGGCGGTCGGCATGCGCCGCGCCGGGGGTGAATTGAGGCTGCGCGACCTGCTGGCCATGCCGCTCTACTGGCCGCTGCTGTCGCTGGCGGCGGCCCATGCGATCTGGCAATTGGCCTGGTGTCCGCACCACTGGGACAAGACGCGGCATGCGGCCCGGACTGGACAGGCCGTCGCCTGAGCCGTATCGCCCGCCCATGAGCGGCCCCACCATCGCCGAGGCTCCGAGCCTCATGCGCACCACCGGCTGGGCGGACTACGCCCTGCTGGACAGCGGCGGCGGCCGCAAACTCGAGCGATACGGACCCTACACCGTCGTGCGGCCCGAGCCGCAGTGCCTGTGGACGCCGCAGCTGCCGGCGAGTGTCTGGGACAACGCCGACGCCGTCTTCGATCCCACCGACGAGGACGAGGCCGGCCGCTGGCGCTTCAAGGGCAGGCCGGTGGAGAGCTGGGAGCTTTCCTGGCGCGAGGCGCGATTCCACGGCCGCTTCACCAACTTCCGCCACCTGGCCTTCTTCCCGGAACAGGCGGCCAACTGGGAATGGCTCGACGCCCGGCAGCGGGCGGCGGGACGGCCGCTGAAGATCCTCAACCTGTTCGGCTACACCGGCGTGGCCAGCCTGGTCTGCGCGCTGGCCGGGGCGCAGGTCACCCACGTCGACGCCTCCAAGCAGTCCGTGCAGCGGGCCCGCGAAAACGCCACTCTGTCCGGCGTCGACAACGTCCGCTGGATCGTCGAGGACGCCCGCAAGTTCGTGCAGCGCGAGGACCGTCGCGGCAGCCGCTACGACGGCATCATCCTGGACCCGCCCAAGTTCGGCCGCGGCCCGGACGGCGAGGTCTGGCGCCTGTTCGAGGACCTGCCGGAGATGGTCGGGCTGTGCGGTGGGCTGCTGTCCGACGAGGCCTCCTTCCTGATCCTCAACGCCTACGCCGCCCGCATCTCGGGCGCCTCGATGGCCGGGCTGGTGGCCGAGGCGGTGAACCGTCCCGGCCGCATTGACTGGGGCGAGCTGGCCCTGGTCGAACAGGCCGGCGTTCGGCAGGTGGGCCTGTCCTTCTTCGCACGGTGGTCGTCTTGAGCCGGGTCATCACGTCACACACCAATCCGCTGGTGAAGGCCGTGAAGGCCCTGCACATGCGCAAGGCCCGCGAGGAGAGCGGCCGGTTCCTGGCCGAGGGGCTGAAGATCGTCACCGAGGCCGTCGACCTGGGCCACGCGCCGAAGATTCTGATCTACGGCAAGGACGCCGCCGATCACCCGCTGCTCGATCAGGCGCGGGAGATCACCTACGACTCCGGCGGCCAGGTCATCGAGGTCAACCGCGAGATCCTCGAGAAGATCGCCCGCCGCGACAATCCGCAGGCCGTGCTGGCGGTGTTCGAGCAGAGCTTCACCCCGCTGGCCATGATCGAGCCCCATACCGCCACGGTCTGGGTGGCGCTGCAGGCCGTCCGCGATCCCGGCAACCTCGGCACCATCATCCGCACCGCCGACGCCGCCGGCTGCGGAGGGGTGATCCTGGTCGGCGACTGCTGCGATCCATATTCGGTCGAAGCGGTGCGAGCGACCATGGGCTCGATCTTCGCCGTGCCGATCATCAAGGCGACGGTTTCGGAGTTCATCGCCTGGCGCGAGCGGTGGCCGGGCTCGGTAGTCGGCACCCTGCTGACGGCGAAGACCGATCACCGGACGGCGAAGTACGAGGCCCCGACCCTCATTCTGATGGGCAACGAGCAGGCCGGGCTGCCCGAGGAACTGGCCGCCCTCTGCGACGTCAACGTCAAGATCCCGATGCGCGGTCGCGCCGACAGTCTGAACCTGTCGGTGGCTACGGGGATCATGATCTACGCGGCGGGGGACTGAGGCTTCAGGCCGCGTAGACCCGCCGACCGCCGACCCAGGTCTCCAGCACCCGGATGGCGCCCAGCTCGTCCGGCGGGACCTCCAGCGGATCGCGGTCGAGGATCACGAAGTCGGCCAGCTTGCCGACTTCCAGCGAGCCGATCTCGTGCTCCGACCGACACTGCCAGGCGGCGTCGCGGGTCAGGGCGATGATGGCCTGCTCGACCGTGACCCGTTCGGCCGGGTTGAGCACGCCGCCGGGCTCCTTCCACAGCGAGCGGTTGACGGCGTTGTCGATCATCCGCAGCGGGCCCATCTCGGTCACCGGCTCGTCCGAATGCATGGTCCAGCGCAGGCCCGCGGCCCCGCAGGAGGCCGCGCGGCCGAGCAGATCGGCCTTCTGCGGCCCGAAGATTTCGTCGCGGAACGCCTTGCCCCAGTAGTGGACGTGGCCGATCAGGAAGCTGGGCGTCACCCCCAGCCGCGCCATGCGGGCGATCTGTGCGTCGTGGAGCACCGAGCAGTGCTCGATCCGGAACCGGCTGTCGGCGGGGGCGCCGGCCTCCAGCGCCGCTTCGATGGCGTCCAGCGCCCGGTCGATGGCCAGGTCGCCGTTGGCGTGGATGACCATCTGCCAGCCCTCGAGGGAGCGCTTGACGGTGATGTCGCGCAACACCTCCGGCTCGACATAGGCCATGCCCCGGCCTCCGCCGAGGTAGGGTTCGCGCTGCAGGCCGGTGCGACCCTGGTTGGAGCCGTCGGAGACGATCTTCCAGCCGACAGCCCGGGCCATGGCGTCGCCGTCGCCCGGCTTGACGCCCATGCCGTCCCAGCTGCGCTCCCCGGCCTGGATCAGCGAATAGCGCAACCGGGCGGTCATGTGGCCCGAGGCGGCGAAGGCGTGGAAGGCGGCCAGCTCGCTGCGCCCCTGGAAGCCGCCGGCGGCCTGGTCGCAGACCGTGGTCACGCCCACCCGGTTGGCCTTCTCGCAGACGCGCCGACAGGCCTCCGGGATGTCGTCGGTCGCCATGGCGGCGAGGTTGTGACCCAGCACCGAGAACATCGCCGCCTGTCCCTGCAGCACGCCGTTGGGGGCGCCGGACGCGTCGCGGACGTAGCTGGCGCCGGGCGGGTCCTGGGTGGCGGCGGTGACGCCCGCGATCTCAAGCGCCCGCGAATTGCAGTAGGCGATGTGGAGCGACGCGTTGAACAGGAACACCGGGTTGCGCGGCGCGATCTGGTCCAGCGTATGGCGCGTGATGCGGTCGGCCCCGGCCTGCAGCGACGGATCGAACTGGCGGGCGACGATCCAGTCGCCCTCCGGCGCGACGGCGGCCATCTCGCCCAGCCGGGCGATGACCGCGTCGGCGTCCTCGCAGACGATGGCCCCGACGTCGGGAATGGTCCCGAACATGGCGATGGCGAAGAAGTGCATGTGCGGCTCGATGAAGCCGGGCAGTACGGTGCGCCCGCCTGCGTCGAGCACCTCGGCATCCTCGCCGGCGGCCTCGCGGACGGCGTCCAGCGATCCGACCGCCAGGATGCGGCCGTCCCGGAAGGCCAGGGCCTGCGCGGTGCTGAAGGCCTCGTCCACCGTCAGGATGCGGGCGTTGGCGAGGATCACCGTCCCGGCGGGCGCGGGCGGCGGCGCGCCGAGCCGCTTCCACCCGCGCTCAGTCGCCGCCGACGCCAGATGCGGCAGGGACAGCAGGCCCAGGGTCTGCAGGGCGGGTGAGCAACAGACACATCCATGCAGGCCGGGCTCCGCCGGCGCCCAAGCCCGGACGGGCAACGCATTGGCGACGAGAGTCTGGGTCATGGAGCGCGCCCTCCCCGGCGTCGTTGCCGACAGGCTGACCCATCCACCGGGCGGACGCCAGCGGCGAGGTCACTCGTTCCGGGGATCAGGTTCCGCGCGGCTTGGCCCGGGTCGTCGCCTGGGCCAGCCAGGGCTCCTCCGGCCAGACGTGGCGGGGGTAGCGGCCCTTCATCTCGGTGCGGACCTCCTTCCAGGTCCCCCGCCAGAAGCCCGGCAGGTCCTTGGTGATCTGGATCGGCTTGTGGCCGGGCGACAGCAGCGCCAGCGTCAGCGGCACGCCCGCCGCCGTCGGGTGTTCGGAGAGACCGTAGAGCTCCATCACCCGCGCCTCGACGCGGGGACCGCCCTCGGCGCCGTAGTCGATGTGAAAGCGCGAGCCGGTCGGGGCCTGCCAGCGGGCCGGGGCCTCGGCCTCGAGTTTCTGCTGCAGGTCCCAGGGCATCAACGTGCGAATAGCGTCGGCGATGGCCGCGTCCAACAGGTCCGCCAGCGTGCGCTTGCCGACCAGCAGCGGCGTCAGCCAGTCGTCCAACCGCGCCAGCAGCGCCGCCTCCGACAGATCCGGCCAGAGCGTCGGCCGCCCGGCGTGCAGGAAGCCGGCGCGGGCCAGCAGCGATTGTGTCCGCTCGCCGGGCTTGAGCGCCGTCAGCCCTTCGCGCCGCACCTTGTCGGCCAGGGCGCGGGCGATCATTTCCGGGTCGGGCTTTTCAATCAGCCGGTCCTCGACGGTCAGGCGGTCGAGCTTGAGCAGGCGACGGCCGCGCACCTTGCCGTCGGCCTCGATCTCCAGCCGCTCCTCACGGACGAGCCGGTCGGCGAACGCCTCGCGCAGGGCAGCCTCGTCCAGAGGCGCGGCGAGCAGGATGCGATCCCGCGCCGCGCCGCCGCCCATCTCGCCGATGGCGATCCATTTCTCGCGGGCCAGGACATCGATCGACTCCACATGGGCCCCGCGTCCGGTCGCCAGCTGGAACTCGCCCGAGGAGCCCCGCGCCTTCGCCACCCGTTCGGGGAAGGCCTCGGCCAGCAGCAGCGCGTCGTCGAGCGGCGGCTGTTTCGGCGGTGAACCGGCGGCGCGGGCCCAGCGGTCGGCCAGCTTGCGCGCGTCGCCGGCCCGGGGCGAACGGTCGCGGTCGAAGGCCTCCAGCCTGTGGCCCAGGTGAGTCGCCCGGCCGCCAAGGCCGCGCTCGGTCAGCAGGGCGGCGATCTTCGCGGCCAGCAGCGCCTGCCCGCCGGCCGCGCCGCGCACCACCATGTGCGCCAGCCGGGGCGGCAGCGGCAGATTGGCCAAAGCCTTGCCGTGCGGGGTGAGCGCCCCCTGCCCGTCCAGGGCCTGCAGCCGCAGAAGCAGCGCCCGCGCCTCGGCGAAGGCGGCGGCCGGCGGCGGGTCGAGGAAGGCCAGCCCCGACGCGTCCCGCGCGCCCCAGCGCGCGAGGTCGAGCGCCAGGCCTGACAGGTCGGTCTCGAGGATCTCCGGCCGGCTGAACGGGTTGAGCGCCCGCGTCTCGGCCTCCTCCCACAGCCGGTAGCAGACGCCCGGCTCGGTGCGCCCCGCCCGACCCCGACGCTGGTCGGCGGCGGCGCGGGAGACGCGCACCGTCTCCAGCCGCGTCAGGCCGCTGGCCGGGTCGAAGCGCGGCACGCGGGAGAAGCCGGCGTCGATGACGACCCGCACGCCCTCGATGGTCAGGCTGGTCTCGGCGATGGAGGTGGCCAGCACCACCTTGCGACGGCCCGGCGGCGAGGGACTGATGGCCAGATCCTGGTCGCGGCCCTCCATCGCGCCGAAGAGGGGCGCCAGGTCGACGTCGGGCCGCCGCATGCGCTCCGCCAGCAGGTCGCGGGTGCGCAGGATTTCGCCCTGGCCCGGCAGGAAGACCAGGACGCTGCCCGTCTCTTCCGCCAGCGCCTTGTCGACCGCTCGGGCGACCTGCTCCTCCAGCCGTTTGGCCGGGTCCCGGCCGAGATAGCGGGTGTCGACCGGAAAGGCGCGGCCCTGGCTTTCGATGACCGGCGCATCGTCCAGCAGCCGGGCCACCGCCGCGCCGTCCAGGGTCGCCGACATCACCAGGATTCGCAGGTCGTCGCGGAGCAATCCCTGACTGTCGCGGGCGAAGGCCAGGCCCATGTCGGCGTCCAGGCTGCGCTCGTGGAACTCGTCGAATAGCACCGCCGCCACGCCGTCCAGCGCCGGGTCGTCCTGGATCATCCGGGTGAAGACGCCCTCGGTGACGACCTCGATCCGCGTGCGGGCCGAGATCTTCGACTGCAGCCGAACGCGATACCCCACGGTTTCGCCGACACTCTCGCCGAGCGTCGAGGCCATCCGCGCGGCCGCCGCCCTGGCCGCCAGGCGCCGCGGCTCCAGGACAATCAGCTTGCGGCCCGCCACCCAGGTCTCGTCCACGAGGGCCAGCGGCACGCGCGTGGTCTTGCCGGCCCCAGGCGGCGCGACGAGGACAGCGTTTACGCCCCGCGCCAACGTCGCCCTCAGCCGGGGCAGGATTTCCTCGATCGGCAGCATGAAGGCGCAGTCCTAGTGCGTGAAAGCGGCGTCGTCACCGTAAGCCGTTGCGTCAGGCGCGCGGCCTGCCTAACGTCCGCTCCAATTTCGCCGACGGGGGTCGTCGGTTATTGGGGAGCGAGACGCAATGTCCGCAGACGCCGCACCACGCGGAAACAGATTCTTTCTCAAGAAATCCATCGCCAGCATCCAGAAGGAAGCGGCCAAGAGCGAGCTGAAGCGTTCGCTGGGTCCAATCAACCTCGTCAGCCTGGGCGTCGGCGCCATCATCGGCGCCGGGATCTTCGTGCTGACCGGCCAGGTGGCCTCGGCCAACGCCGGCCCGGCCATCATGCTGTCCTTCGTCGTCGCCGGCATCGCCTGCGCCCTCGCCGGCCTCTGCTACGCCGAGCTGGCCTCGACCATGCCGGTCTCCGGGTCGGCCTACACCTACGCCTACGGCACGCTGGGCGAGGTCTTCGCCTGGATCATGGGCTGGCTGCTGGTGCTGGAGTACGGCATCGCCGCCTCCACCGTGGCCGTCGGCTGGTCCGGCTATGTGGTGAGCATTCTCAAGGACTTCGGCGTCGTTCTGCCGATGATATCGGTCGCCGGAGAGCAGGTCGCCCAGTGGGGCACGCCGCTGATCCAGGCGGTTCCGACCGAGGCCGGCAACATCGCCTTCCAGCTGACCGGCGGCCTGAACATCATCGCCGCCCTGGGCATCGGCATGGTCACCATGCTGCTGGTCATCGGGGTCAGTGAATCGGCCAACGTCAACAACGTCATCGTCATCATCAAGGTGATCGTGCTGCTGACGTTCATCGCGGTCGGCATCGCCTATATCAACCCGGCCAACTGGCAGCCGTTCATTCCCGAACCGACCGGCCAGCCGGGCGAGTTCGGCGTCGGCGGCATCTTCCGCGGCGCGGCGATCATCTTCTTCGCCTACGTCGGCTTCGAGGCGGTCTCCACCGCGGCGGCGGAAGCCAAGAACCCCAGCAAGGATGTCCCCATCGGCATCCTGGGCGCGCTGGTGATCTGTACGCTGATCTACATGGCCGTCGCGGCCGTGATGACCGGCGTGGTGCCCTACAAGGAGCTGGCCAGCCCCGCCCCCATCGCCGTCGCCATCGACCGCATGGGCCTGGAGTGGGCCAACCTGCCGTTCAGCAACCCGGACGGCGAGCCGTTCAACGCCATCAGCCTGATGATCAAGGTGGGAGCCATCACCGGCCTCAGCTCGGTCATGCTGGTTCTGGTCTACGGCCAGACGCGCATCTTCTACACCATGGCCCGCGACGGCCTGCTGCCGAAGGTGTTCGCCGCCATCCACCCGCGTTTCCGCACCCCCTGGATGGGCACCATCCTGCTGGGCGTCCTGATCGCGATCGCGGCCTCGTTCCTGCCGATCAGCCTGCTGGGCGACCTGGTGTCACTGGGCACGGCGGTGGCCTTCTCGATCGTCTGCCTCTCGGTCATCTACCTGCGGGTCAAGCACCCGGAGCTGCCGCGCCCGTTCCGGGTCCCCGGCGGCATCGCCACGGCCATCGCGGGCATCCTCGCCTGCATGTTCCTGGCCTGGCAGAACTTCAAGCCGATGATCCAGCACGCCATGGACGACAACCCGCTGCCGCTGATCCTGCTGGCCAGCTACGCCGCTGTCGGCGCGGTGATCTACATCGGCTACGGCTACTGGCACTCCAAGCTGGCCAAGGGCATCGACATCACCGAGGACAGCTCGCTGCCGAGCCCGGCCGAGGCGATGGGACGTGGCGTGGACGACATCAAGGACTGACGATCGTCCCGTCGAACACCGCAAAGGCAAAAGGCCCGGGAGCGATCCCGGGCCTTTCACTTTGGACGGTGCGCCGCCGACCCGCAGGCCGGCGGACCCGGACGTTACTCGTGGTCCTTGCCGGCCGTCTTGTCGCCCTTGGCCAGGGCGAAGACCACGCCCGACAACATCAACAGGGCGATGATGTTGGGCAGCGCCATGGCGGCGTTGGCGATGTCGCCCAGGCGCCAGACCAGCTCGATGTGCTGGAAGGAGCCGACGAAGATCATCAGCACCCAGAACAGCCGGAACGGCAGGGCCATGCGCTGGCCGAACAGGTGCGTGGCCGCCCGCTCGCCGTAGTAGCCCCAGGTGATCAGGGTGGTGAACACGAACAGCAGCAGGGCCGCCGACGCCACCAGGGCGCCAAGGCTGATGTCGCCGAACACCTTGAACGGGAAGGCCGAAGCATAGGCCGCCTCGGTCATGGCGAAGCCCTTCAGGTCCGACGTCCAGGCCTGGGCCTGCATCGCCACCACGCCGTCCGGTCCGGTGTGCGGGAAGGCGCCCTGGACGGTCAGGATGACCAGGGCGGTGGCCGTGCAGACGACGATGGTGTCGATGAATGTGCCCATCATCGCGAACCGGCCCTGGCGCGCCGGATCGTCGGTCTGGGCCACCGCGTGCGCGATGGGGGTCGAGCCCTGGCCCGCCTCGTTGGAGAACAGCCCACGCGCCACCCCGGCCCGGATGGCCATGATCATGCCGGCGCCCAGGAAGCCCCCGGCGGCGGCCTGGCCGTTGAAAGCGCTTTCAAAGATGGTCGCGAAGGCGCCCGGGATGAACTGGTAGTTCAGCGCCAGGGCGATGACCGCCATCGAGACGTAGGTGATGGCCATCACCGGCACGATCTTCTCGGCGATCGAGCCGATCGACTTGATGCCGCCGATGATCACCGCGAACACCGCAATGGCCGCGATCAGCCCGGCCACCCATTCGGGCAGGCCGGTCAGGCCGCTGACCGAGTCGGCGAAGGAGTTGGCCTGGATCATGTTGCCGGTGGCGATCGAGGAGAACAGCAGGCCGACGCAGAACAGCCCGGCCAGCCAGCCCCACTTCTTGCCCAGTCCGGTCCGGATGTAGTTCATCGGGCCGCCCTGATAGTGACCCTCGGCGTTCTTCGTGCGGTAGCGGATGGCCAGTGAGCCTTCGGCGAAGGCCAGGGCCATACCGAACAGGGCCGTAACCCACATCCAGAAGACGGCGCCCGGGCCGCCCAGGGTGATGGCGGTGGCGACGCCGGCCAGATTGCCGGTGCCGATCTGGCCGGACAGGGCGGTCGACAGGGCCGCGAACGGCGAGATCTCCCCGCTGCCCCCTTCGCCCTTCTTGAACAGCCCGGCGAACGCCGAGCCCAGCTTGGTGATCGGGTAGAACTTCAGCCCGATCATGAAGTACAGGCCCGCCCCGAGCAGGACGACGACCATGGGCGGGAACAGCAGCACCTGCTCTCCGTGCCAGGTGCCGCCCCAGATAAAGTCGCTGACGTTGGTCACGCCGTCGTAGAAGCCCTGCAGGGCGCTTGCGTTTTCGGCCATGGGATCCCCCGATCATTTCGATGGCGACAGGTATCCATACCAATCGCGCATTGACCACCCCGCTTGGGGACACGACTTTAGGGACGCCTCCCTGAACCCGCTGGAACATCCTGTGACCGAGACCCCCGCCCCCGCCGCCAACGAACCGCCCATCCGCGCCATCCTCGCGCCGGTGACGCCGTTGCAGCAGAACTGCACGATCGTCTGGTGCACAAAGACGAAAAAGGCCGCGATCATCGATCCGGGCGGCGAAGTGCCCATGCTGATGCAGGCGCTGAAGCAGTACGGCCTGACGCTGGAAAAGATCTGGATCACCCACGGCCACCTGGACCACGCCGGCGGCACGGCGGCGATCAAGGACCTGACGGGCGTTCCCATCGAGGGCCCGCACCCGGATGACCAGTTCTGGATCGACCAGATCCCCGAGAGCGGCGCGCGCTACGGCATCCCCGACGCCCGCGGCTTCACCCCCGACCGCTGGCTGGGCGACGGCGACGTCGTCACCCTGGGCGAGACGCAGTTCGAGGTCATCCACTGCCCGGGCCACACGCCGGGCCACGTGATCTTCTTCCACCGGGAGAGCCGGTTCGCCCAGGTGGGCGACGTGCTGTTCAAGGGCTCGATCGGCCGCACCGACTTTCCGCGCGGCAACCACCAGCAGCTGCTCGACTCGATCACGCTCAAGCTCTGGCCGCTGGGCGACGACATCGCCTTCGTGCCCGGCCACGGGCCGATGAGCACCTTCGGCGCCGAGCGCCGCAGCAATCCCTTCGTGGCCGATGTCGTTCTGGGCGCCGGCGCTGATGACGCGCCCGATCTGGCCGGCGGCACGGTCCCCAAGCGTTACATGTAGCGCAGGCTGTGTTGCAGGCGTGAAATCCGCCTGCCATCCGCCGGCGGCACAAGGCGGGCATGGAACTGGTGATGGACAGACCCGCGACCATGGCCGAGGAGGCCGGCGCCCGCATCCTGATCGTCGATGACGATCCGGGGATCCGTGACGTCATCTCCGAATTCCTGACCCGTCACGGCTACCGCGTCGAGCAGGCCTCGGACGCGCGCGCCATGGAGCAGGTCCTGCAGCGCACCGTCATCGACCTGATCGTGCTGGACGTGATGATGCCCGGCGAGGACGGCCTGTCGGTCTGTCGACGCCTGTCGGGCGTCGCCGGCGCGCCGGGCATCGTCATGCTGTCGGCCATGGGCGAGGAGACCGACCGCATCGTCGGACTGGAGCTCGGGGCCGACGACTACCTGCCCAAGCCCTGCAACCCGCGCGAGCTGCTGGCCCGCGTCCGAGCCGTTCTGCGCCGTCGCCAGGAGCCGCGCGGCCCTGAAGATCACATCGCCGCGGCCTGCGAATTCGCCGGCTGGCGACTGGACCTGGTGCGGCGCGAGCTGCGGTCCCCACAGGGCGTGATCGTCAACCTGTCCAGCGGCGAGTTCTCGCTGCTGCGCGCCTTCGTCGAGCGGCCGCAGCGCGTGCTGACCCGCGACCAGCTGCTCGACATGGCCCGCGGACCCGACACCGAGGCCTATGACCGGGCGATCGACGTGCAGATCAGCCGCCTGCGCAAGAAGCTGGACGACGGCGCCGGCGTGGAGATTATCCGGACCATCCGAAGCGAGGGCTACATGTTCGCGCCCAAGGTCGTGCGCCAGTCATGAAGTCCTTCGGCCGGGGCGCGCCGCTGTTCGCCCAGGTCCTGGGCCTGGTCGTGCTCAGCATGGTGCTGGTGCATGTGGTGCTGGCTACCTTGATCGCGACCGTGCCGCCGCCGCCCCCGGAGGTCTATCGCATCTCCGACGTGGTCGGCGCGTTGCGGTCGGACGGCATCTTCGAGGTCGAGGGCGCCCGGCCGCTGATCTCGGAGATCAGGAAGAGTCCCCCCGACGAAACGCCGCCGCGCCGCGGCCGCTGGCGCGACGACTTCCGCCAGCAGCTGGCCCGGTCCCTCGGTGTCGAGCCCGCTGATATCGTCATCGAAACCCACGGCGGCCCGCGCCGGATGATGATGCAGACCCTGACCGGCGAGTTCCGCTCCGTCCTGCCGCCACCGCCGCCTCCGGGTCCGGGCCGGGAACGTGAAGGCGGTCCCGCCGTTGGCCCGCCCCCCCCCGGGATGGAGGATCGACGGGTGGATGTGGTCGGCGTGACCATCAAGCGTCAGAGCGGCGGCGGACGACCGCCGGAGATGCGGGTATGGAACGAACGCATCGTCTTCGCGCCGTTCAAGGTCGGCGTGCGACAGGCGGACGGCGACTGGCGGGTCGTGCAGCCCCGACCGTCGCTGCGGCTCGGCTCCTGGCAACTCCACATCCTGCTGACCATCGCGCTGTCGACCCTGATCGTCGCGCCGGTGGCCTGGCTGTTCGCGCGGCGGCTTTCGGCGCCCATCGCGCTGTTCGCCGACGCCGCCGAGCGTCTCGGCCGCGACCCGAAGGCGCCGCCGCTGGAGGTGTCCGGGTCCCGCGAGGTCGCGGCCGCCACGGAGGCCTTCAACCGCATGCAGGAGCGACTGCGCCGCTATGTCGAGGATCGTACGGCGATGGTCGGCGCCATCGCCCACGATCTGCGCACGCCCCTGACGCGCCTGCGGTTCCGCATCGAGGCCGCGCCCGACGACGTGCGGGCCAAGCTGGCTGCAGAGATCGACCAGATGGACGCCATGATCTCGGCCACCCTGGCCTTCGTGCGCGACACGACGCGGGCCGGACCGCGCGAGAAGCTGGAGCTGTCGTCGCTGGTCGAAAGCATCCTGGACGAAGCGGCTGAGACCGGATCGGACGCCACAGCCCTGCCCTCGGACCGGCTGGTGGTCGAGGGCGATCCCGTGGCCCTGCGCCGGCTGATCGGCAACCTCGTCGAGAACGCGCTCAAGTATGGCCAGCGCGTCCGGGGACGGGTGTTCGTCGAGGAGGGCTGCGCGGTCATCGAGATCGAGGATGACGGCCCGGGCGTTCCCGCCCAGGAGATCGAGCGTCTGTTCGAGCCTTTCTACCGGGGCGAACCGTCCCGAAGCCGCGAGACCGGCGGCGCGGGCCTCGGCCTGGCCGTGGTGCGATCGATCGCCCGCGGGCACGGCGGCGACGTCACCCTGCACAATCGCGCCGGCGGGGGGCTGACCGCGCGCGTCTCCCTGCCGCTGTAGGGCGCAAACATGGTTGCGCCGTCCGCCAGCCCGCGTCCTACTGCGTCTCCGGCGCGCCACGGGTGCGGCGGCGAGTCAGGACCCCGCATGAACCGACTTCTCGCCTTTATCGCGCTGCTCTGGTTCGTCGCGGGCCCGGCGACAGCCCAGCCGCCCGCTCCGCCGCAGCCGACCGACCCCGCGCCGCCCCTGGACGTCGATCTCACCCTTCAGGCGCCGCCGGAACGCGTGTTCATAAGCCCGGCCGGCCAGCCGTTCCGGGCCCCGGCGGAGGCGCCCTACCCGGCCATCGCCTGGTTCGCGCGCGCGGACGCGGACGACGACGGCGTCCTGACCCCTGCCGAGTTCACGGCCGACGCCCTCGCCTTCTTCGACAGCCTCGACGTCGACCGGGACGGGCGGGTCGACGGCTTCGAGAACGCGGACTACGAGCGCGACATCGCCCCGGAAATCACTGGGGTGTTGCGACGCCCCGAGGCCCGCCGGCCCGGTGCGCTCGACAGCTGGCGCCCGCTCAGCCGGGGCGACCTGATCTGGGGACGTCCGCCCCTGCTGTCGCCGGGCGGTCGCGGCGACAAGGCGCCCCCCAAGCGCCTTGGCGCGGCCCAGTACGGGCTGCTCAACGAGCCGCATCCCGTCCGCGCCGCCGACAGCGACTTCGACGGCAAGGTCAGCCGCGTAGAGGCCGAGGCCGCCGCCCGGCGCAGATTCGGGCTGCTGGACGACGATGGCGACGGACGCCTGGCGATAGACGATCTGCCGCCGACGCCGGCCCAGATCGCCTTTGGCGACACCATGGCGCCGCCGGCCCGACGGAAACCGTAGGCCACACGGTTGAAATGCGACTGCAACCTGCTGTCGCTATCCCGCTTTGCATCACGACCGATTCACCACGCTTCGAGTCCCCCGGAACCCATGAGCCTGAACACCGCCTCCCCCCGTCGTCGGAGCCGCCTGCCCCGCCCGGTCATCTACGGACTGGCGGCGCTCGCCCTGCTGATCGCCGGGTTCGCCGGCTGGCAGTTGCTCAAGCCCAAGGCCCCCAAGGACCCGTACCGCACCGAGGCGGTGACCCAGGGCGACATCACCAAGTCGGTGTCGGCCTCCGGCTCGCTGCAGGCGCTGGTCACCGTGGACGTCGGCTCGCAGATCTCCGGCCAGATCCTGCAGGTGTTCGTCGACTTCAACGACCAGGTCCGCGCCGGCCAGGTGCTGGCCACCCTCGATCCGCAGACCTACGTCAGCCGGCTGCGGCAGGGGCAGGCCGAGATCGCCGCCCGCCAGGCCAGCGTCGCCCAGGCCCAGGCGCAGGCCGCCGAAGCCCAGGCTGCCTACAACCGCACGAAGATCCTCTTCGACCAGGGCATCATGGCCAAGGCCGCCCTCGACACCGCCGAAGCGAGCTGGAAGTCGGCCCGCGCCAATGTCCAGGCGGCCCAGGCCGGAGTGACCCAGGCCCGCGCATCCCTGGCCAGCACCCAGACCGACCTTGGCCGCACCCGGATCGTCTCGCCTATCGACGGCGTGGTCATCAGCCGCTCGATCGAGCCGGGCAACACTGTGGCCGCCAGCCTGTCGGCGCCGGTGCTGTTCCAGATCGCCCAGGACCTGTCGAAGCTGGAGGTAAAGATCACCGTCGACGAGGCCGACATCGGCCAGGTGCAGGAAGGTCAAACCGTCCGCTTCACCGTCGACGCCTTCCCGGACGACACCTACACCGGGACCGTCACCCAGGTGCGCAAGCAGCCGGAGACCTCGGCCAACGTCGTCGCCTATATCGTCATTGCCCAGGCCGATAATCCCGGCGGCAAGCTGATGCCCGGCATGACCGCCAACGCCGACATCGTGCTGGAGCGCCGCACCGGCGTGCTGAAGGTTCCCGCCGCGGCCCTGCGCTGGAGCCCGCCCGACGCCAGCCCGCAGGCGCAGCGCCCGACAGGCGGACCGATGGGCGGGCCCATGGGCGCCGGACCTCCGGGAGGCGGACGCCGCCAGGGCGCCGAAGGCGGCGGCCAGGGCGGCGGGATGCGCGGCGGACGCATCCTCGAGCAGCTCGACCTGGACGCCGGCCAGAAGGAAAAGGCGGAGGCCATCTTCGCCGAGGCCATCAGCAAGGCCCGGGCGCAGGCGTCCGGCGACCAGCGCGCCCAGCGTCAGGCGATGCGCGCGGCGATGCAGGAGGCGCTGACCAGGATCGAGCCCCTGCTCAAGCCCGCCCAGAAGGAGAAGCTGGTCGCCCTGCGCGCCCGGATGGCCTCGGCCGGCGGCGGCGGCCGCCAGGGCGGCTTCACCAGCGGCGTCGTCTACGTCCTGCGCGACGGCAAGCCGGTCGCTGTCCCGGTCCGCGTCGGGGCCAGCGACGGGTCGTTCACCCAGATCGTCGGCGACCTCAAGCCGGGCGACCAGGTGATCACCGGCGGCGGTCCCCGGCCCAAGGTCGAGGCGCCCCGCGGCGGCCCGATGGGCGGCGGCCAGGTCCGGGTGCGGATGTAGGCATGATCGAGATCCGCGATCTGGAGAAGATCTACCAGATGGGCGAGGAGACGGTGGCCGCGCTGGCCGGCGTCTCCCTGACCATCGAGCGCGGCGAGCACACGGCCATCATCGGCCCGTCCGGCTCGGGCAAGTCCTCGCTGATGAACATCCTGGGCGGCCTGGACCGGCCCACACGCGGGACCTACCGCTTCGAAGGCGAGGATGTCGGCCAGATGGACGATGACTCGCTGGCCGACTTCCGCAGCCGGCGCATCGGCTTCGTCTTCCAGTCCTTCCAGCTGCTGCCGCGGCTGTCGGCGCTGCAGAACGTCGAGCTGCCGATGGTCTACGCCGGCCTGCTGCCGGCCGAGCGCCGCGAGCGGGCGGCGGCCATGCTCGACCGTGTCGGCCTCGGCTCGCGCATGGGCCATCGCCCCACGCAGCTCAGCGGCGGCCAGCAGCAGCGGGTGGCCATCGCCCGCGCCCTGGCCAACGCCCCCGACCTGCTGCTGGCAGACGAGCCGACCGGCGCGCTGGACAGCCAGACCGGCAAGGACGTGCTGGCGCTGTTCCACCAACTTAACGCCGAGGGCCTGACGATCGTCATCGTCACCCACGACCACGACGTCGCCGCCCAGGCCGGGCGGCGGGTGACCTTCCGCGACGGCCTGATCGTTTCCGACGACAAGGGAGGCCCGGCATGATGCGCCGCATCGACCTGGTCGGCTTCGCGGCCGGCGCCATCGCCGCCCACCCGATGCGCAGCGCGCTGACCTCGCTGGGCGTGGTCATCGGCGTCGCCGCCGTGGTCATGATGACCTCGATCGGCCTGGGCGCGCAGCAGCGGGTGACCAGCGCCATCGGCGGCCTGGGCTCCAACCTGCTCATTGTCTCGCCCGGCGCCTCGCGCGGCCCCGGCGGAGGCTTCGTCAGCCAGGGGGCCGGCAGCGGCATGTCCCTGAACGACGACGACGCCGAGGCCATCGGCGAGCAGATCGACGGCGTGGTCGCCTCCGCCCCGGCCGTCCGCGGCGGCGCACAGCTGGCCTCCGAGGGCGCTAACTGGAGCACAAGGGTCGAGGGGGTGACGCCCGACTACCTGGTCGCCCGCGACCTGACGATCGCGTCCGGCCGGATGTTCGACGAGGCCGAGGCGCGCCAGGGCCGCAAGGTCATCGTCATCGGCCAGACCATCGCCACCGAGCTGTTCGGCGAGGGCGTCGACCCGGTCGGCCGCCGCATCCGCGTCGGCTCGGTGCCCTTCGAGGTCATCGGCGTGCTGGCGTCCAGGGGGCAGAGCGGGTTTGGCCAGGACCAGGACGACATCGTGCTGGGGCCGCTGTCGGCGGTGCGCTCGCGCATTGTCGGTCGCCGGGTGCGCGGCGATAACGTCCAGACCATCTACGTCAAGGCGGCCACGCCCGACGACCTGGTCCGCGTCCAGGAGGACCTGTCCAACCTGCTCCGCGAGCGCCACCGCATCCGCCCGGGCCAGGAGGACGACTTCAGCGTCCAGAACATGGCCTCGATCATGGAGGCCATGCAGGCCTCGGTGAAGACCTTCACCGGTCTGCTCGCCGCCGTCGCCGCCGTCTCGCTGGTGGTCGGCGGGGTCGGGATCATGAACATCATGCTCGTGGCAGTAACCGAGCGAACCCGCGAAATCGGACTCCGGATGGCGCTGGGCGCCAGGCGCAACGATGTGCTGTTCCAGTTCGCGCTGGAGGCCATGACCCTGTCGGTGATCGGCGGCGCCATCGGTCTGGTGCTGGGCGTCGGCGGCGGAGCGCTGATGGCGAAACTGGGCGACTGGCCGGTGGCCATCGCCGCCTGGTCGATCCCGGTGTCGCTGGGCTTCTCGCTGCTGGTGGGACTGGTGTTCGGGGCCTACCCCAGCTGGCGCGCGGCGCGGCTGGACCCGATCGAGGCGCTGCGGCGGGAGTAGGTCGCCCCCTTCGCAACAAGGGGGGAGGGAAATTGAAGGCTCAGTAGGGCCGGTCGCCCACCACCGTCACCCGCTCCATCCGCCGCACTGCCGGATAGTAGTCACTGGCGGCGTAGTGCTGGCTGGCGCGGTTGTCCCAGAAGGCGATGGCGTTCTTCGTCCAGCGGAAGCGGCACTGGTATTCCGGGATCGCAGCCTGGGCGTAGAGGTGGGCGAGCAGCGCGTCGCTCTCGGCCCTGTCCATGCCGACGATGTGCTGGGTGAAGCCGGCGTTGACGTAGATCGCCTTGCGGCCGGTCTCCGGGTGGGTGCGGATCACCGGATGTTCCACCTTGGGGTACTGGCGGTCGAAGGCGGCGATCTCCTCCTCGGACACGCCGCGTTTGCGCATGCCCTTCCGGAAGTTCACGAAGTCATGGACGGCGACCTTGCCCTCCACCTTCGCCTTCACTTCGTCCGAGAGGCCGTCGTACGCCGCGTACATGTCGGCGAACAGGGTGTCGCCACCGACCGGCGGGATCTCCAGGGCGCGAAGGATCGAGCCGAGCGATGGCTCGGCCCGCCAGGTGACGTCGCTGTGCCAGGTGTTCTCCTTGCCCCGGCTGTCAGCGTCGTGGGTGATGGCCAGCACCTCGGGATAGCCCGGCTTCTGCGGCCCGAACGGGTGGACCTCCAGGTCGCCGAAATTGCGGGCGAAGGCCAGGTGCTGCTCGGTGGTGATGTCCTGGTCGCGGAAGAACAGCACCTTCCAGTCCAGCAGCGCCTGACGGAGCGCCGCGACCGTCCGCGCATCCAGCGGCCGGGTCAGGTCGACGCCCTCCACCTCGGCGCCGATGGTCGGCGTCATCGGAAGAAGGGTCAGGCTCTCGATCTCGAGACTGCGGACAAGCTGGTTCATGGCGTCCTCCGGCGCGGCTCTGTGGCCGCCTGGTCGAGAGTATGTTACCAATCGGTCTCATTCGGCAAGCGATGACCGATGGGCTACAGAACGGACATGGACGACGCCGCGCCCCTGCCCTCGCCCGTTCGCCGCAAGCCGCGGGTGGATCATGACGCCCGCCGCGCGGAGTACGTCTCCGTCGCCGCCCGCGTGCTGCTCGACAAGGGCCTCCACACCGCCACCATGCGCGACATCGCCGAGGCGGCCGGCGCAGCCAAGGTGCTGTTCTACCGCCTGTTCCCGTCCCGCGAGGCGCTGGTCGAGGCGGTGTTCCGCCGGGTGGAGACCGCCATCGAGGACGCTTTCGCCCAGCCCTGGGAGGGCTATGGCTCGATGGTCCGCCATGTGCTGGCGACGGCGCGGCAGGAGCCAGCGCCCTTCCTGCTGGTGCTGAAGAACTGCCGCTCGGGCCAGCTGGACTGGGAGCCGCGACTGCGGATCGCCCTGGCAAAGACCTCGATGCCGCTGTTCACGCCGGGCCCCGCAGCCGCGCAGGGCGCCGACGAGCGGGCGCTGCGGGCCTCGGGCGCCATGTTCGGCCTGTTCGTCGACAGCATGATCACCTGGCTCGAGGACCAGGACGGCCTGACCGACGAGGAGCGCATCCGCTGGTGGGGGCGCATCGTGAAGGCCTGGCGCGAGGCCGCGCGGGAAGCCTTTCGCCTGGATTGACACAGGCCGCCCGGCGCCGTTCCTGACCGGCAATCAAGAGAACCATGAGGAACGCGCCGTGATCCCAGGCCTGATGCAGGACGTCCCGCTTCTGACGACCAACATCCTGACCCACGCCGAGGTCGCTCACGGTCGGGTGGAGATCGTCTCCCGCACCGTCGAGGGTCGCGTCCACCGCTACGACTACGCGGGTCTGGCCCGGCGCACACGGCAGCTGGCGCGCGCGCTGCAGGGCCTGGGCGTCAAGAGCGGCGACCGCATCGCCAGCCTGGCCTGGAACACCCACCGGCATCTGGAACTGTTCTACGGCGTGCCCGGCCTGGGCGCGGTGCTCAACACCGTCAATCCGCGCCTGTTCGACGACCAGATCGTCTATGTGCTGGAGCACGCCGAGAGCACGGTCCTCTTCTACGACCGCACCTTCGCCCCGATGGTCGAGCGGCTGGCCGACCGGTTCACGACGGTGAAGACCTTCGTGCTGATGTCCGACGTCGAGCAGCACGATGCGGGAACGGTCGGGGCGCTGAACTACGAGACCCTGATCGGGGCCGAGAGCGGAGAGGCCTTCGACTGGCCGAGCTTCGACGAGAACGCCGGGGCTTTCCTCTGCTACACCTCCGGCACCACGGGCGACCCCAAGGGCGTGCTCTACAGCCACCGGGCGGTGGTCATACATGGCCTGGCGGCGGGCCTGGCCAGCGCCTTCGGCCTGACCGCCTTCGACGTGGTAATGCCCTGCTCCTCGCTCTACCACGCCACCGCCTGGGGCCTGCCGTTCATCGCCCCGATCAACGGCTGCAAGATCGTGCTGCCGGCCGAGAAGATGGACGGCGCGTCGCTTCAGGAACTGATCCTGGGCGAAGGCGTCACCTTCACCGGCGGCGTGCCGACCATCTGGACCATGTACCTCGACTGGCTGGACCAGAACGGCCAGGGCGTGGGCGATCTGAAGCGGGTCATCATCGGCGGTTCGGCCGTGCCCCGGGCCATGGCAGAGAGCTTCAAGAGGAAGCATGGCGTCCAGGTGCTGCAGATCTGGGGCATGACCGAGACCTGCCCGCTGGGCGTGGTCGCCACCCCGACGCCGTCGGTCACCGCCCTGGGCGAGGACCAGGTCGACGAGATCATCTGGACCCGTCAGGGCCGGCTGCAGTTCGGCATCGAGCTGAAGGTGGTCGACGACGACGGGAACGAATGCCCCCGCGACGGCGAGACCAGCGGCGCCCTGATGGTCCGCGGGCCGTGGACCGTGAAGCGCTATTTCCGCAAGGACGCGGACGTCACCGACGCCGACGGCTGGTTCGACACCGGCGACATCGCCACGCTGGACGAGCACGGCTTCATGCGCATCACCGACCGGGCCAAGGACGTGATCAAGACCGGCGGCGAGTGGATCAGCTCCATCGACCTGGAGAACATCGCCGTCGCCTGCCCGGGCGTGAAGATCGCCGCCGTCGTCGGCATCCCGCACCCCAAGTGGGAGGAACGCCCGCTGCTGGTCATCGAGACCCACGAGGGCCGCACGGTGACCAAGGAAGACGTGCTCGGCTTCCTGCAGGGCAAGATCGTGAAGTGGTGGACGCCGGACGACGTGGTGTTCGCAGCCGTCCCGCTGACGGCGACCGGCAAGATCGACAAGAAGACCCTGCGCAAGGCGTGGAACGAGCATCTGATGGGGTGAGATCGTGCGTCCTTCGCGACGCTCGCCAAGCGCTCGCTCCTCAGGATGACGACGTCTGTGGAACGCAAACCACGTTCGTCATGGTGAGGAGCCGGCCCTCGGGCCGGCGTCGCGAACCACGCAGGGCTTCAATCCACGCTCATCGCCAGCACCCGGCTGATGTGCGCGAACGGTCGCCCGCTTTCCTGCGCCCACTGGTCGAACGCCGCCTGGGTCGCGCGCCGCGCCTTCTTCGTGTCCGGCGCGCCGTCGATGACGCCCTCGACCGTCAGCGCCTTGACCATGTCGGACGAGGTCACCCAGCTGTCCTTGCCCATGAAGCGCAGCATCATCATCCCGGCCCCGCCGCCAAGCCGGTCGCCGCGCGTCTTGAGAAGGTCGAGCAGCCCGACATAGTCGCCCATCGGCCAGTCGGCGAAGGCCTTGCCCGCCGAGCCGTACTCGGCCGCCAGGTCCATGACGAAGGCGGCGTTGTTCTGCACGGATCGGACCTTGGCGCCGTTGCGGATGATGCGGGCATCCTTCAGCAGCGCGTCGAATTCCTCGTCCGACATGGCGCGGCAGCGGGCGGGCGAGAAGCCCCAGAAGGCGTCCTCCGTGCCCGGCCACTTCTTGTCGACCACGCTCCAGGAAAAGCCGGCCTGAAAGACGCACTTGCTCATCATCGACAGCCAGCGGTCGTCGGGGATGGCGGCGAGCTCGGCCGGCGTCTTCAGCGTCGGCAACTGGGCCTCGACCACCGCCACGCCGCCCTTGCGGGCCGCCGCGCGGGCCAGGATGTCGTCGAAGGATCGCAGCGGCATGGGGCCTCCTACAGCACCTGCGTCGCCGTGCCGGCCACCACGTACCAGGTCACCAGCAGGCCGCAGATCAGGGCGCCGGGCACGGCGCTGCCCGTCCGCCGCCAGGTGAAGACGGCGATGACCGCCACGGCGGCCAGCAGCGGGACGAACTGGATGGCGACAACGGTGCTCAGCGGATCGAACCCGGTCACCAGCCGCCCGGTCGTGAACAGCAGGCCGTAGATGGCGGCCAGCATCAGCGCGAACCCGCCGGCCATCGCCGTGATCGCCCAGCCGTACTGAGCCCCTGCCCCGTCGCCCTGCACGGTCAGCCGCGACAGGCCCCGCAGCGCCACCAGGAAGAACAGCGTCAGCGGCAGGACATAGACCAGCGCCGTCATCGCCTGATGCGGGCTGAAGAGCTTCAGCGCCACCACCCAGAACCGGAAGTCGACGGTGAACAGCCGGTCCACGACCAGCAGCGACAGATAGCCGACCCCGACCGTGGCGACCGCCGCCAGCGTCGCCGGCAGCCAGCGCGCCTTGGTCGCTTCGCCCTTGTGGCGACTCAGCAGACCGATCAGCAGGGCCAGCGCCATGTTGACCAGCGCCCAGACCATCACCTGGTTGCTGATCGTCTGCCTGAACAGCCCCGACGGCGGCATCAGCAGGGTCACCGCGATGAAGGCCGGGAAGAAGGTGATCACCGGCACGAGCGCTGTGGCCGTGAGCATTCCCCACCAGCCGAACGTCCGCCGGTCCCGCGTGGGGTGCGCCGGCTGATGCAGCGACGACAGCACCGGCAGGCGGAGCAGCAGGTCGAAGGTCCCCAGCAGCAGGACCACAAAGCCGACGAGCGCGACGCCCGTCCCGACTTCCTTCCAGATCCAGATCTGGTCGCCCGCCGGACGCGGCGTGCCGCCCCTCAGGGTGCGAGAGAACCAGTCGAGGCTGTGGCCAATCGCCTTGCCGGAGATGTGGTCGCCGGGGTGGGTCACCGGCGGATCGTAGAGCACCCGGGCCGTGCCGGCGCTGATGTCGCCATAGAGGCGGCCGGGCTCGATGGTGTCCTTCGTGCCGAACAGGGCTTTCGCCTTGGGGCTGGACCCGACGTCGGCGGCGTTCTCGACGCCCCACATGAACTTGCCGAACTCGTCATAGCGGCTGAACACCAGCGCCAGATTGCGCGGCCAGGCCGGCGTGCCCTCGGCCGCGAACGGCGCGCCGGTCGAGGAGCCCTCCAGCACGACGGACCTGTAGGCGTCCGGCATGGCGGATGCGGCGGCCAGCACCGTCCAGCCGCCCATGCTGTGGCCCTCGAGACCAATGTTGGCCGTGTCCACCATCGGCTGGCGGCGCAGGAAGGCCAGGCCGTCGGGCCCGCCGAAGCCGTTGGCGAAGGCCGCGCCCCCGCTGTAGCCGTGGCCGGTCTGGTCCAGCGCCAGCACGACATAGCCGCGCCGCGCGAACTCGATGGCGAAGCCGCTCTGGGTCTCGCGGCTGTTGATGTAGCCGTGCACGGCCAGCACGCCCGGCGCCGGCGTCTGCGCCGTGGCATTGGGCGGCACATAGAGCAGGCCGCTCATCGTCACGCCGCTGTCGCTCAGGAACCGCACGTCGCGGACCTGGATCCCGCCGGTCGTCTGGATCGCGCTCGCCAGCGCCCCGCCGCCCAGGATCAGCGCCCAGCCGGCCAGAAACAGCAGCCACCCCTTACGCATTGACTTCCCCCCACCCCGCCGCGCGGCGCATCGCCGTCGCGGTCCTTGTCCCGGGAGCATCCGCCACGCCGGGCCGATCGACAACCTCTCCCTATCCGGTGAAGGTCAACCGGCCGGGCAGCGCAAAGGCCGGCGTCGACCGCTTGATGATCTCCTGCCCGGCCAGCGCGAAGACCCCCTGCCCCAGGCAGGACCCGCTGCTCACCCCGGCGATCCGTCCCTCGCGCACCTGGATCTGGACGCCCTTCAGCTCCAGCGCCAGGGTGATGTCGAACACCAGCTTCTGCAGCGACTTGCCGGAGAACATCACCTCGACATGGGGCTGATGCTTCGAGGTGATCCGGTGGTCGAGAAAGGGCACGACCACGGTCTTGCTGCGATCCTGCCGCGTCGCCTCCAGCGCCTCCTGGACGGCGGCGGCCTTCTTCCAGGACGAGGCCAGCACGTCGCCGAGCTGGACCTGGAACACCTCGTCGATGGCCCCGGCCAGCGCCGTCGCGACGCCCGGACGCAGCGGCCCGGGCACCGACCGGGCGGCGACCTCCAGGGCGTCGTGAGCGGCCTTCAGGTCGCAGGCCTCGCCGATCGGCAGGCGGGCGTCCTCGCAGAAGAACAGCTTGAGGGTGGCGGGTGTGTCGGTCATCGCGCTACGCGGCCGCCTCGTGGAATTCCAGGTCGCTCTCGAAGACGCCGGGCGACACATGCAGCGCCACGGCGGGCAGCGCCGCGTCACCGAAGTCCGGGGCGTCCTGGTCGCCGGAATCGAGGCCGGCCCGCGCATAGGGCGGCAGCGCGCCCCAGCCGAGGAAACGCCGCGCCGACCAGACTCCGGCAGCCGCGACGGCGACCAGCAGCGCCAACAGCCAGGGCCACAGCGCCTGCTGTGGCGCCTCAGGCGGCGACGGCGGCGGCGGAGCCCGGGTCAGGGCAGGCGCGGCCGCTGCGGTGGATGGTGGGGCCGCCGCAGCAGGGGTCGCGGAGGGAACGGTCGGCGCCGGTGCAGTCACCGCCGGCTCGGGAGCCGGCCGGGGCGCTGGCGCCGTGCTCGCGACAGGCTTCGGCGCCGGACGAGCAGGTTGCTCGACGGCCGGACGTCCTGGGGTCGGGGTCGCGGCGGCGACCGGCGCGGGCGGCGTCTCGACCGGAGCCGGCTCGGCCGCCGCAGCGGCCTCGGCATCCTGGCGGGCGGCCTCCTCGGCCTTCTTCCTCGCGTCGGCCTCGCGCTTCCTCTTCACCGCCCAGCTCAGCAGTCCGGCGGCCAGGGCGCCTTCGTCGATCTCGACGCCGCTGCCGCCGCTTCCGCCGCCGGAGGGGCGCGACGGCTCCGCGGGCGGCGCGCTCTGCGCCAGCGCCGGCGCGAGCGGCGCGGCGACCAGCACCAGCGCCAGCGTCAGCCGCAACGGGTTCGACCCTGTGATCACGCGTTCCTCGCTCCACCCTCGCGGCGCCGAGCATGCCCCAGATCGCGGCCCGGCGGAATTGCCGTCGAACGCCGGTTTCCATTCCTCGCGCGCGGCGACGAATTCAGCCGCATCCCCGCATTGCGAACCGCCGCCCACTTGGCTAAGAGAGGCGTCCCGCGACGCGGGGGTCCAGGAGACGTGCCCGAGTGGCCGAAGGGACTCGTTTGCTAAATGAGCGTACCCCAAAAGGGTACCGTGGGTTCGAATCCCACCGTCTCCGCCACCCCGTTTTGTCAAGCTCTTGAAGATATTGGCGTCTTCAGGAGCACCACGATTGCACCGCAGAACCAGCGCCAGCGCGCGTTATGGCGTTCGCGGAGGCGGCTTGGCGGCTCCCGCTAGCCAGTCTGCGCAACGCTCTCCGGCAGCGCCCGCGCGGTTCGCGGCGACCTCGACGGGCGAGCAGAAAGGCGACCCTGCCCCCCGGCGACCGTTTCAGCGGCCCTACAATGGCGCAATGAATGCCGACCAGTCGCGGGGGCCTTTGAAGAGTGTCTCGCTGTTGAACTGTATCTGAACAGACCGCTTCAACGCGTTCGCGAACAGGTTCCGGTAGAAAAGCCGGCCGTGGAAATCGCGCGGCATGAAATGCGCCGCCAGCATCATTGCGCCCTGCTCGTAGAGCGCCTCATTGCGCACATCCAGACCGAATACCCGCTTCGGCTGCAACAACGGCTTGGCACGCGTCCCTGCCCAGTCCGGCGAAACAAGTTCGGTCTTTCGAAGATCGGGGCTCCGATAGTAACGGATGCGCGGATCCTTGAGGGTCCTGAAGAAATACGGCACGTCGCCGCGATCGAGCTGGACCCGTTCTTCAGGCGCGAAGGGCGAGGCGTCGATACGCTGCGAAGGCGGCCCGCCTTCCTGATGGTCAACATAGTCTCGTGTGTCGCGAAGCACGACGCGGATCGGGGCGCTGTAGACGCCCCTTGTATCGTGCAGCGCCCTTGCCAGGCGCGCCCGGCCCAGCAGCAGCTTTTTCGCCGTCCTCATGTATCCGAGAGGAATGGCCATGCGTTGCTTGGGCCCGGCCTTGCGGATGAGATTAAACAGCGGGGCCGCGCCCGCAATTTTCTGGCGCCCGTGATCGATGTGAACGAGGCCGATGGATGAAAGCAGGCGGATATCGCTGAGCGCTACTTCGATATCGATAGGAAACATGACGAACCTGCCGGTCCTCTTATCCGCGCCGCACATCACGTTGCCTGAATGCAGGTCCTCAAGGCCGAACCAGGCCGAGAGGGCAAGCAATCCGCCCAATGCCTCAAAGGCATACTCGAGGTCGCAGGTCGCGAGGATCGGCTCGACCCGAAGGCGTTCCATCAGAGTCGCGCCCGGATCGTCGGGCGCAGGATGGAACGCCAGCCGGGGCATACAGTCGGCGATCGGCTCGTCGCCCAGTACAGAATCGAGCGCGGCGCGAAAGCGGCTCCCATTGGCGAGGAACAGCTGCTCCCAGAACGTCGAGCGGGGCTTGGATACCCAGTGCTCGTCGTAGATCCTGACCGATCGCCCAAAATTATGCGTATCGCCGGCGCGCTGCATTGTATTTGGCTCTCAGTTTCAATCTAGCTCAGGAAAAGGCACGCGTCCCAACTGGTGGAATCGACGTCAAAGTCCTGAAGGTGGGCTCGCAGGGTCAAGCCTATTCCGGCTGCTCCTTCCAGAAGACCTCGACGCGGAACAAGACGGCTGCCATCGAAATAGCGATAGCTTCCCGCTCGACGGCCATGGCGACCGAAGGCCAGGGTCTGCACCAGCAAAGTCTCGCTCGCGGCTTTGAAAACCGGCTTGCCGGTGGCTCTGAAGAGCTTTCCGAGCAGGTAGGAGGCGCCTGCGGTTCCATGGCAGAGCGAAGCGTCTTGCATCGGATAGGCGTCGGGCTCGTCGTGCTCCGCGCACCGGATCAGAATGTTCAATGCCTGCTCGCGCCATTCCGTGACGCCAAGATATTCGGCGACACGAAGCAAGGTATAGGCCGAGGAGAGGTCCCCATAGCACCAGGCCATTCGCCGCCCGAGCATGTACTGGCCGTCGATGATCATGGCAGGAACCCTGGGCTCCCCCTGAGCGTCCTCACATGCGGCGCAGCTCTCGACGGCAAACTGCGCCGTCTGGCGCAGCAATTCATCCACGAGCGGGCTGTCCAGACCCCTCTCGCCGCACTTCAACAGAAAGGCCATCACGCCGAAATGGCCATGCGCCATGCCCATACTGACGGCCACGCGCTCACTGTAGTCTTCGCTGCTTCGAAGTCCCAGATATCGCCACGACTTGCTGCCCTCATCTCCGATCGCCTCGGCCGCCAAGGCCTCCACGAACCGACAAAGCAACTGCGGCTCGCAGATCTCATCGCCTTCCAGGGCGAAGAGCGCCAGCCCGATGGCGCCATGCAGCGGGTCAAAATCGCCTTCAGCGATCAAACCGATCGCATGGTTTAGCGTCAGGCCGTAGACCTCTTGATCCACCAAGCGTCGCTCATCGAGCGTATTGCGCCTTGCCAGATGCCTGACAAACCAGAGTGCGCCTGCAAGACCATTTGAGTAGGTCAAGTCAGGGTAAGCGCTCATATGGATCTGCCGCGCCAGATCTCCGCAGCCCGCATTTGGCGCGCCCGTCGTAAAGAGCAGGCGACCAAGACTACCGCCCAGCAGCGAACCATCGTCGCCTCCAGGCACACTCAGGCTGCGCGAGATCTGCGCCAGTTTGGCGGCAACTTCATCCACAGGCGTGGGCCACCGGATATCGCTCGAACATCATCAAAGGTCTCGAGTGCGCCGCCGGGGACTTCTGTCCCCAGCGGCGCAGCCGGAAGGCGTCAGCGGTTGCCGAACTTCTTCTGCAGCGCCCGGAACTGCGCAGGGGTCATGTTGGCGCGCGTCGGCCCGGTCTTGAGGTCCGGGCAGCAGAGATCGCCCTGGATTTCGCTGTAGTAGCAGCAACTCTTGTCCGAGGTGCTGCAAGCCGCCTTCGTCGCGGCCGCAGTTGGAACGCCAACGGTCTTCGTGGTCGGTCCGGCGCCGGCCGCAGGTCCACCGGGCCTGGGCGCAGAAGTCTGCGCCGCAGCCTTGGACGCCGCCGAGAACAGCGCAGCCGTTATTGGTATTCCCGCGAGAAGGCCCGTCACCAGCCCCCGACGCAGAGTGTTCACATTGCCAGTATTCTTAATCCGTCGCGGCATCACTAAATCTCCATCGAAGAGAAGGGATTGGAACGATACTGTCCTTCACGGGCGGCAGAACTCTTCAGAAAGCCCAACGAACACTTGCCGGACAATTCACGTTGGGCGCCCCATATTCATCCTGCTTGCTGGCGCCTCACGGCAGCACCGTGGTCACGCTCGTGCTGTCGTTGGACGGGTTGGGGTCGAGGTTGCCGGTCATCTGGATCTGGCCGGTGAAGGTCAGCGGGTCGCCGGCATCGTTGGGCGAGTAGTAGACCTTGAGCCGCAGCGGGATCAGCGATCCGGAGAAGGCGCCGGACGACACATTGATCGTGCAGGCAAAGCCGCTCCACGGCCCGGCGCAGCTCCACAGCGGGGTGGTGACAATCATCGGCGACAGCGTCGCCGGGGTGCTCACCGATCCGTTGAAGACCAGTTGGGTTCCATTGGCCAGCGCCGTGGCGCCGGCGACCTGGAACTGGAACATGCCGCCGTTCAGCGCCTCGAACGTCTCGGCGAAGTTGCTCTGCAGGCCCAGGTCGACCGGCCGCGGCTCCTGGCTCACCTCGACCGGCTCGCAGTCGCCGTTGTTGTCCATGTTGATCTCACGCCAGGGCCCGTCCCGGCTGGAGACGATTACCGAGGCGCAGTTCTCGTAGTTTGGTCGCTTGTCGCCCTGGAAACCGACCGTCATGTCGAACTGGATGAAGGCGCCGGGATTGAGCGGGGCATTCGATGCATAGTTGCAGAGGATCGTCGCGGCCCCGACTGTCCCGGTCCCGGGCGAACAGGCCCAGGCGCCGGGCGTGGCGACCAACACCATGCCGGCGGGCAGGTTCTCGGTCAGGGTGAAGGTGTGCCCGGCCGGGACGGCAGTGTCCCCGACGTTGGTGATCCTGAACTGGTAGACGCCCGTCCCGGACGGCCAGGCCCACGGCTGCTTGAGCGCGGTCTTGGTGATGTCCACATCCGGATTCTTGCCGCCGGGCTTGGACAGCTCGCCCTCGACGCAGCCGATGTTGTCACGCGGATTGCGGTCCTTCTCGGTCCGGAAGGAGACCTCGGCGCAGTTCCTGAAGCCGCCGCCCTCGGCCACCGCCGCGTTGATCTGGATCGGCGGCAGCGCGCCAATGCCGACCGGGGGGCCGACGTAGTCGCAGGTTACGGTCCAGGGCGCCCCGCCGCCGGAGGATTGGGTGGCGCAGGTCCAGTCGGTCCCGGTTCCGTTGATCGGCGGCTGGAAGTTCAGCGGAAGCGTGTCGGTCACCTGCACACCGGTCGAACCGTCGACCGGGGACGGACCGTTGTTGTAAACCTGCAGGCTGAAGACCGCCGGACCACCGGGCTTGGGCGCCTTCCAGGTCTTGCGGATGGCGACGTCGTAGCCTTGTTCTTCCTTCTGGATCACGCCCTCGGCGCAGTCCTTGTTGTCGCGCGGGCTGTTGCTCGCGACCTTTCGGAACTCGAGCCCGGCGCAGTTGAGGTAGGGGCCGACCTTGCCGGCCTTGGCGGTGATGGTGAGGACCGGAAACTGAAGGTTCGGGCCGACGGGCGAGCCGCCATAGGTGCAGGTGACCAGCGAGCCCCCTACAAGGCAGTTCCAGCCTGTGCCGTAGACCATGATCCCGGTGAACCCGGCCGGAACCTGGTCCACCACGGTCAGCCCGGCGGTGGAGGTCACCGTTGAAGCGCCGGTGTTGGTGACCTGGATCGTGAAGGTCGCGACCTGGCCGAAGCCGAGGGTCGCGGGACCGTCCTTGCGGATGCTGGCGTTGTAGTCGCCCAGCGGCTTTGCGATGCGTCCGTTGATGCAGGACTGGTTGTTCGACGGGCGACTGTCCGTTCCCTTGATGACCTCGATGCGCGCGCAGTTCCAGTAGGTCGGCTTTTCCTGGGCCATCAGGGTGACCGTGATCGGAGGGAAACCGGCGCCGGGCGCCACCGGGCCGCCGGTCCATGTGCATTGCAGGCTGTAGAGCCCGCCGGAGCAGGACCAGCCGGAGCCCGAGCCGTTCAACGGTCCCTGGAGACCGATCCATCCGTACTCCGAAACGATGAGTCCGGGTCCCGGTCCGCCGATCGTCGTCGTGCCGCTGTTGGTGACCTGCAGGACGAATGTCGCGGTCTGTCCCGCGGTGACCGTGCCGACGACGGACTTCTTGATCGAAACGTCAGTGATCTTGCTCGGTCCGCCCGGGACCGGCGGAATGTCGTCCGGACCGCCCGGAAATTGCGCCAGCGCCGGCGCGGGGCCGGCGAGGCAGAGCAGCAAGGCGCCGAGCGCCGCGGCCAGATGTCGCTTCATCATGTGACTCCCCGCACCCGCTCTATTCCGCCTTGAGTAGGTCGCCGCGCGCCGGCGACTGGCCCTCGATCATCCGCGCGGTGGAGACCTTGTCGCGGACGCCCTCGACCTGGATCGAGCCCAGCCGCTGGATGTCCACGTCGAGGACTTCACCCGTGCCCGGATCGGTCAGCGTCTCGCCGCGGCGGTAGACGCCGAAGACCATGCCGACCCCGACATTCTGATCCGCGCCGGCGTTGAGGATCACGGTGTCGCCCCGGACGTCGACGACCAGGCCGGTCCATGGCGCGCGCTTGTTGTCGACAGCCAGTCCGGCAAGGGCCTTGCGGATGGCGTCTTCCAGCGCCTTGCCCATCGAGGTGCTCTTGAGGGTGTTGAGGCCCATGGTGGCGCCGTTGTTGAGATCGACCACGCCGGCGTCCATGTCGCGACTGGAGCCGATTCCCTCGGCGCTGGAGGTGGCCACGACCTGACCGGTCGCGGCGTCGATCAGCCGAAGCGAGATTTTGACCGTCGACTTGCGGCTCTGAATCCCCGCGCCGAGACCAAGGGCGGAGCCGCCCGGGATGCCTCCGAGCCTGAGGCCGCCGCCACCCGCCGACGGATTGTAGGCCGTCACCGCGCCGCGGATCAGATAGCTGGCCCCGATCATGCGGCCCGACGACGGCGCAGTTTCGCTTGTGGTGGACCCGCCCTGCCCCAGCTGCTGTTCCGATTGCAGGCCGCTGAGCGCCGCCCGCTCAACCACGACGAAGCGACCGTCCTCCATCAGGATCTCGGTCAAAAGCGCCGGCGGACCGTCGGACGCCACCTGTCCACCGAAGACTTCCGAGCCGCCGAAGCTCTCGACCGCCACGGTCTTGCGCAGTCCCGCGGGCTGGGCCCAGGCCGGTCCGAACGTGAGGGCGGCCAGCAGGGCCAGCACCAGCGAAACAGTCGTCTTCATCAGGCAGCACCCATCATTAGCCACGACGGCACGGTGGGGCCGCGCCTGGTGATGGGCCATCCCATGAACGTGGGGGGTGGCCATCGGCGCTGATCGCCCTGCATAGTCAACGCGAGGGTCGTTCGGGGCGTGGAGGGGTGAGTTGCGGCTGCCGGCGGTGATCTCCGCGCTGGTCCTCGTTGCGTGCGCGGGCCTGGCGACGTTCGCCTGGACCCAGCGGCCGATCGAACCCGCTGCGACGGCGGCGACAGGCATGGACATCCTGCGCGCCTACAGATGCCGATCCGCGGAGACCAAGCGGATCATCATCCGCGGCGTCGAGGACAACCATTCGCCCTTCGGCGACGAGCCCAACGTCATCCGCCCCGAACGCCGGTTCCCGGACACGCTCAGCTTCTTCGCCGGCGGGTCGTACGATCAGGTCCAGGCCGACCGGCGGATGACTGACTCATTCGAAGTTCCGGCCAACACAGCCGGCGGCCTGTTCCTGGTTCGACTCAAGGCCGTGGGGAACAACGACAACGACACGATCGCCATCGGGGACGTCAGCACCTACGTCACCGCTGACCCGGCCGCGAGACGCTTTTCTCCGCTCGTTGCGAAGCTTGAACAAAGTCCCGGCTGGTCGCGGCAGAACGACATCTACTTCGCAGAGTTTTCGGCGATCGCGCTTCGACAGCCGAACAGCGTCGTCAGCCCACCAGACCGGACGCTGCTCGACTTCGTCCGCAGCGGGATGAACGGCGGCTGGGTCGATGTGATGGTGCAGGACGACACCAGCGTCGACTTCATCGGCGTCGCCCTTTGTCTGGAGCCCCGCGGGGGGAAGGGCATGAGCCTCGCGTCGTGGAGGGGGGAGCCCCACCCGATCGACGGCGTGGTTAGCCTGAGCTGCGCGCACGGCGGCCGCGACCAGCACCTCTGCGATCCCTACGTCGGCGACACGGCCTGCGCGACCGCCCTGCCGGTCGCCTGTATTCGCCCGATGGCGGCGCCAATACCCCGCGCGCTGACCCGACATTTCGCGAGCGGCGTCTGGAGCGGCGGCCGACTCGCCTTCACCGAGCCGGCGCCGGGATCGCGCTTCGCCACGATCAGAGACGTCGACGCCTACTGCGCCGAAAGCTTCGGCGCCGACTGGCGGGCCGCCGAGCTCCATGACGGCACGCACAATACCGGCATCTCGGGCTACGGCGACCCGGCCACCCTTCCCGACAGGGCCTGGGTCGACATCATCGGCCAGCCCTACGCCACCTGCTGGGCCCGCCGATGACCGGCGCCCTCGCCCGTATCGGCATTCTCGAGGACGACGAGTCACTGAGGCTCTACCTCGAAGAGGTCATCACCACGACCGAAGGCCTGGGCCTGGCCTTCTCCGAAGGCACGGTGGCCGGGGCCCGCGCGGCCAGCGCCGACGCCCGGTCGGATCTCTGCCTGATCGATCTGAAGCTCCCGGACGGTCACGGGCTCGATTTCGTCGCCCATATCAAGTCGACCACCTCGGCCAAGTGTCTGATCCTGACCGTGCTGGGCGACCGCACCAGCGTGCTGCTGGCGTTGCGGGCCGGCGCTGACGGCTACCTGCTCAAGGACACCCCGCCCGACCTGCTGCGCTCGAACATCTTCCGGACCCTGCGCGGCGAGACGCCGATCAGCCCGCAGGCGGCGACCTTCCTGCTCGAGATGTGGCGCGGCGCCGAGCCGACGATCGTTCCCGAGCAATCGGAGGATGCGCTGACGACGCGCGAGGTGGAGGTCCTGAAGCTGTTCTCGCGCGGCCTGAGCTATCGAGAGGCCGCCGATACGCTCGGTCTGTCGCAGCATACGATCGGCGACTATGTGAAATCGATCTATCGCAAGCTGCGGGTTCACTCGCGAACCGAGGCCATCTTCGAGGCGCGGCAGGTGGGTCTCATCTCCCCGCTCGACTGACGGCGCTACAACGGCAGCGGCGCCTCGACCCGGACGACCGTGCCCTGACCGGACCCCGACGGCGTGACCGTGACCCTGCCGCCCAGGTCCGCAGCCCGGTGGGTCATGTTCGCCAGTCCCCGCCCGCGCTTGACGGTCTCGATATCAAACGCTCCGCCGTTGTCCTCGATCCCGACGGTCAGGAGGCGTCCGTCGATACCGACCGTCACCGAGACCCGGTCGCCGCCAGAGTGACGGGCGGCGTTGGTGATCGCCTCCTGCATGAGCCGATAGAGATTCAGGATCCATTGCTGATCGCGGATTTCGGCCCCCAGGTTGTCTGCCTGGGTCCATTCGAGAGTCATGTCCGCGGCGGCGGTCTGTTGCCGGGCCCGGCCATGGAAGGACGCCAGCGCATCGGCAAGCGTCTCGCCCACAACGTCAAGCGAGTCGACCAGAAGCCTCAGTTCGGACAGCCCGCCGACCAGCGCCTGCTCGACATCGTCCATGCTGATCCGGCGCAACCGCACCTGGGCGATCAGGGAGGCCAGCTGGCCGCCGATGCCGTCGTGGACATCCCGCGCCATCCGCTGCCGTTCCTCGAGGACGGCGGACTGCCGGCTCGTTTGGTCCAGAGCCATCGCCGTGGCGTCGAGGACAGCGCGTTGCTGCTCGATCACCCGGGTCTGGTCCAGCCGCGTCCGCAGGAACCGGCCGACACGCATGACGACCTCCCGTACGGCGTTGGCGGACGCCAGAAACGCCAGCCCCGACAGGGCCGTGGCGAGGCTGATATCGAAGCCCCACGAGGGCCCGGGCGCGATCAGGCCGCAGGCGCCGGCCGCGGCGACCGCCACCGCGACCAGGCCCAGTCCGCCGAGGACGCTGGACAGGATCTGGCCGCGCATCGGGAGCGTGACCACCTCCGGGACAGCCCTCGTGGCCGTGAACAGGACGTATAACGCGCCAGCCAGCGCCGTCGCCGCCCCGACGGGCGCGAAGCTTGTCGCCCCGTTCGCTGCCGCGATCAGGCTGGCGAGCCCCATCAGCGCTATGCCGATCAGGGCGCCGGTGTCGTTGCGATGCGCCATCCGCTCCGTCGCCGGGCCGCGAACCAGCGCTAGGCCGGCGCAGATCCCCGTCGCGGCGAGGAGAAGCTGGTCGGCGACGGGCCAGAACGGCCCCAGCGGCTCCGCGCCCTCGGCGAGCAGCACCCGCGTCGCAGTCGCCGCGAAGGCCGCCGCGACGGCCAGATGGTGAAGCGGCGCCCGCACGGCTGCGGCCAGCAGGTTGAGCGCGAGGGCGGCAAGCGAGAGCGTCAGCACCAGCAGCCGCGCGGCGTCGATCGCTTCGCCGCTCCGGACCGCGAGGGGCTCGATCTCGGCCGCCGGGCCCAGGTAGATCGGGGACGACAGCGCCCGCACGGCGGCGCCGCTCACCACGATGTCGATGCGGTTTTCACCCGGATGCAGGTGGCTCGGCTGGACAGGCCAGAACCGGCGCCGCGCGCTGGGCCACGTCAGGCCCGGCGCCGGGGCCGCAAGGCTTTCCTTGATCGGCACGCCATTGGCGTAGACGAGGACGTCTCCATCGACCCCTGGCAGCAGGAGCGCCCGCGGCTCCACATCGGGCGACGTCAGGCGGAAGCGATGAAAGATTTGGACCGGCGACGGATCGACGAACGGCAGCCGGCCTGTCCTCTGCGCCGTTTCACCTTCAACGGTTTGGCGCGGCAGCAGCCAGGGGGCCGCGGGGACCCACAGCACCTGGGTGTCTGGCACGCGCCACGCCGAGAGGCGACCCTGCCCGGAAGCCCAGGGCGACATCCCCGCTATGGCGATCAGCGCCGACAGGACGAGCGCGACAACCAGCACACCGGGCGATCGCTCAGGCCGTGTCCCGATGCGACCGCTTTCCGTCACGCGCTGTTCTCACCTGCCCGGCCGGAGACTGGCAGACTCTGCCTGTCTCGGCCATCCCGCGCGCCTCGCTCGGTCACGGGTAGATCTGCACACAGGCCGGCGCCGTCTGCTGGCCGCCCCAGGCGAGAACAGCGCAGTTCTTCTGGGATGGCGCGGGGCCGTTGAGGAACAGCTGCAGATCGTAGCTCACGGTCGCGCCCGGCCCGATGCTGACCGAGCCGATGCCGCAGACGATGGGCGTAAGCGTCCAGGACGGGCAGTTCCATCCCGGCGGCGCCGTCACCACCGAAACCGGCAACGATCCGCTGCCCAGGGTCACCGTGTCGCTGATCAACAGCGACCCCGTGTAGGTCGACGCGCCGGTGTTGGTGATGGTGAAGCGGAAGGTGCAGTTGTTCGCCCCCGGCTGGGAGCCATGGCAGGAGCCCGCCGTCAGCTTGGTCTTCACCAGCGTCAGGTTGGGCCCGTTGGCCTGGTTGCCGAACTCGACCGTGATGGTGTCGTTCGGCGTGATCACCGCCGTCTTGACCGGCGTCGCGCCGCCCGGATCGGTGCTGGTCCATCCCGACTTCATGGTTTCGGTGACGGTGTAGCTCCCCGGCGGCAGCTCGGTGCCGGCGCACCAGCGGCCGTTGGCGCCGGTGGCGCCTGCGAGGGTCGGCATGCCGCCGCCGCTGCGGGTGAAGGTCCAGCCCTGCAGCGGGCCCTCGCCGCCATCCCGAACGCCGTTGCCGTTGGCGTCGTTGTACTTCTCGACGCACAGTTCGCCCGGCAGCGGATCCTGCTGGTTGCCGAACTTCACGATGGTCGTGTCATTCGTCAGGACCACGGCGGTCTTCACCGGCGACAATCCGCCCGGATCCCTGCTGGTCCAGCCCGACTTCATCGTCTCGGTCACCGTATAGGTTCCCGGCGGCAGCATCGTACCGGGGCACCAGCGGCCGTTGGCGCCAGTGCTCCCCGACAGCGACGGCATGCCGCCGCCGCTGCGGGTGAAATTCCAGCCTTGCAGCGGTCCCTCGCCCGGGTCCTGGTCGCCGTCACCGTTGAGGTCGTTGTACTTCTCGACGCACAGCTCGCCCGGGAGCGGGTCCTTCTGGTTGCCGAACCTGAACTCGGTGGGCCCGCCGTAGGGCGTCGGGATCGTGACGGTGATGGAGGCCGCGCCGCCGGGCTGGGTATTGGTCCAGCCGTCGGGCACGGTCTCCGTGACCGTGTAGACGCCGGGCGCCAGGGTGCTCGGCGTGCAATACAGCCCCAGGGCGGCGGTCAGCCCCGTGTGGACAACCTGGCCGCTGCTGTCCTTTACCTCGAAGGGAACCCCGGTCATGAAGGGCTCGGGCCCGCTGGACGTGCTGCCCCAGGACCCGTTGCCGTTGACGTCGTTGTACTTGCGCACACAGATCAGGCCGAGCTTGAAGTTGCCGAAGACGGCGTTGTACGTCCCGCCGGCCGCCACGGTGAAGCTTTCGACGGCGGCCCCGCCGGGATCGGTGTTCTTCCACCCTGTCGCGGGCAGGTTCTCGGTGATCGTGTAGTTGCCCGGCGGCAGGATGAACGAGCTGCAGGCGGGGTAGCCGCTGGTCGAGGTCAGGGTCGTGACCGTGGCGCCGTTGGCGTTCTTGACGGTGAAGGTCCAGCCGGTGAGCCCGGGCTCCGTCGACTGCCGCACGCCGTCGCCGTTGAGGTCGTTGTACTTGGTGACGCAGACTTTGCTCTTCGTCGGGGGGCTACACACGAAGCGGTTGGTGACAGTGACGTTGGTTATGCCCGCCCCAAGGGTGACGGGCGCGCCAACGATCAACGGCGGCTCCCAATAGCCGCTGCCAGACGGACAGGCGGCGAAGTCAATCAATCCCGGCGGGACCGTTTCAGAGACGGTGCAGAGGCTTCCTAACCCAGCAAGAGAGTAGCTAGTTGATCCAGGATTGAGGCCGACCGAATAGTTCCATGTCTGACTACCCCATGGACCACTATCCGACACGCAGTTGATCTCGATTGGAAACCGCCCTGCGGTGAGCCCTGTCGCCGGGTAGCCCCCACCGGGCGCCGTCGAGACCACAGTTTTCTTCACCCCCAGTTGGCCACTTTGCCGCCGACTGCCGGATGCCGGGCCGACGCCGCTACCCGCGCAGGCCGCGCCGCGGCAGTTGCCGAACAGCACGGCGACCGCGCCTTCCGCCCGCACGCTGACCGACTTCACGTTCGGCGACGCCGGGCCCGGATCGGTGTTGGTCAGGCCGCCGCCGGGGATCTGGCGCACGCGGTAGTCGCCGAAGGGCAGCGGGCGCGGGGTGCAGAAGCGGCCGTCTCCGGCCGTCGCGCCCTGGGCGAGCTGCGCCCCGGCGGCGTTGGCGATGGTGAAGCTCTGGCCGAGCAGCGGGCCTTCGCCGCCGTCGCGGCGGCCGTTGCCGTTGCGGTCGTCGTAAGCCACCACGCAGACCTGACCGCCGCGGACCGGCGCGACGTCCTTGCCGGGCGTCGCGGGGACAGGGGGACGCGGTGGCGCGATCACATCGGGCCGGACGTCGGGCGCCGCGCGGTCGGGCCGGACCTGGGCCGAGACGGCGCCGGCCAGCGCCAGTCCAAGAGCGACCAGCAGGCCGGCGGTTCCAAGGCGTTTGCGACCCGTCATCATCATTCCCCCGGCCCGTGCTCCCGGCGTCGCGCGGGCATGGACGGGCGTCCCGCACCGTCTCCCGGGACCGATCGTTTCCGGTCAGCCCTCGCCATCCTGATATTCGTTAGAGATCGAACGCTTCTCGCCCCATCCCATGATCATGGGGTGGGCGGGGTGGGCGTGTTGCCGGTGTTCTGCACGGACGGATCAGATGCCGGTGCATCAACCGGTGGACAAGACGCCCAGGGCCGCCAACTCAGAGCGGATATCCTGCTGCTGCCGTCGTTGATCTGCGCCGTCCGACGCGTGGCCAGCGCCCCACCCCCATGATCGTGGGATGTCGTCGCGATCCCGATCCCCGGATGCTCCTCGCCGACCCTGATCCGGCCTCAAGGGTGTCATGGTCACACAGGAAGCGCCCCATGACCTTGCGATCCATCGCCGCCGCCACAGCCCTGGTCCTCAGCCTTCTCGCCGGCGGCGCCGCGGCCGCCGACCTGACCGTGACCCAGACGGGCGGCGGTGCGGCGACGGCAGGCCAGACCCGGAACTTCGTCATCAACGCCTCCTCGGTGAGCCTGGGCCTCCCCCCGGGCATTACGGTCACCGTCACCACGAGCCTTGTGGGCGCCACACCGTCCGGCGCTTCGGGCGTCGGCTGGAGCTGTTCGACCACGAGCTCGACCGCCACCTGTACGCGCAGCAACGGACTGGCGCCGGGCGCCGTCTATCCCGCCATCACCGTCGCGGCCGTGATCGGCTCCGGCCCCGGCTATTCCAGCTGCGCCGCCGTGGCTCACACCACCAACGCGGCGGTGCAGCCGGATATGGTCGCCGACAACAACAAGGCCTGCGTCACCGGCGCCGTCGGGCAGCCGGCTCCGGGCCGCATCTGTGTGGTCAAGTTCAATGACCTGAACAACGACATGCAGAAGCAGGGGAATGAGCCGTTCCTGTCCGGATGGGTCTTCAACATGACCGGCCCGTCCGGCTCAGCGTCTGGCGCGACCAACAATCAGGGCAGCCTTTGCCGGACTCTGCCCCCGGGCGCCTATACCGTCACCGAGACGCTGAAGACGGGCTGGGTCAGCACCACGCCAGGCGGCGTGGCGCCGTCTCTGCCTGCGGTCGTAACCGCGGGAGACACCACGACCCTGACGTTCGGCAACCGTAAGGCGTCCGGACCCGCGGCGCTGAAGATCGTGAAGTTCAACGAGAGCACCACCTGCCAGATCGCCGGCATTGGACCCTGCAAGTTCCGGATCCGGATCACCAACGTCGGATCCGCGCCCTACAACGGACCCGTGACCTTTTCGGACACGATCAGCTTCGCGGTCACGGGCAACAATCAGAACACGATACCGATAGCGCCGTTTCCGCCAGGTTGGGCCTGCTCGGCAAGCGGACCTCCGGTTATCTGCAACGGGACAGTGAACCTCTCACCCAACCAGTCCGTCGACGTCGTCCTGTTCCTGAAGCTGACCTTCCCGCACCCGGTGAAGAACTGCGTTCGCCTCACCGCCCCGATTGCAGGTCAGCCCTACTGCATCGCCTTGTGAGGATCATCGGAACGCCCCCTGTATGAACCTCGGAGCGTTCCGGTCGTTCCGGGAGAATGGCTCATCTGCCCGACGATCTTGATCCGGTCACGCGGCGGCTTGTTGAAGCCGCGTTGAGCCGGGCTGCGCCGATCGCCGACGAACTGCTGGACGACGGTCAGGAGGAGGTCTTCTCCAGGACCGAGGTCGAGAACGCCGCCAGCGACCATCAGAGCGGGGCCGGCGGCGCGGTCCCGGGTCCGCCGGTCAGTATCCGATCACGGTCGGGAGCGCCTGCCAGACAATGGCCAACAGCGCCAGGCCCGAGCCCAGAGCGGCGATCTCGGTCATGAAGCGGCCGGCCGGGCCGCGCGCCCCGGAGAATCCGAGACGGCTGATCGCGGCGAGGAGGTGAACCGCGACAGCCAGCCCGCAAAGCCCGCTGAAGCCGAGCGCCGCCATCCGCCAGGCGACGGCGTCGGCGCGGCCCGTCATGTCGGCCAGACTGGCGATCGCGTAGACGCCCAGGAAGTGCGCCGCCCAGATCAGCAGTCCGCCAAGCGTGAAGACCCAGCGCCCCACCTCACCCTCCGGGAAACAGGCGCAGGAGCAGGCCCGTGACGATCCCCTGCCCTGCGGCGTAGACGACCAACAGGGCGATGAGGTCCGCGGTCGAGGGCCGGTCGCGCCCCATGTGGCCCGCCAGCCAGCGCAGGGTGACGAACAAGGCCAACAGCACGGTCACGGCGACCAGAAAGCCCTGCAGCGCCATGAAGGCGTAGACCATCGCGCCCTGGGCGCTGGCTGTCGGCGCAAGGCCGGTCCCGATCCAGGCGCGCAGGTCCACGCCCCAGGCGGCCGCCACGAGCCCGATCGCCAGCACCATCATCAGCGTCGACATCGCCGGACCGGACGGCCTGTCCGCCCGCAGCTGTCGGCAGGCTGACCAGGCCAGCAAGGCCGCCAGCCCGTTCATCGCCAGCAGCGCCGCCAGGGAGGCCACCGGCGGGGGCGGCGCCCAGGCCTGGGGACTCCGACTCCACAGGAAGACGTAGCTGAAGACGCTCATCGCCAGCACCATCGCGCCGACCATCAGCGTGATCACCATCGCCCACCAGCCGTGGCTCGACGGGCCGGTGGCATAGGTCGGCACACGAATCCCCGCGCCGATATCGACTGTGCGCTGCGGCAGCGGCCGGTCCAGGCGCCAGCACCAGCTCATGATGCAGTAGACCGCCAGCACGCCGCTGATCACCGACGGCCAGTAGGCCTGGACGGTCAGCAGCAGGAAGAACCCGGCGGTGAAGACAGCGGCCCAGAGCGGCCAGCCGGAAGGCCGAGGCAGATGCAGCAGGTACTGCGGTTCGGCGTTCAGCGTGCTGGTGACGATGGTCTCCCGCTCGCCGCTCGCCGCGCCCGGCAGGAAGTAGCGACCGGCCTCGACATCGCGGGCGAGGCCCTTCTGCTCCCACAGCGGATAAAGGCTGGTGACGACGGGGATCGAGCGCACCGAATAGAGCCCCGCCGGCAGCCATTCCAGTCCCGGACCGTCGTGGATGTTGCCGGCGTTGCTCGCCCGGAACGGCCGGAAGTTGCGTGTCATGTCGATGACCCAGATCAGCACGCCCGCGGCGAACAGGAAGGCGCCGACCGTGGAGACCAGATTGAGCAGGTCCCAGCCCCGGCCCGGCAGATAGGTGTAGACGCGCCGCGGCATGCCCATCAGCCCGGTCAGATGCATGGGCAGGAACGTCACATGCATGCCCACGAACATCAGGCCGAACACCCACCGGCCGAGGCGCTCGCTGAGGGGGCGCAGGCTGATCGACGGAAGCCAGTAGTAGAGGGCGGCGAACATCGGGAAGACCATGCCGCCGATCAGCACGTAGTGCAGGTGCGCCACGATGAAATAGGTGTCGTGGGCCTGCCAGTCGAACGGAACCATGGCCGCCATCACGCCCGTCAGGCCACCCATGGTGAAGATGACCAGGCTGCCCAGCACGAACAGGCCCGGCGTGCTGTAGCGCATGTTCCCAGCGGCCACGGTGGCGATCCAGCTGAACACCTGGATGCCCGCCGGGATGGAGACAGCCATCGACGCAGCCGAGAAGAAGCTGATCGAGATGGTCGGCATGCCGGTGGTGAACATGTGGTGGGCCCAGACGCCGAAGCTGATGAACCCCGTCGCCAGCATGGCCAGGACCACCAGCCGGTGACCGACCAGGGGCGTCCGGGCCACCGCCGGCACGATGGTCGACATCGCCCCGGCCGCCGGCAGGAAGATGATGTAGACCTCGGGGTGCCCGAAGAACCAGAACAGGTGCTGCCACAGCATCGGGTCGCCGCCCCGGGCCGGGTCGAAGAAGGGCCAGTCCAGCGCGCGTTCCAGCTCCATCAGCGTGGTGGCGAGGATGACCGACGGAAAGGCGATGATGATCATGCCGGCGAAGATCAGCATCGCCCAGGCGAAGACCGGCAGCTTGTCCAGCGTCATGCCCGGAGCGCGGGTCCGCAGCACGCCGACGATGATCTCGATCGCCCCGGCGATGGCGGAGATCTCGATGAAGCCGATGCCGACCAGCCAGAAGTCGGCGTTGATCCCCGGCGAGTACGTCGTGCTGGTCAGCGGCGGATACATGAACCAGCCGCCGTCGGGCGCGAGCCCGAAGAAGATGGAGCAGAAGAACGCCAGACCGCCGATCAGATAGGCCCAGAAGGCGTAGGCGCTGAGCCGCGGGAACGGCAGATCCCGGGCGCCCAGCATCTGGGGCAGAAGCAGGACGGCGAGCGCCTCGACCGCCGGCACCGCGAACAGGAACATCATCATGGTCCCGTGCACGGTGAACATCTGGTTGTAGGTCTCCTGCGGCAGAAGACCGTTCAGCGGCAGCGCCAGCTGGGTGCGCATGATCAGCGCCAGGCCGCCGGCCAGGACGAAGAACAGCATGGCCGCGCCCACGTAGTAGACGCCGACGAAATTGTTGCTGATCGCGGTGAACCATTCCGAGATCTTGCGCGGCCCGCACCAGACCCTCTCGAGTTCGGCGAGCTCGCCTTCCGGCCGCGGCGCGGTGGTCGGAAACCGGCCGTAGACCTCTGGGTCGAAGCCCGTCTCGGACATCACTTCAGGCTTTCGAGATAGGCCGAGACGGCGCGGAGGTCCTCGCCGGAGAGGACCGGATAGGCGGGCATCAGGTTGCCGGGCTTGATCGCCTGGCTGTCGGCGATCCAGCCCGCCAGCGTGCCCTGGTTGTTGGGCAGGACCCCGCCGCCGATCGTGCGCCGCGCGCCGACGAAGCTGAGATCGGGACCGGCCAGTCCGTTGGCGGCGGTCCCCCTTATGGTGTGGCATGCGCCGCAACCGGCCGCGTCGAACACCTCGGCGCCGCGAGACGGCAGACCGGCCTGGGGCGAGGGTCGCGATCGCCCGCGCCGCCAGGCCTCGTAGGCCTCGGGATCATGCACCACCACCACCAGGCCCATCAGGGCATGGGGTCCGCCGCAGAACTCGGCGCATTGACCGCCGTAGACGCCCGGGGCATCGGCCTGCAGCCGCAGGATATTGCGCCGGCCGGGGATCATGTCCCGCTTGCCGCCCAGCCGCGGGACCCAGAAGCTGTGGATCACATCGGCCGATTCCAGCTCGAACACGACGGGCCGGCCGGCCGGGATGTGGATCTCGTTGGCGTCCTGCAACACCTCGCGTCCCCGGGCGTCGAGATAGCCGACACGCCACCACCACATCTCGCCGATGACCCGGATACGCAGCTCGCCGGGACGCGGGTCATCGGCCAGCCGGCTGGTCAGGCCCAGGCCGTAGACCAGCAGCGCGCTCAGCACGATGACCGGAAAGGCCAGGCCGCCGATCCAGACCAGCCGCAGGCCGCCGAGCCGGGCGCGCCACCGCCGCGGGCCGAACAGGGCCAGGCCGAGCGCGACCAGCACGACGATGAGGACGAGCAGCCCCATCGCCAGCAGGACCCAGCTCAGGACGGTGACCGGCCCGGCGAAAGGTCCGGCCGGATCCAGAACCGGCGGCGGCCATCCGGCGAATCCTTCGGGCGCGCGGCGGTCAGAGGTCATCGAGCGTGTACAGGTATGCGGCGATGTCCCTCGCCTGGGCGTCGGAGATCGGCATCGCCGGCATGCCGGTCTCCGGCGACAGCGCGGGGGCGTTCACAAGCCAGGTGACCAGGGTGTCGGGCTGATTGGGGAAGCGTCCGGCGATCAGCGGGCGGGCAGCGAACCCTCGCAGCGACCCGCCCACGGTTCCGCGGGGCCAGTCGAGGCCGGGAATGTCATGGCATGCGCCACAGCCCGCCCGTTCCAGGACCGCCAGGCCCCGAACCGGATCGGCGTCCGTGATCGGACGCGGGCCGCCGGCCTTGTCGGCGCAGCCGCCGGCAAGGGCGAGGACCACAATGGTGGTCGTTCGAATGATCGGGTGAGACTGTCCGATGATCCGCCAAGCCTCCCGTAGCCTGTGATAGTGAACCCCTCGCCCCCCGAGCCGGTTCCGCTGGCGGAACTTGAGGGCCCGACCGGTGTTGCAGTGACGTGCGCGCCGCCCTGCTCCTTCCGATGCTCATCGCCGCTGCGCTGTCGGTCGGCTGCCAGCCCGTCGACGAGCGGACGGGCGAGGCCTTCACGGCGAGTGGGCAGCTCATCGCGCTGAGCGGCGGAGACGGCGGTGCGGCCAACGCCTGCTTCAGCTGCCATGGCCTCGGCGGCCAGGGCGACGGCGTTTCGACCCCGCGCCTGGCAGGGCTGACTCTTGGCCACCTGCAGAAGCAGCTCGACGACTACGCCGCCGAACGCCGCCCGGACCCGGTCATGACGCCGATCGCCCGCCGGCTGGACGATGGCGACCGCCGCGCCGTCGCCGCCTACTACGCCGCGATGCCCGCGCCGGTGACCGGGGAAACGCTTGCCGTCGCCCCGCCCCTGTACCGGACCGGCGACCCGGCCCGGGGTCTCGTCGCCTGCGCGTCCTGCCATGGCGAGGCCGCTCAGGGTGTCGGCGCCGGCAACCCCGCCCTCGCCGGCCAGCCCGCCGGCTACCTGCTCGAGCAACTGTCGCGCTGGCGCCGCGGGGAACGGCGAAACGATCCGCGCGAAGTCATGATCGCGGCCGCAGTCCCCCTGACAGAGACGGAAATGCGCGCGCTAGCCGCCTGGCTAGAGACGCTGCCTGCTTCTCCACGGCCCGATACCGACGCTGCCAGCGTGTCCGCCGCCGGGAGGGCTTCGGCAGCACTGGCAGCATCCCATGGAATACATCGTCGCGGTCGATGATCTGGTGCTTGAGCGCGCCGGCGACGTGGATCGGGATCAGCAGGAGGAGACTGACCACCAGCCCCCAGTGCAGCCATTCCGCAACGGCCTCGATCTGCCAGAGGCGGGCCCGGGACAGTTCATGGAACGGCAGCAGGGGCCAGGGCGCCAGCCCGAGCACCGACAGGTCCTGCTCACGCGCCGTGGCGGAGATCATCGCCCAGCCGGAGAGGGGCAGCCCGAACAGGCAGGTGTAGAAGACGTAGTGGGTGATCCTGGCGGCCGTGCTCTCCCAGCCCGGCTTATCGGCGTCGTTGATCACCTCCGGCGCCAGGAGCCGCCAGGTCCCGCGGCCGATGACCAGCAGGAGCATCAGGACGCCGACCAGGAAATGGAGGTCATAGGCTGCGACCTTCTCCCCGCCGACGGGCAGCCGGCCCATCCACCATCCCCAGGCCAACTGGAAGAACGCCAGGCCCGCCATGGTCCAGTGGAAGGCGATGGCGACCGGCGAGAACCGCCCCTCGTCGGCGTGCCCGGCCGCCCACTCGAGAATCCTGACGATCAGCTTGTCGATCATGCGGGCCGCGCCGCGCCGGCGGCGTCCGGTCCCAGGCGACGGCCCAGGACGACAAGGGCGGCGACCAGATAGATCGCGGCCGCCGGCGCCCACATGACCAGACCGCCGATCTGCTGATCCTCCAGTGCCTCAAGCCCGAACGGACCGGTCGTCAGCAGGTGGGGTGCATAGAGCGGCGCCGCGGCGAAGGTGATCAGCGCGCCGAGCAGTCCCATCTGGACCATGGCGATCAGCAGCGCGGCGACGGCAGTGAGCGTGGAAGCCGTCCTGACCGCCCTCCAGAACCAGACAGCCGTCCCAAGAAGGCTGAGCTGCATGAGCCAGTAGACGGCGTCGTTCGCCAGGGCGGCGGCGTAGCTGGTCGGCGAATGCCAGAACCAGAAGACGCCCGTCATCGCCAGCGTGGCGATGACGGGCGAGCCCTGACCGCGGCGCGGCAGGCTCCAGGCCAGCATCGGCGCGGCGACGGCGACCAGCAGGACGTGATGAACGGTCCGCGCCGCAAACAGGGCCGAGCTGAGGGCGCACAGGGGAGAGACAAAGCTGACGGCCAGGACGGCGACAGCGGCGACGGCCAGGGGACGGGTCCGGGTCTCCCCCCGCCAGACCAGCGCGATCAGCGCGAAGCCCAGCGCGACCAGGAGCGGCGGGTCCAGGTTCCAGCGCTCAAGGTAGTCCGCGGGCGTCGGAGCGGCGCCGCAGTAGGGCGTCCAGACGATGGCGCCGGCGCCCTCCATTACCTGGGCAGCGCGTAGGCGATGACGTGGTCGCCGGCCGGCGTTTCCATGAAGTGGTGCCCGCCGGTCATGATCACGAGGTACTGCCTGCCGTCCTGCTCGTAGACCATCGGTCCGGCCTGCCCCCCAGCCGGCAGCCTGTCGGACCAGACGGTCTTGCCGGTACGGATGTCGATGGCGCGGATCATGTCGTCCGTCGTCGCAGCGATGAAGATCAGGCCACCAGCCGTCACCACCGAGCCACCGTTGTTAGGCGTGCCTATGGTGACCGGAAGCATGGACGGAATGCCGAACGGACCGTTCTTGCGCGCGTCGCCCAGCGGTCGGTCCCAGATGGTCCGGCCGGTCCGCAGGTCGATCGCCCGGAGGCCGCCGTACGGGGGCTGCTTGCACAGCAGGCCGGTCCACTTCATCCGCCATCCGGCGTTGACGTCGATGGCGTAGGGCACGCCGGCCTGCGGGTCGCCCGCCCCTTCCGCGCCGCCCGCCTCGGACCTGGCGCGGGGATCGCCGCGCGGGAACCAGCCCTTTGCATCGGCCTCGGCGCGGGGCACCAAGCGGTTGTAGTTGGGCATGTCGTTGTAGTTGGCGATGATCACGCCCCGGGTCGGATCGACGGCGACGCCGCCCCAGTCCGATCCGCCGTTGTAGCCGGGGTACTGGATCCAGCGGGTCTCGCTGGTGGGCGGGGTGTAGACGCCCTGGTAGGTCGCGCGCCGGAAGCCGATGCGGCAGATCATCTGGTCGATTGGCGACATACCCCACATGTCTCGCTCGGTCAGGTCCGGCTTGCGCAGCGTGTGATACCGCGAGAACGGCTGCGTCGGCGTGCGCTGGGCGGGTTCGACGCCGCCCTGCGGAACCGGTCGCTGATCCACCCGCGTCAGCGGCGCGCCCGTCCTGCGATCCAGGACATAGAGATCACCCTGCTTGCTGGGCAGGACGATGGCGGGCACGGCGCCGCCTGCGGTCGGGAAATCCACCAGCGTGCCCTGCGAGCCCAGGTCGTAGTCCCAGACGTCCCTGTAGACCGTCTGGAAGCTCCAGACCGGCTTGCCCGTCGTGACGTCGAGCGCGACGAGCGCCGTGGAATACCGGTTCTCGGCCTCCGACCGGTCGCTGCTGTAGTAGTCGGCGGCCGAGTTGCCCATCGGCAGGTAGACGAGACCCAGACTCTCGTCGCCGCTGGCGGTCGTCCACATGTTGGGCGTGCCCCGCGTGTAGGTCTGCCCCTCGGGCGGCGCACCCGTCAGGTCCGGCCGGGCCATGTCCCAGGCCCAGCGCTGCGCGCCGGTCACCGCATCAAAGCCCTGGACGACGCCGGAGGGCGCACTGTTCTTCTGGCCGTCCAGCACCTGATGACCGGTTACGATGACGCCGCGCACGATGGTCGGCGCCGAGGTGATCGACACCATGCCGGGATAGACCTCGCCCATGCCGGCCTTGATATCGACGGCGCCATTGACGCCGAACCCGCTGCAGGGTCGGCCGGTCCGCGCATCAACCGCGATCAGGCGTCCGTCCAGCGTTCCTTCGATGATCCTCGCCGTGCATTCGGCGGCGGGGCCTGCAGCCACGGACGCCGTCTCGAAGTAGGCCACGCCGCGGCAGGCAGCCGTGTAGGGAATCCAGTCGTCGGAGACCTTCGGATCGTACCGCCAGCGCTGTTTGCCCGTCGCCGCGTCAAGCGCGATCAGCACATTGCGGGCGGAGCACAGGTAGACGGTGTCGCCGATCTTGAGCGGCGTGGTTTCGGCGCCCCACTTTTCCGCCGGCAGGTCGCCCGTTCGATAGGTCCAGACCCGCTCAAGCGCGTCGACGTTGTCGACGGTGATCTGCCTCAGGGGCGAGTACCGGCGGGTGCTGTAGGTCCCGCCATAGGCTGGCCACTCCGCGCCGGCCGCGCGGAGCGACGGTTCGGTCATCGCCATGCTGGCTCCGGGCAACGGCCCTGCGCGAGGCGGACGATTGGCAAGCGCCACCACCAACCCTCCCACCACAAGGAAAACCGTCAGCGCCGCCGCGCCCATCGCCGCCGAGCGTCGGCCGCGACGCTCGTCGAGAAGGAGCAGGCTCGCGATGACCAGCGCCAGGATCACGGTCGGCGCGACGAGCCGGGGAACCAGGCCCCAGCCGTTGAGGCCCACTTCCCAGAGGGCCCACAGGACTGTCCCGACGTAGACCGCGACATAGACGTACGCGCCCGCCGGACGGCGGAGCGTCGTGAGGATCCCCGCCGCGACGAGGCCCAGGCCAGCCACGACGTAGTAGGCGGAGCCTCCGATGAGGACGAGCCAGAGGCCGCTGCCCGCGAGGACCGCCCCGATCGCCACGAGAAGAAGGCCCAGGCCGGCCAGGACCCAGGATCGGCCAGTCGCCGGAGCGAGTGTCGCCATCGTTCAGCTCCCCTGCGTGCTTCTTTCAAACCCGCGGGCTCGGCCGACGGTTCCCGCCGGGCGAGGCAGGGCTTCCTGCCTGGCTGCACCGGGGCCCGCGATCCCGCGCCGCCCTGGTCCACAACCTGTCCGTTGTCGCCATGAGACCCTCCTGGGGCATGCGCTCCTCCTGCCTGCGGGATCAACCGCGCGCGGGTCATCCGGGTTCCGCCGGCGCTCGAGGGGTCGCCGTTGCGCTGCTGCCGTCAGCCGACGGGAACGACTTTTGGAACCATGCCTTCCTGCAGGATGAGGGAGTGACCCATGATGACCGTTTCCGTCATCGCCGCCGACAACGGCTGGGCCGTCAGGTCGCCGGCGCTTGAGAACCAGATGATGTTCCTGGGCGGCGCCCGGGCCGAACGCGCCGCCCGCCGGCTTGCGCAGGCGCTGGCCTGCCGCGGTGAGTGCGTCGAGCTGAAGATCTTCGCGAGAAGCGGCCAACTCGTCGGGCGGTTCATCTGTCCGCCGCCGCAGCCGCCGGGCGCCGCGATCACGGGTGAAGCACGGCCACCCGATCCGCCAGACGCTCCCCCGGGAGCGGCGAAGCAGCCTATGAAGGCCTGACGCGCTTCTTCAGCTCCTCGCGCTTCCGGTCATAGGTTTCCGGCCGGCTGTACAACTCACGGGTCGCCTCTTCGGTGATCCGGTCGTTGGCCCTGTTGCGGGTATGATAGCTCCACGCGCCGTAGGCCAGGGCGATGAACAGCGCCAAGGCCCCCAGCGGCCAGGCGATTTCCCAGGTAAGCACGATGGATTCCTTCAATCTGGCTTGAATCGCTCGGCGGGGGACGTCGCGGCCGAGCGCAGGGACGCGTCAGGGACTGGCGCGGTGGCCGTGCTCGGCGTTGCGTTTGCGCGTGGCGGCGGCCTTCCTGGCCGAGGCGGAGCGCTCCGCCGCCGGACGACTTGCCGAAGCCTTGCCGCCCTTCTCGCCGCCCTTCTGCGCGGCCGGATGCCCGGTCTCCCTGTTGCGGCCTGAGCCGCCGGGCTGCTTGCCTCCGCCATCATCCTTGTTGACCGTAGCCCAGGCGCGGCTCTCGGCCTCCTTGGCCGAAACGCCCTTCTCCTTGTAGCTCTCGGCGATGTGGTCGGCCTTGCGTTCCTGCTTGTCGGTGTACTTGCTCTTTTCTCCACGGGGCATGGCTGTCTCCCTTGTTGCGCCGCCGCCCCCCTCGACTCCTGTGCAACTCACCGCGCGAAGTCATGTTCCCGGCGACGCGCGCCGCCCTTCACAAATCCAGGCGATCGACAGATCGGCGCCCGGCCCCCGGCGCAGTGGATACGCGGTCAGACGGATCGGGCGAGGCGGGAGACCAGGATCAGCCGACAGCCGCCGGCTCGGCGCGCAGGGCGCTATCCGCGCGGCGAACCTCGATCTTCACCGGTCTGGGATCGTAGGCCGCCACGCTTCGGGCATAGGCGACGCCTTCGGACGACGCGCCTTCGCTGGCCCGCTCGAAGCCCATGCGATCGTAGAAGTCGACGACCAGGCCGTTGCGGGCCGTCTCGATGAACAGGCCGTGGACCGTTTGCGCGCCCCGCTCGGCCGCGACCTCGAACAGGCTGTTCATGATCGCTTCCTCGACGCCCCGCGACAGCACCCGGCAGGACTGGATCCAGGTGTCGATGACCCAGTCGTCGCCCGTGGTCCTGACGATGACGATGCCGACCACGCCATGCTGGCCGAAGCTGTCCTTCAGGCTGACCTGCCAGCACAGCAGCGCGGGATCGGCGGTCATGTCGCGGACCGCCTCCTCGTTGTAGCGGCGGGTCGTGAGGTTGAATTGGTTGGACTTGTTGATGAGCTGCGCGATCCGCGAGCGGCCGACATCGTCGAACGGGGCGATGTCCATGACCATGCCGAGCGAGGCGAGGTACTCATCGTAGTTGCCCACGCGGGACCGGATCTCGGCCCGCTTCGCCTCGGCCCCGTAGGCGTCGGCGCGCATCAGGTCCTCGGCGTTGAGCCGCATGTGCTCGAACAGGCCCGAGCGGGCGATATCGCGGACATACAAGGCCGGATCGGCGCTCATCTCCGGCGTCTGCACCAACGGCAGTTCCTGGCGCACGCGGGCGCGCTCGGCCGGGTTGTCGTCGATGAAGACCAGCGACTCCAGCCCCAGGTTCAGGGTCTCGGCGATCAGCCGCAGATTCGTCGCCTTGTCCTCCCAGTTGGCCTGGAAGACAGCGACGTGGGCCTCGCGCAGCAGCATCTCCGGGTGTTTGAGGAAGGGCTCGCGCGCGATCGCGTCGGTGTTCTTGGAACAGACGGCCAGCACCACGCCGCGCTCGCGCAGGCCGAGCAGGTAGCGCTGGAAGGCCACGAACGCCTCGCCGGCCGGGGAATTCTGGCCCAGCTTGATGCCGTCCAGCCCGTCATCGCCGATCACCCCGCCCCACAGGGTGTTGTCGAGGTCCAGGACGGCGACACGGCCCGCCTTGCCGGCATGGGCCGCCAGCAGCGCGCACAGGCTGTCGGCGACCAGCGGCGAAAGCTCGATCGCGAACGGCGCCTTGGCCTGAAGATAGCGCACCGGGTCGAACCACCGGGCATGGCCGATGTCCGCCGCCAGCGAAGCCAGGTCCCAGACGATCCAGTCGCCGCTCGCGCCGCCCGCCGCGATGAACCGGTTCAGGTCCGCGAAGAAGTTCTGGTCGGAGCCGACCAGCCCCCGGTCGATCGAGGCGACCCGGTCGACGACTTCCGGCACGGTCGAGATGACCACGGGGCATTTGACCTTGTCCCGCACGGCCTCGGCCGTCGCCTGGATCAGCTCCCTGGCGCTCTCCAGCCGATGCTGTGCGCCGGCGGCGTCAGTCACCCCGCCGGCGGCGGCGAACATGCCGGGATCGACCGCCACGACCACCACGTCGGGACGCTCACCCTCGAAGGGATTGAAGTCGCTGAGGGCGAAGCGGCTGATCTGGTCGTAGGGCGCCTCGACCGTCTCCACCAGCAGGCCGCGCGCCGGTCCCGCGGCGGCCAGCGGCTTGACGAGGAAGCTGAGGGTGCGGGCCGAGATCAGGCCCACCCGCAGACGCCGATAGTGATCGGGCGTCAGTCCCTTCGCCAGGAAGCGCCGCGCCACCGCCTCCAGCCGAAGCTGCTGGCGGCCATCCAGGCGACAGCCGGCCAGCCGGCGCAGCTCGGTCCCGGCCGCGGTCGCATCGGGGCCCGCGGCCAGCCCCGGCAGGCTGGCGTCGAGCGCCGCCAGGCGGTCCGCCCAGTCGTCCGGCGCCGGCATCCGCCAATGGAAGTCCAGGCTCATGACCCGTCGCCCAGGTCGGATCGCGGCAGGATGCTCTGCGTCTGGCCGGTGGCGATCGTCTTCTTCCCGGCCGTGATCCTGTAGCGGGCTTCCACGACGCCCGAGCCGGGCGACACGTTCACCACCTCCAGATCGATGCGCGCCGCCTCCCCGACATAGAGCGGGCGGCGATAGTCGATCTGCCAGCGCATCGAGGCGCCGTTCGGCCCGGGGAGCTTCATCCCCAGGACATGGGACAGGTGCGCCAGCATGATGCCGCCATAGACGATCACGCCCTCATAGCCCCGGCTGCGCGCATAGGCGTCGTCGGTGTGGATCCGGCTGACGTCGCCGGAGAGGGACTGGAACGCGGCCATGGCCGCCTCGTCGACGGTGAAGTCGTGGCTGACCGTATCGCCCACGTTGATCGTCATGGGGTCTACTGCGGTCCCTGCTTCCGCTCCACGGTGTCGACCATGTCGCCCAGGGTGCGGAAATCCTGGATCTCGGTCGTCGTGAAGCGCACGCCGGTGGCCTGTTCGACCATCACGATCAACTGCACATGCGCCAGGCTGTCCCACTGGGGGATGTCGGCCGCCGACGTCTCGCGCGTGACGGGGCCCTCGTATTCGTCGAACAGGTCGCGAATCTGCTCGGTGATCTTGTCTAGCGTGGTCTGGGACATGGAAGCTGGCTTTCCGTTTTACTTGCGGGCGATGATCGCCGCCGAGATCGTGAGGTTGAGGCGGCGGGCCCGATCGAGCGTGGCGCCGGTGCAGGGCGCGAAGAGAGAGTCCTCGATTTCCAGCCCGGCCGCCCGGACCATGTCCGCGACCTCCTCGGGCGTTCGGAAGAGGTAGATGTGCTCGGGCGCCGGCGAGTTGACCGGAGCGTTGACGAAGATGCGGCCGCCCGGCGCGAGCAGCCGGGCCAGGGCGCGCAGGGCCTCAAGGGGGTCCTCGAGATGCTCGAGCACCTCCGAGAAGGTGATCGACTGGAACGCCCCCTCGGGCAGGTCCCGGGCCGTCGCCGCCGAGGCATCGAAGATGTTCACCGCCTTCAGCGTGACCTTGTCCGGCGGAACGCCCATCCCCTCCAGCGCATCGCGCGTGCTGGCCAGGCTTGAGGCGCTGACGTCCCAGCCTTGCGCGCTTGCACAGCGGTCGCTCGACGCGGCGAGGGCCAGCAGCAGGCCGTGGCCCGGTCCGACCTCGAGATGGGTGAAGCCGTCGGGCGCCCCGGCGAGGAAGGTGTCGCGGAAGTAGCGCATGACCTCGGTGTGATTGCGCCACCAGAGCTGCGACACCAGCAGGCCGTTCATGCCCCGGGTCATGTGCTCGTGGTTGTCGTAGACCTCCGTCACGGCCTCCGCGAACGTGCTGAGGCGGTAGCGGCCGTTTCGACGGAAGAACATCTCCTCCTCGAGCAGGATGCCGCTGAACCAGCGGTAGTCGTCGCAGATGGTGGCCAGATCGCCGCGGCAGACGCGCTCGACCATCAGCGCCAGGGCGTTGGCGAACTCCAGGGCGTCGGGGGTCTCGTCCCTGAATCGCTTGTCGAGGTAGGCGGCATGCTCGGGGAACGCCCTCAGCTGCTCACCGACAACCCGCGCGAGGTCAGGATAGGGGGCGAGATTCACGCGACGTCTCCGGACCAGAGGAACTGTTGGTGTATCGGTAGCCTTGCACCGCCCGCCAGAGCGCGTCGTTCTGCGCGTCGACGTTTTGGGGCGTGAGGCGATAACGCGGATCGCCGATCCCCGCCAGAGCGGACTGCAGGGCGCCGGGCCGGTACAGGTGCGCCGCGTCCCGGTAGTTCCCCAGATCGCTGATCATCGCGATGTCGCTGTCGAGCGCCCAGACATTGACCTGCGCCATGTCGGCCGTCGCCAGCGCCAGGCAGCGCCGGAACGCCAGAAGGCTGGAGAAGTCGTAGCCCCTCGAGCGGAGCGTATGGCCGTAGAAGACGACCGAATAGGGCGGCAGGATCAGGTCGACCGCCTTGCCGCGCTCGGCCAGGGTCCGCAACGCCGGCGCCAGCTGCTCGGTGAGAGTCCTGTAGCTGTCGCAGGATCGCGCCGCGCCGGGCCGCAGGTCGGCCACGGATGCGCGGTACTGCGCCATCGTCGCCTGCATCGCGCCGGGCGACTGGTAGGCCTCGTACTCCCGCCGCCAGGCGCCGGCCAGGGACTCCACGGAGGCTTTGGAAGACCTGATCGGCGGCTTGCCGGCCAGGACATCGATCGAGGCTCCGATGGCCTCGTGATTGATCATCCGAAGGTCGTTGGTGGGATTGGCGTCGTACATGTACGTCGGCCAGCCCGGGATCAGCTCCTCGGGCTCCCAGATGTAGGTCCAGTCGATCCAGATCACGACGCGGTCCGCGCCGGTATAGCGGGCGACAGCCCTGGTGACGAAGTCACGGTCCCCGGGACGCGCGCCGAAGTAGCTGAAGTTCACAGGGTTCTCGACCCGCGGGAACGCCGCCCGGATCTGTTCAGGCCTATAGGGCGCCGCGGTCGAGGACCCGACCATCACCAGGTCGAACGCCTGGCTCCTAGCCACCGCCATGGCGAGCACCCGGGTCTCGGGCTGTGACAGACTGCTCGGCGGCGTGACCTTCGCACCCCAGGGCCTGAGGTCGTAGGGATCCACGATCACCACAAAGGCCGCGACGACCCAGTAGGCGATCAGGAACAGGCCGCTCACGAGGACGAACGGCGACATGCGCGCGCGCGGCGCGGCCTCGCCGTTTCCCAGCTCCCCCTGCTGATCGCCCATCCTAGAACCCCTGGTACAGGAACGGTGGCTGTCTGGCCACGAAGTACAACGACGAGATGACGAGCGTCAGCCAGACCGCCGACCAGACCCAGTCCGGTCGCCATGACAGCGCCTCGAAGCCTCGCCGCCAAAGGCCCGGCGACGCAGGCTCCAGCGGATGCTCGTAGGTCATCAGGCCGGGGCGCCATTTGCGCAGCAACTGCACGCTGTTGGGCAGGAAGTAGATGATCGCGAAGGGCGGCAGCAGCATCAGGATTCCGCGCAGCGATGAACTGGCGCGCGGCACGTCGAGCGTGGCCGGCGTCATCTGGGTCAGCAGATGGCCGTAGGCCGTCAGGTTCTCGGAGCGGAACAGCGCGAAGGTCAGCACCATCGGAATGAGGAAGATCGCGCGTCCCAGCAGGGTGCGGAGCCTTTCCGGGGAGCGCTTGCGCCAGGCCTTCCACCACTTGGCGCCGCGAACCTCCGTCTCGGCGATGTACCAGGCGCCGTGGATCAGGCCGAAGACGATGAAGGTGGCCAGGGCGCCGTGCCACAGCCCGATCACCTCGAAGTTGATGACCAGCGGGATCCACAGGCTGATCACCCGCAGCTTGCCGCGCGACAGTCTGCGCGTGGCGCCGAACCGCGTCGCGGCCAGCGAGATCGGCGTGAACAGGAATCGCGAGATGACCCGCGTCAGGGTCATGTGCCAACGCTTGTAGTAGTCGATGATCCCCACCGCCTTCAGCGGCGAGAAGAAGTTGATCGGGAAACGGATGCCGAACACCCGCGCGATGCCCAGCGCCATGTCCGAATAGCCGGAAAAGTCGAAGTAGAGCTGGAGATAGTAGGCCAGCACGCCGATCCAGGCGGTGATCGCGTTGATGGGCGAGCCGTCGCCGGCCATCTCGAACACGGGGTCGGCGATCACCGCCAGGTTGTCGGCGATGACCAGCTTCTTGAACATGCCGATGGCCATGTACATCAGGCCGATGGCCAGGTCGGTCTGCGAGAACTTCCCGAACCCGGACTTCGCGCGGGTCTGCGGTTCGAACTCGTTGAGGTAGGTGATCGGGCCGATGACCAGCTGGGGGAAAAAGGTGACGAAGGCGCCGAAGCGCAGGAACGCCTTGATCCGGCCGATGACGTTGCTGATGTCCCCCAGGTAGGCGATGACGCTGGCGTCACGGCGATAGGCGTCCAGCAGGAACACGGCCTGGTGGAAGGTGTAGAACGAGATGCCGACCGGAATGGCGACGTCGACGAACGTCACGCCGGCTCCCCCCAGGAAGATCTGCAGGAACTGGTACTTGAACCAGATGAGCACGCCGAAGTTGGCGATCTGGGCCCCGATCAGCACGCGCCGGCGGGCGACGGCCCGCTCATCGGGCGCGGCCGACAGGAAGCCGCCAGCGGTGAAGTTCACCGTCAGCATCGACAGCAGGAGTACGACGTTTCCCCAGCCCCACGGCGCGTAAAAGGCGATCGAGCTGAGAAAGATGACCGCCAGGCCGGCCGTGGGCCCAAAGCGCCGGGAGATGAAAAAGAAGGCACCGACGGCCAGCGGCATGAACGCAAACAGGAAGAACGGATCGGTAAATACCATAGGATCCTGAGCCGGCCGCCGGATGGGTAAGTCCAAGTGTCCTGTTCGAAAATCAACCCGGATGCAAGCGCTAGTCCTTTCAGGAAAAGTCGCTTCGCCGGCGGCGGCGCCCTGGCCCGGAGCGTCCTGGCGCCCCTGCTCCCGAGACCGCCCCGCGCCCCTGGCCCCGGCTCGTCAGGTCCGCGACGACATTGTCACAAAGTTGCGCTAACCCGCCCGCAGTTGCTGGAGCATTTTCGCCATGTCCCTGTCCCGTCGCGGCTTTATCGGCACGTCCGCGGTCGCCCTGGCCTTCGCCGGCCTCGCCCGCGCCCAGACCGCGCCGGCGGAGACCTACCGCAACGAAATCGAGGGCTACGGTCCGCTCCAGGACGATCCGTTCGGCGTGTTCGACCTGCCCCAGGGCTTCTCCTACCGCATCGTCTCCCAGGCCGGCGACGAGATGAACGACGGCCTGCTCACCCCCTACAAATTCGACGGCATGGGGTGCTTCGGCCTGGGCAAGGACAAGGTGATCCTGGTCCGCAACCACGAACTGAAGGTGGGCGACGTCAACCACGGACCGACCGGCGTGAGGGGGCGCCGGGCGGGCAAGCTCGACATCGCCAAGGCTTTCGACGTCGATGCGGCCGGACGGGCCCTGCCCGGCGGGACGACGACGCTGGTCTACAACCTGCGCACCCGGCGGCTCGAGCGGGAGCACCTCAGCCTGATCGGCACGGCGGTGAACTGCGCCGGCGGGATCACGCCCTGGGGCTCCTGGCTGAGCTGCGAGGAAAACACCGCCCGGGCCGGAAGGGGCGGAAGCAAGGATCACGGCTGGGCCTTCGAGGTTCCGGCCTCGGCGAAGGGCCTGGTCGACCCCGTGCCGCTCAAGGCCATGGGCCGCTTCAAGCGCGAGGCCGCCTGCGTCGATCCGGGGACGGGCATCGTCTACATGACCGAGGATACGCCCGACAGCCTGCTCTACCGCTTCATTCCCGACGTCCCCGGTGAACTGGCGCGGGGCGGACGGCTGCAGGCCCTGGGCTTCGCCGACGCCCCGCAAGGCTGCGACACCCGCAACTGGAAGGGCGAAACCGGCATGATCCAGGGCGACTGGCGAGACGCCCGCTGGATCGATCTGGATGATCCCGAGAGTCCGGAGGACGACCTGCGCCTGCGTGGCGCCAAGGCCGGCGCGGCCGTCTTCGCCCGCGGCGAAGGCATCTTCTGGGGCAAGGGCGAGCTCTACTTCACCTGCACCTCGGGCGGGGCCAAGGGCCTTGGCCAGATCATGCGCTACGTCCCCGGCGCCCGCGAAGGCCAGCCGGATGAGGCCACGGCGCCTGGAAAGACGCAGCTGTTCCTGGAATCCACGGACGCCGCCGTGCTCGACTATGCCGACAACATCGCCATCGCGCCCTGGGGCCACATCATCGTCTGCGAGGATCGCTACTCCGACACCAAGCGCAATCACCTCAAGGGCGTCACGCCGGAGGGCAAGGTCTATACGATCGGCCGTAACATGTTCCGCGAGAACGCCGAACTGGCCGGCGTCTGTTTCTCGCCAGACGGTTCGACCCTTTTCGTCAACATCTACTGGCCGGGGATCACCCTGGCGGTGACCGGACCCTGGGCCTCGCTCAGGGTTTGACCACGCTTTTCGCCAGCTCCGCGCCCCTGCTGATCCCGCCGGCGCTCGCCGCCGCCCTTGGACTGGCGGCTGCAGTCGTATCTGTGCGCCTGCCGGCCGACGGCGCCGCGCCGCCGGTCCCCTGGCGCCGCGCGCTCCTCATCGGCCTGGCGGCGCTGGCCCTGGGGATCTGGGCAAGTCTGGCGCTGGCCTGGCCGGTCTCGGCGGTCGGCGCGCTGTTCGGCGTGGCCCTGCTTCTGGTCGCCGTGATCGACGCGGAGCACCTCTGGCTGCCGAACATCCTGACCCTGCCGCTGGGCGCCGCCGGACTGGCCGCCAGCGCCTTCGTCGGACCGGGCCGGTTCGTCGACCACCTGATCGGCGCGGTCCTCGGCTTCGCGGTGCTGGCGGGCCTCGCGGCCCTTTACAAGCGGCTGCGCGGACGCGACGGCCTAGGCGGCGGCGACGCGCGCCTGCTGGCGGCGCTGGGGGCCTGGGTCGGCTGGGCGGGCCTGCCCAGCGTGGTCGTCTGGGCGTCGCTGGCGGGGCTGAGCTGGGTGCTGGCCCGGATTGTCGCGCGCCGGGCCCCGAGCCTGGACACCGCCCTGCCCTACGGGACCTATCTGGCGATCGGCGCCTGGCTGACCTGGCTGTACGGCCCGATCGGCCGCGCCGGCTGGTAGGGCGGATCTAGGGCTGGCAGCCGACCATGCCGGCGACCGGAATAATGGTCTCCCACCCCTTGGCGTCCCGGTACTCCAGCGACCCGGTCGGGATGACCGCGCCGCCGACCAGACCGCTCCTGGCGTCCATCTCGATCCGCATGGTAAGGACGATGCCCTCTCCCTCGTACCGCTGCATCGGCGTGTGCCCGTAGGCGCTCTCGCCCTCGGCGGCGGTGCGCGGCAGATCCACGCTGCGGCCATCTATCCGGATGCGCGCCATCGCCGGATCCTGCAGCGCCATGAACACGCGACGCGGCGCCGAGGTGCGGGCCCAGAGGAAGAGTCCGCACTGCCCGGAGGCGAGGGTCTGGGTGGGCAGCGCCTCGAGCGGCAGGCCACCGGTCGGGACAGGGGCCGTCTCCGCCCATACCGGGGACGCCATGCTGCAGCAGAGCACCGCCCAGGTCCCTGCGAGCAGTCCAGGTCGACGGATATTCATCCCAGTTTCCCTTCGCTGGTCCGGCGGTAGCCGCCGGACACGCTGGCGAACCCTTCAGCCGCCAGGATGGCGCCGAGGGCCGGATCGGTGGTCTTCACGGTCGCTTCAAGCCGGTAGCGACCACCGGCATCCAGCCGCACCAGCAGGTCAAGCGCCATCCCTTCGACGCCCCCGGCGAGCGGAAGCGCAAGCATCGCGCCCTGGCAGACCGGACGGCCCTTGAGGGCCACAGGCTGGGCGCCCAGTCCGTGGACCACCGCCGCAATGTCGCCGGCGGTCTCGCGGCACGCCCCGTTCCTGAATCTCGCCGTCACGTCGCTGGCGGTGAGGTCCCCGGTCAGCGATCCGGGCAGGCCGAGCGACGCCAGCGGCAAGGATCCTGTGAAGCCCTCGAGGCCCGGCGACCGGCGGGAGAGCGCGATCCGCCCGGCTCCCTTCAGGTCTCCGCCCGCGACCCGGACCGCCAGCTTCGCCTGGCCGGTCAACAGCGCCAGGGGATCCAGCCCGGCCGAGAGGTCGCCGAGGGTCAGCGGACCCAGCGCGGCGCGGCGAACCTCTCCTCTCCAGATGGAGCCGCGCGCCTCGGCGTAGGACAGAGACCCGGCCGCACCCAGGCCCACGGCCAGTGGGACGGTCAACGGAAGCGCCGCGAGCAAGGCGCCGAGGAAGACCAGCAGCAGGTTGCGATTACTCATTGTCCGGCCCGCTCGAAGGAGACCTCGACCGACAGGCTGCCGGCGTCAGCCTTGGCCGCGCTCATCCCGACCACCGACACGCCGTGGCCGGTCCGCAGGCCGCTGATCCACTGCATCAGGATGCGCGGCTGCACCGTCGTGATCCACACGGTCAGGCGACCGTCGGCCTCCTCGCGCCGGCGTTCGATGGCGATCCCGGAAGCCGCCGCCGCGGCGTCGACAACGCCGGCCAGGCCGCGACCTGCGGCCGGAGATCCGCCCGGTCCGCCGGCGCGGGCCAGGCCGTTGACGGCCGCGAGGTCGGCGACGGCGGCCTGACGCTCGTCCCGCGCCCAGCCCTGGGCGGTCTCCAGCGGAGACAGCACGCCGTACCACAGCAGGAGACCACCCAGGACAACGCCCAGCCCCTGCAGCATCAGGCGCTCGCGCGCGGTCCGTCCCGCCCAGGCGTCCCGGGCGCTTTGCAGCAGGGTCATGGCCGTCTCCTGACGCTGATGTCGCTGGTGATGCGGCCGCCCTCGGTGACGGTGCTGTCGGCGCCGATCAAAAGCCCGGTCCGGGCGCCGGCGGCGACGAGCTGATCCATGTCCGAGTAGTTGCCGTAGGACAGCCCGGCGTTCAGGCCGGCGGGACCGTAGGCCAGGCTGTCGATCTGGACCCCCGGCGTCCGCTCGACCGCGGTGAAGAGGTCGGCCGCCAAGCCTACGAACTGGTCGGAAGCCTGTCGCTGGGCCAACGTCGCCCGGACCTCGGCAATCCCGGAACCGACGGGAATCGCGGCTGGCCAGGCCGCGCGAGCGACGGCGACCGCCCTGCCCTCCGCCTGCCGCGCGGCTATCAGGTCGACCCCGATCCGGGTCAGGCTGAGGACGGCGGGCGAAAGCAGCAGCACCAGCGCGAGGATCGCCATCCGCCGAAGGCTTCCGGCGGAGACCTGCTCGGCGCGGGGACCAAAGTCGCCCTGCAGCAGATTGATGTCCGGCGCCTCGATCGCCGCGCGGGCCAGCATGGGCTCGAGTTCGCTGAGCGCCAGGACCTGACGCGGCCGATCAGCGAGGACCGCTTCAGCCAGCGGGCGCTCGGCGGCGAAGGCCAGACCCGGACCGCGGACCGCCAGCAGACCGCCGAACCCCGCCACCACGGTCTGCCCGCCATCTTCGGGACGCAGCATCAGGTAGTCGGGCGTCACAGAGACCGGACGCACGCCGCGCGCCGTCGCCGCGTCGAGCCAGGCCTGAACGCGCGCGCCGCCCGTGACGGCGGCCAGCCGCTGCCCTCCCGCATCGCTGGCGCCGACGCAGATGTGGAGGTCGCCGCCCTCATCGGCGATGTCGTCCTGCAGCAGGAAGGCCGCCGCCGACCGGGCCTGCCGGTCGTTACGGTCCGGCAGGTCCAGCCACCGGGCGACGACGTCGGCGCCGGGCACGACGAGGCGGTCGATCACCGCCGTCTCCGGCGGCGGCGCGTCGGGATGGAGCACGCTGCGCTGAAGCACAGCGCCGGACTCCGACACCGTCAGGCAGGGCCAGGGCTGTTCCGGCGTCGAGGCGAGGACAAGACGTGTGGGGATCATTCGTCACGGGTCCAGCGGCGCGCCGCGAGCTTCACCGCGCCGGAGGGGTCGACCTCGAGCAGGGCGTTGAGCGTGGCGGATGAGCCGGCGAAAGTGACGTCGGCGTCGAGGGAGAAGAAGCGGGTGCGCAGCGTCAGCTGGTCGCGGGCGGCGTCCTCCGGGACACGGTCGACGAGGACAGGATCGTTCCAGAAAGTCTGCAGGCTGTCCCAGCCATCCGCCGGACGCCCGGCGAGCAACCGGGCGCCGGCCTCGGGGGGAATGGCGCCTAGCGTCACCATGGTGATCAGGACCGACCGGTCCGCCGCCAGGGTGTTGACGTTGATCGGCGAAAGGTCCGTGGTCGGCGGCGCGCAGACGAACGGACGCAGGCGGTCGTAGACGTCCGGCGTGAAGCCGCGCACCGCGCGCAGCTCGCTCACCTCGGCCAGCATGGCTCCGCCGGTGCGGTAGGCCGGCGCGGCGCGGGCGTAGTCCTGGTCCTCGGCGCCGCCCATGGCGATGTCGTCGCTGTCGATCCAGTCGGCGAGATTGTCGGCAAGGATCTGGCCCCGGCCCTCCGGAACACCGAGCGCGCCGAGCAGAATCACGAACTGCCGCACCCCCAACTCACGCCGGACAAGGCGGATGTCCCGGCCCTCGGTGACGCTGTTGAGGTTGAAGCATCCGGTGGCGTCGCTGATGCGGCCGGTCATCACGCCGTTCTCGATCGGGAACTGGAAGGTCCGTCCGTTCCAGTCGCCCTTCAGGGTCGTGCGACCGCTGTCGATCCGGGCAAGGCGGGCGATCCGCACCCGCGCCAGCTCCTCGGCGCCGAGCGCGTACAGCTGCGCCTGGCCGCTTCCGGCAGCGTTGCCTGTGCGGCGGACGCCGAAGCGGATGTCATCGAGCACGCCGACGGCGATGATCGACATCACGGCCACCAGCAGCAGGACGGTCAACAGGGCCGCGCCCTTCTCGTCGGGCCGCCTCATCGCAGGCTCCCGGGGGTCAGCAGGACCTGCTCGAACCGGCCGAGGCCCTCAACCCTGAAGGCGACCTTCACAGCCTGGGGCAGCTCCGCCGTCGGCGCGGCCGTCCAGGCCGGCGTCCAGGCGCCGCGGTGGAGATAGGCGACCTGCAGCTCGTCAACGCCCTCCAGAAGGACCTGCGGCTCACCGGCGGGCGCACCGTCCAGGGCGGATCGGGTGACGCGCTCCAGTCGTCCGTCCGTCAGCCGATAGTCGACGCGTTGCATGGACGGCCGCGGCGCGTCGCCGGGGTTGTCCCAGCCGTGGCGGGTCAACTGCATGAAGGCCGCGCCGTCAGCCGGCGGCCGACCGATGAAGGCCCCGGCGGCCTGCACACCGGCGGTGTCGCGGGTGCGCCGGGTCGACATCTGGCCAAGGTCGGCCTTCAGCAGGATGCGCGTCCGCTGGAACGCTCCAAGCTGGTCCATGCGCGAGCGCACAGCCGTCTGTCCGTCGAGCGTCGAGCCCATGACCAGGGCGCCGGCCGCGGAGACGAGGCCGAAGACGAACAGCGCCGCCAGCATCTCGACGAGGGTGAAGCCCTTCATCGCCGCCCCCGGAAGGCGGTCGCCTCGGCCAGGGTCTGCCTGTCGTCCGGACGGCCGACGACGACATCGATGCGCAGGACCTCTGGATCGCTGGTCCGGCTGACCTTGCGGGCCCAGCGCCAGGTCCGGTCGCCGGCCTGGTCGACGCCCGTCGACTCGCCGATCGGCGGCCAGTCGATCAGCGCTTCGGCGATGCGGTTGTCGGCCACGACGCCGGCGATGACCCGCGCCTCCAGAGCGGCGGCGGTGCGGGTGTTCTCGCCGGACACATTGACGAGCGCCAGCGCCGCGATGCTGAACACAGACATCGCCACCAGCACCTCGATGAGGGTGAAGCCCTGCTCAGCGCGCTGTCGCGTCATCGACCCTGACATTCCCCGCTGTGTCGACGGTAACGCGGCTGCTGAGGCGGCCGCGCGTGATCACATAGTCGGCCGGCGTGGCGACGCCGGCCGGATCGAAGGCCACGCGATCCGGCGAACCGCCCGGCGACAGCCGCGTGTCCGGCGTCCAGGCCACCTCGCGGAACGGTCCATCCTCCAGCGGCGTCCAGCCCTGCGGGCCGCCGACACGGAAGGCGTAGCCGCGCGACGACACCGCCACCTCGACGGTGCGATTGGTCAGCAGCGCCTCGTCGCGGGCGCGCACCAGCCGGGCGGCGAAGCGCTCCGCCTCCTGCGCGCCCGACGGGCGACCGTCGGTCATCGCCAGCACGACGACGGACGCCAGCAGCCCGACGATGGTCAGCACGACCATCAGTTCGGTCAGCGTGAAGCCGGCCTCGCCGCCGCGATCACTGCCAGTTGCCGATATCGGCGTCATTCTTCTCGCCCCCCTCCCGGTCGTCGGCGCCGAAGGAGTAGATGTCGAAGGTCCCGTGCTTGCCGGGCCGCGCATACTGGTAGGGATTGCCCCAGGGATCGTCCGGCAGGCGCTTGACGTAGCCGCCCTCGCGGTAGCGATCGGCCCGGGCCAGCGACGGCGGCGCCTGGACCAGCGCCTGCAGCCCCTCCTCCGCGGTCGGATAGGCGAAGGTGTCCAGGCGATAGCTCTCGACCGCCTGTTCCAGCACGGCGATGTCGCCCCGCGCCTTTTCGCGCATGGCCCGATCCTGGCTGGGCAGCACGTTGATGACGACGATCGTCGCCAGCAGCCCCAGGATGACGACCACGACCATCATCTCGATCAGGGTGAAGCCCGCTTCGGAGCGGCGGCGGGCGATCGGGGTCAGGGCCTGCATGGGAAGGGTCCTTTTCTAGCCGAGGGCCAGCGAGTTGAGTTGCAGGATGGGCAGCAGGATCGAGAGCACGATGGTCGCGACCACCCCGCCCATCACCACGATGATCGCCGGCTCGAGCAGGCTCAGCGCGGCGGTGGTGAAGGTGTTGAACTCCCGCTCCAGATAGTCGGCGGCCCGGCCCAGCATCATGTCCAGGCGCCCCGAGCTCTCGCCGCTGGCGGTCATGTAGACGAGGATGGGCGGGAACACGCCGACGCGGCGCATGGCCGCCGACAGGCCGCCGCCCTCGCGGATGGAGTCGGCCATGGCGGTCATGGCCTCGCGCATCACGGTGTTGCGCACGGTGCGGGCCGTCATCTCCAGCCCCTGCAGCACGGGAACGCCGGCGGCGATCATGGTCGCCAGGGTCCGCGCCAGCCGGGCGGCCTGCACATCACGGATCAGGCGGCCGATCATCGGCGCCCTCAGCAGAGCGCCGTCCACCCGGCGTCGGAAGGCCGGCCGCCTGAGGCCCTGCATGAAGAGCAGAACCACGGCTGCAATGACCGCCAGCAACACGAGGCCGTGATTGGACAGGAAGGCCGATACGCCCATCACCACCCGCGTGAGGAGCGGCAGGGCCTGGCCCATGGAATCGAACTGGTCGACGACCTTGGGCACAACGAAGGTCATCAGGGCGATGACGACCAGGATGGCCGTGACCGCCAGCACGATCGGATAGACCAGCGCCGCGGTGACCTTGGCGGCGACCTGCTGCTGCTGTTCGTAGAGGTCTGCGAGGCGCTCCAGAATGTCCGGCAGCGCGCCGGAGTTCTCGCCGGCCGCGACCATGGCGCGGTAGAGCGGCGGAAAGCCCGCGCCGGGACGGCCCATGGCGTCGGACAGGCGGAAGCCTTCCAGGACGCCGTCGTGCACGACCGTGAGCGCACGTGTGATCCGCGGAGAGTCGGCCTGCTGCGCCATGGTGCGCAGGGCTTCCTCCAGCGGCGTGACCGCGACCAGCGTCGCCAGCTGGCGGGTCAGCACCGACAGCACCTTGCCGTCCAGCCCGCGCGGCCCGATCAGAGGGCGCCTGGCCGGGGCGGAGGCCTGAGCGGCCGGCTCGATCCTGACCGGCGCCAGCCGACGGCGCTTGAGGCCGGCGCGCGCGGCGTCGGCGTCGGCCGCCCGGATCTGGCCCTTGCGGGGATGACCGCCGCCGTCCAGGGCGATGTAGTCAAACGCCGCCACTGACATCCGCCTCCTGGCGCGTCACCCGGATCGCCTCCTCCAGCGTGGTGGAGCCGTCGAGCACGCGGGCCCGGGCCGCGGCCGCGAGATCGCCGGTCGCTTCACCGCCGGCGCGCGCGAGGACATCCTCGTCGGCGCTCTCGGCAATCAGACGGCGCACGCGGTCGTCGACCCGGATCGCCTCGTAGATGCCGACGCGGCCGGCGTAGCCGGTGGTGTTGCAGGCCGGGCAGCCGACCGGACGCCAGAGCGGGCGGCCGGTCTCGACGCCCAGCAGACGGGCGGACTCGGGATCGGCCGGCGCCGGCTGACGACAGTCCGTGCAGAGACGGCGAACCAGTCGCTGGGCCACGACGAGGCGAAGCGTCGAGGCGAGCAGGAAGGGCTCGATCCCCATATCGCGCAGGCGCGTGACGGCCCCGGCGGCGTTGTTGGTGTGGACGGTCGACAGCACCAGATGGCCAGTCAGGCTGGCCTGGACCGCGACCTGCGCCGTCTCGGTGTCGCGGATCTCGCCGACCATGACCACGTCCGGATCCTGGCGCAGGATGGCGCGCAGGCCGGCGGCGAAGGTCATGCCGACCTTGTTGTTGACCTGGGTCTGGCCGACGCCGTGGACGGCGTACTCGACCGGGTCCTCGATGGTCAGGATGTTGCGGCGGGCGTCGTTGAGCAGACCCAGGCCCGCATAGAGGCTGGTCGTCTTGCCCGATCCGGTCGGACCGGTGACCAGGATGATGCCGTTCGGCTCGCGCAGCGCGGCCTCGAAGGCGGCATAGACCTCCGGCGACATGCCGAGGTCCTGCAGCTTCAGGCCGGCCTGGTCCTTGTCGAGGATGCGCATGACCACGCGTTCGCCGCCCCTTGACGGCAGGGTCGAGACCCGGACGTCGAAGGCTCGTCCCGCCAGCGTCAGCGAGATCCGCCCGTCCTGCGGGATGCGCTTCTCGGCGATGTCGAGGCGGGCCATGACCTTGACCCGCGAGACCAGCATCGGCGCGACACGGTTGGGCAGCGACAGCACCTCCTGCAGGAGGCCATCGACCCTCAGCCGCACCAAAAGAGCCGCCTCATAGGGCTCGATGTGGACGTCGGAGGCGCCGCGCCGCACCGCCTCGGCGATCAGGCCGTTGATCAGCCGGATGATCGGGGCATCGTCCTGCGGATCGAGCAGGTCGGCCGTGGTCGGGAGGTCCTCGAGCAAACCGTCCAGTCCGGCCCCGAACTCCAGGCCGTCGGCGGCCTGAACGCCCAGGCTGGCATCGGCGTAGATCTCGGAGATCCGTCGGTCGAAGATTGCCGTGGGCATGGACTCGACCGCCACCGGCCGGCCCAGCGCGCGCCGCACCTCGATCAGGGCCCGGGGGTCGGCGCCTTCGCGCAGGCCGATCCGGGGCAGATCGTCCGCGTCCAGCAGAATGACGCTGTGCCGCCGGGCGAAGGCGTAAGGCAGCGCCGGCTCCGACGCTTCGACAGTCATCGCGGCCCACCCTGAAGGTCGGTGGTGGACGGCGGCGGCAGCGGCTCTGTCACGATCGGCGTGGCGGCCGGCGACGCCGCCGGCGGCGGCGCGACGGGCGGCAGGGTCCTGAGGTAGTCCTGGACCAGGGCGTCCAGCGCGTTGGCGCCGGTGCGGTCGACCAGCGCCGGGTCGCTGCGGATGAAGTCATAGCGCGGCGCCGTCACCGCCTGGGCGTCCGCGGCGCTGCGGATGATCCGTGGGCGAATGAAGATCATCAGGTTGGTGCGGCCGCCGGTCCGGGCCCGGCTCTTGAAGAGGCCGCCCACGACCGGGATCTCGCTCAGCCCCGGCACGGCGCTCAGGGACATGCGCTCGTTCTCGTCCAGCAGCCCGCCGAGCACCACGATGTCGCCGTCGTCGACGAGAACCGTCGTCTCGAGTTCGCGCTTATTGATGATCAGCTCCGACGAGCCTTCCGCCACCGGGCCCGCCACCGAGGAGACCTCCTGGCGCAGGAACAGGGTGATCCCGCCCCCGGCGTTGATCTGCGGCTTGACCTCCAGCTGGATGCCGACGTTCTGGCGCTGGATCGTGCGGAAGGGATTGCTGTTGGCGCTGCCCAAGACCTCGCCGGTGGTGATCGGCACTTCCTGGCCGACCAGGAAGGTGGCCTCCTCGTTGTCGAGGGTCAGCACCGACGGGGTCGACAGCAGGCGCGAGCCGGTGTCTCGCCGGACCGCGTTGACGATCACGCCGAAGATCGCCCCGTTGTCGAGCTGTCCCGCCCCGCCGGTGATCAGGCCGTTGGCCCCCAGCAGCGAGGAGACCGCCGCGTCCCGAAGCGCCGCCAGCGTCGCCGAGTCCTCGGGCAGGTTGTTCTCGCCCGCCACCGCGCCGGCCAGGGCCAGGATGTTGGGCGCGGTGTTGGAGTAGTTGGTCACCGCGAACGGCGTGTCGCCCTTGCCGCCGCCGAGGATGAACTGGACGCCCAGTTCGCGGGCGGCGGTGTCCGACACCTCCACCACGATGGCCTCGACGAGGACCTGCTCGCGGCGCACGTCGAGCTTGGTGATCACCTCGCCCAGCATGCGTTGAGTGTCCGGCGGCGCACTGATGATCAGCGCATTGGCGCCGGGGTAGCGGGCAATGCCGACCCGCAAGCCGCCGGCGGGCTGTGCGGCCGCTGCGTCGGTTGCCGCGCGCGTTCCGTCGGCGGACGCCGGCGCGGCGCTCGAGACCGGCAGGCCCAGCAGCTGTTGCAGCACCGGCAGCATCTGCTCGGCATTGGCGTGCTTGAGGAAGATGACCTTCACGTCGTCGTTGGAGCGGGCGCGCAGGTCGAGATCGGCGATCAGCGGCAGCAGGCGGTCGATGGCCTCGGGCTCGCCACGCAGCAGCACCGTGTTGCTGCCCTCCACCGCGACGACGGAGACCGGGCCCCGCGTGGGCTTGCCGTCGGCGCCGGGCAGCGCGGTGAGACTGGTCAGCACGGCCGCCACCTCGCGCGCCGAGCTGTTGCGAAGCGTGACCGCGCGGGTGCTGGAGCGGTCCTGGTCGATCTGGGTGATCAGGCCGCGTATGCGGCGCACGTTGTCCGCATAGTCGGCGACGACGAGCGTGTTGCCCCGGGGATTGGCGATGACCTGACCCTGGGGGCCGACCAGCGGTTTGAGGATGTCGGCCGCCGCCTGGGCGTCGATGCTGCGCAGCCGGAAGACCTGGGTGGTGAACTGGCCGCCGGCCGCCGACGGCTGGCGCGCCGCGTTTTCCGAAGGCTCGATGCGGTAGGCGCCCGATCCCGTGGGAATGGCGACGTAGTTGTTGGCCCGCAGGGTCGACAGGAAGACGTCGAACAGCTCGGCGCGGGTCAGCGGACCGCTGCTGCTGACCGACACCACGCCCTTGACCCGGGGGTCGATGACGAAGGTGTAGCCGGTGCTGCGCGAGACATCCTGGATGAAGGCCCGGATGTCGGCGTCCTGGACGTTGAGAGTCTGCGTCTGCGCCCGCACTTCGGAGAGGGGCGCCGCGCAGAGAACGGCCAGCAGAGCTGCGAACGCGAAATGTCTCACGGCTGAACCATGCTCTCGAGGGCGCCGGGCGCGGCGGGCGGAAAGTGGAGCGTGCTGCGGACACCGCCGCGCGCCAGGACGACATGGTCTTCGGCGACCGAGACCAGGCGGACATTCGGCGCAACCTCGTCGCCGACCGCGAATGACTGCTGCTGGCCGTCGGGCGTGCCGATGATGGCCGACCCTGAACCGCCGCCGCCGACCCGCACGCCATGGAGCCGGAACGCCTGCGTCGTCGCCGCGGTCAGCGCCTCGGGCGCGGCCCTGAAGAACGGATCGAAGCGCTTGAGGATGGCGAGCCGATCCTCGCCGGGAACGCCGGCGGACGGCGCCGAAACGGCCGACGGCGAGAGCACGATCCAGCCCAGGCGCGCCGCCTGGACACCGAGCAGGACGACGATCAGGACTTCTGTCGCGACCCGGAGCGAGCGCTGCGGGTCAGCGACCAGATTCGACAGGTCCGGCAGTCTCAAAACGATCGCCCCTACGGTCTGGCTTTAGGCCGTGTTCGGAGTAGTCGGCGAACGATGCAGGTTCGTGCAGGTTTTGCGACGCGACCATGACAGTCGATGTCGAGCAGCTTGCGGCCATGCGACGAATCCGCCGCATGGCCGCGCGGTGTCAGAACCGCGTCGACAGGCTGACAGAGAAGCTGCTGCCGAGTTCGTAGGTGTTGTTGTCCACCCGGCCGCCGCCCAGTTCCTGGAACTCCTCGTAATCTTCGTTGAGGAGGTTGCGGGCCTCGATCCCGAGGGTCACGTCCTGGTCCCAGACCGTGAAGTCGCGGCGGTAGGTGAAGTCGAGCATCACGCCCGGCTCCTGCACGAGGTCGGGGAAACCGGTCCGGCCGCGGGTGGTGATCCGCTCGCTGGCGAAGGTGACCAGGAAGGTCGCCTGCGATCGGGCCGCGTCGTCCTCGAAGCCGAACTGCACATTCAGGAGGTGTTCGGACTGGCCCTGCATGGGATCGCCGTCGTTGACGAAATCCTCGGCCGGCCGCGACGATCCGTCGACGGTGAGCGGGTAGACGACATCGCCGTCTTCAACAATCACTTCGGACTTGCTGTAGGTGTAGTTCGCCGCCGCCAGCCAGCGCTTGGACGAGAACCAAGGCGTTTCCGAGAAGAACTCGAAGTAGGTCTTCAGATCGACCTCAGCGCCGTAGAGGGTCGCCCTGGGCGCGTTGAGGAAGGTGGTTTGAACCGTGGCGCCGACTTCGTTGACGATGGCTTCAACCGGCTTGTCGATGTCCTTGTAGAAGAAGCCGAGCGTCAGATACTGGTCGCGCGCGAAGTACCATTCATAGCGGACGTCGAAGTTGATCAGCTCGCTGTCGACCAGGTTCGGGTTGCCGATGAACAGACGGTCGGTGTCCGGGTCCAGGTAGGTCAGCGGCGCCAGTTCGCGGAATTGCGGACGGGCGATGGTCTTGGACAGACCCACGCGCAGCTGCATTTCCTCGTAGAAGTTCCAGGTCACCGTGGCGGCCGGCAGAAGGTACTGGTTTTCAAGCGGCGGCGGTGCGAACGGGACCGGGTCGCCGGCGAACAGCGCCTTGGGCGTCACGCTCTGGACGGCGTCCTCATAGCGCAGGCCGAGCGTGGCCCGCACCAGCGGGATGATCTCGGCGTCGGCCTGGATGTAGACAGCCTTGACCTCCATCGCCGCGTCGTAGGCCGCCGCACCGTCGCCGCCGGTGGTTTCGCGGATCATCAGCGCGTTCGGACCGATGTTGTAGTCGGCCAGCAGGTAGTCGACCCGCTGACGCTGCACCTCGATGGGCAAGGCGGCATTCAGGGCCAGGAAGCGGAACTCACGCTGGATGGCGCTGCGGTCGTTGTCCGACCAGGCCACGCCGCCGCTGAAGATGACGTCGCGCTGATCCGACAGGGCTACGGTGTAGGACCCGTCCAGGCCGAAGCTGGCGACCTGGTCCTCGACCTCGCCGAAGCGGGTGTAGTTTTGTTCCTGCGACGCGTTGTGCAGGTACTCGCCGGCCACCAGACGATAGCGAATGCCCTTCTCGTAGGGCGAGTTGCGCGCAGTCCTGGCGAAGGCCCCGCGCCAGTCGATCTCCAGGTCGCCGAAATCGTGCTCGCCGGTCAGCTGGGTGCTGGTCAGGCTGCGCTCGAACCACTCGGTGTAGTCGTCGCGGACATCGGCCCCGGTCAGCACGGAGAAGCCCTCGCGGATGCGGGCTTCCTTGGTCGTGCTGTGGATATAGAGATTGGTCCAGCTGAAGATATGGTCGCCCATGTCATAGCCGACGCCGACCAGGGCGTTGACGACCACGTCATTCTGGGTCGAGCGGAAGTCGTAGTCCGTGACCGGCTCGATGACGCCGCCGCCGACCGCGCCTTCCTGCTGTTTGCCGACGCGTGACCGCCAGCTGTTGTCATAGCCGCCAACGAACAGGACGCCGATCGTCCCGCCAGGAATCTCGAACGAGCGGCCGCCGCTGAGATCGAAGCTGAAGTTCGGCTGGATCTCGTTCTTGATCTGGATGAGGTTCATCGGCGCGTTGACGAGGCTGCTGCCGATGAAGACCAACTGGTTGTCGGTGAAGTTGACGCCGCTGGTGATGCGGTTGCCGGTCTCGATGGCGGCCTGCAGCGGCTTGGGAATTTCCCGCGCGCCGTCGTCATAGCCAAGCCCGTCGGTCTGCGATCCGTAGTAGGTGATGCCTTCCTTCAGCGTCGTCTCGGTGTTTCCGCCAACGCTGCCGGACATCGAAAAGAAGGGCTCGTTCGGAACCTTTGTGGTCGTCAGGTCGATGACGCCGCCGCCGAACTCGCCGGGATAGTTGACCGAGTAGGTCTTCTGGACGCTGGTGCCCGCCAGGATGCTGCTCGGAAACAGATCCAGCGGAACGACGCGCTGAAGCGGCTCGGGACTGGGCAGCGGCGATCCGTTCAGCAGGGCCGAGGAATAGCGCTCTCCCAGGCCGCGAACGTAGACGAAGCGACCGCTGACGAGGCTCAGGCCGCTCAGGCGGGTCAGGGCTTCGGCGGCGTTGTCGTCGCCCTGCCGCTTCAGGTCCTCGACCGTTATGAAGCTGGCGACTTCGGACGTCTCGCGCATCGGCTGCGGGATGTTGACGCCCAGGACGATGAGTTCTTCGACTTCAGTTTCGGGGCCGCCGGCGGCAGGCGCGGACTCAGGGGCCTGTTGCGCCAGGGCGACGTGAGGCGCCACCAGCGCGGACGTCGCGAGCAGGATGCTGCCCAGCGTGGGGGTTAGAATCTTCATGGCGAACCTTGTCGCTAGCGCGGGAAGGAGACGGGCGGCGACCGCGAGGCCGCCGCCCGTCAGGTCACTCAGCAGGTCGAGCCGGCGGCGAGGCCGCAGGTCCAACCCTGCCACCACGTGTCAGCGGCATCCCGCACGCCGCCGATGTAGGTCGGCAGGACGAAGAAGCTGCTCAGGCCCGTGGGGCTGGTCACCGCGACAGCGGCTTCGGTGCCGCCGTTGATGAAGGTGCCGGTCAGCGACGACACGCCCGCGGGCACGTTGCTGGCGTTGGTGAAGATGAGCGATTCATCATCCGCGTCGGCGTCGAACGGCACGTTGCAGGACAGGAACACCGAACGGAAGGTCCCGGTGGTGTTGCCCGTAGCCGGCGCCGTGCCCAGCAGGTCGATGTCCAGGCAGGCCGCCGTACCGCCATTGTGGCGGACGATGCTGTTGTACAGATCGACGTTGGTGCCGCTGTTGAACACCAGGCCGGAATTGGCGCCGCGGCCGACGAACGTGATGTTCGAGAACTGCGGGCGGCTGCGCGGGTTGCCGGTGGCGTTGGCCGCGTAGCTGGCCTCGATCATCTTGTCGCCGCCGTTGGCGCGCTGGACGACGATGCCGTACTGGATCGCGCCCGAGAAGCCCTGGTCGGTGTCGAAGCTGTCGTCGTCGTTGCCGGTGGCGACCAGGTATTTGGCGTTCACCTTGCCGCCGAACCACTCGAACCCGTCATCCGAGCTGTTGTGAACCTGGACGTACTCGATGGTCGTGCCGGTGCCGAGGCCGGCCAGGGTGATGCCGTTCAGCTCCTGGTCGGGCAGGACCTGGAAGCCCGAGTGCTGGACGCGAACGTAGCGCAGGACGCCGCTGTTGTCGGAGTTTCCGTTGCCGCCGTAGAAGGCGTTGGTGCCCTCGACGATCGCTTCGCAGTTGGCGCTGCCGTAGGCGGTGGCGCCGGGGCAGTTGGAGATGTTGGCGCGGCCGAGCAGGACGATGCCGCCCCATTGGCCGATCGAGTCGACGCCGGTCGTGCCCAGCACGCTCTGGCGGCTGGTGAAGACGATCGGCTGGGTCGCTGTGCCCTGGGCGAAGATCTGCGAGCCGCGGTTGACCACGATGTAGTCCAGGCCGGCCGAACCGTAGACGCGCACGCCCGGCTCGACGGTCAGGATGCCCTGCTGGGCGCCGGCGATCGGCGTGGTGACGTTGCCGCCACGGTCCTGGCCCACGTCGACGCGGCCGCTGATCGAGTAGATGGTGCCGGCGCGCAGCGGCAGAACGAGGTTGCCGGTGATCAGGGGCGGAAGCTGGCAGACGCGCAGTTCGCCGCCGACGGCGGCCGTGATCGTGCCGACGTTGGCGAGTCCGGTCGGGCAATCGGCCGCCGGGCCGGTTCCACCGCCACCGCCGCCGCCACCGGTTCCGCCGCCGCCGCCGCCACCGCCGGTGAAGCCGCCCTCACCCGGCGAGGCCACGCCGTCGGCGCCGCCGCAGGCCGCCAGGGCCAGGACGCTGGCGGAAACCGCGAGCAGGGTTGTCAGTCGAATGCCAGTCATCGTTTCCACCGTGGCTGATCCAAGGAACACACGGGAGATGGCGGTCCAGACTCCTGTCCGACCTGACGACGCTTGCGTCCCACCTGCCCTTCACGTTGGTTAGAAGCCGGATGTGACAGTGCAGCCGCCGAACCGTGACGGTTCGAGTGCGGACTCATGAAGTTATTTCGGCAGTTTGGTGAAATACCGTCCTTGTACGGCGGGATCGCCGCGTCACGGGCCGGGCGTGCTCTCGGGTCCGGTCCGGCGCCGGAGGCGAGGGTTCAGGACGGCGACTTCGGAGCCTCGACGCCATCGACCGACGGTCCGGCGAGTCCGGCCAGAAACTCGGCCAGCGGCGCGAGCATGGCGGGATTGAGCGAATAGGCCGTTCGCGGCCGGTCCACTTCGCCAAGGACGATGCCGGCGGCGCGGAGGATCCTGAGGTGCTCGGCGGTCGTGGACTGGGCCAGGCCGATCCGGTCGACGATGTCGCTGCCGGCGCAGCTGGTGTTGGTCTGCAACAGGCGCACGATGCCGATGCGGGCCGGATGGCCCAGCGCCTTGGCCAGCAGCGCGAGGCGCTGCGGATCCTCTCCCGTACGGGAGGATCTGGTCGACCGCCTGGGCGCGCCCTGCTTCATCGCCTGCGCCACCGCCCTCGCCGGCCTAGCCGAACCGGCCGGTCACGTAGTCCTGGGTCTGCGTGACGGTCGGGTTGGTGAACAGCTGCTCGGTCTCGCCGAACTCGACGAGATTGCCCATGTGCATGAAGGCCGTGAACTTCGAAATGCGCGCGGCCTGGGCGAGGTTGTGCGTGACGATCAGGATGGTGACGTCCTTCACCAGGCTGTCCATCAGCTCCTCGATCTTCGCCGTCGCGATCGGATCGAGGGCGGACGTCGGCTCATCGAGCAGGAGCAGCTTGGGCTTGGGCGCCAGCGCGCGGGCGATGCAGAGTCGCTGCTGCTGGCCGCCGGAGAGTTCGAACGCAGGCTTGTTGAGCCGGTCCTTGACTTCGTTCCAGAGCGCCGCCTGACGCAGGGCCTCCTCGACCCGGCCCTCGACCTCGGACTTGTTGCGGATGCCCCGGACATAGAGGCCGGCCGCCACGTTCTCGTAGATCGACTTGGGGAACGGGTTCGGCTTCTGGAAGACCATGCCGACCAGCAGCCGGACCAGGATCGGGTCGATCCCCCTGGAGACCAGGTTGATGTGCTCCGGCGCCAGGTTGATCTCGCCCTCGTAGCGGACGCCCGGATACAGGTCGTGGATCCGGTTGAAGCAGCGCAGCAGCGTGCTCTTGCCGCAGCCCGACGGACCGATGATCGCGGTCACCTTGCGGTCATGGATCGGCATGGTGACGCCGTTCAACGCCTGGAACTTGCCGTACCAGAACTTGAGGTCGCGGACGTCGGCGCGGATCGCGGCCGGGGTCTCGGAAGCAGAGGCCTGGGTCATGGTCGGGTCGCCGGATCTGTCGCGGATGAGAGTGGGAACTGGCGTCGGCTGGCTCATGAACGGAGCCCCTTGCGCAGGTGATAGCGGAGGTAGATCGCAAAGCCGTTCATGACCAGCGTCATGCCCAGCAGCAGGACGCCGGTCGCCGCGGCGTTGACGTGGAAGCCGGCCTGGGGCCGCGAGGTCCAGTTGAACATCTGGATCGGCATGACCGTGAACGGGGAGTTCAGCCAGTCGAAGTTCAGGAACGGCGGCGCCGCCTGGAGCGGGCTGGGCGGCAGGAAGGCGATGAAGGTCAGGGCGCCGATGGTGATGATCGGGGCGGTCTCGCCGATGGCGCGCGACAGGCCGACGATCGCGCCGGTCAGGATGCCCGGACGGGCCGAGGGCAGCACATAGCTCCAGACCACCTGCCAGCGGTTGCAGCCCAGACCGTAGGCGCTCTCGCGAAGGCCCGAGGGCACCGCGCGCACCGCCTCACGGGTGGCGACCACGACGATCGGCAGGATCAGCAGCGCAAGCACCATGCCGCCGACGAGCACCGTCTGGCCCAGGCCGAGGCCGTAGACGAAGAAGCCCAGGGCCAGCAGGCCGTAGATGATTGACGGCACGCCGGCCAGGTTGCTGACGTTGATCTCGATCAGGTCGCTCAGCCAGTTCTTGGCCGCGTACTCTTCCAGGTACAGCCCTGCCCCGATGCCGAGCGGAATGGCCAGCAGGGCGGTGACGAACATCACCAGCGAGGTGCCGACCCAGGCCGACAGGATCCCGGCGTCGTCCGGCCGCCGCGACGGGAAGTCGGTCAGGAACTGCGTGTTGATGCGACCAAGGCCGTCGATCAGCAGGTCAGCGACCAGCGTCGCCAGCATCGCCATGGCGAAGAACAGCACAATGATGCCCAGCAGCGCGAAGGTCAGATCCTGCACCTTGGACGTGGCGACGATGCGCCGCTCGCTGAAACCACTGGCCATCAGTAGGCCTCCCGGAATTTGCGGCGCAGGACGAAGCCAAGAACGTTGAAGGCCAGCGTGATCAGGAAGAGCACCAGCCCCGTTGCGAAGATGGTCGAATAGGCCAGCGTCCCGTGCGGCAGGTCGCCGAGACTCATCTGGACGATGTAGGCCGTGATCGTCGCCGCGCCCTCGCGCGGATCGCCGGTCAGGTTCGGATTCTGCCCGGCGGCGATGGCCACCACCATCGTCTCGCCCACCGCGCGGGCGAACGCGAGCAGATAGGCGGCGGTGACGCCGGAGAAGGCGCCGGGGATGACCACGGAGAAGGCCGTCCGCCAGCGGCTCATGCCGAGCGCGAACGCGCCCTCGCGAAGCGTCATCGGCACGGCCCGCATGGCGTCCTCACTGATCGAGACGACGTAGGGCAGGATCATGATGCCCATCACGAAGCCCGGGACCAGCAGGTTGAAGCCCGACAGGCCGGGGATAAACTGCTTGGCCAGGGGGGTCAGGAAGAGCAGCGCGAAGTAGCCGAAGACCACGGTCGGCACGGCCGCCAGCATCTCCAGGATCGGCTTGAGCACCTCCCGCACGCGCGGCCGGGCGAATTCGCTCAGGTAGACCGACAGGACCAGACCCAGCGGCGTCGCCACGGCCATGGCGATGCCGGCCGCCCACAGGGTGGCGGTCAGCAGCGGCAGGATGCCGTAGCGCGCGTTGGTGAACGCCGGCGTCCACTCGGTGTCGGTGAGAAAGGCGACCAGCGGGATCTGCTGGAAGAACATCCAGGACTCGGAGACCAGCACCCACAGGATCGCGCCGGTAATGACCACCGAAAGCGCGGCGCAGGCGAACAGGATGACCTGCATGACGCGGGCGAGCATCCGCCCGCGGCGCAGGAACCCGCTGTCCCTCAGCGCGGCGAATGTAGAACCTTCATCGAGGGTCTGGGACACGGTGGTTCCTTGTGGCGGCCGGCCGGGGCGCTCTCGTCCCCGGCCTCCGTTGACGATCCTGACGCGCTACTTGCCGGCGTCGGCGAGCAGTTCCTCGACGGTCACGCCGACCTTCGAGCCGCCGCCGAAGTAGCTTCCGGTCTTGCGGGCGTCGAACTTGGCGAGCGCCAGGCTGTAGGCCTGGGTCGGAAGGGGAACGTAGCCGACTTCGCTGACCAGCTTTTCGCTCTCCGCCGGGCTGAACGCGAACTTGATGAAGTCGCGAACATGCGGACGTTCGTCGGCGTACTTCTTGTTGACGTAGAAGAACAGCGGACGCGACAGCGGCTGGTAGGAGGCGTCGCGCGCCGCGCCGACGGACGGGGCGATGCAGGTCCCGTTGGCCTGGCGGATCGGCACCGCGCGGATCTTGCCGGCGTTCTCGGTCACATAGGCCAGGCCCAGGTAGCCGAGCGAGCCGTTGTCGCCGCCGACGCCGGTGATGGTGACGTTGTCGTCCTCGGTGGCGGTGTAGTCGCCGCGCGAAGCGCCCTCTTCACCGTTGATGGCCTTGGTGAAGTAGTCGAACGTTCCGGAATCGGTGCCGGCGCCGAACAGCTTGATCGGCTCGGCCGGGAAGCTGGCGCGGACCTGGTTCCAGGTCGAGATCTTGCCTTGGGCCTCGGGGGCCCAGATGGTCTTCAGCTCGGCCACCGTGAGGCAGTCGACGAAGCTGTTGGCGGGATTGACGATGACCGCCAGGGCGTCGAGGGCGACGGGGAGTTCGATGAACTCGACGCCGTTTTCCTTGCAGAGCTCCATCTCCTCGGCCTTGATCGGCCGCGAGGCGCCGGAGATGTCGGTTTCGCCGCGGCAGAGCTTCTTGAAGCCGCCGCCCGTGCCGGAAAGGCCGACCGTCACCCGGGTGCCGCTGGCCTTCTGGAACTCTTCGCCGAGCGCTTCGGAGATCGGGTAGACGGTGCTCGAACCGTCGATGAGCACGATCGCGTTGCTGTCCGCGCCAGCCTTTTCGGCAGGAGCGTTCTGGTTGCAGGCCGCCAGGGCAAGCGCCGCAACTCCACAGAGCACCAGCTTTTTCATCGTCTTCCTCTTCAGGGCGTTTGAATGTGGAGGTCCGCCCGAGACGGCCTTCTCGAGCAGGCGTCTAAGCGGTGGCGACTACAGTTTTGTGACACCGAGCGGCAATCGTCGATAAACGATGGAATACCAAACTTCGGCCGTTTGCGCGCGGGTCGATGGCCCTCCCCTGACAAAGTCCGTCGCTCGGGTGCTCACGATTGTCATGCCGGTGCGACAGCCGCATGATGCAGGCAACCTTCGCCGTCGCCGGACGCTTGGAGGGGCGACCGCCCCCCGCATGTCCCGGGGCGGCAGGGGATCCAGACATGACATTCCAGATCGAGGCGCGGCTGGCCTACCGATTCGACCAGCCCTGCGAGGTCCTGCTGCTGCTGGAGGCCGCGCGGAGCGTCGATCAGAGGGTTCTCTCCGACTCTCTCAGCCTGACCCCGCCCGTCGAGATCGTCCGCCTGGATGATGACGTCAGCGGCGAGCGGCGGGCGGTGTTCGTCGCCGAGGGCGAGCTGGAGATCCGATATCTCGCCACGGTCGAGGTGATCCCTCGCGACTCGCGGCTCGGCGCCGGGCGGGTCCTGCCGGTCCGGGAGCTGCCCGGCGAGGCGCTTCGGTACCTGCGGCCCAGCCGCTACTGCCCGTCAGACCGGTTTGAATCCTTCGTGGCGCGCGAGTTCGGCCGCCTGCAGAACGGCGAGCAGGTCGCCGCGGTGCTCGCGTGGATGAGCCATCACATCGACTATCGCGCCGGCGTCAGCGACGTCGAGACCACGGCGCTCGATACATTCGTTGACCGCGCGGGCGTCTGCCGCGACTTCACGCACCTGGCCATCTCCCTGTGCCGGGCGGCCGGCGTTCCGGCGCGCGCCGTCAGCGCCTACGCCTGGGGACTTGAGCCGCCGGACATGCATGCGGTGATGGAGGTCTATGTCGACGGTCGATGGCAGTTGATCGATCCCACCGGCCGGGCTCCAGTCGAAGGCCTGGTCCGCGTCGCCACCGGACTCGACGCCGCCGACATCGCCTTCATGACCATCTTTGGTCGCGGAGAGCACGTCTGGCAGACCTTCACCATCACGCGATCGACCTGATTGCATCGCCGCAGTCGGCGGCCCGGTCGATATCCGTTTCGGGTTACGGCCACGGGCGATTCGTGCGTTTCGGAGACCGGTGTTAACCGCCGCTTGAGGCGATGGCGTCATTCTGTCGCCATGCAAACAGCCTCCGCCCCACGCCCCGAGGAGCAAGGCCAGCCGGATGACGGCTGGGTCGCGGCCGTTCGCGCGCTGCGCGGCAGCATGGTCGCAGGCCTGGGACCGCGCGGCGCCGCGCCGGAGGAGGATCCGCGCGACCGGCGTGGTCCGTTCCGCCCCGCGCGCCTGACGCCCGTCCGGTCGCGGCTGGAGATGCAGCAGGTGACCCGCCTCTACGGCTGGGTTGACGCCATCGCCGCCGCGCTGTTCGCCATCCTGCTGACCCATATCGTCACGCCGGGCGGCCTGTTGGCCGCCACCGTCGGCCAGATCCTGCCCCTGGCCGTCGGGTTCGCCGTGCTCGTCTGGGCGCTCGGCGCGCTCGGCTGCTACGCCTTCGCCCATCGCGAGACCCTGCCGCGACACCTGCTGCGAGTCATCGCGGCCTTCGGACTGACCGGCGCGCCGCTGCTGGCGGGCGAACTGCTGTTCCCGGGCGGCCGCAACTCGCTTCCGCTGCTGGCGCAATGGTTCGGACCGGTCCTGCTGGGCCTGGGCCTTCTGCACATGGTCTGGTGGAACACCGTCCGGCGCTGGCGGCGCGACGGCAAGCTGACCCCCAACATCGTCATAGTCGGCGCCACCGACGCGGCCCGCAAGCTGATCGAGACGGCGCTGAAGACCCGCGAAGTCGCCGTGCTGGGCGTGTTCGACGACCGCCTCGGCCGTGCGCCGAAGGAAATCGCCGGCGTGCCGGTCCTGGGCGACACCGGCGACCTGCTCGGCCACAAGGTGCTGCCCTACGTCGACCGCATCGTCATCGCCGTGAACCCGACCGCCCAGACCCGGGTGCGCGAAATCATCGCCCGCCTCCGGGTGTTGCCAAACGACGTCAGCCTGGTGCTCGACTCGGGCGGCGAGGACGGCCGCGTCCGCGCGCTGTCGCGCATCGCCGACGCCCAGCTGGCCCAGGTCTCCGGCGAGCCTGCCGACGTTCGCCGCGCCGTGGTCAAGCGGCTGCAGGACATTGTCGTCGGCTGGACGGCCCTGATCCTGGGCCTGCCGGTCATGGCGCTGGTGGCTGTCGCCATCAAGCTGGACAGCCCCGGCCCGATCTTCTTCCGCCAGCGTCGCCATGGCTTCAACAACGAGGAAATCCTCGTCTGGAAGTTCCGCTCGATGCGCCAGGAGGCCGCCGACTTCGCCGCCGTGCAGCAGGTCCAGGCCGGGGACGACCGCGTGACCCGCGTCGGGCGCTTCATCCGAAAGACCAGCCTCGACGAGCTGCCGCAGCTGTTCAACGTGATCGGCGGCGAGATGTCCCTGGTCGGGCCCCGTCCCCACGCCGTGGGCATGAAGACCGGACAGACCGAGTCCGCCCGCCTGGTCGCCGAGTACGCCCACCGTCACCGCATGAAGCCCGGCATGACCGGCTGGGCGGCCATCAACGGCTCGCGCGGACCGGTCGACAGTCCCGAGCTGGTCCGCCGCCGCGTGGCGCTGGACATCGAGTACATCGAGCGCCAGTCGTTCTGGTTCGACATCTACATCATGGCCATGACCATCCCCTGCCTGCTGGGCGACAGCGAGACGGTCCGGTAGAGCCCGATGTATCGCCGCGGCCTCCTCGGCTATCTGCCCGCCAACATCACCTCCGGGGTCGTTGGCCTGCTGACCATCGTGGTGTTCACGCGCCTGATGACGCCGGAGCAGTACGGGGCCTACGCCCTGGCCATGACGGTGATGATCCTGGCCCACACGCTGCTGTTCACCTGGACAGAGGCGGCCATGGCCCGCTTCCAGGCGCGGGCGCGGGAGCAGGGCGACATCGCCGGTCACATGGCCACGATCTACCGGGCCTGGCTGCTGCTGGCGCTGGCCTTCCCGCTGGTCTCGGGCCTCGCCGTCTGGATCGCCCCGATCAGTGACGGCCTGAAGGTGGCCGTGGGCGCCGGCCTGCTGGCCGTCGTCTTCCGCAGCCTCATCAAGCTCGTGCAGGAGCGCCGCCGCGCCGACGGCGAAGTCGGCGCCGCCGCCCTGCTGGACATGGCCCAGTCGGCCGGCGGCTTCGCGGCAGGCGTCGTCTATGTCGCCATCGGCTTTGGCGGCGGCGGACCGCTGATGGGCATGGCGGTTGTGGCCATCCTCTGCCTGATCTTCACCCTGCGCCGCGAGCTGACCATGATGCGGGGCGGCAAGGCCGAACCCGCCCGCCTGCGCGAGTACGCCGGCTACGGCATGCCGGTGGCGCTGTCGCTGATCCTGGCCCTGGTCATTTCCTCGACCGACCGCTTCCTGCTGGCCGGGTACCTCCATGAGGAGGCGGTGGGCGTCTATCATGCCGGCTACAGCCTCGCGAACCGCACGCTGGACGTGATGTTCATCTGGCTGGGCATGGCCGGGGGGCCGGCCATGGTCGCGGCGCTGGAGCGCGGCGGCCGCGCGGCGCTGGCCGAGACCGCTCGCGAGCAGGCCTCCTTCATGGTGCTGCTGACCCTCCCCGCCGCCGTCGGCGTGGCGCTGGTCGCCGGCCCGCTGGCCCAGGTGATGGTCGGCGAGGCGCTGGTCGAGGGCGCGGCCCATGTCACGCCCTGGATCGCCGTCGGGGCCTTCTTCTCGGGTGTCACCACCTACTACCTGCATCAGGCCTTCACGCTCGGCCGCCGCACGAAGCTGCTGTCGGTGGCGATGACCATTCCGGCCGGGCTCAACCTGGCGCTCAACCTCGTCCTCATCCCCCGCTTCGGCATTGACGGGGCGATGTGGTCGACGGCGATCAGCTACGCGGTCGGGGCGGTCGCCTCCTGGGGTCTCGGACGCCGGGCCATGCCGCTGCCGCTGCCGCTGGAAGCCCTGTGGAAGGCCGGCGCCGGCTGCGCGGCCATGGCGGTCGTGGTGTTGGCCCTGCCGGACCTTGGCGGCATCCTCGAACTGGCGCTGAAGGCCGGGGCCGGCGCGGTCGTCTACGGCCTGGTGGTCTTCGCGCTGGACGCCGCGGGCGCGCGGACTCGCCGCCATGAACTTCTGGCCAGCCTGCGGCCGGGCGCGGCGACATGACCGTCCAGCCGACCGAATGGACCGTCGAGAGCAAGGCCTGGCGCGGCGAGACCTCGCCGGTGCTATCGGTCCTGATCCCCTTCTTCCGCGACGACCCGGTGCGGCTGCTGGCGGCGCTGGACAGCGCGGCCGCGCCCGGCGTCGAGATCATCGTGCTCGACGACGGCTCGGGCGACGCCGATCTGGCCACGCGTGTCGCCCAGGCCGTCGGGTCCATGGCCCTGCCCGCCCGCTTCGTGCGGCTGTCGACCAACGAGGGGCGCTCGAAAGGTCGCAACCGGCTGGCCGGCCATGCCCGGGGCGGCCACATGCTGTTTCTCGACGCGGACATGCTGCCCGACAGGCCGACCTTCCTGGCCGACTGGCTGGCGCTGGCCACCGGACGCAATCCGGCGGTGGCCTTCGGCGGCTTCTCGCTGGATCAGACGCCGCGCACCCGCGAGCACGCGCTGCACCGGGCCATGGCGCTGAAGAGCGACTGCCTGCCCGCCGCCATCCGCGCCGAGGCGCCGGAAAAGCACGTCTTCACCTCCAACCTGCTGGTCCGCCGCGACGTGTTCGAAGCCATCGGCTTTGACGAGGCCTTCACCGGCTGGGGCTGGGAGGACGTGGAGTGGGCCATGCGGGTCGCCTGCCAGCACCCCATCGTCCATGTCGACATCCCGGCCAGCCACCTGGGCCTGGACACTGCCGCGACCATCGCCCGCAAGTACGAGCAGTCGGCCGCCAACTTCGCCCGGGTCGTCGCCGGCCACCGGTCGGTGGTCGAAACCTACCCCAGCTACCGGGTCGCCCGGCTGCTGAAGCGCGTGCCGCTGAAGGGCCTGTGGCGGCCGGCGCTCAAGGCGGTCGCGGTCGCCGACCTCGCCCCCCTGCCCGCCCGGGACCTCTTCATGCGGCTCTATCGCGCCGCCCTCTATGCCGAGGCCGTCTGATGGAAGCCTACAGCGCTGATCGCTCCCTGAAGGGCAAGCTGCGCCGCCGCATCGCGCGTCTGGCCCAGCGCCGGCCCGTCCGCATGGCGCTGGAGCGGCCGATGATCAGCTTCACCTTCGACGACATGCCGGTGACCGCCGCCCTCGCCGGTGCGCGGGCGCTGGAGCAGCGCGGGGTGCGCGGCACCTACTATGTCTCAACGGGCCTGGCCGGCCAGACCGGGCCGATGGGCGTGTACGCCCAGGCCGAGGACGCCCGGCGCCTGGCCGCCGCCGGCCACGAGATCGCCTGCCACACCTTCTCCCACCTCGACTGTGGCCAAGCCGACGCCGCGGCCATCGTCGGGGACGTCGACCGCAACTCCGAGGGCCTCAAGGCCTGGGGCGCGGCCTATACCGAAAGCTTCGCCTACCCCTACGGCGACGTCTCGATCCCGGCCAAGCGCGTGCTGGGCGGCCGGTTCCGCACCCTGCGCACGGTGCAGGCCGGCCTGGTCGAGGACGGCGCCGACGCCAACCAGCTGCCCGCCGTCGGCATCGAGGGCCCCGAGGGCGAGGCCGCCGCGATGCGCTGGCTGGACCGGGCGGCGGAGCGCAAGGCCTGGCTGATCCTCTACACCCACGACGTGGCCGAGAGCCCGTCCGCCTGGGGCTGCACGCCCGAAGCGCTGGGCCATCTGGTCGATGCGGCGGTCGCGCGCGGGTTTGACGTGGTCACGGCCGCCGAGGGCGCGCGGCGGCTGGGGCTGTAGTTTGCGCCGTGCGTGCTTCGACACGCGCTCTTGCGAGCGCTGCTCAGCATGACGTGAAAGGGGGGCGTTCGGACTACGTCATCCTGAGCAGCCGCGAAGCGGCGTGTCGAAGGACGCACAGAGTCCCCTACTCCCGATCCCCCCAGGCCAGCTTCACCGCCAGCGCCACGAAGATCGCCCAGCGCAGGTCGTTGTAGCTGACGGCGATGCTCTCGGTCAGGCTGACCAGCGAGTAGATGACCAGGAACGGCAGGGCCAGGTAGGCGCCCTTGTCGCGGAACACCGCCACCAGCGCGGCGATCATGGTCTGGCCGTAGAACAGGCCCCAGGCGATCAGACCGCCGAAGCCCATGCCCAGCCACTGCTCCAGCCAGCTGTTGTGGGCGTGCTGGGCCTTGAAGCCGGCGTCCTTGGTGATCCAGGCCAGCGGGCCCCAGCCGCTCTTGTCGTCCCAGACGGCGGAGTAGCCGAAGCCCGTCCAGGGTCGCTCCTCGATCTGGCGCATGACGGCGGCCCAGATCTTGGTGCGGCCGGTCAGGGTGGCGTCCTTGCCCAGCAGCTCCAGGAAGACGTCGGCGGCGAACAGCAGGAAGGCCGCCAGCAGCGCCGCGCCCGTCACCGCCGCCCAGGTGGCCGCCACGCCCGAGGCCGCGCCCCGGCGGCAGATCCAGACGAAGGCCAGCGCCGCCCCGCCCAGGCCCAGCGAGACCAGCGAGGTCTTGGACGTCGACAGCAGGACCAGCCCCAGCGCCAGCCCGGCCAGCGACCACCACAGCCACGCCCGCCTGGGAACCAGCAGCGCGGCGGCCCCGAAGATCGAGAAGGCCATGGCCATGTTGCCGCCCAGGGCGTTCTTCTCCATCCAGACGCCGCGCCAGGCGCCGGGGAACAGCTCGGTCATCTTGCCGAACGGCAGCACCAGGCCGGCTACGAAGGACGCGACCGCCAGCAGGCCGAGCGCCGTGGCCATCACCTCGGCCATGGTCGCCCAGCGGAAGCGGACGGCCAGCACCACGCCGGTGAGCGTCGTCGCGAACAGGGCGACCAGGCGGCGCACCGTGGCGTCCGGGGCGATTGACCAGACCACCGACAGGGCCGTCACAGCCAGCAGGATGATCAGGAAGGGCTGGCGCAGGGTCGCAAGGACCGTGTCCCAGGGGCGCATGGCCAGGATGGCGACGCCGGCGGCGTAGGCCGGCAGATAGGCGTTGCGGATGGCCGCCGAGCTCGCGGCATCGAAGCGATTGCCGAAGATCGGCAGGATCCAGCCCTGGCTGTAGAGCAGCAGGCTCATCACCAGCATGCCGAAGGCGGCGACGTCCCAGACGTCGATGCGGTGCGCGGCCGGCCGCCCGGCCTCCCAGGAGGCGGCGGCCCAGGTCACGGCAGGATCCTGCGCAGGAAAGCCGGCGCCTCAACCCGCGCCCGGTTGAAGAACACGCCCGAGGGCCGGCCGCCGGCGGCGGTGATGGCGTCGCGCAGGCGGGCCGGCGCGCTGACGTCGGGCTGGTCGGCGGAGACCACCAGCACCGTCTGGTCCATGAACGGCGCCACGGTCAGGGCCGCCTGCGAGCGGTCGGCCGACGGGCTGTCGACGATCACCAGGTCGGCATGGCGCTTGAGCGTGTTCCAGTAGTCGCTGCTGGGCAGGATGTGCACCGCCTGCTTGCCGCGCAGGGCGTCGGCGCGGAAGCGCGTCACCCAGAAGCGGTCGCCGCCGACCTGGTGGGCGACCAGGAACTTCGCGTCCGGCGCCCGGGACCCGTCCGGCATCGGCGTCGGCGGCTGCACCGTGAAGAAGACGCCGCCGTCGGGCGTGGCGGAGACAGCCTTGCCGAGCTCGCCGTACAGGTCCGGGCGGGCGGAGATGGCCGCGTGCTGCGGCGAGGTGAAGACATCCAGATCCACGAGCCAGACGGTGCGGCCGGCCCGGCGGGCGGCGAACGTCGCCAGCTCCCGGGCCACGGTCGAGGCCCCCTCGCCCCGCCGCGCGGCCACGAACTGGATGGCGCGGGCGCGACCGGGCGCCGGCGGCCCGAGGGACGCCCAAAGCTCAGCCGCTTCAGCGCTTAAATCCACCATGGCTCGAATCGTTACGCGCCCAAGTTCGACAAGCTAACGCATGAAGGGATCGGAGGAACCTGCGGAGCGCTCTGCCTCTCCCACTTGGGAGAGGAAACCCGCCTCACTGCCCCTTGTACGCGGCCATGCCCAGCACCGGCATGTCCAGGGTGCGCGAGGCCGAGGCAGGCGTGGGCAGGCCGGGGCGCAGGAACACACGGATCAGGCCGGCGCAGAGGGCCGAGAAGGCCCCGAACAGGAAGGCCAGGGCGAACACCGGCTTGCGCAGGCTCTCGCCGCGGGTCGGGGCCACGGCCCGGTCGACGATGCGGATATTGTCGTTGGTCTCCGAGGCGATCTGCCGCGCCGCGTCGTCCTGGCGTTCCTTGACCGTGAAGTCGCGGACGCTGGACTGCAGCACGTCGCGATCCATGCTCAGGGCCTGGAACTGCGGCTCGATGACCGCAAGCCGCTGCAACTGATCGGTCGCCTGCTGCGCCTGGCGGGCGTAGGCGGCCAGCGAGGTCCGCAGGGCGGCGACCTCGGCGGCGGTCTGGATGCGGTCGGTCTGCAGGGTCTGGTGCACCGGATTGACCCCGATGCGCCGGGCGCCGTCGGTTTGGGTGCGGCCGGTGTTCATCGCCGCCTCGAGCTGGATGATCTGGGCCTCGACGTCCTTCACCGGCTGGGCGGTCGGCAGATAGCGGGACAGCATCTCCTCCCGCTGCAGGCGCAGGGCGGCCAGCCGGGTGGCGGCGGCGGGGTCGATGTCGCGGAACAGGCCAATCTCGGGCGCGACCTGGGCCAGCTGGGCGTCCAGCGTGGCCAGCCGCGCCTCGCGGTCCTGCAGCGTGACCTCGGCCATCTGGCGCTGGGTCTCGATCTGGCCGATCAGATTGGTCAGGGCGTTCTTCTGGGCGTTGAAGTCGCCGATGTCGTTGGTGGTCAGGAACTGCTGGTAGGCGGTGTCGGCCTGGGCCAGCTGGTCCTCGAACAGCACCCGCTGGCGCTCCAGCACCGGCGAGGACGGCTGGATCAGCACGGTGCGCCGATAGATCAGGTACTCCTCGAGCAGGGTGTTCACCGCCCGGGCGGCCATCTCGCCGCTGTCGTGCTCGAAGCCGATGCGGACGACGGGGTTGTCCGGAGCCGAACCGACCGACAGGTTCTTTCCGAAGTCCTCGACCGCCTTGGCCATCAACTGGGCCTTACCGGCCGGCGGCGCGGCGGCGTACTTCTCGCCGAGTTCGGGATAGAGGGCGTCCAGGCCGATGCGGCGGATGGTCCGCTCGCGCAGCCGGGCGCTCATCAGGATCTCGACTTCCGACTGCACCAGCGAGTCGTTCTCCGGCACGGCGCCGCGGGCGGCATCGCCGGCGCGGGGTTCGTAGACATACTCCTGGCCCAGCTGGACCAGGATGCTGGCCGAGGCCGGATAGGACTTCTTGAGGGTGAAGGCGAAGGCGCCTCCGACCCCGAAGATGACCAGGAAGATCACCAGCATCAGCCAGCGCTCGCGCCACAGCAGGGTGATGAAGTCGCTCGGCGCATAGCGCGGCCGCGAGGCCCAGCCGGAGCCGGCCATCGCCCGGCCCGGCAACGGGTCGTGCGGGAGCGTGCTCCAGGCGCTTTGCGTGCTCATGCGAATCCGGAACTCTGCGGCTTCTACCGGAGACGACCGTCGCGGACCGCGATTAACACTCCGTTACCCCTTTTCCTTAACCTTTGGATCATGCGCACGAACGCCCCGTCCCGAGCTGTCCTGCTGGCCTGCGCCGCCCTTCTGGCGGCCTCCCCGGCCGTGGCCGCGCGCGCGCCGGCGACAGGCTTTTCCAACATCGGCTACGCCGACTGGACCGAGCAGGAGCCGGAGTACCGCTTCTACCCGGGCGACACCATCGACATCACCGTCCCCTCGGCGCCGGAACTGGCGCGGACCGGCGTCATCGTCCAGCCCGACGGCCGCATCACCATGCCGCTGGTCGCACCGGTCATGGCCGCCGACCGCACCATCAACGAACTGCAGGCCGACCTGACTCGCGCCTACGCCAGCCAGTTGCTGCGGCCCGAGGTGGTGATCCAGGTGAAGTCGGTGGGGGCGCTGAAGGTCTTCGTCGGCGGCGAGGTCGGGACGCCCGGCGTCTTCGACATGCCGGGCGACATCAACAGCCTTCAGGCGGTGATCCAGGCCGGCGGCTTTCGGCCTACCGCCAAGGTGGATCGTGTGGTGATCATCCGCCGCGGCCCGGGCGGCCGGGCGATGATGCGGACGGTGAACCTGCAGAGCGCCCTGAAGAATCCGGTCGGCGTCGACCTCGTGCCGTTGCGCCGCTTCGACATCGTCTATGTGCCGCGCTCCAATATCGCCGAGGCCGGGCTGTTCATGCAGCAGTGGTTCCGCGACATCTCGCCGATCCAGGGCTTCAGCTACGCCATCGGCGGGCAGAACGGGCAGTAGCCTTTTCCGTCCTCCCGGCGAAGGCCGGGATCCATGCATCAGCCAGAGCGGCAGGGACAGAAACGCGTCGTGGACCCCGGCCTTAGCCGGGGAAACGGAGTTCTGGAAGCGTTGTCCGCCTCAGCCCTGGGCCAGCCACTGGCGCGCCTGGCGCTGGGCCTCGGCGACGTCGGCAGGATCCATCTCACCGCTCAGCTCCTTGCGGTAGACCTTGGCCTCGAGCGATCCGCGCATGGCGGCCAGGTTGAACAGCATATGGGCCGAGACGTAGTCGAGCGGCGCGCCGCCCTGACCGGTCGAATAGAGCAGCCCCATCCGGAACAGATCGTCACCCGACGAATCCGGGCCCGGCAGCGGCATGGTCGCGGGAGCTTCGCTCTCAACGCTCGCAAGCATGGTCTTATTCCCTTCAAACCCCTCTCCGGACGGTTCTGTCGCGGAGCCGATGTCGACAGGAAAATACCCCGGCGCTGAACATAGGGTTAACCGCGCCAAAGTCCTGTATTCAGGCGCGAATACAGGACTCGTTCACCTCCGTTACTGCCCGTAAAACTGTGTCGCCGCCGGGTTAAGACCCGGCCCGCGATCAGCCCTGGGCCGCCTGCAGCTTGTCGAGCGTGCGGGTCTCGAAATCCGACGCATCGTGACGCTCCGGCAGGCAGCTGGCCGGGTCGCCGAACACGCGGTTGACCATGCGGCCGCGCTTCACGGCGGGACGCGCGCCGATCTGGTCGGCCCAGCGGTTGACGTGCTTGTAGTCCTGCACCTGCAGGAACTCGCCGGACTCGTAGAGGACGCCCTTGGCCAGGGCCCCGTACCAGGGCCAGACGGCCATGTCGGCGATGGTGTAGTCGGCGCCGGCCAGGTAGTCGCTCTCGGCGAGGCGACGGTCCAGCACATCCATCTGGCGCTTCACCTCCATCGCGTAGCGGTCGATGGCGTATTCGATCTTGAACGGCGCGTAGGCGTAGAAGTGGCCGAAGCCGCCGCCCAGGAACGGCGCGCTGCCCATCTGCCACATGACCCAGGACATGCACTCCGCCCGCTTCGCCGGATGGGTCGGCAGAAACTCTCCGAACTTTTCGGCCAGGTGCATCAGGATGGCGGCCGACTCGAAGACCCGGATCGGCGTCTCGCCGCTGTGGTCCATCAGGGCCGGGATCTTGGAGTTGGGATTGGCGGCGACAAAGCCGCTGGAGAACTGGTCGCCCTCGTTGATCTTGATCAGCCAGGCGTCGTACTCGGCGCCGGCATGGCCCTTGGCCAGCAGTTCCTCGAGCATCACGGTCACCTTCACGCCGTTGGGCGTGCCCAGCGAGTAGAGCTGCATCGGGTGCTTGCCGACCGGCAGCTCCTTGTCATGGGTCGGACCGGCGATCGGGCGGTTGATGTTGGCGAACCGGCCGCCGTTGTCCTTGTTCCAGGTCCAGACCTTGGGCGGCACGTACTCGGTTGCGTCGGTCATCGGTTCTGGCTCCGCCCATCGTTTTGATTGTGGACGCAAGATGGGGCCCCTCCCCCTGCCCACGCAAGGCCGTCGGGATCGGAATCCTGACGGACCCGTTCAGCCGACGTTCAGGACGGGCGATTCACCCTGTCCACAGTCGAGGGAACCCTTGCGGCAGGGCTGCGCCGCGGGACGACAAACAAGTTCGAGGAGGACCTTCACCATGAAGCGTCTGATGATGACCCTGGCCGCCGTGGCCGCCGTCGCCGGACCGATCGCGGCGAGCGCCACGGAAGCCAACGCCCAGGATCGCGGCCGCTATGACCGTCGCGACGATCGTCGTGATGATCGCAGGGATCGCCGCGACGACCGGCGCGACTACCGGGATGATCGCCGTGACGATCGTCGCGACTATCGCGCCGATCGCCGGGACGACCGGCGCGACGGTCGCTGGGACAGCCGCAGCCGCTGGGATCGCGGCCGCCACAACGGCTACTACTGGAACAATCGCTGGCACTACGGCCCGCCGCCGGCCGCCTACTACGGCCGCCCGGGCTATCGTCCCGGCTACTACGCCTGGCGGCGCGGGGCCTACCTGCCGCCGTCCTACCGGGGCCGCGGCTATGTGGTCTACGACTACGGCCGCTACGGCCTGCGCCCGCCCCCGCGCGGCTACTACTGGTACCGGGACGGCAACGACTATCTGCTCGCCGCCCTGGCCACCGGCCTGATCCTGGACGTGATCATCAACCACTAGGCCGGCGCGAGTCGACATGAAGAGGCCCCCGGAAGCGATTGCTTCCGGGGGCCTTTTTCTGTTGGGCCCGGAGCCGCAGCCCTACTCTTCCGGCGGCGGCGGCGGCGGAGCGCCGAGGTCCCTGGCCATCGAGCGGGTAATGTCTTCCTGCTGGTCCGAGCCGCGGCGGGCGTCGCGGGTCGCGCCATAGAGCCCCTTGAGGTAGGCCTTGTCCCACTCGGTCATCCCGACAGCCGGCTCGACGCCCGCGTCCCGGTCGGTGAACAGGTTGAGCACCGAGGACACGCCGGTGATCTCGGCTTCCGGATCGACCTGCGCCAGGCTGACCATGGCGATGTAGTCGGCAAGGCTCGAGGTCCGCAGCCGGCCCATGCGGGTCACGTCCATGACGATGATCACGCGGTCGAAATCCTCGCGCGAGCCGGTGCGCAGTCGGCCGACCTCGCGGACACGCACCTGGTCGCCCTTGCTGTACTGCTGGCCGTCGGCCGTGGTGCGGCGGGTGACGTGCCACCAGCGTACGGGAGCCCTGGAGGCCATGAAGGCGTCGAACGAAGCCTTGGACGCGCGAATCCCGTCGTCGTACTTGGCGAAGGCGTCGGGGTACTCCTTGACCAGATCCTTCGTCAGCGCGTCGGAATCGGCGGTGCCGAGGATCAGCATGTTCGGCTTGCAGCCCGGCTCGCCGACCTCCAGGCCGATCTCGACGGCCGAGGCGGCGATGCGGTCGATCAGCATCTGGGCGTACTGCGGGCGAAAGCCCATGACGCCCGGGCAGACCTTGCGGTCCCAGCGGCCGAGGCGCTTGCTGCCGGTCTCGTCCGCCACGGTGGCCACAAACGCCTCAATGGCCTTGGTCTCCGGCGCCGGGCGAGCGGTCACCACAAGGCTGTCGACAGTCGTGCCGTCATCGTCGGGCGCCGCCGAGGGTTGCTGCGCGAGAAGCATGACGCTCAGCGCCGCCGCGGTCCAGATCGACATCGGATACTCCCCAGGAAACCAGTCGCCTGCGCCGTGGCGGCGGGCACCGCCGCGATAGCCGCCGCCGGCTCCGGCGACAAGTTAAGTCGGCGCAATGTGCCCGGCCTGTTGCGCAACGAAAAAGGGCCGGCGCGCGGCCGGCCCCTTCACGATGCTGTGGCGCAGGAAGCGCCGGACGATCAATAGCCGTCGGGCAGGTCGTCCTCGGCCTCGATCTCCTTCTTGGAGACCTTCTTGTCCTTGATGGCGGCCTTGCCGAAGATCAGCTCGACGACCTTGTCCTCGTAGAGAGGCGCGCGCAGCTGGGCCTGGGCGTTGGGGTTGGAGCGGAAGAACTCGAACACCTGCTGGGCCTGCTGGCCGTACTGCATGGCCTCGCGCTGCATGGCCTGCATCAGTTCCTGGTCGGTGACCTGGACGTTCTCGCGGCGGCCGATCTCGGCCAGGACCAGGCCCAGGCGGACGCGGCGGCCGGCGATGCGGCGGTATTCTTCCTTGAGCTGGTCGTCGCTCTTCTCGAGGTCTTCCGGCGGCAGGTTGCCGGCGGCCTTGTCCTGCTCGACCTGCTGCCAGATGCCGGCGAACTCGGCGTCGACCATCTTGGGCGGCAGGTCGAAGGTGTGGCCCTTGTCCAGCTCGTCGAGCAGGGCGCGCTTGAGCTTGAAGCGCGACTGGTTGTCGTAGCCCTGCTGCAGGTTCTTGCTGAGGGTCTCGCGCAGCGTGGCCAGGTCCGACAGGCCGAGGCGCTTGGCCAGCTCGTCGTCGGGCTCGGCGTCGACCGGGGCGCGGACTTCATGCACCTTCACGGCGAACTCGGCGTCCTTGCCGGCCAGGTCCTCGGATTGGTAGGGGGTCGGGAAGGTCACCTTCACCGTGACGTCGTCGCCCGGCTTGGCGCCGACCAGCTGGCCCTCGAAGCCGGGGATGAACTGGCCCGAGCCGAGCGTCAGCTCGAAGCCCTCGCCCTTGCCGCCCGGGAACTCGACGCCGTCGACGCTGCCGACGAAGTCGATCAGCACCTGGTCGCCGTCCTTGGCCTTCAGCGACTTGCCGGTGCGCGGGGCGAAGGTCCTGGCCTGCTTGGCGAGATCGGCCAGGGCCTCGTCGACTTCCTTCTCGGTCGGGCTGTAGACCGGACGGGTCAGCTTGATGGCGGCGATGTCGATCGGCTCGAAGTCGGGCATCAACTCGAGCGACAGCTCGTAGGAGAGGTCGGCGCCGCCGGCCATGACCTTCTCCATGTCGGACTCGGGCTTCAGGTCAGGCTGCGAGGCCGGACGCAGCTTGTTGTCGTCCAGCACCTTCTGGGTGGTCTCGTTGAGCGCCTGTTCGATGACCTCGGCCATCAGGGCCTTGCCGTGCACCCGCTTGACGTGGGCGGCCGGGACCTTGCCCTTGCGGAAGCCCTTGAGGTTCATCTGCGGCGCGATCTCGGCGATCCGGGCGTCCAGACGCTTGGCCAGCTCGCCGGCGGGAACAGTGACGCCGTAAACGCGGCTCAGGCCTTCACCAGACTTTTCAACGATCTGCATCGACATTCTTTGAGTCCCGGACGACCGGCCCGGGGGCCGCTTCATCCGCCTTGGAGTGGAAACGGGTAGCGCGCCCGGATCAGGGCGGCGCAAAGCGGTGGCCCTTATGTCACGGGCCGCTTTGGGGGCCAAGTGAGAGTTTCAGGCCGCCGCCGCGGGCTTGCCCGCACGAGGGTCTTCGCCTAAGCCCGCCGACGAACCTGCGGATGTGGCGGAACTGGTAGACGCACTGGATTTAGGTTCCAGCGCCGCGAGGCGTGGAGGTTCGAGTCCTCTCATCCGCACCAGCCGCCGCCTGCCTGATCCCCCTCGCCGTCATCGTCGGACTTGTTCCGACGACCCATGCGCGCTGAGATGCGGGGAAGGGCCCGGCGTATCATGCTGACCGGGTCGCCGGGGCAAGGACACCCATGACCGCCGAAGCCATCCTCGACCCCGACCTGCCGATCATCGATCCGCACCATCACCTGTGGGACCGGCCGTCGCTGCCGCCGGCGCGGGAGGGCGGGCATGCGTTCGAGGACGTGGTACGACTGACGCCCCGCTATCTGCTCGACGAGCTGCGGGCCGACGCCGGCAGCGGCCACAACGTCGTCGGCACGGTCTATGTCCAGTGCGGCGCCTTCTATCGCGCGGACGCGGAAGCCGCGATGGCCCCGGTCGGCGAGGTCGAGTTCGTCAACGGCGTGGCGGCGATGAGCGCCAGCGGGATCTACGGCCCCTTCCGCGCCTGCGCCGGCATCGTCGGCCATGCGGACCTGTTGCTGGGCGACGGCGTGGCGCGGGTGCTGGAGGCGGAGATCGCGGCCGGCAACGGCCGCTTCCGCGGCATCCGTCACATGGTCGCCAGCGATCCGGACCCAGCCGTCCTGGGTCCGATGGCCCATACGCCGGGCGGCCTTTTGGCCGACAGTCGCTACCGTGAGGGTTTCGCCCGCCTGGCGCCGCTGGGCCTGACCTTCGACGCATGGCTGCTGGAGCCGCAGCTGCCGGAGCTGATCGCCCTGACGCGCGCTTTCCCGGACCAGGACATCGTGCTCGACCACATCGGCACGCCGCTGGGCATCGGCGCCTACGCCGGCAAGCTGACCGAGCGGTTCGACGTCTGGGCGGCCAACATTCGCGAGCTGGCCAGGTCGCCGAAGGTGACGGTGAAGCTGGGCGGCCTGGCCATGCCGTTCGCCGGCTTCCCGGGCCTGGACGGCAAGGCGCGGCCGGACTCGCAGACGCTGGCGGACCTGTGGCGCCCCTGGATCGAGACCTGCATCGAGGCCTTCGGGGCCGACCGCTGCATGTTCGAGAGCAACTTCCCGGTCGACCGCTGGGGCTGCGACTACGCCACCCTGTGGAACGCCTTCAAACGGATCGCGGCCGGGGCGTCGGAGGGCGAAAAGGCGGAGCTGTTCGCGGGAACGGCGCGGCGGTTCTATCGGGTTTAGGCCGGGGACTGCTTCCAGTGTCTCGCTTGGGACATTGGTAGCTGTCCCTCGAAGCCGTCAGACGGTGTTGAGGGACAGGAAATCATGTCCCCAAGCGGGGACACGATATCCAGTCCCCGCCTAGCGCGTCATCCAGGGCTTCGACTTGCCGGTCTGCTGCGCCGCCGCCTGCTGGCGCTGGAACTTGCCGCCGCGCGGGGCGGCGGGTTTGGCGGCGATGGCGGCTTTCTTGAGGCGCAGGGCTTTCTGCATCGGCGTCTCATCCGGCGGCGGCGCTTGATCGTCGGCCATGGCGGCGATTTCTCCGGACGCGCCGCGACGTACGGCGAAATCCCGTGCTAGGCCTAGCACATGGCCGGAACCGAGATCGAGATCGCCGGGGTCGAGAAGCGCTATGGCGGTCCTGTCGCCCTGGCCGGCGTCAGCCTGACGATTCCCGCCGGCCAGTTCGTGGCCCTGGTCGGCGCCTCCGGCTCGGGCAAGACCACCCTGCTCAAGACCCTGAACCGGCTGATCACGCCCGACGCCGGCGACATCCGCATCGGCGGCGAGGAGATCGGCGCCGGCCCCCCTCACCTGCTGCGGCGCAAGATCGGCTACGTCTTCCAGGAAGTCGGCCTGTTTCCGCACCTGACGGTGGCCGAGAACATCGCCGTCACGCCGCGCCTGCTCGGCTGGCCGCCGGAGCGCATCGCCGCCCGGATCGACGCCCTTCTCGATCTGGTCGCCCTGCCGGCCGGGATGGCCAGCCGGTCGCCCTCGCAACTGTCCGGCGGCCAGCGGCAGCGGGTCGGCGTGGCCCGGGCGCTGGCGGCCGAACCCGGGATCCTGCTGATGGACGAGCCGTTCGGGGCGCTTGACCCGCTTACCCGCGACGCTCTGGGAACCGATGTCCGCGCGCTGCACGAGCGGCTGGGCCTCACCACGGTGATGGTGACCCACGACATGGCCGAGGCGGTGCTGCTGGCCGACCGCATCGTGGTGCTGCGCGACGGCGCGGTCGTCGCCGACGGCGCGCCGGAGAGCCTGACGCGCACCGCCACAGACGCCGGCGTGCGTGACCTGCTCGACGCCCCGCGTCGCCAGGCGCTGCGGCTGGCCGCACGGCTGGGAGGCGGCGCATGAGCGAAGCCTTCGCCCTCCTCCCTGGCTACCTGGCCTGGCACGTTCTGCTCAGCGCGAGCGCCCTGGTCCTGGGCGCCGCCATCAGCCTGCCGCTGGCCGTGGCCGCCAGCCGGAGCCCGCGCCTGCGCTGGCCGCTGCTGGCCGGGGCCGGGCTGATCCAGACCATCCCCAGCCTGGCGCTGCTGGCGCTGTTCTTTCCGCTGCTCCTGCTGCTGTCGCGGCTCAGCGAGACGCTGACCGGCCATGGCTTCTCCGCCCTGGGATTCCTGCCGTCCCTGCTGGCCCTGACCCTGTATGCGGTGCTGCCGATCCTGCGGACCGCCACGACCGGCCTGATGGGCGTCGATCCGGCCGTGCGGGAGGCCGCCGACGGCGTGGGCATGACCCAGCGCCAGAAGTTGTGGCGGGTCGAGCTGCCGCTGGCCCTTCCGGTGATCATGGCCGGGGTGCGGACAGCGGCGGTCTGGACCATCGGCGCGGCCACGCTCTCCACACCGGTCGGCCAGACGAGCCTGGGCAACTACATCTTCGCCGGCCTGCAGACCGAGAACTGGATCTTCGTGCTGTTCGGCTGCGCCGCCTCGGCGACGCTTGCCATCTGCGCCGATCAGCTTCTGGGCCTGATGGAAGCGGGCGCCGCGCGGCGGGACCGGCGGCGGGTGATCGCCGGCGCCGCGGGGTTGCTGATCGGGGTCGCGATCGCGGTCCTGCCCCTGGCCAGTTTCGGCAGGCCGACAGGCTACGTCGTGGGCGCCAAGAACTTCTCCGAGCAGTACATCCTGGCCGAACTCATCGCCGGGCGACTGGAGCGCGACGGGGCCCGTGTCACTCGCAAGGAGGACCTGGGCAGCGCGGTCGCCTACCGCGCCCTCGCCGCCGGCGAGATCGACGTCTATGTCGACTACAGCGGCACCCTGTGGACCAACGTGTTGGGCCGGACCGACAATCCCGGACGCGAACCCGTGGTGGCGGAACTGACACGGCAGCTCAAGGCGCGGGACGGCGTGGCGGTGCTGGGATCGCTGGGGTTCGAGAACGCCTACGCCTTCGCCATGCGTCGCGACCGCGCCGCCGAGCTCGGCGTGACGTCGCTGGCCGATCTGGCCCGGCTTTCGCCGCGGCTGAAGCTGGGCTCGGACATCGAGTTCCTGTCCCGGCCGGAGTGGAAGGGCGTCGACGCCGCCTATGGCTTTTCCTTTGGCCGTGAAACCAGTTACCAGCCGACCTTCATGTACCGCGCCCTGGCCAGCGGCGACGTGGACGTCATCTCGGCCTTCTCCAGCGACGGCCGCATCGCCGCCGACGACCTGGTGGTGCTGACCGACCCGAAAGGCGCCCTGCCGCCGTACGACGCGGTCGTGCTCGTGTCAGGCAAGCGCGCCGGCGATCGGCGGCTGATGGCGGCGCTGGAGCCGCTGATCGGCAAGGTCAGTGTCGAGGCCATGCGCTCGGCCAACTACAGCGTTGATCGGGACAGCGGGAAGGCCAACCCGGCCGAGGCGGCGAGGACGCTGGAGACGGAGCTCAAGCTCAAGTGACTCCGTCTCCCCGGCGAAGGCCGGGGCCCATCCTGGACGCCTTCCCGCGTCAGTGGGGCGGCATGGATCCCGGCCTTCGCCGGGAACACGGGGTCTAGGCGCGCGACCGGTAAAGCTCGCCCAGCACCCCGACCGCCAGGCCCGGCAGGTCCTCGGCGATCAGGCCCGGGCCGTGGCGACGGGCGCACTCGGCGTGAATCCATGACCCCGCGCAGGCCGCCTCGAAGCTGTCCATGCCCTGGGCGATCAGGCCGGCGATGAACCCGGCCAGCACGTCGCCGCTGCCGGCCGTGGCCAGCCAGGGGGCCGGTTCCACATTGACGGCGGCCCGGCCGTCGGGCGCGGCGATCACCGTGTCGGCGCCCTTCAGGAGGACAATGGCGCCGGCCCGCGCCGCCGCCTGCCGCGCCGCCTCGATCCGGTGGGGCGCGGCCTTGAGCAGCCCCGGGAACACCCGCTCGAACTCGCCGGGGTGCGGCGTGAGCACATCGTCGCGGTCCAGCGCCTTGAACAGGTCCGCCGGCTTGTCGCGGAACACCGTCAGGGCGTCGGCGTCGAGCACGAGCGCGGCGCCGGTGCGGGCCAGGGCGAAGACGCGGGCGCGGGTCTGCGGCGTCACCCCGGCGGCCGGTCCGATAACCACGGCGTCGGCGCTGTCGGCGACCTCGACCAGCTCAGCCTCGGTCTCGAATGCGCGAAGCATGATGGCCTCGAGATGGGCCGCGTTGACGGCGACCGCTGACGGCGGCGAAAGCACGGTCACGACGCCGGCGCCGATCCGCAGCCCGCCGCGGGCCGCCAGCCGGGCCGCGCCGGTCGAGGTCTGTTCGCCGCAGACCACCGCAAGCCGCCCGCGGGCATGCTTGTGCGAGGCCGAGTCCGGCCAGGGAAAGCGCTCGAGCCACAGGGCCGGGCCGTTCTCAAGCAGGGTCGACGGCGTCGCGCCCAGGCCGATGTCGGCGACCACCACCTCGCCGCAGGCGGCGCGGCCCGGCTCCAGCACATGGCCGACCTTCTTGCGATGGAAGGTGACGGTCAGGTCGGCGCGGACGGCCGCGTCGCCCAGGACCTGCCCACTGTCGCCAGAGACGCCGCTGGGCGTGTCGATGGCGACCACCCTGCCCTTCAGGGCCTGTGTGGCCTTCGCCGCCCGCAGCGCTTCGCCGGCGAGCGGCTTGCTCAGCCCCGCGCCGAACATCGCATCGACGATGAGCTCGGCGGGCCGGCCGGCGGCGCCGAGCGCCCGGGTCTCGCCCCGCCACTTGCCGGCCATGGCCTTCGCGTCAGCGGTCGCGGGCGGGCCGAGCGTCTCGACCCAGACCGTCCAGCCGCGCCGCTTCAGCAGCCGGGCCACGACATAGCCGTCGCCGCCGTTGTTGCCGGGACCGCAGAGCACCGCGACCCGGCAGGGCTTGAAGCGCGCGCGGATGGCCTCGGCCACCGCCGCGCCGGCGCGTTCCATCAGCACCAGACCGGGTGTTCCGGCCGCGATGGCGGCGTGGTCGGCGGCCGTCATCTCCGCGACGGTGAGGATCTCGGGCGCGGCCATGGGGACTCTTGCGACTAAAGGACTTGAGTCGCAGCTTCGCGTCCCCGGGCCACCAGGATCAAGGCGCCATCGGCTTTGATCTCGAAGGTCTGGATCGAGCAGTGGTCCGGCCGGAAGCCCATGACCAGATCATGACCCTCGGCCGTCGAGACGGCGGCGTTGATGGCGACGTAGTGGCTGAACACGGCGGTGTTCGGGTAGCCGGCCACGGCGGCGGCCACGCCGCGCCGCCAGTCGTCGTAGTCCAGATCGCCGACGATCTCGCCCCAGCGCCCGGCGAAGGCGTTGCGCAGCCAGGCGCCGCGATCCTCATGGCCGATCGTCGACGGCGTGGGAATCTCGCCGACCATCGGGTCGATGACCAGGTCCACCCCGAGCGCGGCCGCGAACGGCGCGGCCGTCTCCCGGCAGCGGCGCAGCGGAGAGGACACCACCTTCGTCGGCCGCTCCTGATCGGGCAGCGCCAGCAAGACCTCGGCCGCGGCGTGCGCCTGCATCCGGCCCACCTCGTCCAGGCCGGGATCGCCGTCGTCGTTCGAGTCGCCCCAGGTGGCGGCCGGCTTGCCGTGGCGGATCATGTAGGTGCGGGTCATGCGCGGCCTTTCGGGGACAGTTTAAGGCGCCCCAAGGGACATCTTAAACTGTCCCCTACGCTGTGTTGATCACGACGGAATGAACAGGTTCCGCTTGCCGTCCGGGTGGCGGCTGACCGTCCCCGTCCGGCCCACGCCCTCGCGGTCCTCGAAGCTCTTCAGCGTCGCCTCGTCGTCCGGCAGCACGGCCATGAAGCGGCGGTCGTGGGCGTCGCGGCCGACGACGATGCCCATGTGGTAGCCGTCGCGGGTGTGGACGATGGTGTAGGTCTCGACGGTGGCCGGTCCAACGGGATGCTCCTCGATGGCCGGGTGCGGCAGGGCGTCGATCTGGCGCTGGATGACCGCCGGGTCCTCGCGCTCCCATTGCCCCTCGACCGGCGTGGTCGAGTAGATGCCGGTCGACTGCTTGGTCAGGTACCAGCCGTTGGCCGTGCACAGGCCCCAGCCGCCCGGCCGGTGGCGAAGCTTGTCCAGCATCGTGACCACCGAGTGCATGGCGTAGTTGTTCCCCGGACCGCCGAAGTACGGCAGGCCGCCGGTCACGGTCAGGCCGCGCGGGTCGTCCAGCGACAGGCCAAGCGCCTCGGCCCCGACTTCCACGGCGATCGGGAAGCAGGAGTAGAGGTCGATGAAGTCGAGATCGTCGACGCTGATGCGCGCCATCTCGAAGGCGCGCTTGCCGGTCAGCTCCATGGCCGGGCTGGAATGGAAGTTCTGCCGGTCGATCGGGTGCCACAGGTCGCTGGCGTCGGCGCAGCCGTGCAGGAACACCCACTTGTCCTCGGGAACGCCCAGTTCGCGGGCCTTCTTCACCGACGCGATCAGCACGCCGGCCGACTGGTCGACCTCCATGATGGCGTTCAGGTACTTCGGATAGGGGAAGCTGACCCAGCGGTTCTGGCCGGTCACCTCGATCAGCTCGCTCTCACTGCGCTCGGTGGGGAACCAGGAATGCGGGTTGGCGGCGGCGACGCGGGTGAAGGGCGCGAACAGTTTGCCCAGCCGCTTCTGGTGGTCGGGAATCGAGCGGCCGTCGCGGGCCCGCAGCGCGTTCTCGAACATCGGGTAGACGTTGATCGGCCGGTTCAGGCCGTGGGCGTTCTCGTAGGCCGTGGTGCCGGGACGCGGGTCGCCCATGCGTTTGGGCTCGTCCTCGATGGCGTAAGGATCGTCCCAGCCGGCGAAGCCCGCCCCGCCCTTGAGCCGCTTCATCAGCGAGCCGAGGAACTCGGCGCCGGCGGCCAGCACCAGGTCGTTCTCGCCGCGGGCGACGCGCTCGCAGGCGGTGTTGATCAGCTGCTGGGGACTGTTGCCGCCCATGTGAGTGTAGACCTCCCAGGAGGTCTGGGCTCCCACCGCGCGGGCGAAGCTGGCCGGCGGGTTCTTCAGGCGGGGAAACGGCAGGTTCTGGAAGCCGCCCGGTGCGTCGATGGTGAAGCCGACGATGGCGACGCCGTCGAGTTGCGAAAGCGTCGACGGATCAAGTCCGGCGTCGGCAGCGGCGCGTTCCGCCGCGACTTTGAGCAGGTCCAGCGGCGAGGGCGACGTGTCGGCCGCGCCGCGGTAGGTGAATTGTCCGCCCCCGATGAGAACCGGCGTGTCGTCGCGCATCGTTCCACTCCCTCGAACCGCGTTTTGCCCCTCGCTACCGCCTTCACGCGGCGGCAACCAAGGGCTTTGGGCCCATGCCCTTGTATTGGGCGCCGGGCGCCTGTTTCATAGGCGCCGGAAATCTTTCGCTGCAGCGCAGCGCACGTCTCGCGGGTCCGCCCTTGAAGCGGCTGCGCGGCCCGTGCTCCGTCCCGCCAACCGCCCGCCCAGAGGCCCGCATGAAGAAGATCGAAGCCATCATCAAGCCGTTCAAGCTCGATGAAGTGAAGGAGGCCCTGCAGGAGCTGGGAGTCCAGGGCATGACCGTGCTCGAGGCCAAGGGCTACGGGCGCCAGAAGGGTCACACCGAGCTCTACCGCGGGGCCGAGTACGTCGTCGACTTCCTGCCCAAGATCAAGATCGAGGTCGTGGTCGGCGACGACCAGCTGTCGGGCGCGCTGGAAGCCATCCAGAACGCCGCCCGCACCGGCCGAATCGGCGACGGCAAGATTTTCGTGTCCGAGATCGCAGACGTGATCCGGATCCGCACCGGAGAAAGCGGCGCGCTGGCCGTCTAGGCCGCCGCCAACCACAGACGCTACAACCAAGCCGAGGGGATAAGGCACATGGGAAAGACCACCGCTAAGGACATCCTGGCGCAGATCAAGGACAAGGACGTCAAGTACGTCGACGTCCGCTTCACCGACGTTCGCGGCAAGATGCAGCACGTCACCTTCGACATCGATCTGGTCGACGAGGACTTCCTCGAAGACGGCACGATGTTCGACGGCTCGTCGATCGCCGGCTGGAAGGCCATCAACGAGTCGGACATGAAGCTGCGTCCGGACCTGGAGACGGCCTACATCGACCCCTTCTACCAGCAGACCACCCTGTGCCTGTTCTGCGACGTGGTGAACCCCGACGACGGCACCCCCTACAACCGTGACCCGCGCTCCATGGCCAAGACGGCCCTGGCCTATGTGAAGTCCTCGGGCGTGGGCGACACGGTGTTCTTCGGCCCTGAAGCCGAGTTCTTCATCTTCGACGACGTGAAGTGGTCCACCGACCCGCACAACACCGGCTACAGCTACGACTCGATCGAGCTGCCGACCAACACCGGCAAGTCCTATCCGGAAGGCAACATGGGCCACCGCCCTGGCCCCAAGGGCGGTTACTTCCCGGTCAACCCGATCGACAGCGGCCAGGACCTTCGCGGCGAAATGCTGGAAGTCATGGGCCAGCTGGGCATGAAGCCGGAAAAGCACCACCACGAGGTGGCGCCCGCCCAGCACGAGCTCGGCCTGAAGTTCGACACCATGATCACCATGGCCGACCGCCTGCAGCTCTATAAGTACGTGATCCACAACGTGGCCCACGCCTACGGCAAGACGGCCACCTTCATGGCCAAGCCGATGTTCGCCGACAACGGCTCGGGCATGCACGTCCACCAGTCGATCTGGAACGATGGCAAGCCACTGTTCGCCGGCGACCAGTACGCGGGTCTCAGCCAGATGTGCCTGTGGTACATCGGCGGGATCATCAAGCACGCCAAGGCGATCAACGCCTTCGCCAACTCCACCACCAACAGCTACAAGCGCCTGGTGCCCGGCTACGAAGCCCCGGTGAAGCTGGCCTACTCCAGCCGCAACCGCTCGGCCTCCATCCGCATCCCGCACGTCGACAGCCCCAAGGGCAAGCGCATCGAGTGCCGGTTCCCCGATCCCATGGGCAACCCGTACCTGACCTTCACGGCGCTGTTGATGGCCGGCCTGGACGGCATCGAGAACCGCATCGATCCGGGCGCGCCCGCCGACAAGAACCTCTACGACCTGCCGCCCCGCGAGCAGAAGAAGATCCCGGAAGTCTGCGGCTCGCTCCGCGAGGCGCTCGAGAACCTCGACAAGGACCGCGCCTTCCTCAAGAAGGGCGGCGTCATGGATGACGACTTCATCGACAGCTACATCGAGCTGAAGATGGAAGAGGTCATGCGCCTGCAGCTGCACCCGCACCCGGTCGAGTTCGACATGTACTACAAGTGCTAGTCAGCTTCGGCTGTTGAGACGAGGAAGGGCCGGAGAGCGATCTCCGGCCCTTCTTCTTTTCGGACCGTGTTCAGGCGGCCGGCGGCGGCGCGCTGAAGCTGCCCTTGCCGCCCGGCGCGACGTCGAAGACGAGCAGGGTCGAGGTCGCGGTCGCGCAAAGCCTGCCTTCGCCGTCGTGCAGCGTGGCTTCGGAGAAGGCGACACGGTTGCCCACGGAGATGACCTTGCCCTCGGCCCGGACCGTGCCGCTGTTCTCGTTGAGGGCGCGAAGGTAGGAGACCTTCAGCTCCAGCGTCGTGTGACCGCGGCCCGGCCCCTGGGTGGTGTGGACGCAGATGCCGCAGGCCGTGTCCAGCAGGGTCGCCGCATAGCCGCCGTGCACGGTCCCAAGCGGGTTGTAGACGCTGCGGTCGGGCTTGCCCTCGACGACGACCCGTCCGCGATCAGCCTCCACGATCGCAAAGCCCATCGTCTGGCCGATGCCGGCCTTGCGCCCGCCAATCATGCCGTCACGGATCTGCTGCAGGCCGTCCGGGGCGCCCTCTCCAACGTCGGCGGTCATGGTCATCTGATCTCCTTGCAAGGTTCGAGAAGGTTGCGGATGGCCAGAATGGCCCACCGGTCGCCGATCAGTTGCAGGGCGCCGGCGACGGAGCAGCGCATGCCCGAGAAGGATTCGGCTTTCACCGCCAAGCCTCCGACTGACTTCAGTGGTTGAAGTAATGGTCCGGGACTGCCCTTGAAAGTGGGGCGGGGCAAGTCCGCACAAGCGTTTGGCGACGTCGCCGCAACCCGCATCGATCTGTCACCTGCCCGACACACGGCCGACACAAACGCCGAGTTATCCACAGGCCGACCTTGCTCGGCGATAGATGCTGCGCCGCAACAGGCGTAGCGCTGTTCTCCGCGCATTGAAGGGCCGGGGGGCGTTCCGGTTCGCGCGGCCGCGCCTGCGGCGGACAATCGCGAGGACTTCACATGATCAAGACGACGTCGGCCCGACGCGGCCTGGCCCTTTCCTGTGGCGTGGCTGCCCTGACCGCTGCGCTGACCGTCGCCGCTCCGGCCCTGGCCCAGGAGACGACGGTCGGCGAGATCGTCGTCACCGCCCAGAAGCGCAGCGAGAACCTGCAGGACGTTCCGCTCTCGGTGGCCGCTGTCGAGGGCGAGCGTCTGCAGAGCATGTTCGCCGGCGGCGACGACATCCTGACCCTCGCGGCGCGGGTGCCCTCGCTTTACGCTGAATCCTCGAACGGCCGGGTCGCCCCGCGCTTCTACATCCGCGGCCTCGGCAACGCCGACTTCGATCTGGCCGCCTCGCAGCCCGTTTCGATCATCATGGACGACGTGGTGATGGAGAACGTGGTGCTGAAGAGCACGCCGCTGTTCGACCTCGACCGCGTGGAAGTCCTGCGCGGGCCGCAGGGCACGCTGTTCGGCCGCAACACCACCGCCGGCATCGTCAAGTTCGACACCGTCAAGCCCGGCGACAACCTGTCGGCCCGCGGCACGGCCACCTACGGCAGCTACGGCACCTTCACCTTCGACGGCGGCATCGGCGGACCGATCATCGACGGCAAGCTGTCGGCCCGCGCCTCTGTGCTGGTCCAGCACCGAGACGACTGGATCGACAACGTCTTCACCGGCGATGACAATGTGATGGGCGGCTATGACGAGACCGCCTTCCGCCTGCAACTGCTGTTCACCCCGACCGAGGACCTGAGCGCCCTGCTGGCGTTCCACAACCGGTCGCTGGAAGGCACCTCGGCGGTGTTCCGCGCCAACATCCTGTCGCCGGGCAGCAACAGCCTCAACGGCAACTACGACCGCGACAAGGTCTACTACGACGGCGGCGGCGACAATCCGCAGGCCTATGACGGCTGGGGCTCCTCGCTGAGGGTCGAGTACAACCTGCCGGGCGTCACCCTGACCTCGATCACCGCGTTCGAGACCACGAACGGCTACAGCCGCGGCGACATCGACGGCGGCAACATGGTCACCGGCCCGGGCTTCATCCCCTTCCCGTCCGACACCACCGACGGCATCGAGGATCTCGACCAGTTCACCCAGGAGATCCGGCTGGCCAGCGACACCGACGGTCCGATGAGCTGGCAGGTCGGCGCCTACTACTTCGACGCCGAGTCCGTGCTGCGCACCGACCCGGGCTTCGTCGCCGCCACCGAGCTGCGCCACGAGAACACGTCGTGGGCTGTCTTCGGCCAGGTCTCCTACCAGGTCAACGACCTTCTCAAGGTGACCGGCGGCCTGCGCTGGACCAGCGACGAGAAGACCCTGACCAACATCGTCGCCCCGATCCCGTTCGCCGCGGTGAAGGTCTCCGACGAGCAGGTCAGCTGGGACCTCAGCGCCTTCTACGACGTCAGCGACAATGTCAGCCTCTACGGCCGTGTCGCCCGCGGCTTCCGCGGCCCGACGATCCAGGGCCGGGACGTGGCCTTCTTCGGCGCCCCCTCGGTCGCACAGTCCGAGACCATCCTGTCGTGGGAAGCGGGCTTCAAGAGCGAGCTGTTCGAGCGGCGCGTCCGCCTCAACGGCGCGATCTTCACCTACACGGTCGATGATCCCCAGTTCACTGCGGTCGGCGGCGTCGGCAATGTCGTGCAGTTGCTCAACGCCAAGGAGGGCGAAGCCTGGGGCTTCGAACTCGACGGCGAATGGGTGGTCAGCGAGAATCTCGTCCTGACCGCCGGCTACAGCTATGCCGACACCGAGATCAATGACTCGAACCTGGCCGTCGGCGTCTGCGCCCAGTGCACGGTGACCGACCCGCTCACCGGCCTTGGCCGGGCGCTGGTGGACGGCAATCCGTTCCCGAACGCGCCGGAGTACATCTTCGACATCACCGCGCGCTTCAGCCTGCCGCTGGGCGATGGCGGCGAGCTGTTCGCCTACACCGACTGGAGCGTCCAGGGCCGGACCAACCTGTTCCTCTACGAGTCCGAGGAGTTCTACACCGACGGCAACTTCGAGGGCGGCCTGAAGATCGGCTACGCCCGCGACGACGGCGCCTGGGAGCTGGCCCTGTTCGGCCGCAACATCACCGACGAGGACAACGTCAAGGGCGGCATCGACTTCAACAACAACACCGCCTTCGTCAACGAGCCGCGCGTCATCGGCGTCTCGCTGACCGCGCGCCTGCCGTAAGGCGGGTCGTCACGGCTGAAAACGGCAAGGGCCGGAGCGCGATCCCCGGCCCTTTTCCGTTGGCGCAGGCCCCCCGTTCCCACTGGGGCGCGTGAGTTGGGCGGATGGGGTGGGAAAGGTCGGCCCGCTCGGCCTGCGCCTGATCCGGGCGAAACCCTGGATGAGAACACCATCTCGGTCCAATTGGTGGAGGCCTTCGGCTTTCCACCTGCGTCGGGAAACGTCGCCATGCGGGGCGGTCGCGGGGCGAGGAGGTCTTTGAGCGGCAATCTTCTGAATCGGCGCGGAGCATCCCGTATTCACGCAGGCCAAGCTCGGCTTCCTGCCGGAAGTGCTGTTGACCTTATCATCAGGCCACTGCAATTTCGCGCTGGGGGAAATGGCTATGCAAAAACTACCGTCGCTTGTGCTTGCCTTCTGCGCAGCAGGCTTGCTTGTCGCTTGCGGTGACAAGGCAGCGACCCAGTCCGCGCCAAGCGCCCCGGTTTCGTCGGCCGCCGGACCTGTACCTTCTCCGGCCTTCCTGGCCGTGGCCAAAACAACGATCGACGCCAAGCTTGCCGAGATATTCTGGAACCAGGCCGCAGCGGATCTTGAATCAGCTTTCGCGAGCGAGACTGTTGCGTCTCGCTCTGCATTCAGTGGGCGCGACTGGATTCTTTGGCACCTTGGATTGATCACGCCGACCGGTATCGACAGTTGGGGTGTCCCCAACTTTTCACGCGGCCCCAAGTTGGCGGCATTCAACAAGGTTGCTGGAGCAGGCGGACCGATTACCAGCACGGTAGTCGCAACGCCTGCCGGCGCGTGCGAACCAGGTAACAGCATCCAGATTTCAATCTGCCCGTTCACGCTCGACGTTGCGCTGACGCCCACGGTAGGAGGGCCCTTCGTAGGAACGGCATTTCCCGTCCAGCGGATTCCCGTTCGACTGGTCTTCGACGCCCGGGACGGCTCTTGGGGCCACGAGGCCGCCGATCCACTGATAACCTACGACTTGAGCGAGTCAGTGTTTGTCACCGTTATTGGGGACGAAGCGGCCCGCGAACTGTCCGGGCAAACCTATCAGAACGTACTGGCAAAACTGGCACCCCAGCCGACCTCAGATGCCGCCGCCGACGAGAGCACCAGCAACCAGCCGCATCGTTGATTTCAGCGGCGTAGAGGATTCCATATGTCGCTGCTTGAGCAACTTGAGAACGTCTATCTTACCATCCTGCGCGTCGTAATCATCGTGGGCGCCACTGGGGCCCTCATCGCCGCAGGGTTCGGAATCTTCGCTGGCCTTCCGCTGCTGCTTCCGGACAAGCCGACGGTATTCAAGGCCGAGTCAGTCCAAGACGCCGACCTCGCCGCATTTCAGCGCGAGCAGAGCGGTGCTGAACCGCCAGCGGCCCAAGCAGACAGCGGCGATTCCCTCGACCAAGCGACCGTCGATGAAATTGACGCGCGGCTGGTCGAAGCTGCCCGGCATCTGGCTTCCTACGCTCAGCGAGTCCAAGGCTACTCGACGCCTACGGCCGTCATTGAACGCTTCCTTCGTGCTCGCCGGGATTCGCTCCCTTCCCTGTACACCGAGGCCTACAGCAAGAGTGTCCTAGAACTCGCCAAACAGACGGCGGCGAGCAATGCCTCGATTGATCTCGACGCACTGATCGGCTGGCACTATCAGCGCTTCATCGATAGCGCTCAATTGTCGGCAGAGAAGCAGACGGAAAAAGAACTGAACCGACAGGCTGAGCGCGCCAAGTCGCTGGCTATGCTCATCGGCGGCGCAGCGGGCTTTGCGCTCTTCCTGTTGCTCGTCTTCTGTTTTCTGCTGGTAAAGATCGAGCGCAACTTGCGCCTGGTGAATACGCGCGTGGTAGAGCTTCCTTCAACTTCAGCCGCAGCGACCTAGCCGGAACGGCACTCGCCCGGGTACGCCACGCTGACGCCGGCCGAGGCGGCCGTGCAGGCGTTGCCGTAGGTCTTGCCGTCAGCGCCGCAGACGGGGCGGTACTCGCGGGTGCAGATCTGCGGCCGCTTGCGGCAGACGCCGGCCCCGTCGGCGGCCTGCTGCATCTCCGGCGTCATCGAACAGTAGAGGCCGTCCTGGCACTGGAAGCCGGCGATGCCGCCGCACATGCCGCCTTCGCCACGCGGGGCGCGAGGGTCGGGCTGGGGCAGACCGTCGGTCTGGCAGGCCGACAGCGTCAGGATCGCGGCGGCGGCGAGGGCGAGGGTGCGCAGGGTCATCACAGGCTCCGGAGGCGTTCTTCCGAGCAGTACGCGCCGGCTGGCGGGAGGTTGCAAGGCGTGCCGACCCTGATCCTCCCCTATGGGGGAGGTGGCTCGGCGAAGCCGAGCCGGAGGGGGTCCAGACGGCGGCAAGAGACCCTCTCAGTCAGCCCTTCGGGCCGACAGCTCCCCCAGAGGGGAGCACCGAGGCAGCTTTGGCCCCGCCTTACAGTCCCAGCTTCGCCTTCAGGATGTCGTTGACGGCGGCCGGGTTGGCCTTGCCGCCGGTCTCCTTCATCACCTGGCCGACGAACCAGCCGATCGCCTGCGGCTTTTCCTTCACTGCGGCGGCCTTGTCGGGGTTGGCGGCGATCAGGGCGTCGACGGCGGTCTCGATGGCGCCGGTGTCGGTGATCTGGACCAGACCGTGCTTCTCGACGATGGCGGCCGGTGCCCCCTCCCCGTCCCACATGTGCTCGAACACCGTGCGGGCGATCTTGCCCGAGATGGTGCCGTCCTCGATCAGCCCGACCAGGGCGCCGATGTCGGCTGCGCTGATCGGCGAGGCGGTGATCTCCAGCCCGTCCTTGCCCAGGCGCCCGAGCAGGTCGTTCAGCGTCCAGTTGGCGACCAGCTTGGCGTCACGCCCCTTGGCGGCCTCCTCGAAGAAGGCGGCCACGTCGCCGTCGGAGGTCAGCACCGAGGCGTCGTAGGGCGACAGGCCATAGGCGCTCATCAGACGCGCCTTGCGGGCGTCCGGCAGCTCCGGCAGGCCGGCCTCGATCTCCTTCACCCAGGCGGCGTCCAGCACCAGCGGCAGCAGGTCCGGATCCGGGAAGTAGCGGTAGTCCTGCGCCTCTTCCTTGGACCGCATCGAGCGGGTCTCGCCCTTGCCCGGGTCGAACAGGCGCGTCTCCTGGTCGACCTTGCCGCCGTCCTCGAGGATCTCGATCTGGCGACGGGCCTCGTACTGGATGGCCTGCTGGATGAAGCGGTAGGAGTTGACGTTCTTGATCTCGCAGCGCGTGCCTAGATGGCTGAAGAGCCCGGTCTCGCGGAACTTCTCGTAGTCGCCGGGACGGCAGACCGACACATTGACGTCGGCGCGCAGGTTGCCCTTCTCCATGTCGCAGTCACAGGTGCCCAGCGTGATCAGGATGGCCCGCAGCTTCTTGACGTAGGCGGCCGCGTCCTCGGGCGAGCGCATGTCCGGCTTGCTGACGATCTCCATCAGCGCCGTGCCCGAGCGGTTGAGGTCGACGTAGGTCGCCTTGGGATCCAGGTCATGGATCGACTTGCCGGCGTCCTGCTCCAGGTGCAGCCGCTCGATGCGCACGGTGAAGCTGGTCCCGTCGATGCGGTCGACGATGACCTCGCCCTCGCCGACGATCGGGTGCTCGAACTGGCTGATCTGGTAGCCCTGCGGCAGGTCCGGATAGAAGTAGTTCTTGCGGTCGAACCGGCTCTTCAGATTGATCTGCGCCTTCAGGCCCAGCCCGGTGCGCACGGCCTGCTCGACGCAGTAGCGGTTCAGCACCGGCAGCATGCCCGGCATGGCGGCGTCGACCAGCGACACCTGCTCGTTCGGGCCCGCGCCGAAGCCGACGGCCGCGCCGCTGAACAGCTTGGAGTTGCTGGCGACCTGGGCGTGGACCTCGAGCCCGAGGACGATTTCCCAGTCGCCGGTGCGACCCTTGAGGGTGAATGCGTTCGTCATCTCTACCACCACCGCTCCGCCTTGGCCCGGAAGCCCGCCGCCTTCTCCAGCGCGCCGGCGACCGAGAACACCGTGCCCTCGTCCAGCGCCCGGCCGATGACCTGCAGGCCCAGCGGCAAGCCGCCGCTGTCCAGGCCCGCCGGGACGCTGATCGACGGCAGGCCGGCCAGGTTGGTCGTCACCGTGAAGACGTCGTTCAGGTACATGGCGATCGGGTCGGCGTTGCGCTCGCCCAGCGCGAAGGCCGCCGACGGGGCCGTCGGGGTCAGCAGGGCGTCGCAGGTCTGCCAGGCCTGGTCGAAGTCGTCGGCGATGCGCCGGCGGACCTTCTGGGCCTTGAGGTAGTAGGCGTCGTAGTAGCCGGCGCTGAGCACATAGGCGCCGATCAGGATGCGGCGCTTGACCTCCTGGCCGAAGCCCTGGGCCCGGGTGTTCTCGTAGATCTCGGTGAGGTTGTTCCCCTCGGCCCGGAAGCCGTAGCGCATGCCGTCGTAGCGGGCGAGGTTCGAGGACGCCTCGGCCGGAGCCACGATGTAGTAGGCCGGCAGGGCGTATTTGGTGTGCGGCAGCGAGACCTCGACGATCTCGGCGCCCGCATCCTTCAGCCAGTCGATGCCGTCCTGCCAGAGCTTCTCGATCTCGGCGGGCATGCCGTCGACGCGGTATTCCTTCGGCACGCCGATGCGCAGGCCCTTCACCGACTTGCCGACGTAGGGCGCCCAGTCCGGCGTCTCGACGTCCAGGCTGGTGGAGTCCTTGGGATCGTGGCCGGCCATGCTGGTCAGCAGGATGGCGGCGTCCTCGACCGTCTTGGCGATCGGACCGGCCTGGTCCAGCGAGCTGGCGAAGGCGACGATGCCCCAGCGCGAGCAGCGGCCGTAGGTCGGCTTGATGCCCACGGTGCCGGTGAAGGCGGCCGGCTGGCGGATCGAGCCGCCGGTGTCGGTCGCCGTGGCGCCCAGGCAAATGTCGGCCGCCACCGCCGCCGCCGAGCCTCCCGACGAGCCGCCCGGCGTCAGGGCCTTGTTGCCGCCGCTGGCCGACTTCCAGGGGTTGATGACCGGCCCGAAGGCGCTGGTCTCGTTGGACGAGCCCATGGCGAACTCATCCAGGTTCAGCTTGCCCAGCATGACCGCGCCGTCGCCGAACAGGTTGGCGGTGACCGTCGACTCATAGGTCGGGACGAAGTTGCCGAGGATCTTGGAGGCGGCCGTCGAGCGGACGCCTTCGGTGCAGAACAGGTCCTTGATCCCCAGCGGCGCGCCTTCCAGCGCCCCGGCCTCGCCCCGGGCGATCCGGGCGTCGGAGGCGGCGGCCATGTCGAGCGCCTTCTCCGGCGTCTCCAGCACAAAGGCGTTCAACGGCCGCGCGGCCTCGACGGCCTCGATATGGGCGCGGGTGATCTCGACGGCCGAGAAGGATTTGCTCTTCAGGCCGTCGAGCGCGGCTTTCAGCGTGAGGGACGTGAGTTCAGACATCAGCGGACACCCCCAACCGTCGCACCATCCGCCGTCATCCTCGCGCTCGTCGCGAGGACCCATGCGTGGTGAGCTAGCCGGGTTTCACAGTGTTCATGGGTCGTCGGAACAAGTCCGACGATGACGGAGAAGGAGGAGAGCGGAAGCATCTACTCGACCACCTTGGGCACCACGAAGAAGCCGTCGGTGCTCCTGGGCGCATTGGCGAGCACGCGGGCCACGTCGCCGCCGTCGGTGACGACGTCGTCGCGCAGCGGCAGGGTGGCGTGGACGACGCTGGTCAGCGGCTCGACCCCGTCGGTGTCGACCTCGGCCAGCTGTTCGATCCACTGCAGGATGCCGTTCAGTTCCTGGACGAGCGGCTCGATGCGCTCTTCCGGTTCGGCGATACGGGCGAGCCGGGCGACCTTGCGGACGGTCGCGGCGTCGATGGCCATCGTGGCCTCCTTTGTCTTGAACGCCGGGGTTAGCGGTCGGGAGCCACACTTTCAACTATCGTGAGCATCCGCGCTCATCGAATGAGAAAATCAGCTGTCATCCCGGCCGACGCGAAGCGGAGAGCCGGGACCCAGCCTTCGAACGCGGCAGACTGGGTCCCGGGTCGCCTGCGCCGCCCGGGATGACAGTAGGAGGATGGCGGGGATGGCGGTATGGCAGGCCAATGCCTGTCCTCGACATCACAGACCTCGCCGCCGCCCTGCCGCAGTACGCGCCGCTCGTGGGCCTCGACCCGGGCGAGAAGACCATCGGCGTCGCCGTCTCCGACGTCACCCGCACGGTGGCCAGCCCCCTGCACACCATCGAGAAGACCAGGTTCACCAAGGACGCCGAGGCGCTGTTCAAGCTGATGGACAGCCGCGGCGCCGTGGGGATCGTCATCGGCCTGCCGATGAACATGGACGGCAGCGAGGGCGCGCGGGCCCAGTCGAACCGGGCGCTCGCCCGCAACCTGTTGCGCCTCAAGGACCTGCCCATCGCCTTCTGGGACGAGCGGCTGTCGACGGCGGCGGTGACCCGGGTGCTGATCGACGAGCACGACGTCAACCGCAAGCGCCGCGCCGAGGTGGTGGACAAGATGGCCGCCGCCTGGATCCTGCAGGGCGCGCTCGAGCGGATGCGGAACGCCGGATGACAGACGCTGTGCGAGTCGGGATCGGGGACAGGTTAAGATGTCCCTTGGGACACCTTGACCCGTCCCCTACGGCCGCCGCATGACCGCCATCCTGCTGGGCGTGCTGCCCGTGTTCGCGATGATCGCGCTGGGCTGGGCGCTGAAGGCGTCGCAGTTCATTCCCGAGCCGAGCTGGCCGCCGATCGAGCGGCTGACCTACTTCGTCTTCTACCCGGGCTTCCTGATGCCCGCCGTCTGGAAGGCCGACTTCGGGGCGCTGTCGGCGGGCCCCCTCGCCTTCGGGACGGTCGGGGCCATCGGGCTCGTGGCGCTGGTCGTGCTGGCGGCCAAGCCGATGATCCGCATCCCCGACGCCAGCTACACCAGCGTCTTCCAGGGCTGCCTGCGCTGGAACACCTTCGTCTTCCTGCCCCTGGTGGCGGTGGTCTACGGGGCCGAGGGCGCGGGGCTGGGGGCCATGATCATGGGCGCCCTGATCCCGGCCATCAACGTGGTCTGCGTGCTGGTCATGGCCAAGTGGGGCGAAGGCCAGGGCGGCGGCTGGAAGACGGCGCTGCGGGGCCTGGCCCAGAATCCGGTCCTGTGGGGGTGCGCCGTCGGGGCGCTGTTGAATGTGCTGAAGGTCCCGCAGCTGCCGGTGCTGATGAGCACGATCGATCTGCTGTCGACCGCCGCCCTGACGCTGGGCCTGGTGGTGGCCGGCGCCGGGCTGAACTTCGCCTATGTGCGCCGCAACCAGCTGCTGATCGTGGCGGTCAGCGCCGTGAAGCTGCTGGTGCTGCCGGTGCTGATGTGGGGCCTGACCCGGCTGGCCGGTGGCGACGAGACGGCCCAGGGCATCGCCCTGCTGGTCGGGTCAGCGCCCGGCGCGGCGGCGTCCTACGTGCTGGCGCGGCAGATGGGCGGCGATGCCCCGCTGATGGCCGGGGTGGTGGCATTCACGACGGCGGCCAGCCTGGTGACGATCCCGGCGCTGCTGCTGGTGTTTCATCTGGCGTAGGGGGGCGAGCGCATTGCGTCCTTCGACACGCCGCTGCGCGGCTGCTCAGGATGACGTGTTTGGAAGGCTCCCCTCCCACGTCATGCTGAGCAGCGCTCGAAGAGCGCGTGTCGAAGCACGCAGTGATCCTAAAGCGCGTCCCCCCGCCCCAGCGGATCGGGCAGCGCCTCGCCGTCCGCCACGAAGCTCAGCGACACCGAGTTGATGCAGTAGCGCAGCCGGGTCGGCGGCGGGCCATCGGGGAAGACGTGGCCCTGGTGGCTGCCGCAGCGGGCGCAGATCGTCTCGATCCGCAGCATGCCGTAGCTCGTATCGCGCACCTCGCCGACGTGAGTCTCGTCCAGGGGCGCGTAGAAGCTGGGCCAGCCGGTGCCGCTCTCGAACTTGGTCTCGAACCGGAACAGCGGCAGGCCGCACAGCCGGCAGCAGTAGGCGCCGGGGCGCTTTTCGCCCAGCAGGCCGCCGCAGAACGGCGCCTCGGTGCCGTGGTGCAGCAGCACCTCGGCCTCTTCGCGGGTGAGATCGGCTTCCAGGCGCGCGCGTTCGGCGTCGGAGGGCGGGGTGAGGTCGAAACCCGAGGGAGAAACGGTCATTCCGACAATCTAGGCGGCCGGCGCGGTTTCCGAAAGCATCCGGCGGCGCACGTCCCACAGATAGGCCAGCATGAAGAGCACGCCGTAGAGCTCGATCGACTCCCGCACGCCGATGTACTGGGCGCGGATCAGATCCTCCATGTCGGTGGCGACCAGCACCCGCTCCAGGACGCGGAACACAATGGTCAGCGCCCCGGCCGGCCACAGCAGGCTGCTGGGCCAGATCCAGCTGAACCAGCCGGTCCCCAGGTAGGGTCCGCGTTTGTTCAGCGACGCGTAGATCGGCCAGACCACGCCGCCGGCCAGCGCCGCCAGCACCAGCAGGCCCTTGGGAACCTGTTCGGTGAACGTGCTCAGGTTATGCAGGTTGGTTTCGCCCTGGTTGTTCAGCGCGCGGTAGCCTTCCGGCGTCTCCCAGTGGAACCAGCTCTGGCCCCAGCTGCCTTCCTCGCCGGCCAGCAGGAACAGGCCGACGACGAACAGCCCGTACCAGAAGGCCATCGCCGGGTGCGGCAGGCGCTTGCGGTCGCGCACGATCTGCAGCGCCACCCACGAGCCCCAGAGGGCGAAGACGATGGTCGCGATCTCGATCAGGCCGGTCTCGCCCGACAGCCACACCCGCGCCGTGGTCGGCCACGGAATCAGGATCGCGCCGAGCACCAGACTGGCGAGCAGGCAGTAGAGCGGCAGCCTGCGACTGAAAGTCAGAGTCATCATCACGCCTCAATACGAGGAGTCCGGACGATCTCGCAACTGCCTCGCATCCACACGACCGGAATAACGCCGTGCTGTGGCGCCCGAGGAACGTCAGGCCTATCTTCGCAGGGCGCGCCAACCTCGACAGGGACCTCTCCATGCTCACCGCCACAACGCCCTCGATCGCCGAACGGCCCACCACCCAGACCCTGGGCGTGGTCGCCGGCGAGGCCATCATCGGCGCCCACATCTTCAAGGACCTGTTCGCCGGCATCCGCGACATCGTCGGCGGCCGGGCCGGCAGCTACGAGGAGACCCTGCGCGAGGCGCGCCAGACCGCCACGCGCGAGATGGTCGAAGCCGCCGTGCGCCTCGGCGCGGATGCGGTGGTCGGTATCGACTACGACTACGAGACGATCGGCCAGAACGGCAGCATGCTCATGGTCTCGGCGACCGGCACGGCCGTGAAGCTGGGCTGAGGCCCGCGTCGCCCTATCTGGCGGCGGATGACAGACACTGCCCGCCTTGAGAGCTTCCCCGCCGACGGCTGCGCCGTGGTCGTGGGCGCGGGCGGCGGCATCGGCGGCGCCTTGGCCGACGCGCTGGCGGCGAGCGGGCGGTTCGGGGCTGTCCACCGCCTGGCCCGCCGCGATCTGGACCTCGAAGACGAGGCGTCGATCGTCGCGGCGGCGGCCCGGCTGGACTCCCCGCCCCGCCTGGTGATCGTGGCCACGGGCCTGCTGCACGGCCAGGGCGTGGCGCCGGAGAAGGCCCTGCGCGCCGTCGATCCGGCGGCGCTGATGAAGAGCTACGCGGTCAACGCCGTCGGGCCGGCCCTGGTCGCCAAGCACTTCACCCCGCTGTTCCCGCGCACCGGCAAGGCGACGTTCGCGGCCCTGTCGGCCCGGGTCGGCAGTCTGGGCGACAACCGCCTGGGCGGCTGGCACGGCTACCGGGCGTCGAAGGCGGCGCTGAACATGCTGCTGCGCAACGTCGCCATCGAGCTGGCGCGCACGCGTCCCGAGGCCGTCTGCCTGGCGCTGCACCCGGGCACGGTCGACACCGGCCTCAGCGCGCCCTTCCAGGCCGGCGTGCCGGATGCGCGGCTGTTCACCCCGGCGTTCAGCGCCGAACGTCTGCTGGAGGTGATCGACCGGCGCGGCCCCGCAGACAGCGGCCGCGTCTTCGACTGGGCGGACAAGCCCGTGCCGTGGTGACGCTACGTCCGGTCCTGTCAGCCGTTGCCAAGCCCGCCCATGCGGTCTAACCCGCAGCGCAACAATCGTGCGCAAGGGACGACCGCAGGCCTATGTTCTCGAAGATTCTGATCGCCAACCGGGGTGAAATCGCGGTCCGGGTCATCAAGACCTGCCGCCGGATGGGGATCAAGACGGTCGTCGTCTACTCCGAGGCCGACGCCGACAGCCTGGCCGTCGAGATGGCCGACGAGGTCGTGTTCATCGGCCCGGCCCCGGCCAGCGAGTCCTACCTGGTCCAGGACAAGATCATCGCCGCCTGCAAGCAGACCGGCGCCCAGGCCGTGCACCCGGGCTTCGGCTTCCTGTCGGAGAACGCCAGCTTCGCCCAGCGTTGCGCCGACGAGGGCATCGTCTTCATCGGGCCCAATCCCGGCGCGATCAGCGCCATGGGCGACAAGATCGAGTCCAAGAAGTTCGCCGAGAAGGCCGGCGTCAGCTGCGTGCCCGGCCATATCGGCGAGATCGACGACACCGCCCACGCCGTGAAGATCTCCGAGGAGATCGGCTATCCGGTGATGATCAAGGCCAGCGCCGGCGGCGGGGGCAAGGGCATCCGCGTCGCCCACAGCCGCCAGGACGTCGAGGAGGGCTTCCCCGCCGTCCGGGCCGAGGCCAAGTCCAGCTTCGGCGACGACCGCATCTTCATCGAGAAGTTCATCACCAGCCCGCGCCACATCGAGATCCAGGTGCTGGGCGACAAGCACGGCAACGTGGTGCACCTGTTCGAGCGCGAATGCTCGATCCAGCGCCGCAACCAGAAGGTCATCGAGGAGGCCCCCTCCCCGCTGCTCGACGAGGCCACCCGCGCCGCCATGGGCGCCCAGGCCGTCGCCCTGGCCAAGGCCGTGAACTACGACAGCGCCGGCACGGTCGAGTTCGTCGCCGGCCAGGACAAGAGCTTCTACTTCCTGGAAATGAACACCCGTCTGCAGGTCGAGCACCCGGTCACCGAGCTGATCACCGGACTGGACCTCGTCGAGCAGATGCTGCGCAGCGCCGCCGGCGAGGCGATGACGTTTGGTCAGAAGGACCTGAAGATCAACGGCTGGGCCATCGAGAGCCGCATCTACGCCGAAGACCCCTACCGCAAGTTCCTGCCGTCCATCGGGCGCCTGGTCCGCTACGACCCGCCGGTCGAGGGCGAGCATGAGGGCTATACCGTCCGCAACGACGCCGGCGTCCGCGAGGGCGACGAGATCTCGATGTACTACGACCCGATGATCTCCAAGCTCTGCACCTGGGCGCCCACCCGCCTCGCCGCCGTCGACGGCATGGCCCGGGCGCTGGAGGACTTCCACATCGAGGGGCTGGGACAGAACATCCCGTTCCTGGCCGCCGTCATGGACCAGGAGCGATTCCGCTCCGGGAAGCTTTCGACCAGCTACATCGTCGACGAGTTCCCCGACGGCTTTGACGGCACGACGCCGACCGCCTTCCAGATCGACGTCCTGACCGCGGCCGGCGTGGCCATGCACCGCGTCATGGCCGCCCGCGCCGGCGCGCCGGCCCGCAACGACTGGATGGCCTTCGTCGGCCACGCCAGCCGCGCCGTGCAGGTCGCCGACACCGGCGAGGGCCTGACGCTGACCCTGGCCGACGACGGCCGGGTGCTGACCCTGACCGACGTCGTCTGGCGTCCGGGCAAGGCGCAGTTCCGCGGCCGGCTGGATGGCAAGGCCTTCACGGTCAACGTCGCGCCCGCCGCCGAGGGCTTCGTGATCCGCCACCGCGCCGCCAAGCAGAAGGTGCTGGTCCTCTCGCCCCGCTCGGCCGAGCTGCACGGCAAGATCCCCGAGAAGAAGCCGGCCGACACCTCCAAGATGATCATCTCGCCCATGCCGGGCCTGGTGGTCAGCATGGACGTCGAGGTCGGCCAGAACGTCCGCGAGGGCGAGGTGGTCTGCGTCATCGAGGCGATGAAGATGCAGAACATCATCCGCGCCGAACGCGAGGGCGTGGTGAAGGTCGTCTCCGCCAAGGGCGGCGACAGCGTCGCGGCCGACGAGGTGCTGGTCGAGTTCGGCTAGAGGTTGTAGCCTGCGCGAACTGATCGCGCGGGGGCCTTTCGCGAGTGCTTCGATCTTTGCTGTCACTCGAAGGCCGGATCGGCCGCGAAAAATACGTGACCTACGGACTGGCTCTCCTCATCGGGAAGCTCGCGCTCCTGGTGTTGATAATGCTCGTCGGGGGCCGCCTTGCCGCTCCGCTGGAGCCGAGCGGCGACTATCCGTCTGGGCGATGGACGATCCTGTTCATCTCCGCCGTGCTGGATTCCCTCTTTCTCTGGCCCTTCATTGTTCTGAACGTCAGGCGCATACACGACCTCGGCTCCAGCGGCCGGGTTGTCGGCTGGACAGTCGTCGCGGCGACCGCATTGGGGCTGATAGGCCTGCTGCCGCCTCCTGAGGCTCTGCCCGACTGGATCAGGGGGTTTCCGCCGATCCTCGGCTTCCTGTTGATGGGCGATTATCTGCTCGGACTGTCCGTCACGCCCGGAATGAGCGGTCCCAACGCCTACGGCCCGGAGCCGAAGCGGTTTGGGGCCGTGGCGGCCTGACGGCCTGCGAGCGCCGGATGAGTTCCTCCAGATCGGCCCTCGTGCGCTCGCAGCCCTACTCCCCCGTCTTCCCGGCGCAGGCCGGGATTCACGACACAGGGCGCGGACTCGCGGGTCGATCCGCCGCAGCAACGCGGCATGGACCCCGGCCTGCGCCGGGGAGACGGAACGGGGAGCCCTCCGCCGTGAACCTTCGTCCCCTCCACCGCGTTAAGCCCCCGAACCACGCGGGGACTGCGCCATGGATGCATCCACCCTCTACAGCTTCAGCGGCCGCGCCGGGCGGATGAGCTTCGCCCTGACGCAGATCGGCGTGTTCACGGCCACCTACGTCTTTACCTTCCTGGTGATCGTCATGACCGGCGCAGGCGACGAGAGCCGCACGGGTGTCACGCCGACCGACCAGGCCGTGGTCCTGGCCGCCGGGTCGGTGTTCTACATCAACATGGCCTGGATCAGCCTGGCGACAGCCGTGCGCCGCTGCCACGACCGGGGTCTGTCGGGCTGGATGCTGCTGTTCGCCATGCCGCCGATTCTGGGCCAGCTTTGGCTGGTGCTGAGCCTGATCACCGGCGAGGGCGAGCCCGGCCGCAACCGTCATGGCCGCCGCCGTCCGACGTTCGCGGCCGCCGAGCCTGCGCGCGCCCTCGCCTGAGGCGTTCCCCTCCGGCCAGAAGCACACTAGATAGGGTTCAGTCACCCCGGACCCGGAGCGCAACCTCGCATGAGCGGCCAGATCGACTGGATGGAGCTGTTCTTCTCCTCCACGGGCCGCGTCGCGCGCGGTCCGTTCCTGATCGCCGCCGCCGTGCTGATCACGCTGGCCGCCCTCTATGAGGCGGCGGTCGGACCGACCACCCACTTCCTGACCGGCTGGTTCGTCTATCCGGGACTGCTGTTCTCGGGTTGCTGCGTGCTGTCGCGGCGCCTGCATGACCGCGGTCGGTCCGGCTGGCTGGCCGCCGTCGTCCTGCTCGCCCTGGCGCTGGCCTGGCCGCGGCCGGACGGGCTGATCGACTATCTCGCCACGGTGGTGGTCATCTGGGCCGTGGTCGAGCTGGGCGTCATGCCCGGCGAGCAGGGCGCCAACCGCTTCGGCCCCAACCCCGTTCGTACAGTCCAGGCCTAGGAGTTCCCCCTGATGCGTATCCTGCTCGCCGCGGCCCTGGCCGCCGCCCTCGTCACGCCCGCGCTCGCCGCCGACCCGCTGTCGCCCGAGGCCCAGGCCGGCGTCGACGCCGTAACCGCCACGATCAAGAGCGCCAAGAACGCCCGCTTCCGCAAGCTCAAGACGACCGCCGCCGGCGACGTCTGCGGCACGGTGAGCCCCAGCTCCTCGTCGCCCCGCGACATCGAGTTCCTGTGGAGCAAGGCGTCCGGCGAGATCTGGATCAACGAGGCGGCCGATGAGCCCCGGTCGGAGTTCGCCTACGGCGTTCCGAACCTGAAGCGCTCCACCGAACGCGCCGACTACAAGGTCTGGAAGGCCTGCCAGACGGGGTGATTTCTCTCCCCCGTCATGGCCGGGCCTGTTGCCCCCCTGACCACCGTGATCGCCATGCGTCCTTCGACACGCCGCTGCGCGGCTGCTCAGGATGACTAAGAAATAGGGCTACCCTTCATAGTCATGCTGAGCAGCGCCGTCAGGCGCGTGTCGAAGCACGCAGGGCGGTCCAGCTCGCCACGGATGGAACGCCCGACGAGCCGTTAGAGCAGTGCAACCGCCGGCTCCACCGGCCCGAACACCCGCGTAAACGCCGTCTTCAGCGCCGCGTCCGCCTCGTCCATGCTGACCGGCAGGCCAAGGTCCACCAGGCTGGTGACCCCGTGCTCGGTCTGGCCGCAGGGCACGATGCCGTCGAAGTGGGTCAGGTCCGGCTCGACGTTCAGGCTGATCCCGTGGAAGCTGACCCAGCGGCGCAGCTTGACGCCGATGGCGGCGATCTTGTCGTCGCGCGACCAGCCCGGACCCTTGCGCTCCACCCAGACGCCGACGCGCCCCTCGCGCAGCCCGCCCTCGACGTTGAAGGCGGCCAGGGCGTCGATGACCCAGGCCTCCAGCGCGCCGACGAAGGCGCGCACGTCCCGGCCGCGCGCCGTCAGGTCGAGCATCACATAGGCCACCCGCTGGCCCGGCCCGTGGTAGGTGTACTGCCCGCCCCGGCCGCTCTCGAACACCGGGAAGCGGTCCGGCTGCAGCAGGTCGGCCGCCTTCGCCGACACCCCGGCGGTGTAGAGCGGCGGATGCTCCAGCAGCCAGACCAGCTCGCCCGCCGTCCCCTCGGCGATGGCCGCCGCCCGCGCCTCCATGGCCGCCACCGCCTGCGGGTAGGCCACCGGCGCCGTCGACACCGCCCAGCCGACGGAAAGTCCGTCGTCGCGACCGAATAGCGCGGCCGGGCCGGCGGGATTTAACGGCTGATCAAGCATGCTGCCCGCAATGTGGCGTGTCGGCGCGAGTTGCGCGAGAGGGGCTGCGTTTTCGTGAGTCAGGTCAAAGCCGTCAACGTCGATATCGCGGTGCTTCTGGGCCGCTCGACCCTGCCGATGCAGCAGCTGCTGCGCATGGGCCGCGGCGCGGTGATTCCGCTCGACGCCAAGATCAACGACGAGGTCTGGATCCTGGCCAACAACCACCCGGTGGCCCGCGGCGAGATCCAGATCAATGACGACCGCATCAGCATCGCGGTCACCGGCCCGGCCGACGTCTACGACTTCATGGCCGGCGGCGGGTAGGGTCTCCACCCAAGGTTAAATTGTCACCCTCGAGCCGCTTGGCGAGCACGGCTGGCCTGTGCTAGTCGCGGACGCAGGGGGACTTCTCAATGACACTGGCGCAGGCGCTTCTGGGCCTCGCCCTGCTTATGCAGGCCGAGCCGACCGACATGACGGCGGCGCCGCAGCCTCAGGCTGCGCCCGCCGTGGCTCCGGACGCCGTTGAAGCGCCGCCCGCGCCGCCCGCGCCTGTCACCACAGTCCGGCTCGCCAAGGGCTCCGAACTGCGCGTCGAACTGGCCAACGGCGTCAGCTCGATCACCAGCAAGCTCGGGGACCGTTTCCCGATCCGCCTCGTCGAACCGATCAAGGCCAGCGACGGCACGGTCATCGTCCCGGCCGGCGCCATGGGCGAAGGCGAGGTCATCGACGCGGCGAAGTCCGGCATGAACGGCCAGCAGGGCAAGCTGGTCATCTCGGCCCGGTTCCTCGTCCTGAACGGCGTGCGCGTCCGCATCCGCGGCATGTCGCTGATCGCCTCGGGCGAAAGCCGTGTCGACCTGTCGACGGCCGTCGCCTTCGTGCCCTACGTCGGTCTCGCCTCGTTTCTGATCAAGGGCGGCGACATCCAGTTCCCGACCGGCACGCCGGCCACCGTGAAGCTGGCCGAGGACGTCGAGATACCCATCACCACCACCACTGCACCCGAAGGGACTGAGTCATGAGAAAGTTTGCGACCTTTGCGGCGGGCCTGGCCCTGACGCTGTCGCTCGGCGCCGCGGCGATCGCCCAGGACGCCGCGCCCGCGCCGGAAGCCGCTCCGACGGTCGCCGCCGAGGCTGCGCCGGCTCCGGAAGCCGCGCCGGCTCCGGAAGCGGCTCCCGCTACGGAGACTGCGCCGGCCGCCGCGACCGAGACGCCGGCAGCCGCTCCGGAGGCGGCCGCCACCGAGAAGGGCAAGATCATCTTCTTCCGGCCGTGGCGCCTGACCGGCGGGGCCTACACCTACTGGGTCGTCGAGACCGGCGACGACGGCAAGTCGACCAAGGAAACGCCGCGCCTCGCCGGCCTGCCCAACGGCGGCGCCTACGCTCTGGAGGTCGAACCGGGCGTTCACAGCTTCAACATCCGCGGTCCGATGGCCGACAACCGCGCCGAGGACCGCCTGCGCATGGACGTCGAGGCGGGCGAAACCTACTACGTCGAACAGACGGTCCGCATGGGCCTGGTCACCGGCGGCTTCCAGCTGGTTCCCGCGGACGAGGCCCGGTTCAAGGCCTCGAAGGTCGACCTCGGCAAGGGCAAGAAGCCCGAGTAGCCTTCGGCCTCACAGCCACGACGAAAGAGGGCGCGCATCACCCGATGCTCGCCCTTCGTGTTTCGGCTCTCGGCGGCCCCGAGGCCTGCCCCGCCGGCATCTACGACTTCATGGCCGGCGGAGGTTGGCCGCAGCCAAGGCGGTGGGCGTCGTCGATCGCCGCCATCCTTTCCGCGAGCAAGCCACGGGCATCCTCGGCGAGCTCTTCGAAGAAGCCATGGAACAGGTCTGACCGGCTGCGTGCGCGTTCCGCCCCACCGGCGGCAATCTCGCTGAGCAGCTTCATGTGCGCCATCAGAGCCGTCTGCCTCGCGCCTTGGCGAGCGTCGTTAAGCGCCTTGAGGCGCGCGAGGTTGGGGCGTGGCTTTGACACGGCGTCTTTCTGGGTTGGCACGGGTTCGCGACCCGCCGCGAATGGACGGGTTGGGGAGGTGATGCGGAGCGCTCCGGTCTTGCCCGGATGTCTGTTTGTGCAAGGTGCAAGAATGGGAAGACCGTTACGCTCCGCGAAGGTCGTTATCCGGAAGCTTCCGCTCGGCAGCCGTGTTCGGGCTTAGCCGGAGCGCCTCCGACGGGCGGGCAAGGCAGCGGCCTCGTCCCGGACCGGATGAGTAACCCCCTCACCCCTGTCCCCGCTCGAACTCCAACCCGACGCCGCAAGGTCGCTGGCCATGCGCCCTCCCCGTGCGACGGGACAAGGTGAGCATGCGGGAGGTTCGGGAGGGGGTGCGTTGATTCCGATCTATCCCCCTGTTTCCGTCTCCCTGACGAAGGCCGGGGTCCATACGGGGCAAGGGCTCGGGGCGGGTCGTGGATCCCGGCCTGCGCCGGGAAGACGGGGGATAGAGGGGCCCACAAAAGGCAAAGGCCCCCCGCAGATACGCGTCGGGGGGCCTTTTGACGCCGAGGGGATACGGAGGATTCGGCGCTTGGCGGACAGAAGCCCGAAACGGGACGCTCTGTCTGTCGCCTTGCCGACCAAGCTGTGCAGGCAATCGACAGGGACTGGATGAAGCGGCCCGGGACGCGCTGCCTGTCCCTCGGGCTATCGCCCGAAGCCGTCCCCGCCCGACCCTAGGCGTCCCGCGTCGCGCCGACGCGCTGGGCCAGGGCCGCGCCCATGAACTGGTCCAGGTCGCCGTCGAGGACGCCGGCGGTGTCCGACGTCTCCACGTTCGTGCGCAGGTCCTTGACCATCTGGTAGGGCTGCAGGACGTAGCTGCGGATCTGGTGGCCCCAGCCGATATCGGTCTTCTGGTCCTCGAGCGCCTGGGCCGCGGCCTCGCGCTTTTGCAGCTCGACCTCGTAGAGGCGGGCGCGCAGCATCTTCCAGGCTTCTTCCCGGTTTTGGTGCTGGCTGCGGCCGGCCTGGCAGGCGACGGCGATCCCCGTGGGGATGTGGGTGAGCCGCACGGCCGAGTCGGTCTTGTTGATGTGCTGGCCGCCGGCGCCGCTGGCCCGGTAGGTGTCGGTGCGAACGTCGGCCGGATTGATCTCGATCTCGATGGTGTCGTCGACCACCGGATAGACCCAGGCCGAGGCGAAGGAGGTGTGGCGCTTGGCGGCCGCGTCGTAGGGGCTGATGCGCACCAGGCGGTGCACGCCGGCCTCGGTCTTCAGCCAGCCGTAGGCGTTGGGGCCCTTGACCTGCAGCGTGGCGGACTTGATGCCCACCTGCTCGCCGCCGGTCTCCTCGACCAGCTCGACCGTGTAGCCGTGGGCCGTGGCCCAGCGGCTGTACATGCGCAGCAGCATGTTGGCCCAGTCGCAGGACTCGGTGCCCCCGGCGCCGGAATTGATCTCGACATAGGCGTCGTTGCCGTCCGCCTCGCCCGACAGCAGGGCTTCCAGCTCGGCCTTGGCGGCGCGGGCCTTGATCTCCTTCAGCTGGGCCCGGGCGTCCTCCAGCGAGGCCTCGTCGCCCTCGGCGTCGGCCATTTCGGCATATTCGACGGCGTCGGAGAGATCGCTTTCGATCGCCTTCACGGCATTGACGCGATCGGCCAGCTGCTGGCGTTCGCGCATCAGGGCCTGGGCCTCGGCGGGCTTGTCCCACAGCGTTGGGTCTTCGGAGCGAGCGTCCAGCTCGTGGAGACGTCTTAGCGCGACATCCCAGTCAAAGACGCCTCCTGAGCAGTCCTGCGGACTGCTCGATGTCAGCCTTGGCGGCCTCGACATCCGGTCTCATGAAATCACCTTGGTTGGTCAGGAGCGGCCGAGATAGGCTGACCCGGCCTTCAATACAATCCGCTCAGGTCGTCGGGCACCTTCGGCCGGGCCGGCGCGGGCGCCGGCGGCGGAGGCGGTTGCTCGCTGCGCAGCTTCCCGTCGGGCCAGGCTTCCTGGTAGGACACCGGTCCCTCCGGCTTGGGCGCCGCGACCGGGGCCTTCGGCTCGCTGCCGGGACGGAACGCCTCGCGCTGGCCGCCGACCGTCATGAACTTGGCGGTCTTGGGGGCCACGAACGGCGTCGGCGGCAGGGCCTGCAGCGACGGCTCCTGCATGAAGTTGATGAAGATCGGCAACGAGGAGACGCCGCCGACCTCCCCTTCCCCCAGCGATCGGTTGTCATCAAAGCCGACGAAGACCCCGACCACGATGTCGGGCGTGAAGCCGACGAACCAGGCGCTGCGGTACTCGTTGGTGGTGCCGGTCTTGCCGGCCACCGGGCGGCCCAGGACCCGGGCCTGGGTGGCGGTGCCCCGCTGGACCACGCCCTCGAGCATGGAGGAGATCTGGAACGCCGTGATCGGGTCGATGATCTGCTCGCCGGCGGGGGGGATGCGCGGGCTCTCCTCGCCGTTGAAGCCGGCGATGCAGCCGCGGCACTCGCGCTGGTCGGACCGGTAGATGACCTTGCCCTCGCGGTCCTGGACCAGCTCGATCAGGTGCGGCTGGGCCATGCGGCCGTTGTTGACGAAGGCGGTGTAGGCGGCGGTCAGCTTGAAGGGCGTGGTCTCCCCTGCCCCCAGCGCCATGGCCAGCACCGGTTCCATCGAGCGGACGATGCCGAACTTCTCGATCAGGGCGACGATCTTCTTCATGCCCACGCTCTGGGCCAGGCGCACGGTCATGGCGTTGCGCGACAGCTCCAGGCCCCGGCGCAGCGGCATCGAGCCGTAGTACTTCCTGTTGTAGTTCTCCGGCGTCCAGTCCTCGCCGTTGACGCCCCCCTTGAAGGTGATCTGGGCGTCGGTGACGTAGCTGGCCGGGGTGAAGCCGCCCTCGGGCTCCAGCGCCGCGGCGTAGACGAACGGCTTGATGGCCGAGCCCGGCTGGCGCATCGCCTGGGTGGCGCGGTTGAAGCTCGACAGCGAGAAGGAATACCCGCCGACCATGGCCAGCACGCGGCCCGAGCGTGGCTCCATGGCCACCAGGGCGCCGTTGACGGCCGGCACCTGGCGCAGGCGATAGCCCGCGCCGCTCGCGGCCGGCTCCACGAAGATCAGGTCGCCGACCTTCAGGCCCTTGCCGGCCCGGGCCCAGGCGACGTCCTCGGCGACCAGCGTCCCGGGCTCGTAGTCCTTGGCCGGACGGACGCGGACGCCGCCCTCGACGCTCTCGACAACGGCGGCGCGCCAGCCGCGGCGCTCCGACGGCGGGGTCTTCTTCAGCGCGGCCTTCTCCCAGCCCTCGGCGAGGTCGGTCGTGCCCCAGGCGCCGCGCCAGCCGTGGCGGCGGTCGTAGGCCTCCAGCCCGTCCATCAGCGCCACGCGGGCGGCGGTCTGCAGCCGCGGGTCGAGCGTGGTGCGCATGTAGTAGCCGCCTTCCATCAGGCGGTCGTCGAGCGTCGCCAGCCCGCGGCGGCGAACCTCCTCGACGAAATAGTCGGCGTCCTTGTACTTGGCGCGCGAGGGCGCGGCCTGGACCTTGAGGTCCTCGGCCATGGCCGCCTCGGCCGCGGCGCGGCTGACCCAGCCCGACTCGGCCATCTGCCCCAGCACCCAGTTGCGCCGGCCGATGGCGTTCGCCTTGCGGCGGATCGGATGGTAGTTGTCCGGCCCCTTGGTGACGGCGGCCAGATAGGCGCTCTCGGCCAGGGTCAGGTCGCTGGGTGCCTTGCCGAAGTAGTTGTAGGCGGCGGCGCCGACGCCATAGGACCGGTAGCCCAGCCAGATCTCGTTCAGATAGAGCTCCAGGATGCGGTCCTTGGTCAGCGTCTGCTCCAGACGGCGGGCCAGGATGGCTTCCTTCAACTTGCGGCCGACCGTGGCGTCGCTGGTCAGCAGCACGTTCTTGGCGACCTGCTGGGTGATGGTCGAGCCGCCTTCGAGGCGCTTGCCCTGCACGGCGTTGAGCACGTTCTTGGCCATGGCCCGGCTCAGGCCCTGCATGTCGACGCCGCCGTGCTGGAAGAAGTTGCGGTCCTCGGCGGCGAGGAAGGCCTGGACCAGCTGCGGCGGGATCTGGTCGTAGGGCACGAAGATCCGGCGCTCGCGGGAGAACTCGCCGATCAGGGTGCCGTCCCAGGCATAGACGCGGGTGGCGGTGGGCGGATGGTAGTCGGCCAGATCGCCGGCGTCGGGCATGTCATGGAAGAGCCATGCGGCGTAGATCGCCAGCGCGAACCCCGCGATGGCGATGACGCTGAGCGCGGAGACGCCGACGATGGCCACCCAGCGCTCGGGCGGCTCATCGAACGGCCAAAGTCGGCGAAGGGCCTTCTCAAGCATACGGCCTGCTTAGCCTGACTGGCGACGGGCGCCAACGGCTCTGAGCTAGCGGCTGGCCACCTTCGCGTCTCGCGCGAACCAGGCGTCGATGGCGTCGGCGACCGCGTCCATCAGCCGGGCGCGCCGACGGGGGTCGCTGAGGGCCCGCTCGTCCTCGGGATTGTTGATGAATCCCATCTCCAGCAGCACGGCCGGCACGTCCGGCGCCAGCAGGATGGCGAGGTTGGCGTCGCGGTGGCTGCGGCGCAGCAGTTCGGTCTCGTCGCCGATGTGCTCCAGCAGCATCCCGGCGAAGATGGCCGACCGGTTGCGGGTCGACCTCTGGGTCAGGTCGAGCAGGATGTCGCTGACGGTGCGGTCGGCGCCCAGGCTGGCCGGCATCAGCCAGTCGTCCTTGCCCAGCACCGAGGCGACCCGGCGCTCGCCCTTCTCGGACAGGGTGTAGACGCTGGCGCCGCGAATGTCGGCGGTGGGGCCCGAGTCGGCGTGCAGCGAGATGAACAGGTCGGCGTCGGCGGCTCGGGCAATCTTCACCCGCCCGTCGAGCGGCACATAGGCGTCGCCGGTGCGCGTCAGCACCACCCTGTAGCGGCCGGACTTCTCGAGCCGGGCCTTCAGGGCCTTGGCGGCCGCAAGCGTGATGTCCTTTTCGTGGGTTCTGCTGCCGATGGCGCCGGGATCCCGGCCGCCGTGCCCGGCGTCGATGACGACCACGCGCGGCCCCTTGCGCTCCGGCGCACGGGTGATGACCGCGGCCCGCGGTCGGGTCGTCGTCGAGACCGGCGTGGCGCCCATCGCCGGTCCGGCGCCCGGACGGGCCTTCAGGTCGATGACATAGCGATAGCTCTTCACCCCGTCGCCGGGCGGCAGCAGGAAGCGGCGGCGCACCTCGGCGTCGCGGGCCAGTTCGAGGTTGAGCCGGGCCGAACCGCCGGCGCGCTCGACATGCCAGCGCCGGACCAGCCCCTGGCCGCCGCCGCGCAGGTCGGCCGGGGCGTCGATGCGCGGCAGGGCGACGACGATCTTGCCGTCGGCGCCGTCGGAGACCAGCTTGCCGACGACAGAGCGGTCGAGATCGACCACGACCCGCGTCTCGGTCTGGTCTCCGCCAAGCCTGACCTTGAGAAGCGCCGGGGTGGTGGCCCCCTGGGCGACCGCGGCGACGCCGAATCCGGACAGAGTCAGACCGGCCAGGGCGACCACGCCCTTCCAGCCCGCCAGAAATCCGCCGGCCCTGAACGCCCGCATTCTACAGCCCCAACTCACCGCTTCGCGATTTGGCCTCCAGTATCGCCGCCGGGCCGTATCGAATTGGTTAAGGCTTCTCAAACGGCGCGCGGCGCTTTCCTTTTGCGGAGGGATGAGGCTAATGTCGCCGCTGCGCGCCGACCTCGCGATGACGAGGATTCTCCGCGCACGAACGTTAGAGGCCGCGCGTCCGGCCCTCGCCTTCCGGCGATGACGCACCATCCGATCCCGCGCATACCATTGCGCGACAGGGAAAAACCTTATGGGCAGCGCAAACGCCCCGGCCTGGCATTCGCCCCTTCGCATCGCCGCTTGCGACGCGACGGACGGCCGCGCGGAGCGCGCCTCCACCACAGACCGGCGACCGGGCCAAGGCTCCGCTGCGCGCCGGGGAGACAGATTCAATGACCAAGAAAATGCTTATCGACGCGGCCCACCCGGAAGAAACCCGGGTCGTGGTCGTCGACGGAACCCGGATTGAAGAATTCGACTTCGAAAGCCAGTCCAAGAAACAGCTTCGCGGAAACATCTATCTCGCCAAGGTGACGCGGGTGGAGCCCAGCCTCCAGGCCGCCTTCATCGAGTATGGCGGCAACCGCCACGGCTTCCTGGCCTTCAACGAAATCCACCCCGACTACTACCAGATACCCCTCGCCGACCGCGAAGCCCTGCTGCGCGCCCAGGCCGAGGAGGATGACGAGCCGGTGTCCCGCGGCCGCTCGCGCAGCGCCGCCCCGAGCGCCGATGGCGACGAGGACGAGGACGACAGCCCCGGCGGCTCGGACGACGAGGACGACGTCGTCGAGGAGGAACTGGCCCGTCGCCGTCGCCGGCTGATGAAGGCCTACAAGATCCAGGACGTGATCCGCCGCCGGCAGATCATGCTCGTCCAGGTCGTCAAGGAAGAGCGCGGCAACAAGGGCGCCGCCCTGACCACCTACCTGTCGCTGGCCGGCCGCTACGGCGTCCTGATGCCCAACACCGCCCGCGGCGGCGGCATCAGCCGCAAGATCACCACGGCGACCGACCGCAAGAAGCTCAAGACCATCGTCCAGAGCCTGGACGTGCCCAAGGGCATGGGCCTGATCGTCCGCACGGCGGGCGCCAAGCGCACCAAGACAGAGATCAAGCGTGACTACGACTATCTGCTGCGCGCCTGGGAAAACATTCGCGAGACCACCCTCCATTCGATCGCGCCGGCGCTGATCTACGAGGAGGAGGACCTCGTCAAACGCACGATCCGCGACCTGTTCGACAAGGACATCGACGCGGTCTGGGTCGAGGGCGAGCGCGGCTACCGCGACGCCCGCGACTTCATGCGCATGCTGATGCCCGCCCAGGCCAAGAAGGTGCAGGCCTACCGCGAGGCGACGCCGCTGTTCGTGGCCCACAAGGTCGAGGGACACCTGTCCCAGATCTACACCCCGACCGTGCCGCTGAAGTCCGGCGGGTACCTGGTCATCAACCAGACCGAGGCGCTGGTCGCCATCGACGTCAACTCCGGCAAGTCGACCAAGGAGCGCAACGTCGAGGCCACGGCGCTCAAGACCAACATGGAAGCCGCCGAAGAGGCCGCCAGGCAACTGCGCCTGCGGGACCTGGCCGGCCTGATCGTCATCGACTTCATCGACATGGATGAGTCGAAGAACAACCGGGCCGTCGAGAAGAAGCTGAAGGACGCCCTCAAGGACGACCGCGCCCGCATCCAGATGGGCAAGATCAGCGGCTTTGGCCTGATGGAGATCAGCCGCCAGCGTCGCCGCTCGGGCGTGCTGGAGGGCACCACCCACGTCTGTGAACACTGCCAGGGCACCGGCCGCGTCCGTTCCACCGAGTCGGCCGCCCTGGCCGCGCTGCGCGCTGTCGAGCTCGAGGCCCTGCAGGGCGGCGGCGAGGTGACGCTGAAGGTGTCGCCGGCCGTCGGCCTCTACATCCTCAACGAGAAGCGCGCCTATCTGACGCGTGTCCACCAGACCCACCACCTGTTCGTGACCGTGCTGATCGATCAGACCCTGGGCCAGGCCGACCACGAGATCGAGCGGACCGCCAGCGGCGAGCACTCGCTGCACGCGCCGGAAGTCTACGGGACCCCGGCCGTCGCCTTTGCGCCGGAAGACGACGATGACTTCGTCGACGAGGTCGAGGAAGAAGAAGAGGAAGACGACGAGGACGAGGACGACAGCGCCGAAGCCGATGACGAGGACGAGGGCGATGAGGCCCGCGCCTCCGGCGATGGCGAAGGCGCCGAGTCCCGCGATGACGCCGATCGTCGGGGTCGCGGCCGTCGCAACCGCCGCCGCCGTGGCGGCCGTCGTGATGAAGGCGAACTCGATGTCGCCGGCGATCTGCCGGAACGCGAGCTCGCCGAGGGCGAAACCGAGACCGAGGAAGAGGCCAACCAGCGTCGCCGCCGGCGTGGCCGTCGCGGCGGTCGCCGCATGCGCGACGAATCGCGTCCGCAGGACGGGTTCTCCTGGACCCGGCCCCGGGTGCCGTTCGGCGATGATCCGTTCGTCTGGCATGACCCCGCAGTGCTCGCCGAAGGGGGCGGACAGGCTCCGCGTCCGGAACGCACGGAGCGGGCCGAGCGCGCCGAACCGGCTCCGGCCGTCGCCGCGGCCGAGGAAGAGCGCAGCGAACGCGGCCGTGGCCGCGGGCGGGGCAGAGGCCGGGGCCGCGATCGCGGTCCGCGCGCCGATGTCGTCTCGACCGAGGCTGAAATCGACGCCGTGGCCGAGGAAGTCATCGCCGAGGTCGTGGATGCTTCCGAAGGCGATCTGACCGTCGCCGCGCCGGCGGCGGCCGCCGAGCCCGCCGACGACATCTGGGTCGAACTGCCCTCGACCGAGGCGGCGCCGGCCAAGAAGCCGCGCCGGGCGCGCAAGCCGAGGGCCGGCAAGGCCGAAGAGGCCGAGGCCGAGACCGCCGCGGAAGCGCCGGCCGCCGCCGAGGTCGCTCCGGAACCCGAGCCCGTAGCCGCCGAGCCGGAACCTGCGCCCGCGCCTGAACCGGTCGTCGAAGCCGTCGCCGAGATCGCGCCCGAACCGGTCGCCGTCACGCCCGATCCCGCCCAAATCGTCGCTCCGCCCGAGAAGCCCAAGCGTGGCTGGTGGCGCCGGGGCTGATCGATGACTACACTTTGAGCTCAAGCGCGGGGGCGCGAACCGGAGAGTACCGAGGCATGACCTCCAGCCGGACCAGTCTGCGGCCGTTTCGCGCCATCGTCGGCGCCCTTGCGCTTACGACGATGACCCTGTCCCCGATCGCCCAGTCCTGGGCGCAATCAGGGCGGGGGCCGACCTTGCTGCGGGATACGGAGATCGAGGAAATACTGCACCGGCAGTCCGACCCGATCTTCGCCGCGGCGGGTCTCAACCCGAAGGATGTCCGCATCCTGCTGGTCGGCGACGGCAGCCTGAACGCCTTCGCCACCCAGGGTCAGCAGATGGGGCTCAACACCGGCCTGATCCTGGAGGCCGAAACGCCCAACGAGCTCAAGGGCGTCATCGCCCACGAGACAGGCCATATCGCCGGCGGCCACCCGATCCGGTCGGGCGAGCTGACCCGCGCCGGGCTGCGACCCATGCTGCTGACCATGGGGCTGGGACTGCTGGCGATGATGGCCGGCGCGCCGGACGCCGGGGCCATGGTCATGGCCAGTTCCGGCCAGATGGGCACCCTTGGCGCGCTCGGTTACAGCCGCGAGCAGGAGAGCCGCGCGGACCAGGCGGCCGTCGGCTTCCTGGAAAAGACCGGCCAGTCAGCTGCAGGCCTGGTCGAGTTCTTCGACAAGTTCCGCTACCAGGAGGTCTTCGCCGAGGCGCGGCGCTTCCCCTACTTCCGCAGCCACCCGCTGTCGTCCGAACGCATCGAGCTGCTCCGCAACCGCGTAACGGCCCAGAAGTCCTATGCGGCCAAGGACTCGGCCGAGGACATCGCCGACTTCGAGATGATGAAGGCCAAGATCGACGGCTTCATGAACCCGGCCGCGGCCCTCATCCGCTACAAGGAAAGCGACACCAGCGTTCCGGCCCGCTACGCCCGCTCGATCGCCTACTACCAGTCCAAGGAGCCGGACCGGGCGCTGAGGATCCTCGACGGCCTGCTCATCGACCAGCCCGAAAATCCCTACTTCTGGGAGCTGAAGGGCCAGATCCTGTTCGACTACGGCCGCATCGCCGAGGCCGAGGCCCCGCAGCGCCGGTCGGTCGAGCTCAAGCCGGACGCGCCGCTGCTGCGGATCAACCTGGGCCAGACCCTGGTCAATCTGGACGACCCGAAGAAGCGCGACGAGGGCATCGCCGAGCTCAAGCGGGTCACCCTGCTCGAGCATGACAATCCCGAGGCCTGGCGGCTTCTGGCCGTCGCCTACGACCGGCGTGGCGACGAGGGCCTGGCCCGCCTGGCCACCGCCGAGCGCTACTACGCCTACGGCGCGCTGAACGAATCCCGCGCCTTCGCCATCCGCGCCCGACAGCTGCTCGATCGCTCGAGCACCGACTGGGTGCGGGCCACCGACATCGTCATGGCCTCCGACCCGTCCGACCAGGACATGCGCGCCCTGTCGCGCGAGGCCGGCGGCGGCTGAACCTCCAGGATCCTTCTCGAATGCGTGTTCTGTTCATTGCTGCGCTCGCCCTGACGCTCGCCGCCTGCGGCCAGCCCAAGGTCGAACCCGAGTTCGGCGCCAAGGTGCGCGCCTATCTTCTTGAAAACCCGGAAATTCTTGTCGAGATGTCGCGGGCCCTGGAGGCCAAGCAGCAGATCGAGCGCGCCGAGAAGGCCAAGGCCAGCATCGGTCCCAACCGCAGCAAGCTGGAACGCGACGGTCGCGACCACGTCCTCAATCCGGGCGGCGAGGTCACCGTGGTGCAATTCTTTGATTACAACTGCGGCTACTGCAAGGTGATCGCGCCCGAGATCCTGGAGATGGCCCGGACCCGGCCGAACGTGCGGTTCGTGTTCAAGGACATGGTGATCTTCGGCGCGGCCAGCGAATACGCCGCCGCCGGCGCCTCGCTGGCCCGCACCCCGGCCCAGTTCTCCTCCATCCACAACGCCCTGATGACGACCAAGCCGCTGAACGAGGCGGCAGTCGACCGCATCCTGATGGCGCACGGCATCAGCCCGGCCGCCGTCCGCGCCGCCATGGCGGGCGAGAAGTGGCAGACCTACCTGCGCGACGTGCAGATGCTGGCCCAGGAGATGGGCATCGACGGCACCCCGGCCTTCGTGGTCGGCGACGGCGTCGTCCACGGCGCCGATCCCGACTCGCTCAAGGCCGCCATCGCCGCCGAGCTGCGCCGCAGGAACAAGACGACGTAGAGGCTCGCAGGGGACAGGCACCCAAGTGCATGTCCCCGGTCTCAGATCAGGTTCAGCGCCACCTTCGCCGGGTCGCCGTCGCCCCAGCCCGCCCGCGCCGCCGCGGCGTCTCGTGCAGCGAAGCCCTCCTGACCCAGAAGGGCCTCGGCCCGCGCCGCCACGGACAGGGCCATCGGGTCGTCGGGCCATTTGGCCAGCACCGCCCTCGCCTGCCCCAGCGCCGGAACAAGCTGGCCCTCGGCCAGCAGCGCGGCGGCCAGGCTGCGACGCACCGGATACCACCAGAGCGGCGGGTCGCCGCCGTCGCCGAAGACCTTCTCCTGCCGCTCGGCCGCCTTGCGGAAGTGCTTGCCGGCGACGGCGTAGCGGCCCTCGATCATCGCCGCCCGGCCCAGCAGCACCTCGCGGGCGATGTCCATCTGCGCGGTGAGGAGCTTGCCGCCGGCGGGCCTGATGGCCAGCGCCTCGGCGCGGACGCCGGCGGCGTCGCCCTTGCGGGCCAGGGCCTCTCCCCGGCCGTAGTGGCGCATGGCGCGCAGGAACCCGTGCTTCGCGTCCGGCGCGGCCATGGCCAGAACCTTGTCCGGGTCGTCGTAGCGCCCCCGGGCGAACCAGGCCGAGCCGGCGATGAGCTGCATCCACGGCGAGTCCAGCCTGTCGGCGGGCAGTCCGGCGAAGCGGTCGGCGATCGTCAGCGCCGCCTTCGCCTCGCCGGCCATCATGGCGCCGCCCAGCGCGAAGTGGACGTTGTGCCCGAAGTAGGGGATCTCCCAGTCCGGCTTCGTCCAGCCGATCTGGCCCACCCAGGCCTTGTCCGCCTCGATGGCGGCCAGATTGGCGAAGGCCGCGTCGCGGTAGCGGCCCACGCGGTACCAGGTGTGCGAGGGCATGTGGATCAGGTGGCTGGCCGCCGGGGCGAGGCCCTTGAGCCGGTCGGCATAGGGCACGGCCCTGACCGGAACCTCGGCCCACTCGGTGGCGTGGATGTAGAAGTGGATCGCGCCGGTCTGGTCGGGATTGCGGGCCAGCACCGTCTCCAGCAGCCCCACGGCCCGCCTGGCGCCGGCGTCGCTGAAGCCGGTCATCTGCGAATCGGCGGCCAGGACGCCGATGACGTCGTCGGTCGGGTAGCGCTTCACCAGGTCCGCCATGGCCTTCGCCCAGGCCTTCTCGCCGGAGCTGTAGCGGCGCACGACGGCGGCGATCAGCAGCCGCTCCTTCTCCGGCGCCGCGCCGGCCAGGGCCTGGGCCCGCAGCGCGTGCTTCAGCGCGGCCTTCTTCTCCGCGCTGCTGATGCCGTAGTTGATCGTCGGCCCGTCGGCCCAGGCCTGGCCCCAGGCGCACATGGCGCAGGCGGGATCCAGCCGCGCGGCCTCCGCAAAGGCCGCCTTGGCCGGGTCGTGCTGGAAGGCGTTGGCAAGCTGCAGGCCGTAGTCGAACCAGCGCTGGGCCTCGGGACTGGTCGTGGTGATGACCATCGAGGCGTTGCCGAAGCCCGGCAGCAGCTTCGGCGGTACGGCCCTGGCTTTGTCCACCGACGCGGCCCGGGCGTCGGCCGCCTCGCCGCTGCAGACGGTGGAAACAGCCAGCGGATCAAAGACCGCCTCGTCGCGGGTCCAGGAGGGACCGGCGAGCAGCACCGCCACAGCGGCCAGGGACGATCCGAACAACAACCTGCGGCGCATGACGACCCTCTTTGCTGGGCTGGACGCTAGCGGCGCAGGCCGCGGTTCACAACCGTCGGCGTCGGAGGGTGACGGAAATCGAAATATACCTTAACGTGTATCGCGGCCTTGAAAATACTACGGCTTAGCCGCATACTATGCGCGATGACGACTTCGAGTGGGACGATGCGAAGGCCGCCGCCAATCTGGCGCGGCACGGAGTTTCGTTCTTCACCGCGCGCCGGGCTTTCGATGACCCGTTTGCGTTCGAGAAACTGGATGACCGCATGACGTATCGGGAGGACCGATTTGCGACCACGGCCCTCGTTGACGGCAGATTGCTGTCGGTCAGCTGGACGCAGCGGGAAGGAAGAATCCGGATCATCTCCGCGCGGTTCGCGACCGCTCAGGAAAGGCGGCTTTACCATGACGAAGGCTTCTAGCGGGACCGCGGATAACCGGTTTCATCTGGCCGACTGGTCGGACGAGGCCATCGAGGCTGCTGCCCTCGCTGATCCGGACGCGCAGCCACTGACCGAAGACGATGCGCGGCGTATGCGCTCGACCCCGCGCGTTCGCATCATCCGTCGCGCGCTGAAGCTTTCCCAGGAGGCTTTCGCCGAGCGATTCAGGATACCGATCGGCACGCTCCGCGACTGGGAACAGGGCCGCAAGGTCCCTGACGCGGCGACGCGGGCCTACCTCATTGTCATCGCCCGCGAACCCGAGGCGGTCGCCCGGGCGCTGGCCCCTGCCGTCTAGATCAACCCCGCCAGCGGCGAGCTCGGGTCGGCGTACATGCGGCGCGGCATGCGGCCGGCGAGGTAGGCTTCGCGGCCCGCGATGACCGCGTGCTTCATGGCCACGGCCATGCGGATCGGGTCCCTGGCCTCGGCGATGGCGGTGTTCATCAGGATGCCGTCGCAACCCAGCTCCATGCCGATGGTGGCGTCGGAGGCCGTGCCGACGCCGGCATCGACCAGCACCGGCACCTTCGCCTGCTCGACGATGAGCCGCAGGTTGACCTTGTTCTGGATGCCCAGGCCCGAGCCGATCGGCGCGCCCAGCGGCATGATGGCGGCCGCCCCGGCCTCCTCCAGCTTGCGGCAATAGACGATGTCGTCGGTGCAGTAGACCATCACGTCGAAGCCCTCGGCGACGAGCAGCTTCAGCGCCCGCAGGGTCTCCTCCATGTCCGGGTAGAGGGTCTTGGGGTCGCTCAGCACCTCCAGCTTGACCAGCGACCAGCCGCCGGCCTCGCGGGCCAGCCGCAGCGTCCGCACCGCCTCCTCGCCGGTGAAGCAGCCGGCGGTGTTGGGCAGGTAGGTGAAGCGGTCGGGCTTCACATAGTCCATCAGCAGCGGCTGGCTCGGGTCGGAGATGTTCACCCGCCGCACGGCCACCGTGACGATCTCGGCCCCGGCGGCTTCAGCCGCGGCGGCGTTGGTGGCGTAGTCCTTGTACTTCCCCGTCCCGACGATCAGTCGCGAGGTGAAGGTGCGGCCGGCGACGGTCCAGGTATCGGCGGCGGGGGTGGTGTCGAGGGGGGCGGTCATGAGGAGCGGTTTACGCCGGGAGGCGGGATGGGGGAAGGCGCATCAGGCCGCGCCTTCGTCTCCGCGAAGGTCGCCGAACCCGGTCAGCCGGATGGGCTCCAGCCCCGGCATCTCGACGATCAGTTCCAGGCGCCCGCCAGCAGCTTCGATGTACTGGCGCAGTGTGGAAAGATAAACGTCCGTGCGCTTCTCCATCTGGGCGACGGCAGGCTGTTTGACGCCCAGCGCTTCGGCGACATAGGCCTGACTGTGGCCAGCCAACTTGCGAAGCGCGCGCAACCCCTCGACCTCGGCGATCCGTTCAGCGGTCGCGGCCTCGATCTCGGCCCGGCGAGCGGGCGGCAGGCTGGCGAGTATGTCGGCTCGAGTGCGGGCCATGCTCAGGTCTCCTGTTCCAACCATACGTCAAACCGCTCGTCGGCCCGTCTTATCAGGGGGCGATAGAAGCGATCCCTGGCGATGCCGGACTTGTCACCGCCGACCAGGATCACCGCCCGCCGCCGTGGATCAAATGCGAAGGCGAAGCGCCAAACGCCGTCCGCGGCCCGAACGCGCAGCTCCTTCATGTTGCGATGCCTCGACCCCTTGAGCGTATCGACGTGTGGTCGGCCCAATGCCGGACCAAACCGTTCCAGCAGACCTGTCTCGACCAGGAGAGCGTTCTGCACGGCTTCATCCAGTCCGGTGAATTCCGGTTCGAAGGCTTCGTGGAAGACGACAACCCAAGCCATGAAATTATAATCTCTGCATTATATTTTTCAAGACCGCCGACCAGCACTTCACCACGATCGAATTGTAACTTATGCGCGCATAATCATAACTCGCTATCTATAAATGTCTCCTGAGGTTGTCGCCCGTGGCGAAATCCTCCTGCACCGAATCTGCACGACAGCGGTTCGCCCCCTGCACCCCTCCCCCGTTGACGCTGCGCGCCGGGGGCCGATGATGCCTCCCATGCAGCGCTCGATCCTGATCGTCGATGACGACCCCCACATCCGCCAGCTTCTGGCCTTTGCCCTCGCCAAGGCCGGGCTCGCCACCCGCGAGGCCGAGGACGGCGAGGCGGCGCTGGCCGCCGTGGCGCAGCAGCGGCCGGACCTGGTGGTGTTGGACATCAACATGCCCCGGCTCGACGGGCTGGAGGTCTGCCGCCGCCTGAGGGCTCAGGGCGACCTGCCGATCCTGTTCCTGAGTTCGCGCGACGACGAGATCGACCGGGTGCTGGGCATCGAGCTGGGCGCCGACGACTATGTGGTCAAGCCGTTCAGCCCGCGCGAGGTCACCGCCCGCGTCCAGGCCATCCTGCGCCGGACCGGCGCGAGCAAGGCCATCGACGCCGAGGCGCCGGCCGCCCCGGTGGTGCGCGGCCGGCTGACCCTGAACCTCGACGGCTGGAGCGCCCTGTGGGACGAGCAGGAGGCGGCGCTGACCGTCACCGAGTTCGGCATCCTCAAGACCCTGGCCGCCGCGCCCGCCAAGGTCTTCACCCGCGACGCCATCATCGACCGGCTGCACGGCCCAGGCTTCGCCATCACCGACCGGACCATCGACAGCCATGTCCGCAACCTGCGCGGCAAGTTCACGGCGCTGGGCGGCCATGACGTGATCGAGACCCGGGCCGGGGTCGGCTATCGGCTGGGCGCCTGCACCGGCGCGCGGGCGTGATCGCGCGGCTGAAGGAGTTCATCAAGCGCCACTGGCCGCAACTGCGGCTGCGGACCATCCTGCTGATCGTGCTGCTGGTGGTGGCGGCCATGCCGATTGCCGGCATGGTGCTGCTGCGGGTCTACGAGAACACCCTGGTGCGCCAGACCGAGGTCGAGCTGGTCAGCCAGGGGGCGGCCCTGTCGGCTGCGGCCCAGGCCCTGTGGCCCGGCGCGCCGCCCCCGGTTCGCGCGCCGGACAAGGAGGCCCCCGGCTACTACCGCCCGGAAAGCACCGGCATCGACCTGTCAGCCTCGCCGGTGCTGCCCTCCCGGCCCGGCGCGAGCTACACGCCCAGGCCCGCCGACCCGGACGCCCTGGCCGTCCTGCCGGCCCTGGGCCCTATCATCGACGAGACCACCCGCACCACGCTCGCCTCGGTCGTAGTCATGGACCGTAACGGCCGCGTGGTCCTGGGCCTGGGCGAAGGGCGCAGCCTGGCGGGCCTCAAGGAGGTGAAGTCGGCGATGGCGGGCAAGCCGCTGACCGTGATGCGTCGGCTTTCGGACTACCGCAAACGCTATGACTTCGAGTGGTTGAGTCGGGCCTCCGGCATCCGCCTGCACCACGCCCGGCCGATCGTCGTCGACGGCCGGGTCGAGGGCGTGCTGCTGCTGTCGCGGTCGCCCCGGGCGCTTTTCCGGGGCCTGTACGAGGATCGCGGCAAGTTCCTGCTCGGCCTGGCCGGGATCATCGCCATCCTGGTGGTGCTGTCGGGGCTGGTGTCGCGCGGCATCACCCGGCCGATCGAGGCGCTCAGCCGCGCGTCGCGCGACGTGGCGTCCGGCGCCGGCGACGTGCCGACGACGCCGCGCACGGCGGCCGTGGAGATCCGGCAGCTGTACGAGGACTTCGCGGTCATGGCCGCCGCCATCGCCCGCCGCTCGCGCTACCTGCGCGACTTCGCCGCCGCCGTCAGCCACGAGTTCAAGACGCCGCTGGCCGGCATCACCGGCGCGGTGGAGCTGCTGCAGGACCACGGCGCGACCATGACGCCGGAGGACCGTCAGCGGTTCCTGGCCAACATCGCCGCCGACAGCGGCCGGCTGAACCAGCTGGTCACCCGGCTGCTCGACCTGGCGCGGGCCGACATGGCGCGACCGGAGGCCGGGATCGCGGTCGAGGCCGCGCCGTCCGCGTTGCAGGTCGCCGACGCCCTGGGCGGACGGGGCGTGGCGGTGACCCTTGATATCCCCGACGCCCTCCCCCGCGTCGCCGCGCCGGAGGCCACGCTGGAGACGGTGCTGACCGTGCTGGTGGAGAACAGCCGTCAGGCCGGCGCCACCGCCGTGACGATCGCCGCCGCCGCGCGGGACGGCCGGGTCGAGCTGGCGGTGACGGACAACGGGCCGGGCGTGGCGGAGGGCGACCGCGAGCGGCTGTTCGAACCCTTCTTCACCAGCCGGCGAGCCGAGGGCGGCACGGGCCTGGGCCTGGCCATCGCCCGGTCGCTATTGGCCGCCAGCCAGGGCGAGATCCGCTGCGAACCGTCATCCGAAGGCGCGCGATTCGTGATCTCGCTACCGGCTGCGGCCGAGGACTAGGAGGCGGCCGCGGCCTTGGCGGCGGCCTTGGCGGTCGGCTTGGGGGCGGTGAGCGCGCTGACCGTGACCTCGCCGATCTCGACCTTCACGCCCAGGAAGGTCATGCCGCCGTCAAAGCTGATCTCGTTCTGGGCGACCTCGTTGCTGCGCTTGAGCAGCGAGGCGTCGCTGTGGGTCAACTGGAGCAGCATGGCCTTGCGCTTGACGCCGCGGCCTTCGGCCTCGGCGATGGCGGCGCGCAGTTCGGAGACGGCGTCGCGCTTGCGGACGGGCGGCGTGTAGCGGCTCAGGGCCGGGGTCGTCTGGTTCATGCGGGTCGCCTTTCTCCCCCGACGCCCCGCGACGCGGGTCGAGTGTCGGGCAGGACGGCGGACTGGCCAGTCGCCGGCAGGGCTCACAACGGAGCGTGCAGACTCTCTAGCACAGAAGCCACGTTGCGCCGCACACAAACGAAAAACGGGCCGGCGCGAGCCGACCCGTCATCGTCGTTCAACAGGGGCGAGGGTTACTCGGCCGAGCCCAGTTGACCGGCGGACATCTTGCCGCTGCGCTGGTCGCGCTCGAGTTCGAAGCTGAGCTTCTGGCCTTCGTAGATCGAACCGAGCGACGAACGCTCAACCGCCGACACGTGCACGAACACGTCGCCGCCGCCGGCGTCAGGTTGGATGAAGCCGAAGCCCTTGGTGGCGTTGAACCACTTAACAGTACCGGTAGCCATTGTAATATTGCCTTGCAGAAAGTCGGTATCACGGCCCGCGAGATGCGACCGCACGATCAAAAATCCAGGAGGAAGGGAGGGCTTTCGCGGGTCAATCCTGAGGATTTCCGCAATCGCTGGCCGAGCCAGATCGAAGTTCGATGGCGGCCATATCTCACGATGAGCGGGAACCGGCAAGTTTGTATTTTCCACAGGTCCATCGGAAACTACTGAAGCTGCAGCGAATACAGCTAGCCGCCGCCGATGAAGGTCACGATCTCGAAGCGGTCGTCCTCATGCACGGGCGTCGCCGCGTGCAGGCCGCGGGGCACGATCTCGAGGTTGCGTTCGACGGCCACCTTGCGGGTCTCAAGCCCCAGGGCCGCGACCAGATCGGCCACGGTGGGAACGTTCTGCACGTCCCGCTGCTCGCCATTGACGAAGATGCGCATGGTCCCGCGCTTGTGACCCCGGCAAAGCAAAGATACAAGGGCCGCGAAACGACGGCGGGGCCGAATGGGCAAACCCATCCATGTGCTGAGCGGGCCGAACCTCAACCTGTTGGGGACCCGCGAGCCGGAAATCTATGGACGCGACACGCTGGCCGATGTGCAGGCGCGGTGCGAAGCCCGCGCCGCGGCGCTGGGCCACGCCATCGTGTTCCGGCAATCCAACCACGAGGGACAGCTGATCGACTGGGTGCAGGAGGCCCGCACGGACGCCTGCGCGCTGATCATCAATCCCGCCGGCTACGGTCACACCTCCGTGGCCCTGCTCGACGCGCTCAAGACTCTCGCTATACCGATCATCGAATGCCACCTGTCGAACCCGGCCGCGCGCGAGGCGTTTCGCCGGGAGACCTATGTTTCACTCGCCGCCACCGGGGTCGTCTCTGGCTTCGGGGCCGCAAGCTACGAACTGGCGGTCCAGGCCGCCGCCGGCCTGATCGGCGCCTCCGGCGCCTCGGCCTGACCCGAAAACCCCAAGGTAGACGCTTATGACCACGCCCAAGGCCGCTCCCGAGTCCGGCGACGCCGCCCAGACCATCGACACCAAGGTGGTGCGCAAGCTGGCCGACATCCTCAAGGACACCGGTCTCACCGAGATCGAAGTCGAAACCGGCGGCCTGAAGATCCGCGTCGCCAGGGAGCTGACGGCCGCCGCGCCCGCCGCCGTCTACCAGCCCGTCCCCGCACAGGCCCCTGCGGCCGCCGCGCCCCCTCCGGCGCCCGTCGCGGCCCCGGCCGTGGAAGCCGCCCCAGCCGTCGCCGCCGGCGACAAGGTCAAGTCGCCGATGGTCGGCACCGTCTACCTGTCGTCGCAGCCCGGCGCGGACACCTTCGTGAAGGTCGGACAGTCGGTCGCCGAGGGCCAGACCCTGCTGATCGTCGAAGCCATGAAGACCATGAACCCGATCCCCTCGCCGCGCGCCGGCAAGATCGTCGCGATCCTGGTGTCTGACGCCCAGCCCGTCGAGTTCGGCGAGCCGCTCGTCATTATCGAATAGGCCCCGCCGTGTTCGACAAGATCCTGATCGCCAACCGCGGCGAAATCGCTCTGCGGGTTCACCGCGCCTGCAAGGAAATGGGCATCGCCACCGTGGCGGTCCACTCCGAGGCCGACGCCAACGGCATGTGGGTTCGCCTGGCCGACGAGAGCGTCTGCATCGGCCCGGCCCCCGCCGCCAAGAGCTACCTGAACATCCCCTCGATCATCGCCGCCTGCGAGATCACCGGGGCCCAGGCGGTCCACCCCGGCTACGGCTTCCTCTCGGAGAACGCCCGCTTCGCCGAGATCGTGAACGCTCACGGCTTCACCTTCATCGGGCCCAAGCCGGAGCACATCCGGATGATGGGCGACAAGATCACCGCCAAACAGGCCGTGAAGGACGCCGGCATCCCGGTCGTGCCCGGCTCGGACGGCGGCGTGACCACCGAGGAGGAGGCCTTCGAGGCCGCCGCGAAGATCGGCTTCCCCGTCCTGATCAAGGCGGCGGCGGGCGGCGGCGGACGCGGCATGAAGGTCGCGGCCACCCAGGAAGACCTCTACGAGGCCGTCTCCACCGCCCGCTCGGAAGCCCGCTCGGCCTTCGGCGACGACACCGTCTACATGGAGCGCTACCTCCAGACCCCGCGGCACATCGAGCTGCAGGTCGTGGCCGACAGCCACGGCAACGTGGTGCACCTGGGCGAGCGCGACTGCTCGCTGCAGCGCCGCCACCAGAAGGTGCTGGAAGAAGCCCCCTCCCCGGCCCTCAGCCCGGCCGAACGCGCCGCCATCGGCAAGGTGGTGGTCGATGCGATCCGCGCCATCGGCTACCTGGGCGTCGGGACCATCGAGTTCCTGTGGGAGAACGGCGAGTTCTTCTTCATCGAGATGAACACCCGCCTGCAGGTCGAGCACCCGGTCACCGAGGCGATCACCGGCATCGACCTGGTCCGCGAGCAGATCCGCATCGCCGCCGGCCTCCCACTCAGCTTCACCCAGGACGACGTGACCTTCGAGGGCCACGCGATCGAGTGCCGGATCAACGCCGAGAACGCCCGCACCTTCACGCCGTCGCCCGGCACCATCACCGGCTTCCACGCGCCCGGCGGCCTTGGCGTGCGGCTCGATAGCGCCCTCTACGACGGCTATTCGATCCCGCCCTACTACGACAGCCTGATCGGCAAGCTGATCGTCCACGGTCGCGACCGCGACGAGTGCATCGCCCGCACCCAGCGCTGCCTCAGCGAGATGGTGGTCAGCGGCGTGGAGACGACCATCCCGCTGTTCCAGGACCTGCTGCAACAGGAAGACATCCGCAAGGGCGACTACAACATCCACTGGCTGGAAAAGTGGATCAAGGCGCAGGGGTAGTCCGGACAGGCTCTCCCCTTGGGAGAGCTGTCATGGCGGAGCCATGACTGAGAGGGAGGCACGGCGGCCAGTCATCCGGCCCGCGCTTCCCTCTCCGACCCGGCTCTGCCGGGCCACCTCTCCCACGGGGAGAGGATGAGCGCGGCGCTACGCCCTCTGCTACAACCCTCCCCCATGGCCCATGACGTCTTCGATCTGGAGGAACTGCTCGCCTGCTACCGGCGGGGCGTGTTCCCGATGGCCGACGGGCGGGAGGATGACCGGGTCTTCCTGATCGATCCGCAGCGGCGCGGCGTCGTCCCGCTCGACGGCTTTCATGTCTCGAAGAGGCTGGCGCGGACCGTGCGCAGCGATCGCTTCGCCGTGACGGTCGATACCGACTTCCACGCGGTGCTCGAGGCCTGCGCCGAGGCGGCGCCCGGCCGGACGGAGACCTGGATCAACCACCCGATCCAGCGCATGTACGAGGCGCTGCATCGCCAGGGCCGGGCCCACAGCGTCGAGGTGCGCCTGGACGGCGCCCTGGTCGGCGGCCTCTACGGCGTGTCGCTGGGCGGGGCCTTCTTCGGCGAGAGCATGTTCAGCCGGGCGCGGGACGCCAGCAAGGTGGCGCTGGTGCATCTGGTGGCGCGGCTGATCGCCGGCGGCTACCAGCTGCTGGACACCCAGTTCCTGACCGAGCACCTGACGCAGTTCGGGACCGTCGAGATCAGCCGCCAGGCCTATCGCCGCCGCCTCGACGAGGCGCTGGCCGTCGAAGGCGACTTCTACCGCTTCGCGGGCGCCGGCGCAGCCGCCCTGCAGGAGATCAGCCAGGCGTCATAGACCGGGTGCTGCAGCGGGTTTAGGCCGGGCGAGGAGGCGAACATCCAGCCGCGGAACACCTGCCGCGGCGTCGGCGCGGCGCGGCCGGGCGCGGCCTTGGGCTGCGACTCGACGGTCATGTAGACGGCGGAGTCCGGCTGCTCCTCGTCGTCGGCCGTGGTCTCGCAGGCGCGCACGGTTATGATCAGGGTCTTGTAGCGGATCGGCTGGCCGACCGGCGCCTCGAACTTCAGCGTTTCGGCGGTCACCTTGTCGATGGCCTGGATGATCGCCGCGCCGCCCCGGACGCGGGGCTTGGGCGCGGCGGGCTTCTCGGCGACCTTGGGCTTGGCGGCGGCCTGGGCGGGCTTTTCAGCGGTGATCGGCGCGGGCGTCGGAAGCGGCGCGGGCGCGGTCGGCTGGACCGGAGGGGGGCTCCTCGGCGGCCGGCGGCGCGGGCTCGGCCGGCGGCAGGACGGGCGCGGTCTGCGGAGCCGGCTGCGCCTGCGCCAGACCCACGGCGCCCGCGAGCGCCAGGCCGGCCAGAAGGGTGAGCCTCAGCCGCATCGACGGAATCCTATTCCGGGGTCCAGGCCTGGTAGTCGCCGGTGGCCTTGTCGCGCTGGCCCTCGCCGCTGATCGAGCCCTTGGGCCGCCAGGCGTGGACGGTGCCGGTCAGGTTGGGACGGTGGTCCTTTTCCCAGGCGCGGCGCGGCAGCGGATGGGTGCTGGGCGGCTCGTCGAAGGTGTAGCGCAGCCAGCCATGCCAGTCGGGGGTGACCTTCGAGGCCTCGGCGTAGCCGTTGTAGATCACCCAGCGACGCTTGCGCCCCTTGTCGTAGCTGTCCTTGTCGTCCCGCGCCTCGTAGTAGCGGTTGCCCAGCTCGTCCTGGCCGACGAAGACGCCGCGGCGTCCGATATGGAACTTCTGGCCGATCGTGGCGCCGTTCCACCAGGTGAAGATCGCTTTGAGCACGCGCTGATCCGGTATTTTCAAGGCTGTTAGGGCGGGCGGACCATAGCCGCTGGCCCGCGCGGCGTCCAGCGCGCCGCCCCGCAACATCTTGTGGATGCGACACCTTCGGCACGCCATATCTATTGCCCGCGTCCGGCCTGCTCTCTAGCCTTGCCAGAACCTGTGCAGGAGAGTCGGGTCCATGCGTTTTGCGAGGCGGCTGGCGAAGAGAACGCCCCCCGAGCTCGAGCTGCGGACGGTGGAGACCGCCGACGCGCTGCACGGGGTGCTCGCGCCCCGCGGCTGGACCTCGGCGCGGGTCGAGGCCTGGCTGGACTGGGCCGAGGCGGCGACCATCGACGCCGGCCCGCCGACCCGGGACGGCCTGCTGGCCGGCGGTCCCGAACGCTTCGCCGCCGCGATCACGCAGCGCGCCGCCGCCCTGGGCGTCTTCGACCGCAAGCCGGACGGATCGGCCTTCCAGGCCGAACTTCAGACCCTTCTCGCCCTGGGCCTTGCCGCCTTCGGCCCCGGCCGGCCTCTGGATGGCGGCGACGACATCCCGGTCGCCGGCACACCGGCCTTCACCCTGGCCGTCCGCAGGCTGATCGCAGAGACGGAGGGGCGCGCCCTGGCCGTCCGGGCGGCCGGTTTCACCGGCGAACGCCTGTGCGCCGTGGCCGACGCTGTGCGCCGCTGCGAGGGCGACGCCGCCGCCTGCGCCGATCCGGCCGGCAACCCGGCCCTGGCCCGCGCCGCCCTGGCCGCCCGCGCCGCCGGGGCCGGCGACGACGCCATCGCCGACGCCATCGCGCTGGGCCTCTCCGGCGACGCGCCCGACCCGGCCTGGCTGCAGCTGCCGCCGGTCCCGGGCCTGCTCGCGGCCGCCGATCCGGCCCAGCTGGGCGCCGAACAGGCGACGGCCGGCTGGCGCACCGGCGCCCTGACCCTGGCCCGCGATCCCGACACCGCCGCACGCCTTCAGGCCGCTTCGGCCGGACCGCGCGCGGCGATCGACGTCCGAACACTCGCCGACGATGACGAAGACCTCACCCAGGCCGTCCGCATCGTCGGCCTGGCGCTGAAGGTCCAGGCGGCCGACGCCGGCGCCACGCCCGCCCTGACCCTGGCCGGCCTTGCCGAACGCATCATGAGCCGGGGCCTCGCCTACGCCTCCGCCGATGCCCGCGACGCGGCCCGCGCCCTTTGGCGCACCGCGGGTGAGGCCGCACGCGCGCTCGACGCCGCCACGCCGGACCTGCCGGCTCTCACCCTCATGCCGCTGGAGGATCCGGAACTGGCCCTGCGGCTGGGCGGAGCGAGCCTGGGGGTCGCGCCCCTGCCCGCCCTGACCACCGTGGCCGAGACGGCCGATGGCGAGGTGATCCGCGTGCTGCCCGCCGCCGTGCTGGACGGCCTCACCGCCCTTGGGGCCGACCTTGACGCCGCCCGGGTCCACGCGCTGGGCCACGGCACGCTGGAGGACGCCCCCGGCGTCGGCCACGCCGAGCTGCAGCACTGCGGCTTCACCGACTACGAGATCAGCGCGGCCGAAGGGCAGTTGCCCTTCGCCGCGTCGCTTGTGGAAGCCTTCGCGCCGGCCGTCATCGGCGTCGGCTTCGTCGCCGATGTCCTCGGCGCCTCGACCGAGGCGGCCACGGGCGCGGCGTTCGACACCCTGGCCTTCGCCGGCTTCACCCGCGCCGACGTCCGCGCCGCCGAACAGTACGCCCTGGGCAGCGGCGACCTCGCCGGCTGCCCGGGCCTGGACGAGGCCGCGCGCGCCGTGTTCGCCGCCCCGGACCTGGACGCGCGGCTGGCGATGGCGGCGGCGGTCGAGGCCGCCAGCGACCTTCCGGCCGTCACCGACCTGGCCCTGCCCTTCGCCGCCACGCCAGCCGAGGCGCTCGCTGCGCAGCAAGCGGCCGTCCGCGCCGGGATCGGCGCCTTCCGCATCGAGCGCGAGGCCGCGCCGGCCGCCTTCAGCCTGGTCCTGCCCGAGCCGGAAGCCCCGAAGGCGCCGCGCATCGAGCCGACCGTCACCGAGCGGGTGGTCGAGAAGATCGTCGAGGTCGAGCGCAGCCGCCGCAAGCTGCCCGACCGCCGCAAGGGCTACATCCAGAAGGCGGCCGTCGGCGGCCACAAGGTCTATCTGCACACCGGCGAGTACGACGACGGCGAACTGGGCGAGATCTTCATCGACATGCACAAGGAAGGCGCCGCCTTCCGCAGCCTGATGAACAACTTCGCGGTCTCGATCTCGATCGGGCTGCAGTACGGCGTGCCGCTGGACGAGTTCGTCGACGCCTTCGTCTTCACCCGCTTCGAGCCGGCCGGTCCGGTGACCGGCAACGACTCGGTCAAGTCGGCCACCTCGATCCTGGACTATGTGTTCCGCGAGCTGGGCGTCAGCTACCTGGGCCGCGACGACCTGGCCAACGCCGACCCGGGCGAGCTGAACGCCGACGGCCTGGGCCGGGGCAAGGCCGACGACGACGGCGCGCCCATGGTCGCCCTCGAGGTCGAGCCGCAGCCGGCCTCGCGCTTCATCTCCAAGGGCTTCGCCCGCGGCGCGGCGCCCGACAACCTGGTCTTCCTGCCGATCGGCGGCCGCAAGGCCGAGGTCCAGGGCGAACTGCTGCAGCGCGCCGCCGGCGTCTGCCCGGCCTGCGGCGACCTGGCCGTGATCGGCGGGGTGTGCGGCGCCTGCGGGTCGCAGGGGGAGGGCTGAGGCGCCCCCTCCCCTCGTCATCGTCGGACTTGTTCCGACGACCCATGAACACAGGCATTCGAGATCGTGCGCCGTCTATCGCCGAGCCTCTTCAGGACGCTCACCACGCATGGGTCGTCGGAACAAGTCCGACGATGACGGGGGAGCGTGCAAGCACCGCACATGCTCAACGCGGCTTTAAGCTTGCGGCGCTAAAGATGGCCGCAGCCATCGATCGGAAGACCGCGCCGCCATGACCCGTTTCGCCCTCCTTGCGCTTGCCGCCCTGCTCGCCGCCTCGCCGGCCGCGGCCCAGAACGCCGGCCAGATCGCCCGGGTTAAGGCCGGGGCCAGCTGCCCGGGCTGCAACCTGTTCCAGGCCGAGCTGTCGGGGCTGGAGAAGTCCGGCCAGAACCTGTCGCGCGCGCGCCTGCGCCAGGCCGATCTCAGCCTGGTGGTGATGAACCGGGCCAGCTTCGCCGGGGCGGACCTTCGCGACGTCAACGCCTACGGCGGCGTGTTCGGCGGGGCCAGCTTCGCCGGCGCCAATCTGACCAACGCCAGCTTCGTGGGAACCTATCTGGTCGGGGCCCGGTTCGCCGGCGCGAACCTGACCGGCGCCAACTTCAGCGGGGCCGAGCTGGACCGCGCCTCCGGCCTCACCCAGCGCCAGCTCGACGCCGCCTGCGGCGACCAGGCGACCCGCCTGCCGCGCGGCCTTCGCATACCGGCGTGTCGCTGAAATCCGAAGGGTTACCGCGATTTAAGTGGAGTTCCCAAGGCGCGCGCGTCAAACAAACGGTGAGCCTTCTCCACCAGGAGCCGCCCGTCCTCTGATGACCCGTTTCGGCCTCGCCCTCTCCCTGTTCGTCCTGTCGGGCGCCCTCGCGGCGACGCCGGCGCAGGCGATGATCGGTGAGAAGGACATCGCCCGGCTGGTCTCGTTCGGCGGCGCCTGCGCCAAGTGCGACCTGTCGGGCCGGCGACTGACCAACGCGCGCTTCGCCGGCGCCAACTTCGCCGGCGCCTCACTGGCCAACGCCGACCTCCGCGGCGCGACCTTCATCCACTCCAGCTTCCAGGGCGCCCGGCTGACGAACGCCGACCTGCGCGGCGCCGAGATCATCGCCAGCGACTTCACCTCCGCCAACTTCAGCAACGCCTCGCTCGACGGCGTCGAGGCGCCCGGGACCAGCTTTGTCCGCGCCAACTTCAGCGGCGTCAGCGCCCGCGGCGCGGAGATGCCGGGCGTCAATCTGTCCTTCGCCAACCTTTCGGGCGCCCGGTTCACCGGCGCCGAGCTGGTCGGCGCCCGGATGGTGCATGTCGACGGTCGGGGCGCCGATTTCGCCGACGCCGAGCTGACCGGGGCCATGCTGGTCTCCGGCCGCTTCGACGGCGCCTCGTTCCGGGGGGCGGACCTGGACCGCGCCATGCTGACCGGCGCAAGCTTCGCCGGCGCCGATTTCCGGGGCGCCAGCCTGGACGGGGCGATCCTGGCCGGCGCCAACCTGACCGGCGCCCGCAACCTGCGTCAGAGCCAGATCGACGGCGCCTGCGGCGATGACAAGACCAAACTGCCGACCGGCCTGAAGATTAAGGCCTGCGGCAATCGGCGGATGATCGTGGTGCGTGACGCGATGGTCCCGCCTCCCCCGGCCCCGCCCGCGCCGCCGGCTCCGCCCAAGCCGCCCAAGGCCGCGCCGCCCGCGCCGAAGATGATCATCGCCGTGCAGTAGGGACGGCCGGCCAGTTCACCAGCCAGGCTCAACCCTCTCCCGTCTCCCCGGCGAAGGCCGGGGCCCACGACCCTGAGCCGGCTTCCGGGCAACCACCAATGATGCAGCGACAGACCATGGATCCCGGCCTTCGCCGGGAACACGGGTGCAGGTTCGCCTACTTGATCGGCGGGGCGAGCCGGATGTGCAGTTCCTTCAGCTGACGCTCCTCGACCTCGGAGGGGGCGTTCATCAGCAGGTCCTGGCCCTGCTGGTTCAGCGGGAAGGCGATGACCTCGCGGATCGCCGTCTGGCCGGCCAGCAGCATGACGATGCGGTCGATGCCGGGCGCCAGACCGCCGTGCGGCGGCGCGCCGAAGCGGAAGGCGTTCAGCATGCCGCCGAACTGCTCCTCGACCACGTCCTGGCCGTAGCCGGCGATCTCGAAGGCCTTGAGCATGATCTCCGGCTTGTGGTTCCGGATCGCGCCCGAGCACAGCTCGTAGCCGTTGCAGACGATGTCGTACTGGTAGGCCAGGATCGACAGCGGATCCTGGGTCTCCAGCGCCTCCATCCCGCCCTGCGGCATCGAGAAGGGGTTGTGGCTGAAGTCGACCTTCTTCTCTTCCTCGCTCCACTCGAACATCGGGAAGTCGACGATCCAGCAGAAGTCGAAGCGGTCCTCGTCGATCAGCTTCAGCTCCGTGCCGACCCGCGTGCGGGCCGCGCCGGCGAACTTGTAGAAGACCTTCGGGTCGCCGGCGACGAAGAAGGCCGCGTCGCCCTGGCCAAGGCCCAGCTCCGCCATCAGCGCCTGCGTCGGCTCCTGGCCCAGGTTCTTGGCGATCGGGCCGCCCCAGCCGCCCTGGTCCTCGGACCAGAAGATGTAGCCCAGGCCCGGCTGGCCCTCGCCCTGCGCCCAGCTGTTCATGCGGTCGCAGAAGGCGCGGGAACCGCCGGTCGGAGCCGGAATCGCCCAGACGGCGTTCTTCTCGTCGGCGCCCAGAATCTTCGCGAACAGGCCAAAGCCACCGTCGCGGAAATGGCCGGAGACCTGCGCCATCTTGATCGGGTTGCGGGTGTCGGGCTTGTCGCTGCCGTACCAGGCGATCGCGTCACGATAGGCGATGCGCGGGAACGGATAGGGCGTCACCGGCTTGCCGTTCGCGAACTCCTCGAACACGCCGTGCATGACAGGCTCGATCGCCGCGAAGACATCCTCTTGCGTGACGAAGCTCATCTCGACGTCGAGCTGGTAGAATTCCAGCGACCGGTCGGCGCGCAGGTCCTCGTCGCGGAAGCAGGGGGCGATCTGGAAGTAGCGGTCGAAGCCGCTGACCATCAGCAGCTGCTTGAACTGCTGCGGGGCCTGCGGCAGCGCGTAGAACTTGCTGGGATGCAGGCGCGAGGGCACCAGGAAGTCGCGCGCGCCCTCGGGCGAGGAGGCCGTCAGGATAGGCGTCTGGTACTCGAGGAACCCCTGCCCGACCATGCGGTGGCGGATCGAGTGGATCACCTTCGACCGCAGCACGATGTTCCTGTGCAGGGTCTCGCGGCGCAGGTCGAGGTAGCGGTGCTTGAGGCGGATTTCCTCGGGGTAGTCGGGCTCGCCGAACACCGGCAGCGGCAGCTCGGCGGCTTCCGACAGGATCTCGATGGCCGAGACGCGGATCTCGACCTCGCCCGTGGGCAGGTTGGCATTGATGGTCTCGGCCGAACGGGCCACCACCTCGCCATCGACGCGGATGACGCTTTCGGTGCGCACCCGCTCGATCAGGTCGAAGCCCGGCGTGGTCGGGCTGATCACCAGCTGGGTCAGGCCGTAGTGGTCGCGCAGGTCGACGAAGACGAGGCCGCCGTGGTCGCGCTTGCGATGGATCCAGCCCGACAGCCGCACATTGGCGCCGGTGTCGCCGCCACGGAGCTGACCACAGGTGTGAGTGCGATAGGCGTGCATGATCTCAAGTCATCTTCTGGCGGCTCGAAAGCCGGATTCCGGGAGGCGCGGAAGGGCGCATGAGGCGGCCGGAAAGTCAAGGATTCGGGGCGGGCTTGTCCCCCCGATGAGAGTGGGCCATGGATTGTCCCCAGAGCAGCGCCAGCTATCCCCCACATGCTGCCCCGTCCCGCTCGCCGCGGCCGAAGTGCGTGGTAAACCGCGACGGTGACCCCCCGCCCCCGCCAGTTGACCATCCCGCTCGTCACCCCGCCGCTGCACACCCGGGCGGCGTTCGTGGAGTCGGCGGCCAACGCGCAGGCGCTGGCGCTGCTGGACCGCTGGCCGGCATGGCCGGGCGGGACGCTGGCGCTGGTCGGGCCCGAGGGCGCGGGCAAGACGCACCTGGCGGCGATCTGGGCGGCGCAGGCCCGCGCGGCCCTCTACACCCCGGGCGAAGACCTGGCCGCCCTGGCCGGCAAGCCGGTGCTGGTCGAGGACGCCGACCGCGCGGGCGACGAGGCGCTGTTCCACCTGATCAACCGCGCGGCCACGGACGGCGGGCTGCTGCTGACCGCGCGGACGCGTCCCTCGAGCTGGACGGCCGCCCTGCCCGATCTGCGATCGCGACTGAACGCCCTGACCGTGGCCGAGATCGGCGAGCCCGACGACGACCTGCTGATCGCGGTGCTGGAGGCGCTGTTCCGCGAGAAGCTGCACCGCCCGGCGCCGGACCTTTACGCTTATCTGGTCAGGCGCATGCCGCGCTCGGTCGCCGCCGCCCGTGAGATGGTCCGCCTGCTGGACCAGGCCGCCGGCGAGCAGGGGCGACCGCTGAACCGGGCCCTCGCCCGCGAGGTGCTGGACCAGACGGCGGACCTGTTCGGGGAGTAGGCCGGGACCGCTTCCGTCGTCCCGTCCGGGACGTCGGTAGCTGTCCCTCAACACCGGCTGTCGCTGTTGAGGGACAGGAAATCATGTCCCGAAGGCGGGACACGATATCCAGTCCCCCTTTGATCCCCTCAGAGGATCGCCGCCACCGCGAAGCCGATGTAGGTGCCGACCGCCGTGCCGACGGTGCCGGCGATCAGGCCGGGCAGGACCAGGTCCTCGCGGCCGAAGGCCTCGGCCAGGGACACCGCGCTGGTCGCGCCGCCGATGTTGGCGTTGGAGGCGATGGCGACGATCTCCGGCTCGATCTTCAGGACCTGGGCGGCGGTGATCAGGACCGCCCCGTGCACCAGCATCAGGACGGTCACGAAGGCCATCAGCATCAGCCCCAGCGGACCCGAGGCGATCAGGGCGGCGATGTCGACGCTGGCCCCGACCACGATCAGGAAGACGTAGACACCGTAGAGCCCCAGCGGCCGGGCCAGGGTCATGCGCGCGACGACGGGGATCTGCGCCGCGGCCAGCGCCAGGGTGGTCAGGATCAGGATCGAGGGAATGGCCAGCCCCAGGCTGCCCAGCCAGGCGGCGGCGAGGTTGGAGACGACAACGCCGGCCAGGGCCAGGGCCAGCGGCAGGGCGACGGCCAGGCTGCCGGTCAGCGGCGGCGCCACGACCGCTTCCGGATCGACCTCGGCCGCGACGGCCGTCCGCTCGCCCGGCTTGCCGAACAGGCCCGTGCGGTAGAGCAGAACCGGCATCGCCACGGTGATCAGGATCCACACCCCGGTGGCGATGTTGTCGACGACGACGGCTGTCGCGTAGACGTCGCCCTCGCGCAGGACGCCGTAGTGCAGGGCGAGGGCGTTGAAGTTGGCGCTGCCGCCGATGTAGGTGCCGGCGAACATGCCCGACAGCGCCTCGAACCTGTCGCCCAGCATCGCCCGCGCCGGGGTCAGCAGCCCGGCGACCAGCACGCCGGCCACGGTGCCCACGGCGCCCAGGCCGAAGGCAATCAGCATCGGCCCGCCCGCCCGGCGCAGCGCCTTCAGGTTGGCCTCCAGCAGAATCAGGAAGATGGCGGCGGGCGTGACCACCGCGAAGATCGGATCATAGACCGGCCCGCCGGCCCCGGCCGGCGGCACGATCCTGAAGTTGGCCAGCAGGGCGCCGACCACGATGACGATCAGGGCCGCGCCGACCTTGCGGCCCCAGGACAGCCGGCCGAGCAGCTCCGAAGCCACGACCCCGACCGCGAGCACGGCCAGCAGGGCCAGCGGCGACTGGATCAACGCCATGCGGTCACCGCCGTCGCCGCGTTCGCAATCCTGATCATCGCCGACTCCCCTTGCGGGCTGAGCAAACGACAGCCGGCGCCTGATCGCAAGGGCGGCGGCGCGACCGGTTGATCCTGTCGGCCTGGCCGCTATCGTGGGGGGCAGTTGCGTCAGGGGAAGAGTATGTTCCGTAGTACCGCTTTGGCCGCCGCGGCCGTCGTCGCGCTGGCCGGGGGCGTCGCGCACGCCCAGTCGACGAGCTCCACCACAACCCGGTCGACCACCACCACGACCACCGACGGGACCACCACCCGCACCGTCACCCGCAGCACGACCACCGGCGTGACCGTCGGCGTCGACGGCGAGAAGATCGGCGAGGCGCTTGGTCAGGCCCTGGTCGACCGCCTCGATCCGGAGCAGGCGCGCATCCGGCGCCTGGCGGAGCCGGCCCGCACGGAGGACGCCTACGGCCGCTGGCGCGTCACGGACGGCGGCAGGGACTCGGCCGATTGCCGGTTCGAGCTGGGCGAGAAGGCCGGCTTCCTGGGCGTACGCGCCAACACCGCCACGGCCTGTCCCCGCCGCCTCGAGCAGCTCGGCAAGTGGCGCGTCCAGACCGGCGAGCTGGTCTTCTACACCAACGCCGGCGCCGAGCTGCGGCGCCTGAAGTTCGTCGAGGGCCGGTTTATCGGCGACGGCCTGGAGATGACGCGCGAGCAGGACTGACGCGTCGCGACGGCGAAGGCCCTTACGTCGCCGCCCAAGGCGTCATACGCTTGTTCGAAATCGAGCGCGCAAACGCCCTGAGGAAACGCCCCATGCCCAACGCCATCGGCTACGCCGCCACCGCCGCCGACAGCGGCATGAGCGCCTTCCACTTCGAGCGGCGGGCTCTGCGGCCGGACGATGTGCGGATCGACATCCTGTTCTGCGGCGTCTGCCACAGCGACCTGCACACGGCGCGCAACGACTGGGGCGGCACGATCTATCCCTGCTGCCCGGGCCACGAGATCGTCGGCCGGGTCAGCGCCGTCGGCCAGCAGGTGCGCAGGTTCCGCGAGGGCGACATGGCCGCCGTGGGCTGCCTGGTCGACAGCTGCATGGACTGCGACCAGTGCCGCAAGGGCGAGGAGCAGCTGTGCCGCAACCGCTCGACCGGCACCTACAACGGCAAGGACCGCATCACCGGTGAACTGACCTTCGGCGGCTACAGCGACCACATCGTGGTGCGCGAGGCCTTCGTGCTGAAGGTTCCGGACGGCATGGACATCGCCCGCGCCGCGCCGCTGCTCTGCGCCGGGATCACCACCTACTCGCCGCTGAAGAAATGGAACGCCGGGCCAGGCACGCGACTGGGCGTCGCGGGCCTGGGCGGGCTGGGCCACATGGCGGTCAAGTTGGGCGCGGCGATGGGTTGCGAGGTCACGGTCATCACCGGCTCGGAATCCAAGCGGTCCGACGCCCATGCGCTGGGCGCGCGGCACGTGCTGCTGTCGTCGGACAAGGACGCCATGCGCGCGGCGCGCAACGGCTTTGACCTGATCATCGACACCATTCCGGTCGCCCACAAGCTGCAGGCCTACCTGCCGCTGCTCGACATCGACGGCTCGCTGGTCATCGTCGGGGCGATCGACGAGATTCCGCCCTTCCACAGCGGCCTGCTGCTGGGCGGACGCCGCCGGGTCAGCGGCTCGCCGATCGGCGGCATCGCCGAGACGCAGGAGATGCTGGATTTCTGCGCCGCAAAGGGCGTGCTGCCCGACTGCGAACAGATCGCCATCCAGGACATCAATCACGCCTACGAACGGATGGAGCGGTCCGACGTGAAGTACCGCTTCGTCATCGACATGGCGTCGCTGGCGGCGGAGCGGAAGGCGGCCTGAACGCCAAACGCCCCGGACCTGGGAAGGTCCGGGGCGCCTCGGCAGGCCTGATCGGGGGGAGGGTCAGGCGGCCGTTTTCCAGGCGGGCTGGAGCTCTGCGTGCGGCGGGCAAGGCGCCACCACGCCCATAGGCAGGCCGGCCAGGTCGTTGGCGTAGCCGTGGTTCACGTCGCGGTGGTGGGCCTCGTCGGCGCGGACCACCAGCACCACGTCGCGCAGCGTCGCGTCATCGGCCAGGCCCCAGTAGGTCTTGGCGATCTGGGGCGCCGGCACGTTGGGCGAGCGCCCTTCGTCGATCTCGGCGAGGTAGTGGCTGTAGCTGATCACCGCCTCCTCCTCGAAATAGCCGACCACCCGGTGGGCGGTCTTCGAGGACACGAGATAGAGGCCGAAGAAGAACAGGTAGAAGACCCACTGCACCGACACGATCACCAGCCGCTCGAACAGCGTCGGCTTGCTGATCTCGATGAAGGTCATCAGGTGCATGCGTTCGTTCTCGGCCTCGTCCATCAGAGTCTTGATCCAGCCGCGGTCGTCGCACATGCGGCGCAGGCAGGTCAGGTGGTTGATGGTGGCGCCGACCATGCCGGGCACGGCGGCGACGGTCTCCAGCACCACGGCCCGGTGGCCGTAGCGCTTGGCGAAGAAGGTGTCGGCGCAGAAGCGCAGCAGCTTGGTGAAGCCGAAGGCGACGCGGTCGGAGAGACCCTTGGGCTGGTGATGGACGGTGACGTCGACGAGCGGAGCGGTCATGGGAACTGAAGCCTTCTTGCGAAGCCGGCCGGGCCGGCTGTCGGTGAACTGACCGCGATGTATCCCCGCGCCGCGGACGTCGAAAGCCGGCAGCGTCCCTTACGTAATGCTCCCTATGCCGACGCCCCCTACCCCGCCACGAACATGTCCTCGAAGTTGCGGCGATAGAACCGGTCCTTTGCGTCCTCGCTCAGCCCGTCGAACGTCGCCTCGAAGCGGCCGATCGGGTCCTTTGTGCCCTCGGGGTGCGGGAAGTCGCTGGAGAACAGGAACAGCTCCTCGCCCCCCTCGCGGATGATCAGGCCGGCGTCCTCGGTGGCGAACGGCGTGAAGCGGACGGCCCGGCGGATGAACTCGGACGGCGGCCGCGACAGCTGGCCGACCACCGGGTCGGTCTTGCGCCAGCTCTTCCAGCCCTGGTCCAGCCGGCGCAGGAAGTCGGGCACCCAGCCGGCGCCCAGCTCGATGACGCCGCCGCGCAGGTCCGGGAAGCGGTCGAACACGCCGTCGTAGGCCAGGGCCGACAGGAACATCTGCGGCGCGAAACTGAGCGTGAAGAAGTCCTTCACCCGCAGGTTCTCGCCGCCGCCCAGCCAGTCGGTGGGCCGCGGATGGCCGTTGTTCTGGTAGGCGGGATCGAGCACGGGCGGCGAGCCGCCGACGTGCAGCAGGAACGGCAGACCCGCCTCCGACAGCCGGCGCCAGACCGGGTCGTTGTCCGGATGGCCGGGCGAGCGGCCGCCGGCCGTGGCGGCGGGCAGCCACATGGCGCCGACGCCCGCCTTGATGGCCAGGTCGATCTCCACCACCGCCCGGGCCGGGTCGTCCAGCGTGACCATGCCGACGGCGATCATGCGTTTGTCGCCGGCGCAGAACTCGGCCATGCCCCGGTTCAGCGCCCGGGCGCCGCCATACCGTACGTCCTGATCATTGCTGCGCAGGAACTGGGAGCCGGCGAAGGTGGTGAACACCAGCTGCCGCTGGAAGCCCAGGTCATCGAGCGCCCGCACCCGCTCGTCGGGGTTCATCGCGCCCAGCGCGCCCCAGCCCTTGGGCCCGCTGACCACATCGACGGCGATGGCTGCTGTGGCCTCGGGGTCCTTCTGACGGGCCTGGGCGTTGCGGATCGCCTTGGCCGCCCCCGATCCGCCGGCCTCGAGCCGCAGGGACAGCAGCCGGTCGCGCACGCCGGCGTCGGCGAAGCTCGCCAGCCAGTCCTCGGACTCCATGATGTGGCTGTCGGCGTCATTGATGACGCGGGTCTGGGCATAGGGCATCGGCGTCCTCCATCACGGCATCTACGTACCGCTTCTTCGAAACGTTAGCATAACGCAGAGGAAGGGGAAGCCCTCGCCGATCCTGAGAGCGCGCCCGTCGACAAATCCGTAACACGCCCCCTGTAACACCCCCGTCATGACCCTTGCCGCGACCGGCGCGGCGGGTGACAAGACGCCGGACCGGACAGGGACCCCATGACCGACGCCGCGACCGCCGCTTCCATCGATCAGGCCCCGGCCGCGCCGGCGCCGGCCGGGCCGATGCTGGACGAGGACCTGCTGGCGTCGCCCGAGCGGTTCTTCAACCGCGAACTCAGCTGGCTGGCCTTCAATCGCCGGGTGCTGGAAGAGGCGGAGAATCCGCGCCACCCGCTGCTGGAGCGGCTGCGCTTCCTGTCGATCAGCGCCAACAACCTGGACGAATTCTACATGGTCCGCGTGGCCGGGCTGAAGGCCCAGGTCCGCGAAGGCGTCCGCGTGGTCAGCCAGGACGGCCTCTCCGCCCCCGAGCAGCTGCTCAAGGTCGACGCCTCGGCCAGCGCGCTGATGGCCGACCAGCAGCGCATCTGGGTGGAGCTGCGCGCCGCGCTGGACGCCGAGGGCGTGCGCCTCTTCGACGCCAAGGACGTCTCGCCGGGCGATCGCAGCAAGGCCGAGGACATCTTCCTCAACCACGTCTTCCCGGTGCTGACGCCGCTGGCCATCGACCCGGCCCACCCCTTCCCGTTCCTGCCGAACCTCGGCTTCGCCCTGGCGCTGAAGCTGCGCAAGCCGGACGGCAAGGAGCTCTACGCCCTGGTGCCGGTGCCCTCGCAGGTGCGACGCTTCTGGGAGCTGCCGAGCGAGACGCGCGGCCGCAAGGCGGAGGTGCGCTACATCGCGCTCGAGTCGCTGCTGATCCTGTTCATCGACCACCTGTTCCCCGGCTATGTCGTCGAGGGCCGCGGCCTGTTCCGCCTGATCCGCGACAGCGACATCGAAATCGAGGAAGAGGCCGAGGATCTGGTCCGCGAGTTCGAGGCCCAGCTCAAGCGCCGGCGCATGGGCTCGGTCGTGCGGGTCAAGATCCAGACCGCGATGCCCGCCGACCTGCGGGAGTTCATCCTCGAGAGCCTGCACGCGGCGCCCGACGACGTCGTGGTGATCGACGGCAAGCTGGGCCTGGCCGAGATGAGCCAGATGATCCCCGAGGGCCGGGCCGACCTGAAGTTCAAGCCCTTCACCCCGCGCTTCCCAGAGCGGATCCGCGACCACAACGGCGACTGTTTCGCGGCCATCCGCGAGAAGGACATCCTGGTCCACCACCCGTTCGAGAGCTTCGACGTGGTGGTCCAGTTCCTGCGCCAGGCGGCGCGCGACCCCAATGTACTCGCCATCAAGCAGACGCTGTACCGCACCAGCCAGAACAGCCCGATCGTCGCAGCCCTGATCGAGGCGGCCGAGAACGGCAAGAACGTCACCGCCCTGGTCGAGATCAAGGCGCGCTTCGACGAGGAGAACAACCTGCGCTGGGCCAAGGACCTGGAGCGGGCGGGCGTCCACGTCGTGTTCGGCTTCGTCGAGTACAAGACCCACGCCAAGCTCAGCCTGGTGGTGCGGCGCGAGGGCGAGACCCTGCGCACCTACTGTCACTTCGGCACCGGCAACTATCACCCGCAGACGGCGCGGGTTTACACCGACCTGTCTCTGTTCACCTGCGATCCGGCCCTGGGCCGCGACTCGGCGCGGCTGTTCAACTTCATCACCGGCTATGCAGTGCCCGAACGGCTGGAAAAGCTGAGCTACAGCCCCGAGACCCTGAAGACCGACCTGATCGAGATGATCGAGGCCGAGGTCGCCAACGCCCGGGCCGGCAAGCCGGCGGGCATCTGGTGCAAGCTCAACGCCCTGGTCGATCCGGAAATCATCGACGCTCTGTACCGCGCCAGCCAGGCCGGGGTGCCCATCGACCTGGTGGTCCGCGGCATCTGCTGCCTGCGCCCGGGCCTGCCGGGCCTGTCGGAGAACATCCGGGTCAAGAGCATCGTCGGCCGCTATCTGGAGCACTCCCGGATCGTCGCCTTCGCCAACGGCGGGGAAATGCCCGGCGCCCGCAGCCGCGTCTTCATCAGCTCCGCCGACTGGATGCCGCGCAACCTGGACCGCCGGGTCGAGGCCCTGACCCCGGTCGACAACCCCACGGTCCATCAGCAGGTGCTGCAGCAGATCATGGTCGCCAACCTCAATGACGAGGCCCAGAGCTGGACCCTCGACGCCGAAGGGGGCTACAGGCGCGATCCGGCCTGGGATCGCCCCGGCGCCTTCTCGGCCCACGAGTACTTCATGAACAATCCCAGCCTGTCGGGCCGCGGCCAGAAGGTGCGCGACCTGCCCCGAGCATTCGATCATGTTGGCCCGCGCCGCTAGCGCCGGGCCCTTGGAAAGCCGCGTGCGGGAGCAGCGCGACGCCGCCGTCATCGACGTCGGCTCCAACTCCGTGCGTCTGGTGCTCTACCGGATGGAAGGCCGCGCCATCTGGACGGTCTACAACGAGAAGGTGCTGGCGGGCCTGGGCCGCGACCTGGGCGCCACCGGCCGGCTGTCCCCCGGCGGGGTCGAGCAGGCCATGGCCGCCCTGCGCCGCTTCCGCGCCGTGCTCGACGCCGCCCGGACAGAGGACGTGTTCACCGCCGCCACGGCCGCCGTGCGCGACGCCGCCGACGGCGAGGCCTTTGTCGGGCGCGTCGCCGCCGAGACGGGTCTGCAGCTGCGGGTGCTGACCGGACAGGAGGAGGCCCGCTACGCCGCCCTCGGCGTGCTGGCCGGTTCGCCCGACGGCGACGGCGTGGTCGGCGACCTCGGCGGCGCCAGCCTGGAACTGGTCCGGCTGGGCCCGGACGGTCCGGTGGCCGGCGCGACGCTGGCGCTCGGGCCGTTCGCGCTGAACAGCTTCAAGGGCGAGAAGCTGCGGGCCGAGATCCGCAGCCGCCTGGCGGCGCATGCGCCCCGGTTCGCCGCCCGCACCTTCCAGGCGGTGGGCGGCGCCTGGCGCAACCTGGCCCTGATGCACATGCGGCTGGCTGACTATCCGCTGCAGATCGTCCACCAGTACGAGATCAGCCGCGCCGACGCGCTGGACACCGCCCGCTTCATCTCCCGCCAGTCGAAGGCGTCGCTGGAAGCCATTGAAGGGGTTTCGAAAAAGCGCCTGGAGACCCTGCCCCACGCGGCCATGGTGCTGGAGACGCTTATCGAGAGCCTGGGCCTGGAGCGGATCGTCATCTCCGCCTACGGCCTGCGCGAGGGCCTGCTGTTCGAGGCCATGCCCCCCGCCGTCCAGGCGCTGGACCCGCTGGTCGAGGGCTGCGCCGCCCTCACCGCGCGCCAGGGCGTCGACGAGAGCCTGGGCCCCACGCTGGAGGCCTGGCTGGCCCCGGTGTTCGACGCCCTGCCCGCTGTCATGGGCGACCGCGAGCCCGTGCTGCGCGCCGCGGCCTGCCGGCTGGCCGACCTCGGCTCGCGTCTCCACCCGGACCACCGCGCCGACCTGGTCTTCGAGCAGGTGCTGCGGGCGCCGATCGCCGGCATGCGTCATGCCGAGCGCGCCTTCCTGGCCGTCGCCGCCTTCGCCCGCCACACCTCGGCCTCTTCGGTCCCGGAGGGAGCGACGGTCTCGCGCCTGCTCACCGACGCCCAGCGCCGGCGCGCCCGGGCCATCGGCGCCGCGGTCCGGCTGGGCAGCGACCTGTCGGGGCGCAGTTCGACCCTGCTGACCCAGTCGCGGCTGGGCCTGCACGATGGCCGGCTGGTCCTGACCGCCATGGACGGTTGGTCCGACATGCTGCTGGGCGAGCAGACGACCCGCCGCGCGACCACCGTCGCCGGCCTGCTCGGCCTGCCGCTGGAAGTGCGGCGGGTCCAGGTCTGACAATCAGCCCTTGGCGCGGCCGCAGGGACCGCTAGGCTGGCCAGACGACCTCCGGAGCCCGCCATGACCAACTCCCTTCCCCTCCAGGGCCAGCCCTGGGACGCCGTGCGCGCCCGGATGACCGACATGGCCGGCGGCGACGTCAAATGGCGGGACGGTAAGGCGGCGGTCTATGTCTTCAACGCCGGCGAGGATCTCGACCGGGTCCAGAAGGAGGCCTATGCCCTCTTCGCGTCCGAGAACGGGCTTGGCCCGGCCGCCTTCCCAAGCCTGGCGCGGATGGAGCAGGAGGTGCTGGGCTTCGGCCTCGGCCTGCTGCACGCGCCGGAGGGCGCGGCGGGCGCCATGACCAGCGGCGGCACCGACTCCATCCTGATGGCCGTGAAGGCCGCCCGCGACTTCGCCCGCAAGGAACGGGGCCTGACCGGACGGCTGAACGTCGTGCTGCCGCGCTCGGCCCACCCGGCCTTCGACAAGGCCTGCATGGTCATGGAGATCGAGATCCGCCGCACGCCGCTGAAGGCCTTCCTGGCCGATCCGGAGGCGATGGAGGCGGCGGTCGACGAAGCCACGATCATGATCGTCGGCTCGGCCCCCTGCTTCCCGTTCGGCCTGATCGACCCTATCGAGCCGCTGGGCGAACTGGCGCAGCGGCGCGGCCTGTGGCTGCACGTCGACGCCTGCGTCGGCGGCTACATCGCCCCGTTCGTGCGCATGAACGGCGGCGACGTCCCGCCCTTCGACTTCGCGGTCGAGGGCGTCTCCTCGATGTCGGCCGACCTGCACAAGTACGGCTACTGCGCCAAGGGCGCCTCCACCGTCTTCTTCCGCAGCGCGGCCCTGCGCAGCCACATGCCCTTCACGATCAGCGACTGGCCGGCCGGCAAGATGACCACCCCGACCCTGGCCGGCACCCGCCCGGGCGGCGCCATCGCGGCGGCCTGGGCGGTGATGAACTACCTGGGCGTCGAGGGCTATCGCCAGCGGCACGGCATGGTCACCAGGGCCCGCGAACAGATCGAAGCCGGCGTCCGCGAGCGCGGCTTTACGGTAATCGGCGCGCCGCAGCTGGGCATCACGGCGTTCACGCACCCCGAAGTCGACGGGCTGGCCATCCTGGGCCAGCTCTACCAGCGCGGCTGGGTGACCAGCGCGATCACCGAGCCGCGCGGCCTGCACCTGATGCTCTCGCCCGTCCACCTGTCGGTCGCCGACCAGTACCTGGCGGACCTGGACCAGGCGACGGAAGCCGCGCGAGCCGGCGGCGGCGCGTCCGGCGGCGCGGCCGTCGGCTACGGGCGATAGGCGCCTTGGCCGCACCGCTGTGGTGGCGCGCGCGCCGCGCCCGTGGTCTGGTGCGGCATGCCCCAAGTACTGACTGAACCCGCGCGGTCCCCGCACTGTCACCCGCAGCACGACTCCCATGACTGAGCCCATCCAACGCCCCCGGCGCATGCTGGAAGAGCTCGACTACCAGCCCACGCCCATCGGGCCGGTGTCGCTGCGCCGTCGGTGGATCCCGGCCATCGAGACCGACGTCCATGAGGTGATGCTCGGCGACGAGCACCTGATGTCGAGCCTGTTCACGGTCGGCGAGACACGGCTCTCGGAACTCGGGCTCGAATGGGCAGACGGCGCGGCGCTGACGGTGCTCGTCGGGGGTCTGGGCCTGGGCTACACGGCCCACGCCGCCCTGGCCGACGCCCGCGTCGCCAGTGTCGAGGTCGCCGAGTACCTTGCGCCGGTCATCGACTGGCACCGGCGCGGCCTCACCCCGCTGGGCGCCGCGCTCAGCGCCGACCCGCGCTGCAGCTTCCGGCACATCGACTTCTTCGCCCTGGTCGCTGCGCCGGACACGCGTTGGGACGCCATCCTGCTCGACATCGACCACGCCCCCGACCGCTGGCTGGCGCCCGGCCACGCCGACTTCTACGGCGAGGCCGCCCTGGCCCGCCTCCGCGACGCGCTGGCCCCCGGCGGCGTCTTCGCCCTCTGGTCCGACGACGGGCCGGACGCGACCTTCCTGGCGCGACTATCGGCGGTGTTCGCGACTACCGACGCGGTGGAGGTCCCGTTCCCCAACCCGATGACCGGCGGAACCTCGCGCTGCACGATCTATCGGGCGAAGGGGTAGGCCGGGAACCGGTTCCGGCGCAGCCGGCACATATCCCCGTTTGAGGCGGCCACACCTCCTTTGTGGAGCGCAATTGTCGCCGGTCTCAGGCGATTCCATGCCTGTTCACATTGTGCCGGGACTCGGCTCATGCTCACCCTGAGGGGGCACGCGCGCGATTGCGATTTTTGCGATAGCGAGGCTGTCGGTTCAGCGATGCCGATTCTTGGGGGGAGAATCTCGATGACGGATGACGGTCAATCCACAGGGCGCAGGAAGCTCAATGGAATTGAGCATGTCGCTTGCGCCTGGCCGTTGGCGCTCATGTTTGTTGGCGGTGCAATCGGCGGGCTATGCGGCGGTGCTGCCTGGGCAGCCAACACCTCAATCATGGGCAGCAAACTCGCGGCGCCCCTTCGCTATCTATTGGTGTTGCTGAGCGGTCTGGCGGCCGTTGCGGCATATTTCGTTGCCGTTGCTGCACTTGCGATACTCTTCCCGGATATATTCGCGCAGAGCTGACGAGAGGCGCCTTTAGATCAGCGCCATAGTTGCGACAGGCGACCGCGCTCGCGGGCGGAAGCGGGGACACACGCTCCTGAGAAACAAGGGACTCCCGAGACATATACTCAGGAGACAAATGGAGACATCGCGGGACAATCGCCCCCTGTCCGCGCGTCCGGCGCCCCGGCCTCGAGTCCCGCCCCTCTGAACGGGCGCATAATGGGTCATGCGCCGGCTGACACGCCCTTCAAACCCTTGCGTCGCAAGGGAGCCGCACCCCGCCCGTAGCGGCGGCCAGGGTCCGTCGCGGGCCCTCGCCCGGCCTGCAGGCGAAATCCATCCTCCTGCCGCGCATCGTGAAGCGAACGCTTCAGCGCTGGCCAAAGGGACTGCGAGACATTGGGGACAACGGCCGGCGTTTCGTCGGATTTCGCGGAAATTTCGTCGAACTCAGGCGGGATCTCGCCGGATCTGGCCGCCCCTCGCCGCCGCCGCCCTACCCCGCCGGCATGGTCCGCTCGCGCACGGCGATGCGGCCCAGGATGCCCTTGACGATCAGGTCCATCGGCTGGCCCTCGCGGTAGTCGGCGGCGGCGACGAAGTTGACGCGGTCGTCGCTGATCAGGCGGTGGAGCTTGGTCTGATCGTTGGGCTCGGTGCGCGGGTCATAGGCGGCGATGGAGTGGCCGCCCTTGGTGTGCATCATCTTCATGGTCGGCACGTCGGTGTCGCCGTCGCCGATGAAGATCATCCGCTCGAAGGGCACGGGGCGGTCCTCGTCGGGGACGTAGCGGTTGATGCGCTCGTGCTCCCAGTTGTTGTGGACGCCCTTGTTGATGCGGAACAGGTACTGGGTCTTGGTCGTGTAGTTGATGCCCACGGCCGGCCACACCGCCTCGTCGGCGTCGTTGTAGACGTACTTGCTGGCGAACACGTGCTCGAACCGGTGGGCGATCGGGCAGCCGGCGATCATCTCGGCCAGGCCGCTCGACAGGATGAAGTGCTGGATCGTCAGGCCGTATTGGGCGCCGAAGGCGTTGATGCGGTCGAACCAGCTCTCGTCCCGCAGCCCCTCGAACAGGGCGACGTCCTTGCCGTGGTCCTGCAGCAGGCCGCGCGTGACATTGATGCCCTTCTCGCGGGCGGTCTGCAGCATCAGCTGCATGTACATCAGGATGTCGTCGCCGTCGGAGCGGATGGTCTGCGGCTTGACCGTGTCGTTCCAGAACTCCGCCGGCGTCATCCCCAGCGCGGGGATGAAGCTGGTTTCCTGCATGTTGCCCCGGGCCAGGGTGCCGTCGAAGTCATAGATGATGGCGGTGGTGCGGACGGGCTGGGACATGGGGGTCTCGTGTGTCTTGGAGCGCCATCTCAAGCGCAAAGCGGGGCGCCGGGCAACCGATCCTCTCCCTTTTGGGAGAGGGGGACCATGCGGAGCATGGTGGAGCGGGAAACGCGGTCGCGGAAGGTCGTCGACAGCCGTCGAGAAGGCGAACGCCGCGGCCTCACGGCAACCGGCGGCCCGTCCCTCTCCACCGGCCTCCGGCTGGTCCCCCTCTCCCAAACGGGAGAGGATTCAGGCGGTGGCCGCCTTCGGCGCGCGCCGCACCTCGACCACCCGCACGCGGGCGCCGTCGAGGACCAGGGCCAGTTCGCCGCGCTTGAGCTTCAGGGCGTCGGCCCCGAAGGCGTCGCGCCGCCAGCCGGTCAGGGCGCCGACATCGGCGTTGTCGTCGTTGGCGATCTTTTCCAGGTCCGAGACGGTGGCGATCAGCTTGGAGGCCACGCCGGCGTCTTCCGACCGCGCCTTGAGCAGCACCTTGAGCAGCTCGACGATGGCGCCGGCGGCGACGTTCTGCGGCCCGCGCTCACGATCGATCTTCGGCGCGTAGCCCTCCGGATCCTTCAGGGCCTCCTTGATGGCGGCGATCAGGTCGGGGCCGAACTTGCTGCCCGAAAAGCCCTTGGGCACGCCGCGCAGCCGGTCGATGGCGGCGGCGTCGGTCGGCGCCTGGGCGGCCAGCTCGTCGATGGCGTCATCCTTCAGGATGCGGCCACGCGGCTGGTCGCGCTGCTGGGCGGTGCGCTCGCGCCAGGCGGCGACGGCCTTGAACACCGCCAGGTACTTGGCGGTGTGCTTGCGGGGCTTGAGCCGCTTCCAGGCGTTCTCCGGATCGACGTCGTAGAGGGCCGGGTCGGTGAGGGCGAGCATCTCCTCCTCGACCCAGGCCATGCGGCCGCCCTTCTCGAGCCGGTCGCGCAGCATCGGGAACAGGCGCGCCAGATGGGTGACGTCGGCCAGGGCGTAGGTCAGCTGACTGTCGGCGAGCGGCCGGCGGGCCCAGTCGGTGAAGCGGCTCGACTTGTCGAGCTCGATCTTCAGCATCTGGCGCACCAGGGCGTCATAGGCGATCTGCTCGCCGAAGCCCGCCGCCATGCCGGCGATCTGGGTGTCGAACAGGGGCCGCGGCATCGCGCCCAGGTTGTTGAAGATCTCGACGTCCTGCCGCGCGGCGTGGAAGACCTTGAGCACGGTCTCGTCGCGCAGGATGTCCAGGAGCGGGTTGAGCTCCAGCTCCTCGGACAGGGGGTCGATACAGGCTTCGACGCCGTTGGGGGCGGCGACCTGGATGAGGCAAAGCTTGGGCCAGTACGTCGTCTCGCGCATGAACTCGGTGTCCACGGCGATAAAGGGCTGGCCTTTCAAGGACTTGCAGAAATCCGCCAGTTCGGCGGTGGTCGTAATCGGCTGCATCGGCTAGCTATAGCCCCGCGCGGGGCCGAGTCTGCAAGAGGCAAGGCGATTTCCGCTGGATTTTCATACCCTAACTCGCCGCGAAGACACGCCATGACCGATCGGCCGAACGGCCTCACCTACGCCCAGGCGGGCGTCGACATCGACGCCGGCAACGCCCTCGTCGAGGCCATCAAGCCGCTGGCCAGGGCCACGGCCCGCCCCGGCGTGGCCAGCGGGCTGGGCGGCTTCGGCGCTCTGTTCGACCTCAAGGCCGCCGGCTACGAGGACCCGCTGCTGGTCTCGACCACCGACGGCGTCGGCACCAAGCTGAAGATCGCCATCGAGACGGGCCTGCACGACACGGTCGGCATCGATCTGGTGGCCATGTGCGTCAACGACCTGCTGGCCCAGGGCGCCGAGCCGCTGCTGTTCCTGGACTATTTCGCGACCGGCAAGCTGGACGTGGCCACCGCGACGCGGGTCGTGGCCGGCATCGCCGAGGGCTGCAAGCTGGCCGGCTGCGCGCTGGTGGGCGGTGAGACGGCCGAGATGCCGGGCATGTACGCCGACGGCGAGTACGACCTGGCCGGCTTCAACGTCGGGGCCGTGAACCGCGACGGAGTGCTGCCGAAGATGGACGCCCAGCGGGCCGGCGACGTGCTGATCGGCCTCAGCTCCAGCGGCCCGCACAGCAACGGCTATTCGATGGTCCGCAAGGTCGTCGAGCGCTCGGGCCTGGCCTGGGACGCCCCCTGCCCGTTCGCCGAGGGCCAGACCCTGGCCCAGGCGCTGATGGCGCCGACCCGGATCTACGTGAAGTCGACCATGGCCCTGATCAAGGCCGGCAAGATCAAGGGCCTGGCCCACATCACCGGCGGCGGCCTGATCGAGAACCCGCCCCGCGCCATCGCCGAGGGCCTGGTCCCCCGCTTCGACTGGAACGCCTGGGAGATGCCGGCCGTGTTTCAGTGGCTGCAGGCGACGGGCGGCATCTCCGAGCACGAGATGCGCCGCACCTTCAACTGCGGCGTCGGCCTGTTGCTGATCGTCGGCAAGGACGCGGCGCCCGAGGTGCTGGCCGCCCTGCTGGAAGCCGGCGAGGACGCCTTCGTGTGCGGCGAGCTGGCGAACGGGTGATGGCGGTGAGGCCGTGCGTCATTCGCGACGCGGGCCAGAGCCCGCTCCTCAGGATGACGAATTCAGTGGATGCCAAAAATCCTCGTCAGGGTGAGGAGCGAGCTCTTCAGCGAGCGTCGCGAACCTCGCAATGACTGACCGCGCCAAAGTCGCCGTCCTGATCAGCGGCCGCGGATCAAACATGACCGCGCTGGTCGAGGCCGCGCGAGCCCCCGACTGCCCCTACGAAGTGGTCCTGGTGCTCTCCAACAGGCCCGATGCCGAGGGCCTGGCGCTGGCCGCGCGGGCCGGCGTGCCGACCCTGGCCATCGACCACCGCCCGTTCGGCGCCGACCGGGAGGCGCACGAGCGCGCGCTCGACGCCGCCCTGCGCGAAGCCGGCGCGGCGTACGTGGCGCTGGCGGGCTACATGCGGGTGCTGACACCCTGGCTGGTCCAGGCCTGGGCCGGGCGGATGATCAACATCCACCCGTCCCTGCTGCCGAAGTATCCGGGGCTCGACACCCACCGCCGGGCCATCGAGGCCGGCGATACCGAGGCCGGCTGCAGCGTGCATCTGGTCACGGCGGGCGTCGACGAGGGCCCGATCCTCGACCAGGCGCGCGTGCCGGTGCTGGCCGGCGATACGCCCGAGACCCTCGCGGCCCGGGTCCTGGCCGCGGAACACGCCCTCTATCCGGCCGCGCTGGCCAGGCTGGTCGCCGGCTGATGGCCCGACTGCGCGGCTGCGAGACCTGCAAGCGCCAGTGGCTGGTCGCCGGCCGCCTGCCGAACCGGCTGGGCGTCAACGCCGGCGGGGCGGTGCTCTACCGCTGCGACGCCTGCGAGGCCTGGTGGGAAGAGACCCCGCGCGGGACGCAGGTGATCACCGACGACGAGGCGCGCGAGAGCTTCAGGGACTGCTTCGGGCGATAGCCCGTAGCTGTCCCTCAGCACCGTTCGAAGACTGTCGAGGGACAGGAAATCGTGTCCCTATGGGCCACGCTATCCAGTCCCGGAGACCCGCCATGGCCGCCGACAAGGTCGAGATCGAAAACGTCCTGCAGCCGGGGAAGACCTATCGTGTCGACGCCGCGAAGTACGCCGCCGCGCGCGAGGCGATGCTGGGCTTCCTGCCGAAGACCTCCCCCGGCATGACGCAGAAGGAGATGGGCGTCGCCATGCGCGCAGCCCTGTCGCCCGACCAGTTCCCCGGCTCGACCAGCGGCTGGTGGATGAAGGCCGCCCAGCTCGACCTGGAGGCCAAGGGCGTCGTGGTGCGCGACAAGAGCAAGCCTCTGCGTTGGCGTCTGGCCTAGGCTTCGCTCCGCGCGACAAGCCGGATGGACGATCGTCGGCGACGACGGCACGCGGCGCGATGGCGCTGACATCTTGTATGATATCTGATACATCATTACTGAGACTCACATGATCACTGGCCCTCAAATTCGCGCCGCCAGGGCCCTGCTGGGCATCGATCAGCGGGATCTGGCGAAGCTGTCCGGCCTGTCGACGCCGACGATCCAGCGGATGGAGGCCTGCGAGGGCTCGGTCCGCGCCGTGGTCGACAGCCTGGAGAAGGTGATGACCGCGCTTTCGAAGGCCGGCGTCGAGCTGATCGTCGAGGGCGCGCCGAGTCAGGGAACCGGCCGCGGGGTCCGGCTGATCGACAGGACATAGGGACAGGCGACCATGTGGCGAGACTGGCGGCTCTTCGTACCCAAGACCATTACCGTCCTGCGCCAGGGATACGGCCCCGCTGATGTCCGCGCCGACGCCCTCGCCGGCCTGACCGTCGCCATTGTCGCCCTGCCGCTGGCCATGGCCCTGGCCATCGCGTCCGGGGCCAAGCCGGAAGTCGGGCTGATTACCGCGGTGGTGGCGGGATTCCTGATCTCCGCCCTCGGCGGCAGCCGCTTCCAGATCGGCGGCCCGACCGGAGCCTTCGTGGTCATCGTCTACGGGGTGATCAGCAAGCACGGCTACGACGGCCTGCTGATGGCCACGCTGATGGCCGGCGGCATCCTGATCGTCGCGGGCCTGGCCAGGGTCGGGACGCTGATCAAGTACATCCCCGACCCCGTCACCACCGGCTTCACCAGCGGCATCGCTGTGATCATCATGGCCAGCCAGTTGAAGGACTTCCTCGGCCTGACGGCCGAAAACGTCCCGGCCGAATTCATCGCCAAGCTGGAGGCGCTGTGGGCGGCGCGCGACACGCTCAGCCCGGCCGCCTTCGCCCTGGCCTTCGGCTGTCTCCTGGCCATCCTGCTGTTGCGACGGTATGCGCCGAAGCTGCCGGGCTTCCTGATCGTCACGGTCGCTGCGGCAGTCCTGGTCGCCCTCGCCGGCCTGCCGGTCGAGACCATCGGCTCACGCTTCGGCGGCGTACCCTCGACCCTGCCGACGCCGAGCCTGGACTTCTGGACCTGGGACAAGGCGCGCGAGCTTTTGCCCAGCGCCTTCACCATCGCGCTGCTGGCCGGCGTCGAATCCCTGCTCTCGGCGGTCGTCGCCGACCAGATGACCGGCCGTCGGCATCGCTCGAACATCGAGTTGGTCGCCCAGGGCCTGGCCAATGTCGCTTCGGCGGTGATGGGCGGCCTGCCGGCCACGGGCGCCATCGCCCGCACGGCGACCAACATCCGTTCGGGCGCCCGCTCCCCGGTCGCCGGCATGCTGCACGCGGTCTTCCTGCTGGTCTTCATGCTGGCCCTGGCGCCGGTCATGAGCTTCGTCCCGCTGGCGGTGCTGGCGGCCATCCTGGTGGTGGTGGCCCTGAACATGGCCGAGGCGCACCGCTTCGGCATGATCCTGCGCACCGACAACGGCAACCGGCTGGTACTGCTGGCGACCTTCGGCCTGACCGTTCTGGTCGACCTGACCGTGGCCATCGAGGTCGGCATGGTGCTGGCCGCCTTCGTCTTCATGCACCGCATGGCGGGCCTGTCGAGCGTCGACGGCGGCGCGGCGCTGATCGAGGCTGACGAGGACGACCTCACGCCGGGCCGCGAGCCGCGCTACGCCCCAAACCAGGGCCTGCCCGACGATGTGGCGGTGATCACCTTCCGCGGGCCGCTGTTCTTCGGCAGCGCCAGCGTGCTGAAGGACGCCCTGGACCAGATCGGAGCCCGACGCCGGGCCTATGTGCTGAGGATGGAGAACACGCCGATGGTCGACCCGACCGGCGCCTTCGCGCTGGGCGACTTCCTGCGTCGCATCCTGGACGACGATGCCCAGGTGGTCATCGTCGGCGCCTCGCGCGGAGTCCTGCGCGCCCTGCTTCAGGGCATCGACCGCAGCGTTCTGCGCAAGGTGAGCTTCGTGGGCAGCTTCGCCGCCGCGCGACGACGCGTCGCCGGCCCGGACACCGGAGCCGAAACGTCGACGGCCGGCTCCCTCGCCTGAGGAAGCCGGCCGCCGGGTCGTTCAGTCGATGTCGTTCAGCCTCAGCCGACGATGTCGGCGTCGGTGAAGAACTGGGCGATCTCGATGCCGGCGTTCTCGATCGAGTCCGAGCCGTGGACCGAGTTCTCACCGATCGACAGGGCGAACAGCTTGCGGATCGTGCCTTCGGCGGCCTGTTCCGGGTTGGTGGCGCCCATGACTTCACGGTAGCGGGCCACGGCGTTGTCGCCTTCGAGGACCTGGACAACGACCGGCTCGGCGGTCATCTGGCCGACCAGCTCGCCGTAGAACGGGCGCTCGGCGTGGACTTCGTAGAACTTCTTGGCCTGGGCTTCGCTCAGGCGGACGCGGCGCTGGGCGACGATGCGCAGGCCGGCGTCTTCGATGACGGCGTTGATCTTGCCGGTCAGGTTGCGGCGCGTGGCGTCGGGTTTGATGATCGAGAAGGTGCGTTCGGTCATGGCTAGTCTGGGAGCCTTACACAGAGTTGGTGTTTTGAGGGTCGCGGGCTTATAGCGGCGGGCCCTCGATCCGCCAACCTTTGTGACGACCTAACCGCTTCATGCTTCAGATCAATGACCTGACCTTCCATGCCTGGGGGCGGCGCTTCTTCGAGAAGGCCGGCGTTTCGCTGCCGCCCGGGTCCAAGGTCGGCCTCGTCGGCCGCAACGGCGTGGGCAAGTCGACGCTGTTCAAGCTGATCATGGGCGAGCTGGTCGCCGGCGGCGACGAGATCGTGCTGCCCAAGGGAACCCGCATAGGCCAGGTGGCGCAGGAACATCCAGCGACGCCCGTGTCGCTGATCGACACGATTCTCGAAGCGGACGAGGAGCGCCACAGTCTCCTGACCCGGCTGGAGACCGCCGATCCCGAGGAGATGGGCGACATCTGGACCCGCCTGATCGAGATCGATTCCGACGCGGCCCCGGCCCGGGCGGCCGAAATCCTGGCGGGCCTCGGATTCAGCGTCGAGGACCTGGAACGGCCGATGGCCGAGTTCTCCGGCGGCTGGCGAATGCGGGTGGCGCTGGCAGCGGCGCTGTTCAGCGAGCCGGACCTGCTGCTGCTCGACGAGCCGACCAACTACCTCGACCTCGAGGGCGCCATGTGGCTCGAGGCGCGGCTGAAGAAGTACCCTCACACCGCCCTGATCATCAGCCACGACCGGGAACTGCTGAACAACAGCTGCACCCACATCCTGCATCTGGCCCAAGCCAAGCTGGAGATCTACACCGGCGGCTACGACGACTTCGAGAAGATGCGGGCCGAGAAGTCCCGGCTGCAGCTGTCGGCCAAGGCCAAGCAGGACGCCGAGCGCGCCCACCTGCAGTCCTTCGTCGACCGCTTCAAGGCCAAGGCCTCCAAGGCCGCCCAGGCCCAGTCCCGGATGAAGCGGCTGGCCAAGATGGAGCCGGTGGCGACCACCATCGAGGAGCGCGTCGCGCCCTTCACCCTGCCCTCGCCCCCACGCCCGCTGGCCCCGCCGCTGATCCGGCTGGAGCGGGCCAATGTCGGGTACGAGGAAGGCCGACCGATCCTCAAGAACCTCAACCTGCGCATGGACCTGGACGACCGCATCGGCCTGCTGGGCGTCAACGGCGCCGGCAAGTCGACCTTCGCCAAGCTGATCGCCGGGGCGCTGGGCGTGCAGACCGGCGAGTTCCATCGCGATCGCAAGATGCGCGTCGGCTGGTTCCACCAGCACCAGATCGAGGCCATGGACCCGGAGGACACGGCGCTGGAGATCATCCGCCGCGCCATGCCCGAGGCCACCGAGTCCTCGCGCCGCTCGCGCCTGGCCCAGTTCGGCCTGCCCTTCGAGAAGCAGGAGACGACGGTCGAGAATCTGTCCGGCGGCGAGCGGGCGCGGCTTCTCCTGAACCTGGTGGCGATGGACGCGCCGCACATGCTGATCCTCGACGAGCCGACCAACCACCTGGACATCGACAGTCGCCGGGCCCTGCTGGACGCGCTGAACGACTACGAGGGCGCGGTGATCCTGATTACCCACGACCGTTCGCTGATGGAGCTGGTCGCCGACCGCCTGTGGCTGGCGGCCGATGGCTCCATCAAGCCGTTCGATGGCGACATGGACGACTATGCGAAGTTCGTGATCGACCGGGCCCGGGTGGCCGCGCGCGCGCCGTCGCAGGTCAAGCGGGAAGCCGCCGTGGCGACCCCGGCCGCGCCGCCGCCGCCCCCGAAGCCCGCCGCCGGGATGGCCGGGCCGCTCAAGCGCCGGCTGGAGGCCGCTGAAGCCGTCGTGGCGAGAACCACGAAGGCGCTCGAGGAGATCGACGCCGTCCTCGCCGACCCTGCGATCTACGTAAAGGACCCGCGCAAGGCCGCCGACCTCGGCCAGAAGCGCCTCAAGGCGCAGGCCGCCGTCGACAAGGCCGAGGCCGAGTGGATGGACATCGCCGAGCAGCTTTCGGCCGTCGAGGCCTGACCGGTCAGCGGGCCGGCTCCAGGCTCCGCAGATAGGCGATGAGGGCTGCGGACTCATCGGCGCCCAGGACGGCGCCCGGCATGCGCGGGTGGGTGTAGCGCGAGCCCTCTTCCTGCATCCGGTCGGAGGGCAGGATCATCCCGTCCTCGAGCAGGCGTCTCAGGCCGCCCGCGTCGTATCGCCGGTGAAGATCGGCGAAGGCCGGCGCGCCCGGCATGCGGCTGGGCCCATGGGAGACGGCATGGCAACCGCCGCAGGCGCGCTCGGCGACCTGCTTGCCGTAGAAAATGTCGCCCTCCGGGGACGTCGCTGCCAGGGCGGAGCCTGCCGGCGGCCCGCCCGCGCAGGCGGTCAGGACAAAGAGGCTGGATATCAGGGCGCTTCGCATCATCCCGGTCTCCGCGGATCGGCCAACTCACCGCAGAGCCGATGAGGCGCCCCGCCGGGCCGGCGGGTGATGATCTGAATCAAATTCCGGCGGATTTTGTCCCGACGCTGTAGGGATCGCCGGCCCCCGGCCGTCCTCGGAACAACGCTGACGCCCGTCCCCGTCCCCGGCGCCAGGCCAGGCCTTGCCAGGAAGGAAATGCCCGATGATCCCGACCGCCGAACATGAACTGGTGCTGGAACGCATCCTCGATGCGACGCCCGACAAGGCCTTCAAGGCGTGGACGACGCCGGACCTGATGAAACAGTGGTTCGCCCCGGCGCCCTGGAGCATCGTATCCGCCGACTGCGACCTGCGGGTCGGCGGCTCCGCTGGCATCGTCATGCGCAGCCCCGAGGGCGAGGACTTTCCCAACCCCGGCGTCTATCTGGAGATCGTGTCGAACCGGCGCATCGTCACCACCGACGCCTTCCTGCCCGGCTGGATCCCCAGCGGTCAGCCGCTCATGGTCGCCATTGTCGAGTTCGAGGACCTCGGCGACGGCCGCACCCGCTACACCGCCAGGGCCCGCCACTGGACGGCCGAGACGAAGGCGCAGCACGAGCAGATGGGCTTCCACGAAGGCTGGGGCCAGGTCGCCGATCAGCTGAACGCGCTGGTGAAGGGGATGTGAAGCCGTGCGTCCTTCGCGACGCTCGCCAAGGGCTCGCTCCTCGGGATGACGACGTCTGTGGAACGCAAACCACCTTCGTCATGGTGAGGAGCCGGCTCCTGGGCCGGCGTCGCGAAGCAGGCACCGCCTAACCGCACTTCACCTCTTTGACGATCCCCGTCTCGGCGTCGAAGAAGAAGTTCAGCCGGTCGGGGCGGTAATCCATGGTCACCGGGCAGGTCGTGCAGGCGACGCGACGCTTTGACGGATCGGTGGGCACCGGGATTTCGCTGCGGTTGCGGCCGACCAGGTACTGGAACGCGCCGGACCTGCAGGAGTCCTCGGGCGGCGGCGGGGGCAGCGGCACGGTCGGCGCCGCGGTGATGGGCGGCGGCGCGGGCGGCGGCGGCGGCGGCGTCGAGGCGCAGGCCGAAAGGGTCAGCACCGCGGCGAACGTGGCCAGCTTGCGGATCATGCCTTCTTCTCCCAACCGCGCTCGGCCTGCTGCCAGTAGCTGACCGGCAGGCCCTGCGCCTTGAACGCCTTCCATCGACCACGGGCGGCGGCCAGGGCCGCCTCGTCCCGGCCGTCGAAGAGTACGATGCAACGCTCGTGCGGCGAAAGATCGCCCGGCTCGGCGTCGTCGATCAGGAACAGGGCGTGGGCCCCGTTCGGATTGTCCGCGCCGGTGGTCAGCAGGATCGGCTGGTGATCGGCGAATGGCTCGTCAGCCGTGCCGTGGGCGAGGAAGGTGTCGTCCCGGTAGCTCCACAACCAGCCGTCCAGGTGCTCGATACGCTCCGCCTCCGACGCGCGGACCAGGGCCCGCCAGCCGCGCTTGAGGGTCTTGTCCAGCAGGTCAGGCAGCACCTGATCGAGCGATGACCGCTCCAGATGGTAGAACCAGACCTCGCAGGGGGGATTGCTCAAGTGCGTTGCGTCCTTCGCGACGCCCGCCAAGGCGGGCTCCTCAGGATGACGAAGATTGTTGTCTGGCAAAAGAGCTCGTCATGGTGAGGAGCCGGCCCTTCGGCCGGCGTCGCGAACCACGCACTGACCTTCATCAGACCTCGTACTTGTCCGCCACCATCTGGTTGAGCAGCCGCACGCCGAAGCCGGTCGCGCCGTCGGGGCTGGTCGGCACGGTGGAGGGCTTCTTCCAGGCGGTGCCGGCGATGTCGAGGTGGGCCCAGGGCAGGCCGTTGACGAACTTCTGCAGGAACAGCGCAGCAGTGATCGAGCCGCCGGGGCGGCCGCCGGTGTTCTTCACATCGGCGACCATGCTTTCGATCTGCTTGTTGTAGGCGTCCGGCAGCGGCATCCGCCACAGCGTCTCGCCGGACGTCTTCGAGGCGGCGAGAAGATTTTCCGACAAGGTATCGTCGTTGCTGAACAATCCGGCGTAGTCATTGCCCAGCGAGATGATGATCGCGCCCGTCAGGGTGGCCAGATCGACCATGAACCGCGGCTTGAAGCGGTCCTGGCAGTACCAGAGGGCGTCGGCCAGAACGAGGCGGCCCTCGGCGTCGGTGTTGATGATTTCGATGGTCTGCCCCGACATCGAGGTGACCACGTCGCCCGGACGCTGGGCGTTGCCGTCGGGCATGTTCTCGACCAGGCCCAGGATGCCGACGGCGTTGACCTTGGCCTTGCGGCTGGCCAGCGTATGCATGAGGCCGGCGACGGCGGCCGAGCCGCCCATGTCCCACTTCATGTCCTCCATGCCGTCGGCGGGCTTGAGGCTGATGCCGCCGGTGTCGAAGGTGACGCCCTTGCCGACGAAGGCGACCGGCTGGGTATCGCCGCCGTTCTTCCACTGGATGACGACCAGCTGGCTGTCGCGGATGCTGCCCTGACCGACGCCGAGCAGGCTGCCCATCCCGAGCTTGGCCATCTCGGCCTCGCCGAGGATCTCGACCTCCAGGCCCAGGGACTCGAGTTCCTTCACGCGACGGGCGTACTCGGCCGGGAACAGCACGTTGGGCGGTTCCGACACCAGGTCGCGCGCGAAGTAGACGCCTTCGGCCAGCGCCTTCAGCGGCGCGAAGGCGGCCTCGGCCGCGGCGACGTCGTCGGTGATCACCCGGACCACCTCCACCGAGGGCTTCTTGTCGGCCTTCTCGGTGGTCAGATACTTGTCGAAGCGGTAGGCCGCGAGCGTGGCGCCCAGCGCGGCGCGGGCCGCCTCGTCCGCCTTCGCGCCGGGCGTGAAGACATGCAGCGCCTTGGCGCCGGACAGCTTCACCGCGCCATAGGCCTGGGCCGCGAAGCGCTCGGCCGTGTCGCCGCCCCAGCCGTCGGCCGGACCCGCGCCGACTGCGATCAGCCGCTGGACATCGACGCCGGCCGGCGCGACGAGCTCGACGGTCTGGCCCGGCTTGCCGGAAAACCGCGGCGCGGCCGCCAGCGCACGGGACAGCGCGCCCGACGTCGCCTTGTCCATCGCCTCGGCGGCGGTGGACATGTGGCCGTTCTCGAAGACCATGACGGCGACGGCGCCGCCCGAGGGGGACTTGCCGGCGTCGGAGGCGACGAACTCGATGCGCATGGAACGCTCCTGAATGTGGTCCGCGCGGCATAGTCCAACCCGCGCCCGGAGGGAAGCGCGGGCGGTTGTTTCCGGCGCATTCGGGGGTATAGAACGGACCACCCCTGCTTCGGGGTTTCCCCGAACCCTCAACGGGCCCAGCTTCCCTCTATGCGTCTGATCGAGCGCTATCTTTTTCGCCAGCTGCTGACGCCGACCCTGCTGGCCACCGCCGCGCTGGGCGCCGTCGGACTGCTGAGCCAGAGCCTGGGGCGCCTCGACATCATCATCGAGCAGCGGCAGACGGCCTGGGTCTACCTGCAGGTCATCCTGCTGGCCATGCCGCAGCTGATGAACCTCATCCTGCCGATCGCCATCTTCGTGGCCGCGCTGGTGGCGCTAAATCGCCTGCAGACCGACCATGAACTGGTGGTCTGCCAGGCGGGCGGCATGAGCCGGTGGCGGCTGATCTCCCCGGCCATCCGGTTGGCGACGCTGGCCGTCCTGGTCGGTCTGGCGGTCAACCTGTGGGTCCAGCCGGCTTCCTACCGGGCGATGCGCGAGATCGTCTCCGCCGCCCGCAGCGACGTGGCCGCCACCCTGGTCCGCGAGGGCGAGTTCTCTGAACCTGCGCCCCGGCTGACGGTCTACGGCCAGACCGTCGACCCGGACGGCAAGATCCGCAACCTGTTCATCCATCACCGCAAACCGGACGGCGGCGCCACCACCTACACGGCGCGCGAGGGCCGCATCACCGAGCGCAACGGCAAGCCGGTGCTGGTGATGCGGAACGGATCGAACCAGGAGTTCTCGACAACCGGGGTGCTGAACTACCTGTCCTTCGAGGAATACGCGCTTGAGCTCGGTCCCTTCCTCAGCACATCGGACTCGGTGACCTACAAGGCCTCGGACCGCTATCTGCACGAGCTGTTCAATCCCGACCTGTCCCAGGCCTACGAGAAGAAGAACCAGGACAAGCTGTTGGCCGAGGGGCATTCGCGCCTGGCCTCGCCGCTCTACAGCCTGGCCTTCATGGCCCTGGCGCTGGCGGCGGTTCTGGGCTCCAGCTTCAGCCGCCTGGGCTACGGCCGGCGCATCGCCGTGGTCGGCGCCGCGGCGGCGGGCGTGCGAATCGTCGGCTTTGCGGTGCAGGCCGCCTGCGAGGACACACCGTCCCTCAACGTCCTGCAGTACCTGATCCCGCTGGCCGCCATGGCCTGGGGCTTCGGGCAGCTGTACCGCCCCGTGCGCCGCCGCCACGGCTGGCGGGACTGGCTGCCGTTCGGCCTGGCCGAGTCGCGCAAGGCGACGGCCGCGGGGGTGGCCGCATGAACCTCGGGGTCGGGCGGCTTGAACGCTATGTGCTGTCGCGCACGCTCCTGGGCGTGGCCGGCGCCCTGGCCGTGATCGGCTCGGTGATCCTGCTGATCGACTTCGTGGAAGTCTCGCGCACGGTCGGCGGACGCGGCGACGCGGGCTTCCCCCGGCTGCTGTGGCTGACCCTGCTCAAGGCGCCGTCGACCATCCTGACGCTGCTGCCCTTCGCCTTCCTGTTCGGGACCCTGGCGGCGTTCGTGGGCCTGAACCGCCGGAGCGAACTGATCGCCATGCGCGCCGCCGGGGTCTCGGCCTGGCGCTTCATCCTGCCCGCGACCGTGGCGGCCTTCCTGGTCGGGACGGTGACCGTCGCCGCCCTGAACCCGATGGCGGCCATGCTCGGCGCCCAGTTCGAACAGTCCAGGGATGCGGTGCTCGAGGAGTTCCAGACCTCCACGCCCAAGGACACCTGGCTGCGTCAGGGCGACGACTCCTCCCAGGTCGTCATCCGCGCGCGGTCGCATGACCAGGTCGACGGCGCTGTCCGGCTCAAGGACGTGTCGATGTTCATCTATCGCGTCAACGCCAGCGGCGGGCTGGAGTTCTCGCGCCGCATCGAGGCGGACGAGGCGCGACTGATGCCCGGCTACTGGCAGCTTCGCGGCGTGCGCGAGGCCGCGCCGGGCGCGGGATCTGTCCGGTCCGAAACCCTCTCCATTCCCTCGACCCTGGACGAACAGGCGGCGATCGAGCGTTTCACGACACCCGAGGCGATCGCGTTCTGGCGGCTGCCGGCGACGATCCGCGGCACGGAATCGGCGGGGTTCTCCGCCCTGCCCTATCGCCTGAGGCTCCACCAGCTGCTCGCCACGCCGATCCTGTTCGCGGCCATGTCGCTGCTGGCGGCGGGGTTCTCGCTGCGGCTGATGCGGCTGGGCGGGCTGGCGGCGCTGGCCGGGTCCGGCGTGGCGCTGGGCTTCGTGTTCTTCTTCTTCAACCAGTTCTGCGGCGCGCTGGGCAAGGCCGAGATCGTGCCGGCCTTCGCGGCGGCCTGGGCGCCGCCGGTGCTTGCGCTGTTATCGGGACTGACCTTGCTTTGCTATACGGAAGACGGTGGAATCGTGCGGGGGCGCGTCGCCGGGAGGAAGACCGTCACATGACGACCGCCAGTCGAGCCTCGGGACGACCCAGGGGACGGAATCTTCTGCTGGCCGGCGTCGCCGGCGCGGCGCTGGCCTGCGGGGCTCCGGCCCTGGCGCAGGACTTCGCCGCGATCCCCACCGCGCCGGCCGCGCCCGCACCCGTGGACGACGGTCTGGGCGAGTCGGGGTTCTATCTGGAATCCGACAGCCTCATCCAGGACGACGCCGCCCAGAGGGTCACCGCCGAGGGCGATGTGGAGGTGCGCTATCGCGGCCGCACCCTGCGCGCCCGCTCGCTGGTCTACGACATTCGTGGCGGCCTGATCACCGCGCGGGGCGAGGTGGTGGTCATCGACCCCTCCGGCGCCGTGACCTTCGCCGACGAGATGGTGCTGGACGAGGAGATGCGGTCCGGCGTGGCGCGCGGCTTCTCCGCCCGCCTGCAGGACAACGTCAAGCTGGCCGCCAGCACCGCGGTGCGCCGCAACGACCTGGTCAACGAACTGACCCAGGCGATCTATACGCCCTGCGAAATCTGCGCCGAGGACAAGACCAGGGCCCCGACCTGGTCGATCCGCGCCGACAAGGTGGTCCAGGACCGCGAGAAGCAGATCATCTACTACCGCAACGCGGTCATCGAGATGTGGGGCGTTCCGGTCTTCTACGCGCCCGTCTTCTGGCACCCCGACCCCAGCGCCGAGCGCAAGAGCGGCCTGCTGGCTCCCAAGATCGTCGGCTCCGCCCGCCGCGGCCTGTCCTACGAACAGCCCTACGCCCTGATCATCTCGCCGTCCGAGGATCTGGTGATCAGCCCGCAGATCAACACGAAGGTGAACCCCTTCCTGAATCTGCAATGGCGCAAGCGCTTCTGGTCGGGCCAGATCAACGCCCGTCTGGGGTACACCTACGAGCGCGACCTGGACGGCGACGGCGACCGCCTCGGCGACCTGACCTCGCGCAGCTACATTCTCGCGGACGGCGCCTTCCGGATCAACGAGACCTGGCGCTGGGGCTTCGGCGCCGAGCGCACGTCAGACGACCTGCTGTTCGACAAGTACGACATCACCAGCGTCTATGAACAACGCGGCCTGATGCCGTCGGACGACCGCCGCCTGACCTCCCAGCTCTATGCGGTGCGCCAGGATGAACGCTCCTGGTTCTCCGTCGCGGCCCTGAGCATCCAGGGCCTTCGTCCGATCGACATCGACCGCACCTTCCCGACCATCGCGCCGCTGATCGAGGGGCGCTGGGAGCCGGACGGTCCCGTGCTGGGCGGCCGGCTCCGCCTGCAGGGCAGCGCCGTGGCCCTGACCCGCGAGCAGTCGCAGTTCGTGGCGACCCAGCCGGGTGCCGACAGCCGGCGGGTCAGCGCCTTGGCCGACTGGCGCGACACCTGGACCTTCGCCAGCGGTCTGCGCCTCTCGCCCTTCGCCCAGGTGCGCGGGGACGTCTACAGCCTGGACGAACTTCCGGCGCCGGGGCCGGCCTCCGAGACGACCACGCGGGCTCTCGGGGTCGCCGGCCTGGACGTCAGCTTCCCTCTCGTCCGCCGCGACGGCGACCGCACGATCGTGCTGGAGCCCCTGCTGCAGGTCGCCCTGTCGCCGGACGTCGACCTGGACACCGCCATTCCCAACGAGGACAGCGCGGTTCTGGAGTTCGACGAGACCAACCTTCTGCGGGCCAACAAGTTTCCCGGCTTCGACCGCTACGAGGGCGGCCGCCGGATCAAAGTGGGTGCGCGCGCCAGTGTCAGCTACGACGACGGGCGAGGCGGCAGCATTCTGGTCGGACGCTCCTTCCGCTCCGATCCCGATCCGCAGTTTCCGGCGCGAAGCGGCCTGCAGACCACCCGCTCGGACTGGATCGTCGCGGCGGAGGGGCGGCCCTTCGAGAACGTCAGCTTCTTCACCCGCGCCCGCTTCAGCGAGGACAAGGGCGACGTGCGACGCTTCGAAGCAGGCATCGACGTCAACACCACCCGCGCCCGCGGCTTCGTCCGCTACCTGCGGGACAATCAGGACATCACCGGCGTCCAGCGGGAGGATCTCGACTTCGCCGGCGAGGTCATGATCTCCGGCAACTGGGGCGTCACCTTCGCCGGCGTCCGCGATGTCGAGAGCGATGTCTGGCGCCGCCAGGAGTTCGGCGGACTGTACCGCGACGACTGCCTCGATATCGCCGTCGTCTGGGTGCATGAGGAAACCTACAACCGGTCGCTGGGCCCGTCTGACTCGGTAATCCTGCGCCTAACGCTCGCCACATTAGGCGATAAAGGCTACAGCCAGTGACGAACGGCCGGAACCAGGCGTGTCCGCCCGTCGAAGCATTCAGGGGAACGACAAGATTGAATACGTCGACGCGTAGCGTGACGAGGCTGGCCCTGGCGGCGGCGTCCGCCCTGGCCCTCGGATTCGCCCCCATTGTGCAGGCCCAGGAGGCTCCCGCCCCCGGCACCACCGACGCCGCCTTGGCCGAAGTCTCGGTCTCGGCAATCGGCGAAAGCGTGGCCGCGGTCGTCAATGACGACATCATCTCGACCTACGATCTGGTCCAGCGGATGCGACTGCTGTCGATCACCGCCGGCATCCAGCCCGACGAGAACACCCTGCCGCAGCTGCAGCGGGAAGCGATGCGGTCGCTGATCGAGGAGCGCCTGCAGATCCAGGAACTCCGCAAGGTCGAGAAAGAGCACAAGACCGACATCATCGCGACCGACGCCGACGTCGACGCCGAGCTGTCGGAGGTCGCCAAGGGCAACAACATGACGGCCGACCAGATGCTGGCGCAGCTTCGCGGCGCCGGCATCGGTCCGGAGACGCTGCGCGAACAGATTCGCGCCGAGGTCAGCTGGCAGGGCTATATCCGCGGCCGCTACGGCAGCCGCCTGCGCGTCGGCCAGGACCAGATCAAGGCGATCCAGGAGCAGCTGACCATCTCGGCCGGCAAGCCGCAGTACCAGATCAGCGAGGTCGTCATCGACCCGGCCCGCGTCGGCGGACTGGACAACGCCGTCCAGGGCGCCGGCCAGTTGATCGCCCAGATCCAGCAGGGCGCGCCCTTCCCGGCCGTCGCGCGGCAGTTCTCCTCGTCGGCGACCGCGGCCAACGGCGGCGACGCCGGCTGGGTCGGCGCCGGTGAGATGCCGGCTCCGGTCGAGCAGGCCCTCGAGCAGCTTCGTCCCGGCCAGATCTCGCGTCCGATCGTCACCGACGACGGCGTCTACATCATCGCGCTGCGCGACAAGCGCGCCGGCTCCAACGTCGCGCTGGTCAGCCTCAAGCAGGCAGCCGTGCCGCTGGCGGCCGACGCCACGCCCGAGCAGGTCCAGGCCGCCGCCGCGCAGCTGGAGGCCCTGCGCCCGCTGGTCACCGGCTGCGCCGACCTTGAAGCCAAGGCCGCTGACGTCCAGGGCGTCATGGCCGGCGACCTGGGCGAAGCCGAGGTGGCGGGCCTGATCGAGGGCTTCCAGACGGCGGTGGCCAACACACCCGACGGCCAGCTGTCCCAGCCGATCCGCACCAACGCCGGCCTGCACCTGATCATGGTCTGCGGTCGCCGCCAGAGCGGGGCGCAGATTCCGACCGCGCAGCAGATCGAAAGCCGCCTGGTCGGCCAGCAGCTGTCGATGATCTCGCGGCGTCTGCTGCGCGACCTGCGCGGCACGGCGACCATCGAGCAGCGGTGACGCCGGCGCCGCTCGCGCTGAGTCTGGGCGACCCCGCCGGAACGGGACCGGAAATCACGGCCCGGGCCTGGCGCGCCCTCCGCGAGAGCGGCCCCGCCTTCATGGTCATCGGTGACCGTCAGGCGCTGGAATCGGCGCCGGGCGGCCCTGTCCCCGTGCAGACGGTCACCCGTCCCGAGGACGCGGCGCTGGTCTTCGCCGACGCCCTGCCGGTGCTGGACATTCCGCTGACCACCTCGGTGGTCGCCGGCCAGCCCAACGCCGCCAACGCCGCCGCCGTGATCCGCTGGATCGAAACCGGTGTGGGCCTGGCCCTCACCGGCGCGGTCAGCGGCCTGGTCACCGCGCCCATCGCCAAGGCGCCCCTCTACGCCGCCGGCTTCGGCTTCCCCGGCCACACCGAGTTCCTCGCCGAGCTGACCGCCGCCAGCCGCCACGACGGCGCGCGCGGGCCTGTGATGATGCTGACCGCCGCCGACCTGCGGGTGGCGCTGGTGACCATCCACGAGCCGCTGGCGAAGGTCCCGGGGCTCCTCACGATCGAGGCCATCGTCAACGCGGGCCTGGTCACCGCGCAGGCCCTGCGCCGGGACTTAGGCATCGCCGTCCCCCGCCTGGCCGTCGCCGGGCTGAACCCGCATGCGGGCGAATCGGGATCGCTGGGGCGGGAGGAGATCGAGATCATCGCCCCGGCGGTCCGGTCCCTGCGGGAGCTCGGCGTCGAGGCGACCGGCCCCTCGCCCGCCGACAGCCTGTTCCACCCCGAGGCGCGCGCCCGCTACGACGCCGTCCTCTGCATGTACCATGACCAGGCGCTGATCCCGGTGAAGATGCTCGACTTCTGGGGCGGGGTGAACGTCACCCTGGGCCTGCCCATCGTCCGCACATCCCCCGACCACGGCACCGGCTTCGACATCGCCGGCCGGGGCGTCGCCCGCCCCGACAGCCTGATCGCGGCGATACGGCTGGCGGCGGAGATCGCGGCGCGGCGGGGGTAGCTCCAACATCCGCACGTATTCTCTCCCCGTCATCGTCGGACTTGTTCCGACGACCCATGCGTGGTGCGTTCCGGGAGTGGCGCCGATGGGCCGAAGCGCGTAACAGCCGACGCCGTGTTCATGGGTCGTCGGAACAAGTCCGACGATGACGATAGTTGGGAAAGATCACCGAACGCCGATGACCGGGATCGACCAACTCCCCCCGCTCCGCGAGAGCCTGGCCGACCATGGCCTGCTGGCCGACAAGAGCTTCGGTCAGCACTTCCTGCTCGATCTCAACATCACGCGGAAGATCGCCCGGCTGGCCGGTCCGCTGGAGGGGCAGACGGTGATCGAGGTCGGGCCCGGGCCCGGCGGCCTGACCCGCGCGCTGGTCGAGGCCGGCGCGAACGTCATCGCCGTCGAGAAGGACGCCCGCTTCCTGCCGCTGCTGAACGAACTGGCGGCGGTCTCGGACGGCCGCCTGACCCTGGTCGAGGCCGACGCCCTGAAGGTCGACGAGGCGGCGCTGGCCGGCGGGCCGGGCCATGTGGTCTCCAACCTGCCCTACAACGTCGGCACGCCGCTGCTGATCAAGTGGCTGACCGGCGACTGGCGGCCGGTCTCCATGACCTTGATGTTCCAGAAGGAAGTCGCCGACCGCATCGCCGCCCCGGCCGGCGCCGACGCCTATGGCCGGCTGAGCGTGGTCTCCCAGGCGCTGGCCAGGGCGAAGGTGGTCATGGACCTCCCGGCCAGGGCCTTCACCCCGCCTCCCAAGGTCGCCTCGGCCGTGGTCAGACTGGACCCGCTGACGGACGCCCCGCCGGCCGAGCTGATCGCCGCGCTGGAGAAGGTCACCGCCGCCGCGTTCGGCCAGCGCCGGAAGATGCTGCGTTCGAGCCTGCGGCTGCTGGGCGGCGAGGCGCTGTGCGAGCGGGCGGGGATCGACCCGAACGTGCGGGCCGAGACGGTGCCGGTGGAAGGCTTCCTGCGGCTGGCGCGGGCGCTCTAGGCTAATCGGGACCGACCCGTCGGGCCAAGGCCGCATCAAGCTGCTGCAGGGACGGGTCGGCGAATAGCAGACGAAAGCGGCCAGGCTGGTCGGGGTCGATAGCCTCGACTTTGGCCCCTCGCATGAATTGCCCACCCCGCTCAGCAAAGATTGAAGCTTGGACGAACTCTTCACGACCCAAGGCCTGCGTCAGGAGATCCATTCGATCCGTGGTCATCTCCCGAAGAAAGTTCGAGAGATTCAAGTCTCGGATCGGGATCAATAGATAGTCGAAGTTGGACTCGAGATAGAGCCACTCCCCGGGTGGGATGTTGGTTGGTCGGGACGGCGCGTGTCCCATTTTTCCCATTCGGATTAGGCTATCGTTGGTCGCCAAGTCTGGACGGTGATCGAGGATCTTGCGCGCAAGTGCGAAATCATCACGCGATGCGTAGAGGAAGCGCTGACTGGATTGCACCTGCAAGGCATTGAAGAAATTCACCTGTGCGTCGGCGAGACGCAAGGGAAGCCCACTCCCCACCACGTCCGCCTGCTTGAAGAACGGGCCGTTGTGATCCGAAAGCTGATTGGGTCTGAGACTGGGGCACAAGAAGCCCACCACTAGATCCGAAGCAATTGGAAGGTAGATTTCCACACCCAAGCTCTCCAAGCCGGTTTCCCCCAGCGGGAGTTGCGAGTGGGTGGCAATCGGATGATCAGAGGTCCAAAACCGGTTCGTGCCAGCCGGTTCGAATAACATAATGTCCTTCGATAGTAGCGCAGTCCGCTGCCGCTCGCGGCGAGCAATTAGTTTACGGCTCGATCTTCGGGCGACATTTTCATCCTGAAACTCGCTCTCGCCAGGAGCGCTAAACCCGCGTTCTCGTAGGTCGGCAGCCAGCTTCCGCGGTAGCTCATCGAGAGTGCTACGAACTAGCGGCGTGCGCAGCAGTTGGACCACCGCAACGTCGGCCAGAATGCGCAGAAAATCATCATCCACCCCAGCCAAACTGCGCCGTTCGGCCAGCTCATTGCCGATCCGAGAGTAGTCGCTATCAATGCCGTCGAAGTCCGGCTCGAAGTTTACGCGCGTCCCGTCTGGTTCAACCAAGGTGTTGTACCCTTGGCCCGATCCGGTCGGAGATAGACCGCCCGGCCATGATCGCCGCTGCTGCTTGTCGAACACGAAAACGTAGCTGTGCCGAGCATCGGGCGCAAAACGCCGAAGCACTGAGCGCGGCACGAAGTGGTGGACGTTGGATTCGTTCAAACTCGAGGACATCCGTCACCCACCGCGGGATTGTAGCACGCACCTTTGCATTACGACGTCGTTGGAAAGACGCCGACAATCTCGCATAGCATCAAACTTGCCCTAGAGCGGAACGGGAACCCCGTCCTACTAGCCCTCGCCCTCGGGTATTTCCTCCGCCAGCAGGTCCTCGACCAGCGGCTCTATCCAGAGGTTGCGCGAGGCCTTGCGGCGTTCGGCGTGGTAGATGTGGGCGAGTTCGGCGTAGGCGCGGTCGAAGTCGTCGTTCATGACCACGTAGTCGAAGGTCTTCCAGTTGGAGACCTCCTCCTTGGCCCGGGCGATGCGCTCGCGGATGACCTCTTCGCTGTCCTGCGAGCGGGCGTGCAGCCGGCGGTGCATCTCGGCCAGCGACGGCGGCAGGATGTAGACCAGCACGCAGTCCTGGCGCGCCTGGCCGCAAATCTTCATCGCGCCCTGGAAGTCGATGTCGAACAGGGTGCTCTGGCCCTTGGACAGGGCCTCCATGATCGGGATCTTCGGGCTGCCGTAGCGGTTGCCGTAGACCTCGGCCCACTCCAGGAACTCGCCGCGCTCGACCATGGCGTCAAAGGTCGGGCGGTCGACGAAGTGGTAGTCGCGGCCGTCGTGCTCGCCGGGGCGCGGCGCGCGGGTGGTGGCGGAGATCGACAGGTGCAGGTCGGAGTGGTCGGCGACCAGCCGCCGCGTCAGCGAGGTCTTGCCCACCCCGGACGGCGCGACGACCATCAGCATCAGGCCCCGCGTCGGCCGGGCCTCTTCACTCGACATTCTGCACCTGCTCGCGGAACTGTTCGATCACCGCCTTGAGGTCTAGACCGATGGCGGTCAAGGCCGGGGTCGCCGATTTCGAACACAGGGTGTTGGCCTCGCGCATGAATTCCTGCGTCAGGAAGTCGAGGCGGCGGCCGGCGGCGGCGTCGCTGGCGATCAGGGTGCGGGCGGCGGCGATATGGCCGGCCAGGCGGTCCAGCTCCTCGCGCACATCGGCCCGGGTGGCCATGGCAGCGGCTTCCTGGACGATGCGCTCCTCGCTGGCGGCCTGGCCGAGCAGCTCGGTCATCCGGCCGGCGAAGCGCTCCTTGAGGATGGCCGGATGGGCCGACGCTTCAGTCCCGGCGGCGGCGACCAGCGCCTCGACCCGGTCGATCATGCCGGTCAGCACGGGGGTGAGCGCCGCGCCCTCCTCCAGCCGCGCCGTCTTCAGCGCGTCCAGGGCCTGGCCGATGGAGGCGGCGATGGCCTGCTCCAGCGCGGCGCGCGCCTCGGAGTCTTCGGCGGCCTCCACCACCTCGATGACGCCGCGCAGGGCCAGCATCCCGTCGGCGGTGGGCCGCTTGACCCGCTTGGCCTTCACATAGGGCGTGACGGCGGCGAGGTACCGCTCCAGCTGGTCCAGGTTGACGCTGGCGGCGCCGGCGCTCTCGGCCCGGCGGGCCTGGACGCTGACGTTGACCTGTCCGCGCTGGAAGCGGGCCTGCGATCCGTCGCGGATGGCCTTCTCGAGCGCGTCGAAGCCCGGCGGAGCCTTGAAGCGGGTCTCCAGGTTGCGGCCGTTGACCGAACGGGCCTCGATGGCCCAGGTCCAGTCGCCGAGCGCCCCCTCGGCCCGGCCAAAGCCGGTCATCCCCGACAGCGCCATCTACTTGCCCGTCCGCGCCCGCCAGGCGCGCCACTTCTCGACGTTGGCCTTGTGCTCCTCGTAGGTCGCCGCGAAGGCATGCCCGCCGGTGCCGTCGGCGACGAAGAACAGGTAGTCGCTCGGCGGCGGGTCGAGCACCGCGGCCAGGGCCGCGCGGCCGGGGTTGGCGATCGGCGTCGGCGGCAAGCCGTCGATCAGATAGGTGTTGTAGGTGTTGGCCGGGTTCTCCAGCTCGGACTTCAGGATCCGACGGCCGAGCGGTTTGCCCTTGGTGATGAAGTAGATGATCGTCGGGTCGCTCTCCAGCCGCATGCCCTTGCGCAGGCGGTTGGTGAACACCGAGGCGACCTGCGGCCGCTCGCTGGCGACGCCCGTCTCCTTCTCGACGATGGAGGCCAGGATCACCGCCTCCTCCGGCGTGGTCACCGGCAGGCCCGGCTGGCGCTGGGCCCACAGGGCGGCCAGCAGCTTGTCGCGGGCGTCCATCATCCGCTGCAGCACCGCGGCGCGGTCCTCGCCCCGCTGGAAGTCGTAGGTTTCCGGCAGCACCGTGCCCTCGGGGGGCGTCGGGGCCAGGCCTGTCAGCGCCTCCTCGGCGTTGAGCATCTCGATCACCATCTCCGAGGTCGCGCCCTCGGGAATGGTCACCTGGTGGCGCACCACGCGACCGGCGCGGATGTCGTCCAGCACGCGGGCCATCGAGGCGCCGGAGGGGAATTCGTACTCGCCCGCCTTCAGATCGCGGGCGACGCCGGTGACCTGGGCGGCGGCCTTGAAGATCGCGCCCGATCGGATCACCCCGGCCCGCTCCAGCGACGAGGCGATCTCGTTGAGGCCCGCGCCGCGGCGGAGCAGGACGGTGCTGTACTCACCCGCCGCCTCGGGTCCGGGGCCGCGGTAGGTCCAGACGGCCCACAGGCCCAGCACCATGACCGCCAGGCTCAGCACGGCGAAGCCGCTCATGCCCATGATGACGAGCCGGCGCATCAGCGGCAGCCCCTCGGAACGTGCGGCTTTCTTGCTCACGGCGCCTTCTTGAAGATCACGCAGGCGTTGGTGCCCCCGAAGCCGAAGCTGTTGGACATCGCCGCATGCATCTCAACCGGCTTCGCCTTGTGCGGGACGAGATCGATCTCGGTCTCGAACTCGCAGTCGTCCAGGTTGATGGTCGGCGGGACGATCTGGTCGCGCAGGGCCAGGATGGTGAAGATCGACTCCACCGCCCCGGCGGCGCCCAGCAGGTGGCCGGTCATCGACTTGGTCGAGGACATCTTGGTGGTCCTGGCGCTGTCGCCGAGCAGGCGGGTGACCGCGCCCAGCTCCAGACCGTCGGCCATGGTCGAGGTGCCGTGGGCGTTGACGTAGCCGATGTCGGAGGCCTTGAGGCCGGAGTCCTTCAGCGCCGCCGTCATGGCCCGGAATCCGCCGTCGCCGTCCTCGGACGGAGCGGTGATGTGGTAGGCGTCGCCCGACAGGCCGTAGCCGGCCACCTCGGCGTAGATCTTCGCGCCGCGCGCCTTGGCGTGCTCGTATTCTTCCAGCACCAGGATGCCGGCGCCCTCGCCCATGACGAAGCCGCCGCGCTCCTTGTCGTAGGGGCGCGAGGCGGCCTCCGGCCGGTCGTTGAAGTCGGTGGCCATGGCGCGGCAGGCGACGAAGCCGGCGACGCCGATCGGGCAGATGGAGGCCTCGGCCCCGCCGGCGATCATGATGTCGGCGTCGCCGTACTTGATCAGCCGGGCCGCGTCGCCGATGGCGTGGGCGCCGGTGGCGCAAGCGGTGACCACCGAATGGTTGGGGCCCTTGAAGCCGTAGCGGATCGAGACCTGGCCCGAGGCGAGGTTGATCAGGGCCGAGGGGATGAAGAAGGGGCTGATGCGGCGCGGACCCTTGTCGCGCAGTTCGATGGCCGTCTCGGCGATGGTGTTGAGGCCGCCGATGCCCGAACCGATGATGGTCCCGGTGCGGAACGCGGTTTCCTCGTCGATCTCGGTCAGGCCCGCGTCGCGGACGGCCTCGTCGGCGGCCGCCATGGCGTAGAGGATGAAGTCATCGACCTTGCGCTGGTCCTTGGGCGCCATGGTGCCGTTGGGATCAAACGCCCCCTCGACATCGGGACCGCCGCCGCCGCGACCGTCGACGCGCGGCACTTCGCAGGCGATCTGGCAGCCGTATTCCGCGGGATCGAAGCTCGAGATGCGTCCGGCGCCAGACTTTCCGGCCAGCAGGTTCTTCCAGGTGATGTCCACGCCCTGCCCGAGCGGGGTCAAGAGGCCGAGGCCGGTGACGACGACGCGACGCATGGATCTACTCCTCCCGGGCCCGGAACTACGGACCGCTCAAACGAAGACCGCCGCGCATACCGGTTTCCCGGTAGCGCGGCGGCTGATCGTACGGACTAGGGTCGACGGATCAACCGCCCACCTTCTCCGTGATGAATTTCACGGCGTCGCCAACCGTCTGGATATGCTCAGCGGCGTCGTCGGGAATTTCGATGTCGAATTCTTCTTCGAAGGCCATGACCAGCTCGACGTTGTCGAGGCTGTCAGCGCCCAGGTCGTCGATGAAGCTGGCCTTCTCGGTGACCTTTTCGGGATCGGCGTCGAGATGCTCGATGACGATCTTACGCACACGCTCGAGAATGTCGGACATTCTGTAGGTCCTCTTTGGTATTGTCGTGGCCGCGCCAGCCAAGGCTGGACACCGGAAATCGCGCTCCGCCTACCATGTTCCTTTCGGGGTGGCCAGCGGCCAGCCGACGAACATGGGGCTTCTTCTAGATCATCGCCATGCCGCCGTTGACGTGCAAGGTCTGACCGGTGACGTAGGCGCCTTCCTCGCTGGCCAGATAGACACAGGCGGCGGCGACGTCCTCACCCGAACCCAGCCGGCCGGACGGGATTTTCCCAAGGATTGCCTCACGTTGCGTGTCGGTGAGGCTGTCGGTCATCGGACTGGCGATGAAGCCCGGCGCAACGGTGTTCACCGTCACGTTACGGCTCGCCACTTCCTGCGCCAGGGCCTTGGAAAAGCCGATCATGCCGGCCTTGGAGGCGGCGTAGTTGGCCTGTCCGGGATTTCCGGTCACGCCGACAACCGAGGTGATTCCGATGATCCGGCCCCAGCGGCGCTTCATCATGCCCTTCAGCGCGGCGCGGGAGAGTCGGAAGTAGGATTCGAGGTTCACCTTGATGACCTGCTCCCAGTCCTCGTCCTTCATGCGCAGCATCAGGCCGTCGCGGGTGATGCCGGCGTTGGCGACCAGGATGTCCAGCGGCGCGCCGGCCGCTTCCTCGGCCTTGGCGACCAGACCGTCGACGCTGGCCGAATCGGAGAGGTTGGCCGGGGCGATCGAGACCCGCTCGCCGAACTCGCCGGCCAGGGTCGCGAGCACCTCCTCGCGGGTGCCCGAAAGCACGACATGCGCGCCCTGGGCATGCAGCGAGCGGGCGATGGCGCCGCCGATGCCGCCCGTGGCGCCGGTGACGAGGGCGGTCTTGCCGCTGAGGTCGAACATGTCTGCGGTCTTTCTTCGGTTGAGATTCGAAGGCGCGGTGACGATCTCTAGCACCACAACGACGCTAGCGGCCATTTCGCGCCGGCTAGATCAACACCAGGGGAGCGGCTCCCTGGCCGTGGGACAGCGCGCGGCGAGCGCACCCGGAAGGTCGTCGGCCACGGCTTGGGCGATCGGCGTCACGGCGTCCTGAATAGCGGCCAGATACTTCTGGAAGCCAGGCGCCTGCACCAAGCGAAGAAATTCCGCCTGCTCTTCGGCGTTCAGCGCGCGCTCAAACCTCGCCGCGTCCGCCTCACCCGGCAGCTTCGGATTCGCACGCACTTTCCGCGCCTGAGGAGAATTGGTGAAGGCGATCGCCTCCCTCAACTCATCGGCCGTCAGACGCGTCTCCAGACCCTCGATTATCGCCGCGCGCATGGATGGGTGCTTGCGCCACAGGTCCCGGATAACCTCGCGGCCCTGCTCTTCGGCATAGGTGCTCATACCCGGGTAAGTTTCCCGCAGCGCGGCCAGCCCGCCCTCGACTCTTGTTCGCTCCGAGTCCGCGTCCGAGTAGGGAACGATTGCGAACAACATGGCGACGAGCGCGCGGCGCGCCGCGAGATCGTCGGCCCGGACCGCGGGCGCGGCCACAGCCCGGGCCGCCGGCGCGACCGCAGAAGCGGCGATGACGGCGGCAAACACAAGGCGAAGGAGACCGGACGCGACGCTCACAGCGACGCCGCGAACGCTTCCAGGTCGGCCGGTGTGTTCAGCGGCGTGGCTTCAGCGTCCGGGGCGATGCGCTTGGCCATGCCCGACAGCACCTTGCCCGAGCCGGCCTCGGCGAAGCGGGTGACGCCGCCCTCGGTCGCCATCCAGTCCATGCTCTCGCGCCAGCGCACGCGGCCGGTGACCTGCTCGACCAGCATCCGGCGGATGGCCTCGGGGTCCAGGGTCGGGCGGGCGGTGACATTGGCGACCAGGGGCGCGCGCGGGGCGATAATCGTCGCCTTCGCCAGGGCCTCGGCCATCTCGTCGGCGGCCGGCTGCATCAGCGGGCAGTGGAACGGGGCAGAGACGTTCAGCGGAATGGCCCGCGCGCCCAGCTCCTTGGCCTTCTCGATGGCGCGGTCGACGCCGGCCTTGTCGCCGGAGATGACCACGTTGCCGTTGTTGTTGTCGTTGGCGACGACGCAGACGCCGACCGCGGCGCCCGCCGCGGCGGCGGCTTCCGCCAGCGCCACGTCGGTCTTCGGCCCGATCAGCGAGGCCATGGCGCCCTGCCCCACCGGCACGGCGCGCTGCATGGCCTGGCCGCGCAGCTTCAGCAGGCGGGCGGTGTCGCTGAGGCTGATCGCGCCGGCGGCGGCAAGGGCGGCGTATTCGCCCAGCGAGTGGCCTGCGACAAAGGCGGCCTTCTCGATGGCGACGCCGAACTCCTTCTCCAGGGTGCGCGAGACGGCCAGGCTGACCGCCATCAGCGCCGGCTGGGCGTTCTCGGTCAGGGTCAGGTCAGCCTCCGGGCCTTCCTTCATCAGCGCGAACAGCTTCTGGTTCAGGGCGTCGTCGACCTCCTGAAACACCTCGCGGGCGCTGGCGAACGCCTCGGCCAGTTCGGCGCCCATGCCGACGGCCTGGCTGCCCTGGCCGGGAAAAATGAACGCGAGGCTCATGGAAACCCTCTCGGAAAGTGACGAATCCGGCGCGCACGGTTAGGGGAAAGGGTAACAGCGGGCAAGTTTCGCGATTTCCCGCTGAATCCGTGTCAGGATGAAATCTTGCCCGCCTACAAGCTGATCATCTTCGATTTCGACGGAACCCTCGGTGACACGATGGGGTGGTTCCTCGACGCGTCCGATGCCATGGCCAGCCGCTTCGGCTACCTGCCGATCGATCGGGGCGACCTCGACCGGCTGCGCAGGCTGAGCGCGCGGGAGCTGATGAAGCTCCAGCGCGTGTCGGTGCTGAAGCTCCCGATGCTCGCCGCCCACTTCCAGAAGATGATGAAGGCCGACGCCGGCAACATCCGCATGTTCGACGGCGTGCCCGAGATGCTGACGGCGGTTCACGCGACCGGCGCCAAGATCGCCATCGTCAGCTCCAACTCCGAAGAGAACATCCGCATCGTGCTGGGTCCGGAGCTCTGCGGCCTGGTCGCGCGGTTCAGCTGCGGCGCCTCGGTGTTCGGCAAGGCCAGCAAGTTCCGCAAGGTGCTGGCGGCGATGAGCGCCAAGCCGGCGGAAACCCTCAGCATCGGCGACGAGACCCGCGACATCGACGCGGCGCGCGAGATCGGCATGGCCACGGGCGCCGTCTGCTGGGGCTACACCAACGCCGAGGCGCTGAAGGCCTACGGGCCGGACCATATGTTCGCGCAGGTGGCGGATATCCCGGCGGCTGTAGCGGGGACTGCGTCCGGCGATAGCCGGTAGCCGTCCCTCAAAACCGTCCAGGGCTGTTGAGGGCGGCGACGCTCCGCGAGGCAGGCCCCGTTTCCCCTTCCGTTGCCCCGGCGTCATCGCCTAGCCTGCCTTCAACCACAAGGGAGGACTACGATGCGGGCGGTCGTGCGTCGGGCTGGCAAGCTGATCTGCGATGACATCGACGAGCTGGATCCGGGGCCGGGACAGGTCCGGGTCAAGACGCTGCTGTGCGGCATCTGCGGCTCCGACCTGCACGCGCTGCATCACCTGGACCACATGGTCGAGATGGGGCGGCGGTCGGGCGGCGGCGGCGGCGATCTCGACCCGGCGGGCGACATCGTGTTCGGCCATGAGTTCTGCGCCGAGGTGCTGGAGGGCGGCCCGGGCGCGACGCGGCTGAAGCCCGGCACGCGGGTCGTCTCCATGCCGGTGAACATGAGCCCGACGCGGTTCGACGCGGTCGGCTATTCCAACCTCTATCCCGGCGGCTTCGCCGAGCGGATGATCCTGACCGAAATGCTGCTGCTGGAGGTCCCCAACGGCCTCTCCACCGAGCATGCGGCGCTCACCGAGCCGATGGCGGTGGGCGAGCACGCCGTGGCCAGCGCGGCGCTGGACAAGACCTCCGTCGCCCTGGTGATCGGCTGCGGCCCGGTCGGCCTGGCGGTGATCGCAGCGCTCAAGGTGCGCGGCCACGGCCCGGTCATCGCCGCCGACTTCTCACCGCGCCGCCGCGCCGCCGCCGAGGCGATGGGTGCGGACGTGATCATCGACCCGGCCCAGACGGGCCCGCACACCCAGTGGGCGGAACATGGCGTGCCGATGACGAGCGAGGCCATGCGGGCGGCGCTGTTCTCCGGCGCCACGGGCGGCCGTCCCGTCGTGTTCGAGTGTGTCGGGGCGCCCGGCGTGCTGCAGAGCGTGATCGAGGGCTGCCCGACCAAGGCGCAGATCATCGTCGCCGGCGTCTGCATGGAGCCCGACAGGATCGAGCCCTCGCTGGCCATCAACAAGCAGCTCGATCTGCGCTTCGTGCTCGGCTACCAGCCAGACGAGTTCGCCCAGACCCTGCACAACATCGCCGAGGGCAAGATCAACCTCGAGCCGATGGTCACCGGCACGGTGGGCCTGGACGGCGTCGCCCAGGCTTTCGTGGACCTCGGCAACCCCGAGACCAATGTGAAGATCCTCGTCGATCCGTCGCTCTGAAGCCCCCTCATTGGGGGGCGAGGCGGGCGCCGAACAGGTCCAGGGTCAAGGCGTCGGCGAAGGGACGCCGGCACCCGGGCCGGCATGGCCCTCAAACGGCAGGTGTCTTCGTGAAGCGCGTCATCATGGGTCTGGTCGCGGCGGCCGTCTCCGCCTGTTCGCTCGCGGCGGCAGCGGCCGTGCCGGAGGCTGTCCGCAAGCCGGTTGAGGCGTTCTACACCGAAGCCCACCAGGACATGGTCGATCCGGAAGAGCCGAACGGCTTCCAGATCGAGATGCCGAACGAGATGTTCTCGCGGGTCGACGTCAACGGCGACGGCGTCACCGACTGGATGATCGACTACGAGGCCGCACAGAATCCTTCGTTCTTCTGCGGCACCGGCGGCTGCCGGCGGCAGGTCTATGTGTCGCGCGAGGGCGGCTATGTGCTGGCCTTCGACCGCGTTATCCGGCTGTTCAAGATCCGCAAGGCCAAGGGGCAACGGCTGCTCGACCTTGATTTCCACGGCAGCACATGCGGCGGCGCCGGCGTGGAGGAATGCCCCCGCGGCTATGTCTGGAACGAGACGCTGGGCCGCTTCATCGAACGGCCGAACGCCAAGGGCGGAACCTGGCTGCAGGGCGGCCCCTCGCCCCTCGTTTCAACACCGCTTTCAGCCGCGCCGGCGGCCGTGAAGGCCCAGCTGGCGCGCCGGGCGGCCTTCTGCGCCGCGGCGGGCGGCACGGCGCCCGAGGGCGAAGAGGCGGCGTTCAACGACCTGCCGGACCTGAATGGCGACGGCGTGCGCGACTGGGTCGTGGGCACCTACTACGACTACTGCGAGGTGGGCGAGACCGGGAAGGACAGTCCGGCGATTGCGACCGTGATCCTGGTCAGCAAGAGCGGCGACTTCGTCATCGGCTTCGAGGCGACGGAGGCGAACTGGGGCATCGACCTGGCGCCGACACCGACCTTCAAAACCCTCGAAGGCGCCGACGACTGCGCGTTCCGGGAGGAGAAGCCCTGCGCCCACGTGCCCTGGCGCTGGAACGGCGAGCGGCTGGTCCGCGCGCCCTGAAGGCTGGACCCCGGCGCCGGTCGAGCTAACTATCCCGACAACCGGGAGCTTCGCCATGAAACGTCTGATCGCCGCCATCGCCCTCAGCGCGGCCCTCGCCGCCCCGGCCTACGCCGCGCTGCAGCCAGGCGCCAGGGCGCCTGACTTCGCCACCACCGCCTGGCTGGACGGCAAGCCCGCGGCGTTCAAACTCTCGGAGGCGCTGAAGAAGGGGCCGGTGGTGCTCTACTTCTTCCCGGCGGCCTTCACCGATGGCTGCACGATCGAGGCGCGCGAGTTCGCCCTGGCCTCGCCCGAGTTCCGGGCCATGGGCGCAACGGTCGTCGGCGTCACGGCCGGCAATACCGAACGCCTGGGCGAGTTCTCGAAGAGCGAATGTCGCGACCAGTTCGCCGTCGCCGCCGTCTCCAAGGACACCATCAAGGCCTACGACGCCGTCCTGGCGCTCAAGCCGGACCTGTCGAGCCGGACCAGCTACGTCATCGCCCCAGACGGCAAGGTGCTGTTCGCCTATTCGAACCTGACCAACCCCGTCGAGCACATCACCCGCACCAAGGCGGCGGTGAAGGCGTGGAAGGCGTCGCAGGCAAAGTAGCGATCAGGAATCGGTCCGTGTCGGCTTCTTCGGATCAATCATGGCGCCGCAGTCGACCTTGGCGCACACCCGCCGAAGCATCTCGAGCTGCATGCCGGGCATGATCTCGGTCATGATCTTGCCGGACGCCGTGCTGAAGGCGGGCATCTTGTCGACGACGCCCTGGCCGACCGGGCTTTCGTAGAAGTCGGCCAGGCCGCACACCTCGGCCTCGGTGAAACTCGCCGCCATCACCGGCGCCAGCGCGTCCATGATGGCGGGCGTCATCTCGACGGCCACCTCGACAATGGCGTCGAGGATGAGTTGGTCACGTTCGGGGTCGGCGGGCCGACCCTGGTCGCGGGACGACTCGGTCATCGCCGGCAGCAGGGCTTTCATCGTCGCCGCCATCGTCGCCTCGAGCCGCATGGCCTTGTTGTACCGCTTGGCGCAGTCCAGCGCCGCCCGGGACGGCGGGGCGGCAGCGGGCGGGGCCGCAAGCGCCGGTGCGCCGCCCGAAGCCGACAGGACCGCCGCGCAGACGGCCAGCTTGATGAAACGCGACATGGTGGAACTCCCCCGGAAATCGCGCTCAGGCTGACACAGCCGCCCGCCCCCTCGCAACCGCCTCTCCCGCTTGCCTTTCCGCCGGTTCTCGCGTACTAGCGCGCCTCTTCACGGAAGGCGGTCTGTCGCGGAACCTTGAATGGGTCGGGAAACTCCCGTCCGCCGCGACCAGAGCCATCGTGACCGGGGACTCTTCCCTCCCTGGCCGCGCCGCCTTCCAAGCCGGAAGAAGGAAACCTATGGCGCTCTACGAGCACGTGGTCATCGCGCGGCAGGATATCTCGCCGCAGCAGGCCGAAGCCCTCAACGAGGAAATGAAGGCACTCATCGAAGGTCTGGGCGGTCACATCGCCAAGATCGAGTACTGGGGCCTCCGCAACCTCACCTACCGCATCAAGAAGAACCGCAAGGGTCACTACTCCCTGCTGGCGATCGACGCTCCGTCGGACGCCGTCAAGGAAATGGAGCGCCAGCTGTCGATCAACGAAGACGTGCTGCGCTACATGACCATCCGCATGGAAGAGCTCGACCTCGAGCTGTCCCCGGTTCTGGCCCGTCGCGACCGTGACCGCGAACGTTCGGATCGTCCCGAGCGTCCCCGCGAAGACTTCGCGTCGTAAGGGAGACAAGGATCATGACCGACACCACCGCTCCCGAAGCAACCTCGGCCCCGGCCGCGAGCGGCGCCCGCCGCCCGTTCTACCGCCGCCGCAAGGTCTGCCCGTTCTCCGGCGCCAACGCCCCGAAGATCGACTACAAGGACGTGAAGCTGCTGCAGCGTTACGTCTCCGAACGCGGCAAGATCGTGCCGTCGCGCATCACCGCGGTCTCGGCCAAGAAGCAACGCGAACTGGCCAAGGCCATCAAGCGCGCCCGCTTCCTGGCCCTGCTGCCCTACGTCGTGAAGTAGGAGAACGACCATGAAAGTCATTCTGCTCGAACGCGTCGAGGGCCGCGGCGCCCTTGGCGATGTCGTCACCGTCAAGGACGGCTTCGCCCGCAACTACCTCCTGCCCCGCTCCAAGGCGCTCCGCGCCACGGCGGCGAACCTGAAGGTCTTCGACGCCCAGCGCGCCGAGATCGAGGCTCGCAACGCCAAGGCCAAGGAAGCCGCGGCGGCCGCCGGCGAGTCGCTGGACGGCACCGCCTACATCCTGATCCGTCAGGCCGGCGAAAGCGGGCAACTGTACGGTTCGGTCGCGGGTCGTGACGTCGCCGACATCATCAACGGCGCCGGCGGCAAGGTCGATCGCTCGATGGTCGTCCTCGACAAGCCGATCAAGACGCTCGGCGTGCACGATGTGAAGGTGAAGCTCCACTCGGAAGTCATCGTCACCGTGCAGATCAACATCGCCCGCAGCCAGGACGAAGCCGAGCGCCAGGCGCGCGGTGAAAACGTCATCACCTCGCAGTTCGATGAAGATGCGGCCCTCGCGGCGGAAGCCGCGGCGGACATGCTTGAAGGCGGCGCCGGCAAGCAGGACGGTCTGGGCGACGAGTACTAGGCTCGTCTCTCACCACCGAAGACATCGGGCGGTCCGGACATCCGGGCCGCCCTTTTTCGTGAGCGCTCTCCGGCTTGTGCTTTGCGGCCGGAGCCGCCCCGATCGAACATACACGGAACTCCACAACTGAATCGGGATTGCGACGACTCGGTCGCAGTCAGCCGACAGCCGTCGCGTTAACGTAGGTAAATGGCCATCGTCCCTGCTCTAGACCTGCGTCCCGTCGACGCTGAACCGCAGATCCATGCGGCGCCCTCGAACATCGAGGCCGAGCAGGCGCTGCTGGGCATCCTGATGTACGACAACGCCGCCTATGAGCGGCTGAGCGACCAGCTGAACGGCCGCCACTTCTACGAGCCCTTCCACCAGCGGCTCTACAGCGCCATCGAGGCGCACATCCGCAAGGGCCAGCTGGCCGAGCCGATCCTGCTGGCCGAGGAGTTCAAGAAGGACGTCGCCTTCGAGGAGCTGGGCGGCATCCGCTATCTGGCCGACCTGTTCGAGCGCGCGCCGCCGGCCGCCAACGCCGCCGACTACGGCCGGGCGATCTATGATCTGGCCCTGCGCCGCGACCTCATCCGCATCGGCGGCGAGATCATGGTCGAGGCCCAGGCCGCCGATCCCGACATCACCGCCCGCGACCAGATCGAGCAGGCCGAGCAGAAGCTGTACGGCCTGGCCGAGAGCGGGACCTCGTCGGGCGGCTTCATCCCCTTCTCCAGCGCGCTGACCGGCGCGGTGCAGATGGCGGCCGAGGCCTACAGCCGCGACGGCGGCCTGGCGGGCCTCTCCACCGGTCTGGTCGACCTGGACCGCCAGCTGGGCGGCCTGCACCCGTCGGACCTGCTGATCCTCGCCGGCCGCCCCTCGATGGGGAAGACGGCGCTGGCCACCAACATCGCCTTCAACGTCGCCCGCAGCTACGCTTGGGAGCCGCAGCCGGACGGCACGCGCAAGACCGTCAGCGGCGGGGTCGTGGCCTTCTACTCGCTCGAAATGAGCGCCGAGCAGCTGGCCATGCGGATCCTGGCCGACGCCTCGGGCGTGTCCGGCGACAAGCTGCGCAAGGGCGAGATCGACGCCAGCGAGTTCGGACGCCTGCGCGACGCGGCCATCGAGATCCAGGAGGCGCCGCTCTACGTCGACGCCACCGGCGGTCTTTCCATCGCCAAGCTGACCGCCCGGGCCCGCCGCCTGAAGCGCTCGGTCGGCCTCGACCTGATCGTCATCGACTACCTGCAGCTGGTCACCACCGACGGCGGCGGCCGCGACTCCAATCGCGTGCAGGAAGTCTCCGCCATCACCGGGGGCCTGAAGGCCCTGGCCAAGGAGCTGAACGTTCCGGTGCTGGCGCTGTCGCAGCTCAGCCGCCAGGTCGAAAACCGCGAGGACAAGAAGCCCCAGCTCTCCGACCTGCGGGAATCGGGCTCGATCGAGCAGGACGCCGACGCCGTCATGTTCGTCTACCGCGAGGCCTACTACCTGGGTCGCACTGAGCCGCGCGAGGGCACGCCCGAGCACATGACCTGGCAGGAGGAGATGGACAAGATCGCCAACCTCGCCGAGGTCATCATCGGCAAGCAGCGCCACGGCCCCATCGGCACCGTGAAGCTGCACTTCCACTCCGACACCACCAAGTTCGGCAACCTCGCCCGCGAGGGCCGGTTCGACGTGCGATAGAGCCCCAGGCTATACCCCTTGCACGTCCGCGCGCTTGACCCTGCCCCGCCCTGCCCTTAGCCGGGCGGCATGAGCGCGGCCCTGCTGACCATCGACCTCGACGCCCTGGCGCGGAACTTCCGGTTCCTGCGCGATACGGCAGGCGTGGAGGCGGCGCCGGCGGTGAAGGCGGACGGCTACGGCGTCGGCGCCCTGGACGTGTCCCGGCGGCTGCTGGCCGAGGGCGCGCGGACCTTCTACGTCGCCCGGCTGGCCGAGGGCGAGGCGCTGCGCGCAGCGGTGGGCGGCGGGCCGGTGATCCAGGTGCTGGACGGCGCAACGCCCGGCTCGGTCGCGCGGCTGCACGCCGCCGACCTGACACCGGTCATCAACAGCCTGGAGCAGGCCGGCCGCTGGCGGACCGAGGGGCGCGGGCGCCCCGTCACCCTCCACGTCGACACCGGCATGAACCGGCTGGGCGTCACCCTGGCCGAGGCGCGCGGGCTGGCGGACTGGAACGCCGTCGAGCTGGTCATCAGCCACCTGGCCTGCGCCGCCCAGCCGGAGCACCCGCAGAACGGCCGCCAGCTGGCGGTGTTCCGCGAGGCGCGGGACCTGTTTCCGGCCGCGCGGGCGAGCCTGGCCTCCTCTGCCGGCATCTTCCTGGGACCGGACTTCGCGTTCGACCAGGTGCGGCCCGGCGTCAGCCTGTTCGGCGGCGGCCCGCGGGACGCGCCGGACGACCGGATCGCGCCGGTGGCGACGCTGGAGGCGCCGATCCTGCAGGTCCGCGATGTGCCGGCCGGCGACACCATCGGCTATGGAGCGAGCTTCCAGGCCACTGCGCCAATGCGGATTGCGACCGTCGCGGCCGGCTACGCCGACGGCATTCCGCGCAGCAGCCACCCCGCGGGCGCGGTCTGGTTCGACGGCGCCCTGCGGCCGATGCTGGGGCGGGTCTCGATGGACATGATCGCCGTGGACGTGACGGGCTGCATCGCCGCCCGCCCCGGGGCCATGGTCGAGATCCTGGGCGCCAACCGCCTGGTGGACGACGCCGCGGCGGCGGCCGGGACGACGTCCTACGAGCTGCTCACCGGCCTGTCGCCCCGCGCCGAGCGGCGCTGGATCGGCTAGTTCAGGCCCCCGGCAAGCGCGGCCGCGCCGACGGCGCCGAGCGCGCCCATGGCGACGATGGACCCGACGATCATCCCGATCACCGCGTAGACGACCAGCATCGCGATCACCACGACCACGGTGTAGCCGATCGCCTTGTCCGCCGGCGTCTTCATCAGCTTCGGCAGGCCCAGGTAGAACAGGTAGAGGCTGTAGAGGCCCAGGATGCCGAGGAAGGCCAGCATGGGAACGAGGTTGAACACCCCGGCCAGCCAGGCCGCCGTGCTGCCGTAGGCCGCGACCTTCAGCGCCTGGATCTGGTTCTTCTCGCCGCCGAAGCTGGGGGCCAGGCCGTCGATCACCAGCGCCATGATATAGATGCCCGCCAGCGAAAGGCCGTAGCCGACCACCGCCCCAACGAGCGTGAACGGCGCGAACAGGAAGCCGCCGAACAGCGTCGATCCGAGAAACTGGCAAACCGGCCCGATCGCCGCCAGGATCATGATGTAGCCGGTGTAGAGCCCTTTGACCGTGGCCGGCTCGGCCGCGATGACGTCCCAGGTGGCCGCGGGACGCAACAGGATGTCCTGAACCCTCTGGACCAGTCCCGACGAGGATCCTCCGTCAACAACGCTCATCTGTCGCCTCCCGGCTGAAGTGATGACTTTCGCGACGGAAGCCTACCGGAGTCGCGGCCGTTGGCGAGACACGGTTCCGCGAACGGGGCTGCGCGGATTGGCCGGGCGCTGTTCCCGTTTTGTCGCTATGGTCGGGTCACCCTCGAATCAGGAGCGCGCATGGCCCGCGACGGCGCTGTCTATGTCTGCCAGTCCTGCGGCGCGGCGCAGTCGAAGTGGGCGGGCCAGTGCCCGGCGTGCAGCGCCTGGAACAGCCTGGTCGAGGAGGTCACGTCCCGTCCGCCCGGCGCGCTGGCGCCGACGAAGGCCAGCAAGACCCGCGGCCTGGCGTTCGAGGGGCTGGAAAGCGAGAATCCCGAGCCGCCGCGCATCGTCACCGGCGTGGATGAGTTCGACCGGGTCTGCGGCGGCGGCGTTGTGCCGGGCAGCGCCATCCTGCTGGGCGGCGACCCGGGCGTGGGCAAGTCGACCCTGCTGCTGCAGGTGGTGGCCAACGCCGCCATGCGCGGCGCCCGCTGCGCCTACATCTCCGGCGAAGAGGCGGTCGAGCAGATCCGCGGCCGCGCCGGCCGGATGGGCCTGGCCCAGGCGCCGGTGAAGCTGGCCGCCGAGACCGCCCTGCGCGACATCCTGGACGGTCTGAAGCGCGAGCAATTCGACCTGGTGGTCATCGACTCGATCCAGACCATGTGGAGCGACGCCCACGAGGCCGGGCCCGGCTCGGTCACCCAGGTGCGCAGCTGCGCCGCCGAACTGGTCCGGCTCGCCAAGAAGCGCGGCATCGCCATGATCCTGGTCGGCCATGTCACCAAGGACGGCCAGATCGCCGGCCCGCGCGTGGTCGAGCACATGGTCGACGCCGTCCTCGCCTTCGAGGGTGAGCGCGGCTACCCGTTCCGCATCCTGCGCGGCGCCAAGAACCGTTTCGGCGCCACCGACGAGATCGGCGTGTTCGAGATGGGCGACATCGGCCTCAGCGAAGTGCGCAATCCCTCCGCCCTGTTCCTGAACGAAGGCGGCGAGCGGGCGGCCGGCGCGGCGGTGTTCGCCGGGATCGAGGGCAGCCGCCCTGTGCTGGTCGAGTTCCAGGCCCTGGTTGCGCCCAGCGCCTACGGCACGCCCCGTCGCGCGGTGGTCGGCTGGGACAACGGGCGCCTCGCCATGGTGCTGGCGGTGCTGGAGTCGCGCTGCGGCCTGGGCCTGGGCAACCGCGACGTCTACCTCAACGTGGCCGGCGGCCTGCGGATCAGCGAGCCCGCGGCGGATCTCGCGGCGGCGGCGGCCCTGGCCTCCTCGGCGCTGGACGAAGCCCTGCCCCAGGACTGCGTCGTGTTCGGCGAAGTCAGCCTGTCGGGCGAGGTGCGGCCGGTCGGCCGTATGGAGTCCCGCCTCAAGGAAGCCGCGAAACTGGGGTTCAAGCGGGCGCTCGGACCGATGGGCGCCGGCGACGCCCTGGCCGTGACCGGCGTCTCGCGTCTGGCCGACGCGGTCAGGCGTATCGGCGAGCAGTCGTGGAGTTGATGGCCGCATGACCCAGTTCGACTTCATCGCCGGGCCGCTGCTGATCGTCTCCGCCCTGATCGGCTTCAGCCGGGGTGCGACGAAGGAACTCATGACCGTCGTCGCCTTCCTCGTGGCGGCCATCACGGCCGTGTTCGCCTTGCGATTCACCGCACCCATCGGTCGCGCGATCGTCGAGCCGGACTGGGCCGGCGTCGGGATTGCCCTTCTGTTTGTCTTTGGTCTGACCTATATCGCGCTGCGATTGCTCGGCGCGGGTCTCCAGCGGCGGGTGCACGAGACCCAGGCCCTGGGGATTCTGGACCGCGGCGTCGGCGCCGGGTTCGGATTTGTCCGGGCCATGGTGCTGCTCGGGGCGTTCAGCCTTCTGTTCCAGATGGCCAGCACGACCGAGAGCGCGCCGAAATGGGTGACGGGCGCCCTCACCTATCCGCTGGTGGATGCGTCCGGCAGGATCCTGAAGGCCTTCGCGCCGGAGGGGTTCGACGTGGTTCGCGCCGTGGCGCCCACCCTGGAAAGGGCGGTCGAGGCGGGGGCCGCGGCGCCGAAGGGCGACGGAAGCGGTTACGGCGAGGGCGAGCGCGACGCCATGGACGACCTTGTGGAGAAGACGCGATGACCCGCCTGGGCCGGACGACGGACACCTACTCCCATCTGGTCCAGCGTGATCCCGACGACGATACGTTGCGGCTCGAATGCGGCGTCTTCGGCGTTTTCGGCGTCCGCGACGCCGCCGCCGTCGCCGCCCTGGGCCTGCACGCCCTGCAGCACCGCGGCCAGGAAGCTTGCGGCATCGCCGCCTTCGACGGCAAGAGCTTCCACACCGAGCGACATCTTGGCCACGTCGGCGACGCCTTCGGCGGCGACGACCTGATCGAGCGTCTGCCGGGCGGCCACGCCATCGGCCACACCCGCTACGCCACGGCCGGCGGCAGCGGCATCCGCAACGTCCAGCCGATGTTCGCCGACCTCGAGGCCGGCGGCGTCGCCCTGGCCCACAACGGCAACCTGACCAACTTCCTGGCCCTGCGCGAGCGGCTGGTCAGCGAGGGGGCCATTTTCCAGTCAACCAGCGACAGCGAGGTGATCCTTCACCTGATCGCCCGGTCGCGGAAGGCGCGCGTCGTCGACCGCTTCATCGACGCCATCGGCCAGATCGAGGGCGGCTACGCCCTGGTCGCGCTGACGAACAAGAAGCTGATCGGCGTGCGCGACCCGCTGGGCATCCGCCCGCTGGTGCTCGGCGACCTGGGCGGCAAGCCGGTGCTGGCGTCAGAGACCTGCGCACTCGACATGATCGGCGCCCGTTTCGTGCGCGACATCGAGAACGGCGAGATGGTCGTCATCGATGAATCCGGCGTCGAGAGCCTCAAGCCTTTTCCGGCCCAGAGAGCCCGGCCTTGCGTCTTCGAGTATGTCTATTTCGCCCGCCCCGACAGCGTGGTGAACGGCCGCTCGGTCTACAACGTACGCAAGCGCATGGGCATGAGGCTGGCCGAGGAGACACCGGCGGGCGCCGACGTCGTCGTGCCGGTGCCCGACAGCGGCGTTCCGGCCGCCCTCGGCTACGCCCAGGCCAGCGGCATTCCCTACGAACTGGGCATCATCCGCAGCCACTTCATCGGCCGCACCTTCATCCAGCCAACCCAGGGCGTGCGCGAGCTGGGCGTGCGCATGAAGCACAGCCCCAATCGCGCCGTGCTGGCCGGCAAGCGCGTGGTGCTGATCGACGACTCCATCGTCCGCGGCACCACCAGCCGCAAAATCGTGCGCATGGTCCGCGAGGCCGGCGCCACGGAAGTCCACCTGCGCTCGGCCAGCCCGCCGATCATGTGGCCGGACTTCTACGGCATCGACATGCCCGACCGCGACAAGCTGCTGGCCGCCCGCAAGTCCCTGGCCGAGATGACCCGCTTCCTGGAGGTCGACAGCCTGGGCTTCCTGTCGGTCGAGGGCCTGTACTGGGCGCTGGAAGCCGGGCCCCGTGATCCCGCCGCGCCGCAGTTCACCGACCACTACTTCACCGGCGACTATCCGACCCGCCTGCTCGACCGCGAGATCGCCGAGGGCCAGGCCGACGGCGGCAAGCAGCTGTCCTTCCTGGTGAGCGCGTGAGTCAGCCGTCGGCGAAAGCCGGCTGGCTGAAGGGCCTCAAGCCCGACCCCTACATCGTCGCCATCCTGCTGATGGTGGTGCTGGCCAGCCTGCTGCCGGTCAGCGGCCAGGGCGCCGTCTGGTTCGGCTGGCTGACCAAGGCGGCCATCGCCCTGCTGTTCTTCCTGCACGGCGCGCGGCTGCCGCGCGAACAGGTCGTCGCCGGCCTGGTCCACTGGCGGCTGCACCTGACGGTTCTGGCCCTGACCTTCGGGCTGTTTCCGCTTCTTGGCCTTGGCCTGGTGCAACTGCCGACGTGGCTGCTCCCCGCCCCGCTGGCGGCCGGGGTGCTGTACCTGTGCCTGCTGCCCTCGACCGTGCAGTCGTCCATCGCCTTCACGTCCCAGGCGCGCGGCAATGTCGCCGCCGCCGTTGTGGCCGCCTCGGCGTCCAACCTGATCGGGGTGATCCTGACGCCGCTGCTGGTCGGGCTCTTCCTGCACACCACCACCGGCGGCCTGTCGCTGAAGGCCGTGCAGGACGTCGCGGTGCAGATCCTGCTGCCGTTCGTCCTGGGTCAGCTGGCCCGCCTCTGGATCGCCGCCTGGGTGGCGCGCAATGCGAAGCTGGTGAGCTACACCGACCGCGGCTCGATCCTGCTGGTGGTCTACGGTGCGTTCAGCGCCGCCGTCGTCAGCGGGCTGTGGACGCAGGTCAGCGCGCGGGAGCTGACCGTGTTGCTGGCCCTCTGCGCGGCGCTGCTGGCCGTGGTCCTGACCGCCAGCCTGCTGGCTGCCCGGGCGCTGGGGTTCAACAAGGCCGACGAAATCGTCGTCGTGTTCTGCGGTTCCAAGAAGGGTCTGGCCACCGGCGTGCCCATGGCCAGCATCCTGTTCCCGGCCGCGACGGTCGGCTTCATCGTCCTGCCGATCATGCTGTTCCACCAGCTCCAGCTGATGGCCTGCGCGGTGATCGCCCAGCGCTACGGCGCGCGGACAGACTGATCGCGGCTTGCGCTGGATCAAGGCGCGCGCTCATCCGCTGTCTAGGTTCCCGATGACGATCAGGAGCCGACCATGCAACCCAGACCCCCGCTCAGCCGCGTGCTGTTCGCCACCGACCTGTCGCACGACGGCGACCTCGCCTTCGCCCACGCGCTGCGCATCGCGCTGGCCGGCAAGGGGGAGCTGGCGATTGTCCACGCGGCGCACCGGGATGTCATCGGCAAGGAGTGGGACCAGTTCCCGCGGGTCCGGGCCAGCCTGGCAGGCTGGGGTCTGCTGGAGTTGGGCGCGCCGGCCTCGGCGGTCGAGGAGCAGCTGGACCTGCGGGTCCGCAAGATCGACATCCCCGATCCCGACCCGCTGCACGGCGTGAAGGAGGTCCTTGAGCGGCGTCCCTGCGACCTGGTCGTACTGGCCAGCCATGCCCGGCAGGGCGTCGACCGCTGGCTCCACCCGTCCCTCGCCGAACCGATCGCCCGCGAGGCCCATGCGCCCAGCCTGACCCTGCCGCCGTCGGCGACCGGATTCGTCCATCCGGCCACGGGCGCGGTGAACCTTCGCAACGTGCTGGTCGCCGTCGACCATCATCCCAGCGCCGCCCGGGCGCTGGCCACGGCCGCCGACCTGACGGCCATGCTGGGCGCCGGGGGCGCCATCTTCCACCTGCTCCACGTCGGCGACACCTTCCCCGAGATCCCGGTCCCGGAGGCCATCGCCACGCGCATTCGCACCCGGCAGCAGGCCGGCGTCGCCGTCGATACGATCATCGACACCGCCGCCGAGGTCGACGCCGACCTGATCGTGATGGCCACCCGCGGCCACGACAGCCTGCTGGACTCGCTGCGCGGCAGCACCACCGAGCAGGTCCTTCGCAATTCGGGGCGCCCCCTGCTGGCGGTTCCGGCCTGATGGCCGCCTCCGGACAGGACAAGCCGCCCAAGCCTCGCTAAAGGGAGGCGCATGGATTCCAGACCTCTCCACAATCGCATCGCCCTCGTCACCGGCGCCACCCGCGGCATCGGCCAGGCGGCCGCGCTCGGCCTCGCCCGCGCCGGCGCCCATGTCATCGCGCTGGGGCGGACCCAGGGCGGCCTCGAAGCGCTGGACGACCAGATCTTCGCCGACACCGGCGTCCACGCCACCCTGGTCCCGTTCGACCTTCGCCAGCCCGAGGGCCTGGACGCCCTGGGCGCGACGATCCACGAGCGCTGGGGCCGGCTGGACGTCATGGTCCACGCCGCCGCCGTGCTGGGCGGCATCACGCCGACCGGCCACATCGAGCCGAAGAAGTGGGACGAGACGCTCGCGGTGAACCTGACCGCCAGCTGGCGGCTCATCCGGGCCATGGAGCCGTTGCTGAAGGCCTCCGACGCCGGGCGGGCTATCTTCCTGACCACAGGCCGCGTGGCGCGTCCCAAGGCCTTCTGGGCGGCCTACGCGGCCAGCAAGGCCGGCATGGAGGCGCTGGTGCGCTGCTGGGCCGACGAGGTGGAGAACACCGCGATCCGGACCGTGCTGCTCGACCCCTCGACCATGCGCACCCGCATGCGGGCCGAAGCCTATCCCGGCGAGGATCCGCTGACCCTGCCCGAGCCGTCGGAGATCGCGCCCCTGGTCGTGCAGCTGGCGCTGGCCGATCCCGGCCCCATGGCGCCGACGGTGGTGTTCAACGACTGGAAGGCCTCGGGCGGGATTCCGGGGACTGCTTAAGGCGTCCCGCTTGGGCCGCCGTTAGCTGTCCCTCAACCCCGTCCGACGCTGTTGAGGGACAGGAAATCGCGCCCCTGACGGGCCGCGCTATCCAGTCCCGAAGCTACTTCTTCCCCGTCCGCGTCGTCGGCCGGGGCGGACGCCCCTTCACCGAGCCGCCGCCGCGCAGCTTCTGGATGCCGGGGCGCGAGCCCTTGGCGCCCTTCGCCTTGGTGAACTTCAGGGCAGTTGCGGCGCGGGCCTTGGCGGCCTTGACGCCGGTCAGCTTGACCACCGTCTTCTTCACAGGCTTGGGCGCGGGCTCGCCGCTCGCCTCAGCGGCCGCGGCGGCCTTCTCGGCGCGCGCCTCGGCGGCCAGCGACATCGCCTTTTCCTTCTTGGCCTCGCCGCCCTGCTGGAACGACGGCGCGCCGGACTTGGCCCCACCCTCGGCATAGGGGTTCTTGTTGCTCTTCAGCGACACGCGGATCGGCACGCCGGGCATGTCGAAGCTCTCGCGAAGGCTGTTCACGAGGTAGCGGCGGTACTGCTCGGGCATCTGCTCGGCGCGGCTGGAGAACAGCACGAACGTCGGCGGACGGGCCTTGGTCTGGGCCATGTACTTGGGTTTGATGCGCTTGCCCCCGACGGCGGGTGGCGGGTGCCGCTGGATGGCCATGGCCAGCCAGTCGTTCAGGTCCCGCGTCTTCACCTTGGTCGACCAGTCGTTGTGGGTCTTCAGGATCGCCGGCATCAGCTTGCCGATGCCGTAGCCGGTCTCCGCCGACAGGGCCACGACCGGCGCGCCGCGCACCTGCGGCAGCATGCGCTCGGCGTGCTCGCGGAACGCCTTCAGCTGGCCGGCCGGATCCTCGACCAGGTCCCACTTGGCCAGAACGAAGACCAGGCAGCGCCCTTCCCGCTCGACCAGGTCGGCGATCTGCAGGTCCTGGATCTCGAACGGGTGGGTGGCGTCCATGACCAGCAGCACCACCTCGGCGAAGGTGATGGCGCGGATCGAATCGGATGTGGACAGCTTCTCGAGCTTGTCCTGAACCTTGGCCTTGCGGCGCAGGCCGGCGGTGTCGACCAGCCGGATGCGGCGGCCCTCGTGCTCCCACTCGATGGAGATCGAATCGCGGGTGATGCCGGCCTCGGGGCCGGTCAGCATGCGGTCCTCGCCGATCAGACGGTTCACCAGTGTCGACTTGCCGGCGTTGGGACGGCCGACGATGGCGATCTGGATCGGCTTGTCGCCGTCCTCCTCATCGTCGACGCCAGCCAGTTCCTCGCGGGCGACCAGGGCGGCGTAGAGCTCTGCCATACCCTCGCCGTGCTCGCCGGAGATGGCCAGCGGCTCGCCGAAGCCAAGGGACCAGGCCTCGGCGATCCCGGCGTCGCCCTGCCGCCCCTCGGCCTTGTTGGCGCCCAGGATCACCGGCTTCTCGGTCAGGCGAAGCAGCTGGGCGAAGATTTCGTCGCCGGGGGTGATGCCCTCGCGGGCGTCGATCAGGAACAGGACGACGTCGGCCTCGTCGATGGCCAGTTCGGTCTGCTGGCGCATGCGCGCTTCCAGACTTTCGTCGGTGACGTCCTCGAAACCGGCGGTGTCGATCAGGATCAGTTCCAGGTCGCCCAGGCTGCCCTTGGCGAAGCGGCGGTCACGGGTGACGCCAGGCTGGTCGTCGACGATGGCCAGCTTCTTGCCTGCCAGGCGGTTGAACAGCGTGGACTTGCCGACGTTCGGCCGGCCGACGATGGCGAGCTTGAGAGGCATGGTGGAAACGGCCTTGAGACGGCGCCCGGATGGACGCCGCCGGAGGATAGCAGAAATGCGCGAGGTGGAAGGGGCGCGGCCTGCGGGGCCGCGCCATTACCATGATGTAGCGCGTCAGGCAAAAGTGGATGCCGGTTTTGCCGCCCGGCGCGCTACAAACTCTACAGTCTCGGATCGAGCACGCTCGATCCGTGGTCTAGCGGATGGCCACCAGCTCGGCGTTGTCGGTGACCAGGTAGACCATCCCGCCTGCCGCGATGGGCGAGATCAGCACCGGGGCGCCGACGTTGATGGTCTTGATGATCTCGCCGGTCTTGGCGTTGAGCGCCACGGCGCGACCGTCGCTGGAAGCCAGGATCAGCCGGTCCGACGCCAGCACCGGGCCGGCCCAGAGCGTGCGACCGCCCTTGTCTTCCTTCCGGCCGAGGCCGAGGAAGCCGCCCTTCTTCTTCACGACCTGGTCGGCGTTGAGATCGCGGATCCAGTAGACCTCGCCCTTCGAGCGGGAGGCGCAGATGACCTCGCCGGCCTGGGAGACGATGTAGACGACGTCGCCGGCGGGCCAGGGGCTGCTGATCGAGGCGACCGGCAGCGACCAGCGCGCCTGTCCCGACCGCAGGTCGGTGGCGGCAAACACGCCCGAGTGGCTGGCGGCGTAGATGTCGCCTTCGTAGACGACCGGCCGGCCGGCCACGTCGCGAATCTCCGACAGGGCGCTGGTCCGGCTGGCCTTGGCCAGGGTGGTGTTCCACAGGTCGTTGCCGTTGGCGGCGCGCAGGGCGACGACCTCGCCCGAGGCGAAGGCGCCGATGACCGTGTCGCCGGCCGCGGCCGGGCTCGAGGACGCCAGAATCCGCGCCGGCTCGACCAGAGCCTGGTAGGTCCAGCCGGGCGCGCCGGTGGCGGTGTCGAAGGTCAGCAGTTCGTTGTCGGTGCTGATCACGAACACGCGGCCGTTGGTGACGATCGGCGCGCCATGGATCGGCGAGGCGGTGTCGCGACGCCAGCCCACTTCGCCCGAGGCCGGATCGACCTGGGCGACGAAGCGGAAGCCGGACGACACGTAGAGCTTGCCGCCGGACCAGGCGACGCCGCCGCCGAAGCCGCGCTTGTCGCGCTTGGTGCGGGCGTGGATGGCCTTGCGCCAGATCACCGAGCCGGTGCTGGCGTCGACGGCGGCGAGGTCGGACTCGGCGTCCATCACATAGAGACGGCCGTCGACGAAGATCGGCGGAGCCGTGACGTGGAAGTGGCGATTGGACCCCTTGCCGAAGCTCTTGCGCCAGGCCACCTCGAACTGCGGGGCCGCCTCGACGTGATCGACCTTCACGGCGGGGTCGCCGCCGGGCTGCGGCCAGCTGACGACCGGCGTGGCGACGGGCAGGTAGAAGTCGAGGCCCTTCAGGCTCTCGGTCGTCTCGACCTTCTGGTCGAAGGCGACGATCGAGATGCGGCGGCCGTCGCCCGCCACTTCCTTGGGCTCTTCCTTCTTGAACGGATTCATGTCGCCGACCGCGCTGAGGGTCGAGCAACCGGCCAGCGCGAGCGCGCTGGCGGCCAGGACGGCGACGCCGCCGATACGCTTGGTCATTGGGCGGGTCCCTGCTGGACTTGGGGTTCGGCGCCCGGCGGCAGCATGCCCGCGGGCAGTGTCGGAGCCGGAGGCGGAAGAGCGGCGGCGGCCTTGACGGCCGCGGGAATGGTTGCGGCGGAGCCGGAGTCGATCAGGGCGATGGCAGCCTGGGCCCGCTGGCGCATGCCGTCGGACGCGTCGAGCACCTGCGACAGGACAACGAAGTCGGCCTTCGCATCACCCGGCTTGCCCGCCATGATCTTGGCGAAGGCCAGCGCCTCGCGCGCTTCCAGGCGGTAGGGCCGCTTGTCTTCCATCAGGGGGGTCAGCCTCGCCTCCAGGTCCGCATAGGGAGCGGTATCGAGAAGCGCCAAGGCGGATTTGAGGCGGGCTTCGTCGGCCAGCACGGGGTCCTTGGCGACCTTGGCGGCCTCGTCCAGCAGGGCCACGGCCTCCTCGGTCTTGCCGGCGTTCAGGCGCATGCCGGCCTGCGACATCAGCGCCATGGCCGGGTAGCCCTTCACCGGGGCCTTGGCCACTTCGCCCAGCAGGGCGAAGGCCTTGGTCTCGTCGCCCTGTTCCCGCGCCTTCATCGCCTCGATGTAGGTGGTCGCGGCCTTGTCGCCCTGGCTGGTGGTCCAGGCGTCCCAGCCCCAGAGGCCCCCGGCGAAGATCACCGCGGCCACGCCCACGCCGATGGCCCAGGGCAGCAGCTTCAGCCCCAGCGCCTTGTAGCGCTCGGCCCGGATCTGCTCCTCGACCTCTTCAAATACATCGACCACGTACAGACGCTCCGAATTCCGGCGATAAGGCCGGGAACCTATAGGGTCAGCCGCGCCGCTGCAACGCGGCTCGCGTGTTGCAGCCGGGAGAATGGCTCACGGCTCACGGGGCTCGTTCCGGCCGGGTCGAAGCGCTGGTCGAAGCAGGGCCGGTCGCCTTCCGTTTCTTGCCGGTAGAAGGGTCCGCGACGTACGCCTGCGCCTCGAGATGGGCCCGCCAGAAGGACCGCATCACGCCCAGGAAGCCGCCCCCGGCAAGCACGAACGCCACCAGAGCTGTCGGAGTGGACAGGGGCGCCCCGTTAACGAAGAACGAGATCGCCGCGCCGCCGAGCGCCCAACCCATGAGCCATGTCAGGTAAGCGGGCCAGCGCCTGTGTCGGCTGAAGATGACCTCGGCAAACGCCGCATCCCGCCCGCCCCTGAACAACACCCCCTGAATGATACGGGCCGACTGCTTCTCGCTCCTGGCGAGGATCAGAGCGCCAAGGAGCAGGCCGATGGCCGCTCCGGGAAGCGCGCTCCAGATCGTGGATATGTCTGTCATCCCCGGGGCGGAGCCTTCGACACGTCAGCCCTTCTTCGAGAAGTAGGTCTCGGCCTCGCCGGGGAAGGTCCGGGCCCGCACGTCGGCGGCGTAGGACGCGGCGGCGGCGGCGATCTCGCCCCTCAGATCAGCGTAGCGGCGCACGAACTTCGGGGTCCAGTCGAACAGGCCCAGCATGTCGTCGGTGACCAGGATCTGGCCGTCGCAGCCGGCGCTGGCCCCGATGCCGATGGTCGGGGCGGCGATGGCGGCGGTGATGTCGCGGGCCAGCGGCTCGGCGACCCCCTCGACGACCACGGCGAAGGCGCCGGCGTCGGCGGTGGCGCGGGCCTCGGCCAAGATGCGCTCGCGCTCGGCGTCGGTGCGGCCCTTGGCCTTGAAGCCGCCGTCGACCAGCACGGCCTGGGGCCGCAGGCCGACGTGACCCATCACCGGGATGCCGCGCTTGACGAGGTAGTCGATGGTGGCCGGCACGGTCGGCCCGCTCTCGACCTTCACCGCCTGACAGCCGGTCTCCTTCATGATCCGCGCGGCGTTGTCATAGGCCACGCTCGGCTCGCCCTCGTAGGAGCCGAAGGGCATGTCGACCACGACCATGGCCTTGCGCGAGCCGCGCATCACCGCCTGGCCGTGCAGGATCATCATCTCCAGCGTGACCCCGACGGTGTTGGGCAGGCCGTGGACGACCATGCCGACCGAGTCGCCGACCAGCAGCAGGTCGCACGCCTCGTCGAGGATGGCCGCGACCGGCGCGGTGTAGGCGGTCAGGCAGACAATGGGCTCGGCGCCCTTGCGGGCGGCGATGTCCGGCGCGGCGAGCCGGCGGACGGGATCATTGCGGTGAGCGGACAGGGCGGTGTCTCCCCTGCGGGGTTACTTGAGCTCCTCGACCGCCCGGGTGACGGCGAAGGCGAGGGCCATAACACCCAGCGCCGCGCCCATCCAGATCACCTGTCCGCCGTACGGCAGGGCCGAGGCGGCTTCGCCGACATCCAGCAGGCTCATGAGCGAACCGCCCAGGGCCTCGGCCTGGCGCCCCGTGGCGGCGGCGGCCGTCTCCAGCACCATGCGCGAGCCCAGCACCTGGGCGACGCCGATCAGGCCGGCGACCAGCCCGGCGGCGCCCAGCGCCAGCTGCCGGACGCTCCAGCCGCGATCCAGCCGCAGCTCGACCAGCCGGGCGAACGCTTCGGCGTCCGGCAGGACAGGCGGCTCATTGAACAGCCGGTCCAGCTTCATCTCGAAATCGAGGTCAGACATGACCCACGCTCCCCGCCGGCTCGCCTTCCGCGCCTGTCGCAGGCGCAAGTCGTAGCCGGAGCTTATCCAGACCACGTTTGACATGAGATTTGACCGTTCCAAGTGGCAGGTTCAAGGCGTCCGCAGCCTCGACGTGAGAAACCCCGGCCCCGTAGCAGAGCGAGACACACATGCGCTCGGCCGGCGACAGGGCCTTCATGGCCTCGTCCAGGTCGATCCGCGAGGCGACGAAACTCTCGCCGCCATGGCCCTCGTCAGCCGTTTCCGCCTCCAGGTCGAAGCGGGACTCCTTCTTCCAGCGCCTCACGTACAGCCGGGCCGCGATCTTGCGGACCCAGGCCGAGAAGGCGCCCTCGCCGCGGTACTCCGCGATCCGCTCGAAAGCGGCGAGGAAGGCGTCCTGGGCGATGTCGTCGGCGACGGAGGCCTCGGCGCCCATCCGGCGCAGCAGTCCCCGCACGGCCGACCCGTGACGGCGAACCAACTCGCCGAAGGCCGGCCGATCGCCCGCCGCCGCGAGGGCGGCGAGCTCGACATCGTGCAGACTGGCGGGTGTTCGAACCCCGGCCATGTGCTTGCGCTCCCCTTCAAGCCGCCTGACGGATCAGGGTTGCTTGGCCTTGTTCGGGTTGAAGAAGCTGAGGACGACGTAGGCCACGCCGATGATGATCGGGATGCCGCCGAAGCCGAGCATGGGGTGGAAGGCCTCGGCCTCCTGGTAGCCGATCATGAAGCCGAGCAGGCAGATGCCCGCGCCGACGGCGATCCAGATGACGCCGGTGCGCACGTCGCTCAGCGCGGTCGGCGCGACCTTCACGTTCTTGGTCATCGCCTCGATCATTTCGGGCGGCACGGGCTGGCCCTTCTCGATCGCGGCGCGCAGGGTCGCCTGCATCTCGCGGCGCTCCTTGCTCTTGAGCCAGGCCGGAATGACGATGATCGAAATGATCATCAGGAAGGGCATGCTGACCGCGACCAGCGGGATGAGATCTTCCATGGCAGTGTATCCTCGATGTCGGGGCGGAGCGTCGTTGCGTCCGCCTTCTGACAGGTAGAGGCCCGCAGGATCGCCTACGGATGCGCCATTCTGGATGAAATGTTCGTAACGCGAAATCCGGGCGCCGCCGGCAGCGTCAACCCGACCGTCAGGCGAAGGCGGCGGCGTACAGGTCCGGCTTGAACCCGACGACGAGCTGGCCGTCGACATCGAGCACCGGCCGCTTGATCATCGACGGCTGGGCGACCATCAGCGCGATGGCCCTGCCCTCGTCGATCTCCTGCTTGTCCGCATCAGGCAGCGAACGGAAGGTCGTGCCCGAGCGGTTGAGCAACACCTCCCAGCCGACCTTGCCGGCCCAGGCCTTCAAGGTCGCGGCGTCGATCCCGATCGCCTTGTAGTCGTGGAAGGCGTAGGCGATCCCCTGCCCGTCCAGCCAGACGCGGGCCTTCTTCATGGTGTCGCAGGCCTTGATGCCGTGCAGGGTGACGGTGCGGGTCATGGGCGCCTCAGCCGATGGAATAGAGGGTGTAGATCGGGCCCGTCGCCGTCTGTTCGCCCGTGCCGACGACGACGGCGTCGTTGAGCCAGCGATAGCGCTCATCGCCGCTCTCGAAGCGCGCCACGACCGCCAGCGAGTACTCGGCCGGGTCGAGCACCGCGCCCTTGGCGAACCGCGCCATGACTTCAGGCGCGGCGAGAAACCGGCCCTGGTAGGTCAGGTAGATCATTGCGCCGTCGTCGGTCTTCAGGGTCAGGCGCACGTCAATGACCATAACGCTGTCGGGGCGATTGATCACCCAGTCGGCGCCGCCGATCACCGCGCCCGAAAGGCGCTCGCCGGCGAAGGTTCCGCCGGTCACCGGCGCAATGCGGCGCAGGCCGGCCGGCGTCGCGCCGATCATCGTCATGCCGCGGAAGTCGACCGTCAGGGTCAGGGTCATGAGGTGGTTGTGTGCAAGCGGGCTCATGACCTCGCCCTAGCATTGTCGCGGCCCGCTGTATCGCTCCTGAGCGTCAAAGCCGGCGGCTCAACGACGGGCCGGAAACTGGCGACGCGCCGTCAGGCGAACGACGAAGGTCTCGTGGCTCTCCAGGCCGTCCAGGTCGCCGATCCGCGCCGCCAGCGCCTCGGCCTCGTCGGCCAGGGGCTCGGCCTCGGCCCGGGTGGAGGGCCGGCTCCACAGCGTGGTGATCGCAGCCCGGAGCAGCACCAGCGCCGCACGGGGATAGCGGGCGTCCAGCCGGGATGACCATTCGGCCAGGTCCGCAGCCTCGCCGGCCGCCTCGTCCCGGCGCGCCAGGACCATGGCCGCCGCTTCCGGCAGCGCCGGCCAGTCCATCAGGAAGGCCAGGCCCTCGGCGAAGTCGGCGCGCCGGGCCGCCACCTCGAAGGCCCGATCGGCGGCCTCGACATCGTCGAAGTCCGGCAGCGCCTTCAGGAACCGGCGCAGCTGGTCCGCCGACAGGGTCCGCTCGAAGGCGGCCCAGCGTTCCTCGTGCGCGGCCGCGGTCTCGCCGGACTTCTCCAGCACTTCGATCCAGGCCTCGTACCAGGGCTCGGCGGCCGGGTCGGCGCGCCCGTCCAGCGCCCGGGCCCGGTTGCGCGGGTCGGCCGCCTGCAGCGTGGCCAGCGCCTCCTCGATCCGCCCGGCGGTGAGCAGGCGTCGCCCGACCGCCGCCGCCGTCCCCGGATCATGGCGCAGGGTCGAGGGCACCGTCTCCAGGAAGGCGTCGACGTCGCCGGCCGCATCCGCCACCGCGCGCAACACGCGGGCCGAGGGCTTGAACGCCGGCCGGGCGGCGATGCGGGCCTTGAGCTCGGCCTGTACGGCGGCGCCGAAGGCCTGTCCGAACCCGGCCAGCGCCGGCCCCAGCCGCTCGGCCCAGGACGCCGAGCCGCGGAACAGCATGTCGGCCACCTCGCCGGCCAGCGCGATGTCGGCCGGCGCCTGCGGCGCGAGGTCGGCCATGTCGTCCGCCGCCGCCACGAAGACCTGCGCCAGCTCGCCCTTGGGGTCCTTCACCCGCAGCGACAGGCCGTCGGCCAGGTCGAGGAAGGTCCACAGCCGGCGAACGGCAAGGCCGGCGTCCAGCTCTGCGAGTCGTCCGGCGATCATCCGGCGCAGCACATGCAGGTCCAGGATCAGCTCCGGCCGCTTGCGCCAGGAGACCTTGGCCTTGCTGCCGCCGATCATGACCAGGCGCTTGTCGATCTCCTCGGCCAGCGGCGCGGCCCCGACGGCGGCGGCCAGTTCCATGCGCAGGCGCCGCTTCAGCGCCGGCTGGCTGTCGCTGAGTTCGAGCAGGAGCGCGGCGAGGCCTTCCGCGCCGAGCGCCTCGAGGTTGGCCGCCGACAGTCGCCGGGCCGAGGCTGGAGCCTTCTTCGCCGTCATCGGTCCGGGGTAGCCGATCCGGCAGCGCGGGGCCAGTCGCGGCCGACGTGGCGCGCCGCTCGCGACATCGATCGCCTTACCCGGCGACAGCCTTGCGGCGGCGCCGCCGCCGGCTAGGGTTGGCGGCGACAGGATCACGGGGACCGCTTCCATGACCGATCTCGACTGGACGGCCGCCCGGCGGGCCTTCGCCCGTGACGGGGTCGTGCCCCTGCCCGGCGCCCTGAACGCCGAAGAGCTGGCGCAGGCGCTGGCGTCGTACGAGTGGAGCCTGGCCAACCCGGGACGCGGAGCCTCCCGGGTCAGGCAAGCCACCCAGGGGACCTTCTTCAACGACCTGTTCAATCCCGACTGCATGACCGGCTATCGGGACATGCTGGAAGCCTCGCCCCTGCCGGCCCAGGTGGCGCGGCTGTGGGGCCGCGGCCCGGTCTGGTTCATGTATGAACAGGTGTTCCTGAAGGAGGGCGAAGCGGCGCGTCGCACGCCCTGGCACCAGGACTCGTCCTACCTGACCATCGCCGGCCCTGACCTGGCCGTCGTCTGGATCCCGTTCGAGCCGCTGCCGGCCGAGGCCTCGCTGGAGTTTATCCGCGGCTCGCACCGGGGGCCGCTCTACAACGGCTCCAGCTTCGCACTGGGCGACGACACCGCGCCGCTGCATCCGCAGTCGTCCCTCCCCCGCCTGCCGGACATCGAGGCGCAGCGCGAGGCGTACGACATCGTGTCGTGGGCTGTGGAGCCGGGCGACGTCATCGTCTTCCACCCGCAGATCCTGCACGGCGGCGCGCCGACGGTGGGCGGCGCCCGGCGCCGCACCCTGACGCTGCGCTTCTTCGGCGAGGACAGTTTCTACGACCCCCGCGAGGGCGGCGCCGGCCCCCCGATCTCCGGCTTTCACAAGCAGATGAAGGCCGGCGACCCGTTCAGGGATCCAAGTTTCCTGCAACTGGTGGAGGCCTGAAAGCGGACTATTCCCACTCGATCGTCCCGGGCGGCTTGGACGTCACGTCGTAGACGACCCGGTTGACGCCCCTCACCTCGTTGATGATCCGGGTGGCGGTCTTGCCCAGCACCTCCCAGGGGAACTCGAAGAAGTCGGCGGTCATGCCGTCGGTGCTGGTCACCGCGCGCAGGGCCAGGACGTTTTCGTAGGTGCGGGCGTCGCCCATGACGCCGACGGTCTTGACCGGCAGCAGCACGGCGAAGGCCTGCCAGATCTTGTCGTAGAGGCCGGCCTTGCGGATCTCGTCGAGGTAGATGGCGTCGGCCTGCTGCAGCACGGCGACCTTCTCGCGGGTGATCTCGCCGGGGATGCGGATGGCCAGGCCAGGTCCCGGGAACGGGTGGCGGCCGACGAAGTCCGGATGCAGGCCCAGCTCGACGCCCAGCGCCCGGACCTCGTCCTTGAACAGCTCGCGCAGCGGCTCGACCAGTTTCAGCTTCATGTAGTCCGGCAGGCCCCCGACGTTGTGGTGGCTCTTGATCACCGCGCTGGGGCCGCCGCGCGCCGAGACGCTCTCGACCACGTCCGGGTACAGCGTGCCCTGGGCCAGGAACTCGGCGCCCTCAATCTTGGCGGACTCGGCGTCGAAGACGTCGATGAACAGCTTGCCGATGGTCTTGCGCTTGGTTTCCGGATCGCTGACGCCTTCCAGCGCATCGAGGAAAAGGTCAGCCGCATCAACGTGCATGAGCGGAATGTTGTAGTGGTTGCGGAACAGGGACACGACCTGCTCGCTCTCGCCCTTCCGCATCAGGCCGGTATCGACGTAGACGCAGGTCAGCTGGTCGCCGATGGCCTCGTGGATCAACACGGCGGCCACCGAGCTGTCGACGCCGCCCGACAGGCCGCAGATCACCCGGCCCTTGCCGACCTGGGCGCGGATCTTGGCGATCATCTCCTGGCGGAAGGCCGCCATCGTCCAGTCGCCCTTCAGGCCGGCGAGATTGTAGAGGAAGTTGCGGTAGATTTTCGCGCCGTTGACCGTGTGGACCACCTCCGGGTGGAACTGCACGCCGTAGATCTTCCGCGCGTCGTTCGCGATCGCCGCGAACGGCGCCCCGGTCGAGGTTCCGATGATCTCGAAGCCGTCCGGGATGGCAGTGACGCGGTCTCCGTGACTCATCCAGACGGTTTCCAGCTCGCCCACGCCCGCCAGGCCCTGGAACAGCGGATGATCCCTGGCGATGGTCAGCTCGGCGCGGCCGAACTCGCCGGCGTGGCCGCCCTCGACCGTGCCGCCCAGCACGTCGCACAGCAGCTGCTCGCCGTAGCAGACGCAGAGCATCGGCACGCCCAGGTCAAACAGCTTGGTCCCGATGCGCGGGCTGTCGGCCTCCAGCACGCTGGCCGGGCCGCCGGACAGAATGATCGCCGCCGGCTGGAAGCTGTCGACCAGCGCCTCGACCTTGTCGAAGGGATGGATCTCGCAATAGACGCCGGCCTCGCGCACCCGGCGGGCGATCAGCTGGGTCACCTGGCTGCCGAAGTCGACGATGAGGACGGGCTGGTGAGCGGGGGCGGTCATTGGCATTCCTTGTCGGCAGGGCGTTCAGGTCCGAGCAAGGTCACCTCGGACAGCAGATTCAGGGTCGTCACATCGGGCGCGAGCCGCAGGCCGACGATCGGCCCCATTGGGCTATTCTCGGCCTGGATAAGGATTGCCCGGACTTTTGCGCCGGAGTCGTCGGTGAAGCAGGCGTACTGTGGAATCACGACGTCCAGCACCTCGGGCGGCTTGTCGCCTCCGCCTTGGGCAAAGGCGGCGACACCCGTTCTAACGTCCGCGCCGGTGGCCGTCCGCCCGGCGAGGAAGCCGGTCGACGGCAGGTCGGGCCAGGGGCCGGCAAGGGCGAGGAGAATGAGGACCGCCGCCCCGTTCATGCCGACCGCTCCAGCACCCCGACAAAGAAGCCGTCGGTGGCGGCGGTGCGGGGCGTCAGACGCAGGAAGCCCTGCGGCGTCACATGCCCGGCGACGGGCTCGAGCGTGACGGGCTTCACGGCGAAGCCCGGGTTGCGCGCCAGGAAGGCGGCGATGCGGTCCTCATTCTCCTCGGCGAAGACCGAACAGGTCACATAGACAAGGCGCCCGCCGGCCTTCACCAGCGGCGCGGCCTGGTCCAGCACGGTGTCCTGCTCGACGATGCGCTTGCCCAGCTGCTCTTCCGAAAGACGCCACTTGGCGTCCGGGTGCCGGCGCCAGGTGCCCGAGCCGGTGCAGGGGGCGTCGACGAAGACGACGTCCATCTTCCCGTCCATGCCCTTTAGCGGCTCGGCCTCGACCGGCGAGCGGATCTGCAGGTTGCGGACGCCGGCGCGGGTGGCGCGCGGGATGACGTCGGCCATGCGGCGGGCGTCGCTGTCGTGGGCGTAGATCTGGCCGCTGTTGCCCATGGCCGCGGCGAGCGCGAGGGTCTTGCCGCCGCCGCCGCAGCAGAAGTCGAGCACCTGCTTGCCCTTGATGTCGCCGGCGCAGGCGGCGGCCAGCTGCGAGCCGAGGTCCTGGACCTCGAACCAGCCCTTTCCGAAGGCCGGAATGGTTTCGACCGCGCCGGTGCGTTCGGTGGCGGCGGGCGCCGGGATGCGGAAGGCGTTGGGCAGCAGGCCGACGGGAACGGCGTGCAGCGGGGCCAGGGCCTTGGCCGCCCGCTCGGGATCGGTCTTGAGGCTGTTGGCGCGCAGGTCGACCGGCGCCCGCTCGGCGAGGCGCGCGCCCTCTTCCGCCCGGCTGTCGCCAAACACCCGCGACAGGTAGGGATCGACCCAGTCGGGATAGTCGCCGGCCACGGCCGGCGGGGCGACCTCGGTGCGTGGGGTCGCGAAGGCCTTGAGCTCGGCGTCCGTCAGCGCGCCGATGCCGTGCTGCTCGTCGGCGGCCGCCTCGGCGATCCGCTCGACCGGCCAGTCCCAGAGAAAGCGCAGCGCCGCCAGGGCTGTCGCCCGGGCGCTGTCGTCGGCCATCGCCCAGCCCAGCGAGCGCCGCCTGCGCAACACGTCGAGCACCAGGCCCGAGACGAAGGCGCGATCCTTGGAGCCGGCGTAGCGGGCGGATTCTCCCCAGCCCTTGAGCGCCATCCGCGCGGGCCGATGCCGGGTCTCGATGTCCGTCAGGACGTCAATCGCCGCCGCTAACCGCCCGCCGTCTCTCAAGAATTCACCCGTTCAGTTCAAGCCAGGATGGCCGCGGCGACCATGCCGAGACCGACGATGCTCACCAGCCAGGCCAGGGAGCGGATCTGCTTCACGCCAAAGGCGTAAAGCGGAACGTAGAGCACCCGGGCGGCCAGGAAGATGGCCGTCCCCCAGTGCGTCAGCACGCCGTTGCGGTCCGCCACATGGGCGATCAACACGGCGATGGCGAACAGCGGCAGGGTCTCGAACAGATTGTCCTGCGCCCGCTTCAGCCGCCCGGCCATCGCCGACAGCGGCGGCAGGTCGGTCTCGTCACGCGCCCCGGTGTTCCACTTCAGCCCGTACTGCCCGGTGCGGGCGACATCGAAGAGCAGGATCTGCACGAAGGCGAGGACAAGGGTCCAGGCCAGGATCTTGAGTTCCCACGTCATATGTCGCCCCCCAGGCGGTTGATTTCATTAAGCTACACGGCGCTCGGATAGTTGGGCGCTTCCCGCGTGATCATCACGTCGTGGACGTGGCTTTCGCGCAGGCCGGCGCCGGTGATGCGGATGAACCTCGCCCGCTTCTGGAACTCGGCGATGTCCGGCGCGCCGACATAGCCCATGGCCGCCCGCAGGCCGCCGACCAGCTGGTGGATCACCGGCGAGATCGGCCCCTTGAACGGCGTCTGGCCCTCGATGCCCTCGGGAACCAGCTTGAAGGTGTCGGTAATGTCCTTCTGGAAGTAGCGATCGGCCGAGCCGCGGGCCATGGCCCCCAGCGAGCCCATGCCGCGGTACGACTTGTAGGACCGGCCCTGGTAGAGGAACACCTCGCCCGGGCTCTCCTCGGTGCCGGCGAACATCGAGCCCATCATGGCCACGCTGGCGCCGGCGGCGATCGCCTTGGCCAGGTCGCCCGAGTACTTGATGCCGCCGTCGGCGATCACCGGCACGCCGCTGTCCCTGGCGGCGCGGGCCGCCTCGGAAATGGCGGTCAGCTGCGGCACGCCAACGCCCGCGACGATCCGCGTGGTGCAGATGGAGCCCGGGCCGATGCCGACCTTCACCGCATCGGCGCCCGCGTCGATCAGGGCGCGGGCGGCGTCATAGGTGGCGATGTTGCCGGCGACGATCTGGACGCGGTTGGTCTCGCGCTTCAGCCGCGCGACGGCGTCGGCGACCTGCCTGGAGTGGCCGTGGGCGGTGTCGATGACCACGACGTCCACCCCGGCCTCGACCAGGGCCAGCGAGCGCTCGAAGCCGGCGTCGCCGACGGTCGAGGCGGCGCCGACCCGCAGGCGGCCCTTCTCGTCCTTGGCGGCGTGGGGATGCTCCTGCGCCTTGTCGATGTCCTTGACGGTGATCAGGCCGACGGCGCGGCCCAGATCGTCGACGACGATCAGCCGCTCGATCTTGTTGGTGCGCAGCAGGCCTACGGCCTCGACCGGATCGATGCCCTCGCGCACCGTGATCAGGTCGTCCTTCGTCATCACGGCGGCGGCGCGGATGTTCTCATCCGTCTCGAAGCGCATGTCGCGATTGGTCAGGATGCCGACCAGCTTTCCGCTTCCCGGCTCAACCACCGGAAATCCCGAGATTTTCCGCCGCGCCTTGATCTCGCGGATCTCGGCCAGCGTCGTGTCCGGGTGGATGGTCACGGGATTGATGACCATGCCGCTCTCGTACCGCTTCACCTCGCGGACCTGTTCGGCCTGCTCGTCGACGGTGAGGTTGCGGTGCAGGATGCCCATGCCGCCGGACTGGGCCATGGCGATGGCCAGCCGGCTTTCGGTCACCGTGTCCATGGCGGCGGACACGAGCGGTATGTTCAGACTGATTTCGCGCGTGAACCGGGTTTCCGTGGAAACCTGCGTCGGCATGACTTCCGACGGGCCGGGTTCGAGCAAAACATCGTCGAAGGTGAGCCCTTCGCGAATCTCCATGGGAGTCTCCGTTTTGCGGGCGCGGTATCGGGGCATTGGGCGCCCGAGTCAATGCCGCAGCGGGGTAAAATCCTCCCCGCGGCCGCCAAACGTCGCGAGCGCGTCCGCCGCACGCCCCCCCTTTCAGGGCAACCCTCCGACCGCCGCCTCTGGCAGGGTGCGTCAGGGGGACGCCGGACCGACGAAGCCGGCGACGCCTCGATGCTCCAACATCCGAAGAGGGGTCCGGATGACCGACGAGGCGGAATCCGCCGCAAGGCCGCTGCCGAAGCCGCTGCCCAAGCCGATCAACGCGCTGTACGTCTTCCTGGGCGGCGCGGCCGTGGTGCTGTCGAACATCTCGGCCATCGTCACCCACGTCGACGAGATCCGCGAGTTCGTCACCAAGTACCTGGGCCTGAGCGGGCTGTTCCGCGCCCATGAGATGGCCGTGGCGACGACCACCATCGGCGCCATGCTCGGCTACGGCCTGCTGCTGTTCTGGGTCTTCCAGAGCTTTGTCCGCATGCGGCGCACGCGCGAGGTCGTCGCGTTCCTGGTCATCGGCGCGCTCGGCTTCCCCATCGTCGGCTTCCTGGGCTTCCAGACCATCAAGCCGATCTCGGTCGACGAGCTGATGGCCACCGAGGCGCGCGACCTCACCGCGCTGGCCTTCTCGCAGCAGGAACTGGCCGAGCCCTATCTGGGCGGCATCCGCTTCTCACAGAACGGCACCTCCGCCGACGCCCAGCCCTGGACCACCGCCCAGGTCCTCTACGGCGTGCTCAACGCCCAGCCCGACATCCAGAAGCAGGCGCGCGAGATCCGCATGGCGCTTGAGTATATCGAGGCCAACCGGGATCCCGCGACCGGCTGGGGCTACATGGCCGGCTCGAAGAAGGGCGTCACCGAGATCAACAGCTGGGTGATCCTGGCCAACCTCGCCTCGCTGCGCGTCGACACCAACCACCGCATATGGCGCACCGACGAGACGCCGCTGGTGGTGGCGCGGCTCGAACGCGACATCGCCGAGCTGGTGACGCGCCAGCACGACGACGGCGGCTGGGCCCCGATCGGCGGCACCGACAACCCGCGCCATGTCCGCACCTACTGCACCCTGATGGCCGTCTGGGCCCTGGTCGAGGCCCGCAACAACAGCCTGCTCAGCGGCAAGGCGAGCTGGAAGTACGACCAGGCCATCAAGAACGGCGTCCGCTGGCTGCTGAAGAACCGCCAGACCAGCCGCGCCGGGGTCAGCGGCTGGTGGCCCAACCCACATACGGTGAACCAGAACGGCAGCTTTGTCGGCCTGACCGCGCACACCCTCTATGTGCTGCAGCGGGCCAAGGAGGAGTTCCCCTTCCTGGTCGCCAACGACGACCTGGCCGCCGCGCGCGGCGATTTCCTGCAGACCGCCCTCTACGGCGGCGGCGGGCGAAAGGGTCTGGCCGAGCGGCCCATCGAGCAGAACGACCGCCCCCACGACGCCGACCGCTACCTGCATGGCGTCGACGACTTCCAGGCCGAGAGCAGCACCTTCCTCTGGTACCCGTGGAGCCTGGCCGCCGCCGTGGCGATGATGGACGACCCGACGCTCAGCGAAAAGGAGCGCAAGGACGCCAAGCGGCTGGTGAAGATCCTGCTTCGCCGCAGCGGGGCGCTGGCCAAGTTCGTCCAGGCCGACGAGGCCGTCTATCCGACCGCCGAAGCCCTGTTCGCCATCGGCTTGTATCTGCGCAGCGAGCAGGCGCATCCGCAGTGAGAATCCTGGCGGTCTGCTGCCACCCGTCGACGGAAAGCTTCCACGCCGACCTGCGGGCCGAGGTGCTGGGACGGCTGGCCGCCGACGGCCATACGCTGACGGTGATCGACCTCTATGGGGAAGGCTTCGATCCGGTGGTGCGCGCGGCGGAGTGGCGCGAGCAGCGCACGCCCGGCCTGAAGGCGACGGAGATCGAGCGCCATGTCGCCGAGCTTCGCAGCGCTGAGGCGCTGCTGCTGATCTACCCGACCTGGTGGTACGGGATGCCGGCCATGCTCAAGGGCTGGCTCGACCGGGTCTGGCTGCCGGGCGTGGCGTTCCAGATCGAGGACGGCCGTATTCGCCGGCACATGCTGTCCAACATCCGGCAGTTCGCGGTGGTCACGACCCACGGCTCGCCGCGCTGGTTCATCCGCCTCGCCATGGGCGATCCCGGCCGCAAGCAGGTGGTGCGGGGCCTGACGCAGCATCTGGCCAAGGGGTGCAGCGTCAGCTGGAACGCCCTCTACGGCATCGACACCCGCGATGCGGACGCGCTGGAGGCCTGGCGGGAGCGGACGGCCCGGCGGCTGGGACGTTTCTTCGCCGGATAGGCGGCGGCGGCGCGCTGCTCTAGGGTCGGCGCCGGGGAGGACACACCATGCACCATCCGGACATCCATATCGCGCCGCCGGCCACCGGCCCCGTAGAACAGGACCCGGCCATCGCCGTCCTGATGCTGGCTTTCAGCACCGACGCGGCCATCCGCTACATGTTCCCCTCCGCCGGGGCCTATCTCGCCGCCTTCCCCCGCATGGCCGCGGCCATGGGCGGCGCGGCGCTGGAGGCCGGGGCCGCCTTCGTCGCCGACGATCACGCGGCCGCCGCCCTGTGGCTGCCGCCGGGCCTCGCGCCCGATGGCGACGCCATCGCCGCCGTGGTCGGCGAGCACGCGCCGATGGAACGGCTGGAGGTGCTGATGCAGGTCGGCGCGCTGATGGAGGAATTCCATCCCAAGGAGCCGCACTGGTACCTGCCGATGATCGGCGTCGATCCCTCGCGCCAGGGCCAGGGCTACGGCTCGGCGCTGCTCAAGGCGGCGCTGAAGCACTGCGACGCCGACGGCCTGTCGGCCTATCTGGAAAGCTCAAACCCGCGGAACGTCCCGCTCTACGAACGCCACGGCTTCGAGGTGATCGGCGAGATCAAGCCGGGCGATCATCCGGGCATTACGCCGATGTACCGGGCGGCAAGGGGTTAGGCGGACGGCCTCTTGCCGCCGGAAGGCGGTCGCCCCACCGCCCTCACCCCTTGAACCCCGTCGCCACCAGGAACACCTCGGAGCTGTCGGCGCGGCTGGCCTTGGGTTTGACGTTCTGGACCTTGATGAAGTGCTGCTTCAGCCGGGCGATGATGTCGGCCGTCTCGCCGCCCTGGAAGGCCTTGGCCACGAATGCGCCGCCGGGCTTCAGCACGCTGACGGCGAAGTCGGCGCCCATCTCGATCAGGCCGACGATGCGCAGGTGGTCGGTCTCGCGGTGGCCGACGGTGTTGGGGGCCATGTCCGACAGCACCAGGTCCGGCTTGCCGCCCAGCAGATCGATCAGCAGCGCCGGCGCGGCCGGGTCGGTGAAGTCCATCTGCACCAGCTCGGCCGGCGGCAGCGGATCGACGGGCAACAGGTCGATGCCGACGATCTTGCCCGCCCCCCGCTGCTGGGCGATCTGCACCCAGCCGCCGGGCGCGCAGCCCAGGTCGACGATCAGCGAGCCCTTGCGGATCAGTTTGAAGCGGTCGTCGATCTCCGACAGCTTGAAGGCCGCGCGGCTGCGATAGCCCAGCGCCCGCGCCTCTGCCGAGAACGGGTCGTTGATCTGCCGCTCCAGCCAGGCCTGCTGGCTGGAGGTTCGGCCCTTGGCGGTCTTCAGCCGGGCCGGCTTGGTGCGGCCGGCGTCGAGGCCGCCGGTAGGCGGCTTGACCATGCGGCGGCGGGGAGGATCTTCGCTCATGCCGCCGCTCCTGCCAGACGCGGGCCGCCGGAGCGATGTTTTCTTCGCCGCCGCGGTCGCCGCTCGCTCATCAGGCTGAGCAGCAGACCCTCGCGCAGGCCGCGGTCGGCGACCCGCACGCGCGGACAGGGCCAGAGCTCCTGCACGGCCTGCAGGATGGCGGCGCCGGCCAGCACCAGGTCGGCGCGGTCGGGTCCGATGCAGGGCTGGGCGGCCCGTTCCGCAGGGGTCCACGCCAGCAGCTTGCCGATGGTCGCATCGCAATCGACCTGGGTCATCCACAGGCCGTCGACCCGGTTGCGATCGTAGCGCGGCAGGTCCAGGTGCAGTCCGGCCAGGCTGGTGATGGCCCCGGAGGTGCCGACCAGGTGGGCGCGTCCCTCGCTGAAGGTCCGGCGCAGCGGCTCGGCGTGCGGGAAGGCCTCGATCCGTTCCTTGACGGTGTCGACCATGGCCCGGAACCAGGTCTGCACCGACCCTTCGGTCTCCGGAAACTGCTCGGCCAGGGTGACCACCCCGATCGGCACCGACATCCAGGCCTTGATCGGCAGCCGCCAGGGCGCGAACTGCCGGGGGCGGGCGTCCAGCCCCTCCCCCTTCAGGTCGACCCAGCTGAGCTCGGTCGAGCCGCCGCCGACATCGACGACGAGCGCCGCATCCGACGACCGGTCCAGAAGGTTCAGGCAGCCGGCCACCGAAAGCTGGGCCTCTTCCTTGGGGGTGATGATCTGCAGCTTGAGGCCCGTCTCGGCGGCGACGCGTTCGATGAAGGCGGGGCCGTTGCCCGCCTGCCGGCAAGCCTGTGTGGCGATGGCCTTGATGCGCACGCAGTTGCGACGACGGATCTTCTCGGCGCAGACGCTCAGCGCCGCCAGGGCGCGCTCCATGGCCTCCTCGGACATCTGCCCTGTCGCGGACAGTCCCTCGCCCAGCCGCACGATCCGGGAATAGGCCTCGACCACGCGAAACCCGCCCGGAGTCGGGGTGGCGACCAGCAGTCTGCAGTTGTTGGTGCCCAGATCCAGGGCGGCGTACGTCGGCAGCGAACCGCCCGACGACCTTCGACGACCCTCGCCGGAGCCGCTTTGCGCTTGATGCGCCTCCGACATGGTTTCAGCCCTGTCTGCGCAGACGCCGGGAGCAGGCGTCTCGTTTCACCGGCGACTGTAGCGGTCCCTTTCGCGTGGCGGAAGGCATTGACTTGCCTCCGCCGGCTGAGGACTTACGTTCATATTCCAGTCAGGCCCGCGGGCTTAGGGTCCGTACTGTTATGAACACCAGAAACGCCAAATTCGCGATCGGCCAGGTGGTCAGGCACCGGCACTTCCCCTTCCGGGGCGTGATCTTCGACGTGGATCCGACCTTCGCCAACACCGAGGAGTGGTGGGAATCGATCCCCGAGGAGATCCGGCCGCGCAAGGACCAGCCGTTCTATCACCTGCTGGCCGAGAACAACGAGAACACCTACGTCGCCTACGTCTCGGAGCAGAACCTGCTGCCGGACGACAGCGGCGAGCCGGTCGGCCACCCGCACACTGCGCTGATCTTCGACGGCTTCGAGGACGGCCACTACAACATGAAGCCGCGCGTCTCGCACTGAGCGCCCTGCGTCCTTCGCGACGCGCTCTTCGAGCGCTCCTCAGGATGACGAACTCAGTGGGATGCAAACAATCTTCGTCATGGTGAGGAGCCGGCCCTCGGGCCGGCGTCGCGAACCACGCAAGTTTGTTTCTGCTGCAACCGGTTTTGCGGGCGACTTAGAACGGAAATTCCCGCGAAGCAGGCGCATCCTCTCCCCCATGAGCGCAGACGGCTTCAGCAACGCTCCGCCCCCCGGCGCGGCGGCGGACTGGACGATCGACCAGGACTGGGACGCCTATACCGCGCAGGAGCACGCGGTCTGGGACACCCTGTACGCACGCCAGGCGGCCCTGCTGCCGGGGCGGGCCTGCGACGCCTTCCTGCGCGGGCTGGACGCGCTGAACCTGCACCGCGGCGGCATCCCGGACTTTCGCCAGATCAACGCCGACCTGCAGCGGCTGACCGGCTGGACCGTGGTCGCCGTGCCGGGTCTGGTGCCCGACGATGTGTTCTTCGAGCACCTGGCCAACCGCAGGTTCGTCTCCGGCCAGTTCATCCGCAAACCCGACCAGCTCGACTACCTGCAGGAGCCGGACATCTTCCACGACGTGTTCGGCCACGTCCCGATGCTGACCGACCCGGTCTTCGCCGACTACATGCAGGCCTATGGCGAGGGCGGGCGCCGGGCCATGGGGCGCGGCCAGCTGCACAATCTGGCGCGCCTCTACTGGTACACGGTGGAGTTCGGGCTGCTCGACACGGCCGAGGGCCTGCGGATCTACGGCGCCGGCATCGTCTCATCGCGCACCGAGTCGATCTTCGCGCTGGACGACCCCTCCCCCAACCGCCTGGGCTTCGACCTGGAGCGGACCATGCGCACGCCCTACCGGATCGACGACTTCCAGCAGGTCTATTTCGTGATCCCCTCGCTGCAGGCGTTGCTGGACGCCACCCTGCAGGACTTCGCGCCGATCTACGCGCGGCTCGACGGGGCGCAGGACATCCCCATCGACGCCATCCTGCCGACCGACCGGGTGGTCACCCGGGGCAGCCAGGCCTATGCGGCGGCGGGCGGGCGGCTTAGCGGGTAGCGCTCCTCTCCGCCGTCATCGTCGGACTTGTTCCGACGACCCATGCGTGATGAGCAAGCCGGCGGTCCGAGGCCTACCCCACCACCGTTGAGTTCATGGGCCCTCGCGACGAGCGCGAGGGTGACGGGTTTGATTTCAACCCGAACACCAGCCTCAGCGCCGCCACCCGGCTGACCACCGCATAGGTCGCAAAGCAAGCCGCGAAGGTGATGGCGATCAATAGCGCCGCCTCCAGCGCCTGGTTCAGCCCCAGCCGGGCCAGGTGATAGCCGGCGACGACGATCACGGTCTGGTGGACGATGTAGAACGGGAACACCGCCAGCGTCAGAAAGGTCAGGCGCGGCCCGCCGCGAGTCAGATGTTTCGCCCCAAAGCCCAGCACCGCGAGGATCGCGCACCACTGGTCGACGGCGTAGACCCCGCGCATGACCAGCTTCAGCAGCTCCGGCGGCACCGCCCCCTCGCTGCGGTACATCCAGGCGTAGCTCGCCCAGGCCGCCCAGGCGACGATCGCAAGGATCAGCGCCGGCCAGCGCAGCCGGATCGTGGAGGCGCGGAAGGCCTCGCTGCGCGCGATCAGGAACCCCAGCAGGAACGCCGCGAAGCTGACCGCGTGATTGTACCAGTCGTCGACCAGGGCGTGGGTGACGTCGAACATCGGCAGCAGCACGATGCGGCAGACCGCGAGGTAGACAATCGGCGCCAGGAGCAGGGTCCAGCCCTTGTGCCCCTCGCCCAGCCGGTCACCCAGGCGGACCAGAGGCTCGCGCGCGACACCGAGCAGGATCGCCAGAACCATCGTATAGACAAACAGATAGGCGACAAACCACATGTGATTGTACGTCGGCGTGATCAGGCAGCCGTCGGCGTTGCACCAGCCGCCGGAGGCGGTGGCGTAACGACCGTAGAAGTCGAGGAACGACCCGGCGTAGGCCCCCTTCTCGACGACCTCGTAGTAGCTCTGCGGGGGCACGATCACGAAGACGGCGAAGACCAGCGGCGGCAGCAGCCGCCAGGCCCGCTGCCCCGCCAGACCGCCCGCTGTGATCCGGTCGGCCATGAACCGCGTCGCGGCCCCGGAGACGAGGAAAAGCAACGTCAGCCGCCAGGGATTGGTCAGCTGCATCACCGGTTCCAGCCACTCAACCGGCCGGGGGCTCTTCACGTGCCAGTCCCAGGGCACGTAGAACATACCGACGTGGTAGAGGATCAGCAGGAAGAAGGCGCCGACGCGGATCCAGTCGAGGTCGTGGCGGCGGTCGGGGGAAATGGTGGTGTCGGTCACGGCGAGGCCCGTTCTGTCTGCAATGGTGTCGGGATCGCCCGCCCGGCCCGCTCCGCGCAACGGCGCGGCCGCGCGCGGCCGCCGGACGGTGACGAACGGGAGGGGCGCGTGACCGGCGGCCCGGATTCAGGGACGAACGGCGCCGCCTTTGCGCGCGGCGCGGCGATCTTCGGGGTGGTGGTCCTGGTCGTCACCCTGATCAATGTCATGAGCCTGCAGCACGAGATGCCGGAGCTGGCCTGGTGGAAGGCCTGGACCTGGGAGGGCAGCAGCCTGGTGGTCATCCTGGCCATCCTGTGGCTGCCGTGGCTCACGCTGGGCGCCGCGCCGGTCGAGCAGTGGCGAAGGCCACGCACCTGGCTGATCCACCTGGGCGGCATGCTGGCCTGGTCGATCCTGCACGTCGGCGGCTTCCTGATCCTGAGGCATGCCGCCTACGGCCTGGCCGGCGAGACCTACAACTACGGTGATCTGCGCGAGAAGTTCGTCTACGAGGCCCGCAAGGACATCCTCAGCTACACGATGGCCGTGGCGACCTTCTGGATCGCCGGGCGTCTGGTGCTAACGCCCCGGGACGACCCGGCGGCGGCCCCCTCGCCCCCGCCCGCCACCTTCGACATCCGCGACGGCGGCAGGGTGATCCGGGTCACCGTGTCAGACATCCTCGCCGTCGCTTCGGCGGGCAACTATGTCGAGGTCCATCTGGCGGACGGCCGCACGCCGCTGATGCGCTCTTCGCTGAGCGGCGTGCAGTCGGAACTGGCCCCGCGAGGCTTCATCCGCACCCACCGTTCCTGGCTGGTCAACGCCGCGCGCGTGACCGGGCTGACGCCGGAAGGCTCGGGTGACTGGACCGTGGAACTGGGCGCGCTGCGGGCGCCGCTCTCCCGCCGCTTTCCCGACGCGCTGGCGAGGCTGCGGGCCGGGGACTGAAGCGGGACTCTCGAGACAGATACTCCAGGGACAAACGAGGACAATCGGCCCCAATACGTCCCGTTCGCGCCAGGCTGGGCGCGCCGACCTGTCCCCGTCCCGCGGCGCGGCGGGATAATGGGTCCATGACCGCCTCAGATCCCTCGATTCAGCCCGAGCAATCCCTTGCCCGGCAAGGCCGCGCCCCAGCGGACCGGCCCCGCCAGGCGCAGGCATCAGCAGCCAGGTCATCACCAGCCCGGCCTGTCGGCGCACACCTGCCTCGCCCCCGCGCATTCGCCGGCCGGGCGCCATCGAAAGGGTGGAGACTATCGGGACACAGTTTAGCGACGGCTGAAGTGTCAGCCCTGCCGTTGGAACGGATAGAAGCCGCCGCCCAGGCCCAGGATCCCGGTCAGCGCGTCCAGCGCCGTCCGGCTCTCGTCGAGCAGGCGCGGGTCGGCCAGGTCGGCGGGCAGCAGCCGGTCGCGATAGTGCGCCGTCGCCCAGGCGGCCAGCCGCGCATGCAGGGCCGCATCGAACCGCTGCGCGGGATTGGTCGCCGCCAGTTCGTCGTCGGTCAGCACGACCCTGAGCCGCAGGCAGGCCGGTCCGCCGCCGTTTCGCATGCTCTGGCGCACATCGACGTACTCGACCCGGCCAATGGGCCCGTTGGAAGCGATCGCCCGCTCGACGGCGGCGGCGGCCCGCGGCGTCTCGGCCGTCTCCATCGGCGCGATCAGGGTCAGGCGGTCATCGCCGGGAAGAGTCACCAGCATCGAGTTGAAAAGATAGGACTTGATCGCCTCATCCAGCGGCAGGTCGGCCGCGTCGATCTGCACGAACTGCGGCTCGAAGCGGCCGGCGGCGGCGGCGCGGACCTGGGCCTCCATCGCCGCGCGATCCTCGAACGCGGTCTCGTGGAAGAACAGGCAGGTGCGCGCCCCGACGCAGACGACGTCGTTGTGAAACACGCCCGCCTCGATGGCGGCGCGGGCCTGCCGGGCGAAGACCGCCCCGCCGGCGCCGTGACGCCGGGCCACGGCCTCGAAGGCCTGCCTGGTCTGCCGCGCCGGGAAGCGCCCGGTCCAGGGCTCGTAGGCGTCACGCCCCCAGACGAACAGGTTGACGCCCGGCTCGCCATGGTCGGCGCAGAGCCGCACATGGTTGGCCGCGCCCTCATCGGCAAAGTGCGCTTGGGCCGGCAGGGGGTCGTGGACGGCGAAGCGGGCGGCGTCCGGGAACAGCGCCCGCAGCGACCGCGTGGTCTGCTCGCCCTCGAGGCTGCGGTGCAGGTTGGTCAGCAGGTTGGCCGGCGTGAAGTGGACGCGGCCGTCGGCGGCGTCGGCGCCGGGCGTCACCGTGCCGGCGTTGGCGGCCCACATCGGCGAGGCGCTGCAGGCGGTGTTGAGCAGCTCCGACGCCTGCCGCGCGGCGGCCTCGATCACCTGGTGGTCCGTCCCGCAAAAGCCGATCCCGCGCAGGAAGGCGACGTCGGGACGCTCATGCGGCGGCAGCACGAACTGCGGCAGGCCCAGGTCAGCCATCAGCCGCATCTTCGACAGCCCTTCCAGCACCGCCGAGCGCGGGTTGGACGCATCGCCCTTGTTGATCTCGCTGGCCAGGTTGCCCGGCGCCAGACCGGCGAAGCTGTGGGTCGGCCCGACGAGCCCGTCGCAGTTGGCTTCGACGGCCGGAGCACGCAATGAGCTCACCCCCGCAACCCCTTGATCTCGCTCACCGTCGGCAGCACCGCATCGGCCTCGAAGCTGGCCACCGGATAGGCGCAGTAGTCGGCGGCGTAGTAGGCGCTGGGCCGGTGGTTGCCGGAGGCGCCGAGGCCGCCGAACGGGGCGGTCCCGGCGGCGCCCGTCGTCGGGCGGTTCCAGTTGACGACGCCGGCGCGGATACGCTGCTGGAAGCGCTCCCAGCGGGCCGGGTCATCGCTGAGCAGGCCAGCCGAGAGGCCGTATCGGGTGTCGTTGGCCAGGGCGATCGCGCCGTCGAAGGTCGCCGCGCGACGCACCTGGACGATCGGCGCGAAGATCTCCTCGTCCGGCGTCTCATGGTGGCTGACGTCGATGATGCCCGGCGTGATGAAGGCTTCGGACAGTCCGTCGACCGCCCTCGCCTGCCGGATCACCGTCCCGCCCAGGGCGGCGGCGGCCTTGCGGGCGGCATGGGCGGCGCGGGCGGAGATCAGCGGCCCCATGAAGGGCTCGGTCGCGCCGTCCCACGGCCCGGCGACCAGCCGGTCGGCGAGCGCGGCCACCGCCTCGATGATCGCCTCGCCCTCGTGGCCCTCGGGCACGATCAGCCGCCGGGCGCAGGAACAGCGCTGGCCGGTGGTGATGAAGGAGGACTGCACCACCAGCGCCGCCACGGCCTGTGCGTCAGCGGCGTCCCAGACGACCAGCGGGTTGTTGCCGCCCAGCTCCAGCGCCAGGATGACGTCCGGGCGGGCGGCGAAGTGGCGGCGGAAGTGGGCCCCGGCGGCGCCCGAACCGGTGAACAGCAGGCCGTCGATGTGCTGGTCGATCAACGCCGCGCCGGTCTCCTTGCCGCCCTGCACGAGGTTGATCACGCCCTTGGGCAGATCGGCCGCCTCGAGCGCCTCGACCATCAGCTCGCCCGTCCAGGGAGTCTCCTCCGACGGCTTGAAGACCACGGTGTCGCCGGCCAGCAGCGCCGGCATGATGTGGCCGTTGGGCAGGTGGCCGGGGAAGTTGAACGGCCCCAGGACGGCCATGACGCCGTGGGGCCGGTGGCGCAGCACGGCGCGACCGAAGGCGGTGGCCGTCTCGCGAACGCCGGTGCGCTCATCATAGGCGGCGATCGAGGCGTCGACCTTGGCCATCATCGAGCCGAGCTCGGCGGTGGTCTCCCAGAGCGCCTTGCCGGTCTCGCGGGAGATGGCCTGGGCCATCGGGCCCTTGCGGGCGTCGAGGGCGGCCTTGTAGCGGCGCATGGCCTCGATGCGCTCGGCGCGCGGACGGTCGGCCCAGTCCTGGAAGGCGGCGCGGGCAGCGGCGACGGCGTCGGCGACATCGCCGGGCGTCGCCGTGGCGTCCTCCCAGACCGGTGCGCCGGTCGCCGGGTCGACGGAGGTCAGGACGGGGCCCTGTCCGGGGCGCCAGGCGCCGTTGATGAAGAGACCGCGGCTCATGAGTAGTCTCCCGCGACAATCCTCTCCCTCTTGGGAGAGGGGGACCATGCGAAGCATGGTGGAGCGGGAGGCGCTCCCGCATGCAGGGACATCCAGGACAAGAAAGCGACGAACACCGCGGTCAATCGGCCACCGGCGGCATGTCCCTCTCCACCACCCTGCGGGTGGTCCCCCTCTCCCAAGAGGGAGAGGATCGCTAGCGCCGTCACGACTTCACCTTCACGCTTTCACCCTCGCGGACGCCAAGCACCTCGGCGGCGTCGCGGGACAGCACCGCGACGTCTCCATCGACCAGCACCGGCGCCCGCACCGCGCGGAAGCGGGCGATCTCGCCGGTGGAGACCAGCGCCTCCTCCCCGAACGCATCCTCGCCGAACCGCACGGCCAGGCGTCGGGCCTCCTTCACCGTGCGGATGTCATCGCGCGGCGCGGCCATGGTGGGGCCGGCGTCGAACAGGTCAACCAGGCCCTGGTACCGGAACCCCTCACGCTCCAGCATGGCGCGCGCGGCCTCGCCGTCGCGGTGGACCCGGCCGATCGACTTCGCCGCCGCCTCCGGCAGCAGGCCGGTGTAGATCGGATGACGGGGCGACAGGTCGAGGATGAACTGGCCGTTGGTCGAGGCGCTCATCAGGTCAGCCTCGTCGAACTCCAGCCGGAAAAACTTGTGGGCCACGTGCTCCCAGAACGGACAGACGCCGTTCTCGTCGAACCAGCCGCGCAGCTCGGCCAGCACCATCTCGGCGAAGCGCTGCGGCTCGATGCCGATCAGCATGTAGCGCGACTGGGCCAGCAGCCGCCCCGCGCCGCCCTTGCGCTTCTCCGGCCGCAGGAACAGCGACCCGACCTCCGACCAGCCGGCGCATTCGTTGACCAGCACCAGGGCCTGGTGGTCGAAGCGCATGTCCAGCGTCGGCGACGACTGGGCCAGGGTGACGACCCTGAACGAGAAGAACGGCCGCTTCAGGCCCACGCTGGCCTTCACCCCGGCGACGCCCTCGACGGCGCCGCTGGCGGCGTCCTCGAGCATCAGGGTGTACCAGGCCTCCGGCGGCGCCACCTCGCCGGCGAAGCTGGCCTTCGACAGATCCAGCCGCGAGCGCAGCGTCGGCTCGTCCTCCGGCAGGCTTGTGAAGCCGCGCCCGGACAGGACGGCCAGCTCCATCAGCGCGTCGTAGTCGGCGGGAACAGCAGGACGCACAACCAGCATCAACGGGACTCCATAAGGGCGCGGATGCCGCGCGCGTCGATGTCGCCCGACGCCAGCTTCATAAGGATCAGGGCCGACAGCTGGGCCCGCTCGGCGAAGCTGTCGGGCCAGGCGAACTCGTTCTCGCTGTGGATGTCGCCGCCGCGCACACCGAGCGTGTCGACATTGGGCAGGCCCGCGGCGAACAGATTGTTGCCCTCGCAGACCCCGCCGGACGGCTTCCAGGCGATCTCCTGGCCCAGCAGCGCCCCGACCTGCTTCACCTTGCCGAACAGTTCGGTCTGGGCGGCGTTGAACGGCTTGGCCGGACGGGTGAAGCCGCCGTGCTGGCTGACCAGCAGGCCGTCGCCCTCCCCGGTCTTCATGGCCCCGCGGATGCCCGCTTCCAGCCAGGCTGCGGCCTCGGCGTCCGGGAAGCGGACGTTGAAGCGGACGACGGCGATGTCAGGCACCACGTTCAGCGGCGAGCCGCCGTCGATCCTCGCGACGTTGACCGTGACCCCGTCGCGGCGACCGTTCAGACCGTCCAGCGCGCCGGCGATGCGGGCGGCGGCGGTGATGGCGTTGCGCCCCTCGGCGAAGGCGCGCCCGGCGTGCGCCGTGCGCCCGGTGACCCGGATATGAAAATTGCCCGAACCCTTGCGCTCGCTCGCCAACGTGCCGTCGGGCAGCATCGACGGCTCGTAGGTCAGGCCGACGTGACCCAGCCGCCCGAACTCGGCCAGCACCGGCCCGGAGGCCAGAGATCCGATCTCCTCGTCGGGCGAGATCAGGACCCGGTAGCCGAGGCTGGCGGCGTCGGGCGAGGTCTCGAAGGCCTCGAGCGCCGCCAGGATGACGCTGATCCCCCCCTTCATGTCGGCGATCCCCGGGCCGTGCAGCGCTCCGTCGGCGCGTGTGCCCACGACCTGGAAGCGGCTGTCGGCCGGGTAGACGGTGTCGTAGTGGCCGGTCAGCACGACCTGCACCGGGGCTTCCGGCCGGACGATCACGGCCATCGAGGGCGGGTGCGGCTGCTCCTTCTCGCGGCCGTCGGCGCCGATCTCGATCGAGGCCTGCAGCGGGATGTCCAGCGGCTCGGTCGGCAGGACGGCGAAGGCGTCCTTCAGCAGGCCGCGCACGGTCTCCAGCCCCTCCAGATTGCGGCTGCCGGAGTTGACATCGCTCCAGCCGACCGCGCGCTCGACGATGGCCGACCCGCGTTCGGCGATGGAGTCCAGAACGGCTTTCTCTTCCGGCGACAGGCGCATCGGTGTGATCGTCCAACTCTATGGCGCCATTGCCGCGGACCAGGTCAACGCGTGCCGAACCGAAGCGACCCGCCGGAATGGCGCAAGACGGGAGTCGCTGAACGCCCTCTACCTAGCCGACGGGTGACCGAAGGTGAACCCCCCGGCCCGACTTCAGTAGTCCTTCCTCCAGCGCACCGAGAGCCCGGAGTCCTCGCCGGCCAGCTTGGAGATGATCGACAGGTTGCGCCGCACCCGCCATTCCACCTGGGCCGCCGGCCCTTCGCGGCCGCCGCCGATGATCTCCAGGTAGACGTCGTCGGTCAGGTACTTGCCGCCGGCCACGGTCATCGCACCGCCCTCCCCGCCGCCGGCGAAGACCAGGCGATCGAGGCCGGTGAAGTTCTTCAGGTTGCCGATCACGTCGAAGCCGCCGCCGCCGGCCAGCGCCGCGATGGCGGACGCCAGCTGCGCGGCCTCCAGCGGCGACAACTGCGCGGCCGACGTCCCGAACAGCACTCGGGACAGCACCTCGTCCTGGGGCAGCGAGGGGCTGGAAGTCAGCGTGATCTCCGGCCGCGAGGCGGTGCCCCGCACCCGGATTACCGCCGTCAGGGCCGGATCCTCGCGGGTCGCGGTCAGGTCCAGCCGGATCCGGTCCGGCGACGCGGCCAGATAGACCGCGCTGCGGGCGTCGAACTCGAACCGCTTGCCGGCGAAGTCGTATTCGCCGCGCACCATCCGGGCGACGCCGTCCAGCACGGGCTTTGCCGTCGTGCCGGTGACACGGGCGTCGAGCGACATCTCCGCGTCCAGGCCCCGACCCTCGATGAAGATTCCGCGGCTGGCCTTGAGCGTGACGTCCAGCGCCACCACCAGACCGCGGCGGGCCTCCGGAAGGACGTCGCCCTCCGTCGCGCCCGGCTTGTTGCGCTCGATCACCGCCATGGGGATCACGCCGGACGGCGTCGGCGGGTCGGCCGCGATCACCGCCCGGTCGACGGTCAGGGCGCCGGACACCTGGACCTTGCCGTCGGCGGCCCGGTTGAGCGTCGCCTCGCCCGAGGCGATGGCCGTGATGGCGTCATTCTCGATCAGCTGGAAGTCCTTCAGCCCGACCCGGAAGGTGCTGACGCCGCTGCGCAGCAGGCTGATGCGGCCGCCGCCCGACAGCGTGCCGCGCTCGCCGCCGCTGATGCGGCCGCCGCGACCGTCGGTGGCCGAGAAGCGGCTGACGTCGATGGCGTTGTCGGCCAGCACGGCGCGAACCGACAGATCGACCAAGGTCAGGCCGGTCTGGCCGTCCTCGAAGCCGCCATTGGCGAGCTCGGCGGTCCCCGAGAGTCGCGGATCGGCCAGCGACCCGCCGATCGTGCCCTTCATGTCGACCACGCCCGACAGGCTGCGCTCGCCGCCGATCAGCAGGTCCCACAACGGCTTGATCTCGCCGCTGGCGGCGAAGCTGCCGCTCATCGGCTGGCGGTTGGCGATGGCCAGGCGGAGCGGCGCGGCCGAGGCCACGACCGGCAGCGTCACCGTGGCGCTCGACCGCAGCCCGCCGGCGTTGCTGGCAACCGCCTCGACGAACACGGACTGGTCGTTGAGCGTGGCGCGAACCCGGCCGTCGACGGACACGGCGCGCCCGGCGCCCCTGGCTCTCGCGCCCTCCAGCGTCACATCCATCGACCCGGTCAGCCGGGCGCCGCGCCCCTGCAGAGCCATCTTGCCGCCGACCGTCCCGGCGAGGTCCTCGTTCAGGGCGCCCAGAGACACCTTCGTCAGGGTGGCGTCTATGTCGGCGACCTCGCCATCGGTTCGGGCGGTGATGTCCGCCCGCCCCCCTTCGATCTCCAGCTTCACGTCGGCGAACCGCTGGCCGCCGCCAAAGCCCAGCCGCGCGGTTTCAATCGTCTTGAAGTCGGCGCTGCCGAAGCGGCCTTCGCCATTGAGCGCCAGTCCGGTGGCGTTGTCCTGACCGGCGTAGACGCCGTCACCCTTGAATCGCCAGCGATTGGCGCCGTAGGCGCCGCGCAGGTCCACGACGACGGGCAGACGCGACAGCGGGCCGTCGGCGGTGATGGTTCCGCGTCCGAAGCGAAGGCCTCCGGCGCCGCGCACCGAGGCGTCCCGGGCGGTCAGATTGAGCGTGGCTCGCCCGTCCGCGCCGGCGTCCGACAGCACCGCCGTACCGGTGATCTGGCCGCTGGTGAGCAGGGCGCCGGGGCCAATGTCGAGGATCAGGTTGGCCGTCGACGGTCGCCCCCGCCGCAGCGCCAGGCCTCCAGTGGCCTTGATCCCGCCGGCGTCAGCGTCCAGCCCGGTCAGGTCCAGGCCGCCCTGGGCGAAGCGGAAGTCGGTGCGGCCCCGCGCAGGGCCGTACTCGCTGTCTGCGGTGATCGTCACCGCGCCGTCGGTTCCGCCGGCGCTGCGCGCGAAGCTGAGCACGACGTGCGCGTCCCGGAGCGGAAGCCTGGGCAGATCCACCGCCGTGATGTCGGCGATAAGGTCGGCGCGCGGCGCCGAAACCGTACCGGTGATCGCGCCCGTTCCCTTCGCCTCGCCCGTGATCTCGACCGGCCCTGCGCGGAACGGGCCCGTCGCGTTCCAGTCCAGCTTGAGCTTGAGAGCGCCGGCAGGGCCGATGACGCCGGCCGCGCTCGCCGAGCCCAACGCGCCGTCCAGGTCGGCGTCGGCCACGGAGACCACGCCCTTGCTGTACTCAGCCTTGCCCCGGAACCGGGGCGCCCCGCCCAGCAGGCGGTCCAGTTCGGCGAAGCCCGTGGCGAACCCCGCCCCCTTGGCGTCGATCGACAACGCCCAGGGTCTTCCGCGACCGCTCTGGGACGCCGACCAGGTGGCCGTGGCGCGACCGTTGGCCCCGATCCGTGCAGCCTGGAGGTTGGCCATCTCGGCCTCGCCCTTGAACGACAGGCCGCCGAGCAGGGTCCGCTCGCCGGTCGCGTCGAGCTTGAGCCCCGCGCCCGTCGCCTGCACCCGGCGCAACAGCAGCCGGCCATCCTTCAAACGGGCCGCGAGAATCTCCGCCTTCGGGCGAGCGCCCAGCAGAGCCGCAACATATCCCTGGCCCGAACCGCCATCGCCGGTCAGCGTCGATCCGATCGTCAGCTCCCCGCCCTTCATGCTCACCGTCACCGGGCCTTGCGCGCGGGCGAGACTGTAGCCGGCCGCCTTGAAGCCGGTGGCGGACAGCGCCGCCGTGTAGACCCACGACGCCTGGTTTCCCGTCAGTCGCCCCCGCGTCTCTGCGGCGCCCTGCACGACATCCGACGTCAGGCGTCCCAACGACCGGGAGGTCAGGGTCACGGCGAGCCCGTTCTTGCCGGTGATGCGCTTGCCGACATCCGCCTCGCCGACGGCGACCGCGGTGAGAACCTCGCTCTCGGCGCGGGCGTTGATTGCATAGAGACCACTCTTCGCCTTGCCGCCCCGGCCGGAGAACCGCACTTCGTCGCCGAACATCCGGGCGTAGCGCGCGGTCAGGGTCGAGGACGCCAGCGACACCCGGCCGACCGCCCGGCCACCCTCTGCGTTCCAGGTTCCGGACGCCTCCGCCGGCGTCGTCGCCCCGGAGGTCGCCAGAAGGCTGAAGCGGCCCTCTTCGCCCGTTCCCCCGGCGTTGGCCTTCAGGATGAACGGCTGGTCGGCGGGGAGCCCCAGCGCTCCGGCGAGGGCGCCGCCCTGCGATTCCAGGGCGTCGGCGAACACCTTCAGGGGTCGCCCCTTGCCGGTTTCGACCGCGAGAATGAGCCGGTCGCCCTTGTGCAGGCGGCTGGCGGCGCCGAGCGCCACGGTCGCCGGTCCCTTGCGCACCACGTCGATCTTGCCGGCGACGTGGAACAGGCCGCGCCGGTAGCTGAAGGCCGGCAGGGTCTCGACGGGAATCCGCAGCTGGTCGATGCGGATCGAGACCGGCAGGCCCTTCGACGTCGTCTTCGGCGTCAGCGTCGGGCGTCGCAGCACCCGCACCTGGCGCGCGGTCACGGTGTCGGCATGGAACCGGCGCACGAACAGCTCGTGATAGCGCCAGGTCATCTGCACGTCGGCGGCGTCCAGCCACACGCCCTTCTCATCGGCGATGGTCAGGCGCCGGACGCCGAAATTGCGCCACAGGTCGCCGCTGAGGCCCTCGATGCGCAGCTTGCCGAAGCGGCCGAGCTTCAGCCCGCTGGCGCGGGCTTCAACGAACATCAGGCCCGGAGCGGTGTTGAGGCCAAAGCGCAGTACCAGCGCGGTTCCACCGACCAGCAGGACGGCCAGCAGGGAGACCAGCATGATCCAGCCGGGCCCGGTGGCCGGCAGGCGCATGCGCCGACGCGCCGCCGCAGGCGGCGGAGCCTGATCCTCGCCCGCGGTCAAAACGCCTGTCCGATGCTGATGTAAATCTGGAAGCCGGCGTCGCCTTCGCGCTTTTCCAGCGGGAAGGCGATGTCGGCGCGCACCGGCCCGAATCCGAGGTCGTAGCGGACGCCGAACCCGGCGCCGACGCCGAAGTCGTCTCCGCCCGGGAAGGAATCGCTGCCGACGGCGCCGGCGTCGATGAAGGCCACCGCGCCCCAGCGCTCGGTAATCTTGCGGCGCACCTCGAAACTGGCCTCCACCACCGATATGCCGCCGACCGGGGTGTTGTCCGGCAGGCGCGGGCCGATCGCCTGCCAGCCGTAGCCGCGCACCGAGCCGCCGCCGCCCGCGTAGAAGCGGCGGGGCGAGGCCACGTCGTCCAGCACCGCGCCCCAGATCGAGCCGACCTTGGCCCGGGCCGCCAGCACGGTCGTCGCCTCCTCGTCGAGCGACAGGTAGTAGGAGGCCTGGCTCTGGACCTTCAGGTACAGGGCCTGGGAATCTCCGAAGGTGGTGGTCGGCTCGACCCGCGCCTCCAACCGCCACCCACGCGTAGGATCGAGCGGATCATCCGACCGGTCGAGGGCGAAAGCGGCCAGCGCGGCGGCCGTGACCACGTCGCGGTCCTCACCACGGAAGGTGGTGTTGTTGAGCCTGACCTTCTCGGCGCTGCGCGCGAGATCGAGCGACAGGCCGCCGGTGATGTAGGAGGTCTTGCCGAAGCGGCGGGTGATGTCGCCGCTGATTCCGACCCCCATCGAGTCGTAGGCGTCTGTCTGCTGGTTGTAGACGCCGGCCAGCACGGTCAGCGTCTGCTGCGCCCGACGCCAGTGCGGCAGCTTGAGGCCGGCTTCGAGCCGCTGCTCAAGCTCGGCCAGACGCAGGCTGTAGGTCGTCGTGTCGGCCCGGCCGAGCCGGTTGTAGCGCGTGCGCCGCACGTCCAGGCCCGCCCCCTCGCTTGTCGAGTACCCGGCCGAGACTTCCAGCGTGCGTCGCGCGCGATCGGCCAGCGTCACCCGCACGGGCCTGCGACCTTCAGCGTCGGCGTTCTCGCGCGGCAGCAGGGACACGCCGACCGAATCGTAAACGCCGGTGTCCAGCAGCCGCCGTTCGAGTTCGGCGACGTCGTCCGGATCATAGACGTCGCCCGGCGCCCAGGGCGCCAGCGCGCGGATCCAGTCCGGATCTGTCCGCCCGATCTCGCCCAGGTCCAGGCCGTCCATGCGCACCAGATCCCCGGCCACGATCCGGAAGGTCGGCTGCACCGAGTTGTCGGCATGGTCGACGATCACCTCCCGCGTCCCGGGCCGGGCATCTGCATAGCCGCGCGCCTGAAGCGTGGCGACGATCCGCCCTTCGGCCGCAAGCACGTCGGCCGCCTTGCCCGGCGCGGCGCGGCGCAGCGCCATGGCCTGTTCGGCGGCGATGCCGACGCCCGGGATCGGCTCCTGCCCGATCCATTCGATGGCCGGGCGGGCAAAGCGGAATCGGGCGCCCGGCGTGATGCGGATCACCGCCCGGGGCGGCGCGCCGCCGTCGTCGTCATCGGGGTCAACGACGTCAGGCTCGACCTGGTAGCCGTAGTAGCCCTGCGTGCGCATTGCGGCGGCGGCGTCCTCGGCGGCCGCGCGGGCGCGGCGGCGGGCCTCGAAGCGTGTGGTGGCCGGACTTTTGCTCTCGCCGACCGCGCGGGCGATGGCCTCCAGGAGGTCCTCGTCCGTCACGCCCTCAATTCTGGCGGCAGCCTGCTGCGCGTTCGCGCCGGTCGCGCCGAGGCCCAGCGCGACGACGACCGATGCAGCCAGGACCCTACGCGAAGGCGACAAGCTTCTTTTCTCCTCTTGCGCCCCGAATCCCGTGTAGTCGGGCGCAGGCCGGCTGTCACGTCCATCCACCCTTTGCAGCGGCGTCGAAAGTTGCACAAATGCAGTGCAGCCGCCGCATCCGGTCGAGAGTCCGACCGAAACCAGACGCCAGATCGGCGAAGAGCGCTACGAATGAACCGTGAAAAGGCCTTCCCGGCCGTGAATGAAACGGACCCCGACGTGAGCGTAGCGACCGCCGATGCCCCGGGCGTGGCCCAGGCCCTGCCGATGACGGACGCCGCCTATCTCCCGGGCGCCGCGTTTGACGAGATGTATGTGACGGGCGGTGATGTCCGATCGCACTATGCCGGCGTCCATACACGTCTGACCACCCTGTCGCCCGAAGCGCTGGCCGACCGCCAGAAGACGCTCGAGCGATCCTTTCTCCTGCAGGGCATCACCTTCACCGTTTACGGCGCCGAGGCGACCACCGAGCGGATCATTCCGACGGACCTGGTGCCCCGGATCATTCCGGCCCAGGAATGGAAGACCATCGAGGAAGGCCTGACCCAGCGCCTGCGCGCGCTGAACATGTTCCTGGCCGACATCTACGGCGATCAGCAGATTCTTATGGACGGCATCGTGCCCCGCGAGCTGGTGCTCGGCGCGCCGGCCTACCGTCGCGAAATGCAGCACCTGTATGTGCCCCACAAGGCCTACGCCAATGTCTGCGGATCGGATCTGATCCGGGGCCAGGACGGGGCGTTCGCGGTGCTGGAGGACAATCTTCGCGTCCCGTCGGGCGTGTCGTACATGCTGGCCAACCGCGATGCGGCCAAACGGACCTTTCCGGGCACCTTCCGCGCCTCGAACGTCCGGCCGGTCGAGCGCTATCCCGACCTGCTGCTGGCGACGCTCAAGAGCATGGCGGCCGAGTGGCGGCCCGACCCCCAGGTCGTGGTCATGACCCCCGGCGTCTACAACAGCGCCTACTACGAGCATGCCTATCTGGCCCGCCTGATGGGCGCGCCGCTGGTCGAGGGCCGCGACCTCGTGGTCCACGAGAACATGGTCTACATGCGGACGACCACGGGCCTGCGCCGGGTGGACGTCATCTATCGGCGGGTCGACGACGATTTCATCGACCCCCTCACCTTCCGCCGCGACTCCTCGCTCGGCCTGCCGGGCCTGTTCAACGCCTATCGCGCCGGCAACGTGGTGATCTGCAATGCGCCGGGCACCGGGGTCGCCGACGACAAGGCGGTCTACGCCTATGTTCCGGACATCATTCGCTACTACCTGGGCGAGGACGCCATCCTGCCCAACATCGAGACCTTCCTGTGCCGCGAGCCGGTCCAGCTGGCCTACGTGCTCGCCAACCTCGACAAGCTGGTGGTCAAGGCGGTCGGAGCCTCGGGCGGATACGGTATGCTGGTCGGGCCGCACGCCTCCCGCAAGGAGCGCGAGACCTTCGCCGAGGCTCTGAAGGCCGATCCGGCCAACTACATCGCCCAGCCGACGATCCAGCTCTCGACGGCGCCCTGCCTGATCGACGGCCGGATCGAGCCCCGGCACGTGGACCTGCGGCCCTTCATCCTGTCGGGCGAAAAGATCGTGGTGACGCCGGGCGCCCTCACCCGTGTCGCCCTGCGGCGCGGCTCGCTGGTGGTCAACTCCAGCCAGGGCGGCGGCTCCAAGGACACCTGGGTGCTGGTCGACGAGCCCGAGCGTCAGGAGACACGGCCATGATGCTCGCGCGGGTGGCGGACAGCCTCTACTGGATCGGCCGCTACGTGGAGCGGGCCGAGCACTTCTCGCGGCTGGCCGATGTGATGTTGAACGCCACGCTCGACCGCTCCGATGCGGCGGCGCAGACGGCCTACATCGCCCTGTCCGCCGTCGGCGACACGGACATGGCCCGGGCGTCCCTGACCTATGAAGCCGCCCGGGCGCTGGTGTTGAGCCGCGAGGATCCCAATTCGGTGGTGATGTCGCTGGCCCATGCCCGGGAGAACGCAAGACAGGTTCGCGACCAGATCACGACCGAGACCTGGGAACGGCTGAACCTGCTGTTCCTGAAGGTCACCGCCGACGGCGCCGCCGCCGAGTTCGAGAGCGGCTCCTCAGCCTTCCTGCACGACGTCATCGCCGACCTGCACCTGTTCAAGGGCGCCGCCGACGCAACCATGAGCCACGGCGAGGGGTTCCGCTTCCTGATGCTGGGCGTCTACCTGGAGCGGGCGCATCTGATCGCCCGTCTTCTCGAGGTCGGCTTCGGCGACGGTCGCGACAAGAGCGTCACCGACCGGCTGGCGCTCATGAACCTGCTGCGCATGGCCTGCGCGCTGGAGCCCTACCTTCGGCGCTACACGGCCGAGATCGAGCCTCGCTATATCCTGGAGTTCCTGCTCTTCGACGAGGAGTTCCCCCGCTCGATCCGGTTCGCGACCGCGCGGATCGAGGAGTACCTCGTGGGCGTTTCGCGCCATGTCGAGGTCGGCGGTCTGGCCACGCCGGAGCGGCTGGCCGGGCGCCTCAAGGCCCGCCTGCAGTTCGCCGATGTCGACGAACTGGAAGCCACCGGCGCCAGCGGCCTGTTGACGACGGTCGTCAACGAGTGCGCCCGCGTTCACGAGGCGATCTACGACACCTTCGTCGCCTATTCCCTCGAGATGAGGCTGCCCGCATGAACGCACCCAACAAAAGTGGACCCCGGTTTTGTGTCCGGGTGCGTTCACATCCAGGATCAGACGCGCCCTCCGGGCGGCTGGCCGCTCACACTCAGCCTGAGGGCGCGTAATGCTGCTCGAAGTCAGGCACGTCACCCAGTACCACTATGAGCGCGCGGTGAGAGAAAGCGTGATGGAGTTGCGCATGCAGCCCCGCAAGAGCGCCGGACAGCGACTGATCAGCTTCGAGCTCGACCTCGAGCCCCGGGCGCAGATCTTCTCCTACGCCGACAACTTCGGGAACGCCGTCTACCACTTCGATGTGCCCCAGCCGCACGACAACCTGCGGATCGAGGCCCGCTCGGCGGTGGAGACGCAGCCCGACCCGGTGCTGCCGGACGGCGCCGACCAGGGCGAATGGGACCGCCTGCGCAGCGACTTCGTGCGTGGCGAGTGCTTCGACTTCCTTCAGCCGCACGGCTTTGTGGTGTTCACGCAGGCGTTGCAGACCTTCATCGCCGAGAAGAACCTCGACGCGCTGCGCCTGCGCGATCCCCTGTCGGCGGTGCTGGCGCTGAACCAGATCATCTACGACGCCTTCGACTACACGCCCGGCGTGACCACCGCCGACAGCCCCATCGACCTGGCGCTCGGCGTCGGCCGCGGGGTCTGCCAGGACTTCGCCCACATCATGCTGGCGATCTGCCGGCGCTGGGGCATCCCGGCCCGCTACGTGTCGGGCTATCTGTTCACAGATCGCCAGCATGGCGACCGCTCGGATCCTGACGCCACTCACGCCTGGGTCGAGGTCTTCCTGCCGACCCTGCGCTGGATCGGGCTGGACCCGACCAACAACAGCATCGCCGGAGAGCGGCACATCGCCGTGGCCATCGGCCGCGACTACGCCGACGTGCCGCCGTCGCTGGGCGTCTACAAGGGCGAGGCCGACAGCCAGCTGGCCGTGGCGGTGTCCGTCGGCAAGGCCCGGGCGGCCCTGGCGGAGCCGGAGTTCCTGCGCCTGCCGCGCCCGTCCTTCCCCGGCGGCCGCCGCAAGCTCAACGCCGGCGACATCCACCGCCGCGAGCAACAGCAGCAGCAACAGCAGTAGCCCTGCGCCGCCGGACGCGACGCCCGGCGACTTTGGCGAGGCAGGGATTGTCAGGCCGGCTGGGCCGTCTCAGATCCGCAGACCGAAGGCCGTCAGCGCCAGCTCTGTTTTCGTACGCCGGTCGCTGAGCCCCTTGAGTTGCGGATTGATCAGGCGAGTGACCGCCACGACGTCGTCCAGGTCGGCCATGACGTTGATCGACCCGCGCTTCCAGAACCAGACGGCGGTGCGGGCGGCCATATCGACGTCGGCGGCGCGATCCGGGTCCTTGATGAGATCGACCTTCAGGTCCCTGCCCGCCGCGGCGTAGTTGCTTCGGCCGGTCAACTGGATGTAGCCGCGACCGCGAAATCGGTAGCCGTCGCCCTCCTGCGTATTGCCGAGGCGCTTTCCGACCTTGGCGTGCGGGCTGTAGACGTGATTGGCCAGCGCTTCGCCCGTCGTGTCTGCGTCCAGTAGCCGGGCCGCCTCCTCCACCGTTGTGAGGGCGCCGAACGTGTCGACGGCGGCGGCGGGCTTGTAGTTCAGGTTCTCGACCCGTCGCGAGAAGCCCATGGACTCGTGGGCGCACTGAGCCACGAAATGGGCGGCGCGCAGGGGGGTATTGATCGCGCCCGCCAGACGGTGCTTCTCGAGCGCGGCCGCGGCCTCGATGAGGCGCGCGGACAGCTTGCTGGCGCCGACGACCTTCGCCACCCGCGACGCGGTTATCTCCGCCGCGCCTTCGATCCTGAAGGGGATCGGCGGGATCTCCGTGGCGTGGGTTCGGCCGACGCCGACGGCCTCACTCCAGTGCTGCCGCCGTCCTGAAGCGGTGAGCGCCAGCGACCCGGAGTTGGTCCCCGCCCGAGGCGCCGGAGGGCGACGATTGACCGGCGCCGGCATCGCCCTACCCGAAGGTGTAGGTGAAGCCGGACTGACCGGCGTCCACCGCGATCGACTGCACCGCCTCGCCGCCCATCTGGCGGTTGAGCAGTTCGACGGACATCTCCGGCAGCATGGTGTTGGTCAGGATGGCGTCGATGACCCGCCCGCCGGACGCCACCTCGTTGCAGCGCGACACGATCAGATCGACCACCGCGTCGGTGAAGCTGAAGTCCATGCCGTGGTTCTCGGCCACCCGCTTCTTGATGCGGTTCATCTGCAGCCGGACGATGCCCTGCAGCATGGTCGGCGACAGAGGGTAGTACGGCAGGACGACCAGGCGGCCGAGCAGGGCCGGCGGGAACACCTTCAGCAGTTCGGGACGCAGGGTCTGGGCCAGCGCCTCGGGCTCGGGCTTCATCTCCTCGTCTTCCGACAGGTTGGTGATGAGGTCGGTGCCGACGTTGGAGGTCAGCAGGATCAGGGTGTTCTTGAAGTCGATGTGACGACCTTCACTGTCGTCCATGTAGCCCTTGTCAAACACCTGGAAGAACATCTCGTGGACATCCGGGTGGGCTTTCTCGACCTCGTCCAGCAACACGACGCTGTAGGGCCGGCGGCGCACGGCCTCGGTCAGCACGCCGCCCTGGCCGTAGCCGACGTAGCCGGCCGGGGCGCCCTTGAGCGTTGAGACGGTGTGCGCCTCCTGGAACTCGCTCATGTTGATGACGATAAGGCTGTCGTCGCCCGAGTAGAGCAGCTCCGACAGCGCGTGGGCCGTCTCGGTCTTGCCGACGCCGGAGGGGCCGCACAGCATGAAAACGCCGACCGGCTTGTTCGGGTTGTCGAGCCGGGCGCGGCTGGTCTGGATGCGCTTGGCCAGCGCATCCATCGAGTGATCCTGACCGACAACGCGGGTCTTCAGCGCGTCGGCGATCTTCAGGACCGAGGCGATCTCGTCCTTGACCATCCGGCCGACGGGAATGCCGGTCCAGTCCCCGACCACGGCGGCGACGGCGTTTGCGTCGACCTCGGCGAAGACCATCGGCGCGTCGCCGGCCGTGGCGGCCTGGGCGTCGAGCGCGGCCTGCAGGCCCGCCTGGTCCGCGCCCGGATCTCCGGCGAGCGCCGCCCGGGCCTCGATCACGGCGTTCAGCGCAGCCTTCTCGGCGGCCCACTGGGCGTCGACGACTTCGAGCGCCGCCTTGGCCTCCGCCATCTTCACATCTAGGTCGTCGATGCGCGAGGCGGGGCCATAGCGGCCGTCGGCCTCGCGTTTGGCGATCTCCAGCTCGGTCTCCAGCAGCTCGACCCGGCGGCGGGCGTTCTCGACCGGAGCCGGGGTAGCGTGCTGCGAGACGGCGACCCGCGCGCAAGCCGTGTCGAGCAGGCTGACGGCCTTGTCGGGCAGCTGGCGGGCCGGGACGTAGCGCTGCGACAGCTTCACCGCCGCCTCGACCGCCTCGTCCAGCACCACCACGCCGTGGTGCTTTTCCATCATCGGGGCGACCGAGCGGATCATGGCCACGGCGTTGTCCGTCTCCGGCTCGCCGACGTTGACCGTCTGGAAGCGCCGGGTCAGCGCCGGGTCCTTCTCGAAGTACTGGCGGTACTCGGCCCAGGTGGTCGCCGCGATGGTGCGCAGGCGGCCGCGGGCGAGCGCCGGCTTCAGCAGGTTGGCCGCGTCACCGGTGCCGGCCTGGCCGCCAGCCCCGATCAGGGTGTGCGCCTCGTCGATGAACAGGATGATCGGCACGGGCGAGGACTCGACCTCGTCGATGACCTGCCGCAGGCGCTTCTCGAACTCGCCCTTCACGCTGGCCCCGGCCTGCAGCAGGCCGATGTCGAGCGAGCGGAGGGTGACGTCCTTGAGGCTGGGCGGCACGTCGCCGTCGACGATGCGGCGCGCGAAACCCTCGACCACGGCGGTTTTGCCGACGCCGGCCTCGCCGGTGAGGATCGGGTTGTTCTGGCGGCGTCGCAGCAGGATGTCGACGACCTGGCGGATCTCGGCGTCGCGCCCGACAATACGGTCGATCTCGCCGTTGCGGGCCTTCTCGGTCAGGTCGATGGAGAACTTGGCCAGCGCCTCGCCCTGGCCGATCGGGCCGGCGGAGCTCCCGTCATCACTCCCGGCCTGGGGCATCGAGCCGCCGGCGGTGTCGGCCGCGGTCTCGGTCGAGCCGGCGACCACCTGGTCGAAGCTGTCGCCCAGCTTGCCGACCTCGACCTTGCGCCATTCAGCCGACATCGCGACGAGGGCATTGCGCAGGGTCGGCGTCTTCAGCGCCGCATAGAGCATGTGGCCGGACCGCACCTTGCTCGCCCCGAACTGCAGCGAGGCGTAGAGCCAGCCCTTCTCGGCCGCCTCCTCCACCGCCGGGGAGAAGTCCGACACGGCGGTCGCGCCCCGCGGCAGGGCGTCCAGCGCCGCCACCACGTCCCGGGCCAGGGCCGCGTCATCGATGCGGAAGTGGCTGCGGATGACGGCCAGATCACCGCCGGAGTCCTGCAGCAGCACATGGACCCAGTGGGCCAGCTCCACGTAAGGATTGCCGCGCATGCGGCAGAAGCCGGTCGCCGTCTCGAGCGCCTTCAGGCACGTCGGGTTGAGCCTGCCGAACAGAGCCGCCCTGCTGATTTCCGCCATGCTGTTTTCCCCTGTCCCAAAGTTCGTTTCAGTTCGCCAGCAAGGCCGGTCCCGACCGTCGCAGGCGTGCATCGCTTCGCAGACCGCCGTCGCCGCGCGGCGCCAGCCAGGTCGACCAGCCGAGCCGGCCGCCGCCGCCCAGCGTCGCGCCTCGCGCGTCCTGTTCGTCGACTTCCAGTTCCAGTTCCCAGGCCAGGTGGCCGGGACAGAAGGCGCTGATCGCCTCGGCGGCCAGCGTGAACCGCTCGCCGCTCGGGATCAGGTCCTCGTAGTCGCGCGCCGTCCCGGCCCTCACGGTCAGGCGGACCGTATCATCGGCGACCCTGACCCTGCGGCCGAGGATCGGTCCCTGCCCCAGACCGTCGAGGCGATCGCCCAGCCTCGTCTGGTCCTCGGGCACGATATCCCGCCAGCGCCCGACGAACTCGCGCACCCGCACCGGCGCGGCGAGCACATGCGAAACGGCGTCCTGGATGTCAGCGGCGCTGCGGCGGCCGGCGAAGAAGCCCGCGTAGAAGCGACGCCCGTCGTTGGTGAAGGCCGTCCGCGCGTCACTGCCGTCGACCGCGCCGGACAGCGCGTCGAGGTAGCCCGCGAACCGGTCGTCGGCCGGCCGGTCAGCCTGGGCCGCCGGCTGGGTGTCGGCCCAGGCCCGGTAGAAGAACTGCAGCATGCGATTGCTGATCAGGTCGAGGAAGTCGCCGAACGGCGTCGACCTGGCGAACCGGCGCTCGTAGGCCGCGTACTCGGTCAGGTGCAGCGGCAGCGGACCCATCGGCCCGGTCAGTCCCAGGAAGTGGCCGCGCACGCGATAGCCGCCGGTCGTGGTCGGCTCGATCCCTTCGAGGGTCGAGGCCGGGAAGTCCAACGTCGGCGCGTGGGCGATGCGCAGGATGTCATCAGTCGGCAGCCGGGCCCGGCCGATGCGCGGCATCTTCGGCGCGCGGGCCTCCGCTCCCCGGGCGAGGGCGAAGAAACCGAACCGGCGGATGCTCGCGGCCGCCGTCTGAATGAAATTCAGATGGTCGGTCGTTGGCTCAGTCGGGGCGGCCAATGGGCGAACTCTCCCTGTTCGGCGCTTTCGAAGCGGGTCTCGATGAAGCTGTTGATAGAGGCGAACTCGGACAGGAACCGATCGACCACCGCGGCGAACAGGAACATCCGGCTGTTCTCGAAAGCCGGGTCGTCGAGCTTGAGGCGCAGTTCCAGGCCGCGGACGAAGGCGTGGCGGTCAACCCCGGACAGCCGGCGCGTCACCGGCCGGGCCGTCATCGCCAGCACGCCGTCGAGTTGCCGTCGCATGGCCGGGTCATCCGACCGGGCATACAGCGCAAGGTGGTCGCGCAGGCTGCTGGCGTTCTGGGCGGGCTCGCCGCCGGTCAGGGCCGTGTAGTTGGGCGTCAGGTGGGCGATGACCCTCCAGGCCGCGTCCGACAGGCCCATCGGCGCCCTGGGCCGCGTCGGCGCCCGCAGAAACTCGGCCTCGGAGACCGGCGCGTCGCTGACGGACACCATTCGGCCGCGCCCGCCGAGGCGGAGCAACTCCGGCAACTCGCGGTTGGTGACCAGGGCCCGGACCGCCAGTTCGCGGATGCGACCGATGCGATCGGGATCATCCGGTGCGGTCAGGCTGACCCAGGTCTCGCTGCCGAGATAGTCGTTGCGCCCGCGCAGTCGCTGCTCCTTGGTCGAGAGCCGGCGCAGGCGCAGGCGGCTCGAGTAGAAGAGCGCCTGGCGATCGTAGAGCAGGCTGCCGAAGGCGTAGAGCGGCGCCACCGGCCGCGCCTGGCCCCGGTCGTCGTGCGCGACCACGTCGAGCAGGCGATAGACTTCGTAGTCCAGCGGCCGGGTGCGGTCAGGCATCACCTGATGCTCGTGCTGGTGCGGGTTCACCGCCGTGCGGCCCAGCTGCATCTCGAACAGATTGATGACCGGCGTGCAGTAGAGGCGCAGGGTCTCTGCCGAAACGCTGCCCGACAGCACCGGCGCGCTGCGCGAGAACAGCACCACCAGCTCGCAACGTCGTCCGCAGCCGGCCATCGCGCGCCGAAGACCTTCGAGGCGCACGAACAGGAAACGCTCGGGACAGGCGAAGTACTCGGCCAGCAGCCGGTAGCCGCGAAACGACCGTCCGTCGGACGGCAGCAGGGCAGAGTCAGCGTCAAAGCCCATAGCTGACGGCAGCGGCAGGCGGGCGCTTCCTGAGCCTTCCGCGACCACCGCCACGGCCTCGCCGAGCAACTGGCGATAGAGCTCGCCGGGAACCGCCTCGGAGCCGTGGAGATAGACCGGCAGGCTGTCGAACGGCAGGTCGCCCAGGTCGGTCTCGCCCGTAGCCTCGAAGACGATCTTCAGACCGGCGTCGGCGCGCAGGCCGGCCCGCGCGGCGTAACCGGCCACCGCGGCGCGCGTCGGCAGGTACTCGACCTGGGCGATCCGCACCGGCCAGAGCTCCACCGTCTGCCCCGTCCGGAACTTGCACGGCGTCTCGTGACCCGGCGCCGGCGCGGTCAGCTCAGTGTGGCGCTCGACCGTCGGGCCCGAGGCCAGCCCGGGATCGGCGGCGTTGGGCGCGAAAGCGACGACGCCCATCGACGGCGTCGGCGCGACGTAGCTGGGCTGAATGGCGTTCAGGAGCTGCTGGGTGAACTCGGGGAACTGGTCCTCCAGCTTCAGCTGCACCCGCGCCGACAGGAAGGCGACGCCCTCAAGCAGACGCTCGACGTAGGGATCGGGCTCGTCCGGAAACTTCGGGCCCAGTCGGCCTGCGACGCTCTCGTTCTCGTCGGCGAACTCGCGCGCCGTTTCCCGAAGGTAGAGCAATTCATCGCTGTAGGCGGCGAGCAGTCGCGGGTCCACGGCGCTACTCCCGCACGGAGACAACGCCGGTGTCAGTTTCCACGTCAGTCAGGAAACGCACCTGGGAGTCACCCGCGGCCCCATGGACCTCGCCTTCGATCAGGTAGGTGACAGCGTTCTCGCGCGCCCCCGCAGCGCGCGGCGTGACGGCCAGGCTGGCGGGGTCCAGGCGGGGCTCGAACGCAGAGATCGCGGTGTGGATCTCCGTCGCGCGCTGCTGGATCGCCCACTCGGACACTGAATGACCCGCCAGGTCCGGCACACCGTAGTTGAGGACCGACCGTTCGATCTCGGGCCAGGCTTCAAGGTCCACCGAGGCGCCGAGGTTGGTGGTGTTGAGCAGCCAGGCGATCTCGCGACGGACCGTGGCCTGCAGAGCGCTTTCGCCGAAACGCTCGATATTGGGGACGGTGTAGAACCGCAGGGCGTTGGGCGAGAATTCGGTCGTGCGCCGGCCGCGCTCGCTCTCCTCGATCGTGTCCGTCAGGCCGACCAGCTCCTCGCCGCTGACCAGCTTGTCGAACAGGGTCGGGGAGAACCGCGGGGCCATCAGTCGTGGCCCAGCATGGACAGCCGACGCAGGGACAGGATCGGTATCTCGCCGTCGTCGCTGGTGACGAACAGCCGCTGGCCTGCGCCCACATCGCCGATCGGCCCCTCGCGCCATTCGGTGCCGCGCGCCAGCTGCAGCGCCGCGGTCTCGCCCGACGCGCCGGGATAGCGGGTCGGCAGGAAGGCCGCCGCCGTCTGGCCCGAACGCAGCGCCAGCTGCACGGGCAGCCAGGCCAGGTCGCGCAGGTCGACCGGTCCTTCGCTGTTGATCGCCTCAATCGCTTCCAGCGGCACGAGGCCCCAGGCGCCGGCGATGATGACTTCGAGACAGGGGCCAAAGCGTGCGTCGGCGTCGCCGATCCAGGTGAACGTCCGGCCGTCGATCTCGCCCGGCGTGTCGGGCGCGGCGTCAAAGGCCTGGTCGCGCAGGGTCTCGGCGCGCGCGGTGTCGCCGGCGGCGAGCGCGGTCAGCGCCTCGGCCAGGTCGGCCACCCACGGCGAGGTCGGCACAAGCACCTTGAACGGCTGTCCGCCCGCGAACGCGTCCTCGCGCTGCCGTTCGCCGACGATGAGCTGGTTGCAGAGCACCGCCAGCATTTCGGCCTGTGGACTGAGGCTGGCCAGGGCCTTGGCCTGCGCCGCCGCCTTGTCCCATTCTCCGCCCAGCATCATCAGCTGGAGCAGGAACAGGCGGGCGGCCTGATCGGACGGCGCGGACCGCACCGTCTCGACCAGCGCCGCCCGCGCGCCCGAAAGGTCGCCGGCGGCCAGAAGCTCGTCGGCCCTGGACATCGATTTGTCTCCGCCGTCGCCGGCTAGATGGACTCGTTCTTGGCCAGGTCGTAGCCGAACTCTGAGGGTGCGCCTTCGCCGCCGTCAGCCAGCTGCTTGATGTAGGTCACCTTGAAGGTCTTGAAGTTCAGCGACAGCTGTTCGCTCAGTATCGGCGAGCCATCCGATCCTCCGAGGTTGACCGAAGTCACGAGGATGTCCGTCAACACGATCTTCCAGTACTCGAACGGCTTGCCGCCGGCCTTGCGGACGACGAGCGTGCCCGTCTTGATATGCTTGCCCAGGGTGCTGAACTGGATCAGCACCGGCGTGGAGGCGTCGACACGCTTGCTGATGACGATGTCCTGGACCTGGACCTTGCCGGCCCCCGAGCCGCCCCCGTGGTGGCCCGTCCCCTCGTTCGTCAGGCCCCACGACCAGCTGAGGACTTCTATTTCGTCCTTGTGCTTGGTGTCGTCGGTTTCGCCCTTGATGCCTTCGAGCTTCAGAAATGCGTCAACCTGAGCCATGGCCCTCTCCGTTCACCGGCCCGTGGCCGGCAGTGTGTGATGAAATCGGGAACTGTTTACTGGGAAGCGCTGCGGAGCTTTGAGACCATGCTCAGCGACACATCCATGCCCTCGAACTGGTAGTGCGGCACCAGCCGGAAGACGCCGCGGTAGAAGCCGGGGTTGTCCTCGTCGGGCACGACCTCGATGCTCGCGTCCTTCAGCGGACGGCGCGCCTTCACCTCTTCGCTCGACGCATCGGGCTGCCCGTCGACGTACTGCATGATCCAGCTCTGCAGGTCCTTCTGCAGCTGGGCCTCCTCGCGGGTCGAGCCCACCCAGTCGCGCACGATGCATTTGAGGTAGTGGGCAAAGCGGCTGGCGGCGAAGATGTACGGCAGACGCGCCGAGAGGTTGGCGCTGGCGTTGGCGTCGGCGTCGTCGTAGCGGGCCGGCGCGTGGACCGTCTGGGCGCCGATGAAGGTCGCCTGGTCGGTGTTCTTGCGGTGAAGCAACGCCATGAAGCCGGCCTTGGACAGCTCGCCCTCGCGACGGTCGCTGATGGCGATCTCGGTCGGACATTTGGCGTCCACCGAGCCGTCGTCTGTCGGGAACATCGCCGTGGGCAGGCCCTCGATCGTACCGCCGGACTCGACGCCGCGAATGCGCGTGCACCAGCCGTAGGACTTGAAGGCCTCGGTGATGCGGGTGGCGAGCGCGTAGCCGGCATTCACCCACAGATGCTTGTCGTGGTCGCCGCCGGTCTCTTCCTCGAAGGCGAACTCCTCGACCGGCTCACCCTTGGCGCCGTAGGTCGGACGGCCGAGGAAGCGCGGCATCGTCAGGGCCAGGTAGCGGCTGTCCGACGAGCTGCGGAAAGAGTTCCAGTTGCGGTAGTCGCTGGCCTCGAACTGCTTGGCGATGTCACGCGGGTTCGACAGCTCCTGCCAGCTCTCCATGCCCAGGATCGAGGGCGCGGCGGCGGCGATGAACGGCGCGTGGGCCGCGGCGCCGATCTGCGTCAGCCCCTTCATCATCTCGACGTCCGGGCCGGTGTGGTCGAAGTAGTAGTCACACATGAAGGCCCCGAACGGCTGGCCGCCCAGCACGCCGAACTCGGCTTCGTAGACCTTCTTGAAGAGCGGGCTCTGGTCCCAGCCGGCGCCGCGGTACTGGCGCAGCGACTTGCGGGTCTCTTCCTTGGAGATATTCATTACGCGGATCTTCAGATCCGTGCCGGTCGGGCTGTTGCCGACCAGGTACCAGAGTCCGCGCCAGGCCGATTCCAGCTCCTGGTAGTCCGGGTGATGGATGATCCGGTTGACCTGCTCGGTCAGCTTGGCGTCGATCGCCGCGCGGATCGCGTCGACCGTGGCGAAAACGTCGTCGCCGATGATCGCCGAGTCGGCCAATGCCTGCTGGGCCAGGGTCTGGACGGCTTCTTCGATCCGAGCCCGCTTGGTGTCGGTGTTGGGCTTGAATTCCTTCTGCAGAAGCGCGGCGAAGTCGTCGACGCCGGTGGCTTCGGCCGCGGCCGCATTACCCTGTTCAAGCTGCTGCGCCATTGGGTGGGGACCTCTTGGAAAGCGTAATTGTGTGTGTCGGGAAGGCTATTCGGCCGCGTCGTCGGCCGGCGGCTTGGCGGCCGCCAGCGACTTCATCAGGTCCGGATCCTTGAGCACCTTGTCGAGCAGGTTCTGGGCGCCGTCCTTGCCGTCCATGTAGAGCATCAGATCGTTGAGCTGCTGGCGGGCCTCGAGAAGCTTGGCCAGGGCCGGCACCTTCTTCGCGACCGCGCCCGGCGAGAAGTCGTCCATCGAGGTGAAGGTCATGTCGACCGCGAGCTTGCCGTCTCCGGTCAGCGTGTTGTCGACATTGAACGCCGCGCGCGGGGCGATGCCGCGCATCTTCTGCTCGAAGTTGTCGATCGAGAAGTCCTCGAACTCGCGCTTGTCGATGTCCTTCTTCTCGACCGTCGACTTGCCGGACAGGTCGCTCATCACGCCCATGACGAAGGGCAGTTCGACCTTCTGACGAGCGTCGCCGGTGGCCACCTCGTACTCGATGTGGACGCGCGGGGCCCGGTTTTCCTTGATGAAGCGCTGGCCGCTCTTCGCCATCGTTAGTCCCCCTTCTGCGCGAACCCTGATTACTGACGGTGTCGGTTCGCGAATTGCCCTGACCGACCGTAGATCAAGATCGGCGTTTTCCCAAATCGTTCTATCAGTCGTCGTCGCGCGGTCTTTGCATGAGAACCCGGCGCGCATCGGACAGGCTGTCGGGCGCGATATCCCTCAGCACCGTAAGGAAATCGAGGTGCACCCACGCCTGCGCGCGCTTCAGGGCCAGGGGCACCGGACTGGCCGGCTCCTGGCGCTCGTAGTAGGCGCAGATCGCGTCAAGCGCTTTGACGACATCGTCCCGGGTCCGAATCGCGCCGACCGCGGCTCCGCCGCCGCCGGCCGAAGCCGGAGCAGCCGATTCCGTGTCCGCCGCCGGAGCCGCCTGGTCGGCGGTTTCGCCGGCATTGCCGATGAAGGCGCCGGCGGCCTTCTGCATGCGGCGGAGCGAGGCCAGCAAAGGCCCGAAGTCGGGCTGATCCGAATTCGGAGCATTGGCCTTGAACGCGGCGTCGCAACGCCTGGCCGCCTCGATCGCCGTCTCCAGATGGGCGACGCTTTCGGCCAGCTTCTCCTTGCCGTCCGCCTGCATGACCCGCGAGAAGCCGACGTTGCTCACCTCGGCCTCGCCGGCGAACTGCTCCAGCTCGGCCGCCGTGAAGGCGCCGTGGCGAGGATCGTTGATCAGCGGAATGGCTTCCAGCGCCGAGAGGAAGGGCCGCCGCTGGGTCAGCTCCGCAACCCGCGACTTGCGCCCCTGGGCGCCCACGTCCTCGATGGTGGGAAAGACGAGATCCCACTGATCCAGCAGGCCGGCCAGGACGCGCATGCCGCCCGACACCTGGTCCAGGTCGCGGAGACGGGCCCCGGCTCTGCAAAGGTAAACGGCGAGCCAGAGGTCCTTGCTGCGACCGAGCATGCCGACGATTTCGTCAGTCAGCCCCCGCCAGTTCGGCTCGTCGCCGTCGAAGTCCTGGCGCTGGACGGCTTCGAATATGTCGTCGACGGCGAGGCGATCGTTGTCGTCGGCCAGGTCGATTCCGCAGGGCGAGTCGCCCGGCACGGGCGCCAGCAGGGCGTCGACATCGAGCTGCATCTGGACCTGGCCTCCCCCGCCCACCGGCGCGCCAGTCACGACCTGCACAAACCGATGTTCGTGGACCTTAGGCTCGCGAATTGGCGCGACGCAACATCAAAGCCCGACAGTGCTTGATGATCGATGTTATGCCGGTGCAAACTCGGCTTTACCGCAGCAGCGGCATGGGGGCCTTTCGAGACTATGGCGCAACCTTTCAGCCAAGCGGGGCGGATGGCGTCCGTCGCCGTCGAGTCGCTGAAGGATCAGCTCGCGCTCGAGCGCTTCACAGCCGTCAGCCGGTTGAGCGAACCTTTCACCCTGACCATCGACGTCCTGGCCAAGGCGCCGATCGACTTCACGCCCGAACTGTACCAGCCGGTCTCCATCACCATGGAGGCCCTGAGCCAGGTGGCGCGGTCGTTCCACGGCCTGCTGTTCGCGGTCGAGCGGCACGACGACGACCAGACGCTGGTCCGCTACCAGTTGACCGTCCGGCCCTGGCTGAGCGCCCTGCACGAGCGCAGCGACGTCCGCATCTTCCAGGAGAAGACGGCGCGTGAGGTCATAGAATCGGTCTTCGCCGACGCCGGCTTCTCGGACTACGACTTCTCGGCCGTCGAGGGCGAACTGGCGCGCCGCGAGTACTGCGTCCAGTATCGGGAGACCGATTTCGCCTTCGTCTCGCGACTGATGGAGGACGAGGGCCTCTATTACTTCTTCCGCCACGAGCCCGGCCGCCACACGATGGTGATCTGCGACGGCCCCCGCGGCCATCCGCCGCCGCTCAACACGCCGTCCGTCGACTACGCCTCCAACCGCGGCGACCTCGGCCGGCGAAAGCGCAACATCTGGCGCTGGTCGGAACGGCTGCAGACGGCGGTCGCCTCGACCGACACCGGCGAGCACCATTTCTTCATGCCGCGCGAGCGCAACGCCGGAAACACCCAGGCGGCCGATCAGGGCCACAAGCGCGCCGCGTCCGCCTTCTACGACTTCCCCGCCGGTGTCGGCGCCCTGTCGGAGAGCGGGACGATCAAGGCCGGCAAGCTGCCGAAGCAGAGCAAGCGCGAGACCGAAATCCTCCTGCAGGGTCTTCGCGCCGACCACCACCGGTTCACCGGCGAGGGCGACGCCTTCGAGGTGATGAGCGGCGACAAGCTCACACTGGCGAAGCATCCGCTCGACGCGCTGAACCGCGACTACCTGCTGGTCGGCACGACCCATGTGTTCGCCAGCGAGTCCTACCGGTCGGGCGACACAGAGGACCACATCCTCGAAGTCCACATGGAAGCCATTCCCTTCGACGTCCGCTGGCGGGCGCCGCGCGTCACGCCCCGGCCGCTGGTCGGCGGCCCGCAGACGGCCCGGGTCGTCGGTCCGCTGAAGGACCCCGGCCCGACCGACGACACCATCCACACCGACCAGTATGGCCGGGTGAAGGTGCAGTTCTTCTGGGATCGCGACGGCAAGTGGCTGCAGAACAGCTCCTGCTGGGTGCGGGTCTCGCAGGGCTGGGCCGACGGCGGCTTCGGGGCGGTCATGCTGCCGCGCATCGGCCAGGAGGTGATCGTCGACTTTCTGGACGGCGACCCCGACCGGCCGATCATCACCGGCCGCGTCTACAACGCCGACAAGATGCCGCCCTACGCCCTGCCCGACCGCAAGACGGTGTCGACGATCAAGAGCCGCACCGTCGGCAAGGCCGGCAGCTATCCGGAGGCCGAGGAGCCGCCGAAGTCGGGCGAACCGGGCTTCAACGAACTGCGTTTCGAGGACGCCGGCGGCAAGGAGGAGGTGTTCCTCCACGCCCAGCGCGACCGCAAGACCTGGGTGCGCCTGGACCACGACGAGAAGATCGGCCGCGACCAGAAGCAGCGCGTCGGCCGCAACCGCTCCTCGGTGGTGCACAAGAACGAGGCCCTTGAGGTCGAGACCGGCGACGAAACCCGCAAGGTCACGAAAGGGTCGCGCAAGACCACGATCAACCGCGACGACAAGCTGCTGGTCGAGCGGGGCGACAGCAAGACCACGGTCGAGTCGGGCGACTACAAGGTCACGATTTCCAAGGGCAAGGCGCTGATCGAGGCCAAACAGTCGATCGAACTGAAGGTCGGGGCGACCAGCATCAAGCTGACGCCCTCCGCGATCGAGATGAAGGCCATGAATATCAAGATCGACGCCAAGATGGCGCTGGCGGCGAAGGGCGGACTGACCACCGACCTGAAGGCTGGAATGTCGTTCACGATCAACGGCATGATCGTGATGATCAACTAGGGGGCTGCAAGGGTGTCGGGCGTTTGGACCAGGGTGAAGTGGACAGAGGCCGGTCAGGTCACGGCGGTGCTCGGCTGGAAGCCGGCGCCCGGCGACCCGCCGTCGGGCCAGCCGCCCCGCGCCTATTTCGACGCCTTGCGCACGGCCGGGCGCGACTCGGACGCCGTCGAGTTCCTGTCCCAGGCCCTGCCCCGCTGGGAAGCCGTCGCCTGGGCCGCCCGTTCGGTGCGTGACCTGAGCCGCCCCGGCGACGAGGCCGACGCCCGCGCCCTGAAGGCCGCCCTGCTCTGGGTCCAGGACCCGACCGAGGATCGCCGCCGCGCGGCCCAGGCCGCCGCCGAGGACGCCGAGCCGGACAGCCCGGCCCGCCTCGCCGCCCTCGCCGCCTTCTACAGCGGCGGCTCGATCGCGCCGGCCGAGGCCGAGATCCTGCCTGCGCCGCGCGACGCGGCCGGGCGGTTCGCGGCCGGGGCCATCCTCACCCTCGCCGCGCGGGCCGACGACATGGACGCCGCCCTCGCCGCCAGCCTCGGGACCGGCGCGGCCATCGCCGCGGGCGAGGTTCGCTAGCCGCCATGACCCTGGTCCTGTCGATCAACAACATCGAGGCGCTGGAAAACGGCGAAAGCACCCGCCTGACCCTGGACCGTCACGGCGCGATCATCGGCCGCTCGCCGCACGCCGACTGGAGTCTGCCCGACCCGCGCAACTACATATCCAGCACCCATTGCGAGATCGAATTCCGCGACAACGCCTACTGGGTCGTCGACCGCTCGACCAACGGCCTCTTCGTCAACGGCTCGAAGGAGCGGCTGGCCGTGCCGCACCGGATCGCCGACGGCGACGAGCTTGCCATCGGCCAGTACCGCGTCGCCGCCAGGCTGACCGACGCGCCGGCGCGGCCGGCCGCGCCGGAAGCCCGCGGCGGCTGGGACGGCTGGGACGCGCCCGCGCGGGATGAACCGGCTGACCGCCGCGGCATGGGTTTCGATGCACCGCCGCCTGCGCCTGCGCCCGCCCCGCCGCCGGTCTCGGACTGGCAGGCGCAGGCCTCCACCCACCGCGACGGCTGGAAGGCCGAACCGGCCGGGACCTGGGGTTCGGGCGCGCCGGCCGACGACTGGTCAACGCCGTCCTCGGCCCTAAGCGGCCGCGGCCCGCTGGCCGATTCCTGGAGCCCGCCCGCCGCAGCCACGCCGGCCGCCGATGTCTGGGGCCAACTGGAGGCCAGCAACCGGGTCGACTGGGGCCGGGGCGGCTTCGACGGTCGTTGGGGCGCGCCGGCCCCCGCCACCACGCCGCCACCCGCCGCCGCCTCGGCAGCGGCGGCGCCCCCGCCCGCCGCTTCGCCCGGCGATGCCGCCTGGAAGGCGCTGCTGGAAGCCGCTGGCCTCGACGGCGTCGATCTCGGCCCGCCCGGCAAGACCGGCGGCACGGCCGGCGCCCTGCTGCACCGCCTTGTGGCCGGCCTGGTGGTGATGATGGAGGCCCGCGCCCGCGCCAAGGCCCAGCTCGGCGCCCAGGGCACAGCCTTCAACCCCGACGGCAACAACCCGCTGAAGTTCGCCCGCACACCGGACCAGGCCTTGCAGCAGCTGCTCGGCCCGCCACAGCGCGGCTACCTCGACGCCGAACGCGCCGTCGACGACGCCTTCAAGGACCTCCAGGCCCACCAGATGGCCACCCTGGCCGCCATGCAGGGCGCGCTGCGCTCCACCCTTGACCGCTTCAGCCCCAGCGCCATCCGCGCGCGGGCCGAGGGCCGGGGTCTGCTGTCGAAAATCCTCCCGGGCGCGAAGGAAGCGGCCCTGTGGAAGGCCTACGAGCGCGAGTTCGAAGGCGTGGTCCAGGGCTCCGACGAGGCCTTCATGGACGTCTTCGCCAAGGCGTTCCGCGAGGCGTATGAACGAGCGGCGGGACGGGGGTGGTGATGGGGGAGCGGAGCGCACCCACGGCTGAAGCCGCACCCGAGCGATGATCAATATCTCGACTTCGCAAGCCAACGCGCTTGCAGGTTCGGTGGATCGCATCGGATTCTGTACCAGCTGGTTGGCCGAGAACTTTGCCGAACCCTACTGCGATCTGGACGCGGGAATGCTCAGAGGCATGGTCGGCCACGGGCTGAGTCGTGCAGAGGCATTGGGCGTACGAAGTTTTCAGGGACATTTGACCTTTCTCGGGCTGATGGCCGCTGTAGCCCCGGATTTCGACCGATCGCCGACGATCAGGGCCGCGATCGCGACAGAGACAGCAAGCCACCTCGAAGGCTTGCCTGATCGCGTCGATCCAATGGTCTGGGAGCAGATTGGATCTCTCGGTTCCGGTCTGGGGTGGTGGCTTGAGCGTCCGCTTTGGGACGACACCCGGGAGGTCAGGGTGAGTCTAGCCACTGCGGCGGCAACGGCAGGCGTAGCCAAGCTTTCCGCATCCGACGCCGTCAGGGCGGCGACATCCTGGCGGCCAGCGCGCGACGACGAAGATGCGCTGTTCGTGGCATCGGTCTTCTACGCCCTTCTGCCCGATGGCCGTGCGCGAAGTATCCTCGCCGATACGCTTGATCGAACAGAAACATACCGGGCCGCAGTGGCCTCGATCCGCCTGCGCCTGTTTCTGCAGCACCGAGTGTGGTGCTGAAGGTGAGCAATCTTGCGGTCGAAGGCGCCCGGTACGGCTGGGGTTTCGCGAAGGGGGTGGGTCAGGGCCTCTGGGATCTCGGCGTCGGCATGAAGGACCTTGTGGTCGCCGGCGCGAAGCTGACCTACGACGAAAAGGCGCAGGAAGACTTCATCAGAGGCGCTGAGGCGCTGGGACGTAGTTCAAACGACTACGCCAAATCGGTTGCAGCGAACCCCGGTCGGGTCGCTGACGACGCGCGCGCGCTCGGGACCAAGGCGATGGACGCCTACGACGATGCCCACCGCCGGGCGATGAAGGCGGGAACATCGGAAGCCGAATTTCAGGGTCAGGTGGCGGGTCGCATCAGCTTCGAGCTAGCCACCCTGGTGTTGCCGGCTGCGAAGGCAGGGCAGGCCGCAAAGGCAGCGCAGGCGGGCAAGGCCGCCGCAGCGAGCAGCGCAGCCAGCAAAGCGGCGACCGCGGCGAAGGCTGGCGGACAGGTGCTGGCAAAATGTCCCACAGCGCAACAGGTCGCGAGCCGGGCAAGCCGGATGAAAGCGTTGCTTCCCGCTCAGGTAGCAAGCGGCGACACTTTCAAGACGCTCGGTGTTTCGAAGAGTGCCGCGCAGGATTTTCTGCGGACCGAGCGAGGACAAAAGTACCTGAGAACGCTCCAATCGGCGGACAAGAGCGCCCCACCCAGTAGAATCTATGCCCGGGCCATGGAGCACGTTCGGTCAGGTTCAGACTTGCCGAGGCCAGTGACCGCTTCTTCGCCCTTGGTCAAGATCGTTCCCGAAGGCAAGGGGCTAACAAGCTACACTCCGTATTTCACGACGGAAGCCGAACTCCAGCGGATCAAGAAGGCGGGCGTTCCCCTATCTGAGGCCTTTGGATTGCCGATGAACAGCGAAGCCGCCTCCTACTCCGTCTACAAGATTGCGCCGACGCGACCGACCGAGATCATGAGCTCGGCAGTCGCCCCGACGAGTGAACTGGGCGGCTTGGTTGAGAAGGGTGGAGGAGCTGTGCAGTACATCGTGCCTGATCGAAGCGCTTGGTCCGCAGGCGAATTGATTGGCACAATTGGGAACTAGGAGAGCCTCATGCCCAGCACCGAGATAGTGGCCGCCTGCGAGACCCTAAAGAATGCCATCAATGATCACCGGAATGATCCCGAAGTTCGCGCCTTCTATCGATGCATAGCGCCAACGATCCTGGAGGCGACTACAGGCAACCTCCCAACGTCACTCGAATGGTCGGATATTCCGTGCGGCCGATACTTTACCGAGGGGACGCTTCAACGCCTTCCTGACCTGGAGGATGCTTTCGCCGAATTCCGTATTGCCCTCACGGGCGGCATGCCTGCCGATATCCGCGCCTTCCTTGAAGGAGGTGCCGACTAAATGGGTAAACCCGCCGCGCGCATCACGGACTTCCACGCCTGCCCGATGGTCACGCCGGGCACGCCGCCGATTCCGCATGTCGGCGGGCCGGTGGTGATGGGGTCGCCCAATGTGCTGACGGGCAAGCTGCCCCAGGCACGGGTCGGGGACCAGGCGGTGTGCGTCGGACCGCCGGACGTCATTGCCATGGGCTCGACGGGCGTGTTCGTGAACAAGCGGCCGGCGGCCCGCATCGGCGACCAGACGGCGCACGGGGGGACCATCGTCGCGGGCCTGCCGACCGTGCTGATCGGCGAGACCAAGGCCGGCGGCGGCGGCGGCGCGGGGCCGGCCTTCGCTGGCGCCACGGCGCTGCAGTTCGCCGAGTATGCCGCCCAGGCCCAGGTGCTAATATCGGCCTTCCAGTCCGGCGCCCCGTTCTGCGAGATCTGCTTCAAGGAGGCCGCCGCCAAGCTGAAGGCGCCCGCCCCGGCCCCGGCCGCTAAGGTCCCGCCTCCCGCTGCGCCCGCGCCCGCACCGAGGGTCGCGCCGCCGCCTCCGGCCCAGCCGGCGCCGAAGCAGACCCAGATCGTCTGCGAGGTCGTCGGCCACACTCTGAACTGCGAGCATGGCCGCAAGCCCGGCCCCTCGAACCGCCTGATGGTCGTGCCCGGCTCTGCGTTCGGCGGCGACACCATCTCCGGCGCCGTCACCCTCAAGGGCGGCTGCGGCGAGCATCCGTCCTGGTCGGTCACCGGCGCCCGCAGCTTCCAGGGCAAGGGGACGAAGTACAACTTCCGCACCAACGCCGTGGCCGTGACCGCTGTGACGCCCGACGCTCTGCGGACCGTCTCGCCGGAGACCTACTCGGTGTCTGTGACCTCCTGTCAGGCGGGCGGCCAGAGCTACACCGTCGAGGCCTATCCGTCGGGCGAGGCATCCTACAAGCTGGCGATCTCCTCCTTCCTTGAGGACATCAAGAAGTTCCTCGAGCTCATACCCGTCGATCCCGACACCAGGGCGAAGTGGGAAAAGAAGGTCCTCGTCGGCGAGCTCAAGTTCGCCGGCGCGTGGAAGGAGGACGAAGGCTCCTGGCGCGCCTATTGCGAGACCACCTTCAGCGGCGGCTTCAGCCCGCTGATCGGTATCGAGCATCGCGGCCAGGTCTATCCGCCGAACCTGCTGCCGGGCTGGCTGACGAAATATGTCGAGGCGGGCGTCTTCCTGACCATCGGGCTGGGCGCAGACGTGTCCGTGTCGTTCGCAACGCGCTACTGGCCCGACACCGGCAAGAGCGACTTCGGCAAGCGCGAGGTCGCCGGCGGCGGCAACGGCTCGGCCAAGCTGTCGCTCGACCTGAAGCTGGCGGGGCCGGATCTCGTCTCCGGCTCTCTCGCCGGCTCCACCGGGGTCGGCCTCAAGGTCGCCGCCGCCTGGGAGGACGAGGCCACGATCGAGATCCAGCCCAAGTGGGACGGGCTAAAGGCCTCGGCCACGCTGAAGGCGTGCTGGGGCCTGGTCGAGATCAACCGCGATTTCCAGCTCATTCAGGAGCGCACCTACGACAAGTGGAAGTGGCCGCTGGGCCGCACCGGCGAGGCGACCTGACGTGGCCGGCGTTCCGCTCATTATTCTCGATATCGAAGCGACCGGCCTGGCCGCCGAGGTGCTGTTCAACGGCGTGGCCGTGCACCGATCAGCGTCCCCCGACACCGTGACCTCCGGCGCGCGCCTGAACGGATGGGTGCGGTCCGGGCCAAACCCGCTGAGCGTCCGGCTGGCCCTGCCGCCGCCCCCCGGGGGGGAGGTGCCGCCCCGGCCGGTCTTTCACCTGCGTCTGCGGCGCGCGGTTCGCGGCGCGCCGGACGAGGCCGACCAGACGCTGGCCGAGTACCGCTGGACCCCGGCCCAGCCGCTCGCCCCCGCCCCGCTCCAGGTCTACGCCGCCACGCCGGTCATCGAGGCCGTACAGCCCTGGAGCTGGACGCGCGGCTACGCCTTCACCAGCCTGGGAGGCGCTGATCGCGCCGCCATCGCGGGCCTGTTGAGCCGCCTTCGCGACGCCCTCGTCGAGCGCCGGGTCGACGCCGTGGTCGACCTGCAGCGCGTCCAGATCGGTGAGCAGGCGCTTGCGGTCGGCGCCTCTGCGGCGGACATGCTCGACCGCTATGCGGCCTTCCTGCGCGAACGCATGGGGCCGGCTGACTGGCGCGTCGCACCGTTCGATGCAGGCGGATTCCAGACAGAACTGGCGGTGGACGGCCGGGTCGTCCACGTGACCGCCGCCGACGGGAATCCGCCCATCGCCACCGACTCCGCCGAAGGCCGCTTCGCCATCGATCCCTACCTGTCGAAGATCGACGGGGTCTGGACCATCGTGCGTTGACCATGGCGACCGCCCCCACCCTCTACGCCGTCCTCGACCTCGCGGCCGACCCCGCGCTGAACGCGCATGTCCAGCGCCTTGAACCCGAGGCCGCCGCCTGCCTGTTCGAGGGAAAGCTGCATCCCCAGGTGAAGGCCGCCTCGCCGCATGTGGTCGAACTGGCGCCCACCGATCCGCTGTCGAAGCAGTGGCGCGGCGAGGGCTGGGGGCGGTCGTGGGGCATCCTCATCTCGTCCACCGCCAGCCTGCCGGCCGTGCGACGCAGGCTGCGCCACTACACCCAGGCGCGGCTGCCCGACGGATCCGGGCCGGTATTGTTCCGGTTCTGGGACCCGCGGGTGTTCCGCACCTGGCTGCCGCTGGTCGAGCCCCAGGACCTGGGCGGCTGGTTCACCGACATCGACCGATACATCGTCGAGACCGAGGACGGCCGCGGCAGCCTTCGCTACAGCCTCAACGGCGGCCGGCTGATCGTCGAGGACCTGCCGGCGCCCGCCGCCTGATCGTCAGTCGCAGCCGAGCGGGTCGGTGCAGCGCGCGGGCCTGGGCCGGGGCGCAGGCGGTGTTTCAGCAACCGGCCTGGGCTTGGCCACCACAGGCGCCGGACGCGGCGTCTCCCGGCGCACCACCGGCTTGGCGACAGGCTTGGGTTTGGGCGCAGGCGGCGGCGCAACCGTCGGGGCCGGAGCAGGCGCGACGACCGGCGGAGGGGCCGACGCGGCCGGCACCGGCTCGACCGTGTACCAGTCCATCTGGCTGGTCCAGCCGCGCGATCTGGCGTCGGCGGCGAGCCGCTCGGCGATCGGGCCGGCACCGCTGCTGTCGTCGGTGAAGGCCCCCTCCCCGCGCAGCGCCAACAGGCCATAGGGGCCTTGCAGATCGTTGCAGATGCCGATGCGGGTGCTGTTGGCGCCGTTGGAGCGCACGGACTTGATCAGACCTGCGCCCGGGCGGATCTGGGCCGTGCTGCGAAAGATCGCCTGCACCGTGCCGCCGGGACGCAGCAGGTAGAGCGCCATGTCCTGGCCGCTGGCAGTGGCGGTGTCCACATCGAGATAGGCCAGGGCCTGGCGCGGATCGTCGGCGCACTCGACCTGGCGGGCAGGCGTGAAGGACGGGCTGGCCGCCTTGACCCATTCGGCGCCGGGCACGGTGGGCGCCTTGAGCGGCCGGACGGCCTCCAGCAGGCCGCAGGACTGGCCTTCGATGAACAGCACGCCGGAGATGTCGGCGCCCGCGACGGCCCGGCTGGCCTCACGCTCGAAGCCCGACTGGGCCGCGCCGCTGATCCGCGTCCCTTCGCCGGCTTCGAGCCAGGAACAGCTGAGCGCCTTGAGCTTGTCGTCAACGGTCGAGCCGGCCGTGGCGGCGCCGGCCGCGCCGTCGTCGCCGGACTTCATGGAGCTGATGATCACCGGGATGCCCACCGCCAGGATCACGACGGCGATCGCCCCGGCGATGACCGGGGGCCGCAGGTAGATCGGCGGGGCCTCGTCCTTGGCCCGCGCCGGCCGGGCCGGCTTTTCCGCCTTGGGAGGCCGCGGCGGCTTTTCCGGCCGGGGCGGCTTGGGCGGCTTGGCAGCCGAAGCGGCAGCGGTCATGCGCAGCGGGCCGCCGGCCTGCACCGCGGCGATGGCCTCGAGCACCTCGTCCATCGACCGGAAACGATCCACCGGATTGGGCGCCAGCATACGGCTGAACAGCGGCTTCAACGGCGCGGGCAGCACCGCCAGGTCGGGCCCGGCGCGGCGACGGTCGACGGCCTCGACCAGGGTGGAGCCCATGTCGACATTCTTGCCGCCAGCGACGGCCAGCATGACCAGGCCCAGGCTGTAGATGTCGGTCCAGGGGCCGATCTCGCGCCCGAAGTCGCCGAACTGCTCGGGCGCCACGAACGCCAGCTTCCCGGCGAACCCGTCCCCGACGATGGTGGCGTGCGACGACTCCAGGTCCTTGGCGATGCCGAAGTCGATGATCGTCGCCGACTCAATCCGCTCGCCCGGCAGCAGAATGTTGTCTGGCGAAATGTCGCGGTGGATGGCGCCCAGATCGTGGGCGACGCGCAGACCCTCGCAGAGCCGCTTCATCAGCGACAGGAGGTCCGCTTGCGACAGTTTCAGCCTGCCGATCAGCTGGTCCAGGCCCACGCCGTCGAGGTAGTCGGTGACGATGTAGAGGACGCCCAGCACCGGCTCGTTGGCCAGCACCCGATACTGCACGAGCGCCGGGTGGCTCAGGCGGGTGAGCGTGCGGGCCTCCTTGCGGAACATGGCCTGGACGTTGGCGTCCGCGGACAGGTGCGGCAGCACGACCTTGATGGCGACGCGTTCGTCAGTGTTGACGTTGACGCCTTCGTAGACCTCTCCCATCCCGCCGCGCGCGATGAAGCGGCGGACTTCGTAGATGTGGTTCAGCACCGATCCGACGGTCACCCGGCCGGAGCCCGTCGCGCCGGGCGCGGCGAAGGGCGCGCCGGTCTGCAGCGGCGGCGGGGGCGCGGATGCCTGCGGCGGGGCGCTCGGCTGAAGGATCGTCGCCTGCGGCACGGAGGCCTTGCGCCCGCGACGGGCCTTGGGCGCGCCGTCGGCGACCGGATCCTGGTCAGCAGCCGGGGGCGGCGTCGGCGGAGCGGTTCCGCCAGACATCCAGGCGTCCTCGGGCGCGCCCGGTCCGGAAGCGGCGGGCGGGGGAAGCGGCTCGAAGACCGTCTTGGCCGGGCCGTCGTCTTCGGGGTCCTGGGCCATGGATCACCCGCCTCCGGGAAGGGTCAGCGCGGTCATTTCCTCGCAGGCCACCGTGATGATGGTGACATTGTCCGGCGCGTTCCGCGACAGGGTCAGCTCCAGCAGGTTCCGCGCCGCCGTCGCCGGATCGGAGGCTGCCAGATGCGCCTCGATCTCCTCCGGTGAGACCACGCCGCTCAGCCCGTCGCTGCACAGCAGGAACACATCGTGGGTGCGCAGGTCGTCGGCGACGATGTCGACCTTCAGCACCTCCTCCACCCCGACGGCGCGCGACAGCACATGCGACATCGGGTGGCCGGCGGCTTCGTGCTCCTGGATCATGCCGCGGTCGATCATGTCCTGGACCTGGGTATGGTCGCGGGTCAGGCGTTCGAGCTTGCGGTCGCGCAGGCGGTAGGCGCGGCTGTCTCCGACCCAGGCGCAGGCGAACCGCTGGCCATCGGCGATCAGCATCACAACCGTGGAGCCCATGCGGTTGCCGCGGGCTTCGGCCTCCGTGCGGATGCGGTTGTTGGCGGCCTCAAGGGCGCCGCGGGCCCCGGCCACATCGGCGTCGAAATCTCCCGTCGCAGCGATCTCGGCGAGCGCCTCGACCACGGTGCGGGATGCCCATTGGCCGTTCTCATGACCGCCCATGCCGTCTGCGACCGCCCACAGGCCGATGTCGCTGCGGGTGATCAGCGAGTCCTCGTTGACGGCGCGGACACGGCCCTCGTGCGTCTGCGGCGAGGCAGAGAAACGGAGATTGGATCTCATGCGGCTTCCTTCAGCAGGGCGTCGACACGTTCGAGGGCGGCGGCGAGAAACCCGGGGGGCGGCGTGTCCGACGCCGTCGACGGGACGATGTCGCCGAAACTCCACCAGACTCCGTTGGCGGGGTCGGCGGCCAGCGCGGCGGCGGCGGCGATAGCCTCGGCCGGCGCGACCGTGTCGGCCAGGGCTTCGACGGCGGCGTCGGCCTGCAGTCTTCCGACAAGCACGGAGCGGATGACCGCTTCCGCCGCCCGGGCCGTCACAAGGCCGAGAAACGCAGCCTCCGGTCCGGTCAGGCCGTCGATGCCGGCGACCAGCAGGTAGCGGCGACCGGCCGAGTCGACGGAGGCCGCCGCCGCGCCGCAGCGCCAACCATCGCCGAACGGACCGGGGCCGACGATGAAGCCGCAGGGCGGAGCGGCGTCGTGGGCGGCGTCGAAGGCGTCGCCCAGGCTCTGGCGGGCCGCGTCGATCTCCCCGCTGGCCCAGTCGTCCCAGGCGCGCTCCGCAGCCGGCTCCAGGCCGCGGGCGACGAAGTCGCCGTGCGCCGGGAGCTTTCCAAACAGGAACGGAGCCGCCATCTCAGAGCTCCGCCGGGCAGCGGAAGCCCCAGGGGCCGTCGCGGAACGGGTTGCGCATGTTGCGCGGCAGGACCACCCGGAATGTCACCGACGACGCGCCCTTGGCGAAGGTGGTGCGCAGGGCGTCGCCGGTGTTGGTCATCTGGGTCGGCGGACCGAACAGCCGGAACAGCGGCCACTCGCTGCTGCCGGGATAGATGTAGTCCGATGTGCCGACGAAGGTGACGCTGGCGGTGGCGTTATCGCCGGGCGTCCAGCGGAAGTCGAACGGCTGGGTGTCGCCCTTGCGGAAGACGTGGGTGACGCTGCCGATCCGCACCTCGACCGCCTCGACCCCCGGGCTGAAGGTCATCGCCGTCATCTGCATCTGCAGGCCGTCAGACATCAGCAGCTGCAGGTCCTGGGCCTCCTGGAAGCGCTGCGGGCTGGAGACGAACTGCTGGCCCACCGGGTCGTCCAGCTTCCAGCGCCAGAAGGGTCCTGTGACATCGATGTGCGGCGCGAGCTTCACCTTGACGAACTGGTCGAGCGCGCCGCCGGGGCCGAAGAAGGCCGCCACTTCGCGCCGGCTGGCGTCCGTCGCGGCGCTGCGCACGAACGGATAGGTCTGGTTGGTCACCCGCTGGCAGACCGGCAGGATGGTTTGCAGATATTCCTGCTTCAGGGCGTCGGCCGACATCGACACGCCGGCCTTGTTCACCTGTCCCGCGGCCCCCTGGACGAAGGGGCGCAGTTCCGGCGACGCGAGGCTCATCGCCATCGACTGCAGCTTTATGCTCGCCTCCTGCAGCGCCGCCGCGGCCATTGGATCCGAGCTGGGCCGCAACGAAGCTTCCTTGACCTGCTTGACGAGGGTCACGAAGGCGGCGGCGTCGAAGCCAGACAGGGTCGAGAACTCGGCGGTGATCCGCGAGCCTGCGTCGAGGCCGGCCATCGCGGGCGGCTTCTTGCCCGGGATGGTCAGGTTCGTCTCGCGCTTGATCTGGTCGAGTATCGAGGCCAGCGGAGACGGCGGGGAGAACAGGGCCATCGCCGCCTTGTCGTCCCGGATATAGTCGGCGGGCGCCAGCGCCGTCAGGACCTCACGCCAGCGGCGCGTGTACTCCGCCGCGTAGGCCTGGCCGATCTCGCCCGCCAGGCTGACCTGCGCCGACACCGGCACAGCCGCCTGGTCGCCCAGAACCCAGCCTTCGCTGGCCAGTTGCTCGACCACCTTGGGCAGGTTGGCCTGGTACTGTTTGACGTAGCCCATGCGGGTGAAGAGGTAGGGCACCGACAGCGCCTGGACGCCTTGGGGATTGGCGAACGCCGCCAGCTTGTCCGGCGGCAGGTTCGGCCGCCACGGCTGTCCGTTTGACGGCAGATCGCGCAGGATCGCGTAGCCACGCTGGCCGGGCGTCAGGCTCGACAGCAGCACAGCCTGTGTGCTGCGGACCAGGCTGGGGTCGAACGGCGCCACCCGCCCGCCGCCCCAGACGCGACCGATCTCCGGATCACCGAGAAGGGCGTCCAGGTGCACGCCGAGCGCCTGACGCGTGGCCCCCATGTCGCCGCCGGCGAGGCTGGCGCGGCTCCAGTCGGCCCTCACCCAGTCGCCGACGCTGCCGATGTCGCGCGTCTGGATACGGACCGGAGCGTCCCCTGCGGTCAGGCGGTAGGCGCGAAGGCCGGAATAGAGGTCAACCGGCGTCTCCCGGTTCTGGCGGAGGAAGTCCTCCATCCGCAGCATCATGCGCGGCAGCAGGATCCGTTGGACGCCATCGAGGTAGGCGTCCTCGACGTCGCGACTGAGCCCGCGGTCGTGCATGCCCAGTCCAAGCGGGAACTTCGGGAATCCCTTCTTCCGACGATCCGCATACCCGCCCGGCAGATTGCGCAGACCGTCCAGCGCCGGCAACACCTCGACCAGGCCGGGATCGGCGGTGCTGACCTGCCGCATGTCCAGGCCCTGCAGCGTGGCCTGCAGACTCGTCGCAGCCACGACCACGTTCCGCTGGTAGCGGAGATTGCCGATGAAGCTGGCGGTCCAGACCAGGATGGTCAACGCAGCGACCGCGGCTATGGCGCCGTAGGCGGCGGTGACCAGGGCGGTGTCCTTCTTGCGGGCCTCGGGCGTGGCGCGCGCCAGCCCGGCCTCCCTGAAGATCACCTCATTGAGGAGCCGGTTGATGAAGTAGGCGCGACCGCGGCTGCGCGCGTCCGGCTCCAGCTCGGCCAGGGCCGCCTGTCCGCCGAGCAGGGCGTCAAGCGGCGTGCCCTCCTGGACGCCGCTGGTCAGGTAGAAGCCACGGAGTTCGGCGGCCTCCTCGGCGGCGTCCTCGGGGAAGGCGCCGGCCAGCAGGCGGACGACGCCGTCGCGCAGGCATTCCAGCTGGGCCGGGAAGCCGATGATCAGGCCGCGGCGACGGGCGTCCCGCTCCTCCTGGATGCGGCCGGCTGCACGGTCGGCCACCGACTGCGCGACCTCGTCGAAGGCGACCGCCAGGGCCTTCTGGCCGCGCGGGCCGTCGATGGGCAACGTGGCGCCGAGCACCGCGCGCCGGCCCTCGACGTCCAAGTCGTCGTAGAACTCGCGAAAGCCGGCGATCAGGTCGGACTTGGTGAAGATCACATAGACCGGCGCGATCGTCTGCAGGCCGTCCCGCAGTTCCCGCAGGCGTCGACGGATGATGTCCGCCTGGCGGTCGATAGCCGCGCAGTCGGCGCCGGCGATCGAGTCGAGGCTGACGGCGACAAACACGCCGTTGATGGGCTGCAGCGGACGGTTCGCGCGCAGCAGCGACAGGAAACGGGTCCAGCCCTCCTTGTCGCGTTCGGCGTCGGAGTCCTGGCTGATGTAGCGGCCCGCGGTGTCGACCAGCACCGCCTCGTCGGCGAACCAGAAGTCGAGGTTGCGCGTGCCGCCCACGCCCTTGAGCGCGGTGTCCGAGAACGGAAAGCGCAAGCCGGAGTTCAGCAGGGCCGTGGTCTTGCCCGAGCCCGGCGCGCCGATGATCACGTACCAGGGCCGGGTATAGAGGTAGTTGCGCCGGTCGCCGCTATCGGCCTTCAGCTTGGCGACGGCCTCCTTCATGCGGCCGGCCAGCACCGCGCCTTCGTCGCCGGCGCGGGCCGACTCCGCCGCCAGGGCGTTGGCAAGCCGCGCCGCCGCCCGCCGGGCGGCCAGGAACCGCAACAGGGCCGCAACGCCCCAAAGCACGCCGACCAGCGCCAGCAGCGCCAGCCGCCAGGGCAGCGGCCGAAGCGAATGGACCAGAAGCGGCAGGATCAGGGTCAGCAGGAGCGCGCCAAGCACCGCCGCGCCGATCGACAGCACCCACCAGTTGGCCAGCAGACGGAGGACGCGCTTCATCGGCCGCTCCGCTCGATCACGACCTCGACGCGGCGGTTGCGCGCCTTGCCGTCGACGGTGTCATTGGGCTTCAGCGGCCGGCTGTCACCGAAGGACTCGGCGGTGACGCCCCTGCCCTTGTCGGTGAGGGCGCCGCGTACGATGGCGGCGGCCGCGTCGGCGCGGGCCTGCGCCAGCTGCCGGTTGTCGGTGAAGGTCAGGCCGCCGCGGGGACGGTCGGAGTCGGTGTGGCCCTCGATGCGGATGGCGCCGGGCTCGGCGTTCAGCGCGCGGGCGACTTCCTGGAACAGGCCGTCGTAGGCCGGCATCAGGCGGTCGGACCCGGGCGCGAACAGACCCGGGACCAGCGTCCGCACGCGGATCGATCTGGGCTCGTCAACGACCTCGACCTGGCCCGCCTGGATGCGGGCGGCCAGTCGCTTGCGGATGCTGTCGCCCTGGCTGCTCTGCGCGGCGATCACGGGGGGGGCCTGGCGCGACAGGGTCAGAGGTTCATCAGGCACGAGCCCCGCCACCGCCTCCCGCGCCTCGCGGCCGGCCAACCCGAGCCAGAGGTGAAGGGCCAGATAGACGACCAGCAACAGGCCGAGCGCCGCTGCGGCAATGACGGCCACCCGCGTCCAGCGGCCGACTGTGACGGCCGGCGCGTCGGTTCCGCGCCAACGCGGCGACAACTCGGCCTTCGAAAGGGTGCGGGGATGAGGCAACGCCTGGTAAACCTGCTGCATCAGGGCTTCGAGCTGGCTGCGGCCGCCCGGGATGACGCGATAGCGCCCCTCGAACCCTGCGCCCATGCAGGCGTGATAGAGTTCCAGCAGCGCCGCATGCTCGGCGGGGCGCGCGACCATCTCGTCCAGCAGCCGCCAGAAGCGGTCGCCGCCGATGGCCTCGTGGAAGAAGCGCACGACCATGCTGCGCTGGGCCCATTCGGCGACATCGGCCTCGTCGAACGGCAGGTTCAGGGCGATGTCGTCGGCGGTCGCGGCCAGCGCGTAGGTCGCGCGGCGCATTTCCTCCTCGGTGTAGATCCCGGCCAGGTCGCGGCGGAACATCTCGATGTCGGCGGCCGCCTGCGTGTGCAGGTCAGGCAGCCTCATGCGCGCCCGACCCGAACGCATGGAGGCCAGCAACGCCAGCAGTGGCGCGGCGCTGGCCATCATCGGGTTGCGCGGCGGCACGCCGGTCGGCGCCTCCGGAATGTCATGGGCGCCGACGGAAGGATTGGGCGGCCGGTACTCGGCGTGAGCGACGCCGGCCGTCGGCGGCGGCGTGCCGCGCATCTGCGAAAGCGGTGACGGCTGGAAGACGGTCCTGTTGGGTCCGGAGCCGTTCTGATCACTCATGATCCGCTCCGCTTGACCCACCAGAGCTCGAGCTCGAGATCGGGCCAGTCGCCGGCGACGTGCAGACCGATGGCCGGGGCCTTGGTGAGCTCCGCCCAGTCCGGGGAGGAGCGGTCGAGCTCGAAGTAGAGGTAGCCCGGCTGCACCCTCAACTGCGGCGGGGGCGTCGGGGTCGGGCTGATGCGGACGCCGGCCTGCAGCGCGCTGGAGACGATCTCGCGCATCCGGGTCACGGGACCCAGTTTCACCAGCGAGGCGAAGCGCGCCAGCATCGCCTCGGGCGGGGCCGAGGCGCGGGCGGCCAGGTACAGGCTGCCGTTCTGGAAGATGCCGTGGTCGTCGACGCGGGCCGTATAGGCGCCGGGGCCCACGGGCTCGAGCGTCAACTGGCCGGCCGAGCGCGCGATCTCCATGGACAGCGCCGCCTGCAGAAGCTCGAACGGCGGCTGGAAGACGCCCTGCAGGTTCTCGTGGTCATAGGTCGGGAAGACCGGCGGCCGCCGCTGGGGCAGCGCCAGCGTCGAGAGCTCGCCCGCCATGCTCACGAAGGTCTCATAGAGCCGCTCCGGATGCAGGGCCGGCAGCGCCTTCTGGTGCGCCAGCACGGGGCTCCAGCGGTTCAGCGCCTGCAGCAGCAGGAAGGAGGCGAAGGTCTCGGCCCCGCCTCTCGTCGCCTCGACGGCGCGGACGGAGAGTTCCTCCACGCGCTGCTCCGCCCGGCCCATGATGTCGGTGACCATCGCCTTGAGCCGCTCGGCCCCACGGGCGTCGAGCGTCGGGGGAATGAACTGGTCATCGAGAATGACCCGGCCGGCGTCCACCTCGCGGACGCGGGCCAGAGCCAGGGTGACCCGGCCCTCGGTGTGTTCGGCCGTCATGCCGAAGGCCAGGTTCGGCCGGGCGAGTTCGATGTCCTCCGAGAGGCGTTCGTCGGCATAGGCGTCGTGGATGGCTTCCTCTTCGACGAGGAAACGAATCGCGCCCCGGTCGCCATCGGCGGTCGCGAACTCGATCGCGCCCGGCTGGCGGGCCGGCAGGGTCAGATGGATCACCACATCGCGCGCCGCGACCGGCACATCGATCGGCGGCGGCGGCGGGGCGTCTCCCGGAATTCGCACGACGGTGCCGTCGGGCAGGATCGCCGTGCAGCGCTCGATGCCGAATTTGCCAAGCTGCAGAAGGCTCTGGTTGAACACCAGCTCGCGAACGCCCCAGGGATAGGGCGACAGCGCGGCCGCCCGGGTCTCGACCAGGGCTTCTACGAAACGGTCCTGTTGCTGAAAGTGCTGCGGGCGCAGAAATGCGCCTTCGCGCCAGGCAACACGGCTTTCGCCAGCCATTCGCACCCTCCCCCACTCACTTCGTTTCCGGCGTACGAAGCCGATTGCGAAGTCCAGAGTGAAACCCTTATTGGTCAGACCGGGAAGGGAGCAAGTGGCGAATGACGGGTCGACGACCGCCGTTTGGCGAAGGGCCCTCGCAGGAGCCCTCCCTGGACCCCCGCACCTGGCTCAAACCCGAGCCGGCCAAGGACGCTGCATCGCCTTCGAGCGACCCGGCCGTCGAGTCGTTCGACCCTCGCGCCTGGTCGGCTCGCGGCGAGGCGACTGCCGCCCCGACCAGTCACGAACAGGCCCCGGACAAGAGCCGGCGGATGCTGATGTTCGGCGGTGGAGCAGCCGCGACGGTCCTGGCCGCGGGCGCGGCCTTCGCCCTTCTGCGCCGCCCTGACACGGCCGCGAGCGGCGAGACGGCTCCAGCCATCCAGCTGACGCGCGGCGACGCCGAGCACATCGCCCCCGCCGTCGACGGCTACGCCGGGCTGGAGGAGCGACTTCGAAACTATGGCGTGACGGCCGGAGACATCGCCCTGGCGATCGCGGCCCTCCGCCCCGTCGCCGGTTCGAGTCCCGGCAGGATGCGGCTGACCATCCGTCTGCGCGAGGCGGCCGGCGGCGGGGTTGCGCTGACGGGCGCCGAACTGCGCCGCATGCTGGATGGGGTCGGGTATCGCCTGTCGCGGACGGACGCAGGATTTGTCGCGACACAGCTGGACGCGGGTCTCGCCCGCCGCCTCGTGGCCCACCCGCGGGGACAGGTGAACCGCGACGGCCTCTACGCCTCGGCGGTGGACACCATCAGTCCTGACCTGATGACCCAGTTCGGCGAGGCTCTCGCCTTCGACTTCGACATCGCCCAGGAAGTCCGCGAGGGCGATCAGTTCGAGGTCGTCCATCAGGAGCAGCGCGACGCCCGCGATGACGTCGTCGGCGAGCAGAAGCTGCTCTTCGCGTTCCTCAGTGCTGGCGGCAAGGACCGCTACCTCTATCGCTTCCGCCCGCCCGGCGGGGACGAGGCCTGGTTCGACGACCGGGGCCGCAACACCAAGCGCGCCTTCATGCGCACGCCTCTCGACGGCGCGCGGATCACTTCGCTGTTTGGTCCCCGCAAACACCCGGTGCTGCATGACGTCTTTCGGAACCACAACGGGGTCGACTTCGGCTGCGGCATCGGCACGCAAATCTATGCGGCCGCCGATGGCGTCGTCGACTACGCCGGCCCGGCGTCCGGCTTCGGCGTGCTGCTCAAGCTGCGCCACGAGGGTGGGCTCGAGACCTGGTACGGCCACCTCAGCGGCTTTCCGGCCGGCGTCGCGGCGGGGGTGAAAGTCGTCCAGGGGCAGGTGGTCGCCCTGTCGGGGAACGTGGGCGTCTCAAGCGGACCCCACCTTCACTACGAAGTTCACAAGGACGGCGTTCCGGTCGATCCCAAGGACTTCCTCGATGTCCAGGGCGGTGCGGCAGGCGCCGCGGTGCAGGTGCTGGCGAACGACGCGCTCGCGGCCTTCCTGACCTTCAAGGACGAGATCGACGTGGCGCGCCGTTCGCAGGCTTGACGCCTATCGCCGGTACGCCAATGGTCGCGCGGGAGTATGGCAGAGGGCGGCGCGAGCCGACGCTTGGTGTGAGGGACTTGGGCATCGGTCGCTGGCGTGGAAAGATCGGTCGTGGAGTGGCTGGCGCAGCCGTCGCTCTGGGCCTGGCGCTGCTGGGGCCGGCAGAGGTCAGCGGCCGGCAGGCCGACGCGCGGCGTATTGCCCTGGTGGTGACCAACAACAGCGCCGGACCGGACATCGCCGCAGGCGGCGACGTCATGTCCAGGAAGCTGTCCGCCCTGGGCTACACCGTCATTTCGGCCAGCAACGCCGGTCAGCGCGATCTGGACCGCGCGATCGGCCAGATCGAGGGCCAGGCCGATCCGAGCAGCCTCGTGGCCATCTACTACGCGGGCTTCGGCGTGCGGGCCAACGGGCGCGACTATCTGGTCCCGGCCGGCGTCACCCCGACCAGCGCCGCTGAGCTCCCGGCCTCAGCGATCGATCTTGATGACACGGTGCAGCGGCTGCGGGCCAAGGGCGCGGTGGTCACCGTCTTCCTCGACGCTTGCCCCTCCTCGTTGATGGTCAATGCCCTTGGCGGCGTCTGCGCCGGCGATCCGGCACGGCGGACACGGGACGTGTACCTGATCTCGGCGGCCGCCGGCATGCGCCCGGGCGACCTGACGACCCGCTTGCCGGGGCTTCTGACCGGCGGGCGCTCGGTCGCCCAGACCTTCAACGATCTCGAATCAGCGTTCGGAAGCACGGCTGTCGTCCAGGCGCCGACCCCGCCATCGCCCCGCGCCGGCTCGGCGAACTTCGGCATCGGGACGTCACCTGCCCCCGCGCCCCCCGCGCCGGCTCCCACACCGCCAAGGCCCGCTGCGCCGGCGCCGGTCCCGCCCACGCCCGAGGCCGCGGCGCCGGCCCCGTCGTCGTCCGGCGTGCCGATGGTGGACTTCCTCACCGATCTGCTGGACCTGATCGACGTCGGAGAGGCCCAGAGCGCCCGCGCCAAGGCCAGGGAGTTCGACGCGCGCTACGCCCGCGACCTTGCGGGCGCGGATGATCGCGCGCGCTACACGGTGGAAGCCACACTCGCCTACGTGAACGGCGACTACGAGAAGGCCCTCCGGGCCGTCGAAGCCGTTCGCTCCGCCGAGACGGCCCAGAGCCTCCCCGCGCTGTCCGGCAACCAGGAACGGCGTCGCAATCGCCTCGAGGGCAGCATCTACCTCCGCCTGGGCCTGCCCCAGCTGGCGATCCCGCGACTGGAGGCCGAGGAGAAGAGCTACATCGGCTTCACCGACAACGCCTCCAAGTCCGGGCCTGTCTGGACCCGCCTGGGCGAAGCCTACCGCCTGGCCGGTCGACGCAGCGAAGCCCGCGAGATGCTCAAGAATGCGGAGCGGGTCCAGAGCCGCGGCGGCAAGGGACTCGCATACGTCCAGCTGTCCCTGCTGTCCTATGACGAGGGCGCCTACCAGGACGCCGCCGACACCGCCAACACGGCGATTCAGATCCTCAAGGGTCCTCCCGCGATGTCTGGCCTGACGGATGCCTACATCGCCTTCGCCAAGGCGCGCTTCAAGCTGCGCCCCAGGGACGAGGGCGAGGCTTGGCGCTATGTCGACCTGGCCCGCGAGATCGACCCCAGGTCGGCGGCGGCGGCGGCGTTCGAAGCCACGCTGCCGAGGCGCCTGGACGATCCGCCTTTCGCCGCCCTGCGGCCGACCTTCAGGTTCTCGCGCGACATCGAGAGCCGCGCCCTCACCTGCTACGACACGCCAGAGGCCCGGGACGCCTATCTGGCGACGATCTTCGCCGAGTCGGAGGCCGCGAGCGCCTACCTGAGCCGGATCGACGCCTACATGAAATCCCTCAATCGGCGGCTCGCCGACTATGAGGCCGCCGGTTACCTCGAAGACTACCAGGGTGCTGTGCAGGGCCGCGGCTACACCTTCCGGCCGCAGATTCTGGCGGAACTGGCCGCCTGGAACGGCCGCTGGACGGAAGTCGAGGGCCGAATCAGGTCCCTGACGACCTGGCATGGCATTGCTGCGCGGGCCGACGTGCCCTGCAAGGACAGCCCGGGCCGGCTCAGCCTGCCCGCCGGCTACCAGCCGCAGATGCCGCGCGCAGACTTCACCGGCGCGGCCATTCCGGCGCCGGCGCCCCGGATGGCCGCCGCCGCGCCGCCGGCCAGCCCTCCGCCGACGCCCCGGCCATCGCCCCCGCGCCCGGCGGTCGTGGCGAGCCCGACGGTCGTGCCGCCTGCGGCCTCGCCGCCGGCGCATCTGGTCACCGCGCCGCCGGCTGCCGCCTCGCCCGTTGTCACGGCGCCGCCGCGTCCGCCTGCACCAGCGACCCTGGCGGCCGCCTCACCCCCGCCGGCCACTTTCAGCGCCCCGCCCCCGATGACGACTGCGGCCAGACCCGCGCCGGCCACCCCTCCGCCAGAGATGGCGAGACCCACGCCCCCACCCGGCCCGACCCTTCCGCTGTCGCCGCCTTCCAAGCCTGCCCAGACGGCCGCCGCACCGCCCCCGGCGGCCGCAACAACGACTGCGTCGCCACCGGCGACCGGATCCCCGCAGGCCGTCTCGGACAAGCCCCCCGCCAAGCCGGTCGTGATCGCGCCCGCGACGGTCGCGGCGCCGCCGCCCAAAGTCGTCCCACCGCCGCCGGCTCCGAAGCCGGCCGTCGTGGCCCAACCTGCCGCGCCGCCGCCGACGCGGCCGACGCAGCCGCCTGCGGCGCCTCCTCCCGCGGCGAAGCCAACGGTCCTGGCCGCTGCGCCACCTCCGGCCGCTGCGGCTGCTCCGCCCACGATTTCAACGCCTGGCGCGCCCGCCTCAGCCGGCGCGCTGGTCGCGCCGCCGCCAATCCTGCTGGCGATCGCGCCGCCCCCGCCGCCCGCTCCCGCGGCGCTGCCTCCGGCCGCGCCCGTCGGAAAGGGCAAGGCGGCGGCGAAGCCCGCACCGCCCCCGACCACAGGTCCCGTCGCCGCTCGGGCCGCCCTTGATCGCGCCACGGCCCAGATGAGTCAGGGCCGGTACGACCTGGCCCAACGCGAGTATTCCGCCGCGGCCGTCGCCGACCCCGGCGACGCCGAAGCCAGGGCTGGGATCATCGCTGCGCGTGGGCTTGCAAAGCTGCAGGCCGGCCAGGTGCAGGCCGCCGTCGACGATCTCAACGCCTCCATCAGCATCCGTCCGCTGCCGGAAGCCTACGAGGCGCTGGGCCGAATCTACGCCGCCAATGGCACCCGCGGCGCGGCGATCGACTCTTTCGGGGAAGCCATTCGACTGCGACCCAACTACGCCCAGGCCTACCTGGGGCGGGCGGAGGCGCGCCGCGAGCGCGCGGGTCCGCTGCGGGACATGGTCGAGCTTGGGCAGGCGGCCGATGACTACAAGGCGGTTCTGGTCGTGAAGTCCGACCTGCCGGAGGCGCTGTTCGGCCTCGGCGTGACGCGCTTTCTGCTGAACGACTATGCGGCCGCGGTGGAGAGCTTCGACGGCGCCCTGAAGGTGCGACCGATCTTCGTCGACGCCAAGTACGCCCGCGCCCGCTCGCAGTTCGAGCTCACGCGCTACCAGGAGGCGTTGAAGGACCTCGTCGACCTGCCCAGGACGTTCGACGCCTACGCCCGGTCGTGCAGTATCGGCATGGCCTTCTTCGCCCTTGGCGACGCTGCGCTCGCCGGCAAGGACGAGCCAAGGGCCATCGAGCTCTTCACCCAGTCTTCGCAGGCCTTTGCCGAAGGCCTCGCCGCACGGCCGGACGAGCCCCGCATCAAGTTCTGGGCCTTGCTGTCGAGCCAGAACGCGTTGCCGGGCCTTGCCGGCAAGGGGTCACGCGCGAAGGAACGGCTCATCATGCAGTTCGCGCCGGGAAAGCCTCGCCCGGCGCCGGCGCCGACCGCCACCCTTGTCCATGCGGATGCCTGCAGGCGCACCTGACCCGCTCGCGCCAGGGCCTCTCCCCGCTCGCGGCGACGGTCTCCGGCGTGACAGCCCGATCTGACTGCCGGCGTGGCCGGCAGCGGCCTCCGCGACGCGCACGAAGACCTGGCGAGGGCCGGAGAGTCGGACGGCTGATGAAAATGCGCAGCGCCGCGTCGAAAAGTCCGCAGCATTTCAACTGCTTGATTGGTAGGCCGGCTGGGGGTCGAACCCAGGACCATTCGATTAAAAGTCGAATGCTCTACCACTGAGCTACCGGCCCGCTCGCGAAGCGGCGGCTGAGCCGGTCCGAAGCGGCGCGGACCATAGTGGCGACGATCCGGCGCGGCAACCCGCCGTGACGGCTTTCCGCAGGGTCCGGCCCATGATTATGCTGTCGCCATGCGTATCCTTGTCCCCGCCCTCGCCTGCCTGTCGCTCACGGCCTGCGCCACCGCCGGCGCCGCGCCGCCTCCGGGCCGCGTCCAGACCACCGACCAGATCAACAAGGGCAGCGTCACCGGCGCCGTGACCGCGCCCGCGCGTGACCTCAACATGCTGCGCACAAAGATCCCGCAGGTGTTGCTCGACGCGCTGGAGGACCCCTACAAGCGGCCCGATCCCGCGACCTGCACGGAGATCATCGCCCAGGTGCGGCCGCTCTACGAAGCGCTCGGCGCCGACATCGATGACCCCGCGTCCGGCGGGGATGAGCGCGACCTGATCGACAAGGGGCGCGACGCGGCCGAGGACACGGCTCTGGGCTTCGTCGCCGGCGCCGCCCAGGATCTGATCCCGTTGCGCGGCTGGGTCAGGCGGCTGTCGGGCGCAGAACGGCATGACCGGCTGGTGCGGGCGGCGATCACCGCCGGCGGCATCCGTCGCGGCTATCTCAAGGGGCTGGGCGAATCGCGCGGCTGCAATCCGCCCGCCACGCCCAGCCACCTGAAATCGACCCTGCCCAAGGAGCCCCCGCGCAAGGGGCCGAAGTATCCGATCAAGTAGGCCCTGCGTGCTTCGACACGCACCCTGCGGGTGCTGCTCAGCATGGCGTAGGTGGGCAGACTTCTGACGACGTCATCCTGAGCCGCCGCGAAGCGGCGTGTCGAAGGACGCAACGCGCCTATTTCACGTGCCGGGCGCGAAACTCCCGCCGGAACGACTCGAACGTCCCCGCCGCGATGGCCGCCCGCATGGCGGCGGTCAGGGCCTGGAAGAAGGCGATGTTGTGCCAGGACAGCAGGACCTGGCCCAGGATCTCGTCCGACCGCACCAGGTGGTGCAGGTAGGCCTTGGAGTAGTCGCGGCTGGCCGGGCAGTCGCTGTCCTCGTCGAGCGGCTGGTCGTCCTCGGCGAAGCGGGCGTTCTTCAGGTTGATGGCCCCGTCCCAGGTCCAGGCCTGGCCGTGGCGGCCCGAGCGCGTCGGCAGCACGCAGTCGAACATGTCCACGCCCCGCGCCACGGCCTCGACCAGGTCGATCGGCTTGCCGACGCCCATCAGGTAGCGCGGCCGGTCGGCGGGCAGCATGCCGGTGGCGTAGTCGAGCACCTCGCACATCGCCTCGTGCCCCTCCCCCACGGCCAGCCCGCCCAGGGCGTAGCCGTCGAAGCCGGTCTCGATCAGCCGCTCGGACGATTCCCGGCGCAGGTTCTCGAAGGTCGAGCCCTGTTGAATGCCGAACAGCGCCTGGGCGTCGCGCGTCCCGAACGCCGCCTTTGACCGCGCCCCCCAGCGGGCGGAAAGCTCCATCCCCTGCCGCGCCCGCGCCTCCTCGGCCGGCCAGGCGACGCATTCGTCCAGCTGCATGACGATGTCGCTGCCCAGCAGGTCGGCCTGGATCCCGATCGAGCGCTCCGGCGTCAGAACGTGCTTGCTGCCGTCCAGGTGGCTGGCGAAGGTCACCGCCTCTTCGGTCACCTTGCTGATCCCCGACAGGCTCATCACCTGGAAGCCGCCGCTGTCGGTCAGGATCGGCCGCTCCCAGCGCATGAATTTGTGCAGCCCGCCCAGCCGCTGCACCCGTTCAGCCGTCGGCCGCAGCATCAGATGATAGGTGTTGCCCAGGATGATGTCGGCGCCGGTGGCGCTCACCTGATCGACAGTCAGGGCCTTCACCGTGCCGGCCGTGCCCACCGGCATGAAGGCCGGCGTGCGGATATCGCCGCGCGGCGTGCGCAGAACTCCGGTGCGGGCGGCGCCGTCGGTGGCGGCGATATCGAAGGGGAAAGAAGCCAATTTTGTTCCGTCTCCCCGGCGAAGGCCGGGGTCCATGCGGATCCGCAGTCGCTCGGGATGGATATGGATCCCGGCCTTCGCCGGGAACACGGGATGAAATCAGGCGCGGAATAGCAGGCTTGAATCCCCGTAGGAATAGAAGCGGTAGCCGGTGGCGATGGCATGCTCGTAGGCTTCACGCATCGCCGCCTGCCCGGCGAAGGCGCTGACCAGCATGAACAGCGTCGACTTCGGCAGATGGAAGTTGGTCATCAGCACATCGGCGGCGCGGAAGCGGTAGCCGGGGGTGATGAAGATCGCCGTCTCGTCCGCCCAGGGCCGGATGACCCCGTCCTCCCCCGTGGCGCTTTCCAGAAGGCGAAGCGAGGTGGTGCCGACGCAGACGATGCGGCCGCCCGCCGCTCGCACGGCGTTCAGGGCGGCGGCCGTGGCGGCGCTGACCTCGCCGTATTCGGGATGCATCTTGTGGTCGGCGACGTCGTCGACCTTGACCGGCAGGAAGGTGCCGGCCCCGACGTGCAGGGTGACGAAGTGCTGCGACGCGCCTGCGGCCGCCAGCCGGGCCAACAGGTCCGGCGTGAAGTGCAGGCCGGCCGTGGGCGCCGCCACCGAGCCGTCCTCCCGCGCATAGACGGTCTGGTAGTCGGTGCGGTCCTGATCGTCCTCCCCGCGCTTGGCTGCGATGTAGGGCGGCAGGGGCATATGGCCGCGCATATTGATCGCGAGGTCGAGGTCGGGTCCGGAAAGGTCGAAGGCCAGCACGACCTCGCCGCCCTCGCCCTTCTCCACAAGCGTGGCGTCCAGCAGCGCGCCCTCGCAGCCCCGATCCCCGGTCGCACCGAAGCGGATCCGGTCGCCGGCCTTCAGGCGTTTGCCGGGCCGCATGAAGGCGCTCCAGCGATCGGCGGCCAGACGCTTGTGCAGCGTCGCCTCGACCGCGACCGGAGAACCGTCGCCGCCGCCTTCGCTGCGTCCCTCGCGAAGGCCATCGAGCCGGGCCGGGATCACCCGGGTGTCGTTGAAGACCAGCGCATCGCCGGCGCGCAGCAGCGAGGGCAGGTCGCCGACGGTCATGTCCTGTCGAGCCTCCCCTGGCCGGACCACGAGCAGGCGGGCGCTTTCGCGAGGGCTGGCCGGCCGCAGCGCGATGAGGGTCTCGGGCAGGTCGAAGTCGAAGTCGGACAGACGCATGGGCGGGCGATGCGCCACGTCCCGGCGTCTTCGTCAAGCGCGCGATGGACAATGCCGCCGCGCGTCCACACATTGCGCAGGCAACCTGGGGTTCCTTATGCGTCCTGCGATCATCGCTCTGACTGTCGGCCTCGCCGCACTGGCGGCGGCCTGCAACCGCAAGCCGGACACCGCCGAAGCGCCGCCGCCGACCGTCGCCGAGGCGCCCGCGCCGGCCGCAGCGGCTGTCGCCGATCCGGCCGTCGAGGTGGATCCCGGCTACCGGCACGAGGCGGCGCTCGATGCGTCCGGCTTCTATCTGACGCCCCAGCCGACCCAGATCGGCAACTACCGCCTGACGCACCTGGGCATCGGCGCGCCCAGCGACTTCCAGCAGTGGGAGAAGGGCGAGCGCGCCTCGGTGTTCGGCCCGATCCTGCTCCAGTTCGACGACGTCACCAGCCCGGTCCAGACCAACGAGATGGGCGGCGAGGCCCATGCCGTCAGCGTTCGGGTCCTGCCGCAGGCCTACAGCCTGTCTTCCGGCAAGGTGACTTTCAGAGGTGCTGATCCGAAGCTGGGCGAGGTGCTGTTCAGCGGTCAGTTCGATCCCGCCGCCCTGGCCCAGGCCCGCAACGACGGGTCCAGCCAGCAACCGGTGCTGCGCGGGTTGCTCAAGGTCGGCGACGCGCCGGCCCGGCCTGTGGCGATGGTCTATTTCGTCGGCGAGTGACAGGGCGCCGAACCCGCGCGACGGCTGCACCGCCTGTGCACGAATCGCGTGCTAGACGGAGCGCGTGAGACCCCTGCTCCAGATCTTCTCCGGCCTTGCCCGCGCCGCCGCGATGCTGCTCGCGGCCGGCTGCGCCCTTGTCCTTGCATTGGCCCAAGGCGGCCGGTTCAGCGACCGTCTGGACGTCCTGACGCACTTCACGCCGTGGCTCCTGGCCGGCGCCCTGGCCGGACTGGTGGTCTGGGCCGTGACCGGCCGCAAGGGGCGCGTGACGCCCGGCCTGGTCATCGTCAGCGCCCTGTCGGCGCTGTTGCTGATGGCCCCCGAGTTGAGCGCCGCCGCCGGTCAGAAGCACGCCCCGGCCCAGGGACCGACCCTGAAGATCGTCCAGTTCAATCTCTGGGGCCGCAACCGCGACCCCGAGGCCACCGCGCAATGGATTCTGGAGGAGGCCCCAGACGTCATCGTCTTCCAGGAGGGTTTCGCCAGGTCCGGCGGCGTGGCCCGGGCGCTGGCGTCCCGGTACCCGCACCGCACCACCTGCGCCGAGCCCCTGGCCTGTTCGACGATGATCCTGTCCAAGCGGGCGGCGGAGGCTGAGGGCGGCCTGCAGGCCGGCGTATCGGAGGCCAACCTGTCTGGCGCCTGGGCCACTTTCCGCGGCAGCCGCGGCCTCTACACTGTCGTGGGCGCCCACTACACCTGGCCGCTGCCGGCCGGGCCGCAGCAGCAGCAGACCCTGCGGCTGTCCCGGGTGCTGGAGCGGTTCCCGAAAGAGAGCCTGGTGGTTGTCGGCGACTTCAACTCCACGCCCTGGTCCTTTTCGCTGCGACGTCAGGATCGACTGTTCGGGCTGGAGCGACGCACCCGCGCGCTGTTCACCTGGCCGGCGGGCCGATTCTCGCGCCTCGACTTCGCCGCGCCCTTCCCCGTGCTGGCCATCGACCAGGTCTACGCAGGCTCCGACTGGAAGACTGTGGAGGTCCGCCGCGGGCCGGCGCTGGGCTCGGACCACTACCCCGTGGTGGTCGAGCTCGCGCGCCCCTGACGGCTGGACCATGCACAGGGAACGCCGTTACATGGCGAGGTCCTTCCCGTCCGGAGTCCCTTCCATGGCCAAGACCCTTCGCACCGCCGCCGTCGCCGCGGGCCTGTTCGCGCTCGCCACGACGGCTTTCGCCGCGCCGTTCTGGAGCGGCAGCTACGACCGGCTCCCGGATGGCTCCTATCAGCAGAGTTGCCGTGACATCAGCGCCTTCGACGGCCAGCTCTACGCCCGCTGCAAGAACAACAGCGGGTCCTTCTACGAGACGCAGCTCTACTACCGCTCCTGCCAGCGCGGCGTCGCCAACGTGAATGGGCGGCTGGAGTGCGAACGGGACGGCTATGGCCAGGGTGGAGGCTACGGCCAGGGCGGCGGCTACGGACAGGGCGGCGGCTGGAGCGGCGGCGGCTCCGGTCCCGCTGGTCTGATCCTGTTCGAGAACCCGGACTACCGGGGCATGCGGCTGGAGATTTCGGACACCGTGCCGGACCTGGCCGGGTCCGGTCTCGATGACGAAGTCACCTCTGTGCGCGTCCTGCGCGGGTCCTGGCTGCTCTGCTCGGCCCGCGACTTCGGCGGCGAGTGCCGCACCGTCGACGCCGACAGCCCCAACCTCAAGACCATCAACCTGAACGACCGGGTCAGCTCGATCCGTCGCGTTCGGCGTTAACACGCCGAGGGGACATGCACTTCAGTGCATGTCCCCGCTTGTCGTCAGGCGTCAGCCGCAACCTTCATCGACACGATCTTGCCCGGCTGACGGGGCGGCTCGCCCTTGGGCAGGGCGTCGATGTGGTCCATGCCGTCGGTGACGACGCCCCAGACGGTGTACTGGCCGTCCAGGAAGGTGGCGTCGTCGAAGCAGATGAAGAACTGGCTGTTGGCCGAGTTCGGCTGGTTCGTCCGCGCCATCGAGCAGACGCCGCGGACGTGCGGCTCGCGGGAGAACTCGGCCTTCAGGTCCGGCTTCTTGCTGCCGCCCGAGCCGGTGCCGGTCGGGTCGCCGCCCTGGGCCATGAAGCCCGGGATGACGCGGTGGAAGACCACGCCGTCATAGAAGCCCTCACGGGCCAGTTCCTTGATCCGCTCGACGTGGCCGGGGGCCAGGTCAGGGCGCAGCTGGATGGTGACCACGCCGGTTTCGGTGGTCAGCAGCAGGGTGTTTTCGGCGTCGGTCGTCATGGGGGCTATTCCACCTTCACAGGGATGTTCACGTCACAGAGCGAGAAGTCGGCGCCCTTTTCATTGCGCAACCGCTCGATCTCGCCCTTGAACCAGGGTCCGGCCGGGTCGATGACCCGCACGGCTGGCCTTTCGGCAGCGGGTATATCGGCCAGAACGCGCACGCGGTCCATCCGGTCCTGCGGTGCGGCGACCGGTTCGCCGGTCTTGATGGCGCGGATCGCCTCCAGGCCGCTGATCACCCGGCCGAAGGCGGTGTAGCGCTTGTCGAGCGACAGGTAGGGCTGGCGCATCAGGAAGAACTGGCTGTTGGCGCTGTCGGGATTGTCGTCCCGCGCCATGCCGACCACGCCGGGGCAGTAGCTGCCCCAGGCCGCGACTTTCTTGTCGGCGGTCATCTCGCTCCAGCTCATAGCCTGGCTGACCACGGGCAGGGACTTCAGGAAGCCCTCCTCGGTTCCCCAGGGGCTGGAGGCGACGGTGAAGGGCGTATCGGCGGCGCGGCGGAAGGTGAACTCCCCCTTCAGGTCGGGCAGGTCCGTTCCGCCCTCCCCCGTGTCCTGCGGATCGCCGGTCTGGGCCATGAAGCGGTCGATGACCCGGAAGAAGGTCCGGCCGTCATAGGTTCCCTTGCGCGCCAGTTCCTTGAGCCGCGCCACGTGCCCGGGTGCGACCTCCGGGACCAGTTCGACGATCACCCGGCCCTTGCTGGTATCGATCACCAGGACATCGTCGGCGTTCGGCGTGCGCCAGTCGGCGGCGCCCGGCTCGGCCAGCGCCGGCGAGGCGAAGGCCAGAGCGGAAGCGGCGAGGATCAGGGTTTGGTGACGCATGGCGGTCCTCCGTCAGCCGACCTTGGCCGGGATCTCGATGTCGCAGGGATTGAGCGGCCGGCCGCCGGCCTTCGCCTTCGCCTCGGCGATCATCGCCCGGAAAGTGGGGCCGGCGACGTCCAGCACCTGGACCTTCGGCCGCTGGGCCGTCGGCAGGTCGGCCAGCACCCGGACCAACGTCATCGCATCCTGCGGGGCCGGCGCCGGCTCGCCGACCTTGATCGCCCGGACGACCTCCTGACCGACCAGCACCCGTCCCCAGGCGGTGTAGTCGTTGTCCAGCGACGGATAGGCCGCGCGCATGAAGAAGAACTGGCTGTTGGCGCTGTCAGGATCGGTCGCGCGGGCCATGCCCATCACGCCCGGGCAGAACAGGCCCCAGGAGGTCACCTTGCCGTCGGCCGCCAGCATCATCTGCATGCTCGGCAGCGACCGCACCGGCAGGACGCCCAGGAAGCCCACCTCGGTCGCCGATGGCGTATTGAAGTCGCCGGGCAGCCGGTCGATGACCGTGAAGGCCGGCGCGGGTCCGCGGCGGAACGGATACTCGGCCTTCAAATTCGGCAGATCAGAGCCGCCGGCCCCGGTGTTGGTCGGGTCGCCCGTCTGGGCCATGAAGCCGTCGATCACCCGGAAGAAGGTCAGACCGTCGTAGAATCCTTGCCGCGCCAGCGTGCGCAGGCGCTCGACGTGGGCCGGGGCCGCCGCGGGGACCATCTCGACGATGACCCGCCCTTTGGTGGTCTCGAACACCAGGACATTCTCGGGATCGGGGGTGCGCCACTCCCCGGCCGCCGGCGCGGGAGCCTGGGCCAGGGCGGGATGCGCCGGGGCGAAGGACAGAACAGCAATGAGCGCGAACGGCGCGACCTTCATGGAAAACCTTCTCTGATGACGCCCCGTCAGCCCGCGTAGAACGCCGCCGCCCGCTTCACAAGCCCCGCCTCGTCGAAGGCGAAGGTCTCGACCACCTCGCAATCCCGCGTGGTGCTGAAATAGCGGATAGCGCCGCCATCGACGCCGGCCAGGATCGAGATGAGCCGGAACCGCAGCGACGGCGCGCCCGGCGCGAAGGCTCCGGACCAGTAGGCGCGCAGTTCCTCCTTGCCGCTGACCTCGCCCGAGGCCTTGCCGAACCGCTGCCTGACGACCGGACTGCGGAAGACGATGTCCTCGGCGTAGTGGGACAGGATGCGGTCCAGGTCGTGGGCGTTCCAGGCGGCGATCCACTCGGCGGCGAAGGCGTCGAGGTCGACCGCCTTCACCCCTTGCGGACCTTGCCCAGCAGCCGCTCGGCCACGCCCGGGGTCACGAACTTGGTGATGTCGCCGCCCAGGATGGCGATTTCCTTGACCAGGCGGGACGCGACGGCCTGGTGCCGGGGATCGGCCATCAGGAACACGGTCTCGATCTCGCGATCGAGCTGCTGGTTCATGGCCGTCATCTGGAACTCGTATTCGAAATCCGCGACGGCCCGCAGACCCCGTACGATAATGCCGGCGTGAACCTCGCGAGCGAAGTGCATCAGCAGGCCCTTGAAGGGGATCACCTCGATCTCGGCGACCTTCTGCAGATGGGCGGTCTCGTCGCGGACAATGGCGACGCGCTCATCGAGGCTGAAGAGCGGCCCCTTGCCCTCGTTGATGGCCACGCCGATCACCAGCTTGTCCACCAGCTTCACGGCCCGTCCGATGATGTCCAGATGACCATTGGTCATCGGATCGAACGTGCCTGGATAGAGTCCGACTCGCTGCACCCGGTACCCCCTTGCGCCTTGACCGCTAGGCGGGGGCCTGGGGCTCCCCGCTGCCGTCGTCGATTTCGTTGTCGTCTTCGTCGCCGCTTTCGGCCGAGGCTTCAAGCCTTTCCACGCTCACGACGTGCTCATCTTCGGCGGTGCGGAAGACAATGACGCCCTGGGTGTTGCGGCTGGCGACCCGGATATTGGCCACTGGGCAGCGGATCAGCTGGCCCTGATCGGTGACCAGAAGGATCTCGTCGGCCTGGTCGACCGGGAAGCTGGCGACCAGGCGTCCGCCCTTGCGGGTCAGGTCCTGGGCCAGAAGGCCCTGGCCGCCGCGACCGGTGCGGCGGAAGTCGTAGGCGCTGGTGCGCTTGCCGATGCCCTCGGACGACAGGGTGAGGATGAACTCCTCGGCCGCCTGAAGCGCGATGATCCGTTCGGGCGTCAGCTCGGCCTCGCCGGCGTCTTCCTCGTCGTCGGCCGCCGCGGCGTCTTCGCCCTCGTCGCCCTCGGCCTTGATGCGCGCCCGTTCGTACTTGAGGTAGCTGGCGCGTTCGGCCGGTGTAGCGTCGACGCCGTGCAGGATGGCCATCGACAGCACCTGGTCGCCCTCGGCCAGCCGGATGCCGCGCACGCCGGTCGACTCTCGGCCCGCGAACACGCGCACCTCGCCGACCTCGAACCGGATCGCCCGGCCCAGGGCCGTGGTCAGCAGCACGTCGTTACGCGGATCACAAAGGCCGACGCCGATGATGGAGTCGCCCTCGTCCAGCTTCATGGCGATCTTGCCGTTGCGGTTGATCGAGGCGAAGTCGCTGAGCTTGTTGCGGCGCACGTTGCCCGACCGGGTCGCGAACATGACGTCCAGAGCGTCCCACTGGGCCTCGTCCTCGGGCAGCGGCAGGATGGAGGTGATGCTCTCGCCGGGTTCGATGGGCAGCAGATTGACGAAGGCCTTGCCACGCGATGTCGGCGTGCCGACCGGCAGGCGCCACACCTTCAGGCGATAGACCTTGCCGCCGGAACTGAAGAACAGCACCGGCGCGTGGGTCGAGGCGGAGAACACGCGGGTGACGGCGTCCTCTTCCTTGGTCGACATCCCGGACCGGCCTTTGCCGCCGTGCCGCTGGCTGCGGTAGGTCGACAGCGCCGTGCGCTTCACATAGCCGCCGTGGGTGACGGTGATGACCATGTCCTCGCGGGGGATGAGATCCTCATCCTCCATCTCGGCGCCGCCCTCGACCATCTGGGTCCGGCGCGGGATGGCGAAGCGCTCGCGCACCTCGACCAGCTCCTCGCGGACGACGGCCATGATGTTGGCGCGGTCGCTGAGCAGTTCCAGCAGGCCGGCGATGGAGCCGGCGAGCGTCGTCGCCTCACCCAGGATCTCGTCGCGACCCAGGCCCGTCAGGCGGGACAGGGTCAGGGCGAGGATCGAGCGGGCCTGTTCGTCGGACAGCCGGACCTGGTCGCCGTCGGTGATGACCGTCCTGGGGTCGGCGATCAGCGCGATCAGGGGCATCATGTCGCCGGTCGGCCAGTCGCGGGCGCAGAGGCGCTCGCGCGCCTCCGCCGGATCGGCCGAGCTGCGGATGATGTGGATGAACTCGTCGATGTTGGCCACGGCGATGGCTAGGCCGACCAGCACATGGCCGCGATCACGCGCCTTGCTGAGCTCAAATTTGGTGCGGCGGACGACGACCTCCTCGCGGAAGTCGACGAAGGCGCCGATCATCTCGCGCAGGCCCATCTGCAACGGCCGGCCGCGGTTCAGCGCCAGCATGTTGTAGCCGAAGCTGCTCTGCAGCGCGGTGAAGCGGTACAGCTGGTTCAGGACGACGTCGCCCTGGGCGTCGCGCTTCAGCTCGATGACGATCCGCATGCCCTGGCGGTCGCTCTCGTCGCGGATGTCGCTGATGCCCTCGATCTTCTTGTCGCGGACCAGCTCGGCGATGTGCTCGACCAGGCTGGATTTGTTCACCTGGTAGGGGATGGCGGTGATGATGATGGCTTCGCGATCCTTGCGAAGCTCGCCCACCGTGGCGACGCCGCGGATGATCACCGAGCCGCGGCCGGTCATCAGGGCGGTGCGGGCCGCCGTGCGGCCGATGATCTCGCCGCCGGTCGGGAAGTCCGGCCCCGGCACGATGTCGAGGATCTCGTCCAGGCCGATATCGGGATTGTCGATCAGCGCCAGGCAGGCGTCGACGACCTCGCCCAGGTTGTGCGGCGGAATGTTGGTGGCCATGCCGACGGCGATGCCGCCCGCGCCGTTGACCAGCAGGTTCGGAATCCGGGCCGGCAGGACGGTCGGCTCTTCCTCCTTGCCGTCGTAGTTCTCCTGGAAGTCGACGGTGTCCTTGTCGATGTCGGCCAGCAGCGCGGTCGCCGCGTGCGCCATCCGGCTTTCGGTGTAGCGCATGGCCGCCGGCATATCGCCGTCGACCGAACCGAAGTTCCCCTGACCGTCGATGAGCGGCAGGTTCATCGAGAAGGTCTGGGCCATCCGGGCCAGCGCGAAATAGACCGACTGGTCGCCGTGCGGGTGGAAGCGGCCCAGCACGTCGCCGACCACGCGCGCCGACTTCGAGTACGGCCGGTCAGGCGTCATGTTCAGGTCGTGCATCGAGTAGAAGATGCGGCGGTGCACGGGTTTGAGGCCGTCGCGCACGTCCGGCAGCGCGCGGCTCACGATCACGCTCATGGCGTAGTCGAGATAGCTGCGCTTCAGCTCGTCCTCGATGGCGATGGGGGCTACAGCCCCCCGCCGTCCGTCATCCGGAGGGGTCTTATTTTCGTCGGTCAAGTGCGGGATTTTGCTATCAGAATCGGACCCAATACGTCCGCCTGTTAGTTAACATCCAAGACCCGCGGGCGCCACCTTCGGGCGCCGTTTTCCCCCTGCCGGAGAGTCTTTCCATGCGCGTTTTCCCGATTGCCCTCGCCGCCGCCGCCATCGCCCTCCCCGCGCTCGCCGCGCCCGCTTCGGTGACGATCGACCTGAAGGGACCCGGGGGCGCGGATCTGGGCCGCGCGACGATCACCGAGGGCGCGCGCGGCGTTGTCCTGCGCGTCGAGGCCAAGGGGCTGACGCCGGGCTGGCACGGCCTGCACTTCCACGAGAAGGGCGACTGCTCGAGCGCCGACTTCAAGTCCGCCGGCGGCCATGTCCACGACGCCGCAGCCGTCGTCCACGGCTTCCTGGCCGCCGGTCACAACGACGCCGGCGACCTGCCGAACCTGCATGCCGGCGCTGACGGGACGGCGATGGTCGAGGTGTTCACCCCCTTCGTCGCCCTGGCGGCCGGCGGCGAGAGGCCCGCGCTGCTCGACGCCGACGGCTCGGCGCTGGTCATCCATGCCAGGGCTGATGACTACGCGAGCCAGCCGATCGGCGGGGCCGGCGACCGCGTCGCCTGCGCCGTCATCAGCGCACCCTAGAAGACCTAGGTCTGGATCTGGCGGTCGGCGGCGGCGCGGACGGCGGCGCGGCGTTCGGACAGCGCCACCAGCGCCACCCCGACCAGGGTCGCCCCGCCGCCCAGCACCAGCTGCAGCGTCAGCGTGTCGCCCATCAGGCCGATGCCGATGCCGCAGGAGACCAGAGGGGTCAGCAGGAACCAGGGCGTCACCCGCCCCGGCTCGCGCCGCTGGACCAGCCAGAACAGCAGGGCCGTGGCGCCGACGGTGGAGGCCAGGCCCGCCCAGACGATGGTCGTCCACACCACCCAGCTCGCCGCCATCGCCTTGCCGACGATATCCCCCTCGAACGCGAAGGAGGCGGCCAGCAGCACCGGCGCGGCGACCAGCGAGGTCAGGGCCTGCATCTTCAGCGGCGGCACGCCGGGCATGCGCCGCACCAGCACCGTGCCCAGCGCCCACAGACCGCTGGCGACGAGGCCCAGCGCGATGCCGGGCAGGTCGGCCGCGCCGTGCGGGTCCAGGCTCATCCAGGCGACCCCGGCGAAGGCCACGGCCATGCCGGCAAGGGCGGCGGGCGCCATCCGCTCTCCCAGCATCCGCCAGGCGAAGAAGGCCGTCATCGGAATCCACAGCTGCAGCGCCACGACCATCGGGCTGAGGTTCTCGATCAGCGAGAAGCCCCAGTAGATCAGGCCAAAGTGCAGCGGTCCGCAGAGCAGGATGATCGGCAGGATCTGCTTCCAGGGCGGAAACGGCGGCCGCAGGAACGGCGCCAGCACGATCAGCGCCACCCCGAAGCGCAACCCGCCGACCAGTAGGGGCGGCAGTTCGTCAGTGGCGACCTTGGCGGCGGCGTTGTTGATCCCCCAGACCAGCAGGATCGCGCCGATGGCCCCCCATTCGGCGAGCGAGAACGACGACCTGTCGGAGGCGGTTTGGGGGGCGGAGGCGGTCACGGCGCCGCTCTTCGCACGCGCCGCGGGGGCGGTGAAGCCCTGAGCGATCGATCCAGCCCAAGACCCTGCGCCGCGCGCCGGGGCCCCTGCCCTCCGGCTCCCGCCGGCGGGCCGTCACCCGAGGACGCCTGCGAGGCTCCTAGAACGGAATCTCGTCGTCGAGGTCGGCCGAGAAGCTTTCCCGGGGACCGGACGGCTGGCTGCGGCCGCCGCCGCCGCCCGAGTAGCCGCCGAAGTCGCCTTCGTCGCGAGACGCGCCGCCGCCGGCGCTGGCGCCGTCACGACCGCCCAGCATGGTCAGCTCGCCGCGGAACTTCTGCAGCACGATCTCGGTCGAATACTTCTCGACGCCCGCCTGGTCGGTCCATTTGCGGGTCTGGATCGCGCCCTCGATGTAAACCGTCGAGCCCTTCTTCAGGTACTGCTCGACCACCTTGACGATGTTATCGTTGAAGATGACGACCCGATGCCACTCGGTGCGCTCCTTCTTCTCGCCGGTGGCGCGGTCGCGCCAGCTCTCGGAGGTGGCGATGCGCAGGTTGGCGACGCGGTCGCCCGAGTTGAGGGTGCGGATTTCGGGATCGGCGCCCAGGTTGCCGACCAGAATGACCTTGTTGACGCTGCCCGCCATGGGAATCTCCTTCACGCGCCCGGCGACCTTGTCCCCCTTGTTCGCGAGGCCCGACGATCGAACCTCCGGGGCGCGCCGGAATCTGGCGCACAGGCTAACGGGCGTTAACGTTTGACGATAGCCACATGTTCACACTTTGTTCTCGTCGACAAGCGCTTATGCACAGCAATTTCGCCGCAACCGGACGCTGGTGGAGGCCGCCCTACTGCACCGCGCCGGGCATGACCAGCCGGCCGTCGCCCGACCGGACCAGCATCAGGTACTGGTTTCCGTTCCACTTCTGGGCCCGGTAGATCCCGCCGCGACGCAGGTGGATGAAGCTGCCCTGGTAGGCGCCGATCATCTCGGCGTTCTGGCCGCCGAGGCGGAGGAAGCGCAGGCGCATGCCTTCAAGCTGCGCGGCGCACTTTTCGATCGTATCGATGTCGCGGGCCACGACATTGAACTTGTACCCCCCGTCGGGAAGAACGCCCATGTGGTAGCAGACGCCCCGATCCAGCGGCGCCTCGAAGGCCTTGTCGCAGGCCGATAGGATGAGGGCCGATGCGGCGACGGCGAGCGTGAGGGCGATGCGCTTCATGGGATGAGCCTAGACCTTAAACGGAGCCCGGCTCAACCCACCGGCGGGATGGAGCAGTTGGCGCCCTGCTCCACCAGCGTGCGGAAGCGGCGGTTGTCCTGGGAGATCTCGACCTTGTCGCGGACAAGCCGCAGCGTCTGCTCGCCCCAGCGGCCGTAGGTGGCCCCGCCCCGCTTTTCGCACTGTCCGGCGAACAGGGTCTGGACGCAGCTGTTGAGGTCCATCGTCCCGGCCTGCGACCAGCCGCCGCCGGCGTAACGCCAGCACATCGAGCCGGCGGCCGAGGGCTGCGAAGGCTCGGCGGCGTCGACGGGCGCGGGCTGCGCGGGCGCCGTCGCCACCGGGCTGGGCGGCAGCGGCGCAAGGATGGTGCCGGCGGAGTCGGCGGCGGCCAGGGCGCCGGTCTCATCGACGCCGACATCCAGCGCGCCGGTGGCCACGCCGTTGCGTTTGGCGCACTCGGTCAGGGTGATCTCGCCGGCGAACTGCCCGGCGACGAAACAGCGGATCGGTCGGGCGGGATCCAGCTTCGTGTCGTCATCGCGGCCGGTCTCGACGACCAGGCCGCCCTGCGAGGCGGGCGGGGGCTCGGCCGGCGCCTTGCTGCCACGCATGATGGTCACGGCGATGAGGATGCCGAGCAGCAGCGCGACGCCGCCACCGACGGCCAGGACGATCCGGCGATCCTTGAAGAAATCCATGCCTGAACCGCTAGCCTGCGGTGACGACGCTTTCAAGCCCGCGTCAGTATCCGCCCGTCAGGCGATCCAGCGCCGCCTGGTAGTTGGCGATCTGATTGGTCAGATAGGCCGGGGCGGTCCCACCGGAGCCGGGCGCTGCGGTGACCACCGGCTTGGCGGCCGTTTCGAGCGTCCGATAGGCGTCGCGCACCCGGGTCAGCGACTTTGCGATCGCGGCGATGGCGCCGGCGATGCCTTCCTTGGAGTTCAGGTTCAGGTCGATATCGAGCCCGATGCCGAACACCGGCCCCTTGCCGTCGGCCGAGACGCTCTTTCCCGCGTCGTCGATGACGGTGTTGCGCACGACCCCCGGCGCCAGGCCGATGGCCTCCAGCGCGTCGCTGCCGCCCTTGCCGGGCAGGATCTCGACCGAGGCCGTCTTGAGCTGGGGGCTGACCTTGATGCGGCGGTACTCGCCGTCGGAGACGACCTCGACCTTGACTTTGAAGCCGCCGGCCCGTTCGACCTTCTTGGCCAGGGTCTCGAGCGTGTCGTTGGCCTCGATGGTCACGGCCGCCAGACGGCCGCCCTGGGTGGTGCGGATCTGGAAGCTGTCGCCGGCCCGCACCGAGGTGGCCGAAACCAGCTTCTGGGAGTCAGCGAAAAGGAGCGCGCCCTTGGGCAGGCCGAGCTTGTCCAGCGCGCTGGAGCCGGTGGTGTCGACGGCGATCGACGTGGCGGTGGCCATGCCATCCTTGCCCGTCACCCGCTGCGCCTCCACGGCGCCGGAGGTCACATCGATCTTGGCCAGGTAGCCGTCCTTGGTGGAGATCGGCATCGCGCCGGGCTGGTCGGCGCTGGCGCCGCCGGCGACCCAGACCTTGCCGTCGGCCACCGTCATGGCGGTGACGGTGTCGTTCCCTGTCCCGCCGAAGTAGGCCAGATTATCGCCCGCGGTGCTGGTCAGGTCGGCCGACAGCCTCGCGGCGAAGGCGTCCTGGGCTCCGTTGTAGGCCCGGGTCACGCCGCTGACGTCCAGCGCGCCGTTCGACGTCGTGCCGGCGACCCACAGGTAGCCGCCGTCCAGGCCCAGGCCCTTGATCGAGCCTCCGCCCATCTGGCCCAGATCACGCGTCGCCCCCGCGGTGAAGCTGGCGGCCGAAGTGTGGGTGGTCGAGGTCACCTTCACCGGGTCGCTGCCGCCGTTGTGCGCCCCGTAGTCGGTCGAGGACACGGTCGGCACGCCATTGGTGGTGGTCGTCGTGGTGATGTTGGTGAAGCCGTTGTCGTCGGTGCGGACCGTGTCGGTGACGCTGGGGGTGACCGAGAAGCTGCGCAGCACGCCCCGCCCGTTCTCGACCCCGGCGATCGTCACCGTCGAGCCGTTGACGACCATGCCGCCGACGCTGTCCTCGCCGACCGAGCCGAACTGGGTGGTGAACAGGGTCTTGGGCGCGCCCTTGGCGTCAGGCGCGACCGCCATGAGGTAGTTGTCCCAGCCGCCGATGGTCCCGCCGCCGCTGGGCAGCGACGACTTTGTCCGGCCAGCGACGTAGACCACGCCGTTGTCGCCGAACCCGACCTCGGTCGCCTCGTCGGCTTCGAGCGCGCCGCGGCGCTGGGTCCACATCTCGTCGCCCTTGGCGTCGAACACGGTGACGAAACTGTCGCTCTTGTCGGAGGCGGCGGCGGAGTTGATCGGGCCGTTGGTGACGCCGTTCAGCTCGCCGGTCACGCGTCCGGCGATGGCCACCCGCCCGTCCGAAGCGATGCTCAACGCCAGCCCCTCGGCCTGGTCCGCTGCGCCCAGGGTGCGGGCGAACATCAGCTTGCCGGCGCTGTCGTACTTCAGCAGCGCCACGTCGCGCTCGCCCTTGACCGTCTGGTTGTCCACCGTGCCGTCGACGTCGGCCAGCACGTAGAGCGAGCCGTCTGCCCCGACCTTGCTGGCCCGGACCGTCTCGATCGTGCCCTCCAGCGTGCCGGACGAGATCTTCGAGCCGGCCGCGCCGACGGTAGAGCCATCGAGCTTGACCAGGGTGCTCTCGAACTTGCCGTCCTCGGTCTTGGTGTCCTTGTCCGGGTCAGGGTCGCCGGCGTAGGTCGTCACATAGACGGCCGGCGTCGTTGCGGCCGCCGAGAAGGTCAGCTGCTCGGTCGAGTCGCCGCTGATCTTGAAGGAATAGTCGTCGGCGATGGCCGGCAGGGTGACCGTCGTGCCGCCGGTGGTGACCTTGCGCGGTTCGCCGGGCGTGCGCTCGACGCTGAAGCGCGACTGCAGGCCGGCGGCCGAGAGCTTGTCGTTGATATGGGCGGTGACCGCGCCCATCGTCCGGGTTCCGGCGATCTCCGACAGATCGATGACGATGTTGTGGGTGACGTTGCCGCGCTTGACGGTGATGTCGAACTGCACAGCGCCCTGGAAGGCGGCGACCGCATCGCTCTGCGCGCCGGTGTGCACCTTGCCGGTCTTGTAGCTGTAGACAGCCCGCGGCACGCCGACCTCGGACTTGTTGGTGATCATGGTGTCCCCGCGGGTGATCCGCATGGTCTCCATCTTCAGCTTGTCGGTGTAGCTGGTGATCTCGCCCAGGCCGCGGCTGAACACCGCCGCGAGGCGGTTGGTCTCGACCTGGGTGATGCCGGTCGTCTTGGCCCGCTCGGCCAGGCCGTTCAAGGCGTTCAGGCCCTGGTAGAGGGCGAAGAGCTTCTTGTAGTCGTTGCTGGCGCCCGGCAGGTCGAGTTGGGCGGCCCCCTCGTCAATGAACCGGCGCCCGGCCATGGCCTGCTTGACCAGGTCGTTCGACTTCAGGGCGGTCGAGGTCGTCGCCCAGGGCGGCGTCGGCGCGTACTTGGGCTTGCCGTTGACCAGGGTCGCGCCAGCACCCGACACGCCCGCGGAAGCCAATCCGCCGGTGCGCGCCTGGTAGAATCCCAGGAGGACGTTGCTGTCGATCGAGATGACCATGGTGGCCCTGGACGGAGTTCCGCGCCCAGAGCTTGACCGACAAGGGCTGAGGAGTCGTTAAGCCGGCGTCAGGCGGCGATCAGGCCCGCCTTCGCCAGCTGGTCGCGGGCGGCCGGCGCCAGGGCCTCCCATTCGTCCCGCAGAATGCCGAGCAGCACCACATCGCGAGGCGCGCCGTCTTTGAGGACATGCCCGCGAAGATAGCCCTCGCGGCGGAAGCCAACTGCGGTCTGGATCTTCAGAGCGGCGTCGTTGTCCGCCATCACCTCGGCCCAGACCTTGTGCAGGCCGAGGTCCCTGAAGGCGCGGTCGAGGCCCAGAACCTGGGCTGCCCGGCCCACGCCCCGCCCCCGCGCATCGCGATCACCGACGAACCAGTTCCAGGCGGCGCGGCGGTGATGCCCGGACAGACCGGTGAGAGTCAGCAGGCCGGCCGGCCTGCCGCCGCGCTGGATGATCCAGCCACGCAGGTCCGGGTCGCTGGAAAGCTGGGCGAACCAGGCGCGGTGCGCGTCACGTCCCGAGACGTCGGCGTCCGACATCCACCGCGCGACCTCGGGCTCGCCACGCCACTGGTAGAGAAGCTCCTCGTCGTCGGGAGCGAGATCACGCAGTTCGATCATGCAGACGCTCCGCCCCGCAGCGGTCTACGATAGCGGCGCGTCGCGGCGGAACCGTGACGCGCCTGCTTCATCAGCTCTTGAACAGCGACAGGACGATCTGCGGCTGCTGGTTGGCGATCGACAGCGCCTGGGCGCCGAGCTGTTGCTGGACCTGAAGGGCCTGCAGCCGCGCGCTTTCCTTGGCCAGGTCGGCGTCGACGAGGTTGCCGATGCCGGTGTTGAGGACATCCGAAAGCTTCGAGACGAAGGTGTTGTGCGCTTCGATCTGCCGCGCCTGGGCGCCGAGGTCGCCGAGCGCCTGGTTAACGTTGCTGATCGAGGTGGTCAGCGCCGACTGGATGCTCGTGGCCAGGGTTGCGGTGGTGATCGAGGCCGTCGCGGCCATGGTCACGAAGGCGCCGCCCAGCGACATGTTCTTGCCCGACAGCGTGATGTAGGAGTTGGCGTCGGCGTTGGCCAGAAAGCGGATGCTGGCGCCGAGCGAACCGTCGAGGAGGTTCGCGCCATCGAACTCGGCGTCGTTGACCACCTGGGTGATCTGCCGGAGCAGCGCCTTGAAATCGGAATCGAGCGCGGTGCGGGCGACGGTGTCCAGCGACGGATCCATCGCGGCCGTCACCTTCTCCTTCATCTGCAACATCAGGTCGGAGACCGTCTCGCCGGCGGTCATCGCGACATCGGCGATGGATTGGGCCCGGTCCAGGCTCATCTTCACCGCGCCGAGGGCGCCGAGGTCCGCGCGCTGGGCCTGGGCGATCCCCCAGACGGAGGCGTTGTCCTTGGCGCCTTGAACCTTCAGACCCGTGCTGATGCGGTTCTGCACGCCGGCCATGTCGTCGTTGGTCTTGTTCAGATTCTGTAGCGCGACCAGGGCTGACTGGTTCGTATGGACGCTGATCGCCATGGGCTTCTCCTAGCAAGGCGCTTCGCAGGTCGAGGCGACTCACCGAGCCCCCTCGCAGGTCAAGCTGGCCGGAGATCGTGTGCGTATGGTTAACGCGCGTAAACCATAATGGCCGCCACGGCGGGAGCCGTGTCGGGCAAAGGCTTCGGTTCGCTGCGGCAAGTCGCCGCGCGAAGAGTGTCCTCAGGACTTCGAGTCGACGATCTCGCCAGGGCCGTAGCTGGGATCGTCCTTCAGCCGCAGGACCTCTTCCCGGGGAAGCTGTCGAACGACCTCGCCGGTGCGGCGATCGAGAGTCTTGTAGACGATGGCGCCGGACTGCTCGTCTTCTTCGATGACGAGACGCAGGTCCGCTGATTGCGGCGCGGGATCCTTCGGCGGCCTGGGGGAGTCGGTACGGACGACCGGCGGGGGCTGGAAGGCGCCCGTGGATGCGACCGGCGACAGTGGTGCGATGGCTTTCATCTCTCCTTACGCCGGCCTCTCCCGACCGACGTCTCTCTGAACGTGCGCATGGCGAAGGCCTCTCGACCTTCGCCGGCGCGGCCGGGGCGGACGGCGTTGACCGCCCGCCCCTTTTTGCGTTGCCCTTAGCGGAACAGTCCGAGCAGGGAGGACGTCGAGCTGTTGGCGATCGACAGCGCCTGCACGCCGAGCTGTTGCTTGGTTTGCAGGGCCTGCAGCTTGGCGCTTTCCTTGGCCAGATCGGCGTCGACCAGGTTGCCCACACCGGCGTCGAGGCTGTCTTGCAGCTTGCCGACGAAGGTGAGGTGCGATTTCCAGCGACTTCGAGCCGGTGCCGAGCTTGGCCAGGGCCGAGCCGACGTTCGAGATCGAGGTGCTGACGGTCGTGACCAGCGTCGCCGCGATGGTGGCGGTGCTGAGCGAGGCCGTGGCGGCGACAGTGACGTTGGAGCCGCCGAGAGCCAGCGACTGCGCCGCCACCGTGATCTTGGACGTGCCGTCCGCGTTGGCCAGAGCCGTCACGGTGTTGCCGGAAGCCTTGATCATGTTGGCGCCGTTGAAGTCGGCGTTGGTGACCGCCTTGGTGATCTGGTCACGAAGCGCCTTGAAGTCTTCGTTCAGAGCCGAGCGGCTGGTGGTGTCGAGCGTCGTGTCCGACGCGGCCAGGGCCTTTTCCTTCATCTGCAGCAGCAGATCGGAAACGGACTCGCCGGCGGCGATCGCGACGTCGATGGTGGATTGACCGCGCTGGAGCGAGTCCTTCACGGCGTTCAGGGCGTTGGACGTGCCGCGCTGGGTCTGGGCGATGGCCCACACAGCGCCGTTGTCCTTGGCCGAGCCGACCTTCTTGCCGGTGTTGATCCGGCCCTGAACGGCCGACAGTTCGTTGTTGGTGGCGTTCAGGTTTTGCAGCGCGATGAGCGCGCCGTTGTTCGTGTTAACGCTGTTCAGCGCCATGACGATGTTCCCTTTCAGGTGTCCGACGTCGTTTTGACTGCCGGGGGCCTTTTGCCCACCTGACTGGGAAGCAATCGCCGGGCCAATTTGGCCTGCTGAGCGAATCGCCTCAAGCGATTGAAATCACTGCGTTATATGTCTGTTAGGGATGGCGCCGCCCGGCAATATTTGCCGAGCTCAGGGCATGGGTGGCAATTCCTGCCGGGCGCCCCGGAGGAAAAGGCTGCCGGGCGGGGCTTCTGGAGCCCCGCCCGGCGTCGCGGCCTACTGGAACAGTCGGGTCAGCGACTGGGTTGACGAGTTCGCGATCGAGAGCGCCTGGACGCCGAGCTGCTGCTTGGTCTGCAGAGCCTGGAGCTTGGCGCTTTCCTTCGCGAGGTCAGCGTCGACCAGATTGCCGATACCCGCGTCGAGGCTGTCCTGCAGCTTGCCGACGAAGGTCACGTGCGCATCGAGAGCCTTGGACTTGGTGCCAAGGCGAGCGAGCGCCGCGCCGGTGTTGGTGATGGAGGTCGAGACCGTCGTGATCATGGCCGCGGCCAGGGTCGACGTTCCGATCGAGCCCGCCGCAGCGACGGTCACGATGGATCCGCCCAGGGCCATGACTTCAGCAGCCACGGTGATCTTGGACGAACCGTCCGCATTGGCGAGGGCCGCGATGGCCGTGGCGCCGGTCTTGATGAGATTGGTCCCATTAAAATCGGCGTTCGAGACGGCCTTGCTGATCTGGTCACGCAGGGCCTTGAAGTCCTCGTTCAGTGCGGACCGGCTGGTGGAGTCGAGGGTGGTGTCCGACGCCGCCAGGGCCTTTTCCTTCATCTGCAACAGCAGATCAGAGACGCTTTCGCCGGCGGCGATCGCCACGTCGATCGTGGAGCGACCCCGGTCGAGCGAATCCTTCACGGCGTTCAGGGCCTGCGAAGTGCCACGTTGCGACTGGGCGATGGCCCAGATAGCGCCGTTGTCCTTCGCGCTGGCGACCTTCTTGCCGGTGTTGATGCGGCTCTGCGTCTGCGACAGTTCCATGTTGGTCGCGTTGAGGTTCTGGAGCGCAACGAGCGCGCCCACGTTGGTGTTGACCGAATTCATCGGCGTTCCTTCCATTCTGGTCGGGGGGATGTCCGGCTTTTGCCGGCGAGCATTCTTGCTCACCAAACAGCATCGCAAGGCCCGGGCCAGTCGAACCGCACTCTTTGACCATCAGGGCCACTGATTTAATTGAAGAATTTTGGCGCCCGGCAAGGGTCCCGACCGGCCCGAACGCGAACCGCCCGGCGCTATTGGCCGGGCGGCAGAGTTTGCCCAAATCGGGGGATGCGACGCCGGCTCAGGCGGCCTCGGCGCCGCCCGACAGACCGTTCATCATGATGCGGTTGATGTCGATGAGAGGCTCGATGTCTTCCTCGCGACGGATCACCGAACTGGTGTGCCGGCTGACCCAGAGGCTGAGCGAAATGATCTGCGCGCGGAGCGGGATCGGCAGCTGGTTGGCGGGATCGGAACAGTCGCTGGCCAGGGCGGACCACAGGCGCCGGTTCCAGTCGAGGGCCTCGATCCGCCCCTTTATGTCCGTGTCCGGCAGCTCGGCGGCCTGCATGAGAGCCCGCGTCACCTGACCGAAGAGGCGGTACTCCGCCTCACGCGGATTTTCAGCCCGCGCCGCGGCCTGCTGGTACGCCTGCAGCGACATTGCCCAACCTTTCGTCTTCGTACTCAATCAGCTTCCGGCACAGCATGAGCGCCTTGTAGTATTCTTTGCTCATGGCGTGCTTGGAGATGGAAACGCAGTCAGCCAGGACGTCCGGATTGCGGATCACGCCCATGAATTCCGAAAGCCTGCGCACGAACTCGTCGTAGTAGCGGAGCGCCCCTGCCTCATCGAGGTACATCATCATGACCGGGAAATAGATCATGCGGGCCGGGGTCACGGCCTCTTCCGGCTGCATGATGTCCTTCTCGCGCAGCACGGACGCCTTGTTCTGGAGAACCAGGACCCCGCGCCGGTCGCCGTTCTGCACGACGGCGCCGTTGAGAACGAACTTCTCTCCGGGCTTCAGCGACAGTTTGAGCGGCAAGGTGTCTCACTCCGAAGTCGGGGGCGCGCTCGTCCGCGGAACCAATGCTCCGGAGAATCCACCCGCCCGATGAAGGGAACGCTAAGGTCGCACGGTTAACGGGACCTTGCCCAGCCCGCGACCTCTCGCCGCTGGTTAATGCGCCATTAGGCATAACCGGCGCATCCGGAGACGGTATTGTCGGTCCGGTTCACGGAGTCGTGCGCGCATGCCGCAGCCCAAGATCAAGTCGCAGACTTCGGCCATCGCGCTTGGCATGGAGCCTGTGCAGGTGGCCGCGGCCGCTCCGCGCATGGCCGCACCGGTGGCCGGCGACTCGGGGTCGCGGGCCGCCCTTGAACGGCTCAACGCCGCGGTGGCCGAGCTCAAGGCCGTGGCGGTGCAGCCGCTCCTCCAGGAGGCGGTGGCCGCGCTGCAGGCCGACGACTTCAGGACCGGCGGCGACTTGGCCATCCGCGCCCTGGAGATGGACGAGCGGAACGGCTTTGGCTGGTACCTCCTGGCCATCGCGCGCGAGCGGGCCGGCGACTTCGCCCAGTCGGTCAAATGCTACGAGTCGGCCCTCGCGCTGATCCCTGACCACGCCGAGGTGGCCAACGACCTGGGCCGCCTCGCCTATCGCATGGGCATGGTGGGGACGGCCGAGAAGCTTTTCCTACACTACCTGTCCAGCCATCCGGACTCGTTCGAAGCCGCCAACAACCTGGCCTGCGCCGTGCGCGATCAGGGTCGGTTCGCCGAGGCCATCGAGATCCTGCGCCCCGCGATCCACCGCACGCCCGGAAGCGCGCTGCTGTGGAACACGCTCGGGACGGTGATCGGCGAGGAGGGCGACCCGGCCACCTCCACCACCTTCTTCGACGAGGCGCTGCGCCTCGATCCGCTGTTCAGCAAGGCCCGCTACAATCGCGGCAACGCCCGGCTGTCCCGCGGCGACCGCCAGGGCGCGCTCGAGGACTGCGAGACGGCGATGACCGCGCCGATGGCCGCCGACGAGCGGCTGATGATGGAGTTGGCGCGGTCGACGATCCTGATGGCGCTCGGCCGGGTCGGCGAAGGCTGGGACGCCTATGAGGCGCGCCTGCAGCCGGCCTTCGCCGACGTCACCCACTATCTAATCGACCGGCCGAAGTGGGCGCCGGAGAGCGACCTCAAGGGCCGCACCCTGCTGGTCATCGGCGAACAGGGCCTGGGTGACGAGGTGATGTTCGCCAACGTCCTGCCCGACCTGGTCGAGGCGCTCGGGCCCGAGGGACGCCTGATCCTGGCGGTGGAGCCCCGGCTCGTGCCGCTGTTCCAGCGGTCCTTCCCGGACGCGCTGGTCGGACCGCACGCCACCTTCAAGGTCGACGCCCGGTCGGTGCGCGCCGTCACCTTCCTGGAAGACCTCGATGCGGTCGACCTCTGGACCCCGATCGGCTCACTGCTGCGCCGCTTCCGGCGGGCCGTAGAGGCCTTCCCGGCTCGCGAGCGTTTCCTGACGCCGGATCCTGCGCGGGTGTCCCACTGGACATCGACCCTCTCTCCCCTGCCCGGCCTGAAAGTCGGCCTGCTGTGGAAGAGCCTGCTGATCAACAGCGCCCGGCACCGCTTCTTCTCGCCGTTCGAGCAGTGGGCTCCGATCCTGAAGACCCCGGGCGTCAGCTTCGTCAACCTGCAGTACGGCGACTGCGACGCTGAACTGGAGTTCGCCTGCCGCGAGTTCGGCGTCGAGATCTTCCAGCCTCCGGAAATCGACCTCAAGCAGGATCTGGACGACATCGCCGCGCTCTGCTGCGCCACCGACCTGGTGCTCGGGTTCTCGAACGCAACGATCAACCTGGCCGGCGCCTGCGGCGCGCCCATCTGGCTGATGAGCGTCGACGGCGCCTGGACCCGGCTGGGGAGCGAGGCCTACCCCTGGTACCCGCAGGCGCGTTGCTTCTCCTCGAGCGACTACCAGGACTGGACCCCGGTCATGGGCGAGGTTGCAGAGGCCCTCAAGCTCCGCGTCGGCTGACGGGAGACCACGGCCATGGTGCTGGCGATCCTGCAGGCGCGAATGTCCTCCACCCGGCTGCCGGGAAAGGTGATGGCCGACCTCGCCGGCGCGCCGATGATCCTGCGCCAGATCGAGCGTCTGGAGCGGGCGCCGAGCCTGTCACGCATCGTCGTCGCCACCTCCGACCAGCCGAGCGACGATCCGCTCGCGCGCGCCATGGAAGCGGCCGGCGTTGAGGTGTTCCGCGGATCCCTGGACGATGTGCTGGCCCGCTTTATCGGAGTCCTCGACGCCTTTAGCCCGGCCGAGATCGCCGCACGCCTCACCGCCGACTGCCCGTTGGCCGATCCCGACGTTATCGAGGCCACCCTGGCGCTGCGCGAGGCGACCGGGGCCGACTACGTCGCCAACGCCGGGGAGCGGCGGACCTTTCCAAAGGGACTGGACGTCGAGGTGTTCCGGGTTGCGGCCCTGCGCGCGGCGGCGGCGGAAACCGACGATCCCTACGACCGCGAGCATGTCACACCGTTCCTCTATCGCCGGCCGGAGCGCTTCGCCCTCGCCTTTCACCACCAGACGGTGGACGAGGGCGAGGTCCGCTGGACGGTGGACCGCCCCGATGACCTGATGTTCGTGCGTGCGGTCTATGAGGCACTCTATGCCGCCAATCCGGCCTTCACGAGCGACGACGTCCGCGCCTTCGTCCGCGGCCGCCCGGACCTGCAACACCTGGGGGGAGACCGCCGCCTGTGACCGCTCCGGCCATCATTCTGCGTGACCTGACCGAAGACGACCGCCGGCGGATCCTGGACTGGCGAAACAGCCCGGACGTCGCCGCCTACATGTATTCCGACCACGTGATCAGCCAGGCCGAGCACGACCGCTGGTTCGACGGCCTGGCGGGCGACGATCGCCGCCGCTACTGGATCATCGAGGTGAACGGCGAGCCCGTGGGCCTCGCCAACCTGGCCGACATCGACCGAACGCACCGGCGCTGCGCCTGGGCCTACTACCTGGCCAGCCCGTCCGTCCGCGGACTCGGCGTCGGCTCGTTCGTCGAGTTCCAGGTCATCGAGCATGTGTTCGCCACGCTGGGCCTGGACAAGCTGTGGTGCGAGGTCCTGGCCTCGAACGAGGCGGTCTGGAAGCTGCACATGCTGCACGGCTTCGAACGCGAGGCGCTGTTCCGGGATCATGTGGTCAAGAACGGCGAGCGCGTGGACGTCATCGGCCTTGGCTTGCTGGCGCACGAATGGGCGGCGCGGCGGGGCGACATGGCCAACCGCCTGCGGGCCAGGGGCTTCGACGTCTAGCCCGGGACGCGGGAACGGCGGGGCGAGCAGCGGGTTGATTCCGGGACCAAGGGCCGCCGGCCCGCCCTTCAGGAACCCCGCCATGACCCCGCAAACCGACTTCGAACCCGAAGCCCAGGACCGCGCCGAGATCCTGGACGAGACCCACCTCACGGAGGACGGCGACCGCATCGCCAACTTCGACGAGATTCCCGACGTCTATGACGCGACCCGCGCCGAGGGCGACGGCGGCGAGGCGCCGTTCGACGACGGCGCAATCGAGGAGGATGCGGAGGCCGCCCGCGACGACGAGGGCCTCGATATTCTGCGTGAGCCGATCTCGGCGGACGCCAACGAGCCCGGCGGCGTGCCTACCGACGCCGACAAACCCGCCGACCTCGAGAAGGGGCACCCCGAAGAGTCCGTGGATCCCGCGGCTGACCCCCACGTGGACGACCAACTCGACAAGGGTCTGAAGGAGACATTCCCGGCCAGCGACCCGGTGTCGATCAACCCCGGCGCCGATTGAGCCCGGCGCCGTGAGCGCCTACCCTTCCGTCAGGGAGACGCTCATGGCCGACCGGAAAACCCCCGAAGATATCGAACAGGCCGAGGCGGACGCGTTGCTGGACGAGGAACTGGACGACAGTTTCCCGGCCAGTGATCCGCCCTCTTCCCTCCTGCGTGAACCCGCCGAGCCGCCGAAACCGGCTTGAATGTCCGGCGGAGCACAGTAGGCTGCCCCTGAATTGAACGTTTGTTTGAGGCTGGCGACGCCGCCTCGGGGGATGAAGATGAGCCAGCGCTTCGAAGGCACGGAAAACTACGTCGCGACCGACGATCTGAAGATCGCCGTCAACGCGGCTATCGCGCTGCAGCGTCCGCTGCTGATCAAGGGCGAGCCGGGCACCGGCAAGACGGTCCTGGCCGAGGAAGTGGCCAAGGCGCTCGGCAGCAAGCTGATCACCTGGCACATCAAGTCGACGACCAAGGCCAGCCAGGGCTTGTACGAATACGACGCCGTAACCCGTCTGCGCGACAGCCAGCTGGGCGACGAGCGCGTCAAGGACGTCAAGAACTACATCAAGAAGGGCAAGCTCTGGGAAGCGTTCGAGTCCGACGCCCGTCCCGTGCTGCTGATCGACGAGATCGACAAGGCCGACATCGAGTTCCCCAACGACCTCCTGCAGGAGCTCGATCGGATGGAATTCTACGTGTACGAGACCGGCGAGACGATCAGCGCCAAGATCCGTCCGGTGATCATCATCACCTCGAACAACGAGAAGGAACTGCCGGACGCCTTCCTGCGCCGCTGCTTCTTCCACTACATCCGCTTCCCCGACGAAGAGACCATGCAGAAGGTCGTCGACGTCCACTATCCGGGCATCAAGCAGAAGCTCGTCGCCGAGGCGCTGCGCATTTTCTACGACATGCGCAAGGTGCCGGGCCTGAAGAAGAAGCCGTCGACCAGCGAGCTGCTGGACTGGCTCAAGCTCCTGATGGTCGAGGACATCGACGAGGCCATGCTGAAGGAAAAGGATCCCACCAAGCTGATCCCGCCCCTGCACGGCGCGCTGCTCAAGAACGAGCAGGACGTCCACCTGTTCGAACGCCTGGCCTTCCTGGCCCGCCGCGAAGGCAGCGGCGCGCGTCCGGGGCAGTAGGACGGCCCGCGGGCCTACCCTTCCCGTGTACGCCGTGCCAAACTCCCGCTCGCATTGAGCGGGGGATGTAATGCGTATCGCCATCAGGCTTCTTGTCGCGGCTGTCGTACTGGCGGCGGCCGCCACCCCGGCGCTGGCCGCCGACCCGTTCGTCCGCGGGGGCGCTCCGGCCCCGGGGACAGGCGCGACGGCCCCTTCCCGTCCCTGGAACGGCCCGGTCGCAGACGGCGTGATCTTCGTCGAGCTCGACGAGGGGCGTGTCCGGCACAAGGCCACCGGTTTCATCTGCGAAGCCGCGATCGGCGGGTTCGCCCGCGACATGCTGATGATCTACGACCATGCAGAGGACGGCCGGGACGTCTCCTGTCGCTACCGCATCGCCGACAGCTGGTTCACGGTCTACCTCACCCGGCTTCCGGGCATGGAGGGCGAGCGGGTCTTCGAGACCTATGTGCGACAGGCCCGGGATGCGACGCGGGTGATCGAGGCGATCGAGGCGCCGCTCGCGGCCGGTTCGCCTCCCCTCCCCGGCCATGGGCGCTTCTGGCTCTCCGGCGATGAGACCGTCAACGGGCTGTGGATGGTCCAGATCGGCGACTGGTGCGTGAAGGTGCGCGCCACCTACGAACAGAAGGACGCAGCCGCCATCGCCGATGCGGCGAAAGTGGCCTTCGAGCAGATCCACGCCCAGCTGGAAGCGCCCGAGATCTGAGGCGATTACCGCGAATTCACTGGCCCCTCGGGCGGTGGGGCGCCACGTTTCGGACACAAACCGAAAGGGACCTGCCCATGAACCGCCCCCTTCTGCTGCTCGCCGGCGTCGCCGTCCTTGGCCTTGCCGCCTGTGACCATCCCGACGCCGGACGGCAACGCGAGGCCAACGCCCTGAAGGTGGTCAACACGCTCGACTGTCCCGAGCGGCAGGGCGAACTGAAGCGCAGCACGGCGGCCAGCGACGGCCTGTCCTGCGTCTACACAAGCGACCGGGCCGAGGTGACGCTGAGGGTGATCCAGGTCGGGGACGGCACGCCCTCGGACGCTCTGGCGTCCATCGAGGCGGAACTGAAGACCCTCCTGCCGGACGTGAAGACGACGCCGGCCGCCTCTGACGCCGATGAGGTCGACATCCGCCTTCCGGGCGTCAGCATCCAGGCCGGTGAGTCCGGCGCCAAGGTTCGCGCGCCGGGCGTTGAGGTGAACGCGGTCGACGGCGGCGGGGCGGAAGTCCGCGCCACGCGCAACTTCACCGCCACCCTGGCCGGCAAGAAGGAGCGCGGCGAAGGCGTCTCGGCCCGCTACATCCTGGCCAGCGACGCGGTGACCGGCGAGTGGAAGGTGGTCGGCTACGACGCTCGTGGTCCGGTCGGCGGCCCGCTGGTCGTCGGCGTCGTCAAGGTTCGCGACAAGCAGGGCGAGCATGACGACATCTTCGAGGACGTCAGCGACCTGGTCCGTCACAACGTCGGCGGGCGCGACTCCCGGGCCGCGATCATAGTGGACTGACGTCGGTCACCTTGTAGGCCAGCAGACGTCCGTCCTCGTCCGCGACGGAGACGTATTCCCCGACCGAGAACCGGTGCTCACCCAGGCGGTGGACCGGTTCGTCGTCGGCATCCTCGGCGGCGTCATAGTCGAAGAACCAGGTCTGGCCCTTGCGCGCCAGGCGGCCGATCACAGCGTCCTCGTCGGGCGCGAAGCGGCGCACCGAGCAGTCCGACCGCACCTTCGCGAAGGCGTCCACGTCGAGCTTTCCGTCCTCGAGAAGCGGCGCCACCAGAGTGTAGCCCCTGTGGTCGTCGCCGTCGGCGAACTCGGTGCCTGGATTGCGCGCAAGGCGCATGACGATACGCGACAGCGTCATGAGTATATCCCTCGTCTTGTTGGTTTTAGTGGGACAGGAACAGCGACGGACCGTCGTTGTTCAGCAGCGTCCGGGTCGTACCGCCGAAGATGTATTCCTGCAGGCGCGGGTGCCCGAAGGCGCCGGCCACCAGGATGTTGGCGGAAACCTTGGCGGCACCGTCGAGCAGAAGCTGCGCGGCGTCGCCGGTTTCGTTGATCAGCATGATTTCGGCGGTGACGTTGCGGGCCGCGAAGAAGGCCTTCAGGCGATCGGGATCGAAGCTGCGGGACGAGGCGCCCGGCGCGGCCAGAATCACCACGCGGGACGCCTTCTCGAGCAGCGGCAGGGCGGTGCGGGCCGCGCGCGAGGCTTCCTTGCCGCCATCCCAGGCCACGGCGACAACGCCGTCGGCGCGCAGGCCCTCGCGCGCGACGATGGTCGGTCGCTGTTCGTCGGCGACCACTTGTTGAAAAGCTTCGGCCAGCGGACCCCGCCCCCGCGCGGCGTCGGTGTCGAACAGGACCACGTCAGACAGACGCCCCTCCATCGACAGGCCCGCCCAGACGGGCGTCTCCAGGCCCACGAAGGTGGTCTTCGCATAGCCGCAGGCGGCGCAGGCGGCGCGGGCGGCGCGCTCCCCCTCGGCGGCGGCTTCCTTGAGACTGTCCATGGCGGTGATCTGCACCCCGCCCATGAAGCCCTCGCCCATCCAGGGCATCAGGTCGGCGATGTCGGCCGGCGCGTGCACGGCAGCGACCTCGGCTCCGAACGGCGCGGCGATCACCGCAGCGTGCTCCAGAACCCGCGCATCGTGCGTGCCACCGGCCAGCGGCGCCATGATCCTAGCCCAACTCATCCTGGATCTCCCTCTGTCTTCACAATGGCCGCATCAGGCAGAACCGGTCATTGATCTTTGTCAACCGATGCGCCAGTTGAAGCGCCCTCCCTGGTGTAAGGAACGAACTGGTGGCGAAAGGGCTGCGTGGCGCGCAATCGCCGAGGAATGCCCCCCGGGCCTGGCAGCGGATGCTCTCGGGCCGGCGGCTTGATCTGCTGGATCCCTCGCCGATGGACATCGAGATCGAGGACATCGCCCACGGCCTGGCGCGCGTCGCTCGCTGGAACGGCCAGACGATCGGCGAGCACGGCTTTTCGGTGGCGCAGCACTCGCTGGTCGTCGAGGACATCGTCGCCCATATCCAGCCGGCGGTGGACCCGAAGTGGCGGCTCGCCGCCTTGCTGCACGACGCCTCGGAATACGTGATCGGCGACATGATCAGTCCGTTCAAGGCTGCGCTCGGCGTCAGCTACAAGGATTTCGAGGAGCGGCTTGAGCACGCCATCCACGCCCGCTTCGGCCTGCCCGCCAAGACGCCCGCGGCGATCAAGAAGCTGATCAAGCAGGCGGACAGGGCCTGCGCCTACTTCGAGGCGACACAGTTGGCGGGTTTTGGCCATGATGAGTCCCTAGGGTTCTTTGGCCCGCTTCCGGCGGGGCTTTCCCTTGTGCTTGAACCGATGCCGGCGCGTGAAGCCCAGGACCGCTACGTCCACCGCTTCCACGTCCTGTCGGAAGCGGCGGGGTTCGAGCCGGCCCAGGCGGCGTTCGATACGGAGTAGGTTCGCGTGACCCTGATCGTCAGCCCCTTGCGCGATGTCGACACCGTGGTCCGGTTCAAGAAGCCGTCGCACCTGATCACGCTGCTGGATCCGCACCTGATGGGCGACTGTCCGCGCGGGTTCCGGCCCGACCGCCACCTCAAGATCGCCGTCGACGACGTCTGGGAGCCTCAGGCGGGCAAGATCCTGCCGGCGGAAGACGTCGTCGAGGACGTGCTGGCCTTCGGAAAGACGTGGACCGGTCATTCGCCGATGCTGGTTCACTGCTGGGCCGGCGTCAGCCGCTCGACCGCCACGGCCTTCATCCTCGCCTGCCAGCGCCTGCCCCAGGTCGACGAGGCGAAGATCGCCCAGGCGCTGCGCAAGGCCTCGGCCTCGGCCACCCCCAACCCCCTGCTGATCCGGCTGGCCGACGACATCATGGGCCGCAAGGGCCGTATGGTCGACGCCGTCGCCGGCATCGGCAAAGGCGTCTACGCCTATCCGGGGTCGCCGTTCGAGCTGGGCCTGAAGTTCTAGGCGCCCCCTGCCCGCCGGCGACCGCGGGTGCTAGTCAGGGTGCAATGACCCTTTCCGTCGTCATCGGCCTCTCCGCCGTCACCGTGGCTGTCCGCAATGGCGAGGCGGTGGTGCTGACCGTCCGCCCGCGCGACGCGGCGACCGCGCGGGCGACCACCCTGGCCGGCCTGCCGTCAGGGCCATTCGATCCGGAGGGCCACCGAACCTTCGAGATCGCGCTGCGCGCCTTCGTGACCGAACAGACCGGCTTCGACCTCGGCTACGTCGAGCAGCTCTATACGTTCGGCGACAAGGGTCGCGACGCGCCGCGAGCCGAGGTCGGGGCCGGGGCGGCGCGGGTCGTCTCGGTGGGCTACCTCGCCCTCACGCCGGCGGCGGTCGACGCCGATGGCCTGGACACCGCCTGGGCGCCCTGGTCGCGGTTCTTTCCCTGGGAGGACTGGCGTCAGGGCCGCCCGACCCTGATCGACGAGGCCATCGCGCCGGCCCTGCGCCGCTGGGCAGGCCGCGACGAAACCCGCCTCGCCCGCGCCCGCCTGCTGTTTTCGCTGGACGGCGCGGGCTGGAACGAGGAGCGGGTTCTGGACCGCTATGAGCTGCTCTACGAGGCCGGCCTCGCCCCGGAAGCCGCCCGCGACCAGTCGCGCGACCGGGGCGAGGCCGCCGTCGAGCCCCGCGCCCTCTCGGCCGCGCTGGGCGAGCCGATGCTGTCGGACCACCGGCGCATCCTGGCCACGGGCCTCGGCCGCCTGCGCGGCAAGCTGAAGTACCGCCCTGTCGTGTTCGAGCTGATGCCGGCGGAGTTCACCCTCTCGGCGCTCCAGCGGGCGGTGGAGGCCATCGCCGGCGTGCCGCTGCACAAGCAGAACTTCCGCCGCGTGGTCGAGCGCATCGACCTGGTCGAGGGCCTGGGCCGCATGGACACCGAGACCGGCGGCCGCCCGGCCGAGCTCTTCCGCTTCCGCCGCGAACTGCTGACCCAGCGCCCGGCCGGCGGGTTGAGCCTGCCGTTGTTGAGGGAGTAGCCGAGGGGACTGGATAGAGCGTCCCGCAGGGACGCGCTTCCTGTCCCTCAACAGCATCGAACGGTGTTGAGGGACAGCTACGGGCTATCGCCCGAAGCAGTCCCAACCGCCTACTCCGCCGCGATCTTCTCAGGCTGGGCCACCTTCGCCGCCTCACGCGCCCGCCACTTCGCCTTCAGCGAGGCCGAGGTGTCGCGCGACCCGTCCGGGCTCCACCCGGGGCGGCCGAACAGGTAGCCGAACACCTCGCGGATGGAGCGGGAGCCGGCGAGATCCTTGCCGATGCCGATCCATTCGTGAAAGGCCACGCGCAGGATGTTGAAGTTCCCCAGGTTGTGGACCAGCCCATACCGGGGCGGCTCCTTGTCGTCCTCGGGGATGAAGGTGCCGAACATCCGGTCCCAGATGATAAGGATGCCGGCGTAGTTGGAGTCGAGGTAACGCGCATTGCGGGCGTGGTGCACCCGGTGGTGCGAGGGGGTGTTGCACACCGCCTCGAACCAGCGCGGCATCCGGTGGATGGCCTCGGTGTGGATCCAGTACTGATAGACGAGGCTGATGCCCTTCTGCACGGCGATCATCGCCGGCGGGAAGCCGAGGAACGCCATCGGCAGCCACAGCAGCCAGGAGCCGTTGACGCCGCCCGTCCAGGTCTGCCGCAGGGCCGTGGCCAGGTTGTAGTGCTGCGAGGAGTGGTGGTTGACGTGGCTGGCCCACCAGAACCGGCGCTCGTGCGACAGGCGGTGGAACCAGTAGTAGGTCAGGTCCTCGAGGAAGAAGATCGCCACCCACGCCCACCAGGCGGTCATCGGGATGTCGAACAGTCGGTGGTTCTGCCAGATCCACACCGTCGTCCCGACGACGATCGCGGCGGTAAAGCCGCCGGCGATGGAGCTGCCCAGCCCCATCAGCAGCGAGGTGGCGGTGTCCTTCGCCTCGTAGGTCGCCTTCGCCTTGCGCAGCCGGCCCAGCACGATCTCGGCCAGGATGGTGACCACGAACACCGGGATAGCCCAGGTGACCGGGTCGAAGGGCGGAACGAGCGGGTCGAGCGTCATGCGGCGATGGCCTTGTTGTCGTCTTGCGGAGGCCAGGGATTGACGCCGCTGACCGTCAGCGCGGCGAAAGGCGCGGCCGGGTCCCGCAGGCGCAGGTGAACCTTGCCCCCGCGGACGGGAGCCCTGATCACATCCGCCCAGGCCAGCGTGCGCGCAACCCAGGAATCGCCCAGCCGGAACAGGACAAGCGCCTTGTCGCCGTCGCGGGCGATGACTCCCCGGCCATCAGCGGCGATCCAGAGCTGACCGGGAGCATTGTCGGGGAACTCGTCCGCCAGCGCGGCGCGCGCCGAGGCCTCGTCAAGCGCCGGAACTGGACGGGGGATATTCGCCCAGGCCGCCACGGCGACCATCAGGGCCACAGCCGCAGCCGACCCGATCAGGATGTAGAGATCTTCCACGTCGTTCGCCTTCTCCCCGGCGCGGAGTTTCTACCCGCTCGCCGGCGCGTCAACGGAAAAAGCCCTCCCCCGTCGCCGGGAGAGGGCTTGACCTGTCGCGTTGTCGCCTTGCGGCGAAACGAAACTAGAAGCGACGGACGTAGGCGATGGCCCACACGTCGGCTTCGCCGCCGTCGGCGTCGTGACGGGTCCAGTCGACGCGCACGCCGTCGTTGGCCGTGAAGAACGCCTCGCCGCCGATGCCGTAGGCGACGCCGTCGCCGCTGGCGCTCGTGCCGCCAACTTCGACGTCGGTCGTGGAGTAGCCCACGCGCGCGAACAGGTTCAGCGACTCGGAGACCGGCGCCTTGACGACCGCGAAGGCCGCCAGTTCGGTGGCCAGTTCCACCTTGATGCCGGCGACTTCGTCATCGCCAACGCCGAAGGCGGCTTCACCTTCGAAGGCGATGTACGGGTTGACCTGCACGCCCAGGCGACCCTGGATCGCGCCCAGGTTCACCGGGTCGATGTCGACCGACGCGTAGCCGATGGTGCCGTACACTTGCGTTTGGGCGTGCGCCAGGGCCGGAAGGGCCAGGAGCGCGCCGGCGGCCGCGGCCGCAACGATCAGTTTCTTCATGTCTGTAGTTCCCCAACTTTCGCGCATCATTCACTCGTGCGCCCAGATTGGGGTACCGGCGTTTTTGACTCGCGACAACAAAAACCCCTCCCGACGGGAGGGGTTTTCGCCTGATCTTCAGTGTTCAGATCAATTAGAACTTGCGACTGTAGCCGATAGACCACACATCGGCCTCTACGTCGTCATGGTCATGACGAGTCCAGTCCAGCCGGATCCCGTCCTTGTCGGTGACGTTGTACTGGCCGCCGACGCCGTAGGCGAAGCCGTCGGATTCGACGTCCCCCAGCGAGGTGTCGAAGCTGGCACCGGTGTAGCCGGCCCGGGCGAACAGATCGACACTCGGCGCGATCGGGGCGGTGACGACGCCGAACACGCCGACTTCGTGCTTCATTTCCACATCGACGCCGGACACCGTGTCGTCGGTGACGCCGATCGCCGCCTCGCCCTCGACGGCCAGGTAGGGATTGAACTTGTAGCCAAGGCGGCCCTGCAGGGCCCCGACGTCCGCGCCCTCCGCATCGACGCCGGCATAGCCGATCGTGCCGTAGGCTTCCTGGGCCTGAACGGCGGCCGGCATGGCGGCCAACGAAAGCACGGCGGCCGAGGCCGCGATCATGAGAGTCTTCATCGTCATAGTCTCCTTGACGCTTTTCCAGCTCCCCAGCTGCCCATCGGCGTAGGAGCCAAACGCGGCGGGTCCGGGACGGTTCAGCGGCGGATTGAGGCGGATTTGTTTCGTGGCCAAGGCGCCACAGGGGCTCAGGTGGGCTGACGCGGCCCTCATGCGTGCTATCTATCGCCGGTCAAATCATCAAAGCGCCGCGACCACGCGGCCACCGTCGGGACATCGCCACCGTGCATCAGGCCGTCATTGCCGCCACCGGTCTCCACACCCCGGACCAGAGCATCTCCAACGCTGAGCTGGTCGAGGCCTTCAACAGCTACGTCGAGCACTTCAACGCCGCCAACGCCGAGGCCATCGCCGCGGGAGAAGTCCAGCCGCTCGCGCCGTCGTCGCCGGAGTTCATCGAGAAAGCCTCGGGCATCAAGTCGCGGTTCGTGGTCGACAAGGCCGGCATCCTCGACCCCGAGATCATGCGGCCCAATATCCCCGAGCGGCCGAACGAGGAGATGTCGATCCTCGCCGAGATCGCCGTCGCGGCCGCCAGGGACGCCCTCGCCCGCTGGGGCAAACCGGCCAGCCAGATCGATGCGGTGATCTGCGCCGCCTCGAATATGCAGCGCGCCTATCCGGCCATGGCCATCGAGGTGCAGCAAGCGTTGGGCATCGGCGGCTTCGCCTTCGACATGAATGTGGCCTGCTCCAGCGCCACCTTCGGCATCAAGACCGCCGCCGACTTCATCGCCACGGGCTCGGCCCGCGCTGTGCTCATGGTCAATCCCGAGATCTGCTCGGGCCACCTGAACTTCCGCGACCGCGACAGCCACTTCATCTTCGGCGACGTGGCCACCGCGGTGATCGTGGAGCGGGCGGAAGACGCGACCGGCGGCTGGGATATCCTCGGCACGCGGCTGAAGACGCAGTTCTCGAACAACATCCGCAATAACTTCGGCTTCCTGAATCGCGCCGCGCCGGAAGGCATCGGCGCGCCCGACAAGCTGTTCGTCCAGGAGGGCCGCAAGGTCTTCCGCGAAGTGGTGCCGATGGTCAGCGAAATGATCCTGGAGCACGCCGGCGACATCGGCGTCGATCCGACGGGCCTCAAGCGCATGTGGCTGCACCAGGCCAACATCAACATGAACGAGATGATCGGCCGCAAGGTGCTGGGCCGAACCCCCGAGCCCGGCGAGAACGTCATCATCCTGGACGAGTACGCCAACACCTCGAGCGCCGGCTCGATTATCGCCTTCCACAAGACCTGCGACGACTTCGCCGCCGGCGAGACCGGCCTGATCTGCAGCTTCGGCGCAGGCTACTCGGCCGGCACGGTGTTCGTCCGGAAGCGGTAGGCGCCGGAGCCCTAGCCCTTCTCGGACGGACGCAGGGCCTTGTTGCGGAACCACTTGGAGATGGCCCACTTCTGGCCCGAGGTCGGCGGCGCGCCGACGTGCAGGGTCATGGGATCGACCCGCCCGTCCGGCTTGACGCTGTCGAAGATCAGGGCGCAGCCGCGCGGCGGCTTGTAGCCGACCTTCAGGTGCGGGAACTCGGTGGCGCCGCCCTCGAAGCCGTCGTTGAGATAGACCAGCAGGGTCCGCACCCGCTGCCCCAGCTTCTCCAGGATCGGTGCGTTCTGCAGGGTCTCGGGGATGTAGTCGACGTGCGGCTTGTAGACCTCGCCCGTCGCGTAGTGGAGCACACCCAGCGCCTCGCCGTTTTCCGGCGGCATGTCGGCGGCGGCCGACAGCCGGGCGCTGATCAGCTCCAGGATCACGTCGCTGTCGACCAGCCCGAAGTGCATGACCGTATTGGTCCGCTCCTCGCGCTCGATCTCCTGGCCCTCCTCGTCGAGGATCTTGCCGCGGGTGAGGGTCGGGGCCGCCATGGCGATGACGTAGTCACAGAGCCACGGCTCCAGCAGACCATCCAGCATCCAGACATTGGGGTCGGTGCGGTCCTGGTGCTTGTGGAACGGCTTGGCGAAGTCCGACAGGTCGATGCCCGCGGCGACCTTCCGCCAGTCGACATCGTCCGCCGGCGCGACCCGATCCTTCATGAACAGGGCCGCGGCCTGCGATCCCAGCCGCGCCGCCAGGGCCAGCGCCGGACCTGACCGCGACAGCAGTCCCAACTGACAGGCCGCGCGAGCGTCGCCGCGCTCGGCAAGCGCCACCAGCCACACCACGGCCTGGCCGAGATCCCGCGGGGTTCCGATGCCGCCGGAATGAATGACCGAGGCCACATGCAGGGCGAACGGGTCCCCGGTGCGCGCGGCGATGATCACCTTCTCCACGCCTGCCGCGGGATTCTGGGGCATGGCGTACCCGATCAGTTCCCACAGACCCAGCCGCGCAATGGCCGAGGCGCGGCCGGACCGGGCGGCTAGGCCCATCCAGCTGAAGGCCTGGCCCGGGTCGCCGACCCGCTCGAAGCCGAGGGCGATCTGTTCCTGGGCGTCGGGATCGCCGGCCCTGGCGGCCGCCATGATTTGCTCGGGGGTTTTCATGGCACTCTTCTAGCCGCAGGAAGCCCTTCGCTGCTAGCCGCCCTGCTTCGACAGGGCCGGATCGGGCGCGGGCGCGACGGGCTCGGCCGGCGGCGGAGCCTGCGTCGTCGGTAGGCTGCCCGGCGTCATGTCGATCAGGACCGGCGCCCGCTCCAGGTTTTGCGCCTTCCAGTCCATGGCGTTGCGGATGCGCCAGCTGACCGAAGGATGGCTGTAGAACAGGATCTCCTCCAGCCGGCCGGGCGTGGCGGCGCGGTACTCGACCGTCTGGATCAGCGCCTTGGCCAGGCCGTCGGGCTCCCCGGCGACCTGCAGCGAGTAGCTATCGGCGTCGGCCTCGGCCAGGCGGGTGATCGAGTTGAAGGCCGGGGCGGCCAGCAGGCCCAGCACCGAGAGCACTGCCATCAGCACCGGCAGCCCCGCCGGGTCGGCGATCCCCTTGACGTCTCGCGCGCCCAGCAGGCGTGCGGCCAGCGGGAACAGACGATCCACGGCCCAGAAGCCGATCACCAGCAACAGGGTGGTCACGGCGAGGCGCGACAGGATATGGCCGCGGGCGTAGTGACCCATCTCGTGACCGACGACGGCGCGGATCTCGGACATGTCCGCCCCCGCCTTGAACATGGTGTCGCTCATGTTGATCTGGGCCGAACCGAACAGGCCGGTGACGTTGGCGGTGTAGCGGTTGGACTGCTTGGAGCCGTCGTAGACGAAGATCTTCTCAGACGGCACGCCGTTGGCCTTCGCCATCTCGACGATGGCGTCGCGGACCGGTCCGTCCGGCGCCGGCGTGTAGCTGTTGAACAGCGGCAGCAGGAAGATCGGCGCCAGCACCATGACCAGCACCAGGGCGGCGGCCGAAACGCCGCTGGCCCAGATCCACCAGGTCTTCGGCGCCCGGCGGAGCAGCCAGTAGATAATGGACAGGATGACGGCCGACACGACGACGCCAATTCCCGCGCCGATCGCCCATTCGCCCAGCCATCCGCCAAGCGGCTGGCTGGTCAGTCCATAGCTCTTCTCCCGGAACCAGTCGGCGTAGATCGACCAGGGCAGGCTCAGGAGTTCTTCCATGATCAGCGCGACGGGCGCCACCGCCAGAACCGCCAGCCACGGACGCGGCTTGCGCCGTTCCACCCCGGCCCGGATCTTCACCAGGACGCCGCTGCGAATGATCAGCCAGGCGACGACGATGGCGACCAGCGTCCCCCACAGCAGCAACCAGTGACCGCCCTGGGTATAGGCTGTCGCCTTGGCGTGAACCTCCGGCGACAGCGTCGCCAGATAGCGCGCCGTCTCGGCGGCCGCATCGAAGGCCTGGACCGTGGCCATGGGCTTCCCCTCCCCTGTGTGGCGGAAGGAGGCCACGGGCCGGGCCTTCTGTCAGGTGAATTCGCCGTCACGCGGGAGGGGGCGCCCATTCCCGGCGCCTCCCGGTATGGACAGAGACCCTGCCCGATCCCTAGGTGCGTCCGACATCCGGGGGGATACATGGACAACGTCATCGCCTACCCCGACCGGCCGCGTCCGAAAGGCGCCCGGCGGGCGAACAGGATCGATCCGGTCATCGCCGAGATCGTCGACGCGCTCGTCCACTATCGGGGCCAGGCGCACCGCGACCTGGTGTGCAACCACATCGCCTCGATACGGTCCGGTCGGTCGGTGACCGCTTCGGAGGCCCTGCGGCGCGAGATCGTCGCTGCCTTCCACAGCCACCTCGAGGCCATGGCGGCCAATCCACGCACCCGTCCCCTGGTCGAGCTGCCCTTCGGCGCCGGGAGCCATCGCTGGGGCCTCAGCCGGGAAGGCGCCCGCCTGTTCGAAGCCCGTCTCGCCCTCGCCCGGCCGGCCTGAGCCGCGGGCGCGCAAATGACCCTCCGTCACGGCGCCCGCACCAACATCAGACTCAATCTTGAGGTCATTCAAGGCACAAGCCGGCGGCTCGACTGCGACCTCGAGACCGGGCTCATCTTCGCAGCCGTCCTGGCCGGCAACGCGGCGGCGATCGAGGAAGATCCGGTGCTGGCGATGCGCTACGCCAGTGGACCGGCGCCCGACGATCTGCGGCGACCGATGCGGGTCCAGCGCATCGCAGAGTCTCTCGGCATGCCGCGGGAAACCACCCGGACCAGGATCGCGGCGATGGTCGCCCGCGGGCTGCTGGATGACACCGGCGCCGGACTGATCGTTCCCGCCGCCACGCTGGGTTCAGCGCAACTGATGACTATGTCGGCAGACCATCTGGCGGCGCTGAACCGCTGCATCGAGCGCCTCGCGGCGGCCGGCTGCGCGGAAGTCGAGGTGGCCGAGCGTCTGGCCAGCCCGCCGTTCCCGACGATGTGGGGGACGATGCGGGCCATCACCCGCCACGTCCTGCGCGGTGTCGTCGACCTGCTCGCCTTCACCGGCGCCCGGAACCTGATGCAGGCCTACCTGATGCTGGCGATACTGGACCGTTCGGCGTGGCGGTTCAGCGAGAGCGATCCCATCCTGTACGCCGATCGTGATGACCCGCCGCCGCCCTCGGCCCACGCGCTGGTGTCCGCCCAGGGCCTGGCGAAGTTCCTGGGCTTGCCGCGCGAGACGGTGCGGCGGAACATGCAGGTGCTCGTCGCGGACGGTCTCCTGCGGCAGGAGCCTGAGGGTTTCGCGATCAGCGGCTCCCTGCGGGGCATCGGGACGGACCGCGAGCGGCGCGTGCTGGAGCGCACCAACGCCGACCTCGCCCGCCTGGTCCGCAAGCTGCGGAACATCGATGCCCTGACCACCCTCTAGGTCCGACGCATTCCCGTGACGCTAGAAGCCGGATGTCGACAGTCCGGCGACAGTGGACAATGCTGCGGGGAACGGGGCGGGACATGAGCGACGGGACAGGCGAGGAGGGACCGGCGCTGAGCCGCCGGCGGTTGCTGACCGGTTCGGGTCTGGCGCTGGGCGTCGCGGCGCTGAGCGACGCCGCCCGGGCGCAGGAGCCCCTCCCTGAAGAGCCGCCTGCCGCGCCGGAGGATCCGGACTTCCACGACGGCGATCCCGCCGTCGAGCCGCCGATGCGGCCGCCGGAGCGCTACGACGGCGCGCCGGACTGGCAGCGGGTGCGGGCCCAATGGTCGCTGGACTGGAGCCAGGTCGACCTGTCGGCCATGCTGTTCGCCTCCAACCCGCGGATCGTGCGCGACGCCATCGCCCGCCACCGCGACGGACTGGACCGCTCGCCCGTCACCTATCTGGAAGCGCGTAACCGGCCGCTGCAGAATGCCGCCCGCGCCGCCGCCGGGGCCTATTTCGGGGTCAAGGCCGACAACATCGCCCTGACCGAGAACACCACCACCGCCGTAGCGCTGGTCTATGCGGGGATCGGCCTGCGCTACGGGCAGGAGGTGCTGACGACGATCCACGACTACTACGTCACCCACGAGTCCCTGCGGCTGGCGGCGCTGAAGGGCGGCGGGACGGTCCGCAAGATCAGCCTCTACGACCAGGCCGCGACCGCCACGGTCGAACAGATCGTCGGCCGCATCGTCAGCAACATCCGGCCCGAGACCCGCGTGCTGGCCCTGACCTGGGTGCACTCCTCGACCGGCATGAAGCTGCCGATCCGCGAGATCGCCGCCGCGCTGGCGCCGATCAACGCCCTGCGCAATGAGCGGGACCGGGTGCTGTTCTGCGTCGACGGCGTCCACGGCTTCGGGGTCGAGAACACCACCCTGCCCCAGCTGGGCTGCGACTTCCTGATGGCCGGCTGCCACAAGTGGCTGTTCGGGCCGCGCGGCACCGGCGTGATCCTGGGCACGGACTACGGCTGGTCGCGGGTGACCCCGACCGTTCCCAGCTTCCTGGCCCCCAACGCCTACGGCGCCTGGCTGGGCGGCTACGATCCGGGCCCCACCACCGGCGCGCGGATGACGCCCGGCGGCTTCAAGGCCTTTGAGCATGTCTGGGCCCTGAGCGAGGCGTTCGGCTTCCACCTGTGGGTCGGCAAGGCCAACGTCCAGGCTCGAACCCACGAACTGGCCTCGCGCCTGAAGTACGGCCTGCGCCAGATCCCCGGCGTCATCGTCCGCACGCCGATCGACCCGCGCCTCTCGGCCGGCATCGTCAGCTTCGACGTGGCAGGTCTGTCGGCGGACGGCGTGGTGCGGCGGCTGCGCAACCAGCGGGTCATCGGCTCGGCCGCGCCCTATTCGACACGGCACGTGCGGCTGACGCCCAGCATGCGCAACACGGTCGAGGACATCGACTTCGCCCTGAACGCGGTGGCGCAGGTCAAGCGCCCCTGAGTTGACGCACCGCAAGGACGCGCGGGGGTTTCGCGGTAGGCTGCTCGCTTCGAACGCGAGGACGACCGCATGACCAGGCTGAAGATTCACCGCGAAAGCCATCTGGTGGCGCGGATCGGCTGGCTCCGCGCCGCCGTGCTCGGGGCCAATGACGGCATCGTCTCGACCGCCAGCCTGGTGCTGGGCGTAGCGGCGGCCTCCTCGGGCAAGGGCGAAGCGATGATCGCCGGCATGGCGGCGCTGGCGGCCGGCGCCATGTCGATGGCGGCCGGCGAGTATGTCTCCGTCAGTTCGCAGTCCGACACAGAAAAGGCCGACCTGGCCCGCGAGACGCTCGAGCTTGAGACCGACGTGGAGGCGGAGAAGGACGAGCTGACCGGCATCTATGTCGGCCGAGGCCTGGATGAACCGCTGGCCCGGCAGGTGGCCGAGCAACTGATGGCGAAGGACGCCCTGGGCGCACACGCCCGCGACGAACTGGGCATCTCGGAGATGACCACGGCCCGGCCGATCCAGGCGGCCCTGACCTCGGCCGCCACCTTCGCGGTCGGTGCGGCGGCGCCGATGCTTGTGCTGGCCCTGACGCCGATGGCCTGGGCCAGCGCGACGGTCAGCGCCTCCTCACTACTGTTTCTCGCCCTGCTCGGCGCGGTCGGAGCCCGGGCGGGCGGGGCCAGCGTCTGGCGGGCGACAGCGCGCGTGACCTTCTGGGGCGCCCTGGCCATGGCCGTCACGGCCGGGGTCGGGATGCTGTTCGGCGCCGTGGTCTAGAAGGTGATCCGCCACAGCAGCCCCTCGGCCCCGCCGTAGGCCGCCGGCTTGGTGAACCGCTCGACCAGCCGGCCGCCGTTGGCGACGATCACCCGGTGCGAGGCGACGTTGTCCGGGTCGGTGGTCAGGTCGATCCAGCGCAAGCCGGTCTCCGCCGCCAGCGGCAGCAGCAGGCCCAGCGCCGCCGTCGCATGCCCCTCCCCGCGCCGCCAGGGCACGACCGCGTAGCCGACATGGCCCAGCACGTGCGGCGGGAGGGCTTCGGTCCCCGGCGACCAGCGCATGCCGATCGAGCCGACGAAGCCGCCGTCCCATAGCCAACGATGGAAGCCCGGCAGTCGCTTCACGGTCGACCCGTCCGGCAGAACGATATCCGGCCCGGCGGCCTCGCGATCGTCCAGGCTGGCCAGGAAGGCGTCGTCGTCCTGGGCGATCCGCTCCAGGAACCTCACCCGCGTCGCCTCCCCGCCCGCCGTGTTGTCCGGCGACCAGCCGCGCTCCAGCGCCGCCACGTAGGCAGGCAGGTGCTCACGGGCCGGGGTGACGAGGGTCAGTGGCATAAGGGCAGGATGCCTGCCTGACCGCCCAGCGCAAGCCCGCCGGTGACGACAGCGCCTCGACGACGGACGACGGCGCTTCCCGCTCCACCAGCCTCCGGCTGGTCCGCCTCTCCCAAGTGGGAGAGGATTATTTCCTGGCCAGCGCCGCCTGCGCCGCCGCAAGCCGGGCGATGGGCACGCGGAACGGCGAGCAGCTGACGTAGTCCAGGCCCACACTCTCGCAGAACTGGATCGACGCCGGGTCGCCGCCGTGTTCGCCGCAGATGCCCATCTTGATGCCCGGCCGGGCCGCGCGACCGCGCTCGGCGGCGATGCGGATCAGGTCGCCGACGCCTTCCTGGTCGAGGCTGACGAACGGGTCCTTCTCGAAGATGCCCTTGTCGATATAGGCGCCCAGGAACTTGCCGGCGTCGTCGCGGCTGATGCCGAAGGTGGTCTGGGTCAGGTCGTTGGTGCCGAAGCTGAAGAACTCGGCCCCGGCCTCGGCGAGATCGGCGGCGCGCAGGGCGGCGCGCGGCAGCTCGATCATCGTGCCGACCTGGTACTCGATCTCCACGCCCTGCTCGGCGAGCACAGCCTTCGCCGTGCGGTCGGTCAGCTCACGGAGGAACTTCATCTCCTCGCCCTTGGCGACCAGCGGGTGCATGATTTCCGGCACCGGCGCGGGGCGGCCGGCCTTGGCGATCTCGCAGGCCGCTTCCATGATCGCCCGGACCTGCATCTCGTATATCTCCGGATAGGAGACGCCGAGGCGGCAGCCCCGGTGGCCGAGCATCGGGTTGGTCTCGTGCAGCTCGCGGGCCCGGCGCATCAGCTTGGCGGCGTCCAGGCCCGTGGCGGCGGCGACGTCGGCCATGCCCGCCTCGTCATGCGGCAGGAACTCGTGCAGCGGCGGGTCGAGCAGCCGGATGGTGACCGGCAGGCCCTCCATGATGGTGAACAGCTCGACGAAGTCGGCCTTCTGAAACGGCGCGATCTTGGCCAGCGCCGCCCGGCGGCCCTGCTCGTCGTCGGCCAGGATCATCTCGCGGACGGCGACGATGCGGGTCTCGTCGAAGAACATGTGCTCGGTGCGGCACAGGCCGATGCCCTCGGCCCCGAACTGCCGCGCGGTCTTGGCGTCCAGCGGCGTCTCGGCGTTGGCGCGGACCTTCAGGCGGCGCACGCCGTCGGCCCAGACCATCAGCGAGGCGAAGTCGCCGGTCAGCTCCGGCTCGATCATCTTCACCGAGCCGGCCAGCACTTCGCCGGTCGAGCCGTCGATGGTGACGATCTCACCCAGACGGAACTCCTTGCCGCGGGCGCGGAACAGCCCGTCCTTCTCGAAGATCTGGATCTCGCCGGCGCCGGAGACGCAGGGGCGGCCCATGCCGCGCGCCACCACGGCGGCGTGGCTGGTCATGCCGCCCCGTGCGGTGATGATGCCGCGGGCGGCGTGCATGCCGTGGATGTCCTCGGGGCTGGTCTCCTCGCGGACGAGGATCACCGCCTCGCCGGCCGAACCCAGCTTCTCGGCCTCGTCGGCGTCGAACACGACCTTGCCGGTCGCCGCGCCGGGGCTGGCGGGCAGGCCCTTGGCGATGACGTTACGCTCCGCCGACGGATCGATGGTCGGGTGCAGCAGCTGGTCCAGGGCGCCGGGCTCGATGCGGGCCACGGCCTCGTCGCGGGTGATCACCCCGCCGTTGGCCATCTCGACGGCGATCTTCAGCGCCGCCTTGGCGGTGCGCTTGCCGTTGCGGGTCTGCAGCATCCACAGCCGGCCCTGCTCGACGGTGAACTCCACGTCCTGCATGTCGCGGTAGTGGCTTTCCAGCCGGGCGGCCACGTCGCGGAACTGGGCGAACACCTCCGGCATCGCCTCTTCCATCGAAGGCGTGATGTCGCCCATCTCCTCGCGCGCCACCTTCGTGAGTGACTGCGGCGTGCGGATACCGGCGACCACGTCCTCGCCCTGGGCGTTGATCAGGAACTCGCCGTACAGACGGTTGTCGCCGGTCGAGGGGTTGCGGGTGAAGGCCACGCCCGTGGCGCTGCTCTCGCCCATGTTGCCGAACACCATCGACTGGATGTTCACCGCCGTGCCCCAGGCCTCGGGGATGTCGTGCATGCGGCGATAGAACTTGGCCCGGTCGTTCATCCAGCTGGCGAACACCGCGCCGACCGCGCCCCACAGCTGCTCCTGCGGGTCCTGCGGGAAGGGCTTGCCTAGCTCGCGCTCGACGGCGGTCTTGTAGTGGGCGACGACGGCCTTCCAGTGGTCGGCGGTCAGGGCGGTGTCGACGGTGAGCCCCAGGCTGTCCTTGTGGTCGTCGAGGATCTCCTCGAACATGTGGTGGTCCAGATCGAGCACCACGTTGGAGTACATCTGGATGAAGCGGCGGTAGCTGTCGAAGGCGAACCGCTCGTCTCCGGAAAGCTTTCCAAGCCCCTGAACCGTCTCATCATTCAGGCCGAGGTTCAGGACCGTGTCCATCATCCCCGGCATGGAGGCGCGGGCGCCCGAGCGCACCGACACCAGCAGCGGATTGGCCGCGTCGCCGAACCGCTTGCCGGTGATTTCCTCGACCTTCTTCAGGCCGGCGTCGACCTGCGCGGCCAGCTCGGACGGGTACTGCTTGCCGTTCGAATAGTAGTGGACGCAGGCCTCGGTGGTGACCGTGAAGCCCGGCGGCACCGGCAGGCCCAGCATGGCCATCTCGGCCAGGTTGGCGCCCTTGCCGCCCAGCAGGTTCTTCATCGTCGCGTCGCCATCGGCGCCGCCGCCGCCGAAGGCGTAGACCCAGCGGGGGGTGGTCAGGGTGTCAGCCATAAGCAGTCCGTCCTCAGTTCCACTGTCTCTGTCCGATCGGTCAGATCGGGGACCGTCATTGCGTGATTCGCGACGCTCGCTTGAAGCTCGCTCCTCACCATGACGAACTCTGTGCAACCCATTGAATGCGTCATCCTGAGGAGCGCCCGACGGGCGCGTCGCGAAGGACGCAGGGCCGCTAAGCCATCCTCTACCCCGTCACCAGCGAGAAATCCGCCACGCGGCCCATCGCGCTCTGAACTTGCTGCAAAAGCCGCAGGCGGTTGTCGCGTTCCGCCGCGACCTCGCTGTTGACCAGCACGCCGACGAAGAAGGCGTCCACCGGCGCGCGCAGGGCGGCCAGCGCCGTCATGGCGCCGGTGAAGTCCTCGGCGGCCAGCGCCGCGTCCAGCTTGGGCCTCAGGGCGGCGAGCGCGTCGAACAGCGCGCCCTCCTCCGCCGGCTCGCTGACGCGCGTGGGCTCGCCGGTCGGCAGCGGACCCTTCTTCTCCTCGGCCTTGAGGATGTTGGCGGCCCGCTTGTAGCCCTGCAGCAGGTTGGTCCCGTCCTCGGTGGCGAGGAAGGTTGTGAGCGCGTCGACCCGCGAGACGATGCGCACGAGGTCGTCATCGCCGAGCGCGAAGACGGCGTCGACGAGGTCGTGGCGTTTACCGTCGTCCTTGAGCGCCACTTTCAGGCGATCAGCGAAGAATGCCAGCGAGTCTGCCGAATAGCGCGTGTCTCCGCCCATTCGACGAGACGAGATGAGAATAGTCCCAGCGATCTGGATCGTATTGCCAAGGGGGACTCTATGATTCCCTTCCAGGATGGTCCGGATCACGCCCAGCGCCGCCCGACGCAGCGCATAGGGATCCTTGCTCCCCGTCGGCTTCTCGTCGATCGCGAAGAAGCCCACCAGGGTGTCCAGCTTGTCGGCCAGCGCCACGGCCACGCTCAGCGGCGCGGTCGGGACGGCGTCGCCGGGGCCTTGCGGGCGGTAATGGTCACGGATGGCGTCGGCGATCTCGGCGTCGAGGCCGAACGCGCGCGCGTAGTACCCACCCATGATCCCCTGCAGCTCGGGGAATTCGCCGACCATCTGGCTGGCGAGGTCGGCCTTGGCGAGGCGCGCGGCCTCGGCGGCCTTGTCGGGGTCGGCGCCGACGAGCGGCGCGATCTCGCGCGCCAGGGCGACGATGCGCTCGACCCGCTCGGCCATGGTGCCCAGCTTGGCGTGGAAGGTGACGCCGTTCAGCTTCTCCAGCCAGGGCTCGAAGCCGTCCTTGACGTCTTCAGACCAGAAGAACCGCGCGTCGCTCAGCCGCGAGGACAGCACCTTGGCGTTGCCCAGCGCGATCTCCTTGCCGCCGTCGGCGGCCTGGATGTTGGCGACCACCAGGAAGTGCGGCGCGAGGCCCGCCTCGCCCGGCCCGCGGACGGCGAAGTATTTCTGGTGCGTGCGCATCGAGGTGCGGATCACCTCGGGCGGCAGGTCGAGGAAGGCCGGGTCCATGTCGCCCAGGATCGGGGTCGGCCATTCGGCCAGGCCGGCGACTTCCTCCAGCAGGCCCTCGTCCTCGACCAGTTCCAGGCCGCGCGCGAAGCACAGGGTGCGGGCGCCCTCGAGGATGCGTTGCTTGCGCTCCTCGACGTCGAGCACGACGAAATGGCCGGCCAGCGCCTCGTGGTATTCGTCGAAGTCGCGGGCGCGGAACACCCGCGTCTCGGCCATGAAGCGGTGGCCTTCGCTGAGGTCGCCGGCGACGATGCCGTCGATGTTGAGCGGCACGATCTCGCGGTTGAAGACGCAGAGGATCCGCTTCAGTGGCCGCACCCAGCGCAGCTTGCCATGGCCCCAGGTCATCGACTTGGGCCAGGGGAAGCCACGCACGATCTGCTCGACCAGTTCGGCGATGATCTCGGCCGTCGGACGACCGGCCTTGTGGACATGGGCGAAGTAGACGCCGTCCTTCTCGACCAGCTGCTCGCGGGTCAGGCCGGTCTTGCGCAGGAAGCCGTCCATGGCCTGGTCGGGCGCGCCGACCTTGGGGCCCTTGAGCTCCTCATGGACGTCCGGCTGGGCGATGGGCAGGCCTTCGACCACCAGCGTCAGCCGGCGCGGGCCGGCGAAAGCCTTCAGGCCCTCGCTGATCAGCCCGGCCTTGCCCAGCCCGTCGCGCGCCATGCGCTCGAGATCGCGCGCCGCATTACCCTGCATGCGGGCCGGGATTTCCTCGGAGAACAGTTCAAGCAGATGCTGGGGCATGTCAGGCGGCGTTCCGGCCCTGTTGATCCACCCACGCCTGGGCGCACAGTTTGCAGAGGTCGCGGATGCGGCCGATGTAGCTGGCGCGTTCGGCCACGGCGATGGCCCCGCGGGCGTTCATCAGGTTGAACAGGTGGCTGGCCTTCAGCACCATGTCGTAGGCGGGCAGCACCAGATGGTCGCCCTGATAGCTGCGCTGCAGCATCAGCGGCACCTGCCGCTCCATGTCCTCGAACTGGCCCTTCAGAACCGCCACGTCATAGCCGTGGAAGTTGGCTTCCGAGTGCTGGCGCTCGTTGTCCAGGAAGACGTCGCCGTAGCTCAGCGCGCCCAGCGGGCTGTCCGGGTCGTTGTAGGGCAGGTCGTAGACTTTATCGACGCCGAACACGTACATCGCCAGCCGCTCGAGGCCATAGGTCAGCTCGCCGGCCACCGGGAAGACGTCCAGGCCGCCGACCTGCTGGAAGTAGGTGTACTGCGACACCTCCATGCCGTCGCACCAGACCTCCCAGCCCAGCCCCCAGGCCCCGACCGTCGGGTTCTCCCAGTCGTCCTCGACGAAGCGGATGTCGTGCAGCTTCAGGTCCAGGCCGATGGCTTCCAGCGAGCCGAGGTAGAGGTCCTGCATGTCCTCGGGGTTCGGCTTCAGGATCACCTGATACTGGTAGTAATGCTGCAGCCGGTTGGGGTTCTCGCCGTAGCGGCCGTCGCCCGGGCGGCGCGAGGGCTGGACATAGGCGGCGTTCCAGGACTTGGGGCCCAGCGCGCGCAGAACCGTCGCCGGGTGGAGGGTCCCCGCCCCCACCTGCTCGTCATGAGGCTGCAGAATCAGGCAGCCGCGGTCGCCCCAGTACTGGTTCAACCTCATGATAAGGGCCTGAAAAGACCGGGGTTTGGCGTCGGAGGACATCGCTCTCTTCGCGGTCGCAAAAAAGTCGGCGGACCATAGGGCCCGCCGACTGACGCTTCAAGCGATGAAAGCCTTTGCCGGCCGCGATCTAGGGCGCGGCGGCCGCGGCCTCGGCCGGGACATCCATCGCCGGCTCGGCCATGGCCGCGGCGGCGCCCTCGGGGGTCAGGACCGCATCGACGACGAACAGCACGCCGCTGGTGGTCTTCACGTCCGCGACCAGAATGTTGGCGGTGTTGGCCTTGAAGCCCTCGCCGCTGCCGTCCAGCACCAGGCCCGTGCCGGCGACCGTGTTCACCGGTCCCTTGGCGCCGACCAGCTTGGCCGACTCGATGGGGGTGTTGATCAGGTGATAGACCAGCAGGCCCTGCAACGCGGCGGGGTCCTTCATCAGGCGATCAAGCTCGCCGGGCGGCAGGGCCGCGAAGGCCGCGTCGGTCGGAGCAAAGACGGTGACCGTCTTCTGGGCCTTGAGCAGCGCCGTCAGGTTGGTCTTGTCGAAGGCCTTGAGCAGGGTCTTGAACTGACCGTTCGCCTTCAGGGTCTCGATGGTGTCGCCGCTGGCGACGACCGTCATCGACGGCGCCGCGACAGGCGCAACGGCCGGCGCGGGCGCGACCGGCGCGGCGGCCGGCGTGGTCTGGGCGAGCGCGGGGGCCGCCACGGAGGCCGCCAGGGTCAGGGCGACGGCGAAACGGAAAACGGTCATCAATAGGTCCTTCTGGAGTCACGAACCGGGCCCGCCGGCGAGCGGGCCCGGGTGCGAGGCGTTGCGTAGTGGCCGGAAAATACGGCTCCCGTTTGACCGGCGCGGGGACTTTGCAGGGCAAGAGTCAAACGAGCGTTAGCAACGAACGCGGCGCCCCCGCCAGAGGGCGGAGGCGCCGGTGAAGCGATTGCCCGCTTTGCGGTCGATCAGCCGGGCGGCTTGGGCGACGGCGTGTCGGGATCGGGCACGACCGCGCCCGGGACATTGCCCGACGGCTGCGGCGGGTCGACGTCCTCGCCCGGAGGCGGCGCGGCCGGCGGCGTGGCGGCGTCGGGCGTCGGAGTCGCAACCGGAGGAGTCGGAACCGTGGCGGGCGCCGTCGCCGCTGCGTCGGCGTTGGCGCCGGTGGTCGCGGCCGGCGCGGCCGGCGCGGGGGCCGTCTGCGGCGTCAGCACCTTGTCGATCACATGGATGACGCCGTTGGTCGGCCGCACGTCGGCCTGGACGATGGTGGCGGTGTTGGCCTTCAGCGTCTCGCCGCTGCCGTCGACCATGACCTCGCTGCCGGCGACGGTGCCGACGCCGCCCTTGGCGCCCTTGATCTTGCTGGAGTCCACGCTGGCGTTGACCACGTGGTAGGTCAGCAGCTTCTGCAGCGCGGCCGGGTCCTTCATCAGCCGGTCAAGCTCGCCTGCCGGCAGGGCCGCGAAGGCGGCGTCGGTCGGGGCGAAGACCGTCAGGTTCCTGTTGGTCTTCAGCACGCCGGTCATGTTGGTCGCCTCCAGCGCCTTGACCAGGGTCTTGAACTGGCCATTCGCCTTGAGGGTCTCGACGATGTCGCCGCGCGCCGTCAGCGCCGGGCTCGCGGCCATGGCCGCAGCAGGCGGCGTGGCGGCAGTCGCCGGCGCCGGCGCCGGCGTCGTCGGCGCGGCAGGCGTCACGCCGGGCGGCGTCGCCACGGGCGGTGTGGATTCGGTCGGGGGCGTCTGGGCCTGGGCGGCGCCGGCCAGCAGCGCAGCCGCGGCCGCCGCGCCCAGAAGGCGTGTCATGGTCATGAGCTTGTCCTCTCGGTTTGGTTTGTCCGGCCTAGTTGCCGGCCGGAGCGGTTCGCCTGCCGCCGTTCGAGATCGGTCCGCCGTAGCGGGCCCGGTTCTCGGCGGTGTCCGGGATGGGACCGTTGGTGACGACATTGGCGTCGCCGGCCTTCAGGGTCGCGGCCTGCTCAGGCGACACCGAATCCTGGCGCACAACCATGGCGCCCGTGGCGGGGTCGATGGTCGTCGCCGAGGCCGGCGTGCCGGACTGATCGGCGGCCGGCGCCGGCTGGGTCGCGGCGGGCGGCATGTGGGCGGCGTCTTCCGGCGACGTGGCCGGAACCTGGGCGAAAGCCGGTCCGGCGATGAGCGCGGAGACTGCGGCGGCGGCGGCGAACAGGCGAATGGGGGTCATGGCGTCCAAGTCCTCTGTGGTGACGCGTCAGCGTCAGCCCCCGACCCGGATCAACTACGCGCCGACCCCGGATCGGGTTCCCCGAACCCGGGTGCGCCGTCTCTATTTTCCGAGGAAGACGAAGGCCGCCCCGGCGGCGATCAGGGCGAAGCCGACCAGCGTCGACCACTTCAGCGCCTCGCCCAGGTAGAGCGCCGAGAAAACCGCGAAGACGGTCAGGGTGATGACCTCCTGCAGGGTCTTCAGCTGGGCCGTGGTCCAGACGGCAGAGCCGATCCGGTTGGCCGGAACCGCCAGCATGTACTCGGGCAGGGCGATCAGCCAGCTCACCCCGATGGCCAGCCAGATCGCCGTCCCCTTGTGCTTCAGATGGCCGTACCAGGCGAAGGTCATGAAGACGTTGGACGCCAGCAGCATCAGGATGGGCGCTACGCGCGGCCAGAACATCTCGGACATGGTTTCCTCCCGGTCCGGACATCCTGCGGGGAGTCGGCAGGGGCTGCGACGCCTGCAAGGCGCCTCATTTCAAGGCGCCGCGCGATGGACGCGCCCGGAAAACAGGCGAAACCCGGGTTTCGGTCCCGTTCATTGTGCAGCGCACACGCCTGGGCAAGCCCCCCCGCTAGCGTGACCGCAGATCGGGGGGCGCGCGGCCAAGCATCGCGCCGCCTCGCCGGTCGCCAGGGAAAGACAGGGACGCGTTCCGGGTAACCGTGGCGCGGGAGCAAGGCGGATGAAACTGATCATTGCGGTGGTCAAACCCTTCAAGCTCGACGAGGTGCGCGAGGCGCTCGTCGGGGCCGGGGTTGAGGGCCTGACGGTCTCCGAGGTGAAGGGTTACGGCCGACAGAAGGGCCAGACCGAGATCTATCGGGGCGCCGAGTACCAGGTGAACTTCGTGCCGAAAGTGAAGCTGGAGGCCGTGGTCGACGACGCCGCCGCGGCCAAGGCCGTGGAGGCCATCAAGGCCGCCGCCGCCACCGGCAAGATCGGCGACGGCAAGATCTTCGTCCTGAACGTCGAGGACGCCGTGCGGATCCGGACCGGTGAAACCGGCTCGGCCGCGCTCTGACCAACATCATCGGGACAAGGGGATAGCGACGATGAAATCAACACTTCTCGGACGGCTCGCGGCATTGACCGCGGTCGCCGTTCTCGCCGGAGCGCCGATGGCGGCTCCCGCATTCGCCCAGGAGGCCGCACCGGCCGCCGCAGAGGCCGCCGCCGCTCCGGCGCCGGCCGAGGCCGCGCCGGCTCCGGCGCCCGAAGCCGCCGCACCGGCGGCCGCCGAGGCGCCGACCATCACGCCGACGGTCGACAAGGGCGACAACGCCTGGATGCTCGTCTCGACCCTTCTGGTCCTGCTGATGATCATTCCGGGCCTGGCTCTGTTCTACGGCGGCCTCGTCCGCCAGAAGAACATGCTGTCCATGCTGATGCAGGTCTCGACCGTCACCGTGGTCGGCATGATGACCTGGATCCTGTGGGGCTACAGCCTGGCCTTCACCGACGGCGGCGCGCTCGACAGCTACGTCGGCGGCCTCGACAAGCTGTTCCTCAAGGGGGTCGACGTGACCACCATGGTGGGCACCTTCTCGACCGGCGTCTCGATCCCTGAACTGACCTTTGTCGCCTTCCAGATGACGTTCGCCTGCATCACCGCGGCGCTGGTCCTGGGCGGTCTGGCCGAGCGGATCAAGTTCAGCGCCACCGTGCTGTTCGCCGTCCTGTGGCCGATCCTGGTCTACTATCCGATGGCGCACATGGTCTGGTGGTGGGCTGGTCCCGACACCGTCGCCCTGAACCCGACCGAGCCGATCCAGGCCGGCAAGATCTGGGCCTGGGGCGCGCTCGACTTCGCCGGCGGCACCGTGGTCCACATCAACGCCGGTATCGCCGCCCTCGTCGGCGCGATCATCCTGGGCAAGCGCACGGGCTTCCAGAAGGAGCCGATGCCCCCGCACAGTCTGACGCTGACCATGGTCGGCGCCGGCCTCCTGTGGGTGGGCTGGTTCGGCTTCAACGCCGGCTCCAACCTGGAATCCAACGCCTACGCCTCGCTGGCCATGGTCAACACCTTCGTGGCCACCGCCGCCGCCGGCTTCAGCTGGGTCGTGGTGGAATGGGTGACGCGCAAGAAGGCTTCGATGCTGGGCATGGCCTCGGGCATCGTGGCCGGCCTGGTCGCCGTGACCCCGGCCGCCGGCTTCGCCGGACCGGTCGGCGCGCTGATCCTGGGCCTGATCGTCAGCCCGATCTGCGTGTTCTTCTGCTCGGCGGTGAAGAACGCCCTGAAGTACGACGACAGCCTGGACGCCTTCGGCATCCACGCCATCGGCGGCATCGTGGGGGCCATTGCCACCGGCCTGCTGGTCAATCCCGAATGGGGCGGCGCCGGCATCGTCGACTACACGACCTGCGCGGCGGATGGCGACATCTCCACCTGCGACTCGGCCACCTACAACATGGCCGTCCAGGTCATGGCCCAGCTGAAGGCGGTCCTGCTGACCGTCGCCTGGTCGGGCATCGGTTCCACGATCGTCTTCTTCCTGATCAAGCTGGTCGTCGGCCTGCGGGTCAGCCCGGAGACGGAAGAGGAAGGCCTGGACATCACCGAGCACGGTGAACGCGCCTACCACGCCTGACCGACCCCAACAGCAAGCGTACCGGGGGCGCGGATCCGAAAGGGTCCGCGCCCTTGGCTTGTCCGGCGGGGACATGGGCGACCGTGCGTGATCCCGTCGGCGGCGGACCCGTCTAGGGCAGGTGCTGCGGGACCCGGGTCTCGAGCAGGCGGATCAGCACCGGATCCATGAAGCGGTAGTCGTCCGGAATGCCCAGCACGATCACCCGCGCCCGCTTGAGCCAGGGGCGAAACCGGTTCTGCAGCCTGGTCCGGTGTGCGCGCTCCATCACGAAGATGATGTCCGCCCAGGCGACAAGCTCAGGTGTGACCGGGTTCTCGCAGCCGGGATCCAGCCCGGCCGACGTCACCTCGATATCGGCGCGCCCCGCGAAGACCTGCTCGGCGGTCGGACTGCGCAACCGGTTCCGGCTGCAGACGAAGAGGACCGTCGTCACGAAAGCCGGCACCGCCGGACCCACCAGTCCGGGCGCATCTGCTCCAGCCGCTCAGCCAGGCCCTCGGCCTCGATGTCGCCGGCGCAGAGGGCGAAGCAGGTGGCGCCCGAACCGCTCATGCGGGCGAGCAGGGTTTCGGGCTCGCCGCGCAGGGTCTCCAGCACCTCGCCGATGGCCGGCGCCAGGCGCACGGCGGGGGCCTCCAGGTCGTTGCGGCAGTAGCTGAGGACGGCCGCCATCTCTTCGGGACTCTCGAAGGCGTCCGGCAGCGGCGGCAGGTCGTCGCCGCCAGGGGCCCCGGCCTCGTCATAGGCGCGATAGACCGCGGCGGTCGAGGACGGCACGCGCGGATTGACCAGCACCGCGTCGATCGGCGCGAAGGCGGGCGGGGCGCTGAGACGATCGCCCCTGCCCCGCGCGACGGCCGCCTTGCCCCAGAGGCAGATGGGCCCATCGGCGCCCAGCCGGCCGGCGATCGCGGCCAGCATCTCGTCCTGGATGGCCAGGTCCAGAGCCGAGTTCAGGAGCCGCAGCGTCGCCCCGGCGTCCGACGAGCCGCCGCCCAGGCCCGCGGCCACCGGCAACTGCTTGTCGAGCAGCAGCCGGAACGGCGGCTGGGGCCCTTTCACATGCTCGAACAGCGCCCGGGCCGCCTGGACGACAAGGTTGTCAGGTCCTTCCTCGATCAGCGATCCGAACGGGCCGGAAACCTGGAACTCCGGCGCCTCGGCCGCCTGCACGGCGACGGTGTCGCCGATGTCGGCGAAGACCATCAGGCTGGCCAGCGGATGGTATCCGTCAGCCGCCAGCGGCCCGACGTGCAGGAACAGGTTCACCTTGGCCGGTGCGAAGGCAGAGAGGCTCATGGGTCAGGTCTACTTCGAACCCCGATGCCGCACCACACCTGTCGTCCCGGCGCGCCTGCGCGCACGGACGACCGTGAAGGTCAGTTGCTGGCCACGGCGCCGGGCTTCGCCGGCGGCAAGCCGGCCTTCAGCTTGGCCTCGGCATCGGCCTTGATCTCCGGCGTCGGCTCGAGGCTGAGGGCGCGGCTCCACTGGAAGCGGGCCTCGATCTGGCGGCCCACGCGCCAGTAGGCGTCGCCCAGGTGGTTGTTGATCTCCGGATCGGCGGGCGACAACAGGACCGCCTCCTCCAGCTTCTCGACCGCCCGGCGGTAGTCGCCGATCCGGTAGTAGGCCCAGCCCAGGGAATCGACCATGGCGCCCGAGCGGGGATTGGCGGCCACGGCGCGCTTGACCATCTCCATGGCCTCGGCCAGCCGCTGCCCGCGGTCGATCCAGGCATAGCCGAGATAGTTGAGCAGGTCCGGCTCATTGGGCTGCTGGGCCAGGGCGGCGACCAGATCCTTCTCGGCGGCCGGCCACTGGCCCGAGCGCTCCAGAGCGATGCCGCGCATGTAGAGCAGCCGCCAGTCCGGGGCTCCGCCGGCGCGGGTGATCACGCCGTCCAGCACCCGCGCGGACTCGGCGAACTGTTCGTTGGCGCGCAGCAGGTCGGCATAGGTCACCGCCGCGTCCCGGTCGGCGGGATAGGCTTCGTAGGCCTGACGGGCCATGCCCAGGCCCTGGTCGGCGTCCCTGGCCGACTGGTAGCTCCAGGCCAGCTTGGCGCGGGCGCCAGCGTAGAAGGGCGAACCGCTGGGGATGGAGGCATAGGCCTCGCGGGCGCCGTCGGTGTCATCCAGCGCGGCCAGCACGTCGCCGAGCAGCACCCGGGCGTCCTCGCGGGTCGGGTCGAGATAGAGGGACATCCGCACATAGGCGAGCGCCATCTCGGACTGTCGCTCGCCGGCCATCGCGGTGGCGAAGGGCAGCATGGCCCGGGCGGCGCCTTCACGCAGCGTCGGCAGGGCGGGCGCCTTGCCGCGGCGGGCGGCGCGGTCCCGGGCGGCCTGCAGACCGGCGTCGCCCGGCGCCTGCTGGAGGCCGCGATCATAGAGGGCGACAGCCTCGGCCCGGCGGCCGCGCCGTTCCAGGAAGGCGCCGTGGTCGAGGATGAACAGCAGCCCGGCGTCGCCCAGGCTGGTCAGGGCCATGTAGTCGGTCTCGGCCTCGTCGTAGCGCTTCGCCCGCTCGAACAGCTGGGCCTGGCCGAGCTGGCCGAACACCTCGACCAGTCGATCGCCGCCGAGATTGGGGCGCGCCACCGCGCCCTCCTTGTCGCCGGCCGCCGCCGCCGCCCAGGGCGCGAGCAGGGCCGCGACCGGGCGGTGCGGCACCGTGACCGCGCCGCTCGTCAGGATGTCCCGCGCTTCGGCCGGCCGGCCGTTGGCAAAGGCGTCAATGACCTTCTCCAGAGCGCCAAGCCGCTGCAGGTTGACGCCGGCGTCCTCGCCCGGCGCCAGACGGGCCGCGCGCGGCACGTCCCCGGCGAAGACGGCCGCGATGAAGGCGCGCGTGGCGATGGTCTTTCCGTCGGCGTCGATGTCGGCGGCGGTGGCGCGATCGAAGTACTGCAGCGCCAGGTCGTTGCGACCGTCCTTCATCGCGGCCTGCCCGGCCAGGAACAGGCCGTAGGAGGAGCCGCGATCACTGTCCCCGAAAGCGACATCGGAAGCCGGCGCCGCGGCCTTTGCGGGCTTGGCGGCGGCGGGCGCGGCCAGCGCCGCGACAGCGGCGGCGAAGGCGAGCGGGGCAAGGGCGGGCAAGGCGTGACGCAGCTTCATGACGCCCACCTTGCCGCAAACTTTGGCGGCGGCAAGGCGGATCGTGCGTCGCGAGAGGCGCTGGGGCCTACATGTTCGGGTAGTTCGGACCGCCGCCGCCCTCGGGCGTCGTCCAGACGATGTTCTGCGACGGATCCTTGATGTCGCAGGTTTTGCAGTGGACGCAGTTCTGGGCGTTGATCTGGAACTTCGGATTGTTCCCCGCCTCGTCGTACAGCACCTCGTAGACGCCCGCCGGGCAGTAGAGGCGCGCCGGTTCGCCGTAGCGGGGCAGGTTGACGTTGATCGGGACAGACGGGTCCCTGAGCGTCAGGTGGGCAGGCTGGTCTTCCTCGTGGTTGGTCGCCGACAGGAACACCGAGCTCAGCTTGTCGAAGCTGATCACGCCGTCGGGCTTGGGATAGGTCAGCTGCGGGTAGTCAGCCGCCAGGCCGGTGGAGGCGGCGTCGGTCTTCTCGTGCTTGAGCGTGCCCAGGAACGAGAAGCCGCCCAGCAGGTGGGTGCACCACATGTCGAACATGCCGACCGCGCCGCCGAGGAAGGTGCCCAGCTTGCTGAGCAGCGGCTTGGCGTTGCGGACGACCTTCAGTTCCTTGGCGATCCAGCTGCCCTCCAGGGCGGTCTGGTAGCTGGTCAGCGCGTCGCCCTGACGCCCCTCGCCCAGCGCGGCGAAGGCGGCCTCTGCGGCCAGCATGCCCGACTTCATGGCGTTGTGGCTGCCCTTGATGCGCGGCACGTTGACGAAGCCGGCCGAGCAGCCGATCAGCACGCCGCCCGGGAAGCTGAGCTTGGGGATCGACTGCCAGCCGCCTTCGGTGATGGCGCGGGCGCCGTAGGCGATGCGCTTGCCGCCTTCCAGGTAGGGCTTGACCGACGGGTGATGCTTGAACTGCTGGAACTCGTCGAACGGCGACAGCCAAGGATTCTTGTAGTTCAGGTGCACGACGTAGCCGATGGCCACGTAGTTCTCCCCGAAGTGATACATGAAGCTGCCGCCGCCGGTGTTGTTGTCCAGCGGCCAGCCGGTGGTGTGCTGGGCCAGCCCCGGGCGGAAGTTGGCGTCGGGAACCTGCCACAGCTCCTTGATGCCGATGCCGTACTTCTGCGGGCTTTTGCCGGCGCGCAGGTCGAACTTCGCCTCCAGCTGCTTGGCCAGCGAGCCGCGCACGCCCTCGGCGATGAACACGTACTTGCCGTGCAACTCCATGCCGGGCTGGTAGTCGGGCTTGCGCTCGCCGTCCTTGCCAACGCCGACAACACCGACGACGACGCCCTTCACCGAGCCGTCGTCACGGTAGACGAGGTCGGAGGCGGCGAAGCCCGGGTAGATCTCCACGCCCAGCGCCTCGGCCTGGCCGGCCAGCCAGCGGGTGACGTTGGCGAGCGAGGCGATGTAGCAACCGTCGTTGTGCATGAACGGCGGCATGGCGAACATCGGCAGGTCCAGCTCGCCCTGCGGACCGAGGATCAGGAACTTGTCCTTGGTCACCGGCGTGTCGAGCGGGGCGCCCAGCGCCTTCCAGTCGGGGATCAGCTCGTTCAGCGCCTTGGGATCGATGACCGCGCCGGACAGGATGTGGGCGCCGACCTCGGAGCCCTTCTCCACCAGCGCGACGGAGACCTCGCGGCCCTGCTCGGCCTCGAGCTGTTTCAGCCGGATCGCCGCGGCGAGGCCCGAGGGGCCGCCGCCGACGATAACGACGTCGTATTCCATGGATTCGCGTTCGACGGCGTCTTCGGACATGGCTCGATCCCCTAGCGTTTCAGGGTCTTATTCCGAGCCGACGCGAGGGTGGTCAAGTCGGAAAGCGGTGTTGCGAACCGCTCGTAACTAGGCTTGCCACGCCTGTCGTAACTCGCCGCTGTCTGTCTGGACCAGCACCCGTGCGGCGTGGCCGGCGGCGGCGGCCTGGGCGGCCAGGGCGCTGGCGGCGACGAGGGCCTCTTCCCGCTGCGCGAAATGGCCCATGGCCTTGCGGGCGCAGACCACCTTCCACTCCTCGCCGACCCGGACCACGGCATAGGAAAAGTCGCGGGGCTCGGTCATGCTCAGGCCCACCGGTTGAAGCGCCGTCGCGGGCAGCGGCACAGGCCGGTCAGGTCGGCGAGATAGGCGCGCAGCGCCCGGGCCCGGGGCGTGTCGCCCGACTCATCGGCATGGCGGGCCCAGCGCACCCAGACACAGTCCCCGGCGACACAGCGGGGCGGCGGCTCCATGCCCCTCTCGCGACGGACGGGCGGCGCGGTCGCCCGAAAGCGGTGCAGTTCCATGGCCGGCGGGTCTCCTCTTCTGACCCCGACAGACATGAGCATCGCACGACAGGATCAACCCATCGCAAACAGACATGGTTTCCACAACCGGGGCGGCAGCGCCCGAGTGCGGCGCTAGGCGAACGAGCGCCGGCCGGGTAAGTCTGGGCGGTGACCGCCACGCCCGACATCCGCGCCGCCGAGGCCGCCCTCGCCTTCTGGGCCGAGGCGGGCGTCGACACCGCCTACGCCGAGGAGGCCATCGACCGGCTGGCCGAGGGCGCCGAGCGCCTGAAGGCCAAGGTCCAGCCCGCCCCGCGCCCGCTCAAGACCCCGGTCGCCGGCGGACGCGCCGCGCCGGACTATGCCGCCGCCCTGGCCGAGGCGAAGGCCCGCGCGGCGGAGGCCCGGGACCTGGAGGCGCTGGCCACCGCCATCGCCGCCTTCGACGGCTGCCCGCTGAAGTTCGAGGGCGCGAAGCAGGCCGTCTTCTCGCGTGGCGAGGCCGACGCGCCGCTGGTCATCATCGGCGAGGGTCCGGGCGGCGAGGAGGATGCGCAAGGGCAGCCCTTCGTCGGCCGCGCCGGCCAGCTGCTGGACCGGATGATCGCCGCCGCCGGCCTGACCGGCCGGGTGTTCATCACCAACACCGTCTTCTGGCGCCCGCCGGGCAACCGCACGCCCACCCCGGCCGAACAGGCGGTCTGCCAGCCGTTCCTGGAGCGGGCGATTCAGCTGGTGAACCCGCGCATGCTGCTGCTGGTCGGCGGCGCCTCGGCCAAGTCGGTGCTGGGCCGCGAGGAAGGCATTCTCTCCCTGCGCGGGCGCTGGTTCGAGTGGAACGGCGAGGCCAGCGGCCTGACCCTGCCCGCCCTGCCGACCTTGCACCCGGCCTTCCTGCTGCGCCAGCCGGCCGCCAAGAAGAAGGCCTGGCAGGACCTGCTGATGCTGACCGAGCGGCTGGACCGGCCGGTGCGGCCGGAGTGACCCTGCGTCCCGGGACGACCTGGCAGGTCGTCCGGGATGCCAGTGAGCCGGTCAGGCCGGGACGGTCTCTTCCTCCGCCACAAAGCCCTTCCAGGCCCGCATGTAGGTGACGAACCTGTCGCTGAGCCCTTCGCGTTGCAGGTGCTCGCGGGTGACCGGCAGGGCGACGGGGCGGAAATCGGGATCGGCCGCCGCCAGGGTCGGCCAGTCATGGTGCAGGATCGCGCCGCGGCCGATCAGCACGAAGTCGCAGCCCTGCTCCAGGCACCACTCGGCGTCGGTTCGCGCCATGACCTTGCCCGCGACGCCGAGCCGCACCGCACCCCGGTCCAGGCCTGTGAAGACGCTGATCAGGCTCTGGCCGGCGAAGGTCGCATCCATCGGCGCCTTGCGCACGTCCCACAGCGACATGTCGAGGTAGTCGATCAGACCTTCGGTCATCAGTTGCTGGGCCAGATCCCGGCATTCGGACAGCACGATGCCGAACCGCTCGGGCGACAGGCGAAGGCCGATCTGGAAGTCCTCGCCGCAGGCGGCGCGCACGCCCTTCAGAATGTCGATGACGATGCGGCTGCGGTTGGCCGCCGAGCCGCCCCACTGGTCGGTGCGCAGGTTCACTTCGGGGCTGAGGAACTGGGCCAGGATGTAGCCGTGGGCGCCGTGGATCTCGACGCCGTCGAAGCCGGCCTTCTGGCTGCGGACGGCGCCGGCGATGAAGTCCGCCACCAGCTGCTCGACCTCCGCCCCGGTCAGGGCGCGGGCCTTGAACTCCTCGTTGTCGGACGGGCAGACCGGCGTCTCGCCGATCAGCTCCGCCGGCGAGCGCATGCCGGCGTGGTGCAGCTGGACCACCGCCACGCTGTCCTGCGCCTTGATGGCGGCGGCCAGGCGGGTCAGCCCTTCGATGTGGTCGTCGGACCAGGCGCCCAGCTGGCCGGGAAAGCCCTGGCCGATGCGCTGGACGTGCGCGGCGCAGGTCATCGTCAGGCCAAAGCCGCCCTCCGCCCGCATCTTCAGCCAGCGAAACTCCTCGTCAGACAGCCTGCCGTCCGGATGGCTCTGGGTGTTGGTGAGCGGCGCCAGCATCAGCCGGTTCTTCATCGCCGGGCCATGGGCGAAGGTCAGCGGCGTGAACAGCGAGGCGTCGGTCATGGGCGGGCTCCGGGATTGCAGAGCGTTGTCATAGAGGACGCAAGCGCCCGGCGCCTAGCGATGCTTCCTGAAAGTGCGCCTCAGTAAAGCTGACGTCAGCGCCCCAGCGCCGCCCAGGGCGCGGGCGTGGCCTTCAGCCCGTCGGGCGTCGCCTCGAAGTCGATCATCACCGTCAGGGTGCGGCCGCAGATGCCGAACACCCAGGCCTCCCGCCAGGCCCCGCTGTATCGCAGGCCATAGCGGTCGGGGCCAACCTGCGCGTCCTCGATTATGTCGATACGGGCCAGGGCGCCGGTGCGGGCCACCCGTTCGGCGGAGCAGCCGGGAATGTCCCGCGCCGCCGCCGCGCCGGCTGTCCGCATGGCCTTGGTCATCACGCCGCCGGCCATGCTGTCGAGGTCGACGTGGGATCGGCCGATATGAACCAGCTGCGCGGTCAGGCCGCCGGAGGTGTCCTGCAGCAGGATGTAGCGGGCGAAGGCCTGCGGCGCCGGGCAGTCCAACCGCTGGATGGTCACCGCCCAGGCGTTGACCAGCTGCCCGGACGTGATGGCGGCGTCGACGCGGGGCCAGGCCGTGCCCGGTTCGATGACGCCCAGGCTCGCCCCGGCCGCCGGACAGTCGGCCTGGGCCGCCGCAATGGCCTGGCGGGCGAGGTCCGCGGCCGGCGCCGGCGCGGCGGCGTTGATCGCCGCCCAGCGCTGGAGGTCGTCGGGCGCCTGGGCGATCGCCGGCGCGGCGGTCAGCAGCGCGATCGAAAGACAGGCCGTCGCCGCGCGGGTCATCGCGATCAGGCGTAGCCGAGCAGCTGGCGCAGGCCCGGCGCGGCGAAGTCGACCAGCCGCTTCTGCACCAGCGGCAGCTGATCAGGGAACTCGACCACATTCACGCTCAGGTTCTCGCGCGCCGTGCGGCTCTGGGCCGGGTCGGAGCCGACCCTCACCCGCTCGCGCCAGTCCTCCGGCATCTCGATGCCGCAGTCCCCGAGCAACTGGCGGAAGAAGGTCTCGGCCTGCGGGCTGTCGAGCCGCTTCACGTTCTGCAGGATGTCCTCGTAGCGCACGATCACCGCGTGGGTGCCCATCCAGGCGGCCGCGTTGAAGCTGTAGATGTCCATCAGGCTTGGCGCCCGCTCGTGCACGCCGAAGATGGCCATGTTCATCACATCCTCGGCGCTCGCCGCGCCGTTCTTGATGTGGTTCATCGGCCCCTGGAACTCGTCCGACAGGAAGAAGCGGGCCCGCGCCAGCACCCAGTCGTAGGGATCGCGCACCAGCACGATGTGCCGGACCTTGCGCAGCGGCAGGGCCGAGTCGTCGGTGAACAGCAGATGGCCCCAGCTGACGAAGGGCTTCTCGGTGGAGAAGGCCGCCAGGTTGGCCCGCAGGTTCGGGAACTGGATGTAGGACTGATGCCACTGCTGCGCGGCAGGCACGAACATGCGGACGATATTGCGGATCAGATGGGTGCCGCTCTTGGGCACGCTGTTGAGGAAGAGCGGGGCCTTGAGCGGGCTCTGCTCGAACTTCAGGGCCTCCTCGTCGAGGGTGTCCTTCTTGCCCAGGATCACAACAGACACGGCGAACTCCGTCTTGGATCAGAAGGCGCCACCTTGCCCCTGTCGCCGACGGATGGCGAGAGGGACAGGGCGACGCCCCAAAAAGTTACGGCGGCGGGAGGGTCCCGCCGCCGTCGCTTCAGTTAAGGGTCGTGCCGGCGACTAGAACGTCTTCTTGACGTTCAGGAACAGGCGGCGGCCGTAGTAGTCGTACTGCGAGGCGAGCACCGAGGTGCCGACCGCGCTGACCTGGGACGGCGTCACCGACGGCGGCGCTTCGTCGAACAGGTTGGCTACACCACCGGTGAAGGTCCAGGTGTCCATCCGGCGACGCAGCGAGGCCGAGTGATAGGCGGTGAACTCGGTGTTCATCTTGTAGCCGATGGTGCCGGCCAGGTTGGTGTCACCGAAGTCCTCGGCATCCGAGGCCTTGCCGATCATTTCGACGAACCAGTTGACGGTCCAGTCGCCGCGCTCGAAGCGGAAGTTCAGGTTGCCGACGAAGTCGGGGTCACCCACGTCGCCGTTGCTGTCGACGTTGGCGCCCGCGAACAGGGCGACTTCGTCTTCCAGCTGCCAGGTGAACTGCGAGTCCATCACGAAGCGACCGAAGTCGAACTCGTGCTGGTAGCGCACGGTCAGGTCGATACCGCGGTTCGACTGGCTGGCGATGTTGAGGAAGTTGGCCCGGATCTGCGTGATCCGCTTGTGACCCGGGTTACGGTCGAAGAGCGAGCAGATCGGATCGGTCGGGAAGTTCTCCGAGCGATAGCAGGCCGAAAGGATTTGCCCGCCGGTCAGCGCGGTCACTTCATCCTTCACTTCGATTTCGAAGTAGTCGATGGCCACGTTCAGGTCGATGAAGTCCGGCGACCAGATCAGGCCGACGCTGAGCGCCTCGGACGTTTCCGCTTCCAGCGTGCCGAAGCCGCCGCCCTGGATCAGGGTGGCGCTGCCGCCGGCGCCCGTGTGGGCGCCCGGGACGCCGCCGCCCGGACCGGCCGGGTTGGCGCAGTTGTCAGCGACCCGTTGCGTGGTCGTACCGGCGATCAGGCCGGCAGCCCAACGGATGCAGGGGTCGACCGTACGCTGCGAGGGGAAGCTGGTCTGGTTGGCCAGGTAGAGTTCGAACAGCGCCGGAGCGCGGAACGAGGTGCCCTTCGAGGCGCGCAGACGCCAGGACGGGGTGATCTGCCAGTTGACGCCCAGCTTGTAGGTCGTGTCTTCGCCGTAGCTGTCGACATCCGTCCAGCGCCCCGACAGCGACACCGACAGGTCTTCGATCCCGGGCATGCCCTTGGCGATCGGAATCTGCAGTTCGCCGAACAGTTCCTTGGTGGTGTCGTCACCCTTGGTGATGCCAGCGCCGCTGAGGCCCCAGCTGTTGTTGGCCAGGGTGATGGGACCAGGCGTGTCTTCGATCTCGTCGGTCCGGAAGTGGAAGCCGAACGCGGCGCCGACGGCGCCGGCGGGCAGGCTGAACAGGTTGCCCGCGACCGAACCTTCAACGACCTTCTGGGTGTAGACGGTGTTGCCGGTGTCGGTGTCGAACAGGAAGTCCCGCTCGGCCTGGGTCAGGTTGCCGGCCATGAAGTCGCCGGTCAGCCACTGAACGTCCATGCAGGGCTTGCCGCTGATCGGCGTGGTGGTGCCCACGCACGAACCGGTGCGGAAGATGGCGGCGTTCATCGTGTCATCGAGGATGACGTCGGTGGTGTAGTCACCGTCCGAACGGCTCAGCTGGGCGAAGATGTCCCAGTCCCAGCCCGACAGGAAGCTGCCGAAGTCGCCGCGCAGGCCGACAACGGCGCGCGCGTAGTCGACGGTCTGCTCGGCGTCGAAGTGGTCGGTGATGGCGGTCGGGCTAAGCCAGAAGTTGCCGTGGAAGCCGGCGCTGAAGGGGTCGCCCGCGCCGAACCAGTCGCTGGTGTAGAGGTAGGTCCAGAACTGGCGGTAGCCGTTGGTCTTCGAGGTCCGGCGGTTCAGCAGGAATTCGCCGTAGGCCTCGATGCTCGGCGTGACGTCGAAGCCGCCGTTGATGAAGAGCGTCATGCGCTCGACTTCGGGGATCAGCGACGAAGACTGGACAAACGGGTGGTTGGTGTTGGTCACGCCACGGGTGACCGAACCGGCCGTGCCGTAGTCCACGAGGAACCAATCAGCGGGAGCGACCAGAGCATCCCCGTTCGGGACCAGCGGATAGCCGGCCGGCATCCGCGGGATGTATTGCGCCAGGTCGCCGTCGTAGTCGTACTGCAGCTTGCCGCCGACCGGCAGCGGGCTGCCCGAGTAGTCGTAGAGCCACAGGTGGCCCCAGAGCACTTCACGGCACGACGGCTCGCCCGTGCGCGGGTCGATGACGTCGTTGCGGGCGCGGGTGGCGGTGTTGGTCGTGTAGTCGCGCGTACAGTTGGTGTAGTCGCGATCGCCGACCGTCTGCTCGGCCTGGAGGTAGTAGTCGGCCGAGACGCTGATGTAGCCGCGGTCGAAGGTTTTGCCCCAGCCGCCGTTGAAGCGGTACTGCTCGCCGCCGGACTCGGCCGGCTGCGTGGCGAAGGCTTCGAAGTCCCAGCCGTCACGGTTGGAACGGGTGATGATGTTCACGACGCCGGCGATGGCGTCCGAACCGTAGATCGACGAGGCGCCGTCCTTCAGGATTTCGATGCGCTCGATCGAGGACTGCGGCAGCACGTTCAGGTCGAACGAGGACACGCCGCCGCGGGTGCCGGCCGGACCGGCGCGACGGCCGTTCAGCAGGACCAGGGTGCGGTTGGCGCCGAGGCCGCGCAGCGAGATGGTCGCCGCGCCGGGGCCGCCGTTGGTGACGAAGGCCGAGGAGATCGTCGAGTTGATCTGCGGCGAACCGGCCGCCAGCGTCGAGGACTGCAGCATCTCGGCCGTATCGGCGATGCCCTGCAGGTCGGCGTTCTCGGTGGTGATCACCTGGATCGGCGAGGCGCTGGTGAACTCGGTGCGCTTGATCCGCGAACCGGTGACGATGAGCGCCTCAACCTCGGCTTCGTCTTCTTCTTCCGCGGGCTGCGAAGCCGGCGCCGGAGTCTGCGCGAAGGCGATGGAGGGAGCAGAGACGGCCATGGCGGCCGCGAGGCCTGCAATGACGGTCGTTCCCATCAGGAACTTGCGATTCAACATAGATTGTCTTCCCCGAACTAGCCGCGCGCCCCACAGACCCGCGATTCAGCGACACAGTCGCGCATTGGCCACGCTTACCGCGCGGCGACAGGGCTTGTCATCGCTGGCGCCCAAACTTCTACGCAAATGTGTCATAGAAGCCGCACTTCGCCGCATTGGCGCCCCAATAAGGGCGCCCGTGTCCTGTGAGGGGAATCCGCTTTGTCGGCGGCGATGCGGTCGCTAGGCTGGCGGCCTGCAGAGGCTCGGGGATCGCCCGGCCGCCCGCCAGGGACGGCTTCGGCGCACAGAAGGCATGATGGCAGGAATCCGGACGCTGTTCATGATGCTGGCCCTGGCGATTGCGCTGGGCATCCAGGCCGGCCCGGCCCGCGCCGCCGGAACCGACGTGCTCTCCCCCATGGACGAGCGGGCCTGGCGCGAAGCCTTCGCCGCCTCGGTTCGCGGCGATTTCGACGCCGCGGACGCCGGGCTCGAGCGGGTCAGGGACCGGTCGCTGGCCGGCCACCTCGCCTTCGTCCGCCTGATGCACCCCACCGCCTACCGCGCCGAGTACGAGGAGCTCGCCGCCTGGCTGAAGGCCTACGGCGACCTGCCCGGGGCCGACCGGGTCTACGCCCTGGCCCTGAAGCGCAAGCCGGCCGGGGCGCCTGATTTGAAGGCGCCCGCCTTCCTTGAAGTCAGCCGCACATGGGCCCGTGTCGAGAGCGCCGCCTCGCTCGCCGGCGGCCCGGCTGGACCGGATCGCGACCGCGCCGCCCGTGAGGCCTACTACTCCGGAGACCCCGCCCGCGCCCTGGCCCTGGCGCCCGCGGCGGGCAACGCCTGGATCGCGGGCCTCGCCGCCTGGCGGCTGGGTCGCTACGAGGACGCTCGCGGCTTCTTCCGCGCCGTGGCCGTCGACGAGACCGAGGACGAATGGCTGCGGGCCGGCGGCGCCTTCTGGGCCGCCCGCGCCTCGCGCGCCTTGGGGGACGGCGCCCAGGCCACGGCCTTCCTGCGCATGGCCGCGAAGACCCCGCACAGCTTCTACGGCATGATCGCCCAGCGAGCGCTGGAGCTGGACGGCGTCCGGCTCGGCGGACTGGACGCCTGGACCGCGCCCGGCGCCTCGACGCTGCTGGTCCGGGCCTCGACCGCGCCGTTGCTCGCCGCACCGGCCATCGCCGACATCGGGCCGTTCCTGAAGAGCAACGCCCGCGCCCGCCGCGCCGCCGCCCTGATGCAGATCGGACGCCCAGCCGAGGCCGGGCTCGAGCTCCGCGCCGGCCTTGCCATGGCGAAGACCGCCGCCGAGCGCCGGCAGTGGGAGGCCCTGATCCTGGCCCTCAACGCCCCGATCACCACCGCCGCCGACACGACGCCGGCCCTGTCTGTGCGTCGGCCCGGGCCCCCGCCGCGCCGCCGGCCGCCGACCGACTATCCGACGCCCGAGTTGCACCCCGCCGGCGGCTGGACCCTGGACCGGGCCCTGGTCTACGCCCTGGTCTGGAAGGAAAGCGGCTTCAACGCCTACGCCGTGTCCGGCGCCGGGGCGATGGGACTGATGCAGGTGCGGCCGGTCGCCGCCGCCCGCGCCGCCGGCGATGATCACCTGATCCTCAACCCGATGCCGCTGCTCGACGGCCCCACCAACCTGCGGGTCGGACAGGACTACTTCACCTGGCTGATGGAGCGCGGCCTGGGCGGCGGACCGGAGGGCTATGACGTGCTGCGCGCCGTGGCCGCCTACAACGCCGGCGCCGGCACGGTGCTGAACACGATCAAGAAGGTCGGCCCGGGCGCCGACACCCTGCTGCTGGTCGAGAGCCTCCCGGCGCTCGAGACCCGCGACTACGTCGAGAAGGTCATGGCCGCCTACTGGACCTACCGCCGCAAGTTCGGCGGCGAGACCGGGACGCTGGACGCGCTGGCCCGCGGCGAGCCGGTGATCGACATCCGGCTGGACCGGTAGCTCAGGCCACGAAGGCGCGGGCCCCCAGCCGTCGCGGGACGCCCGCCGCGCCGAACCGCGTCCGCTCGACCAGCAGGCCATTAGCGGCTGTCGGCGCACTCAGGCCGGCCAGCCACTCGCGCATCCGTGCCGCCGGGCCGCCGGCGTCGACCGCAAGCCGGTAGCAGGCCGACCGGCCGGTGAACCGGCTGACGTGGTGCTCGGTCTCCGCCTCCCAGCCCGGTTCCAGCCGGGTCGAGGGCGGCAGGATGAGCACCCAGTCGCCCTTCGCCGTCGCCACGGCGGCCGCGACATTGCCGTCGACGACGCGCGCGCCGGCGTCCTCGGCGATGGCCAGGGTGCCGTCCGCAGAACCGCCGTCGGCGAGGATCACCTCGCGCACCAGCCCGCTGACCGCCGCCGGCACCAGCGCCGACAGACAAGGCCCCAGTACGGCGGCGGAATCATGGGTGGGAACGATAACGCTGATCATGACCGCCGTTAGGCGCCGCGGAGCCACTCCGGGTCAACTTGTTCTTGTTATGTTCCCGCTCGGGCGTAAACTGCGTCCATGGCCCCCTCCCCGCCCGTCAAAGGTCGCGGCGCGCGCAGCAACGCGACCAGCCGCTTCATCGCCGCCGAGCGGGAGGCGTTCGACGACGGCTGGACGCTGGACGACGCCGAGCCGGCGCAGCCGACCACAACCGTGCTGCCTGACATGGCGAAGACGATCATCGCCCGCAACAGCAGCCCTGACATCCACTTCGACCGCTCGATCAATCCCTACCGGGGCTGCGAGCACGGCTGCATCTACTGCTTCGCCCGACCGGCGCATGCATTTCTCGGGCTGTCGCCCGGCCTCGACTTCGAGAGCCGGCTGTTCTTCAAACCTGAGGCGGCAAGCCTGCTGACCGCCGAACTGTCGAAGAAGGGCTACAGGCCCCGCCACATCCAGGTCGGCGCCGATACCGACCCCTACCAGCCGATCGAGCGCAAACTGCGCGTCACGCGCCAGGTGCTGGAGGTGCTGCAGGCCTTCCGCCACCCGCTGTCCATCATCACCAAGTCCAACCTGATCACCCGCGACGCCGACATCCTGGGCGAGATGGGCAGGGCCGGCCTGGCGAGCGCGGCGATCTCGATCACCACCCTGGACCGCAAGCTGGCCCGCGGCATGGAGCCCCGCGCCGCGACGCCGCAGCGACGGCTGGACGCGGTGCGCCGCCTGACCGACGCCGGCTGCCCGGTGACGGTGATGTTCGCGCCGGTGATTCCGGGCCTCAACGACCACGAGCTGGAGGCGGTGCTGGAAGCCTCGGCCGGCGCCGGCGCGACAGGCGCGGGGTATGTGCTGGTGCGCCTGCCGCTGGAGATCAGCGACCTTTTCCAGCAGTGGCTGGCCAGCGACCATCCCGACCGGGCGTCTCGGGTCATGTCGCTGATCCGCCAGACGCGCGGCGGCAAGGACTACGTCTCGCAGTGGGGCGAGCGCCAGAGGGGCGCCGGCCCTGTGGCCGACCTCGTCGCCCGCCGCTTCGCCGCCGCCCGCGCCCGCTACGGCCTCGACCAGCCGCGCCGGACGCTGGACGTCGAGCAGTTCCGCGCGCCGCCGAAGCCGGGCGACCAACTCGGCCTGTTCGACTGACACCCCCTTTCAGGTCTGTCCGTCAGCCGCCGCGCCATGGGACGGTTTGCCGAAGAACCGGAGCCAGACAGGACCCCATGAAACTCAAGCTTGCCTTCGCTGCCGCTATCACCGCCTGCGCCACGCCCGCCCTGGCCGCGCCCTGGATGGCTATCGACGCCAATCCGAATGTCATGGTCATGGTGGATCGGGGTTCGATCACGATCCAAGGAGCCGTGCGCACGGCGCAGACCCTCTGGATCGTCAAGGGCCGGCAGCCTGTGGTCACCACGCTTCGCCTGAACTGCAACCAGTGGAAGTTTCAGGACGCCGGCCAGCAACCTGTGAACCGGGACCTCAGCCTGGCGCCGATGATTCCCGGGTCTTCGGTCCAGAACGAGGCCCCAGAGGGATCCATCGGGTCCGCGATCCTTGCCAATGTCTGCGTGAACATGGTGACCAACAGTTCGGCCGGCTGGACGCGCCCCGACCTGAAGTCGGCGATCGATGCCGCCATGGCCAGCGGCTACACCCCGGCCTGGCCCTGACGGTCAGCGCTCGAACACCCCGACCAGCTCGACGTGTGGCGACCACAGGAACTGGTCCACCGGCCGCACCGACTTGAGCGTAAAGCCAGCGTCGATCAGCACCCGGGCGTCGCGGGCGAAGGTCTGCGGGTTGCAGGAGATGCCGACCACGCGGGAGACCTTGCTGATCGCGATCTCGCGCGTCTGTTCCAGCGCCCCGGCGCGGGGCGGGTCGAAGACCACGGCGTCGATCCTGGCCAGCTCCGGCGCCAGCACGGGCCGGCGGGCCAGGTCGCGGGCCTCGGCGCTGATGGGCTTGAGGCCGGGCGCGGTGGCGATGCCGGCCTTCAGCGCCGCGATGGCCGGGGCCGAGGAATCGGCGGCCAGCACCGGCGCGATCCGGGCCAGCGGGAAGGTGAAGGTGCCGACGCCGCAGAACAGGTCGGCGATGCGACTTGCGCCGGCGACCGCCTCGCAGGCGATTTGCGCCATCGCCGCCTCGGCGACGGGCACGGCCTGCAAGAAGGCGCCGGCCGGCAGGGTGACGACGGCGTCGCCCAGCTTCACCACCGGCTGGCGCGCGCCATAGATCGTCTCGCCCGCCAGGCTCACCCGGGCCATGTCCCCGGCCGAGGCCGCTTCAGCGGCGCGCATGCGGGCGTCCGCGGACAGGCCGCCGCTCTTGCGCTCGACGCCGGTGACATCAACGTCCAGGCCCGCGCCGGTCCAGGTCACGTGCAGGGTGGGAGCCGACTTGGGGTGCTCCAGGAACGGATCGGCCAGCCGACGCAGCGCCGGCAGGGCGGCGACCAGTCGCGGGTCGGCGATGGTGCAGACGTCGATGTCGACCAGCGACCAGCTGCGCCGCTCCTTGAAGCCCAGCAGGATGACGCCCTTGCCGCCCCGCCGCGCGTGCAGCGCAAGCCGCCGGCGCGTGCCCGGGGGCGAAGCGAAGATCGGCAGAATGTCGGTCTCGATCCGCTCTCGCGACAGGGCCAGCCGCACCTGGTCGGTCTTCCAGGCCAGGTAGGGACCGTGCGCCCAGTGCTGCAGCGCGCAGCCGCCGCAGACGCCGAAGTGCGGACAGGGCGCGGCGACGCGGTCAGGGCTGGAGGTCAGCCGCTCGACCACCTCGGCCCTCTGCCCCTCGACACGCACCCGGGCGCGCTCGCCGCCCAGGGTCAGGGGAACGTAGAGCAGGCCGCCGCCGGGCCCTTCGGCAAGGCCGTCGCCCTGCCCCCCGACCTGTGTGACATCAATGTCGACTGTGTCCGACAACAGACTCTCCGAACGGAACTGACCGCGCTCCCTAACATTATCCCGCGGCAAACCCGGCGTCGTTTTACGCCTCATGAACGAAGATGAACGGCGCGCTCAACGAGCGTTCAGGAACGACCGGCCATCTTCGCAACACAGACGCCGGGCAGGTTTCCGCCCGACGACGAAGGAGTCGCCACCATGCGTACGATCCTCACCCTGACCGCCGCGATCGCCATCGCGACCCCGAGCTTCATGGTCCCCACCCTGGCGCAGGCGCAGACCTCGCGCTCCTATGGCCGTGGGGACGTCTGCAAGTACGAACGCAAGCAGGCCGGCAATCGCGGCACCATCGCCGGCGGCCTGGTCGGCGGCGCCCTCGGCGCGGCCGTCGCCGGCGACGGCGCCAAGACCGAGGGCGCGGTCCTCGGCGGCCTTGTCGGCGCCGTGGCCGGCAACCAGATCGCCAAGAAGAATTTCCGCTGCGCCAGCTACCCCAAGCGTATCTCCCACCGCCGCGACAACTGTCGCTGGGTGCAGGAGTACTACCGCGGCGGCTGGCACGGCTTCGAAGTCTGTCGCAACCGCAACGGCGAGTGGCGTCCCAGCGGCCGGGGTTGATTCCCGCGCCCTGCGCGCCCTGCCCGCGCATCATCGAGCTCAAGGAGAGCAAAGCTCATGACCCGTAAGTTCCTGTCCCGCGGCGCGGCCGGCCTGGCCCTGGCCTCGCTCGTCGCCGGCGCCCTGGCGGTCCCCACCATCGCCTCGGCCCAGTCGGCGCCCGCCTATCAGGGCGGCGCCTACGGCCAGGGCGGCTACTACGATCCCTGCCGTCGGGACCAGGTGCAGCGCGGCACGGGCGGCGCCCTTGTCGGCGGCGGCCTCGGCGCGCTGGCTGGCTCGAGCATCGCCGGTCGCGGCGCCAAGACCGAAGGCGCGGTCCTGGGCGGCATCCTGGGCGCGGTGATCGGCGCCAATGTCGGCAAGTCCGGCGCCGCCTGCGAGACGCCCTATGATCCGGCCCGCCCGGCCGGCGGCCAGGCCTACTACGGCGAGCCCGGCGGCTATGACGACTACGCCGCCGACACCCAGCCCGACGGCTACTACGGCTACGAACAGCGCGCCTATGACGAGTCCTACCGCGACACCGACTATGGCTACCGCACGACGCCGGTGGCCGATACGCCTACCGCGGACAACTGCTCGCTGGCCGAAAGCCCGATCTACCTGCCCGACGGCCGCGTCCAGAAGCGGTTCGTGCGCGTCTGCCGCGACGCCCGCGGCGAATATCAGGTCGTCGACTGACCCTCGACACCCTGCCCTGTGAGGAAAGGCCGTCCACCGCAAGGTGGGCGGCCTTTTCTTCGAGGTAGCGGGGCAGTTTAAGGTGCCCCTGCAGGGACGCCTTGAACTGTCCCCGACCGCACTGCCCGCAGCAGGAACTCCCGGTTGCCGTCGCCGCCGGCGATGGGACTGTCGGCCGTGGCCAGCACCCGCCAGCCGATCTCTTCCAGCCAGGTTACGACACCCGCCAGCGCATCCGCCCTCGCGGCCTCATCCTTGACCAGCCCGCCCTTGCCGACCCGCTCGCGGCCGACCTCGAACTGCGGCTTGACCAGGGCGATCAGCTCGGCCCCCTCACCCGCCAGCGCCAGGGCGGCCGGCAGCGCCTTGGCAAGAGCTATGAAGCTGACGTCGGTGACGATCAGGTCCGGCGGCGTGGGGATCAGTCCGGCGTCCAGCGACCGGGCGTCGGTTCCCGACAGCGCGACCACGCGCGGGTCGGACGCCAGGGTAGGGTGCAACTGGCCGGTCCCGACATCGACCGCATAGACCCTTGCCGCGCCCCGCGACAGGCAGACCTGCGTGAAGCCGCCGGTCGAGGCGCCGACGTCCAGCACGGTCCGTCCCGCGACGGCGACGGGCCAGAGGGTCAGCGCATGGTCGAGCTTAAGGCCCCCGCGACCGACCCAGGGGTGCGCCGGAGTCGCGGTGATGTCCGCATCTTCGGCGATCACGTCCGAGGGCTTGGAGACGACCTTGCCCTCCGCGCGGACCAACCCCGCCTCGATGGCCGCGCGAGCACGCGCGCGGCTGTCGAAGAGGCCGCGCTCGACGAGCAGCAGGTCGATGCGCTTGCGGGTCATGGGCTCAGCGGACGCCGACAGGGACACGCACAGACGTGCATGTCCCCGGCATCAGGCCGTCTCGCCGGCCAGCCTGCGGGCGGCCCTGTCGCGACCGATCAGGGGCAGGATCGCGGCCATGTCGGGCCCATGATCCATGCCGGTCAGCGCCCGGCGCAGCGGCATGAACAGGCCCCGGCCCTTGGCTCCCGTGCGGTCCTTGACCGCCCCGGTCCACGCGCTCCAGGTCGCCGCGTCGACCGTCGCCGGGAGCAGCTCAAGCGCCGCCTCGACGACCGGCCGATCCTCGTCCGACACCGCCGGCGTCACCGGGCCCGAGACGACCTGCGCCCAGCCGGCGACGTCGCCGAACAGGGTCAGGTTCTGCCGGATGGCCAGCCAGAAGGCCTCGCCCAGATCTGCATTGATCGCCGCAAGCCGTTGTTTCGCCTCGTCATACGACATCGCGTGCAGGATGGCGGCGTTGACCTTGGCCAGATCCTCGGGATCCCATCGCGCGGCGCGGTGCGCCATCTTGCCGAACGCGAAGTCGCCGGCCAGGGCGGCGATCGAGGCGGCCGGCTCCAGCGGGTCGGAGGTTCCGATGCGGGCCAGGTGCGAGACCACGGCCAGTGGCTCGTAGCCGTCCGCGCGCAGCTGCTCGATCGACAACGAGCCGAGACGCTTGCTCAGCCCCTGACCGTCGGCCCCGACCAGGAGGGTGGTGTGGGCGAAGGCCGGCGGCGCGGCGCCGAGGGCCTCGAAGATCTCGATCTGCGCGCCGGTGTTGGTGACGTGGTCCTCGCCCCGGATGACGTGGGTGATGCCCATGTCGATGTCGTCGACGACCGAGGGCAGCGTGTAGAGATAGGCGCCGTCCTCGCGGATCAGCACCGGGTCCGACATCGAGGCGGTGTCGACCTCGCTGTGGCCGCGGGCCAGGTCTTCCCAGGTGACCCGCTTGCCTTCCAGCCGGAAGCGCCAGTGCGGCTTGCGGCCCTCGGCCTCCAGCGCGGCGCGCTCGGCGTCGGTCAGCTTCAGGCCGGCGCGGTCGTAGATGGGCGGCAGGCCGCGCGACAGCTGGACCTTGCGGCGCAGGTCCAGCTCCTCGGGCTTCTCGTAACAGGCGTACAGACGGCCGGCGGCCTTCAGGCGCTCGACGGCGGCGTCATAGATCGCGAACCGGGCCGACTGGTTGTAGCGCTCGCCCCAGGTCATGCCGAGCCAGGTCAGGTCGGCCTCGATGCCGTCCTCAAAGGCCTTGGTGGACCGCTCCAGGTCGGTGTCGTCGATGCGCAGCACAAACACCCCGCCCTGCCCGCTGGCGAACAGCCAGTTGATCAGGCCGGTGCGGATGTTACCGACATGCAGGCGCCCGGTCGGAGACGGCGCGAAACGGACCTTGGCGGTCATGGTGGAGACGTCCTTGTAAGAGCCGGGCTAGGTCGGCTCTGGAGGCCTCAAAGTCAAGATGAGAGGGCGGCGTCGATCAGTCTCTGATCCTGATCGTAGACCCAGCATTCGGCCAGCAATCCGGCCTCGACCCTGTAGACGAGGGCCCGCTCGATCTCGTGCTCGACGCCGTTGACGATAATGGCTTCCCGGACGACGACCACGGCCCGCGCCGGACCGGCGGTCACGTCGACGATCTCCAGCAGCCGGCGCTGCGTGCGCTGCGTGAAGGCCATGAGGGCAGGCACGGCTTCCGCCCTGCCCCTGTAAGTCTTCGCGAAGGGGTTGTCGCCGAACCAGCGCAGGACAAAGCCATCTGCGTAGGTCGCCATCATCGCGGGAAAGTCGCCGGCAAGCCAGGCGTCGAGATAGCGCCGGGCCGCGGCCAGATTGGCCGCCGTCGCGGCCTCAGGGGTGTCGTTCATCGGTCGCTCCCGTCCCGGTTTCCCGGACAGGAGGCCACAGGCGCCCCCGGAAGAAAACAACCCCGCCGGTAATGCCGGCGGGGCGCCCAGATGGTCAGTCGTCCCGATGAACCCGTTCGCGGCGCTCATGCCGCTCCTGGGCCTCGAGGCTCAGCGTCGCGATCGGGCGGGCCGCCAGCCGCGCGAGACCGATGGGCTCGCCCGTCTCCTCGCAGTAGCCGTAGGACCCGTCCTCGATTCGGCGCAGGGCCTCGTCGATCTTCGAGATCAGTTTCCGCTGCCGGTCGCGGGTGCGAAGTTCAAGAGCCCGATCAGTCTCCGACGAGGCACGATCAGCCAGGTCGGGGTGATTCTCGGTCTCCTTCTGGAGATGGGTCACCGTCTCGCGAGATTCGCGGAGGATGTCCTCCTTCCAGTCCAGCAGCTTTTGCTTGAAGTAACCGAGCTGACGCTCGTTCATGAACTCCTCGTCCTCTGAAGGACGATAGTCATCGGCTTTAACTAGAACGGTAGCCGTCTGCATTGACGCTCCACGCCCCCATCCACGCACTCGCTCATGCGAGCGCGGCCTTATAGCAAACGCTACACGCCAGACAATGAACCTCGTGCCAGGCGTGCGTTCATGCGGCGAGCCTCGCCTGTTCAAGCTTGGCGATTTCGACTGCCGCACGGGTTTCGATATCGTCGAGAACGCCCTCGAGGGCGCCATCGTCGGTGTTCTGGCGCTCTTCGCGAACGGCCCGGACCAGCCGATCCAGGGCGGCGGGCGACAGATCGCCGTCGAGCAGCGCCAGCTTGATGTCGTCGAGTACGTCGAGAATCCGGCCGGCGCGGCCCACCGCCCGTTTGCGGCGCTCCAGCGGGCCACCCACATCCTGCAGCGCGAGAAGCGCTTCAATACCCCCGACCCCGCCGACGGCGCCGGCGCGGGACACGCTGCCCGCCGCACCGGCGGCGCCCGCGGTCGGCAGGTTGAACGCGCCCTGCCCGGCCGTCGGCCGCGACGCCTTGGCGCCGCCGACGTTTCCCGTACTGCTGGGTCCGGTGACTTTCATTGAGGCTGGACGTCGCTCCCTGTCCCTACGAGCGCCCACTGTCGGCCTGTATGGTTAATGCCGGGCAAATTCTGCCGTTGCCCGCGATACGCAAGCGGGCGGATCGCCTACGTCGCTGTTTTTTATAGCCTTTATCATGGCGCGCTTCTCGCATGGGCACGCGCAGTACAGCCCTGCGCCACGGGAGCGTCATGCGTAACAGCGTCATCGGCAGCGTCATCCTCGCCCTCACCCTGGCTTTCGCCGGGCCTTGCTTCGCCAAGTCGCGGATCAAGGACGTGGTCGAGTTCGAGGGCGTGCGCGAGAACATGCTCACCGGCTACGGCATCGTGGTCGGGCTGAACGGCACCGGCGACAACCTCCGCAACGCGCCGATGACCCGCCAGAGCCTGGAGGCGATGTTCGAGCGCCTCGGCGTCAATGTCCGCGAGACCAACCTGAACACCAAGAACGTCGCCGTGGTCATGGTCACGGCCAAGCTGCCGCCGTTCGCGGCGGCCGGTTCGCCGGTGGACGTCACGGTTTCCGCCGCCGGCGACGCCAAGAGCCTGCAGGGCGGCACCCTGCTGGTGACGTCGCTGCTGGGCGCCGACGGCCAGGTCTACGCCGTGGCGCAAGGATCGGTGCAGACGGGCTCCATCTCCGCCGGCGGAGCCTCGGGCAGCTCGGTATCGAAGGGCGTGCCGACATCCGGCCGCATTGCCGGCGGGGCGATCATCGAGCGCGAGACCGGCTTCCAGCTGGCCTCGATGCCGCAGATGCGCCTGACCCTGCGCAACCCGGACTTCACCACCGCCCAGCGCATCGCCACGGCGATCAACAACCGCTTCCCGGGCACGGCCAACGCCGAGAACCCGACGATCATCACCCTGCGCCCGCCGGCAGGCCAGAACCTGGTCGGCTTCCTCGGCGCCGTGGAGAACCTGGAAGTCACCCCGGACTCCCCCGCCAAGGTCATCATCGACGAGACCGCCGGCGTCATCGTGATGGGTGACCAGGTGCGGATCTCCACGGTCGCCATCGCCCAGGGCAACCTGACCATCTCGGTGCAGGAGACGCCGCTGGTCAGCCAGCCCGCCCCCTTCAGCCGCGGCGAGACCACGACCACCAGCCAGTCGCAGGTCAGCGTCGACGAGGAGCGCGGCCGCCAGCTGATCACGCTGAAGAGCGGCGCCTCGCTGTCCAGCCTGGTTTCCGGCCTCAACGCCCTGGGCGTCACGCCGCGCGACATGATCTCCATCCTGCAGGCCATCAAGGCCGCCGGCGCCCTCCAGGCCGATATCGAGGTGATGTGATGAGCGGAGCCTTCGCCCTTCCCTCCGACATCCTGCTGGCCCAGCAGGGCCGCACGGCCGGCTCGACCGCCGAGCTGGCGTCGCGCAAGCAGAAGGTCGCCGAAACCGCCCAGGCGTTCGAGGCCTCGTTCCTGTCGGCCATGCTGCAACCGATGTTCGCTTCGCTCAGCACCGAGGCGCCGTTCGGCGGCGGCAAGGGCGAGGAGATGTTCCGCTCCTTCCTGACCGAGGCCATCGCCAAGCAGGTGGCCAAGGGCGGCGGGGTGGGCGTGGCCGACACCGTCCAGCGCGAAATGCTCAAGCTCCAGGGCCTCACCGAGTAAAGGATATTCCCATGGCGCTTGACGCCCGCGACGCCACCGACCGCGTCGAACAGCTGATCGTCCTGACCGACCGCCTGACCGCGATGATGGCGGACCAGTGCAAGGCCTTCGAGGAACGCCGCCCGCAGGACGCCGCCGCCTCGATGGAGGAAATGACCCGGCTGGCGAACCTGTACCGCCACGAGTCGATGCGCATCCGCACGACGCCGGCTTTGATCGAGGAGGCCTCGCTGACCCTGCGCACACAGCTGATGCGGGCCACGGAAGCGTTCGACGCCGTCCTGGCCCGCCAGGGTCGCGCGCTGGAGGCCGCCCGAACGGTCACCGAGGGCCTGGTCCGCGCCATCGCCGACGAGGTCGCCGCCCAGCGCAGCAGCGGCAGTGGCTACGGCCCCGGCGCGGCCGCCCAGTCCGGCGACGCGCGGGCCATCACGCTGAACAAGCGCGCCTGATTGATCCAGATCAGGGCCGGCGGATGAACGCCGGTCTCAACTGTCGTGGATGGCCTATGACCACGACATCGCCCACTGCGACGAAGCTGCCTTCCTGACGGAGGTCCGGGCTTTCCTCGCCAAGGCCCTGACGCCGGACCTGCGCGAGGCCGGCCGACGGACCCTCGGCGTCCACAGCGACATCTCCGCCTGCCGGATCTGGCACAGACGCCTGTTCAACAGGGGCTGGATCGCACCCGCCTGGCCCGTCGCCTGGGGCGGAGCCGGCTGGTCGTCGCGGCGCAAGTTCCTGTTCGATCGCGAGTGCGCGCTGAACGATGCGCCCGTGCTGTTCGCGGGCGGCCTGCGCAGTCTGGGCCCCCTGCTCATCGAAATGGGCACGCCCGCGCAACGGGCGAAGTATCTGACGCCCATTCTGTCCGGCGACGACCTGTGGGGCCAGGCCTTCTCCGAGCCTGGCGCAGGATCGGATCTCGCCCGGATCTCAACCCGCGCCGTACGGGACGGCGACGACTACGTCATCGACGGGGCCAAGATCTGGACCACCGGCGCGCACCTGGCCAACCGCCTGTTCGCGATCGTCCGGACATCCGATGAAGCCAAGCCCCAGCAGGGTCTGACCTTCCTGCTCTTCGACCTGCCGGCGCCGGGCCTGACGATCTCGCCGATCATCACGATCGACGGCGAGCATGAACTCAACGCCCTGTTTTTCGACGGCGTGCGCGTGCCGGTCGCCAACCGTGTCGGCGAGGAGGGCAAAGGCTGGGCCGTGGCCAAGCGCCTGATGCAGATGGCGCGGTCGAACAACACGCCCTCGGCGCTGGTGCGGCGCGTCTATCAACGCGCCCGGGCGGCGGCCCTGACCACCGACGGGCTGGAACCGGCGCTGCGTCGCCGCCTCGCCGAGGCCGAGCTTGACCTGTTGGCGTTCGAGCAGACCGAACTGGCCGCAATGCCCGATGGCGTGCCGCGGCCCGGCGACCAGACGACCCCCTCGATGCTGAAGCTGCTCGGCAGCGAACTCCATCAGCGGGTCGCGGAACTGGCGATGGAGATCGCCGGCGTCGCCCGTCTGCCCGCCCTGGCCCTGTTCCACGACGCGGACGGCGATCTCGCCGACGGCGCCCGGGCGACGGCCAAGCATTTCGCCACGCGGGCGGCGAGCATCTACTCCGGCACCAGCGAGACCCAGCGCAACGTGATGGCGGGCGCAATCCTGCGCGGATGAACCGTCAGAACGGGCGCGCGGCCCGCTCGGCGCCCAGCGACACGAAGGTCGGCATCTTCGGCGCCGGAGGCCGCTCGGCCTGCAGCCGGGCTTCCATCCAGCGCCAGAGCGCCGAGATCTCGCTCGCGGCCGATCCGTCCGGCTCGTACTCCTGGGCGGTGAGCCCCCGCGCCACGCTTTGCTGATAGGCCACACGGCTCCGCAGGCCGATGGGCGCGACCACGTCGCCAAGACCGCGCAGCGCCAACACCGCCTCGCCGACCGACGGGTTCTCGAACCCGCCCCGGCGTGACGGGGCCTGGTTGAGCACAAAGGCGACATCGCGATGGAAGCTGTGGGCCAGAGCCGCCGTATCGGCCACCGCCCTGATGTCGAAGAAGTTGGGCCGGGTGATGATCGCGCAGAGGTCCGCGCACCGGATGGCCTGTTCGACGTCCGCTTCCAGCGAGGGTCCGGTGTCGACGATCAGAAGGTCAACGCCCTCGCGGCAGGCGTCCTGCTGGCGCGTGAACAGCGCCCCGGGCTTCACGGCCTCGACGAGGATATCGCAGCGTCCCCGCTGCCGGCGCCATTCCACCGACGACTGCTGGCGGTCGAGATCGACAACCAGGGTCGACAGTCCGGCGTTCCGGGCCGCCACCGCGAGGTGGACCGCCAGTGTGGTCTTCCCGGTCCCGCCTTTGCGGGAAAGTACGGCGAGCGTTTTCATCGCCTGTCCCAAATCGGTACGAACGCTGGTTTCCGAAGCAGCTTTCATGCCCGGCGCTCGATCATGCGGCGCAGTCGCTGCGTTCGTGTGTCAGCGGCCGGAAAGATCGGCCGTCAGGCCGGTCGCGCCCGCTGAAGCAGAACGCCCAGCAGTCGGCCCGCCGCAAGGATGGGCGCCGGGCTCTGCTCGACCCGGGCCTGGATGAGGCAGCCTTCGAGGGCGGCGATGGCGACGCTGGCGCGTTCGGCCGCCTCAGCCGGCGACCACCCGTCCGCCTCGAGCTTGCCGGCGATGATGGCGGCCCATCCCGCGAAGGCCGCCCGGCCCGCCGCGCGAATGGTCTCGTCCTGAGCCGCCGTCTCCAGCAGCACGGTGGTGATCGGACAGCCGTCCCGCCAGGCCGACTGCTCCATCCAGATGACGAGCCACCGGACGTACTCGGCCACCAGCGCCGGCGCGTCCGGCGTTTCCGTCGCCAAGGTCGCCAGAGTTCGTCGCACCAGCTCGCCGGCGCTGGCGACGGCGGCCTCCCCGATCTGCCCCTTGCCGCCCGGGAAGTAGTGGTAGAGCGAGCCCTTCGGCGCACCGCTGCGCTCGACGATGTCGGCCAGACCGGTCGCCGAGTAGCCGTAGCGCCGGAACAGGGCGGCGGCGGAATGGACGATCGCGTTGCGGTGTCGGGGCTGGGCGGACATGGGAATCTATATAGACTGGTCTACATCAATAGAAGGTTGATGTCATGACCCCGCCGCCCGAGGGCTTCGAACCTCACTACCGCCGAAGCCCGCTCACCGATCCGTGGGAGCCGCTCTACAGCCGCCGCACGGATGACGCCCTGCAACTCGGCCTGCGGATCGCCGAACCTCACACCAACAGCCGCGGCTTCGCGCACGGCGGACTGATCTCGGCGCTGGCCGACAACGCCATGGGCCTTAGCTGCGGCCTGGGCCTGGAGGGCGCGAGCGGCCTGTTGACCGTCAACCTGGCGCTGGACTTCCTTTCGGTGGCCCGGATCGGCCAATGGCTGCAGGTCGAGCCGGTCGTCGTGAAACGTGGCCGGAGCCTCTGTTTCGCATCGGCCCTCGTCACCGCCGACGGCAAACCCTGCGCCCGCGCCAGCGCGACGTTCCAGGTCGTCAGCTGAGCACGATCTGTCGCTCGATCCCGATAGCCTGGAGGAAGTCGGCGTCGTGGCTGACGACCAGCAGGGCGCCGTCGAAGCCGGACAGCGCCTGTTCGACCGCTTCGATGGACGACAGGTCCAGGTGGTTGGTCGGCTCGTCGAGAATCAGCAGTTGCGGCGGCTCCACTCCCGACAGCACGCAGGCCAGCGCCGCCCGCAGCCGCTCCCCGCCGCTCAGCGAGCCGACAGCTTGATGCGCCGCTGTGTTGCGGAACAGGAACCGGGCCAGCGCCGCCTGGGCGTCGTTCACGGTCGCCTGCGGATTGAGCCGACGGAAGCCCTCCAGGACGGTCTCGCCGTCCCGCAACACGGACGCCGTCTGGTCCAGCAGCACCGTCCGCCCGGAGCGAGTCACCTGCCCTGACACCGGCTCCAGCGTCCCGATGGCCAGGCCGATCAGGGTCGATTTCCCCGAGCCGTTCGGGCCGACGACCGCGACCCGCTCGGGTCCAACGATCCGCAGGGACATGTCCGACAGCACCGGGGCCGCACCGTACCCGAAGCTGACCGCGTCGAAGTCCAGCACGGTCTTCCCGGCCGGCAGGCCGGTCGTCGGCAGCGTGAAGGCCAGTGCACGGACCCGCTCCACCCGGGCCCGGGCCTCGCCGAGCTGTTCCGCCGAGGCCTCGCGCAGCCGATCGGCCAGGCGGTCCTCCCGTCCTGCGCTCTCCTCGGCCCGTCGCTTCTGGGCGCCCAGCAGAATCTTCGGCGCGCTTCCGCTGGCGGCGTATCGTTTCCCGGCCGCGTCGCGCCTTGCCTTCTTCTCCCGGGCCCGCTGGGCTTCGCGCTCGACCCGCGAGGTCTCGCGCTCGGCGACGGACAGGTCCCGCTCGGCCGCCTCCCGCTCCTGCGCCTTGCGTTCAGCGTAGAGGTCATAGCCGCCGCCGTAGACGCTGACGCCCAGGCCGGAGATCTCGACGATACGGTCCATCTGCCGCAGCAACCCCCTGTCATGGCTGACGACGACGGCGCCGCCCCTCCAGCGTCGCAGGAAGTCGGCGACCAGGGCCCGCGCCTCGACATCGAGATTGTTGGTGGGCTCGTCCAGCAGGATCACGTCCCGCCCGGCCACGGTCAGGGCCGCCAACGACAGCCGGGTCAGCTGGCCGCCGCTGAGGGTGTCCGCGGCGCGATCCGGGGCCAGCCCGGCCAACCCGACCTCGGCCAGTGCTGCCTCGACGCGGGCCGGCAAGGTCCAGTCCGCCTCGGCGAGATCATCGGCGTCACCCTCCCCCGCCTCGATCCGCGCCAGCCGGGCCAGCGGCGCGGCGATGTCGAGCAGGTCGGCGACGGTCGCGCCGGCCCGCGGTTGAAGGCTCTGGCGCAGCAGGCCGACCCGGCCGGATCGCCCGATCGAGCCGCTTGCTGCAAGCTGCTCGCCGGTCAGCAGGCGCAGCAGCGTAGTCTTGCCGGCGCCGTTGCGACCGGCCAGCCCGGTGCGCTCGCGGCCGAAGGCGAGGGTCAGGTTTTCGAAAAGAACGCGGCCGTCAGGCGTGGCGGCGGAAACGGCGTCCAGGGTGAAGAAGGGCAGGGTCGACATGAAGGCTCACGAGCAGATCGGCGGAAACGGCGAAGCGGTTCTGCGTCCTGTCGATCATGGGAGCCTCCATCGGTGACCGGGCCGGTCCCGGAGCGCCGGATATAAGGCCTTCCATCGCGCGGCGAAAGCGCACGGTGTTGACGCAGCGCAATGGCGACCCGCGCGCGCCGATCCTATCTAGGCCCTGTAAACAGGGATCGACCGTGACCAGCCTGCCCTTTCCCCACGCCGAGCCGCGCCTGTCGCGCGAGGACGCCGAGGCGCGCCGCGCCGAAGCCTCGGCCCGCATCCGCGCCGCCACCGGCATCGACGAGGCCCTGATCTCGGACCTCGTCGAAGGCTTCTACGGAAAGGTAAGGTCCGATCCCCTGCTCGGGCCGATCTTCGCCGAGCGGATCGAGGACTGGGGTCCGCATCTGGCCCAGATGAAGCGGTTCTGGTCGTCGGTGGCGCTCGCGACGGGCGTCTACGAAGGCCGTCCGATGCCCAAGCACATGAAGCTGCCGGTGGACGCCGAACACTTCGACCGCTGGCTGGCGCTGTTCGAGGAGACAGCGCAGGCGCTGTGCACGCCGCTGGCCGCCCGGCACTTCGTGACCCGCGCCCGCAACATCGCCGAGAGCCTCGAGCTGGGCGTCGCCAACCACAATGGCGTCATGCTGGGCGTTGGGGACCGATACCGCCGGCAGGGCTGACGGCGAAACAGCAAGTTCCGGGTCGCTGACGACGGCCTCGCCGGCGAAAGTTGGAGCCTGACAGCCCCCTGGAGCCAACCATGTCCTTCGTCGTAACAGGGCTCGCGCCCGATCCCTTCTCGTCCCTGTTCGGCGCTGATGACGCCGCCCTGGCCGCCGCCGGCGCGATCCGGTTCACGGCGGACGCCAAGCCGGGCTTTCCCTGTCGCATAACCCTTGAGGACGCCGAGCCGGGCGAGACCGTGCTGCTTCTCAATCACGAGCATCACGCGGCCGACACGCCCTACCGCGCCCGACACGCCATCTATGTGCGCGAGGCCGCTCTCCGCCCTGCCCGCTACGAGAACGCGATCCCGCCCGCCCTTGCGGCGCGCCTGCTGGCCATCAGGGCCTATGACGACGCCGGCATGATGATCGACGCGGAGATCGTGGAAGGGGCGGACGCGGTCCCGCTGATCGAGCGGTTCCTGTCGGACCCCAGGGCCGCCTACCTGCACGCTCACAATGCGCGGCGCGGCTGCTTCGCCGCCCGCATCGATCGGGGATGACGACCGGCAGCGGTTCCTGCTGACATCCTGTGTCACCAGACCGGCCATGACAGGGAGGCCCGGCGCCCGAGTTCGCACATTGTTCTTGTGTTAATTCCGAGTCTGGGCGCTACATATCGCAATTGCCGCCGCGCCCTTCGGCCGGCTGATGCGTTCCCGACAGGTCATGGCCGAACAGCTCAACTTCATCCGCGTGCGCGGCGCCCGCGAGCACAATCTCAAGGACGTCAGCGTCGACATCCCGCGCGGCGAGCTGGTGGTGATCACCGGCCTGTCGGGCTCGGGCAAGTCGTCCCTGGCGTTCGACACCATCTACGCGGAGGGCCAGCGCCGCTACGTCGAGAGCCTCTCGGCCTATGCGCGTCAGTTCCTGGAGCTGATGAGCAAGCCGGACGTCGACCTGATCGAGGGGCTGTCGCCGGCCATCTCGATCGAGCAGAAGACCACCTCGCGGAATCCGCGCTCCACGGTCGGCACGGTGACCGAAATCCACGACTACATGCGCCTGCTCTGGGCGCGGGTCGGGGTCCCCTACTCGCCCGCCACGGGCCTTCCCATCGAAAGCCAGACCGTCAGCCAGATGGTCGACAAGCTGACCGTCCTGCCGGAGGGGGAGCGGCTGTACCTGCTCGCGCCCGTCGTTCGCGGCCGCAAGGGCGAGTACAAGAAGGAGATCGCCGAGTGGCGCCGAGCCGGCTTCCAGCGGCTGAAGATCGACGGCGAACTCTATCCGATCGAGGACGCCCCCGAGCTCGACAAGAAGTTCAAGCACGACATCGACGTGGTGGTGGACCGGCTGGTCACCCGCAACGGGCTTGAGCAGCGTTATGCCGACAGCATCGAACAGGCCCTGCGCCTGGCCGACGGCATCGCGGTGGCCGAATGGGCCGATGTGAAGGACGGCGAGACCGAGCCGCGCCGGATCCTGTTCTCCGAGAAGTTCGCCTGCCCGGTCAGCGGCTTCTCGATCACCGAGATCGAGCCCCGCCTGTTCTCGTTCAACAACCCGTTCGGCGCCTGCCCGGTCTGCGACGGCCTGGGCGCCAAGCTGGCGTTCGACGCCGACATGGTCATTCCGGACAAGGACAAGACCCTGCACAAGGGCGCCGTCGCGCCCTGGGCCAAGGGGCCCTCGCCCCTCTACACCCAGACGCTGCAGGCGCTGGCGCGGCACTACGACTTCTCGATGGACAAGCCCTGGCACGCGCTGCCGGCCAAGGCCCACGAGGTGATCCTGCACGGCACCGGGACCGAGAAGATCAAGTTCGTCTACGACGACAACGCCCGCAAGTACGAGGTCAACAAGCCGTTCGAGGGCGTTCTGCCCAACCTTGAGCGTCGCTGGCGCGAGACCGACTCCAGCTGGGTTCGCGAGGAGCTGGGCCGCTTCCAGTCCGACACGCCCTGCGACGCCTGCCATGGCGCCCGCCTCAAGCCCGAGGCGCTGGCGGTCAAGATCGGCGGCAAGAATATCTCCGAGGTCTCGGGCCTGGCCATCCGGCCGGCGCGCGACTGGTTCTCGGCCCTGAACGACAGCCTGTCCGACAAGCAGATGGAGATCGCCCGCCGGATCCTGAAGGAGATCAACGACCGGCTGAAGTTTCTGGTCGATGTCGGCCTGGACTACCTGAACCTGTCGCGCGGCTCCGGCACCCTGTCCGGCGGCGAGAGCCAGCGCATCCGGCTGGCCAGCCAGATCGGCAGCGGCCTGACCGGCGTGCTCTATGTGCTGGACGAGCCGTCCATCGGCCTGCACCAGCGCGACAACACCCGTCTCCTACAGTCCCTTCAGGGCCTGCGCGACCTGGGCAACTCGGTGCTGGTGGTCGAGCACGACGAGGAAGCCATCCTCACCGCCGACTATGTCATCGACATGGGTCCCGCCGCCGGCATCCACGGCGGCCAGATCATCGCCGAGGGCAAGCCGGCCGACGTGATGGCCAACCCCGCCAGCATAACGGGTCAGTACCTGACCGGCGCGCGCGAGATCGCCGTGCCGCGGGAGCGCCGCCCGATCTCCACCAAGCGGGTCCTGCGCGTCGTCGGCGCGACGGGCAACAACCTCAAGGGCGTCACCGCCGAGATCCCGGTCGGCACCTTCACCTGCATCACCGGCGTCAGCGGCGGCGGCAAGTCGACCTTCACCATCGAGACGCTATACAAGGCCGCCGCGCGCCGGCTGAACAACGCCAGCGACGCCCCCGCTCCGCACGAGAAGATCGAGGGGCTGGAGAACTTCGACAAGGTCATCGACATCGACCAGAGCCCGATCGGGCGGACCCCGCGGTCGAACCCCGCCACCTACACCGGCGCCTTCCAGCCGATCCGGGACTGGTTCAGCCAGCTGCCGGAAAGCAAGGCGCGCGGCTACGGGCCGGGCCGGTTCAGCTTCAACGTCAAGGGCGGCCGCTGCGAGGCCTGCCAGGGCGACGGCCTGATCAAGATCGAGATGCACTTCCTGCCCGACGTCTACGTCACCTGCGACGTCTGCAAGGGCAAGCGCTACAACCGCGAGACGCTCGAGATCCTGTTCAAGGGCAAGTCGATCGCCGACATCCTGGACATGACCGTCGAGGAGGCCGCCGAGTTCTTCAAGGTCGTGCCGCCGGTGCGGGACAAGATGGAGACGCTCAAGCGCGTCGGCCTGGGCTACATCCACGTCGGCCAGCAGGCGACCACCCTGTCGGGCGGCGAGGCGCAGCGGGTGAAGCTCAGCAAGGAGCTGAGCCGCAAGGCCACGGGCCGAACCCTCTACATCCTCGACGAGCCTACCACGGGCCTGCACTTCGAGGACACCCGCAAGCTGCTGGAAGTGCTTCACGAGCTGGTCGACCAGGGCAACACCGTCATCGTCATCGAGCACAACCTCGACGTCGTGAAGACCGCCGACTGGATCGTCGACTTCGGCCCCGAGGGTGGCGACGGCGGCGGCGAGATCGTGGCGGTTGGTACGCCAGAAAAGGTGGCGCTCAGCGAGACCAGCTGGACGGGCCGCTACCTGGCCGACGTCCTCAAGCGGCACCGCGAGCGGGCGGGCGAGAAGCGCAAGCGCGCCTGACGCCCGCCGTCCTGGTCAGGTGAAGACGTCCGCCGCGCTGTCGCTGGTCGTGATGGCCTTGTAGATGGTCGGCGCCGGCGCATAGGCGATCACGTGGATTACCGTGCTGATGAAGCTGCTGATCAGCACCGTGACGCCCAGCCCGATGACAATGGCGACCATCTCGCCGCTGAGCAGGCTCAGCTGACCGATCAGCTGGATCACCGACTGGGCGATCGAGATCATGATCATGAACACGAAGACCAGCAGGAAGGCCCCCAGGATCGGCCAGAAGCGGCCCCGGGTCAGGCTCCACGACCCGAAGATGTTGATCCGGCCGGTGTGAAACGTCTGGGCGCTGGCCAGCGAGAACTTCACCAGAAGGAACAGGGCCAGCGCAAAGCCGCCGATCCCGGCCAGCAGGATCGACCCGATCACCGCCCCGATGCCGCCTGGCGTGGGCGACTCGCCGCCGAGGCCCGCCGACAGGGCCCCGACGCCGGCCGTCAGGGCGACGATGAGCACGACCAGAAGGTAGACGCCAAACCAGCCCAGCGCCTGCACGAGCAGCACGACGGCCTGACGCATCTCGTCGGCGCCGAGGCGGAGATAGAAGAAGGCCTTTTCGTCGGGGCGCAGGATCGCGCGGTTCACGCCGGCGATCATCGTGGCCAGGTAGACCCCCCCCACCGGCAGCACGATCAACATCAGCGGGACCATCGTCAGGAGGATGCGGCTCACCTCCTCGACCGACGGTTCGGCGCCCTCGCCCAGCTGCGCCAGGCTCATGAACGAGCCGCCCAGCAGCAACAGCGCTACAAGACCGAAGGCCAGCAGCAGACCGAGGCCGACCAGCGTCCAGACGACGATCAGCATGGGCCGCTGGCGGATCAGCCGGAACCCGGCGAAGGCGGCGTCCGTCGCCGAGAATGCGTTCATCTGTCAGTCCCCCGCGCGCGCCGCTGCGTCGCGGCCCCGAACGACAGCTGATCAGAGGATCGTGCGGGGATCAACGCCTTCACCGCGCCGCCCCCGTCACGCGCCTAGCTGAACACCTCGGCGGTCGCCGGCTGGGCGATGTCGCGATAGATGGTCGCCGCAGGCGCATACATCACCATCAGCGCCAGAGCCGACAGGAAGCTGCCCAGCACGGTGTAGATGATCATGGCGGGCGAGAAGAACGCGGCCAGGGTCGTCATGTCCGGCTCGAACAGGCTCGTCACGCCGGACAGGCCCCCGCCCAGCCCGAGGGCCAGGACCGCCATCAGGGCGAAGGTCAGCAGGTACGCCACGATCAGCAGGATGATCGCCAGGAGGTAGGCGCCGAGGATCGGCCAGAACCGTCCCTTGGTCAGCGCCCAGCTGCCGAAGATGTTCACCTTGCCGGTCGCGAAGGACTGCGGGAGGGCCAGCGACAGGCGGATCGAAACCAGAAGCACGGCGGCGACACTCGCCAGGCCGGCCAGGATCCCGACGATGACCCCCGCCGCCGCACCGCCGGCCGCACCGGCCACGCCGGCGAGAATGCTGGTCAGCAGGACCGCCCCGACGGTCGCCGCCACCCCGATCAGCCACAGGACGACCATGACGAGGATCATCCGCATCTCGTCGCCGCCGAGCCGGATGAAGGCGTTGCGATCCTCCTCGGGACGGAGAACCATCCTGTTCACCGCCGCCGTGGCGACGCCGTAGTAGAGCAGGGTGAAGACCAGGGCGACGAGGTAGAACGGCGCCAGCGTCGCCAGCGATCGCATCGCCACCTCCGGGTCGCTGGACTGGCTGGCGGCCTGCATGTCCATGATCGCCTGACCGGCGGTCAGGATGGTGACCGTGGATGTGACCACCGAGATGGCGAGGAGCACGAGGCTCCAGACCAGGAACACACGCGGCTTCGAACGCGCCAGCGCGAAGCCTGAAAACGCTGCGTCGCTCGCAGAGAAGGTGGCCATGACCGTCATTCCTCTTTGGGTTTCCGATGGACGCCGTCGCCCGCCCCCGATAGCAGTTTGATCAGAACGCCGTTGGGGCGGCAATGGCGGCGCAGACCGCACGGGGAGTTGAGATCATGATCCTGTACGGCGAAGCCAATCCGGCCCCGAACCCGCGCCGGGTGCGCATCTTCATCGCCGAAAAGGGCATCGACCTGCCGGAGACGCGGGTCAACCTTCGCCAGCGTGAGCACAAGGCTCCCGAGCACCTGGCGCGCAACTCCCTGGGCCAGGTGCCGACCCTGGTGCTCGACGACGGCGAGGCGATCTCCGAGACCGTCTCGATCTGCCGCTACCTTGAAGCGCTGCATCCGGCCAACCCGCTGTTCGGGACCACGGCGCTGGAGCAGGCGCAGATCGACATGTGGATCCGCCGGGTCGAGTTCCAGCTGATGACTCCGGTCGGCATGTTCTGGCGTCATGCCCACCCCCTCACCGCGGCCCTGTTGACCCAGTTCAAGGATTTCGGCGAGTCGAACCGCGACCTCTACGGCCGCGCCTGCAAGTGGCTGGACCGCGACCTGGGTGATGGTCGCGCGCACCTGGCCGGCGCGGCGTTCAGCATGGCCGACATCGCCGCCCTGACGACCATCGACTTCGCCGCCTTCACGGGCCTGGAAATGCCGGAGGACGCCGCCAACCTGCGGGCCTGGCACGCGCGGGTGTCGGCGCGGCCGAGCGCGGCGGCCTAGCGCCGTCTAGGCGGCGCCGCGAAGCTGCTGCAGCACGCGGGCCGGCGCCGCGCAGAACATCACGACCCACAGGACGATCAGCAGCGTCAGGATCGCCTGCTGCAGGACGATCAGCCCGATGCCGGCCAGCGCCTCGCCCTGGGTGATCTGGCCGGCGCTGGGCTGGCTGAGTTCCCCCAGCAGCGAGAACCCGCCCAGCAGGCGGGTCGAGATCAGGCTGAACACGAGGGCGAGCAGCAGCACGCCGCCGTAAAACAGGATGCTGAGCAGCAGGGTGGCGACCAGGCGCCAGAACTCGCCCCGCGTCAGCAGCCAGGCCCCGCGGATGTCGAGCCGCTCATCGGCGACGGCGACCGGCCCGGCCAGGGTCAGGCGGACGAACAGCCACCCCACCAGCGCCAGTCCGCCAAGCGTCGCCGGCACGCTGACCAGCCACTCCAGGGGCCCTGAGAGCGACAGGGCGATCATGCTCGCCGCGCCGTAGAGCCCGCTCGCCACCGAGAAGACCAGAACGACGATGAGGTACAGGCCGAGCATCCGCCACTCGTCGGCGCCGAACTTGATGTAGGCGAAGCTGCGGTCATGCGGGCGCAGGACGGCGCGGAAGACCGCGCCGGGCAGCACGGTGACCAGCACCAGCGCCATCGCCAGCACGACGAGAATCCAGGGCCCGAACCGGGTGAGCAACTGCTCGATATCCCGCTCGCCGCCGCCGTGGGTCGCCGACTGCAAGGTGCCCAGGTTCGGCAGCAGCAGGATCAACACCATCACGATGAGGGACAGGAAGTAGATGCCGGTCCAGGCAAGGATCAGCAGCGGCTTGTCGCGGACGATCCGGAAGCCCTCGAACGCGGCGTCCAGCGGCTTGACGAGCCCCATCAGGCCACGCCCCCCGTGCTCAGTCGGCGATAGATATGGGCCATCGCCCCGACCAGGATCGGCTGGATGAAGAACACGCCGATGACTCCCACCGCCAGCGTGGCGAGGACCCCTGTGGCGGGATCGCCGACCATCACGCCGAACTGCTGGGCCAGCAGGAGTAGAAGGAAGACCGGCGCACGAACCACCAGCCACACCGCGGCCAGGCGAAACGCGGATCCTCGCGTCAGCGGCAGGCTCGAGAACACGTTCACGCGGTTGCGAGCGGCGGTCATCGCCGCGGCCATCGAAAACCGCGCCCAGATCAGCAGCATCGACGCCAGCATGACCACCAGGCCGATGGTCAGGACCACACGGGCCTGGCTCCCCAGGGCCGCGTAGAGTTCCGGGAGCGTTCGCGCCTCGGCCGGCGGCGCGCCGTCCGACACGGCCGCGATCAGCACGAACAGCAGGAAGGTCGCGACGATCATCATGACCAGGAACACGACGCCGATCAGCAGGTTCACCAGGAACAGGCGGCCCTCGAGCGCGCCCACCTGAAAGCCGAGCGGCCGGTTCACCGACGTGCTCTCGGCGCCCAGATCAGCCAGAGCGATGCGGTAGTAGACGGCGTGGGCCATGATCAGCGCCAGGAACTCACCGGCCGCCCCTACCATCACCATGTCCGGCTGACCGGTCGCGGCGAACGACGAGGCCACGGCCGCCACGGCGAGCGGGCCGATGGCCTTGCGCCAGTGGGATCGCCAGAAGGCGAAGCCCTCCGCCACGGCCTCCCGGATCGAGAAACGCGCCTGCGCCATTGGTCCTCTCGCGCGTCCACGCGCGCCTGTACTGCTGGTGACTTAAACCCTGCTTCGCCCGCGCTGGCGACAGGATTTGAGGCCTATGCGGACGGCCGGGAACCGGACAGTTGCCGATAAGCCTCGGCCCATGGCGCGGCGAGGATGGTGGTCACCACGGCGCCGAGCAGTGCGCCGACCAGCGCCATCCCCACGGCCCAGGGCGCCAGCTCGGCCATCCAGATCGAGGCGTCCTGGGCGAAGAACGCGCTGGCCGCCGCCTCGTCCAGACCGCCTTCGCCGAGAAAGGCGAGACTGACCACGACGATGAGCGCCAGCAGCGCCAGTTCCAGCGCCAGGACGATGCCGATCAACAGCAGTCCGACCCCGATGAGCCGCCAGGTCTGGCCGCGCGTCAGGGCCCAGGATTCGAAGAGCCGGAACCGCTGCTCGGTGAAGGTCATCGGCAGCGCCATCGAAAGCCGGACGAACAGCCAGCCGAGCACGGCCAGTGCGATCAGCACCGCCGTCAGCATGATCGGGAGCACCGCCAGTACATTGCCGTCCGATCCCATGGCCAGCACCATCAGCAGGGGGACGAGCACGGCGCTCATGGGAATCATCACCACGAACGACAGGATGCCGAACACCACGATCATCAGCGCCAGCCAGAGCTCCCGGGCGCCGAGCCGAAGGTAGAACCAGCGACGGTCGTCCGGCTGCAGCACGGCGCGGAAGACGGCGGCCGTCAGGATCGCCCGCACCGCCAGACTGGTCACGAGCAGCACCGGCTGCATGGCGAAGGCGGCCGACATCGCCGGGACCAGCGCGTCAGGCGACGGCTCCACGCCGCTGGCCTCCATGCGGGCGATTTCGGCGAGAGACCCCAGAAAGGCGCTCATCAGGCCCGCCGCCGGCAAGACGCCGAGCAGCAACAGAACGCCGGCCCAGACCAGCACGGCCAGCGGCTGCCTGGCGATCACGCCAAGACCGGCCGTGGCGGTCCTGGCCACATCAATTCCGGCCATCGACCCCTCCCCGCAACAACGACCGGGCCGAGAGGACCACAACTGCGCCCGCCGCGCCACCGTGGCGACGAGATCGGCGCTTTCCCTGGCGGCGAGCCGGGCCTATTTCTCCGCCATGACCCTTGACCCCATTCATGTTGTCGGCGGCGGCCTCGCCGGTTCCGAGGCGGCCTGGCAGATCGCCAGCGCCGGCGTGCCTGTCGTGATCCACGAGATGCGCCGCGACGGCGTGCGCACCGACGCCCATCAGACCGACGGCCTGGCCGAGCTGGTCTGCTCCAACTCCTTCCGCTCCGACGACTGGCAGTACAACGCCGTCGGCCTGCTGCACGCCGAGATGCGCCGCTGCGACTCGATCATCATGGCCTGCGGCGACCTGCACCAGGTGCCGGCCGGCGGCGCGCTGGCGGTCGATCGCGACGGCTTCTCGGCCGAGGTTACGGCCCGGCTGGAGGCCCATCCGCTCGTCACCATCGTGCGTGAAGAGATCGCCGGCCTGCCGCCCGCTGACTGGGACAGCGTCATCATCGCCACCGGCCCCCTCACCTCTCCGGCCCTGGCCCAGGCGATCCTCGACCTGACCGGCGAGGACGCGCTGAGCTTCTTCGACGCCATCGCGCCGATTATCCACTTCGACTCGATCGACATGACCAAGGCCTGGCGGCAGTCGCGCTACGACAAGGAAGGTCCCGGCGGCGACGCGGCCGCCTACATCAACTGCCCGATGGACAAGGACCAGTACGACGCCTTCATCGACGCGCTGCTGGCCGGGCCGAAGTCGGAGTTCAAGGACTGGGAGAACGTCCCCTACTTCGACGGCTGCCTGCCGATCGAGGTGATGACCGAGCGGGGCCGCGAGACCCTGCGCCACGGCCCGATGAAGCCGGTCGGCCTGACCAACGCCCACAACCCGACCGTCAAGGCCCACGCCATCGTCCAGCTGCGCCAGGATAACGCGCTGGGCACCCTGTGGAACATGGTCGGCTTCCAGACCAAGCTGAAGCACGGCGCCCAGACCGAGATCTTCCGCATGATCCCGGGTCTGGAGAACGCGCAGTTCGCGCGTCTGGGCGGCCTGCACCGCAACACCTTCATCAACAGTCCGCGCCTGCTGGACGAGAAGCTGCGGCTCAAGGCCGACACCCGCCTGCGCTTCGCCGGCCAGGTCACGGGCGTGGAGGGCTATGTCGAGAGCGCCGCGCTGGGGCTGCTGACGGGCCGCCTGGCCGCCGCCGAGCGCTTGGGCCGGCCGATCCCGACACCCCCGCCGACCACCGCCCTGGGGGCGCTGGTGGCGCACATTACCGGCGGGCATCTGGACGGCGGCAAGCACAGCTTCCAGCCGATGAACATCAACTATGGCCTGCTGCCGCCCATGGAAGCGCCGCGCAAGGACGCCGAGGGCCGCAAGCTTCACCCCGGCGATCGCGGACGGGCCAAGAAACGCATGCAGAGCGAGCGCGCCATCGCTGACCTCGAAGGCTGGCTGGCCGGCGAGGCTCTGGCGGCGGCGGAATAGGTCTCAGATCCGGCCGGTCATCACCGCCAGGAGGATGCGCAGCCGCTTGCCCAGTGCGCCGGGCGCGTCGCCCCGGGCGTAGGGACGGGCCAGGGCCGCATGGGCGACCGCCGGGAAGGCTGCCACGGGCAAGCCCCTGAGCGACGTCCGCGCGGCCTGCAGAGCGGCGAGCGCGGCCGGCGGATCGAGGCGCGCCAGTCCGATGGCCCGCGCCGCCTGGACCACCTGGTCGGCCGTCGCCCTGTCCGACAGCCGGCGGGCCGCCAGCGCCATCACCAGGCCCTCGGTGGCGTCGACATGGGCGACCAGCGCCGCGCCGGACTTCGGCGGGTCCAGGTCGCCCAGCCGCGCCTCGGCCAGGGCGGCCAGGGCCACCGGCGGCAGGCCGCCGGCGGCGATGGCTTTCAGCACCGGATGGGGCCGCACCGGCCTGCCCTCGGCGATCTCTTCCAGCCCCTCGCGCCACCAGGTCATCCGGATCTCGCCCATCAGCGGATCGGAGACGATGTGCGGGATACGGGTCAACTCATGGTCCAGCGCATAGAGCGCGATCAGGTCGGCGCGCGCGGCGGCGTAGGCCACGAACCGGCTGGACAGCCAGCGGTCGGGCGCCTGCTCGCGGACGGTGGTGTCGAGGTCGTCGGACATGCTCATGAAAAAGGGCCCGCCGGATGCAGCCGGCGGGCCCTCTCTAACCGATGTGGGCGGACTAGCCGAACAGCGTCTGGTTCATGGTCATGGCCGTCAGCATCGGGATGCTGAGCAGGGTGTTGATCCGCGAGAACAGCATCGCGGTGCGGGCCGCCTTGGCCTTGGTGTCGGCGTCAGCCTCGACGATGCCCAGCGCGCGCTTCTGGTTGGGCCAGATCACGCCCCAGACGTTGATGAACATGACCGTGGCCAGCCACATGCCGATGCCGATCATGGTGAAGCCCTTGTCCGTTGCCGGATCGTAGCCGCCGGCCAGGCCCAGGGTGATCGCTTCGACCGCGTAGCCGTGGCCACGGCTGAAGGCGATGACCATGCCCATGATCCAGGTGGCCAGCGCCGCCCAGCGGAACCAGAACAGCGCCTCAGGCGCGATGTACTTCGAAACCGCCGGCTTCAGCTCGGCCGGAATGTCGGGCATGACCCGGATCTGAACGAAGTTGAAGTAGTAGAGCAGACCGATCCAGAGGATGCCGAAGAAGGTGTGCATCCAGCGGAACACCGCCTGCCAGAACGTGCCTTCCAGCCCGTGCGGGCTGGTGGAGTATGCGAACACCATGACCAGCGCGAGCAGCACGCTGACGATGATGGTGTTGCGGAAATTCGAGAGAAGAGCACCCATCGTCCAACCCCTTGGAGATTCCTACCTTGGAGGTCAGCTATAGGCCCGTTCGCGGCGGCCGGTAAAGACTTGCGCCGGCCTGTCCATGATCTGGATCAAACCGCGATGAGCGCGGCCGCGACGCGCCGCCCTTCGGACGCCACCACGTTGTAGGTGCGGGCCGCCGCCTCGGTGGACATGAACTCCAGCCCGACGCCCGCGGCCTTGAGGCCGTCGCGCAGGGCCCGGGGCGGCAGCCCCTGGGTCAGGCCGGTTCCGAGCAGGACAAACTCCACGGCCGCCCGGTTGGCGAGCACCTCGGCGAAGTCGTCGAGCGTCAGCGCGGCGAGCGACGTCGCCGGCCAGGCGTGGGCGACGTCGTCCAGGATCAGCAGAGATCCCGGCCGCCAGACGCCCGACACCCGAAACCCGCCGCCGCCCCAGGCGTCGACAGACGGCGGCTGGCGCAGCCCGGCCATCAGGGCCGCGAGGCGGCGCCGAACTTGATCGGCGTGGCCTCTTCCTCGCCCCGCTTCACGCCCCACAGCAGGATCACCGGCGCGGCGACATAGACCGACGAATAGGTGCCCAGAATGATGCCGAAGATCATGATGACCGAGAAGCCGAACAGCGCCTCGCCACCAAAGACCGCGAGGCCGGCCAGCGCGATCACGGCGGTCAGGCCGGTAATGATGGTCCGCGACAGGGTCTCGTTGATCGACAGGTCGATGACCTCGCGCAGCGGCATCTTCTTGTACTTGCGCAGGTTCTCGCGAAGCCGGTCGAAGACGACGACGGTGTCGTTCATCGAGTAGCCGATGATCGTCAGGATCGCCGCGATGGTGGTCAGGCTGAACTCCATCTTCGTCACCGCGATCAGGCCGAAGGTCAGGATGACGTCGTGGAACAGCGCGATGACCGCGCCCAGCCCGAACTGAAGTTCGAAGCGGAACCAGATGTAGACCAGCATCAGGCCGATCGCGACCAGCAGGGCGGTGATGCCGTTGGTCAGCAGTTCGCCGGACACCTTGGCGCCGACGGTGGCGTCATTGGTGAAACGGATGTCCGGCAGGGCTTGCTGAAGCGAGGCGCGGACGCCGCTCTTCACGGCATTGGCGTTCTCGCCTTCCTTGGTCTCGAAGCGGACCATGGCCGCCGAGCCGTCGCCATAGGCCTGGACCTGGACGTCGCCCAGGTTCTTGCCGGCCAGCGCCTTGCGCACGACGTCGAGCGGAATCTGCGCGCCGCCGGAAGGCGCGGCCGTGCTGCCCGCCGCCGCCGGGGCGGAGGTGGTGAACTCCAGAACCGTCCCGCCCCGGAAGTCGATGCCGCAGTTGAGGCCCGCGCAGGGCAGCTTGAACGGCAGAAACACGACCGCGAGCGAGGCGATCGTCAGCAGGATGGAGATCGCGCCCGCCAGCTTGGAGAAGTCGACGAACCGGAGGTTCGTCTTCACCGGCAGGGTCTTGATGAGAGGCCAGAAGGTCATGGTTCGAACCTCACGCGATCGGCAGCGTCTTGGGACGCGCCGAGCGATACCAGACGGCGAGCAGGACCTGGGTCACCAGGACGGCGGTCAGAACCGAGGTGAACACCCCGATCGACAGCGTCCAGGCGAAGCCGCGCACAGGTCCGGCGCCGAAGAAGAACATGATGGCGGCCGCGATCAGCGTCGTCAGGTTGGCGTCGATGATCGTCTCCATGGCCCGCGAGAAGCCGGCCTCCATCGCCGACAGCACCTGGCGACCCGCCCGCACCTCGTCGCGCATGCGCTCGTAGATCAGCACGTTGGCGTCGACGGCGACGGCGAGGGTCAGGATCAGGCCGGCGATGCCGGGAAGGGTCAGCGTCGCCTGGGTCGCGCTCATCGCGGCGATGATCATCAGTCCGTTGATGAGCAGCGCCACGACCGAGATGCCGCCGAACAGCAGGCCGTAGGCCAGCACCATGAAGACCAGGATGGTCACGAAGGCGACCAGGGTCGAGATCTTGCCGGCCTCGACCGCATCGGCGCCCAGTTCGGCGCCGACCGTGCGCTGTTCCTCGACGGTCAGCGGCGCAGGCAGGGCCCCGTTGCGCAGCATGATGGCGAGGTTGTTGGCGCTCTCGGCGGTGAACCCGCCCGAGATCTGGGCCTGCCCGCCCAGGATCGGCTCGTTGATGTTCGGAGCGGACAGCACCTTGCCGTCGAGGACGATGGCGAAGGGCTTGTTGACGTTGCGGGTGGTGATCTCGCCGAAGCGACGGGCGCCCTGGCTGTCGAACCGGATCGAGACCACCGGCTCGCCGGTCTGCGGATCGTTGGACATCCGGGCGTCAGCGAGGTTCTCGCCGGAAATCTCGACCCGGCGGCGAACGACGACCCCCGGCTCGAGGGCGTTGGCGCCCGGCTCGTAAGGCAGGATTTCCGCGCCCGGCGGCAGCACGCCCGACAGCGCCTCGCCGTAACTGCGGCTCTGGTCGACCATCTGGAAGGACAGCTTGGCCGTCTTGCCGATGACGGCCTTCAGGCGCTCCGGATCGCTTTCCCCCGGCACCTGGACCACGATGCGATCAGCGCCCTGGCGGGTGATCGACGGCTCCTTGGTGCCCAGTTCGTCGACGCGCTTGCGGATGATCTCGACCGATTGCTCGACCGCGGCCATCGTCAGTTCCTGGATGCCCCGGTCCGTGTAGACGACGCTGATCCGCCCGCCGTCGACGCGGTTGACCGTCAGGTCGTTGCCCTGACCGCTGCGCACCGGCTGCGGGATGCGCGACAGCAGGCGGAAGGCCTCGTCATACTGCGCCGGATCGGCGATCTGGACCGAAGCCCCGCCCTGACGCGCCGACGGATTGGCCACCCGGATGCTCTCGTCCTCGAGCGTCTTGACGACGTCCTCCATGAGGGCCTCCGAGCGCTCCTTGACCAGCGCCGGCGTATCGACTTCCAGCATCAGGTAGGAGCCGCCCTGCAGGTCGAGACCCAGGTTCAGGGTCTTGCTCGGCATGAACGGCGGCAAGGCGTCCCGCATCGACTGCGGCAGCAGGTTCGGAAGCGTGAACAGGATGCCGAAGATGGCCGCCGCGATTACGACGGTCACCTTCCAGCGGGAGAGGATCAGCATGGGTCCAGCAGCCTTTTCGGCGTCAGCTCTTGGCGTCGTTGGCGACGACGGGCTCACCCTTGCCGCGAACTTCGGAGATCATGGACTTGACCACCTTGACGGTGACGCCCTGGGCGATCTCGACGCCGGCTTCCTTGTCCTCGACGCGCACGACCTTGCCGATCATGCCGTTGGAGAGGACCACCTGGTCGCCACGCTTCAGGTTGGCCACCATCGTCTGGTGCTCCTTGAAGCGCTTCTGCTGCGGGCGGAACATGAAGAAGTAGAGGACGGCGATGAGGACCAGCGGAAAGGCCAGGCTCATCAACTGATTGGGGTCGGACATCTCGTCTCCGAGGGAAGGGCTGGGCGACGGCCAGAAGGCGGCGTCGCGGGTCGGCGGAAACTATGCGTTGACCCACCGCTTTGCAATGAGCGCCGGTCCCGGTAATCCGCCCCTATGGACGATAAGACACAGGACCTCCTCGCCCGGATCGCCGACGCCCTGGAGCGGATCGCACCGCCCGCGGCCCGGACGCCGGATTTCTCCGCCGCGCGGCTGTATCGCCACGACCCGGTCGACGGCGACTTTCCGGCCGCGCCGGACTACCCGCTGGCGCTGGACCTGCTGGTGGGCATCGACAGCCAGAAGGCCCGGTTCGTCGAGAACCTGACCCGCTTCGCCCGGGGCCTGCCCAGCAACCACGTCCTGCTGTGGGGCGTTCGGGGCACCGGCAAGAGCTCGCTGTCCAAGGCCGCCTTCATGTCGGTCGTGGCCGACTTCCCGGCCCTGAAGCTGGTCGAGGTCGACCGCGACGAGATCGCCGCCCTGCCCCCGCTGTTCGACGAGCTGCGGGGCCGCCCCGAGCGGTTCGTCGTCCTCTGCGACGACCTGTCGTTCGAGGACGGCGCGGCGGCGGCCAAGGCGCTGAAGTCGGCGCTGGAGGGCGGCGTCGCCGGCCCGCCGGAGAACGTGCTGTTCGTCGCCACCTCCAACCGCCGGCACCTGATGCCCCGCGACCACGCCGAGGGCCGGGGCATGATCGCCGCCGCCGAGGACGCCGAGGAAGAGGTCAGCGTGTCGGACCGCTTCGGCCTGTGGATCGGCTTCCCGCCGATGGACCAGGCCGCCTATCTGGCGGCCGTACGCGCCTATGCCGACCGGTTCGGGCTGGAGACGCCCGACCTCGAACGCCGCGCCCTGCAGTGGGCGCAGCTCCGGGGCTCGCGGTCAGGCCGGGTGGCCTGGCAGTTCATCCGCGACCTGGCGGGCGAACTGGGCGTGTCGCTTCCCGCCTAGCGCGGCAGGACCAGCGCCGGGTCGATGGCCTTGGCCTTGAACTTCGGCGAGGGCGAGTAGCGGACCTCGAAGTGCAACTGCGGGCGCGGCGCGCCGCCGCTGGTGCCGACCGAGCCGATCTGGTCGCCGGCCCGGACCACCTGCTGCATGCGCACGGTCGCGCTCTGCAGGTTGCCATAGACGGTGACCCAGCCGTCCTCGTGCTGGATCAGCACGGTGACGCCGAAGCCCGGGACGTCGCCGCCGGAATAGACGACCTTGCCGCCGGCCGCCGCGCGCACCGGCGTGCCGGCCGCCGCGGCGATGTCGAGGCCGTCGTTGCGACGACCGCCGCCCTTGGGTCCGAAATCGGAGATCACCTCGCCGCGCACCGGCCATTCGAAGCGGCCGCGGCCCAGCGCCGTGATGTCGGCGTCGGTCAGGGTCGGGGGACGATCGTCAGGCAGAAGCGGCGCGGTCGTGGACGGCCGGCTGGGCGCGGGGGCCGGCTTGACGGCCGGCGGGCGGACAACCGGAGGCGGCGTGGCCGCGGGCCGGGTCGGCGTCGGCGCAGGGGTCGGCGCCGGCGTGGGGCGGGGCGGAACGGGCCTGGGCGCCGGCGGGGTGACAGCGGCGGGCGGAGGGGTCACGGGCTGCGGACGGGGCGCGGGCGGCGGCGTGACCGGCTGGGGCCGGGGCTCCGGCTGGCCGGGGGCCGGTTCCATGACGGTGATCGTGCGGGTCTGCGGTCCGGAATCCTTGAAGCCCGCGGGCAGCTTGATCTTCTGGCCGACCCGGATCGAGGAGGTCGAGGTGATCTCGTTCTCCTCGGCGAGGGCCGCGACCGTGACGCCGAAGCGACGGGCGATGGCGCTCATCGTATCGCCGCTGGCCACGACGTAGGCCTTGGCGCGGCTGGCCGGTCCCTTCAGCACCTGGCCCGGCTTCAGCCGGTAGGGCTCCTTCAGGTCGTTGATCTTCGCCAGCTCGGCGCGGCTGGAGCCCATGGCGCGGGCGACCGCGTCCAGCCCCTGCCCTTCCTTGACCGTGTAGGTCTTCGGGCGGCCGTCGACGTCGACGACCTTGCCGGGGGCCAGGGTTACGGTCTTCGTCACCGGGATCATCACCGGCTCCGGCGGAGCCTCGTAGCGGGGCTCCGGCTCCGGCCTGGAGGCGGAAACCGGCGGCAGGGCGGCGGTCTCGACGGCGGCGGACGAGGCCGACGGCGCGGCCGCCGGCAGCGGCGCCGACTCCACCGGGGTCGAGGGCATGCCTTCGGGCATCGGGTCGGTGTCGGCGGCGGCGGGCGTCGCGGGATAGGCCGGGCCAGGCGCCTGGGTCCCGCCGAACGGCGCGCGGCCGGTCGAGTATTGCGGCGTCGCGGCGCAGGCGGTCGCGAGGGTCGCGGCGGCGGCGACCAGGGCCGCACGGATCATCATCTTGGTCATCGCCGCTCCGTTCGATTAAGCGCGAATGAATCATGCGGACAGCCTTAAGCCCGCGTTAAGCACAGGCCAGCTTCCGGTTACGTTCTTGTCAGCCGACCTTCTGGGCGGATTCGAGGCGCAAGGCCCGCATCGCGGTCCAAAGTCTGTGGATTGTCAGAGTTCGCGGGCCACGCCGTCGAGCAGCGGCACGAAGCGGACGTCGCCCAGAAGCTCCACCTTGAAGCCGCCCTGACCGTCGCCGGCGTAGCGGCGCAGGCTCTGCACGGGCCCCTTGCCGATCGGCGCGACGAGGACGCCGTTGGGTTTGAGCTGGGCCAGCAGCCTCTTGGGCTCCTCCGGCGCGGCGGCGGTGACCATGATCCGGTCGAACGGCGCCTGCTCTGCCCAGCCCTCGCCGCCGTCGCCAAAGCGGGTGATCACATTGATGAGACCCAGGGTGCGGAAGCGCTCCTCGGCCTCCTTCATCAGGGTGCGGTAGCGCTCGACCGTATAGACCAGCCGCGACAGCCGGCTGAGGACAGCAGTCTGGTAGCCGCTGCCGGTGCCGATCTCCAGCACCCGGGCCCGGGGCTCGATGGTCAGGGCCTGGGTCATCAGCCCGACGATGAACGGCTGGCTGATGGTCTGGCCGCAGGCGATGGGCAGGGCCGAGTCCTCGAAGGCCCGCTCCTTGAAGAGGTCCGGCGTGAACAGCTCGCGCGGCGTCTTCTCGATCGCCTCGAGCACGCGCGGATCGGTCACCCCCTGCGACCGGAGGGCGAGGATGAGGCGCGCCATGCGCTCCCGGGGCGTGTCCTGCGGCTCGCTCATCCGACCTTGGGCGGCGCGCCGCCCAGCAACCCTTTCAGCTTGTGGACCGTCTCCATGTGGGTCAGGTCGATATGCAGCGGCGTGATCGAGATCTTGCCGCCGTAGACGGCCTTCAGGTCCGTGCCCTCGGCCGGCTTCGACAGCTGGCCCGAGAATCCCATCCAGTAATAGTCCCGGCCACGCAGGTCGGTGCGTTTGTCGAGCGTGCGGATGTGGGTGTCGCGGAAGCCCTGACGGGTCACCTCGACCTCGGTCACCTCCTCCGGCGGCCGCGACGGGAAGTTGACGTTCATCACCACGTCGGCCGGCCAGCCGACCTGGATCAGGCGCTCGACGATCCCGGGACCGAAGTGCTCGGCGGTCTCCCAGTAGGGCACCACCTCGTCGTGGAAGGCCAGCATCGCCTGGCTGAGCGCGATGGACGGAATGCCCAACGCCATGCCCTCGATGGCGCCGGCGACGGTGCCCGACAGGGTGACATCCTCGGCGATGTTCTGGCCGCGATTGACGCCCGACAGCACCAGGTCCGGCTTTGCGCCGTCGATCAGTTCGCGCACGCCCAGCAGCACGCAGTCGGTCGGGGTGCCCTCGACGGACCATTTGCGGTCGGCGACTTTCCGCACGCGGATCGGGTCGGCCAGGGTCAGGGCCCGGCTGGCGCCGGACTGCTCGTACTCGGGCGCCACGATCCAGACGTCGTCGGTCAGGGCGCGGGCGATCTTCTCCAGCGTGACGAGGCCCTCGGCATGAATGCCGTCGTCGTTGGTCAGGAGAATGCGCATCAGGCTTGCGGCTCCAGGTGCGTCACCCCGCCCATGTAGGGGACCAGGACATCCGGAATGGCGATCCTGCCGCCCTCGTCCTGGTAGTTCTCCAGCACCGCGACCAGGGTGCGGCCCACGGCGAGGCCCGAGCCGTTCAGGGTGTGCATGTACCGCGTGCCCTTCTCGCCCTTCTTCTGGCAACGGGCGTCCATGCGCCGGGCCTGGAAGTCGCCGCAGTTGGAGATCGAGCTGATCTCCCGGAAGGTGTTCTGCGACGGCAGCCAGACCTCCAGGTCGAAGGTCTTCTTCGCCGAAAAGCCCATGTCGCCGGTGCAGAGCAGCATGGTGCGGTAGCTGAGGCCCAGCTTCTCCAGCACCATCTGGGCCGAAGCGACCATGTGGTCATGCTCGGCCGCCGACTGCTCGGGCGTGGCGATCGAGACCAGCTCGACCTTCTGGAACTGGTGCTGGCGGATCATGCCCCGCGTATCGCGCCCCGCCGACCCGGCTTCCGAGCGGAAGCAGTGGGTCAGGGCGGTCAGGCGGAGGGGAAGGTCTTCCTCGGACGTGATGGCCTCGCGGACGAGGTTGGTGAGGGAGACCTCGGCGGTGGGGATGAGGTAGCGGTTCTTTGTAACGACGAATTCCATCTCGCTCGTGTTGAGCCGATGGAAGGATGGGCGCCCGCCATCCTCAAGAGCCTGTCGATAGTGCTTCTCGAGATCGGCGTTTGCGAAATCGATCGCTCCGCCCTTTGCCCAAACCAATAGATCGCTTTCGAAATCCCTCCCGTGAACGGCGCGGAATGCAACGTCGCTGGTGGAGAACAGGTCGTCTGCAAACTTAGGCAGCTGCCCGGTCCCGAACATCGCGGGTGCCTTAACCAACAGCGGCGGACTGACCTCCTGGTACCCGTTCTGCTCAGTCTGCAGGTCGAGCATGAACTGGCCGAGCGCGCGCTCCAGCCGGGCGACGCCCTTCTTGAGCACCACGAAGCGCGAACCGCTCATTTTGGCAGCGGCCTCGAAGTCCATGCCGCCCAAGCCCGCGCCCAGGTCGACGTGGTCGCGGGGGTTGTTCAGGCGGCACGGATCGCCAAAAACCGGACCCTGCTGCTTGTTTCCCTGCTCGTCGAGCCCATAGGGGACCAGAACATCCGGAATGTTAGGGAGGGCAGCCAGAGCATCATCCAGCTCAGTCTTAAGTCTACGAATCTCTGCTTCTGCCGCTGCGATCGCTGCCTGGCCGAGTTCTCCCGCTTCCCGCTTTTTCTGTTCAGCCAGACCAAAATAGTAGTCCGCGTCGATGCCTTCCTCGGCCAGATCGCGATTGGCTCTGGCATACAGAATTCCCACCTCACGGCTGGCTGCATTCTTGGCAGCCAGAGCTGCTTCACCAGCGGTCTTGGCAGCGCGAAGGCGGCGATCCAGATCAATCAGCGCGTCTACATCCACACTTAGTCCACGAGAGCTCCAGCCCTGGACATAGAGGGCGGGGTTTTCGCGGATGGCCTTGATGTCGTGCATGGGAAGAGCGCCGGCAGGATTGAGGCGCTTTCTCTAGAGCGCGTCGGCTCCCTCGAAAAGCCCTCCTCCTCGATGGAGGAGGGTTGGGTGGTGGTGTGGCCGTTGCGTTCAAGGAGGAGCTCGGCAGGGCCCCGGCGCCACACAGCGCTTTCCCATCGCCGCCGGAGCCACACCACCATCCCCGGCCCTTCCTCAGCCTGCCCTCGGGCGGGCCGGCAGGGCCGACCCGGGGGAGGAGGAAGGGAGAAGGTTACGTCGTCACGATGTCCGTGCCCGCCGCTTCGTCCTCGCGCAGGCGGCGGCGTTCCATCAGCCAGACCAGCCAGATGGAAACCTCGTAGAGCAGCACGATCGGGACGCCGAGCATGATCTGGCTCAGCGGGTCCGGCGGGGTGAAGATGGCCGCGACGATAAAGACTCCGACGATCGCGTAGCGCCGAACAGAACGCAGGGTCTTGCTGGACACCAGCCCGGCCAGCCCGGCCAGGGACAACACCACCGGCAGCTGGAAGCAGAGACCGAAGGCCAGCAGCAAGGTGGTCACCAACGTCAGGTAGTCTGAGACCTTCGGCAGGAGCGCGACATTGACCGCCTCGGTGCTGACCTGCTGACTCAATGAGAACCACATGACGAACGGCAGCATGATGAAATAGACCATCGCCGCTCCGACGAGGAACAGTAGCGGCGATGCGATCAGGAAGGGCGCAAAGGCCATCCGCTCGTTGCGATAAAGTCCGGGGGCGATGAACCGGTAGATCTGCCAGGCGAGCACCGGGAACGTGATGACTATAGCCCCGAAGCCGGCCAGCTTCATCTTGGTGAAGAAGAACTCCATCGGGCCGGTGTAGATGAGCTCAAGGGTTTTGCTGTCGAGGCCGGGAGGAGCCTGCTTCAGGCCGACCAACACCTGGATCAGGTCAAAGGCGCCGGTCTTCACCCCGGCCTCTTGAGCAGCCATCAGGGCGCCCGCCTTGACGAAGGGACCGAGCAGGAAGGTGTAGATCTGGTCGGCGAACCCGAAGCAGACGCCGAACCCGACAATCAGGGCGCCGATGCAGATGATCAGCCGTTTGCGCAGCTCGATCAGGTGATCGAGCAACGGTGCGCGCGAAGCCTCTATCTCGGCTTCGTCGGGTCGGTAGTCGCTGCTCACGAGACGGTTCCGGTCTTCGCCTTGCGCGGAGCGCGAGGCTTGCGGGCCGCCGGCGTGGAGACCTCCTCGACAATCGGCACAGCCTTCGGTTTGGCGGGCGCGCGCTTGCGTTTGGGCTTTTCGGCAGCGGCGGGCGTGGCTTCCGGTTCGGCATGGGCGTCAGGCTGCCAGGCCATCGCGGGACTGACCTGAACGTCGCCGCCCCGCAGGCCCGCGTCGATGTCGGAGAATATCTGGCTGATGGCAGGGTCGCCCGATCCCAGATCGGCCGGGTCGGCAAGCTGGCCGGTCCGCAGGGCCTGGACCTCGCGCCGAAGTTCTGCCAGCTCGGACTCGCGGGCCATCTCATCGAAGCTGGCGCGGAACTCGTTGGCCATGCCCCGCGCCTTGGCCACCCACTGGCCCAGCTTGCGCAGCAGCAGCGGCAGGTCCTTGGGCCCGACCACGATCAGGGCGACCGCGGCGATGACGAGCAGTTCTGTGGCGCCGATTTCAGGAAGCATCACGCGGCCTTAAGCCCGCGCCGATGGCGCGATCAAGGACTAAGTCTGGTGGCGGCCGATCAGTTGACGATCTTGTCCTTCTCGGCTTCGGCCCGCGGCAGCGGTTGGACCGGGGTTTCCTCCACCTTGTCCTCGGTCTTCAGGCCATCGCGGAAGGCCTTGATGCCCTTGGCGGCGTCGCCCATGAGCCCCGAAATCTTGCCACGCCCGCCAAAAAGCAGGGCGATCAGGGCGACGACAAGTACGATTTGCCAAATACCAGGCGTCATAGCGGGTTAGCTCCTTGATGCCGGCGGCGCCCCGCCGCCCGGCGTAGTTTCAATGTTGCGGCCTATATAGGCGCTAGCGTGGCCGCTGGCCAAATTAAAGGCGTGTGAGAGATCAGGCTGCGGGCCGCTTGAGCGCGGGCCATGAGCTGAACGCGAACAGCCACAGCACCACGATGTTCACCAGTGGAAGCAGGATCAGCAGCGACAACGCAGGATGGTAACCCGCCTTGCGCGCAATCACCCATGCCGGGACGATGTAGATCGCCAGCGCAATGAGAATAATCAGCCAGTGCCAGACAGAAGCGGTGCCCATGGTCGCCTTCCCCTATTCTTCGCCGCCCACATAGTCCTGCACGAACTCCGGCGTGTCCTCGCCGGCGCCTTCGAAGTCCAGGGCGTCCTCCTCGTCGAGCGGCGGCCGCGACGGATCGGGCACCTCGAAGCCGGGGGGCAGGTCCAGACCCAGCAGGCCCGAAGCCTTCATCTCGGCCATGCCGGGCAGGTCGGCGAGATTGGCGAGGCCATAGTGCTCGAGGAAGAGGTCGGTGGTGCCGTAGGTGACCGGCCGCCCGGGGGTGCGGCGGCGGCCGCGCATGCGGACCATGCCCAGCTCCAGCAGCACGTCGAGCGTACCCTTGCTGGCCTGGACGCCGCGCACGGCCTCGATCTCCGCCCGGGTCACCGGCTGGTGGTAGGCGATGATGGCCAGGGTCTCCTGGGCGGCCTTGGAGAGGCGGCGCGGCTCGTCCCGCTCCTCGGTCATCAGGAAGGCCAGGTCGGTCGCGGTCTGGAACCGCCAGCGGCCGGCGACCTGGACCAGCTCCACGCCCCGGCCCTCGCAGCGCTGGCGCAGGACTTCCAGACCCCAGGCCACGTCAGCGCCTTCGGGCAGGCGGCGGGCGAGGTCCTCGACCGACAGCGGCTCGGCGGCGGCGAACAGCAGCGCCTCCAACGCCCGTTCGATCTGGGTGATCTCGGTCATGCGAGGGCTTCCTCACCCGGCGGCGGGCCCCTGCGCTTGCGGAGGAAGACCTCGGTGAAGGCCTCCAGCTGGCGGGCCTCGATCACGCCCTCCTTCACCAGCTCCAGGCTGGCCGACAGGGTCGAGGCGACATAGCTCGCGCGGCTGGGCCCGTCGGGATCCCGCGCTTCCGGCGCCACCCCGCCCATCGGCGTCCAGACGGTGAACTCGTGGACCATGCCGCGCAGCCGGTCGCGGGCGTCCTCCAGGCCGTAGGCGACCGGGATGTAGGGCCGGTAGCTGCGGTCCGCTTCCTTGCGGCGCTGGCCGATGTAGGCGCTCATCAGCTGATAGAGGTCGCCCTCGATGCGGTTGGAGGACAGGATCTTCACAGCCTCCGGATCGCCGCGGGTGAAGACGTCGCGCTTGAGCTGCGGCCGCTCGCGCAGGGCCTCGACGGCGCGGCGCATGGCGTCGAGCTTGGCGAGGCGGAAGGCCAGCTGGGCGGCGACCTCCTCGGCCGGCGGCTCCTCGGCCTTCGGACGTTCGCTGCGGGGCAGCAGCAGGCGGGACTTCAGGTAGGCCAGCCAGGCCGCCATCACCAGATAGTCGGCGGCCAGCGAGAACCGCAGCCGCCGGGCCTGTTTGACGAACTTCAGGTACTGGTCCGCCAGCCGGGTGACCGACAGCTGCAGCAGGTCGACCTTCTGGGTGCGGGCCAGCGCCAGCAGGACGTGCAGCGGACCTTCATAGCCGTCGATGTCGACGATCAGCGCGTCCCCGTCCTCGGCCGCGTTGGAGGCGGCCTGGAAGTCGAGGTCCGGCTGGAAGGTCGTGTCCGTCATCCGTCGAACCGTCCCTCGAAGGCGGCGGACAGGCGGGCGCGGCCCTGCTCGACGTCGAACGGCTCGGGGACGCGGGCCAGCCGGGCCATGGCGGCGTCGGCGCGGCGTCGGGCGTGGCCCTTGAGCTTGCGGCAGCCTTCGACCACGGACTTCATCTCGTCCATGTCGCCGTTGCAGTGCAGGACCACGTCGCAACCGGCGGCCAACGCCGCCTTCGCCCGCGCCTTGAAGCCGCCCTTGAGCGCCTTCATCGACAGGTCGTCGGTCATAAGCAGACCGTCGAAGCCGATGGCGCCGCGGGTGACGTCGCGAATGACCGTCTTGGACGTCGTCGACGGGCGTTTCGGATCGATGGCCGCGTAGACGACGTGGGCCGTCATCGCCATCGGCATGTCCGACAGCACCCGGAACGGCGCGAAGTCGCGGGCGTCGAGTTCTTCATACGAAGCCCCGACCACCGGCAGCTCCATGTGGCTGTCGGCCATGGCCCGGCCATGCCCGGGGATATGCTTGATGACCGGCAGCACGCCGCCGGCGATCAGGCCCTCGGCGGCGGCGCGGCCCAGCGTCGCCACCGTCTCGACATCCTGGCCGTAGGCGCGGTCACCGATGATCTCGTGGCCGTCGGGCGAAGGCACATCCAGCACCGGGACGCAGTCGACGTTGATCCCCAGCGCCAGCAGGTCGTGCGCCATGAGGCGCGCGCCCAGCCGGGTGATCTCGCGCCGGACCAGCGGATCATTGGTCGGCAGGTCGCCGTAGGCGCGGCCCGGCGGATACTTGGGCCAGTGCGGCGGGCCGAGCCGCTGCACGCGGCCGCCCTCCTGGTCGATCAGGATCGGCGCGCGCGGGTCGTCGACGGTCTCGCGCAGCGCCGCCGTCAGGGCCCGGACCTGGTCGGGCGTATCCACGTTGCGCCGGAACAGGATGAAGCCCCAGGGCCGGACCTCCCGGAAGAAGGCGATCTCCGCCTTGGTCAGGGTATGGCCCTGACAGCCCAGGATGGCGGCGAGCCGGCTCACTTGACGAAGCAGCTCTTTCCCGCCGCCTTCAGGCGATCACAGAAGGCCGTCGCGTCGGCGCGGCTGGCGAAGCCGGTGACCGAGGTGCGGAACAGCGTCTTGCCGTCCTTCTCGATGGTCTCGACCTGCTTGCCCTTGCCGGCCGCCATGCCCGGCGACACCGCGGCGGCGTCGTTCCAGCCCCGGTCAGCCAGGGCCTGGGACGAAAAGGCGCCGATCTGGACCATGGCGACGCCGCTGGCCGCCGGCGCGGGCGTCGACACGGCGGGCTTGGGCGTCGTGGCCGTCTTGGGCGCCGTGGCCGTCTTGGGCGCCGGAGCGACCGGGACGACCGGCTTGGGCTGCGGGGCCGCCGGAACCGCCGGACGCAGCTCGGCCGTGGTCGGGGTCGTGGTGGGCGCCGGACGCGGCAGCACCGGCTCGGGCTCGGGCGCGAAAGTCGGCTCGCCCGGAAGGCCGCCGTCGTCGGTGTGGATGGTCAGTCCGGCGGCCGGGTCGGCCTGCGGCTGGTCGTCCGCCTTCGGCTCGACCTTGGCGGCCTCGACCGCCGCGCCGACCGGCTGGGGCGCGTCGTCGGCGCCGCGAAGACCGTCGCGGTAGAGCCAGACGCCGGCTCCGACGATCAGCACCAGCAGGATGACGGCGCTGATCAGCAGGATGGACGAGCCGCCGCCGCCGCGCACCGGCTGGCGGGCGTCGAAGGAAAGCGGGGAATCGGTGGGCGGCGTGTAGGCGCCGCGATCGTGGTCGGACATTTTCAGACAGGCTCCAGGGAGCATCGTTGCGGGCGCAGCGGCGAATCGCGCGCCGACGGCGTCCAGTCTATCGAACGGGAGCTCCGGACCGCCAGCGGCCTGACGTCGCCGTGGACGCTATGACCAGGCTTCGAGCTGGAACAGCTTCCGATGCTCTTCGATGGCGTATCGGTCGGTCATGCCCGCGATGTAGTCGCAAACGACACGGGCGCGGCCGGCCTCGTCGCGGTTCTGCGACCGGGCGAACCATTCGGTCGGCATGACCTCGGGCTCGCTCATGAACAACGAGAACATCTCGGCGATAATGCGGCGCGCCTGGCTGCGGGTGCGGTTGACCTTCCAGTGGCGATACATGCGCTCCATGAGGAAGGCGCGCAGACGAGCAAGGTCCTCGTTCATGTCCGGGGAGAAGGCCACAAGAGCCTGGCCCATGGCCCGGACCTCGTCGGGAGAGGCGACGGCGCTCTCGCGGGCCCGGCGCAGGGTCTCGCCCATGACGTCGTCGATCATCGCCCCGATCATCCGGCGCACAGCCTCAAGCCGGGTCAGCCGGTCGTCGAGGTCCGGGCGCTCGGCCTGGACGCCATGCAGGATCGGGCCGATCAGCGGCACGTCGAGCAGGTCGCCCAGCTGGAACAGCCCGGCCTGCAGGCCGTCGTCGACGTCGTGGTTGTTGTAGGCAATGTCGTCGGCGACCGCGGCGACCTGGGCCTCGGCCGAGGCCCAGGTGCCCAGCTTGAGGTCGTAGCTGGCGTCGAACTGGCGGACCATGTTCCAGGACGGGCGCGACAGCTTCTCCGTCACCGGCCCGTTGTGCTTGATGACGCCCTCCAACGTCTCCCAGGTCAGGTTCAGGCCTTCGAAGTCCGGATAGCGATGCTCGAGCTTGGCCACGACCCGGAAGGTCTGGACGTTGTGATCGAAGCCGCCGAACGGCTTCATGCTTTCGTCGATCTGGTCCTCGCCGGCGTGGCCGAAGGGCGGGTGGCCCAGATCGTGGGCCAGGGCGATGGTCTCGGCCAGGTCGTTGTCCAGGCCCAGGGCCGTCGACAGTGACCGCGCGATCTGCGCCACCTCCAGCGAGTGTGTCAGGCGCGTGCGGTAGTGATCGCCCTCATGGGCCACGAAGACCTGGGTCTTCTCCTTCAACCGCCGGAACGCCGTGCAGTGGATGATCCGGTCGCGGTCGCGGGCGAACGGCGTCCTTGTCCGGCTTTCGGCTCCCGGGTGCTGTCGCCCCCGCGAGAGCGCCGGATTTTCGGCGTAGGGCGCCCTGGGCGGCGGCTGAAATAGACTGGACATTCGTCGGTCCTGCGTTGCGCCCCCTTCCCTGAAGGCGCGGGGTTGCACATATATGAAGCCGCAGAGTTTTCCACAGCCTTGAGTCCCCCATTGGCCAACGCCGACGTCACGCTTTCAGAACAGGCCGCCCGCCGCCTGCACGCCATCGGCGCTGCCGAGGGACGTTCGGTGATGCTGCGCGTGGCCGTCGACGGCGGCGGCTGCTCGGGCTTCCAGTACCGCTTCGACCTGGTCGAGGACGCCGACGCCGAGGACCTGCGGGTCGAACGTGACGGCGCCGCGGCCCTGGTCGATCCGATCTCGCTGGCGCTGCTGAAGGGCTCGGAGATCGACTTCGTGGACGAACTGGCCGGCGCCGAATTCCGCGTCCGCAACCCCAACGCCCGTTCCAGCTGCGGCTGCGGGGTCAGTTTCTCGATCTGACGGGAGACGCGGCGCCGGCTCGCGCCGTCAGCCCGGGATGAACTGCAGCACGATCGTCAGAAGCAGCCCCCAGATCAGCGGGACGCTCATCGCCGACCAGGCCAGAGGCTCGCGCTTGCGGCGCCAGAAGATCCAGGCGACCAGCGGTCCGATCAGGCAGACGATCCAGAAGGTGATCATCAGGAAGAAGCCGATCCAGGCCAGCGGATTGAGCAGATTCCCGCGGTCGTCGAAGACCAGCGGCGAAAACAGCGTGCCCACCGCGCCGAGCGGGGCTATGCCGACGCAGACCAGCGTCGCCAGGATCATCAGAATGAACCTCGCGCGTTGATCACGCTCCGCTACGGTCTTGAGCCGCCCCGCCATGGTCCCTAGCCTTCTCCTCTCGCTACGGAGCCGTCAATGCGACTCGCCACCTGGAACGTGAACTCGGTCAACGCTCGCCTGGAAACGGTGCTGGGCTGGTTCGAGGCCGCCTCGCCCGACGTGGCGGTGCTGCAGGAAATCAAATGCATCGACGAGAAGTTCCCGGCCGAGGCCTTCGAGCGGCTCGGCTACAACGTCGCCGTCCACGGCCAGAAGACCTACAACGGCGTGGCGATGCTCTCGAAGACGCCGATGGAGGACATCCGCAAGGGCCTTCCCGGCGACGAGGCCGATGAACAGGCCCGCTACATCGAGGCGGTGGTCTCCGGGCCGACGCCGGTGCGGGTGATCGGCATCTACCTGCCCAACGGCAACCCGATCGGCACCGAGAAGTTCGGCTACAAGCTGGCCTGGATGGACCGCCTGAACCGGCACGTCCGCTCGCTGCTTCCGCTGGAGGAGCCGATGGTCATCGCCGGCGACTACAACGTCATTCCCTCAGAGGACGATGTCGAGAAGCCGAAGGACTGGCTGGGCGACGCCCTCTTCCAGCCGGAGAGCCGCGCCGCCTACCGCGCGCTGCAGAACCTGGGCCTGACCGACGCCTACATGGCCGCCGACGGCGCGCCGGGCGGCTACACCTTCTGGGACTACCAGGCCGGCGCCTGGCCGCGGAACAACGGCATCCGCATCGACCACGCCCTGCTCTCCCCCCAGGCCGCCGACCGGCTGGTGCGGGTGGACATCCACCGCAACGTGCGCGGCGGCGAGAAGCCTTCGGACCATGTGCCGGTCGTCGTGGAGTTGAACCTGTGATCAAGCTGACCTTCTGCCTCATCCGGCTGCCGCACCTGACCCGGGAGGCGTTCCAGGACTACTGGCTCAACACCCACGGCCCGCTGGTCGCCAGTGTGAAGGCGCCGCTGCGCATCAAACGGTATGTCCAGCTGCACAGCTTCGACCCGGCCGTCAGCGCCGACTCCCGCGCCAGCCGCGGCGGGCCCGAGCAGTTCGACGGCGTGGCCCAGCTGTGGTGGGACAGCTTCGACGACATGGCCCTGACCGCGCAGGATCCCGCCGCCCGCGAGGCCGGGCGGATGCTGCTCGAGGACGAGATGCGCTTCATCGACCTGGCCCGCTCGCCGCTGTGGTGGGGCGAGGAGAAGGTCATCATCGGAGACTGACGCGGCAGGACGCTGACGAGCGCCGGGACTCCGGCTAAGCCTCTTCCGATGACGGACATGTGGCGCCTTCTGATGATGCTGGCCCTGGCCGGAACGGCGGTGACGTTCCTGGGCAGCCTGGCGCTGTGGTGGCACAACGACGAGCGCCGCATCCGCCGCGCCCTGCGCAACGTGCTGCGTAGCGAGCCGGAGGCGATGATCATCGCTCAGGGGCGCGGGCGGGGCGCCGGATTCTCCTTCGCCTCCGGCCTGATCGCCGTGGCCTGGGACCGCGGCGACTGGTGCCTCGTCTACCGTATCGACGAGGTCATCGGCGCGGAGCTGATCATCGACGGGCAGGTGGTGGCCAGGGCCTTCCGGGGCGAGCCTCGCCGCGCGCTGGAGCAGGTGGTGTCCTCGGCCGACCAGGTCACCCTGCGACTTTTGTTCGACGACCCCAGGAGCCCGGACTTCGAACTGGACCTGTGGCTGCGGGGCGACGAGGCCCGGCGGGACGACTGGTCGCCGCGCGCGGCGATCGGCGAGGCCAACCGCTGGCTGGCCCGGGTCGAGGCCATTGTCCGCCGGCCCGCGCGGCCGCGAGCCGAGCCGGTCGTCACAACTCCGCCGCCCGCGGCCCGCATCGCCGAGGCGCCGCCCCGACCGGAGCCGCGTCGGCCCGCCGCCCCTCCGGACGAGGACGACGCCCCCCCGTGGGACGGCGAGCCGGAGTTCGACTTCGGCGCGGAGCAGGACGATGATGACCACCGCGATTGAGAAGGCCGCACGCTCCGTGGCCATCATGGCCGTTCTGACGGCGACCGCCGCAACGCCCGCATCCGCTCGGGCGCCCGCTATCGCGACCCACTGCCGCGCGGACGAAACGGTCGTCTACAGTTGCCCGATGCGCGGGAAGGTCGCTTCGGTCTGCGCCCGGCCTGGCTCGGTGACCTACCGCTTCGGACCTGTGCGCGCCGCCGAGATCGAGATCGCCAGCAACGGCCGCGACGGCCGGCTCCACTGGAGCAGCGGCGTCGGCGGCGGCGGCGGACAGTTCGCCAACCTGCGCTTCTCTCGGGGACGCTTTGAGTACGTCGTTTTCAGCGGCTATCCGGGCAGTCTGCATGACGCCGCCGAGCCTTGGTCGGGTGTCCAGGTCCTGCGGGGGAAGGCGGACGTCGCGCGCCTCGAATGCAGGGGCGCGCGCGCCTTCCATCACCTTGATCTCGAGCGGGTCTTCAAGGCCGTGGGCCGTGATCTGCCCGAAGACGGCGAGGAGTACGGCGGCTGGTACTGAGGCATAATTGACAGCGTAAACCGATCGGCGCACCCTCCCGCTGTCATCCTGGGGAGGAAAGTCATGACCGCGCTGATCGCCGCCGCCGTCTTCTTCGTTCTGCTGCACCTGCTGGTCTCCGGCACCGCCCTGCGCGGGGCTCTGGTCGGGGCGATCAAGGAGGGGCCCTACATGGGGCTCTTCTCGCTGGCCTCGGTCGGCGGCATCGTCTGGCTATCCATGGCCTATGGCGATGCGAAGGGACTGGGACCGGTCTACTGGGATTTCGGGCCGGGCGCGCGCCGCTCAGGGCTGCTGATCATGCTGCTGGCGCTGTTGCTGGTCGTGCCCGGCCTGCTCACCCCCAACCCCACGAGCGTCAAGCAGGAAGGCGCGCTGGACAAGCCCGACGCGGTGAAGGGCATGCTGCGCATCACCCGCCACCCGTTCCTGTGGGGCGTCTCGATCTGGGCCCTGGGACATCTGCTGGCCAACGGCGACCTGCCGAGCGTCATCCTGTTCGGCTCCATGCTGGCGCTGGGCGTGTTCGGCACGGTCAGCATCGACGCCAAGCGCAGGAAGGCGCTGGGCGCCAAGTGGGACGCCTTCGCGGCCCAGACGTCGAACCTGCCGTTCGGGGCCATCCTGACAGGCCGCCAGAAGCTGTCGCTGGGCGAGATCGGCTGGTGGCGTCTGGCGCTGGCCGTAGCGATCTGGGCGGCGCTGCTCTGGGCTCACCCGATGCTGTTCGGCGTCTCGCCGATGGCTTGATGCGCGAGGCGGGCGGGGCGACACTGGCGCCTGTTTCGGGGAGTAGACCCATGCGCGCCGCCATCGTCCTGACCGCCCTCCTCTTCGGCCTGCCTGCCCAGGCCCTCGCCCAGGGTCAGCCGCTGCGTCTGCTCAATCCGGCGGACGCCGACCGCGACGGCGTGGTCACCGACGACGAGCGGGCGGACTATCTGGCCAGGAAGGCGGCCGGCGCCCAGGACGAGCCTGGCCTGCCCGTCTCCGCGCCGAAGGCCAGCGGCAACGACACCATCATCCTGGGCAAGCCCGGCGCCCAGCCGGGGGACGAGGACAGCGCGGCCGGCGAGCCGCCGGCGGCGGCCAGCGACTTCGAAAAGTCCGTCGAGGCCGGGATCCGCAAGGACCGCGACGACTAGGACTTCCCGGCCTCCGCCCAGACGTTCGGCGGCGGGGCCAGGATGGTGTCGATCAGGTTCAGCACCGCCCGCAGCTCCGCCACGCCCTTCTCGGTGGCCGGACGGTCAGGCAGCGGCTTGAAGACGTCGACGATCTCGAACAGGTCGCCGCCCTCCACCGCCACCAGCAGGTCGCCGCCCTCGAAGGCGCAGCGCAGGTTCCGACCGGCCATCGCCGCCTCGACCGCCATGAGCCGCTCCATGAAGGCCGGGTGGACCAGAAAGCGCGCCTCGACCTGGTCCGTGCCGAACACCTCGAAGATGCGCTCGAACTGGCTCGCGCCCAGGCCCACGCGCTCAAAGCCCTGCGGCTTGAACCAGCGCTGGATGTCGCGATGAACGATGGTCACGCCCAGGAACCGCTTCGGGAAGGCGATGCGGATCAGCTGCCCGGCGAAGACCGTATGCCGGTTCTTGCCGCTGCCCTTGGTCAGCCGCGCCTCGTAGAGCTGGAACCCCGCGCCCTGCCGTTCGCCGGCGAACAGGTCCTCGAAGGTCGAGTCCTCATAGCTGGCGTCGACCAGGCGCAGGGCCTTGATCCGCTCGATCGCCGGCGGTTCGAAGCCGGCGTGGTCGTAGGTCATGTCCAGCGTGCGGGCCAGATCGCTCAGCGCCCGATCCTTGCAGCGGATCTGGAAGCGATGCACCGGCATGTAGCCGAAACCCGCCGCGGCGATCGTGACGAACACCACCGTGAAGAGCATGCCTTCCAGGTCAAGTTCGCGGCTGATGACCGACATCGCCACCGCGAGCAGCAGGCCGCCGACGACACCCCCGGCCACCCGGCGCCAGAATCGGGCCAGCACCTGCCGGCGCTCGGCCTCGTAGGGCGCGAGCGCGGGGGCGATCACCTGGTCGAACAGCAGGTCGAACCGATCGAGGCCCGTGGCCAGCTCAGGCGTTGCGGGTCCGTCGTCCAAGCGCGCGCTCCCTGTGGTTCGCTGGGCAGCCTACACGGGGATTTCGCCGGTGGAACCCGGATGCGGGATCAGCGCTCGACCTGGCTGACGTCCCGGACCGCGCCACGGGCGGCGTTGGTGGTCATGGCGGCGTAGGCGCGCAGGGCCGGGCTGACCTCGCGCTTGCGGCCGACCGGCTTCCAGGCGTCCTTGCCGCGCGCGAGCATCGCCGCCCGCCGCTCGGCGATCACCGTGTCCGGCAGCTCCAGCGTGATGCCGCGGTTGGGGATGTCGATCAGGATCGGGTCGCCGGTCTCGACCAGCGCGATCAGGCCGCCCTCCCCCGCTTCCGGCGAAACGTGGCCGACCGAGAGGCCGGAGGTGCCGCCCGAGAAGCGGCCGTCGGTGATCAGGGCGCAGGCCGCGCCCAGGCCCTTCGATTTCAGGTAGCTGGTCGGGTACAGCATCTCCTGCATCCCGGGCCCGCCCTTGGGCCCTTCGTAGCGGATGACCACCACGTCGCCGGCCTTGACCTTGCCGGTCAGGATGCCGCTGACGGCATCGTCCTGGCTCTCGTAGACGCGCGCCTGGCCCCGGAAGGTCAGGATCGAGTCGTCGACCCCGGCGGTCTTCACGATGCAGCCCTCGGGCGCCAGGTTGCCGAACAGCACGGCCAGGCCGCCGTCCTTCGAGAACGGATGCTCGACCGAGCGGATGACCCCGGCCTCGCGGTCGGTGTCCAGCTCTTCCCAGCGCGAGGCCTGGCTGAAGGCGACCTGGGTCGGCACCCCGCCCGGCGCGGCACTGAACAGGTCGCGGGCGACCTGGCTGTTGGTGCGGCCGATGTCCCAGCGGGCGAGCGAGTCCGCCATGGTCGGCGCATGCACGGTCGGCTGGGTGGCGTCGATCAGGCCGCCGCGCTCCAGTTCGCCAAGAATGGACATGACCCCGCCCGCCCGGTGGACGTCCTCCATGTGGACGTCGGCCTTGGCCGGGGCGACCTTGCACAGGCAGGGCACCCGGCGCGACAGCCGGTCGATGTCGGCCATGCCGAAGTCCACACCGCCCTCCTGGGCCGCGGCCAGCAGGTGCAGCACGGTGTTGGTCGAGCCGCCCATGGCGATGTCGAGACTCATGGCGTTCTCGAACGCCGCCCGGGTGGCGATGCCGCGCGGCAAGGCCGTGGGGTCGTCCTGTTCGTACCAGCGCTGGCAGAGGTCAACGACCAGCCGGCCGGCCTCCTTGAACAGCGCCTCGCGGTCGGCATGGGTGGCCAGCACCGAGCCGTTGCCCGGCAGCGACAGGCCGAGCGCCTCGGTCAGGCAGTTCATCGAGTTGGCGGTGAACATGCCCGAGCAGGAGCCGCAGGTCGGACAGGCCGCCTTCTCGATCTCCGCGACCTCGGCGTCGCTGTACTTGTCGTCGCCGGCCACGATCATCGCGTCGATCAGGTCGACCTTGCGCGCCACGCCCTTCATCTGGACCTTGCCGGCCTCCATCGGGCCGCCGGAGACGAAGACCACCGGGATGTTCAGCCGCATCGCCGCCATCAGCATGCCGGGCGTGATCTTGTCGCAGTTGGAGATGCAGACCATGGCGTCGGCGCAGTGGGCGTTGACCATGTATTCGACGCTGTCGGCGATCAGCTCCCGGCTGGGCAGCGAGTAGAGCATGCCGCCGTGGCCCATCGCGATGCCGTCGTCGACGGCGATCGTGTTGAACTCCTTGGCCACGCCGCCGGCCGCCTCGATCTCGCGGGCGACCAGCTGGCCGAGGTCCTTGAGGTGCACATGGCCGGGCACGAACTGGGTGAAGCTGTTGGCCACGGCGATGATCGGCTTGCCGAAGTCGCTGTCCTTCATGCCGGTGGCGCGCCACAGGCCCCGGGCGCCGGCCATGTTGCGGCCGTGAGTGGAGGTGCGCGAGCGAAGGGCGGGCATGGCGATGATCTCGAGGTTGGAACGCGATCATCCTACCGCGCTTCTGATCGGGACCGAAATATATTACCCAGCGCTGACTAGGTCGCTGGAGATATCGAATGGACGTCCGTCAGCTGCGCCACTTCCTCGTCGTGGCGCAGACCCTGCACTTCGGCCGGGCGGCCGAGCGCCTCGGCATGACCCAGCCGCCGCTCAGCCAGTCGATCATGGCTCTGGAGCGGGAACTGGGCGCGCCGCTGTTTATCCGCACCAAGCGCAGCGTCGGCCTGACATCGTTGGGTGAGCAGTGGCTGCCGCACGTCCGGGAGGCGCTGGCGGCGGTCGAGGCGCTGCCGGAGACGGCGCGGCGGCTGCGCGACGGCCAGACCGGCTACCTGTCCCTCTCCTTCGTCAGCACGGCCGACTACAGCGTCCTGCCGGACCTGGTGCGCCGCTACGCCGAGACCTGCCCGGACGTCGACATCCGGCTGACCGAGGCGACCAGCGATCTGCAGATCCCGGCCGTGGCGGCGGGGGAGCGCCACGCCGGCATCATCATCCCGCCCCACGACCGCGCCCTGCCCGCGGGCCTGGCCTATCGTCGGCTGGTCAGCGAACCGCTGGTCGCCGTGGTCCCCGCCGCCTGGGTCGCGGACGGCCGGCTGGCGGCGCGCGACGGGGTGCTGGCGCCGGAGGCTGTGGTCGCCGCGCCGGTGGTGCTGTTCCCGCGCGGGGTCGCCCCGGCCTTCCACGACCTGGTGACCGGCTACTTCAGCGCCCACGGCGGCGCGGCGCGGATCGTCCAGGAGGCGATCCAGATGCAGACGATCATCAGCCTGGTCTCGGCTGGTCTCGGCGTTGCCCTCGTCCCCGCGTCGCTGCGCAACCTGGCCCGGGCCGGGGTCGCCTACCTGGATCTGGTCGACCCGCCGATCCTGGAGACCGGGCTGGTCTGGCGGCCCGACGACGCGGCCCCGACCCTGCGCAATCTGCTGGCGCTGCTGGGCGAGGCGGCCTGAGCGTCAGGCGGCCAGGAAGCTCTCGCCCAGCCGCTGGGCGGGCGTCAGCGGATCGACGGGCAGGTCGCCCATGTTGGACAGGATGGCGACCGACAGCGCCGCCTCGGGAATGACCATGACGATCGAGCGGCCGCCGATGATGCTGCCGGCGTGGTGGTAGCGCAGGCGTCCGGCCGGGTCGTAGTCGATCCGCCAGCCGAGGCCCACCTGCACCGGCGCCGGCTCGCGGGTGGGGACGACCGGCCTGAAGGTCTCCTCCAGCGACGCCAGCGACAGATAGCCGGGGTTGAGCAGCGCGTCGCCGAAGCGGGCAATGTCGCTCGCCGCGCCCAGCAGGCCGCCGCCCGCCCACTTGTAGGCCGGATTCACCCACGGCGCCGGGCCGATCCGGCCGGTGTCCCACGCCTGGTGGTAGCAGCGCACCCGGTCGGGGATCCGCGCCGTGACGATGTCGGGCCCGATGGTCTGCAGATCGAGCGGGCGAGCAACCTCCGTCTCGACCAGGAAGGGGAAGCTGAGCCCCGTGGCCGACTCCAGCACCGCGCTCATCAGGGTGTAGCCGAAGGTGCTGTAGTTGAAGGCCTCGCCCGGCGCGGAGACCAGCGGGTCATGGATGAAGATCGACAGCGCCTCGTCGGTGTTGCGGTAGGTCCGCTGGTCGATGGCCCCGCCCGGCCGGCGCGGATCGTGGTCGCTGCCGAGGTAGTGGCGGATGCCGCCGGTGTGGGCCAGCAGCTGACGCAGGGTGGTGTTGTGGTGGACGTCAGGCAGGCCGGGGCGGTAGCGGCCTATGGGCGCGTCCAGATCGACCACGCCGCGTTCGGCCAGCCGCGCCGCTACCGCCGCGGCGATGACCTTCGACACGCTGGCCAGCCGGTAGCGACCGGCGGTCCGGGCCGGGACCTGGGCCTCCATGTCGGCCCAGCCGAAGGCCTCGGCCCAGACCAGCTGTCCATCGCGCATCACGGCGGCGGACAGCGACGGCATGCGGGCCGCCTCCATGATCTCGCCGGCGATCCGCCGTCCGCCGGGAACGCCCAGGGACGGCGGCGCGGCCGACGCGCTGATCCCCGGACGATCCGCCGCGAAGGCGCGCAGCGGCGCCGCCACGCCTGCGAACAGCGCGGTCGACAGGCCGATCAATGATCGTCTGGACAAGTTCACCCTGCGAAACCCCGACTTCAAGGCACAGATACGCACAGCGCGGGCCAACTCAAGTGAAACCCCTGTGAGAAAGGCGTGCAGGAGGGCCCCTGAGGCGTCAGCGACGCAGCTTGGCCGCGTGCCAGGCGAGGTGGTCGGCGATGAAGGTGGCGATGAAGAAGTAGCTGTGGTCGTAGCCGGGATGGCGGCGGACGGTCAGCCGCTGGCCGACCTTCGCGGCGGCTTCCTCAAGCAGCTCCGGCTTGAGCTGGTTCTCGAGGAACCCGTCGGCCAGCCCCCTGCTCGACGAGGATGTCATCGAAGCGCCCCCGGGCGGCGCCCGCCTCGATCAACAGCGCCGCGTCGTGGTCGCGCCACTGGCCCTCGTCATCGCCCAGATAGCCGGCTAAGGCCTTGCGACCCCAGTCGCAGCGGGTCGGCGAGCAGATCGGCGAGAAGGCCGAGACGCTGCGGAACAGGTCTGGGTGGCGCAGGGCCAGGGTCAGCGCCCCATGGCCGCCCATGGAATGGCCGCTGATCCCGCGCCGCGCCGGGTCGACCGGGAAGTTGGTGCCGACCACCTCCAGCAGATCGCGGGTGACGTACGTCTCCATGGAGAAGTGCGGCGCCCAGGGCTTGCGCGTCGCGTCGACATAGAAGCCGGCGCCCTGGCCCATGTCGTAGGCCTCGTCATCGGCCACCCCCTCGCCGCGCGGGCTGGTGTCCGGGGCGAGGATGGCCAGGCCCAGGTCCGACGCCGGACCATAGGCGCCGGCCTTGGTCGTGAAGTTGTCCTCGGTGCAGGTCAGCCCCGACAGCCAGACCACCAGCGGAAACGGCCCCTCCCCGTCCGGCAGGAACAGCGAAAACCGCATCGGCGCGCCCGTCGCGGCGCTGTCGTGCCGGCAGTAGCGCAGGGTCCCGCCGAAGGTGCGGTGGGTGGAGAGGATTTCGAGGGTGGACATAGCTTCAATGTAGCGCGGCTGGACGAGGGGTCGAGCCCCGGGACGCTACACTCCCTCCGTCATCCTCGCGCTCGTCGCGAGAATCCTTGCGTGGTGACCCGGATGGGGCGCGCATGACGCTGACGCGGGCGCTCCCGAACATCGGTGTTCATGGGTCCTCGGGACAAGCCCGAGGATGACGGGGTGGGGAGCGTGCCCCTAGAACACCACCACGCTGCGGATGCTCTCGCCCGCGTGCATCAGGTCGAAGGCCTTGTTGATGTCCTCCAGGCCGAAGGTGTGGGTGATCATCGGGTCGATCTCGATCTTGCCGTCCATGTACCAGTCGACGATCTTCGGCGTGTCGGTGCGGCCTCGCGCGCCGCCGAAGGCCGTGCCCTTCCAGACCCGGCCGGTGACCAGCTGGAACGGGCGGGTGGCGATCTCCTTGCCGGCCTCGGCAACGCCGATGATGATGCTCTCGCCCCAGCCGCGGTGGCAGGCCTCCAGCGCCTGGCGCATGACCATGACATTGCCGGTGGCGTCGAAGGTGTAGTCGGCGCCGCCGTCGGTCAGCGCGACCAGATGCGGGACGATATCGCCCTCGATGTCCTTGGGGTTGACGAAGTGGGTCATGCCGAAGCGGCGGCCCCAGGCCTCGCGATCCGGGTTGATGTCGACGCCGATGATCATGCCGGCCCCGACCATCTTCAGGCCCTGGATGACGTTCAGCCCGATGCCGCCCAGGCCGAAGACGATGCAGTTGGCGCCCGGCTCGACCTTGGCGGTGTTGGTCACCGCGCCGACGCCCGTGGTCACGCCGCAGCCGATGTAGCAGGCCTTGTCGAACGGGGCGTCCTTGCGGATCTTCGCCAGCGCGATCTCCGGCAGCACGGTGTGGTTGGCGAAGGTCGAGCAGCCCATGTAGTGGGCGATCGGCTGGCCCTTGTACGAGAACCGGCTGGTGCCGTCCGGCATCTGGCCCTTGCCCTGGGTGCCGCGGATGGCCGTGCAGAGGTTGGTCTTGCGGGAAAGGCAGCTTTTGCACTGCCGGCATTCGGGCGTGTAGAGCGGGATCACGTGATCGCCGGGGACCACGCTGGTCACGCCCGCGCCCACTTCCAGCACCACGCCCGCGCCCTCGTGTCCCAGGATCGAGGGGAAGATGCCCTCGCTGTCCAGACCATCGAGCGTATAGGCGTCGGTGTGGCAGATGCCCGTGGCCTTGATCTCCACCAGCACCTCGCCGGCGCGCGGCCCTTCAAGGTCGACCTCGACGATCTCCAGCGGCTGTTTGGCGGCGAACGCGACGGCGGCGCGGGTTTTCATGCGGGAATCTCCTTGCAGCGAACGCGGGACTATAGCCGCCAAATCCGGTTGCCAGTCACTGCCGCTCCGGGCATTTTGCGCGGGCTGTGGCGCAAGATTCTTCAAGCCCAGGGCGGCGGCGGTCGCCTGCGTGGTACTGGACAAGCTATTGGCGCGGCGGCGCCGGATTCTCCTGCTCGCATGGACAGCCGGGCGGGCGAAGCGCCGACGTGCTCGAAAACCAGTGGATGCAGCTGTTCCAGGCGACGCCGCCCGGCGCGCGCGTGCTGGACCTCGCCACCGGCGGCGGACAGGTGGCGACCTGGGCGGCGGCGGCGGGACGCGGGTTCGGCGTCACGGGCGTCGACTTCGCCGACATCCCCGCCACGCGGGCCGATGCGCCGGGCGTGACCTTCCTGGGCAATGTCGGCCTGGAATCGCTGCCGTTTGCGGCGGCCAGCTTCGACCTGGTGATCTCCCAGTACGGCTTCGAATACGCCGACCGGCAGAAGGCGGCGGCCGAGTGCGCCCGCGTGCTGGCGCCCGGCGGCCGCGGGCGGTTCATCATGCACCATCCGCAGAGCGCCCTGTCACAGGACTACGATGCCCGGGCGAGCGTGTTCCGCGCCGCCCTGCGCGACGTCGACTGCCTGCGGCCGGGGCGGCGAATGTTCGAGCTGCACGGGCGCAACGCCGCCCCGGCGCAGCTGGCCGAGGCCGAGACCCGCTTCCGCGCCGCCGTCGAGAAGGCGCGCGCCCGGCTGCAGGGCGGGCCGGCCCATGCCGAGGCCAAAACCTATGTCGACTACCTGGCCGCCCTGGCCGCCGAGCCGGCGCGGTTCGATCCCCGGGACGCCCTGGCCAAGCTGGACCAGGTCGAGGAGCTGACCGGCGCCTGGCTGCTGCGCTACGTGGCGCAGACCCGCGCCGTCCTCGACGCCGGCGGGGTGGAGAGCGTGCGCTTCCGCCTGGAGCGCCACGGCCTGACCGTCGCCCCGGCCGGGACCCTCACCAGCGAGACCGGGGCCCTGCTCGCCTGGACGCTCGACTTCGCCAGGGCTTGACGGCGGTTCAGGAGGCCGGGGGAGAGACGGCGGGAAGCGGCTACAGCGCCGCCTCGATCGCCGCCTTGATCTCGGGGTCCTGGGGGTCGGTGCGGGGGCCAAAGACGTTGATCAGCGACCCGTCCTTGCCGACCAGCAGCTTGTGGAAGTTCCACACTGGCTCGGCCGGCTCGCCGACCTCGGCGACCGCCCATTTGTAGAAGGGGTGGGCTTGGTCACCCTTCACATCGACCTTGGAGGTCATCGGAAAGTCGACGCCGAAGGTGGTGCGGCAGAACCGCGCGATCTCTTCCTCCGTCCCCGGCTCCTGGCCCATGAACTGGTTACAGGGCACGCCGAGCACGACCAGGCCCTGGTCACGATAGTCGCTGTAGAGCTTTTCCAGTCCGTCGTACTGCGGCGTCAGCCCGCACCTGCTGGCCACGTTGACGACCAGCACGACCTTGTCCTTGAAGGTGTCCATCGGCAGCGGCGCGCCGTCGATGGCGGTGAAGACGTGGTCGTGGGCGGTGGTCATGGCGGGGGCTCCGTGGGAAAGTGGGGACACACACTACTTTCGCTTCGGAAAGTAGTGTGTGTCCCCACTTTCCGCCCCTGTATAAGTTCAGAGTGACGATCCCGAGAACACGATCACGCTGATGCCGTTCGGGTCTGTGAAGAAGAGATAGCGGCTGCCCCATGTCCGGTCTTCGGGCCCACGGCGGTCAAAGCGATCCTCGGCCGGCGCCGGGAAGTCGCCGATGTCCGGCACCCGAAACTGCAGGCTCAAACCCTCGAACCGCATCTCGCCAGCCGTGTGATAGATTTCCAGAAAGGCCTGCCCATCGGGGCCGGCGACGCCCAGGATACAGCCCCGGTCATCGGGTTCGTCCCACGCCTCGAGGAGCTCAAGGCCGAGCAGATCGCGATACCAGTCGCGGGTTTCGACGAAGCGGGGCGTGATGATCTTGGTTTTGAGGCTGATGGGCTTCATTGGACTGCGTGGGCGGCGGGGGTTCGGGGAACTATACCCGCGGGATCGCGAACACCAACGCCCCTCCCCCACACTCCGCTCATCCTCGCGGAAGCGAGGACCCAGGCTTTCTGATGCAGCCGCTCACCGTCGGGATTGCGAACACATCTCTTGGAATGCGTGCAGCGGCCGTAAAACTGAGTCCTCGCTTCCGCGAGGATGAGCGGGGATTGGGGGGATCGCGTCCGCCCAGGGTGGATGGCGGGCATTTGCGCCTGCGAGGAGCTCGTCAGCGCAAGGCCTGTTCATCGAGGATAATCTCAGCATGCGCTGCCACCTCGAAGTTGCCGGTTTCAACGAGATTCGCGAGAAGGTCGGCCACCGGAGAGCAATCAAAGTTCTCGAGGCAGTAAACCAGCGTGCCGCGCCTGTTCTCCAGGTCGTGCCGCCTAATGAGCCTCACGAGTACGTCGAAGACGCGCGGGTCGCCTGTCTCCGAGAGGTCGAGCGCCAGCGCGTTGCGTTCCAAGGCGTCGGCAGTCGCTTCGAGCCGCCGCAGGTTCTCAATCAGGGATGCCTCGTCCATGTCTCGTGCCACCGCTTCCCGGCCAAGCTGGCGTAAAGTCCTAGTGTCCGCAACGAGTCAAAAGCTCGCCCCCTAGAACCCGCCCGCCTGCTCCACCGCCAGCCCCAGGTCCAGCGCTCGCGCGGCCTCCTCGCCCGTGACCACCGGCCGCGGCGACAGCCCGCGCACCGCCGCCACGAAGCCGCCCACGCTCGTTCCCAGCGGGTCCCGCCCGGCGGGGGTCTCCGTGAAGGCCTCGTTCAGGGGGAACGGGGTGGTGTTGGTGAAGGCGCGGGTGATGAAGTCGATCTCCAGCGTTCCCGACGGATAGACGATCTTCATGGTCCGCTCGCGGGCCTCGGCCCGGCGGCTGGCGGTGAACACGGCGGTGAAGCCGTCGTCGAAGGTGGCCTCGGCGGTGACCTCGTCGCCGTCGCCCTCGGCCTCGACCGTCAGCGGCTCGGCGTCGGTCAGCGAGAGGGCCAGGTCGATGTCGTGGATCATCAGGTCCAGCACCACCGAGACGTCCTTGCTGCGGATCGACGGCGTGCCCTTGCGCACCGCCTCCAGCCGGAGGGGCTTCTCCGGGATGTCGAGCAGGCCCATGGCCTGGGAGACGACCCGCTCCTGGTGGCCGCAGGCCAGCACCACGCCCTGTTTCGCCGCCTCGGCGATCAGCGCGTCGGCCTCCTCCAGCGTCGTGGCCAGCGGCTTTTCGACATAGACCGACCGACCGGCCTTCAGCGCCTGCAGCGCCGCGCCCGCATGGGTGGTGGCCGGCGAGGCGACCGTGATGATGTCGCAGGCGGCGATCAGGTCGGCCAGATCGCCATAGGCTTCCGCGCCCAGGCTGTTGGCCATCTCGAAGCAGCGCTCGGGGTGGATGTCGAAGATGCCGACGAGCTCGACGCCCTCCATCTCCGCGTATTTCTTCGCGTGGTAGCCGCCGAACACGCCCGATCCGACGACGCCGGCCTTGAGAACCTTTTCCATGGTTCCGCTTCTAACGGGATTTGCGGGGTCGCGCGACGGCTTCCGCTAGGTCACGGAACGGGCTAAACATCCGTTTGAAAGCGCGCCGCCAATGGCGCCGTCCCCCGGAGAAACCCCATGACCACCTCGCGCGAGATTCGTCTCAAGAGTCGCCCCGTCGGGACCCCTGTCGCCGACAACTTCGAACTGGCCACCGTCGAGCTGTCTGCGCCCGGCGCCGGCGAGGTGCAGGTGCGCAACCACTGGATGACGGTCGACCCCTACATGCGCGGCCGCATGAACGACGTGAAGAGCTACAGCCCGCCGTTCGCGCTGGGCGAGGCCATGCAGGGCGGCGCCGTGGGCGAGGTCATCGCCTCCAACGATCCGTCGCTGAAGGTCGGCGACCTGGTGCAGTCGATGTACGGCTGGCGCGAGGCGTTCAACGCCCCGGCCGCCGCGGTGCAGAAGCTCGACACCTTCGGCCTGCCGCCCCAGGCCTTCCTGGGCGTGGCCGGCATGCCGGGCATGACCGCCTGGGTGGGCCTTCTGAAGATCGCGGCGATGAAGGACGGCGACGTCGTCTTCGTGTCCGGCGCCGCCGGCGCGGTCGGCCAGATCGTCGTGCAGATCGCCAAGATCAAGGGCAACACCGTCATCGGCTCCTGCGGCGGGGCCGACAAGGTCGCCTACCTCAAGTCGATCGGCTGCGACGAGGTCATCGACTATAAGGCCGAGAAGGACCTGACCGCCGCCCTCGCCCGCGTCGCGCCCAAGGGCATCGATGTCTACTTCGAGAACGTCGGCGGCGAGCACATGGACGCGGCCATCGCCAACGCCCGCCCGTTCGCCCGCTTCGCGCTGTGCGGCATGATCAGCCAGTACAACTCCACCGGCGAGATGTACGGCGTGAAGAACCTGATCCAGGCGGTCGGCAAGAGCATCCGGCTGGAGGGCTTCATCGTCTCCAACAGCTTCCAGCACCTGCCCGAGTTCCTGAAGGACATGTCCGGCTGGATCCAGAGCGGCAAGGTCCAGTGGAAGGAGACCATCGACGAGGGCATCGAGAACGCTCCCGGCGCCTTCCTCAAGCTGTTCCGCGGCGAGAACACCGGCAAGATGCTGGTCAAGCTGAGCTGATCGCTCACCCCTCCACCTGTCATCCCGGACGGCCGCAGGCCGATCCGGGACCCAGGGGCCGACGCAACAAGGCTGGGTCCCGGCGCTTCGGCCGGGATGACAGACTATTGTGCGACCGCAGGTCGCAACTGTGCTTCCGCCCGCGCGACCGGGGAGCTACAAGCGCCGCCATTCCCCGGAGGACTACGCCGTGTCGCGCCTGTTCAGCGCCTATGTGATGATCGACTGGAGCGCCGCCGCCGCGCCGCGCCAGGGCAAGGACTCCATCTGGATCGGCGTCATCAAACGCGACATCCGGTTCCGCCCCACGTTCGAGGCCTTCAATCCGGCCACCCGCGACGCGGCGATGGTCCAGCTGCGCGACATCCTGGCCGACCTCGGCCGCCGGGGCGAGCGGGCGCTGGTCGGCGTCGACTTCGCGCTGGGCTATCCCGAGGGGACCGCCGCCCTGCTGAAGGTCAAGGGCGAGGACTGGGCCGGCCTGTGGGCCTTCCTGGCCAAGGACGTCGTCGACAAGCCGACCAACGTCAACAACCGCTTCCAGGTCGCGGCCAAGATGAACCGGCTGATGACCGACCAGCCCTGGCCGTTCTGGGGCTGCCCGGCCAACGACGCCCAGCGCTGGCTGTCGACGACCAGGCCCGACTACGACCGCGCCGGCCTGCCGGCGGACCTGCGCCGCGCCGACCTGGCCACCAGGGGAAAGGGGAAGTCGGGCGCCAAGAGCGTCTGGCAGATCTTCGGCAACGGCACGGTCGGCAGCCAGGCCATCACCGGCATCCCGCGCGTCAAGGCGCTGGCCGACGAGCTGGGCGACAAGGCCCGCGTCTGGCCATTCCAGACCGGCTGGAAGCCGCTCAAGGACGCCGACCTCGAAGGCGTCGACGCTGTCTTCGCCGAGGTCTACCCGGCGCTGGGCGACGTCCGCCCCGAGCCCGGCGAGGTCCCTGACCGCGCCCAGGTTCGCGCGCTGTGCGAACACTTCCTGCGCCTCGACGAGGCCGGCAAGCTGGGCGCGGAGTTCGGCCCGAAGGGCGAGGCCTCCGAGGCCGACATCGCCGCCGTCGAGCGCGAAGAAGGCTGGATCCTCGGCGCCTGATCGCGCAGGTTTCCGAGCGACGGAGCCCGCCGTCCTGACCGTTCGAGAGCCATGATCGACAGACGCGCCCTGCTCGGCCTCGCCGCCGCCCTCGCCCTTCCCGCCACGGCCGCCCGGGCGGCGGACGAGATCGCCTATGGCGAGGGGCCTGACCGCCGGCTGGACGTCCACGGCCGTCCGGGGCTGAGCGGCGCGCCGGTGCTGGTCTACGTCCACGGCGGCGGCTGGCGGCGCGGCGACAAGCGGATGGTCCATGACCTGCCCGACTACGCGCAGCGCCACGGCCTGCTGCTGGTCTCGGTCAACTACCGCATGGTTCCGGAGGTCGACGCCGGCGGCTGTGCGCAGGACGTCGCCGCCGCCGTCGCCTGGGTGGCCGCCAACATCGGCCGGTACGGCGGCGATCCGGCCAGGATCTTCGTCTCCGGCCACTCGGCCGGCGCCCATCTGGCGGCGCTGATCGCCATCGATCCGCAGTACCTGGGCGCTCATGGCCTGACCCCGTCGGCCCTGGCCGGGATCGTCACCATCGACGGCGCGGGCTATGACGCCGTGGCGCAGATGGCCTGGCTGAAGGATCGCCGCGTCCTGCTGTCGGGCATGTACGAGAACGCGTTCGGGCCGCGGGCCGCCGCGCTGTCGCCGACCCTGCTGGTGAAGGCGGGCCAGGCCTGGCCGCCGTTCCTGATCTTCCATATCGCCAGCCGGCCTGACGCCCAGCGCCAGTCGCAGGGCCTCGCGGACGCGCTGACCGCCGCCGGCGGCCAAGCGCAGGTCGTCGCCGCGCCGGGCGACAGCCACCGCTCCATCAACGTCGAGTTCGGGTCGCCAGGAGATCCGGAGGGCGAGCGCGCGGCGGCGTTTATCCGGACAGGCGCGCTGTAGCGCCCCGCGTGGTTCGCGACGCCGGCCCGAGAGCCGGCTCCTCACCATGACGAATGGGGTTTGTGGTCCACCGACGTCGTCATCCTGAGGAGCGAGCCTCAAGCGAGCGTCGCGAAGGACGCAATGACTACCCCGCCTCGCGCATGCCCTCGCGGCCGTGCTTCAGGCGCTCGGCGACCAGGAAGGCCAGCTCCAGCGCCTGTTCGCCATTGAGGCGCGGGTCGCAGTGGGTGTGGTAGCGGTCGCCCAGCTCGCCCTCGGACAGGGCGCGGGCCCCGCCGGTGCATTCGGTGACGTTCTGGCCGGTCATCTCCAGGTGGACGCCGCCGGGGTGGACGCCCTCGGCCTCGGCCACGTCGACGAAGCCCTTCACCTCCTGCAGAATCCGGTCGAACGGCCGGGTCTTGTAGCCGGTGTTGGCCTTCAGCGTGTTGCCGTGCATCGGGTCGGTCGACCAGATCACCGCCCGGCCGGCCCGCTTGGTCGCCTGCATCAGGCGCGGCAGCCGCTCGTGCACCTTGTCGGCGCCGAAGCGGCCGATCAGGGTCAGGCGGCCCGGCTCGTTGGCCGGGTTGAGCACATCGATCAGACGCAGCAGGTCATCCGGCTCCAGCGTGGGGCCGACCTTGACGCCGATCGGGTTCTTCACGCCGCGCATGTATTCAACATGGGCCCCGTCCAGCTGGCGGGTGCGCTCGCCGATCCACAGCATGTGGGCGCTGGTGTCGTACCAATCACCCGAGGTGCTATCGATCCGCGTCATCGCCTCCTCGAAGCCCAGCAGCAGGGCCTCGTGGCTGGTGAAGAACTCCACCTGCTTCATGCCCGGATGGGTCTCGGGTGTGACGCCGATGGCGGCCATGAAGGCCAGGCTCTCGCTGATCTTGTCGCTGAGCTCGCGATAGCGCGCGCCCTGCGGGCTGTCGGCGACGAAGCCCAGGGTCCAGCGGTGGATGTTGTGCAGGTCGGCGTAGCCGCCGCCGGCGAAGGCGCGCAGCAGGTTCAGCGTCGCCGCCGACTGGCCGTAGGCCTTCAGCAGCCGCTCGGGATCGGGCGCCCGCTCGGCGGCGTCGAACGCCATGCCGTTGATGTTGTCGCCCCGGTAGGACGGCAGCGTCACCCCGTCGATGGTCTCAATCGGCTCGGAGCGCGGCTTGGCGAACTGGCCGGCGATGCGGCCGACCTTCACCACCGGCTTGCCGCCGGAGAAGGTCAGCACCACCGCCATCTGCAGGATCAGGCGGAAGGTGTCGCGGATGTTGTCCGCATGGAATTCCTTGAAGCTCTCGGCGCAGTCGCCGCCCTGCAGCAGGAACGCATCCCCCCGCGCAACGTCGCCCAGCAGGCTCTTGAGCCGCCGCGCCTCGCCGGCGAAGACCAGCGGCGGCATCTTGCGAAGATCGCCTTCCACGCGCTCGACCACGGCCTGATCCGGATAGTCGGTCGGCACGTGCTTGGCGGGCTTTGCTCTCCAGGACGACGGGGTCCAGCGCTCGGTCATGGTCTCAAACTCGAAAATGGGGACGCGGGTCATACCCCAGAGCACGTCCGAAGGCAAAATTATGCGCCCGATGCGGGTGAATGTCGCATGAAGGGGTATGGTCGTGCGCGAAGGTTGCGGGTGAAACCAGTTGCACCCGCCTGAAGATGGGGGCGTCCGACAGCGCCGGAAAGGTCCGTAAGGACAGGGAGTCTCCATTTCGCCTTCGCCCCCTCCCCTGCCCGTCGCCGCAGCGCCGATGACGCCAGGTCCGGCGCCAGTATCCCCGGTTCGGCTCGGGGTGTGCGCAGCGGTGTGAAAACAGCGCGAAATCCGAGAGTTGCCGGAGTTTGTCACGGGGGCGGCGTGCGGGCGCGTCACCGGCAATCGTGAGCGCGAAGGGCGGATCAGCCGTTACGTCGGCGGACCAGGCGGGAGAAGATTGTCCCGCAATGTCCCGCCTTGTCTCCGGATTATAGGTCCCGGGAGTCTTCAATGGGCGACGGCGCGCGTCTCTGGCGAAGCCGACGACCTCATGGTTAGTTGCCTTGCCGCGCGGACGGGCAGAGTAATCGTCGCCTTTGGCGTCGGTTGGACGGCCGCGCCGCGCCGGCGCCTGGCGCGGCAGGCGAATGCGATGCAGGGCTGGGGGCAATGCATGGAGGGTCGCGAGCGAGGATCCTTCCCGTTCAGACTCGCGTCCGGGTACGTCGCCGCCCTCGGCTGGGTCGCGGCGACCAACGGCGTCGCCTGGGCTGCCGGGCCGCGCCTGGCCGGCGCCAACCTGGCGATGCTGTTCCTGGCGCCGGTGCTGACGAGCGCCGTCGGCTTCGGGCTGGGTCCGGCCCTCGTCGCGGCCCTGGCGGCGGCGGTCAGCTTCAACTTCCTGTTCATCGCGCCACGCTTCACCTTTCTGATCGGCCACCCGGCGGACCTGCTGACGTTCAGCATGTTCTTCGCCGTCGCACTGGCGACGGGCGGACTGGCGGGCCGCGCAAGAGATCAGGCGCATATGGCGCGCCGGCATGCCGCGACCGTGGGGACGCTGCTGGACGCGACCCGGGTGCTGTCGGCCGCGACGACATCCGACGAGGTCGCCCGGGCGCTGGCCGAACAGCTGTTGGCCGCCGGCGCCGGGGCGGCCGTGGTCCTGCTGCCATCGGCGGACGGTCTGCGCGTCGCCGGCGCCCCTGCGGGACTGGACCGTCTGGCCGCCCCCGCCGCCGAAGCGGCCCGCCAGGTCCTCGAAGCCGGCCAGACCGCGCGGAGCGGTGACGGGGCGGCGAACTACCTGTTCCTGCCGCTGGAGGGCGCCAGCGGGCGCGTCGGCGTCGTGGGTCTCCGCAACGCCGCGCCGGACGCGGCGGTCACGGACCTGGTCGCGGGCCTGTTGCGGCAGGGCGCGGTCGCGCTGGAGCGGGCCGAACTGGCCGCCGCCACGGTCGACAACCGGGCGCTGCGCCGGGCCGACGACCTGCGCTCGGCGCTGCTCAACTCGATCAGCCACGACTTCCGAACGCCGCTGTCGACGGTGCTGGGGTCCGTGACCACGCTGCAGGACTACGGCGACCAACTGAAGCCCGCCGTACGGCGCGACCTGCTCGAGAGCATCCGCGAGGAGGGCGAACGCCTCAATCGCTACGTCGGCGACCTGCTGGACATGGCCCGGCTGGAGGCCGGCGCCCTGACGCCGAAGCGGGAGTGGGTCGACGTGCGGGCGGTGGTCTCCTCGGCCCTGGCGCGGATCGGCGACCGGACCGGAGGCCGAAGGATCGTGCGCGACTTCGCCGGCGACCTGTCGCGCGTGAAGCTGGACCGGACCCTGCTGGAACAGGCGATCCTCAACGTGCTGGAGAACGCCGTCGCCTACGGGCCGGACGGGTCGCGTATCGAGGTGGCGGCCTATGAAGACGCCGGCCGAGTGGTGATCGCCATCGAGGATGAAGGTCCGGGCATCGCGCCCGAGGCCTTGAAGGTGATCTTCGACCGGTTCAGACGGCTGGAGCGGGCCAGCGACCGGGGCGAGGGCCTCGGGCTTGGCCTGTCGATCGCCAAGGGATTCATCGAAGCCATGGGCGGGCGCATCGCCGCGACCAGCCCGGTCGCCGACGGCCGGGGAACGCGGTTCCTGATCTCGCTGCCCAAATCCACCCGCACGCCGAAGGGGCTGCTTTGACCCACCACCGCCCCCGCATCCTGGTCATCGACGACGAGCCGCAGATTCATCGCTTCCTGACCCCGGCGCTGGAGGCGGCGGGCTACGAGCCGATCCGCGCCGACTCCGGCGAGGCCGGCTTGCGGGAGCTTGCCCGGCGGGCGCCGGACGCGGTTGTGCTGGACCTCGGCCTGCCGGACATGGACGGCAAGGAGGCGCTGGAGCGGGCGCGGCAGTTCTATGAAGGACCCGTCCTGATTCTCTCGGCCCGCCATCGCGAGATGGAGAAGATCGACGCCCTGGACCTGGGCGCCGACGACTATGTGGAAAAGCCGTTCAGCGTCGGCGAGCTGCTGGCGCGGCTGCGGGCGGTCCTGCGGCGCGGCCCGCATGTGGAGGCGACGCCGCGAACGGTGACCGCAGGCGAACTGGAAATCGACCTGGCCATGCGCCTGGTGCGCCGGAGCGGGACGCCGGTCCGGCTGTCGCCCAAGGAGTTCGAGTTGCTGCGCGGCCTCGTCGAGGCGGGCGGGCGGGTGGTCACCCACCGCCAGCTGCTGACCGCGGTCTGGGGGCCTGCCCACGCCGAGGACGTGCAGTATCTGCGGGTGTTCGTCGGCCAGCTGCGCCAGAAGCTCGAGGCCGATCCCGCCGCGCCGCGCCACTTCATCACCGAGCCGGGGGTCGGCTACCGCTTCCTGGCCGGCTGATCCGGCGAACGCAGCAGCTCGACCGCCTGGTTGAGGAAGCGTTCGGCGGGCGTTTCAGGATGGCCGATCGATGTCGACAGAGCCGCCGCCAGCTCGATCCCGGCGATGATCGCGGTCAGGTCGCCGCTCTGGCCGGCCCGGTCGCGGATTTCCCGCACCAGGGCCGCCAGGGCCATGCCGACGTCGGCGCCGGCCTCGGCCCTGGCGAACAGGCCATCGAGGCGTGCGATACAGTCCCTGACGACGCCGGGCGCGACCATGGCCTGCTCCTGTTGCGGAAGGACGGGCTAGACGGACACCTGGGTTCCCATCTCGACGACGCGGCCCGGCGGGATGCTGAAGAAGTCGGTCGGGTTGGCGGCGTTGCGCATCAGGAAGATGAACAGCCTGTCCTGCCACAGCGGCATGCCGCTGTGGGCCGAGGCGATCACCGAGCGGCGGCCGAGGAAGAAGCTGGTCGACATGATGTCGAACTTCATCCCCTTCTGGCGGCACAGGCCGAGCGCCTTGGGAACATTCGGCGTCTCCATGAATCCGTAGCGGAGCGTCACGCGGCGGAAATCGTCGTTGATCGGCCCGATCTCCACCCGGTCCTCCGGCGGCACCCGCGGAACGTCGGCGGTCTGGACCGTGAGGATGACGTTCTGCCGGTGCAGGACACGGTTGTGCTTGAGGTTGTGCATCAGAGCGACCGGGGCGACCGCCGGATCGGAGGTCAGGAACATGGCCGTGCCCTCGACCCGATGCGGCGGGCGCGCCTTTAGGGTCTCGGCCAGGTCGGCCATCGGGATCGAATCCCGGTGAGCCTTGGCGGAGAGAATCCGGGCCCCGCTGGTCCAGGTCCACATGATCAGCATCAGGCCGATCCCCAGGACGACGGGGAACCAGCCGCCCTGGGCGAACTTCAGGGTGTTGGCGCCGAAGAAGACCAGGTCGATCAGCAGGAAGGGCGCGCACAGGGCCGCCGCCGCCCACAACGGCCACTTCCAGTGCCGACGGGTGATGACGAACAGCAGCAGCACGGTGATCACCATGGTGGCGGTGATGGCGATGCCGTAGGCGGCGGCCAGGTTGGACGAGTTGCGGAAGATGACCAGCAGGGCCAGGACCCCGACCATCAGCAGGGTGTTGATCGCCGGCACGAAGATCTGTCCGGCGATGGTCTCGCTGGTGCGCTTGATGGTCATCCGGGGCAGCAGCCCCAGCTGCACCGCTTGCTGGGTGACCGAGAAGGCGCCGGTGATCACCGCTTGGCTGGCGATCACCGTCGCGGCCGTCGTCAGGATCAGCACTGGCCAGTAGGCGAACTGCGGAATCATTTTGAAGAACGGATTGGCCGCCGCCGCCGGATCGGCCAGCACCAGGGCGCCCTGGCCCAGGTAGTTGATCATCAGGCAGGGGAAGGCCACCGCCAGCCAGGCCACGCGGATCGGGCCCTTGCCGAAATGGCCGACGTCGGCATAGAGCGCCTCCGCCCCCGTCACCACCAGGAACACGCTGCCGAGCACCGCCGTCCCCAGCATCCAGTTGTGGAGGAACAGGTTGATCCCGTAGTGCGGGCTGAGGCCCAGCAGGATCGCGGGTTCGCGGACGATGTGGTTCAGGCCCATGGCTGCCAGCACGACGAACCAGACCAGGGTGATCGGGCCGAAATAGCGGCCAACACTGGCGGTGCCCCGCGACTGGACCATGAACAGGGCCACCAGGATGACGGCGGCCGTCGGCAGCACGAAGGGCCGGAAGACCTCGCCGACGCCCGGAGCATCGACCACCCCCTCGGCCGCGGACAGCACCGAGATGGCCGGGGTGATCAGGCCGTCGCCGTAGAACAGCGCCGCCCCGATGATGCCCAGGAGGAAGACCATCCCGGACCGACGGCCCATCGCATGCTGCGCCAGGGCCATCATCGCCAGGGTTCCGCCCTCGCCCTTGTTGTCGGCCCGCAGCACCACGACCAGGTACTTGATCGTGACGATCAGGGTCAGGGCCCAGAACACGAGCGACACCACCCCCAGCGCGGCCATGTCGACGGGGATCCCCTTCGTATGGGCGAGCGCTTCGCGCATGGCGTAGAGGGGGCTGGTTCCGATGTCGCCAAACACGACGCCGACCGACCCGAGCGTCAGCGCCCAGAAGCCGGAATGCCGGGTGCTCGCCGTCGCGGCGCCGGCCGGGGTGGAAGTATTCATCGCGGACTCCGCCCGCCCCGTGGATCAGGGCGTGGTGGGGCCTGTTCTGGCGCCGGTCCGCGTTGGGTTTCGATCAGGAAGACGGGGCGCGTGCATAAGGGCCGCGTAAGGATTTACGCAGGGGACAACGCGCCGTTCAGCCGGCGGGCGACCCCTACCCCACCTTGCCCAGGTCCGGCGCCAGGTACTTCTCCCGCATCGTCACCAGTTCCTCGGCTGCCGTGGGGTGGACGGCGCAGGTGGAGTCCCACTGCTGCTTGGTGACGCCCATCTTCACCGCGATGGCGGCCATCTGGATCATTTCCGGGGCGTCGGGGCCGACGATATGGACGCCGACGACCTGCTGGGTGTCGGCGCGGACCAGCAGCTTCATCAGGGTGCGCTCCTCGCCGCCGTAGAAGGTGACCTTCATCGGGCGGAAGACGGCGCGGTAGACGTCGATGGGGCCGAAGGCCTTGCGGGCCTCGCCCTCGCCCAGGCCGACCGTGCCGATCGGCGGCTGCGAGAAGACCGCCGTGGCGATCGTGTCATGGTCGAAGGTGGTCGGGTTGTCCTTGAACTCGGTCTCGGCGAAGGCGGCGCCCTCGCGGATGGCCACCGGGGTCAGGTTCATGCGGTCCGTGACGTCGCCGACGGCCCAGATGCTGTCGACATTTGTCTTCGAGTACGCATCGACCTTGACCGCGCCACGCGCGTCCAGCGCCACGCCGGCGGCCTCCAGGCCAAGCCCCTCGACATAGGGCTCGCGGCCGGTGGCGAACATCACCTGTTCGGTGGTGAAGGTCATGCCGTTGTTCAGGGTGCTGAGGATGCCGGCGTCGGTCTTCTCCAGCCGGTCGTGCTCGCAACCCAGCACCACCTTGATCCCGCGCCGCTCCAGCTCGCCGGCCAGGTGGCTGCGCACGTCGTCGTCGAAGCCGCGCAGGATGTTGGGGCCGCGATAGAGCAGCGTCACCTTGCTGCCCAAGCCGGCGAAGATGCCGGCGAACTCCACGGCGATGTAGCCGCCGCCGACCACCAGGATGCTCTCAGGCAGTTTGTCGAGGTGGAAGGCCTCGTTGGAGGTGATGGCGTGCTCGATGCCCGGCAGATCGGGGACCGTGACCCGGCCGCCGGTGGCGATCAGGATCTTTCCGGCGGTGACCGTGCGGTCCTCGCCGACGATCTCGACGGTGTGGGCGTCCTTCACCACGGCGCGCCTGTGGATCAACTCGGCGCCGGCCTTCTGCAGATTGGTGACATAGATGCCCGACAGGCGCGCGACCTCGATCTCCATCGCCTGGCGGAAGGTCGGCCAGTCGAATGTCGGCTCGGGCACCGTCCAGCCGAAGCCCCGCGCGGTCTTGACCTGGTTGGAGAACTCGCTGGCGTAGACCATGAACTTCTTGGGCACGCAGCCGCGGATCACGCAGGTGCCGCCCACGCGGTGCTCCTCGGCCACGGCGACGCGGGCGCCGCTCATCGCCGCCAGCCGCGAGGCCCGCACCCCGCCCGAGCCGGCGCCGATGACGAAGAGGTCGTAGTCGTAGGCGGCCATGAAGTGTCTCCGTCTTCCCGGCGAAGGCCGGGATCCACGGGGACGCCCATCGGCCGCTCGAGATGTGTCATGGATCCCGGCCTGCGCCGGGAACACGGGGCATATGGGTTCAGGGAACCAGCTTGACCACCCCGTCGTCGGTTCCGATCAGCGCCTCGTCGGCGAGATCGAGGAACAGGCCGTGGTCGACCACCCCGGTCACGCTCTTCAGCGCCCCGGCCAGGGCGGCGGGATCGGCGATGACGCCCGAGGCCATGTCGTAGATGACGTTGCCGCCGTCGGTGACCACCACGCCCCGCTCGGCGGTGCGCAGCCGGGGCGGCGGCAGGTCGAACTCGGCGGCGATGTCGGCCAGCCGCCGGCCGGTGTGCGGGTGGCCGAAGCGCACCACCTCGATCGGCAGCGGGAACTTGCCCAGCGCCTTCACGTGCTTGGCGGCGTCGGCGATGACAACGCAGCGGGCGCTGGCCTCCCAGACCAGCTTCTCGCGCAGCAGGGCCGCGCCGCCGCCCTTGATCAGCGACAGGCCGGGGCCGATCTCGTCGGCGCCGTCGACGGTCAGGTCGATGGACTTCACGTCGTCGAGGCTGGAGAGGGTCATGCCCAGTTCCCGAGCCAGATTGGCGGTGGCTTCGGAAGTGGGCACGCCGCGCACGTCGAGCCCTCGCGCCGCCAGCGCCTTGACGAACCAGGCGGCCGTCGAGCCCGTGCCCAGCCCCACGACCATGCCGGCCTCGACCAGCTGCGCGGCGGCCTCGCCGGAGATGCGTTTCTGGTCGTCGGCGGTCATGGGCTCTGTCCGGGCGGCTGCTGAGCGCTGTTTAGCATCCCGCGCGGACGGGGAAAGCGCCCTGCCGCCGCGGACGGGGCGCCCGCCGATGCCGCATCGCAGCACTTCATAGGCAGGCTCTATGCTGCGGCGCGATTTAATCAATTTCCCTTATCGCCGAGTCGCGACTATTCCAAACGCCTCGCCATTCACGGAGCGCGCTATGTCCCTCATCAACACCGAAATCAAACCCTTCACCGCCCAGGCCTACAAGGGCGGCAAGTTCGTCGAGGTCAGCGACGCCGACCTGCGCGGCAAGTGGTCGATCGTGTTCTTCTACCCGGCCGACTTCACCTTCGTCTGCCCGACCGAGCTGGAAGACCTGGAAGACAACTACGACACGTTCCAGAAGATGGGCGTCGAGGTCTACTCGGTGTCGACCGACACCCACTTCTCGCACAAGGCCTGGCACGACAGCTCGCCCGCCATCGGCAAGATCCGCTACACCATGGTCGGCGACCCGGCCGGCGTCGTGACCAACAACTTCGGCATGATGCGCGAAGGCCAGGGCCTGGCGGACCGCGGCACCTTCCTGGTCGACCCGCAGGGCGTCATCCAGTTCATGGAAGTCACCGCCGAAGGCATCGGCCGCAACGCCGCCGAGCTGCTGCGCAAGGTCAAGGCCGCGCAGTACGTCGCCGCCCACCCGGGCGAAGTCTGCCCGGCCAAGTGGGAAGAAGGCGAGAAGACGCTCGCGCCGTCCCTCGACCTCGTCGGCAAGATCTAACACCCCGACTGCCCCGGCCGGCGCCGCTCATCGGAGCGGCGCCGGTCTCTACCCCCTCCCCCGAGTATCCGTTTCCGGAGCGACGCCATGTTGGACGCCACCCTCAAGGGCCAGCTGACCGCCTACCTGCAGAACCTGCGCGAACCGATCACCCTGGTCGCCACGCTGGGCGACGGCGCGGGCGCGGCCGACATGAAGGCGCTGCTGAACGATGTCGCGTCGACTTCCGACAAGGTGTCGCTCGACCTGACCGGCGCCGACGCCCGCAAGCCGTCCTTCGCCATCACCCGCGCCGCCGGAAACGCGGATGTCCGCTTCGCCGGCCTGCCGCTGGGCCACGAGTTCACCTCGCTGGTGCTGGCCCTGCTGCACGTCGGCGGCCACCCGCCGCGCATCGAGGCCGAGCTGGTCGAGCAGATCCGCGCCCTCGAAGGCCCGTTCCGCTTCGAGACCTACTTCTCCCAGTCCTGCCAGAACTGCCCCGACGTTGTGCAGGCGCTCAACACCATGACGGCGCTGAACCCGAACATCAGCCACGTGGCCATCGACGGCGCCCTGTTCCAGGCCGAGGTCGAGGCCCGCCAGGTCATGGCCGTGCCGACCATCCTGCTGAACGGCGAGGCCTTCGGTCAGGGCCGCATGAGCCTGGAGCAGATCCTCGCCAAACTGGACACCGGCGCGGCGGCTCGCGACGCCGAGAAGCTGAAGGCCAAGGACCCGTTCGAGGTGCTGATCATCGGCGGCGGCCCGGCCGGCGCGGCCTCGGCCATCTACGCCGCCCGCAAGGGCATCCGCACGGGCCTCGCGGCCGAGCGCTTCGGCGGCCAGGTGCTGGACACCATGGCGATCGAGAATTTCATCTCCGTGCCGCACACCGAGGGACCCAAGCTGGTCTCCGGGCTCGAGCAGCATGTGAAGGACTACGACGTCGACGTCATGAACCTGCAGAAGGCCGTCAAGCTGGTCCCCGCGACCACGCCCGGCGGGCTGGTGACGGTCGAGCTGGAGAACGGCGCGAAGCTGGCCTCCCGGACCGTCATCCTGGCCACCGGCGCGCGCTGGCGGCAGATGGGCGTCCCCGGCGAGGAAGAGTACCGCAACAGGGGCGTCGCCTATTGCCCGCACTGTGACGGCCCGCTGTTCAAGGGCAAGCGCGTGGCGGTGATCGGCGGCGGCAACAGCGGCGTCGAGGCGGCCATCGACCTGGCGGGCATCGTCGCCCACGTCACCCTGATCGAGTTCGACAGCCAGCTGCGCGCCGACGCGGTTCTCCAGCGGAAACTGGCCAGCCTGCCCAACGTGACCATCGTCACCTCCGCCCTGACCACGGAAGTCCGCGGCGACGGCGCGAAGGTTACCGGCCTGGTCTACAAGGACCGCAACAGCGACGCGGTCCACAACGTCGACCTGGAAGGCATCTTCGTCCAGATCGGCCTGGTCCCCAACACCGAGTGGCTGAAGGACAGCGTGGCCCTGTCGCCGCGCGGCGAGATCGAGGTCGACCATCGCGGCGCGACCTCCGTCCCCGGCGTGTTCGCCGCCGGAGACGCGACGACGACGCCCTACAAGCAGATCGTCATCGCCATGGGCGAGGGCTCCAAGGCGGCGCTGTCGGCCTTCGACTATCTGATCCGCCTGCCCGCCGAGGTGGCCCAGGCCGCCTAGGAGGCCGCGCGCGAGCGGCTCAGGAACAGCACGGTCGAGCCGCCCAGGCTGCTGACGGTCAGCACGTTCAGGTCGCCGGCCAGCACCGCCGCCTTCGTCGCGGCCTTGTCGTCGAACGACAGGGCCGTGCGGGCGCCGCCGGCCTGACGGAAGGCGTGGAAGGCGACGTCGAGCACAGAGCGCGACACCGGCACCCCGACCCATTTGCGGCCCGCCGCCATGGCCGCCTCGTCCTTGCCCTTGACCCCGACGCCGCAGGCGGCGGTGGCAGAGGCGGGGATGCCGTCGCGCGGCCTGCCCACGCCCCGGCCGGTGATGACGAAGAACTCGCGGCCGCCGACCGTCTTCTCGAAGGCCTTCACCTCCTTGAGGTCGCCGACCCTCGGCGTCTTCTTCGCCGGCGCGAACCCGAGCTCCGAGGCGCGGGCGTTGGCGGCGGCGGGATCAGGGACCGAGCCGCAGATGGAGCGGAAGTAGCCGAAGAGGCCGGCGTCGTCGGCCGTGGCTGGCGCGGGGGCCAGCAGGGCGAGGGACAGGACGGCGGCGGGGACGATGCGCATGGACTCTGCATGCCACGCCCGGCCCGGCCCGGCTACCCGCGCGGCCTCACCCGCCCCGTGTCCCCGGCGAAGGCCGGGGTCTACAGGATGGCCTCAGAACAGAGGATCCGATCTCGGAGCTCAGGCCGAAGATGGATCCCGGCGTTCGCCGGGAAGACGGGACTCTTTGCTTGCCGGCGATATCCTCGGATAGACCGTCAGCACGTCCCCGGACCTGACAATCGTGACCTCGATATCATCGGGATAGGCGATTTCGTCCGGCAGCAACACGGCCGGGCCGTCTTCGGTCTCGATGATCCTGCTGGTGTAGGTGGCGGGCATGGCAAACATACTAAGGGCAATAATGCTACTAAAAGTCGCATCTATCATTTTTTACCACCTAGAACGCTCGCTCGAATGTCAGCGCCCTGAAGCGAGTCTCCACGTCTCAAAATCCTCGGGACGCCACAGCCCAGCACGGCCGACCGGCAACAGCGCACCGGTCGCCGGATGATGTGCCCATACCTTGGCTGCCTGCCCCGGCAATTCGCCTGGCTGACCGCGGATCGAGACCAGCACCTTCTCGATCACAGTCCCGGTGTCCTTGACGCTCAACGCGCCGCCCTCGAGGCAAAACTCGAACGTGAGCGTGGACCATCCGTCTCCTTCGACGACGACCGGAGCCTGAAACACCGCGACATGGGTGAGCTTGGCGAGGAGCAAAGCCGCGTCGTTGAACTCGTCGCCACCGAACGCCAGTACGAACCTGTCTCCTGGGTTGGCGGCGCCGGCGGCCACGACCCTACCCCTTCTTCCGCCCCGCCTTCATCGCCCGGAACCGCGCCGCCCAGCCGGGCTTCTCCAGCTGCACGGACCGCTCAAGGCCGAGCGCATCGGCGTCCACGCTCTTGGTGATCACAGACCCCGAGCCGGTGTAGGCGCCGGCGCCGATGGTCACCGGGGCGACCAGCGAGGAATTGGAGCCGATGAAGGCGCCCTCGCCCACATGGGTGTCGAACTTGTCGAAGCCGTCGTAGTTGCAGAAGATCGTACCGGCGCCGATGTTGGCGTTCGCGCCGACCGTGCCGTCGCCCAGGTAGGACAGGTGGTTGGCCTTGGCGCCCTTGCCGACCTTGACCTTCTTCACCTCGACGAAGTTGCCGATGTGGGCGTTCTCGCCGATGTCGGCGCCCGGCCGCAGGCGGGCGTAGGGGCCGACGATGGCGCCGGAACGGACCACCGCGCCCTCCAGATGGCTGAAGGCCCGGATCACCGCCCCGGCCTCGACGCTGACGCCGGGGCCGAACACGAGGTTGGGCTCCAGCACCACGCCGCCGGCGATCTGTGTGTCGAAGGACAGGAACACCGTCTCCGGCGCGACCATGGTCACGCCATCGGCCATCAGGGCGGCGCGGGCGCGGGCCTGCCACAGGGCCTCGGCGCGGGCGACGCCGGCCTGGTCGTCGGCGCCCATGACGGCGGTCTCGCTGGCGGTGGCGACCCCGACCCGCTTGCCGGCCGCGTTGGCGATGCCGACGATGGAGGTGATGTAGTACTCGGCCTTGACGTTGTTGTTGTCGACGGCGGCCAGCCAGTCGAACAGCGGCCCGGCGGCGGCGGCCAGCATGCCGCTGTAGCAGACCTTCACGGCCTTCTCCTCCGGGCTGGCGTCGCGCGCCTCGACGATGCGCAGCAGGCGGCCGTCACCGTCCTGGATCATCCGGCCGTAGAGGGCCGGGTCGGCGGCCTCGAAGGCCAGCATGACCAGATCGTCGCCAGCCGCGCGACGGTCGAACAGCGGCGTCAGGTCGTCGGCGGTCAGCAGCGGGCAGTCGGCGTTGGTGACCAGCACATCGCCCTCGAAGCCGGCCAGGGCGTCCTTCGCGCAGAGCACGGCGTGGGCGGTGCCCAGCGGCGGGTCCTGGATGGCCACGGCGCTCTCGCCCAGGCGCTTCTTCACATGCTCGGCCACCGCCGGGCTGTGGGTGCCGCAGACTACCACCACCCGCTCGCAGCCGGCGGCCTGCACCGCGTCGATGGCGCGGTCGAGCATGGTGCGGCCGCCCACCTTGTGGAGCACCTTCGGGGTCGGGGATTTCATCCGCGTCCCCTGGCCGGCGGCCATGATCACGGCGGCGCGTGCGGTCATCGTTGCGACTCTTCAAAGCGTTGCATTGGCGCCGGGTTTAGCCGAAAGCCCTGACCAATGCATGACCCCGCGATTGACCTGTCCGGCTGGACCCTCGCCTTCGATCTGGACGGCACCCTGGTGGAGACCGCGCACGACCTTGTCGGCGCGCTGAACGTCATCCTCGTCGAGCAGGGCATGACGCCCGCGCCGATGACCGCCGTGCGGCAGCTGGTCGGCCACGGGCTGCGGGGCATGCTGCTGCGCGCCTTCGCCATGGCCGACCTGACCATCCCCGAAGACGAGATCGCCCGGCTGCGCCCGCGGATCGTCGAGGTCTACCGGGGCCGCATCGCGCAGGAGAGCCGGCCGTTCCCCGGCTGCCTGGACGCGCTGGCGGGCCTGCGGGCCCAGGGCGCGAGGCTGGCGGTCTGCACCAACAAACCCGAGGGGCTGGCCCGGCTGCTGCTTGACGAACTGGGCATGACGGCCTGTTTCGACGCCATCGTCGGCGGCGACACCCTGCCGGTGCAGAAGCCCGATCCCACGCCGCTGCTCGAAGCCATCGCCCAGGCGGGCGGCGACCGGACCCGCGCCATCCTGGTCGGCGACGCCTCGCCGGACGTCGGCGCGGCGAACGCGGCGGGCGTCCCCTGCGTGGTCTGCGCCTTCGGCTACAACGACCTGCCCCCGGCCGAGCTGGGCGGTGATGTGACGATCGACCACTTCGATCAGCTGGCCGCTGCGGTTGCCGGCCTCGTGGCGTCTTGCCGTACGGCGGGCGAGTCGCTATAGACGCCGCCTCCCGGGCCGAGAGCCCCAGAGCGGATGCGTAGCTCAGCGGGAGAGCACCTCGTTCACACCGAGGGGGTCACAGGTTCAATCCCTGTCGCATCCACCATCCTGCTTCGCGCTACGCGCTTCGCAGGACAAGCCCTGCCCCTTTCAGTCGAAGCAGGATGCCCTGCGAAGCCTTGGCGAAGCAGGGCTGATGACCTCAGCGCGCAGCCTGCTCAGCGGGTGCGGCGACGGCCGTCTGCTCAACGGGCGTCGCGATCGCCACCGGCGGCGCGCCGTCCGGCGCCACGGGATATCGCTCGCCGTCGATGATCAGGTCATCGAGCGCGGGCGTTCCGGCGCTGATCCCGCCCTTGCGCACGGCCTCCACAACCGCCTTGTCGCTCTTGCGGTCGGGCCGCCAGAGCGCGGCCTCGCCGAGAAACCGCCACTTGCCGTCGACGCGTCCGTGGACCCACGCCCTCGAGCGGTTGATGATCACCACCTCCTCGACGCCGTCGCGGGTCAGATCGAGCAGCGCCGCCTGACATTCATCCGGCCCCAGCGTGCAGGAGCGCTGCTGGTCCCGCGCCCATTGCTGAGCAAGGAAGCCCTCCGGCAGCGTACGCCCCGCCGGCCAGATCACCGGCAGATGCTCGGCGTTGAGCAGGACCGCGTCGGGGGCGTCGCCGCGCCGTTCGGTTTCCGCCAGGGCGGCGGTAGCACGCTTGCCGACCTCGCCGCCGCGCGCCTTCAGCGCGACCAGCGCCTCGCGCCCATAGCGTCCGCTGTCAAAGCGCAGGAACGGGTAGTCCAGCCTGTCCGCCTTCACAGCGCCTGACGCCAGCCGCCCCATCTGGTTGTCCACCGACAGCCGGGCCGGGTCGGCCAGTGGGCTGAAGATGGCCAGCAGCAGGGCCAGGGAGACGAAGGCGGCGATGATGTTGGTGATCTCCAGTCGCCGCATCCAGCGGCCAGGGCGCACGGCGGCGATGAGGTAGCCGACGGCGTAGACGATGCCGGCGACGACACAGGCGATCGCCACCACCCGGTCCGGGGTGAGGCCATACTGGCCGATGCGCAGCCACAGGGCGTAGGCGGCGAGCACGATCATCGGGGCCAGCAGGACGCCGGCCAGCCGGCCGCTCCAGCGCAGGACCGGCGGCACGGGGCTGTCGGGCTCGCCGTCCTGGTAGGCGGCGTTGGTCAGCACGATCAGCACGGCCATGGCGCTGAGCAGGATCGCCGCGCCGCTGCGCGTGCCCCACAGGGCGTCCAGACCCGTGAACGGCAGGGCCAGCAGGAAGGCCGTCGCCAGCACCACAAGGATCGGCAGCAGCCAGGCCAGCAGCGTCAGGGCCACCGTCCGGATGCCCCGGATCAGGCCCGCGCGGACATCGGTCAGGTGGACCGCCGCGGCGAACATGGTCGCGGTGGCGGGAATCGCGAACCAGTCCTTCTGCAGCAGCTCGCCCACGGCCTTGATGCCGATCAGGTCGAACATCGCCCCGCCGAGGAACAGGATCAGCCAGAAGACCCCGACGAAGGCCGCCGACAGCGCCAGCTGGACGCCGTGCTTCCAGGCGATCTCGAAGTAGCGCGGGAAGCTGGCGATGACCCGCCGCTCGGCGTCGGCGCCCTCGACCAGATGATGGGCGATGAACAGGCCGGCGGCGCCGAAGATCATCAGCTGCGGCGAGACCCAGGGATCGTTCAGCGTCTCGAATCGGCGGGCCAGGTCGTGCGCGCCCAGCGCCGCCAGCACCGCCGCTGATCCGCCCGCCCAGACGGCCAGGGTCCTGGCGCGCAACGCGCCCAGGCCGCCCAGCAGCACGAACGGCGTGAACACCGCCGCCATGATCAGCGCGCCGAACAGCGGCGGAACCGTCGCCGGCCAGATCTTCTGGTCGCCGGCCTCGTTCAGCGCCCAGACGATGACGCCGGCGAGCAGGCCTATGGCCACGCGCGTCGCGCCGAGGCGGCGCGAGGGCGGACGATGATCGTGCTGGCTGTCGGACACCGGCGCCTCCCTGTCGTTGCGCGGACACTCTCCCATGCCCGCCTCGCTGGCAATCGCCCGTGCAACGCGCGAACGCTTTGCGCATTGCCGTACGGCGTGGCAGTTTCGCGTCGACGATGGAGCCGCCGACGCGCCTATGAGCAAACCCGCCGACTTCAAGCTCCAGGAGGGCGAGCACGGCGCGACCGCCTTCCTGTCCGGCGACTGGACGGCGGAATCGCTGGACGACGCGGGCCGCCGGCTCGCCGAGATCATGCTTGGCTCGAAGTCTCTCAGCCTTGACCTGACCGGCGTGCGCCGCTGCGACACGGCCGGCGCCTACGCCATCGTCCGGGCCGCCGAGGGCCGGGTCAGCGCCGGCAAGCTCATCGCCCGGCCCGAACAGACCCGCCTGCTCGACCTGGTCAGCGACGCCGTGCAGGTCGAGCCCAGCCCGCCAATCGTGCAGCGCGGCTTCTACGACCTGGCGGTGCGCATCGGCCGGGGCGTGTTCCACCTCGCCGGCGAGGCGCTGGAGACCTTCGCCTTCATCGGCCGGGTGCTGGTGGCGGCCGGCCGCGGCATCGCCATGCCGCACAAGGTGCGCTGGGCGCCCATCGTCACCCTCTGCGAGCGCGCCGGGCTCGACGCCCTGCCCATCGTCGCGGTGACGACCTTCTTCATCGGGGCGGTGATCGCCCTGCTCGGCATCAATGTCCTGCGCGAGTTCGGGGCCTCGATCTTCGTGGTCGAGATGATCGGCATCGCCGTGCTGCGCGAGTTCGGCGTGGTCATCACCGCCGTCCTGCTGGCCGGCCGCTCGGCCTCGGCCTTCACCGCCGAGATCGGCGCCATGAAGATGCGGCAGGAGATCGACGCCATGCGCGTGATGGGCGTCGATCCGTTCGAAGCCCTCGTCCTGCCCCGGTTTGTGGCGCTGCAGCTGACCATGCCGCTGCTGACCTTCGTGGCCGACCTCGCCGGCCTGATGGGCGGGTTGATGATCTCCTGGCTGGTGCTTGACCTGTCCCCGACCTTCTTCCTGCAGCGCATCGTCGACAATGTCGGCCTGACCCACTTCATCGTCGGCCTGGTCAAGGTGCCCATCATGGCGGCCGTCATCGCCGGCATCGGCTCGCGCCAGGGCATGGAGGTCGGCGGCGACGTCGTCTCGCTCGGCCAGCGGGTCACCGCCTCGGTGGTCCACGCCATCTTCTCGATCATCCTGATCGACGCCGTCTTCGCACTCATCTTCATGGAGCTCGACATCTGATGGTCGAGCCTCGCCCCGCCTTCATCGACCTCAACGAGGACGGCCTCGACGACAACGCGCCGCCCATCGAGGTCATCGACCTGATCTCGCAGTTCGGCGACAACGTCATCCACGACCATCTGAACCTGACCGTGAAGCGCGGCGAGGTTCTGGGCGTGGTCGGCGGTTCAGGCAGCGGCAAGTCGGTGCTGCTCAACACCATCATCGGGCTCAAGCAGCCCGACGGCGGCACGATCCGCATGTTCGGGCACGACGTGAACGACGCCACCCGCAAGGAGATGAAGGCCATCGAGCGCAGTTCCGGCGTGCTGTTTCAGCAGGGCGCCCTGTTCTCGGCCCTGACCGTGAAGGAGAACGTCGCCGCGCCGATGTTCGAGCACACCGACCTGTCCAAGGCCGAGATCTACGACCTGGCCGAGCTGAAGATCGCCCTTTCCGGCCTGCCGCCTCGGGCCGGTAGCCTGAAGCCGTCCGAGCTATCGGGCGGCATGATCAAGCGCGCCGCCCTCGCCCGCGCGCTGGCGCTCGATCCGCAGATGCTGTTCCTGGACGAGCCGACCGCCGGCCTGGACCCGATCGGCGCGGCCGCGTTCGACGAGTTGATCGCGGACCTGTCCCGCAGCCTCGGCCTGACGGTGTTCATGATCACCCACGACCTCGACAGTCTGTATACGATCACCGATCGCGTGGCCGTGCTCGCGGACAAGACGGTGACGGCGGTGGCTCCGGTGCACGAACTGGAGCTTTCCGAGCACCCGTGGATACGGGATTACTTCATGGGCCCGCGTGGTCGCGCAGCCCAGAGCGCCAAGAAGAAGGCGGGACAGACGGTCTGATGGAAAGAAACGCCAACTACGCCCTGGTCGGCATCGCCTCGATCCTGCTCTTCGTGGGCGCGATCGTGTTCGGCGTCTGGCTGGCGCGCTTCGCGGTCAACCGGGACTACGATGTCTACGACATCCTGTTCTTCGGACCCGTGCGCGGCCTGTCCGAAGGCGGCGAGGTCCACTTCAACGGCATCAAGGTCGGCGAGGTCACCGAGCTGGAGCTCGACCGCCGCGACCCCAACCGCGTCATTGCCCGCATCCGGGTGACCTCCGACGTGCCGATCCGCGAGGATTCCTCGGCCACCCTTGAGCCGCAGGGCATCACCGGCGTGAACTACGTGCAGATCACCGCCGGCACGTCCGCCAAGCGGATGCTCAAGGACACCGTGCCGGCCGGCGAGATCCCGGTCATTCGCAGCCAGAACAGCGCGCTGTCCGACCTGCTGCAGGGCGGTGGCACCGTGCTGACCCGCACGATCGAGGCGCTCGACCGCGTCAACAAGGTGCTCTCCGACGAGAACGTGAAGACCCTCAGCGCCGCGCTGAGCGACGTCCAGGCCATCACCGCCGAGGCGCGCGAGCGCAAGGCGATCATCGCCGACGCCCAGAAGGCGCTGCAGAACATCGACGCCGCCGCCGTCGAGATCGCCGAGCTCAGCCGCACGACGAAGGGGCTGGTCGACACCGACGGCAAGCGCACGCTCGCCGAACTGGCCGACGCCGCCGAGGAGCTCAAGGCCGCGACGAAGGACGCCCGGGGCATGATCGGTCGTCTGGAGGGGCCGACCACCGACTTCGCGAGCACCGGCCTGCCGCAGCTGACGCGGGCCATCACGACGCTGCAGTCGGCGGCCGAGTCCCTGGACCGGCTGGTCGGCGACATCGAACAGAACCCGCAGGGCCTGGTCTCCAAGCCGCCCGCCAAGGAAGTGGAGGTCCGCCCGTGAGCCGCCGTCGCATCGCTGTCGTCGCCCTGGCGGCCGCCGCCATAGGGCTTTCGGGTTGCATCAGCCTGTTCCCGAAGACCGAGCCGGCCCAGCTCTACCGGCTGCAGAGCAGCGTCGAGCCGCAGGCCGCGCCGGCCGGGCCGGTGTTCGGCGTGCTGCGCCTGAGCACGGGCTTTCCGCGGGCCGCCGCCGGCGACCGCATCCTGACCGTCAGCCCCGGCGGCGAGGCGGCCTACATCGCCGGCGCCCGCTGGGTGTCGCCCGCCTCCGTCATGTTCGACGAACTGACCGCCCAGGCCTTTCAGGGCGGAAGCCGCGCGCGGCTGATCGTCCGCGGCGACGTGGTCAAGGCCGACTACACGCTCAAGCTGGATGTCCACAGCTTCGAGGCCGTCTACGACCGGGGCGCCAAGGGCGCGCCGCTGGTGCTGGTCTCGGTGCGGGGCGTGATCACGAGGTCCGGCGACCGCGCGCTGGTCGGCGACCGCACCTTCACCGCCCAGGTCCGCGCCGGCGACAACCGCGTCAGCGCCATCGTCCCGGCCTACGACAAGGCCGTCAGCCAGGTGCTGGGCGAGGTGGTCGGCTGGGTGAACGCGGTGGATACGAGCGGGGGCTAGAGGTCGGGCATAGCTAGCTATCCACCAGTTTTCCCATCTCTCTTAGGTGACCCGGCCGCATGACAACATGGATAAACTCTCCGGATCCCACACCGGAGCTTCGCGTGTGAGTCTTTTCAAAGAAGCAATCAATGAGATTGCCACGATGTTCGACTATCACATTAAAATTATGTCCGTGAGTTGTAAATCGTAGAGACCTCAACAGAGGGCGCTCTTGATCCAGCTTTTCTTGTATATCAGATATCGTCGTGTGGACTATATTTTCCCCTATAATCGGGATTGGATTCGAAGCTCTCCCTAAAGCGACTATTAACCATACAATCAGCATAAAAACTCCGATATAGCCGCCCGCATGAACGATTCTATCAATAGTTTCGAGAATGTGCATTCCGCTATTCCGTTCGCATTGTAAGTCGCGATCTCGTTTTGCTGAAACTTAAGCCGCATTTTCTTATCGAACAGAACTTGGCGTGCAGCTCGACATGCCACGGCAAGCTCCGACTTCCGCTCACCGCTCCCGTAAGGCATTCGCCAATCGCGCTAGTGCATGTTGTCAAATGCCCTACCCCACCCCGAACACCCCCTTCAGGTACGGATTGAGCAGCCGCCCCTCGGGGTCGAGCTCGCGCCGCACCGCCAGGAACTCGCCCCAGCGCGGGTAGAGCGCCGCCAGCTGTGGGGCCTTCAGGCTGTGCAGCTTGCCCCAGTGCGGGCGGCCGCCGTTGCGCAGGAAGACCGGCTCGATCATCTCGAACAGCAGCCGGTAGTCGTCCTTGTAGTGGGCGTGGACGGCAATGGAGCCCCGCTCTCCGCCTTGAAAAGGCGACAGCAGCGCGTCGTCCGGCGCGATGCGGCGCGCCTCGATGGGGAAGAAGACGTCCGGCCGTTCCTTCTCGATCAGGGCCACCACCTCGGCCAGGACCTTCAGATGCACCTCGGCGGGCAGGTGGTACTCCATCTCGTTGAAACGCACCGGCCGCTCGGTCGACAGCAGCTTCCAGCCCTCGTCGATCGCCGTCTCCGGCTCGGTCCCGCCCAGCAGCGCCTTGGCCGCCGCCTTGCGCATGCCGGTGGAGAAGCCGAGCAGGTTGCGCAAGGACCGCAGCACCTCGAGGAAAGCGTCGTCCTGGCTGGGCGCGCGCACTGTGGCCGGCGCGTCGGTCTCGTCATGGGTGATGTTGGCGGCCAGCCCGGTAAAGGGCACGGCGTAGAACTCGAAGTTGCGGTGTTTCGCCCACCGTTCCTCGGCCCGGGCCAGCGACTCCTCAAGCGGCTCGACCCAGACCTGGCGCTTCAGCCGGCGGTTGGCGGTGGTGTTCAGCGTGGCCCGGGTGATGACGCCGAGCGCCCCCAGCGACACCTGCGCGGCGGCCAGTACGTCGGGACGGCGGCGGGCGTCGGCCTCGATCACCTGGCCCGTCGCCGTCACCAGGGTCAGGGCCGTGACGTCGCCATGGATGGCCTTCAGCGTGCGGCCTGTGCCGTGGGTGGCGGTGCCCAGAGCGCCGCCCAGCGACTGCTTGTTGATGTCGGGCAGGTTGGCCATCGCCCGGCCCTTCCCGGCCAGCGCCGGACCCAGCGCGCCCAGACGCGTGCCGGCCATGACCTGCGCCCTGTCGCCGTCCCAGCCGGTGATCCCGGCCATGCCGTCCAGGGTGACCAGCGTCCCGTCGGTGGGGATCAGGCCGGTGAAGCTGTGGCCGGAGCCGACGACGCGCACCGGCGCGGGCGCGGTCTTCATCGCCGCCGCCAGTTCGCCCTCGTCCTTCGGCGCCAGGCGCTGCGCGGGATAGCTGTGCTGGATGCCCGACCAGTTGCGCCAAAGGACCTTGCCGTCCTTGACGGACGGCGGCGACGGCGGCTCGGGCTTCTCGCGGTTGGCCACGGCGATGGCCCCCGCCCCGCCGCCGACCACGGCCACGCCGGCCCCGCCGGCGATCAGCGCTGTGCGCCTCGAAATCATAGAAAGTCCCCCCGCTATTTCGCGGAGTCTTCGCGCCCCGCCATGAATCGTATGAGGGCCTTGAAATCGTCCGGCGTGCAAGACGCGCACTGGCCGCCGGCCGGCATGGCGTTGAACCCCTGGATGGTGTGGTCGAGCAGCACCGCCTCGCCCTGTTTCCAGCGCGGGTCCCAGGCGGCGTGGTCGCGGACCTGCGGCGCCAGGTTGCCCGGCATGGCGTGGCAGGCCTTGCAGGATGTCTCGTAGAGCCCCGCGAGCCGCGCGTCGCCGGGCGTCAGGGCCATGACCTGTTCGGGGGTCAGAGCGGCCGGCGGCGGCGCCCCACAGGCGGTGACGGCCAGCGCGGCGGCCAGGGCGCTGAACCGCATTGCGTGGTTCGCGACGCGGCCCGAGAGCCGCTCCTCACCATGACGAACTCTGTTGCGATCCCCCACCTTCGTCATCCTGAGGAGCGCGAAGCGCGTCGCGAAGGACGCACAAGCGTGGTGCAAGCCCATACCCCTACCCCTCGATCCCGTGGATTCGCTTCGCCGCCGTCAGCGTGTTCTGCAGCAGGCAGGCGATGGTCATCGGCCCGACGCCGCCCGGCACCGGCGTGATCCAGCCCGCCACCTCGACGGCCTCCTTGAAGGCGACGTCGCCGACGATGCGGGTCTTGCCCTGCGCCGCGCGTTCCGGGTCGAGCGACGGCAGGCGGGTGATGCCCACGTCGATGACCGCCGCGCCCGGCTTGATCCAGTCGCCGCGCACCATCTCGGCCCGGCCAACGGCGGCCACCAGGATATCGGCCTCGCGGCAGACGGCCGGCAGGTCGGTCGTGCGGCTGTGGGCGATGGTCACCGTGCAGTCGGCCGCCAGCAGCAGCTGGGCCATCGGCTTGCCCATGAGGTTGGAGCGCCCGATGACCACGGCCCGCTTGCCCCGCAGGTCGCCCAGCGCGTCCTTGAGCAGCATTATGCAGCCGACGGGAGTGCAGGAGGTCAGGGCCGGCAGGCCGCTGGCCAGGCGGCCGGCGTTGGTCACCGTCAGGCCGTCGACGTCCTTGTCCGGCGAGATGCGGGCCACGATACGGTCCTGGCTCAGGTGCTCGGGCACGGGGAACTGGACCAGGATGCCGTGGATGGCCGGGTCGGCGTTCAGCCGGTCCACGACGGCGAACAGGTCGGCCTCCGAGGTGTCGGCCGGAAGGCGATGCGTCTCCGAATACATCCCGGCCGCTTCGGTCTGTTCGCCCTTGTTGCGGACGTAGATCTGGCTGGCGGCATCCTCGCCGACGAGGACCACCGCCAGGCCGGGCGTGACGCCGTGCGCGGCTTTCAGGTCGGCGACCTCGACCGCGATGCGCGCCCGCAGGTTCGCCGCGAAGAGCTTGCCGTCGATGATCCTCGCCTGGGCCATGCCGTCTCCTCCGGAACAGGCGCCCGCCCTACCCGTTCAGTCGCCGCCGCGCAATCGGAGCCACGCCGCCATGAGCCCCAGGATCGCCTTCACCCGCTTCGCCAACGCCACGGCGCAGTTCACCGGCAAGCCGGTGGCTTTCGTCACCTGCGTCCTGCTGGTGGTAGCCTGGGCGGTGAGCGGCCCCGTCTTCGGCTTCTCCGACACCTGGCAGCTGGTGATCAACACCTCGACCACCATCATCACCTTCCTGATGGTGTTCCTGATCCAGAGCACCCAGAACCGCGACAACGCCGCCCTGCAGGCCAAGCTCGACGAACTCATCAAGATGAGCGACGCCGACAACGCCTTCATCGGCATCGAGCACCTGACCGACAAGGAACTGCAGGCGATCCTCGAGAAGGTGGAAAAGGACGCGCACGCGCTGCATGAGGAGAGGGGCAAGCGCGGGCGCAAGGCGCCCCGACGACCGGCAAGGGCGAGCCGCAGCAGGTCGCCGGCCAAGGCGAGCTCCGCCTAGCCTTCGCGCCGGAGCGTGCTATGCGAAGGCATGGCTTCTTCCCGTCCCAACAGCGCCGACGTCGTGCTCGTGGGCGGAGGTCTGGCCAACGGCCTGATCGCCCTGCGGCTGAGGGCGCTGAGGCCTGAGCTGAAGGTCGTGATCGTCGAGCGTGACCAGACGCTGGGCGGCCGCCACACCTGGAGCCATTTCGCCACAGACGTCAGCCCCGATATCGGCGCCTGGCTCAGCCCCCTGATCGTGCATCGCTGGGACGGCTACGAGGTCCGCTTCCCCGGCCATTGCCGCGACCTGACCACGCCCTATCTGGCCATCACGTCGGACCGGTTCCACGAGGTGGTTGCAGCAGCGATGGGGGAGGACTGCTGGACCGGCGTCGACGTCGCCGACCTTGACGAGACCCGCGTGACCCTGGCTGACGGCCGGGTGATCGAGGCCGACTGCGTGATCGACGGCCGGGGCCCCAGGTCCAGCCCTGCGTTGGCGCTGGGCTGGCAGAAGTTCGTCGGGCTGGAGGTCGAGCTGACCGCCCCGCACGGCCTGGATCGGCCCATCGTCATGGACGCCACGGTCGACCAGCTGGACGGCTATCGCTTCCTCTACAGCCTGCCCTTCTCAGCCACCCGACTGCTGATCGAGGACACCCGCTACAGCGACGGCGCCGACCTCGACCGCGACGCCCTGCGCGCCGACATCACCGCCTATGCGGCCTCGCAGGGCTGGACCATCGCGAAGGTCGTGCGGGAGGAGAACGGCATCCTGCCCATCGCCCTGGCGGGCGACATCGAGGCCCACTGGCGCGAAACCCGCCTGCCCCAGGTCGGCCTGCGCGCCGCCCTGTTCCAGCCGATCACCGGCTACAGCCTGCCTGACGCCGCGCGGCTGGCCGACGAGATCGCCGCCCTGCCGCAGCTGACCAGCGCCACCGTGCGGACCTGCGCCGAGGCGCGGTCGAAGCAACGCTGGCATGAGCGGGCCTACTACCGGCTGCTGAACCGCATGCTGTTCAAGGCCGCCTGCCCCGGCCGCCGCTATGTTGTGCTGGAGCGGTTCTACCGTCTGTCGCAGGGCCTGGTCGAACGGTTCTACGCCGGCCGGATCACGCTGGCCGACAAGGCCCGCATCCTGATAGGCAAGCCGCCGGTGCCGATACCGGCGGCGATCGCCGTGCTGTCCGAACGATCGGTTTTCCCAAGGGGCGCAGACGTATGAGCAAGCCGCGCGCGGCCGTTATCGGTTCCGGATTCGGCGGACTGGCCCTGGCCATCCGCCTGCAGTCGGCCGGGATCGACGTCACGGTGTTCGAGCGCCGCGACAAGCCGGGCGGCCGCGCCTACGTCTGGGAGGATGAGGGCTTCATCTTCGACGCCGGCCCCACGGTCATCACCGACCCCGACTGCCTCAAGGAGCTGTTCACCCTCAGCGGCCGCAGGATCGAGGACTATGTCGAGCTGCTGCCGGTGAACCCGTTCTACCGCCTCGTCTGGGAAGACGGCGACGTCTTCGATTACGTCAACGACCAGGACGAGCTGGACCGGCAGATCGCCGCCCGCAACCCAGCCGACGTCGAGGGCTATCGCCGGTTCCACGCCTATTCCGAGGAGCTCTATCAGAAGGGCTATGTCGAGCTGGGCGCCGTACCCTTCCTCGACTTCGGCAGCATGATCGCCGCCGCCCCGTCGCTGATGAAGCTGCAGGCCTGGCGCAGCGTCTACGGCAAGGTGGCCAGCTTCGTGAAGGACGAGCACGTCCGGCAGGCCCTGTCGTTCCACAGCCTGCTGGTCGGCGGCAGCCCGTTCGCGACGTCATCCATCTACGCCCTGATCCATGCCCTGGAGCGGCGCGGCGGGGTGTGGTTCCCGCGCGGCGGCACCGGGGCGCTGATCCGGGGGCTGGTGACGCTGTTCGAGGAGCTGGGCGGCAAGATCGCGCTCAATGCCCCGATCTCGAAGATCACGACCGACGGCGGCCGCGTTACCGGCGTGATCCGCCACGACGGGAAGTTCGAGGCCTTCGACACCGTCGCCTCCAACGCCGACATCATGCACACCTACCGCGAGCTGCTGGTCGACGATCCCCGGGGCAAGGCGGCCAGCAAGGCGCTGGAGAAGAAGCGCTGGAGCCCGTCGCTGTTCGTCATCTACTTCGGCCTCAAGGCCGAGCACCCGCAGATTCGGCACCACACGATCTGCTTCGGCCCGCGCTATCGCGAGCTGATCGGCGACATCTACAACAAGGACACGCTGTCGGAGGACTTCTCCCTCTACCTGCATAACCCCTGCGCCACCGACCCCGGCATGGCGCCGCCCGGGGGCAGCGCCTTCTACGTGCTGTCGGTCGTGCCCAACCTCGAGACCGCCGACGTCGACTGGGTGAGCGAAGGTGAAGCTTATCGCGACAAGATCCTGAAATACCTCGAGGATCGCTACATTCCCAATCTGGCGCGCGACCTTGTCACCTGCCGCATCTTCACCCCGGACGACTTCACGACCGAGCTCAACGCCTGGAACGGCGCGGCCTTCTCGCTGGAGCCGATCCTCACCCAGAGCGCCTTCTTCCGGACCCACAACCGCGACGACAAGATCCCCAACCTCTACTTCGTCGGGGCCGGCACCCATCCGGGCGCGGGCATCCCGGGGGTGGTCGGCTCGGCCAAGGCGACGGCGGCCCTGATGATCCCGGACCTGCAGCCGTGACAGACCTCGCCGCCGCCAGCCGGGAGACGATCCAGAAGGGCTCGCAGAGCTTCGCGGCGGCGGCGGCGCTGTTCGACCCGCAAACCCGGGCCGACGCGGAGATGCTCTACGCCTGGTGCCGGCACTGCGACGACGTCATCGACGGCCAGACCCTGGGCCATGAGCGCGAGGTGCTGGCGCCGGACGAGGTGCAGCGACGGCTGGAGGGCCTCTACGCCCAGACCCGCGCCGCCCTCGCCGGCGAGCCGACCGGTGATCCGGCCTTCGCCGCCTTTCGCGAAGTCGCCCAAAGGCGAGCGATTCCAGAGCCGTACGCGATAGAGCTCATCGACGGCTTCGCCATGGACGTCGCCGGCCGCCGCTACGAGACGATCGAGGACACCCTCGACTACTGCTGGCACGTGGCCGGGGTGGTCGGGGCCATGATGGCCATCGTCATGGGCGTGAAGCCGGGCGACCTGACCACCCTGCGCCGGGCGCAGGACCTGGGCCTCGCCTTCCAGCTGACCAACATCGCCCGCGACATCATCGAGGACGCGCGGAACGGCCGGGTCTATCTGCCCTCCGACTGGCTGGCCCAGGCGGGCGTGCCGGACGACGCCATCGCCGCGCCCGAGCACCGCGGCGCCGTTGCCGGGCTGGCGAAGCGTCTGGTGGACGCCGCCGAGCCCTACTACGCCTCCGCCCGCTGGGGCCTGCGCGGCCTGCCCTTCCGCTCCGCCTGGGCGGTGGCGGCGGCGCTGGGCGTCTACCGCGAGATTGGCGTCAAGGTCGTGAAGCGCGGTGCGGCGGCCTGGGATGAACGGGTGTCGACAAGCACGGGCGAGAAGGTGCTGCTGGCGCTCGGCGGCGGCCTCATGGCCGCGCGCGGCGCGACGCTGGACCGCTGGCGCAAGGGCCCGGCGCGACCGGCGCTGTGGAGCAGGATCTGACGACGGCACAGGGGACAGTTTAAGATGTCCCTTGGGACACCTTAAACTGTCCCCGTTCCGACCGGCTACTCCGCCTCCACGCCCCGCGCCTTCAACTGCGCCTTCAGCGTCCGCACCGGCGGGGCCATCAGGAAGCCGTAGGAGACGCAGCCGTCCTTGGTGTTGACGGCGTGGTGGAAGCGGTGGGCCTGGATCAGGCGCTTCCAGTAGGCGGACTTCGCCCCGGGCATCGGCCAGCGGCGGTGCACCAGCCCGTCATGGAACAGGAAGTAGACCGCGCCATAGGCGGTGATGCCGATGCCGATCGGCAGCATGAAGGTCAGGTCGGTGTTCACCCCCAGCCAGATGCCAATGATGGCCGGCGCGGCGAAGACCACGGCGAACAGGTCGTTGAGCTCGAACGCGCCCTGTCGCGGCTCATGGTGGCTCTTGTGCCAGACCCACATGAAGCCGTGCATGACATAGCGGTGGGTGAACCAGGCGAAGCCTTCCATGAAGGCGAACGCGGCCAGCACCAGGCCTGCGAAAATGACGACGTCCACCATGGGGACCTTCTAGCGAATGCGCCTCGCCGCGAGATGGGCGAGGAAGAGACCGGCGGCGCCGACGCCGCCCAGCACGACCCAGCCAATATAGACCGATCCGATGCCGCCGTCGCGCCACAGGATCGCCTGGTAGGCCTCGATGGCCCAGGCGTGCGGCGTGGCCCAGCCCAGGGTCTGCAGCCAGGGCGGCATCAGGAACCGGGGCACCATGCTGCCCCCGACCGCCGCCAGGATCAGGATCACGAAGGTCGACAGCATCTGCGCCTGGTCGCGGGTCTTGCAGAAGGTGACGATGGCCATGGCCAGCCCGGCCGCGCAGGCCGAGACCAGCAGGCTGGTGACCAGCCACATCGGGAGGTGGGCCAGCACCGGCACCTGGTAGACGATCTGGGCCGTGGCGAAGATCGCGGTCGCCTGCAGAAGGCTCTGGCCCAGCAGGAAGAGAAACTTGCCGTTGATGACCGGCGCCATGCCGGCCGCGCCGGCCAGGATGCGGTCGGCGACGCCCGAGCGCCGCTCGTCGATCAGGCTGAGCGCGCCATGCATGGCGGAGAAGAGCGCGAACAGGATGGTCACCGCCCCGGCGTAGTAGGCGATCGTGCCGCCGCCCTTCTTCGCGCCGGCGATGTCCTCGCGGGCGAAGAGGCCGGTTTTCGGTTCGCCGGCGGGCGGCGCCTTGGCCAATGCGTCCATGGTGCGGCCGGCGACGGCCTGCTGGGCGGGGCTGAGGCCGCCGAAAACCGGGCCCGTCTCGGCCAGGGTGCGCGCCACGAGCACGTCGGGCATGGCCCGGCCCATCGCCTGCTGCACGCGGGCCATGGTCAGCGGCGCGGCGACCGCGCGGCTGGGGTCGGAGACGATCAGCACCGGCCGGGTGTCCAGGCCCGGATCGGCGCGGATGATCAGCCCGGCGTCGGCGCGGCCGGCGCGGACCAGCCGTCGGACCTCGTCGCCTGAGGCCACATCCTCGGCCCGCAGATCCGCGTCGGCGACCACGGCCGACAGCAGACGGCCGGAATCGAGGGTGCGCGCCTCATCGGCGACGGCCAGCTTGAGCTTGATGTCCTCGCCGGTCGCGCCGGAGAAGACGGCCGAGAAGATCAGGAACACCAGCGGCGGCAGCAGGAAGGTCATCACCAGCGCGCCGCGGTCGCGCCACAGCTCCAGGGCCATGACGCGGAACATCGCGAAGGTCATGCGGCCCGGCTCCAGTCGGCGACCAGCGCGAACAGGTTCTGCAGCGACGGCTGCCGTACCCTGATTTCGCGCGGATCCAGCCCGGCCTTGCGCAGCCGCTTGTCGAGGCGCCCGGCCGTCGCGTAGCCGCCGGGATCGAGCTTGGTCCAGACGCTGGTCCTGCCGACGCGCTCCAGCCCCTCGCCGGCCATCAGGATCTCGCCGGCGCTGTCGGGTTCGAGGGTGAGGTGGACCATGATCTCCATCTCCTCGCCGAAGGCCTGTTCGATCAGCGCACGCGGCGCGCCTTCCATGATCTTCTTGCCTTCACGCAGGAAGCCGACGCGGTCGGCGAGCCCGCCCGCCTGTTCCAGGTCATGGGTGACGATCAGCACCGACACGCCGGTGTCGCGCAGGTTCCGGATCACCGCGTCGAGCGCCTCGCGGGCGTCCTGGTCCACCCCGACCGTCGGCTCGTCGAGGATCAGCAACGCCGGGCGGTGCATGATGGCCGCGCCGATGTTCACCCGGCGCTTGTAGCCGCCCGACAGCTGCTTGACCGGCACATGCTCGCGGTCGACGGTGCGGGTCAGATGCAGCGCACGCTGCACGGCCTCGCGCAGGGCCTTGCCGCTGACGCCGGCGAGGCAGCCGAAGGTCTCGAGGTTCTCGCGCACGGTCAGGTGGCCGTACAGGGCGATCTCCTGCGGCACCAACCCCAGGGATGCGCGGGCCGAGGCCGTGGTGAACGGGTCCTCGCCGTTGATGGCGATCTCGCCGGCCGACAGCTTCAGCCGGCCGCAGATGGCGCCGACCAGCGTCGACTTGCCCGCGCCGTTGGGCCCCAGCAGCGCGTAGATCTCGCCCGGCCGCAGGGCCAGGTCGATGCCGCGAAGCACCTTGCGCGGGCCATACTGGTGCTCGGCGCGCCAGACGTTGAGGATGGGTCTGTCGGTCACGCGGCGGCTTTCCGGGCCTCGAACAGGCCAAAGGCGTAGCGCGCCAGCAGTCCGCCGGCCCCGGCGGCGGCGAGGGCGGTTCCGGCGGCCTCCAGATGGGCGGCCACGGCGGCAGCGGCCTCCTGCGGCCCAAGGATCGTCACCAGCGTGGTCATGCCGGCGTCCTTGCCCAGGTCCTTGCCGCTTTCGGCGATGAAGGCGGCGTCGACTAGGTCGTCCTGGATCTGGAACGCCAGGCCCAGGCGCCGCGCGAACTCGCCGACGGCGGTGACCGACGTGGCGGGCGCCCCGGCGATCAGGGCCCCGGCCTCGGCGGCGGCGACCATCAGCACGCCGGTCTTGCGGTGGTTCAAGAGGTCGATGTCGTCGGCCGTCCGGACATGTTCGCGGTCGTTGAGGTCCAGCGCCTGGCCCGACACCAGCCCCTCGAAGCCGACCGAGTCGGACAGGCGGCGGCACAGCTCGCCGCGGGCGGCGTCGGGCAGCCGGCCGTCGGCGGCGATGACCCCGAAGGCCTGGTTGAGCAGGCCGACCGCCGCCAGGATCGCCGTCGCCTCGTCGAACGCGCGGTGCGTGGTCGCACGTCCCCGGCGCAGGGCGGCGTCGTCCATCGAAGGGAGGTCGTCGAGGATCAGGGAGGCGGCGTGCACCATCTCGAAGGCGCAGGCCGCGTCGAGCGCCGCCAGCGGCTCGGCGCCGAACGCCTGCGCGGCCAGCAGGGTCAGCATGGGGCGGAACCGCTTGCCCGGCGACAGCACGGCATAGCGCGCCGCCTCCGCCAGCCGCGGCGGCCGGGCGGAGCGATCGGGCAACAGGTCCGCGAGCCGCCGATCCACGGCGGCGCGAAGCTGTTCGATCACGACGGAGTCGTCTTCCATGCCCTCGCCGAAACTGGCCGTCCCCCGAAGCGGGCATGGCATTTGAGGGGGGCGGTCATCGACCGTCAACCGACGATCTTCGGGGCCGACCCGGCGAGTCAGGCGGCGCGGGCCTCGCCCCACTCGCTCCAGCCCAGAATCCGCGGCGTTCCCGGCAGGTACATGCGGTCGGACCGGTCGATGCCGAAGCCGGCGCCGGCGATGGCGTCGGTGATCGGCCGCGTCAGGTGGCAGCCGCCGGCGATGGCCTTCCAGGCCGGCTCGATCCGCCGCTGCCAGGCCGCCACGCCGGCGTCAGGCGCCAGGCCATGCTCGGCGTAGAGGAAGCGGCCGCCCGGCTTGAGCACGCGCTTCGCCTCGGCCAGCGCCTTTTCCGGCGACTGCACCGAACAGAGGGTGAAGGTGCAGACCACGCAGTCGAAGCTGCCCGACTCGAACGGCAGATCCTCGGCGATTCCCTCGCGGATCCCGACCTGAAGGTCCTCCGGCCGCGGCGCGGCCATGGCCCGCTCGCGCAGTTCGTCGGACGGATCGACCCCGGACACGCTCTCGACCTTCGCGGGATCGTAGTAGCGAAGGTTCAGGCCGCCGCCGATGCCCAGCTCCAGCACCTTCCCGGCCGCCTTGGGCACGACCTTCTCGCGCTGCTTCATGATCGGCTTGCTGGCGCAGGCGCAGCCGATCAGCCGCGGCATCACGTGCCGATCCCAGAAGTTGGTCATTGTTCCCCGCCCCTCATCCACTTGGCCACCGCCCAGGCGTGGCCGTCGTGGCGCAGTGTGCGCACGGCGTCGGCTGGATCAAGCCAGACCAGCATGTGATCGTCCTCGATCTTCAGCGCGGCGTCCTCGCGCTCGATCGTCACGACATAGACATGGCCCTGGTTGTTCACCGCCTGGCCGTCGGATTTCTCGAAGTACTGGGCGAAGGCCGTGACCGGTTCGCCGACCGCGATGACCAGCCCGGTCTCCTCGCCGAACTCGCGGACCAGGGCGGCGATCTCGTCCTCGCCGGGATCGACCGCGCCGCCGGGCAGATCCAGCCAGTCGCCGCCGGCCGCAGGGCGAACCCTGACCAGCGCGATCTTTCCGTCCCGCTCGGCGATGCCGAAGGCGGCCGGCCGGGGCGTGTGGGTCCGGCCCGGGGTCGGGACGCCGAACTGCAGCATCAGTCGACGCCGACCAGCGACTCGTACGGATCGATCTTGCCGGCCTCGACATCGGCGACGCTGATCACCGGCCAGCCCACCTTGGTCGTGGCGCTGTCGCGCCAGGCCATGACGATCAGGTCACGCAGCTCCGAGGCGCCGGCGCCGAAGCGCTCGGCCGCGAACTCGGCGCCCCTGGGCTGTCCCGGGCGGAAGGCCCCCTCGCCCCACATGCGGTAGAGCGGGACGACGAAGGTGTTGGTGCGGCCGATGTAGCCCAGCACCCGCTTCTCGATCGAGCACTTGCAGTCGACGAACGGAACCATGGCGGCGCGGGCCATCTCGGCCGTCACCGCGCCCCTGACGAAGTCGCCCTCGAACGGGCCGTGGATCTTCTCGGCCGTGAAGCCCTGCGGGTTGGGCTGCACCGACCAGCCGTTGTAGTGGACCGAGGTGTGCAGCGGCTGGGCGCCGTCGCCGACGTAGTGGGCGAGGTTGCCCAGGCTGGCGAACAGCAGCTTCTCGCGCCGGATCCGGTCCCGCTTGTACCAGGCCTTGCGCGCGCCCCTGGAGACCTTCTCGCCGGCCTTGGCCACGCGCCAGTAGCCGAAGTCCCGGACCAGCTGCTGATAGCCGTCGATCACCGCGTACTGCAGATAGCCGGCCTTCCAGCTGTCCGTGCCGGCCGCCTGCAGCGCCTTTTCGTACTCCGCCCGGGTCGGCTGGAGGTCGGTGAACAGCGGTCCGCCCAACACCTTGCCCTCGTCGTCGATGTCGACGAAGTGCGCCGCGTCGCGGTTGGTCCCGTGGATGCGGCCCGAACCCTTGGAGCGGTCCGGCTCGCGGGCCAGTTCGCCCATCTCCTCGGCCGCCTTCGGGCCGCGCAGGAAGGCCGGGACCTCCTCGGGCAGCGCCTGCACCGCCAGGACGCCGATCATCCGGTGCCCGGCCGCGCCCCAGGTGGCGGCGACCGTCGGCGTCAGGGTCAGGGCGCCGAGAACAGCGAACAGGGCAAGGCGGCGCGGCAGGGTCACAAGGAGTCTCCGAATGGATGTCATAGCCAGCTGGTGATCGCCGACAGCGGCTTTCTGATGCGGGCGAAACGCGGCGTTTTGGCGTCGGCCGCCGGATAGCCGGTCACCAGTATCAGATAGGGCTTCTCGGTGTCCGGACGCTCGCAGATGGCGTTGAGGAATCCCATCGGGGCCGGCGTATGGGTCAGTGTCGCCAGGCCTGACTGGTGCAGGGCGGCGATCAGCAGGCCCGTGGCGATGCCGACGGACTCGTTGAAATAGTAGGTCTTGCGACTCTCTTCCGGCGTCAGGCCGCTGCGCCGCTGGGCGAAGATGACGATCAGCCAGGGGGCGACCTCGAGGAAGCCCTTGTCCGGGTCGGTGCCGAGCGGCGCCAGGGCCTCCAGCCAGGCCTGACCGGCCTTGCCGGCGTAGAAGTCCCGCTCCTCGACCTCGGCCGCCTCGCGGATGCGGCGCTTGCGATCGGGATCGGCGACGACGGCGAAGTGCCAGGGCTGCAGGTTGGCGCCGCTCGGCGCCGTGCCGGCGGTCTCCAGGCAGGTCTCGATCAGGGATCGCGGTACGGGCCTTGCCGCAAAGTCGCGCACCGTCCGCCGGCCCCGCATGGCGGCCAGGAACGCCTCGGCGCGGGCGGCCATGTCCTGGGGCGGCAGCTCGCGCCAGTCCAGCGGATCAAGGACCAGGCTGCGGTCAATGGCGGTCACGAGATGGCGAGCTCCGTCTCAACGCGCCCGACCCAGGCGGACGTCCGCGGAAAGTCCGCCAGATCGAAGCCGCCCTCGTGCGCCACCCGGGTATAGGCGACCAATGAGACGTCGGCGAGACTGACCGTGTCGCCGACGAGGAAGGCGCCATCCTCCAGGCCGTCCTCCAGACGCTGCAGCGCCGCCCGCCCGCGTTCGACCAGCTTCGGATCCAGGTCCTCGCGCGACTTGCCCAGGTACGCCATCTGGAAGCGGGCCACGGCGACGTAGGGCTCGTGGCTGTACTGCTCCCAGAACAGCCACTCGAACATCTTGGCCCGGTCGTAGGGATCGGCGGGAATCAGCGCCGAAGCCTCTGCCAGATGCACGATGATGGCGTTGGATTGGGCCAGCGCCCGGCCGTCCGGCAGGATCACGAGCGGCACCTGGCCCGCCGGATTCAGCGCCAGGAAGTCGGGCGTGCGGGTCTCTGACCGCAGCACGTCCAGCTCCAGCCAACGGTATGGAATCCCGAGCTTTTCGGCCGTCCACTTGACCTTGAGGCAGTTGCCGGACTTGCCGTCGCCGTAGATCGTCAGGGTCATCCGTAAATTCCTCCGGTTGAGTGGTCAGGGTTGTTACGCGCGACGGATGCGGGTAGAAGCCGCCCCCACGACGAGAAACAAACAGGGGGGCGCGTTTGAAACGCATCCTGCCATGCCTCGCGGCCCTTGCGATCGGGTTGCTGACCCCGGCCGCCAATGCCCGGTCGAACGACCCTGTGGACCCCATCGGGGATCTCATCCAGACCGCTCTGGAACAAGGCGCCGAACGGACTCCGTCCGCCGCTGACCGGGCCTTCCAGACGCTGCGCGACCTCGCGCCGGACTGGATGTTGAAGGCCACACTCTATCACTCGGGCGCCAAGGGGGTCGGCGGTCGCGACTCGCTGGGCTGCCCCACCGTGGCGATGCGCACGGCGGCCACCGACCGCACGCTCGTGCCGCGCCGGACCATCCTCTTCATCAAGGAAACCGTCGGCATGCCGATGCCCGATGGCGGGGTCCATGACGGCTACTGGTACGCCTCCGACGTCGGCGGCGCGGTGAAGGGTCACCGCATCGACCTGTTCACCGGTCACAGCCGGGCCTCGATGAACCCGATGATGAAGCTGAACCTCAAGACCGTGACGGTCTCCCGGGTCGGCACCTTCGAAGGCTGCCCCAAGCCTGTCGTCCAGGTGGCGATGCGCTGAGGTGGTCATCGTCACCGGCGAAATCCTGGCCAGACCCGACACGCGCGACGCCCTGATCGCCCTCTGCATCGACCATTCGCGCCGGTCCAGGTCCGAGCCGGGCTGCATCAGCCACGACTCGTTCGTCGACACCGAAAACCCCCTGCGCATCTTCTTCTTCGAGCGCTGGACGGACCGGGCCGCACTCAAGGCCCATTTCGCCGTGCCGGAGTCGAACGCCTTCATGCGCGAGGTGCGCGCGCTGTCCGCCGGCGGCTCGAACGGGCCGCAGATCTTCGACATTCCCTAGGTTCAGATACCGCCGCCGACGTTGGGCGGGGTCGGGGCCCGGGCGACGTGGATGCCGCACTCGGTCTTGTCCTGCCCGGCCCAGCGGCCGGCCCGGACGTCCTGGCCTTCCTCGACCGGGTTGGTGCAGGGCCAGCAGCCGATCGAGGGGAAGCCCTGGGCGACCAGCGGATGGGTCGGCAGGTCGTGCTCGGCGACGTAGGCGTCGAGGTCTTCCTTGGTCCAGTTGGCCAGCGGGTTGAACTTCAGCTGATGCTCGGCCTCCTCGACCACCGACAGCCGCAGGCGGTCGCCGCCATGGAAGCGCTTGCGGCCGGTGAGCCAGGCGTCGAAGCCGCCCAGCGCCTTGTCCAGCGGGATCACCTTGCGGATGTTGCAGCAGGCGTCGGTGTCGGTCTTCCACAGGTCCGACTTGGGATCATGGACGGCGATGTCGGCGAAGGTCGGGCGCAGGTCGCGCACGTCGGTAAGGCCCAGCCGCGCGGCCAACTGCTTGCGGTAGTCCAGCGTCTGGCCAAACAGCATGCCGGTGTCGAGGAACAGCACCGGGATGTCCTTGCTGACCTGGCTGGCCAGGTGCAGCAGCACCGCCGACTCCGCCCCGAAGGACGAGACCAGCGCCAGACGGTCGCCGAACTCGGCGTATGCGGCCTCGATCACCGTGCGCGGGTGCGCGCTGCGCAGTTCGGCGTCCAGCCGGGCGGCCTTCGTGCCGTGGGGACGATCAAGCTGGTCAAAGGCCATCGGAAGCGCGCTCCTCGAAGACTGGCGCCCGCGCGTCGGCCCCGCGCTGGTAGACGTGCCGGAACCGCCCGGCGGCGTGCGCCCACTCGGCCGGCGTCGAGCCGTCGGCGGGCGCGAAGCTGTCGATGCCGCAGCGGACCATGAAGCCGGCCTGCATGCGCAACACGTCGCCGACCGCCCTCACCTCTCCGGTGAAGCCCAGGCGCTGCCGCAGCAGTCGGGCGGAGGTGTAGGCGCGGCCGTCGCGGTACTTGGGGAAGACCAGGGCGACCAGCGCCAGGCGCGGCAGATCGTAGGCCAGGGCCTCGACCTCCTCGTCCGGCTGGATCCGCACCCCGACCCGCCGGCCGGCGGAGATCAGGGCGTCGCCCTCGGCCTGGAAGCGGGCCAGCGACAGGATCACCGGTCCGTCCGGCGTGACGTCCTCGTCAGCGACATCGGTGAAGAGGTCATCGGCCGTCTCGTAGCGGCCGTCGATCAGCCTAATGAGCGTCGGCATAGACAGCCTCCTTGAAGGGGGCCAGGCCCGCGCGGCGGACGGTGTCGAGGAAGCGCTCATCGCCCTGGCGGATGGCGAGGTAGGTGTCGACCAGCGCCTCAATGGCGTCCGGAACCTGCTCGGCGGTCATGCCGGGGCCGAGGATCTTCGCCAGCGAGGCGTCCTCCTGGCCCGAGCCGCCGAGGCTGAGCTGGTAGAATTCCTCGCCCTTCTTGTCGACGCCAAGGATGCCGATGTTGCCGACATGGTGGTGGCCGCAGGCGTTGATGCAGCCGCTGATCTTGATCTTCAGCTCGCCGATCAGTTCGGCGCGGTCGGCGTCCTCGAAGCGCTGGGCGATCGACTGGGCGATCGGGATGGCGCGGGCGTTGGCCAGCGCGCAGTAGTCCAGGCCCGGGCAGGCGATGATGTCGCTGATCAGCCCGATGTTGGGCGTCGCCAACCCGGCCGCCTGCAGCGCCGCGAACACGGTCGGCAGGTCGTCCAGCTTCACATGCGGCAGGACCAGGTTCTGCTCGTGGGTGACGCGGATGTCGTCGAGGCTGTAGCGCTGCGCCAGGTCGGCCACGACGTCCATCTGCTCGGCCGAGGCGTCGCCCGGCGTCGCGTGGTGGGCCTTCAGCGAGATCTCGACGATGGCGTAGCCGCTCTTCTTGTGCGGCTTGACGTTGTTGCGCACGAACCGGGCGAACGCCGGATCGCCGGCCTTGGCCGCATCGAACGCGGCCGAGGTCGCCGGCAGGGTGTCGAAGTTCAGCGGCGTGAAGGCGCCGCGGATGCGGGCCAGCTCGGTGTCGGGCGCGTCGGCCAGGGCGGAGTCGAGCTTTGACCACTCCTCCTCGACCTGGCGGGCAAACTCGTCGCGGCCAAGGGCGGCGACCAGGATCTTGATCCGGGCCTTATAGATGTTGTCCCGGCGGCCGTGGCGATTGTAGACGCGCAGGATGGCTTCCAGGTAACTGAGCAGCCGGCCGACCGGCAGGTGCTCGCGAATGGTCGGGCCGATGTAGGGCGTGCGCCCCTGCCCGCCGCCGACGATGACCTCGAAGCCCAGCTCCCCGGCGCGGTTGCGGCGCAGGACCAGGCCGATGTCGTGCACGCGGGCCGCCGTCCGGTCCTTCGCCGCCGCGGTGACGGCGATCTTGAACTTGCGCGGCAGGAACGAGAATTCCGGGTGCAGGGTCGACCACTGGCGGATCAGCTCGGACCAGACGCGCGGATCGTCGATCTCCTCGGCCGTGGCGCCGGCGTAGGGGTCGGCCGTGGTGTTGCGGATGCAGTTGCCGCTGGTCTGGATGGCGTGCAGGTCGACGTCGGCCAGTTCGTCCAGGATGTCCGGCGCCTGCCCCAGCTTGATCCAGTTGAACTGGATGTTCTGGCGCGTGGTGAAGTGGCCGTAGCCCTTGTCATAGGTGCGGGCGATGTGGGCCAGCCGACGCATCTGGCGGCTGTCAAGCGAGCCGTAGGGCACGGCGACCCGCAGCATGTAGGCGTGCAGCTGCAGATACAGGCCGTTCATCAGCCGCAGCGGCTTGAACTGGTCCTCGGTGATCGAACCGGCCAGCCGGCGGCCGACCTGCTCGCGGAACTCGCCGGCCCGGTCGGCCAGGAATTCCTTGTCGATGGCGTCGTAGCGATACATGGGCGCCTACTTCCTGCGGATCAGATCGACGCGACCGGTCGAGCGGGCCGCGCCGGTGGCGGCGAGAAGCGCCTCGACGCCGGGGCCGCCATCGGCCTGCTTGCCGTGGGTCGGTTCATTGGTGGGACCGAGCGCCCGCAGGCGCTCGCGGTAGCTGACCGGAGCCCAGCCGCCGGGCGCCTCGACCAGATCGATCAGATAGGGCTCGACGATCACCGTCGACTGGCCCAACGCCGCCTCGACAGCGGCCGGGCCGGCGGCGTCGTCATCGGCGAAGAACTGCGCCTCGGCGAAGCGCTCGATCCACTGGCCCTGCTTCCAGAACACGACCTCGCCGTCGATCAGGCGGTTGGCGGTGATGGCTTTCATTTCACACCGTGTTCCCGGCGAAGGCCGGGATCCAGAACACGCACAACAGACTCCGAAACTGTAGCTGGATCCCGGCCTTCGCCGGGATGAGCAGAAGACAAGGCCAGCGCCATCGCTTCGCCGACGATCAGCAGGGCCGGGCCGGACAGGCCGGCGGCCGTCTCTGCGAGCTGGGCCAGGGTGGTCGGGTGGCGCTGCTCGTTGGCGCGAGAGGCGTTGACGACGATCAGGGCCGGGGTGGCGCCGTCGCGGCCGGCGGCGATCAGGCGCTCGCCGATCAGGCCGGCGGTGGTCAGGCCCATGTAGATGACGACCGTCTGATTGGCCCGGGCCAGCGCGGTCCAGTCCAGGTCGGGATCGCCGTGCACGGCGTGGCCGGTGACGAAGGTCACGGCCTGGGCCAGGCCCCGGTGGGTCAGCGGCGCGCCGGCGCCGGCCGAGGCGGCCAGGGCGGCAGTCACGCCGGGCACGACCTCGCAGGTCACGCCGGCAGCGCGGCATTCTTCCAGTTCCTCTCCGCCACGACCGAAAATGAACGGGTCGCCCCCCTTCAGCCTCACGACGGTCAGGCCCTGCAGCGCAAAGGCGACCAGAAGGCGGTTGATATCGTCCTGCGGCAGGGTGTGGCGGCTCTTGCGCTTGGCGACGTCGATGAGCCGCGCGGCGGCCGGCGCCAGCGAGAGAATCTCTCCGGAGACCAGGCCATCATGGACGATGACGTCGGCGGCGGCGATCAGGCGCGCGGCCTTCAGGGTCAGCAGTTCGGGGTCGCCGGGACCTGCGCCGACCAGCCAGACGCGGCCCGCGGCCGTCGCCGCCTTGCCCGCCCCGTCGAGGGCGACCAGACGCTTGGGATGTGAAGGGGTCGGCCGGGCCATCTAACTTTCAGTTTCTCTACAAGCACAATGGGGATTAAATCCCGGGAATCGGAGCGGGGCGGACCATCGACCCGCCCCGCTGCCTGTCCGCTGACGAAAAGGGCCGATACGCCATCGGACCATTGCAAACTGGGTTCGGCGGACCCAGATCGCAATCCAAGACTTCTGCCGGGGGCCTCAGTTATTCTCATGGAACGGTCGATCGAGCGCCGAAGGCTGCCGCCGCTGAACGCCCTGCGCGCGTTCGAGGCCGCCGCGCGCCACCTCAACTTCAGCCGCGCCGCCGACGAGCTGTCGGTGACGCCCGGCGCCGTCAGCCAGCAGATCCAGAACCTGGAGGACTACGTCGGCGCGGCGCTGTTCAAGCGCACGCCCAAGGGCCTGCTGCTGACCGACGCCGCACAGACGGCCCTGCCGGCCCTGCGTGAGGCCTTCGACCGGCTGGCCGAGGCCGCCAGCCTGCTGACCGCCGCCGTCGACGGTCGCCGCCTGACCCTGACCGCCGCCCCCTCCTTCGCCGCCAAGTGGCTGGTCCCGCGGCTCGGCCGCTTCGAGGAGGCCCAGCCCCAGGTCGACGTCTGGCTCAGCGCCGGCATGGAGGTGGTCGACTTCGCCAGCGGCGAGATCGACCTGGCCATCCGCTACGGCGGCGGGCGCTATCCGGGGCTTGAGGTCACGCGACTGCTCAGTGAAACGGTGATCCCGGTGATCAGCCCGGCCTTGCTGGCGCAGAACCCGATCAACGAGCCGGCGGACCTGGCCAACCATATCCTGCTGCACGACGGCTCACCCGACGCCGACGACTCCTGTCCCGACTGGGCCATGTGGCTGGCGGCGCGCGGGGTGAAGACCGTCGACGGCGCGAGGGGCCCCCGCTTCAACCAGTCGAGCCTGGTGATCGAGGCCGCCGCCAACGGGCGGGGCGTCGCGCTGGCCAAACGGACCCTGGCGCAGGCGGATCTCGACGCCGGACGCCTGGTGACGCCGTTTCAGATCGCCACCGCCGTGGACTTCGCCTATTACGTCGTCCATCCCAAGACCAAGGGACGACTGCCGCAGGTGAAGGCGTTCGTCTCCTGGCTCACCGAGGAGGCTGCGGCCCATGAGGCCGCCCTCCAGACCATGGACAACGGTTCCGGTATCTGACGTGGCCAAAGATGTTTTGAATGCGACCGCTGATGAGCGCGTCGCCCCCGCCGACTGTACGACCATGGCGCAGGTCCGCCAGGGCGTGGACGCCCTGGACCGCCTGCTGGTGACCATCATCGCCGAGCGGCAGGGCTACATGGACGCCGCCGCCCGCATCAAGGCCGACCGCAGCGTCGTCCATGATCGCGCGCGGATCGAGGACGTGGTGACCAAGGTCCGCGCCGCCGCCCGCGAGGCCGGCCTGTCCGAAGCCATCGCCGAGCCGGTCTGGCGTACGATGATCGACCGCTGCATCGCCTACGAGTTCGGCGTCTGGGACCGCACGCGGAAGGACTAGCTTTCCGGGTCGCGGAGGGCGGCTTCGAAATCCTCCCCGCTGCGGAAGATGCCGACGATCCTGATCAAGTCTGTGGCGACGCCATAGGCCACAAGTACTTTCCGGTCGAAGGCCAGGGTTCTGATCCCGGGAGCGATATCGTCCCGCGCCCGGCCGAGAAGCGGAAAGTCCGCCAGGATCCCCAGCCTTGCTTGTAGGTCTAGCACGATCCTGAACGCGGACTCGTCTGACGCACCCCCGGCGACCTCCAGAAACATCGCCCAGAGCTGAGACTGGGCGCGCGCCGAATAGACGACGCGCCGCCTCATCGTTCTAGCCGCCCTTGCGGCGCTCCGCATACAGACGCTCGATGTTCGCGCGCACCTCTTCTGCCGGAATGCCGCGTTCCGGGTGGGCTTTCATCTCGTCGTAAGTCGCCACGACTTCCGTTCTCAGCCACCGCTCGACCGCCTCATCGCGCGCCTCCAGGGCGCGGAGACCTTCACGAATGACTTCACTTTCACTCGCGTAGTCGCCGGACGCAACCTTCGCGCGCACAGAGTCGGCCATTTCAACCGGAAGGGTGATGCTCATCTGACGCGTCGTGCGCATGCCGACCTCCAACGATAGGATTTAATCCTATCACAGGGGCGCAGATCGGTCCTACCCCTTGAGCGACCGAAGCGCCTGCTCGTGGCGGTAGGCGGCGATGTCGAACAGGGCGGCGTCGAGCGCGGCGTGAACGTCGGGCAGCAGGCCGGGCCCTTCGGCCTCGGCGCGGGCGCAGGCTTCGCCCAGGGTATGGGCCCCGACGCCGCGGGCCGCGCCCTTCACCGTGTGCAGGGCGTCACGCCAGCCTTCCGAGGCCGAATCGAGCATCGGCGACCACATCTGGGCCTGCTGCTCGAACAGGGCCAGGACCTCGTCGATCACGCCGGAATCCCCTGCCGCGAAGCCTTCCAGATAGGGAAAATCCACCGCTCCGGTGATGTCTCGTCGCGCCACGTTTATCGCCCTTGCGTCGCCGGTCTTTTCGCGTATGTTCCGCGCCCTCGCCGCCAGCCACCGCAAGGGGCCGGAGCCGGGACGGGTGTATAGCTCAGTTGGTAGAGCAGCTGACTCTTAATCAGCGGGTCCAAGGTTCGAATCCTTGTACACCCACCATTCCATTTCACTGATCTTTCGCAAGATCGTGACCCTGGAATTCTCCGCGACAGGCTGGCGTAGACTTCGCTTCCGGACGTGACTCCGGAGGGCAGGGCTGACGACAGACGCCTACCTGAAGGCGGCGCCCGGCTTGAAGCCCAGAGCCTTGAACGCCATCGCCGCCGGGCAGAAGCCCGTGAAGGCCGCCTGGATCATGTTCAGGCCGGCGAAGGCGCTCAGCAGCAGCCACAGCGGGTTGACGAAGTGGCCCAGCGCCAGGCCGGCGAGCACCACCAGGCCGGCGAAGACGAAGACGGCGCGATCGATTGTCATCTGATTGTCCTTGGAGAAGTCGGGCCGCGGCCCGGTGACGCGCCCGCCTGCGGCAGGCGCTGGTGGGTAGGTCGGCGCCTCAGGGCTTGATCTTGCGGATGCCCATGACGTCGAGCGCCAGCCGCTCGTAGAAGGGTTCGCTTTCCCCGCGCTTCACCTTGGCGAGGAAGTACTTTTCGAACCCGACCTTCGCCAGGTGGACCCACTTGCCGCTGGCCGACCAGTTGACGTTGCGGGGCGGGATCTGCGGCTGGGCCACGAAGGCGACGCCGCCGTCGCCGAAGTCGGCCAGGCAGATGGCGTTCCAGGTCGCCTCATGCTTCGCCGGCCTGCCATCGACCAGATCGCCAAGATTGTGGGCTATGGCGGTGACCATGCTCTCGATCATGAAGCCGGTCTTGGGCACGCCGACGGGCACGGGCGTCTTGCCGGTCGGCGCGATGGCCACGCAGACGCCCAGGGCGAAGACGTTCGGGAAGGTCGGGTTGCGCTGGTGCTTGTCCACCAGGATGAAGCCGCGCGGATTGGTCAGGCCCTCGACGCCGCGAACGGCCTCGACGCCCCGGAAGGCGGGCAGCATCATCGAGAAGGCGAACGGGATGTCGTGCGTGGCCTTGACCGCGCCGTCGTCGGCGATCTCCTCGGCATGCATCACGCCGGCCTCCACCGAGGCGACGCGGGCGTTGGTGATCCACTTGATGTGGCGCTCGCGCATCTCGCTCTCGAGCATGCCCTTGGTGTCGCCGACCCCGTCGAGGCCGAGGTGGCCGACGTAGGGCTCGGAAGTGACGAAGGTCATCGGCACACGGTCGCGGATCTTCCGGCGACGAAGCTCGGTGTCCAGGATCATGGCGAACTCGTAGGCCGGGCCGAAGCAGGATGCCCCCTGCACCGCGCCGACCACGATGGGTCCCGGGGTCTCAACGAAGCGGTCGAAGGCCGCCGCCGCCGTCTCGGCGTGATCGACATGGCAGATCGACTGGGTGAAGCCGCCGTGCGGCCCCAGCCCCTGGATCTCGTCGAAGGCCAGCTCCGGCCCCGTGGCGATGACCAGGTAGTCGTAGTCGACCGCGCTCCCGTCGGAGAGCTCCAGGCGATTCTGGGCCGGATCCACGCGGCGGGCCCCGACGCCGGTGAAGGCGATGCCCTTCTTCTTGAAGACGGGCGGCAGCTTGACCTCGATCGCCTCCCGCTTGCGCCAGTGAACGGCGACCCAGGGATTGGACGGAACGAAATGGAAGGTGTCGCCCTGCGAGACGACGCTGACCTCCGCCCCGTCGCCGACAGCCGCCTTGATTTCGAATGCGGCGATGGCGCCGCCGAGTCCTGCGCCCAGAATGACGATACGCGGTTTGGCCATGGTCAGCCTCCTCCACACCCTGTGATTGGCGCGCCGTTCCGATGATCGCGCCTTGATATGGATCACAACGCTCCGGCGACGCCGGGTGCAGGGTGATCCAAGCTGGTGGCTTGACTTCATATTCATATTACCGCATATGCGCAACTATGAATTTACAAGACCATGCCCTGAAGGCTTCGGCGGACCAGGCCTGCGACCTCCTGAAGGCGCTCGGCAATCCGCACAGGCTGATGATCGTCTGCTCGCTCCTTGAGCGTGAGCAGTCGGTGGGCGCGCTCGCGCAGACGCTGGGCGTGCGGGAGACCCTTGCCTCACAGCACCTGGGCCTCCTTCGCCGCGACGGCGTCGTGACAGCGCGCCGGGACGGTCAGACCGTCTACTATGGCCTTCAGAGCCACGCCGCCCGCGCCGTGGTCGAAGCGCTTTCGGATCATTTCTGCCCGGCCGCCTGACCGGTCAGCCACCCCAAGGAGCACACCATGTTCGGAGCCCCCAAGACCAAGGACCTCACGCCCCTGCAGGTGCACGCGGCCCTCGACGCCCACGAAATTCTGCTGATCGACGTCCGTGAACCGGCCGAATTCGCGGCCGAGCGCATCCACGGCGCGCTGAACTTCCCGCTCTCGACCTTCGACCCGGGCGCCCTGCCCTCCGCCGGCGACCGGCTGATGGTGATGCAATGCGGGTCGGGCAAGCGGTCCGCGATGGCCGTTGAACAGTGCCGCAAGGCCGGTCACGCGATCGACAGCCACCTGGCCGGCGGCATCATGGCCTGGAAGGCCGCCGGCCTGCCGACGGTGACCATCGATAGCGCCACCGGCTCGATCCGCGACCCCGGCTGATCGTCCCCGCTCCTTCTCTCCAAGTCCAGGCGACGCCCATGTCCAAGAAATCGCTCCTGATCGTCCCGCTGGCCGCGGCCCTCCTGCTCGGCGGCTGCGGCGAGCCCGCGCCCGAAAAGCCGGTCGCCCGGGTCGCCCCCGTGGCCGGCCGCCTGCCGGTGGTCGAGCGGACGATCGCGGACCTCAAGCCGGTTCCGGCGACCCTGACCACCCGGGACATGGGCGAGGCCCGGGCGCGGATCACGGGCGTGCTGGTCTCGCTGCTGGTCAAGGAGGGGGATGTCGTCCGCAAGGGCCAGCTGATCGCCACGGTCAAGGATGACCGCCTGGCGCTGCTGACCGCCGCCTATGACGCCCAGGTCGCGGCCGCGGCCGCCGACGCCGCCCGCGCCCAGGCTGACCTGACCCGTACCCGCACCCTGTTCGCCCAGGGCATCTACGCCCAGGCCCGCCTCGACCAGGTCGAGGCCATCGCCAAGGCGTCCAGCGCCTCGCTGGCCGCCGCCCGCGCGCAGCGCTCCGCCAGCGCCGAGCTGGGCGCCCAGGGCGCGATCCTCGCCCCGGCCAGCGGACGGGTGCTGACCGCCGACGTGCCGCCCGGCTCGGTGGTGACGGCGGGCCAGTCCGTCGCCCGCATCACCGCCGGCCCCGCCGTCGTGCGGCTGGAACTGCCCGAGGGCCAGGCCCGGACGTTGCGGCTGGGCGACACCGTGCAGGTGTCCGTCGACGGCGCGTCGACCTCCGCCACCGGCATGATCAGCCAGATCTACCCGTCGGTGGTCGCCGGGCAGGTCGTCGCCGACGTGACCGCCGCGGGCCTGCCCCAGGACCTTGTCGGCCAGCGCGCCACGGTGATGATCCGGGTTGGCGAGCGCCGGGCTGTGGTCGTTCCCCGGCGCTATGTCTCCACCCGCTTCGGCGTCGACTATGTGCGCCTGGTTCGCGCCGACGGCGCCGCCTCGGACACGCCGGTCCAGACCCGGGCCGGGCCGACCGCCGAGGAGGTGGAAGTCCTGTCGGGTCTCAAGGCCGGCGACATCCTGTCCCTGCCGGAGGCGGTGCGATGAACCTCGGCCTCTCCGGACGCCTGACCCGGGCGACCATCCGCTCGCCGCTCACGCCGCTCTTCCTGCTCGCCGCCATCGCTGTGGGTTTCCTGGCGCTGATGAGCATCCCCCGGGAGGAAGAGCCGCAGATCAGCGTGCCGATGGTCGACATCATGGTGTCGGCCCCGGGCCTGCGGGCCGCCGACGCGGTCGAGCTGGTCGGCAAGCCGCTGGAGGCCATCGTCAAGAGCGTCGACGAGGTCGAGCACGTCTACACCTTCGCCGACGACGACCAGGTCATGGTCACCGCCCGGTTCAAGGTCGGGGTCGATCCTGACGCCGCCGCCGTTCGCATCCATGAGCGAATCCGCGGGAACATGGACCGCATCCCGGCCGGCATTCCCGAACCTCTGATCCAGACGCGCGGCATCAATGACGTGCCCAGCCTGGTCCTGACCCTGTCGCCCAGGCCCGGCGCGGCGGGACAGTGGACCGACCAGGCCCTGTACGAACTGGCCGGCAAGCTGCGCACCGAGGTCGCCAAGGTCGAGAACGTCGGCCTGACCTTCATCGTCGGCGGCCGGCCGCGCGAAATCCGCATCGAGCCCGATCCGGCCCGCATGGCGCGCCACGGCGTATCGCTGGCGGCGCTGATGGACACCGTGCGCCAGGCCAACCGCGCCTTCCCCGCCGGTCAGCTGCGCAACGGCGGCGAGGCGGTGCAGGTCACCAGCGGCAAGACCTTCACCGACGCGGGCCAGATCGGCCTGCTCGCCCTGCCCTCCGCCGCCGGCCAGACGGTGTACGTGCGCGACGTCGCCGATGTGGTCGAGGCGCCCCGCGAGGATCAGGCCCGCTCCTGGCGCTTCGCCCGGCAGGGAGACGACTGGTCCGAGGCCCCGGCCGTCAGCCTGGCCATCGCCAAGCGCAAGGGCGCCAACGCCGTGGTCGTCTCGCACGCCGTTCTCGAAAGGGTGGAGGCGCTGAAGGGCTCCCTGCTGCCCGACAGCCTCAGCGTCGACGTCACGCGCGACTACGGCGAGACCGCCAACGAGAAGGCCAACGAACTGCTGTTCCACCTGGCGCTGGCGACCGTTTCCATCGTCGTGCTGATCGGCTTCGCCATCGGCTGGCGCGAGGCGGCGGTCACCGCCGTGGTCATCCCGACGACCATCCTGCTGACGCTCTTCGCCTCGAACCTGATGGGCTACACCATCAACCGGGTCAGCCTGTTCGCGCTGATCTTCTCGATCGGCATCCTGGTCGACGACGCCATCGTGATGATCGAGAACATCGCCCGGCACTGGGCGATGAAGGACGACCGGAGCCGGCTGGACGCGGCGGTCGAGGCCGTCGCGGAGGTGGGCAACCCCACCGTCGTGGCGACCCTGACCGTCGTCGCGGCCCTGCTACCGATGCTGTTCGTGTCCGGCCTCATGGGCCCCTACATGGCGCCGATCCCGGTCAACGCCTCGGCGGCGATGGTGTTCTCGTTCTTCGTGGCCGTGGTCATCGCGCCCTGGCTGATGGTGCGGTTCGCGCGCAAGGCGGTGGCCGACGGCCACGCCGCTCACGCCGAACACGGCGAAGGCCGCCTGGGCGCCGCCTACCGCGCCGTCGCCGGCCGCGTCATCGCCACCCGGCGCAGCGCCTGGACCTTCCTGATCGTCGTGGGCCTGGCCACCCTGCTGGCCGGCGCGATGTTCTATACCAAGACCGTGACGGTGAAGCTGCTGCCGTTCGACAACAAGTCCGAGCTTCAGGTCATCGCCGACCTGCCGGAAGGCATGTCGCTCGAGGCCACCCAGCGCGTGCTGAACGACCTGGCGGCGGTCACCCGCACCGTGCCGGAAGTCACCGCCATCGACGCCTTCGCCGGCACGTCCGCCCCCTTCAACTTCAACGGCCTGGTCCGGCACTACTACCAGCGCAGCCGGCCGGAGATGGGCGATCTGTCGGTCACCCTGGCGCCCAAGGCCGACCGCGACCGCTCCAGCCACGCCGTGGCCCTGGACCTGCGCGAGCGGCTGGCGAAGCTGGCCTTGCCGCAGGGCGCCGCGATCAAGGTCGTCGAGGCGCCGCCCGGACCGCCGGTCATGGCCACGCTGCTGGCCGAGGTCTACGGCCCCGACGCCGCCTCGCGCCGCGCGGTGGCCGAGCAGCTGAAGACCCTCTTCCGGTCGGTGCCCTACATCGTCGATGTCGACGACAGCTACGGCGTGCCGCGCCCCGGCCTTCGGCTCGTTCCCGATCGCGCGCGCCTCGAATCCCTCAAGGTCAGCGATCGCGACATCCATGACTCCATCGCCGCGGCGCTGGGCGGACAGGTGGTCGGCTACGCCCATCGTGGCGAAAGCCGCGACCCGCTGGAAATCTCGGTGCGGTTGCCCCAGTCGGCCCGGACCTGGGGCGAGGGCCTGGCCGCCCTGCCGGTGGCCCAGTCCCGCGATGGCCGGCTGGTCGCCCTAGGCGAGGTGGTCACCGCCAGCCAGGAAGCCGGATCGACCCATGTCTTCCGGCGCGACGGCCGGGACGTGGACATGGTCCTGGCTGAGCTGGCCGGCGCGTACGAGGCCCCGATCTACGGCATGCTGGCGGTCAACAAGGCCGTCGAGACCGCCGACTGGCACGGGACGCCGAAGCCCGAGATCCGCCTCAACGGCCAGCCGACCGACGAAAGCCGGCCGACCATCCTGTGGGACGGCGAGTGGGAGATCACCTGGGTCACCTTCCGGGACATGGGCGCCGCGTTCGGCGTGGCGATCCTGGGCATCTATGTGCTGGTCGTCGCCCAGTTCAAAAGCTTCCGCCTGCCGCTGGTCATCCTGACGCCGATCCCGCTGACGCTGGTCGGCATCGTCATCGGGCACATCCTGTTCTCGGCGCCGTTCACCGCCACCTCGATGATCGGCTTCATCGCGCTGGCCGGGATCATCGTGCGAAACTCGATCCTGCTGGTCGACTTCATCCGCCACAGCCAGGGCGACGGCCGGCCGCTGCGCGCGGTGCTGCTGGAAGCCGGCGCCATCCGCTTCAAGCCGATCGTGCTGACGGCGCTGGCGGCGATGATCGGGGCGGCGGTGATCCTGTTCGACCCGATCTTCCAGGGCCTGGCGATCTCGCTGCTGTTCGGGCTGGCCTCCTCGACCCTGCTGACGGTGCTGGTCATCCCGGCCATCTACGTGGTGCTGCGGGACGATGGTCGTCCGGCGCAGGCCGAGGCGGGAGCGGCGTGACGGTGAACGGGCGTGCCGCATTGAACTCCAATGCGCATATTCTAATATGCATCGAATGACCGACTTCCTCGTCGATGACATCGAAACGCCCGCTCTGGCGACCCTGCAGGACTGCGTGCAGCCGGCCGCCCGTCTCCTGAAGCTGCTGGCCAGCGAGCAGCGGCTTCTGCTGCTCTGCCGGCTGATGGAGGGCGAGGCCTCGGTCAGCGTGCTCGCCGAGCACGCGGCGCTGGCCCAGTCAGCGACCTCGCAGCACCTGGCCAAGATGCGCGCCGAGGGCTTGGTCGCCACCCGGCGGGACGGCCAGACCATCCACTACCGGATCGCCGATCCGAACGCCGCGCACATCCTGACCGCGCTCAGCCAGATCTATCGCGGCCGGTAGCGGCCGCCCTGCCGGCCCCTCTTCCGGCGCTCATCCTTCGGACACGGAAGCCATGCTGAGACAAGTGAACGAAGGGCTTCCCCGACCCCGCTGGATGGCTCTGGCGGCCGACCCCGTGTTCAGGGTCCTGACCAGCCTGATCTTCATCGTCGGCGGGCTGGGCCATTTCGGTCAGCAGGACGAGATGCTGAAGCGGCTCGCCGGATCGCCCTGGAGCGACCTGGTCGGCCGGATCGCCGATCCCGCGATCCTGCTCTGGCTGTCGGGGGCCGTGTTTGTCGTGTTCGGCGTCACCCTCGCCCTCGGGCTCTGGGCGAGGTTCTCGGCGCTGCTGCTGTTCGTGACCCTGGTCCCGGTCACTCTCGCCATCCATCTGGCGCCGGGCCATGTCGGGCCACTGTTCAAGAATATCGCCCTGCTGGGCGCGCTCTTCTTCATCTATGTGCGCGGCGCGGGACAGGTCTCGCTCGATCGCCTGGCGGCCCGGCGCAAGGCCGCCGCCCCGGCCTGCGGGCGACACGCCTAGGCTGACCAGGCCCCGACGGCCTGCCAGGCGACGTAGGCCGCCACGACCAGCACCAGACCCGCGAACAGCCGGCGCGCGAGCACGGCCCTGGCGGCCAGCATCCCTGCGCCGCGCAGGCCGACCCAGCCGCCGGCGATCCCGCCCAGGATGAAGAGGCCGGCCACCGGCCAGTTGACCAGACCCGACAGGGCGTAGTTGGCCGAGGTCGCGGCGCCGAACAGCGCCACCGACAGCAGCGACGAGGCCGCCGCACTGGCCAGCGTCATCCCCGTCGCCGCCATCAGGCCGGGCACGATCAGGAAGCCGCCGCCGATCCCGAAGAATCCGGCGGCGAGCCCGGTGATCAGGCCGAGCGGCGCCAGCTTGAGCGTCATCCGCCAGTTGATGTGGACCTGCGGATCGCCCTCCCCCTTCGGCCGGCGGAGCATCGACAGGGCGATAGCCGCCATCGCCATGGCGAAGAACAGCAGCAGTTGCTGTCCGTCGACCTGCTTGGCGAGGCTGGACCCCAGGAACGAACCCGCCAGGCCCGTAACCGCGAAGACGGTCGCACAGGGCCACTTCACCCGGCCGCCACGGCCGTGGCCGACGAGGCTGATCAGCGCATTGACGGCGACCGCCGCCGCGGAGGTGCCGATCGCCACATGCGGGTCATCAATCCCGACGACATAGAGAAGCAGCGGCGTGGCCAGGACCGAACCCCCGCCCCCGAACAGGCCCAGAAGGGCTCCGACAAGCGCGCCGCTGGCGATGGCGGTGATGATCATGGCGTCGGTCATGCGATCCCGATCCGTTCAGACTTGTATCTGCATATATTCGCATATATGTTATCGACAACAAACGCAACCCGTGAGCACCGTCATGTCCAATCCCACTCCTTCCGGCGACACCGCCGTCGGCGACGCGACGGCCATCATCCGCCGGGCCCTTGAGACCCCGGCCAGACGGCCGATCGTCAAGGCCTTCTTCGACGAGGCCACCTTCACGGTCAGCTACGTCGTCCGTGACCCGGGCTCGAACGCCTGCGCCATCATCGACAGCGTCCTCGACTACGACGCGGGCTCGGGCCGCACCTCGGACAGCTCGGCCAGGGCGGTGATCGACTACGTCAAGTCCGAGGGGCTGGAGGTCGTCTGGCAGATCGAGACCCACGCCCACGCTGATCACCTGTCGGCGGCCCCGCTGCTGCAGGACGCCCTGGGTGGGCGGCTGGCCATCGGCGAGCGGATCCTCAAGGTGCAGGACACCTTCGGCAAGCTGTTCAACGCCGGCTCGGACTTCGCCCGCGACGGCCGGCAGTTCGACCACCTGTTCAGGGACGGCGAGCGCTACGCCATCGGCGGGCTGGAGGCGATCGCGCTGCACGTTCCCGGCCACACCCCCGCCTGCATGGCCCATGTGATCGGCGACGCCGTCTTCGTCGGCGACACCCTGTTCATGCCCGACTATGGCACCGCCCGCTGCGACTTTCCGGGCGGGGACGCCGGGACGCTGTACGACTCGATCCAGCGCCTGCTGGCGCTGCCGGACGAGACGCGGGTGTTCCTGTGCCACGACTACCTGGCGCCCGGCCGCGAGACCTTCGTCTGGGAAACCACCATCGCGGCGCAGCGGGCGGAGAACGTCCACGTCCACGCCGGCGTGGGCCGCGAGGACTTCGTCGCGCTGCGCGAGGCCCGGGATCGCACGCTGGACATGCCGCGCCTGATCCTGCCCTCGGTGCAGGTCAACATGCGTGGCGGCCATCTGCCGGAGCCCGAGGACAACGGAATCCGCTACCTGAAGATCCCGCTCAACGCGGTGTAGGGGGCGGTGAGAGGGGCGTCTCCGCCCCTCCCCGTCGTCAGCGCGGCAGCTTGCTGGCGCCCATCAGGAAGGTGTCGACAGCCTGGGCGCACTGGCGTCCCTCGCGGATCGCCCAGACCACCAGCGACTGGCCGCGACGCATGTCGCCACAGGCGAAGATGTTCTCGGACGTGGTCTTGTAGTCGGTCACCGGCGCCTTGACCGCGCCGCGGGCGTCGAGCTCGACGCCGGCCTGCTCGGTGAAGCTGTTGTGGCGCGGCGAGACGAAGCCCATGGCCAGCAGGACCATGTCGGCCTTGATCTGGAATTCGCTGCCGGCGACTTCCTGCAGGACCTGGCGGCCATCGGGTCCGGCGACCCAGTCCATACGCACGCACTCCAGCGCCTCGACCTTGCCGTTCGAGCCGATGGCGCGCTTGGTGGCCACGGCGAAGTCGCGCTCGCAGCCTTCCTCGTGGCTGGACGAGGTGCGCAGCTTCATCGGCCAGTCCGGCCAGGTCATCAGCTTGTTCTCGTGCGCCGGCGGCTGCGGCATGATCTCCAGCTGGGTGACCGACAGCGCGCCGTGGCGGTTCGACGTGCCGATGCAGTCCGAGCCGGTATCCCCGCCCCCGATGACCACGACATGCTTGCCCTTGGCCGACAGCGTGCCATTCGGCGCGGCCTTCGCCTCGTCGTCGCCGGCGTTGCGCTTGTTCTGCTGGACCAGGAAGTCCATGGCGAAATGGATGCCGTCCAGTTCCCGGCCCGGGACCTCCAGGTCGCGCGGCAGCTCGGCGCCCCCGGCCATGACCAGCACGTCGTAATCGTCCAGAATGCGCTGCACCGAGACGTTGACGCCGATCTCCATGTTGGTCCGGAAGATCACGCCCTCGGCCTCCATCTGGGCGACCCGGCGGTCGATCAGATGCTTCTCCATCTTGAAGTCGGGGATGCCGTAGCGGAGCAGGCCGCCGATGCGGTCGCTCTTCTCGAAAACGGTCGCCGCGTGGCCGACTCGGGCCAGCTGCTGGGCGCAGGCCAGGCCCGCCGGACCGGAGCCGACGACCGCCACCCGCTTGCCGGTGCCGCGCGGCGACGGACGGGGCGTGATCCAGCCCTCTTCCCAGCCCTTGTCGACGATGGCGCACTCGATCGTCTTGATCGTCACCGGGCTGTCGATGATGTTGAGCGTGCACGACGCCTCGCAGGGCGCGGGGCAGATGCGGCCGGTGAACTCCGGGAAGTTGTTCGTCGACTGCAGGTTCTCGAGCGCCGCCTGCCACTGCTCGCGGTAGACGAGGCTGTTGAAGTCCGGGATCTGGTTGTTGACCGGACAGCCGTTGTGACAGAACGGAATCCCGCAATCCATGCAGCGCGCGGCCTGCTGGTTCAGCGCCGGCGCCGGCAGCGGGTGGACGAACTCGTTCCAGTTGCGCAGGCGCTCCTGCGGCTTGTCGTAGCCGCGATCCTGACGCTCGATTTCAAGAAAGCCGGTGGGCTTGCCCATGGTGATACTCCGACCCTGATACGTTATTCGGCGGCGACGGCGGCGGCCGCCTGTCGCTCGCTGGCCATGTCCGTCAGCGCCCGGCGGTAGTCCTTGGGCATGACTTTCCAGAACCGCGTGACCGCGACATCCCAGTTGTCCAGGATCTCGCGGGCGCGGGCGCTGCCCGTGTAGAGCAGGTGCCGCTCGACCAGGATGCGCAGCCGTTCGGCGTCGAACGACAGCATGTCGCCCATGCCGTTGTCCTCGACCGAGCGGGCGCGCTGGCTGGGCCGGCCGGACTCGTCGCCGCCGACCGTCTGCTCGACGGTCTCCAGATCGACCATCGCGGCGTTGCACAGTGACGGGAACCGGCCCTCCGGATCGTAGACGTAGGCCACCCCGCCGGACATGCCGGCCGCGAAATTGCGCCCGGTCTCGCCCAGCACGGCGATGACGCCGCCCGTCATGTACTCGCAGCCGTGGTCGCCGGTGCCCTCGACCACCGCCACCGCGCCCGAGTTGCGGACCGCGAAGCGCTCGCCGGCCACGCCCTGGAAGTAGGCCTCGCCGGCGATGGCGCCGTAAAGAACGGTGTTGCCGACGATGATGTTGGTGACCGGATCGCGGGTCGATTCCTTCGGCTGACGCACGACGATCCGGCCGCCGGACAGGCCCTTGCCGACATAGTCGTTGCCGTCGCCGATCAGTTCGAGGGTCACGCCCCTGGCGGCGAAGGCGCCGAAGCTCTGGCCCGCCGCGCCGTGGAAGGTCAGCGAGATGGTGTCCTCGGGCAGGCCGGCGTGGCCGTAGCGGCGCGCCACCTCCGACGACAGCATGGTGCCGACCGTGCGGTTGATGTTGCGGATCGGGTACTCGCCCCGCATCGGCTTGCCCGACTCCAGCGCGTCCTTCGCGTCGGCGATCAGGGTGTTGTCGAGGGCCTTCTCCAGCCCGTGGTCCTGGGTCTGGGACTGGCTCAGCCCCGCGCCGTGGTCGGTGACCGCGTGCAGGATCTTCGCCAGGTCGACGCCTTCGGCCTTCCAGTGGTCGATGGCCTGGCGCATCTCCAGCCGGTCGACGCGACCGACCATCTCGGCGACGGTCCGGAAGCCCAGCTGCGCCATGATCTCGCGCAGCTCCTCGGCGACGAAGAAGAAGTAGTTGATCACATGCTCGGGCTTGCCGTTGAAGCGGGCCCGCAGCACCGGATCCTGGGTCGCCACGCCCACCGGGCAGGTGTTCAGGTGGCACTTGCGCATCATGATGCAGCCGGCCGAGATCAGCGGCGCGGTGGCGAAGCCGAACTCGTCGGCGCCCAGCAGGGCGGCGACGGCCACGTCACGACCGGTGCGCAGGCCGCCGTCGGCCTGGACCGCGACACGGGTGCGCAGGCCATTGAGCAGCAGGGTCTGCTGGGTCTCGGCCAGGCCGATCTCCCAGGGCGAGCCGGCGTGAATCAGCGAGGTCAGCGGCGAGGCGCCGGTGCCGCCCTCGAAGCCCGAGATGGTGATGTGGTCAGCGCGGGCCTTGGCGACGCCGGCGGCCACGGTGCCCACGCCCACTTCGGACACCAGCTTGACCGAGATCCGGGCCCGGCTGTTGGCGTTCTTCAGGTCGTGGATCAGCTGGGCCAGATCCTCAATCGAATAGATGTCGTGGTGCGGCGGCGGGCTGATCAGGCCCACGCCCGGCGTCGAGTGGCGGACGCGGGCGATGTTCTTGTCGACCTTGTGGCCGGGCAGCTGGCCGCCCTCGCCGGGCTTGGCGCCCTGGGCCATCTTGATCTGGATGTCGTCGGCGTTGACCAGATACTCGGCGGTGACGCCGAAGCGGCCGGACGCCACCTGCTTGATGGCCGAGCGCATCGAGTCGCCGTTCGGCAGCGGCTTGAAGCGGTCGGCTTCCTCGCCGCCCTCGCCGGTGTTGGACCGGCCGCCGATGCGGTTCATCGCCACCGCCAGGGTGGTGTGGGCCTCGCGGCTGATAGAGCCGAAGCTCATGGCGCCGGTGGCGAACCGCTTGACGATCTCCGAGGCGGGCTCGACCTCGTCGAGGCTGAGCGGCGTCTCGGCGTCGCGGAACTGCATCAGGCCGCGGATCGTCAGCAGGCGCTGGGCCTGCTGGTTGATGCCGTCGGCGAATGCCCTGTACTCGTCCGGCAGGTTGCCGCGCACCGCATGTTGCAGCCGGGCCACCGTTTCCGGCGTCCAGGCGTGCTCCTCGCCGCGCAGGCGGAAGGCGAAGGTGCCGCCCACGTCGAGCATCGAGGCGTAGATCGGGTTGTCGCCGAAGGCGTCGCGGTGGCGGCGCACGGCCTCCTCGGCGATGCCGTCCAGGCCGATGCCCTCGATCGTCGTCGCCGTGCCGGTGAAGTACTTCTCGATCACCGTCGAGTTCAGGCCGACCGCGTCGAAGATCTGCGCGCCGCAATAGGACTGGTAGGTCGAGATGCCCATCTTGGACATCACCTTCAGCAGGCCCTTGCCGACCGCCTTGATGAAGTTCTTGCGCACGTCGTAGGCGCTGAGCGCATAGCCGTTCTGGACACGCAGCTGTTCCAGCGTCTCGAACGCCAGATAGGGATTGACCGCCTCGGCGCCGTAGCCGGCCAGGACGCAGAAGTGGTGCACCTCGCGCGCTTCGCCGGTCTCGATGACCAGGCCCGTCTGCATGCGCAGTCCCTGGCGGATCAGGTGGTGGTGCACGGCCGCCGTGGCCAGCGCCGCCGGGATGGCGATCCGGTCGGGCGAGGTCGCCCGGTCCGACAGGATCAGGATGTTCATGTCGGCCAGGACGTTGTCGGTCGCCTCGCGGCAGACACGCTCCAGCGCCTTCTCCAGGCCCGCCGCGCCGTCCTCGGCCGGCCAGGTGACGTCGATGGTCGCGGTGCGGAAGGCGCCGTCCAGCAGCTCGCTGATGGCGCGGATCTTGGCCATGTCCTCGTTGGTGAGGATGGGCTGGGAGACCTCCAGCCGCTTGTGCGTGCCGGCCTGGCGGCCGAGCAGGTTCGGGCGCGGGCCGATCATCGACACCAGGCTCATCACCAGCTCCTCGCGGATCGGGTCGATCGGCGGGTTGGTGACCTGGGCGAAGTTCTGCTTGAAGTACTCGTAGAGCAGCTTGGTGCGCCGCGAGAGCACGGCGATCGGCACGTCGGCGCCCATCGACCCGATGGGATCGTCGCCGGTCTGGGCCATGGGCTCCAGGAAGAACTGCAGGTCTTCCTGGGTGTAGCCGAAGGCCTGCTGGCGATCGAGCAGGTGCGCCGGATCGGCGCCCTCAAGCGCCTCGCCCTCGGGGGCCTCGGGCAGGTCCTCGAGCTTGAACTGCGTGCGGGCCAGCCACTCGGCGTAGGGCTGGGCATCGGCGAGGGAGGCCTTGATCTCCTCGTCCTCGATGATCCGGCCTTCCTCCATGTCGATCAGCAGCATCTTGCCCGGCTGCAGCCGCCACTTGCGGACGACGCGCTCCTCCGGAACCGTCAGCACGCCCACTTCCGAGGCCATGATGACATGGTCCTGGTCGGTGATGACGAAGCGGGCGGGACGCAGGCCGTTGCGGTCGAGCGTGGCGCCGATCTGGCGACCGTCGGTGAAGGCCACGGCGGCGGGGCCGTCCCAGGGCTCCATCAGGGCGGCGTGATACTCGTAGAAGGCCTTCCGGCGGGGATCCATCAGCGGATTGCCCGCCCAGGCCTCGGGGATCAGCATCATCACCGCATGGGCCAGCGGATAGCCGCCGGCCAGCAGCAGCTCGAGCGCATTGTCCAGGCAGGCGGTGTCGGACTGACCGTGCGGGATCAGCGGCCACATCTTGTTGAGATCCGGTCCCAGCAGGTCGGATTCCAGCGTGCGGCGGCGGGCGTTCATCCAGTTGACGTTGCCCCGCACGGTGTTGATCTCGCCGTTGTGGGCGATGAACCGGTAGGGGTGGGCCAGCTTCCAGGACGGGAAGGTGTTGGTCGAGAACCGCTGGTGGACCATGGCCAGCGCAGACTCGGTCAGCGGGTTCTTCAGGTCGGTGTAGAAGGAGCCCACCTGGTCGGCGAGCAGCAGGCCCTTGTAGACCACGGTGCGGGTCGAGAAGGACGGCAGGTACAGCTGGGTCAGGCCCGGCAGGTTCTTCTTCACCGCCAGCTCGGCCAGCGGGTTCTGCAGCTGCTTGCGGATGGTCAGCAGCTTGCGCTCGAAAGCGTCCTGATCCTTCGTCCCCTCGCCGCGGCCGACGATGGCCTGACGGATCACGGGCATCTCGGCCAGCACCGCCGCGCCAAGGCCCGTGGTGTCGATCGGCACATCGCGCCAGGCGATGAAGGTCTGCCCCTCGACCTTCAGGAAATGCTCGAACTGGTGGACGACGACATCGCGCGCCGCCTCATCGCGCGGCAGGAAGCACATGGCCACGGCGTAGTCGCCCGGCGCCGGCAGGGTGACGCCGGCCTTGCCGGCCCAGTCGCGCAGCAGGGCGTCCGGCATCTGGATCAGAATCCCGGCGCCGTCGCCGACCAGAGGATCGGCGCCGACCGCGCCCCGGTGATCGAGGTTGATCAGGATCTCCAGACCGCAGGCCACGACCTCGTGCGATTTGCGGCCCTTGATGTTGGCGACAAATCCGACGCCGCAGGCGTCATGCTCGTTACGAGGGTCGTACAGACCGCGGGATTGTGGAGCGCCCATCGGGGATCCTCAGGATAGAGACACAGGTACGCCTGACGGCCGCCGCGAGGACGGCCGAAACAGGGTCGAGCCGGCATTAGCGGTAAGCCGAGCGCTCGCGCAAAAGGTAATTTCTTTCGACATCCGGCGAGCGGGCCGGCCGGGTTGGCAAGATTTTGCGCAGATCGGAGACTGCGGGAACGATGCATGACAGATAATGCTGCACTGCGGCATTCGACGGCGCGCGTGCGCGCCAAACGGGGCAGACTGTTCGGAACGCCGGCCGCGCCCATGGGCCGCAGCGGCGCCGGGCCGGGCAGGCTCGCCCCGGACGGAAAGTGCGCGGACCGGAACCAAATCTGTGGCCGGACGCAGGGTCAACGCCGGCAATGTGCCGCCCCTGAAGACCGGGCGACCAGATCCGGACACGGAATGGAGGAACCAGCCGATGGACATGCGCCAGAGCTCCGAGGACGAGGCCTTTCGCGAGATGGTGAAGGCCTGGTTCCGCGAGGAGTACCCGCAGGACATCATCGCCAGGCTCGCCAACGGCCAGACCCTGAGAAAACAGGACATGGTCGCGTCAGAACAGGCGCTGAGCGCCCGGGGCTGGCTCGCGCCGGGATGGCCGGCCGAGTACGGCGGGCCCGGCTGGACGATCACCCAGCGGTTCATCTTCGACGAGGAACTGGAGCGGGCGGGCGCGCCGAACGTGTCGCCGATGGGCCTGCTCTATGTGGCGCCGGTGATCTACACCTTCGGGACGCCCGAGCAGAAGGCGCGCTGGCTTGGCGACATCCTGTCGGCCCGCACCTTCTGGGCCCAGGGCTATTCCGAGCCGGAAGCCGGATCGGACCTGGCCAGCCTGCGCACCCGCGCCGTTCTGGTCGGCGACCACTACGTCGTCGACGGCGAGAAGATCTGGACCAGCGACGCCCACTACGCCGACTGGATCTTCTGCCTGGTCCGCACGGAGGACGCGGCGCGCAAGCAGGACGGCATCACTTTCCTCTGCATCGACATGACCACGCCCGGCGTCGAGGTCGTGCCGATCATCACCATCGACGGCGGCCATCACCTGAACCGCGTCGTCTTCGACAACGTCCGGGTGCCGGTCGAGAACCGCATCGGCGACGAGGGCAAGGGCTGGACCTACGCCCGCCACCTGCTGAGCTACGAGCGCACCTCCTACGCCCATGTCGCCGCAAAGCGGCGGCAGATCGAGGACCTCAAGCGCCTGCTGGTCGATGCGCCATGGGCGGAGGGAGACGCCCCGCAGCAGGACGACTTCCGCCGCCGACTGGCCGCCGTTGAGGTGCAGCTCGACGCGCTGGAGATGACCGTGCTGCGGGCCCTCGCCCCGCTCGCCGCCGGCCAGGCGCCGGGCGACGAGGCCTCGATCATCAAGATCGCCGCCACCGAGACGGCCCAGGCGATCACCGAGCTCTTCGTCGAGCTGGCCGGCCTCTACGCCCTGCCGAAGTTCCCGGACCGGACCGGGCCGGACTGGCGGGCGAACCTTGCGGAAATTCCCGCCTTCGCCGCGCCGGCCACCGCCGCCTACTTCCTGGCCCGGGCCCAGACGATCTATGGCGGGGCGACGGAGATCCAGAAGAACATCATCGCCCGCCAGCTGGGCCTCTAGCCCTCCACCGGCCTGACGGCGCCCAGCTGGATGCTCCCCTCTGGAGGAGCTGTCCGCCCGAAGGGCTGACTGAGGGGGTCTGGTGACCTGACTCCCTCCGTCTCGGCTTCGCCGAGCCACCTCCCCCAGAGGGGAGGATCTTCGGTTCAAAGCGGCGGCCTGCTTCTGAAAGTCGGGGTCTCTAGCGCGGCGGCATGCGGATGGCGCCGTCGAGGCGGACGGTCTCGCCATTGAAGTAGCCGTTACGCAGCATGGTCACCGCCAGGTCGGCGTACTCGTGCGGATGCCCGAGGCGACGCGGGAACGGCACCGAGGCCGACAGGCTGTCGAAGATGGCCGGCGCGCGGGTCTTCACGCCCAGCATCGGCGGGGTGGCCATGATGCCCGGCAGGATGGTGTTGATGCGGATGCCCTCGTTGGCCAGGTCGCGGGCGATGACCAGGGTCATGCCCTTGATGGCCGCCTTGGCCGCCGCATAGGCCACCTGGCCCACCTGGCCGTCCTCGGCCGCCACCGAGCCGGTGTTGACGATGGCGCCGCGGCCGCCGTCCTCGTCCGGCTCCAGGGTCGCCATGCCCGCCGCGCTCTTGACGATGCAGCGGAAGGTGCCGACCGTGTTGAGGCCCAGCACCCACTCGAAGTCGGCGGCGTTGAACTGCTTGATCTCGCCGGTCTGTTTGTCGCGGGCGATCGTCTTGCCGCCCCGGCCGCCGCCGGCGCAGTTGACCAGGATGCGCTCCTGGCCGTGGGCGGCGCGGGCCTTGGCGAAGCCGGCGTCGACCGACTCCTCGCTCATCACGTTGACCTCGCAGAACAGGGCGCCCAGCTCCTCGGCCTTCTTCGTCCCGGTCTCGGCGTTCTGGTCGAAGATGGCGACCTTGACGCCCAGGTCCCGCAGGGCCTTGACCGTGGCGGCCCCGAGGCCGGAAGCGCCGCCGGTGACCACGGCGGAGACGGTGCTGTCGAGTTTCATGGCGCGTTTCCTCGTTGTGTTTCTGGTTGCCGCCATCACAGCCCCGGCGCCGCAGGGGCAGGCAAGGCGTAACCATCCGGCCTGTCCGAACACGGTGGCGCGGTCGCGTGTTCTGCCCCATACCCGAGGTCACAGGCGCCGCATCAGCCAGCACAGGATACCGACCATGACCTTCAAGGCCCTCCTCGCCACCCGGGTGGATCGCACGGTCACGGTCGAGCAGGTCGACCTCTCCGATGACCAGCTGATGGACGGCAACGTCCGCATCGACGTCGACTACTCCACGGTCAACTACAAGGACGGCCTGGCCCTGGCCGGGCGGCCGGGTGTGATCCAGACCTACCCCCTGGTCCCCGGCATCGACCTGGCCGGCACGGTCACCCAGTCGTCCCACCCGGCTTACGTCGCCGGTGATCGCGTCGTCCTCAACGGCTGGGGCCTGAGCCAGACGCATCACGGCGGCTACGCCCAGAAGGCGCGGGTCAACGGCGACTGGCTGGTCAAGCTGCCCGCCGGCATCAGCACTCGCGACGCCATGGCCATCGGCACCGCCGGCTACACCGCCATGCTCAGCGTACTGGCGCTGGAACACGCCGGCCTCACGCCCGACAGCGGCGCGGTGCTGGTGACCGGCGCCAACGGCGGCGTCGGCTCGGTGGCGATCATGATCCTGTCGAAGCTGGGCTATCGCGTCATCGCCTCGACCGGCCGCCCGGAGGAAAGCGCCTATCTCACCGCGCTGGGCGCCAGCGACATCATCGACCGCCAGACCCTGTCGCAGCCCGGCCCGCCGATCGCCGCGCCGCGCTGGGCCGGGGCCGTCGACTCGGTCGGCAGCCACACCCTCGCCAACGTCCTGGCGCAGACCGACTATCGCGGCGCCGTCGCCGCCTGCGGCCTGGCCCAGGGCGTCGACCTGCCCGGCTCGGTCTTCCCGTTCATCCTGCGCAACGTGACCCTGGCCGGTATCGACTCGGTCAACGCGCCCTACGTCGTCCGGACCAAGGCCTGGGAGCGGCTGGCGGCGGACGTCGACCTGGCGAAACTGGCGACCACCGTCACCGAGATCGGCCTGGCCGACGTACCGCAGGCCGGCCGCGACATCCTTGAGGGCAAGGTCCGCGGTCGCACCGTGGTCAACGTCAACGCCTGATCAGGCCGGCCGCGTGATCCCCACCTCGGCCAGCACCTCGTCGGTGTCCTGGCCGATGCGCGGCGGGTCGCGGCGTATGCCGGCCGGCGTCTTCGAGAACCGCAGGCCGGGCTTCATGGCGCGATAGGTCGACTCGCCGCCCAGTGTCCGCTCCTCGAAGAGGGTGCGGCTGAGCTGCTCATCGTCGAAGATCTCGGTCGGCTGATTGGCGCGCATGACCGGGATCGAGTGCTCCGCGCCCAGCGCCATCCACTCGGCCGTCGTCCGGCTGGCCGCCGCCTCGCCCATCATGGCGTAATATTCGGCGACCTTCTCCTTGCCGCTGGCCTTGGAGGTGAAGCGTTCGAGCTCGTACGCGCCGGGCAGCCCGCCCAGTTCCATGAACTTGGCCGACTGGACCTGGTTGGCCGGCATCACGGTCAGGTAGCCGTCCTTCGTCCGGAACGGCTTGCGGTGCGGGGTGATGGCGGTGGTGAAGCCAAACCCGCCGGTCGGCGGGACGAAGGTATGGCCGTAAAGGTGCTCGGCCATAACGAAGCCGGTGAAGGTCTCCAGCATCGGCACGGCGACGAACTGGCCCTCGCCGGTCTGTTCCTTATGCCGCAGGGCGGCGAGGGTGGCGATCACCGCGAACAGGCCGCAGGTCTTGTCGGCCAGCAGCGAGGGCAGCGGCCGAAGTTCGGTCTCCGGGTCGACCAGCTGGCCCAGGCCACAGGCGCCGCTGGCCGACTGGATCAGGTCGTCGAAGGCCTGCAGCCCGGCGTAGGGGCCGTCGTCGTCGTAGCCCATGGCCTCGACGTAGACGATGTCCGGCTTGATGGCCTTCACCGCCTCGTAGGAGAAGCCCAGCCGCGCCACGGCCGAGGGGCGCATGTTGTGGATGAAGACATCGCCGGTCTCGACCAGCTTCGCCAGCGCCGCCCGGCCCTCGTCGGTCTTCAGGTCGAGGGCGACGGAGCGCTTGTTGCGATTGAAGGCGACGTAGCCGGGGCCCATCTCCTTGCTCGGTCCCTTGCCGGAGTTGCGCTGGCGGTCGCCGGCCGGCTCCTCGACCTTGATCACGTCGGCGCCCAGGTCGCCCATGGTCTGGGTCGCGTAGGGGCCGAGCACGAACTGGCTCAGGTCGATGATGCGGACGCCGGCCAGCGGGCCGGTGCGGTGGGGATCGGTCATCGTCAGGCTCCGGTCAGCAGCACGACCTTGATGCAGTCGCCGTGGTGCTGGGCGGCGATCGCCTCGTTGATCTGGTCGAAGGGGAAGGTCTTGATCATGCGGTCGAACGGTAGGGCGCCGCGCCGGTAGTGCTCGATCAGCTCCGGCAGGAAGACGTCCGGATCGCTGTCGCCCTCGATGATGCCCTTCACCGTGTGGCCGAAGGTCATGGCGGTGTTGATGTCGCCCGGCATCGGCGTGCCCGGCGGCGAGATGCCGACGATGCCGAAGGTTCCCTTGGGCCCCAGCGTGTTCATCACCGCCGCCTGCACCGCCGGAACGCCGGTGGTGTCGAAGGCGTAGTCGACGCCGCCGGGCAGGATGGCGCGCACTGCCGCCGCCAGGTCCGGCGAGGCGGCCGGGTCGATGACGTGGGTCGCGCCGAACTCGGTCGCCAGCGCCCGGCGCGAGGCGTGCGGCTCGACCAGGATGATGGTCTCGCAGCCCTGGATCTTCGCCCCCATCACCGCGCTCAGGCCGACGGGCCCGCCGCCGGTGATCAGCAGGGTCGAGCCGGCCTCGCAGGCCAGCGAGCGCATGACCCCGCCCGCCCCGGTCTGGATGCCGCAGCCGAGCGGGCCGAACAGCTCCAGCGGCAGGTCGTCGGGCACCTTCACCACATTGCGCTCGTAGGTCAGGGCGTGGGTGGCGAAGGAGGACTGGCCGAAGAAGTTGCTGCCGACGGCGACCTCCTCGCAGCGCAGCGCCTTGCTGCCGTCCGGCCGCATGCCGGCGTAGTTGAGCAGCGGCATGGTCTCGCAGTAGGCGGCGTCGCCCTTGCCACAGCGACGGCAGGTCCCGCAGGAGCGGAACGTCATGGCCACCCGGTCGCCGGCAACGACCTTGGTGACCTTCGCCCCGACCTTCTCGACGATCCCCGAGCCCTCGTGGCCCAGCACGGCGGGCGCGGCAATCGCGCCGGTCTGCTGGAAGACGATGTCGGTGTGGCAGACGCCGACACCGACGACGCGGACGAGGATCTCGTCCTCGCGCGGCTCGTCGAGCTCGACCATCCGGATGTCGAAGGGCTTGCCGGGACCCGTGGCGACGGCGGCCTTGATCTGCATGGCGCGCGGCGCCTCCCCGTTGTGCGTGGCCGGTCTGTCGCCGGACTGACGCAGCGAGTGAACCGGGCGCGGCCTTGCCGTCAAGCGCTTCGACCCCCTGCCGTTGGGGAAGCCCTCCCAGGCTGCGGCGGGGCTCGACGCCGCCGCCGGCGTAGTCGAAAAGGCCCCATGGCCTCCCGGCTCGACCTCGCAAACCTCGTCGTCTTCGCGCGGCGTCCCACCATCGGCGTCGGCAAACGGCGACTGGCGGCGGCGATCGGCGACGTCGAGGCGCTCCGCTTCCAGCGCGGCGCGATCGACGGGCTGCTTGGGCGGCTCGCAGGCGATCCACGCTGGCGCACCACGGTCGCGGTGTCTCCCGACCGCCCGATGGACTGGCTGCGCGGGCGGGTCGTGGCGACTCCGCAGGGCGGCGGCGGGCTGGGCGACAAGCTCGTGCGGGTCTCGCGGCGCTTCCCGGTCGGCCGGCTGGTGATCATCGGCAGCGACACGCCCACCGTCAGCCGCGCCGACATAGCCTCGGCCTTCGACGCCCTGCGCAGCCACGACGCCGTGGTCGGCCCGGCCCGGGACGGCGGTTACTGGCTGATCGGGCTGAGGCGCTCAGCCCGCGGTCCCCTGCCCTTCGACGACATCCGCTGGTCGAGCCCGGAGACCCTGGCCGACACCCGCACGCGGCTGTCGGGCCTGCGGGTGGCCACCTTGCGCACGCAGGAGGACATCGACGACGAGGCCAGCCTCAAGCGCTTCCGGGCGAGGGCTCAGCGTCCATAGAGCCGCGCGATCCGCTCCGCGGAAACGCCAGCGTAGAACAGCGTCAGGCACAGCAGATTGCGCGCGCTGCGCCGCAGCCAGCCGTCCTGCCGCCAGCGCCGGGCCGAGGTGACGGCGCAGGCGTCCAGCACGGTCAGCCGCCGCCGTCCGAGCCGCCGCACCATATCGACGTCCTCCATCAACGGCAGGGGCCTGTAGCCGCCGACGGCGTCGTACAGCGACCGATGAATCAGCAGCCCCTGGTCGCCGTAGGGCAGCGCGAACGCTGCGACCCGGAGAGCCACCCAGCGCTCCAGCCGCCGAGCCTGCGGAGAGTCGTCATCAAGGGCGAAACGGAAGCAGGCCGCTCGCTCCGCCGCATCCGGTCGCGACAGATGGCTGCCCACGATGTCCCGCCACCTGGCCGACAACACCGTGTCGGCGTGCAGGAACAGCAGCCAGTCCGCGGTCGCGGCGGCGGCGCCCGCCGCCAGCTGGCCGCCGCGACCGGGCGCGGTCTCGATCACCCGGGCCCCAAGGTTGCGGGCCAACACCTTGGTCCTGTCCAGCGAGCCGCCGTCGACGATGAGGACTTCGTCCGACGGTTCCAGCGCCGCCAGGGTCGCCGCCAGCCCTTCGGCCGCGCTAAGGGTCGGAATGACGACCGACAGCCGCGGCCGCTCGCTCGCCATGGTCAGCTGCAGCTCGCGCCGCCCAGCACGCAGAAGCGGGCGCAGTGCGGATGATTGAGCGGCACGGCGCCCAGCGCCTCGGACAGGGTCGCGCCCAGCTCGAACTGCGGATCATACGGCGTCAGGGTGCAGGCCACGACCGCCGGCCGCGCCGCGCCCTTGCGCTTCACCACCATCCGGCTGGAGGCGCACATCACCGAGTCCGGCGAGAGGTGCAGGATGCCCCAGCACGCCTCGGTGATCTCCGGGACATCGCGCGTGGCGTCCATTTCGGGGAACAGCACCAGGCGGGAGGGATCGTTGACGTCGAGCCGCAGGCCGATGTCCGCGAACAGCGCCGCGTAGCCGGCCCGGGCGGTCTCTTCGCTCTCCTCGCCCAGCCGGCGCCCGGCGATGGCGATGGAAAAGCCGTTCTGCGCCAGCCAGGTCAGGCCGGCCAGCGCCGGCGCCCAGGTGTCAGCGCCCCGCTCGGCCTCATGAACGGCCTGTGTGTAGTGGTCCAGGCTCACCCGCAGGATCAGCGCCTCGCCGTAGCGGTCCCTGAGGTCGATCAGCTGGCGCTCGAACCGCCGCATCGGCCGCATGGCGTTGGTCAGCACCAGGGCCCGGCGGCCGGTGGTGAGCGCGGCCTCCAGCATCGGAATGATGGCGGCGTTCATGAACGGCTCGCCGCCGGTGAAGCCGATCTCCTGCGTGGTCAGGCCCAGGGCGGCAATCTCGCCCAGATAGGCCGTCACCTCGTCCAGGGTCAGGTAGGACAGCGCGTCGTTGCGGGGCGAACTCTCGATGTAGCAGGTCAGGCAGGCGATGTTGCACAGCGTGCCGGTGTTGAACCACAGGGTGTCCAGCCCGCGCAGGCCCACAACGGCCCGCGGCGAGCCGTCCAGGGTGATCCGCGGATCCTGGAACTTGCGCGGGTCCAGGCGCGGCGCCGCCGGCGTTACGAAGGGAGACAGGGGGACGGCCACGGCCTCGGCGTCTCCGACAGTCCCGACACGCTGGTCCAACCCGCTCTCCCCGTCCGCAACCATGCCCCACCGTTGCATGCAGACCCGGTCCAGGCCAAGCGCTTGACGTGGAGCGAACGCGACGCATGTCCAGCGCCATAGCCAGGCCGGACCGGGCAAGGCTATGGTCCCGCGGTCCGAGGGACGGGGGAAGACGGGGACGATGAAACGCTATCTGCCATTGCTCGCGCTGGTCGCGGCCGTGATCGCCGTGTTCGCCAGCGGGGCGGGTCGATACCTGAGCCTGGAGTCGCTGCAGCGGAACGAGGCCCTGCTGCGGGGCCTGGTCACCGACAACCTCGCGCTCAGCCTGCTGGTCTTCATCCTGGTCTACGCCGCCGCCACAGCGGTGAGCATTCCGGGCGCGGTCTTCCTGACACTGGCCGGCGGCTTCCTGTTCGGGACCTGGATCGGCGGCTCGGCGACGGTGGTCGGGGCGACCATCGGGGCGGTGCTGGTCTTCCTGATCGTGCGGACCTCGCTGGGCGCCAGCCTGCGCGAAAAGGCCGAGAAGTCGGGCGGCAACCTGAAGGCCGTGATGGACGGCGTCCGCGACGGCGCCTTCGGCTACATCCTGACGCTGCGCCTCATCCCGCTGGCCCCGTTCTGGCTGGTCAACGTCGCCTCGGCCCTGGCCCATGCGCCGCTGCGCGCCTACGCCCTGGCGACCCTGATCGGCATCATTCCGGCCACCTTCATCTACAGCAGCGTCGGGGCCGGCATCGGCCAGGTGCTGGCCCGCGGCGAGGAGCCCAATCTCCGCATCATCTTCGAGCCCTACGTCTTCGGCCCGCTGATCGCGCTGGGCCTGCTGTCGCTCGGCACCACCCTCTTCCAGCGCTTCCGGGCCAAGAAGGACAAGACCGCGTGAAACAGGAACGCATCCGCGCCGACCTGGCCATCATCGGGGCCGGCTCCGGCGGCCTGTCCGTCGCGGCCGGCGCTGCGCAGCTGGGCCTCAAGGTCGTCCTGTTCGAGAAGGGCGAGATGGGCGGCGACTGCCTCAACTACGGCTGCGTGCCGTCCAAGGCGCTGATCGCCTCGGCCGAAGCCGCCTACAAGGCCGCCCACAGCCAGGCGCTGGGCGTCAGCGCCTCAGGCGTCACGGTCGACTTCGCCGCCGTCATGGCCCGCGTCCACCACGTCATCGCCGAGATCGCGCCGATCGACAGCCAGGAGCGGTTCGAGGGCCTTGGCGTCCGGGTCGTGCGCGAGACGGCGCGATTCCGCGACCGGCGGACGGTCGAGAGCGACAGCGTCCGCGTCACCGCCCGCAAGGTCGTCGTCGCCAGCGGCTCGCGCGCCGCCGTGCCGCCGATCCCGGGGCTGGACGCCTCGCCCTACCTGACCAACGAGCGCATCTTCGAGCTGACGACGCTGCCCGAGCACCTGATCGTGCTCGGCGGCGGCCCGATCGGCGTCGAGCTCGGCCAGGCCTTCCGGCGGCTGGGCTCACAGGTAACGATCATCGAGGCAGCCGCCATTCTCGGCCGCGAGGAGCCGGAAGCCGCCGCCGTGGTCGTCGAGCAGCTGACCGCCGACGGCGTCACCCTTCTGCCGGGCCACAAGGCGGTGCGGGTCGAGCCGGGGCCGGTCGTCGTGGTCGATGGGCCCGAGGGCGAGACGCGCATCACCGGCTCCCACCTGCTGGTCGCCGTCGGCCGCACGCCGTCCATCGAGGCGTTGAATCTCGAGGCCGCCGGCGTCGCCTTCGACAGGGCCGGGATCAAGACCGACAAGTCGCTGCGCACCAGCAACCCGCGCGTCTTCGCCATCGGCGACGTCGCCGGACGCGGCCAGTTCACCCACCTCGCCGGCGCCCACGCAGGCCTCTTCGTGCGCAAGGCCCTGTTCGCCGCGCCGATCAACGCCGACGCCCTGGTCGTGCCGCGCGTGACCTATTGCAGCCCCGAACTCGCCTCCGTCGGCCTGACCGAGGCCCAGGCCCGCGCCGAGCATGGCGACGACATCCGCGTGCTGGTCCAGCCGTTCGCCGATAACGACCGCGCCCAGGCCGAGGGCGATATCCGGGGTTTCGGCAAGCTGGTCACCAGCAAGGGCGGCAAGATCCTGGGCGTGACCCTGGTCGGCGCCCACGCCGGCGACCACCTGCCGCTCTGGGTGCTGACCATGACGGCGGGGCTGAAGCTGAGCACCCTGACCGGCATGATCGCGCCCTATCCGACGCGGGGCGAGATCAACAAGCGGCTGGCGGGCCAGTGGTATACCGGGGCGCTGTTCTCGCCGGCCACGCGCCGGCTGGTCTCGGTGCTCAAGCGGATCGGCTAGATTGAAGGCTGGCGATGACGCCCCTGTCGGGCGCATGCTGGCCGCAGGAACGATGGGGGAAACACATGTCGAAGCTTCGTGACGGCTGGGTGAAGACGGTCTGGGTGCTGGCGCTGCTGCTGCCGGTCTGGTTCCTCGTCGCCGCCCTGGGCACCAAGTTCGGGATCCTGGACTGGCGCATCGGCTTCGGCCTTATGGTGTTCAGGCTGGGCGGGCTGCTGCTGCTGGGCGTTCTGGTCCTGGCGGTGATCGGGCTGTTGATGGCGCTGCTGGTCAAGCCGCGCCAAGGCTGGGGCCGGGCCCTGGTCGCCGTAGTCATTCCAGCCCTGGCGCTGGGCTTCGCGGCCAGCGTGATGAGCAAGGCGAAAGACATACCGCCGATCCACGACATCGCCACCGACATCCAGGATCCGCCGGCCTTCTCGCAGGCGGTCATCGACGCCCGCGCGGCGATCGCCGGCAACCCGATCGCGCCCATGGACGTCCCCGTCCCGGCCCTGAAGGGCAAGACGGTCGGCGAACTGGGCAAGGCCGCCAACCCGACCCTCGCGCCGGTCGCCCTGTCGCAGTCCGTGCCCGACGCCACCAAACTGGTCGCCGAGGTCGCCAAGGCCGAGGGCCTGAAGGTCACCACCACCGGCGACGGCGTCGTCGAGGCGGTGGCCGAGACCTTCTGGTTCGGCTTCAAGGACGACGTCGTCTTCCGCATCCGGCCGGCGGCGACCGGGACCGGCTCGGTGGTCGACATCCGCTCGACCTCGCGGGTCGGGATGAGCGACCTGGGCGCCAACGGCAAGCGCATCGGCGCCCTGTCGGCGGCGATCAAGGCCAAGGCGGGCTGACCCTGAGCGCCGCCGACGCTGACAGCCGCCCGCTCGGCCTGGCCGGGACATACCAGCGCGAGGTCCCGGTCGGCGTCGCCCGGGTCTGGGAGAACGTCTTCGACTGGGAGCACCTGCCGGCGCTGCACGACGGGCAGTTCCACAGCATCGCCCTGCTGGACAACGGCGACTGGGGCTGGCGCGCCCGGGTCGTGAACCAGCCGGGCGACGGTCGCCCGCAGGTCATCGAGGTGCGGGCCGACAAGGCGGCGGGCGCCTATGTCTCCGCCACCGTCGAGGGCCCGGGCGCCGGCTCGGAGGTGCGCACCCGCCTGACCGCGCTGGCGCCCGACCGCACCGGGATCGCTGTCGAGTTTCACGTTCCCGAATCCGACCCGGCCCGGCTGGCGGTCATCGGCGGCCGCTACCGCGCCATCTACGAGCGCCTCTGGGACGAGGACGAGACGATGATGGTCGAGCGCGAGCGGGCCTGGACCGCGCGTCGCGCCGCGAAGGCGATAGCGCCCGAGACGGTCATCCTCGGATCGCCCGACTCTGTCCGGGCCGCCCTCCCCCGTCTGGTCGACGTCGGCGGTGAACGCTTCCGGATCATCGAGGTCGACGGCGAGCTGGTGGTTCATGCCGCGACCTGCCCGCACTGGCTGGGCCCGCTGGACACCGTCGAGGTGGTCGACGGCTGCGTCCGCTGTCCATGGCACGGCTATGTCTTCGACGTGCACACCGGCGAAAGCACGGACGGGCGTGGGCTGACGCTGGCCACGCCGCCACGCCTGACGCTCGTCGGAGATCAGCTGGCGCTGGTCCCGGCCTGATCGCGGCGGAACGGGCCGAGCAGCAGGCCCGTGAAGCTCAGCGCCCGGGGCGAGGACTGTCCCTGAACGCCCAGCACCATCGTCTCATGCCCGTCGCGGGGCTGGTCGCGATAGCTGCGGAACATTCGATCCCAGGTCGACACAAGCGTCCCGTAGTTGCTGTCGGTCTCGTCGCGATGGATCGAGTGGTGCACCCGGTGCATGTCCGGCGTGACCAGAACCGTCCGCAGCAGCCGGTCGACGGCCGTCGGCAGGGCGATCTGGGCGTGGCTGAACATCGCCGTCGCGCTCAGCAGGATCTCGAACGCGAGCACCGCGACGGGCGGCGCGCCCAGCGCCATGACGACGGCGATCTTCCACAGCATCGAGAGCAGGATTTCCAGCGGATGGAAGCGGGCCGCCGTCGTCACATCGACGTCGAGGTCGATGTGGTGCAGCCGGTGAAGTCGCCACAGCCAGGGCACGGCGTGGGACAGCCGGTGCTGGCCGTAGACGGCGAGGTCGAGCGCGAGGATCGACGCTACGATCGCCGCCCAGCCCGGCGTCGCAACGGCGTTGAACAGGCCCCAGCCCTGATCTCCGGCCCACAGGGCCGCGCCCAAGGCGGCGACCGGGAAGGCGACCCGCAGCACCAGGGTGTTGAGCGCCGACAGGCCGAGATTGATCGGCCAGCGCCGGGATCGCGTCTGGCGGCGCGCCCGGCGAGGCGCCAGCGCCTCCCAGACCGCCAGCGCCGCGAAGACGCCGACGAAGGCCGCCAGCCTGACGGTCGCCTCGCTCATCGGGCCGCTACGCCGTCTCGTCCCTGAACGTCAGCCCGGCGCGGTCCGCCAGCCGCTTGACCAGCCGGTCGCCCAGGGCCGCGCCCGGGACCCAGACGCCGCCGGCGACGTCGGGTGCTTCCTGCACAAGGCAGATGGCGGTTTCGGCGATGATCTTGGAGGTCGAGCCGTAGCCCGGATCCTTGTCGCCATGGACCGAGCCCCGGACCTGCTTGCCGTCCGCGTCGATGCCGATGAACAGCAGGTCGTAGAAGCCGGCCTCGCGCTCGGCCTTGCTGGGCCCCTCGCCCGGCTTGGGCGCGCCCGCGCCGCCGAGGTCGGTGAACTCGGTGGGCGCGCCGGGCGTCACAACCGACATTTCGTCGTAGGCGAAGTCGGCGCCGTAGGCGTGGCCCTGCAGCAGGTTGGAGCGGTGGACGTTCTTGGTATTGATCGTCGCCATCATGAACGGCCCGACCTCCTGGCCCAGGTCCTCGTCGACATAGGCCTTGTCGCCGCGCGGCTGGTCGGGGCCGGTGAAGCCGGGCGTCAGGGCGAACGGGTTGAACATGATGCCGACCAGGGCCGGGTTTTTCTGGATCGCCGCCATGGTCGCCGCGCCGCTGGCCGCCGTGCCGCCCGACAGTCCGCCGCGCATCGACCGCACCCGGCCCTTGATGCGCGGGACCGAGTGGCCGAGCCGCGCCCGGGCCAGGCGCTGGGTGTAGAAGACGCCCAGCTCGAAGGGGATGGAGTCGAAGCCGCAGGAGAACAGGATCCGCGCGCCGGACGCCTTGGCCGCCGCGTCATGGGCGACGATCATCTCGGCCATCCAGGTCGGCTCGCCCGACAGGTCGAGGTAGTCGGTCCCGGCGGCGGCGCAGGCGGCCACCAGGTCCGAGCCGTAGAGCTGGTAGGGCCCGACCGTGGTCAGGATCGCCTTGGCCCGGGCGACCATGGCCCGCAGCGAAGCCGGGTCGGCGGCGTCAGCGACGATCAGCGGCGTGGTCGCCGGGGCGCCGATCTCATCCCGCACCTGCGCCAGCTTGTCGGCGCTGCGGCCGGCCATGGCCCATTTGACATCGCCGTCCACGCCATAGCGGGCGGCCAGGTGCTCGGCGACCAGCCGGCCGGTGAAGCCGGTGGCCCCGTAGACGATGATGTCGAATTCGGCGTTGGGGTTCATGGTCCGGCTCCATCTCAGAAGCCGGAACACTTATCCCGTTTGCGCCGCCGATCCAGTCCCGCCGGGATCAGAACTCCAGACAGATCTTCCCGAAGTGCTTCTGCGACATCTGGTGGGCGAAGGCCGCCGCGATGCCCTCGAGCGGGAAGGTCGAGTCGATGATCGGCTCGAACGGATTGGCGTCGATGGCCGCGATCATGTCCTCCTGATCCTGGCGCGACCCGACGGTCAGGCCCTGGATGCAGACGTTTTTGGACATCGCCAGCGCGGTCGGCACGTCGCCGGCGATGCCGGCCAGCACGCCGATCAGCGAGATGTGGCCGCCGATGGCGCAGGAGACGATCGACTGCGGCATGGTGCCCGAGCCGCCGATCTCGACCACGGCGTCCACACCCCGGCCGCCCGTGGCCGCCATGGCCGCCGCGCCCCAGTCGGTGGTTTCCTTGTAGTTGATCAGGTGATCGGCCCCGAGCGCCTTGAGCTTTTCCAGCTTCTCGGCCGAGGACGAGGTCGAGATCACGGTCGCGCCGGCCGCCTTGGCCAGCTGCAGCGCGAAGATCGACACCCCGCCGGTGCCCTGGGTCAGGACGATGGAGCCCGGCTTGATCTTCGCTTCCACGAACAGCGCACGCCAGGCGGTCAGGGCCGCGCAGGGCAGCGTCGCCGCCTGCTTCAGCGTCCAGCCCTTGGGCAGGCGTGTGAATGCCGTCGCCGGCATGGCGACATACTCCGCCGCGAAGCCGTCGGCGCCGTCGCCGGGCACGCCCATCAGGCGCGGCAGGGTAGGCTTGCCGGCGTCCCAGTTGGGGAAGAAGGTCGACAGCACCTCGTCGCCGACCTTGAAGCGGGTCACGCCTTCGCCGACCGCCTCGACCACGCCGGCGCCGTCAGACATCGGGATGCGGCCGTCCGGGCAGCGGATCATGCCGGCCACGACCGCGAAGTCATGGAAGTTCAGCGAGCTGGCGCGGACGCGGACGAGGACCTCGCCGGCCTTGGGCGAGGGCTTCTCGCGCTCTTCGATCAGAATTTTGTCCAGCCCGCCGGGGGCCTTCAGGGCGGCGACCTTCATGACGCTTGTCTTCCTGTTCCGGTGTCTATTCCGCCGCGATGGCGGCGGGGGTGTACTGGGGTCCGCGGATCAGCTTGCCGGGCATCTCGCCGGTCGCCTCGCCGTTCTCGTAGGTGACGACGCCGCTGACGATGGTCGCGACATAGCCGGTCGCCCGCTGGATCATGCGGCGGCCGTCAGCCGGCAGGTCGAAGACCATCTCCGGCGCCTGGATGGCCAGCGTCTCGAAGTCGATGACATTGACGTCGGCCTTCATGCCCGGCGCCAGCACGCCGCGATCGTTCAGACCGTACAGCCGGGCGGTGTCGCGCGTCTGCATCGACACCACCTTCTCCAGCGGCAGGGTCGGGCCGCGCTTCCGGTCGCGCACCCAGTGGGTCAGCATGTAGGTCGGGAAGCTGGCGTCACAGATGACGCCGCAGTGCGCCCCGCCGTCGGACAGGCTCAGCACCGTGTTGGGATCGTGCATCATCGCGTGGATGTGGTCGAAGTTGAACTCGGTGTAGTTCAGCAGCGGCAGGTAGATGTAGCCGCGGCCGTCATTCTCCATGAGCATGTCGTAGACGACGGCGTCGGGACTCTGGCCGCTGGCCTCCGCCAGCGCCTTGATCGAGTCCTCGGCGCGGGGTTCGTAATCCAGGGTCCCGTCCGGCTGCTGCAGCCGGAACATGCGGTCGAAGCCCTGGGTCATGATGGCGCCGAGCGGCCCCATCTTCTTGCTCGGGTCGGCGAGGATGGCGGCGCGGACCGCCGGGTCCTTCAGCTTCTCGAGGCGTTCCTCGAACGGCAGGGCGGCGATGTCGCGGTAGGTCTGTCGACCGACGAAGGGGTGGATCGTGCTCTGCCAGCCGAGCACCAGGCCGGTCGGACGGCAGGCGATCTGGGCGGCGATGCTGGCGCCCTGGGCCCGCGCCTCGCGCGTCAGCTCCAGCAACTTGACCCAATTGCCGGGCTGCAGCGGCGACTGCAGCAGGCTGTAGGTGACGGTCACGCCGGTATCCATCGACATGGCGCGCATCCACGCGAACTCGGCGTCGGCCGGGTTCATGTCCGACGACATCTCGAAGACGCCAGGGCCCACAGCCGCCATGGCCTTGCCGATGGCCAGAAGCTCGTCGGCCGCCGCCGTGGTGCCCGGCATCACCGTGCCGTCCTTGGTCGTGTGGACCACGGTGCGCGAGGTCGAGAAGCCCAGCGCCCCGGCCCGCATGCCCTCGGCGACGATGGCCGACATGGCGGCGATGTCCTCGGGCGTGGCGTCCTCGTTGCGCGCGCCCCGGTCGCCCATGACATAGGCGCGGACGGCGCTGTGCGGCACATGGGTGGCGACGTCCAGCACCCGGGGCTTGGCGTCCAGGCTGTCGAGATATTCGGGGAAGGTCTCCCAGTCCCAGCTGATGCCTTCGGCGAGCGCCGAACCGGGGATGTCCTCGACCCCCTCCATCAGTTCGATCAGCCAGTCGTGGCGGTCGCGCTTCACCGGGGCGAAGCCGACGCCGCAGTTGCCCATCACGGCGGTGGTGACGCCGTGCCAGCTGGACGGCGACAGGTACGGGTCCCAGGTGACCTGGCCGTCGTAGTGGGTATGGATGTCGACCCAGCCGGGGGTGACGATCAGGCCGGCGGCGTCGATCTCGCGCCGCCCCTGTCCGGAGACCTTGCCGACCGCGGTGATCACGCCGTCGTCGATGGCGATGTCGCCGACGACGGCGGGCGCGCCGGTCCCGTCGACGATGCGGCCGTTGCGGATCACCAGATCATGCATGGTCAGCTCCCTGCCCCCGCCCCGGTCCCTGTTCCGGAATCCTGGATGACGTGCGCGGAAGGATCATGACCCCTTCCGGGGAGCATCGAAAGTATGACCCGGCGTAAGGCGGCGGCGCTTTTTGCTCGCGCCGCCGCCCGCGCCTTCCTAGGCGGCGAAGCGCTTGAGTCGCTGGGCGATGATCTCTTCCGCCTCGGACATGATCCGGTCGATCAGTTCCTTCACCGTCGGGATGTCGTGGATCAGGCCCGCGACCTGGCCGCAGGACCAGCCGCCCGCGTCCATCTGGCCGTCGACCATCACCTTGGGATAGACGCCCGCCACCTCGGCGGCGATGTCGGCGAAGGAGACCTTGTCGCCCTTCTCCTTCTCGGTCTGCAGCAGGCGCTCGACGGCCACGTTGGTCAGCACGCGCTCGGTGTTGCGCAGCGGGCGCATGATCAGCCGGGTGTCCAGCTCGGTGGCGGCGACCAGCGCGTCCTTGACGTTCTGGTGGACCGGCGCGTCCTTCGTGGCGATGAAGCGGGTGCCCATGTTGATGCCCTCGGCGCCCATGGCCAGGGCGGCGACCAGCTGCGAGCCCGTGCCGCAGCCGCCGGAGGCGACGAACGGGATCTTCAGCTCCTCGGCGGCGCGGGGCAGCAGCACCCAGTTGCCGACGTCGTCCTCGCCCGGGTGGCCGCCGCATTCGAAGCCGTCGACGCTGACCGCGTCACAGCCGATCGACTCGGCCTTCACCGAGTGGCGGACCGAGGTGCATTTGTGGATCACCTTGATGCCGGCCTCCTTGAGACCCGGCAGCCACTTGGCCGGGTTGTTGCCGGCGGTCTCGACGGCCTTCACGCCGCTGTCGATGATGGCCTGCACGAAGCCCGGGTAGTCCGGCGGCGTCACGGCCGGCAGGAAGGTCAGGTTCACGCCGAACGGCTTGTCGGTCATCTCGCGGCAGCGCTTGATCTCCGCCGCCAGCTTCTCGGGCGTGCCCTGGGTCAGACCGGTGATGATGCCAAGGCCCCCGGCGTTGGACACGGCGGCCGCCATCTCGGCGAAACCGACATAGTGCATGCCGCCCTGGATGATGGGGTGCTCGATCTCGAAAAGTTCGGTGATGCGCGTCTTCACTGGGGCCTCCATTGCCGGTTCTTGTGCTTTGTCCCCTTGTTGGAGTTCCGCGCCCCGCCTGACAAGCGCAGAAGCTCTGACAGCGCCACCAGCCCGTTGCCACGCGCGGGCTCAAAGTGGCATGAAGCGTGTCAATACAAGGCGGCGACAGGCCGCCCGCTCCAGGGAGGCGGACATGGCGGAAGTCTACAGGATCTTCGGGTCGGAGATGTCGCCCTACTCGGTCAAGGTGCGCTCCTACGCGCGCTACAAGGGCATCCCGCACCAGTGGATTCCCCGGACCATGGCCACCGAGGAGGCCTACCGGAAGTACGCCCGCCTGCCGATCGTGCCGACCGTGGCCACCCCTGAGGACGAGGGCCTGCAGGACTCGACCCCGATCATGGAGACGCTCGACGCCCGCTTCCCGGAGCCGTCGATCCATCCGGTCGATCCGGTCCTGGCCTTCCTGTCGGCCCTGATCGAGGAGTTCGGCGACGAGTGGGGCAACAAGCTGATGTTCCACCACCGCTGGTTCGCCCAGGTCGACCAGCTGGCCTCGGCCCAGACGCTGGCGCGGCTCGCCCAGCCCCGCGGCGAGGAGGCGGAGGTCGCCCAGTGGGCGGCCATGATCCTGCAGCGCATGAGCACCCGGGGCCACTTCGTCGGCTCCAGCCCGGCCAACGCCCCGCTGATCACCGGCTACTACCTCGAGCTGCTCGACCTGCTGGAGGCGCACCTGCAGGGCCGCAAGTACCTGTTCGGCGGCCGGCCGGCCTTCGGGGACTTCGGCCTCGGCGGGCAGATGTACGAGTGCTCCGTCGACCCGACCTGCGGCGCGGGGATGCGCGGCCGGGGTCCGGCGGTGCTGGACTGGTGCCACCGGATGATGGAGCCGCGCGACGACGGCCCCTTCGAGACATGGGACTCGCTGGCGCCTACGCTCAAGCCCCTGCTCGCCTACGTGGGCCGCTACTTCCTGCCCTGGACCGACGCCAACGCCCGCGCGCTAGAGGCCGGCGAGGCGGAGTTCACCGTCGAGCTGCCGGGCGGCGCCTACAGCCAGCCGCCGCAGAAGTATCACGCCCGGTCGCTCGGCGTGCTGCGCGCCCGCTACGCCGCTGTGGCGGACAACGCCGAACTTGCCGCCATCCTCGACGAGACGGGCTGCAGGCGCTGGCTCGCCTGACGCCGCCCGCCGCTTGCCAAGCGTGCCGGCCCATGTAACGACATTGGCACTGTCATTACTTCGGCGGGGGCAAGCATGGGTACTTTCCACGTCTGGGCGGTCGCCCTGGCGGCCTACGGTCTCTTCCTGGCCTGGTACGTCAACTGGCGCGGCGCTCTCAGCCCGGCCGAGGTCGAGGCCTTCATGGCTCGCCTCGCCGCCACCGACGTCGGCGACAACGGCCGCAACGAACTTGAGACAATGCGGCAGTTCCTCAGCGCCGACGACGGGCGCGAGTTCTTCATGCTCAACGTCGTGCGGATGGCGACGCAGGATGTCGCCGACCCGGTGACGGGCCAGCTGCGGTCGCCGCGGGAGGTGATGGCCGGTTACACCAGGATGTTCATGCCCGCCCTGTTCGCCCGTGGCGGGCATCCGGCGCTGGCGGCGCGCAAGGTCGGCGGCTTCTTCGACACCTGGGGCATGGAGGACAGCCCGGAGTGGTCCTTCATCGGTTACATGCGCTACCGCAGCCGGCGCGACCTGGCGATCCTGGTCTGCGACCCCCGCTTCAGCGGCGCCCACGACTTCAAGTACGCGGCCATGCCGCAGACCTTCAACTTCCCGACCCGGCCGATGATCATGACCCTGGCGAGCCCCAAGGTCTGGATGGCGCTGGCGCTGGCCCTGGTCGCGGCGCTGGCCCAGATCGCGCTTCTGCTGGCGGGGGGCTGAGCCGATGAACGCCCGGGCGCTTCTTCCGCCGAGCACCAACGCCGCCTATCGCGGCTCGCCGCTGGCGGCCTGGTTCCTGATGCTGGCGGCGGTGCTGACGGTCGTTCCAGGCCTGATCCACTACGCACTGCCGGACGGCGGCGCCGGGGTGATCGCGGGAATCGACCTGGGCGCCGCCGGGCCGACCATCATCGCCGTCTTCGCCTGGTACGGCGCGCTGCAGATCCCGTTCGGCCTGCTGCTGCTGGTCATCGCGCTGCGCTACCGCAGCCTCGTGCCGCTGTGCCTGCTGCTGCTCGTGCTCCAGCAGGCCCTGGGCGCCGCCTCCGCCTGGCTCGGAAAGGGATCGCACAGCGGCCATCATCCGCCGGAGCACTACGCCAGCGTGGTCTTCGTGGGGCTCGGCCTGCTGTTCCTGGCCCTGTCCCTGCGCGAGCGCGCCAGGGCGCCGGCTTGACGACCGTGATATCGGCATTCATTGTGCCAATATAATCGGCCGGTCGCGGACGCCGCACGATCCGCCCGCCGCGGGAGAGACGTGATGCTGAAGAAGATCCTTGCCGGGCTTCTGGTCCTGATCGTGGTCGGCGGTTCGGTCGCCTTCCTGAACCGCAAGTCGATCGTGCTGTTCGCCGCCACCCGCGCCGGCCGCATGGACGTGGCGCCGACACGGCCGGTGGCCTGGCAGCAGGGACCGCAGACCCCGGCGACCGGTGAGCGGCCGCCCAACATCATCTTCATCCTCGCCGACGACCTCGGTTACAACGACATCTCCACCTTCGGCGGCGGCGTGGCCGGCGGCCGGGTGAAGACGCCCAACATCGATCGGCTGGCCGGCGGCGGCGCGGTGTTCACCCAGGCCTATTCCGGCACCGCCACCTGCGCGCCGTCGCGCGCGATGCTGATGACCGGCCGCTATCCGACCCGGACGGGCTTCGAGTTCACGCCCACCCCCAACGGCATGGGCCGCATGGTGACGATGTTCGGCGATGAGAAGGGCTCGGAGCTGCCGCCCACAGTGCTTCTGAAGGATCGCGACTCCTCCGCCCCGGACTTCAATGAGCAGGGCCTGCCCGGCTCGGAAGTCACCCTGGCCGAGATGCTCAAGGGCCGCGGCTACCACACCGTCCATATCGGCAAGTGGCACCTGGGCTCGGGCAAGGAGTTCGGCGCCAACGCCCAGGGCTTCGACGAGAGCCTGCTGATGGCCAACGGCCTGTACCTCCCCGCGGGCGATCCGCGCGGCGTCGAAGCCCGGCTCGACTTCGACCCGATCGACAAGTTCCTGTGGGCGCGCATGCAGTTCGCGGCCTCCTACAACGAGGGCGAAGCCTTCGAACCGGGCGGCTACCTGACCGACTGGTGGACCGACGAGTCGATGAAGGTCATCGAGGCCAACCGCAACAGGCCCTTCTTCCTCTACCTGGCCCACTGGGGCGTCCATTCCCCGCTGCAGGCGACGAAGGAGGACTTCGAAGCGGTCGGCGACATCCAGCCCCATCGCCTGCGGGTCTACGCCGCCATGGTCCGCGCCCTGGACCGCAGCGTCGGCCGGATCATGGACAAGCTCGAGGCCGAGGGCCTGGCCGACAACACCATCATCGTCTTCTCCAGCGACAACGGCGGCGCCGGCTACATCGGCCTGTCCGAGATCAACCGTCCCTATCGCGGCTGGAAGATGACACTGTTCGAGGGCGGCATCCGCGTGCCGATGTTCGTCAGCTGGCCAAGCCAGATCGCGCCCGGCCAACGCATCCTGTCGCCGGCCGCCCATATCGACCTGATGCCGACCCTGGCCGCCGCCGCCGGCGCGCCCCTGCCGGCCGGCGTCGCCATCGACGGCGTCGACCTGCTGCCGGTGGCGACTGGCAAGAGCCCCGCACTCGCGGAACGGCCGATCTTCTGGCAGAGCGGCTACTATCGCGCGGTCCGTCTCGGCGACTGGAAGCTGCAGGTCAGCGAGCGTCCGAAGAAGGTCTGGCTGTACAATCTGGCCACCGACCCGACCGAGAAGACCAACCTCGCCGACGCCCTGCCCGATCGGGTCGCCAGCCTGAAAGCGCTGCTCGACAGGCATCAGGCCGACGCCCGCAAGCCGCTGTATCCCTACACGATCGAGGCGGCGACGGCGGTGGACAAGACCCGGGCCGACACCTTCCGCAAGGGCGACGAGTACATCTACTGGCCCAACTAGGACCGCCGCCGGCATCGGCATGATTTGACACTTTGTCATTTCTGACATTATGTCATTTCATGTCGAAGCCGCCCGTCCCTGACCGTCGCACCCGCACCCGTGACGACCTGCTGGTCGCCGCCCAGACGCTGCTGGCGACGCGCAGCGCCGGATCGCTCGGGATCCGCGAGATCGCGACCCAGGCGGGCGTCGTCCACGGCACCTTCTACAACTACTATCCGGACGTCGACGGCCTGATCGAGGATCTGGCGGCGCTGGTGTTCGCCTCGCACGCGGCGCTGGTGATGGACCTGCGTGAAGGTGACCAGGACCCGGCGGTGCTGTTCGCGCGCGTCACCCGGCGGACGCTGCGGCTGGTCGCGGGCGGCCCGACCTACGGCCGGCTGCTGTTCGACGCGGGCCTGCCGGTCGACCGGTTCGTCGGCGGGCTGCGGATGGCGATGGCCGGCGACATCGCCGCCGGCGCAGCGACCGGCGTGTTCAGGGTCGAGAACGTCGAGATCGCCATCAGCCTGATCGCCGGAGCCATCCTGGGGGCGTCACTGGACCTGCACCGCGGCACGCTGCCCCTCTCTGCGATCGACGCCGTGACCGCCCGCCTCCTCGAGTCGCTGGGCGTCGGCGCCGAGCGAGCCGCCCGTCTCGTCTCCGAGTCGCTCGCCGATGTTTCGCCGCCCGCGCCGCCGTTGCGCTGGACCCACATTCCCACACCGCTCCGCGAGGCCCTGCATGCCGCTTGAGCTGACCCGCTTTCGCCGGGACGATCCCGGCTATGAGGCCGCCCGCCGGGCCTGCGCCTTCAACGCCCGGCTGCCGGACCGTTTCCCGGACATCATCGTCCAGGCGCGGACCGAGGCCGAGGTCGCCGCCGCCGTCAGGCTGGCACGCGCCGAGGGCTGGAAGGTCGGCGTGCGCTCCGGCGGCCACAGCTGGGCGGTCAGCCACCTGCGCGACGGCGGCATGCTGCTGGACGTCTCGCGGCTGAACGCCGTGGAGATCGACGCCGCCGGGCTTTCGGCCCGCGCCGGTCCGGGGGTCAAGGGGCACGAGCTCAACGATGAACTGGCCCGCCACCGGCTGCTCTTCCCGGTCGGCCATTGCCAGGGCGTGGCGCTGGGCGGCTACCTGCTGCAGGGCGGATTCGGCTGGAACAGCCGCGTGCTCGGCAACGCCTGCGAGAACGTGACCGCCATCGACTACATCGACGCGGAGGGCCGGATCCGCCACGCCGACGCCGACGACAACAGCGACATGTACTGGGCGGCGCGCGGCGCCGGCCCGGGCTTCTTCGGCGTCATCACCCGCTATCACCTGAAGCTGACGCGGCGCCCCCGGGTGATCGGCGCCCAGGCCGCCTTCTATCCCGTCAGCGCGCTCGAGGCGCTCGTCCGCTGGGCGCACGCGGTCGGACCGGGCGTACCCCGGTCCATCGAACTGATGATGCTGATGTCGCGGGACACGCCGCTGGTGAAGGGGCCGGGCGTCACCGTCGTGGCGCCGGTCTTCGCCGACAGCCTGCGGCAGGCCTGGCGGGACCTCGCCTTCATGAAGACCCTGCCGCCCGGCGCGGCGCTGAAGATGCCCTTCCTGCCGACCTCGGTCGCGGCCATGACCCGGCAGGTGATGGATCACTACCCGACCGGCTACAACTACGCGGTCGACAACATGTGGACCGGCGCCCCGGTCGACGACCTGCTGCCGGGGCTGCGGCGGATCGCGGAGACCCTTCCGGCCGCCCCGTCGCACATGCTGTGGATGAACTGGGCCCCGCCGGCCAGCCGCCCGGACATGGCCTACTCGCTCGACGACCAGACCTACATCGCCCTCTACGGGGTCTGGAACCAGGAGGCGGACGCGCCCGCCGCCTCGCGCTGGGCCATCGAGAACATGACGGCCATGGCGCCGCTGGCGAGCGGCGTGCAGCTGGCCGACGAGAACCTCGGCGCCCGCCCGGCGAAGTTCGTCGCCGACGCCAACCTCGCCCGGCTGGACGCGCTGCGGGCCGAGCATGATCCCGAAGGGCGCTTCCACCCCTGGATGGGCCGACCATGAACCCGCACCACAGGCCCGGCTGGCCGGACGACTTCGCCGCCCTGCCCTACGCGCGGTTCTGGAACCCGGTGCTCGCGCCGCTTCCGGAGCGGGCGCTGCGGGCGCTGGAGCGCGGCGCCCGCCCCCTGCCCTCGCTCCCCGGTCTGGCGGCCTCGCGCGCGACGCTGCTGGACCCGGCCGCGGAGTCGGTCAGCGGCTACGGCTTCGACGAGAAGGGCCGGATGCATGTCGCGATCGACATCGACATGCCGGGCGTCACGCCGGCGATGATCGACTGGTGGTTCGGCTGGCACGGCGACCGCGCCGCCAAGTACCGGCTCTGGCATCCGCAAGCCCATGTCAGCGCCGCCTGGCTCAAGGCCCCGCCGACCGGCAGCCACGGCCGCGACCGCTACGTCGGCTGCACCTCCATCGTCGACGAGTACATCGGCAGCCGTCGCCTGGACGGGTCGATCCGGTTCGTGGCCCCGGCGCAGCTGGGCTTCACCGATCCGTCTCTGAAGGACGAGAGCGCCGCGACCCTGGTCTGCGCCAGGACCGGTCCCGCCGACGCGCCGGTCGACGTCGGCTGGCTGGCCCATGCGGTGCTGGCCACGCCGGGCGGCAGCGTCATGCGGTCCCGCTTCTGGTTCGGCGGCGAGCATGTCGCGGGACGGGGCGGCCCGGCGGGCGTGCTGGCGGCGCTGATGGTCGGCCGGATCCTCAAGCTGACGGAGAGCGACGCCCGGGCGCTGCTGATCCACTGCGCCGAGGAGATGCAGCACCTGGCGAGCTTCCTGCCCGCCCTGCACGCGGCCTTCCGGGACGATCCGGTGGACCGGCCGTCAGCCGCCTGACGGCGCGGACGCCGACCAGCGGGACATCAGGGCGCCCAGGAAGGCCGGGCGCGCCGGATCGGCCGTCGGCGTCGTCCAGAGGTCGCCCGAGGCCGCCCGCTCGAACGCGGCGTCGAAGGTGCGCTGCATCGACGGGGTGTCGAAGCTCATCATGCTGCCCTGGGCCGGCTCGGCGCGGATCGAGGTGATGCTGAGCGGCAGGCGGTGGGCGGCGCAGAAGTTGGTCGTCATGCTGATCGCCTGGCGGTAGCTGAACCGCAGCATGGTGTCGAAGCTGCGGATCAGGATGGCCGGCACGTTGTTGGGCGTGGTGCGGGGCGCCTGTTCCAGCACCGTGTTGACGATCACATAGATGCGGCTGCGCTGCAGGCGGTGGCGCAGGTTCTTCCAGCGCAGCATGGCCTCGGGCATCACGAACAACGGCGAGGCGACGCCGCCGTCGACATGCATCTCCTCGTAGACCACGCCGTCGTACTCCACGGCGATCCGCCGGGGCGGGAACAGGCCCGGCAGGCTGGCCGAGGCGACCAGCACGTCGCGGAACAGCCGCAGCGCGGCCTGTCCGCCGACGGCGGCGATCTGGCCCATGTTCCAGATCACGGTGCGCTGGCTGTCCAGGTCGGTGGTGGCGACCAGCAGGCGGCGGCCCTGGGCGTGGCGGGCGGCCACCGCCTCGAGCATCGCCTCGTTGACGAACGGCGCCAGCAGGCGCTCAAGCTGCTCCCCCTTGAATACGCCGCCCAGGTTGGTCGAAAGCCCGCCGATGCTCAGCAGCTTGGCCGCGTGACCGCCGGTGTAGGCGTCGCGAAGCTTGTCGTCCCATTCGGGACCGAGAAAGGCGAAGGGCGCGATCAGCGCGCCGGTGCTGACTCCGGTGACGATGGCGAACTCCGGACGCTGGCCGGCGGCGGTCAGGCCGACCAGGACGCCGGCCCCGAAGGCCCCGCCGGCCGCGCCGCCCGAGATGGCCAGGATATTGAAGTCCTCGCGCTGGACCAGCACCTTGGGCAGCGACAGGCTGTCGGCCGCCGCCCTGAGCGACTCCTCGGCCTCCTCGACGGTGAGCCGGATGCCCTCGAAGCCGGGAATCTCGGCGTCCGGCGTGTCCGGCGCCGGCAGGCGCACGAAGCCGTTCAGCAGCGATCTGGTTGTCTTGTCTTCGGCCATGAACCCAGCCCGTCGATCCAAGCGGTCAGAGAATGCGGCAGGCGTCCTCGAACGTCAGCCGCGGATTGCGCGGAAACAGGTTTTCATCGGTCCCGTAGCCGATGTTGCACACGAAGTTCACTTCCCAGCCCGTCCCGGCGAAGAAGGCCTCGTTGACCCCGGCGGCGTTGAAGCCGGACATCGGACCGCAGTCCAGGCCCAGCGACCGCGCCGCCAGCATCAGATACGCGGCCTGCAGCGATCCGTTCCGGAAGGCCGTCTCCTTCGCCAGCGCCGGATTGGCCGCGAACCAGGCCTTCGCTTCCGGCCGGTGGGGAAAGACCTGCGGTATCTTCTCGCCGAAGTTCAGGTCGTAGGCGATCAGCACATTGACCGGCGCGGCGAGGGTCTTGTCGCGGTTGCCGGACGACATGTGCGGGGCCAGCCGCTGTTTGGCTTCCTCGCTGACCAGGAAGACGAACCGGCCCGGCTGGGCGTTCGACGCAGTGGGGCCGAGGGCGGCCATCGCGTACAGCTCACGGATCAACGCCGTGGGCACCGCCTCGGGCGACCAGCCGTTGTGCGTCCGCGCCTCCCGGAACAGCTGGTCCAGCGCGGCGTCGGGCAGGCGGTCGGACATCGGAACAACTCCACAGGGAAGGCTTGGCGCCGACGCAGCGTATGCCATTGTCCGGGGTCCAGCGACACAGGGGTTCAAGCCATATATGCCGGCGTCCGATGACACCATCATGCTGCCCGCCCGGCCCGAGCCGATCCCGGTCGAGGTCGCGCGCACGGCCGTGATCGTCATCGACATGCAGAACGCCTACGCCTCGCCCGGCGGCTACCTGGACCTGGCCGGGTTCGACATCTCCGGCGCGGCGCGGGTCATCGCCAACACCAGGGCCGTGCTGGAGGTCGCCCGCGCGGCCGGGATGCCGGTGATCTACTTCCAGAACGGCTGGGACGCCGACTATGTCGAGGCTGGCGGACCGGGCTCGCCCAACTTCCACAAGTCCAATGCGCTCAAGACCATGCGCGAACGGCCGGAGCTGCAGGGCACGCTGCTGGCCAAGGGGACCTGGGACTACGAACTGGTCGAGGACCTGAAGCCTCAGGCCGGCGACATCGTGCTGCACAAGACCCGCTACAGCGGCTTCTTCAACAGCCAGCTCGACAGCACCCTGCGGTCGCGCAACATCCGCAATATCGTCGTGGTCGGCATTGCGACCAATGTTTGTGTGGAATCAACGCTCAGGGACGGTTTCTTCCTGGAGTACTTCGGCATCGTGCTGGAGGACGCCACCCACCAGGCCGGGCCCGAGTTCGTGCAGCAGGCGGCGATCTACAACATCGAGAAGTTCTTCGGTTGGGTGTCCAGTGTCGCCGACTTCAAGGGCGCGTTCGGCCAGACCCCGCCGAAATCCTGAGAGGACTCAACCATGCCCAAGACCGTCATCACCCCGCCAGGAACCCAGGCACCGATCGCCCCCTTCTCGCCCGGCACGCTGGCCGATGGCGTCGTCTATGTCTCCGGCACGCTGGCCTTCGACAAGGACAACAACGTCGCCTGCGTCGGCGACGCCGAGGGCCAGACGCGGATCGTGCTGGAGACCATCAAGTCGGTCATCGAGACGGCCGGCGGCACGATGGACGACGTGACCATGAACCACATCTTCCTCAAGGACTGGGCCGACTACGCGGCGCTCAACAAGGTCTATGCGGAGTATTTCCCGGGCGACAAGCCGGCCCGGTTCTGCATCGTCTGCGGCCTGGTGCGGCCCGACTTCCTGGTCGAGATCGCGTCCATCGCCCACATCGGCAAGCGCAGCTGAGCCCGCTGCTCCCCCTGCTGCTCAAGGGCGTCGTCTCCGCGATCCTGATCGTGACGGCGTCGGAGGTGGCGCGCCGCAATCCCGGCGGCGGCGCGCTGATCGCCTCGCTGCCGCTGGTCTCGGTGCTGGGCATGGTCTGGCTATGGACCGCCCGGCCTGACGCCGAGAACATGGCCCATCACGCCCAGGCGACCTTCTGGTACGTGCTGCCCTCCCTGCCGATGTTCCTGCTGATCCCGGCGCTGCTGCGGCGCGGCGTGCCCTTCTGGCCGGCGCTGGGTCTGGGGTGCCTGCTGACCATCGGCCTCTACGTCGCCATGACGACCCTGGGACCGCGCTTCGGGCTGAAGCTGTGAACGAGAAGCGCGTCGACGGCCTGCACTACGAAGTGCACGGCGGCGGCGACGAGACCGTGGTCCTGTCGGCCGGCCTCGGCGGGTCAGGGGCCTTCTTCGCGCCGCAGATGGAAGCCCTCACGGCCCGCTTCCGCGTCGTCCTCTACGACCAGCGCGGCACGGGCCGCAGCGACCGCGCCCTGCCCTCCCCCTACGCGGTCACGCACATGGCGGACGACATCGCCGCTGTGGTCGACGCCGTCGGCGGCCCGGTCCATGTCGTCGGCCACGCGGCCGGCGGGCTGGCCGGTCTGCAGCTGGCGCTCGACCGGCCGGGCCTCGTCCGCAGCCTGACCGTGATCAACGGCTGGAGCCGGCCCGACCCGCACATCGCCCGCTGCTTCCGCACCCGGATCAGCCTGCTGACCGACAGCGGGCCGGAGGCCTACGTCCACGCCCAGCCTCTGTTTCTCTACCCGGCCAACTGGATCAGCGAGAACGCCGCGCGGCTGGAGGCCGAGGAGGCGCACCACCTCGCCGGCTTCCAGGGCCGCGACAACCTGCTGGCCCGCATCAACGCCCTGCTGGCCTTCGACATCGACGACCGTCTGGGCGACATCGCCACGCGCGTGCTGGTCAGCGCCTCGGCGGACGACATGCTCGTGCCGTCGCTCTGCTCGGAGCGGCTTGCACAACGGCTGGCGAAGGCCACACTCGACATCGTTCCGTGGGGTGGTCACGCCTTCACCGCGACCGCATCGGAACAGTTCAACACGACCCTGCTCGCCTTCCTCGGCGAGCCCTCCTGATCAAGGACAGCACCATGGAAGTCGGCGTCTTCATTCCGATCGGCAACAACGGCTGGCTGATCAGCGAGACCGCGCCGCAGTACATGCCGAGCTTCGCGCTCAACAAGGCCGTCACCCAGGCGGCGGACCGCTATGGCCTCGATTTCGCGCTGTCGATGATCAAGCTGCGCGGCTTCGGCGGCAAGACGCAGTTCTGGGAGCACAACCTCGAGAGCTTCACCCTGATGGCCGGCCTGGCCGCCGTCACCGACCGCATCAAGATCTTCGCCACCGCCGCGACCCTGACCCTGCCGCCGGCCATCGTGGCGCGCATGGCCTCGACCATCGACTCCATCGCGCCGGGCCGGTTCGGCATCAACCTGGTCACCGGCTGGGCCGAAGCGGAGTACAGCCAGATGGGCCTGTGGCCGGGCGACAGCCACTACACGAAGCGTTACGACTATCTGGCTGAATACGCTCAGGTTCTGCGCGATCTGTTCGACACCGGCGTGTCGGACTTCAAGGGCGACTACTTCCAGATGACCGACTGCCGGGTCAGCCCGCGCGCGGCCGGGACCAAGATCATCTGCGCCGGCTCCTCGACCGAGGGGTTGGCCTTCACGGCGCAGTATGCCGACTACAGCTTCGCGCTCGGCAAGGGCACCAACACCCCCACCGCCTTCGCCGACGTCAACGAACGCCTGCGCGCGGCGAAGGAGAAGACCGGTCGCGACGTTTCCGCCTACATCCTCTTCATGGTCATCGCCGACGAGACCGACGAGGCCGCCATGGCCAAGTGGGAGCTCTACCGCGACGGCGTCGACAAGGAGGCGGTCTCCTGGCTGGTCGGCCAGGCGGCGGGCAACACGTCCGAGGACACCAACACCAGACAGCTGGCGGCCGAGAAGGCGGCGGTGAACCTGAACATGGGCACGCTGGTCGGGTCGTACGAGAGCATCGCGCGGATGCTCGACGAGGTCGCGACCGTGCCGGACACGGCCGGCGTGCTGCTGACCTTCGACGACTTCGAAAAGGGCATCGAGGCGTTCGGGCAGAAGATCCAGCCGCTGATGGCGTGTCGCAAGCATGTGGTGGTGGCGGGGTAGTCTGCTGAAGGGTTGCCCCCTCTCGCCGTCAGGGACTGCTTCGGGCGATAGCCCGTAGCTGTCCCTCAACGCATCGAACGGTGTTGAAGGACAGGAAACGCGTCCCTGCAGGCCGCTGATCCAGTCCCCTCTACGACTTCAGCCCGATCTCCCGCAGCCGCTCGCCCAGGAACGCCCCCGCCGTCACCGGCTCGAACTTCGCGCCCTCGCCCACACACGACGGCAGCACCGCCAGCGAGGTCGCCAGGGTCGGGTGCATGAAGAACGGCATCGAATAGCGGCTGACGTTCGGGCCCGTCGGGTTGACCACGCGGTGGGTGGTCGCCGGGATCACGCCGTTGGTCATCCGGGCCAGCATGTCGCCGCTGTCGACGATCAGGTTGGTCGGTTCGGTGACGACCGGCAGCCAGGTCCCGTCTCGGTCGAGCAGTTCGAGGCCCGCGCCCTTGGCGGCGACCATGATGGTCAGGAAGTTGATGTCCTCGTGCGCCGCCGAGCGCACGGCGCCAGGGTCCATGCCCTCGGCCAGCGGCGGATAGTGCAGCACCCGCAGCAGCGAGGTGCCGTACCGCACCTTCTCGTCGAACCAGTCCTCGGCCAGGCCCAGCTTCGGCGCCAGCGCCCGCAGCAGCACGATCCCCGTCTCGTTCAGCGCCCCGAACAGCTGGCTGAAGGCGCCCTGCACGCCCGGCGCCTCGGCCGGCCAGACGTTGGGCTCGAACGGCTCGTCGGCGGGGGCGTCCGGCGAGGGATCATGGCCGACCTGCCAGAACTCCTTGAGGTCCGGGTGGCCGCTGTCCTTGGCGTGCTCGACCCCGAACGGCGTGTAGCCGCGCATGCCCTTGGCATACTGGCGCTTGGTCGCCTCGGGCAGCGCGAACAGCCCCTCGGCCTCGGCGTAGGCGCGGCCGAGCAGGTCCAGCGATACGCCATGGTCCTTGAGGACGAAGAAGCCGTAGTCCTGCAGCCCACGCATCATCGCGTCGGAAAAGGCGGCGCGCTCGGCGGCGTCGCCGTGCGTGAAGGCCTTGAGGCTGAGTTCGGGGACGGAGCGGGTCATGGGGGGGCACAATACGCGCTCCTCTCCCTTTTGGGAGAGGGGGACCATGCGGAGCATGGTGGAGCGGGAAGCGCCGTTGATTGAAGGGCCTGGCGAGAACGGTGTGACGGCGAACACCGCGAATTAAGGCTGGCGGCGGGCGCATCCCGCTCCACCAGCCTTCGGCTGGTCCCCCTCTCCCAAGAGGGAGAGGATCAGGCGATGGCCTCCACCGCCGCCCGCGTCGGCAGGGAACTCTGCGCCCCGGCCTTCGTCGCGGTCAGCGCCCCGGCCGCGCAGGCGAAGCGCAGGGCGTCGGCGGGCGCCATGCCCTCAAGCATCGCCACCACCAGCGCCCCGACGAACGTGTCCCCGGCTCCGGTGGAGTCCACGGCGACAACCTCCGGCGGCTCGGCGGTCGCGACGCGGACACCGTCGCGGAGCAGGCCGGCGCCGCGCGAGCCCCAGGTCACCGCCACCAGCCCGGGCAGGCCGTGCAGCCGGCGGCCATAGTCCCCCGCCTCCCCCTCGTTGACCACCAGCAGGTCGGCGCGCCGCAGCACCGCGTCATCGATGGCGAGGTTGGCGGGCGCCAGGTTCACGCAGACGAAGCCGGTCGCCCGGGCCACGGCGGCGGCGACCGTCTCCAGCGGAACCTCCAGCTGGCAGATCAGCGCGCCGTCGATGACGTCAGGCAGCAGGTCGGGCGTCAGGGCGGCGTTGGCCCCGGAGGCGACCATGATCTGGTTCTCGCCCTCGGCGTCGACGGCGATCAGCGCCGCGCCGGTCGGGGTGGCAGCATCCACGGCGACGCCGGTCAGGTCGACGCCGTCCGCCTTCAGCAGCGCCCGGGCCTGGTCGGCCATGGCATCGGCGCCGACCCGGCCGATCAGGCGGACCTCCGCCCCCAGCCGCCGGGCGGCCAGCGCCTGGTTGGCGCCCTTGCCGCCGGGGTGGATCGCCAGGGTCGCGCCGGTGACGGTCTCGCCCGGTTCAGGCAGCGTGGCGCCGGTGGCGACGAAGTCGAGGTTGATCGAGCCGACGACGGTGATCAGAGGCGCGCTCATCGGGCCAGCCGTTCGTAGAAGAGGTCGAAGACCGCCGCGTGATCGACCTGCGTCACCCAGCGGATCGGCGCCACCGAGGCGGCGGCGGCGTCGAGGCGGAACTCCACCGCCGTGTGGCCTGCGGTGAGCGGCGAGGTCGTCTCGACCCGCAGGTCGACGGGGACGGCCGTGAACAGCTGCGGCGCCAGCAACCAGGCGATGGTGCTTGGGTCATGCATCGGCGGGCTGTCGCCGCCGACCAACCGCCGCTCGATGTCGCTGGAGAAGCCGATCAGGGTCGCCACCGACCGCGCCGCCACGGTGTCGATGGCGGCGATCCGCGCCAGCCGCTCCGGCGTGGCCCGCAGCTGGTGGGTGGCATCGAGGCCCAGGACCACGCAGCTGACGCCGGAGCGGAAGACGACGTCGGCGGCGTGCGGGTCGGCGTAGATATTGTACTCGGCCGAGGCGGTGATGTTGCCGCCCTCGCGCCGGGCGCCGCCCATGACCACCACCGTGCCCAGCCGTCCGGCCAGCGCCGGCTCCAGCCGCAGGGCCAGCGCGAGGTTGGTCATCGGGCCGGTGACGGCCATCCAGACCGAGCCCGCAGGACGGCTCATCACGAGGTCGACGACGGCCTGTGCCGCATGGCCGGGCGCAACCGGCGCGTCCGGCTCGAACACCGGCAGGGTTCCCAGCCCCGACTCGCCGTGGAAGTGGGCGGCGGCGATCGGCTCGCGCACCAGCGGCACGGCCGCGCCGGCGTAGACGGGCACGTCCTCGCGCCCGGCCAGCTGGCGGACCAGCCGCGCGTTGCGGGCGGTCAGGGTCGCGTCGACGTTGCCGGCCGCCGTGGTGACGGCGAGGATCTCCAGATCCTCCGGCGAGGCGAAGGCGAGGAACAGCGCGACGGCGTCGTCGACACCGGGATCGCAGTCGATGATGATGGCTTTGCGGGACACGCCCCATTGTCGGCGCTGAATCGGCGGCGCGGCAAGGGCGCGGCGCCGGGGGTTGCCGGACGCCGGGGAAACTCGTCAATATGATTGACAAGAAGGACGGCGAGACGACCGCCCGAGGAAACCAGCCGGAGACCGCCATGGCCCAGGACGCCACCCGCCCGATCAGCTTCGCCGGCGCGCACCATGTCGCCTTCCGCTGCCGGGACGCCGAACAGACCCGCTGGTTCTACGAGGACGCCATGGGCCTGCCCCTGGCCGCAGCCCTGGTCATCGACGCCATTCCGGGCAGCGGCGAGGACACGGCCTACATGCACCTGTTCTTCGGCCTGCCCGACGGCAACTACATCGCCTTCTTCGACGAACCGACCAAGGCCGACCCGGACTGGTTTGCGATGAAGCATGGCTTCGACATGCACTACGCCTTCGAGGCGCGGTCCGAAGATGACATGCTGGCCATGCAGGCCCGGCTGAAGGCCGCGGGCGTGCCCTGCTTCGGGCCGATCGACCACGGCTTCGTCAAGTCGGTCTACATGTACGATCCCAACGGCATCCAGGTGGAGATCACCATCCGCACGCCGGGCCACGACACGATCATGGCCGAGGAAGCCGCCCACGCCCGCGACGCCATCGCCGACTGGTGCGGCCGCACGCGCGAGACCAAGGTCGCCCGCTTCGGCCAGGACGCCCTCGACCGGCGCGGAGCGGCCTGACCGTGGCCGGCCGGTACGAGCGCATCCCCTACCTGATCGTCTTCGACGAGACGGCCGCCTTCAAGGACACCTACGCCGGCCAGATGGGCAAGGTGACGCTCGAGGCGCACCTGCTCAAGCCCGAGACGCCGTCCAACACCGTCGTGGTGATGATGCATCCCATCGGCGGCGGATCCTACCTGCCGATGCCGGCCCTGCTGGCGCGGATGGGTGTCCACGTCATCTACTGCAACAGCCGCTTCCGCGGGAACGACACCGCCCTGACCATGGAGAAGGTGGCGCTCGACCTGGGCGCCGCGGTTCGCGACGCGAAGGAGCGCCTGGGCTACGACAAGGTCGTGCTGGGCGGCTGGAGCGGCGGCGGGGCGCTGTCGCTGTTCTACCAGGCCCAGGCGACCCGGCCGACCATCACCCACACCGCGGCGGGCGACCCGCTGGACCTGACGGCGGCGGGCCTGATCCCCGCCGACGGGGTGATGCTGCTGGCCTCGCACCTGTCGCGCAACCTGACCATGACCGAGTGGCTGGACCCCTCGATCACCGACGAGGCCAGCCCCTTCGACCGAGACGTGGAGTGGAATCTCTACGACCCGGCCAACCCCAATCGCGCGCCCTACACGGCCGACTACCAGGCCGAGTTCCGTCAGCGCCAGATCGCCCGCAACCGCCGGATCAGCGCCTGGTGCTTCGAGCAGCTGGAGGCCTTGCGCAAGGCGGGCAAGCCCAATCACGAGCGCTGCTTCACCGTGCAGGGCACCATGGCCGCGCCGCTGTGGCTGGATCCGACCATCGACGCCAACGGCCGCAAGCCGAACTGGTGCTTCCTGGGCGAGCCGGAGGTCGTCAACGACGGTCCGGTCGGCCTTGGCCGCTTCACCACCCTGCGCAGCTGGCTGTCGCAATGGTCCTACGACCACTCCAACGCCGACGGCCTGAAGTGCGCGGCGCAACTGACCGTGCCACTGCTGGCCATCGAGAACGGCGCCGACGACGCCTGTACGCCCAGCCACGCGGCTCGGCTGATGGCGGCGGCGAAGGACGCGCCGACCACGCATCACCTGATCGAGGGCGCCAACCACTACTATTTCGGCCAGCCGGAGCTGGGCCAGCGGGCCGCGGGCCATGTGGCGACCTGGCTTGGGCAGTTTTGCTAGCCGTCGGCCGGCCAGTCCATGACCGGCGGGCCCCAGTCGGCGCTAAAGGCCCGGATCAGGGCCTCGACGTTGCGGGCGCCGATGCGGCGGCGCAGTTCGGCCGTCATGGCGGCGATCGCGGCGTCGGCGTCGCGGCCCATGTCGCGGCCCTTGCGGCTGACCGCCACGATGCGCGCGCGGCGGTCGTCCTTGTCGTCGCGCAGTTCCAGCATGCCCAGCGCCACCATCTGGTTGACCGTGGTGTGAACCGCCTGCCGGCTGATCCCCAGGTTGCGGGCGATGTCCGAGGGCTTGTGCACGCCGAGCACGACATTGACCATGACCATGGACTGCGGCCGCGTGACCTGGTTCCAGCCACGCGACTGCAGATAGGCCTGCAGCCCGTCGTCGAACCACAGGAAGGCCTGCAGCAGCGGGACAAGCAGGGTCTCGGGAGCGTTCATGCGACGCCGGGTCTCTCGCGGATTCGCGCCAGCCTAGGCCCTGCGGCCGACCGTTCCAACGCGCCGCACGACGTTTACATCCCGCCGCCACCCGTCATCATCCTTCATCCGACAGCCCTTCCGATCCGGAGACAGACCCCATGCCCCGCCTACGCCAGGTTCCCCGCGCCGAAGTTGACCAGGGTACGGGCCTTCGCATGTACAACCTGCTGTTCGGGGACCGCGACCCGGTGGCCGAGCCCGGCACCGCCACCGGCACGCCCGGCGACTGGTGGACGGTCTTTGCGCTGTCGCCGGACATCCTGCACCACAGCTGCCAGGGCTTTGGCCTCTACCGCAGTCCGACCCGCAAGCTGGACCCGGTGCTGCGCGAGCTCGGCCAGACCCGCGCCGGGTTCAACAAGGGCAGCCAGTTCGTCTTCTCGCAGCACTGCAAGTCCCTGCGCGGCCTGAAGGTCCCGGAAGAGAAGATCGCCGCCGTGCCCCACTGGGCCGTGGCCACCTGCTACGACGAGAGGGAGCGCGCGGTCTTGGCCTACGCCGACTGCCTGACGCTGCAGAACGGGCGCACGCCGGACGCGATCTTCGACACGCTCCGGACCTTCCTGTCGGACGAGGAGATCCTGGAGTTCACCTACATCACCTGCATGTACGACATGCACGCGGTGATGAGCCGGGCCCTGCGCACCGAATTCGACGACCGCGACGAGCCGATCGTCGAGATCGCCGCGCCGGAGGACTTCAGCGCCCGCGACTTCCTCGATACCGGCCGCTGACCCCGGCGGCGGCCCGATCGATGACCTAGTCGAGGAACTCCCAGGTATCGGCGCCGTCGAAGCGGCGGACCCGGACGCCCTCGATCGCCGCCGGGTCCATCAGCCTGGCGTTGACGCCCATGCGGTCGTAATCGGGGTCAAGCGCCTGCCAGTGGGTGGTGCAGCCGCAGGTCCGGCAGTGGTGGCTCTCGATCGAGCGGTCGCCCTGGATGTAGCCCACCGTGTCCCTGGCCTCGAACACCACGTCCTTCGGCGAATAGTAGGCCCACAGCCCGCCCAGCCGGCGGCAGAGCGAACAGTTGCAGGCCTTCAGCTCGGTCGGGGCGCTGGCCACTCGGAACCGCACCGCGCCGCAGTGGCAGGATGCTTCGACGCTCATCCCGGCACGACCCCGAATTTGCCGGCATTGTAGTCGGCGATGGCCTCGACGATCTGCTGGCGCGTGTTCATGACGAAGGGTCCATGGGCGACGACGGGCTCGCCGAACGGCCGGGCGTGGCCGAAGACGACGAAGGCGTCGCTCGACGCCGTGATGATGACGCTGTCGCCGTCGGCGTTCAACTCGACCAGATGCTCAGGCCTGGCCGCACGATCGCCGACCGAGACCTCGCCCCGCACGATATAGAGGAAGACGTTGCGGTTCGCGGCGGCCGGCAGGCTGACCTGGGCGCCGGCCTTGAGCCGCACGGTGGCCATGACGATGTCGTGCAGCGGTGCATACGGCCCGCGCACGCCGCCGACCTCGCCCGCGATCACGTCGGCCTCGGCGCGGCCTTCGTCCAGTGTCGCGACGGGGATGTCCTCGCGCTGCAGCCCGACGTAGCGGGGCGGCGCGAACTTCAGAGCCGCGGGCAGGTTCACCCACAGCTGCAGGAGCTCCAGCGGTCCGCCGGCGCGTTTGAAGGCGTCCGGCGACAGTTCGGCGTGGACCAGCCCGCTGCCGGCCGTCATCCACTGCACGCCGCCGGCCCGGATGACGCTCTCATGCCCGCCGCTGTCCAGGTGCGACAGCTCCCCCTCGAGGATGAAGGTCACCGTCTCGAAGCCGCGGTGCGGGTGCGGCCCGAACGGCAGGCCGCGATTGTTGGGCGGGTAGACCTGCGGCCCGTGGTGGTTGAGGAACAGGAACGGATCGATCTGGTCCAGCCCCGGCCCCGGCAGCGGCCGGCGCGTGACCAGGTCGGCGATGTCGTCGCGAAAGGCGGGGTGCAGCGCCCTGATGGTCCGGCCGGTCATGCGGGTCTCCTCATCGGCGACAGGTAGTGCGCCAGCCGTGTGGGGGAAACCCTCAGCCTCCTGCTCAGACCGGTTCCCCGTTGAAGCGGATGTTGTCCTTCTCCAGGCCCTTCAGCACCACCTCGACGCCGCCCGAGCGGATCATCCACTCCAGCCGGTGATCGCGGTACTGGCGCTTGAAGAGGCCCGCGTCGACGATGCCGGCGACCGCTGACATGGCCTGGATCGAGTCGGCGGCGGCCTTGAACGACGCAGCGACCGAGGGCCTGGCCCGGGCGCGCCCCAGCCATTGGCCGAGCGCGCTGTCGGGCGCCGGTCCCACGCCGTGGCCCACGGCCCCCTGCACGAAGGGCGCGGCGCAAAGGTCGGCCCAGCCGAAGGTCTCGCCGCTCAGCCACTCGGCGTCGCCCAGCAGCTTTTCGAGCCAGGCGTGCAGCCGCGCGGTCTGCGCCGCGGCGGCGGTCTTGAGCGTCACGGCAAGCTCACCCTCGGCGCGGCGGAACCAGGCGATCTCTGACAGGCCCCAGGTGATGGCCTCGTAGTGGGTGTCCATCACCTCCTCGATCATCCGCGCCCGGGCTCGCGCCAGCGGGCCAGCCGGCAGCAGGGCGGGCGTCGGATAGCGGTCCTCGATGAACTCCAGGATGATCGAGGAATCGAAGATCGGCGCCCCGTCGACGAACAGCACCGGCACCTCGCCGCGCGGATTGGCGGCGCGAAAGGCCTCCGGCGTATTGCCCGATCCCATCGCGTTGGGCGTGCTGACCGTGAAGTCGACGCCCTTCTCGACAAGGGCGATCTTCACCTTCTGGGCATAGGGCGACAGCGGGTGTTCGAGCAGATCGAGCATGGCGTTTCCTCGGATGTTTTGCCGATTGAGCGCTGGGGCGGCGCGGGCCGTCAACGGCGCCGTGGCGTCACCCCTGTACGCCCTCCCGCCGGCGTCCTAGCCTTCCCCTGAGTGATTTGAGGGAGCTTTCAGGTGACGAAGACGACGGTATCGCGGCGTGGCCTTGGCGCGCTGCTCGGACTGGGCGCGGCCGCGGCCGCCCTTCCCGCCGGCGCGCATGAACCGGCGGCCGGGGCCGGCCCGGTCAAGGCGCCGAAGTATCCGTTCGCCACGACCGAGGCCTTCGACGCCTCGAAGGTCCCGGCCTACAAGGGCAGGCACGACAAGGTCTACGCTCACATCGACGCGCACCAGGACGAGCACCTGGAGAACCTGCGCCGCTGGGTCCGCCAGCGCTCGATCAGCGCCCAGAACGACGGCGTGCTGGAGATGGCCAGGCTGGTCGAGAGCGATCTCAAGGCGCTCGGCTTCCAGGAGACGGCCATCGTCCCCAGCAAGGGTCACCCGGGCGTCTGGGGCTGGTTCGACGCCAAGGCCAAGAAGACCCTTGTCGTCTACATGATGTACGACGTGCAGCCGATCGAGCCGACCGGCTGGAAGGTCGACGCCTTCGCCGGCGAGCTGGTCGACGACCCCAGGTTCGGCCAGGTGCTGATGGCCCGCGGCGCGACCAACCAGAAGGGGCCCGAGCGCGCATTCCTGAACGCTGTCGCCTCCATCCTGGCCGTGAACCGCAAGCTGCCGGTCAACCTGATGATCCTGGCCGAGGGCGAGGAGGAGCTGGGCTCGCCCAACTATCCGGAGATCATCGGCCAGTACGAGGACCGGCTGAAGACCGCCGACGGGGTCATGTTCCCGATGAACAGCCAGACGCCGGCCGGGGCCGTCTCCATGCCCATGGGGGTGAAAGGCATCTGGTACGTCGAGCTGATCGCGCAGGGCGGCCCGCATGGCGGCCCCAAGGAGGCGGAGGTGCACGGCTCGCTGAAGTCGATCCTCGACAGTCCGGCCTGGCGCCTGACCCATGCCCTCGCCAGCCTGACGACCGTCGACGGCAACACCTGCCTGGTGCCCGGCTTCTACGACAGCGTCCGCGCGCCCAGCGCCGAGGAGCAGCGCCTGGCCAACGGCGTCCTGCCCCAGTGGCTGGCCGAGGCCGAGGCGCGCAAGGACGCGCTGAAGGTCGACCGCTGGATCGGCGGCATGACCGCCAAGGAGACTCTCTACGAGAACCTGTTCAACCCCAGCTTCAACATCGACGGCCTGGTCAGCGGCTACACCGGGGTGGGGACCAAGACGATCCTGCCGCACAAGGCGGTGGCCAAGGTCGACGTGCGAATGGTGCCCAACCAGACGCCCGAAGAGATGATGGCGAAGTTCCGCGCCCACCTCGACGCCAACGGCTTCACCGACATCCAGATCAGCCAGCTCAGCGGCTATCCGCCGGCCCAGACCTCGGTCGACGCTCCGCTGGTCAGGGCGGCGATCGGGACGTTCAACAAGTACGGAGTCACCCCCACCGTCCTGCCGCGTCTGGCCGGCAGCGCGCCCTACTACGTCTTCACCGACCGCCTGAAGCTTCCGCTGGTCACCGCGGGCCTGGGCCACGGCTCGGCCCAGCATGCGCCCAACGAGTACATGGTCGTCAAGCCGAAGGCAGGCTCGAAGGTCGCGGGCCTGGCGGAGGTGGAGAAGTTCTACGTCGACCTGCTCTTCGCGCTGGCCGAGGCGAAGTAGGGGATCTACCTCCCTCCGTCATCGTCGGACTTGTTCCGACGACCCATGCGTGGTGAGCCCGACGAGAAGGCAGGGCGTTTCCGACATCTCCTCACTCGTCGCTGGTGTTCATGGGTCGTCGGAACAAGTCCGACGATGACGGAGATTTTTGACCTACAGCTTGCTCACGTCGAGCGGCGTCAGCCCCTGCTCCGCACTCGCGCGCTCCTGCGCCGCCTTGGCCCGCTGGAAGCCCTCGCGGGCCTGCATGCGCGCCCAGTAGGCGGCGACGGCCGGCGGGAAGTCGCCGTCGAGGCCGAGGCTCTGGGCCAGCAGCAGCGCATAGGTCACCGAGATGTCCGCGCCCGTGAAGCGGCCGGCGGCGTAGTGGTCCGACGTCTGCAGGATGGCCTCCAGCCCCCGCAGGCGGGCGAGGAACCACTTGGCGTAGTCGTCGGCCACCTGCGGCTGGCGGCGCTCCTTCGGCTCGAGCCGGCGATAGCGCAGCACCAGCGTCTGCGGAAAGGTCAGGGTCGCCTCGCCGAAGTGCAGGCCGTTCAGGAAGGCGCCGTAGCCCGCCTCGCCCGGCTTCACCGACAGCGCGCCGCCGCCGTGCGCCTCGGACAGGTACTGCACGATGGCCGCCGACTCGGTCATCCGCGTCTCGCCGTCGACCAGCAGCGGAATGGTGCCCAGCGGATTCTCGGCCAGATACTCCCGCGCCAGCATCCGGGGCGGGAACGGCAGCATCTTCAGCGCATAGGGAAGCTGGAGCTCCTCGAGAGCCCAGAGGGGTCGGAACGAGCGGGCGTCCGCGCAGTGCCAGAGCGTGATCATCCGGGCATCTTGCGCGACGGACGCAGCGGAACGGAACCCCCACCTTGGCGCCGTCATCCTCGCGCTTGTCGCGAGGACCCATGATCACCAGCGACGACGATGTGAGGCGCGGCGGCCCGGCCCGGTCAAGCTCTTCCGGCTCACCACGCATGGGTCCTCGCGACGAGCGCGAGGATGACGGAGATTAGGGTTGGGCGCCCCCAAACGTGAAAACCCCGGCCCTTTCGGACCGGGGTTCCGCGGGCCCCGCAGCCCGCACTTCACAGGGAACCGGTTCTCGCCTCCGACAGCCCGAACCGGTCACGACACAGACTGGCTGCGTCGGGGCGGGGCCATAGTCTGGAATCCGACGGATGAACAGGTTAAGTTCGCGGTTGCACAAAACAGTTGCTGCATCGCCACAGTCCTGCCCGCCCCATAGCCAGCAACGCCGCCGACGGACTCGCCGCGGCCGGCTTTCTCTGGCAGGACGCCGCGAGACGACCGGCCCGGATTTGAGGTTGCAGACGCCCGCCGTGATGCAGGATGCCCCGACAGAGACCGCGCCGTCGTCCCAGGCGGCGCCAGGGCCGGCCGCCTTCGCCCGCCGCGCAGACCTGGACTGGATCCGGGTCACGGCGTTCGGGCTGCTGATCCTGTTCCATGTCGCGCTCGTCTACGCCCCCTGGGACTGGCACATGCACAGCCGCCACACCTTCGGCTGGCTGGCCGAGGCGATCCTGGCGACGGGGCCCTGGCGGCTGACCCTGCTGTTCCTGGTGTCCGGCGCGGCGCTGCGCTTCATGAGCCGGCGGCTGTCGCCGCGCGAGACGGCCAAGGCGCGGCTGGCGCGACTGGTCCCGCCCTTCCTGTTCGGGGTCATCTTTCTGGTGCCGCCTCAGTCCTGGCTGGAGGCGCTGGACAAGGGCTGGTGGACCGGCGACCTGGTCGGCTGGTGGCTGCACACCTTCAGCCCCTCGCAGCTGCTGCGCATCCCGCTGAACCACCTGTGGTTCGTGCTCTACATCGGCGTCTACACCTTCGCGGCGATCGCCCTGCTGAACCGGCCGCCCTGGCTGGCGCGGCTTGAGACGCTGCTGGAACGGCATCTGGCCGGCTGGCGCGTGCTGGTCGTGCCCTTCGCCTATCTCGCAGTGCTTCGCATGACCCTGTTCCCGATCTTCGGCATCACCAACCAGCTGCCGGTCGACTGGTACAACCACGCCGTCTCGCTGGCCGTGTTCCTGTTCGGCTTCGCCATGGCCCTGCGCGAGCCGGTCTGGGCCGACCTGGAGCGTTTCCGCAGACCGGCGCTGGCCGGGGCGCTGGTCATGCTCGTGGCCCTGATGGCCCTGACCGCCCACCCCGACGGCCGCTTCTTCTTCGCCATTCCCAAGAGCCTGGTCTACGCCGCCAACCAGTGGCTGACGATCGCCGCCATCCTCGGCTACGGCAGCGTCTGGCTGCGGCGCGCCGACGGGCCGGCGCTGCGCTACCTGACCGACGCGGTCTTCCCCTGCTACCTGGTCCACCAGACGCTGCTGGTCGTCGCCGTCTACCTGGTGAAGCCCTGGAACCTGGCCGCCTTGCCGGAGGCGGCGCTGCTGCTGGCCGTCACCATCGGCGGCAGCCTCGCCGTCTACGAGATCGTCCGCCGGACAGGACCGATGCGCCCCCTGTGGGGCCTCAAGCGCCACCCGCGCCCGCCTTTCGTGGCCCCGCCTTCGCCCGGCGCCCCGGCCGATCCGGCGCGCGCCGCATGAACCGCTATCGTCGTCGCCGCTGGCTGCTCTGGGCCGGGATCGGCGCGCCGCTGCTGGCGGCCGTCACTGCGGTCACGGCGGCGCTGCTGTTCCCCAGCTTCGACCACGCCACCCAGTACATCAGCGAGCTGGCCGGTCCCGCCGCGCCGCCCGCCTCGGCCGGACTGTTCAACACCGGCGTCATCCTGGCCGGCATCGCCGCCGCTTTCGCGGGTCTGGGCTTTGGCCTGACACTGGTCGCGCTGGGCGGCGGACGCATCCCGGCGGTCATCGTCGGCCTGGCCTTCCTGGTCGGCGCCGTCGGTCTGGTGGTGTCGGGGGTCTACACCTGGCCCGACCCGCGCCACCGGATGATCAACCTGGGCCTCTTCATCCAGCTGGCGCCGATCTTCCTGATCTGGGCCCTGTGGAAGGTCGAGGGCGTCGCCCGCCTGCGATGGTTCCTCGCGGCGGTGCTTGTGGCCATGGTCATCCTGACGGTGATCACCCGGCATCTGGTGTTCCCGGGAACCGTCAACGACGACAACGTCGGCTGGTGGGAGCGCGCCTTCGCCATCGTGCTCGTGGGATGGGTCGGGGTGACGGCTTTCCTGCTGGAACGCCGGCTGATATCGGTCGCCCTCGCGGAGGCCGAGTCGGCGCCGGTCTGAACGTGGAGGCGCGGATGATCGGCGAGTCGATCACGGAGCGCTACCCGCCCCTCTCGAATGCGTGATGATGCGTGATTGCGCCTGAAATTCACGCAAACTGCACCGGACGGGCATTTTTTCCGGGCCGCCCCGATTTTTCCGGGCTTGATCGCCTCTTTCTTGACGCTTGGGGCTTGCATTTATTGCGCCGCAACAACACAAGTCCGTGAAGTTCGGTCAGGGTCTCATGGGAGGGGCCCGTCCGGTCACCAGGAAGCGTACGGCGACGTCCATGGACATGAGCAATCTGGCAGTCCGGTACGAGAGCGACAGCTACGTCGAGCTGGCGGCTCCGACACGTGAACACCTGCCCGCCCCGGCCCCTCTGGCCATGCCGATCCAGTCGCTGGGCGCAGACGCGGCGATCGCGGCCTCGCAGCCGGCCAGCGGCCCTGCGGACATCGCCAAGCGCCGCGCCGTCCTGACCACCGGCACGCTGGTGCTGACGGCGCTGGCCTGCTGGACCCCGATCCGCCTGTACGCCGCCGAAGGCTTCATGCTGCTCGAGGTGATCGGCCTGACGCTGTTCATCACGCTGATCGCGGCCATCTCCTGCTGGTTCACCAACGCGGCCATCGGCCTGGCGGTCCTGCTGCGCGGCGCCAACGACGAGCTGGCCTTCGCCGCCCGCGCGCCCCTGCCCCGCACCCGAACCGCCCTGCTGATGCCGGTCTACAACGAGGACCCGCGCGCCACGATGGACCGGCTGGCCCGGATGGACGCCGACCTCGCCCGCCTGGGCGCCGCGCGGTCGTTCGACATCTTCGTGCTCAGCGACACCACCAGCGACCTCATCGCCGCCGCCGAGTGGACCGAGTTCAACCTGCTGCGCAACCGCAGCCGCTGCCGCGCCTACTACCGCCGGCGCAGCCAGAACACCGAGCGCAAGTCCGGCAACATCGCCGACTGGGTCCGTCGCTTCGGCGGCGCCTACGAGAGCATGATCATCCTGGACGCCGACAGCGTGATGGCGGGCGAGACCCTGCTGCACCTGGTCGACGCCATGGAGCGCCAGCCGGACGTCGGCCTGATCCAGACCACGCCGACGGTCATCAACGCCGAGAGCCTGTTCGCCCGCGCCCAGCAGTTCGGCGTCCGCCTGTACGGCCGCGTGGCCTCGGCGGGCCTGGCCTGGTGGTCGGGGTCCGAGGCCAGCTACTGGGGCCACAACGCGATCGTCCGCGTCCGCGCCTTCGCGCAGTGCGCCGGCCTGCCGCACCTGCCGGGCCGCAAGCCCTTCGGCGGCCATGTGATGAGCCACGACGTGGTCGAGGCCGGTCTGCTGCGCCGCGGCGGTTGGGGCGTCCACGTCACGGCCGCGCTCGGCGGCAGCTACGAAGAGACCCCGCCCAGCCTGCTGGAGTTCATGAAGCGCGAGCGCCGCTGGTGCCAGGGCAACATGCAGCACTTCGGCGTCATCGGCGCCGCCGGCCTGCACCCGATGAGCCGCTTCCAGATGGGCGTCGGCCTGATGGCCTACATCGCCTCGCCGCTGTGGCTGGCCTCGCTGGTGGTCGGCATGGTCATCCAGGTCGGCGACCGCCCGACCTGGTACGGCTTCATGGACCTGTTCCGCTTCGACTACAGCCCGTTCATGTGGGCCACCCTGCTGACCACCCTGATGCTGCTGGGACCCAAACTGATGGGCTGGGGCCTGGCCTTCTTCAGCAAGGCCGAGCGCGAGGCCTTCGGCGGCCGCCGGATGCTGGCCAAGGGCCTGGTCTCGGAGATGGCCCTGTCGGCGATCACCGCCCCCATCTACATGATCGGCAACACCCGCGCGGTGTACGAGATCCTGACCGGCCGCGACGCCGGCTGGACCGCCCAGGTGCGTGACGGCGAGGCCCTCAGCCGCGCCGACGCGGTCCGCAGCTATCGCAACGAGACCTTCGCCGGCCTGTTCTGCACCCTGGCCCTGATCCTGCGTCCCGACCTGCTGCTGTGGGTCTGGCCGATCGTCGTGCCGATGCTGCTGTCGGCCCCGATCGCGGCCTGGACCTCGCGCATCGACCTGGGCCGCAAGGCCCGGGCGCACGGCTTCATGGTGACGCCTGAAGAGCTGGCCGAGATGCGGGCTCCGACCGGCGCCGAGGTGGTCATGCTGCCCGTCCGCGATGTGAACCCGGCGCTGATGGCGGCCGAGTAGAGCTTGCGTGGTTCGCGACGCGGACCTGAAGGTCCGCTCCTCACCATGACGAATTCAGTGGAAGCCAACCCACGCTCGTCATCCTGAGGAGCGAGCTTTAAGCGAGCGTCGCGAAGGACGCAGAGACGAAAAAGGCGCCGCGGTTTCCCGTCGGCGCCTTTTCCTTGTCGACGATCGAAGGGCTCAGGCCGCGACGACCGCTTCCTTCGTCACACCAGCGGCGAGCCGCGTCGTCAGCGCCTCGTGCTCGGCCCACAGCTTCGCCGGCAGGCGGTCGCCGAACTTCTCGAAGAAGGCCGGGATCAGCGAGGCTTCCTCGGTCCAGACTTCGGCGTCGACGGTGGTCAGCATCTTCAGCTGCGCGTCGGTAAGGCCAAGGCCGACCGTGTCCAGCGAGCCAGGCGCCGGCAGGCGGCCGATGGCGGTGTCGGTCGCGGCGGCCTCGCCTTCCAGCCGCTCGAAGATCCATTTCAGGACGCGGCTGTTCTCGCCGTAGCCCGGCCACACGAAGCGGCCGTTCTCGTCCTTGCGGAACCAGTTGACCATGAAGATGCGCGGCAGCTTGTCGGCGTCGGCCTTGGCGCCAACGTCCAGCCAGTGGCCGAAGTAGTCGCCCATGTTGTAGCCGCAGAAGGGCAGCATCGCGAACGGGTCCCGGCGCAGCTCGCCGACCTTGTTCTCCGCTGCGGCGGTGCCTTCCGAGGCGACGGTGGAGCCCAGGAACACGCCGTGGGCCCAGTCGAAGGCCTCGGTGACCAGCGGCACGGCGCTGGCCCGGCGGCCGCCGAACAGGATGGCGCTGATCGGCACGCCCTTCGGATCGTCCCACTCGGCGGCGATGACCGGGCACTGGGCGGCGCTGACCGCGAAGCGGGCGTTGGGATGGGCCGCGGGCTCGGGGCTCTCGGGCGTCCAGGGACGACCGCGCCAGTCGGTCAGCTTGGCGGGCTTCTCGTCGGTCAGGCCTTCCCACCAGACGTCGCCGTCCGGGGTCAGGGCCACGTTGGTGAAGACCGTGTTGCGGTCCAGGGCGTCGATGGCGTTCTTGTTGGTGCCGATGCCGGTGCCCGGCGCGACGCCGAAGAAGCCCGATTCCGGATTGATCGCGTAAAGCCGGCCGTCGTCGCCGAAGCGCATCCAGCAGATGTCGTCGCCCACCGTCTCGGCCTTCCAGCCGTCGATGGTCGGCTGCAGCATGGCCAGGTTGGTCTTGCCGCAGGCGCTGGGGAAGGCCGCCGCCACGAACCGCACCGCGCCCTTGGGCGAGGTCAGCTTGAGGATCAGCATGTGCTCGGCCAGCCAGCCCTCGTCGCGGGCCATGACGCTGGCGATGCGCAGGGCGTAGCACTTCTTGCCCAGCAGGGCGTTGCCGCCGTAGCCCGAGCCGTAGGACCAGATCTCGCGGGTCTCGGGGTAGTGGACGATCCACTTGTCGTCGTTGCAGGGCCACGGCACGTCGGCCTGGCCGGGGCTCAGCGGAGCGCCCAGGGTGTGGACGGCCGGCACGAAGAAGCCGTCCTCGCCCATCATGTCCAGCGCGCCCTTGCCCATGCGGGTCATGACCCGCATCGAGATGGCGACATAGGCGCTGTCGGTGATCTCCACGCCCAGCGCGCTGATCGGCGAGCCGAGCGGGCCCATGCAGAACGGCACGACGTACATCGTGCGGCCGCGCATGCAGCCGTCGAACAGCTTGCCCAGGCGCTCGCGCATCTCGACCGGATCGGACCAGTTGTTGGTCGGGCCGGCGTCGATCTCCTGCTCCGAACAGATGAAGGTGCGGCTCTCGACGCGGGCGACGTCGCGCGGGTCGGAGGCGGCGTAGAAGCTGTTGGGGCGCTTGTCAGGATTCAGGCGCGTCAGGGTGCCGGACTCACACAGCTGCGTGGTCAGCGCCTCCCACTCGGCGTCGGAGCCGTCGCACCAGTAAACCCGGTCGGGCTTGGTGAGGGTGGCGATTTCCCGGACCCACGCGACGAGACGTGCGTGTTTCGTGGGGGCCTGGTCAAGGCCCTCGATGGCATCAGCACCCATCACAGACGCTCCTACATATGTCGGGGCGTCCCGATCCCTGGCCCTCTGACGTGGCTCTGTGGATCGACCCCTTGCGCGGGAGTCTGCCTAGCCCGCCGCACGGCCTCGCGGCAAGTCGAAAGGGCCTCCGCCGTCTGACGTTTCGTTACAATGCCTTAGCGGAACAGCGGGCGCCGTAGGGGGAACGGTCGGGGCCGGGACGGCGTCCGGCGATAGCCGGCAGCTGTCCCTCAACCCCCTTCGACGCTGCCGAGGGACAGCAAATCGCCGCCTTGCCGGGCCGCGCTATCCAGTCCCGGCAAGGCGGCCTAGGATCGCGAAAGGCACGCCCGGGGGAACGGCATGAAGTGGATCATCAAGGGCGTCGGGGCCCTGCTCGCGCTGCTCGTCATCGCGGCGACGACGGTTCTGTTGCTGGATGTCCCCAACCGGCCCGCGAAGGCGGACCTGGCGCTCCTGGTCGCGAAGGCGGACCAGTATGACGTCCGCATCCGCCGCGACCGGTGGGGCGTGCCGCACATCCTGGGCCGCCGTGACGCCGACGCCGCCTTCGGCCTGGCCTTCGCCCACAGCGAGGACGACTTCGGCACCATTCAGCAGGTCGCCCTGGCCACGCGCGGCGCGCTCGCCGCCGAGGAGGGCCTGGGCGCCGCGCCGGGCGACTACATCGTCGCCCTGCTGGAGGTGTGGAAGACGGTCGACGCCGGCTACGCCACGCTACCCGTCGACGTCCGCGCCGTGCTGGAGGGCTACGCCGACGGCGTGAATTACTACGCCGCCACTCACCCGGGCGAGGTCGCGCCGGGGCTGCTGCCGCTGACCGGCAAGGACATCGCGGCCGGATTCGTCTTCAAGACGCCGTTCTTCTACGGCCTGGACGGAGAACTGCGGAAGCTGAACGACCGCGAGCCCGACCCGCTGCCCAAGGGCAGCAACGGCGTCGCCGTGGCCCCGGCCCGCTCGCCCGACGGCGCCACCCGGCTGCTGGTCAACTCGCACCAGCCCTACACCGGCCCGGTCGCCTGGTACGAGGCGGTGGTGCAGAGCGGCGAGGGCTGGCATGTGGCCGGCGGCTTCTTCCCTGGCTCGCCCTTCATGCTGCACGGCCACAACGCCCACCTGGGCTGGGCCAACACGGTCAACAACCCGGATCTGATCGACGTCTATCGGCTGGTCATCAACCCCGCGAACAAGAACCAGTACCGGCTCGACGGCCAGTGGAAGGACTTCGAACGGTCCGAGGCGAAGCTGCGCGTGAAGCTTTGGGGCCCTTTCCGCTGGACGGTGAAGCGGCCGGTGCTGCGCAGCGTCCACGGCCCGGTGCTGGAGACGAAGTCCGGTCTCTATGCGCTGCGCTACGCCGGCATGGGCGAGGCGCGCCAGCCGCTGCAGTACTGGCGGCTGAACCGGGCCGCCAACCTTGGCGAGTGGCAGGCGGCGATGGCGCTGCAGGCCCTGCCCAGCATCAACTACATCTACGCCGACAAGGCCGGGAACATCGGCTACGTCTACAATGGCCTGTTCCCCAACCGCCGCGAGGGCGTGGACTGGTCCGGCGTCCTGCCCGGCGACCGGTCCGACCTGGTCTGGGAGGGCTACAGGCCGTTCGCGCAGGTCCCGCAACTGTGGAACCCGGCCTCGGGCCTGGTCTTCAACGCCAACAACACGCCCTACCAGTCCACAGCGCTGGGCGACGGGATGGATCCGCGCCTCTATCCACTGACCATGGGCGTGCAGACCAACATGACCAACCGCGCCTGGCGCCTGACCGAGACCTACGCCGCCGATCCGGTCATCTCGGCTGAGGACTTCCGGGCCTACAAGTTCGACCTCGCCTACAGCCGCAAGTCGGAGCTGGCGGGCGTCATGGCCGAGATCGCCAAGCTCGATCCCGGCGGCGACGCCGACCTCGCGGCCGCCAAGGCCCTGCTGGCCGGGTGGGACCTTCGCACCGACCGCGACAGCCGCGCCGCCGCCCTCGGCGTGATGACGGCGCTGGCGGTGATCAACGGCCGCGCCGGCGACGGCCCGAAGGTCTCGGCCGGCGAAGCGCTCGCCGCCGCCATCAAGACCCTGCGGACCGGCTTTGGCCGCATCGATCCGACCTGGGGCGAGGTCAACCGCATCCGCCGGGGCGACGTCGACCTGCCCATCGATGGCGGGCCGGACATCCTGCGGGCGGTCTACGGAAAGCCGGAGGCGGACGGCCGCCTGACCGGCGTGGCCGGCGACACCTACATCATGTTCGTGACCTGGGACCGGGCAGGAAACCTGTCCAGCGAGAGCATCCACCAGTTCGGGGCCGGCGCGGAACGGCCGACCTCGAAACACTATGCCGACCAGGTCGCCCTGTTCGCGGCCATGAAGACCCGGCCGGTGCTGTTCACGGAGACGCAGCTGGCGGGCAAGGTCGTCGAGGATTACCGGCCGGGCAGGCGGCGAGCCGCCCGATGAAGCTCTACTGGCATCCCGTATCCCTCATGCCCTGGCGGGTGCGGATCGCGCTCGCGGAGAAGGGCATGGCCTGCGAGGAGGCGATCATCGACCTGCCCGGCGGCGCCAGCCGGCAGCCGGCGTTCCTCGCGCTGAACCCGTTCGGCCAGGTCCCGGTGCTCGAGGATGGCGAAACGGTCATCGCCGAGTCGACGGCGATCCTGGAGTATCTCGAGGAGCTGAAGCCCGATCCCGCCCTGATGCCGGCTGGCCCCGCCGCGCGCGCCGTGGTCCGGCAGCTTATGGGCTGGAGCAACGACATCTGGCCCTTCTCCTGGAAGCGCTGGATCGCGCCCCATTCGCTCGGGATCCCGCCCGGACCTGAGGTCGCCGCGCAGGGCCGAGCGGAACTGACCGCTCACCTGGATGTGCTGGAGCGGCGACTGGACGGCGGCGACTGGCTGGTCGACGACTATTCGCTGGCCGACATCTGCTACGCGCCGTTGGTCGTGGTCGCGGCCCGCGCCGGCCTCGACAAGGAGATCGCGGGCCGTCCGGCGATGGCTGCCTGGGTCGAGCGCCTGTCCGCCAGACCGGCCGTCCAGGCCGGCATGGGGATGTTGCTGGGCTGACGTCGGGTCACGGTTGCCAAGGAAATCCAGAGCCTTACCGTCCGCGTCAACAACGAGGAGGAACGACCCTTGGCCGATTTCCATGAGGTGGTCATCGTCGGCGGCGGCATCGGCGGTTCGGCGCTGGCGGCGGTGCTGGCCCGGGCCGGACGGGACGTGCTGCTGCTGGAACAGACCGAGGTCTTCGAGGACCGGGTCCGCGGCGAGTGGATCGCGCCCTGGGGCGTGGTCGAGACCCAGCGGCTGGGCCTGTTCGACACGCTGAAGGCGGCCGGCGGCCACCACATCGGCCGCCACGTGACCTATGACGAAACCCGCACGCCGGAGGAGGCCGAGGCCAGGACCCTGCCGCTGGGCATCTTCGCCGCCGACGTGCCCGGCCCGCTGGCCATCGGCAATCCGCACCACTCCCAGACCCTGTTCGACGCGGCGACGGCCGCCGGCGCGAAGACTCTGCGCGGCGCGATGGTCACCGCCGTCAGCCCCGGCGCCGAGCCGTCGGTGACCTTCCTCCACGGCGACGTCGAGCACACCGTCCGCTGCCGGCTGATCGTCGGCGCCGACGGCCGCTCCAGCAAGGTGCGCGAGACGGCGGGCATCACCCTGCACCAGGACCGGCCACACCACTGGTTCGCCGGCATGCTGGTCGAGGGGGCCGGCGGTTGGGACCAGGACCTGCAGGCGATCGGCACCGAGGACGACTTCGCCTTCCTCGCCTTCCCGCAGGGCGGCGACAAGGTGCGCCTCTACGGCAGCTATCCGCTGGAGCAGAAGGGCCGGTTCGGCGGGCCGGAGGGCCAGCGCAAGTTCCTCGACGCCTTCCGCCTGAACTGCTGCCCGGCCGGAGAGACCATCGCCGACGGGACTCCTGCCGGTCCGGTGCTGAGCTACTTCAACAACGACAGCTGGACCGACACCCAGGCGGCGCAGGGCGTGGTGCTGGTGGGCGACGCTGCGGGATGGAACGATCCGATCTGCGGCCTCGGCCTCTCGATCACCTATCGCGACGTGCGCACCGTACGCGACGTGCTGCTGGGCGGCGACGACTGGAGCCCGGCGGCCTTCGGAGCCTACGCCGAGGAGAGGGCCGAGCGCATGCGCCGCCTGCGCTTCGCCGCCAGCCTGACCTCGGTGATCGACGCCGAGTTCGGTCCGGAGGCGAAGGCCCGCCGTCGCAGCTACTTCGAGCGCAGCAGCGCCGATCCGAGTCTGGGCCTCCATGGCTTCGCGGTCATGGCCGGCCCTGAGTCGCTGCCGGCGGAGGTCTTCACGCCCGAACACCGGGCCCGGGTGCTGGAGGGCGCATGATGGACATCGAGGACTTCAACGCCCGCTGGCTGGCCGCCTGGACGGCCAAGGACGTCGAGGCGCTGGTCGGCTTCTATGCGCCCGGCTGCACCTACAAGGATCCGCAGACGGCGGCCGGCATCGTCGGCCATGACGCCCTGCGCGCCTACCTGACCGGCCTGTTCGCCGCCACGCCGCCGATGACCTACGAGCCCGAGACGGTGTGGTCGATCGATAACGGCTTCTGCGGCCGGTGGTACTGCACGGTGTCGATGCCCGACGGATCGACAACCCGCATGCGCGGCTTCGACCTTGTCGAGTTCGACGGGGATCGCATCGGCTGGAACGAGGTGTACGTTCACCCGCTGTCTTGAGGTGAGCGGGAGAATGCCGGGATGAGCGACCTGACCATCTGGACCCTGGACTGGGTCCCGCAGATGCCGCGCGGCTTTGTGCGCGACCTGCGGCTGAGGTGGGCGTGCGAGGAGGCCGGCCTCGGCTATCTGGTCCGGACGATCCCGTTCGATGATCGCGCGACCAATCATCTCGAGCGTCAGCCGTTCGGCCAGGTTCCCTACCTGAACGATGGAGACATCGAGCTGTTCGAGAGCGGCGCGGCGTTGCTGCATCTGGCGCGCAAGAGCGAGGCGCTGGCGCCGCGCGATCCGGCCGGCGAGGCGGAAACCCTGCAATGGACGATCGCCGCGCTCAACTCGGTCGAGATGGTCTCCCTGCCGTGGTGGTTCCTGGAGATGAGCGGCGCCCCGACGAACGGCCTTGCCGGTTGGCTCAGCCAGCGCCTCGACCACCTCGAACGAATCCTGGGCGAGCGGGAATGGCTGGCGGCCGGGCGCTTCACCGTCGCCGATCTGCTGATGGCCGACGTGCTGCGGGTCGAGAAGGTCCGCGCCTTCGGCGACCGGCCGGCGAGCGAGGCCTATGTAGCCCGCGTGACCGATCGGCCCGCGTTCAGGAAGGCCCACGCCGACCAGATGGCCCACTTCGAGGCCGCGGACCGGGCGCGAGAGGCCGGTTAGGCCGCCTGCTGGCCTCTGCCTGCATCGTGATGGAACCGTCGGCCTGACGACGGGTTCCCGCCCTGTGACACGCCTGACCATCCTGCACGAGACCCGCTACAGCTACGAGCGCCCTGTCGCGTTCGGCGCGCACAGGCTGCTGCTGCGCCCCCGCGACAGCCACGCCATCCGGGTCATCGAGGCCTCGCTCAGCACCTCCTCGCCCGGGCAGACGCGCTGGGTCTTCGACGCCCTGGGCAACTGCGTCTGCCTGTTCACGCCGGAGGGCCAGGCCGACCATCTCCACATCACCAACCGGCTGGTCATCGACCGCTATCCCGCGCCGCTCGCCTACCTGAGGGCCGACGACCCGCACACGGCGATGCCCATCGCCTACCCGGTCGAGGATCGGGTGGTGTTGTCTCCCTTCATCACGCCGGTGCTGGAGGACCGCGACGGCAGCGTCTTCCGCTGGGTGGCCGGACATCTCCGGTCGCACGGCGAGCCGGCGCTGGACTTCTTGCTGCGGCTGAACCGCACGATCCACGACCAGTTCAGCTACCAGGCGCGTCACGAGGAGGGGGTCCAGACCCCGGCGGAGACCCTGCGGCGGGGCGGCGGGACCTGCCGCGACTTCGCCTGGCTGATGGTCGAGAGCCTGCGCTGGCTGGGTTATGCGACGCTCTTCGTTTCCGGGTACGTCAACAGCGGCGCCATGCGGGGCGCCGGCGCGACCCACGCCTGGTGCGACGTGTTCCTGCCCGGCCTGGGCTGGATGGAGTTCGATCCCACCAACGGCATCGCCGAATCCGTCGACCTGATCCGCATCGCGGCCAGCCGCCGTCCGCAGGAGGCCGCCCCGGTCAGCGGCGTGATCCTGGGCGATCCCGGAACCCAGCGGCTGGATGTCCATGTCGACGTCCGCCCGCTGGCCCTGCCCGCCGCCGCATAGCCAATAGCAACAAGGGAGGAGCAAAGACGCCGATGACCAGTGGTTTTCCCCAGCAGAATCCCATGCGCACCGCCGCGCTCCCGAAGACCGACGCCCTGCCCCAGCACGGGCAGCAGCCGGACAAGCGCTGCATGGAAAAGACCGCGCCGGACCGCAAACCCACGCCCCGGCCCGGCCACTAGGTCGCCTGCGAGGTCGCGCTTGAGCGGCCGGGGGAAAGAATCTGCTCTCCCGCCTCGCGAGCGGGGTTGCGTCCTTTTCCCTTCTCGTTAACCAATGTTCTTCGGGGAGTTGGTTTTTCCGGGTGCGCCATGCGAGCGATCGCGGCGGCTAGTCTGACGAGCGTCGTCGTCCTTGTGACGATGGCTGTAAGCGCGGCGTCCTCCATCGGCGCCGCGACCGACGGACTGACTTCCGACTCCATGCTGGCCGGGGCCGAGTTCGGCCAGGCCTTCAGCGGCGGCGGCCGTGTTCCCGACGATCCCGACGCCCCCATCCGGACCGGTCGCTGGGACGAGGCGCCCGCGCCTGTCCTGGCGCTGCTCGGCGGCCCCGCGACCGACGCGCCGCTGGCCCCGACCGCCGTCCAGGGTCCGATTCCGCGCGCCGCTGCCCAGCTCGCGGCGCTGACCCCGCCGCCGTCGGCCGAGGCCCAGGCGCGCGGCCTGACCGCCCGCCCGGCCGTCATCCGCTCCCGCGTCGCCCTCGCCTCGGTCAGTCCGAAGGTGCTGGCCGGCGGCCCAGCCCTGCGCGTGTCGGTCAGCACCGACCGCGACGCCACCGAGACCGGCTCGGGCCTGGCCATCGAGCAGAGCGCCGGTTCGGCCTTCGCGACGCGGCCGGCCCGCCCTTCGCAACCGTTCGACGCCAAGCAGCTGTTGCTCAGCATCGCGCCGGAACCCGCCGATCAGGCCAAGGGCCGTTGGTTCGTCTTCGCCGCGGGATCGGGCGAGGCGTTCGGCCTGAACATCATTCGTGATCCGGCCAGGGGCGGCTGGCGCCGCACCGGCTGGTCGGTCGAACGGCTGGCCGAGTTCGGCAAGGCCCAGCTGGGCGTCGGCTGGCGACGGGGCGATCGCCAGGTGGCGGTCAGCGCCGCCCGCCGTGAGATCGGCGCCTACGGTTTCAAGCGCGAGGACACCGTCGTCGGTGTCTCCTTCACGGTCAGCGGCAGGCCGATCAAGCCGCCGAAGTTCGAGCAAAGGCTGCCCAAGCGATAGCAGCGGTTCGGCGCCGGGCGAGGCCCCGCGGCAGGCCGTCCGCTTGCGACCCGTTGCGGACATTCGGCCCCAGCTTCAAAACTGACTCCTTGAAGACGACCGTTCCAGAAGCTGTCCGTCTTGATTTCACGGGACCTGACGGACCCTACACAATCCGTTCGAGCCAACAGACGACTACAGGAACGGCGTGATTGACGTATCCATCGGCGGACTGCCGATGCGATGGCACGTAGAAAGTTCGGTCGGCCCAGCCCTTTTGGATGAGCCGGGAGGCTCCTGATCTCTGGGCACGAAGGCTATGCGGTAGCCGGTTCGGGGAGGATATAATGCCAATGAACCGCGAGGGGCGCCGACAGGATCGTGCGAGCAATCGATGATTGATATTCCTCTTCGCGAGATATTCGCATCATTGATGTTGATTTGGTGCCTTTCCTTCATAGGAGCGACATATATCGAACGAGGCATAGGCCATAAGTTCGGAGAGCAATGGGATGAGTTGCTATCCACGTTTAATATGCTCTCGATAGAGCGTTCTAGAGTAAGATCGAGAGTGTCATGGATTCTGATCCTAGTGGCCAGATGTACATTAGCTCTGATGTTGATCATATTTGGTTGCTACGTGCTTGCCGACACGCTGACGTGAGGCGATAGCGGGAATCTGCTCGAAGAAGCGGGAGCATGCACAGACCCACTCCGGACATCGGCAGGTTTCCAGCTAGGGTCACCGGATGACCGAAATCATCTATCTCTCGCCGGGCGAACAGATGCCGCATGTCGTTGACGATCAACCGTGGCTGACTGTCGAAGCATCTGACGACGGCCGGTTCTTTGGCACAGGCGGGTCATGGAAAGCTGACGGCGAGTGGGTAGGCTATGGCTCGCTAGTTGAGGATGACGTTTCCCTCGAAACAGCACTGGCTGCGGCACAGGAATGGGCTACCAAATATGGCGTCCCGACCACCTGGGTTCAGGTCACCCCTTAGGCCTGCTACCCACCCTTGGCTGACATCATCCCTCCCTATCTCTCCGCTCACCTTCCCGTCCGCCCCGATGAGCGGAGCTTGGGGGACGCTGAAGACGCGAGACTCTGGAGACATATAGAGTCGGGACAAGGCGAGACATTCGAGGACAATCCGCCCCCGCATTCCGGGCGACGAAGCGCCCTCGCCGGCCTTCCATCCCGCGCCGCCCCGCATCTCGTCGGGCGCTGGCGGTGAGATTCCTGCTGGCGACGTTTCTGATTCATCACGGCTTTCTACGGTCGGTCCCCACCCGTCCCGACGGGATCACAATGGTTGGATGAACCGACTGGTCGCCCCGTCAAGACGCCGGCCCGACGCCCCGCGGCGCCGGAACGAAGACTCTCGCGACGCGCGGCCTCTACGCCGCCGCCTTCAGCGCCACGGCCTGAGCGATCCGGCCCTTGGCCATCTCGTCGGCGACCTCGTGCGTCGGGCGCTTCTCGGCCAGCGACCGGTCGAGCACCTCGCCCAGCGTTTCGGTCAGGCGGTCGAGCTTGGCGGCCACCCAGGCGCCGTCGAACGGGGTCCCGGCCTCGATGCCGATGATCTCCGCGGCGACATTGATGATGCCGCCGCCGTTGATCACATAGTCGGGGGCGTAGAGGCGGCCCTGCTCGAACAGCAGCGCCCCGATCTCCGGCGTGGCCAGCTGGTTGTTGGCGGCGCCGGCGATGACCCGGCCCTTCAGCCGGCCCAGCGTCCTGGCGTTGATCGCCCCGCCGAGGGCGCAGGGCGCGAACACCTCGGCGTCGACGTCGAAGATGGCGTCCGGCGCAACAATCTTTGCGCCCGTCCGGGCCGCCACCTTGGCCAGGGCCGCCTCGTTGACGTCAGTGATGATCAGCCTTGCCCCGGCGGCGTGCAGCTTGTCGGCCAGCCAGGCGCCGACATGGCCGACCCCCTGAATGGCCACCGTCACTCCCTTCAGGTCGCGGTCATAGGCGCGCTCGACGCACAGCCGCACGCCGCGGAAGACGCCCTCGGCGGTCACCGGGCTGGGATCGCCCGACGCGGCGGCATGCCCCTCCAGGCCGGCCACGTAGCGGGTCTGCTTGCGCACAATGGCCATGTCGGCGGGCGACACGCCGACATCCTCGGCCGTCCAGTAGCGGCCGCCCAGGCCGTCGACCGCGCGGCCGAACGCCTCGAACAGGGCGGGCGTCTTGTCGGTGCGCGCATCGCCGATGATCACCGCCTTGCCGCCGCCCAGCGGCAGGTCGGCCATGGCGTTCTTGTAGGACATCCCCTGCGACAGCCGCAGGGCGTCGGTCAGGGCCGCTTCGGCGCTGGCGTAGGGCCAAAGGCGGCAGCCGCCGGCCGCCGGGCCGCGCGCGGTGGAGTGGACGGCGATGATGGTTCGCAGGCCGGACTTTTCGTCGAAACAGGCGTGCACGCCTTCATGGTTCGCGAAGTCGGGAGAATCGAACAGCGTCATGCCGGAATCTTTGCCGTTTTGGGGAGAGAACGTGCGCGCGCCGTTTACGCCCCGGCGCGCGCTGTCACAACCCCAATCGGTCCGCGGGCCGACGGTTCCGTCAGCTGGCCGCCTTCATCGCCTCCATCTGGCGATGGGACACATCGATGTAGCGGTTCTCGAGCGTGACCAGCGGGCCCATCGCGCTTCGGAAGCCGGCGATGGGGTCTGCCTCGCTCTCGAGCGCCGTCGCGCCGGCGTCGAGCGCCGTGGCGATCTCGGCGGCGATGTCGAGCGCCTCGCCATCGTAGGCGAAGATCGGCTTCTCGCGAGGCCCGGCGGCCTGCATCCGGCGCTGGTGGACCGTCCGTCCGGCGGCGATGAGCTCGCGGCACTTCTTGGCCGAAGCGCGCAGGGCCGCGGCCGCCTCGGCCGGCGAGGTGTTGCCGAAGGCGACGTGCATGGTGCCGGCCATGCCTTCGTAGAGCGTCGTCATCGCGCCGAGCAGGTAGTACTCGGTGTCATCGCGCGAGAAGATGGCCTGGCGGCCCTTGACCATGACCAGCTGCCCTTCGACGAGCAGCACGGTGGCCTCGCGAATCTTCAGCAGCAGCGCCTGGGTCCTGGAATCATCCCGGGCGATCACGGCGCCCATCAGATCGTCCATAACGCCGACCGCGCTCTCGATACGGCTGGCGTAGTTCCGCATGTCCGTGAGCACCGACGCCGCGATGCGGGTATCTTCAGCGTTTCCCCGATAGGCGGGATAGGCCGCGAGGCGCGCCTTGACGTCCTTCAGGCGCGCGCGCGTGGCCTGGAACTTCGGACGCTCCGCCGCCGCGAAGGCCTCGAAGTCCTCCCGCGTCTTGAGCGTCGGAGCCGCTTCAGACCAGCGCTGGAAGACCGCGTTGCCCTCGGCCGCCTCGCTCGACAGCGCCATCAATCCGGTCACCCAGTCGACCAGGGTCGGACCGGCGGGGGTCGATGCCGGCGGCGCGACGGGCGCCGCCCAGGCGACGGCGGCGGGCGCCGTGATCGCGGTGTTCAGTCCAAGAACGGCGGCCAGGGCCAGTCCGATGAAGCGACGCATTGAGAGACCCCCGTGCAAACTGCAAGGATCGGTAGCAGGCCGCCGCCGGCCGCTCAACCTTGCGTGCTGCCGCGGCTCTGGGGCGCGGTCGGGATCGGCCGGGGACCCGAGGGGAACGGCGCCTCGGGATCGAGGATAAAGCTCTGCACGTCGGCGATGACCCGGGCGCGCTGCTTGTCGCGGATGAGCAGATGCCAGCCATCGGCGTACCAGGCCGAGCGGTCGGACGGCTTCAGCCGGCGCGCGGACTGGAAGCTCGGCTCCCTCGGAATGATCTCGTCGTTGGCGCCGTAGAAGTAGGCGGTCGGGACCTGCAGCCGGCCGACGCCGGCCCAGGCGCTTTCCATCAGGTCGACCAGGCCGAACAGGGTGTCGTTGCGGGCGCCCCAGATCATCAGCGGGTCGCGGCCCATGGCGATCAGCTCGTCGAGATTGTCGCTGGGCTGCACCCGGTCGGTCACCCAGCGCGGCGGCCGGATGACCTTTTCGCCCGCCAGATGGGCGGTGAACCACAGGGCGGTCTTGTAGGGCAGCGGCTGGCTGGACCAGCCCCAGACCGCCGGGGCCAGCAACGCCATCCTGTGGGCCAGCGGCGGCCGCGGCGAGGCGAAGGCGCTGATCGCCACCGCCCCGCCCATGCTCTCGCCGATCACCGTCACCGGCAGGTCGGGATGCAGCCGCCGGACCACGTCCACGCAGGTCCGCAGATCTTCGGTCATCAGCGCCTCGCCGCCCCAGACGCCCCGCCCGGGCGAGCGTCCGAAGCCGCGCTGGTCGAAGGCGTAGGTGACGATTCCCGCCTCGGCCCACACCGGCGCGGCGAAATGGAAGGCGTTGGCGTAGTCGTTCATGCCGTGCAGGGCTACGACCACCGCGCGCGGCCGGCCCTGCGGCGTCCAGCGGGTCAGGCCCAGCCTGGCGCCGTCGAAGCTGACGAAGATCTCGTCGTCGAACCGGGGCCCGATGAACGCCGCCCCCGGCGTCCCGGCCATCTGGACGGTCGGGGCGCAGGCGGCGAGCAGCACAGGCGCTGTCGCGGACATCAGGAAGGCGCGGCGGTTCATGACGCAGGTTCTGCCGGGCGCAGACGGCGAAGAAAAGGCGGCGCGGCGCTCAGGGCAGTTTCAGGCGGTAGACGCCCTTGAAGCTGTCGGGATCGGCCGGCTTGCCGTGGCGGGTGATGACCAGCTTGCCCTGGCGGGCCAGCCCGACGGCCGTGGAGCGCACCTGCGGCAGGATCCGCTGCCAGCGTTCGGGTTGCAGCAGCTTGGCGACCTCGGACGGGTCGATGCTCTTGCCGGCCGGCGCCTTGGCGAGCAGGTCCATGATGGCGTCTTCAATGGGCGAGGTGGTCACGGGTCGAACTCCACGGGCGGACCCGCCTATAGACCAGAGCCGTCGCTGCGTCGCGGCCCGCGGCGGTGCAACTAGATCGCCAGGCTCTGCAGCTGCGCCGGCGCGGGCGGCCGGACGACCTGGCCGTCGGTCCGTCGCTGCAGCAGGCGCGAGACCCTCGCCAGAACGTCGGCGCCGCTGAACGGCTTGGCGAGGCAGTCCCGGGCGCCGAGCGCCACGGCCCGCCGGACGTCCTCCGCGCCGAGCGCGCGGCCCATGATCAGGATCGGGAACGGCGGCTTGCCGTACCGCTCGCGGATCACCTCCAGGATGCGGAAGCCGTCGGCCTCCGGCAGCGCCATCTCCATGACCACGGCATCGGGGCGCATCACGCCCAGCATCTCGATGGCCGCCAGACCGTTCCGGGCGCACATGATGTGATAGCCGGCGACGTCGAAGCGGATCTGCAGCATTTCCAGCACGGCGCGATCATTCTCGAAGATCAGCACCTTCTGCCCGCGCGTATCAAAGTTCATTGGTGGCGCCCCCCGCCGTTTCGTGGACGCCTAGAACAGGTCAACGTCGCCGGCGTCGACCTCGGCCGCGGCTTCCTCGGCGCCAAAGGCCGTGGCCATCCGGTCCGCGAGCGCGCCGAGCGTGATGTCGCCGAGCGCCCGGCCGACCGGCGCGCCGGCCGCTTCCGGCGCATCGGCGCTGAGCGTGCGGGCGAAGGCCGACAGATTGGTCAGATGCTGGCTGAGCAGATCGACGGCGTGCAGCCCCTCGATCATCATGCCCTGCTGCTCCACCGGCAGACTGCGCATGGTCTCGCCGATCACCTTGTCCAGGAAGATGCAACGGGCGCCCGCCAGCTCGATCTCCCAGGCCAGGACGTCAAGCGTGGTCGCCATACTGGCTTCGAGAGCCATGGACTGATGATCGTGTGCGCCCATCCAGGACCTCCGCTGTATGACGCAAAGTCACCGCAGATCGCTAACCAGAGGCTAACTATGGACGCCCGTCCTGAAATAGCGTCCATTTTTCAGCGGGATGGCACACGCTGGCCATTATGAACAGTGTTCGCACAACCCGGGACTGCGCGCCCGGGTCCGTGCGAGCAGATGTTGAGGCCTACCGCTCCAGCACCGCCCACCGCCCGTCCGCCCGGCGGACCAGCAGCGCCGTCGTCAGCACCTGTGAGTCGGGATCCGCCGCCAGGGCGTCGATCAGCTGTCCCAGGGCGGCGACATTGCGCGGGTCGCCTTCATGGGCGAGCAGAAGCGTGTCGCGGTCGACGACGGCGACGACCGGCGCGCCCTTGCCCTTCAAGGCCTTTGCGTTCCAGACCTCGTCCAGGAGGAGCAGGCTCACGCCGAAGCCGTTGGACGTGCTGACGATCAGGACGCCTCCGGCGGCCTCCTCGGTGAGAATCTCGCCCAGGTTGGCGCGGGTGTTGGCCAGCGCCGCGTCCCAGCTGGCCGCGTCGTCGGGCGCGACCGCGCGCAGGTCGGCGCGGAACGGATAGGAATAGGCCTCGGGGTGGTCCTGCGCGACCAGCGCCACGAGCCCTCCCGGCAGGGCGCGGTGCAGCGGAAGGTCGTCGGCCGTGGACGGCTTCCCCTCGCCCCTGGCGGCGTCGCGCAGGAAGTCGAGGTAGCCCTGCGGGCGCACCAGAACCCGCAGGTCGCCGACCTTCAGCTCGGCCTTCCGCCCCTCGCCGGTGACCAGGCGGGCGAACTTGCCGAGCACCGCGTCAAGGGCGGGCGGGTCGTTGAGGTACTGCTGATAGGCGTTGGTCAGGAACAGCCGGAAGTCGGCCCCGTCCGGCCCGGTGACGACCAGTTCCTCTTCCGACACAATCCTGACCTTGAGCGGCGGCGTCATCGCCTCGAGCGCCTCGACCATCCGTGCGCGAAATTCGGCCTTGCCGAGAACCCTCTCGGTCTGTTCGTGGATCGGGGCCGGCTGCGAAGGCGCGGCCAGGCCGACGGCGGGCGCACTGACGAGGCCGAGGAGCGCCGCCAGCATCGCAATCCCTGTTCGCATCGCCTGCTTCCCCCGCTATGAACACGCCCCTGACGACGGGGATTATACATCATGGACGGCGGCAACGAGGCTCCCCACGGGCCCACCACGATCACCGAGGGCGAATGGGCCGGATGGCGCTTCTGGCAGGGCGATCCGTTCGAGACGCAGTCGGGCCCCTACTACTACCGCGAAGAAGCGGACGGCTCGATCCGCTGCGCCTTCCGCGCCGAGAAGAAGCACATGAACGGCGGCGGGTTCATGCACGGCGGTTGCATGCTGACCTTCGCCGACTTCGCGCTGTTCTCCATCGCCACGCGGGAACTGCAGGGCACGCACGCTGTGACCCTGAGCCTGGGCGGCGAATACATCGGCCCGGCCCATGAGGGCGACCTCGTTGAATGCACGGGCGAAGTCCTGAAGGCCGGCAAGTCCATGGTCTTCGTGCGCGGCCTGATCTTCACCGGCGACAATCCGATGATGTCCTTCTCCGGCGTCATCAAGAAGGTCGGCCGGAGGCTCTGAGATGGCGCTCGAACCCGCCACGCTGGATGATATCCCGGCGATCATGGCGATCGAGCGCATAGCCGACTACGCGGTCTATCTGGGCGCCTTCACGGCGGACGAACACGCCGCGCGGATAGCCGACGCCGACTGCCGCTACTTCGCCTGGCGCGAGGACGGGCGGCTGGTCGCCTTCGCCATCCTGGCCAGGCTGACTGACCCGTCCGATGTCGTGCTGCTCAAACGGATCGGGACCTCTGAACCCGGCCGCGGGATCGGCCGGGCGATGATGCCGCTGCTGATCGACTGGGTGTTCGAGAACACCGGCGCGAACCGCTTCGAGCTGGACGTCTCCACCGCCAATCCGCGCGCCGAACGGGTCTACCGCCGCGAAGGCTTCGTGCATGAGGGCACGGTGCGCGAGGTCTACAGGCACTGGGACGGCGTCTACTACTCCTCGCACCTCTTCTCGATGCTGCGCCGCGAGTGGGAAGTCCTGCCCCGCCGCGCCGCCGTCGGCGGTTGATCCACGTCATGTCGGGCCCTCCGGACCGCGCCTAGCTTGGCGTGACGAGCGCGGGACGCTCAGGCCACGGAGGACAGGCATGGCGCAGGACGAAGTCTCGGTTGAAGTCGAAGCCGGTCTCGCCGAAGCGCGGACCGAGGCCGTGCAGGAGGCGGAAGTCGCTGCCGCCAGGGCGGTCGCATCGGATGATCCGGCGGGGATCGAGGCCCTGATCGCCGGCGCGTCACCCGATGACGCGGCCGTGCTGCGCCAGTCGCTCGGCATGCCCCGGGCGCCCCGCACGCCCAAACACGCCGCCGACGAGCTGGCCCCCGACTGGCGCAGCGGCGCCTATCCCTACCGCTACAAGATGCTGCGCCGGGACTACGAGCAGCAGAAGTTCGTCCTGCAGACCGAATTGCTGAAGCTGCAGGCCTGGGTCAAGGACTCAAACCAGCGGGTGATCATCCTGTTCGAGGGCCGCGACGCCGCCGGCAAGGGCGGGGCGATCAAGCGCTTCATGGAGCACCTCAACCCCCGCGGCGCCCGTGTGGTGGCGCTTGAGAAGCCCAGCGATGTCGAGCGCGGCCAGTGGTACTTCCAGCGCTACGTCCGGCACCTGCCGACGACCGGCGAGATCGTGATGTTCGACCGCAGCTGGTACAATCGGGCCGGCGTCGAGCGGGTCATGGGCTTCTGCGGCGAGGACGAGTACGTCGAGTTCCTGCGCCAGGCGCCTGAGTTCGAGCGCAACCTCGCCCGCAGCGGCACCCATCTGATAAAGTTCTGGTTCTCGGTCAGCCAGGAGGAACAGCGCCGTCGGTTCAAGGAGCGGAAAGTCCATCCCCTCAAGCAGTGGAAGCTGTCGCCGGTCGACCTCGCCTCGCTGGACAAGTGGGACGACTACACCCGCGCAAAGGAGGCGATGTTCTTCCACACCGACACCGCCGACTCGCCCTGGACGGTGATCAAGTCGGACGACAAGAAGCGGGCCCGCCTCAACGCCATGCGCTACGTGCTGCGGTCCCTGCCCTACACCGGCAAGGACCCGGCCCGGATCGGCAGCGTCGACGACCTGATCGTCGGCCGGGCCAACGTCATCCACGAGCGGGGCGAGCACCGGTTCGGCTGAGAGCCCGGATTGCGGCGGCGGCATTATGGCCATATATTCTGGCCATAAATGGAGTCTCGCCATGACTGGCAAGTCTATCGGCGCCGCCCGCTTCAAGGCCGACTGCCTCAAGGTGATCGAGGAGCTTTCACGCGACCCTCGTCCGGTGACCATCACCCGACACGGTCGCCCCGTCGCCATCCTCAGCCCCGCCCCGCAGCCGGGCCAGTCGATCATCGGCGCGCTGAGGGGCTCTGTGCTTCGGTTCGATGACCCCACCGCGCCGGCGACCACGCCGTCGGATTGGGCCGCGCTCGATTGATCGTGTTCGATACCCACGTGCTGGTCTGGGCCTTGATCGACGACCCCAGGCTCGGCCCGATCGCCAGGGGAATGATCGATGAGGCGACCGCCGCCAACGCAGCCATCGTTTCGGCGATCACACCCTGGGAGATCGCCATGCTGGTCGCCAAGGGGCGGCTGGCTCTTGGCCGGGATACGGCCTTGTGGATCGAGGCGGCGCTGGCCACCCCGGGACTGAGACTGGCGCCGATCGAACCGGATATCGCCGTCGACAGCGTGCAGTTGCCGGAACCGTTTCATGCCGACCCGGCTGACCGCTTCATCGTGGCCACCGTCCGGAACCGGGGCGCGACGCTGCTCACTGCCGACAGGGCAATCCTGGCCTACGCGGCAGCCGGTCACATCCGGGCGGCGGACGCCGGCCGCTGACCTACGGCAGCACCGTCACCGTGATCGACTCCACCTGCCTCACGCTGCGCTCGGGCTTGGCGTCGGCTTCGACGACCAGCCGCCAGGGACCTTCGTTGCCGTCCAGCGCCGCGCCGACCCGGCGGTCGGCCAGGATCGCCGCGCCCGGCCGGAAGGCCGGGTCGAGCTCGGCGATCGAGAACACGGCGCGGTAGCCGTCCCTGCCCTTGACCACGACGTAGGCGACCAGAGGCTTGCCGTGCAGGCGCGGCCCCAGCGGCACGGCCGCCTCACGCAGGACGGCGACCAGATCGACGCCCTCATAGCCGGTCTTGCCGGCCAGCTTCGCGGTCCCGCGCGGCAGCCCGGCAAGCGTTTCGGCCGTGAAGGTCGTGACCTTGCCCTCCCCGTTTGTCACCGTCAGCGTCTGCGCCGCAGCAACGACCGGCGCCAGAAGCAGGGCGGCGACGAGGACCAGGGCGCGGATCACGCCGCGACGGTCCCGGCCAGCGCCGCCGGCCGCGCCATCATGGCGGCATACCAGCGCTTCACATTGGCCATCTCGTCGGGCACGGCGAACTTGGCCATGCGGGAGAAGTCGATCGAGCAGGCGGCCAGAATGTCGGCGATGGTCACGCGGTCGGCGGCGATGAAGTCGCTCTCGCCCAGCCGGCGGTCGAACACCTTCAGCGACCGGGTGGCGCCGGCGCGGTTGCTGTCGGCGATCTCCGGGATCTGCTTCTCCAGCGCCGCCAGCGCCGGGTGGCTGTGGCGGACGGTCATCATCAGCGGCGTGGCCAGCATCATCTCGGCGCGGCGGGCCCACATCTCGATGATCGCCGTCTCGCGCGGATCGCGGCCGAACATGTTGGGCTCGGGAAAGACGCTCTCCAGATAGCGACAGATGGCGACGGACTCGGTGACCGCCGTGCCGTCGTCCATCTCCAGCATCGGCACGTTGGCCAGCCCCGCCTTGGCCAGGTACTCAGGCTGGCGGTGCTCGCCGCCGAAGATGCTGACGTCGATGATCTCGACCTGCCCCTCGGCCTGCGCGCCCTTCTCGGCCAGGAACCAGCGCACGCGGCGCGGATTGGGCGCCCTCAGGCTGTCATAGAGCTTCATGAGCGTTCCCTTTGGATTCGTTGTGGTTCTAGAGGATCCCGAACAGCTCGCGCGGCATGGCCCCGACGACGGCGGCGGTCATGCAGGTGGCGAGGAAGCCGGCGACCAGGGCCTTCCAGACCAGGCTGGAGATCTCGGCCCGACGCTCGGGCATCAGCACGCCCATGCCGGTCACGGTGATGCCCACCGAGCCGACGTTGGCGAAGCCGCAGAGGGCGTAGGTGAGGATCATTCGCGTGCGCTCGGTCATCTCCCCCTCGGGCACGGCGCCCAGCTGGATGAAGGCGATGAACTCGGTCAGCATCAGCTTGACGCCCAGCAGGTAGCCGGCCTTGCCGCTCTCGGCCCAGTCGATGCCCAGCGACCAGGCGAGCGGGGCGAACAGCACGCCCAGGATGCGCTCGATGCTCAGCGGCGCGCCGGCGACGTCGGGCGCCAGGCCCAGCAGGCCGTTGCCGATGGCCACCAGCGCCACGAACACGATCAGGATGGCGGATATGTTGAGCACCACCATCAGGCCGTCGGCCACGCCCCGGGAGATGGCGTCGATGGAGCTCTCGTACTTCAGCAGCGAGGTGTAGTCGACGTTGACCCCGCCCTCGCCCTTCTTCTCGGGCACCATCAGCCGGGCCAGCAGCACGCCGGCCGGGGCCGAGACGACCGAGGCCACCAGCACATGGGCGGCGGCGTTGGGCAGCACGTCCTTCAGGATCGTGGCGTAGGCGACCATGGTCGAGCCGGCGACGGTGGCCAGGCCCACCACCATCATCAGGAACAGTTCCGACCGGGTCAGCTTGTCGAGGTAGGCGCGGATGATGATCGGGGTCTCGATCATGCCCACGAAGATGTTGGCCGCCGTGGCCGTCGCCGAGGCGCCGCCCATGCCCATGGTCTTCTCGAACAGCAGCCCGAAGCCCCGGATGATCAGCTTCAGGATTCCCCAGTGCCAGAGCAGCGCCGACAGGGCCGAGATCACCAGGATCAGCGGCAGCACCTGGAAGGCGAAGACGAACGGCGCGTCCGCTGACGTCAGCCAAGGCTGCGGCCCGCCGCCCAGATAGCCGAATACGAACTTGGTGCCTTCGCTTGTCGCGGCGCCCAGTCCGTCGACCGCGGCGCTGATACCCTTGACCACACCCCGCGCCTCTTTGAGCCCGAACAACAGCAGGATCAGCCCGACCTGGACCGCCAAGGCGCCCAGCGCCAGCCGCCAGGGGAACCGCTTGCGGTCCTCAGACAGCGCCCAGCAGACCACCAGGGTCAGGACGATCCCGACCAGGCTCTGCGCGTTTTCCAGCCGGACCATCGCCACCCCTTCGGCGCCCGACTCCCCGCCCGCGCCTCAAGCGTCGATTGACTACATTCCGGCGGCCGGACGCAAGGTCGCCGCCGCCCTACTTGCCGGTCATCAGCTCCTTGACCAGCGCGTCACGGCCGTAGACGACCCTCAGGGCTTCGGTGACAGCGGCGCTGGACACGGCGACCATGCGGTTCAGATCGGGATCATAGCCATAGGCGCCGCCCAGGCTGTGAATGTTGCCGTCGAAGGCCGCGCCGATGACCTCGCCCTTTGCATTGAGCACCGGCGAGCCGGAGTTGCCGCCGATGATGTCGTTGGTGGTGGTGAAGTTGTAGATGATCTCGCCGTCGAGCCTGTCCTTCGCCGCGATCCAGCTGGGCGCCATGACGTAGGGGGCTTCGCCGGTCGCCCGGTCGAAGACGCCGCCCAGGGTGGTGAAGGGCGCCACCCCGGTTCCCCGGTGCGTCCAGCCGTCGACCTTGCCGTAGGACAGGCGCGGTGTGAACGTGGCGTCCGGATAGATGGTGTCGCCATAGACGGCGAAGCGGGCGCGGGCGATGCGCTCGGCGGCCCGATCGGTCGGCGCGGCCACCTCGGTCTCCCAGGCCTCGCGGGCGGCCCGGGCGGCGGCGTCCATCTGCAGCACGTAGCGGATCAGCGGATCATCGGAGGCTTCGATCGCCGCCATGCCGCCGTCCCAGAGCGCCTTGCGCACCGCCGGATCGGCAAGCTTCGTGCCCGACACCAGGCGCGCCGACAGACCCTCGGGACTTTCGCGCCCGAGGACCGCAGCCTGGTCCGCGGGCCAGGCCGCCAGATACTCGCGGCTCTTGAGCAGCCAGTGCTCAAGGTAGAGCTGCTCGAGCGGCGGCTCGATCGCGCGGGGCGCGGTCAGTCGTCGCTCCTCCATCGTCAGTCGCGCGTCGACGAACTCCGGCAGCCGCTCGGCCGCGGGCTTCCCGCGCTCGGCGGCGGCGCGGACAAGGCCGCGGGCCCAGTTGAACAGCACCGAGCCACGGCCCGCCTCCGCCTCGAGCTGGCGGTAGCGCAGGTAGTTGGCCGCATAGGCCTCCTGCGCGCGGGCGATCTCGGCCCAGGGGTCGCCGATCACGGCGGCCAGCGCCGGGTCGGCGGCGACCCTGGCCCGCAGCTCGGCTTCCCGGGCGCGCTTGTCGTCCATGAAGGCCTTGTCGTTCAGTACGAACTGGCGGCCGAGGAAGACCTTGAAGACGTTCTCCAGCAGGAAGAGCGGGTCGGCGACGAGCCGCCTCTCGGCCTCGCCGCGTCGACCAAACTCGACAAGCCGGCCCCGCAGTTCTGACCGCTGGAGCTGGTCCACGGGAATGGAGAGGTCACGGAAGGATTCGAGCTGCGCGACGGTCAGCTGGCGCTCGGTCGCGCCCGGGTTGCCAGGCACGAAGGTCGGCTCGCCGATCGTCGGCGCGGCGGCGTTCCACCTCAGGAAGTTTGGCGTCTTCGCCGGCTTGCCCCCCGCATAGACCCTCAGGAAAGCGACATCCAGGGCGTGGCGCGGGAAGTTGAAGTTGTCCGGGTCGCCACCGAAGAAGAAGGCGGCGAACTCGGGCGCGAACACCAGCCGCACGTCGCTGTAGCGATGGTAGCGATAGACCACGTACTGGCCGCCCTGGTACAGGCTGGTCGTCTGGCAACGGCTGTCGGCGATGCCCTTGCAGGCCGCGCCCTCGGCGGCGGCGAACGCCGCGTCCCGCGCCGCGACGAAGGCGCCGCCGGACTTGCCCGCCACGGCCGCGCGGATCTGTCCGGTGACGTCCCGGCTCTCCATCAGCACCTCGGCCCACATGCCGTCGCACGGCCTTTCCTCATCGCGGCCGGTCGTCAGCACACCGTCGACGAGGTGATCCTGCGTGGCCGAAGACAGCTGGACCAGGCAGGTGGTGATGCAGTGGTTGTTGGTCAGGATCAGGCCGGCCTGCGACACCACCGACGCCGAGCACCCGGGAATGCGGACGGTGGCCGCGCGCACCCGCTGCAGCCACGGCTCGTCCACGGTCACGCCATAGGCCGCCTTCACCCGCGCCGCGGGGAAGTTCTCAAAGGTCCACATGCCCTCGTCGGCGGCGGCGGGCGAGGCTGTCGCGACCAGAGCCGCGCTGAGCACCGCACCGGCCAGGAACACACGTAACATTGAAATCTCACAGGAAATGGAAGGATCGTGCCTGTTCCGCAGCGGCCTTAGCCCGCGCGGCGCGCGTTTGGCCAGTCCCCCGGCAAGGCTTACCCCGATTTAACTTGGCCGCCGCCCTGGTCGCGTCCAGAACCGCGAGCGTCGTTATTCGGGCGTTCCGGGGAGACTCCACCTGATGTCGCTGGCCTTGGCCACGTTGATCTACGAATGGCGCCGCTACATGGCGGCGGTGATGGCGCTGGCCCTGTCGGGCCTGCTCGTCCTGGCCATGACCGGCGTCTTCATGGGCATCGGCCAGAGCTTCACCGCCCAGACGGAACGGTCGAGCGCCGACATCATGGTCATGCGGCCAGGCGCGACCAACCTGATGAGCGGCCCCTCGGGGCTGCCGCGCCGGTTCATACCCCTGGTCTACAATCACCCCGAAGTCGTCGAGGTGCAGCCGTTCGACAACGCCGGCGGCACCTTCCAGTCGGTCACCGCCTACGACCCGACGATGAGCACCGCCGACCGCGCCAGGCAGAGCGGGCCGAAGATGAAGTTCGTGATGACGAGCATCATCGACACCAACCCCGGGGCGGTGACGATCCCGACGGACTACTCCCGTGAACTGGTCGACGCCCTGCGTCAGCCCTACACCATCGCCGTCGACGAGACCTCGCTGCCGACGCTGGGCGTGAAGCTGGGGGACAAGGCGATCTACAACGGCCAGACGGTCACCGTGGTCGGCGTGCTGCGCGGCTATCCCAACATGATGCAGCCGACCATCGTCATGTCGCGCGACACCCTGCGCATGGTCGGCCAGGCCGACACCGGGCCGCGCGTCGGACCGCTGATGGTCAAGGTCCGCGACCCCGCCCGCGCCAAGGCGGTCGCCACCGAACTCAATGCCATGGGCGACGGCCAGTGGAAGGCCTGGACCCGCGCGGAACTGGCCGAGGCCAACGCCGGCGCGATGTTCGAGGAAGGCATCCTGGTCATCATCATCGGCGGCTGCGTGGTCCTGGGCGTCATCATCGGCGTGGCCATCACCTGGCAGACGCTGCGCGGCGCCATCATGGCCAACATCAAGGAGTTCGCCTCGCTGCGGGCCCTGGGCGTCAGCATGGGATCGCTGCGCCGGATCGTCGTCGAGCTCAGCTTCTGGGTCGGGGTGATCGGCGTGGTCGCGGCGATCGGCCTGACCTGGCTGGTAAAGCTGTTCGCCGCCGCCAATGCGATCGTCATCGGCCTGCCGCTCGGCCTGCTCGCCATCGTCGGGGCCGGCCTCATCCTGATCGCGGTGATGTCCGGCTTCCTGTCGCTGGGCATCCTCAAGAACAGCCAACCGGCGGATCTGCTGCGATGAACAGCCACACCAAGGTCCACGGCAAGCACGGCGACTTCGCCATCGAGGCCAAGGCGCTGGTCAAGCGCTTCAAGTCGGGCAAGTCCCATATCGAGGTCCTGAAGGGGGTCGACTTCGACGCCCGCCACGGCGACCTGACCATGGTCATGGGCCCGTCCGGCTCGGGCAAGTCGACGCTGATCGCCGCCCTCTCGGGACTGTTGCGGCCGGAAGAGGGGCGCGTCGACGCGCTGGATGTCGACGACCTGTGGAAGCTTTCGGCGACCCGGATCGACCGTTTCCGGCTCGACCACTGCGGCTTCATCTTCCAGGGCTTCAACCTGTTCCCGGCCCTCACCGCGCTGCAGCAGGTCACCACGGTGCTCAAGTACCAGGGCCTGACCCCGACTCAGGCCAAGGCGCGCGCAACGCTGGCGCTGGAAGAGGTCGGCCTGGGCCATCGCCTGAATCAGCGCCCGTCGGAGCTGTCGGGCGGCGAAAAGCAGCGGGTAGCCATCGCCCGGGCGCTGGCCAAGGACCCGCGGATCCTGTTCGCCGACGAACCCACTTCGGCCCTGGACGGCGAGAACGGCCAGGTGGTCATCCGCCTGCTGCGCCGCGCCGCCACCGAACACGGCGCCGCCGTGATCTGCGTCACCCACGATCCGCGCCTGGAGGCCTGGGCCGACCGGGTGATCCAGATCGAGGACGGCAAGATCATCGCCGACGAGCGCCGCATCCCCAATCCCGACGCCTCGCTGGCGTCGCACTGACCGATCCTAAAAGGACCGACGAAATGCCCGCTTTCCTGAAGAACAAATGGCTGTGGATCGGCCTGGTGGTGGTGGTTCTGGCCCTGGCCGGCTGGACCATGATGTCCAGGGCCAACGCGGCGAAGAAGGCCGAGGCGGACAAGGCCGCGGCGACCAAGGTGGTCAGCCCCTACGCGGCCATCGCCAACGGCAAGGTCGACGTCGAGGGCGGCATCATCCAGGTCGCGGCGCGCCGCGGCGGCGTGGTCAAGGCTGTCTATGCGCAGGAAGGCGACCGGGTCGTGACCGGCCAGGTCCTGGCGCGCCAGGAGGATGACGAGGCCCGTCTGGCCGTCGAGCGCGCCCGCGCCCAGGTGGCCCAGGTCCAGGCCCAGATTCCGGTCATGCAGGTCAAGCTCGACACCGCCCGCCGCGAGTACAGCCGGCTTGAGGGACTGGTCGGCGAGAACTTCGTCGCCCGCCAGCGCATGGACCAGCAGCGCGACGCCATCCGCGACTGGGAAGCCCAGATCAACGCCCAGCGCGCCAGCGTCGCCACCGCCCGCGCGGCCCTGCGCGAGGCCGAGTACAATCTCGAACTGACGGTGATCCGCGCCCCGATGGACGGCCGCATCGCCCGCCGTTACGCCAACCCCGGGGCCGGCGCCTCGACCCTGAACGTCTCGACCATGTTCGACCTGGAGCCCGACGCCCCCCGCATCGCCCGGGCCGAGATCGTCGAGAGCGACATCCCCAATGTCGCGGTCGGCCAGCAGGTCGAGATCCAGCCGGAGGGCGACCCGTCCAAGGTCTACATCGGCAAGGTTCTCCGCCGCGCCGCCGTGTTCGGGGCCCGCAAGCTGGCCTCGGACGATCCCAGCCAGCGCTCGGACGAGCGGGTGGTCGAGGTGGTGGTCACCGCCGACGGCGCCCCGCTGCTGATCGGCCAGCGGGTGCTGGTCAAGTTCATGAAGCCCGGCAAGGTCGCCGGCGCCCAGAAGGTGGTCACGGCCGGCGTTCCGGCCGACCGCTCGATGAAGGCCCCGGCCAGGGCGAAGTAGCCCGGCCGGCTGCCCCGCTACAGCCTGGCGATCCGCAGCCGCAGGGCGTTGCCGACCACGCTGACCGAGCTCAGCGCCATGGCCGCCGCCGCCAGTTGCGGCGACAGCAGCAGGCCCAGCGCCGGATACAGCACGCCCGCCGCGATCGGGACGCCGGCTAGATTGTAGGCGAAGGCGAAGCCCAGGTTCTGGCGAATGTTGCGCATCGTCGCCCGTGACAGCCGGCGCGCGGCCAGTATGCCGGTCAGGTCTCCGCGCAGCAGGGTGACCCCCGCGCTCTCGATCGCCACGTCGGTTCCCGCCCCCATGGCGATGCCCACGTCGGCGGCGGCCAGGGCGGGCGCGTCGTTGACGCCGTCGCCGGCCATGGCGACGACCCGCCCCTCGGCGCGCAGCCGTTCGACCACCGCGGCCTTGCGGTCGGGCAGGACGTCGGCCTCGACCTCCTCGATGCCCAGCGACCGCGCCACGGCCCGGGCGGTGACGAGGTTGTCGCCGGTCATCATGATCAGCCGGACGCCCTCGGCCTTCAGCGCGGCCACGGCCGCCTTGCTGGTCGGCTTGACCGGATCGGTGATGGCCAGCAGCCCCCGGGCCGCGCCATCGACGGCCACGAACACCACGGTCGCGCCATCGGCCCGCCGCTCATCGGCGTCAGCCGTCAGGGTCGCCGTCGACACCCCCAGCGTCTCCAGCCAGCGGGCCTGGCCAATCGCCACGCGGCGACCGTCGACGACCCCGGTGACCCCCTTGCCCGTCGGGGAGTCGAAGTCGGCGACCTCCGTCAGGACCAGTCCCCGGGCCCGCGCCGCCTCGACGACCGCCGCGCCGAGCGGATGCTCGCTGGACCGCTCCAGGCTGGCCGCCAGCCGCAACAGCTCGTCTTCCGGCATATCGACCGCGCTGACGCCGGTCAGGGCGGGCCTGCCTTCGGTCAGGGTGCCGGTCTTGTCGACAACCAGGACGTCGACCTTTTCCAGCCGCTCCAGCGCCTCGGCGTCGCGGATCAGCACGCCCGCCTGGGCGCCGCGACCGACCCCGACCATGATCGACATCGGCGTCGCCAGGCCCAGCGCACAGGGACAGGCGATGATCAGGACGCTGACGGCCGCGATCAGGGCGTTGGCCAGCTTCGGTTCCGGCCCCACCGTCGCCCAGGCGGCGAAGGCGGCGACCGCGGCGGCGACCACCAGCGGCACGAACCAGCCGGCGACCCGGTCGGCGAGCCGCTGGATCGGCGCGCGGCTGCGCTGGGCCTGGGCGACCATCTGGACGATGCGGGCCAGCAGGGTGTCGGCCCCGACCCGGTCGGCCCGCATCACGAAGCCGCCGGTCTGGTTGATCGAGCCGCCGACCACCGCCGCGCCGATCTCCTTCAGCACCGGCATCGATTCTCCGGTGACCATCGACTCGTCGACATGGCTGCGGCCGTCGATCACCTCGCCGTCGACCGGGACCTTCTCGCCCGGGCGCACGCGCAGCCGGTCTCCGGGATGGATGGCGTCGACACCGACCTCGGCCTCGGTTCCGTCCGCCGCCAGTCGCAGAGCCGTGCGGGGCGCGAGGTCCAGCAGGGCGCGGATCGCGCCGCCGGTCCGCTCGCGGGCCCGAAGCTCGAGGACCTGACCCAGCAGCACCAGGACAACGATCACCGCCGCCGCCTCGAAGTAGATGGGCGGCGCGCCGTCATGGCCGCTGAAGGCGTGCGGCAGGAGCCCCGGCGCCAGGGTGGCGACCAGCGAATAGCCGTAGGCCGCCCCGGTCCCCAGGGCGATCAGGGTGAACATGTTGAGGTTGCGGCTCAGCAGCGAGGCCCAGCCGCGCTGGAAGAACGGCCAGCCGGCCCACAGCACCACCGGGCTGGCCAGCACCAGCTGGATCCAGGCCGAGACCGTCTCGCTCCAGGGCATCTTCAGCCCCAGCACATGCCCGCCCATGTCCATGGCGAACACCGGCGCGGTCAGCAGGGCGCCGACCCACAGCCGGCGGGTGAAGTCGACCAGCTCGGGATTGGGCCCGGCGTCGGCCGTCGGCGTCTCGGGCTCCAGCGCCATGCCGCAGATCGGGCAGGACCCCGGCCCTTCCTGCCGGATCTCCGGGTGCATCGGGCAGGTGTAGATCGTTCCCTCGGGCATCGGCGCCGCCGGGGCCAGATTCAGGTAGCGATCGGGATCGACGATGAACTTCTCGCGGCAGCCGGCCGAGCAGAACCAGTAGCCCTCCCCTTCATGCACCGTGTGGTGCTTCGCCGTCGTCGGATCGACGGTCATCCCGCAGACCGGGTCCTTCACGGTCCCGTCGCCGGGCGCACCGTGCGCGGCGCAACAGGCGCCGCCAGGGCTCGCCGCACCGTGCGTGTGGTGGACGTGATGGTGGTGATCATGGCCGGACATGGGGTCTTCTCCCGATTGCCTATGTCGCCTATATATACCCCCTCAGGGTATAAGCAAGATACCCCCAGGGAGTATTTTCAATGCACGGTGACACCCGCCGCTCCGTCGAGAAACGCCTCAATCGCATCGAGGGTCAGGTCCGCGGCCTGTCGAAGATGATCGCCGAGGACCGCTACTGCATAGACGTGGTCACCCAGATCGCTGCGGTGCAGGCCGCCCTGCGCAAGGTCGAGGAAGAGGTGCTCAAGGACCACGTCGCCCATTGCGTCGAGGCCGCCATCGCCAGCGGCGACGCCGACGAGCAGCGCCGGAAGGTCACCGAGTTGATGGAGGTCATCGGCCGCAGCGGACGTTAGGGCACAACCTTGACGAATGTTGTTGGCAATGGCCACCTACCCGTCGAGCAGGGTGGGCGATGTCAGACGGCTACAATTTTCAGGTCCTGAGCAAAGCAATTGTCGCTTTGAGCGAGGCCGATAACTGGGATGAGGCCAAACTTGAGTGGAGCCTCTGGGAAATATATCAGGTTGAGGAACCGGAGACCTGCCTCTGCTCCCACCACCCAATAATAGAGATATGCGTTCTTAAAAACAAGAAGAACGGATTTCACGCGAATGTCGGAAACGTCTGTGTAGACAAATTCCTCGGTCTGGATTCAAAGAAAATATTCGATGCCGTAAAACGCGTTCAGAATGATATTTCGAAGGCACTAAACGTCGAGACAATCGTGTTTTTCTTCGAGCGAAACCTCATCGGCGGCAAGGACAAGGATTTCTACATATCGACGTGGCGTAAGAGATTACTTTCGGCGAAACAACAGCAATGGCGGGAAGACATCAACCGTCGCATTCTCGATCGGCTGCCTCGAGCAAATTTGTCGAATTAGCTTCGACTTGACGCCTTCCCTGCTGCGCCGCAAAACGCCGCCGACAAATCTGACAAGCGTTCAGCGCAGAGGAATACGCACATGGCCGATATCCGGTTCGACGGGAAAGTCGCGATCGTCACGGGCGCGGGCGGCGGGCTCGGCCGCCAGCACGCCCTGGAGCTGGCCCGTCGCGGGGCGAAGGTCCTGGTCAACGACCTGGGCGGCTCGATGGACGGCTCGGGCGGCAACTCGGCCGCGGCCGAGGCGGTCGTCGCCGAGATCAAGGCGATGGGCGGCGAAGCCCTGGCCAACGGCAGCTCGGTCACCGACGACGCCGGCGTCGCCAAGATGGTCAAGGACGCGATGGACGCCTGGGGCCGCATCGACATCCTGGTCGCCAACGCCGGCATCCTGCGGGACAAGTCGTTCTCGAAGATGACCGCCGAGGACTTCGAGCTGGTGCTGAACGTCCACCTGATGGGCACCATGAAGCCGACCAAGGCGGTCTGGGAGATCATGAAGGCCCAGAACTACGGCCGGATCGTCGTGACGACCTCCTCGTCGGGCCTGTACGGCAACTTCGGCCAGTCCAACTACGGCGCGGCCAAGCTCGGCATCATCGGCTTCATGAACACCATCAAGCTCGAGGGCCAGAAGAACAACATCCACATCAACGCCATCAGCCCGGTCGCCGCCACGCGCATGACCGAAGGCCTGATGCCGCCGGAAGTGCTGGAAAAGCTGAAGCCCGAGTACGTGACCCCGGGCGTGGTCTACCTGGTCTCGGAAGAGGCCCCCACGGGCGCCATCCTGACCGCCGGCGCCGGCGTCTTCGCCCTGTCGCGCATCATCGAGACCGAGGGCGTCTACCTGGGCGAAGGCGGCCTGTCGGTCGAGGAAGTCCGCGACAACTGGAGCAAGATCACCGACGAGGCCGGCCAGAAGGCCTACTTCGCCGGCGGCGAGCAGGGCCAGAAGTTCTTCCGCAAGATGGCGGGCGGCTGAGGCTTGAGGGGACAGTTCAAGATGTCCCTTGGGACACCTTAACCTGTCCCCGACCCACTGCTGCGAATCCCGGGGACATGCGCTGACGCGCATGTCCCCTTTTTCATTTGCGCTTCCCCGGCGGCAGCGTCGGATGCTCCTGCGACGCCCGTCAGAGGCGTAAGGGGAATCGCCAGTGACCACCGCCAAGCCGAAGGGGCCCATACCGCTCCGCACCATCCTGGCCTTTTCGCTGGCGACCGCCCCGGTCGGGGCGCTGACCACCCCGCTGCTGGTCAATCTGCCACCCTACTACGCCGGGCTGCTGGGTCTTTCCCTGTCGGCGGTGGGCCTGATCTTCGGGGCAGTGAAGCTGCTCGACATCTTCGTCGACCCGGCGATCGGCATGCTGATGGACCGCACCCGGACGCGCCTGGGCCGCTACCGCGTCTGGCTGATCGCCTCGGCCCCGATCCTGATGATCGGGACCTGGAAGCTGTTCTTCGCCGGGCCGGGCGTCAGCGAGGTCTACCTCTTCCTGTGGCTGACCCTGATGTACATCGGCTTCTCGATGCTGGTGCTGTCCCAGGTCGCCTGGGGCGCGGTTCTGACCGACGACTATGACGAGCGGTCAAAGGTCTACGCCTTCGGCGCGGTGACCGGGGTGCTGGGCGGCGTCCTGGCCCTGCTGCTGCCGATCCTGATGGGCAAGGAAGGCGCCGAGGCCATCCAGCTGATGGGCTGGATCATCCTGCTGGCGGTGCCGATCACCACCCTGATCGTCACGGTCGCGACGCCCGAGACGATCCGGCCCTCGCTGCACGCCGACCGCGCCTCGCTGAAGGACTTCCCCAAGCTGATCGCGCACCCGGCGATGCGCCGGCTGCTGCTCGCCGACCTGCTGTTCACGCTCGGCCCGGCCATCACCTCGCCGCTGTATCTGTTCTTCATGAAGCAGGCCCGCGGCTACACCGAGGCCGAGGCCTTCATCATGCTTATCCTGTTCTCCCTGGCGGGCCTGTTCGGCGCGCCGATCTGGGCCTGGAGCGCGATGAAGATCGGCAAGCACCGCTCGCTGATCCTCGCCTCCCTGCTCTACGCGGTCTGCCAGGCCGTGATCCCGCTGCTGCCGTCCAGGTCCTTCCTGCTGCTGGCGCCGGCCATGTTCATCGCCGGCGGCATCCTGTCGGCCTTCGCCTTCCTGGTGCGGGCGATGATCGCCGACGTCGGCGACCAGGTGCGGCTGGAGACCGGCAAGGACCGCATCGGCATCCTCTACTCGCTGGTGACCAGCACGGCGAAGATCGGCTCGGCCCTGGCCGTGGCCATCGCGCTGCCGCTGCTGGCGGCGTTCGGCTTCAACGCCGCGCCCGAGGCGACGAATACGCCAGAGGCGCTGATGGGGCTGCTGCTGCTCTACACCATCCCGCCGGTCACCCTGGTGCTGCTCGCCGCCTGGGCGGTCCGCGGCTACGCCCTTGGCCGCGCCGAGCACGACGAGATCCGCAATGCCCTGGCCGTCCGTGACGCCGAGGCCCTGGCGGCGGCGGGGACGACGGCCGGCTAAAGCAACCGCTTCGCCGCAGCCCTGAAGGCGTCGGCCGCCGCCCCGCCGCCGTCTCCGGCGGTCAGCGGCTTTCCGTCGTCGCCGGACTGGCGCAGCGCGATCTCGATGGGGATCTCCGCCAGCACGGGCACGCCCAGATTGGCCGCCTCGGCCTTGGCGCCGCCGGTCCCGAATATCGGGATCGGGCGGCCGCTCGAGGGATCGGCGAAGAAGGCCATGTTCTCGATGACGCCCAGGATGGTCGCCCCGGTCTTGCGGAACATGGCGGCGGCCCGGCGGGCGTCGATCAGCGCGATCTCCTGCGGCGTCGAGACGATCACCACCCCGTCGACGGCGAAGTTCTCCATCAGGGTCAGGTGGATGTCGCCAGTGCCAGGCGGCATGTCGATGACCAGCAGGTCGAGCGGCTCCTCCTCCGTGCCCCAGCGCACGTCATTGACCATCTGCCGCACGGCGGAGGAGGCCATGGGACCCCGCCAGATCATCGGCGCGCCCTCGTCGACCAGGAAGCCGATCGACATCACGGTGACGCCATGGGCCTTCAGCGGCTGCAGCTTGCCATCGACGAACACCGGCTCGCCGTCGACGCCCATCATGCGGGGCGCGGAGGGGCCGTAGACGTCGGCGTCCAGCAGCCCGACCCGCAGACCAAGGCCCGCGAAGGCGCAGGCCAGGTTGACCGAGACCGTGGACTTGCCGACCCCGCCCTTGCCGCTGGCCACGGCGATGACCCGCTTCACATGGGCCGGCCGGGTGACCTCCTTGCGCGGCTTCAGGGCCGCCTTGGGGTCCTCGGACACCCGCGCGCCCTTGCGCTGTCGGGTGACGCCCTCCGGCGCGGAGGCAGTCAGGACCACCTGGGCCCGCTCGACGCCGGGCAGTCCGGCGAGCACCGCCTCGGCCTGGGCGCGGACCGGCGCATAGGCCGGCGCGTCCGCAGCGGGGACTTCCAGCATGAATCCGGCCCGGCCCTCGCGGATCACCAGACCCTGCACCAGGCCGGCCGTGGCCAGCCCCTGCCCCGTTCGCGGGTCGATGACGGCGTCCAGCGCGCGCAGGGCTGCGTCGCGATCAGCGGAAGTGTGAAAGGTTGTCATGTCGGGTTCGTCTTGCCTTGGAGGGCGGGGCGTCACATATCCGCATGACCGCGCCGGCTTGCAAGCCCGCCGACACACGACGGAAAAGCGACGCAACACAGATGCCCTGGAATGACAACGCCAACCCCGGACCCTGGGGCGCGCCCCCGCCTCCCGGCGGCAAGGATGAACCTCAAAGGCCGGAGTCCGGCGGACGCGGCCCCGGAGGGCCCGGTCGCGGTCCCGGCGGAACGCCGCCTGACCTCGGCGAAATCCAGCGCCGGATCGAAGCCTTCATCGCCGGTCTGATGCGCGGCGGCGCCGGCGGCCCCGGCGGCGGCGGCCAGATTCCGGTGCGCAAGCTTGCGCCCCTCGCCGGCGGCGCTGTGGCGGTGCTCTACGTGCTGGCCGGCGTCATCGTGGTCGGCCCCCGTGAAGAGGCCGTGGTGACCACCTTCGGCGCCTGGACCCGAAGCTACGGGCCCGGCATCGGCTATCACCTGCCCCTGATCGAGAGTTCCCGGAAGCTGGACGTCACGACCCTGCGCACCCTGCCCGTCGGGGCAGGGACCGGCGACGCCGACACCCTGATGCTGACCGGCGACGAGAACATCGTCGACCTGAGCTTCTCGGTGACCTGGCGGGTGTCGAACCCCGGCCGCTACCTGTTCAACATCGCCGATCCCGAGTCGACCCTGTCGGCCGTGGCCGAAAGCGCCATGCGCGAGGTGATCGGCCGCAGCGAGCTGGACGCCATCATCAGCCGCAGCCGCGGACAGATCCAGATCGAGGTGGCCTCGCTGATGCAGCGCATCCTCGACGGCTACGGCGCCGGGATCATCATCGACGGCGTGCAGATCAGCGACGCCAACCCGCCCAAGGAAGTCGTCGACGCCTTCCGGGACGTGAACAACGCCAGCCAGAACGCCGAGTCGCTGGCCAACCAGGCGCGCGGCACCGCCGCCCAGGTCCGCAACCAGGCGATCGGCTATCGCGCCCAGGTCGTCCGTGAAGCCGCCGGTGAAGCGGCGCGCTTCAACCAGGTCTACGAGCAGTACAAGCTCGCGCCCGGCGTGACCCGCGACCGCCTCTACATCGAGACCATGGAGCGGGTGTTGTCGAAGACCAACAAGGTCATCATCGACAACAAGGGCGCCAGCGCCCCGATCATCCTGCCGCCGGACGTCTTCCGGCCGCGCGCGACGCCGCAGCCCGGCGCGGCGACGGCGACCCCGGCCCTGCCCCAGCGCGTTTCGGGAGGCACCCAATGACCAATCAACGCCTCACCTTCCTCGGCATCGTCGCCGCGGTCGCGCTGATCGTGCTCAGCCAGACCTTCTACGTTGTCGACCAGACACACCAGGCCCTGGTGATCCGCCTCGGCGAGGTGGTCCGGACCGTCAACGCCGAGCCCGACGACGGCCCCGGCCTGAAGATCAAGGTTCCGTTCCTCGAGACCCGCCTGCTGTTCGACAAGCGCAACCAGGCCATCCAGGTGAACCGCCAGGAGATCCTGACGGCGAACCAGGAACGCCTGATGGTCGACGCCTTCGTGCGCTACCGGATCAATGACCCGGTGCGCTTCTACACGGGCCTGGGCGACGACCGGGTGGCCAAGGATCGCCTGAACTCGGTGATCAACGCCTCGTTGCGCCAGGTGCTCGGCTCAGCGAGCTCGGAAGACATCATCTCGCGCCGGCGCGCCGCGCTGACCGCTCAGGTTCGCGGCAACCTGTCGGACCGCACCACCCGCTCGCGCCTGGGCCTTCAGGTGATCGACGTGCGTATCCGCAGCGCCGATCTGCCGGAGGCCAACCAGGAAGCCGTCTTCGACCGCATGAAGACCGCCCGCCAGCAGGAGGCCGCACGGATCCGCGCCGAGGGCGCCCAGCGCCAGCGCGAGATCGTCGCCACCGCCACGCAGGAAGCCGAGACCATCCGCGGTGAGGCCGACGCCGAACGGGCGAAGATCTTCGCCGCCAGCTTCGGCAAGGACCCGTCCTTCGCGGCCTACTACCGCTCCCTGCAGGCCTATGACGCCTCGCTCGGCCAGGACACGACCCTGGTCCTGTCGCCCGACAGCGCCTTCTTCCGCTACTTCAGCAAGGGCCCGACCGGGCAGTAGTCCCGGGGACATGCACTCCGGTGCGTGTCCCCCGCGGCTTCGAAGACAGGGACTGGATACCGTGCCCCGACGGGGCGCGGCTTTCCTGTCCCTCAACACCATCAACCGGCTTCGAGGGACAGCTACGCTCCGCGAAGCAGTCCCGGGCGAGCGCCGTGTCTCCCTAGGCGAAGTCTTCCGCCCGATAGCCCTGGAAGTAGAGCAGCGCCGTGAGATCGGCATGGTCAACCTTCGCGTGGGCCTTCTCCGCCACCACCGGCTTGGCGCGATAGGCGACGCCCAGGCCGGCGACCTCGATCATCGCCAGGTCATTGGCCCCGTCGCCCACGGCCAGCGCCTCGGCGGGCGTCAGGCCCAGGGCGGCGGTCTCTTCCCGCAGCGCGGCCAGCTTGGCCTCGCGCCCGAGGATCGGCTCGCCGACCAGGCCGGTCAGCACCGCCCCGTCGTCGCCAAGCGTGTTGGCCCGGTTGGCGTGGAAGCCTGCGGCCGCCATCACCCGGCTGGTGAAGAAGGTGAAGCCGCCGCTGACCAGCACGCAGCGGGCGCCATGGGCCGCCATGGTCTTCACAAGCGTCTCCGCGCCCGGATTGAGCCGCACGCGATCGTCGAAACAGGCCTGAAGCTTGTCCAGACCCAGCCCCTTGAGCATGGCCACCCGCTCGCGCAGGGCGCCCTCGAAGGCCAGCTCGCCGCGCATGGCCCGCTCGGTGATCTCGGCGACCTGCGCCTTGACCCCGGCGAAGTCGGCCAGTTCGTCGATGCACTCGCAGCCGATGATGGTGCTGTCCATGTCGGCGATCAGCAGCCGCTTGCGGCGGCTCATCGAAGGCTGCACGCAGACGTCGGTGGCCCGCTCGGCCAGCGCCGCCTCGAGCCGCTCGCGCACCAGATTCCGCAGGTCGCCGGAGACCGTCAGGTCGGCGGCGTTGGGACCCAGCAGGTCCGGCGCGCCGGTGGCCAGCCCCATGCGGGCGATGGTGATCTCCGCGACCTCGATGGCGGCCGGGAGAGTGGCCGCATCGGCGGCGACGAGGGTGACGGCGAGGGACATGCGGGTGCGGTTAGCGTGGTTTCACGCGGATGGGAACCGGGGGCGGATAGCGCCGTACGTCCTTCGCGACGCGATCCTGAGGGATCGCTCCTCAGGATGACGAACTCAGAGACGCTTCAACCAACTTCGTCATGGTGAGGAGCGAGCCTCAAGCGAGCGTCGCGAACCACGCAATGCGCATCAGTGGCGAAGACCGCACACATCACGTAAGCCACCCTGATGCCCCCCGTCCTGCTCATCCATGGCCCGACCGCCAGCGGCAAGTCCGCGCTGGCGCTGCGGGCGGCGCGGGCGTTGGACGGAGAGATCGTCAACGCCGACGCGCTGCAGCTGTACGCCGACCTGCGCGCCCTCAGCGCCCGGCCGACTGACGACGAGATGGCCGAGATCCCGCACCATCTGTTCGGCGTCGTCGACGGCGCCGACGGCTGGTCGGTCGGCCGCTGGGCGCGGGCCGCCATGCCGCTGCTGGATGACATCCGGGCCCGCGGACGGACGCCGGTCGTCGTCGGGGGCACCGGCCTCTACTTCAAGGCCCTGACCGAGGGCCTGGCCGACATTCCGCCGACGCCCGCCGCCGTGCGGACAGGCGTCGGCAAGACCTTCGACACGCTGGGCGAGGCGCGGTTTCGCGAGTTGCTGGCCACGGTCGACCCGGTCGCCGAGGCGCGCATCGCGCCGGGCGACCGCATGCGGCTGTCGCGGGCGATGGAGGTGCTGGAGGCCACGGGCAAGCCGCTGACCGCCTGGCAGGCGGAGACCTCCCCCGCCCTGCCTCCGGACGCCTGGCGCGCGGTGGTCATCGAGCCGGAGCGGGAGGCGCTGTACGCCCGCTGCGACGCCCGCTTCGACGCCATGCTGGAGGGCGGGGCGCTGGAGGAGGTCCGCGCTCTGACCGCCCGCGGTCTGGACCCCGACCTGCCGGTGATGAAGGCCGTGGGCGTGCGCGAACTCTCCGCCCATCTGCGCGGCGAGACCGCCCTGGCCGAGGCCGCCGAGCTGGCCCGGCGGGAGACGCGGCGCTACGCCAAGCGGCAGCTCACCTGGCTGCGCAACCAGACGCCGGACTGGCCGCGGATCACCGAACTGGACCCGGATGCGGCCTGGAGGCAATTCCTTGCGCAGGGTCCAGCCTTGACCGGCCTTCGCTAGCGTGGCATTGGCTCCGGAGACGATTTGGAGCAATCATCGTGCGCAGCGCGACCCCCAAGACCACCATCGTACTTACCTAGCGGCCGACACGGCGTGACCTCCCGGTCGCGCTGTCGCCGGTCGCGTATGCCCAGGCCCCTCCAGCGGGCCTTTTTTATTGCCCTTTTCCGAACCGAGACGCCGTCATGACCGCCCCGACCACCACCAAGGCCTTCACCCAGTCCGCCGCCCGCGAAATGACCGGCGCCGAGATCGTGGTCCAGGCGCTCGTCGACCAGGGTGTCGACACCCTGTTCGGCTACCCGGGCGGGGCGGTGCTGCCGATCTATGACGCGCTGTTCAACGACAACGAGACGCACGGCCCGCGCCTGCAGCACATCCTGGTCCGGCATGAGCAGGGCGCGACGCACGCCGCCGAGGGCTACGCCCGCTCGACCGGCAAGCCGGGCGTGGTGCTGGTCACCTCCGGCCCCGGCGCGACCAACGCCATCACCGGCATCGTCGACGCGCTGATGGACTCGATCCCGATGGTCGTCTTCACCGGCCAGGTCCCCACCCACCTGATCGGCACCGACGCCTTCCAGGAGGCCGACACGGTCGGCATCACCCGGGCCTGCACCAAGCACAACTACCTGGTGAAGGACGCCGCCGACCTGCCGCGGATCATCCACGAGGCCTTCCACATCGCAACGACCGGCCGCCCGGGCCCCGTGCTGATCGACATCCCCAAGGACGTCCAGTTCAGCACGGCGACCTACCATACGCCGGACGAGGTCAGCTTCAGCCACGGCTATTCGCCGCGCACCAAGGGCGATCCGGGAAAGATCGCCGAGGCCGTGCGCCTGATCGCCAAGGCCAAGCGGCCGGTCTTCTACACCGGCGGCGGCGTCATCAACGCCGGACCGGCGGCCAGCGCGGCGCTGCGGACCTTGGCGGCCATGACCGGCGCGCCGGTGACCTCGACCCTGATGGGCCTGGGCGCCTTCCCGGCGGCCGATCCGGCCTGGCTGGGCATGCTGGGCATGCACGGCACGTTCGAGGCCAACCACGCCATGCACGACTGCGACGTGATGATCTGCGTCGGCGCCCGCTTCGACGACCGCGTCACCGGCCGGCTGGACGCCTTCTCGCCGAACAGCAAGAAGATCCACATCGATATCGACGCCTCCTCGATCAACAAGAACGTCCGCGTCGACATCGGCATCGTCGGCGATGCGCGCAGCGTGCTGGACGACATGATCGAGGCCTGGAAGGCCGAAGGTCTCGAAGCCAATCGCACGGCGCTGGATGACTGGTGGCGGCAGATCGACGCCTGGCGCGCGGTGCAGTGCCTGCGCTACACGCCCTCGACCACGGCCATCAAGCCGCAGCAGGCCATCGAACGCCTCTACGCGCTGACGAAGGATCGCGACACCTACATCACCACCGAGGTCGGCCAGCACCAGATGTGGGCCGCCCAGTTCTACCGGTTCCAGGAGCCCAACCGCTGGATGACGTCCGGCGGCCTGGGCACCATGGGCTACGGCATGCCCGCCGCCGTCGGCGTGCAGCTGGCCCACCCCGGAAGCCTGGTCATCGACATCGCCGGCGAAGCCTCGATCCAGATGTGCATCCAGGAACTGTCGACGGCCGTGCAGTACGGCCTGCCGATCAAGATCTTCATCCTCAACAACGAGTGGATGGGCATGGTCCGCCAGTGGCAACAGCTGCTGCACGGCGAGCGCTACAGCCAGTCGTACAGCGAGAGCCTGCCCGACTTCGTCAAGCTGGCCGAGGCGTACGGGGCCGTGGGCCTCCGCTGCAGCGACCCGGCCGAACTGGACGCGAAGATCCTCGAGATGATCGACAGCCCCCACCCGGTGGTCTTCGACTGCCGCGTCGAGAAGCTGGAGAACTGCCTGCCGATGATCCCGTCCGGCAAGGCCCACAACGAGATGATCCTGCCCGAAGGCGGCGACGACATCGGCAAGGTCATTGATGAAGCGGGCAGAAAACTGGTCTGATCAGTTTTCCGCCCGTCCCCGCGAAAGCGGGGACCGAATGTCGGGCGCTGTGCCGAACGAAAAAGCCTGGGTCCCCGCCTTCGCGGGGATGAGCGGATGAAATAGAACCCTCGCATGACCTCGACCCTCCCCAACCCCGCCTCCGCCTACGACATGTCCCATGAGGACGTGGTCGAGAACCTCGCCACCTTCGCGCTGCTCGTGGACAACGAGGCGGGGGTGCTGCACCGCGTGGTCGGGCTGTTCGCCGCCCGGGGCTACAACATCGACAGCCTGACGGTCGCCGAGACCGACCGCCGGGCCCACACCAGCCGCATCACCATTGTCACGCGCGGCGCGCCGCATGTGCTCGAGCAGATCGAGGCCCAGCTGTCGAAGGTGGTCAGCGTCCGCCGCGTGCACGACGTCACCCGCGACCCCAACGGCATCGAGCGCGAACTGGCCCTGGTCAAGGTGCGCGGCGCCGGGACCGACCGGGTCGAGGCGCTGCGCGTCTCCGACATCTTCCGGGCCAAGGTCATCGACACCACGTCCGAGAGCTTCGTGTTCGAGATCACCGGCGCGCCGAGCAAGATCGACAGTTTCGTGGAACTGATGCGGCCGCTCGGCCTTGTGGAACTGTCCCGCACCGGCGTCCTCTCCATCGAGCGAGGCGCCGAGGGCATGTAGGGGAGACCCGCACCTGCCGACCGCCCTCCTGATCGCCCCCCTGGTCGCGCTGAGCCTGCTGGCCGCACCGCCGCCGGCGCCCGACGTCCTCCCCGCGCCGGACCCGCAGGCCTGGTGGGAGGAAAAATGGCCCGCGCCGCCGGAAGCCCTCGACCCGCTGGGCGGCCGCCGCCCCGGGCGGGGCGAAACCCCTCCCCCCATCGACAACGGCGTCGATCCGCTGATGTACCGCCTCTGGGGCCTGCCACCGCTGCAGAGCCAGCTGGTGCGGCGCGGCGAGGCGGTGCTGGAGGTCTGGGCCCGCCCCTCCCGCGGCGTCCGCCAGGCGGTGATCCGCGTCACCCTGCGCCGGGACGGCAAGGCCTTCGTCCAGGCCCGCGCGGGCCTGGGCTGCTGCGAGCCGGCGATCGGCCGCCGCATCGCCTTCGACGAGCCTCTGCACCCCGAAAAGGCGGCCGCCGTGCGGGCCCTGCTCGACGATCCGATGTGGCAGGCGCCGCGCTTTGTGGTCACCGAGGAGGCCGGCGGCGCCGCGGCGCCGGTCTGCGTCGATGGCGTGTCCTGGGACGTGACCCTGGTCACGCCGGGCGGCAGCCGCCATCTACGGCGGGCCTGCCTGGACGAGGAGGCCGGGTCGATCGCGCCCGCGCTGCAGGCGGCGCTGGACGCCGCGCTCGGGCTGGAGCCCCGCTTCGACGTCATCTTCCCGCGCGGCGCGGACCAGACCGCCGCGCGGGCCGCCTATCAGGACCTGCTGGCCCGTGGCGGCAGCCTGCGCGCCACGACATCGACCGAGGCGGTGGATCCGGTCGACGGCGGGGACGCGGACTGACGCCCGCGCCCCCTGACCGCTACTCGGCCGGCGCCTTCAACAGGTTGAGGCGGAACAGCAGCGCGCCCAGCACCGCCCCGATCGCCGGGGCGACGAAGAACAGCCACAACTGCGCCAAGGCCTCGCCGCCGACCAGCAAGGCCGGGCCGAAGCTTCGGGCGGGGTTGACCGAGACCCCGGTGACCTGGATGCCGACAATGTGGATGACGGCCAGCGCGATACCGATGCCGAGGCCCGCGAAGCCGGGCGCCGAGCCGGCGCCGGTGGAGCCCAGGATGACGATCACGAACAGGGCGGTCATCACGATCTCGAAGATCAGCGCCGCCTGCATCGTATACTCGCCCAGATACCCCGACCCCCAGCCGTTGCGGCCCAGGCCGCTCTCAACGCCCGTCTTGGCCAGCACCATCAGGATGGCCGCCCCGGCCAGCCCGCCGGCGAACTGCGCGACCCAGTAAAGCGCCATGTCCTTCGCCGACATGCGCCCGGCCACGAAGGCCGCCAGGCTGACCGCCGGATTGACGTGACAACCCGACACCGGCCCGATCCCGTAGGCCAGGCAGACGATGGCGAAGCCGAACGCCAGGGCGATGCCCAGCTGCCCCACCTGTTCGCCCGCCAGCACCGCCGCGCCGCACCCGAACAGCACCAGCGCCAGCGTCCCGATAAACTCCGCGATGTACTTTCCCATGCCCCAGCTCCCCGTGGCCAACCGCCGCCTCATCGAGCGGCGTTCGGCGAGCCTGCCCCAGTCTGCTGAGTCCCGGAATGGGCGGTCGTTGCGCGGGTGACCTTCCCACCGGGGGTAATCATCCCTATATTGGCAGTGTCCGGGCTTGCCCGGACTATGGGCATAAACGAGCGTGTAATAAACGGACTGGACCCGGGTGCGATTCCCGGCGGCTCCACCAATCTCCTTCGAGTTATCGCGAAGAGCATGGGGCCGATCAGCATCGACAGACGTGTAAAGACGTATTCTTTGTCTCGGCGTGGCTCACCGTATCGGGCCATTAAACTAACTGCGAACGATAACTTCGCTGAAGAGTACGCCGTCGCCGCGTAATGCGGTGCTAGCGAACTCGACCTAAAGCCCAGGGGGTTCAGATCCTCTGGCTGGGCCCGGGGGAGCCTGCAAACAGAATCCCCCACCTTTCCCCGTTTTCCGGCCTGTCATCTTCCTCCTTCGGGGAAGCAGCGGGCCTCAATCTCTGTCTTCCCGGCGAAGGCCGGGCGAGCGTCGCGAAGGACGCAGGGCGCCTTTGCGCGGCGGCGGCGACACGCTACCGTGCGCCGCCCTTATCGCAGCAAGTGACTCATGGCCGACGCGACGCCTCCCAACGACCAGATGAACTACGAAGCCATGGCCCAGGACGCCCTGCGGGGCGTGGTCAAGGCGGCGCTCAAGGTGGCCGCCGCACCCGGCGGCATTCCCGGGGAGCACCACTTCTACATCACCTTCCGCACCAAGGCGCCGGGCGTCTCTGGACCGATCGAGGTGCTGTCCAAGTACCCGGAGGAGATGACCATCGTCCTGCAGCACCAGTACTGGGACCTGGCGCCGGGCGAGACCTTCTTCACCGTCACCCTGAAGTTCGGCGGCTCGCCCAAGCGGCTGTCGGTGCCCTACGCGGCGGTGACCCGCTTCTTCGACCCCTACGTCCAGTTCGGCCTTCAGTTCGAGCCGCCGCCGGAGGCCGAGCCGGTGCTGGCCGAGACCGCCGACGAGGGCGGAGACGACGAGACGCCGCCGCCCGATGACGGCCCCAAGGTCGTGTCCCTCGACCAGTTCCGCAAGAAGTGAGGCGGCGGTGAGCGAGACGACGACCGAGGCGACGAAGACCTTCACCGACGAGGAGCTGCTGGCCCGGTTCACCGGGACCAAACGCCAGCCGCCCGGCTCGCAGCTGCTCGGCTTCCGGATGGTCCGCGTCAGCCAGGCCGACCGCGAGGTCGAGGTGGCCTTCGAGGCCTCCGAGCAGCTGACCAACCCGATGAAGCAGATCCAGGGCGGCTACCTTTGCGCCATGCTGGACGAATGCATGAGCGTGGCCTGCATGGTCGCCTCGGGCATGACGGCCGTCGCGCCCACCGTGGAGATGAAGACCAGCTTCTTCCGTCCCGCCCTGCCCGGCTCCATCCGCGGCGTCGGCCGCGTCGTGCGCTGGGGCAAGACCATCGCCTTCACCGAGGGCGAGTTGCTGGACGACCAGGGGCGCACCCTGGCGCGGGCCACGGGCACGGCGATGCCGACGCCCTTCACACGGTACAAGGGATAGGGGACGGCGATGGGGCGGGGGCTCGGCGTCATTGTCGGACTGATCGCGGCGCTCGCCGCCCCGGCCGCCTTCGCCCAGACGCCGCCCCGCAGTCCCTTCAACGACTGGTCGGCCGTCGTCGTCGCCGGCGACTGGCGCTCGGGCGACGGCGGCTCGACCGAGGCCTTCGACAACGCCCGGCGCGATGTCGCCGCGACGCTGCTGGCGCTGGGCTTCAAGCCCGAGAACACGATCCAGTTCTCGACCCGTCCCGACCGCTATGACGCGCCGAAGCCTGAGCGGCTGACCGCGCAGTCGATGCTCGACGCGGTGAAGGCCGCGACCGCGAAGGTCAAGGGCGGGTGCCTGATCTACTATACCTCGCACGGCAATCCGACGGGCGTGGTGCTCGACGTCCTCGGCCGGCCCTACGTCCTGTCTCCGGGAGAGATGGGCCTTCTGGTGGACGAGGCCTGCGCCGACCGTCCGGCGATCGTCATCATCTCGGCCTGCTTCTCGGGCGTCTTCGTGCCCTACCTGCAGGGACCGCAGCGCATGGTGGTCACCGCCGCCCGGCCGGACCGCAGTTCATTCGGCTGCAGCGCGGACAACGTCTATCCCTTCTTCGACGACTGTTTCCTGGAGTCCGTGGGCAAGGCCCGGACCTTCCCGGCGCTGCCCCCGGCCATCCAGGCCTGCGTGGCGCGCAAGGAGAGCGACCTGGGGCTTGGGCCGCCTTCCGAACCCCAGGCGTTCATCGGACCGGACCTGCGGCTGACGCTGTCGCTGATGCCGTTTCCGAAGGGCGCGCAGGGCGTTCGGGCGCCCTGAGCGGAAATCGCCGCCCCGGGGCGCGCGGGCTTTGAACGGCGGGGCGATCCGTCCTAAGAGGGTTCTGAAATCCGCCCTTGGGGAAACGTCTGTGCGCTTGCTTTCCAGAGCCGTCGCCGCGGCAGCGCTCGTCTGCCTTCTCGGCCTGTCGACCGTCAGCTCGGCCCAGGCCCCCGCGCCCTCGCCCGCCGCGCCGATCGCGGCGCCGACGCCTGCCGCCGCCCCCGCGCCCGCAACCCCGGCGCCGGCGGCCATCCCGGGCGTCACGCCGCTGGCGGGACCTGAACTCGAGGCCTTCGTGGACGGCGTCATCCGCGACGCCATCGCCGCCGACAACATCCCGGGCGTCACCGTCTCTGTCGTCCAGAACGGCCAGACCATCCTCAAGAAGGGCTACGGCTTCGCCAGGCTGGAGCCGACGGCCCGGCCGGTCGATCCGGACCGCACGCTGTTCCGGATCGCCTCGATCTCCAAGACCTTCACCTGGATCGCGGTGATGCGCGAGGTCGAGGCCGGCCGCATGCGCCTGGACGCCCCGATCAACCTCTATCTCCCCGAGCAGGTCCAGGTCCGCGACCAGGGCTTCACCACGCCGGTGCGCGTCCGCGACCTGATGAGCCACACGCCGGGCTTCGAGGACCGCGCGCTGGGCCAGCTGTTCGAGCGCGACCCGGACCGGGTCCGTCCGCAGCTGGTCTATCTGCGCCAGGAACGCCCCCGCCGGGAGTTCGAGCCCGGCACGACGCCGGCCTACTCCAACTATGGCGTCAACCTCGCCGGGGCGGCCCTGTCCTACGTCTCGCAGCGGCCGTTCGAACAGATCATCGAGCGCGACATCACCGGGCCGCTGGGCATGACCCGCACGACCTTCCGCGACCCCTACCCGGCCCGCCCGGGCCTGCCGACGCCGATGCCGGCCACGCTGGCGGCCGACGTCGCCGACGGCTTCTTCTGGACCGGCGCCGGCTGGCGCAAGCGGCCGTACGAATACACGTCCCACGGCGCGCCGGCGGGCGGGGCCTCGACCACGGCCGCCGACATGGCCCGCTACATGACCATGATCCTGAACGGCGGCGCGCTGGACGGGGCGGTGATCTACGGGCCGCGCACCGCCGCAGGGTTCAGGACGCCGCAGTGGCAACCGCTTCCCGGCGTCGCGGGTCCCGGCCACGGGTTCATCGCCTTCCCCCTGCCCGGCGGCCGCACGGGCTGGGGCCACGATGGAGCGTTGCTGTCGTTCCGCTCGATGATGATCGTCGTGCCCGAGCTGGGCCTTGGCGTCTTCGTCGCCGCCAACGGCGAGTCCGGCGAGCGTCTGACGTCGGAGCTGACGGGCCGGATTGTGCAACGCTTCTACGGCCCGGCGCCGACCCTGCCCGCGCCGGGCTCCCGGTGGCTGAAGGACAACGCCCAGGCCTTCGAGGGCCAGTATGTCGCCAACCGCCGGTCCTTCCACGGCCTCGAAAAGCTGATCGGGCTGGTCAACAGCCGGGTCGATGTGCGGGTCACCGACGCCGGCGTGCTGGTGATCTCCGGCCGCAACGGGACCACACGCTGGGTTCCCATCGGGACGGGCGGCCGGTTCCGCCAGGCGGACGGCTGGCGCACCCTGGCCTTCGAGATGAAGAACGGCCGCGCCGTCCGCTACATCTCCAGCGGCGCTGTGAACGCCTACCAGCGGGTCGGCTTCCTGGGGGGCATGGGCTGGTTCACGAACCTGGGCTTGCTGACCCTGGTCGCTTCGCTGGCCACCCTCGCCGGAGTCGGCCTGCGGATGCGGCTGCGGGACTACCGCGAGACGCCGATGCAGCGCCGCGTCAGCCTGGTCCAGACCACCCAGGGGGTGTTGTGGCTGCTGGCGGCGATCACCGCCGGCGTCTGGCTGGGCAAGACGGGCGACGTGGCCTCCATCTTCTTCGACTGGCCCGGCGGCTGGCTGCTGACGGCCTCGTCCTGCGCGCTGGTCGCGACCATCCTGTCGGCGGCCAATCTGGCGCTGTTGCCGCTGGTCTGGCAGGGCGGACGCCGGGTCGACAGCTGGACCCTGGGCCGCAAGCTTCGGTTCACGGCCACGGCGCTGATCTTCGCCGCCTTCTCGGTGGTGCTGGCCTTCTGGGGCGGCATCTATCCGTGGTCCAGCTGACCGCCTGAGGGCGCCGGACAAGGCATCCACAGTTATTCGAGGCCGCGACGAAAAGACCCCCTGACGGCACGCCGTTCGCAGAGCCAGGATCAGAACTGGCTGCGTGGGGTGCGTGTCGTGTCAAAACAGGACGGTCTGGTCTTCGGCCTGGCGGGTCTGGCGGTGTGGGCGGCGAGCACCGCCTACTACGTCGCCTTCGGGCCGCAGCTGCTCGAGAGCGCCTTCTGGTTTTACGCCGCCAACGCCTTCCTGGCGGCGGTGGCGGTGACGCTGGTGTTCCACGGCGCCGTACGCCTGCGCCGGTTGGCCCGCCGCCAGCGGCCGCTGGCCCTGGCCTTCTACATCGCGCCGGGCCTGATCCTGGGTGCCCTGACCGCGCTCAAGCTCACCGACCTGCTGCCGGACCTCGATCCGGTGAGCATCGGCCGCTACGGCGCCTTCATGATCGTCGGCTATGCGACCGTCGCGGTCACGGCCTTCGAACGCCGGGGGAAGCGAGCGGCGTCACACGCACGGTGATCCGCTCGCGGTCGCCCGGTCGCCGCTCGACCAGCAGCCGGGCCACCTGGGCGTCGTCGTGAAAGGCGTAGCCCTTGATCGCATCAAGGATGGCCTTGGCCAGGTTGTCGAGGTCCAGCCAGGGCGGGTCGCCCTCGTAGTCCATGAAGATCTCGACGCCGTAGTCGCCCCAGGCGGGCCGCGAGCCGCGCCATTCCTTGCGGAAGAACTCGTAGATCAGCGGCTTGTAATACTTGGCCTGGGTGGTCAGGCCGTCGACGACGATCTCGAACACGCCGCCGGCTTCCCGCGCCCGCACCTTGCCATGTGAGGTCCAGCCGGCGTCGCTCACCTGCGGCACTGGCTCGAGAACCCGGTGAGAAGCCTGACTGAAACGATCTTCACGGGCCTGTCGATCTGCTCGTCCGTGGCCGGCAGCGCCTGGATGGCGCGCACCACCTCCATGCCGCCCGCCACGCCGCCGAAGGCCGCGAAACCCTGGCCGTCCGGATTGCGCCGCCCGCCATAGTCCAGCGCCGGGGCGTCCTTGACCACGATGAAGAAGCTCGAGGTCGCCGTATCGGGGCCGTCCCGGGCCATGGAGATGGTTCCCGCCAGATGCCGAAGGCCGGTGTCGCGCGTGCGCTCCAGCGCGATGGAGCCGACGCCGGGATCGTCGGCGCCGGCCGGGGTCGCGGCCTGGATGACATCGATGGGGTTGGGATTGGCGTTGGTCTCCGCCACCACGGTGCGGAAGAAGGCGCCGTCGTCATAGGCGCCGGCCTCGACGTAGCGCAGGAAGTTACAGACCGTCCCCGGCGCGTCGTAGATGCGCAGGCCGACCGCGATGTCGCCCTTGCCGGTCTTGATGACCACCAGCGGGATCGGGTTGGGCGGCGGGGTCCAGCCCGCCAGGCCCAGGGTCGCCAGGGCGACCGCGACGGCGGCGACCGGCTTGCGGACGGCGATGGCGTGTCGTGTCATTACGCCGATGTAACAGACCGCTTCGCCGCCGTCCGCTAGGCTTCATGCGAACCTTGGGGAACCGGCCATGGGCATTGACCGTAGAGGCTTCCTGACCTGGAGCGTCGGCGGCGCCTTCCTGCTGGCGCTCCCCCCGGCCACCGCTCGCGCGGCGACCGGCGCGTTGTCCCCCTGGATCGCCATCCATCCCGACGGCCGCGTCGTGCTGACGGTCACCGCCTTCGAGATGGGCCAGGGGTCCCGCACCGGCCAGGTCCAGCTGCTCGCCGACGAACTGGACGCAGCCTGGGACAGCATCTCGACCGTCCAGGCGCCCGAGACCGAGCCCTACACCCTGGACGGCGCGCTGTACTCGGGCGGCAGCGACACCATCAAGCCCCGCTTCGACACGCTGCGCCGGGCCGGGGCGACGGCGCGGGCCCAGCTGGTCGCGGCGGCCGCGAAGCGCTGGGGCGTGGACCCCGCCGGCTGCGCCACCGGGGACGGCGTGGTTCGCCACGCCGCGAGCGGCCGCAGCCTGACCTACGGCGCCCTGGCTGCCGAGGCCGCGGCCATGCCCGGGCCGGCCAACCCGCCGCTCAAGCCCGCCGCCGCCCGGCGCTACATCGGCAAGCCGATGCCGACCCTGGACCTGGCCGACAAGGTGACGGGCAAGGCGGCGTACGGCATCGACCTGCGGCTGCCCGGCATGCTGTTCGCCTCCCTGCACCGCTCGCCGACCTTCGGCGGGACGCTGGCCTCGGTCGACGCGGCGCCGGCGCTGGCCCTGCCGGGCGTGGTCAAGGTCGTGAAGCTGAAGGACGGCGTCGCGGTCGTCGCCCGCTCGACCTGGGCGGCGTTCAGGGGCGTCCGGGCGTTGGAGCCGGTCTGGAGCGAGCCCGCCGTCCGCCACGACAGCGCCGCCATCAGCGCCCGCCTCGCCGCCGGTCAGGACTCGCCCGACGCCATGGTCCGCCCGCGCGACACCGGCGTGGCCATCAAGGACGAGCTGCGCGCCGCCTTCGCCGCCGCCCCGCGCAAGGTCGAGGCGACCTTCGAGATCCCCTACATCGCCCACTGTCCGATGGAGCCGCTGAACGCCACCGCCCAGTGGAAGAACGGCCGCCCCACCGTCTGGGCCCCCTGCCAGTCACCGACCTTCGCCCGTGAGGACGTCACCGCCATCACCGGCCTGAAGCAGGGCGAGTACGACTTCGTGCCCCAGCTGATCGGCGGCGGCTTCGGCCGGCGGCTGAAGGGCGATTACATGGGCTACGCCATCGAGGTGGCCCGCGGCTTCGACGTCCCCGTTCAGCTGGTCTGGACGCGGGAGGAGGACTTTACCCACGACTTCTACCGCCCGGCCATGCGCGCGACCTTCCGCGCGCCGCTGGAAGCCGACGGGACGCTGAAGGGCTACGAGGTCGTCGCCGCCACCACCGACGACGTCACCGGCGGCAGCGCGCCCAGGCCCTACGCCATGCCCAGGTTTGCGATGAGCCTGTCGAACGTTCCGGCCGGCGTGCCGGTCGGCGCCTGGCGCGCCGTTGATCCGGGCATGATGCTGTTCGCCAAGGAGAGCTTCCTGGACGAATGCGCCCTGGCCGCCGGGGCCGATCCGCTGGCCTGGCGCGAGGCGCACCTGGCCGGCAATGCGCGCGCGCTGCGGGTGCTCCGTGCGGCCACAGAAGCCCTCGGCTGGAAGACGCCCGCGAAGCCCGGCCACGGCCGCGGCGTCGCCCTGCTGCATGAGTGGGACACCCTGGTCGCCCACGCCGTCGAGGTCAGCGTCACGGGCAAGGCCCTGAAGGTCGAGCGCATCGCCGTCGCCGCCGACATCGGCACGATGGTCAATCCCGACCAGGTCCGCGCCCAGTTCGAGGGCGGCACGCTGATGGGCCTGTCGGCCGCGCTGGGCGAGGAGATCACCGTCACCGGCGGTCGCGCCGACCAGAGCAACTTCGACAGCTATCGCGTCATCCGCATGAACCAGGCGCCGCCGATCGAGGTGATCCTGTTCGAGAGCCCGGGCGAAGCCGTTGGCGGCGTCGGCGAGCCGCCGGTGCCGGGCGTCGCGCCGGCCCTGGCCAACGCGGTGTTCGCGGCGACGGGCAAACGCCTGCGGACGCTGCCGTTCTCGCTGGCATTCGACATCTAGGTGTCGAACCGAATATGGCGCTGGTCAGACGAAGGGCGAGTAGACCGTAAGGCCGTCGGCGAGAGCGGCGCGGGCGAGAGATTTGTCGATCGTGGCCAGTGGAGCCTCCAGCCTCGCGGCAAGCTCGAGATAGGCCGCGTCGTAGGCCGTCAGGCCATGTTGAGCGGCGCGGGAGAGCACGTCCGCCAGACGCACAGGATCGACGTCTTTGTCGACGGGCAAACTAAGGAAAATCTCCAGCCCCTCATGAGCCTCCGCTTCGGTCAGCTGACCCCGGCGGTGCTTCATCACGCAGATGTTGGTGACTTCCCAGAGTATCAGAGCCGGGGCCGCCAAACCCTCTGGGGTCAGGCGGGACAACATCTCCTCAGCATACGGCGTGTGTTCCTCCTTGAAGAGCGCGGCCACCACGAACGATGCATCGGTGACCGTCGGCATCGTCAGCGCCGACCCTCGTCTCGGGCAGAGATGAGTTCCTCATGGGTGAAAGAGCGTCCAAGGCGCCTGGCCACCCTTTCGCGGAACTCGTCGGCTCGCGCCAAAACATCAGCCGCATGCGCCGCACGCCGCTCGGCGTCATGAACAGACGACAGTCGAACGACCGGCCGTCCCCGCCGGGTGACCACGACGTCTACGCCGCGTTCCGCAGCCTCGATGAGTTCCGAGAAACGATTGCGGGCCTCGAAGATTCCGATTTCCATGGCCGGCCTCCTAGCCAACTTCCTAGCCAACTTAGCACAACCGCTGTCCCGCGACCACGGTGGCCTTGCAGTCTCGCGCCCCCGCGCTAAACCGGGGCCGCAAGTTTCTGCCCCGGGAAAGACCATGACCAAGACGCGCATCGAGACCGACACCTTCGGCCCCATCGAGGTCGACGCCTCGCGGTACTGGGGGGCGCAGTCGCAGCGCTCGCTGGGCAACTTCAAGATCGGCTGGGAGAAGCAGCCCCTGCCCGTCGTGCGGGCCCTGGGCATCGTCAAGCGGGCCGCCGCCGAGACCAACCGTGACCTGGGCAAGCTGGACGCCAAGCTGGCCGAGACCATCATCGCCGCCGCCAACGAGGTCATCGAGGGCAAGCTGAACGACCACTTCCCGCTGGTCGTCTGGCAGACCGGGTCGGGCACCCAGTCGAACATGAACGCCAACGAGGTGATCTCCAACCGCGCCATCGAGATGCTGGGCGGCGAGATGGGCTCCAAGAAGCCGGTCCACCCCAACGACCACGTCAACATGAGCCAGTCGTCGAACGACACCTATCCGACGGCCATGCACGTCGCCTGCGCCGAGCAGGTGGTCCATGACCTGCTGCCGGCCCTCAAGCACCTGCACGCAGCCCTGAAGGCCAAGAGCGACGCCTGGCAGCACATCATCAAGATCGGCCGCACCCACACCCAGGACGCCACCCCGCTGACGCTCGGCCAGGAGTTCGGCGGCTACGCCCAGCAGGTCGAGAACGGCATCAAGCGCATCGAGATGACCCTGCCGGCGCTGATGGAGCTGGCCCAGGGCGGCACCGCCGTCGGCACGGGCCTGAACGCCCCCGTCGGCTTCGCCGAGATGGTCGCCGGGAAGATCGCCGGCATCACGGGCCTTTCCTTCACCACCGCCCCCAACAAGTTCGAGGCCCTGGCCGCCCACGACGCCATGGTCTTCAGCCACGGCGCCATCAACACCGTGGCCGCCAGCCTGTTCAAGATCGCCAACGACATCCGCTTCCTGGGCTCGGGACCGCGCTCGGGCCTGGGCGAACTGAGCCTGCCGGAGAACGAGCCGGGCAGCTCGATCATGCCGGGCAAGGTCAACCCGACCCAGTGCGAGGCCCTGACCATGGTCTGCGCCCAGATCTTCGGCAACCACTCGGCCCTGACCTTCGCCGGCGCCAGCGGCCACTTCGAGCTGAACGTCTTCAACCCGGTGATGGCCTACAACTTCCTGCAGTCGGTCCGGCTGCTGGCCGACGCGGCGATCAGCTTCACCGACAACTGCGTTGTCGGCATCGAGCCGCGCGAGGACAACATCAAGCGCGGCCTCGACAACAGCCTGATGCTGGTCACCGCCCTGAACGGCAAGCTCGGCTACGACGCCTGCGCCAAGATCGCCAAGACGGCCCACAAGAACGGCACCACCCTGCGCGAAGAGGCCGTCGGCGGCGGCTACCTGACCGACGCCGAGTTCGACGAAGCCGTGCGGCCGGAGAAGATGATCTCGCCGGGGTGATCGCGTGCTGGCCGCCGACATCTCCTTCGCGCAGAACGGCGCCGAGCTATTCCCGGCGGTGCTCACAGCTGAGGAGATCGCGGCCCTTCGCGAACGCCTCGACCCGGCCATCGACAGACGGCCAGGACGTCGGCTGCCCGACGGCGATATGGCCGGCGAACTGCTGCCGACGGCGGGTCCGGTCGGCCGCATCGCCGCCGAGCTGATCGGCCCCTGCGCCTTCCCCGTGCGCGCCGTGCTGTTCGACAAGACGCCGGAGGCCAACTGGATCGTCGCCTGGCACCAGGATCGCACCATCGTTGTGCGCGAACGGGTAGAGGTGGAAGGCTTCGGTCCCTGGTCGACCAAGGATGGTCTCCTGCATGTCGCGCCGCCGATCGCCGTCCTGGAGGGCATGGCGACGCTGCGACTGCACCTGGACGACTGCGACGACGACAACGCCCCGCTGACCGTCGCGCTCGGTTCGCACCGGCTCGGCTACGTGCCGGCTGCCGAGGCGGCTGCCCGGGCGCTGGCCCTGCCGCAGCACACATGCCACGCGGCGGCCGGCGACGTCTGGGCCTATTCGACGCCGATCCTGCATACCTCGGCCCGCTCGCGCGCTGATCGCCGCCGGCGCGTGCTACAGGTCGACTACGCCGCCGCGCCGTTGCCCGGTGGCCTGGAATGGCTCGGGCTCGCCTGACCGTGGGGAGGGACGCGCCATGATGTTCATGATCGGCGGCACGCTGCTCGCCATCATCATCGGCCTGATCATCGGCTCGGCGCGCCGGGACCGGAAACAGGCCGATGCGGTCCGTGCCGTGCAGGACCGGCTGTCGACCCGCTACAATCCCGAGCAGCTGTTCATCTCGACCTACGACTACAGCGCCATCGGCCTTTCGCCCGAGCGCGGCGTGGTTGTGCTGGGCACGGCGGAGACTGACATCGAAGCTCCTTTCACTACTCTGGTCGAGGTCGAAGGCATCCGCGATGGCGTCCTCCTCCGGCGCTTCAGGCGTGGCGCGCCGACTGATCTGATCGCCCAAACCGGAAGCAAGGCCGATGTGGTGCGGATCAACACCCTGGACCTGCGCATCACCCTCGCCGATCCCGACCACCGGGTCTGGACCGTGCGGTTCTTCGACTGGCCGGGCGGCGGCGTATCGCCCGGCAATGTCGCCTTCCAGGCCGCCGCGCGGGACGCCGAGCGCTGGTTCGCGCTGCTGGAACAGGCCATGGCCGCCGGCCCGTCGAAGGGCGATTATGTACTTTGCAAACACACCGATCTTAACCGGTCAAACACCGGATCGCCGCAGCTTCAGGCCGCACTGGAGAGCGTAACATGACCCCGATGGGCTTGGTCCGGCTTCTCAGCCTTTGCGCCTTCACCGCGAAGGCGCGGCGGCACGTCATCGAGTGCGCCGCTTACGAGACAATCGACCGGCGCCTACGTCCTTGGCTTCCGAGAATGACGTTCGCGCAGGTGCTAGGTCTTCACCCGCTCCCGTCCATGGACCGGCGACACGGTGTACTGCTTGATCCCGCTCGCTAGCGGGTCCAAGCCGCCGTTCTTGGCGACAGTCTCACCACTCAGGCCAATAAGCCAATAGTTCTCAAACGGGCTCAATGCATTGCGCAATGGCACATGCATGATCTCAAGCACCTCGTGTCTCGGCATTAGGAAGCCGATCATTCGGGCCCCGTACATGACCTTTTCGGCATATGCAGGAAGCTTGCTCGCGAGGAACTCGACTTCATCCTGACAGCGCTGCAAGTCACGCTTGAGTTCGACAAGGAGGAGAACAGCCTTCAAGCGAATCGCTCCGTTCCAAAGGGATGGGTTGATTATACCCCACGATGGACCGGTGTTCGCGTAAAGTTCTCTACGGCCAAGTGCCCCGACAACTAAGGCTTGTCGCGCCAGATCGCCAAGCCGTGCAGGGCGACACCCGCGAACACGAAGATGGCGAAGGCAGGCAAGGCGTAGTCTTCCCCACTGTTGAGGCCGACGAAGGCCGTTATCGCTCCTAGGACGCAGGCCGTTCGCGCCCAAGGGAAACGCAGGAACTTGGCGATCATTCCGGCTTCTCAACGGTCTCAGGCTTCGGTGCCTGGACGATCTTCTTCACAGCTTCCTCGAAGCGCGCTTCGTCCTCGTCGGCCTCTAGCTCACGGGCCAGGTCGCGGAACTTGTCGGCTTGCGGTTGTTCAGAGGGCGCTGAGCTTCTCATATATCGCATCCCATTCTGGCGACATGACGATCCGAACGTAGCGAACCGGCATGACTGCCATTTCGGCGATGTCCTTGTCGGACATCCTGTCTGAAACATAGGCGGGCATCAGCAGATTGCGGGCCGCCATAGGCAGCAGCAGGGCTGCGGCGAACGCATCACCTAACCGGTCGAAAACCGCGTAAGCTGGATCTTCCAGAAGGGTTTTCAGCTCCGCAGGCAGAGTAAGCCGCCTAATCAGATTGTCGAACTCTTCTTTCTTGGTGCAGACATTCCGATCCATGAGGTGGATCAGCTCTTTTGCGATCACAAGATTAATCCAGTCGGCACCCTGATTTCGGTCGTAGTGGATTTCCGCAGCATACTTCGGCTCAGTCCACCCTCCCTCATGATAGCGGTAGCGGTATAAGAATCCGCGAATAACCCCGATGTCGAGATCGACGCCTACGAACTCGATCTCGTGCCTGATCCCCAGTGAAAGGATGTGATCTCTCACCTTGTCGAGATCAATTGGCAGGTCTTCGCAGTCTGCAAATTTTGCCAAAAGTTCGTTGAAAGCCATTTAGCACCACAAAACGAAAAACGGACCCGAAGTTACCCTCGGGTCCGTTTACCATCAAGTCAGTAGGCTGACGCCTAGTTTTCAACCATGAGGTCAGCCACAAACTTGCGAACGTTGATTGTGGCGACGTTGGCGCTTGGGGGATCATCCGTCACAATGGCACGGTCCATCCGCTTCTGCATGAAGGCAGAATGGATTTGCGCTTTGATATCAGCGTCGGTGACATCCTCGCGGTCGCCACGGAAGCACTTGAAGTCAACTAGCTCTCTACCCTCACCAAAAAGCAGGGCGTCGAGACCATCCCTGTCCTTGGGTGCCATTTGTATCTCCTGCGTCACAACACTGCCCCTCGAAATTCTCGGCGGGCGCTGGGGTTCCCATATCACTCGCCATTGCGGCAATTGTATAGCGAGCGGTTGTGCACAGTCCACCAAAAAGGGTTGACAAATGATTCGCCGACAAAGTTGAGAAACGTCAATCTGCTTCGCATGGGCGACGACGCCTTTTTGTGCGCCACCTAGAGCGGCTACGCTGGTCCCTAGCGATTGGTTTCGGGCCGCTCGTCAGGCCATTTGTAAGTGAGTCGCTTGCCGACCACGCCTTGCAGCGCCCGGTGAGCGCGCTCCGTATCATTGCAGCCGGTGGCGATCCGGTTGGAATAGCGGAAGTCGAACTCAGCCAGATAGCGGTGCAGGTGCTTCTTGGAGGCGTGTTGGTAGACGCCCTTCATGCCGCGCTTGAAGATGCTGAAGAAGCCTTCGATGGTGTTGGTGTGGATCGTGCGGTCGAAGGTGGAGACGTATTCGCCCTTGCCGTGATTGACCCACTGGTGGCCCGCCATCGTCTTGCCGACGCGGCGGTAGACGGTGGCCTGATCGGTCATCAGGCGGCTTTCAGCGGCCACGTTGGCGGTCACGATCTCAGCGACGACCTTGGCGTTCACATTGTCCACGACCATGGAACGGGCGCGGCCCGTCGTGCGGTCAACGAGGCTGATCACCTTCATCTTGTGATCGGCGCCACGGTTCACCGGAGTACCCGGCTCGCGGCCGATATAGGTTTCGTCGGCCTCAACGATGCCGCCCGCGCCGCCAAAGGGCGCCAGATCACCGGAGCGCATCGCCTCGCGGATGCGATGGGCCAGGAACCACGCAGTCTTGTAGGTCACTTCCAGCGTGCGATGCAGCTGGTGAGCGGACACGCCCTTTTTGCTCGCGGTCATCAGGAAGATGGCTTGCAGCCACTTCGTCATGGGGAGCTTGGACTCCTCAAAGATCGTGCCCATGCGAACGGTGAACTGGCCCTTGCACTGGCCGCAGCGCTTCAGGCCGAAGCGGATGCGCTTGGCAGGGTTCGGGGTGATCGCCGTGATACGTTCAAAGCCGCCACAGTGCGGGCACACCGGGCCTTGCGGCCAGATGATCGCCTCAACGAAAGTGAAGGCGGCTTGTTCGTCGTGGAAGTAGGGGCGGCTGAGAACGGACATGGCGTTGGATTCCTTATGGAATCTGTATAGCCGATCTCACCGTGTTTGCAAAGTATATATACGCCCGTCGAAGACTTGAACAGATCGGGAACGCGCGTCATGGTCGCGTCATGACCGGCCTGATCGAACCCTACTGGATCGCCGCCGAGTTCCGCCGCGACGAAGGCTGGGACGACGGCGCCTATCCGTTCAACCTGCCGGTCGTGCGCAAGACCCGCAGCATCAGGTTCCACCCGCGCGTGACCTTCATCGTCGGGGAGAACGGCTCGGGCAAGTCGACGCTGATCGAGGCTCTGGCCATCGCCTGGGGCTTCAACCCCGAGGGCGGGTCGCGCGACCACCGCTTCGCGACGCACGACAGCCACTCGGTCCTGCACCGCCACATCCGGCCGATCCGCGACGCCAGGAAGCCCCGGCCGCATGACGGCTTCTTCCTGCGGGCCGAGAGTTTCTTCAACGTCGCCACCTATCTGGAGCAGACCGGCGGAAGGCGGTACGACGGCAAGTCTTTTCACGAGCAGTCGCACGGCGAGGCCTTCTTCTCGCTGTTCGAGAACCGGCTGATGGGCGACGGCCTCTACATCATGGACGAGCCGGAGGCGGCGCTGTCGCCGACCCGCCAGCTGTCGTTCCTGGCCAAGCTGCACGACCTGGTGCTGGCCCGGTCACAGCTGATCATCGCCACCCACTCGCCGATCATCCTGGGCTACCCGGACGCCTGGATCTACCAGGCCTCCGAGCACGGGCTGGAGCGGGTGGAGTACGAGGACACCGAGCACTACCAGATCACACGCGGCTTCCTGAACCGCCGCCAGACCTACCTGAGGGTGCTGATGGAAGAGCGCGACGACCTGCCGCCGCCGCGTTGACGACGTGGAGCCGACCGAGTGGAAGTCGAACCCGGAAATCGGGGGGCCGCTTCAAATGGGGAGGAAAAGCAAATGGTGCGAATGCTAGCGGCTTTCACGGTGCTGATAACCGCCTCCGGCTTCGGGGAGCCCATGACACCCGGCGACGAACCGGGCCGGGTCTACGAAGGCGTCTATCGCTATGATCATGGAGATCGCCTTCGCGTCGATTGCGAAAAGAGGGAAGGCTGCTCGCACACACTCGTCCGAGACGAAACCCTTCAACGCCTGATCGTGCGGTACGGCGATCGAATTGGAACCATCAAGTTCGTAGGCGAGGAGGTGGATGCCTGTACGGATCTACGCAGTAGCGAATTCGCCTGCATTTCCGCCCCGAACAAGCGAGCTGTCATCATCAAGGAGTGGATCGACTACCGCGGCAAGAAGTAGCCTCCGAATGATCCGTGGGCGTCTCCCTGGGGGCGGAATGCCCCCGCACCTCGCCCTCCCCACCTCGCTACCGCTTCTCCACAACCACCTTGCCGATCGGCGCCAGGGCGATGAAGGCCAGCTGCAGGTCCTTGATCGCGAACGGGATGCCGATGATGGTGACGGCCTCGGCGATGGCGATCAGCAGGTGGGACAGGGCGATGTACCAGCCGCCCAGCAGGAACCAGATCACGTTCAACACGAAGCCCAGCGGGCCGGTGCCCAGGTCGCTCTGGCCGGTGACGATCTCGCGCGAGACGACCTCCTTGCCGAACGGCCAGAAGGCGAAGCCCGCGATGCGCCAGGCGGCGCCGGTGTACGGCAGGCCGACGATGGTCACCGCCAGCAGCAGGCCGCCCAGCAGCCACAGCAGGCCGCTGATCCAGCCACCGAGGATGAACCACAGGATGTTGAGGATCAGGCGGATCATGGTCGTCTCCCGAGCCGCCGGGGCGCGCCCGGCATGAGCCAAGACGTGGTCGTGATCACACGCGTTGTCGAGACCCTGCCGGATGGATTCGCCGTAATCCTCCAGGCGGCGGCCTCCGAGGGCGTGCGCAACATGGCGATGCTTGCCGCGCAGTGGGCCGACGGCGCGCAGCGGTTCGACGAGCCCGGCGCGCTGTTCGCAGCCCTGGTGGACGGCGACCTGGCCGGCGTCGGCGGGGTGACGGTCGAGACCGGCGCGGGCGAGCCGGCCATGCGGATGAGGCGGCTCTACGTGCTGCCGATGTTCCGCCGCTTCGGCGTCGGCCGACGGCTGGCCGGGGCCATAATGCAGCAGGGCTTCCAGGCGGCGCCGCTGCTCACCGTCAACGCGGCGGCGTCGGAGGCGGCAGGGCCGTTCTGGGAGGCCATGGGGTTCGCCCGGACGGAGTCCATGCCCGGAGCCACCCACGCGCTGCGATTGTAGTTGCCGCTTTGTTCTCTCAGGTGTAGCGTTCGCGAAGGAGAACCCGATGGATCGTCCGGAACCCGTCCCTGATGTGATTGAGCAGGCGCTGCTCGACCAAGCTGCCCGCCTGGGTGTCCCGGTCAACGGGATGAGTGAAGTGCAGCTTCGTCTGTACCTGCAGAAAATAGACCCCGCCGGCGCCGAAGATCGGGCCCGCCGCTGGGCGGAAGACAACGCCGATGCCATCAAGGACTACAATGCCCGCATCAGGCGACGCGGACTGATCGGCGACCATTTCCGTCGCTGGTGATGCAGCAGTACGATGTCATCGATAACCCCATTGCGTCGATGCGCACCGACGTCCCCTATCTTGTCAGCCTGCAATCCCACTACCTGCGAGACATCGACTCCGTTGTGGTTGCGCCCGTTGTGCTGGATGGGCTGCGACCACTGAGTTCGCTGGATGTTCCCGTCCACTTCGCGGACCGGTTGATGGTGGTCGCGATCGCTGAGATGAGCAGCATGTTCAGACCGACCGGCTCGCGGAGCAGAGGCTCGCTTGCCGGACATCACGACGACATTCGTCGTGCGATAGAGAAGCTCTTCACCGGCTTCTGAGCGCCAGCGCCGCGGCGACGACCGGCGGCACGGCCAGATCGCCCAGGTCCATTTCCCGCAGGATGGTCACCGGCTGGTCCGGCCGGATCGGCCGCGGCGCGCTGAGGTCGGGGTTGCTGTCGGCGGAGAACAGCACCACGGCCGGCGCGCCCGCCGCCACCGCGATGTGCATCGGCCCGGTGTCGTTGCCGACCGCCAGCGTCGCGCCGCGGGCCAGCTCGGCGATATCGCCGAACGATGTCCGCCCCACAAGGCTCACCGCGCCCGGCGCGGCCTTCAGGATCGTCGCCGCCAGAGCCGACTCGTCCTCGCCATGGCCCAGCACGGCCGGCGTGATCCCCTGCCCGAGCAGCATCGCCGCCAGGGCGCCGAACCGCTCGGCGGGCCAGCGCTTGGCCGGCCGGTGCGGCGCGCCGCCCGGGGCGAGCAGGGCGTAAGGCTTCGGCAGGGCGAACTTGCGGGCATCCCCGGTCATCCAGCCGATCTCCGGCGGTCCGACGTCGGCGATGCCGGCGATGCGCAGCTGCTCGCGCTGGGAGTCCTGGATGTGCAGCCGGTCCCGCGCCGCGCCGGCGTAGCGGTGCGAGGCGCCCGGCGCGTTGCCTGACCACTGTGGACGGCTCGGCCAGAGGATCTGGAAATAGCGGATCGTCCGGCTCTGCGTCTGCAGGTCGTAGACCCGGTCGAAGCGGCCGCCGCGCAGCCTCAGCAGCAGGCGGGCCACGGCCGGAAGGTCGCTCCAGTCCGGTCGTCCATCGCTCCAGACCGTGTCGAACCAGCCTGTGGCCTCACCCATGCCGACATAGGGTCGCGTCGTGAGCAGGGTGATGTGGGCGTCCGGATGGGCCGCCCGGATGGCCTTCATCGGTCCCGTCGCCTGGATGAAGTCGCCCAGGGCCGACAGCTTGATGACCAGGATCCGCTGCCTCATCGCACGGCGATGCGCTCGCCGAGCGGCGCGGTCAGTCCATAACGGACGCCGTCCGGCTCGAAGCTCAACCGTCCCTCGCCGCCGACGTCCCGGGGCAGGCCCCTCTCGATCATCTGCGAGCCGAAGCCGCGGGCGACCGGCGCGGACACCGGCGGCCCGCCCCACTCCAGCCACGTCAGCTCGAACCGGCCGTCGTCGATCACCCAGTCGATGGTCACGCGTCCGCCGGGAACGCTCAGCGCGCCGTGCCGGCGGGCGTTGTCGGCCAGTTCGTGGAAGACCAGGACAAAGCTCATCGCCGTTTCCGGCGCCAGCCGGACCGGAGGGCCCCGCAGCTGTACCCGGTCAGGCTCGTCACAGCCGACGCCGAGGGCCTCGGCCAGATCACCGCCGGCCCAGTCTTCGCGCGCCAGCAGCTCATGGGCCCGGGACAGGGCCATGAGCCGGCCTTCGAACATCTCTGCGAACACCGAGGGCGAGGGACTGGACCGCAGCGTCCGCTTGGCTACCGACAGGGTGGCGGCCAGCGTGTTCTTCACCCGATGATCCAGCTCCCGGATCATCTGGTCCCGGCGTCGCAGCGCCTCCTCCAGGGAGGCCAGCAGGCGCACGTTCTCGAAGGCGGTCGCCGCCGCCCGCGCCACCGCCTCAAGCCCGGCCACGGCCTCGTCGGACGGGGTGTGAGCCTCTTTCCAGTAGGCGCCGATGGCCGCCATCGGATCCTTCCGGCGCACCGGGGTCATCACCAGGCTGTTCACGAACGTCGGCCGATAGACGGTGAACGGGACGCGATCATCCTTGTAGATGTCGGGGATCACCGCCGTCTCGCCGTTGAGCATCGTCCAGCCGGAGATGCACTGGCCGAGCGGAAACCGCTTGCCCTTCCACAGGGGGCCGATGGCCTCCTCGTCGAGGTAGTGGCACTGGTCGCCGTCTCGCAGCACGACGGTGATCCCGTCGGCGCCGGAGATGGCCCGGGCCCGGGACCGCACGACCGTGGCGATGTCCTGGACCGTGCGCGCCGTCGAGAGCTGCTCGATCGCTTCGACGAGCGTGGCGAGGGGAGATGAAGCCTCGAGGGCGGTCCGGGTCACGTCCGCCGGCTGACGGCGAAGTCAGCGAGATCTTCCAGCGCCGTGCGCCAGCTGTTGTTTGTCATGGGAGCCAGGGCCAGCTTGGCCTTGGCCGCGAAGTCGGCGGCCTGGTCCAGCGTCGCCTCGAGCGCGCCGGTGTCGCGGATAAGCGTGATGGCGCGATCAAGGTCGGCGTCGGTCTGTTCCCGGCGACCGATGGTGCGCTCCCAGAAGGCGGTCTCGGCGGCGCCGGTGCGGGCGATGGCCAGCAGCAGCGGCAGCGTCGCCTTGCCTTCCCGGAAATCGTCGCCGGCGTTCTTGCCCAGCGTCTCGGTGGCGCCGCCGTAGTCCAGCGCGTCGTCGGCGAGCTGGAAGGCCAGGCCCAGGTTCATGGCGTAGTCGCGCATGGCGGCGATCTGCGCCTCCGGAGCCCCCGCGCTGACCGCCCCGGCTTCGGCGGCGGCGGCGAACAACTCGGCGGTCTTGGCTCCGATGATCTGCAGATAGACGTCCTGGCTCAGGTTCAGGTCGTGGGCGCGGGTCAGTTGCAGCACCTCGCCCTCGGCGATGACGCCGGCCGCCTTGGCCAGGATGTCGAGCGCCTTCATCGACCCGGCCTCGACCATCAGCTCGAAGGCCTTGGCGAACAGGAAGTCGCCGACCAGCACGCTGGACGGCGCGCCCCAGATCAGGTGCGCGGCGACCTTGCCGCGGCGCAGCTGCGAGGAGTCGACGACGTCGTCGTGCAGCAGGGTGGCGGTATGGATGAACTCGACGGCGGCGGCCAGCTTCAGGCAGGCGTCGTCGCGGGCCCCGGCCAGCCGGGCGCTGGCCACGGTCAGCAGCGGGCGCAGACGCTTGCCGCCGGCGTTGATCAGGTGGTCGGCCAGCAGCGGGATGACCGCCACCGGACTCTGCATGCGCGCGACGATGATCGCGTTGACCTCGGCGATATCCTCGGCCGCGAGATGCGTCAGCACCTCGACGGAACCCTTCGGACGGGCCACGGCCGCGCGAACTGCGTCCAAGGTCATGCGCTCCCTTCGACTCCGCGAACGGCCCTGCGCCGTTGCGAGAGTCCTCATGGGCGGGATAGGTCACGGCGGGAACAAGCACAAGGCCGAGTTGTCGCCAGCCATGTCGAGCGCGCCGGAGATCACCGAGGACGGACTGCTGGACGGCCGCGTGCGGCTGCGCCAGCCGGCCCGTGGCTATCGCGCCGGCATGGACGCCGCCCTGCTGGCGGCGGCCTGCGACGCCGGGGCTGGCGAGCGGGTGCTGGAAGCCGGCTGCGGCGCCGGCGGGGCGCTGCTGGCGGCCGCCGTGCGCCGACCGGAGGCGCTGTTCACGGGACTCGAGCGCGATCCTGCCGCGGCCGCCCTGGCGCGGGAGAACGCGGCGCTGAACGGGCTTGAGACCCGTGTGGCGATCATCGACGGCGACGTCCAGGCCGGCTTCCGCGCCGCCGCCCTGCCCGTCTTCGACGCCGTCATGGCCAATCCGCCCTTTTTCGACGACCCGGCCGAACTGCGCGCGCCGGCGCCCGAGAAGTCCGGCGCCTGGATGGCCGACGGCGGGCTGGAGGCCTGGACGGGCTTTCTGCTGAAGGCGGTGCGCGAAGGCGGGACGATCACCGTGATCCACCGCGCCGACCGCCTGGCCGACCTCCTGGCCCTGCTGGCGCCCAAGGCCGGCTCGTTCCGCATCCGCGCGGTCCAGCCCTTCGCCGACGCGCCGGCCAAGCGGGTGATCGTGCGCGCGGTCAAGACCGGCAAGGCCCCGCTGACGCTGCTGCCGCCGCTGGTGCTGCACGACCGCGAGGGCGGCAAGCACACGGCGGAGACGGAGGCGATCCTGAGGGGGCGAGCGGCGCTGGAGTGGGTGGGGACAGGTTGAGGCGTCCCTGCGGGGACACCTTGACCTGTCCCCGAGCCTACTCGTCCACGTACTGCCGCAGCGCCTGCAGGCACAGCTGCAGCCCGGTGACGTCGCTCATCACGTCCCGGGTGACGATGACGAACAGTCGCCGCGCCTCGGCCCAGAGCATCGTCGTCTCGGGCAGGCCGAAGTCCTCGATCAGGGCGCCCTGGCCGTCGCGCCAGACGCCGTCCTCGTCCAGCTGGGCGCCGATGTGGGCGTCGATGCGGTCCCGGTACTCGGCGTCCTCCTCGGCCGGGATGTTCATCCAGGCGAAGACCGGCTTGCCAAGGCCCGACAGGAAGCCGGCCTCGAACGCCGTACCGGGATCAGCGGTCGGGCCGCGCCAGGGCGTCAGGTTTATGATCCCGGCGTCGGCCCGGCGCATGCGGGCGACGCGCTCGGCGTAGATCTCGCGGGCCATGATCTCGCCCGGCTCCAGCTCGCGCATGGCCTCCATGTCCGGCAGCAGCATGGTGAAGCCGGACTCGGCGCACAGGTGCTGGCGCAGACCGAAGTGTGCGCCGGCGTTCGGGTACCAGACCTCGGGTCCGGCCAGGTAGAGGGTCTCGACGCGGCGCATGCCTATTTGGCCGGGGCGACGGCGAGCGCCTCGATGCGGATGCCGACCTTGTTGCCGATCAGCCCGGGCGCGACCGTGATGCCGTAGTCGGTGCGGTCGACCTCGCCGGTGATGGTGAAGCCCGCTGTCGGCTTGCCGGAGCCCGGCGCGACGGCGATCTTGTTGAGCTTGACCTTGAACACCACAGACTTGGTCACCCCGTTCAGGGTGAAGTCGCCGGCCACGTCGGCGGTGTCCTTGCCGGTCGGGGCGACGGCGGTCGACTTGAAGGTGATCACCGGGTTGGCCTCGGCGTTCAGCCAGCGGGCGCCCTTGAGGTGGTCATCGCGGGTCGGATCGCCGGCGAACAGGCTGGCGGTCTTCACAGACGCCTCAACGCGGGACTTCGACGGATCGGCCTCGTCGATCCAGATCGTGCCCTCGGACGCGGTGAAGGCGCCGAAGATGGTGGTGAAGCCGAAGCGGTCGACCTCGAAGGTCGTCTGGGTATGGGTCGGGTCGATGGTGTAGGCCACCGGCTCGGCGAGCGCGGGCGCGGCGGCCAGGGCGAGGGCGGCGGCGAGGAACAGCGGCTTCATGGCGATCTCCGGAGGGCGATGACCGAATGTCGGTCGCTCCGGCCCCGTCCGCAAGGCGTCAGGCGAAGATCAGCGCGCCGCGCCGCTGAACACCGCCGCCACGACCGCCTCGCCTGCAGGGGTGAGGGTGCAGGCAGGCCCGCCGGCCACCGGTTCGCAGCCGCTCCAGGCCACCGACCAGTCCCGGCCGTACACGCCCCTGCCCTGTGCGGTCAGCATGACCGGCTGGTTGCGACGCACCCACAGCCAGCACTGGCGGTTATCGGAATTCATGTACTCGAACAGCGCGCCGCCGCAGCGGATGCCGACCGGGGCGCTGGTCACCATCTGGTCGGATGCGACATCACCGCCGAGCGCGATGGTCAGGCGCACGTCCGTGGAGGCGAACACCGTCAGGCTGTCGACTTCGGTCGGCGGCGACTGCGGCGCGGCGAGCGCTGCGCCCGAAGTCAGGCACAGCGCCGCGCAAAGGCCGGCGGCGAGAACGGAACGAAGACGCACAGGCAAACCCCCAACCCTGATTTTCAGGGAGGGATCTGGCTCAGTTCTTCGCCTTGTCCACCAGTTTATTCTTCGTAATCCAGGGCATCATGCCGCGCAGGCGGGCGCCGACCTCCTCGATGGGATGCTCGGCGGCGCGGCGGCGGATGGCCTTGAAGCTGGGCTGGCCCACCATGTTCTCGGCCATGAAGTCGCGGACGAAGCGGCCTTCCTGGATGTCGGTGAGGATGCGCTTCATCTCGGCCTTGGTGTCCGGGGTCACCACGCGGGGGCCGCTGACATAGGCGCCGTACTCGGCCGTGTTGCTGACCGAGTAGCTCATGTTGGCGATGCCGCCTTCGTAGATCAGGTCCACGATCAGCTTCACCTCGTGCAGGCACTCGAAGTAGGCCATCTCCGGCGCGTAGCCGGCCTCGACCAGGGTCTCGAAGCCCGCGCGGATCAGTTCGACGAGGCCGCCGCAGAGCACGGCCTGCTCGCCGAACAGGTCGGTTTCGCATTCCTCGCGGAAGTTGGTCTCGATGATGCCCGAGCGGCCGCCGCCGATGGCGCTGGCGTAGGCCAGGCCCAGGTCCATGGCGTTGCCGGTGGCGTTCTGGTGCACCGCGATCAGGCAGGGCACGCCGCCGCCCTTCAGGTACTCGCCGCGCACGGTGTGGCCGGGGCCCTTGGGCGCGACCATGAACACGTCCAGGCTGGCCTTGGGCTCGATCAGGCCGAAATGGACGTTCAGGCCGTGGGCGAACAGCAGGGCGGCGCCGTCACGGATGTTGGGGGCGATCTCGTTCTCGTAGATGCCGCGCTGAAGCTCGTCGGGCGCCAGGATCATCAACAGGTCGGCCCAGGCGGCGGCTTCGGCCACGGTCATGACCTTGATGCCTTCGCCCTCGGCCTTCTTGGCCGAAGCCGAGCCGGGGCGCAGGGCCACGGCGATGTTCTTCACGCCGGAGTCGCGAAGGTTCAGTACGTGCGCGTGACCCTGGCTGCCGTAGCCAACAACGGCGATCTTGCGGTCCAGGATGCGGGCCAGATCAGCGTCGCGGTCGTAATAGACGCGCATGATTTTTTCTCCGGTTGGTCGTTCACGCCGCAAACGCGCAACGGCGCCGCAGCAAAGGCCGGGCTATCGAGCGGAATTTTGCGCGCGGGTCAAGGTCTGGGACGGAAATGGCGGGGTGCGCGTTGTCACTTGCGCCATGCCGGATGTCCCCACACCCCTTCCCGCGCCCGCCGTCGTCGAGCCCCGGCCGCTCCGGGTCCTGATTGTCGCCGGCTCGGCGCGCCGCCAGCACGGCTGTCCCGGCCTCGACTCCAAGGCCCGCGCGCTGATGCGTCGCATGGCCGGGCGGCTGCCCCAGGGCTGGCAGATCGACGAGGCCGACATCGGCAACCAGCACGACCAGCCGAAGATCCAGGGCTGCAACGGCTGCGTCTCGAGCTCGATGGCGCTCTGCGTATGGCCCTGCAACTGCTACGGCCCGCGCAGCACCACCCAGCCCGACCTGATGTGGGACCTGGACCTCTACGGCCGGCTGGCGCGGGCCGACGCCTGGGCCTTCATCGGACCGACGTACTGGTACGGACCGACGACCAACTTCAAGGCCATGTTCGACCGGCTGGTCTGCATGGCCGGCGGCAACCCTCGGCCGGACCTGATCGACAAGAAGGACACGCAGAAGGCCCAGGCGCTGGAGCGCTCGCCGCAGTGGCGCGAGCTGACGAAGAACCATCTGGAGGGCCGTACGGCGGGCTTCTTCTGCTACTGCGACGGCGGCGGTGCGGAGATCGGCGAGGACGGTCGGCCCAGACTGCTCAGGCACAAGGCGTGGTTCGACCCCGGGGACGAGCCCTTCGCCGACGAACGCGACGCCTACCGTCCGCTCGTCTGGCAATGCCGCTACAGCGGCATCGAGGTTCCCGCCGCCCTGTGGCGTGTGGTCGACAGCGGCGAAGGCCGACCCTACGCCGACAATCAGGCCGACGACCTGATGCGCGACGAGGCGGCGCTGGAAACGTTCGACGACTGGATCGACGCCTTCGTCGCCCATGTGGCCGGCAAGGGGATCGTGGCGACGAAGGAAGACGAGGCGGCGGCGAAGTCAACGACCAACGTCTGAGCCGGCGCCTGCCATCCTCGCAGCCGTCATGGCCCGAACCAGTCGGGCCATGACGGGGTGGGGAAAGACGCCCAACGAAAAGGCCCCGGAGTCGCCTCCGGGGCCTTCGCGTCGGTCAGGGACGAGCCCTTACCAGAAGAGGTCGTAGTAGACGGCCAGCACGCGGCCGGTCCAGATGTCGACCAGGACGGCGTCCCCGCCGACCCGGACCCACTCGGTCCCGATCGGGGCGTAGGGCAGGCCGTAGTGGCCGGCGTTCAGGTAGTAGCTGGCGCCGAACCAGCCGAACGGCAGGAAGTCGCCGTAGCTCCAGGTCCGCACATACCAGCCGCTCGGGTAGCGGTAGGTCGGGGCGCGATAGCGGCGCGGCGCCTGGTAGGACCGGCGCCACCGGCGCTCATCGTACCAGCTGCGGCCCCGGTCGCGGTCGCGCAGGCTGCGGCCTTCGCCGGGACGGCGGCCGTCCCAGCGACGGTCATCGCCGCGGCGGCCGTCACGGTCCCAGCCGCCCCGATCGGAGCGTCCGTCGCGGTCGCGATCCCAGCCGCCCTGCCCGCCCTGTCCGGGGCGAGCGTCGGGCCGGCCGTCGCGGTCACGGTCCCAACCGCCCTGGCCCGGGCGTCCGTCACGGTCACGGTCACGGTCGCGGTCGCGGTCCCGGTCACGATCCCAGCCGCCGCCTTGTCCGCCCTGTCCGGGACGGGCGTCAGGCCGGCCGTCGCGATCCCGATCCCAGCCGCCCTGCGGCGCGCCGGGACGACCCGGCTGGCCCGGCTGACCCGGCTGGCCGGGGCGACCGCCCCTGTCCCAGCCGCCCTGGCCTCCTCCGCCGCGGCCATCGCGACCGTCGCGCGCAGCGGTGTCGGGACGTCCGCCCGGCCCGCGCGGACGCGGCGCCCCGGCGGAGGCCGGACGATCGGGACGGCCGCTCCGGGCTGTCGGCGCCGGCGCCGGCGCCGGCTGGGCCGGGGCGGGCGCGGCTTCACGCTGTCCGCCGCTGCGGCCGCCGCGGCTTCCGCGATCCCCGCGGTCGCCACGCGGCTCACTGGACCGCGGCTCGTCGGACTGGGGACGTCCCCGTCCGCCGCCGTAGGGCTGGGCCACAGCCGCCGTACTCGCGAGCAACGCCAGCACCAGCGCCGTCGTGATGGTCTTCTTCATCCCTTGTGTCTCCGGAGGCCTTCGAGGAAGGCCTGTCTGTGGTCCCTTGCGATCAGGCATGCGCCGGTCAACCTGAACCGCGCTTGAACGGAATCCCACTCTGCGCCAGCTTGATGGCCATGACCGCGAACCCCATCGATGTCACCGGCTTCTGGCGCCTGGCCGGACCCGCCAAATGGTTTCGCAAGGACAGCCGCTTCGACGACTCGATCCGGCTGAAGTTCGAGCCCGTCCATTTCCGCGCGGCACGGGGCGAGTACGACGCCTGGCGCGGTTCGGCCGAGGGCTGCCTGGCGCTGCTGATCCTGCTCGACCAGTTTCCGCGCAACCTCTGGAGAGGTTCGGCGCACGCCTTTGCGACCGATCCGCTGGCGCGAACCATCGCCCGGCACGCCATCCAGAACGACTTCGACCAGGAGGTCGAGCCGGAGCTGCGCCCGTTCTTCTATCTGCCGTTCGAGCATTCGGAGGACCCGGCGGACCAGGACCTCTGCGTGACCCTGACCACGGCCCTGCGGGACGCGACAGGGGACGAGGAAACGCTGAGGTGGGCGATTGTGCACCGGGACATCATCACCCGCTTCGGCCGGTTCCCGCACCGCAACCGCGCGCTCGGCCGCGAGACGACGGCGGAGGAGCAGGCCTTCCTCGACGACGGCGGCTTCGCGGGCTGATCAGCGACCGCTGAAGGCGACCCGGACCAGGGTCCGCATCGTCCGGACCTGCCGCCCGAGCAGCTCGGCCTGGCCCATCGCCTTGGACAGCACGATGCCGCCGTCGGTGACGGCGCTCAGCATGTCGGCCAGGGCGTCCAGGTCCAGGTCGGGCGGGGGCTCGTAGCGCGCGACGATGCGGTCCAGGTGCGCCCGGATGCGGACCCGCCAGGCCTCGATGGCCTCGCGCGCCAGCTGGCGGACGCCCTGGTCGAACTGCTGCTCGTGATAGGCCACCGAGGCGACCATGCAGCCCGGGTGGATCGACGGCAGATCGTCCATCGCGTCGGCGAAGAACTTCAGGGCGATCAGGAAGCTCTGCAGCGGATCCTCGCTGAGGTCCTCGGCGCGGCGCCAGATGTCGTCCAGCAGCGCGCGGTCGCGGTCCAGGAACCGCAGCATCAGGGCCCGGGCCAGCTCGGTCTTGTCCCGGAAGTGGTAGAAGAACCCGCTCTTGGTCAGGCCCGCCTCGAAGATGATCTCGTCGAGCGAGGTGGCGGCGAAGCCCTTCTGCAGGACATTGGCCTCGGCGATGTCGAGGATACGCTCGCGGGTCTGGGCGCCTTTGCCGACCGGCTTGTCGATCGTCCGGACCTGAACCATCGGCACGGTTTCCCTCTGGATGTACGATACCGGCGGTTGTCCTAGCCGATCAGCGGCCCGACAACACGTTACAATCGCAACAGACGCCCCGGGACCGGAAGCCGGACCGAGGATCAACCGGCCCGGCGGAGGGCCGGACCCCTACGCGGCGGCTAGCTGCCGGGGTCGAGCGAGACGATCGGCCGTTGCTGGGTCTCGGCGAAGGCCTGACGCGCCGCCTCGGTCCGCGCTTCCCATTCCGCGGCCGTCTTGCAGACCTTGGTGGTGAAGCGGGAGTTCGCCTTCGCCTCCCGGCGGCACACCAGACGGTCGCCGTCGGCCCGGGCAGGTCTGGCGGTGGCGGCGGCGCCGTCCTCGGCGGCCTTCAGCATATCCTCGGTCGGCGTCGACGCGGCCGGCTCGCCTGCCAGCGCGAGGGACGCCAGAATGATCACCGTAAGCATGACTTCAGGTCTCCCGGACCAAGGCTAGTCGCAACCGCCGACGGGCGGACAGATCTTGACGATAGGACGTCCGCGGACGTCCTCAAAGGCTTCCTGCGCCGCCTTGGCCCGCTCCTCCCACTCCGCGGCCGTCTTGCAGACCTTGCTGGTGAAGCGGGTGTTGGGACGGGACTCGCGCCGGCAGACCAGGCGGTCCTTGTCGGCGCTTGCCGCCGCCGGCTGGCTGGCGCCGTCCGCCGAGGCCGACGACGCCGCGTCCGGCGCGGGATCCGCGGCCAGCAGGAGCAGGCTGATGGCGATGGCGGTGATCAAGGCACTCATCCGGAACTGAGGTTGCGCAGGCCCTGATACTCGCCTCGCCGGCCTTGGAGTTCAAGAGGTGGGGATAACCCGCGCTTGCGGGCAGAATCGTGGTGCGAATCAGGTCGCGCGGGCGCAGCCTGAGAGCCGGAGGAGTCAGTATGGCCGCGCTCGCCTCGATGATCACCGCAACCCCGACGGCCGCCGCCGATCATCCCGAGCGGCAGTATCTGGCGTTGCTGCAGGATATCCTCGACAACGGCGTCCAGCGCGGCGACCGCACGGGCACCGGAACGCTGGGCGTCTTCGGCCGCCAGATGCGCTTCGACCTGTCGCGCGGCTTTCCGCTGCTGACCACCAAGAAGCTGCACCTCAAGTCGATCGTGCTGGAGCTGCTGTGGTTTCTGCGCGGCGACACCAACGTGCGCTGGCTGCAGGAGCGCGGCGTCAGCATCTGGGACGAATGGGCCGATGAGAGCGGCGACCTGGGCCCCGTCTACGGCCGCCAGTGGCGGTCGTGGACCGCGCCCGACGGCCGGGTGATCGACCAGATCGCGGGCGTGGTCGAGACCCTGAAGACCAACCCCAACAGCCGCCGCCACATCGTCAGCGCATGGAACCCGGCCGACGTCGACGACATGGCGCTGCCGCCCTGCCACTGCCTGTTCCAGTTCTTCGTGGCGGACGGCAAGCTGAGCTGCCAGCTCTACCAGCGCAGCGCCGACGTCTTCCTGGGCGTGCCGTTCAACATCGCCAGCTACGCGCTGCTCACCCTGATGATGGCCCAGGTGACGGGCCTCAAGCCCGGCGAGTTCGTGCACAGCTTCGGCGACGCGCACCTTTACCTGAACCATCTGGACCAGACCCGCGAGCAGCTGTCGCGCGAGCCCCTGCCCTTCCCGACCATGCACATCGCGCCCAGGCGAGACCTGTTCGCGTTCGAGTACGAGGACTTCGCTCTGGAGGGCTACCAGGCCCACCCGGGCATCAAGGCGCCCATCGCGGTCTGAGGCCCTGTTCCGTCGCCCGTCGCCGCACGATCCCCCTTTCCCGGGGGTGCCGGCGCGTTCCGATGATGAGACCGTGTCCGCCTGTATGGAGGGCACGACATGAAACGACTTCTCCTAGCCTTGCTCGCGGCCCTTGCCGTCTCCGCGCCCGCCGGCGCGCAGACGGCCGCGACGCCGGAAGACATCGCCCTGGCGGCCCATGAGGCCTGCTACGCCGTCGAGCGGGGCTCGGCCCTGCCTTCGCTGGCCGGCGCCCAGGGGTTCCGCCCCTCGACCCGGACGGCCGGCGTCTTCCTGCGCAACATCCCCGGCTACGAGTTCCAGCTCTCGGTGACGGACAAGCCCCAGGAGGGCGGCCGGACGTTGCGCATGTGCTCGCTGGGGATCTGGGGCCGCTTCGCCGGCATCTCCCGCGTCCAGGCGTCGATCCTCGCGCGCAGCCGCGGCCAGGGCTTCACCGTCGGCGCCGCGACGCCCCGGGCGAGCGGCGGCACCGACCAGATGGCCTACAAGGAATCGCCCGGGCAGGCCCAGGTCGTGAGCCTCACGATCAACGAGGCCAACGACCCGACCAAGGGGGCCAACTACGTGATCATCTACGGCTGGCTGATGTAGGGGCCATCGCGCCCGGAGATGTGATCAGGGCCCGTTCAGCAGCCCGGCGCGGTGGGCGGACAGGGCACGATGCCCGGGCGCTCCTGGATTTCCTTCACGGCGGCCTGGGAGTCCTTGGTGATCTGTTCCCACTCGGCCTTCGTTCGGCAGACCCGCTTCTTGAAACGCGAGCCGACCGTCTCGCTTCTGCAGATGACCCGCGCCTGATCCGGGTCTGGCTGGGCCGGCGGCGGCGTCGGCGGCGGGCTCGGATCCGCGGCGGCCAGAAGCAGGACTGTCGCGGCGATGGTGATGATGTTCATGAAGCCCCCAGTTGAGTCATACTGCCGCGCCGCGAAAGGACGATCAAGATCGCGCTCCGCCTTCCCGCCCCCGGCGCCGCGCTGTAGACCAGCGCCATGGCTCTCCTCCCCATCGCCCTCGGACCCGTCGCCCGCGCCCGCAACGGCGTCATCGGTCGTGACGGCGACCTGCCCTGGCGGCTGAAGACCGACCTGGTGAACTTCAAGCGCGTCACCCTGGGCAAGCCGGTGATCATGGGCCGCAAGACCTGGGACAGCCTGCCCTTCAAGCCCCTCCCCGGCCGGCTGAACATCGTGCTGTCCCGCGACGGCTCGTTCCAGCCTGACAAGGCCGTGGTCTGCGAGCGATTCAACGAGGCGGTCGAGCTGGCCCGTGAGCAGGCGGAGGACGACGGCGCCGAAGAGGTCTGCGTCATCGGCGGCCTGGCGCTGTTCGAACTGGCCCTGCCCAAGGCCCGACGGATCTACCTGACCGAGGTCGACGCCGAGCCGGATGGCAACGTGATCATGCCCGCCATCGACGAGGCGGAATGGACGGAAGTCAGCCGCGAGGCCCATCCGGCCGGTCCCGACGACGACCATCCGTTTGTCATCCGGGTCCTGGAACGGCGTTGAATCGCTTGCGCTGACCCGGCGTCATTGGGTTCACTCCCCGCCAATCAGAAAACGGGAGCGCGCCGCATGGAAATCGAACTCGTCGCCGAGGGACTGAAGTTCCCCGAGGGGCCCATCGCCATGGCGGACGGCTCGGTGATCCTCACCGAGATCGCCGGCCAGCGCCTGACGCGGGTCACGCCCGACGGCAAGGTCGAGGTCTACGCGGAAACAGGCGGCGGCCCGAACGGCGCGGCCGTGGGCCCGGACGGCGCCATCTGGGTGACCAACAACGGCGGCAGCTTCGACTTCCAGGACGTGGGCGGCCTGCTGATTCCCGGCCCCACGCCGCCCAGCCACACCGGCGGCTATATCCAGCGCATCGATCCGGCCACCCGCAAGGTCGAGACTGTCTACGACACCTGCGATGGCAAGACATTCAACGGCCCCAACGACCTGGTCTTCGACAGGCAGGGCGGCTTCTGGTTCACCGACCATGGCTGCTCGACGCCGGAGGGCCGCAAGCACGGCGCCCTGCACTACGCCAGGACCGACGGTTCAATGGTCACGCGGGCCCGCGAGCACATGATCTCGCCCAACGGCGTGGGCCTCTCGCCCGACGAGAAGGTCGTCTACATGGCCGACACCCAGCTGGGCCGCCTGTGGGCGTTCGACGTCGCCGAGCCCGGCGTGCTGGCCGAGGGGCCGCCGTTCCAGCCGGGCCGCGTCGTCTGCAACCTGCCGGGCTACCAGCTGCTCGACAGCCTGGCGGTCGAGGCCGGCGGCAAGGTTTGCGTCGCGACGATCATCAACGGCGGCATCACCGCCTTCGACCCGAACGGCACGACCGAGCACTATCCGTTCCCGGATCTCCTGGTCACCAACATCTGCTTCGGCGGACCCGACATGACCACCGCCTGGGTGACCGCGTCCGGCACCGGCAAGCTCTACAGGGCCAAATGGCCCCGTCCGGGATTGAAGCTGAACTACAACGCCTGACCGATCGCGGTTATGCTGCGCGCCGACCCGGCAAGTTGGCCGGCCTGGAGGCGTCTGGTCAGCCGTGCTTAATCGCGTCGAGGTCTCGCTCGCAGAGGAGCTTCGTGCGCGGCTCACCGAGGGACGCCCCTCGCAGGCCGTGCTCGACAGCTTTCACGCCATCGAGGCCTCGGCCATCCGCGAACCGGAGGCCCTGGCCGCGGCGCTCGAGGACGCCGCGCGCCTGGACCTGTCGCAGGCCCTGTCGACCCTGATCCCGGCGCGCGCCCTGGGCGTGGCGGTGTCCAGCGCCGAGGGACGGGTGCAATGGCGCAACCCGGCCTTCAGCGCCTGGTTCGGCGAGCAGGGCGAGACGCCGGCCTTTCATCGTCTGCTGAAACTGGCGACCCGGGGCGAGCCGGTCTCCGGCCTGGTCGAGGCTCTCGACGGCGCCGTGCTGGCGACCTGTGTCGGCTGCGCGCAGTCGGCCGCGCGCTGGCCGCTGCCGGCCGAGGCGCTGGCGCTTCTGGGGGCCGGCGCAAACCGGTTCGCGCTGGTCGCCTTCGCGCCCTCCCGCGTCAGCGAACTGGCCGCGCGGGCGACGGAGGCGTTCGGGCTCACCCCGCTGGAATCGCGCCTGGCCGAAGCGCTGCTCGACGCCCCGTCGATCGAGGTGGCCGCCGATCGCGCCGGCGTCGGGCGCGAGACCGCGCGGGACGCGATCCGCTCCGCCCAGCGCAAGGCCGGCGTAAGGCGGTCCTCGGACCTGGTCCGCGCGATGCTCGACATGATGTGCGGCGACCAGCCGGAGGTCACCGACCTGACCGGCGTGTTCGTCAACGCCTTCGGCGCCACGCCCGGAGAGGCCCGCACGGGCGCGGCCCTGGCCCGCGGCCTGACCGCCCGCGAGGTGGCCGCCGAACTGGGCGTCACCGAGCACACCATCCGCGGCCAGTTGAAGGCTCTGTACGCCAAGTCCGGGGTCGGCAAGGCGCGGGACCTGATGCGGCTCGCCGCCGAGGCCTCGACCCTGGACGCCATGACCCGGGCCGGGGAGACGGCGGCCCAGCTCGAGGGCGTCGCCGGACGGCTACGGATCACCGCCCGCCCGGGCGGACGGCGCGTGGCGGCCTGGGACTATGGTCCGATGAGCGGGGCCCCGGTCCTGGTGGGCCACGGCACCATCACCGGCAGGACCTTGCCGCCGGCCTTCGTCACCGCGCTGCACAAGCGGGGGTTTCGCCCCATCGTGCCCCAGCGGCCGGGCTTTGGCCTCACCGATCCGGCGGCCGGCGACTACCTGGAGACCGCGGCCGAGGACCTGGCGGCCCTGCTCGACGGGCTGCGCATCAAGTCGGCGCACCTGCTGATGCGGGACGACGGCGCCGGCGCGGCCCTGGCCTTCGCCGCCGCCTTTCCCGAGCGTGTTCGGACCGGGATGCTGGCCAATCCGCGCTGGCCCGGCCACCGCGTGCGCAGCCCCGACACCGTGATGGGCTCGATCACCAAGGCCTTTCTGGTGCGCCCGGAGTTCGTCGGCCTGTTCGCCGAGATGCTGCGCCGCCAGACCCGGTCCGACCTGCTGGCCGACATGGTCCGGCGGTCGGCGGACCATGTCGCCGCCGACCGCGAGGCGCTGGCCCGGCCCGGGGTGCTGTCCAGCATGGTGCGCGACATCCAGGCGATGGCGGCGCGCTCCAGCGAGGGCTTCGCCCGCGAGCAGAACCTCTACGCCCGCGGCTGGGAGCCGCCGGCCTTGACCGGCGCGGCCCCCTGGCTGGTCATGGAGTGCCGGCCGCTGACACTGCCCGGGGTCGAGGCGGCCTTCGGCATGCTGCCTCACGTCCGCTTCGCGGACCTCGCCGACGCCGGCCTGCTGTTCTACCATTCCCATCCGGTCGAGGTCGCCGACCTGTTCGCCGACCACGCCCGTCAGGAGTCGCCGCGATGAAGACTGTCCGGATCGCCCTCGCCGCCTCGTTGCTGCTGCTCGTCGCGGCCTGCGCGCACAGGGGCCCGATGCCCTGCGGCTGCCTGCCGCCGCCCGAGGACGCGCCCAGGCAGGGCTGAAGCGAGACTCTGGGGACATATACTCGCGAGACAAAGCGAGACATTCGGGGACAAGGCAGGACATCCCCGCCGTGACATCCTGCCGAACCTGTCCACCCCCTCCTGAGGCGGACGCATACTCGTCCGATGACGCGGCGCGAACACCGGCTGGAGCGACAGGTTTCCCTTGGCGGGAAAGGCCTTGCGGCCAACGCCCCCCGGTCGTCCCTTGCGGTCGCGCGCGGGGTTGGCGAAGCCCTGGAGGGCGGCGTCACGCCCCTTTCCGTCGCTGCGCCGCTCGCGCATCGCCGACGCAAACGGGCCTGCGAGACAGTGGGGACACTTCAGCGACCGCTTCAGCATCGCGGCGCAAGGGTTCACCGGTCGCTTGAGTGTCGGCCCTCGCTAGTAGAGGACGCCCAGGGCGGAGCGCTCGTAGCTCTTCAGCTCGCTGTTGCGGCCGTCGCGGACCTTCACCGCCCACTCGGGATCCTGCAGCAGGGCCCGGCCGACGGCGACCATGTCGAACTCGCCGCGGTCGAGACGCTCGAGCAGGCCGTCGAGCGACGCTGGCTGGCTGGCCTCGCCGCCCCAGGCCGCGATGAACTCACCGCTGAGGCCGACGGAGCCGACGGTGATGGTCGGCTTGCCGGTGAGCTTCTTGGCCCAGCCGGCGAAGTTGAGGTCGCTGCCTTCGAACTCGGGCTCCCAGAAGCGGCGCTGGGAGCAGTGGAAGACGTCGGCGCCGGCGTCGGCCAACGGCTGCAGCCAGGCCTCCATCTCGGCGGGCGTGGCGGCCAGGCGGGCCGTGAAGTCCTGCTGCTTCCACTGCGACAGCCGGATAATGACCGGATAGTCCTCGCCGACCGCCCTGCGCACGGCCTTGAGAATCTCGGCCGCGAAACGGGCCCGTTCAGGAAGCGTGGCGCCGCCCCAGCGGTCGGTGCGCAGGTTGACGCCGTCCCAGAAGAACTGGTCGATCAGATAGCCGTGAGCGCCGTGCAGCTCGACGGAATCGAAGCCCAGGGCCTTGGCGTCCGCGGCGGCGCGGGCAAAGGCGTCGACGGCGTCCTGAACCTCGGCGTCGCTCATCGGCGCGCCGAAGGTCTTGCCGGGACTGGAAAGGCCCGAGGGGCTGTCGTAGGCGCCGGGCGGGGTCCATTCCGGATCCCGGGTGCGCACCGCCCCGACGTGCCACAACTGGGGCGCCATGACGCCGCCGGCGGCATGGACGTCATCGATGACCGTCTTCCAGGCGGCCAGCTCCGCCTCGCCGTGGAAGCGGGGCACGTTGCGATCGTTCAGGGAAGCCGGACGGGCCACGCCCGTGCCCTCCGAGACGATCAGTCCCACGGCATTGGCCGCGCGCCGCTCGTAATAGGCGGCCACATCGGCGGTCGGCACGCCGTCGGGAGAGAACGACCGCGTCATGGGCGCCATGACGATGCGGTTGGGCAACGTCATCGACTTGATCTTCAGCGGGGAGAAGAGGGCGTCCTGCGACACGGTTCGGCGGCTCCGGATGGGGAATTGTCCGCTGCCCGTTTAAACGGCTGTTCGACCTCGCTGCGCACCAGAAATTCTCCCAGGCCTTCAAACATGCCCAGTTCGGTGAATCCGGTTCTCGCAAATGCGAAAGGCAATGTAGAATTGTCGACAAGGGTTGAGGGACCCTCACGGTGATGGTGAACGACGTGCTCAAACCGGAGACAGCGACCTTCCCGGAGGTTCTCCGCGAACGCCTGGCCGAAGGCCGGCCGGCGCATGCCATCCTCGAAGCATGGCGGATGATGGAGGGCGCCATCCTCCAGAATCCCGAAGCCGTGCGGGCGGCGCTGGAGGAGTCGGCGCAATTCGCGGCGAGCGAGGGCACGGCGACGGTGGCGCCCCGATCGGCGCTGGGCTTCGCCGTTCTGGACGGGGACGGCGAGTTGCTGCACGCCGACCGGACTTTCCGCGACTGGTTCAGCGACGGCGTCGAGACCCTGATGATTCGCCGCCTCGTCCGGCTGGCCCAGAAGGACGGGCAGGCGTCGGGCCTGATCGGCGGCGCCAACGGCGCCTCGATCGCCGCCTGCGCCGGCGTCCGCGAGGTGGCCGCAGGCTGGCCGATGCCGGCGGACTGCCGCGTCGCGCTGGACGGCCCCGGCCGCCGCATCATCCTGCTTTGCTTCGCGCCCTCGCGAGCCGGCGATCTGTCCGCCCGGGCGACCGCCGCCTTCGGCTTTACCCCGCTGGAGGCCCGTCTGGCCGAGGCCCTCCTCGACGCGGCCAACCTGGATGACGCCGCGGCGCGCATCGGCGTGGGCCGGGAGACGGCGCGGGAAGCCCTGAAGAAAGCGATGAAGAAGGCCGGCGCGCGGCGATCGCCCGACCTCATCCGCCGCATGATGGACCTGATGTGCGGGGACCATCCCGAGCCGCCGGACATCGAGGATGTCCTGGCCTCCAACTTCGGCGCCACGGCCGCCGAGGCCAAGGCCGCCGCCCGCTTCGCCCAGGGCCTCACCGCGCGGGAAGTCGCCGACGGGCTGGGCGTCAAGGAAGCCACCGTGCGGGGCCAGCTCAAGGCCGTGTTCGCCAAGACCGGCGTCAACAAGGCCAAGGACCTGGTCCGCCTGGCCGCCGAGACCAGCACCCTTGCGGCGCTGACCGGCACCGCCGAGACGGTGCTTGAGCCCGTCGATCCCAACGGCCGCCTGCGAGTGGTCGCCTCGGGCGACCGCCGCATCGCCCTGACGGACTACGGTCCCCGCAGCGGAAAGCCTGTCGTGGTCATGCACGGCGCAGCCACCGGACGCCGACTGGCCCCGGAGCTGGTGCGGGCGCTGCAGAAGCACGGCTATCGCCCTATCGTGCCGCAGCGTCCCGGCTTCGGCCTGACCGATGTCGCGCGGGGCGACTATCTACGGCAGGGCTCGGACGACATGGCCCGCGTGCTGGACGCGCTGAAGATCGACAAGATCAAGCTTCTGGTCCGCGACGCCAGCACCCCGACCGGACTGCATTTCGCGGTCGAGCATCCCGACCGGATCACGGCCGGCATCGCGGTCAATCCAAAGTGGCCGACGGACTCGCTCGAATACCGGGTCCGCCTGCCCCAGAGCATGATGGGGGTCATCGCCCGGACCTTCAGGACCAACCCGCAGCTGGTCGGGCTGATGGCCGAGACGCTGCGGCGCCAGACCCGCACCGACCTGCTCGAGACGACCATGCGCCAGTCGCTGGCCGCCTTGCCGATGGACGCCGCGACGCTGGAAAAGCCCGGAGTTCTCGACGCGCTGGTCCGGGACACCCAGGGCATGTTCGCGCGCACCAGCGCGGGGTTCGCGGCCGAGCACCGGGCCCTCATCGACGGCTGGCGGGTCCCCGAGGGCGTCGGCGGCGAGCGCTGGATCCTGGCCGAATGCGCCCCCCTGGCGCTCGAAGGGGTGGAGAAGGCCTGGGGCGGCCTGCCGAACGTGCGCTTCCGGCTGATCCCGGACGCCGGCATGCTCGTCTACTTCTCCCATCCGCAGGTGATCGCCGACCTCGTCGCCGAGGCCTGAAGCGATCCCCCCTAAGTGGGTATGCCCCTCCGGCCGTCCGGCTTCACCCTGTCGATGAAGGATGGGGAGTCGATGAGCATCGTCCGCAAGGCCGTCTATCTGCTGTTCTGCATCGCCTCGCTGGCGGTGGCCATCACCCTGATGGCGACGACGGCGAAGGCGCAGAGCGACCCGTTCGGGTCGCTGTACGCCCCGCCGCCCGGGTCAGCGCCCGCGCCCTCCACCCGGACCGGGGTCACCGGCGTGACCGGGGCGGTCGGACGCAGCTACGTCGGGTCGCAGGAGGACGGGTTCGCCAGCCTCGGCCAGATCGCGATGCTGCCGCGCGTCGTCCCGGCCATGGCGCTGCGGCTGAAGCCCTGGAACCCGAAGGTCAGCACCAAGCGCCCGCGGATCCTGGTCCCCACCTACGCTCTGGCCCTGATCCGGACCGGCAAGGTCAGCGCCTTCGCCGGTGGCGCGGGATCGGAGATGGCGCCCCGCCGCACCAGCATCGCCACCGCCCTGGTCGGGGTGGACGACGCCCTCGCCGAGCGACTGGCGCAGGAAGCCTACGACGACCTGGTGATGCGCCTGAAGGCGGCCGGCTTCGACGTCGTTGCACCGGAAGAGATCGCCGCCTCGCCCGAGATCGGGCGGCTGCAGGTTGTCGGCCAGCGCACCCGAGGCCAGGGCGGCATGAGCGTCTACGGCCCCCTGAGCGCGCCGCTGCGGGCGGGACATCCCTACACCGCCGCCCCCCTGTCTTCATCGAAATCGGCGATTGTGTTCAGCGACATGAGCGCAGAGCTCGACGCCCTTGTCCTGACGCCACAGATGGCGCTCGACTACCAGTGGCTCGAGAGCACGGGCCGGCGCACCTACGTCGGCTCGGCGCAGGTCGAGGCCAAGGTCTGGTTCAGCGTCCAGAGCGGCTCGGGGGCCAATTTTGTCTACGGTCAGCGCAAGGGCCTGGGGTCTGGCCCCTACGGCGGCTTCCTCATGGACGGCCACCACGGATCAACCGAGCCCTTCGGCATCATGTACGAGGTCGACGACCGCTCCGACAACGTCGCTATCAGCAATGCCTTCGCAAACGCCGGCCTGGGCTCGCTCTATCGCCAGAGCCAGGTCTACGCGATCGAAGTGGCGCCGGAACGCTACGCCGCGCTGGTGCGCGCCGCCTTCCAGGGCCTGAACATGTCCATTGTCGCCGAGCTCAGGAAGGCTCGCGGCCAGTAGTCGAACGGAGGGAAAAGTCCATGAAACGCATCACCGCCCTGTTGGCCGCGGCGGCCCTGGTCGCCTCGCCGGCGCTCGCCCGCCAGCCGGTCTCGAGCGAAGCGCCGCCCGAGGACGCCGCGCCGCCGCCCGCGGCCAGCCTGGCCCAGCCCGCGGCTCCGGCCCCTGCCGCGCCCGTTGCCGCCGAGACGCCGCCGCCGGCTCCGCCCGCCGCGACGATCGATCCGTCCATCTACCAGGTGCTGCGCACCGGCGACCGCCAGATGTCCTGCGAGGCTCTGGCCGCCGAGGCCAACACGCTCAACGCCGAACTGATGGCCGAGCAGCAGGAAGCCGCCAAGAAGGCCAAGAAGGCGAAGGCCGGCAAGGGCATCATGGGCGGTGCGGCCGGCGGCCTGATGGCCGGCGCGGCGCGCTATGGCCTGGCGCGCGGCATGATGGGCGGAGCGCTGAGCCCGCTGGTCGCCCAGGCGGCGGTCGCCGCGACCGACTCGACGGCGGCGGCGGCCGGCGCGGCCATCGCCAACAGCGGCGACGACGGCGCGCCGGCCACGGTGTCGCCCAAGCAGCAGCGGATGAACCATCTGCTCAGCCTCTACCGCGAGAAGCAGTGCTGACGACGGACGGGGACAGTCGCTGACGCGCCTGTCCCCGGCTGATCAGAGGCCGAGGACCAGCTTGGCCATGATGTTGCGCTGGATTTCGTTGGAGCCGGCGTAGATCGAGGCCTTGCGATAGTTGAAGTAGCTGGGCGCGGCCGGTGCGGCGTAGTCCGGTCCGGGCCGGGGCTCGTTGGTCACCGCCCAGGTGTCCTGGATGAAGGGCGCCGCGTAGCCGCCGACCGCTTCAAGCGCCAGTTCAGTGATCGCCTGCTGGGCCTCGGACCCGGCGCACTTGAGCATCGATGACGCCGGCCCGACCGGCTGGCCCGACCCCATGGCCGAGAAGATGCGCAGCTCGGTGGCGTTGAGCGCCTCGATGCGGATCTCCATCTCCGCCAGCTTGCGCTGGAAGTCGCGGTCGCGGATCAGGGGCTCGCCCTGGTCCGAGAGCTCGGCGGCGGCGATCTTGCGCACCTTCTTGAGCTGGTTCATCAGGCCGGGCGCATAGGCATTGCCGCGTTCGAACTCGAGCAGGTACTTGGCGTAGGTCCAGCCCTTGCCCTCCTCGCCGATGCGGTTGGCGACCGGGACGCGGACGTTGTCGAAGAAGACCTGGTTGATCTCCTGCTCGTTGTCAGCGGGGCCATCGAGCGTAGGCAGCGGCTTGATCTGGATGCCCGGCGTATCCATGCGCAGCAGCAGGAAGGAGATGCCGTTCTGGGGCTTTCCGCTGTTGTCGGTGCGGACCAGGCAGAACATCCAGTCGGCCCACTGGGCGTGGGTGGTCCAGATTTTCGACCCATTGAGGACGTAGTCATCGCCGTCCCGCTCGGCCTTCATCTGAAGGCTGGCGAGATCAGAGCCCGAACCCGGCTCGCTGTAGCCCTGGCACCACCAGATGTCGGAATTGATGATCGGCGGCAGGTGCTGCGCCTTCTGCTCGTCGGAGCCGAAGGCCATGATCACCGGCGCAACCATCTTCAGGCCCATGGGCGAGGAGGTCGGTACGCCGGCCAGGCTCATCTCCATGTTGAAGATGTAGGCCTGGCTGGGCGTGAAACCCGTGCCGCCGTACTCGACCGGCCAGTTGGTGGCGGCCCAGCCGCGCGCGGCCAGCTTCTTCTGCCACTTCACCTGGCCGGCCTTGTCGAGATAGCCGTTCTTGGACTGGGACATCTGCCTGCGCAGGTCCTCGTCGTAGTTTTCGGCGATCCAGTCGCGGACCTCGCGCTGGAAGGCCTTGTCCTCTTCCGAGAAAGCGAGGTCCACGGCCGCTACTCCACGCCGTCGAGGTATTCGATCTCCGGGCGGCCGGCCATCGTCGGGCCCATCGCCGCGCCGGCGGCCTTGAAGTAGTCGGTGCCGCCGTGGGCCTTCAGGGCGTCCTCGGAGGCATAGAGCTCCAGCACCTTGTAGATGCCCGCTTCCGTACGGCTCTTCGTGAGCTGGTAGGTCAGGCAACCCGGCTCGTTGGCTTTCACCTTGGCGGCCAGGTCGAGGAACACCTTCTCGAACTCGGAAGCCTTCTCAGGCTGCACCTTCAGGGTCGCGACGACGCCGATCATATTGTTCTCTCCCTTGGCCCCATGGGCCCGAACGATTGTTTGAACGGCACCATGAGGCGGAGGGGCGATGCGTGCAAGCATGACGTAGCGGGAGCGTTCCGCTCGCTGCCAGGCGCGTGTGTCAATCCAGTTGACTCTTCGTCGCGAGTTTCTGACTGCTGCGGAGGGCCTGGGTCGAGGGAGCATGTCATGGCGACGGTGCGGGGGACCGATTGGGGGCCGTGGGCCGACGCCATGTCTGCGCGGCTCGCGGACCGGGCGGAAGCGGCCGAGGCGCTGCGTTCGATCCCCGAGGCGACGATGGCCGAGGCCCATGAGGCGGGCCTGTTCGCGATGTTGCTCCCGGCTGCGCGCGGCGGCGAGGGCGCGGACTTTCCCACCTTCCTTGACGTCGTGCGGCGACTGGGCGCCGGCTGCGCCTCCAGCGCCTGGACCCTGTCGTTCCTGGCTCTGCACGCCTGGCTGCTGTGCAAGTTCGAGCCGGCCTTGCAGGATGAGCTGTTCGCCGGTGGAGCCATCCCGCTCGCGCCCGCCCCGCTGGCTCCGACCGGCAAGGCCGAGAAGGTCGACGGTGGCTATCGCGTCACCGGCAGATGGGAATGGGCCACCGGCGTCAACCATGGCGACTGGGTAATGGTGAACTGCATGGAGGCCGGCAGCCCGATTCCGCGCTTCTGCGTGATGCCGATCGCCGATGTCGCGGTGCAGGACGTATGGCGGGTGGCCGGCATGGCCGCGACGGGCAGTAACACCATCACCGCCGAGGCCGTCTTCGTCCCGGACCATCGCACGTTGCAGGCACATCTTCTGAAGCTGGCTCCATCGCCGGGCGAGGCGCTCTATCCGGGCTCGACGGTGCGCTACCCGATGGGCGCGGTGCTGGCGATCGTCGCCAGCACGCCGGCCCTGGGCGCGGCGGAGGGCGGCCTCGCCGTCTTCATCGAGCGGATGAGGACCAAGGTCCAGGCCCACAGCAATGGCGCAAAGGCGATGGACTCGGCGGCCACGCACCTGCGCCTGGGCGAGGCGCTGGCCACGGTGCGCGCCGCGCGACTGATCTGGGAGGACGCTGTCGCGCGGCTGGACCGCGAGGGACAACTTGGTCACAAGACGCCCATCGACACCCTGGCCGCGATCCGGCTGGCGGCGGCGGACGTCGTGCGGCTGGCCAACACCGCGCTCAACGCCCTGGCCGCGGCGGCCGGCGCGAGCGCGGGCTTTCTGGACTTCCCGCTGCAGCGGCACCTGCGTGACGTGCAGATGATGCGCGGGCATGTGGTCTATGATTGGGATCGCGCCGCCCAGGTCGGCGGCCGTATCGCGCTGGGACTGCCCCCGTCGCCGGCGGACTTGCTCTAGCTCAGCCTAGCGGCGCTCGTTCCAGCCGTAGGCGACCCAGGAGTGGCCGCCGACGTTGCGCGCCTCGATGATGTCGGAGTCGGTCGAGGCCCGGGTCCGCACGGAGCGACGGGCGCGATTGGCGAGGACGGCCAGGCCCAGCAGGGCGCTGGACATCAGGGCGATGACGACGACCGTCAGCGTGGCGAACACCGCCAGGACCGCGCCGATCGCCAGCGCCGCACAGGTCGCCAGGACGCCGGCCACCCAGGCGAGGCCCTGGACTGCTGATCGGGAGCTGCTCCGCCCTGTCGTCTGATTGTCCATCTCGTCCTCATCGGGTCGCGTTGGGAGACGACCTTCAAGCCTATTAAATTGTCCGAACCCGCTGAACGTCAACTGAACACCCGCGTGAAGAGCGAGAGATTCACCATTCGCCCGTTCAGGCGGCGCCCTCCATCGGCATATCCCGCCGCTCCCGGGTGATGGTGTCGTAGGCGGCGTTGATGGCGGCGGTCTTAGATTGCGCCACCTCGATGAACTCGTCGGGCAGCCCCCGGGAGCGCGCACGGTCCGGGTGGGCGTCCGACACCCGGGCCCGCCAGGCGGCGCGCACCTCGGCGTCCGTGGCGTCGGGCAGAACACCCAGGATCACGTAGGGATCGTTCGGTCCCGCCCCCATATGCGTGGCCTTCAGTCGTCGGAAGGTCAGCGGCGAGAACCCGAACAGGCGGCTGACCTGCTCCAGGTAATCGAGCTCGTCCGCCGTCACCGCGCCGTCGGAACCGGCGATGTGGAACAGCCCGTCGAGCACGTCCTCCAGAATCTGCGGACAGGCGCGATAGCGCTTGGCCAGCCTGCGAGCGTAGCTCTCGAACCCATGGGTCGTCTGCCGGGCCAGGTCGTAGAGGCGGTGGATGTTGCGCTCCGACCCGGCGTCCGGCTGGAAGACCGAGGCGAACATGTCGAACTCGCCCGACGTCGCGCGGCCATCGGCCCGCGCGAGCTTGGCGCCCAGCGCCGTGACAGCGGTCGTGAAGGCGGGGTCCTCGCCGGGCAGGCCCGCCGGACAGTCCGCGCACTCGGCGTCGTCGACGCCCCTCGCCGCGAGGCTTGCAATGTTTCGCCAGAAGCTCATGGGATAGGGAGAGCTTAGGATTCTGGCGGGCGCATGGCAATCGGTAGCGACGTTACGGAAACGACAGACTCCGGCTGGACCTTCTGGATCGATCGCGGCGGCACCTTCACGGACGTCATCGGCCGGTCTCCCGACGGCGCGGAACAGACCCTGAAGCTGCTCTCGGCCTCGCCCTCCTATGCCGACGCGGCGGTCGAGGCGATGCGCCGGTTGCTCGGCGTCAGCGACGGGGACCGGTTCCCGGCTGACCGCGTCGCGGCGATCAAGATGGGCACGACCGTCGCCACCAATGCCCTTCTCGAACGCAAGGGCGCGCGGACCTTGCTGGTCGTCACCAGGGGCTTTGCCGATTCGATCCTGATCGGCGACCAGTCCCGTCCGGACCTCTTCGCCCTGGACATCCTGCGTCCCGATCCCCTGTACGCGGGCGTGGTCGAGGCGGACGAACGACTGGCCAGCGACGGCGCGGTCGTGACGCCCCTCGACGTCCTGGCCCTGACCGCTTCGCTGGCGACGGCCCGCGATGACGGCTTCACCAGTGTCGCCATCGCCTTCCTGCACAGCGATCTGAACCCCGCACACGAGCAGAAGGCCGGCGAGATCGCGCGGGCGGCGGGGTTCGACTATGTGGCGCTCAGCCACGAGGCCAGCCCCCTGCCCCGCTTCGTGCCCCGCGCCGAGACGGCGGTGGCTGACGCTTATCTGACCCCGATCCTGCGCGCCTACGTGCAGCAGGTGGCCGAGGCTGTCGACGGCGCTCCGCTGTGGTTCATGACCTCGGCCGGCCAGCTGGTCCGGGCCGAGGCGTTCCGGGGCAAAGACGCGGTGGTCTCCGGTCCGGCGGGCGGCGTGGTCGGGGTCGCCGAGACGGCGCGCGCCGCCGGCTCAAGCGCCGTGCTGGGTTTCGACATGGGCGGCACCTCGACCGACGTCTGCCGCTTCGCCGGGACGCTGGAGCGGCGCGACACGGCCCGCGTGGCCGGCGCGCGGCTGCGCAGCCCGATGCTCGACGTCGAGACGGTGGCGGCCGGCGGCGGCTCGATCCTCACCTACGACGGGTTCCGCGCCCGCGCCGGTCCGGCCAGCGCCGGCGCCGACCCGGGCCCCGCCTGCTACGGTCGCGGCGGCCCGGCGACCGTCACGGACGCCAACCTGGTGCTCGGCCGGCTCGACCCGGCCTGGTTCCCCTCCGTGTTCGGCCCGACCGGCGACGCGCCGCTCGATCCGGCGGCCGCGCGGGCCAGGCTGGCGGACCTGGCGCAGGCCATGGGGCTCAGCGTCGAGCAGGCAGCCGAGGGCTTCGTCGCCGTGGCGGTCGAACAGATGGCCCAGGCCGTGCGCCGCATCTCCACCGAGCGCGGCTTCGACCCCCGCGACCACGCCCTGGTCAGCTTCGGCGGCGCCGCCGGCCAGGTCTGCTGCCAGGTCGCCGACGCGCTGGGCGTGACGGAGGTGCTGAGCCCGAAGCATGCGTCGCTGCTGTCGGCCTGGGGCATCGGGCAGGCAAGGCTGGGAGCCCTGGCGCAGATGGGACTGGAGCAGCCGCTGAGCGAGCAGGGCCTGACTGCGGCAATGGCTATCGCGACCCGGCTCTCCAAGGACGTCGAGGTCCGCCTCCGCGCGCAGGGAGCCTACGCGTGGCTCGGTGAGGCCCGGCTGATGCTGCGTTACGACGGCGCCGACGCGGCGCTGCCGGTGAAGCAGCACACGGTCGCTGAGGCGAAGGCAGACTTCGAAGCGGCGCACCAGCGCCTGTTCGGCTTCATCGAACCGGACCGGACCATCCTGATCGCCAGCGTGGAGGTGGAGGCCAGCGAGTTTGCCCAGGCTGCCACTCATCCCGGCGAATGCCGGGACCCGGATGAGGGTCAGAGCGGCGGGAATCCTGACCTCGGTCTTGCGCCCGTTGATGGTGGCCCCGGCATTCGCCGGGATGAGCGGATCATTGTTCTGGCCGCTGACCTCACCACCCTCGACGGCCCTGCCCTGATCATCCGCAGCGACACCCAGATCGCCGTCGCCGAGGGCTGGCGCGCGACGGCGGAGGCCGACGGCTTGATCCGGCTGGCGCGCACCGTCCCCCTGACCGCCGCAACGATCGCCGCGGACAGACCCGACCCCGTCACCCTGGAGCTGTTCAACCGCCGCTTCATGGGCGTGGCGGAGGCGATGGGCGCGGCGCTGGAGCGCACGGCGCACTCGGTGAACATCAAGGAGCGGCTCGACTTCTCCTGCGCCCTGTTCGACGCGGGCGGCGGACTGGTCGCCAACGCGCCGCACATGCCGGTGCATCTGGGCAGCATGGGCGCCAGCGTGCGGGCGACCAAGGCGCGCCATCCGGTGCTGCACCCCGGCGAGGCCTTCGCGCTGAACAACCCCTACTTCGGCGGCACCCATCTGCCGGACATCACCGTCGTCATGCCGGTGTTCATGAACGAGGGTGAGCCTCCGGCCTTCTACGTCGCCGCCCGCGGCCATCATGCCGATGTTGGCGGTATCCAGCCCGGCTCCATGCCGCCGTTCTCGAAGACGCTGGACGAGGAGGGCGTTCTGCTCGACGCCGTGCCGATCATGCGGGAAGGCCGCTTCCTGGAGGCCGACACGCGCGCAGCCCTGGCGAGGGGCCGGTGGCCGGCCCGGGCGCCGGACCGCAACATCGCCGACCTGAAGGCCCAGATCGCCGCCTGCCAGGCCGGCGCCGCGGCCGTCGCGGACATGATCCGCGCCCATGGTCCGCAGACCGTGGCCCGCTACATGACCTTCGTGCAGCAGAACGCCGAGCAGTCGGTGCGCCGCGCGGTCGGCAAACTGGTCGACGGCGAGGCCCGCGTTCCCATGGACGGCGGCGGCGAGGTGGTGGTCACGGTGAAGGTCGATGCGGCGGCCGGCGAGGCGGTGCTCGACTTCACCGGCTCGGCCGATCAGCTGGGCAACAACTTCAACGCCCCGTCCGCCATCGTGGATGCCGCCGCGCTTTACGTGTTCCGCAGCCTGGTCGATGACGACATCCCGCTGAACGCCGGCTGCCTGACGCCTTTGAAGATCACCACCCGGCACGGCTCGATGCTGGACCCCGAGCCGCCGGCCGCGGTGGTGGCGGGCAACGTCGAGACCAGCCAGCACGTCGTCGATGCGCTCTATGCCGCCATCGGGGCCATGGCCAACAGCCAGGGCAGCATGAACAACTTCACCTTCGGCGACGACAGCCGCCAGTACTACGAGACGATCTGCGGCGGAGCCGGCGCCACGGCGACCCGCGCCGGGACCAGCGCCGTCCACACCCACATGACCAACTCGCGCCTGACCGACCCGGAGATCCTCGAGCGGCGCTTCCCGGTGCGGGTCGAGCACTTCGGAGTCCGCCCCGGCTCCGGCGGCGAGGGCCGCAACCGCGGCGGCGACGGCGCGATCCGGCGCATGCGCTTCCTGGCCCCGATGGAAGCGGCCCTGCTTTCGACGCGCAGAAGCCACAGTCCGCAGGGAATCTGTGGCGGTGGAGCCGCGCAGGCGGGGCGTCAGCGTTTGATCGAGGCGGACGGCGGGGTAAAGGAGCTTCCCGGCTGCTTCTCGATCACCGTGCGGCCCGGCGACGTCGTCGAGATCGAAACCCCGGGGGGCGGCGGTTTCGGACCGTTCGACCGCGACGCCTGACGACATCAGTACAGGACCTTCTTGATGGCCCCGATCCTTCTTCTCGCCTTCGCGCTGCTGGCCCAGGACGCGCCGGCTCCCGCCCCTGCTACGGATGACGGACCGGTCGCCACGGCCGCGCCGCGCAAGCAGGACGTCGCGCCGCTGCCGATCCAGGGCGGGCCTGTCTCTCCGCCGACGGACGACTATGGCTACGTCGGTTGGTGCTTTGGCGCGGTCAGCGGCTATGTCGATCTCTACGATCGGGCGATGCCCGAGGTGATCCGCATCGAGCGCGCCTGGCCCACGCCCAGCACCGAGGAGAATATCAAGGAGGTCTATCCGGCCCAGAAGCGGGAAGCGGCCGCCAGCCTGGAGCTGTTCCGCCGCGCGATCGAGGCCGCCGAGAAGGCCAGCCCCACCCCCATCGCCCAGCAGGGCGCCAGCGCCATCAAGAAGGGCCGCGGCGTCTGGACCGGCGCCACCACCGTGCCCAAGGCCCAGCTGGCCCAGTTCTGGATGAGCTGGTCGCCGCCCCGCAAGTGCGAGGAAACGGCCAAGGCCCTGGAGGCCCGCTCCAACCTGTTCGGCCAGGCCCTGACCGCCAACACCGCCGCTGCCCCGGTCGCCCCCCAGCCGAAGCCCGAGCCCGCTCCGCTGGCCGACGCCTCGCCGACGGTCGACACCCCGGCCGATGCGCCGCTTGCGCCCGCAGCCATGGTGGAGACCGCCGCAGCGGATGAGGTCGATGCGCCTGCCGCGGCGGCCGATACGACCTCCGATGTCGGCGAGACGCCCCCCGTCGGTGATCCCATCGACCCCGTCGCCGCCGTCGAGAATGCCGCCCTGGCTGACGACGCCGCGGCGGTTTCAGACGGGTCGGCCGAAGCAGATGCTGAGACCACGGACCTCGCCACGACGCCGCCCGCCGCCGAACCTGTCGACCCGGTCGCCGCCGTCGAGAATGCGCCGCTGACCGAGGACGCCGAGGCGCCCGCCATGGACATGGCCGAGACTTCGACAGCCGACGCCCCGGCGCCGGAGGCCGCGCCGTCCGCCATCGACGATCTGCTGTCGGCTCCCGACGCGCCCGCGCCGGCTGTCGAGGATGAGGCAGCGGCCGAAGCGGCGCCGCCCGCGCCGCCGGCGAAGCCGGTCGCCGCCCCGGCGAAGCCGAAGCCGACCCGCAAGCCCGGCCTGCGGGACACGCTCAAGGGTCTGCGCGGCCCGCAGTAGGCTCGATACTGCAGTGATCGCGACGGCAGCACGCCCTGCCCGGGAGGCCGCTCGCGACGACGCCAGGCAGGACCACATCAAAATGAAACCGCCCTCCCTGATTGCTCAGGAAGGGCGGCGCTGCGTCTGGACGTCCTGTCGTCGCTAGTTGGCGAGGCGACGCAGGAAGGACGGGATTTCCAGGTCCTCGGTATCGTCGACCTGCGGCTCCTCGACCGGCTGGGCCGCCGTCGAGGTCCGTCCGGTGGCGCGCGGCATGCCGCCCTCGAAGCGGGGCTGCTGCTGCTGCGGACGGCCGCCGAACAGGCTCAGGAAGCCCTTGCGTTGCTGACGGCTGTCGGTGAACGGGGTCTCGGCGTAGAGCGGCGCATCGAAGTCCTCGTCCTCGGCGACCAGCGGATCGACAATGACCGTGCGCGCGGCCGGAGCCTGGATGACCGGCTCCTGGGCCGGCGTCGCCACGGCGACGGGCTCGGGTTCCTCGAACGCCAGATCCGCCTGCTGCACGTCCAGCGACATCGCGGGCTGGATCACCTGCGGCTCGGGAGCGGCCCAGGCGGGCGTCGGAGCGGGCTCGGGCGCGCGGGGCGCTTCGTAGGCGGTCGGCTGGGCGTAGGCCTCAGGCGCCGGCGCCGGGGGCGCCTGGTCGACGATCAGCGGCTTGGCCGTTGCGTTCACGCGGGTCGTACGCTGCGGCTCGATGGCGGCGATGGAGGCGCCGTCCATGCCGGTGGCGACCACCGACACGCGGATCGAGCCTTCCAGGGCCGGATCGAAGGCCGCGCCGAAGATGACGTTGGCTTCCGGATCGACCTGGTCGGTGATGGCGTTGGCCGCCTCGTCGACTTCCAGCAGGGTCATGTCGAGGCCGCCGGTGACGTTCACCAGCACGGCCTTGGCGCCCTTCAGCGAAACTTCGTCGAGCAGCGGGTTCTGGATGGCGTTCTGTGCGGCCATCAGGGCGCGGTCGTCGCCGGACGCCTCGCCGGTGCCCATCATCGCCTTGCCCATCTCGGTCATCACCGTGCGGACGTCGGCGAAGTCGAGGTTGATCAGGCCCGGCAGCACCATCAGGTCGGTGATCGAACGGACGCCCGAGTGCAGGACCTGGTCGGCCATGCCGAAGGCCTCGGCGAAGGTGGTGCGCTCGTTGGCGACGCGGAAGAGGTTCTGGTTCGGAATGACGATCAGGGTGTCGACGTAGCGTTGCAGCTCGGCGATGCCCGCGTCGGCCAGCCGCATGCGGTGACGGCCCTCGAAGTGGAAGGGCTTGGTGACCACGCCCACCGTCAGGATGCCGCGCTCACGCGCGCACTTGGCGATGATCGGCGCGGCACCGGTGCCGGTGCCGCCGCCCATGCCGGCGGTAATGAAGACCATGTGGGCGCCGTCGAGGTGCTCGCCGATCTCCGGCGTGCTCTCTTCGGCGGCGCTCATCCCGACCTCGGGGTGGGCCCCGGCGCCGAGCCCCTGGGTGACCTGGACGCCGAGCTGGATGCGGCGTTCGGTCTTGGCGAACTGCAGCTGCTGGGCGTCGGTGTTGGCGACGACGAACTCAACACCCTCGAGACCCGCCTCGATCATGTTGTTGACCGCGTTGCCGCCGGCGCCGCCGACGCCGAAGACGACGATCCTGGGCTTCAGTTCGGTGGTTTGAGGCGCGTACAACTTCATAATGGGACCCCGTGTCCTGGCGTTCTTGCGAACAGTCCGGCGACCCGCGCGCCGGGAATGCCTTACGGCGGGGTTAATGTCGGACCCACATCCTTAATCGGCAGTTAACCGCATAGCGTGAGTCGTCCCGGCGTTAAGCCGATTCCATCGCATTTTTGTTGTGCAACAAGGGCTGGCGCGAATCAGACCGAGAAATACGGCTACAGATTGTCGCGCAGCCAGGCCGCCACTTTCGTCACGGCCCCGGCCCCGGGATCCACCGGTTCGCGCCGTTTGCCCGCGCCGGCCAGCACCTTGGCGGACACCGCCTCGCGCGGGCCGAAGGCGGCGCGGTGCAGGACGCCGGCGGCGGCGCAGAAGGCCGGGCCGGTGACGGCGTCGGCCAGGTGCGGCACCCGGCGGGGGCGGCCAAGGCGGACGGGACGGTCGAACACCCGCACGGCGACTTCGCGAACCCCGGCCAGTTGGCTGGCGCCGCCGGTCAGCACGATGCCGGCGCCCGGCTCGATCAGCGCGCCGGCCTCCTTGAGCCGCTCGCGCAGGAGCTCGAGCGTCTCTTCGACGCGGGGCGCGATGATGCCCTTGAGCAGGGACCTTGGCGCAATGACGGGACCGGCGCCGGGATCGTCGCCGCGCGGCGGCGCCTCGATCATCTCGCGGTCCTCATTGGCCGAGGCGATGGCCGAGCCGTGCAGGGTCTTGATCCGCTCGGCGCCGGCGCGGGAGGTGGACAGGCCGCGGGCGATGTCCTGGGTGACGTGCTCGCCGCCGACGGCCAGACACTCCACATGAACAAGGCTGCCGCCGCTGAACACCGCCGCCGAGGTCGTGCCGCCGCCCATGTCGATACAGATGGCGCCCAGGTCCATCTCGTCTTCCTCAAGCGCCGCGAGCGCCGACACGAAGGGCGCGGCGACGACGCCCTCGAACTGCAGGTGCGCGCGCTCGACGCAGTGGCCGAGGGTCTGGAAGATGGTCTCGGCGATGGAGACGACGATCAGATCGACGCCGAGGCTCTTGCCGAACATCGAGCGGGGATCGCGCACGCCGCGCTGACCGTCGACGGACCAGGCGATGGGCAGGATGTGCAGAGGCCGACGGCCCGGCAGCCGGATCTGGGCGAGGGCCGCGGCCAGGGCGCGCGAACAGTCGTTGTCGGTGATCGGCCGGGCGCCGATGGAGACGCGGGCGCCGACCCGCTGGCTGGACATCTGGCCGCCGGCGGTGGCGATGGTCACGCCCTGGACGCTGACGCCGGCCACCGCCTCCGCCCGCTCGACCGCCAGGGCGATGGCCTCGGCCGCCTCGTCCATGCTGGCGATGGAGGCGCCCTTGACGCCGCGCGACTGGACGTAGCCGACGCCGGCCGTGGTCAGGGTGCGGTCGCCGCGGCGAACGCCGTCCGGCTTCATCACGAAGCAGGCGACCTTGGACGCGCCCAGATCGACGGCCGCGATCACCGGCTGGCGCGCGAGCGCAGCCTTCAGGCCGTCACCCGCCTGTTTGCGATCATCGCCCCGTGACATCGATCTGAGCACCCCGCCCGCCACCTTCTCTATACGCCGGCCGCGACGGGCGTCTGGCCCGGCGCCGGTGTCTCACGCGGTCGCAGGGCGATGAGGCCCGGCTCCCGCAGATCAATTCGTTCGAAGCCCAGCTCCAGGATTCGCTGGCGCTGGTCCAGCTGGTCGAGGCGGATCAGGGCCGATTCTTCATTCACCGCCGGCAGCTGGACAATGCCGCCGTCCTTGAGCCGCAGGTCCCAGCGTCGACCGTCGACGCGCACCAGCGCCTCGAGACGGTCCCGAAGGCGCGGCCGCGACTGGACGGCCGGCAGGATGGCGGCGGCGGCGTCGTTGGCGCCCTCCCCCACGATCAGCGGCAGCTGCGGGAAGCGGCCCGGGTCGGCTTCCGGGATCGCCCGGCCGCCGCCGTCGATGACGAAGGTGCGGCCGCGCGACTGCCAGACCGCCAGGGTCTCGCGCTCCCTGACCGCGATCACCAGGGTATCGGGGAGCAGGCGCACGACCTGGGCGTCCTTGACCCAGCCCACGCCGGCGACCGCCTGGCGAACCTGCTCCAGGTCAACGTCGAGAATCGGTTGGCCGAGCGCCAGGCCGGTGGCCTCGAGGATGGCCTGTTGCGCCATCGGCGAGGCGCCCTGGACATGGACCTTGTCGACCCGGAAGCCGAGGCCGGCCGTCTGCCCGGCGACCGCCGAGCCGAGCCCCTGCGCGACACGTTCGCCGCGATGGCCGGTGGCCAGGGTGACGACGAGACCGATCGTCAGGACGGCGCCGGCGACGCCCAACGCGACCATGGGCGGCAGCACGCCTTGCGCGGCGCGCAGCTTTGCCGCGGGCCGTGGCGCCGGGGAGGCTTTCCGGGGTCCACCCCTGTTTGCGGGCGCTTTGGCCCGGGGCTTGGCGCTACCGCGCCCCGCCCCCCGCATTGCCGCGGGCATACGCATCCTCCACGATCCAGAGCACTAGTTGGTCAAACGACGTACCCAGATGCGCCGCCTGTTCTGGAACCAGAGAGGTGGGAGTCATGCCGGGCTGCGTATTGACCTCCAAGAGGACCAGAAGACGCTTAACAGGGTCATAACGAAGGTCGCTTCTGGTCACACCGCGACAACCAAGCGCGGCGTGGGCGAGCTCCGAAAGGCGAAGGGCGCGGTCGAAGTCCTCGGGCGGCATGCGGGCCGGCACGACGTGCTCGGAGCCGCCCTCGGCGTACTTGGCGTCATAGTCATAGAAGCCTGTGCGCGGGACAATCTCGGTGACCGTCTGGGCCTTGCCGTCCATGACCGCCACGGCCAGCTCCATCCCGGCGATGTAGGGCTCGACCATGACCTCCTCGCCGAAGGTCCAGGACGGAGAGATGACCTCCTGCGGCGGGCTGTTGGCGCCCTCGAAGACCAGGAAGACGCCCACAGAGGAGCCCTCGGCGTTGGGCTTCACAACGTAGGGCGGCGGCATGACGTGAGCGCTGGCGACGTCGTGGCGATTGAAGAGCCCCCCGCCAGGCACCGTCACGCCGGCGGCGGCGAGAACCGCCTTGGACTTGGCCTTGTCCATGGCCAGGGCCGAGGCCAGAACGCCGCAGTGGGTGTAGGGGACGCCCAGCGTTTCCAGCACGCCCTGGACGCAGCCGTCCTCGCCCCACTCCCCGTGCAGGGCGTTGAAGCAGACGTCGGGCTTGAGGGCCGCGAGCACCTGGGCCAGGTCGCGGCCGGCGTCGACGCGGGTGACTTTTGCGCCGAGACTCTCCAGCGCACCGGCGCAGGCCGCGCCGGAGACGAGGCTGACCTCGCGCTCGGAAGACAGGCCGCCCAGCAGGACGGCGACATGGTGGCCCTGGAGCGGCAGGCTCATTTGGCGTCCTTCAAAGCGCGGAAGTCGACGTCGCTGTCGGCGATCATGTAGATGACCGCCGCCCAGGCGGCGACATTGTGGTCGAGGCTGCGACGGTCGACCTTGTCGATCGTATCGTCCTCGGAGTGGTGGAAGTCGAAGTAGCGGCTGGCGTCCTGGCGCAGGCTGAACACCGGCACCCCGGCCTTCTGCAGGCCCTCAGTGTCAGCGCCGCCAAAACGGGCCGGGTCGGAGGAGACGAGGATCTTCAACGGCGCCAGCAGGCTCGACAGCTGGTTGCGGATCGGGTGTCCCGCGGCGCCCTGCGGCAGCATCAGCGCGTAGATGCGGTCGCCGCCCAGGTCGCTTTCACTGGCCACGACCAGATTGCCCATCTCGCCGGCGCGGGCCTTGGCATAGGCCTCGCTCGAGCCGCCACTTTCTTCCGAGCCCCACATGACGACGCGGATGGTCCGCTTCGGGTGGCCCGGCAGGTCGCCGATCAGCTTCGCCGCGGCCGTGGTGATGGCGATGCCGGAGGCGTCGTCGATGGCGCCGGTGCCGACGTCCCAGCTGTCCAGGTGGCCGCCGATGACGATGATCTGTTCGGGACGTTCGCTGCCGACGATGTCGCCGGAGATGTTCCAGGCGACGTTGTCGGGGTTGGTGGTCGAGGCGAGGCTCAGCTTCACCTTTACCGGGCCGCGGGCGGCCAGGCGCTCCAGCAGCTCGGCGTCCGGCACGCCCAGGGCGGCGGCCGGGATTTTCGGCGCATCGTCGGCATACCGGAAGGCGCCGGTGTGCGGCAGGCGCGAGTCCGAGGTCGAGATCGAACGCACGAGGTAGGCGATCGCGCCGCGCCTTGCGGCCTCGGACGCGCCGGACCGGCGCGCGACGCCGGCGGCCCCGTAGCCCGCGCCGTCCTGGGTGCGGGTCATGGCCTGGGTGACCACGGCGATCTTGCCGGTCAGCGACCCGGCCGGCGCGGCCAGCAGGTCGGCATAGGACCTGAACACCACGATCTCGGCCTCAATCCCCTTGGCGGGGGTCGGGACCGAGCCGCCGAGGCCCAGGATCGACAGCTTGAAGGGATAGGGCGCTATGACCTGGGCCGACTCCGCACCGCGCGTCCAGGACGGCTTGGCGAACTCTTCGACGGTGATGTTGGTGAAGCCCAGGTCCTTGAAGGTCTGCACACCCCAGTCCTTCGCCCGGACCATGGCCGGTGAGCCGACCTGGCGCGGCCCGACTTCCGTCGTCAGGTCCTCGAGCAGGGTCCAGGCGGTCGGATCGGCAAGCGCCCGATCGCGCAGGGCGGCTGCGGTGTCGACGGGCTCTGCAGCCATCGCGGCTGTCGAGAGGGCGAAGCTGGCCACGAGGGCGGGCAGGAAGAAACGCATCCTTGGCGGGTGCGATAGCCGGGCCGCCAAGTCAAGCGCGGCGGCGCCGATCAGCGTCCGCGCGTCAGGTGGCGATACTCGACCAGGCGTTCCTTGTCGCGGCGCACCTGCTCCCCGATCGTGTTGTCGAGATCGAGGGTCGAGTAGCGGATCCAGGAGTTGGGATCGAGCTTGTCCTCGACCAGCGTCACCGGCGTGCGCCAACGGGAGAACGACGCCCAGGAGACCGCCAGGCCCAGGACGAGGGCCAGCCCCTGCAGGGTCCGGAAGGCTGTCGCCCCCTCGGCCGGCGCCGGCAGCCCGGCCAGCGACCACGCCCACAGGCCCAGCACCAGCAGGGTCAGGAACCCGCCAGCCCAGTCCATCCAGTAGCGCTCGCGACGCACACGCCACATCGACACCTGGACGTACTTTTCCAGGTATTCCATCCGCGCCGCGATCCACATCAGGAGCCGGATCAGGAAGGCCGAGCGCTTGCCCCAGGCCGGGCCGTCGCTCTGGAAATGGGTCTCCGACTGGTCGGGCAGCGCGCGGATGGTGGTGTAGTCGTTCTGGAGCGTCCGCGTGTACTGCACGATCTCGCGCGACAGCGAATAGGACCGGTTCTCCAGCCCGAGCCGGTACTGGGTGAAGACCAGCGCGTTGACCCCGAAGAACAGGCCGACGACCAGCAGCATGCCCACGCCGATGGCGATGGCCTGCGGCCCGGCGCCGACGATCACGCCCTGCAGCAGAGTCGCGCCGGTCGCGGCCAGAACCCAGAGGCCGGCGAGCGCAAGCGTCTGCCACGCGCGCTTGCCCAGCATGTAGGTCAGGAGCCAGCGGAAGATCAGCCGTCCGTAGCCGGAGATCTCGCGTCGCATCTGGGCGTCGTCCGGGAAGCGTTCCTCGACCTGGCGCTTGAACAGCACGTGGAAGCGGTCGGGCTTGCGGTTCTGCTCGCCGAACGGAAAAATCTCCAGGGGCGTGTTGTAGTAAAGGTCGATCCGCCGGGAGATGGCGGCCTCGACCGAGGCGTCGAGCGACAGGAAGTCGGCGCTGGTGAACAGCCGCGCGCTTTCGTCCATCTCCGGATCGGTCGCCGCCATGGACTGCCGGCCCTCGTGCGCCGGGCGCACCAGATCGGGGTCGGACGGATGATCGTGATCGTGGCCGGACATGGGTCGAGGACGCCTGAGTTAACCGCCGCCTAGGCATACGATACTATCGCGGGCGCGGCCACGGCGTTCCCGTGTTCGATGAACCGACTCAGGCAGGCTTGCCGATCCGCTTGATCTCCCAGTTCAGCTCGACGCCCGTTTTCGCCTTCACGTCGGCGCGGACGGCCTCGCCCAGGCCCTCAAGGTCGGCGGCCGTCGCGTCACCAGGGTTGATCATGAAGTTGCTGTGCAGGTCGCTGAACATCGCCCCGCCGCCGGTCGCCTTGAACAGCTTGCCGCGCCAGCCCGCCTCGTCGACCAGCTTCCAGGAGGAGTGGCCTTCCGGGTTCTTGAAGGTCGAGCCGCCGGTCTTCTCGCGGATCGGCTGGGTGGTCTCGCGCCGGGCGGTGATCTCGTCCATGCGGGCCTTCACGGCGGCCGGATCGTCGGGCGTGCCGCGGAACACGGCCTGGACCCAGAACATCGAATTCTCCGGCACCACGGTGTGGCGGTAGGTGAAGCCGAAGTCCTGGTTCTCCCAGACCCGGAACTCGCCTGAGCGATCGTAGCCGCTGGCCGAGACGAGGACGTCCTTGGTCTCCCGGCCATAGCAGCCGGCGTTCATGGTCAGGGCGCCGCCGATGGTCCCGGGAATGCCGACCAGGAACTCCAGACCGGCGAGCCCGGCCCGGGCGGCGGCGCGGGCGACCTGGGCGTCCAGCGCGGCGGGGCCGGCGATGACCAGGTCGCCGTCGACCAGCACCTCGCCCCAGGCCTTGCCGGCGCAGCGGATGACCACGCCCGGCACGCCGCCGTCCCGGATGATGACGTTGGAGCCGACGCCCAGCGCCGTGACCGGCACGCCCTGCGGCAGCTGGCGCAGGAAGTCGGCGAGATCCTCCGGATCAGCCGGCAGGAACAGCACCTCGGCCGGCCCGCCGACCCGGAACCAGGTGAACGGCGCCAGCGGCTCGTCGAACAGCAACTTGCCGCGGACCGTGGGGAGGTTGGCCTTCCAGGTCATTTCGAACGCCTTGCGTGGTTCGCGACGCGGCTGCGCCGCTCCTCACCATGACGAAGGATTGTGCGGCCCCCTGATCTCGTCATCCTGAGGAGCCCGAAGGGCGTCGCGAAGGACGCAACGTGCGCAGTACAGCTCACGTCCCCAGCGCCTCAAGCTGCGCCGGAAGCGCATACGACCAGCTGGTCACGTCGCCCGCCCCCAGCAGTACGACCATGTCGCCGGCCTTCGCCTCCTCCGCGATCATCCCGGCCAGCGCACCCGGGCTTTCCAGCGGCAGCGCGCGGCGGTGGCCGAAGCGGCGCAGGCCCTCGATCAGGCCGTCACGGTCGATGCCCGGGATGGGCGCCTCGCCCGCCGTGTAGACGTCGGCCACGATGACCACGTCGGCGTCGTTGAAGCAGGCGCTGAACTCGGCCATCAGGTCGCGCAGCCGGGTGAACCGGTGCGGCTGGACCACGGCGATGACCTTGTGGTCCGGGGTCATGGCCCGGGCGGCGGTCAGCACGGCGGCGATCTCCACCGGGTGGTGGGCGTAGTCGTCGATGATCCGCACGCCGTTCACGACGCCCGTGGTGGTGAAGCGGCGCTTCACTCCGCCAAAGCCCTTCAGGCCCGCCCGGATGCCGGCTTCGTCGACGCCCAGCTCGCGGGCGACGGCGATGGCGGCGCAGGCGTTCATCACGTTGTGCAAGCCCGCCATCGGCAGGGTCAGGCCCTCGTAGCGGATCGGCTCGCCGGCCAGCGGCGTGATCAGCACGTCGAACCGCGCGCCGTCGGGCCCCATGGTGATGTGCTGGGCGCGGACCTCGGCCTGCGGATTGGTCCCGTAGGTGACCAGCCGCCGGTTCTCGATCCGGGCGGCCAGGGCCTGGACCTCGGGGTGGTCCACGCAGACCGCCGCGAAGCCGTAGAAGGGGATGTTCTCGACGAAGTCCTGGAAGCCCTTCTTCACGGCCTCGAAGTCGCCCCAGTGGTCCAGATGCTCGGCGTCGATGTTGGTGACCACCGCGACGGTGGACTTCAGCTTCAGGAAGGTGCCGTCGCTCTCGTCGGCCTCGACGACGATCCAGTCGCCCTCCCCAACCTTGGCGTTGGTGCCGTAGGCGTTGATGATGCCGCCGTTGACCACGGTGGGGTCGAGGCCGCCGGCGTCGAGCAGCGCGGCGATCATCGAGGTGGTGGTGGTCTTGCCGTGCGTGCCGCCGACCGCGACCGAGAACTGCAGCCGCATCAGCTCGGCCAGCATCTCGGCGCGGCGGACCAGCGGCAGCCGGCGCTCGCGGGCGGCGACCATCTCGGGATTATCGGCCTTCACGGCCGTCGAATAGACCACGGCCGAGGCGTTCTCGACGTTCTGGGCGGCCTGCCCGATGAAGATCTTCGCGCCCAGCTTCTCCAGCCGCTCGGTGTTGGCGCTGGCTTTCAGGTCGCTGCCCTGCACCGTGTAGCCGATGCGGATCATGATCTCGGCGATGCCGCTCATGCCGATGCCGCCGATGCCGATGAAATGCACGGGACCGAGTTCGAAGGGTACGGGGCGGCGGCGCTGGTTCATGCAAAGCGGCTTAGAGGATTTTCCGGTCGGCCGGAATACGGGCGATGAGGTCACGGCGTCCTTCGACATGCCCCGGAGTTTATCCTCGGGCGCGCACTTCGCGCGACCCGGGGGCGGCTGCTCAGGATGACTCGACTGGAAGGCTGCCACTTCGCCCAGGCGATCTGCCGGCACTGGGCGTCGCTCGCGGAGAGCGTCTAGCGCCTGCTGAACACAAGAACGGCGAACAGGGCGAACGACGCAAACCACAGGCCTTGAAGCCCCAGGACGATCCAGGCTGTACGGAGCACGCTCGGTTGGGTGGCCGAACGTCGGGCCTGGCCAATGATTTCAAGCAGTTCGTCAATGCCGAAGAACAAGAGATTGGGCAGGAATCCCGGCCAAGGCTTCCGCCGCTTGAAGTTGGGCGTCAGCACAACCAGCCATGCCGTTGCGACGCCGTAAGCCAGCAAGGACAGTGCGAACGCCAGAAACGAGACCAGCTCCAGAATCTCCGGACGTCCGGTCATCCCCCCAGAGCCGTCCGCTCGACCAGATCGGCCAGCTTCTCCGCCGCGTCGGGGCGGGCGACCGAGCGGGCGCCCTTGGCCATGTTGGCGAGCCAGGCGGGGTCCTTGAGCAGGGCGCGCAGGGCGCCGGTCATGTCATCGACCGTCAGCTCGTCCTCGGCGGCCACCGCCGCGGCATCGGCGTCTGCCAGAAGTTTGGCGTTGAAGGTCTGGTGGTCGTCGGCGGCGATCTTCAGCGGCACCAGTAGCGACGGCTTGCCAGCCACCGCCAGCTCGCAGACCGTCGAGGCGCCGGCCCTGCCGATGACCAGGTGCGCGTCGCGCAGCCGGCCGGCCATGTCTCGGAAGAAGGGCGCCACCTCGGCCTTGACCAGGGCGTCGGCGTAGATCCGCCGGGCGATGTCCATCGACTCCTTGCGCGTCTGCTGCTGCACCGTGATGCGGGCGCGCAGGTCCTCGGGGAGGCGAAGGATGGCCTCGGGCACCATCTCCGACAGCAGCCGGGCGCCCTGGCTGCCGCCGGTGACCAGCAGGCGGATCGGTCCGCCGGGCGTCGGCGGCTCGTAGGCGACGTCGGCCAGCGCCCGGATGTCGGGGCGCACCGGATTGCCGACCACATGGGCCCTCGCCTTCACGGACGGCTTGGCCTTCTCCAGCGTCGGGAAGGCGCAGGCGACCTCGCGGACGCTGCCGGCCAGGAAGCGGTTCACGCGGCCCAGGACCGCGTTCTGCTCATGGATGACCGTCGGCCGGCCCTGGCTCAGCGCCGCCAGCAGCGACGGCAGCGACGGATAGCCGCCGAAGCCGACGACGACGGCCGGGTCCATGCGCTTGAAGAAGCCGCGGGCCTGCATCGTGCCGCGCAGCACGGCGCCGCCGGCCTTGAGCATCCCCATCGGGTCGCCCGGCCGGGCGGTGGCCGCCGACAGCGTGATCCGCAGGTCGGCCGGGAACTTGTCGGCGTAGAGGGCGCCGCGCTCGTCCGTGGCCAGCAGGATGCGCCAGCCGCGCGCCGTCAGCGCCTCGGCCAGCGCCTGGGCGGGAAACATATGGCCGCCGGTTCCCCCGGCGGCGACCACTGCAAGTCTTGCGGGCATGGCTACTCTTCTAGGCGAAGGCGCCGGCGCGGGCGAGGCCTTCGTTGGCCGCATAGGCGCCGGGCCGCTTGCGGGTCAGACCCAGCGCCATGCCCAGCGTCAGGCCCATGGCCAGCATAGACGAGCCGCCGTAGCTGATGAACGGCAGCGTCATGCCCTTTGTGGGGATCATGTTCAGGTTCACGGCCACATTGATCAGCGCCTGCTGCCCGACCAGGACGAACAGTCCCGCGGCGGCCACCTGCTCGAACGGGTCGGACAGCCGCAGCGCCCGGTAGAGACCGCGTATGACGAGGAAGGCGAACAGGCTGATCAGGGCCAGCGAGAAGATCAGGCCGTACTCCTCGGCCAGCACCGAATAGGCGAAGTCGGTGTGCATGTCGGGCACGCCGCGCTTCATGACGCCCTCGCCCGGCCCGCGGCCGAACAGGCCGCCCGCCGCGATGGCCTCGGACGCCTGGCTGATCTGGTGCTTGTCGGCCTTGTCGGGGCTCAGGAAGGTGTCGACGCGGGCATGGACGTGCGGGATCAGGAAATAGGTGCTGCCCAGCCCGATGAAGGCCGTGACGCCCAACCCCATGATCCAGCTGATCGGCACCCCCGCCATCCAGAAGGCGGCGCCGAAGGCGACGGTGATCAGCACGGTCTGTCCGACGTCCGGCTGGATCAGCAGCAGGGCCACGGCCAGTCCGTAAAGACAGAAGGCGATGAACACCCCGGGGACGCCCTCCCCCTTCTGACCCTCGGCGAACATCCAGGCGACCAGCACGATCAGCGCCGGCTTCATGAACTCGGACGGCTGCAGGGTGAAACCGGCGATGTTGATCCATCGCGTCGCGCCCTTGGCCTCGTGGCCCAGGAACGGCAGCGCCGCCATGAGCAGGATGGTCAGGACGTAGACGATGAAAGCCGTGCGCCGGATGCCTCGCCCCGTCAGCATCGAGCTGACGACGAGAATGGCCAGGGCCGCGACGCCGAACACGCTCTGGCGGATGGCGAAGTGGAAGGAGGCGTCGTAGTGCAGCCGGGCGGCGGCCGCCGGGCTGGTGCCGAATGACAGCAACACGCCCAGGGTGATCAGGATGGCCACGGCGCCGAGCAGCCAGTGGTCCGTCGTCCACCACCAGCGCCCCAGCGCGGTGCGGTCCGAACGAGCGAACGGGTGGACGCTGTTGGTCATGCGCGCGCTCCCCTGAGGGCGGGCCGGTCGAGGGCTTCCACGGCGGCGCGGAACGCCTCGCCGCGGGCTTCGAAGTCGCTGAACTGGTCGAAGGAGGCGCAGGCGGGCGACAGCAGGACGACCGCGTCCTCGCCGCTGGCCTCAGCGTCGGCCGAGGCGGCGGCTACGGCGGCCTCGATCGTTCCGGTTTTCAGATAGTCGGCCTTGCCGTCGAGCGCCCTGGCAAAATCGTCCTGGGCCTCTCCGACGAGGTAGGCGCGAGCCACGCGCGGGAACAGATCCTCCAGCGCGGCGATGCCGTCCGACTTCGCCCGGCCGCCGGCGATCCAGTAGACGCGCGGGTAGCTGCTCAGCGCCTGGCGGGCCGCATCGGCGTTGGTGGCTTTGGAATCGTTGACGAAGCGGACCAGGCCCCGGAAGCCGACCGTCTCCATGCGGTGGGCCAGGCCCGGGAAGGTCATCAGCCCCTCGGCGGCGACCTCGGCGGGGATGCCCAGGGCCCGCGCGGCGGCGTAGGCGGCGGCGGCGTTCTGCCAGTTGTGGCGGCCGGGCAGCGAGCGGGCGCGGACAAGGTCGGCGACCTCGATCACCCGGTCGCCCGTGGCGTCGTAGAGCACGCCCTGGATGGCGTAGACGCCGCGGCCCATCGAGCGGCTGGCGCTGATCGGCCAGATGGTCCGGCGGTTGGCGGCGGTGATCTCGGTGCAGATCCGCTGGCACCAGGGATCGTCGACGCCGATGATGGCGGTGTCGCCCTTGCCCTGATTGAGCAGCACCCGGCGCTTGGCGGCGACGTAGCCCTCCATGCCGCCGTGCCGGTCCAGGTGATCGGGCGAGATGTTCAGCAACACCGCCGCGTCGGGTTTCAGGCTGGTGGTCAGGTCCAGCTGGTAGGACGAGGTCTCGAGCACGTAGACGGCGCCGCCGTGCATGTCCTCAAGGCCGAGGACGCCATAGCCGATGTTGCCGCCGATCCGTGTGTCGCGACCGGCCGTCTCGCACAGGTGGCCCAGCAGCGCCGTGGTCGTCGACTTGCCGTTGGTGCCGGTGATGGCGGCGATCCGGGGCCGCTTGTGCGGCGGGGCGGCGTTGACGGTTCTGGCGAAAAGCTCGATGTCGCCGAGGATCTCGACGCCGGCGGCGGCGGCCTTCTCGACCGACCAGTGCGGCTTGGGGTGGGTCAGCGGGATGCCCGGCGACAGCATCAGGGCGGCGATGCCGGACCAGTCCGACGCCTTCAGGTCCTCAACCGCGAAGCCTTCGGCGGCGGCGGCCTCGCGGCTGGCCGGGTTCTCGTCCCACAGGGCGACCTGCGCCCCGCCGGCCACGAGGGCGCGCGCCGCCGTCAGCCCGGTCCTGCCCAGACCGAGAACGGCGACCTTGCGTCCCTCGAAACCGCGAACGGGGATCATGACCAGGCCTGCCTCCCTATCTCAGCTTGAGGGTTGCAAGGCCGATGGCGGCCAGGATCAGGGAGATGATCCAGAAGCGGATCACCACGGTGGACTCGGCCCAGCCGAGTTTCTCGAAGTGGTGGTGGATCGGCGCCATCAGGAAGATGCGCTTGCCGGTGCGCTTGAAGTACAGGACCTGGATCATCACCGACAGCGCCTCGGCCACGAACAGGCCGCCGACGATGGCCAGCACGATCTCGTGCTTGGTGGCCACGGCCACGGCGCCGAGCGCACCGCCCAGGGCCAGCGAGCCGGTGTCGCCCATGAAGATCTTGGCCGGCGGGGCGTTGTACCAGAGGAAGCCCAGGCCGGCGCCGATGATGGCGCCGCAGAAGACGGCGATCTCGCCGGTGCCCGGCACGAAGTGCACCTGCAGGTACTGGGCGAAGTTGTAGTTGCCGACCAGGTAGGCGATCAGCCCGAAGGTGGCGGCGGCGATCATCACCGGCACGATGGCCAGGCCGTCCAGACCGTCGGTGAGGTTCACCGCGTTGGAGGCCCCGATGATCACGAAGGCCCCGAAGGCGACGTAGAACCAGCCCAGGTCCAGAAGCAGACGCTTGAAGATGGGGAAGGCCACCGAGGTGCTCAGTTGCGGCGTGTCGGGCGAGACCTCTCCGAACATGACCAGGATGGTCACGGCCGCGACGGCCACCAGCGCCTGGATCCCCAGCTTCACGCGGCCCGACACCCCTGCTGTCGTCTGTTTGGTGACCTTGTCGTAGTCGTCCATGAAGCCCAGGACGCCGAAGGCCAGGGTGACCATCAGCACCACCCAGACATAGACGTTGGTCAGGTCCGCCCAGAGCAGCGTGCCGCCGACCATGCCGGCCAGGATCATCAACCCGCCCATGGTCGGGGTGCCGGCCTTCTCGAGCACGTGGCGCTCGATGCCTTCCTTGCGGATAGGCTGGCCCTTGCCCTGCCGGGCGCGCATCCAGGCGATGAAGCGTGAGCCCATCGCCACGGCGATGATATAGCCGGTCGCCGTCGCCATCAGCGTACGGAAGGTCAGGTATTTCAAGACGTTGAGGACGGGCAGCGCGTCCCGCATCTCTGACAGCAGGTACAGCATCAGGCCTCGTCCCCCTCGTGGCCGACCGACGCCAGGGCGGCGGCGATGACGCTGGCCCGGCTTCCGTTCGATCCCTTGACCATCACCAGGTCGCCCGGCCGCACGGCCAGGGCGATCTGTGGCGCCAGCTCGGCCGCCTGATCCGCGTAGCCGCCCCGACGAGTCGGCGGAAGGGCGTCCCAGAGCGATTTCATCAGCGGCCCGGCGCAGAACACCAGATCAATCCCGGCCGCGTCGATCGGCGCGGCCAGTCCGGCATGGAAGTCGGCCGCCTGGCCGCCCAGTTCCAGCATGTCGGTGAGCGCGACGATCCGCCGCCCCGGGGCCTTGCGGCCACCGAGCGTGCGGAAGGCGGCATTCATCGAGATCGGATTGGCGTTGTAGCTTTCGTCAATCAGCGTGAAGGCTCCGCCATCGATGGCGACCGTCTTCTCCGCGCCACGGCCGGCCAGCGGCGCGAAGGCGGCCAGGCCCGCCAGGGCTGTCTCCCGGGGGACGTCCATCGCCTCCACGGTGAGCAGCACGCAGAGGCTGTTGAGGCCCCAGTGCAGGCCGGTCTGCAGCAGCGGGAAGGACAACGCCTGGCCGTCGATGACTGCGTGGACCGTCGCCCGCTCTTCACCCGCGTCGAAGCCGACGAGACGGGCGTCGACGCCCTCGCCGGTCCCGAACGACCGCACCCTGGCGCCGACCTTCAGCGCCTCGCCCTTCAGCAGGTCGAACCAGGCGTTATCGGCGTTCAGAACCGCCACGCCGCCCGGCTCCAGGCCGGCGAAAATCTCGGCCTTGGCCTTCGCCACACCGGCTTCGCCGTCCGGGAAATTCTCGATGTGCACCGCACCGACCGTGGTGATCGCCACCACGTGCGGGCGCACGAAACGGGACAGGGGCGTGATCTCGTCGGCGTGGTTCATGCCGATCTCGAAGACCGCACGCTCGGTGTCACGCGGCATCCGCGCCAGGGTCAGCGGCACGCCGATGTGGTTGTTGTAGGATTTCACCGACGAGTGCCAGCGGCCGGCGGGCGCCAGGCAGGCGGCCACGGCCTGGGTGACGCTGGTCTTGCCGACCGAGCCGGTGATCGCGGCGCGTCGGCCGTGATTGCGCTCGCGGGCGGCGACGCCGAGCTGTTCGAGCGCGACGAAGGTGTCCTTCACCAGCAGATGCGGACCATCGACCGGCCGGCTGGCCAGGATGGCGGCGGCGCCGGAGGCCTGCGCCCCGGCCGCGAACTCATGGCCGTCCCTGACGCCGGCCAGGGCCACGAACAGGTCCCCGGCCTCAACCGAGCGACTGTCGATCGACACGCCGCTGACCGCGAACGGGCCGCCGACGACGGTCCCGCCGGTCGCGGCGGCCAGTTCGTCCGATGTCCAGAGGGCGTCAGACATGCGCGACCTCAACGCCCAGTGCGGCGGCGGTCTCGACGACGTCATCGAACGGATGGGTGACGCCGGCGATCGTCTGGCCCTGCTCGTGACCCTTGCCGGCCACCACCAGCACGTCGCCGGCGGACAGCATCGCCGCGCCGGCGCGGATCGCCTCGCGGCGACCACCGATGTTCAAGGCGTGCGGCGCGCCGGCCTGGACCTCGGCACGAATGGCCGTGGGATCCTCGGAGCGCGGGTTGTCGTCGGTGATGATGGCCACGTCGGCGAGCCGCGCGGCGACCTCGCCCATCAGCGGGCGCTTGGTGCGGTCGCGGTCGCCGCCCGCGCCGAAGACGACCAGCAGCCGGCCCTCTGTATGCGGACGAAGGGCCTTGAGCACCGTCTCCAGCCCGTCAGGGGTGTGGGCGTAGTCGACATAGGCCTCGCCGCCGCCGGTGCGGGCGCCGACGCGTTGCAGCCGGCCGGGAGCGCCCTTCAGCTGCTCCAGCGCCGCCAACACCGCCGCGGCCGGCTCGCCGGCGGCGATGCACAGCCCGGCGGCGACCAGCGCGTTGTCGGCCTGGAACCTGCCGGCCAGCGGCAGATGGATTGTGGTTGTCGTCCCAGCGTGCGCCAGCGTCAGGCGCTGCCCGTCAGCGGCCAGCACGCGCTCGACCACGCGGATGCCCTCACCCGCTGACCCGGTCGACAGGACCGCCTGCCCGGCGGCGGCGGCGGCCTCGGCGAAGGCCACATACTGGTCGCTGTCGGCGTTAAGCACGGCGGTGGCCCCGCGCGGCAGCAGGGTCTCGAACAGGCGCAGCTTGGCGGCCCGGTAGACGCCCATCGTGCCGTGATAATCGAGGTGGTCCTGGGTCAGGTTCAGGAAGCCCGCCGCCGTCAACTTCACGCCGTCCAGGCGGCGCTGGTCTACGCCATGCGAGGAGGCTTCCAGCGCCAGGTGGGTGACCCCCTCGCCCGCAAGGCGCGCCATCAGCTCGGCGACGTCGGCGGCGTCGGGCGTGGTCAGGCCCGGCGGCGTGATCTGGCGATCGGGCCGGCCCGGCGCCGAGACCGTGACGCCCAGCGTACCCATGCTGGCGGCCGTGCGGCCAAGGCCGGCGAAAATCTGGCGGCAGAAGGTCGCCACCGAGGTCTTGCCGTTGGTGCCCGTCACCGCCACGCAGGTCGCCGGCTGGACGCCCCAGAAGGCGGCGGCGGCAAGCGCGTAGGCGCGGCGGAGGTCCGGCGCATGGACGACCGGGACCGCAAGGTTGTCGATGTCGTCGGGGGCCAGCACGGCGGCGGCCCCGGCGGCGATAGCCCCGGGGATGAACTTGCGGCCGTCGACGGTGGACCCTGGGAGCGCGGCGAACAGGAAGCCCGGCCGGACCCTGCGACTGTCGGCCGTCACGCCGGTGATCTCGGGATCCGGCGTCAGTCCAGCGTCAACCAGGGCCGACAGGCGCATCACCGGCCTCCCGCAGGCGGAGCCACACGGGCCGTGGCGACGTAGGTCGGGGTGGTCGGTAGGGTCGACTGGGTGGGGCGCCGCCTGACGCCCAGGAACGGCGCGACGCGATCGACGATCTTGCCGACCGCCGGCGCCGCCACCCAGCCGCCGGTGCGGACGCCGCCTTGCGGCTCGTCCATCAGGATGAGCACGAAGTAGCGCTCGGCGTCGGCCGGGCCGTCGGTGGGGAAGACAGCTGCGAAGGAGCCGACCTGCTTGTAACTACTGTAGCCGCGGATATCGGGATCGTACTTCTCGCCGGTGCCGGTCTTGCCCCCGACCATCAGGCCCGGCGCGTCGGCCTTGCGGCCGGTGCCCTCGACGACATTGCCGCGCATGATCTGCAGCATCGACAGGGTCGTGGTCTCCGACATCACGCGCGGGCCATCCGGGCGCTTGCCCGCTTCCATCTTGCGGATCGTCAGCGGAACCAGCCTGCCGCCGTTGAGGATGGCGCCCATCGCCTGGGCCAGCGCCAGCGGCGAGACGTTGATGCCGTGGCCGAACGAGACGCTGGCCATGTCGTCCTCGTCCCACTTCTTCGGGGTCAGCGGACGGGTCGATTCCAGCAGTTCGACCTGGGCCCGCCGGGTCAGACCCAGCGCCGCGAAGTAGCGGGCCATGCGGTCGGCTCCGACCGCGAACGCCAGCTTGGCCGTGCCGATGTTGGAGGAGTGATTGAACACCTCGCGCAGGGTGAGGATGCGGTTGGTGCCGTGGAAGTCGTGGATCGTGCGGTAGCCCATCTTCAGCGGCGTGCGGGCGTCGAACGTGGAGTCCGGCGTCGCCACCTGGGTGTCCAGGCCGATGGCCACGGTGAACGCCTTGAAGGTCGAGCCCATCTCGAAAACCGAGGCGGCCGCGCGGTTGCGAAGCTGCTCGGGATTGGCGCGGCCCGGATAGTTGGGATCGAAGTCGGGCCAGCTGGCCATGCCGAGGATCTCCCCGGTCTGGACATTGGTGATCAGGCCAACCGCGCCCTTGGGCTGGTACTGCGCGGCGGCCAGCGCCAGCTCTTCTTCCAGCGCGGCCTGGACGCGCACATCGATCGACAGGGCCACGGACCTGCCCTCGGCGCCGGCCTTGAGGATTTCGTCACGCAGGGCCTTCTCGGCGCCGGCCACCGGCGCGCCGCCCTTCTCGTCGTAGCCCAGCAGGTGCGACGCCAGCGCGCCCAGCGGATAGACCCGGCGTTGCTCGGGATCGAACACCACGCCGGCCAGTCCAAGATCGTGAATGCGCGCCTTCTCGCCGGGCGTGAGCCCGCGAAGCACGACGCCGCGCTTTTCCGCGGCCAGGGCGCGATCGATCTGGGCCGGTTTCAGCCGCGGCAGCGCCTTGAGCAACGCTTCGCGAACCTCGCGCCTGGACCAGACCTCGCGGGTGTCGACCGACAGGGTGTAGTGCGGCAGGTTGGCGGCCAGCAGGCGGCCCTCCCGGTCGACCAGGTCGGCCCGTTCCGGCGCGCCGGCGTAGGCGCGACCGCCCTTGCCGGCGTCCGACAGGGTCGCCGACCAGACCGCGCCGCCAGCCATCACCAGGAAGCCGACCGAGAAGATGGCCGCGACCACCAGAATGCGGATGCGGGTGTCGTTCTCCGCCCGACCGTCAGCGTGCGCCCGCTCGAAGGCGTGCTCGACGCGCCAGACCCGCTCGATGATCCAGCGCCAGACCAGCGGATAGCGATGAGGCGTCAGGTCGGGCAGACTCATGGCGTCTCCCCGGAGGGCGCTTCAGAAGGCGCTTCAGCCTCGACCGCAGGGGCGACCGGCTCGGTGCTGACCTGGATCGGCGCGACAGGCGGCTGTACGCCGGGACGGCGCAGCGAGGCGGCGTACAGATCTTCGACGGTCGTTTCCTGCTTCACGTTCACGGGGGCCATGGCGAGGTAGGCGCGCGACAGCCGCTCCAGCCGCTCGGGCTGCTCCAGGTGCGCGACCTCGGCCTGCAGCACGCGGATCTGACGGGCCTCGTTGCGAATGTCGCGCTCGGTGCGGACGATCTCGGTCCGCTCCTTGCCCGCGAAAGTCTTGGCGAGGTTCACCCCGACCGCGAGCACCACGAGCATCGAGGTCAGGAGCACATTGATCGTGCGGAAGCCGCGGGTGCGGTGGGTGAAGATGACCGAGATCATGCCGCCGCCCTCCAGGCCGGGGCGTCGGTGCGGACGCCGGCGCGGAGCTTGGCCGAACGGGCGCGCGGATTGGCGGCGACCTCGGCGTCAGAGGGGTCGCGGTGCCCCTTGAAGATCATGTCGAAGGTCGGGGGCGGCCCGCCGGCGACCGGCGGGGCGTGACGCGAGCCGCCGGGCAGGCGGCCGGCCCGCTCGGCGAAGAAGGCTTTCACGATGCGGTCTTCGAGGGAGTGGAAGGTGACGACGGCGAGACGCCCGCCGGTCTTCAGGATTCGCTCGGCGGCGGCAAGGCCCTGCTCCAGCTCGGAGAGCTCCTCGTTGACGGCGATGCGCAGGGCCTGGAACACCTTGGTGGCCGGATGCACCTTGGCCCCGCGGCGGCCGCCCAGGGCCCGCTCGACGACTTCGGCCAGGTCCAGCGTGCGCTCGAACGGCCGCTCGGCGCGGCGGCGGACGAGGAAGGAGGCCACGCGGCGACTCTCCCGCTCCTCGCCGTAGACGTAGAAGATGCGGGCCAGCTCGGCCTGCTCGGCGGTGTTGACGATGTCGGCGGCGCTGGGGACGTCGCCGCCCATGCGCATGTCCAACGGGCCGTCGCGCATGAAGGAGAAGCCGCGCTCGGCCTCGTCGATCTGCATGGACGAAACGCCGATGTCGAGCGCCACGCCATCGACACTGGCCGGCGCGAAATGGTCGCCCATCTCCGAGAAGCGGGCCTCGATCAGGCGGAAGCGGCCGGTCGCCTCCAGCGGCGCGGCGAAGCGGCGCGCGGTGGGGTCACGGTCGAAGGCCACCACCGCGGCGCCCCTGTCGAGGAAGGCGCGGCTATAGCCGCCCGCGCCGAAGGTGCCGTCGACGACGGTTTCGCCAGCGCGGGGCGAGAGCGCCTCGATGACCTCGTCAAGCAGGACGGAAACGTGCGGAGCCTCGGTCATCCGGCGGCTCCGGACAGGCGAGCGCGCTGGCTCATGCGCAGGTCGGCGAGCCCGGACTTCGCCGCCTCGCGGGCCGCGGCGCGATGGGCCTGGAAGGCCTCGCGCGGCCAGACCTGGAAGCGGTCGCCCATGCCGACCACGGCGATCCAGTCGCCGGCGACGATGCCGAACAGGTCGCACAGCGCCGGCGGCAGGGTGATGCGGCCGGCCTCGTCGAACGAGAGCCTGGCCATGCCGCCGTAGACGCTGGTTTCGAGCGCCGAGCGCAGAGGATCGCCGAACGGCAACTCCTCGATCAGGCCGGCGTAACGATCGAACAAGGCTTTGCCGCCACCCTCAAGGCAGTCGGCTTCAATGGACGGAAAGCAGAAGACGCCCTCGAAGGGCTGACCGACGGCGGCGCGAAACTCATGCGGCACAACGATGCGCCGCTTGCTGTCGAGCTGCTTCTCGAAGGTCGAGAGGAACACTAGCCCCAGTCCCCTGCCCCTAGCTCGCCGACCCCTTCGGCGACAGGAACTGGGTTAACATGGGATGAAACGGGATGCAATGACACCCGAGTGTCGTTTCTTCGCGAAAACAACAATGTCGCAGGGCGAAGTTGTTAACGCCCGTAAACACTCCACAGAACATACATGGAACGTGTTAAGTATTGCGGGGATAACCTGGCGCATGTCGGGGGAAGATGGATCAGACGGCCTGTAAGCCGGGTTCTGTGACGGACCCTTGCGAGCCCGCGACGATCATTCCTCTGGACCGGCCATTGCTGACCGGTTCTCGCGACCAACCCGGACGCCTCGGGCCGGCGACGGCCCTACCCCTTACGGGGCGCGGAATCCCTATTCGGTCTTGCTCCAGGCGGGGCTTGCCATGCCGTCCCTGTCACCAGGTCCGCGGTGGGCTCTTACCCCACCCTTTCACCCTTACCGCCCGCGAACGGGAGGCGGTTTGCTTTCTGTGGCGCTATCCCTCGGGTCACCCCGGGCGGGCGTTACCCGCCGCCTTGTCGCCGTGGAGCCCGGACTTTCCTCGACCCCCGAAGGGACCGCGATCGCCCGGCCGTCTGATCCGGGGCGGTATGTGAGGGTTGGGGGGCGGAAGGTCAATGCGTCCTTCGCGACGCTCGCCGACGAGCTCGCTCCTCAGGATGACGAGCTGAGAGACGCTTCCAGAAACTTCGTCATGCTGAGGAGCCGGCCCACAGGCCGGCGTCGCGAAGCACGCAACGTCTTTACGCCGCCCGCAGCACCGCCATCAGCGTCGCGCGGGTCAGGCCGTCGGCCACGCCGTCCCAGCGGGTCTGGACCCAGTGGCGCTGGAAGGCGCTGACGATCTCGCGCGTGGCCTGGTCGAACCGGCCGGACGGGGCGCAGTCGTAGCCAAGGCGCGTCAGGCCCGCCTGCAGCGCAAAGACGCCGACGCCCTCGGCGCCCTCGACCAGCGGATCGCCCGGCGCGGGGTCGGCCTCGGCCCAGATCCCGTGGCCGGCCTGGGCCAGCTGCTTCCACGGGAAAAGCTCGCCCGGATCGATCTTGCGGGCCGGCGCGACGTCGGAGTGGCCCAGGATCCGGTTGTCGTCGATCGACCAGCGGGTGCGGATGTCGGCGACCAGCGCGATCACCGCGGCGATCTGCGCCTGCGGGAACGGACGGTAGCCGAACTCATGCCCCGGGTTGACGATCTCGATACCGATCGAGGCGTGGTTGACCCCCTCCTCGCCCTTCCAGAACGAGACGCCGGCGTGCCAGGCGCGGCGCTCCTCGGGCACGAGGCGAAAGATGCGGCCATCCTCCTCGACCAGGTAGTGGGACGAGACCTTGGCCTCCGGGTCGCACAGGCGGGCCAGCGCGCCCTCGCCGGTCTCCATGCCGGTGTAGTGCAGCACCAGCATGTCCGGGACCTTCGTCCGGACATCGAAGTTGGGCGACGGCGCCTCGATGATCCCGAGCGTCATTGCGAGCGGTTCCGGATGGCCATGAGCAGGGGCATCACGCGATTGGGCCTCAGGGCGATGATCAGCACTCCCAGTAGCGCAAGGCCCGCCCCGATGGCCATCCGGCCGTCGAAGTGGTCGTTGGTGATGAGCACGCCCATGATGATGGTGAAGAGCGGCGTCATCAGCGTCAGGGGCGAGATCAGCGTCGCCTCATACTTCTGGATCAGCCCGTAGTAGAAGGTGTGGCCCAGCACCGACACCACGACCGCCGAGAAGACCACCGCCGCCAGGAAGCCCCAGCCGGCGTCGAGGGCCAGAGGCCACTGATTTTGTTCGGTGAACGCGCTCAGAACCGCCAGCGGCCAGAAGGACGAGAACCCGACCCAGGCCTGGAATTGCAGCGGCTTGATGCCTTCCATCTGCTTCATCATCACCGCGCCGAGCGAGCCGGCGAAGGCGGCGGCGGCGACAAGCCACAGGCCGAAGGACATGCTCATGCCGGTCGGATGCCACATGACCACGACGGCGCCGGCCAGTGTCAGGGCCATGCCCAGCCCCCGCCGCCAGCGCACCTTCTCGCCCAGCATGAACATCGACAGCACCGTGGTGATGGGCACGCCCAGCTGGATGACGATCGAGGCCGCCGACGGGCTGGCGGTCTTGAAGCCGATGAACAGCAACGCGAAGTTGCCCGCCCCCATCAGCATGGCGACCGTGATGATGCGCCAGGTCGGCCGGGGCGCGGGCAGCAGCCAAGGCAGGGTGCAGAGCGCCACAAGCGCGAACCGCACCGTCGCATAGAACAGCGGCGGCACGCCCCATTCGGCGACCACGATCTTGCTGACGATGTTGTTGAACGCCCAGACGACGCAAACAAACAGGAGGATTCCGAAATCACGAAGGGCCATGAGCGGGGTCTAGCCGCGTTTCGTGACGGAAGGCGAGGCCTTGCGCCGCGTGAAGCGTAGCGCCGTGCGCTCGGCGGAGAAGGAGCAGACCTTGTTGTCGACCAGCCCGACGGCCCTGGCGGCGGCCATGACCTCGACGTCCCTCACCTTCAGCAGCTTGCCCTTGAGGGAGACGATCCAGAGCGCGCCCCTGTCGGCCAGCGCCGGGACCAGGTCGCCGAGGCGGGCCAGCGCCTGCGCGCTGTCGGCGGCGTAGACGAGGATGTCCAGGCCGGAAAGGTCATCGACGACGACCGCCCGGTCCGCCAGCTCGGCGGCGAAGTCGGGGTCGTCCAGGTCCAGGATCGCCGCCCGCATGCCGGCCTTGACGCCCAGCTTGTCCAGGCGGCCCGGCGGGTTGGCGATGGCGTGCGCCCACGTCGCCGCCTGGACCTCGCCCAGCGCGAACCGCTCGCCGCTCACCAGCACCAGATCGCCGCCCTCGGCGCGCACGCCCCGCAGCGCTTCGCCTTCGAAGACCCGGCGAGCCGCGCCCCGAAAGAGCAGCTTCGGCCCCTCCCACTGCAGGCGGCCGACGTCCTCGCCGTCCGGCAGCGTCGCGCGGATGTCGAGGGCCTCCTTGCCCATCAGACCGAGCCGCGGGCGCGCAGCTTCCGGCAGGACTCGACGAAGGCGCGGCGCAGGGCGGCCGGCGGATTGAACGGGCCGGCGTTCTGGAACCCGTGATTGACCCCGATGGGCTCGGCGCTCTCGAACACCGACAGCAGTTCCTCGTCGATCGGGCCGGTCGCCTGCACGCCCTTGGCGGCGGCCGTCGCGACAAAGCCGTGGGCGATGTCGCCGGCGCCCAGCGTCAGCCGCTCCTCGCTGTCGACCTGTTTCAGGGTCGGCAGCAGGATCAGGAACCCCTCGCCGGCCGCGCAGACCATGCGCAGATCCGGCCTGGATGGATCGCCGCCAATCAGGTGGACGATCTCGACGCTGGTCTTGCCCGTTCCGAACGCCCATTCGCCGGCGGCCTTCTGGGGCGCGGGCGGCACCGGCGCCAGCTCGGCCTTCGGCTTCGGGGCCGGCTCCGCCGCCGGCGGCGAGCAGGCGGCCAGGCCCAGGAGGAGGAGCAGCGGAACAAGGACGCGCATGGTCAGGATCCCTTGAAGGCGGCGGGCCGCTTCTCGAGCAGCGCCTCGACCCCTTCCATATGGTCGTCGGTCAGGTGGCTGATCGCCTGGGCCGCGGCGCTCATTTCCATCAGCGTGTCGTAGCTGGTGGTCTGGCCGTGCTTGAGCAGGCTCTTGGCCAGGCGCAGGGCGTGCGGCGGCTGCTGGGCGATGCGCTCGGCCAGGGCGATGGCTTCGTCCATCAGGCTCTCGGCGGGAACGACCTTGCTCACCAGGCCCCACTTCTCGGCCGTGGCGGCATCGACCACGTCGCCGGTGAACAGCAGCTCGCTGGCGCGGCTCATGCCGATGGTGCGCGGCAGCAGCCAGGCCCCGCCGTCGCCGGGGATCAGGCCAAGCTTCAGGAAGGTGACGCCGAACCGCGCGCCCTCGGCGGCGATGCGGATGTCGGTCATGCAGGCCACGTCGCAGCCCAGGCCGATGGCCGGTCCATTGACGGCGGCGATGGAGGGAACCTCCAGGCCGTAGATCGAACGCACGACCCGGTGGATGTTGTTGCGGTAGCCGTCGCGCAGCTCCACGCCGTTGCCGGCGAAGGCCCCCTCGCGGGCCTTCATGGCCTTGACGTCGCCGCCGGCGGAGAAGGCGCGGCCGGCGCCGGTCAGGACCACGGCGCGGATGTCGCGGTCTGCGTTGATCGCCGCGCAGGCGGCCGCCACCTGGTCGCCGTCGCCCGGCGCGCCCAGGGCGTTCATCGCATCCGGCCGGTTGAGGGTCAGGATGGCGATGTGGCCGCGCTTCTCGGTGAGGATCAGGGACATGGGCGGTTTCCTGGACGTTGCTCTTGAGGTGCGCTGTTCATAGCGGCGGGCGGCGGACTTGTCCCCACTGTCTCGGTCCGATGATGTCGGCGGGACGGATGGGGGGACAGATCGATCCGCCGGGGACCGCCGGCGCGGACACGCCCCCTCGCCCGCCGGCGCGAGATCCGGGGAGATTCAGTGAAGTCCCGCAAGCGGCGGGGCGGTCAGGATGATGCGGCCTGGCCATCCCGACAGTATGGCGCCCCGCCGCGGGCGGTGGATGGATTGTCGCCGCAGCCCCGGTGCAGGGGGCAAAAACGGGCGAACTGTCTCGCCTTGTCTCGAGAGTATCAGTCCCCGGAGTCCTCATCGCCACGCGCCGACGATCGTCGCCACTTTGCTGTGGATAACTCAAGCGCCTGCTTTGTCGGGAAGTTCTCGCACCCGTCCACATCTTGTCCACAGGCTGTCAACCGCAGGCCGGGCAAGCATTCACATAGGGGATGTTCGGGGCGGTTGCTTCATACCGGGCCTGAGCGCACAGTCAACCCGTCGAGAGGAAACGCGGCGCGGGCGAGACGGGAAACCGGAAGGCCAAGCGAGCGGGACGCTCCAGGACCCAGGATCGATGGGAGACCTTCGAAGACCGGACCGGGAGCGGATCAGCAAGGACCACGGCGCAAGCCAGGGAGACCGGCGGATCCACGACCTCCAGACCGCAAGTCTCGCAAGAGGCTTGGGTGAAGGGGCGATGCAGCCGGGCAACCGGACGCACCGTCCCTTTGCTCTATGGGGAAACGCTTTCTCCCGCTGCCCCCTCTCTCCCCCCTTCGTCATCGTCGGACTTGTTCCAGAGCCTGTCCTCGGGTCGGCCGCTGGCCGAGCCCGGGGGACCCATGAACACCGATTGCGGGTAAGGCGCGTCTGGAGCACCGAGCCATCATTGTCGTGCTCACCGCGCATGGGTCGTCGGAACAAGTCCGACGATGACGAGGATGGAGCGCACCTCACCCTCGACGAACAGCGTTCCGGCGCCTACCTTCACCCTCGCGATCCCGGGGAGACTTCCATGCTTTCACGTCGTCTGATGCTGGCCGGTGCGGCCTCCAGCCTGGCCGCCGCCTGTTCGCCGAAGGGCGGCGACAAGACCGTCGCGGCCGTCGACGCCCTGACCACGATCCGGTTCGCCACCGACTGGCGCGCCCAGGGCGAGCACGGCGGCTTCTACCAGGCGCTGGCGACGGGCGAGTACGAGAAGCGCGGGCTGAAGGTCGAGATCATCCAGGGCGGTCCCGGGGTGAACGTGCCCCAGCTGCTGACCGCCGGCGGCGTCGAGATGGGCATGGGCTCCAACAGCTTCATCCCGCTGAACATGGCGAGGGAAAAGGCCCCGGTGAAGGCCGTCGCCGCCTTCTTCCAGAAGGACCCCCAGGTCCTGATCGCCCACCCCAATACCGGCGTGCACTCGATCGCCGACATGAAGGGCCGGCCGATCCTGCTGGCCGACGCCTCGGTCACCGCCTTCTGGGTGTGGCTGAAGAGCAAGTACGGCTTCACCGACGCCCAGGTGCGCAAGTACAACTTCAGCCTCGCGCCCTTCCTGGCCGACAAGCGGGCCATCGTGCAGGGCTATCTGTCGAGCGAGCCCTACACCATCGAACAGGAGGCGGGCTTCAAGCCGGCGACCTTCCTGCTGGCCGACGAAGGCTACCCCGGCTACGCGACCATGGTCCTGGCGCCGGACTCGCTGATCACGCAGAAGCCCGAGGCGGTTAAGGCCTTCGTCGAGGCCAGCGACATCGGCTGGCAGACCTACCTGCACGGCGACCCGGCCAAGGCCGACGCGCTGATCCTGAAGGACAATCCGGAGATGACGCCGGCGTTGCTGGCCAACGCCCGCAAGCAGATGCGCGACTACGGCATCGTCGAGTCCGGCGATGCAAAGGCGGGCGGCGTGGGCGTGATGACCGACGCCCGTTGGGCCGAGTTCTTCCGTGTGGCGTCCGAGCAGGGCGTCTATCCGAAGGACATGGACTACCGCGCCGGCTACACGCTGCAGTTCGTGACGAAGGCCTAGTGGCCCTGCCGGACATCACTGGATGACCGCCTCGCTCACCAACGTCGAGGTCGACTATCGCGGCCGGGGGCGCGTGCTGGGGCCCGTCGACCTGGCGATCGGCGAGGGCGAGATCATCGCCCTGGTCGGGCCGTCCGGCTGCGGCAAGTCCACGGCCATGCGGCTGCTGGCGGGGCTGGAACAGCCCACGCGCGGCGCGGTCCAGCGCGAGGCCGGGCGGGGCGAGACCTCGCTGGTCTTCCAGGCTGCCACCCTGGCGCCCTGGATGAGCGCGGCGGCCAACGTCGCCCTGCCGCTGGAGCTGTCGGGCCTCGACCGCCGCACCGCACGCGCCCGGGCGTCGGAGGCGCTGGCCCGGGTCGGCCTGGCCGGCGTGGACGCCTCGCGCCCGGCCCAGCTGTCGGGCGGCATGGCCATGCGGGTGTCGCTGGCGCGGGCGCTGGTCACCCGGCCCCGACTGCTGCTGCTGGACGAGCCGTTCGCGGCCCTGGACGAGATCACCCGCCGCACCCTGGCCGACGACGTGCTGGCGTTGTGGGCGCAGCTGAAACCCGCCATCCTGTTTGTGACCCACAATGTCGAGGAGGCCGTCTACATGGCCTCGCGCGTCGTGGTGATGACGTCGGGGCCCGGCGTCATCGCCGGCGAGGTGGCCATTGACGCGCCCCTGCCCCGCCCCGCCGGCTTCCGCGTCACCGAGACCTTCCGCGCCGCCGCAGAGACCGTCTCGGCCCTGCTGGCCAAGGGCATGGAGCGGGCGGCATGAAGTCGCTGACGGCCATCGCCATTCCGCTCGCCTTCATCGCCTTGCTGCTGGCGATCTGGGAGGGGGTCTGTCGCCTCACCGGCGTGCCGGCCTATCTGCTGCCGCCGCCGTCGGCGATCGGCGCCAGCCTTTCCGAGGGCTGGCCCCTGCTGCTGTCGTCGGCCTGGAACACCCTGTTCACGGCGCTGACGGCGCTGGTCGTCGCCAGCCTGCTGGCCTCGGGACTGGCGCTGCTGACGGCGCTGAGCCCCGTGATCGAACGCGCGATCCAGCCGGTGGCGGTCACCCTGCAGGTGACGCCGGTGATCGCGGTCGCGCCGCTGGTCATCATCTGGGCGGGACTGGACCATCCGGAGCGAGCGGTGGTGGTGCTGGCCACCATCGTCGCCTTCTTCCCGATCTTTTCCGGCGCCGTCACCGGGCTGAAGGCGTCCGATCCCGATCTGGAGCGCCTGTTCGACCTCTACGGCACCGGACGGCTGCAGAAGCTGCTGCGGTTGCGGCTGCCGTCGGCCGTCCCCTTCCTGCTGGAGGGCCACAAGGTCGCCGCCGGGCTGGCGGTGATCGGGGCGGTGATCGGCGAGTTCGTCGCGGGGTCGGGCGGGGCCCAGGGCCTGGCCTGGCGGATCCTCGAGGCCGGCAACCGGCTGCAGACGGCCCGGATGTTCGCGGCGCTGTTCGTTCTGGCGGTGATGGCGGCGCTTTTGCACGCCCTGCTGCAGACCGCCGAGCGCCGGGCGCTGGCCTGGTGGCGCGGCCGTTAGGCGGCGATTAAGCGGCGCGCGTTAAGCACGGAGCCGTACCCTTGCGGCGGACTCCTGCATGCGTCTTGTTCTCGCCATCACGATCCTGACGGTCAGCGCCGCCGGCGCCCAGGCCGCCGAGGATCGCTACGGCCCGCCGCGCGCCCGGTCGGCGACGACCTCCGGCCAGCCCGGCGCCCTGCCCGCCAGCGCCGCGCCCTACTCGGGACAGATGCTGAGCTGGAGCGGCAAGACGCCTGGACAGGCTCCCCAGGCCGCGCCCGCCCCGGCCGCGCCCGTCATGCCCCAGCCGGTCGCCGCCTGGGCCGGACCGGCCGCCGGTGCGCCCGGCCCGCGCGCCACCGCCTACCCGTCGATGTCCGCCCCGGTTCCGATCGCCGCCGCCTACACGCCCGCGCCGCAGCCGGTCGCGCGGCAAAGGGCACTGCCGACCAGCCTCTACGACCGCCCCGCCGCGACGCCAGCAGCTGCGCCCGCCGCCGCGCCCGCGCCGCGCTACGAGCCGCCTGCCCGACCCCAGGCCGCGCTCGCGCCTTCGCCGTCCGCCCCGGCCCCCGTCCGCGCGCCCGCCGACGCCGGACGCTCCAAAGCCTATTCGGTGCTGCGCGAGTTCGGCGGCGTGCCCGATCCGATCGACATCCCGCCGCCGACCTCCTACTGGGCCACCCGCTACGAGACCGCTCCGGTCGAGGCTGTCGAGGCCGACCTCGCGCCGGGCGGCGGCGTAGGCTCTGACGAGGTCGCCGACGCCGATGGCCGAGGCGAGATGTCCGACGCCGCTCGCCGCCGCGAGCGTGATCGCGACCGCGCCCGGGCCGCCGCCGCCGCGGAGGCCGGACGTTGAGCGAGACCGGCAGCCGTCTTCACGATCTCATCGCGCTGGCCCAGGAGCCGTCCAGCGAGCGTCGCCGCGAACTGCTGCGCGGCGTGACCGACCTGTTCTTCTCGGCCGAGCCGCACGGCGCCGGCGAGATGGGCCTGTTCGACGCGGTGATCGGCAAGCTCGCCGCCGAGATGGAAGTCGTGGTCCGGGCCGAGCTGGCCGGACGGATGGCCGACGTCGACGCGCCGCCGCCGGGCCTGATGCGCGCGCTGGCCGCCGACGAGATAGAGGTCTCGCGGCCAGTGCTGGAACGCTCGCGGGCGCTCAGCGACGAGGACCTGGTGCAGCTGGCCCGCACCAAGGGCCAGGACCACCTGCGCGCCATCTCGCAGCGGCCGACCGTCTCGACCGTCGTCTCCGACGCCATCGTCGAGCGGGGCGACGACGACACGCTGGGCCTGCTGCTGCGCAACAGCGGCGCGGAGCTGTCGCGCAAGGCGCATGAGAAGGCCGTCGACCGGGCCGCCGCCAACCCGGACCTGCATGAGGCCGTGGTCGGCCGCGAGCAGCTGCCGATCGATCTGCTGAACGAGATGTATTTCGTCGTCGAGGCGCGGCTGCGCGACCGGATCACCAGCGCCAACGCCGCCATCGACCCGGCCCGGCTGGAGGCGGCGCTGGCCGCCGGACGCAAGCGGGTCGCGCTGGGCGACGGCGCCCTGCCCGCCGACTACGCCGAGGCCGAGGCCGCCGTGCGCGCCCAGATCACCCGGGGGGACATGGGTCCGCGCGTGCTGGCGGCCATGCTGCGCAACCGCGAGACCACCCGCTTCCTGATCGCCCTGGCCGAGCTGGCCGACATCGACTTCCACACCGCCCGGCGGATTCTGGAACGCAAGGAGCTCGATGCCCTGGCCATCGTCTGCAAGGCGGCGGACTTCGACCGCAGCCTGTTCCTGACCTTCACCGTGCTGATCCTCGATCGCGCCGACGACGCCATGACCCGGGCCAAGTCCTACGGCGACCTCTACAACAACCTGCCCAGGGACGCCGCCCTGCGGACGATCCGCTTCTGGCGGATGCGCCGCACGACCGGAGACGTCGCGGCGGCGTAGGTCGAGGCGATTTTCCGCGATCAGCCGTCGCGGCGGGCCGCCCCTTGCCCTAGATAGGGGGCATGCGCACAGAAACGCCCCAGCCCGTCCGCCTGGCCGACTACCGGCCGCCCGCCTACCTGATCGACGAGGTCTTCCTCGACTTCTCGCTGGAGCCTGCCGCGACGCGCGTGAAGGCGAAGCTGACGGTCCGGCGGAACGGCGAGCACAGCGACCCGCTGGTGCTGGACGGCGATGGCCTGAAGACCCTTTCGGTCACTGTCGACGGCGCCGCCCACGCCTTCGAGGCGGCGGCCGAGACCCTGACCCTGCGCGACCTGCCGGCAAGCTTCACGCTGGAGACAGAGGTCGAGATCAACCCCTCGGCCAACACCGCACTGATGGGGCTCTACATCTCCGGCGGCCGGTTCTGCACCCAGTGCGAGGCCGAGGGTTTCCGCCGCATCACCTGGTTCCTCGACCGGCCCGACGTGCTGGCCCGCTACACGGTGCGCATGGAGGCCGACAAGGCCTTCGACCGCCTGCTGGCCAACGGCAACCGCGTCGAGTCCGGCGACCTCCCCGGCGGCCGCCACTACGCCGTCTGGAACGACCCCTTCCCCAAGCCCTGCTACCTGTTCGCGCTGGTGGCGGGCGAGCTGGACGAGCTGGCGGACAGCTTCGTGACCATGTCGGGCCGGACCATCGACCTGCGCATCTACGTCGACACCGGCATGGCCAGCCGCGCCGAGTACGCGATGGACAGCCTCAAGCGGGCCATGAAGTGGGACGAGGAAGCCTTTGGCCGGGAATATGATCTCGACCTGTTCATGATCGTCGCCGTCCGCGACTTCAACTTCGGGGCGATGGAGAACAAGGGCCTCAACATCTTCAACGCCGCCCTGCTGCTGGCCGACGAGCAGACCGCGACCGACATGGACTACGAGCGCATCGAGAGCGTCGTGGCCCACGAGTACTTCCACAACTGGACCGGCGACCGCATCACCTGCCGCGACTGGTTCCAGCTGTGCGTGAAGGAGGGTCTGACCGTCTTCCGCGACCAGTCTTTCAGCGCCGACATGCGCGGCGAGGCCGTCCAGCGGATCAAGGATGTGAAGGCCCTGCGCGCCCGGCAGTTCTCCGAGGACGCCGGTCCCCTGGCCCACCCGGTGCGGCCGTCGGCCTACATCAAGATCGACAACTTCTACACCGCGACCATCTACGAGAAGGGCAGCGAGGTCATCCGCATGCTCAAGACCCTGCTGGGCGCGGAGATGTTCCGGTCCGGCATGGACCTCTACTTCGACCGCCACGACGGCGAGGCGACCACGGTCGAGGCCTTCATCCAGTGCTTCGCCGACGTGTCCGGCCGCGACATGACCGCCTTCTTCGGCTGGTACGAGCAGGCCGGCACGCCGACCGTCGACCTGACCACCGACTGGGACGCCGGCAAGGGCGAGGTCGCCATCACCCTGCGCCAGAGCACGGCGCCGACGCCCGGCCAGCCGGACAAGACGCCGCTGCCCCTGCCCGTTCGCCTGGGCCTGCTGCACGACGACGGCCGTCCGATGGGCGAGGAATGCCTGATCATCCTGGAGGAGGCCGAGCGGACCATCCGCCTGCCCGCGCCAGAGCGGCCGGTGCTGTCGCCGCTGCGCGGCTTCTCCGCCCCGGTGAACCTGACCACCGACAGCGAGCCGAAGGACCGCTACGTCCTGCTGGCCGCCGACCCGGACCTGTTCAACCGCTGGGAAGCCGGACAGGGCCTGGCCCGTGATCTGATCCTGGCCCGCGCGGCCGGAACGCCGGACGAGGTGGCCGAGCAGCGCTACGCTGAGGCCGTCGGTCGCGCGCTGGCCGACCAGGCGGCCGAGCCGGCCTTCAAGGCGCTGATCCTCACCCTGCCGAGCGAACCCGACCTGTCGATGGCCATGTCGCCGGCCGACCCGGCGGCGATCCACGCGGCGCGCAACGCGCTGCGGGCGCGGCTGGCGGTGCACCTGGGCGAGGACCTTCGCCGGCAGCACACGGGTCTTTCGGATGGCGCGGCCTTCTCGCCGGACGCCGCTTCGGCAGGCCGGCGATCGCTGCGCAACGCGACGCTGGAGCTGCTGGCGGTAGACCCCCACGCCGGCAATCGCGACCTGGCCGCCCGCCACTTCGAGACCGCGACCAACATGACCGACGCCATCGGCGGGTTGAACGCGCTGATCGAGCTCGGCGGCGAGGCCCGCGACAAGGCGCTGGCCGACTTCCACGCCAGATGGAAGGGCGAGCCGCTGGTGCTCGACAAGTGGTTCGCCGCCCAGGCGCGCGATCCGTCCGACCAGGCGCTGGGCGCCGTCCTCGGCCTGACCGCCCATCCGGACTTCGACGGCAAGAACCCCAACCGCCTGCGGGCGCTGGTCTCGACCTTCGCCAACTTCAACCCGGCGCGGTTCCATGATCCGTCCGGCGACGGCTACCGCTTCCTGGCCGACCAGATCATCGCCACCGACGCTGTGAACCCGATGACGGCCGCGCGCCTGGTCGAGCCGCTGGGAACCTGGCGGCGCTACCAGCCCGAACTGGGCGCGCTGATGAAGGCCCAGCTGGAGCGGATCGTCGCCGTCGAGGGCCTGTCGAAGAACGTCTTCGAACTGGCCAGCAAGGCGCTGGTCTAAGGTCTGTCCCTACGCCGCCGGCGGAATCCGCCTGAACCCGCGCCTCACTCCCGGCCAGAAGACGTTCACCGCCAGCCCGGCCATGACCAGGGCGGCGGCGGCCAGCTTCCAGGCCGGCAGCGCCTCGCCGAGCCACACGGCCGAGGCCGCCATGCCGAACACCGGCACCAGCAGCGACATCGGCGCGATGGTCGCCGCCGGATAGCGCGACAGCAACCAGCCCCAGACGGCGTAGCCGAACAGGGTGTTGCCTACCGACTGCCAGATCACCGCCGCCCAGGTGGTCGCGTCGGCGGCCAGAAGGCCCTGGCGGATCGCCGGCCAGCCCTCGAAGAGCAGGGACAGAACCGCCAGCGGCGGAACCGAGAACAGGCTCGCCCAGACCACGAAGGCCAGCATGTTGGCGTTGGGGCTTCGACGGCTGACGATATTGCCGCCCGCCCAGCTCAGTCCGGCCAGCAGCACCAGGACCAGCCCCAGCGGGGTCGCCGAGCCGTCGGTCCGCCACAGGATCAACCCGATCCCCGCCGCCGCCAGCGCGAAGGCGGCGAGCTGGAACGGTTTCACCCGCTCGCCGCTCAGCCCCATGGCGAGGGCGACCGTGAAAAAAGCCTGGCTCTGCACGACCAGCGAGGCGAGGCCCGGCGAGATGTCGCCCTTCATGGCGATGTAGAGGAGGCCGAACTGCCCTGCCCCGATCAGTACGCCGTAGGCGGCCAGGTCCCGCCAGGGGACGTTCGGCCGCCTGATGAAGAACAGGGCGGGCAGCAGCGCGAAGGTGAACCGCAGGGTCGCGAACAGCAGCGGCGGCAAGTGATCCAGCCCGACACGGATGACCACGAAATTGGTCCCCCAGACCGCCACGACCGCCAGGGCGAGCAGCGCGTGGCGCGGAGGCAGGGAAGCGTGGGTCATGCGCAGGGGAGCCCGTGTCGAAGGCGCCTGACTTAGGACCGGACCGGCCGCCGGGCACGCCATTTCTTCTATCAGCGCCATCATCCTGCGGCCAACTGACTCACAAGCTGTGCAAAGGCCGGTTTGGCCCGTGACGCGACGGGAACGCTTCCGTAAGATTCCCTGTCGGGGGAAGTGACTCGGGCGCGGGGATTCGAAGGACTTGGCGGGCAAGAGTCGCAAGGCAGGCAAGGCCGGCGAACCCGCTTTCGCTCCGGGCGACGCTCGCGCGCCGGGCGGGGCCTTTGTTCGCGTCGCGATCCTGGCGGCGCTGCTCCTGCTGGCGATCTACACCTTCTTCGGCGTCCAGCGCCTCGAGCGCAACTGGACTCGCCCGGGCGAGGCCGGCCCTGACGCCGCCGCCCAGGTGCTGGCGGCGCGTCTCGACGTCGAGGTCGCCCGTCGCTTTGGCGGCCTGACCGCCGGCGCCGCGCTGGTCGACCGGTCGCCGGACTCCCCCATCGACGCCGCGGAAACGATCCTGCGCGCCGCCGGGGACGGGGTCGCCGCAGCCGCCGTGGTGAGCGACGACACCGTCGGAGCCGTCGCGGGGCGGGTCGAGGCCGCCGACTGGAAGGGCGCCGCGCGCCTGGCGATCGGCTCGGGAAAATCCAGCTGGATCGGCGTCCCGGCGGGCGATCCGCGCCGGCTCTACATGGCCCGGGTGGTCCGCGACCGCACCGTGCTGCTCACCGCCCAGGATCTGGCCCGGTTGCCCCTCCGCGCCGGCGAGCGGACGTCCGCCGCCGTGGCGACGCCGGACGGGCGGCTTCTGGCCGTGGCGGGCGCCGGGGGGGTGACCCAGGCTTCGACGGTGCGCGAGGCCTTCGCCCTGCCCGCCAGCGACCTGAAGGCCGATCAACTCACCCGCGCCCGCAGGCCTGACGGCGCCCTGATCGATGTCGCGGCCCGCCCGGCCGCCGGCGGCGCCCTGTGGGCCATCGCCGCCGCGCCGCCGGCCGGCATCGTCGCGGCCAATCGCGACCGGATCGACGGCATCGTCGCCCTGCTGGTCCCGCTCGGCATCGGCATCGCGCTGGCCCTGTTGCTGTTCAGCCAGAGCCGCAGGGCCGAGGCGGCGCAGCGCGCCTTCGTCCAGAGCGAGCAGCGTTTCCGCATGGCCGTCGAGGCGGCGCGCTGCGGCATCTGGGAATGGGACCTGACCCAGGACCAGGTGTTCATGTCCGACGTCACCGGCGTCATCTTCGGCTGGGGCGGCGGCGGCATCGTCGGCGGCCAGGAGGTCCTGGACCGCGTCGCCCCCGACCATCGTGAGCGGGTGCGGCAGGCGCTGGCTCACGCGGCTACCTATGGCGCATTCGACGTGTCGTTCCGGGTGCCGGCGTCGTCGGGCGGCCGCTCGATCTGGATCGACGCCCGCGGCCAGGGCCTGGGAAAGCCGGGCAGCGACGGCTACGGCCGGATCATCGGCGTGGCCCTGGACGTCACCGAGGAGCGCCTCGCCCAGGCGCGCGCCCAGGCCGCGGAGAACCGCCTGCGCGACGCCATCGAGAGCGTGTCCGAGGCCTTCGTCCTGTGGGATCGCAACGGCCGGCTGCTGCTCTGCAACCGCAACTACCGCAGCGTCTTCAACCTGGAGCCCAAGCTGCTGAAGCCCGGCGCGGCGCGCGACCATGTGAACCGCTTCGTGCAGCTGGCCATCAGGCAGGAGGTCGTCGGCCCCGACGGCCATCGCGGCATCCGCGAGGCCGAGCTGAACGACGGGCGCTGGATCCAGATCTCCGAGCGCCGCACCGCCGAGGGCGGCCTGGTGATGACCGCCGCCGACATCAGCGCCATCAAGGCCCAGGAGGAGGCCCGCCGCCTCAACGAGGAACAGCTGCAGCACGCGGTGGCCGGCCTGGAGCGCAGCCAGGAGCAGCTGGCCGAGCTGGCCCGCAAGTACGAGAACGAGAAGGTCCGGGCCGAGGCGGCCAACAAGTCCAAGTCCGAGTTCCTGGCGAACATGTCCCACGAGCTGCGCACGCCGCTGAACGCGGTGAACGGCTTCTCCGAGATCATGATCGCCGAGATGTACGGGCCGATGGGCGACCCCCGCTACAAGGAGTACGCCCAGGACATCCACAACAGCGGCCAGCACCTGCTGGCGCTGATCAACGACATCCTCGACATGTCCAAGATCGAGGCCGGCAAGATGAACCTGAAGTTCGAGCCGATGAGCCTGGAGGACGTCACCGAGGACGCCGTGCGGCTGGTGCGCAACCGGGCCGAGGCGGCGGGCCTGGAACTGGCGGTCGACTTCCCGTTCCTGCCCGAGATCGAGGCCGACTACCGGGCGGTCAAGCAGGTGCTGCTCAACCTGCTCAGCAACGCCATCAAGTTCACGCCCCGGGGCGGCCGGGTCACGGTGCGCGCCGAGGTCCGCAACGACGGCCTGGGCGAGCGGGTGCGCATCTCGGTGCAGGACACCGGCATCGGCATCAGCAAGGAAGACCTGGCCCGCCTGGCCCAGCCCTTCGAACAGGTCGAGAGCCAGCACAGCAAGACGACCCAGGGCACGGGCCTGGGCCTGGCCCTGACCAAGGCGCTGATCGAGCTGCACGAAGGCGCGCTGGAGATGGAAAGCGCCCCGGGCGAAGGCACCACGGTGAGTTTCAGCCTGCCGATCCGCCGCGGTGCGATGGGCGTTGTGGCGGCTTAGGAAAGCCCCTCATAGGCCGCCGCGATCAGCGCCACGTCGCGCGGGTCGCCGACGAGGTCCGTGCCCATCCGGTTCATGGCGTAGGCGATGGCGGCGCGGCGCACCGGATCGACCACCACGAACGAGCCGCCCCAGCCCGAGTGGCCGAAGGCCTTCGGCTCTGGGCCATAAAGGCCGTCGGTGTTGAGCAGGAAGCCGGCGCCCCAGCGAGCGGGCACGCCCAGCACCTCGTCGACGCCTTCGATCCGCAGCGTCGTGGCCTGGGCCAGGGCCTCGGGGCCGACGATGTGGCGGCCATCGAGCCTGCCGTCGCCCGCAACGGCCCCGAACAGTCGGGCCAGCGAGCGGGCGTTGGAAAACCCGTTGGCCGATGGGATCTCACAGGCGCGCCAGGCGGCGGTGTTGGGGACCAGAGGCTCCATCACCGGATTGAGGTAGGCGGCCCTCTGCGACGGATTGAGGTCCGTGGTCATGTTCGAGGTCGCCAGCTCCGGCGGCGCCAGCATCTCGGCGCGACGATGCTCCTGCGAGACCGGCAGGCCCAGCGTCAGGTCAAGGCCGAAGGGCCCTGCCAGCTCCTCGTCGATGAAGCGACCCAGGCTGCGTCCTTCGATGCGGCGGAACAGTTCGTTCGCCAGGGTCCCGATGCTGATGGCGTGGTAGCCGGAGCGCGAGCCGGGCGGCCAGAACGGCGCCTGGGCCGCCAGACGGGCCGCGGCGGCGGGCTGGTCGTAGTAGTCCTCGACCACGGCCGGATCACTGAAGCTGCACAGGCCGGCCTGGTGCGACAGAAGCTGGGCGATGGTGATCTCGCCCTTGCCGCCGGCCGCGAAGTCCGGCCACCAGCGGGCGACCTTGTCGTCGTAGGCAGCCTGGCCCCGGTCGACCAGCATGGCGAAGCAGAGGGCCGTCACCCCCTTGGTCGTGGACCAGACGTTGACCACCGCATCGCGCGTCCAGGGGCGGCTGGCCGCCCCGTCGAGGCTGCCGCCCCAGAGGTCGACGACCAGTTCACCGTCCTGGACGATGGCCAGGGAGGCCCCGACGTCGCCCCGCTCGGTGAAGTTGCGCGCGAACTCGCCGGCGACGGCCTCGAAGGCCGCCGCCGCATTGCCGTGGATCGTAGGGCTCACTGGAATCTCTTGGTGAAGCTGACGCCAAAGGTGCGGGGCGCGCCATAGACGCGGAAGCCGATGCCCAGGGCCAGGTTGTTGACGCCCTGGGTCACGTATTCCTCGTCGGCCAGGTTCTTGCCCCAGACCGCCACTTCCCAGTCCGAGCCGGAGAACAGGCTCGCCCGACCGTTCCAGACCCAGTAGGCCTCGGTGGCGATCAGCGGATCGTTGAGCGCGTCCTTGAACATGTCGCCGGCATACTGGCCATCGATCTGCACCCGCCCCTCGAGGCTGTCGCCGACGGCGAAGGTGTAGGCCGTGGCCAGGTTGAAGCTGACCTCCGGCGCGTCCGGCATCTCGTTGCCCTTGGAGACCGCCCCGCCGGAGGAGTCGAACGACCCGAGTTCGGTCTTCAGCAGGCCCAGGCCCACGGTCACATCGAGGCCCGGAAGCGACGGCGGCGACCACAGGGCGTCCAGGTCCAGGCCGTAGATCGTAGCCTCGTCGACATTGCCCAGGCGCTGGATCGGCAGGCCGCCGGAGGTGTCGCGGATGAAGGTCTGGACGTCGGAGTAGTCGTAGTAGAACAGGCTTCCCGACCAGGAGAGGCCCGCGCCGGGCAGGCGCTGCTTCATGCCGGCCTCCCAGGCGACCAGGGTCTCGGGATCGTAGGGTTGCAGCTGGCCGGAGTTGGTGGCGACGCCGGAGAAGAAGCCGCCGCTCTTCACGCCCTGGCTGACGCTGGCGTAGACCAGCGTCAGGGGATCGGGCTTCCAGTTCAGACCCAGCTTCCAGGACCAGTTGGTGTCGCTGATCGTCTCGTCGACGCTGGCCATCAGCACCGGCGGCGAGCCGCAGGGCGTCAGCGTCAGGAAGCTGGCCGGGCAGTTGGGGACCAGGTCGAAGTCGCCCCCGACGTTGTCCTTCTCCTCCCAGGTGTAGCGCAGGCCGGCGACCAGGCTGACGTCCGGAACGAGGTCGTACTCGACGTTGCCGAACACCGCCGCCGACTTCGAGGTCTGGTTGGAGAAGGTCAGGGTCGTGGTATTGAACAGGTCCTGCAGGTCGCCGTCGTAGGTCATCTCGACCCGGTCGCGGGACACGAAGGCGCCGACCAGCCAGTCACTGCGCTCGGTGGCGCCGGCCAGCCGCAGCTCCTGCGAGACCTGCTTGATGTCGTCATGCTCGATGAAGTCGGTCTGCCGGAACGGGCCGGCGTCGGTGTCGGCGCCCCAGGTCCGCTGGAAATCCAGGTAGCCGGTGACCGAGGTGAGGCTGGCCCAGCCGAAGTCCTTCTCGATCCGCAGGGTCGCGGCGCGCTGGTCGACGTCGTAGGCCGGGTCGACCGAGTACTCGCCCTTGAACGGATCGCCGTCGGTGTCGGTGTAGCCGAGGAAATCCATACACCCCGAAGAGCCCGGGCAGACGAGGCTGGCGGGAGACCCCGGCGGCGGCGTCAGGCCGAAGAACTCCGGCGCGCCGACCTCCGACCGCACGCGCTGGGCTTCCAGCTTGAGCAGGATGTCGAGGTCCTCGGTCGGCGCCCAGCGCGCCTGCGCCCGGCCGATCAGGACGTCACGCCGTCCGAAATCGCGGTTGGTCGCGCGGTTGAAGAAGAAGCCCTCGTCCTGCTGCACGGCCTTGCCGCTGAAGCGCAGCGCGAAGCTGTCGGAGACCGGAAGGTTGATCATGCCGTCCAGCTCGGCCGTCTCGTAGTTGCCGAGGCCGCCGGAGATCCGTCCCTCGACCCCGCCGAAGGTCGGCTTGGCGGTGACGATGTTGATCGCGCCGGCGGTGGAGTTGCGGCCGTAGAGCGTGCCCTGCGGCCCCTTCAACGCCTCCATCCGCTCCATGTCGAACAGGTCGAAGTTCATCAGCGCCAGCGAGCTGAGATAGACCTCGTCCACATAGACCCCGGCGCTGGGATTGTTGGTGGCGCTGAAGTCGTTCAGCCCCACGCCGCGGATGGTCACCACCGGCAGGATGCCGGGCATGTTCTCCTTGATCTCGACGTTGGGCGTGAAGTTCGCCAGATCCGTGACCTGGGTCACACGGCCGGCCTCGAGTTGCTCGCCGGAAACGACCGCGACGTTGACGCCGACATCGAGCGTGTCCTGGGCCCGCTTCTGGGCGGTGACGGTCACCGCCTCGATCTCGGTCGGCGCCGCGTCCTCGGCCGCCTGGGCCGCGCCCGCGATCAGCAGGGCCGCCAGCCCCGCCCCGCCGACCAGCCACGTCCTGCGGCCACGCGCCTGTTTCGAATGTGAAGTCATGTCCCCGGCTCTCCCTGATGGTCTGTTGGCTGACCCCGCGGTTGCCAGTTTTTCGACACTTGAGTTTGTCTGGATAACGACACGACGAGAACGGCTCGTCAAGTTTTTCGACAATGCCGTATGTTTGCGATATTCAACGTCGAGCGTGTCGGGCGACGAACGCAGCCACCAGGGAAACGATGACGGACGATCGATGGCAGCGGCCCCCAAGGGGCGGTCCTCGCGGGTGAAGCCGGCGCGCAAGCGTGCGGCCAGGCGCGACCTGCTGCTCGACGAGGCTGCGCGCCGGATCAACGCCCAGGGCGCAGGGGCCATCGTGCTGAACGACATCGCCGAGCAGATCGGACTGTCGCGCAACGCCCTCTACTACTACGTCGCCGATCGGGCCGATCTTGTGTTCCGCTGCTATCTGCGAGCGTGCGAAGCGACCGCCGACAACCTCGCCACGGCCCATGAGCAGGGCAGCACGCCCGGCGAGCGGGTCCGCGCCTTCATAGAGGCCGAGCTCGACTTCGACCGGCCGCCCCAGGCCATACTGACCGACATCGACTATCTGCCCGAGCCACAGCGCGGGCTGATCCGCGAGCATCAGGCCCGCAACGTCGCGGCGCTGATCGGCCTGATCGAGGACGGCGTCGCTGACGGCGCGTTCAGGTCCTGCAATACGGAAATCGCCGCCCAGTCGCTGGTGGGGCTGGTGTCGTGGGCGCGGCTGTCGGCGGGCTGGCTCGGCTACCGCGACGACCGCGCCGCCCGCAAGCGGCTGGCCAGGGCGATCAGCGACCTGTTCCTGCACGGGTTCAGCACGGACCCCACAATCGACACCCGCTGCGCGACCGACGTCGAGGCGCTGGTCTCCCGGCCCTACAACGCCTTTGACCGCCGGCAGACCAACGAGATCAAGATCGGCCAGCTGATCGCGGCGGCCTCGCGCCTGTTCAACCGGCGCGGCATCGACGGGGTGTCGCTGGACGACATCAGCGCCAGCGTCGGCGCGACCAAGGGCGCGGTCTATCACTACTTCGACGACAAGGCCGACCTGGTGGTGCGCTGCTACCGCCGCGCGTTCGATCTGTACGACCTGATCATGGACACCTCGGTCGCCAACGGCCGGACCGGACTGGAGCGGGCCCTGATGACCCTGCACCTGAACGTCCAGGCCCAGGCCGGGCCCCTGTCGCCGCTCATGTTGCAGCCCGGGCGGATGTCGCTGCCGAAGGAAGAACTGGACCGGATCGTGAAGGCCTCACGCCGGCTGCGGATGACCACCGCCCGCAACCTGCGCCTGGGCGTCGCCGACGGCTCCTGCCGCCCCGGCGACAGCACGTTCATGGGCGAGGTCGGCGCCGGCATCTTCCTGTGGCTGCCCAAATGGCTGCCAGAGGCCTATCCCCTGTCGCCGATGCGCATCGCCGACGAGATCACCGACCTCATCGGCCACGGCATCGAGAAGCGGGCAGCCTAGACCCTAGGCCAGCGCGCGCCTGTACATCGCCAGCAGGGCGGCCCAGGCGCGTTCGGCCTGGACCTCGTCGTAGACAGCGCTGCCGCGGACGCACCAGCCGTGGGCGGCGGGATAGACTTCCACGACCGAGGTGCGACCAGCGGCGTCCAGGGCGGCCTTCAGCTTGTCCTTGATGGTCGGGTCCTGCTTGTCGTCATTGTCGGCCACCGCGACGAGGAACTCCGCCGTGGTCTTCGTCAGCAGCAGGTGGGGGCTGGTAGGCTGGTCGGTGTAGAGGCCGCCGCCGTGGAAACTGCCCACCGCGCCGATCCGGCCGCTGACCGCCGCCGCGGTGCGGAACGAGAGCGGACCGCCCATGCAATAGCCTTGCACGCCGGCGCGCCTGGAGGTGTCAGTCTGCTTCTGCGCATCGAGGAAGGCGAGGTAGGCGACCGCGTCACGGTCCGTGCCCTCGGGCGTCACCGACTTGCGCAACTCGCCGAGCCTGGCGCGGTCCTCAGGCTTGTTCCAGTCGAACGAGCCATCGACCACCGGCGCCTTGCGGACGCGGTAGTAGAGGTTGGGGACCAGCACGACGTAGCCTTCGGCCGCCAGGCGCCGTCCCATTTCGCGGAAGGCCGGGCGCAGGCTGACGACGTCGGGCCAGATCAGCACGGCGGGCCAGGCGCCCTTGCCCTCGGGATAGTACAGGACCGCGTCCGCGACGCCGTCCGGCGTCCTGATCTCGACATCCGTCTCGACCACCGCCACGCCGGCGCGGGCGGCGCCGGCCACGCCGACGGCGGCCAGGCCGAGCAGGCCGAAGCCGCGGCGGGAGACGGTCGGATCAACGATCAGTCCGGGGTGAATGTCGTCATCGCACATGGCGCAGCCTCGTCATCTGCCGGGGGAATGCCCCATTAGATGCGTCGATCCGGCCGGAAGGAAACCCCCGGCGCCTATTGCGGCGGCGCGCCGGGCTCCGGCCGTCCCGGCCCCTCCCCCCGCCAGGCCTGCTGAAAGCGACCGGTCACCATGCGGGTCATGACCACGCGCAGCGACTCCGACAGGGCGGCGCGCTCCTCCGGCGGCAGGGTCGCCGCGAAGGCGGCGACGTCCTGCTCCAGCCGCGTGCGCGCCTTGAACTCCAGCGCCCGCGCCTTCGCCAGATCGGCCGCGACGGCCTGCGCGTCGTAGGGGGTCGTCGCCATGGCGTCGAAGGCCTGGCGCTTGAGGCGGCGCGACTCGATCAGGTCGGGGCGAGTCTCCCGCGTCGCGCGCATCAGCACCTGGCGATAGGCCGGACGATAGGCCTCGGACAGCCCGCGTCCGGCCATCCACAGCGGCGCGCGGCGGGGCCCGGCGGCGGCCTGGGCGTCAGGCGCGGGCTTGCCGCCGCCGAAGACCAGCGCCCCGACTCCGAGACCCACCAGGAACAGGTTCAGGGCCAGCGACAGAACCAGCCCGGTCAGAAGCCAGCGTCCCTTCACGAGCTGCCTCCCAGATCATCGCCCAGGCCGGTGTCGTACAGGGTCGTCAGCAGGGCCTCGTCCTCGCCGACCGGACCATGGGTGAGGGACAGGCTGACGCCCGCCATCACGCCGGCGAGCGTGGCTGCAGCCAGGCCGGCGCCGACGCCCGCGCCGGTCATCCAGCGCCACAGCCGCGCGCGCTCCGTCCGCGCGGCGGGCGCGGCCGCGATGATGCGATCGCGCAGGGCCATGGAGGGCGAAAGCGCGCCCGTATCGACGAGCAGGTCGTCGAGGGCCCGAGCCTCGGCAAGAACGGCGTCGGCCTGATCGGGCGAAGCAGCCATGAAGGCGTAGGCCGCGTCCTGCGTTTCCGCGGGCCAGCGCGCGACGGCGCCGCCCCAGGCCTCGGCCAGATACTGGAACCGTTCGAACGTCATCATCCTACTCCTTCAGGTCCGCCAGCGCCGTCCGCAAGGCCCTTCGACCTCGCGCCAGCAGGCTTTCCAGGGCCTCCACGGACACGCCCATCAGTCCGGCGGCCTCGATATTGCCGAGCTCCTGGTAGTGGCAAAGCACCACCGCCTCCCGCTGCCGCTCCGGCAGGGCGCCGAGCGCGGCGGTCACCCGGCCGGCCGTGTCGCGCGCCAGCAGGCCCCGGTCGGGCGCCGGGCCCGTATCCACCTGCTCCGGCGGCTCCGCCATCGGCTGCTCGCGGCGCCGTCGAAGGCGGTCGTAACACAGGTTCAGGGCCACGCGGTGAAGCCAGGTGTCGAACCGCGCCGCGCCGGGAATCCAGGTCGGCGCCTGCTTCCAGGCGCGCAGGAAGACCTCCTGCGCCACGTCCTCGGCCTCGGCGGCGTCGTTCAGCATCCGGTGGGCAAGCTGCAGCATGCGCGGCAGCTTGCGGGCCACCAGGGCCTGGATGGCCGCCGGATCGCCGCGCCCCACGCGCGCCACCAGGTCCTGGTCGGGATCGTCGCCCTTCAAACGCAGCTCCACACCGGCGGCGCGCCCCCCAGCCCGCCGCCGCCCCCGAAGGGACGGCTCGTGCAGGGGTGTCAGCGACCACCGCCACCCTGACCGCCCATCGGCCCCTTGCGCCCGGCCTGCATCTCGGCGGACGTCAGCGAGCCGTCGCCGTTGACATCCATGCGCGAGAAGCGGCGCTCGACCATCTTCTCGATCTCGGCCGCCACCAGGAAGCCGTCCTTGTTGGCGTCGAGCATGCCGAACATCCGGCCGCCGCCGCCGCCCATGCCATCCTTGCCGCCCTTGCCGCCGGCCTCGGCGCGCCGGGCCGCCGCGGCCTCCATCTCGGCCTTCGACAGCTTGCCGTCCCGGTTGGCGTCGGCGCGCATCATCATGGCGACGCGGCTGGACTTGAATTCGGCCAGGGAGACCTTGCCGTCGCCGTTGGCGTCCGGACGGGCCATGCCCTGGGCGGATGCGACGCCGGGGGAAAGGGCCAGCGCAGCGGCCGCGAGAATGATCGTCTTCATGGTTGCGAGTACTCCTGTATGCCCCTCGCCCCGTTCAACGTCGGGCGCGCGGGCTTCCGTCGCACTACAGCAGGGCGCCCCGGCCGGCGGTGACTTCCGAGTAGCGGTGAACCCGCACCGACTGCACAAGGCCAAAGCCGATCATCACCGTCAGCATGACCGTGCCGCCGTAGCTGAGCAGCGGCATGGGCACGCCGACGACGGGCGCCAGGCCCATGACCATGGCCCCGTTGATCAGGACGTAGAGCGCAAACGTCGCCGTCACCCCTGCCGTGGCCAGACGGCCGAAATGGCTGTGGCTGATCGAGGCGATACGCAACGCCATGAAGATCACCGCGCCGTACAGGAACAGGATCGACATGCAGCCGGCGAACCCGAACTCCTCGGCCAGGGCCGCGAAGATGAAGTCGGTGTGCTTCTCGGGCAGGAAATTCAGCTGGCTCTGGCTGCCGAGGCCGAAGCCCTTGCCCATCAGTCCGCCGGCGCCGAGCGCGATCTTGGACTGCAGGATGTGATAGCCCGCGCCGGACGGATCGGCCTGGGGGTTGAACAGCACGTCGACCCGCGCCCGCTGGTAGTCGTGCAGCACGAAGAAATACATCACCGGCGCAGCCACGGCGACGGCGCCGATCCCGGTCGCGATGAACTTCCAGGACAGGCCGGCCAGGACCATGATCGCCACGCCGGTGAACAGGATCAGCAGCGAGGTCCCAAGGTCCGGCTGGTGGGCGACCAGCAGGGTCGGCATCGCGATCAGAGCGGCCGGGACCAGCAGCCACCAGCTGGCGCGGGCGCTGTCGGCCGACATGCCGTGATAGAAGCGCGCCAGGGCCAGCACGACGCCGACCTTCATGATCTCCGAGGGCTGGAACCGCAGCGGGCCGATCTGCAGCCAGCGCTGCGCCCCCTTCGAGACATCCCCGAAGAACTCCACCCCCACGAGCAGCACGAGCGCGACGACATAGACCGGATAGGCGACCTGGAACCACAGCGTCAGCGGACACATGGCTAGGATGATCATCAGCACGAAGAACATCGCAAAGCGGATCAGATGCGGCGCCGCCCAGGGAGTCCAGGACAGGTCCGCGGCGGAGAACATGATCAGCGCCCCTGCGCCGGCGATCAGGCAAAGCGCCAGGCAGAAGGTCCAGTCGATCTCGGCGAACTTGATGATCAGCCGGTCGCGTTCGCCGGGGCGGGTCAGGGCGCTGGCGGTCATTGGGCGGCCTTTGGAGCGGGAGACGGCGGCGGAGGCGGAGGCGCACCCTCGATCGCGGGCTCGGGCGCCGCGCCCTCGATCGGGGCGGCCGGATCGAGTTCCGGCAGGGGCATCGGCTGCTCGACGCGCGCGCGGATCTCGGGGTCCTTGAGCAGGGCCATGCGCATGACCTCGCGCGCCCGGGGCGCGGCGGCCGTGCCGCCGCCGAGGCCGCCGTGCTCGATCAGCACCGAGATGGCGTAGCGCGGCGCCTCGATCGGCGCGAAGGCGATGTACCAGTTGTGGTCGCGAAGCCCCCAGCGGAAGCCGGCGCTCTTGCGCGACTCGCCCTCGCGGAAGACCCGCACCTGCGCGGTGCCGGTCTTGCCGGCCATGCGGATGTCGCCAAGGCCCAGCTGGCTCTGGCGGAAGGCGGTCCCCGACGCGTCGTTGGCCACGGCGATCATGCCGCCGCGGACGTACTCCATGAACTCCCGCGCGTAGGGCAGGTCCGGCGCGGCGTCGCCGCGAGGCCGCTCCACCCCGCCGACCGACTTGATCAGCCGGGGGCTCAGCGCCTTGCGCCCGTTGGCCAGCCGGGCGGTCATCACCGCCAGCTGCAGCGGGTTCACCGCGATCAGGCCCTGGCCGATGCCGTAGTTCACCGTGTCGCCCGGGAACCAGGTGCGGTTGGCCGGATTGCGGTTGGCCTTGCGCTTCCACTCCCGCGAACCGACGATGCCCTTCTTCTGGCCAGGGATGCCGATATCGAACGTCTGGCCGAAGCCGAAGGCCTGCGCCGCCTTGGCGATGCCGTCCGGACCGACCTTCAGCGCCGTCTGGTAGAAGTAGATGTCGCAGGAGTTCTTGATCGCCTCGTGCATGTTCTGCGAGCCGTGCCGGCCCCAGCACCGCCAGGTGCGGTTGCCGAAGTACCAGCCGCCCGAGCAGTTGATGCGCGTCTCGGGGTCGACGCCGGCCTCCAGCGCCGCCATGGCCACCATGGGTTTGAAGGTCGAGCCCGGCGGATAGGTGCCGCTCATCGCCTTGTCGAGCAGGGGCTTTCGCTCGTACTCCGCCAGCGCCCGGTACTCCGGACCGGACAGGCCCTTCACGAAGCGGTTGGCGTCGAAGCTGGGCGCCGAGGCCATGCACAGCAGGTCGCCGGTGCGGCAGTCCATCAGCACGATGGCGCCGCTCTCCTCGCCCATGACCTCCAGCGCGCGCTGCTGGATGTCGGCGTCGAGGGTGAGGCGGATCTCCTTGCCCGGGGTCGGCGGTATGTCGCCCTCGGGATCCTGGCGTACGACCCGGCCCTGGGCGTCGACTTCCTGCTTCTGGGCGCCGGCCTTGCCGCGCAGCTCGATGTCGAAGGCTTTCTCGACGCCCTGGCGTCCGATCCGGAAGCCGGGATTGTAGAGCAGCGGGTCGATGGTCAGGCCCTTGTCGACCACCGCCTTGATGTCGCGGTCGTTGACCCGCGCCACATAGCCGATGACGTGGGCGAAGGCGCCGCCGAACGGATAGACCCGCACCTCGCCCATGTCGGCCGTCACGCCCGGCAGCTCCGGCGCGCGGACGTTGATCCGGGAGAACTCCTCCCAGCTCATGTCCTCCATGACCTGGACCGGCGACTTGCTGGGCGCCCGCTTGATGTCCCGGATCAGGCGCGTCCGGCGTTCGTCGCTGATCGGAACCAGCTGGGCCAGCTTGTCGACGATGCCCTCAACGTCGGTTTCGCTTTCGCGCGAGACCAGCAGGCGGAAGTTGGGCCGGTTCGAGGCCAGGGTGACGCCGTTACGGTCCAGGATCACGCCCCGGGGCGGCGGCACGAGGCGGAAGTTGAACTGGTTGGACTGGGCCAGCTTCTGGTAGCGGCGGGCCTCCAGCACCTGGAGGTGGACAAGCCGGCCGCCCAGCGCCGCCAGCCCGACACCCGTCAGGCCGCCGAGCAAGAAGGCGCGGCGGGTGAAGGCGCCCTGCCGCTCGTTGACCTCGGTGAAGAAGATCGTCGGCTCGCTCAACGGAACCTCACGTCGGCGTCGTCGAAGCGATCGATCAGGCGATGCGCGAACGGGTACAGCAGGCTCGTCGCCAGGAACTGCCAGAACACGGCGATCAGGTTGGGAGCCGACTTCACGTCCAGCATGGTGAGCAGGTAGCCCGTCGCCAGCGCCGAGGCGCAGACCCCGGCGTACCAGGCCCACATCATCGGCCGGCTCTGCCCGGTCATCATGTTGCGCATGAACAGGGTGCCCGCGTAGGCGACCAGCAGCGAGACTCCCCACAGGCCCAGGGCGCCGCCCCAGAACAGGTCCAGAAAGCAGCCCAGCACCAGCAGGGTGAAGGGCGCGATGATCGACGGCCGGATCACCGCCCAGCCAAAGGCGCAGACCAGCGGAAACACCGGCTCGGGCAGATGCAGGCCGAACACGCGGATGGGCGAGGCGAACAGGATGGTGAAGCCCGCGCAAAGCAGGGCCGGCACGCCGATCCAGCGCCACGGGTCGAGCGGCCGCGCGGCGGAAAAGCTCATCGTCCGCCTCCGGGCGGCGCAGCGGTCGGCGTGCCGGGCGCAGCAGGCGGGGCGGCCGGGCGGGCGGGAGGCGGCGCGGCGGGCGTCGGGCGCGGCGGCGTGACGACCTTTGCCGCCGGCGCGCTCGCGGCGGCCGGAGTCGCAGGCTTCGGCGCCGGCGCGGGCGTCCGGATGATCCTGTCGTCGGGGTTCTCGGTGATGACCGGCGGCAGCTGCGTCTGCTCCAGCGCCTTGCGATCGACGAGCTGGGCGTAGTCGCGGAACTTCATGATCCGGACCCAGTCGATGGCGGCGGAGTCGGCGTCCAGCGCCACGCGCCAGCGGCCGTCCAGCCCTTTGACGACCCGGCCGACGGGCAGCCCCCGCGGCAGCACGCCGCCGTCGCCGCTGGTCAGCACGCGGTCGCCGGCGCGGATCGGCTCGCGCCCGCGCACATAGTCGAGTCTCGGATTGGGACCGCCGTCGCCGGTCAGGATGGCGCGGGCGTTGGTCCGGTCGATCATCACCGGGGTCTTGGAGGCGGCGTCGGTCAGCAGCAGGACCTTGCTGGCGCCGCGCGCGACGCCGACCACGCGGCCGACCAGTCCACGCTCGCTCAGCACCGGGAAGCCGACCATGACGCCGGCTTCCACGCCCGCGTTCGCCAGCCGGTAGTTGGCCAGAGGGCCGCGGGAGTCGGCGACGACCCGCGCCGTGACCATGTCGATCGGCGGATCGGTGCGGATGCCGAGCACCGCGCGCAGGCGCTCGTTCTCGTCCCTCAGGCGGACGGCCTCGTCGGCCTGTTGCTGGAGCAGGACCAGTTCGCGCTTGAGCCGCCGGTTCTCGCCGGCGGTGAAGATGTAGCTGCCCAGCCAGCCCATGATGTCGCCGGTCCATTCGCCGGGCTTGGCGACGACCCCGCCGACCGGCGCGGACACCGTGTCCACCGCCTGGCGCGCGGCCCCGTAGGCCTCGGTCTGGAAAGTCTCGCGACGGTCGCTGAGCAGCATCGCGCCGCCGATGATGACAGCGACGATCAGGGCCACCGCCGCCGTCCAGGTCAGCGGGACCTTGAGTTCACCGAACGGATCCTGCCGAAGCGGCACCCCGTACCTCCGTCAAGACGCCCCCGAGCGCCTGACCCTGTTCTGCCGATGGTTAAGCGAGGGTGCTTTCGAGGACACCCTTCATCCATTTGGGGTGTTCAAGAACCTTGCCACAGCCGAGCGCGACGCAGGACAGCGGATCGTCGGCGACCGTCACCGGCAGGCCGGTATGGTCGCGGATCTCGGCGTCCAGGCCGCGCAGCAGCGCGCCGCCGCCGGTCAGCATGATGCCCTTGTCGGCGATGTCGGACGCCAGTTCCGGCGGCGTGGCTTCCAGCGCGACCTTGACGGCCTCGACGATCTGGCTGACCGGCTCGTGCAGGGCGTCGGCCGCCTGCTTCTCGCTGATCCGCACTTCCCGGGGCACGCCCTGCATCAGGTCGCGACCCTTGACGTCGATCGACAGGCCCTCGCCGTCGGCCGGCGCGCGGGCGGTGCCGATTTCCTTCTTGATGCGCTCGGCGGTGGTCTCGCCGATCAGCAGGTTATGGTGGCGGCGCATGTAGCTGATGATCGCCTCGTCCATCTTGTCGCCGCCGACGCGGACCGAGCGCGAATAGACGATACCCGACAGGGACAGGACGGCCACCTCGGTGGTGCCGCCGCCGATGTCGACGACCATCGAGCCGGTCGGCTCGTGAATCGGCAGGCCGGCGCCGATCGCGGCGGCCATCGGCTCGTCGATCAGGCCCACGCGACGGGCCGAGGCGTTCAGACAGCTGTCGTTGATCGCGCGGCGCTCAACGGCGGTGGCCCCGGACGGCACGCACACGATCACCTTGGGATTCACGAAGCCCTTGCGGTTGTGAACCTTGCGGATGAAGTACTTGATCATCTCCTCGGCGACCTCGAAGTCGGCGATGACCCCGTCCCGCATCGGGCGGATGGCTTCCATGTGGCCAGGCGTGCGGCCGAGCATCTGCTTGGCCTCTATGCCGACGGCGTGAACCACTTTGCGGCCGCCGACATTGCGCAGCGCCACCACCGACGGCTCGTTGAGCACGATGCCCTTGCCCTTCATGTAGATCAGGGTGTTGGCGGTGCCGAGGTCGATGGCGATGTCGTTCGAGATGGCGCCGAAGAGAGAACCGAACATTCAGGGCCTTGAAATCTAGGAGCGTTTTGGGACTGGCGAGGCAAGACACCGCAAGCCCGGCGCCACGCCGCGAGCGCGCCCCCCGGGCGCAGCGTCGCCGAGGCGGCTGAACATGCTGATGTCACGCCGTTTGCACCGCGAACGTGTTGAATTCAAGGTCTATTAAGACCCGCTTTCAACCAAGCGCCGCGAGGGCGACTCCCAGGGCCGTCACCCCGCCCGCGATCCACTGCGCAAGGCTCACCCGTTCGGCGAAAAGTCGGCGTCCCGCCAGGGCCGCCATGGGCATCTCCACCACCCCGACGGCGCGCACAAGCCCTGCCGGCGCAAGGGCCAGGGCGATGAACCATCCCGCCGACGCCGCCGCTCCGAAGAAGCCGGCGCCCATCGAGATCCGCCACGATCGGACCGCGGCCCTCAGCGAAGGCCTGTCGCGAATCGCCAGCCATGAGGTGAGGGCCGCCGACTGCATCGCCTGCACGATGGCGACGGTGATCAGCGCGGCGGGAATCGGATGATCCGCATCCAGACCGATCGCGGCCTGCCGGAAGGCGTTGGCCGAGATCGCGAAACAGAAGCCCGACAGCGTCCCCAGCGCCGCCGCCGTCCAGTCCCCCGCCGCCTGTCCCCGTTTGGGCCAGGACAGTGCGACCAGCCCTCCCGTGGCCAGGGCGATTCCCAGCCAGGCGTGCACCGCCAGCGGATCCCCGAACACCACCAGGCCCAGGATGGCCGCGAACGGCAGACCGCTCTGCTGGAAGGCGGTGCCCAGGGCGAAGCTGGACCGCTGCATGGCGGTCAGCAGGGCCGCCGTGGCGCCCAGCTGCATCAGGCCGCCGAGCGCGCACCAGGCCAGATAGGCCGGCGAAACCACCGGCTCGACCGGCAGCAGCAGCAGCGCGATGGCGACGAAGACCAGGCTGAAGGGCAGGCCGAACAGGAACCGCACCAGCGTCGCGCCCCAGGGACCGGCCCCGGTCATCAGGCTGCGCTGGGCGGCGTTGCGCGCCACCTGGAAGGCGGCCGCAAGAACGGTGGCGGGGATCCAGAGCATCAAGACCTTTCCTTCTCCCCTCGCGGGAGAAGGTGCCGGCGGAGCCGACGGATGAGGGGTCTCAGGGCGCGGTCCGCACCAATGACTGTGCGGGCGCAGAGGGTCGGGTCGGAGAGCCCCCTCATCCGACCCGCTTCGCGGGCCACCTTCTCCCACGAGTGGAGAAGGGACCTCTGGTCTAGAACCCGCTCGCGATCGCCGTTTCGGGCCGGCCCTTCTCCTTGCGGGAGAAGAGGTTGTTGAGCGCGTTGACGTAGGCCTTGGCGCTGGCGGTCAGGGTGTCGGTGTCGGCGGCCGCGCCGGTGGCGATCCGGCCGTCCTCTTCCAGTCGCACGGAGACCTGGGCCTGGGCGTCCGTTCCCTCGGTGACCGCGTGCACCTGGAACAGGCGCAGCGCCGCCTGGTGCGGCACGATCTCGTGGATGGCGTTGAACACCGCGTCGACCGGACCGTCGCCGCTGGCGTCGGCCTTCTTCTCGACGCCGTCGACGTCGAGCGTCAGTTCGGCCGACTGGCCCTCCGTCCCGGCGATGACGCGCAGGTGGACGACGCGGATACGCTCGGAGCCCCGCGCCAGGGCGTCGTCGACCAGGGCGATGATGTCGTCGTCGAAGACGTGCTTCTTCTTGTCGGCCAGTTCCTTGAACCGGATGAAGGCCTCGTTCAGCGCGTTCTGGCCCAGCTCGTAGCCCAGCGCCTTCAGCTTCTCGCGGAAGGCGTGGCGGCCGGAGTGCTTGCCCATGACCAGGTTGGTGGCGCCCTGGCCCACGTCCTCGGGCCGCATGATCTCGTAGGTCTCGGCGTTCTTCAGCATCCCGTCCTGGTGGATGCCGCTCTCGTGGGCGAAGGCGTTCTTGCCGACGATCGCCTTGTTGAACTGCACCGGGAAGCCGGTGATGGCCGAGACGTATCGGCTGGCGCGGGTGATGTGGATCGGCTCGACGCCGGTGCCGAAGCCCAGGTCCTCGCCACGGACCTTCAGGGCCATGACGATCTCTTCCAGCGCCGCGTTGCCGGCCCGCTCGCCGATGCCGTTGACCGCGCACTCGACCTGCCGCGCCCCGCCCTGCACGGCGGCCAGCGAATTGGCGACCGCCAGACCCAGGTCGTTGTGGCAGTGGGCCGAGAAGATGACGTTGTCGGCGCCGGGCACCCTGGCGATCACATCACGGAACAGGGCGGCGTACTCGTCCGGATAGCTGTAGCCGACCGTGTCGGGCAGGTTGATCGTCGTCGCCCCGGCGCGGATCGCCGCCTCGACGCAGCGGTACAGGAACTCGCGCTCGGTGCGGGTGGCGTCCTCGGCCGACCATTCGACGTCATCGGTGTGGTTGCGGGCGCGGCTGACCGAGGCGGTCACCGCTTCCAGCACCGCCTCCGGCTCCATCTGCAGCTTCCACTTCATGTGGACCGGGCTGGTGGAGATGAAGGTGTGGATGCGGCCGCGCTTCGCCGGCTTGATGGCCTCGGCGCAGCGGTCGATGTCGGCGGCGGCGGCGCGGGCCAGGCCGCAGACAGTGCTTTCGGTGACGATCTGCGAGATCGCCTTCACGGCCTCGAAGTCTCCGTTGGAGGCGATCGGGAAGCCGGCCTCGATGACATCGACCCCCATCTCCTCGAGGATCTTGGCCAGCTCCAGCTTCTCGTCGTGGCTCATCGACGCGCCGGGCGACTGCTCGCCGTCACGCATGGTGGTGTCGAATACGATGACGCGGCCGGCGTCGGATACGGAAGTCATTTGAATGTCGCTTTCGTCGGGGTCCAGGGGATCAGGCGGTTAGAACAAGGCCCCTGAGCACCCGGTCGCGACAGCGCGCGACTAAGCGGTCGCCCAGGGGCTGCTAAGCCCCAGGGTAAGAAGAAGACGCAGGCTGGTTTGCACGCGTTGCATGCGACGTGGATACAGAATCCGGTGGAATCGCGCAAGGGACTTGCGCGGGAGGGGGTCCATTCGCCCCTTCGCGCAAGTTTCTGTCCGCAGGCCGCCTATTTCGGGCGTGTGACGATCGGGAAGTCCGGCGTTGGCCGGTCGAACCAGCCCGTCAGGCGCTGCAGGGCCAGCGGGTTGCCCTCGACCTTCGCCTCACCGCTCATCACCTTGCCGGCCAGCGGGGCGCCGGTCAGCAGCGACTGCATCAGCAGCGGCCGCGCCAGCGTCAGCGTCGCGTCGGCCTTGTCCCCTTCGGCCGCCGGCTCGGCGGTCAGCACGCCATTGCGGACCTGGACCAGGAACCGCTCCTTGCGCTCGGGGAAGGCGAAGATGACCCGCAGCTTCGCATCGCCCGCCTTCTCCGGATCCAGCCGCACGGCCAGAAGGTCGAAGATCATCGGGCTGGGCAGATTGGCGATGATGTCGGGCGACCCGGACACCGGCGAGGGGGTCGGGCCGCCGGCCCGCAGCTCCACGGCGGCGGACAGGTACATGTTCCGCCACAGCGAGCTCTCCGCCTGCCAGGCCAGCTGTTCGTAGGTCCGCGCCAGGGCCTGGCTGGCCTCGGCGTCCTTCGGGTTGTCGAGCACGACGTTGTTGAGCAGCGTCGCGGCCCAGCTGTATTCGCCGGCGTCATGGGCGGCCTTCGCCAGCGCCTTGACCTTGTCGGGGCCGCCCATGGCCACGACGTAGCGGCCGGCCTGGTCGGCGGGGTCGAGAACGGCCAGGTTCACCGGATTGGCGTCGTACCAGCCCATGTAGCGCTGATAGACGGCGCGACTGTTGAAGCTCATCGAGCCATAGTAGCCGCGGTTGAACCACTGGCGCGCCAGGGCCGGCGGCAGGGCGATGCGGTTGGCGATCTCGGCCCCGGTGTAGCCCTGGTTCATCAGGCGCACGGTCTGGTCGTGCAGGTACTTGTAGGCGTCGCGATGGTCGGCGAGGTAGCTGCGCACCACGTCGCCGCCGAAGCGTGGCCAGCCGTGGCTGGTGAACATCACATCGGTGCGGTCGCCATACAGCCGCAGCGACTCGCCCAGGTAGCCGGACCAGGCGCGGGCGTCGCGCACCAGGGCGCCCCGGGGCGTCAGCACGTTGTGCATGGTCGGATTGGCGTTCTCCGCCATGCACAGGATCCGCCAGTCGGGGAAATAGAGGTTCATCTCGGCCGGGGCTTCCGTCCCGGGGGTCATCTGGAACTCGATCCTGACCCCGTCGATGACCAGGGTCTCGCCGGTGCGGTCGATGGTCTTCGTCGGCGGGATCAGGGTCATCGTGCCCTTGGAGATCGCCTGGCCGATGCCGGAGGTGATCTGGCCCTCGGGGCCGGGAACCAGATTGTAGCCGAACTGGTAGGTGGCCCGGCGGCTCATGGCCGCGCCGGCGATGACGTTCTCGCTGACCGCCTCCTCGAGGAAGCCGTGCGGCGCGATGATCTGGACCTTGCCGGCGTCGACGTCGGCCTGGCTGACCATGCCCTTCACGCCGCCGAAGTGGTCGGTGTGGCTGTGGGTGAAGATGACGGCCACCACCGGCCGCGCGCCCAGTTTCTCGTTGACCAGCGCCAGGGCCGCGGCGGCGGTCTCGGCGGTGGTCAGCGGGTCGATGACGATCCAGCCGGTCTCGCCCTTGATGAAGGTGGCGTTGGCGATGTCGAAGCCGCGCACCTGCCAGATGGTCTCGGACACCTGGAACAGGCCGTTCTTCCGCAGCAGCTCGGCCTGCCGCCAGAGGCTGGGATTGACCGTGCCGGGGGCCTCGCCGGTGATGAAGTCCCAGGCGGTCAGGTCCCAGGCCACGCCGCCGTCGGCGCGACGGATGACCGGATCAGCGCGCGTGCCGATGAAGCCGCGCGTGGCGAAGTCGTAGTCCTGGCGGTCCGCGAAGGGCAGCGAGTCCTTCAGCGCCTTCTGGGCCTTGAGCGTGGTCGGGGACGGCGCCTCGGCGGCGGCGGCGGGGCCGGCCAGCAGCGAAGCCGCCAGCATGACGATGATCGAACGGCGCATGGTTTCCCCCGGAGTTTTCTTTCGTTGCCGCCAGACTGTCCCGAACGACGGCGAGCAACTGTCACCCAGGGTACAGTCCGCGGTCAGACCGGGGGGGCGGCGTCGTCACGTTCAGCCGCGTCCTCGCGGCTGCGCAGCCAGCGGCGGGCCACCCAGGCGCCGCCGACCCAGATGGCGGCGGCCAGGATCAGCAGCACCACATGCGGGGTGCTGTCCCCGCCGCCTTCCCCGATGGTTTGGAACAGCTGGAATACCGAGTTCCCGGCGAAAGCCGTGAGGGCGATCTTCGGAATGATGCCGATGCCGGTGCCGGCCAGGAAGTGGCGGAACTTCATCGGCGCCACGCCGGCGGCCATGTTGACCACGATAAAGGGGGCAGCCGGCACCAGCCGAACGATCAGGCTGGCCATGAAGCCGTTGCGGCCGATCAGCTTCATGAAGCGGGCGACGCCGGCGCTGGCCACGTCCCTGATCAGCCGGCCGCCGAACAGCCGGCCCAGCCAGAAGCCGATGGAGGACGACACCATGGTGCCAATCCAGCTGTAGGCCAGCCCCGTCCACGGCCCGAACGCCACCACGGCGGCCGCGATCAGCACGAACTGCGGCACGCCGATGAAGGCCAGGATGGCGAAGGCGCTGACCGCGACCGGCAGCGCCCAGAACCCGTGGGCCGCGCCCAGCCAGCCCTCGACCGCCGCCTCGCCGTTCACGCCCAGCAGCGGCGCGGCGAACAGGAAGACCATCCCCACCCCGCCGAACAGCAGGAACGAGACCGCCACCGTGCGCCAGGCCCGGGCGTCCATGTTGGTGATGAATTCGACGACGCGCTTCATGGTCGCCAAGGCCTCGCGCATCGTCGCCCGACGGTCAAGCGATGCGCTAGACTGCGACGTCCTTTGGAGCGTGGATCATGAAACTGCTGGGTGTGTCGGGAAGTCTGCGGAAGGCGTCGTTCAACACGGCCCTGCTTGACGCCGCGCGGGAACTCGCACCCGACGGCGTGGCCATCGAGGACTTCGCCCTCCACGATCTGCCGCTGTTCAACCAGGACGTCGAGGACCAGGGCGATCCCGAGCCGGTCGTCCGCTGGAAGGACGCCATCCGCGCCGCCGACGGCATTCTGTTCGCCTGTCCCGAGTACAACGGCGGGGTGACCGGCGTGCTCAAGAACGCCGTCGACTGGGCCTCGCGCGGCAAGCCTGCGCCGCTGGCCGGCAAGCTGTGCTGCGTCATCGGCGCAAGCCCCGGCGCCACCGGCACGGTCCGCGCCCAGGACGCCCTGCGCCTGAACCTGCGCCGCGCGGGGGCGGAGGTCGGGCCCCTCGGCGAGGTGCTGGTATTTCAGGCCCATACGAAGATCGTCGATGGCGCGCTGGCCGATGAGCGCACGCGCGAGGGCCTGCGGCGGCACCTCGCGGCTTATGTCGAGGCGTTGAAGGCCGGTCGCTGACGCCACCACCCCCTCTCCGTCATCCTCGGGCTTGTCGCGAGGATCCATGCGTGATGAGCGTCAGAATGAGGCTCGGCGAGACCCGGTGCATTGATCTCTCTTGCCCGTGTTCATGGGTCCTCGCGACAAGCGCGAGGATGACGGGTGTTGGTGGGCGTCCCCGCCCCATAACCTCAGGTGACGACCTCCCGAACCCTTCGACGCACCCGCTTCGTTGCGCTGCAACAGAGTCGCGCGTAAGACCCCGGGCAATCCGAACACGACAGACAGTCCGGGGAGCCCCATGTCGCTAGAGTCCGACGCCCTGCGTCGCATCGCACCGTCCGCCACCATCGCCATCAGCGCCAAGGCGCGGGCGCTGAAGGCGGAAGGCAAGAACGTGATCGCCCTCAGCGCGGGCGAGCCGGACTTCGACACCCCCGACAACATCAAGGAGGCGGCCATCGCCGCCATCCGCGCGGGCAAGACGAAATATACGGACCCGGATGGAATGCCGGAGCTGAAGGTCGCCATCTGCGCCAAGTTCAAGCGCGAGAACGGCCTCGACTACAAGCCGAGCCAGATCCACATCGCCCCCGGCGGCAAGCCGGTGATCTACAACGCCCTGGTCGCGACGGTGAACCCGGGCGACGAGGTGGTGATCCCGGCCCCCTACTGGGTGTCCTATCCCGACATGGTCCTGCTGGCCGGCGGCACGCCCGTGCCGGTCGAGACCACGGCCGAAAACGGCTTCAAGCTGGCCGCCGCCGACCTCGAGAAGGCGATCACGCCGAAGACAAAGTGGCTGATCCTCAACAGCCCGTCCAACCCGTCGGGCGCCGCCTATACCCGCGCCGAGCTGCAGGCCATCGCCGACGTGCTGCTCAAGCACCCGCAGGTCTGGGTGCTGACCGACGACATGTACGAGCACCTGGTGTTCGACGACTTCGAGTTCGTGACCATCGCCCAGGTCGAGCCGCAGCTCTACGACCGCACCCTGACCATGAACGGGGTCTCCAAGGCCTACGCCATGACCGGCTGGCGCATCGGCTACGCCGGCGGGCCGGAAGCCCTGATCAAGGCCATGGCCAAGATGATCAGTCAGACGACATCCAACCCCTCGTCCATCTCGCAATGGGCGGCGGTCGAGGCGCTGAATGGCACGCAGGACTTCATCAAGCCCAACGCCAGGCTGTTCCAGAAGCGCCGCGACCTGGTGGTCTCGATGCTGAACCAGGCCAGCGGCATCCACTGTCCGACCCCGGAAGGCGCCTTCTACGTCTATCCGTCGGTCGAGGGCCTGATCGGCAAGACCGCCCCCAGCGGCAAGGTCATCGAAACCGACGAGGACTTCGCCGTCGAACTGCTGGAAACCGAGGGCGTCGCCGTGGTCCACGGCGCGGCCTTCGGCCTCTCGCCCTTCTTCCGCATCAGCTACGCGACAAGCGAGGACGTGCTGGAGGATGCGTGTGGGCGGATCCAGCGGTTCTGCGGGAACCTGAAGTAGGCGTCGGGCGCACGCCGCTACCTCCCCTCCCCGTCATCGTCGGACTTGTTCCGACGACCCATGAACACGAGCAGTCATGACCGAGGCTCCGTCGAGCTCGGTTCTTCCTCCTGCAACTCAGTGCGCATGGGTCGTCGGAACAAGTCCGACGATGACGGAGGTTGGGGCGCGCAAAATCCCGCTTGCCTGTCCCGCCGTAAGCCGCGCCACCCTCCCGGCAACAATAAAGCCCGGGAAGCGCGCCATGACCGACCTGTTCGATCCCTTCGAGGCCAATGGCCTGACGCTGCAGAACCGTATCGCGCTGTCGCCGCTGACGCGCACGCGGGCGGACATGGCGGGCAAGGTCGGCGAGTTGCAGGCGACCTACTACGCCCAGCGCGCCTCCGCCGGGATGCTGATCACCGAGGCCACGGCCGTCGACGGCGTCGGGCGCGGCGGCGCCTACTGCCCCGGCCTGTGGAGCGACGACCAGATCGAAGGCTGGAAGCAGGTCACCGACGCGGTGCACGCCAGGGGCGGCCTGATCTTCAGCCAGCTGTGGCACGCGGGGCGCCTGAGCCACTCCTCGCTCGACCTCAACGGCAAGCCGCCGGTCGCGCCCACCGCCATGAAGCAGCCGGGCCAGATGTTCGTGGAGAAGGGCTTCGCCGAGTACGAAGAGGCCCGCGCCCTGACGCTGGAAGAAATCCCCGGGATCGTCGACCAGTTCCGACAGGCCGCCGTGCGGGCGAAAGCCGCCGGCTTCGACGGGGTCGAGCTGCACGCCGCCCACAGCTACCTTATCGACGCCTTCCTGCGCGACATGACCAACCAGCGGACCGACGCCTACGGCGGTTCGATCGAGAACCGCGCCCGGCTGCTGGTCGAGACGCTGGAGGCGATCATCGACGTCTGGGGCGGTGAGCGCACCGCCATCCGCCTGGCCCCCATCGGCCACGCCTACAACGCCTGGGACAGCGATCCCGAGCCGCTGTTCACCCATGTCGTCGAGCAGTTGAACCGCCTGGGCGTCGGCTGGCTGGATCTGGTCGAGGGCGACACCGGCATTTCGCGCGAGGCGGAGCCGTCGTTCGACACCCAGAAACTGCGCAAGCTCTTCAACGGCGTGCTGATCGGCAACAACCTCTACGACCGCGACCTGGCCATTGCCGCCCGCGACGCGGGCAGGGTCGACATGGTCGCCTTCGGCCGCGCCTTCATCGGCAACCCCGACCTGGTCGAGCGACTGCGCGCCAATGCGCCGATCGTCGACGCCCCCCGGCAGGCCTATTACGGCGGCGGCGCGCGCGGCTACACCGATTTCCCCACCCTGGCCGAGGAACGCGCGGCCAGCTGACAGTGAGGGGACAGGTTAAGGTGTCCCGAGGGACATCTTAACCTGTCCCCGCCCCCCCGCTGTCCCCATCCCACAGGAGACGCCCATGTCCCGCATGCCGCTCGTCGAGCCCGAAGCCCTGCCGCCCTACCTTAAGGCGATCCACGACGCGACGCCGGAGGACAACTGGCTGGGTCGTCACTTCGCCCGCGCCTTCGGGCCGGCGCCGGACCTGGTCGAGGCCTACCAGGGCTTCTACTACCCCTGGCACACCGGCGGCGCGGGGCAGCTGGAGCCCCGGCTGAAGGAGCTGATCCGCCTGCGGATCGCCACCCTCAACGGCTGCGTGCTGTGCAAGACCGTGCGCATGGCGCCGGAAGTGGTCAGCGAGAGCGAGGCCGCCGCTGGCGTCGACGATGCCGACGCCGCCGAATTCACCCCCCGCGAGCGGGCCGCGATCCACTTCGCCGAGAAGATGGCCGTCGACCACCACAACATCGGCGACGACGACGTGGCCAACATGCGCCGCCACTTCAGCGACGCCGAGTTCCTGGAGCTGGCCATGATGGCCGGCCAGTACATCGGCTTTGGCCGGGTTCTGGCCATGCTGCAGCTGGAAGTGGCCAGCTGCCCGATCTGAACGCGACAGAACGGTCTCGACGCCGGGTCTGAAAACAGGTCCCCTCCCCTGTCGGGAAAGGCGATCGCCGCCCGTCCTTCGGGTGTCGACGGCGGCGGTCCGCCATGCCGTGGCCAAGGGGGAGACACCGATGGAACGCGAACAGCGCAGGTGGATGACCTGGACCGGCCGCATCATGAGCGGGTCGGCGATCCTCTTCCTGGCGCCCAACATGGTCATCAAGCTGATCGACCACCCGATCGTGCGCGAGATCATGACGGGCCTGGGCTGGCCGCTGCACTACGACCGGCTGATCGGGGTGATCGAGCTGGTCTGCCTGGTGCTCTACGCCATTCCGCGCACCGCGGTGCTGGGCATGGTGCTGACCACCGGCCTGATCGGCGGCGCCATCGCTACCAATCTGCGGGCCGAGCAGCCGCTGTTCAGCCATATCCTGTTCGGCGTCTACCTGGGCGTCTGGATGTGGCTCGGCCTGTGGCTGCGCGACCCGAAGCTGCGGGCAATGCTGCCGCTGCGGCGCTGACGCCGACGTCTGGTGCGGGTGGTCGGACTCGAACCGACACTCCTCTCGGAAGGGGTTTTTGAGACCCCCGCGTCTACCATTCCACCACACCCGCACGGCGCGGTTCCCCGGCGGGCCGGGGAGCGAGGGCGGCAATCTAGTCATGCGCCCGCCAAGGTCAACGCGAAGCCGGCGGCGCGGCGGGGATTGTCCTGTCGCGAATTATTGGCATAGGCTGTGTCAACTGATCGCGGCCAGTTCGGTCGCGGGATCGCTGCGTCTCAGGAGCTGTTGATGGAAGCCCTTCCGCTGATCGGCGCGCCCGGCTCGCCCTACACCCGCAAGATGGTGGCGGTGCTGCGCTATCGCCGCATTCCCTACCGCTACATCTACAATGGCCGCGAGCCGGCTGACTGGCCGAAGTCGAAGGTTCGGTTGCTGCCGACCTTCTTCCTGAAGGACGCCGACGGCATGTTGCAGGCGGTCACCGACTCGACGCCGCTGATCCGCCGCTTCGAGCGCCTGTTCGACGGGCGCTCGATCCGGCCGCCCTCGCCCGCCCTGGCCTTCCTCGACTCGCTGCTGGAGGACTACGGCGACGAGTGGCTGACCAAGGCGATGTTCCACTACCGGTGGGCCTACCGGCAGGACATCGACCACGCGGCCGGCGTGCTGCCGTCCTGCGGCCCGGTCCCGCTCTCTGATGAGACCCTCGCCATGATGGGCAAGGCCTTCTCCGAGCGGCAGATCAGCCGGCTCCGCTATGTCGGTTCGAACGCCGTAACCGGGCCGGTGATCGAGGACAGCTACGTCCGTTTCGTCGACCTGCTGGAGACCCACCTCAAGCAGCACCGCTTCCTGCTCGGCGACCGGCCGGGCGCCGGGGACTTCGGCGTGTTCGGCCAGCTGACCCAGCTGGCCCACATGGACCCGACGCCCTCCACCCTGACCGAGAAGCGCGCGCCGCGCGTCTACGCCTGGGTCTGGACCACCGATGACCTGGGCGGCGTCGAGCCGCCCGAGGACGGCTGGTTCGATCCGGCCGCCCTGCCCGCCACGCTGCTGGCCATCCTGGCCGAGACCGGGCGCGTCTACGCACCGCTGTTGCTGGCCAACGCCGCAGCGGTGGCGAGCGGCGCGGACAGCGTCGAGACGACGATCGACGGCAAGCCGTGGAGCCAGCAGCCGTTCGCCTACCAGGCCAAGTGCCTTGGCTGGCTGCGGGAGGAGTACGCGGCATTGGGCGCGAGCGACCGGGCGCTGGTTGATGGCGCGCTCAAGGGAACAGGCTGGGCGGGCGTGTTCGGGTAGCTCTCCTCTCCCAAGTGGGAGAGGAACCGCGTTCACCCCTCGCCCGACAACCGCGCCGCCGCGCCCTCCAGTCGCTGGAGCAGGCGCTTGAGTTGCGCCACCTCGCCGGGCGCGAGGCCGGCCAGCAGAGCGGCCTCGTAGGCCAGGGCCAGGGGCGCGATCTCGGCGTGCAGCCGGCGGCCGGTCTCGGTCAGCGCCAGGGTGTGGGATCGACCGTCGGACGGACTGGCCGTGCGCGCCACCAGGCGGCGGGTCAGCAGGGCCTGTGCGGCGCGGCTGACGGTGACCTTGTCCATGGCGGTGCGGGCGACGATGGCCTGCGGCGACAACGGCCCTTCCGCCAGCACCGCCATCAGCCGCCACTGCGGGATCGACAGGCCGAAGCGGTCTTCGTAGGCCCGGGCGATCAGCCGCGACACGCCGTTCGACGCCACCGACAGCCGGAACGGCAGGTAGTCGTCGAGCGCCAGCCCTTCGGCCGAGCCGCCGTCACGGGCCGGCAGCGGCGTCACGTTCGAGGCCATGCCCTTGGGTCTCCTCACGTCCCCGGAACCACCACCTCTTGCTCGATGGCGCCGAAGATGGAGTGGCGCTTGGCGTCGCGCATCTCAATACGCACCCGGTCGCCGTGACGCAGGAAGGGCGTTTTCGCCTCTCCGGCGAGCAGCGTCTCGACGGTGCGCACCTCGGCGATGCAACTGTAGCCCAGACCGCCCTGGTCGATCGGCTTGCCTGGACCCCCGTCAGCGTCGCGGTTGGACACCGTGCCCGAGCCGATGATGGTCCCGGCGGACAGGGCGCGGGTCTTCGCGGCGTGGGCGATCAGGGTGCCGAAGTCGAAGGTCATGTCGACGCCGGCGTCGGCCTCGCCGAACGGCTTGCCGTTCAGTTCGACCTCCAGCGCGCCGTGCAGCTTGCCGTCCTTCCAGCGGTCGCCCAGCGAGTCCGGGGTCACCGCCACCGGCGAGAAGGCGCTGGCCGGCTTGGACTGGAAGAAGCCGAAGTTCTTGGCCAGTTCGCCCGGGATCAGGTTGCGCAGCGAGACGTCATTGACGAGCATCACCAGCCGCACGGCGGCCAGGCCTTCCTCGCGGCTGGCGCCCAGCGGCACGTCGCCGGTGATCACCGCCACCTCGCCTTCCAGGTCGCAGCCCCAGGCCTCGTCCTGCAGCGGGATCGGATCACGCGGCGCCAGGAACCCGTCGGAGCCGCCCTGGTACATCAGGGGATCGGTCCAGAAGCTGGCCGGCATATCGGCGGCCCGCGCCTTCCGCACCAGGGCCACGTGGTTCACATAGGCGCTGCCGTCCGCCCATTGGTAGGCGCGGGGCAGCGGCGAATGGGCGTCATGCTCGTGGAAGCGCTCCTTCGGCACCGAGCCGTGGTCGAGACTTGTCGCCAGTCCGCGCAACAGCGGTTCGCACCGGTCCCAGTCGTCGAGCGCCGCCTGCAGGGTGGGGGCGATGGCGTCGGCGGGCGTGAACCACGCCAGGTCGGAGGAGACGACGACGAGGCGGCCGTCACGGCCGCCCTTGAGGGACGCTAGCTTCATCAGTGCGCTTTTTTCTCTTCTATGAGGGCGACGAGCGCCGGGTCCGGCTTCTTGGGAGCCGTGAGATCATCGAGCGCCGCCCGCAGTTCGGACATGCGCGCCGGCTTGTCGCTCCACCAGGCCTCGAACTCGCGGATCGCCTTGCGGACCTGGATCAGCTGCTCCTCGAGCGTGAGCGGCTTGTCTTCGTCGTCGTGGTGATCGTCGTGGCCGTGGTCGTCGTGCCCGCCGCCATGGCCGGCCTTTTCGCCGCCGATGTTCAACGTGATGGAGTGGCCGTGGACGGTCTCGGCGACCGTGGTCGTGGCGCCGGCGCCCTCGGCGACATGCTGGGCGTCATGCTTGCCGTGACCGCCGCCGTGGCCATGGCCGGCGCCGTGCGCGCCGTGCGCGCCGTGACCGTGGTCGTCCTTCTTCTTTTTCTTGTCGTCCTTCTTGTCGTCCTTTTCGCCGAGGGACTCGCCCAGCTTCTTGAGCTGCTTGGAGAGGCCGCCGGCCAGCAGGACGCCGCCGAGATGGGACTTCACCACCCGGCGCAGCACGTCCGCGCCGCGCAGGATGCCGTACTCGTCCTGGCGCAGGGCGTAGCGCGCGGCGGCCAGGACATGGGCGTAGATCTCCTCCAGCCGCGCGTCCGAACCCTTCCGCCGGCGGTCGTCACTGCCGCGCAGGGCGTTCATCAGGATCAGCGCCAGCACCCCGGCGATGATCCAGCCCGCGACGCCGACCGGCGTCAGCAGGCCGGGCACGGCCTCGGGACCCCACGGAAACTCGCTATGATCGACCATACCCTTACCCCCTCGACCAGGCGGCCGTTCTAGCCGCCCTTGCGGATGATCTGGCTGACCTTCGCACCCGCGTCGTAGCGCGAGGGGCCGCCAAACACCGCTATCTCGACGAGAATGTCCCCGCCTTCGCCATCGGACCAGAGGTAGTTGCGTTCAACCTGCACATTTCGCCCGGCAGGCGAAATTCCGTCGAAGGTATCGCCCCACGGGGTGACCCTGGACGCCTCGCGCCAGGACAGGGTCACGGCGCGCGACAGTTCATCCTCGGCCATGGCGAGGAGATCGGGGTCGATGATGCTCACCCCCGCGCCTTCCAGCTGTCGACATAGGCGGCGTTCTCGACGCTCGCGGCGCCCTCGCCCACTTCCAGCGGATCGCGGGTGTCGATCATGACGGCGTACTCGTCGGTGGCCGCCTTGGTCTGGACCAGCATGTTCTTCAGCGCCTTGGGGTGCGGACCATGGGTGAAGCCCGAGGGGTGGAAGGTCATCATTCCGGCGTCGATCCCGTCGCGGCTGAAGAAGTCCCCGGCGTGATAGAACAGCACCTCGTCGTAGTCGTCGTTGTTGTGAAAGAATGGAATCTTGATCGCGCCCGGATCGGTCTCGAACGGCCGGGGCGCGAAGGTGCAGACCACGAACCGCTCGGCCAGGAAGGTCGTGTGGACGCTGGGCGGCAGGTGGTAGCGGTGGCTGTTCAGCGGCCGGAAGTCCTTCACGTTGATCCTCGCCGGGGCCAGCTCGCCGTGCCAGCCGACGGCGTCCAGCGGGTTCCACGGATAGGTGGCCACCGACACCTGACCGCGCTTCTTGATGTGCACCGCGGTCTCGCCGTCGTCGGCCTGGTGGGCCCGGAAGGCCTCGTCCATCACCGGGGTGTCCAGCATCGCCGGGTCGAACAGCGCGTGGGGGCCCAGCAGCCCCTTGTCGGGCAGGGTGAAATGCCCGTTGGTCGCCTGGATGGTCAGGATGGCGGTCGGCGCCGAGGGCTTAAGCCGCCACATCGTCCCGCGCGGCAGGTAGAGATAGTCCCCGGCGACATAGGCGATGCGGCCGAAGTCGCAGAACAGGTCGCCCTCCCCCTCATGCACGAACAACAGCTGGTCGCCGTCGGCGTTGCGGGCCAGGGTCGGCATGGCCGAACTCAGCTTCCAGAAGCGCATCTCGCAGGCGGCGTTGTGGAGCACCACCGGCGCGTCCCACGGCGACGGGGCGGCCTCGTTCAGGCCGTTCAGGTCGAAGGCGCGCGGCCGCAGCGGACCCTCGAAGCTGGTCCAGCCGGTCGGCGGGCGGCGGTGGTAGAGGAAGGCGGCCGGGCCGAAGAAACCCTCCTTGGACATCTCCCGCTCATAGGTCCCCTCGGGCAGGTCGGCATGCGCCTGGCGGCTATGCAGGCCCTGCGCGCCGCGGACGGGGATCCAGTTTCGCTTGCTCATGGCTCGTCCTCGTAGATCGGGATCATAGCGCCAAGCCTCTCCCTCTTGGGAGAGGGGGACCATGCGAAGCATGGTGGTGAGGGAGGCGCGGGCGTTGCGTGCTCCTCACCGGAGCGGCGGTCGAGGCAGGAACGCGCCAGTCCAGCTGACGACGGCGACTCCCTCTCCACCAGCCTCCGGCTGGTCCCCCTCTCCCAAGAGGGAGAGGATCGGGGATTACGCCTTCACCACGCCGCGGCGGATCTGGTCGAGCTCGATCGATTCGAACAGGGCCTTGAAGTTGCCCTCGCCGAAGCCCTCGTTGCCCTTGCGCTGGATGATCTCGAAGAAGATCGGGCCGACCTGGTTCTCGGTGAAGATCTGCAGCAGCAGGCCCTGGCCTTCGGTCGGGGCGCCGTCCAGCAGGATGTTCAGGGCCTTCAGCCGGGCGGTGTCCTCGCCGTGGTCCTTCACCCGGCCATCGAGCAACTCGTAGTAGCTGTCCGGCGTCGTCTGGAACTTCACGCCGCGCGCGCGCAGGGTCTCGACCGTTTTGAAGATGTCGTCCGTCCCGAAGGCCAGGTGCTGGATGCCCTCGCCCTTGTAGTCGCGCAGGAACTCCTCGATCTGCGACTGCTCGTCCTGGCTCTCGTTCAGCGGGATGCGGATCTTGCCGTCCGGGCTGGTCATCGCCTTGGAGAACAGGCCGGTCACCTTGCCCTCGATGTCGAAGTAGCGAATTTCGCGGAAGTTGAAGACGCGCTCGTAGAACTCCGCCCACTTGGCCATCCCGCCCCGGAACACGTTGTGGGTCAGGTGGTCGAGATAGGTCAGGCCGACGCTGTTGGCCGCCTCCTTCGCGTCGGCGCCGGGGATCGGCACGAAGTCGACGTCATAGATCTCCTGCGCACCGTATCGGTCGACCAGATACAGGTTGGTGCCGCCGATGCCCTCGATGGCCGGAATGTTCAGCTCCATCGGGCCCACCTTGCCCTCGACGGCCTTGGCGCCGCGTTCGACGGCCATGGCCAGGGCCTTGGCGGCGTCGCGCACGCGGAAGGCCATGGCGTTCGCGGACGGGCCGTGGACCTCGCGGAACTGCGCCGGCTGACCCTCGGGCTCCATGTTCAGGATGAAGTTGATGTCGCCCTGACGGAAGCGCAGCACGTTCTTCGACCGGTGCCTCGCCACGGCCGTGAAGCCCATCGATTCGAACAGCGCCTTCAGCGCCTGCGGCTCGGGCGAGGTGAACTCGACGAACTCGAAGCCGTCGGTGCCGAGGGGGTTGTCGAAAAGGTCGGCTCTGGGTTGGGCGTTCATGGCGGACTCCGGCGTTTCGGCGGCGGTCTGGATGGAAGGCAGTCTAGTAACATATGAAACTATATGCGCCCTGTGACAAGGCTTGGCCAAGGCTGGCGCAGGCCCTAGAAGGCGCCCATGACCCAGCCGGAACAATACCGCGACGACCCGGATCGCAGCTTCGTGAACCTCGTGGGGATGATGTCGCGCGACGCCGGGCCCGAGGGTCTGTCGATCGGCGAGATCCTCGACCGGCTGGACGAGCGGGCGTTCGGGATCGTCATCCTGATCCTCGCCATCCCCTGTCTGGTCCCGGCCCTGTATGGCGTGCCGCAGATCGTCGGCATTCCCATCATCCTGCTGGCCGGCCAGATGTTGCTGGGCCGGCATGAGCCCTGGCTGCCGGCCAGCTGGCTGAAGCGCCGGATTTCGCGCGAGTGGCTCGGCCGGATGGCAGACTTCGCCGACAAGCGCATGCGCTGGGTCGAGCGCCTGTCAAAGCCGCGCCTCCGGCTGCTGGCCTCGGGCTTGGGCGAGCGGCTGGCGGCGGTGATGATGATCCTGGCGACGCTGACCATCATCCTGCCGATGACCAACTCCGTGCCCTCGCTGGGCCTGACCCTGATGGCGGCCGGCCTGATCCAGCGCGACGGCCTGTTCGTGCTGGTCGGCGAGGCGGTGGCCCTGGGCTGGGTCACCGCGCTGGCGGTGGTGGCCTTTGGCCTCGCCTTCGGCGCCACCTGGGCCGTCAGTCTGTTCGACAAGGTCGGCGGCCAGGCGGTGCTGGACTGGTTCGGCGCGCTGATTGGCGGCTGAACCCCATGGACGCCGCCGTTCAATCCGCCAGAATGAAGCCATGACCCGACTTCTCGACGCAGTCCTGATCCGCTGGCGGCTGACGGCCTTCCTGTCGTCGGCGCTGATGCTGGCCATCGCCCACGGCTTCGAGCGCATCGGCGGCCTGCCGCCCTGCTACCTCTGTCTCAAGCAGCGCGAGGTCTACTGGGTCGCCATGACCATCGCCCTGGTCGGGATGATCGTCGTGCGGACAGGTCCGGGCGCGGGCCTCAAGCGCCTGTTCAACACCGCGCTGGGCCTGGCCTTCCTGGTCGGCGCCGGCGTGGCGGCGTATCACGCAGGCGCGGAGTGGGGCTGGTGGCCCGGCCCGTCCGTCTGCGCCGGCGGCGGAGCCGTCAGCGCAGCCGATGTACTGGCATCGATGAACGGCGAGCAGCGCATCGCGCCGCCGTCCTGCGACAAGGCGCTCTGGGTGTTCCTGGGCCTGTCGATGGCCGGCTGGAACGTGCTCATCTCGCTCAAGCTGGCCGTCCTGAGCTTCATCGCCACGCGAAGGGCCTACGGATGAGCGGCGCCGCCCCTGCCCGCCCCGGCCGCGGCGCGGTCAAGGCCCGCCTGGCGGAGATCCTGCGGGTCGACCACGCCGGCGAACTGGGCGCCGTCCACATCTACCGCGGCCAGCAGGCCGTCCTGGGCAAGGTCGCCGGGCTGGAGCGGACGACCACGCAACTGCAGGAGATGGAGGGCCACGAGGCCGTCCACCTCGCCCGCTTCGACGCCCTGCTGAACGAGCACCGCGTGCGGCCCACCCTCATGGCCCCGCTGTGGCGCGCCGCCGGCTTCATGCTCGGCGCCGGCACCGCCCTGATGGGCGAGAAGGCGGCCCACGCCTGCACCGAGGCGGTCGAGACCGTGATCGAGGGGCACTACGCCGCGCAGATCGCCGAGCTGGCCGATCGGGATCCCGAGCTTGCCGCCGAGCTGTCGAAGTTCCGCGACGAGGAACTGGCCCACCGCGACATCGCCGTCGGGGAAGGCGCCCGTCAGGCGCCGGCCTATCCATTGCTGGCCGCGGTCATCCAGGCCGGCTGCAAGGCGGCGATCCGGATCAGCGAGAAGATCTAGGAACTTTCATCGTTCGCCGCGGGTTGGCGCGGGGAAGGAGTTTCCCATGTCCAACCCCGACGAGTTCCCCGACACCGATCCGGCCCCGGCTTTCGATCCCACCCCGCCGGCCGTCGACCCCGACCTGCCGACCGAACCGGACATCGCCCCGCCCACTGATCCCGAGGCGCCGCCGACCGTGGCCTGAGCGTCCGGCTACCGGCAGCGGTTCTCCCAGGACGTTTCCCGACCGTTTCCGGTGATGACGCCGCCGGCGACAAAGGCTCGGCCAGACCTGGGGTCGCGGGATTCGATGACCCGGATACGCTTGCCGTCCAGGTTCACAATCACCTGGAAGGGCGCGCCCGCATCGCTGGTCTCCTCCAGCAGAATGAGGGCCGGCGACAGGACCCTGGCGGACTGGATGACGTAGCCCGACTGGCCGCCGCCCGAGTCGTAGGACAGCTTCACCGTGCCGTCCGGCTGCGCCGCGTAGAGGGTGTGCGAGTTGGCCATCGACGCCGGCTGGCCGCAGTCCTTCGAGAATTCGCCCAGAAGGCCGAACTCGCGAAGCGTCGCGGCGGCGTCCTGCGCGGCGGCGATGGAGGGCGCCGAGGCGGCGGCAAGCGCGGCGGCGATAGCGATCAAGGTCAGGCGCATGGGGTGCGGTCTCCGGGGAAGCTCGCGGTCTGCCCGATCGCGGGCGGGCGAGCCGTCAAGGCGTGAGGGGCAAGGAACAGCGATGCGCCGTCCTATCGGCAGAGGGTCTCCCAGCTGGTGTCACGCCCCGTGGACAGGAGCACGCCGCCGCCGATGAACGACTGGTTGATCGAGGGATCGCGTGAGGCCAGCACCCGCGAACGCTTGCCGTCCAGGGCCACCGTGACGTCGGCGGGCTGGCCGGCGGCGTTGGTCTCGCTGAGCACGATCACCTGCTTGGAGATGATCCGCGCGCGGGTCACGGTGTAGACGATCTCGCCCCTGGCCCCGAGCCGGTAGCTCAACTTGACCGTCCCGTCCGGCTGGGCCTCGAATACGGTGCGATTGTTGAGCTCGGTCGTCGGCGCGGCGCAGTCCTTCGACCACTCGCCGATCAGGCCGAACGTCTTGAGGGCCTGGGCCGCGGTATCGGCCCGGGCGGTCGCCGGGCCGGCGACAGCCAGGGCGATGACGACGACGGCCGCCGCCGACGTCGGGATGACTATGGTTTTCACGGTCTGCCTCCAGGTGACTGGCGCCGAGCATGTCGCCATGGCCGGAAGCGCGAACCGCCCGAAAGGGGGTGTCCGTCTACCGCAACGCCATCTGGCTCCAGATCGCGCGCAGGGCCCGAAGCTGCTTCTCGGTCGATTCACGCAGATCGTGGCGGGTCTTCAGCTTGACCCCGATCCGGTTCCCTCGCCGCCAGATCACCTCGGCGTCCCAGGCGATGCCCTCCTTGATCTGCACCAGATGCATCTCGGCCGGCACCAGATGGGGCGTCGACGTCTCGATCATCGCCCCGTCCGGGCTCAGGTTGCGGATCACACAGTCGAGGGTCCGGCTGGCGTCCTCGTTGGCGACCTTGCCCGCCAGCAGGGCGCGATTGCGTTGGCCGCCGCGACGTTCGATGGGTTTGGGGGTAGCTGAAGCGTACATGACCCCGATCTTGCGGCCCGAACATTGACATCCGGTTCCCGAGGATCGGCTGTGACGGTCCGGGGACAACTCCGGGGGCCCGGGGAACGGTCCCGCGCGCCGCTCGTTGCGGTCAGTCATATCCAGGGGAGCCAGCCATGATCCAGTCCGATGCCAGCCTCGCCGACGCCCGCCGGCGCGCCGATCCCCAGGCCCTGGCCTGCCTGGCGGGCTCCAGCGTCAGCCTGGTGCTGATGGTGCTGACTTTGTGGCTGACCTGACCGGTCAGGCCTCCAGCTCGATGTCCCAGTACAGGTAGTCCAGCCAGCTTTCGTGCAGGTAGCCGGGCGGGAAGCGGCGGCCATGGTCCTGAAGCTCGTGCATCGACGGCCGCCGGGGATGCCGGTGCGGCAGCATGTGCGCCTCGCGCGGCGTGCGGCCGCCCTTGGTCAGGTTGCAGGGCGCGCAGGCGGTGACGATGTTCTCCCAGGTCGTGCGGCCGCCGCGCGAGCGGGGGATGACGTGGTCGAAGGTCAGGTCATGGCCAGAGCCGCAGTACTGGCAGGCAAAGCTGTCGCGCAGGAACAGGTTGAACCGCGTGAAGGCCGGCGGCCGGTCCTGGGAGACGTAGGATTTCAGCGATACCACGCTGGGCAGCCGCATCTCGAACGAGGGGCTGTGGATCATCTTGTCATAGGACGACACGACCTCGACGCGCTCGAGGAACACCGCCTTGATCACCTCCTGCCACGGCCAGAGGGACAGCGGATAGTAGCTCAGCGGGCGATAGTCCGCATTGAGCACCAGGGCCGGCCAGCCCGACGGCGGCGCGCTAAGCACCTGCATGGGCGACCTCCCGGAGGAGTTCTGGATTCACATACGCGACCGACCTGAAGACCTGCCTCGCTTCCCGCGTCTCATCAGGGATCGCCACCATCCCTGAACGCGACTCGGAGCATAGACCCGGATCGGCGACAGCACCAAGACAGGGCGTCGCTCCGGAAGCTGGCCACCTCAGACCGGGCCAGGCCGCGCATGCCCGCCCGCCCGGGCGCGTCGGAAGGTCAAGGGCCCGCAAGCAACGACCTTGGGTAGATCGCGCGGCGAGCCGCCTCGATCAGGGCCCAGCCCAAGGCAGGCAACGACTTCCGCACCAGATAGTCCGCGCCATCGCGGGTCCGATCGACCGCCAGCGCGCCGGTATGGATAATTTCTGGTTGACCGCACTAACCCCGGTCGGCGACCTTCGGCCGGTACCCGTATTCGGTAGCGTGGCGTTCCTGTGGATAAGATGACGAGTCCCGGCGGCGGATTGTGCGCCCTGAGTGACGACCGCAGGGGTCCGCCGAAGGCCGTGGGCGCCTTCCCCATTTCCCGTCGCCCGAGCCATCCGGTGCGCGACCCTCACGCTCCTCCCGACCACTTCAAGTAGAGTTCAGTACCGTCATGCCCACGCTCACCGGCTTCGCGTCGTCGACCACCTTCAACGAGAACGTCGTCTTTTCGACGCCGCAGGTGCTGGACGCAGACGTCGTCTTCACGGACGCGGAAGGAGACTTCGACGGCGGGACCCTGACCGTCAGCGGCCTGCTGGCCGAGGACACGGTCTCGGTGCTCAACCAGGGATCGGGCGGCGGCCAGATCGGCCTGTCGGGCTCCAATGTCACCTACGGCGGCGTGGTCATCGGGACCCTGTCCGGCGGGGTCGGCGCGACCCTGACCATCACCTTCAACGCCAGCGCCACGTCAGCGGCTATCGACGCCCTGATCCAGAACCTGACGTACAGGAACACCAGCCAGGCGCCGACAGAGTCGCGGGACCTGGCCCTCAACGTCACCGACGCCCTTGGCAATGATCTGGCCGGACCGCCGACCATCTCCGTGACCGTGACGGCCGTGAATGACGCCCCCACGGTCACAGGCGGCACAAGCGTCACCCTGGCGGCGGTGGCGGAAGACACGGCCGATCCCGCGGGCGCAACCGTTGCGGACCTGTTCGGCTCCCGCTTCAGCGATGTCGATGGCGATGCGTTTGCGGGCATCATGATCGGCATCAACAACGCCAACGCGAGCCAGGGCGTCTGGCAGGTGTTCAGCGGCGGAGTCTGGTTCAACCTGCCGGCCTTGGGCCCGACCAACACCTACCTGGTGTCGGCGTCCGATTCCCTTCGCTTCCTGCCGGCCGCGGACTTCAACGGTGCGGTTCCCAGTATCGTCCTGCTGCTCATTGACGACTCCGACGGCGCGGTGGTGACCGGAACGCGGCTGGACAGCTCCCTCACCGGCTCGGGCGGAACGACCCGCTACAGCAGCTCGACCGTAACCCTGAGTTCAAGCATCACGGCGGCGCCGGAATCGCCGGCCGTCACGGGACTGCCGACCGACGTCACGGTGACCCAGGATGTCGCCTCCGACCTTGATCTGTCTGCGGCTACCCTGAGCGACGCCGACACCGCCGGCGACATCACGGTCGTTCTGACCGCTTCGGCCGGGACCATGACGGCCGCCAGCGGCGGCGGCGTGACCGTCACCAACTCCGGCACGGGCGCGATCACCCTGACCGGCACGGCCTCTGCGATCGACACCTTCCTCAACACCGCCTCGGCGATCCAGTACACCGGCGCGCTGAACGCCGTCGGCGATGACGCGGCCACGGTGACGATCAGCGCCGATGACGGGGGCGGCGCCGTTCAGCTCGGCGTTGTGAACATCGACATTGCAGCGGTGACCGGCCCGACGCCGGGCCCGGACACTCTCTCCGGCACGGCCGGCGACGACCTGCTCGAGGGGCTGGGCGGCGACGATGTGCTCGACGGCGGCGACGGCAATGACAACGTCAAGGGCGGCCAGGGCGACGACGACCTGACCGGCGGCGACGGCGACGACACCCTGAACGGCGGCGCGGGCGTCGACGTCATGTCCGGCGGGACCGGCGACGACTACTACTATGTCGATGACGCGGGCGACTTGGTCGACGAGACCGGCGGCGACGGAACCGACACGGTCGGCAGCTTCATCGACTACCGCCTGCCGGGCGGGGTCGAGAACCTGACCCTGCTCAGCCGCTTCGGCACGGCCTTCGACGGGACCGGCAATGGCCTTGCCAACACAATCACCGGCAACGGCGAGGACAACATCCTCGCGGGCCTTGCCGGCGCCGACACCCTCTATGGCGCGCAGGGCGATGACTGTCTGGTCGGCGGCGATGGCGACGACATCCTCGACGGCGGCACCGGCCATGACTGTCTCGACGGCGGCAATGGCGCCGACACCCTGATCGGCGGCGTTGGCAGCGACATGCTGCTCGGATGGGCGGGCCATGACATCCTGCTGGGCGGCGAGGGCAACGATATCCTCGACGGGGCGGCCGGCAACGACAGCCTCGACGGCGGCGCCCACGACGACATCCTCTTCGGCGGGACGGGCCACGATTATCTCGACGGCGGGACCGGGGCCGACGTCATGATCGGCGAGGCGGGCGGCGACACCTATATCGTCGACAACATCGGCGACACCGTCGTCGAACTGGCCGGCGACGGGACCGACACGGTCGAGGCCTCGATCACCTACACCCTGGCGGACGATGTCGAGAACCTCGTCCTGACCGGCGGGGCGGCCATCGATGGAGCCGGCAATGACGTGAACAACGTCATCACCGGCAACGGGGCCGCCAACACCCTGACCGGCGGCGGCGGGTTCGACACCCTGACCGGCGGGCTGGGCGGCGACACCTTCCTGTTCAGCCAGGACGACATCGGCGCAGGGCTGGTGGTCGACCGCGTCTTGGACCTCAACTTCGCCCAGGGCGACGTCATCGACCTGTCGGCCATCGACGCCGACAGCGTCACCGCCGGCGACCAGGCCTTCAGCATCGTCGGCAAGCTCACCGGGACGGCCGGCCAGGCCACCCTGACCTATGCGGCCGGCAGCAACCTCACCACCCTCAACGTCGATCTCGACGGCGACGGGGTGGCCGACTACCGGATCATCCTGACCGGCGACCATCGCACGACCAGCAACCTCTACACCGGCGGCGGCGACGTCGACGGCGGCTGGGTGCTGTAGGCGCCGGCGATCAGGCGAGCGGTTCCGGGGTGATGGCGGCCTTGATGCCGTCGCCCTGGAAGCCGACCATCTCGGGCTGGATGACGCCGGGCATGACCGCCACGTCGTAGAGTTCGTCCAGGGTATGGGCGAACCGAAGCCACTCCTCGGTCACGCCGGTGTCGATGTTGACGATGATCAGGCCGCAGCGCGGCGTCGCGTCACGGGCGGCCAGTTCCTCGTCCAGCGGCAGGCCGGCGAAGGTCTGGTTGTTGCGGGGCCGGGACAGGCCGATCACCGCGTACCGTCCGATGAAGGCCAGCCCGCGCGCGTAGCCGGGACAGAAGGCGACCGGCGTGAAGGTTCCGGTCGCCGGATCGATCTGACCGAACTGGCCCCTGCCCGAATTCAGCACCCACAGGCGGCCGTCGTACAGGCGCGGCGAGTGCGGCATGGACAGGCCGCCGCAGATGATCTCGCCGCTGTCGACGTCCACGATCACGCCGCCATCGACGCGCCGCTCGCGCCAGCCATCGAGCGTGTCGCTGCGGCTGACGGCGCTGACGAAGGCCGGCCGCGTTCCGTCCATCGCCAGGCCATTGAGGTGGCAGCGATCCTCCGGCGTCCAGGCGGAAATGAACGGCGGCTTCCAGAGCGGGCGGAAGCTGCCGGTCTCGCTGATGCCGCACAGGCCATTGAACAGGGTGTTGACGAAGATCGGCCCATCCTCGCCCAGACCGATGTCGTGGCAGTCGATGCGACCGGTGATCCGCCCCTCGCGCGGCACGAACCGCCGGTCGACGCCCGCCGGAGTCACCGCGCCGGCCGGCATGTCGTTCTCGAATCGCCACAGGGCGTACATGCCGCTGGTCCACAGGCTCTGGCCGTCGGTCCACAGCCCCTGGCACTGCTCGATCATCCGCTCATGGGCGCGAACGGTCCCGTCCGGGCGACGACCGACCATCACCAGCCGTCCGGCCTGATAGGTGGTCAGGGCCAGGCTGGCGCCCTGCCCGGCCAGCCAGTCGGAGAACCCTGGCGACAGCAGCAGCAGCGGGCCGGCGGCGGCGGCAGGGGCTGTCGTGGCCATCGGCTGGTCCTGGTCGAAAGGTGGCGGCTGCGCCGGGGGCGGGAAGCGGTCGCCCTGCAGGCCCGCCGAGTCAAGGGCGGCTATGCGGCGCAGCGCGGCGCAAGGCCACCAAGCGGCTCCGCCGCACCAGGTCGCCCCGAGGCCCGAGGCGCCGAAGTCCCGTCGCGGCCGCGCGGAAAGTCGACGGCGCGAGTGAAGTTCTCGCCCGTAACGCGAGCAAATCCTCAATTTCGGTAAAGAGAGCTCGATGCGTGCGTTTTTTTTCACTGTTCGCAGAATGGTCAACAACCCCAAGTCCGCGTGAGGGAGCAGGACGCGTCGAGCGCGCCTCCCTTGTTTCTGTCGCCCGTCGGCGACAGGCGATCTCCGGGGATATCATCGTGCCGCATACGCTTACCAACTTCGACGACGCCGCCTTCAACGAGAACGCCGTCAACACGACACCACAGATCATCGACGCCGATGTGACCCTGACCGACTCGGTCAACGGCTGGACCGGCGGAAGCCTGATGGTCAGCGGACTGCTGGCCGAGGACGAAGTGTCGATCCAGAACGGCGCGGTGATCTACCTCGACGGCGCGTCTGTGATGTACGACGCTGACGGCGTCGGCGGCGCGGCGGCCTTCGCCATCGGCACGGCGGCCGGCGGGGTCGGCGGAACCTTCACGGTGACCTTCAACGGCTTCGCGACCGTGGCCGCCATCGAGGCGCTGATCGAGAGCCTGACCTACGCCAACAGCAGCGGCGCGCCGACGGCGACCCGGGCCTTGACGGTCAATCTGACCGACGCGGCCGGCGAGGATCTCGGCTTCGCGCCCGTCAACCAGGCGTTCACCGAGCGCACAGGCCTGGCCAATCCGTTCGATAGCATTCCCCTGAGCGGATACGGCGCGCCGAGCTTCGTCGATCTCGACCTGGACGGCGATCTCGACCTGGTCACCGGCGATATCGACGGCAACATCCGGCTGTTCGACAACAACGACGGCGACGACGGCTATACGGAGCTGACCGACGCGGCCAACCCGTTCGACGCCGTCAACACCTTCAAGACCGCCCATCCGACTTTCGCCGACATCGACGGCGACGGCGACCTGGACATGATCCTGGGGGGATACGACGGCACGATCAGGGTGTTCGACAACAACGACGGCGACGCCGCGTTCACCGAGCTCGTCGGGGTTGCGAATCCCTTCAACGGGCTGGACACCGACTACCTCAGCGTTCCGACCTTTGTCGACTTCGACGGCGACGGCGACCCGGACATGGTCCTGACCGGGACGCACGGCGTCTTCGCCATCTACGACAACAACGACGGCGATGCCGGCTTCACCCTCGTGGCCGCCCCGCCGTTCCCGTTCAACTCCGACCAGGGCCACCAGACCAACGCCACCTTCACCGACCTCGACGGCGACGGCGACATGGACATGGTCCTGGGCGACCATTTCGGCGGCCTGCGCGTCTTCGACAACAATGACGGCGACACCGCCTTCACCGAGCTGACAGGCGCGGACAACCCCTTCGCGGCCATCAACGTCGGCCTCTACAGCGCACCGGTGTTCGTCGACATCGACGGCGATGGCGACATGGACCTGGCCGTCGGGGAAGCGAGCGCCGGTCCGATCAACTACTTCGAGAACACCTCGATCGCCGGCGTTCCCGTCACCATCACCGTCGAGATTCCGACAGCGGGCTCAGACAACTTCACGGGTACGGCCGGCGACGACCTGCTCGAGGGGCTGGACGGCGACGACACCCTGGACGGCGGCGATGGCGCCGACAACCTCAAGGGCGGCCTGGGCGCCGACAACCTGATCGGCGGCAGCGGCGCCGACACGATGAACGGCGGCGGCGGGGCCGACACCATGGCCGGCGGAACCGGCGACGACTACTACTACGTCAGCGAAGCCGGCGACGTCGTCGACGAAAATGTCGGCGAAGGGACCGACACCGTCGGCAGTCTCATCGACTACACCCTGACTGACGACGTCGAGAACCTCACCCTGCTCAGCAGCGGCGGCGCGGCCTTCGACGGAACCGGCAACGGCTTGGACAACGTCATCACCGGAAACGGCCTGGACAACACCCTCTCCGGCCTGGGCGGCGCCGACACCCTCCATGGCGGACAGGGCGATGACAGCCTGCTGGGCGGCGCCGACGATGACGTGCTGAACGGCGGCACCGGAGCCGACCGCCTCGACGGCGGGACGGGGGCCGACGCCATGACCGGCGGGACCGGCGCGGACACCTATGTAGTCGACGACGCCGGCGACACCGTCGTCGAAGGGGTCGGCGCCGGGGCGGACACGGTCGAAGCCTCGATCAGCTACATCCTGGCCGCCAATGTCGAGGATCTGCTGCTGACCGGCGGCGCAGCCATCAACGGGACCGGCAACGGCCTGAACAACCTGATCACCGGCAACGGGGCGGCGAACGTCCTGGACGGCGGCGACGGCGAGGACTTGCTCAAGGGCGGGCTGGGCGACGACGACCTGACCGGCGGCGCCGGGGCCGACACGATGAACGGCGGCGGCGGGGCCGACGCCATGGCCGGCGGGACCGGCGACGACTACTACTATGTCAACGAGGCCGGTGATGTGGTCGACGAGACCGGCGGCGACGGGACCGACACGGTCGGCAGCTTCATCAACTACACGCTGACCGCAGGCGTCGAGAACCTGACCCTGCTCAGCAGCGGCGGCGCGGCCTTCAACGGCGTCGGCAACGGCCTGAACAATGTCATCTCCGGCAACGGCCTGGACAACGTCCTGGCAGGCCTCGGCGGCAGGGACACGCTCCACGGCGAGCAGGGCGACGACGTCCTGCTGGGCGGAGACGGCAACGACGTGCTGGACGGCGGGACCGGGGCTGACCGGCTCAACGGCGGGACGGGCGCCGACGCCATGACCGGCGGGACCGGCGCAGACACCTATGTGGTCGACGACGCCGGCGACACGGTCATCGAGCTGGTCGGGGCCGGAACCGACACGGTGGAGACCTCGATCAGCTACACCCTTACCGCCAACGTCGAGAACCTGACCCTGCTGGGCAATGGCGCGGCCGTGACCGGAACCGGCAACAGCCTGAACAACATCATCACCGGCAACAGCGCGGCCAACACCCTCAGCGGTCTCGACGGCGCCGATACCCTTTACGGCTGGGCCGGCAACGACACCCTGCTGGGCGGCAACGGGACGGACACGCTCGATGGCGCGGCCGGCAACGACGTCCTCGAGGGCGGGGCCGACAACGACGTGCTGAACGGCGGGGCGGGCCATGACCGCCTCGACGGCGGGACCGGCGCCGACGCCATGACCGGCGGCGCGGGCATCGACACCTATGTGGTCGACAATGCCGGCGACACCGTCGTCGAACTGGCTGGCGACGGGACCGACACGGTCGAGGCCTCGATCACCCACACCCTGGCGGCCAATGTCGAGAACCTCGTCCTCACCGGCGGCGCGGCGATCAACGGGACCGGAAACAGCCTGGGCAACAGCCTGACCGGCAACGGCGCGGCCAATGTGCTCAGCAGCGGCGGCGGGTCAGACACGATGACCGGCGGACTGGGCGGCGACACCTTCCGGTTCGACCAGGACGACATCGGCGCGGGCCTCGTCGTGGACCGGGTGCTGGACCTGACCTTTGCCGATGGCGACGTCATCGACCTGTCGGCCATCGACGCCGACAGCGTCACGGGCGGCGACCAGGCCTTCGCTTTCGTCGCCAAGTTCAGCGGCGCCGCCGGCCAGGCCGTTCTGACCTATGCCGCGGCCAGCAACCTCACCACCCTCAACGTCGACCTCGACGGCGACGGCGTGGCCGACTACCGGATCATCCTCACCGGCGACCACCGCACGACCAGCAACCTCTACACCGGCGGCGGCGACATGGACGGCGGCTGGGTGCTGTAGCGCAAGCGCGCAAGCCACCCACGACAATGGAACGGCGCCGCGGAACCCCCGCGGCGCCGTTTTCGCATATGGCGCAAGGAAAAGGGCGCCGAAGCGCCCCGAAGTCTCAGCCTGGCCGCCTGCCCGTCATCGGGGCAGGCGGGTGGATCGAGCGAGAAACGGCTAGCCGCCGACGAAGGCCACAGCACCGGTCAGGGCAGCGCCCAGGGCCAGCAGGAAGACCGCGGCCGAGCGGTCGAGAAGGCGTTCGAAAGCGACGAGGTTGGAAACCGACATGACACACATCCTTTGAGTTATGGACCCGTTCGCCGGGCCCCCCGTTATGTCCCCTCGGGGAGGAGGGGCCGTCCGATCTGGACGATGCTTAGATAGCACCTATCTGAACGGCGTCAAGATCAATCTTTACGTCGTTCGGATTCAGTTTTAGAGTGACCGTCATGAGAGAAGCTGCAGCCGTTGAACCCCGGCCCTACCACCACGGTGATCTTCGCCGGGCGCTCGTTGAAGCGGCCCGACGGATTCTCGAGAGCGAGGGCCCGACGGCCCTGTCGCTGCGCGCGGTGGCGCGGGAGGCCGGCGTCAGTCCGGCGGCGCCGTATCACCACTTCAAGGACAAGGGAGAACTGCTGGACGCCGTCGCCCACGTCGGCTGGGACATGCTCGGCGAGTCAATGACCGGGGCCAAGCAGCGGGCCGCCGACCTGGGCTCCCTGATGACCGAGATCGGCGTCTCCTACGTGCAGTTCTCGCAGCAGCACCCGGCCCTCTATCGCGTGATGTATGACTGCTCGCGCGACAAGGACGAACTGCCTGAGGGCATGCAGGACAACGAAGACAGCGCCTACTGCCTTGTGCGTGAGACGTTCCGGAAGGTCGCCGGGCCCGAGGTGCCGATCGTCGATATCGAGCTGGCGACCATCGCCGCCTGGTGCGCCGCCCACGGCCTGGCCGAGATGAGCACCTTCAAGCAGTTCGACACCCTCAAGACCGGCCTGGGCGGGGAGGAAGCCTTCCTGCGCGGTGTCCTGGGCCACCTGGGCATGTTCCAGCCGAGCAAGGTCGCCAAGGTCTGATCGCGGGGAACGGCGGCGGGCCCGGGCCGTTAGGTCTGGCGACCCGCAACCCCGAAGGCAGACCCCCATGCAGATCTCCGACGTCATGACCGCCAACCCGCAGGTCGCCAGCCCCTCCGACACCGTGGCCGACGTGGCACGCCGCATGAACGACATCGACACCGGCGCCATCCCCGTCGTCGAGGACGGCCGCATCCTGGGCATCATCACCGACCGCGACATCGTGCTGCGCGTCGTCGGCGAACAGCGCAGCTTCGACACCCGCGTCGAGGACGTGATGACCACCGAGGTCCAGACCTGCCGCGACGACGCCTCCATCGCCGACGTCATCTTCCAGATGACCGACAAGCAGGTGCGCCGCATCCTGATCGTCGACGGCGGCGATCGCCTGACCGGCATCGTCTCGCTCGGGGACGTCGCCCAGGAAGCCTCCGCCCGCAAGGCCGGCTCGATCCTGGAGGACATCTCCGAGGCCCCCGCCAACAACTGATGCGCCACCGCTGATGCAAAGGGAGGCGCGCCGGTCTACAGAGGGCCGGTGAGCGCCTCCTTTGTCACCCGTTTCGCCCCCTCCCCCACGGGATACCTCCATCGCGGCCACGCCTTCTCGGCGCTGACCGCCTTCGAGGCCGCCCGGGCCGTGAACGGCCGCTTCATCCTCCGCATCGAGGACATCGACGTCACCCGGTGCAAGCCGGAGTACGAGGCGGCGCTGCTCGAGGACCTGGCGTGGCTGGGCCTGAAATGGGAGGAGCCGGTCCGCCGGCAGTCCGAGCACCTGGCCGAGTACGAGGCGGCGATCGAGACGCTGCGCAAGCGCGGCCTTGTCTACCGCTGCTTCCGCACCCGCAAGGACATCGCCGAGGCCGCCGTCAGCGCCCCGCACGGCCCGGTCGAAGCCTTCCGCGGCGGTCCGCTGCACCCCAACGAGGAAGACCGGTTCCTGTCCGAGGGCCGCCCCTTTGCCTGGCGACTGTCGCTGGACGAGGCCCGCGAGGCCGTCGGCGCCTTCCAGAAGCTGAGCTTCCGTGAGTACGGCGAAGGCCCGAAAGGCGAGCGCGGCCGCATCGTCGCCCGCCCGGAACGCGCCGGCGACGTGGTGCTGGCCCGAAAGGACGTCGGCGTCGCCTACCACCTGGCCGTGGTGCTCGACGACGCCAGACAGAAGATCACACACGTGATCCGCGGCAATGACCTGTTCGAGGCGACGCACATCCAGCGGCTGCTGCAGGCGCTGCTCGGCCTGCCCACCCCCGCCTATCGCCATCATCCGCTGCTGACCGACGCTGAAGGTCGACGCTTCGCCAAACGGGACAAGGCCGAGACCCTTCGGGCTCTTCGCGAGCGCGGCGTCACGGCCGCCGCCCTGCGTGCGGAGCTGGGTTTCCCGGGATGAGCGAGGCCGCCGCGCCGACCGCCGGCCAACGCGCCCTGCCCTTCATCGCGCTGATCGTCGGGGCCTGCGCCATCGGCTTTGCGCCGATCCTGGTGCGGATGACCGACACGGGCCCCGCCGCCGCCGGCTTCTGGCGCCTGTTCCTGGCCCTGCCGGTGCTGGCCCTGATGGCGCTGCGCGACGGCAAGGGCGCGGTGACGCCGCCCGGCCGGATGATGCTGCTGGCCGGCCTGTTCTTCGCGCTGGACCTGTCGTTCTGGCACTACGGGGTCAAGCTGACCTCGGTGGCCAACGCCACGGTGCTGACCAACCTGTCGCCGGTCGTCGTGACCACGGCGGCCTGGTTCCTGTTCCGGGAGAGGCCGGCGCGGATCTTCATCGCCGGGCTCACGGTGGCCCTCATCGGGGCCGGGATCATGGCCGGCGGCGCTGACGCGACCCAGGTGATCAACGCGCCGCTGGGCGATGTGCTCTCCCTGACCACCGCCCTCTGGTACGCCTTCTACTTCATCGCCATGCGCTCGGCGCGGCAGGGCGCGGGCGCATCGCGGGCCATGTTCTGGTCGACGGCGGTCTCCACCCCGATCCTGCTGGGCGTCGCCCTTGCGTTCGGCGAAGAGATCATGCCCGGCAGCGGCGCCGGCTGGCTGGCCTGTATCGGCCTGGCCGTGGTCCACATCGCCGGCCAGGGCTCGATCGCCTGGGCGCTTGGCCGCCTGCCCGCCTCGACCGCCTCGGTGGTTGTGCTGGCCCAGCCGGTGGTCGCGGCGGTGGCGGGCTGGGTCCTGTTCTCCGAGATCCTGACCCCGCTGCAGATGCTGGGCGGCGTGCTGACCCTGGCCGGCGTGGTGATCGCCCAGCGGGCGCCGGTTCAGCGCGCCCAATAGCGGTACTGATACGCCGTCGTGAAGCCGAGCTTTTCGTAGAGCGCGACAGCCGTCTCGTTCTTCGCCTCGACCTGCAGGTAGCTGCGGCTCGCGCCCTGCTCCCCGGCGAAGCCGAGCAGCGCCGAGACGATCCGCGCCGCCAGACCCTGGCGGCGGTAGTCAGGCGAGGTCCGCATCACCGAGACGCCCGCCCAGTCGCCGTCTACGGCCACCGCCCCCACCGCCACGGCCCGGCCATCCCGCTCGATCCGCGCGAAGCGGATCGGCTGGGCGATCCGGCGCAGGGTGGCCAGCCGCTCCTCCGCATCGGCCATGTCGCGGTACAGGGTCTCGAACAGAACGCTCTGGAAAACCTCGCCCGGCGCGTCCTCGAGCAGCACGCCGTCATTCGCGCCGCCGACGGGCCCGATCATGACCTTCGTCTCGGTGTTGGGCGAAAAGCCGTTGGCGCGCAGGAAGGCCTCGACGTCACCCGGATGCGGCGCGCCGTCGACGGTCTTGAACTTCGGCGGCAGGCCAAAGCCCGCATACCAGGACTCGACGAAGGCCAGCGCCTCGTCCAGCGGCCGGTCCGGCGCCTCCAGCGCCCAGCAGGTGTTGGCCCTGCCCGTGTGACCCGTCGAGGCGTTCAGCCGCCAGCCCCCGAGCCGCGCCGTATGCAACGCCGGCCAGGCCCGGGCGGAGACGACTTCGAGCGCGAGCAGGTCGGCCGGCGTCATTCCGCCAGCAGCCGTTCGATCAGTTCCCGCGCTTCCTTGCCGTTCCAGTCGGCGTCGCCGGACAGGCGGGCGCGTTCGACGCCGGTCTTGTCGTAGATGATTGTGGTCGGGAAACCCGCCGCGCGGGGCTCCAGTCCGAAAGCCAGCTTGTAGCCGGGGTCGCGGTAGAGCTTCAGCGGGCTGTTCTGCTTGATGAAGGCGACGGCCAGGTTCAGGTCCTCGTCCCGGTCGACGCTGACCGGCGCCACGACCAGCGGCTGGGTCTGGTAGGCGGCCTGCAGCGCCGCCAGGGTCGGCATCTCGATCTTGCAGGGGCCGCACCAGGTGGCCCACAGGTTGACCACCAGCACCTTGCCCTTGAAGTCCGCGACCGAGACCGCCTTGCCGTCCGGACCCAGGAAGGTCTGGACCGGCGCCGCCCGTCCGGGGACCGACACCACAAGCTTGGCCAGCTCGCCGCGCTTCAGGTCGCGCAGATCGGCCGACTCCCCGGGTTTGAACGAACTGGCGGCGATGACGTATAGAACCGCCGCGGCGCCGATCAGGGCGAAGCCCCGGATGGCCCATTTCAACAGGTCGGGCCCGGGTTTGGCCGGCTGGACTTCGCTCATATGACTGACAATCCCTCGAACACGTCCAAGCCCTCCGGAGAGGGCCAGGCCATGTGGGGCGGTCGGTTCTCGGCCCGCCCCAGCGACCTGATGCAGGCGATCAACGTCTCGATCAGCTTCGACAAACGCCTCTGGGCGCAGGACATCGCCGGCTCGAAGGCCCACGCCGCCATGCTGGCGAAGGCCGGGGTCATATCTAGCGAGGATGAGGCGCAAATCCAGCGCGGACTGGACGCCATCCACGGCGAGATCGAAGCCGGGTCCTTCCCGTTCCGCGAGGAGTTCGAGGACATCCACATGAATGTGGAGGCCCGGCTGCGCGAGCTGATCGGTCCGGTGGCCGGCCGGCTGCACACCGCCCGCTCGCGCAATGACCAGGTCGCCCTCGACTTCCGCCTGTGGGTGCGCGAGGCGACCGAACGCTCGGCGGCCCAGATCAACGGCCTGATCGCCGCGCTGCTGGACAAGGCGCAGGCCCACGCCGACGCCCTGATGCCGGGCTTCACCCATCTGCAGCCGGCCCAGCCGGTGACCTTCGGCCACCACCTGATGGCCTATGTCGAGATGTTCGGCCGCGACGCCTCGCGCTTCCGCGACGCCCGCGCCCGCATGAACGAGTGCCCGCTGGGCGCCGCCGCCCTGGCCGGCAGCCCCTTCCCCATCGACCGCGAGATGACGGCCAAGGCCCTGGGCTTCGACCGGCCGACGGCCAACTCGCTGGACAGCGTCTCTTCCCGCGACTTCGCGCTGGAGGCCCTGTCGGCGGCGACCATCTGCGCGACGCACCTGTCGCGCCTGGCCGAGGAGATCGTGCTTTGGATGACGCCGCAGTTCGGCTTCATCAAACTGAGCGACGCCTTCACCACCGGCAGCTCGATCATGCCGCAGAAGAAGAACCCCGACGCCGCCGAGCTGATCCGGGCCAAGGTCGGCCGCATCCTGGGCTCGCTGACCACCCTGACCGTGGTCATGAAGGGCCTGCCGCTGGCCTATTCCAAGGACATGCAGGAGGACAAGGTCCCGACCTTCGAGGCCTTCGACGCGCTGGAGCTGGCGCTGCTGGCCATGACCGGCATGGTCCGCGACCTGGAGCCGAACACGCAGCGCATGGCCGCCGCCGCCGGCGCGGGCTTCTCCACCGCCACGGACCTGGCCGACTGGCTGGTGCGCGAGCTCGACCTGCCCTTCCGCGACGCCCACCACGTGACCGGCGCGGCGGTGAAGCGGGCCGAGCAACTGGGCGTCGATCTGGCCGATCTGCCGCTCGCCGAGCTGCAGGCCCTCAACCAGGGAATCGGCGCGGACGTTTTCAAGGTTCTGACCCCTGCCGCTTCGGCCGCAAGCCGCGTAAGCTGGGGCGGAACGGCGCCCGATCAGGTTCGGGCCCAAGTCGCGCGTTGGAAGGACTCCCTGCGATGAAGGCTTCCCGTCTCATTCCGCTGTCGCTCGTGCTGGCGGCCGCCGCCCTGACCGGCTGCGGCTCGCTCGGCGAGCTGGAGCGTCCCGAGGACCCCGCCAAGCGCGCCGCCTTCGAGGCCGAGCGCCGCGCCGCGGTGGGCCGGGCCAATCGCCCGTCCGACCCCCGTTCGGACGAGGAACTGGCCGACCCCGCCACCAGTCGCGGCAACACGCGCGAGTCCCCGATCGGCGGCGGACCGTCCGATCCGTTCGCGGGCCCGGGTTCCGACCCCCGCTAGACCAGACCAGAGACCAGCGTGAACCATTTCGAGGTCCGGGGCGGCGAGCTCCACTGCGAGGCCGTGCCCCTGTCCCGGATCGCGGCGGAAGTCGGTACGCCGGTCTACGTCTATTCCCGCGCCACGTTCGAGCGGCACTACACCGTCTTCCGTGACGCCCTGGTCCAGGCCGGCGTCGCCGATCCACTGGTCGCCTACGCGGTCAAGGCCAACAGCAACGTCTCGGTGCTGAAGATCCTCGGCGACCTGGGCGCCGGCGCCGATACGGTGTCGGAGGGCGAGATCCGCCGCGCGCTCGCCGCCGGCATCCCGGGCGAACGCATCGTCTTCTCCGGGGTCGGCAAGACGCGGGGCGAGATCGCCTTCGCGCTGAAGGCCGGCGTGTCCGAGATCAACGTCGAGTCCGAGCCGGAACTGAAACTGATTGCGTCGGTCGCCGAGGAGCTCCAGCTCCGCGCGCCGATCGTGTTCCGCGTGAACCCGGACGTCGCCGCCGGCGGCCACGCGAAGATCGCCACCGGCAAGGCCGAAAACAAGTTCGGCGTCTCCTTCGCCGAGGCGGCGCGACTCTACGCCAACGCCTCCAACCATCCGCACCTGAACCCGCTGGGCGTCGCCTGCCACATCGGCAGCCAGATCACCGACCTCGCCCCGTTCGAGGCCGCCTTCCGCAAGATGCGCGGGCTGGTCGAGAGCCTGCGCGCCGAGGGGTTGAGCGTCGAGCGGCTGGACCTGGGCGGCGGCCTGGGCGTGCCCTACTTCAACCAGCCCGACCCGCCGGCGCCGGCCGAATACGCCGCGATGGTGGCGAAGGTGGTCGAGGGGCTGGAGGGCATCCGCCTGGCGTTCGAGCCCGGCCGCGTCATCGCCGCCAACGCCGGGGTGCTGGTCGCCTCGGTCATCCACCTGCACGAGCGGCCCGAAGGCCGGAAGTTCCTGGTTCTGGACGCAGCCATGAACGACCTGATCCGGCCGGCCATGTACGACTCCTTCCACGACATCCGCCCGGTTCGGGAGACCGACGCCGCGCCCGTGCCGCTCGACGTGGTCGGGCCGGTCTGCGAGACGGGTGACACCTTCACCCGCGAGCGGCTGCTGCCGCCGATGGGCCCGGGTGATCTGGTCGCCTTCATGAGCGCCGGCGCCTACGGCGCGGCCATGGCCAGCGAGTACAACAGCCGCCCGCTGGTCCCCGAGGTTCTGGTCGACGGCGACCGGTTCGCGGTGATCCGCAAGCGGCCAAGCTACGAGGAGATGCTGGCTGACGAGGCGATCGGGGCGTGGCGGTAGGGGCGTGAACTATTCCGGCGGTTCCTCGCCGAACCGGTTGGGTCCCGCAGTGCCGCGCAGGCTCAGCAGCACGATCAGCACGACCAAGGTCGTCATGTAGGCGAGGTTGCTCACGAACAGCAGGCCGAAGAGACTGAAGTCCGGGCCAGCAGGCGAGACGAAACCCGACATCATGATCGGAAAGCCGATTAAGCTCGCAGTCAGGAACGGCAGCGGCATCAAACCCCAAAGGCCCGATCGCCCGCTATCGTGGAGTCTACGGCTCACGGCCGCCGCCAGGAAAACGACGGTGGCGACCGCTGTCAGGATCGTCACCAGGAAGAACGGCCTGAAGTCCGGCAGGCCCGGAACGCCGCCTTCAACCACCATGATCATATCTTCGCCAGGCGGCTCGACGGGCGGCGACGCCGGTTGATCGACCGAGGCGTGTTCCGCGCCGGCAACGACGTCCAGCGCGATCGGCGCGAGCAGCGCGTTCCCGAGCACCATGAAGACGCCGACCACCGCAAGGGCGTACAGCCAGAATGTCGCGCGACGGTCGCGCCCTGAGAAGCGTAGCAGACCCGCAAGGCCGTTCCGGATCGGCTTCATCGCGCCCGCTCCCAAGGATTCGCCTCAACCTAAACGGTTACTCCCACCACGGATAGACGTCCGGCATGTCCGTCGACACCTTGCCCGGGAAGTTCGGCTTGCGCTTCTCCAGGAAGGCCGCGACGCCCTCCTTCACGTCGGCCGTGCCGCCCATGGCCATGGCCAGCGGGCCGTCGACGCCCAGCACCTTCAGCGGGTCGGCCTCGTCCGAGAAGCGCCACAGCAGGGCGCGGGTGACGGCGATGGAGATGGCGGACGTCTCGTCTGCGATCTCGCGGGCGATCGCCGTGGCGCGGGGCAGCAGGTCCTCCGGCTCGACCACCTCGCTGACCAGCCCGCCGGCCAGCGCCTCGTCCGGGCCAAACACCCGGCCCGAGTAGCACCAGCGCAGCGCCTGCGGCAGGCCGACGATGCGCGGCAGGAAGGAGGCGGCCCCGGCTTCGGGCGCCAAGCCCCGGCGCGCGAACACAAAGCCGATCTTGGCCTTCGTCGAGGCGATGCGGATGTCCATCGGCAGGGTCATGGTGATCCCGACCCCGACCGCGCCGCCGTTGATCGCCGCGATCGACGGCTTGCGGCAGGTGAAGATGGCCTCGGTGAAGCCGCCCTTCGGCGCCCCGGTCTTCGGCCGCCCCGCGCCGAACAGCTTCGCCCCCTCGCCGCCGAAGGCGTCCGAGCCCGCCGACATGTCCGCCCCGGCGCAGAAGCCGCGCCCGGCGCCGGTGACGATGATCACCCGCACCGCGTCGTCGGCGTCAGCCTGGACGAAGGCGTCGGCCAACTCGGCGCCCATGGTCGCGGTATAGGCGTTCAGCGCCTCCGGCCGGTTCAGCGTCAGGGTCAGGACGCCGTCGTCCAGCGAGGTGAGGATGGTGTCGTAGGCCATGGCCGCGTGCTCCCTGCCGGTCTGCGCCGGTCCGGAAGGCAGCCTGTCAGCCCGCGCGGGCGGGGGACAAGTATGACGTCGCGTCAGGGGCGGTGGCCGTCTCCCACCCCACAACAGCTGCCGGAGGATGACGGGGCGAGGATGCGTCCGCCCGGACCGAAACATCGGAATCGGTGACATATGTCATGACATATGCTAGCTTCACAACATGAGCATCGAGCGCAGAGTCAGCCTCTTCCGGAACGGCCGCAACCAGGCAGTCCGGATTCCGCGAGATCTGGAACTGCCCGGCGACGTGGCAATCCTTCGGAAGGAGGGCGACCAGTTGATCCTGAAGCCCATCGCCGCGACCGGCCTGACCGCTTTGCTGGCAAGCTGGGAGCCGATCGAGGAAGACTTCGATTTCGGTGAGGATCTTCCGGCTGATCCCGTCGATCTCTAGTGCGCTATCTGCTCGACACGAACATTCTGTCGGACATGATCCGCAACCCCCACGGCGCGGCGGCGGTCCGACAGGCTCTGGTCTCGCCCGGAGCAGTCTGCACCAGCGTCATCGTCGCGGCCGAACTCCGTTTCGGCGCGGACAAACGCCGATCTCAATTGCTCAGGGGGAAGGTCGACGCCGTGCTCAGTTCGATACCCGTCCTGCCCTTCGAAACGCCAGCCGATCAAACCTATGCTGAGGTCCGCAGTATCCTTGAGGCGGCTGGAACTCCCATTAGCGGCAACGATTTCCTGATCGCCGCGCATGCCCTCTCGGCGGGCTGCATCCTTGTCACTGACAACGAGCGCGAATTCACACGTGTTCCAGGGCTGACCGTCGAGAACTGGCTGCGCTGAACCTCAGTCCATCGCCCCGACGTACGGAATCCCCCGCATGCCGCCGGCCACGTCCATGCCGTAGCCGACGAGGAATCTCGGCGGCGCTTCCCAGGCGACGAAGTCGGGCTGGATGGCGCGCTCCGTCGGCCAGGGCTTGCTGGCGAAGACGGCGGTCAGCACCTCGCTGGCCCCGGCGTCGCGGACCAGCCGCGCGGCCTCGCTGAGCGACAGGCCGGTGTCGAACACGTCGTCAACGATCAGCGCCTTGCGGCCCAGCACCGGGCGCTGCAGGTCGGCGCGAACCTCGCAACGGCCGTAGCTGTGGCGCTCGTCGCGGTAGGAGGACAGCCACAGGGCGTCGAACCGGGTCAGGCGGCCCAGCCGCGCCAGCGCTCGCGTCAGGTCGGCCGCGAACCAGATGCCGCCAGTCAGCAGGCAGACCATCACCGTCTCGTCGTCGATGCGGGGGGCGATCTCCTCGGCCACGGCGGCGACGCGGGCGGCGACCTCCTGTTCGGACAACAGGACCGTCGGCTGCGGCTCGCTCATCAGTGGCTCTCCGCCGGGCCGTGGGCGGCGTCCTCGACCAGCGGCGTGGCCTCAAGCACCATCTCGCCGGCAGGAGCCGCGGCCTCGGCCGGAGCGGGGTCCGCGGCGCCGGCGCCGACCTCGCCCCGCAGGGTGACCTGCTGGGTTTCGCCCTTCGGCGCCGGGCGCTTCGAGGCCTCGCCCCTGGCGCCCTTCTTCAGCTCGAAGCTGACTTCCAGGGTCGCGGCCGTGGTTGGCGGGTCCAGTATGGCCAGCGCGAAGTGGCGGGTCTCGCCCGGCGGGATCAGCGGGTCGGCCGGGCTGGCCAGCTTCACGGCCACAATCTTGCCGGCCTTGTTGAGCAGGCTGATGCGCAGCGGCGGCGCGGTGACCGGATGATCCTCGACGTTGCGCATCACGCCCGAGACGGCGAGCGCGGCGTGGCCGTCCTGCAGGGCGGCTTCGGCGGCGACGTCCTCGATCTCCAGCCCGACGCGGTTGACGTCCAGGCCGACGGCGGCGAAGGCGCTGGCCGTGCGGGGCCACATCTCGACGACCGAGCCGCGGAAGACGATGCCGCCCAGCACCAGGCCCATGAGGGCGACCGCCATGCCGGCCCAGACCACGCCCACTGTGGCGGCCTCGCGCACGCGGCGTTCCTGGGTGGCTTTCTGGCGGAAGACCTTGGGCAGTTCCTCGCCGGGCAAGTCGCTGACCGGGGTTTCCTCGGCCTTGTCGCCGTCCCTGGCCAGGGCGCCGGCCTCGGGATCGACGAACAGTTCGAGGTCGGCCTGGCCTTCGGCGGTCCAGCGGTTGCCGCAGGCGGAACAGCGCACGGTGCGGCCGCCGGCCCCGACCTTGTCGTCAGGGACGAAATACCGGGTGGCGCACTCGGGACAGGTCAGTATCATGCCGGCGAATCGGACGCTCCCCGCTCCTCTTCCCGAGGTCGCCGATTTCGGCTCCCATGTCCAGAAACCAGAACGCCGTATTCGAGGGCGACGCGGTCGCCGGACCCGTGTTGCGCTTTGACGGCGTAGGCCTGCGCTACGGCCGTGCGCAGGAGGTCCTGAGGGACGTCTCGTTCGACCTGGCCGCTGGCAGCTTTCATTTCCTCACCGGCGCTTCGGGCGCGGGCAAGAGCAGCCTTCTGAAGCTGATCTATCTCGCCGAACGTCCCTCCAGGGGGACCATCGAACTGTTCGGCCGCGATGTCGACGCCGTGCATGCCGCGGACCGGCCGTTCCTGCGCCGCCGCATCGGGGTGGTGTTCCAGGAGTTCCGGCTGCTGGAGCACCTGTCGGCCTTCGACAATGTCGCCCTGCCGCTGCGCATCGCCGGCGGCAAGCCCGACGCCTATCGCGCCGATGTCGCCGAGTTGCTGGCCTGGGTGGGCCTGAAGGACCGCATGCACGCCCTGCCCCCGACCCTGTCGGGCGGCGAGAAGCAGCGGCTGGCCATCGCCCGGGCGGTGGTCAACCGGCCCGACATCCTGCTGGCCGACGAGCCGACCGGCAATGTCGATGACGCCCACGCCATCCGTATCCTCAAGCTCTTCGTCGAGCTCAACCGCCTGGGCACCACGGTGCTGATCGCCAGCCACGACGAGGATCTGGTCGCCCGCTCCGGCCAGCCGGTGCTGCACCTGGATCGCGGCCGCCTGCGCATGTTCGGCCGCGGCGTCGGGGAACGGGCCGGATGAGCGAGATCTTCGATCCCCGCCGCTGGAAGCCCGCGCCGCTGCTGCCGCGCAAGGACCCGCGCGACGGCGCCCTGGTCTTCGTGGTGTCGGTGCTGTGCTTCCTGGCCTGCCTCACCGCCATCGGCGGGCTGGCCGCCGACCGTGCCGCCCGCGGCTGGTCCGGACAGCTGACCGGGTCGGCCACCGTGGTGGTCCGCGCCAATGGCGGCGAGACGCCCGACACCGCCGCCGGCCGGGCCGCCGAGGCCCTGTCCGGCGTCAAGGGCGTCACCGAGGCCAGGGCGCTGGAGAAAGACAAGGCCGAGGCGCTGCTGGAGCCGTGGCTGGGCCGCGAGGCGCTGCTGGACGACCTGCCGATCCCGCGCCTGGTCACCGTCGACCTCGACCCCAAGGCGCCGGCCACCGCGATCGCGCTCGACAAGGCGCTGAAGGCGGCCGGCGTTGATGCAACCGTCGATGACCACAGCCTGTGGATCGGCGACATCGAACGGGGCGCCGCGATCGCCCGCTGGGCGGCGCTGGGCGTCTTCCTGCTCATCGCCTCGGCGGCGGCGGCGGCGATCGGATTCGCCACCCGCGCGGCCATGGCCGCACACCGCGAGACCATCGAGGTGCTGCACCTGTCCGGCGCGCAGGCAAAGTTCGTCATCCAGCTGTTCCAGAGCCGGTTCGCTCGCGTGGCGGCGGTCGCGGGCTTGTTCGGCGCCGTCGGGGCGGCCAGTATCGGCGCACTGGCCAGACTCGCCGGAGGCGGACAGGGGCTGACCCCCGTCCTGCCGGTCGCCTGGCTGGATCTGTTGGCCGTTGCGCCCACGCCGGTTCTCGCCGCGCTGGTCGCCGCGGTCGCCGCCCGCGTCGCCGCACGGGGGCTGATCGGAGAGATGGCGTGAGGACGCTCGCGGCCCTGTTCGTCGTCCTGCTGATCTGGGTGGTCGGCCTGGTGGCCTTCGCCCAGCGCATCGAGCGGTCGGTCCCGCCGGCCGAGCCGCCGGTGGCCGACGCCGTGGTCGCCCTGACCGGCGCCTCCGACCTTCGCCTCGAAGCCGCCGCCCGTCTGCTGGAACGCGGCAAGGGCAAGCGTCTGCTCATTTCCGGCGTCAACCGCGAGGCCAGCCGCGACGACATCCTGGCGGTCAGCCGGGCGGTGAAGCCGATCTACGACTGCTGCGTGGACCTAGGCTACACGGCCGCCGACACCGTCGGCAATGCCGGGGAGATCGCCGAATGGGCGCGCGGCAAGGGCTTCACCCGCCTGATCGTCGTCACCTCCGACTACCACATGCCCCGGTCGATCCTCGAAATCCGCGCGGCGATGCCGGAAGCGACGCTGATCGAGTATCCGGTCGTCACCGGCCTGGTCGATGTCGATCGCTGGTGGCGCAATGAGGGCGATGCGCGGCGCCTGATCGTCGAGTACTCCAAGTACCTGGCGATTCTGGCCCGGGAGAGCTTCCTGGCGCTGGGGCCGCGCGACGAGGCCCCGGCGGCGCAATCCAAGGAAAAGTCCTCTTGATCTGGGTCCGTTCGCTTCTCTTCACGGCCGCCTTCTACCTCTACTCCACGCTCGTCGCCCTGCTGATGGCGCCGCTGCTGCTCGGACCGCGCAGCTGGGTGTCGCGGGCCCTGACCCTGCACGGCAAGGGCGTGGCCCTGCTGCTGAGGGGGATCGCCGGCATCCGGTTCGAGGTGCGCGGCCTGGAGAACCTGCCCAGGGGCGCCGCCCTTGTGGCCGGCAAGCATCATGCCTTCTTCGACATCTTCGGCTGCTTCACGGTCATGCCGTCGGCCTGCTTCGTGCTGAAGAAGGAGCTCAGCTGGGTTCCGTTCGTCGGCTGGTACGCGGGCAAGGCCAACATGATCGTCGTCGACCGCAGCGCCCATTCGACCGCGCTGCGCAAGCTGGTTCGCGATGCGAAGGACCGCTTCTCGGAGGCGCGCCAGCTGGTCATCTTCCCGGAGGGGACCCGCAAGTCGCCCGGGGACGAGCCTGACTACAAGCCGGGCATCGCCGCCCTCTACCGCGAGCTGGAGATGCCGGTCGTTCCGCTGGCGCTCAACACCGGCTGCCACTGGCCGGCGCACGGCTTCAAGCGCTATCCGGGCAAGATCATCTTCGAGTTCCTGCCGGCCATCCCGGCCGGCCTCAAGCGCGGCGAGTTCATGCGCGAGCTGGAGAGCCGCCTCGAGACGGCCTCCAACGCCCTGATCGCCGAAAGCGCGCGGGAGGCGTCAGGCCGCGCGGCGTGACGCCTCGGCCATCGGCATCAGGCGATCGACGACCAGCCGGCTCATCATGCGGCCATCGAGGGGAATGATCGCGTCGACGAAGCGCCGGTCGGGGTCGTCGCCGAGGTCGGGCGGGTCCTGCGGCAGCGAGGCGTCGATCGTGAAGGTCTCCTGCACCCCGTCGACCAGCAGGCCGGCGGACCGGTCGCTCTCCTGCACCACCACGATGACGTGACGCGACGACGGCTCGGTCAGCCCCAGCCCGAGCCGGGCCCGAAGGTCGATCACCGGCATGATCGAGCCGCGCAGGTTGATCACTCCGCGGATGTAGTCGGGCGCCTGGGGCAGCGGCGTCGCCGCCGTCCAGCCCCGGATCTCCCGCACAGTGCGGATGTCGATGCAGAACTCCTGGTCGCCAATCTCGAACGAGATCAGCTCCAGCGTATCGGCGGCGTGGTCGAAATGCTCGTGCATGGGACCTCCTAGAATTCTTCCCAGTCCTGGCCGACGGCGATCGCCGGCGCGCCTGACCGGGCGAACGCCTGCAGGCGGGAACGGGCGGCGTGGACCGGATTGTCGTCGTCCTGCAGCGCAGGCTGTGGCGCGGGGGCCGAATGCCGCACAGGCTGCGGCGCGGGGGCGGAGCGCACCGGCGTGGCGCCCGGACGGTAGGACCGGACCTCGCCACCGACCCGGAACCGCTCGACCAGTCCGGACAGATCGCCGGCCTCGGACCGCAAAGACCGGGCGGCGGCTGTGGACTGCTCCACCATGGCCGCGTTCTGCTGGGTCATCTGGTCCATCTGGTTGACGGCGCTGTTGACCTGCACCAGCCCCGTGGACTGCTCGTGGGCCGAGGCGCTGATCTCGGTCACCAGGCTGTGGATCTCTGCGACGCGGCTGGCGATGGCCACCAGGGCCTCGCCGGTGTGGCCGACCATCTGCACGCCCTGGCGAACCTGCTGCGAGGAGGCGTTGATCAGCGCCTTGATCTCCTTGGCGGCCTGGGCCGAGCGCTGGGCCAGGGCCCGGACTTCCGATGCCACGACCGCAAAGCCGCGCCCCGCCTCGCCGGCCCGCGCCGCCTCGACGCCGGCGTTGAGGGCGAGCAGGTTGGTCTGGAAGGCGATTTCGTCGATGACGCCGATGATCTGGCTGATCTCGGTCGAGGACCGTTCGATCTCGCCCATGGCCGAGACGGCGCCACGCACGACATCCCCCGACTTCTCGGCGTCCTCGCGGGCGCTGGTGACGACCGCGGCGGCCTGCTGCGCCCCCTCGGCGGTTCGCTTCACCGTCGCGGTGATCTGGTCGAGGGCGGCGGCGGTCTCTTCCAGACTGGCGGCCTGCTGCTCGGTGCGCTTGGAGAGATCATCCGAGGCCCCGGAGATCTCGTTCGCCCCCGCCGTGATGGCGCCCGTCGCCTCCGAGATCGAACCCATCGCCTCGCGCAGACTGGCGACGGCGGCGTTGAAGTCCGATTTCAGCTGCTGGTAGACGCCCGAAAGGTCGGCCTCGATGCGGGCCGTCAGGTCGCCCTTGGCCAGCTTGCCCAGGCCTTCGGCCAGGGTCGCCACCACGGCCTGGTGCTCGGCCTCGCTGCCACGCCGACGGTCATTCTCGATGCGCTCACGCTCGATGGCGGTGACGTCGGTCGCGAACTTGATGACCTTGCAGGGCCGGCCCTGGGCGTCGAGCACCGGGTTATAGGAGGCCTGGATCCAGATTTCGCGGCCACCCTTGCCGATCCGGCGGTACTTGCTCGACAGGAACTGCCCGTCATTCAGAGCGCGCCAGAAATCACGGTATTCCTGGGTGGCGACATACTCGGGCGGGCAGAACAGGCTGTGATGCCGCCCCTCGATCTCGGCCAGCGTATAGCCGACCGCGCCGAGGAAGTTCTCGTTGGCGCGAATCACGGTCCCGTCGAGGTTGAACTCTATGACGGCCTGCGAGCGCTCGATCGCCGCCACCGTGGCTTCGAGATCGCGGCTGCGCCGATCCGCAGCGTCTGCCTCCTGGCGCCAGGCGCCGAACTTGATGAACACCGAAAAATCCCCCGCACTCTCTCATCGACCCGTGGTCGATGGCACACTCTATACGTGTGGATCGTGCACCCGCATGGTTAACAAAACCCCAAAATGGGTAGAGCGCCGGGGCGGTCGTTCGCGCACGGCAAAACGGGCCGCGTCGAGGACGCGGCCCGTTGCCCGTTCGAACGGAAATACGTCGAGGCCTAGAATTCTTCCCAGTCGTCCGCCGGAGCCGGACGGGCGCCGCCCCGGGCGAAGGCCTGCAGGCGACTGCGGGCGGCGTGGACCGGGTTCTCGTCGAGCATGGGCGGCGGACGCCGGGGCGGCGGCGCCTCGAAGCGGGCCGGCTCAGGCCGGCCGGCAGCCGGCGCGGGACGGGGCGCTTCGTGACGGGGCGGCGGAGCCTGCTCCTGCCAGGCGGCGGCGCGGCCGGCCTGACGGTCGACCTCGAAGCGGTTGACCAGGGTGGTCAGCTGACCGGCCTCGCCGCGCAGCGAGCGGGCGGCGGCGGTGGTCTGCTCCACCATCGCCGCGTTCTGCTGGGTCATCTGGTCCATCTGGTTCACGGCCGAGTTCACGTCGCCCAGCGCCGTGGCCTGCTCCTGGGCCGAGGCGCTGATCTCGCCGACCAGGTCGTGGATCTCGCCGACCTTGCCGACGATGGCCGACAGCGCCTGGCCGGTCTGACCGACCAGCTGGACGCCCTTGCCGACCTGGCTCGAGGAGGCGGAGATCAGGGTCTTGATCTCCTTGGCGGCCTGGGCCGAACGCTGCGCCAGGGCCCTGACTTCCGAGGCCACAACCGCGAAGCCGCGACCGGCGTCGCCGGCCCGGGCGGCTTCGACGCCGGCGTTCAGGGCCAGCAGGTTGGTCTGGAAGGCGATTTCGTCGATGACGCCGATGATCTGGCTGATCTCGTTGGACGAGCTTTCGATTTCTCCCATGGCCGAGATGGCCTGACGGACGACCTCGCCGGAGTGTTCCGCGTCCTGGCGGGCGCCGGTCACGACGGTGGCGGCCTGACGGGCGCCTTCGGCCGAGCGCCTGACCGTGGCGGTGATCTGGTCGAGGGCGGCGGCGGTCTCCTCGAGACGGGCGGCCTGCTGCTCGGTGCGCTTGGACAGATCGTCCGCGGCGTTGGCGATCTCGCCCGATCCGGCGTTGATCGCCGTGGTCGAGTCGCTGATCGACGCCATCGCCGACTTCAGGCTGGTCACCGCGGCGTTGAAGTCGTCCTTCAGCTTCTGGTAGGCGCCGGGGAAGCTGGCCTCGATGCGGGCGGTCAGGTCGCCGGCCGCCAGACGGCCGAGGCTGTCGGCCAGGGTCGTGACGACCGCGGTCTGCTCGGCCTCGTTCCTGCGGCTGGCCTCTTCGCTCTGCTGGCGCTCGAGCTGGTCCTCGGTGACGTCCTGGGCGAACTTCATGACCTTGTAGGGCCGGCCGGTCGCGTCGGAGATCGGCATGTAGGAGGCGCGCAGCCAGATCGGGCGGCCGCCCTTGCCGACGCGGGCGAACTTGCCGACCTGGAACTCGCCGTTGTTCAGGCCCTTCCACAGGTCGCGGTACTCCTGACTCGCGACATGGTCGGGCGTGCAGAACAGGCTGTGGTGGCGCCCTTCGATCTCGCCGGCCGAGTAGCCGACCGTTGCGAGGAAGTTGCTGTTGGCGCGGATCACCGTGCCGTCGAGATTGAACTCGATGATGGCCTGGGCGCGATCCATCGCCACCGCCTGGGCGTCCAGTTCGCGGAGCCGCTCCGCGTCCCTGGCGGCCTTTTGCCGATCGCTTCCCAGAAAGCCGAACGCCATGGAAACCCACCCCCGGAGTCACGCGGCGCCGTGACGTCACGGCGCGACACTCCGGACTCGCATCCACTGGTTAACAAGTTCGAAAAACGGCGATTCCTGATGCCCGAAATGAGCCATCGGGGCCCCGGGAGGCGCAAGGTGCAACCCCGGCTTGTGGACGGGGCGGGATCGCCCGGGAGCACGCTCAGCGTCCGGCGAGCGTCTCGCGCGCCTCGACCATGGCCAGCAGGCGCTCCATGCCCAGGTCCCGCACCTGGTCCTCGTGCAGGTGGCCGACGAGATCGGTAAGGTAGTCGATGTTGCGGCCCGACAGCCCGGTGGCGCCGGCGATCAGGTCAGCCTGCTGCTCGGCGGTGAGGCTCCCGGCCCACTGGGCGTGGGCGGTGTCCGACAGGAAGACCAGCGAGTCGACCGCTCCGGCGCCCTCCACGCGCACCGGTCGCCAGGCCTCGAAATAGGTCTCGGTCGGCTGCTCGCGTTCCCGCAGATAGGCATAGACCTCGTCCCACGCCTCGGCCGCTACGCGGTAGGCGATGCCGCGGGTCGAGCCGCCCGGCGCCAGGCCCAGCACCAGACCGGGCCGCTCGTAGGTGCCGCGATGGTGCACCGAATAGATGCAGAACGCCCTTCGACGGCCGTGGAGAAGCGCGCGGCGGCGTTCTACAAACGGGAACCCGGGGCGCCACATGAGCGATCCGTATCCGAACACCCAGCGGTCCTGCGCCGCGTCGCCGCCGTTCATTCGTTCCGCCAGTTCCAGGAGCCGCCCTGTCCATGACCCTGCCCGAACGCGAGCGAGCCCGCAAACCCCGCCGGGGCGGACTTTTCCTGCCGTGGCTTCTAGCCCTGCTGCTGGTGGCCGGCTGGAGCGGCGGCTGGTTCTGGCTGAGGGGCGAGGCGGCGCGGCGCATGGACGCCCAGGTCGCCCTGCTCCGCGAGCAGGGCTACGACATCGTCTGGCGCAAGAGGACGATCACCGGCTTTCCCTTCCGGCTGAACGTCGCGCTGGACGGGGCGCGGATCGCCGAGCCGTCGGGCTGGGCGATCGCCGCGCCGCTGCTGAAGTCCGAAGCCTACGTCTATCGCCTCGATCACTGGGTGATGGTCGCGCCGGACGGCGTCACGCTGACGCGTCCGGACGGCGGACCGGTGACGGTTCGCGCCCGGGCGCTTCGGGCGAGCCTGAGCAGCTTCGACGAGCATCCGCCGCGCCTGTCGGTGGAAGGCGTCGACCTGACGTTCGAGACTGCGCCCGGCGCCAAGCCCTACCTGGTGGAGTCGGCCGCCGGGCTCGCCCTGCATCTGCGGGCCGGGCCGCAGGACCAGGGCGGGGTGCTGTTCAAGGTCGACGGGGCCCGCCTGCGCCTGGAGGGCCTGCCCGCCCGGGTCGTCCAGGGCAAGCCGGCGTCGATGATGTGGGACCTGACCCTGTCGAAGATGAGCGCCTTCCGGGGCCGCGACTGGCCTGACGCGGTGCGCGACTGGCGCGACGCCGGCGGGGCCATCACTGTGCGCGCCGCGGAAGTGCGGGGCGGCGAGGCGGTGCTGTCGGGCAAGGGGGGGCCGCTGACCGTCGGCCTGGACGGGCGGCTGCAGGGCGGACTTGAGGCGACGCTGAGCGGCGCCGACGACGGAACCCCGGCCTTCTCGGGCGATGTGGACCTGTCGAACGGCGAGGCGCGGATCGGTCCGCTGCCGCTTGGGCCGTCGCCGCGCCTCTATTGACCGCACGGCAATATTCTTGCGCGGCGCGTGGGGTATTGCCCTGCCCGGCGGGATGAAATACGTCCGCCGTCTCGCCTGAAGGGATGAAAATGGGCAAGGACGCCCCGGCCGCTCCGCTGTCTCTCGACGCCGTCCGCGCGCGCATTGACGCCGTGGACGCCGAGTTGCTGCGGCTGGTCGGCGAGCGGGCCTCGCTGGCCCGGTCGGTGGCGCAGGCCAAGGCCGCAGCCGGCGACGGCGGCAAGTTCGGCCTGCGGCCAGCCCGCGAAGCCCAGATCGTCCGCAAGATCCTCGCCGGCAAGGATCCCGCCGCGTCCAACGCCCTGGTCGTGCGCATCTGGCGCGAGATCATGGCCGACAGCCTCTCCCAGCAGGGGCCGTTCCACCTGTCCGTCTGGGGCGGCAAGCTGGAGAGTCGCGCCGTCGAGCTGGCCCGCCTGCGCTTCGGCGCCGCGCCCAAGCTCGCGCTGGCCGCCAAACCCGAAGACGCCCTGGCCGCCGCCCGCACGCCCGGCGGTGTCGCCGTGCTGGCCCTGACGCCGGACTCGTCCTGGTGGGGCCGGCTGCTGGCCGAGCCGACGCTGAAGGTGTTCGCCACCCTGCCCTGCCTGACCGTCTGGGGACCGACCTCCGCCGTGGCCGTCGCCCAGGTCGAGATCGCCCCCACCGGCGCCGACCAGACCCTGTGGGTCACCGACGCCGCCGACATCGGCAAGACCGTCGAGGCGCTGAGCCGTGACGGCGTCGCCGCCGCGCCGCTCGTGCAACACGGCGGCCTGACCCTCTACGCCCTCGCCGGCTATTATCAGCACCACGACGCCAGGCTGCTCCGCGCGCCCGGGCAGCTGAATGGCGTCATCGGCGCGGCCCCCGAACCCTTCGACCTTTGAACCGGCGCCGTGTAGGAAGCCGGTTCGCCTAGAACCCGGACTTCCACACATGACCGACCAGAGCATCGACCGCTTCAGGGCCGACCGGCCCGTTCCCAAGCCCGGCATCATCGACATCGAGCCCTACAAGCCCGGCAAGGCCAAGGCCGAGGGCGTCGAGAACCCGATCAAGCTGTCGGCCAACGAGAACGTGCTCGGCTCATCGCCGCTGGCGCAGGAGGCCTTCGCCGCCGCCGCCGGCAAGCTGGCCCTCTACCCCGACCCCCGCACGACCATCGTGCGCGAGGCGATCGCGGCGAAGTACGGCCTGGAGCCGGAGCGTCTGCTGTTCGGCTGCGGCTCGGACGAGGTGTTCCAGCTCATCTGCCAGACCTTCCTCGAGCCGGGCGACAACATGGTCCAACCCGAGCACGGCTTCGCCGCCTGGGCCATCGGCGCGCGCGCCTGCGGGGCGGAGATCCGAAATGCGCCGGAGAAGGACCTGCACGTCGACGTCGACGCCATCCTGGAGCAGGTCGACGAACGGACGCGGCTGGTCTTCGTGGCCAATCCGGCCAACCCGACCGGCACCTGGATCCCGTTCAGCGAAATCCGCCGCCTGCACGAGGCCCTGCCGCCGTCGGTGGTGCTGGTGCTGGACGGCGCCTACGCCGAGTTCCAGACCGGCGCCGCCACCACCGAGGACTTCGAGCTGGCCCGGCACGAGCGCAATGTGGTCGTGACCCGCACCTTCTCCAAGATCCACGGTCTTGCCGCCCTGCGCGTCGGCTGGGGTTACCTGCCGCTGGAGATGACCCAGGCGGTGGACCGCATCCGCCTGCCGTTCAACGTCAACATCCCGGCCCAGCTGGCCGCCGTGGCCGCCCTGGGCGACGACGACTTCCAGCGTCGTTCGGTCGAGCTGGTCGAGATCTGGCGACCGTGGCTGACCCAGCAGCTGGCGGGCCTGGGCCTCGACGTCGCCCCGTCGGCGGCCAACTTCGTGCTGGTCGGCTTCCCGAAGACGCCGGGCAAGACGGCCGTCGAGGCGGAGGCCTTCCTCGCCTCGAAGGGCTATCTGGTGCGCGGCGTCGGCAACTACGGCCTGCCGGACCATGTGCGGATCACCATCGGCCTGGAAGAGCACAACCGCGCCGTCGTCGATCTGCTCGCCGACTTCATGGGCCGCTGATCATGCCCGGACAGGTCTACAACCGCATGGCCGTGGTGGGCTTCGGCCTCATCGGCTCCTCCATCGCCCGGATCGCCCGCGAGAAGGGCGTGGTCGGCGAGATCGTCGCCGTCGACGCGTCCGAAAAGCACCGCGCCCGCATCGCCGAGCTGGGCCTGGCCGACAGGGTGACCGGCGACATCGCCGACGGCGTGGCCGGCTGCGATCTGGTGATCTTCGCCACGCCGGTGCTGGCCATCGGCGAGGCCATGGCCGCCGCCGCCCCGGCCCTGAGCCCCGGCGCCACCGTCACCGACGTCGGCTCGGTCAAGGGCAGCGTCGCCGACGCCATGGCCACGACGGCGCCGGCCAATGTCTTTGTCATCCCCGGCCACCCGATCGCCGGCACGGAGCACTCCGGCCCCGACGCCGGCTTCGCCGAGCTGTTCGACGGCCGCTGGGTCATCCTGACGCCGGATGCCGCCCGCGAGGATGCGGACTACGCCGAGGCGGTGGCCAGGCTGTCGACCTTCTGGCGGGCCTGCGGCGCGCAGGTCGAGCTGATGGACGTCCAGCACCACGACCTGGTGCTGGCCATCACCAGCCACCTGCCCCACCTGATCGCCTACAACATCGTCGGCACGGCGTCGGACCTCGAGGGCGTCACCGAGGGCGAGGTGATGAAGTACAGCGCCGGCGGCTTCCGCGACTTCACCCGCATCGCCGCCAGCGACCCGACCATGTGGCGCGACATCTTCGTGGCCAACAAGGACGCGGTGCTCGAGGTGCTGGGCCGCTTCACCGAGGACCTGCAAGCCCTGTCACGCGCCATCCGCTGGGGCGAGGCCGACAAGCTGCACGACCTGTTCAGCCGCACCCGCGCCATCCGCCGGGGCGTCATCGCGCTCGGCCAGGAAAGCGCCGAGCCGAACTTCGGCCGAGATCGCGGGAAGCACTGAGGGCCCTGAGAAAAGGGGGACAGTCACTCATTTCGCGCGCGAAATGAGTGACTGTCCCCCTTTTCTACTCCCCGCCGGCCGCGACCTCGCGCAGGTTCACCAGCACCTTGGGCGTGTCCTTGCGCAGGCCGGCGCGGACGGCCATCGGCGGGGCGAGGATCTTCGCCGACAGGCGGTTCTCGTAGGTCACGCGGGTCCAGCGCCCCTCGTTGAACGCGGCCAGGCCCCACTGCCCCTCCATGACCTTCAGGTCGCCGTCGACCCGCTTGAAGCGGATCCGGCGATAGGGCTCGTAGTCGGAGCGGAAAACGTTGCGCAGCATCGGCAGGAACAGGTTGCCCTTGGTCACATGCTCGCGGATGTCCCAGCCGACGCCCTGCTGCAGCACCCGGCAGCGGGTGACGCTGGTCACCAGCCTGGCCGCATAGCGGCAGTCGGTCATCGCCTTCCAGATCCGTTCGGCCGGGGCGGGAATGTCGATGGCGGCGTGTATGCGGGCTGACTCGCCGTCCGGGTCGAGGGTGACGGAGATCCAGGGCAGCCCCGCCTTCAGCGACCGGTCGACCCCGTCCGGCAGGGCCGACGCCGCCGTCGGGCCGGCGATGAACAGCAGCAGCAACGTCGACAGCGCGGCAGCCCGGATCATGGATCCGCCCTCCAGAAGTCTGCTTCTTCGTCCGCGGAAAACCTAGGCCGACAAGGCCCGGCGTCCAGCGGACTCGGCGCACAGGGGAACCGGCGCCGCCGTGCAGTCGCTAGCGGGAGAGTGCGACAGCGGCGCAACAGGTCGGCGACGGACCGGCGACAGCGCTTGCCACGGGAGAAACACCCGTGATATCCGCCCGCCCCCTTGAGGATGAGGACCATGGCCCACAAAGCCCGACCCTTTTGCACCGCCGCCAATCGGCTCGATCGCCAGGTCGAGACGACGGGCATGCGCGCGTGCGCGGGAGAGGGTTCGTGATCCGGGGCTGAAACCTCAAGGACCGTACGAACGAACCCCTCCTGGCCCGGCCGGAGGGGTTCTTCGTATCTGCGGGGACGCTTTCGACCGTGACGCCAGGAGGGGCGGCGAAGAGAAAACGAAAGCGTGAAAAGGAGAACCCCATGAGCGGGTTCCAACACATCGAAAGCGGCGGCAAGCCGATCAAGGCTTGGACCAAGGGCGTGCCGATCGAGGAGTCGGCGATGAAGCAGCTGCGCAACGTCGCGGCCCTGCCCTTCATCCACAGCCACATCGCCGTCATGCCCGACGTGCACTGGGGCATGGGCGCGACCGTGGGCTCGGTGATCCCGACCGTCGGCGCGATCATCCCGGCCGCCGTGGGCGTGGACATCGGCTGCGGTATGATGGCGGTGCGCACCTCGATCCGGGCTGAACACCTGCCGGACACCCTGGCGGGCATCCGCTCGGCCATCGAGGCGGCCGTGCCGCACGGCCGGACCGACAACGGCGGGCGCAACGACAAGGGCGCCTGGCAGTCGGAGCCGCCGGCCATCGCGGCCGCGAAGTGGGCCGAGCTGAAGGACGGCTATGACGACGTCGTGGCCCGGTCGCCGAAGGCCGCGCACCCGCGCGGCTATGGCCACCTGGGCACGCTCGGCACCGGCAACCACTTCATCGAGCTCTGCCTCGACGAAGCGGGCGACGTGTGGGTGATGCTGCACTCCGGCTCGCGGGGCGTGGGCAACCGGTTCGGCACCCACTTCGTCGAACGGGCCAAGCACGACATGCGGCGGTGGTTCATCAACCTGCCGGACCGGGACCTGGCCTACTTCCCGGAAGGCAGCGACGGCTTCGTCGACTACATCCGGGCGGTGAGCTGGGCCCAGAAGTACGCGCGGGCGAACCGTGAAGTGATGATGGACCAGGTGCTGGGCGTGCTGCGCGCCTGGTTCCCGGACCTGGAGACGACGCAGGAAGCGGTGAACTGCCACCACAACTACGTCACCACCGAGCATCACTTCGGCAAGAAGGTCTACGTGACCCGCAAGGGCGCGGTGCGGGCCGGCGACGGCGAGCTGGGGATCATCCCCGGCTCGATGGGCGCCCGGTCGTTCATCGTGCGCGGCAAGGGCAACGCGGACTCGTTCTGCACCTGCTCGCACGGCGCCGGTCGGGCGATGAGCCGGACCGAAGCCAGGCGCCGGTTCAGCCTCGCCGACCACATCGAGGCCACCGCCGGCGTCGAGTGCCGGAAGGACGCGGACGTGATCGACGAAACGCCGATGGCCTACAAGGACATCGACGCGGTCATGGCCGCCCAGGCCGACCTCGTGGACATCGTGCACACCCTGCGTCAGGTGGTGTGCGTGAAGGGCTAGACGAGACCCGTCTTCCGCGAGGGAGGCGGGTCTTTTTCGATACGGATTGAGCCGCGCTACGGCGCAGGTCGGTGACAGGCGGTCAGTACTCGCCGGCCACGCGGTCACGGCTTTCCAGCAGCTTCTTGCGGCTCTGATAGTCGAGCTCTTCAAGTTCCTTCCGCAAAGCCTCGAAATCCCCGGCGAAGGCGTTGAAGCGCTTGATGTCGGCGGCGCGGTAGAAGGTCACCATCCCGCCCTGCACCACCCAGCCGCCGGGCCGGTCGAGCAGGAACCGCGTCTGGGCCAGATGCAGGTCCAGGAGCTTGAGGTGCACGTTCACCGACTTGTCCAGATCGGCCAACTCTCCCTCGATCGACTGCTCGAGGCCGGCCATCAGCGACCGGCGCAGGCCCGGGGCGACGCCGCTCTGTTCCATGCGTCCGGGCAGCGACTGTAGCTCGGCCCGCATGGCGGCCCGGAAGACCTCGCTGCGCGTCTTGGCGGCATTGAGTCGCTCGACCCGCCGTCGCAGCGCTGCCTGGCTGAGGTTGGCCGCGCCGTCCTTCCAGTTGACGTCGAGCGCGGTCAGGTCGGCGTTGTAGCTCCTGCCCATCTTCTGCAGGGCCGCGAAGGTCTGTTTGAAGGTCTGTTCGAGCTTGCCGATGTCGCCGCGGGCCTTGGGACGGGTGTCGATCAGCGGCGCGTCGGCCCCGTCGGCGAGGACCATGTCCATGGTCCGCACGATCTCGGCCCTGGCGATCTGCTCCTGCCGCCGCTGCTCGGTCATCTCCCCGAGGCCGCGCGAGAAGCCCAGGCCCAGCACGCCGGTGACGACCAGCAATCCCGCCAGAACCGGGAGGATCCACCGGGGGCGGCTCCGGCGGATGACCACCAGCCACAACAGTCCGCCGGTGGCGGCGGTGATCGCCAGTGCAACCCCGAGCACGCGGGCCGCGAACGGGAGGAAGGCGACCTCGCCGGCCGCCAGGCCGATCGCCGCCTCATGGGTGAGCGGCAGGGCGAGCACGGTGGAGACGAAGGCTGCGACGAACCCGAGGATCACCGGCATTACAGGCGCATCCGGCGTCCTGCCGCGCAGCCGGCGCGCCTCTGCCTCGGCAAGAAAATCTGACACCTGCAACCCCCGGACGCTTCCCCGACCCGTTATCGGCGAGGCGGGTCCGGCGATGCAAGCGCCATCAGCGGCGCGGCGGCGGCCGAGCGGATCCTGCCTGGATCGCGGGCGTCAGTCCTCCAGCACCGGCGGGCGGCGCAGGAACTCGCCGGCCTTCACGCGCTCCTCGGCGTCCATGCCGCGCAGGCGCCAGCCCACGTTGCCAATCTCGTAGGTGGCGGCGTCGAACTTCCGAAGGTCCGACTCGCGCCGGAAGGTGATCGCCCGGCCCGATCGCGTCCAGGCGCCGAAGCTGTCCAGCAGGATCGCGGCCTGGTCCTTCCTGGCCCCCCAGATCTGTTCCTGAAGCGCCAGATTGCGGTCGAGGTCGCCCTGCCGGACGCCGAACTCCTCCTCGTAGCCGGGCAGGTAGGCGCGCTTGACCCAGGGACTGAGGTCATCGCGCAGGGCCGTTCGGATCGACACCATGCGGGCCTTCACCGCCTTGCGGTGGGCCACGGCCATCGCCTCGGCCTTCGCGGAGCGATCCCGGGTGGCCTGCAGTCCGGCCCGGGACGTATCGAGATCGTCATCATCGGCCACAAGGGCCTCCAGATCGGCCTCATAGCGGCGGGTCGCCTTCACCAGCGCCGCGATGTCGGTCTTGATCCGCTGCTCCACCGCGCCGACGGCGCCGCGCGCCTTCGCGGCGGTGACCGTGTAGTCGCCGTCCAGCGAGCGCTTGAGGAAGACATCCAGGGCGGCGCGGATCTCGCCGGCGGCGACCCGCTCCTGGCGCTCGCGGTTCTGCACCTGGCCGGACACAACGCCGGACGTGGAAAAGCCCGCGATCCCCGCGACCGCCAGACCGGCCAGCAGCGGCAGCCCCCAGCCCGGCCGCGCGACGCGGACCAGGCCGAACCACAGCAGCGCCCAGAGCGTCACTGCGCCGACCAGGCCCAGCCCGACGATGACGCCGATGGCCCTGGCGGCCTGCGCGGCGCTCGCCTCGCCGCCGAGCAGGTCGGCGACGCCGGGGCCGACGATCCCCGTCATCAGGAACGGCAGCCCCAGCAGCAGGGCGAAGGCCGCGACGACGGCGGCGACCGGCGCGTCCGCCTTGCGCGCGCGACCGCGGCGCGCCTCCATTTCAGCCAGCAGTTCAGACACCCCGCACCCCCGATGACAGCCCCGGGCCGTTATCGGCGACACTCGACGCGCAATGCAACCCCGGCGTCAGCCGGGGCCGTCGAGGGAGGTGGCCGGACCGCCGGGGGCAGGGCCGCTAGAGGGGCGTCGTCGACACCGCCCGGCGGACGCCGCCGGGGTCGCGGGCGATGACCTTCAGATAGGCGCGGAAGGCGGCGTTGGGTCGCGCCCGGCCCGCCTCGACATCGCGCAGGGCGTCAGGGTCGATGGCGAAGGAGCGGGCGAAGGCGTCCTGGGACAGGCCGGTCAGCCAGCGCACCCGCTGCACCTCGGCCCGCGCGCAGACGGCCTGGACCGGCGAGGCGGCGTCATCGGCGGGAAGATCGGGGCGGGCCTGGGGCAGGTTCATGGGTCGACTCCGTCGCTGAAGGCGCCCCCGCCGTCCGCAGCGCTCTACGCGCCGGACATTGCATCAGTGCGACGGGAAGGAGTCGGTTTGGGGGCGGTCAGCCGCCGATCTGGAATCGGCGCCGCACCGCCAGTGCAAACAGGAATATCAGGACGCCAGAGGCGATTGACTGCAGGGCAGCGACGATCCGAACGAGAAAACCCCAGCCGGGTCCGTAGCCGTTGAGGAAGATCCACTGCCAAGTGGTGGGGTCCCGGTCCGGCACGCCAAGCCAAGCGCTGATGAACAGTGACCGGCCGGTAGAGAAGTTCAATCCGGCTGCCAGATTGGCCCAGCTCTCGCCACGCAACGGAGCCGCCACTATTGCAGCCACATCCCGGAAAAGACTTCCGTTCATGCCACCTGCCCAGAGCCAGTAGAGCAGCCCCATGACCGCAGTCCCACCGAGGAGGTATGCCAACGGGCGTCCGAGACTGCCGCCGTAACCGGAAAAGACTCCGTACAGACCCCCAACGAACTTTTCCGACCAGTGCGTATCCGCGCGCGCTTGCCGAGCTTGAAGCTGGAAACGGTAGTAGCGCTGCTCACGCACCTCGTCTCGAGCCTTACCCATGGCGATCTTGACCGTGCGACAACCGGCTTCAAGGCGATCAAGGAGGTCTTCTCGACGTTCGGGCGCCTCTGCGAAAACTGTGGCTAGTGCGCCCCTTCGAAATGCCTGAGTCGCTACCCGGTCAGTGCCGTCAGTCAAGATCAGCGTCTTCTCAAACAATGCTTCAGCCAGGGCAATTGCCATCCGCGCACCATCGTTTCGAGATGGATCGTTAGGCCGCTCAGGCCCAGCTTTCGAGAAATCGGCGATGTCTGCGAATCGTGCACCATAGAATGCTCCGGCGAAGCCTGTTTCCGGCCGCTCCACGGTCGCCTCGAAGGCCACCGACCGTTCGAAGATGGAATCGCGGAAGGAGCCGCCCGCCGCAAACACGGTGCGAAGTCCGTCAGCGTCGCCAAAGCTAGCCCGCCCCTTAAACATCGCACTGTCGAACCCAGCATCACCAGTGAACATCACGCCGTTGAAGCTTGCCTCGCTGGAAAAGCTCGCCCGGCTAAACAGAGAAAGTCCCGAAAAAACTGCTCTGTTGAAAGTGGCAGATCCAGTGAAATGAACATTGTCAAAAATGGCCAAACTGGAGAACATTGCGCCATCAAAATCGGCGCCATCGCCAAACTGCGCACCATTAAATATCAAATGCGAATCGAATTTCACTCCTAGAAAGCTCGCAGTTCCGGCGACTATAACGCTTGTAAAGCTAGCTCTATTTGTGAATGAAGCACCATCGAAACTTACACCTCCAGAGAACTTCACCCCGTCAAGCGACGCTTCCATTCTAAATGTTGATCCATCAAATGAACTGTAATCCGAAAACACCGCATCATTAAAGCTTGCCTTTCCCTTGAAAACAACATCTCCGAAGCGTGATCCGCCTAGGAAATTACTCATATTGAAGGCGACATTATTGAAGAATTTTGTACCAAAAAAGTATGACGGATTAAGACAATTCACTTGAACGAAATTCAATTCACCTCTGAATACAGCACCACTAAAATCTACCCCGTGGCAGAACACCGACCCATAGAATTCGACCTTCTCTTCGAATGTTGCATACTCAAAATCGGCAGTACCTAAGAATATGGCTTCGCTGAAAAGCGCGCGCCCTGAAAACGTCGCATACTCAAAATCAACACTTCCACCGAAGATGGTTCGGCCAAAGTCCGCACCAGGCCCAAGCTTATCAACAGATAAATTTAGATCTCCAATAACAAACGCCGAACTTAGATTGATATGATGGTACGGCGAGTCATCAGAAGATGGACGAGATGAGAATATTTGCCCGCCCAAGAGCGACGCGCCGTCGAAACGAGCCCTCTTGTCTACGCCAATAGGCAAGTAAACGTGACCGCCATGCTGCGATGAGAAATTGAACTCCCCGTCGGTTTCATTGGCAACGGCCAATCTCGCGCTCAGAATTGCGTCGAGTTGCGTCCACATTGCCGCGTTCTGGTCAGCCTTCCACGTTTCTTTCGAACCGCTTCGCGAGCGCACCGGAAGATGGGCTACATGCCACAGGCGACGGTCGAACTGTATAAGCTCGTTGGCTTCCCTAAGGGCGTCGTCCGTACGGCTCTTGCCCGTATGTGGATCCCGCCGCCAATAGTCCTGCAGGTTCTTCTCGCCCCACTGGCCGCCGCCTATGATCTCTTTCTTTGCGAGACCTTCCCAAGCGTAGTCAGCCGCCCACCAGCCTCGCCACCAGCGCGCCTCACGCTCTTCTTTTGTTTCCGGTGTCTGGTCGGCCACGCGTGTCGCCCCCGCGATCCTCAAGGGCAGTGTCGCTGGCGCTTCCGGAGGTTGCAAGGGCGAGGGCCGGCACCACCCCTCCACCGCCCTGCGCGCGGTTCCCCTCCCCGCGAGCGGGGAGGATCGCCGGGTCAGCCACCCAAAAACTCGGCCGTCGCTTCAATCGCCTCGACCAGCCCGACGCGCTGCAGTTCCACCCCCTCCGGCAGGCCGCTGAACAGGCGGGTCGGGGCGGCGGCGTCGAGCATGACGAAGACGCCCTTGTCGTCGGCGCGGCGGATCAGTCTTCCGAAGGCCTGGGCCAGGCGCGCGCGGGCGATGCCGTCGTCGTAGCCCTTGCCGCCGAAGCGCTGGCGGCGGGCCTTGTGCAGGATGTCGGGCCGGGGCCAGGGCATGCGGTCGAAGACCAGCAGGCGCAGGCTGCGGCCGGGCACATCGACGCCGTCACGCACAGCGTCGGTGCCGAGCAGGCAGCTGTCCTCCTCGGCGCGGAAGATGTCGACCAGGGCGCCGACCTCCAGCGGATCGACGTGCTGGGCGTAGAGGGCCAGGCCCTTGTCGGCCAGCGGTGCGGCGATGCGCTCGTGCACGGCCTTGAGCCGGCGGATGGCGGTGAACAGGCCAAGGCCCCCGCCCCCGGCGGCCAGGAACAGTTCGCGCATGGCGGCGGCGACCTGGCGCGGGTCGTCCTTGCCCACGTCGGTGACCACGAAGGCGCGGGTGTTGGCGGCGTAGTCGAACGGCGACAGCAGGCGCAGGGTCTGGGGTCGCTCCGGCAGGCGCGCCGCGCCGGTGCGCATCTCGGCCAGGGCGAACGGATCGTCCAGCGTGCTGTCGGCCAGGGTGGCGCTGGTCACCAGGATGCCGTGGGCCGGGGCGATGACGGCGGCGGTCAGCGGCTCGGTCGGGTCGACCCAGTGGCGGCGGCAGGCGGCGTCGACCACCCGGCCGTACAGGAAGGTGGCGTCGAACCAGTCTACGAAGTCGGGGTCGTCCTCGGCGTCCTCCTCGATGGCCTTCAGCATCGAACGCCAGCCGGGCAGCGTCATGCGGGCGCGGCGATCGAGCCCCCTCAAGGCCCCTTCGATACGGGCGCGGTCGGAGGTCGGCAGCTCGTCGGTCTCCGCGTCGAGCAGGTCCTCCAGGTGGCGGGCCAGGGCCAGCAGCGGCGCCTCGACCCGCGCCAGGGCCGCGGCGGCCAGGGCGGCGGTGTCGCGCACCAGGTCGGTGGCCGGCCGGGCGGCGGCCTCCAGACCCTGGTCTCCGGACGCGGCGCGGGCGCGCAGCTGCTCGATGACGGCGACGAGGAAGGCCTCGATCGGGCCGATGGGGTTCACCTGGCCGTCGGGCGGCGCGATGCGACCCGACCAGCCCTCGCCCGGCAGGGCGGCGGCGGCGTGGACGGCGTCCTGCAGCGCATCGCGGGCCGCCTCGCGGTCGCCGACGATCTCCATCAGCCGCGCCTCCAGTCCCCGGCCCCGGCGGCCCCGGCCCTCGGGGCCCCGGATCCAGCGGCGCAGCTCCGCCGACTCCGCGCCCGACAGCGCGGCCGAGAAGGCGCTGTCGGCGGCGTCGAACAGGTGGTGGCCCTCGTCGAAGACGATGCGGCGCAGGCTCGTGGTCTCGTTGTCGCCCTTCAGCCCCCGCGCCGTGCGGGCGCCGTCGAAGGCCGCCTGGCTCATCACCAGCGCATGGTTGGCGATGACGATGTCGGCCCGCTTGGAGCCGCGCACGGCCTTCTCGATGAAGCACGCGCGATAGTGAACACACCCCGCGTGCACGCACTCGCCGCGCCGGTCGACCAGGTTGCCGGCGCTGGCCTGAAGCGCGGGCGGCACCGCGAACAGGCTGGGCAGCCAGGCCGGGAAGTCACCGCCGGTCATGTCGCCGTCGCGGCTGGCCCGCACCCAGCGGGCGGTCAGGCCAAGGCCGACGAGGTCGCCGTTGCCCAGCTGGGCCGCGTTAACGGACTCCTGAAAGTTCAGCAAACACAGGTAGTTCTCTCGACCTTTTCGCACAACGACCTTGCGCGCCCGCTCGGCGGGGTCGGGGAAGATGCCGGCGCTCTCGCGTTCGATCTGGCGCTGCAGGGCGCGGGTGTAGGTCGAGACCCAGACCGACGGTCCGTTGGCCTCGGCCCACAGGGATGCCGGCGCCAGATAGCCCATGGTCTTGCCGACGCCCGTGCCGGCCTCGGCCAGCATCATGCGGGGCTCGCCCTCGCGGTCGCGCGGCTGGAAGGCCCAGGCGGTCTCTGCGGCGAACACCTTCTGCGAGGCGCGGGCCTCGTCCAGGCCGGCCTTCTGCAACAGCTCGTCCAGCCGGCGGCCGGCGGCTTCGGGGTCCACCGGCTTGCTGCCCGGCTCGCCCGGCGGGGCCTGATCCTCCCACTCCGGGATGCGGCTCCAGACCTCCAGGCCCGAGCCGCGCGGGCTGTGTTTGATCGGCTGGCTGCGCAGGGCGCCGATGACCGCAGAGCCCCAGGACCAGCCGCCGCGATCCAGCGTCTCGGCCAGCACCAGCGCCTCCTCGCGGGAGGGCCATGGGGTGGCGGCCAGCTCGGCCAGCAGAAGGCGGCAGGCCTCGCGCAGCGCCTGCGCCTGGGCCGCCACGCCGCGCGGCTCGGGCATGCCCAGCGCCAGCGCCAGCCCGACCGCCGAGGGGGCGGTGAACCTGGCCGGCCGCACGAAGGCGTAGAGCTCCAGCGCATCGAGGATCCGCCGCGACCGGCCCGGCGCGTTCAGCCCCAGCCGCCGGGCGGTCATCGAGGCATGGGCGACCAGCACCGGCGCTTCCTGGATCAGCTCCCGCGCATAGGGCGGCCGCAACTCCCGCGCGGGCCCGGCGTCCGCCACGGCCGACTTGCCGCCCGGCAGGACGACGAGGGCGGTCGGGAGATCGAGCGTGGCGGGCGCGGGAAGGTCGGTCACAGCGAACGACTACCTCGCTTCGCGTCGAAACGGAACGGGAACATTGGCGAGCGACATCCGCCATGGTAGGGTCGGCTTCCGTTCAGGAGGCGCCGACGCCGTGGACCTTCCGCAAGCACAGGTCGATCTCGCAGAGATCGTGAAACGCGCCGAAACCGACGGCCCCCAGACGCTCGAAGTCGAGGGCCAGGCGAAAGCGGCTGTCATTTCGCTTGCCGAGCTACGCCGGCTGCAGGAACGCAAGCCGACGTTCAAGGAATTGCTCCTGGCCATGCCGTCACTCGAAGGCATCGATCTTTCCCGCGATCAGACGCCGGCGCGCGATATCGATCTTTGAAATTTCTCCTCGATACGAACGCCATCAGCGAAGTGAGTCTCGAACGGCCTGACGCTGGGTTCATGACGTGGTTCGAGGGCGCGGACGAGGACGGCTTCAACGTTAGCGCCCTGACAATCGGCGAGCTCCGGTATGGCGCACTCAAGTACGGACAAGGCGCGAAGCGTCGAGGTCTCGACGACTTCATCGCACGAGTGATCGAATTCTATGGTGACCGCATCCTTCCGACCGATCTGAGGGTCGCGGAAGCCTGGGCTTCGCTTCGGCTCTCGTTGAGAGACAAGGGCAAAGCCATCGGCGCTGTTGATGAACTGATTGCCGCTACAGCGATCGCGCACGACCTCACGGTCATCACACGCAACGTCAAACACTTCGAACCGACCGGCTGCAAATTGCTCTCGCCCTGGACCGCCAGGGATGACGTCTGAGCTCCTCCCTCCCCGCTTCGCCGACTGGTTCGCGACGCGCGGCTGGGCGGCGCGGGAGCATCAGCTGGCGATGGTGGCCAAGGCGCGCGAGGGTCGCCACGCGCTGCTCATCACCCCGACCGGCGGCGGCAAGACCCTGGCCGGTTTCCTGCCCAGCCTGATCGAGCTTGCGCAGCGTCCGCCGGCCAATGGTCCGCGCGGCATCCACACCCTCTACATCTCGCCGCTGAAGGCGCTGGCCGTCGATGTCGAGCGCAACCTGATGACCCCGATCCGCGAGATGGGCCTGGATATCGTCGCCGAGAGCCGCACCGGCGACACCGGCGTTTCCCGCAAGCAGCGGCAGAAGGTCAGCCCGCCCGACATCCTGCTGACCACGCCCGAGCAGCTGGCCCTGCTCTGCGCCTGGGAGGGCGCGCGGGGGCTGTTCGAGGACCTGCGCTGCGTGGTGCTGGATGAGATCCACACCCTTTGGCCGACCAAGCGCGGCGACCTGCTGGCGCTGGACCTGGCGCGGCTGCAGACTCTGGCGCCGAACCTGCGCCGCGTCGGGCTGTCGGCGACGGTGGATGATCCGGACCTGATCCGCGAGTGGATGGGTCTGCGCGAGGGGGACGTCGACCTCGTCCTCGGCCCGCCGGGGCCGCGCCCGGTGGTCGAGACCCTGGTCTCCGAGGGCCGGGTGCCCTGGGCCGGGCATACGGCCGAGCACGCGATGGCCGAGGTCTACGAGATCATCAAGCGCCACCGCACCACCCTGGTCTTCGTCAACACCCGCTTCCAGGCCGAGTTCGCTTTCCAGGAGCTTTGGAAGCTGAACGACGATTCCCTGCCCATCGCCCTGCACCACGGCAGCCTCGCGGCCGAGCAGCGGCGGCGGGTCGAGGCGGCCATGGCGCGGGGCGAGCTGAAGGCGGTGGTCTGCACTTCCACCCTCGACCTCGGCATCGACTGGGGCGACGTCGACCTGGTCATCCAGCTGGCGGCGCCCAAGGGCGCGGCGCGGATGGTGCAGCGGATCGGCCGCGCCAACCACCGGCTGGACGAGCCGTCGAAGGCTATCTTCGTCCCCGCCAACCGCTTCGAGATGCTCGAGTGCCAGGCGGCCATAGAGGCCATCGCCGAGAACAGCCTGGACACGGAGGTCCCGCGCACCGGCGCGCTGGACGTGCTGGCCCAGCACGTCATGGGCTGCGCCTGCTCCGAGCCCTTCGACCTGGTGGCCCTCTACGACGAGATCCGCACCGCCGGGCCCTATCGCGACCTGGCCTGGGAGGACTACGAGGCCGTCGTCGATTTCGTGTCGACCGGCGGCTACGCGCTGAAGACCTACGACCGCTTCCGGCGGATCGTGAAGGGGCCGGACGGGCTGTGGAGCGCGCGCAACGCCGACACCGTGCGCCGCCACCGCATGAACGTCGGGGCCATCGTCTCGCCGGCCACGCTGAACGTCCGCATCGCCATGCGGGGAAACAAGGGCGGCCGCAAGATCGGCGAGGTCGAGGAAGGCTACCTGGAGGTGCTGGACCCCGGCGACACCTTCATCTTCGCGGGCCAGGTCTGGCGGCTGGTGGGCGTGACCGGTGTCGACGTTCTGGTCAGTCCGGCGCCGGGCGCCAATCCCAAGATGCCCAGCTGGGGCGGCAGCAAGTTCGCCATCTCCACCTTCCTGGCCGCCAAGGTGCGCCGGATGATGTCCGACGAGAGCGCCTGGACCGTGCTGCCCACCGACGTGCGCGAATGGCTGGAGGCGCAGCGGGACCGCTCGATCATCCCGGCCCCCGACGAGATGCTGCTGGAGACCTTCCCGCACGGGAAGCGCCACTTCCTGATCGTCTATCCGTTCGACGGCCGCCATGCTCACACCACCCTGGCCATGCTGCTGACCCGGCGGCTGGACCGACTGGGCATCGGGCCGTTGGGCTTTGTCTGCAACGACTATGCGATGGCCATCTGGGCGCTGAAGCCGATGGACGGGGTCGACCTCGCCGACCTGTTCGACGAGGACATGCTGGGCGACGACCTGGAGGCCTGGATGGACGAGAGCTTCATGATGAAGCGCTCCTTCAAGGCCTGCGCCCTGATCAGCGGCCTGATCGAGCGGCGGATGCCGGGCGCGGAGAAGTCGGGGCGGCAAGTGACCTTCTCGACCGACCTGATCTACGACGTGCTGCGCCGCCACCAGCCCGACCACCTGCTGCTGAAATGCGCGCGGGCCGACGCGGCGACCATGGTCATCGACGTGGCGCGCGTCGGACGGCTGCTGGCGCGGGTGAAGGGCCATATCCGGCATGCGGCGCTGAACCATCTGTCGCCCTTCGCCGTACCGATGTTCATGGAGATCGGCCGTGAGCGCGCCCCGGGCGGCGCGGCCGACATGATGCTGGCCGAGGCGGCCGAGGACCTGATCGCGGAGGCGATGTCTTGAGTTGGTTTGAGGCCCTGCGTGCTTCGACACGCCTCGCCAGGCGAGGCTGCTCAGCATGACTGCGTCAGTGAAGCTCTCCCTCGATAGTCATCCTGAGCAGGCGCGAAGCGCCGTGTCGAAGGACGCAATGACGTTCCACGCCTCCCCCTGCGGCGGTGTCGCCCTGGCGGTCAACGGCACGCAGGTCGTGCTGAAGACCTCCGGCGCGCTGCACGTCCCGGCCGAGGACGCCTTGCTGGTCGCCGACCTGCATTTCGAGAAGGGCTCGGCCTACGCCGTGCGCGGCCAGCTGCTGCCGCCCTACGACACCCGCGAGACCCTGGCGCGGCTGGAGCGGGCGGTGGCCGCCTGCGCCCCGCGCCTGCTGGTCTTCCTGGGCGACAGCTTCCACGACGGCGCGGCCGAGGCCCGGCTGGCGCCCGACGACGCGGCGCGGCTGGCGGCGCTGGCCAGCGGCCGGACTCTGGTCTGGGTGGTCGGAAACCACGACGCCGACGGGCCGCTCGCCTTGCCCGGCGACGTCATCGACGAGATGGCGCTGCAGTCGCTGGTCCTGCGGCACGAGCCGCAGCCGGGCATCCAACCCGGCGAGGTGGCCGGCCACCTGCACCCGGCGGCGCGGATCGCCGGACGCGGCGGACGGGTGCGGCGGCGCTGCTTCGTCACCGACGGCTCGCGGATCGTCGTCCCGGCTTTCGGGGCCTACGCGGGCGGGCTGAACGTCAGGGACGCCGCCTTCGCCCCTCTGTTCGCCGGCCGGCCGATGGCGGCGGCGATGGGGACCGACCGGGTGCATGTGATCGGGTGGAAGAGCCTCGTTCCTGACTAGCCACTTTACCGTCATGGCCGGCAATAGGTAGCAAAGACACCAAGCGCTGCGAGCCCATCTCGTTGCCATTGCGTTGGCAACTCACCTCCGACGCGTTGGTGGACAGGCTGGAAGCTATCGGAATCCGCGAGACAGAGGCCGACTTGCGTAACAAGATCAGCCGGGGTGGATTCACCGGGACCTTTCTCGTTCAATGTCTAGTCGCCATGGACTGCAAAATGCTGCGCTTGGAGGACTAGCCCTTCTTCTCCTGGCCTCAGAGGCTGTGGGCCAGTCAACCAAGGGTTCCGACCAGCCCGCAGCTCAAGCCACTCAGACGCCAACCAAGGCTTGGGCGGCGGCTACAGAACAGCCCCCAAAGGCTGCCCCCGAGTATAAACCCGAATGCTGGAAGCCCCGCGACAAAGAGGAGATGACCCTGTGTGCGGATATCCGCGCCACGAAGGCGGCAGAACGTGCCTCCGAGCTTGCTGGCGAACAGGTTCTGATCGGCTGGTTCCAAGCGGGAGGGCTGCTCGTATCCCTTGCTTTCACCGGATGGGCAGCGTGGGCCGCTGCTGCTGCGGCCAAGGCCGCAAAGGCGTCGGTTGAGGACGCCCGCAAGGATGCCGGGGAGCAAAGCCGCCGATTTGACGCTCAGTTGAAGGTCGCCACGGACGCGGCTAACGCAACCCTGTCCCTGGCGACTGCTGCCAGCGAGGCTAACGCCCTTACGCGAGAGCTCTTTGTTGAAGAAAACCGACCCATCATCACACTGACATTGTATAGCGTCCATTCTGCTAAAATTATGGAGGACGGAGGGCTGCAAATTGGCATCGTGGTTCGGTATAAAAACATCGGAAAGTCTGCCGCCAAGGAAACTTCTTGTCACCTTTCCGGACATACATTTTACAATGGAGTTAACTTTGGTGTAAAACTCAAAGAGTTCATGACGCGCATTTTGAAGAAAGAAAGAAACGTGTGGCCTCTCAAGGAAACAATTCTTCCGGAGCACGAGGGCGGATTTATTCCGACTGTCGGGATAACGAAAGGCGATATTGAAAACTATGCCTTTGGAAATAAGTTTATGATGGGATGTCCCGGGGCTATTTTTTACATTTTCGATAAAGGACCGATTTACTTCTTCGGATTCCTTCTGGAAGTCAGATATAACGGACCCATTGATGATCTTAGTAAGCCGGGAGAATTGAACGTCAAGATGTTCAACGTCGTCCTTGACCGTATCTCGCAGATTCGGAACTAGGGAAGCGCAAGAAGAGGCTGGATACTGGAACCGCCGTGTTCATGGGTGGCCCGAACAAGTCGGGCCATGACGAACTCTGAGGGATAGCACCCTACATCCTCATCGCCTGTTCCAGCGCGAAGGCCAGGGCGACGGCGGCGCCGGCGGTGATGAAGGTGCGGTAGCGCGGGCGCCAGGCGGGACCGTCGACGGCCCGGCTGTCCCAAAGCCACATCAGCAGGAAGGCGAACATGAAGCCGCTGATCTGCTGGGTCGCGGACAGGACGCCGGTGATCGTTCCGAACAGCAGGCCCAGCGCCGCGACCGGCGACAGCATCGCCAGGGCGACGCTCCACAGGCGCGGCTGAGCGTGGCTGTCGATCTCCAGGCCGGCGCGGACGCCGCCGAGGTAGCTGAGCATGGCGGTCGACCAGCCGAGCAGGCCGAGGAAGGCCTGGCCTCGCAGGGACGGGGGACCGTAGCAGTAGAGCCCGGCGAACAGGTAGAAGGGGATCAGGCTGATCAGCCCCATCGTCCATGCGGACGCCGGCGCTCGCGCGATGGCCTGCCTCATGCCCGCTAGCTCCCTGCAAACGCCCTGCGGCCGCCCATCTCCGGCCAGCGCGAACGCGACCGGACGGTAACCATACAACCGGGCGCGCCGCGGGGAGAAGGGCTAATGCGCCCGGGCCCGAACAGCTAGCGGGTGTAGACCGCCAGCTTGGAGACCGTCTCGCCGTCGAGGTTTCCGGTCGCCTGCAGGCCCTTGTCGCGCTGGAACGCCTGGATGGCGCCCTTCAGGGCGGCGGACTGGGCGCCGTCCTGCGGACCCCGGTAGTAGCCGAGCATCGACAGCGCCTTCTGGGCCGACGCCACGCCGCTCACCGGCGCGGCGGCGGCCGTGGGGCGAACCGACGGATTGGGCGTGGCGGCGCGGAAGCCAGCGGCGGACCGCTCAGCGGCGGAGCGGGCCTCCGGCGACAGGTCCTTCTTCAGCCGCTCGGCGGCGGAGCGGGCCTCGGCGTCGCCGCCCCGGGCGGCGATCAGGTACCACTTGTAGGCTTCGGCGGGATTCTGCGAGACGCCGTAGCCCTGCTCGTACAGGCTGGCCAGGTTGTACTGGCTGTCGCCCATGCCCAGGTCGGCGGCCCGGCGGAACCACTGCGCCGCCGTGGTCTTGTTCATCGGCCCGCCGCTGCCGTGGAAGTAGGCGAGACCCAGGTTGTGCATGGCCCGGGAGTCGCCGGCCTGGGCTGCACGCTCGGTCCAGCGACGGGACTCGGCCTCGTCCTTCCTCACGCCCAGCGTGCCGCTCATGTAGGCCTTCGACAGGTCGAACTGCGCGGCGGCCGAGCCCATGTTGGCCGCGCGGCGCAGGCGATCCAGGCCCGCAGGGTCCTTGGCTTCGATCAGGCGTTGGGCCTCGGCGTAGAGCGTCGCGGCGCTCTCGACGCCGTCTCCGGTCAGGGCCGCGCCGGCCAGCGGCGGCGTGGTCGCCTGACCCGGTCCCGCGGGGCTGACGGCCATGGCGACCATCGGAGTGGTGTCGGCTTCGGCGCCCTTGATCTCGCCCTTGGCGTCGGCCTGGGTGATCCGCCGGCTGGCCTCGACCCGCGGACTTTTGCCGGGTCCGCCGATGAAGCCGGTGGACAAGGAGAAACCGACCGCCAGAGCGCCGACCGTGGTCACCGAGGTGGCGATGAGGACGGCCGACATCAGGGCCGAGCCGGCCCGCTTCTTCGGCTTCTTCTCCCGGGCGCCGAACAGGCCGCGGCGTTCCTCCGCCGGCGACAGGGACGACGGCGCGCCGCCCCCCGCGGCTCGCGCGGCCATGCGGGCCTGCTCGATCACGTCGCGGGTCGAGCGCGGCGCGGTCGGGGCGGGATCAACCTCGAACGGGTCGATTGAGGGGGCCGGGCCGATCTCCGGCGCGTCAGGAATTTCGGGTTCGTCGCTGATGGCCACGAACTCGTCGACCGCGTCGAAATCTTCCTGCGAGAAGGACGGCGTCCCGCGCTCGGCCGCCGGGAACGGCGCGGGCTCGCCCGGCTCGGCCTCGGCCGGCGCCGGGGCGCGAGAGAAGACCTGCGGCGCGAAGGCGTCCTCGGGAATGGCGCGGGCCGACGTCTCGAACGGGTCGCTGGCGAAGGGGTCGCTGAAGGCCTGGCGCACCGGATCGGGCTGCCGCGGCGCGGCGGCGACGGCCGCCGGCGCGACCGGGGGGGACATCTGCTCGGCGAGACGGCGGTGCGAGCCGCTCAGGCTGGCGTCGATCTTCTCGCGCGCCTCATCGAGCAGGCGGGCGGTGCGCTCCTCGCTCTGGCGGATGCGTTCGGCCAGGTCGGTGGCGGTGCGCTCCTGGCGCTGGCTGATGCGTTCGGTGACGCGGGCGACCTGTTCGCCGACCTCGTCGATGGCCAGGGCGCCGCGACGCTCGGAATTGGCGATCCGTTCGGCCAGGCGCTCGGTGATGCGGGCGATCTCGACGCCCAGCTTCTCCAGCGCCTGGGCCTGGGCGGTGTCGGCGCGGCTCAGCTTCTGTTCTACGGCGGCGGCGATGCGGGCCACCTCGCCCCCGACCTGTTCCAGCGCGTCCGCGCCCCGGTTTTCGACGATCTGCACCTTGCGGCTGAGGTTGTCGGCCATGCTGACCATCTCCCGGCCCACCCGCTCGATCGCCTGGGCCGAACGGGTCTCGGCGGCGGCGACGTGCTGGGTCATCTCCGACAGGCGGCGATCCATGCGGTCGAAGCGCGACTCCGCCGAGGCCGCCAGCTTCTCGGCCAGCTCGGCGCGCGTCGCCTCCATCCGGGCGGTCAGGTCCACGGCCAGGGCCTCCAGCCGCTCGGCGCCGCTTCCGCCCGTCTCGACGGCCTTCAGGCGGCGGTCCAGGGCGACGAACGAGGATCCCAGGTCGCGCAGGGCGTCGGTGGTGCGGGCTTCGGCCGCCTCCAGCCGCTCGGCCACCCGGGCGGCCACGGCCTCGACCAGGTTGGACGGATCGGACTTCTCGAGCTCGGCGACCCGGGCCTCGACGCTCGCCAGCGTCTCCCGCGTGCGGGCCTCGCCGTCGTACATCTGGCCGGCGACCTTGCCGAGCATGCCCTCCAGCGACCGCAGGGCCTCGGCCGAGCGCGGGCCGGCGGCGTCCTGCTCCAGCCGGCGAAGGCGGTCGGCGACGCGGGCGGAGTCGGTGCGGATGTCGTCGACAGCGCCCTCGAACCGGGCGGCGACCGAAACCTGTTCGCGTTCGGAGGTTTCCAGCCGCGCCAGGGCGCCGCGGACCGACTGGTCGATGCCGGTGATGGCCAGGGTCGAGCGCTGCTCAGCGGCCTCGATCCGCTGGCTGAGCCGCTCCATCGCCTCGGCGACCCGGCCGACCTCGTCGGCGGGATGGCCGGGAATCTCGTAGCGGGGACCGGATTGGGGTCGGGAGATTTCCAGCACCCGGGCTTCGTCCGGGGCGTCGAGCGCCCGTTCAGGGGCATAGTCGGCGGCCGCTCCGGCGTCGCCCTCGACGATCATCCGGTTGAGCCATTCGCCGAGCGTCATTCCGGAGCGGCGCGCGAGATCCTTGGCGATCTCACGCGCTTTGGGGTCGATACCCTTCACGCTCCAGGGCGCCCCCGCCGTCATTCGAATCGCACCTCCGGCACTCCAGAGTGAACGCTAACCACCCACCCCTTGTGTGTAAACGCGAGGTTAACCCCAAATCTTGCGGCTGCGACGATTTGCTGTGGATGACGCTTGCGGTCGGCGCGAGCGGCCGCCATCTGGCGTCCATGCCGCTGCCGATTTCCCTCGCCGTGACCGCCGCCCTGCTGGGACTCGCCCTGTTCGCGGCCTGGCGCGGGGCCCAGCCTCCGGACCTCATCAGAGGCGTACGAATGATCCCCTGGCGCGGCGTGATGCTGTTCTCGTCAGCCGGCGTGGTGTTCATGCTGGTCCACGTCGTGAACCTTCTGGGCTTCACCACGGGCCGCTGAGGCGGTCGCGTCCGGCCTTGGCCGGCGACGGGTCAGCCCCGCCATGCCGCCGGAGCTGAGCAGGCCGACGTCGGCCAACACCATGGGAATCTGCCAGCGGTGCGGCGCGGCCACGTAGCGCGGCTGCCAGACCGGATCGTACTTGTCCTTGTACCGACGCACGCCCCGGAAGTTGTAGATTTCCTCGCCCCGCTCGAAGAGCAGCCGGCCGACCCGCGACATGATCGGCGCCAGCGGCCTGTCCTCCAGCCCCGCCAGCGGCGAGGCGCCGAAGTCGAAGGCGATGTAGCCCTGATGGCGGCCCCACTCGAGAAGCTCGACGAACAGATAGTCCATGACGTTCTTGGGCGCCGCCTCGCCGTAGCGCATCAGGTCCATCGAGAAGGACTTGCGGGTCGCGGTCGGCCAAAGGGTAGCGAAGGCGACGATCCGCCCGCCCGACCTGACCAGGGCCACCGGGAACTCGGCCACGTAGCGCGGCACGAACCCGCCGAGGGAGAAGCTCTTCTCGCCGCCGGAATGATGCGACAGCCACTCGTCCGAGATCGCCTTCAGCTCATCCATCAAGGGCGGGACGTGCTCCGGCGGGACGACCTCGAAGCTGGCGCCGCCCTCGCCCGCCTTGCGCCAGTTGCGCCGCAGCACCTCGCGCCGGCGGCCGGCCAGGGAGAACCCGTCCAGTGGCACGGCGGCGGCCTCGCCGATCTTCTGGATCGAGAAGCCCAGTTCGACCGCGTCGGGCAGGTCCTCGGGGCCGATCCCGTAGAGCGCGGGCCGGACGGCATGGGCGTCGGCCAGCTCCCGGAATCGCCAGAGCAGCTCCATGCGCTCGTCGGTGCGGCCGACCGGGCCGTCCATGGCGATCCAGGACCGGCCCCGAACCCCGAACATCAGGAAGGTCTCGCCCGACGGCGAGAACAGGAACCGCTTGTCGCCCAGCAGGGCCAGGTTTGAGTCGGGCTGCGACCACTCCGCCTTGCCGAGAATGGCGCGCACGCGGTGAAAATCGGGATCGGTGTCGCCGGCCACCTTGGGCGTGGCCGGCATGGCGAACAGCCTCCACAGGCCGAAGCCCAGCAGGGCCAGCGCCGCGCCGACCGAGGATCGGATCGCCCGCTCCAGATCCTGGTCGGCGATCACCCGCCAGACCGGCATGTCGGCGTAGTCGGCGTGCTGGAAGGACCACATGCCCAGCAGCACCGCCCCGCCCAGCACGGCCGCCGCCGAGATCAGCCAGCCGGGCGTCACCTCCATCCGCGACAGGCGCGCCTGCCTGGGGAAGCCGTCGTGCAGCGGCAGGACCACCAGGAAGCAGGCCAGCAGGACGACCGCCTCTTCCCAGTTAAATCCCTTGAACGGGGCCAGCAGCGCGGCCAGCAGGATGACCACCAGCGTCGCGTTCCAGGCGGCGTCCAGCCGGGAGCGCAGGCCGAAGGCCAGCAGGATCAGCACCAGGCCGAGGATGGACGACAGGAAGTGGCTGGTCTCAATCAGCAGCTGCGGCGCGAAGCGCAGCAGTTCCAGCACGCGCGAAGGATCCGACGGCGTCGCCCCCGACGCGACCAGCATCACGCCCGCCGAAAGCGCCGCGATCGCCCCCACCGTGGGGGCGGCGCCGAGAAGGGCGGCCCTCAATTCCCGAAAGACCTGCATCCGAATCCCGCGACTGACGAACGTCAATATAGCGCGTCCCGGCGCCGGACGTCCTGCAAGAGGAGTCGAACGAGCGTTTGAACCCGCTTGCTCCGCCGGACGCGCACGCTAAGGTGCACCGCAACAGACAAATCGACGGGAGAACGTCATGGCGGATTTCGGCGCGACCGAGCTGGAAACCTTCCGCACCGAGGTGCGCGACTGGCTGGCGGCCAACTATCCGCCGTCGCTGAACGCGCCGATGGACGACGAGACCGAGGCGCCCTGGGGCGGCCGCCGGTTCAATCCGACGAACAAGGACGCCAAGCTCTGGCTCGACCGCATGGCGGCCAAGGGCTGGACCGCGCCGATGTGGCCGAAGGAATACGGCGGCGGCGGACTGTCCCGCGAACAGAACAAGGTGCTCGAGAGCGAACTGCGCCGCATCAAGGCCCGTCCGGCCCTGATGAGCTTCGGCGTCTGGATGCTCGGCCCCGTGCTGCTCGAGTACGCCACCGAGGAGCAGAAGCAGAAGTTCCTGCCCGGCATCGTCAAGGGCGAGATTCGCTGGTGCCAGGGCTACAGCGAGCCGGGCGCCGGCTCCGACCTCGCCGGCCTGCAGACCCGCTGCGAGGACAAGGGCGACCACTTCCTGATCAACGGCCAGAAGGTGTGGACCAGCTACGCCGACCAGGCCGACTGGATCTTCTGTCTGGTGCGCACCGACACCGCCAAGAAGCATGAAGGCATCAGCTTCGTGCTGTTCGACATGACCAGCGAGGGCGTCGAGACCCGCCCGATCAAGCTGATCAGCGGCTCCTCGCCCTTCTGCGAAACCTTCTTCACCGACGTGAAGGTCCCCAAGGACCAGCTGGTCGGCAAGCTGAACGGCGGCTGGGAGATCGCCAAACGGCTGCTGCAGTACGAGCGCCAGAACATCTCGGCCGGCGGCTTCGGCGGCGGCGCGGGCATCGACGTCGTCGACGCGGCGAAGGAGCATGTGGGCGTGGACGAGAAGGGCCGGATCGCCGACGCCGATCTGCGCGCGCGCATCAGCGCCCACAAGATGGACTCCGCCGCCTTCCAGCTGACCGTCCGCCGCGCCGAGGCCGAGGGCAAGGCCAGCAAGGGCCCCAGCGCCGCGACCTCGATCATCAAGTACGCGGCCGCCAAGCTGAACCAGGACCGCACCGAGCTGACCGTCGAGGCGCTCGGCCTGCAGGGCCTGGGCTGGGAAGGCGACAGCTTCCAGCCGGGCGAGATCGGCGCCCTGCGCTCGATGCTGCGCGCCAAGGCCAACTCGATCGAGGGCGGCACCAGCGAGATCAACCTCAACGTCGTCGCCAAGCGCGTCCTGGGCCTGCTGGATCACCAGTAGCCGCCGCCGGAGCACAGGGTCATGATCGAGTTCTGGTACGAGTTCGCCTCGACCTACTCCTACCCCGCCGCCATGCGCATCGAGGCGCTGGCGGAGGCGGCCGGCGTGGAGGTCGCCTGGCGTCCGTTCCTGCTCGGCCCGCTGCTGCACAGCCAGCAGGGCATGACCGACAGCCCGTTCAACGTGGTGCCGGTCAAGGGCCGGTACATGTGGCGGGACATGGAGCGTATCTGCGAGGAACAGTGCCTGCCGCTGACCCACCCCAGCCAGTTCCCGCGCAACGGCCTGCTGGCGGCACGCGTGGCCATCGCCGGGCTTGAGGACGGCTGGACGCCGGCCTTCACCCGCAAGGTCTACGAGGCCAACTTCGTCGCCGACCAGGACATCTCGAAGCCTGAAGTCCTGGAGCCGCTGCTCGCCGAGGTCGGCGCCGCGCCGCTGGCGGTGCTGGAGGCCGCGAACGGTCCGGCCGTGAAGGCCCGCCTCAAGGACCATGTCGAACAGGCCACCGCGCGCGGCGTGTTCGGCTCTCCCAGTTTCATCACCGCCGACGGCGAGCTCTTCTGGGGCAACGACCGTCTGGAACAGGCCCTCAGCTGGGCCCGACATCACACAACTCAAAACACCTTTGGGGAACACGCCTGATGGCCGTCCTGAACGAAGAACAGACCATGCTCCGCGACGCCGCCAAGAGCTGGGCGCAGGAGACCTCCCCCGTCAGCAAACTGCGCGCGCTGCGCGACAGCGGCTCGGGGGCGCCCTTCGACGCCGCCGCCTGGGCCGAGATGGGCCAGATGGGCTGGGCCGGGGTGATCGTGCCCGAAGAGCACGGCGGCAGCGCCTTCGGCTACCTGAGCCTGGGCCTGATCCTGGAAGAGACCGGCCGCACCCTGACCGCCTCGCCGCTGCTCTCCACCGCCCTGATCGGCGCCAGCGCCCTGACGCTCGGCGGCAGCGACGCCCAGAAGGCGCAGTGGCTGCCGAAGATCGCCGAGGGAACGGCCGTCACCGCCCTGGCTGTCGACGAGGCCGCCCACCATGCGCCGGAGCGCATCGCGCTGAAGGCGGAGAAGAGCGGCGACGGCTACGCCCTGACCGGCAAGAAGACCTTCGTCATCGACGGCGACGCCGCCGACCTGCTGATCGTCGCGGCCCGCACCAGCGGCAAGCCCGGCGAGACGGCCGGCATCACCCTGTTCCTGGTCGATCCGACCTCGGCCGGCGTCAGCCGCAAGCACCTGGCCCTGGCCGACAGTCGCGGCGCGGCCGAGATCACCTTCTCCGGCGCGGCCGGCGAGGTTCTGGGCGCCGTCGACAAGGGCTGGGACGTGCTGGAGCCTGTGCTCGACCGCGCCCGCATCGGCCTGTCGGCCGAGATGCTGGGTAGCGCCCTGCAGGCCTTCGAGATCACGCTGGATTACCTGAAGACCCGCACCCAGTTCGGCCAGGTCATCGGCACCTTCCAGTCGCTGCAGCACCGCGCGGCCAGGATGTTCACCGACCTGGAAACCACCCGGTCCTGCATCGAGGCGGCGCTGGAAGGCATCGACGCCGGCTCGACCGACAACCGCGCCGCCGCCTCGCTCGCCAAGTGCAAGGCCAGCGAGCTGGCCCACCTGGTCTCCAACGAGATGGTCCAGATGCACGGCGGCATCGGCATGACCGACGTCCACGACGCCGGCCTGTTCCTCAAGCGGGCCCGCGTCACCGAGCAGCTGTTCGGCGGCGCCGGCTACCACCGCGACCGCTTCGCGACGGTTTCGGGCTTCTAGGATGAACGTCGCGGGCGCCGTCGCGGTCGTCACGGGCGGCGCCTCCGGCATCGGCTTCGGGATCGCCGCCGCCCTGGCCCGCAAGGGCGCGAAGGTGGTGCTGGCCGACATCGAGGCTGAACGGGCCATGGTGGCCGCCGAGCGCCTGCGCGACGAGGGCCTGGAGGCGACCGGCGTCTTCCTCGATGTGATCGACGAGGCCAGCTGGGCCAATGTCGCGCAGGTCGCCGCGGGTCACTGGGACCAGCCGGTCCAGATGCTGTTCAACAACGCCGGCGTCGGCGCGCCGGGGACCGTGCACGGCGTGTCGCGCCAGACCTGGGACTGGGTGTTCAAGGTCAATGTCGAGGGGGTCTACCTGGGCGTCCGGACGTTCGCACCGCTGATGCTGGCCAGCGGCCTGCCCTGCGCGATCGTCAATACGGCCTCGGAGCACGCGCTCGGCCTGCCCGACAGCCTCACCGGCGGCATCTCGGCGGCCTACACCGCCGCCAAGCATGCGGTCATGGGCTACAGCCTCTGCGCCCGGCGCGACTTCGAGGGGACCAACATCGAGGTCGGCGTGATCTGCCCGGGCCCCGTGGCCACAGACATCTGGAACAGCTTCCGCAATCGGCACGGCGACTTCGGCGGCCCGCGGACACTCAAGATCGAGGGCGAGATTCCGATGTCGCGGAACCTGTCCGCCGCCGCAGCCGGGGAGCGCGTTGTCGAGCAGCTGCAGGACGGCGCCTTCTTCATCTTCACCAACGGCCCCAACGAGGCGGCGGTGATCGACCGCTACCAGGGCGAGGTCACGGCCGCGATCACCGCATTCCGGGAACGTTACCCGGACTGACCGGAACCGCCCCTGCCGCGCCGGGTTCTCCTTGCAACTCAGTTGCAAGGGAGAGTTTCATGAGCACCGACATCAACGACCGGGCGCAGGTCGAAAAGCGCCTGTGGGACGAGATCAGCAAGCACGGCCGCACCGTCATGCTGGGCGCCCACGTCCATCCGATGCAGCACTTCCAGCCGATGACCGCCTTCTGCGAGCCGGAGGAAGGCCTGGTCTGGTTCTTCACCCGCTCCGACACCGAGCTCGCCCGCTCGATCGAGGAGGGCAAGAGCGCGATGATGATCGTCCAGGACGGCCAGGCGTTCCAGGCCTGCGTCGGCGGCGAGCTGACCCTTCAGGTCGATCCGGCCCGCGTCGAGAAGTACTGGAACCCCGCCGTCGCCGCCTGGTACCCGCAGGGCAAGAGCGACCCGCACCTGACGATGCTCTGCCTCGACGTCTCCGACGCCCAGGTCTGGATCAGCGAGGGCGGCCCGATCAAGTTCGCCTTCGAGGTCGCCAAGGCGAACCTCACCGGCAAGACGCCCGATGTCGGCGGCTCGCGACGGCTGGACCTGAACTAGTCGGGCACAATGGGCCGCTGTAGCTCGACGATGCAGGCCTGACGCGCCGGCGCCAGTTTGGGGTCGGCTACCCGTCGCAGCGCTGCCAGGGCGCGGCGGCGGTAAGCCCCGGGGCCCCCGCCACTGGCCTCGTCAAAGGCAGGTCCATCGCCGTCAAAGAAGGGCGGGTTGCAGATGCTGGCTGGCCCCAGCCGCGATCCGCCCTTTGCGTCCATGATCGCAAGGACGGCACGGGGATTGTGCGGCAGGGCGCTGGCGAGGGCGACGCTGATTTCCTCGCCCGGGTGAGCGGCCCCGCCCGGGTCGAGGGATGCCACCAGCGCGATCCAGTCGCCCCGTCCGCCTGCCGCCCGACCCAGGACCCGCTCCCACTGGCCGGTGTCCACCAGCCAGCGGACGACCGTGGGCGAGCCGTACTGCTGCACAGCGAAAGTGATCTCGGATAGCGTGAGGTCCTTGCGCGCGGAGGCGGCCGCTTGTCCGCCGCCGAGAGCCAGCACGGAAGCCATCGCCATGGCGGCGAAGCGCCTCACGGTCATGGCTATCCCTTCTTTCTGAACGGCGCCGGTTCGCGGCGGCCGCCCTGGCGCTCGAGCATCCAGCCCGGGTATTCGGGCGGCAGGGCGCTGGCCGCGTCCAGGGCCGCCATCTCCTCAGGCGTCAGCTCGATGTCGGCGGCGGCCAGGTTGTCGTCCAGCTGCTCGACGGTCTTGGCGCCGATGATCACCGTGGTGACGAACGGCTTGGCCAGCACATAGGCCAGCGCGATGCGGGCGACCGAGACGCCCCGGGCGTCGGCGATGACCTTCATGGCGTCGACGCAGTCCCACGCCCGGTCGCGGTTGACCGGCGGGAAGTCGAAGCTGACCCGTCGCGCGCCGTTGGGCCCGGCGCCGTCGCGGGTGAACTTGCCCGACAGCAGGCCGCCGGCCATCGGCGACCAGACCATCAGGCCCATCTGCTGGTCCTGCAGCATCGGCACGACGTCGCGCTCCAGGTCCCGGCCGGCGATGGAGTAGTAGGCCTGCACCGTCTCGAAGCGGGCGTAGCCGCGGGCGTCGGCGATGCCGTGCGCCTTCATCATCTTCCAGGCCGGCCAGTTGGAGCAGCCGACGTAACGGACCAGGCCCTGGCTGACCAGGTCGTCCAGCGCCCGCAGCGTTTCCTCGACCGGGGTGATCGGGTCGTTGGCGTGGATCTGGTAGAGGTCGATGTAGTCGAGCTGCATCCGGTCGAGGCTTGCCCGGACCGCATCCATGATGTGGCCGCGCGAGGCGCCCTTGTCATTGGGCCCGTTGCCCATCTCGCCGAAGCATTTGGTGGCGATCACCACGTCGGAGCGCTTGACCCCGAGGTTGCGCAGCGCCGCCCCGACCATCTGCTCGGACTGACCGGCCGAGTAGACGTCGGCGGTGTCGATGAAGTTGACGCCGCTGGCCAGGGCGCGACCAATCATCTCATCCACCCCCTGCTGGTCGACGGCCCCGATGGCGCCCCACATGCCGGTGGCCTCGCTGGCGAAGGTCATGGCGCCGAGGCAGATTTCGGAGACATAGAGGCCTGTGCGGCCCAAGCGTCTGTATTTCATGTGTTTCCGCTCCCTGTTCATTGCCCGCAGAGACGCGGGTAGTTGTTGTAATGTCGGATTTCCGACAGATCGGGCCTACTCGTCAGGTAAAAACGAAAGCTGTTTCACAAACCGCCGGTCGTTTCATTTTGTCACGATGACGGCTGGATTATGTCGACTACGCGACAGAGCCATTGGACGGGCGCCTATAGTTTGAACCGTCGTCGCACAACGGCGTTCTGATTCCCTATGACGAGTCCATTGCCGTTGAAGAACAGACTTCTCGCCTCCCTGGCGCCGGCCGATTTCGCGCGTCTGTCGCCCCAGCTCACCCTTGTGGAGATGGAGAAGGGCCGACTGATCTGCGATCCGGGCGACCCTATCGAGACGGTATATTTTCCGCACGACTGCGTCATCTCGTTGATGACGCTGATGGAGAACGGCGCGGCCATAGAGTCCGCCACCATCGGCCGTGAGGGCGCGTTCGGGCTGATGGCGGCCATCGCGCCGCGCCAGTCGATGTCGCGCGCCATCGTCCAGGTCCCCGGTCGCGCCTCCCGCATGACCGCATCGGCCCTGGCCGAGGCCGTCCGGCACGCGCCCGGTCTGGCCGGCCTGATCGACCGTCACAACGACGCCCTGTTCGGGCACGCGATCCAGTCGGTGGCCTGCAACGCGCTGCATGCGGTCGAGGCGCGGTTCTGTCGCTGGCTGCTGTCCTGCCGCGACAGGATCGACAGCGACACGGTGGCGCTGACGCAGGAGTTCCTGGCCGACATGCTGGGCGTCCAGCGCACGACCGTGACCGCCGTCGCCGGCGCGTTGCAGGCCAAGGGCCTGATCCGCTACCGGCGCGGGGTGGTCGACATTCTCGACCGCGCGGGCCTCGAGGCCACGGCCTGCGAATGCTACGACGCGGTCCGCCGGACCTACGAGCGGCTGCTGCCCGACCCGTTCGGCACGTCCCGGGCCTGACCGCAAGCGATCAGGCCGCGCTCCTGGCCTTCTGCGTCGCTTCGTCGGCCTTGCGTCCGGTCAGTTCGACCATGTGGTCGAACGCTGCTTCGAATGATCCCAGGCCCTGGGTCATCGAGCGCAGGTCCATGATGAAGTCCTGACGCTCGTCGTGCGGCATGTAGACCTCGATGTTGTCCCAGCCGGGCCAGCCGTCGCGGGCGTCGAAGCCCAGGATCTGGCCGCGCCGGTTGGCGATCGAGGAGGTGATCCGCGCGGTCGAGGCGCTGGGCGCCTGGATGACCAGCTTCTCCACCGGCTCCAGCAGGATCGGCGAGGCCTGGGCCAGGCCCTCGCTCATGCCGATGCGGCCGGCCGTGCGGAAGGCCATTTCCGAGCTGTCCACCGGATGCCAGGAGCCATCGGACAGGGTGACGGCGACATCGACCACGGGAAAGCCCAGCGGCCCCTTCTCCATCGCGTCACGGATTCCCTGCTCCACCGCCGGGATCCACTGGCGCGGCACCACGCCGCCGGTGATCCTGTCGACGAACTGGAAGCCCTCCCCGCGCGCCAGCGGCCGGATCTCCAGCAGCACGTCGCCGAACTGGCCGTGGCCGCCGGTCTGCTTCTTGTGCCGCCCGCGCTGGGTGACCGCCTTGCGGATGCTTTCGCGGTAGGGCGTCGCCGGCGTGTGGGTGTTCACCTCGACCTGGTAGCGCCGCTTCAGCCGGTCCAGCGCTACGCGCAAGTGAGCCTCGCCCTGGCCGCACAGCCGCATCTCGTGCAGCGCTGCGTCCTGGACCAGCGACAGGCCGCGATCCTCCTCCAGCAGCTTCTGCAGCGAGCCCGACAGGCGCACGTCGTCCTTGCGGTCCCTGGTGGCCACCGCCAGTTCGAACACCGGCGCGCGGGGCGTGGGCGCGATCCTCGCCGTCGCCGGCGCGCCCGCCGCCAGCAGATCGCCGGCCCGGGCGCCCTCCATCTTGCCCAGCGCGATGACATCGCCGACCTCCGCCGAGGAAAGCTTCTTCGCCGCCTGGCCCATGACCTGGAACAGGCCGCTGACCCGGTTCTTGTCGCCGCCGGGCAGCAACAGTTCCGCGCCGTCCGCCAGCGCGCCCCCGAACACCCGCGCCCAGGTCATCTTGCCCGCCTGGCCGGCGTGGCTGGTCTTGATGACCCAGACTCCGGGCCGCTCCACGCCCAGCCGCGCCGCCGCCGCGTCGGGCTCCGGCGTGTCATGGCGCAGGGACTTCAAGAGCCGCCCCACGCCGTTGCGGCTGGCGGCCGCGCCGAAGAACACGGGGGTGATCAGGGCGGCGCGGGTCTCGGCCACGATGTCGGCGAAGACGGTGTCCTGACTGGGCGTCTCGTCGTTGAGCAACAGCTCCATCAGCGCGTCGTCGAAGTCGGCCATCTGCTCGAGCATGTGGAAGCGGGCCGCCGCCTCCTCGTCCCGCAGGTTCTCGGGCATGCCGACCGGCTCGGACGGCTGGCCGGGGCGGTAGACGAAGGCCCGCTCCAGCGCCAGGTCGACGAAGCCGGCGACGTGGTCATCCTTCCAGATCGGCAGCTGCCGGGCGACCAGCGGCGCGGCGCTGACCGACGCCAGCGCCTGCAGCAGCTCGTCGACATGGCCGCGGGCCTGGTCGATCTTGTTGACGAAGAGGACGCGGGGCACGCCCAGCCGCTCCAGCTCGTGCAGCCAGGGCTGGACCAGGATCGCCTTGTCCGGATCGGGATCGATGACCACCACGGCCAGGTCCACGGCGGGCAGCGCATGGTCGGCGTCGGCCCGGAATTCCACCGACCCCGGCGTGTCGATCACGGCGTAGCGGTCGCCCAGCCAGGTGAATCCGGCGAGGTTCATCTCCACGCTCTGGCCGGCCGCCCTGGCCTCGGGCGAGGCGTCCCCGACGCAGCCGTTCTGGCCCACGACGCCCTGGCGCTCGGTCGCGCCGGCGGCGTGCAGCAGGGCCTCGAAGAGGGTCGTTTTACCGGCGCCGTTCGGGCCGACCAGAGCGATCGCCCGAACCGCGCCCGATTTCCTGACAGTCATGCGCGTTCTCCCACCGTTGCATCGGCGGCGAGACCGCGGCCCCGCCGCGTCGTTTCGCTTGAGGACGCCGCGAGATCCGGGGCGTCTGGAATGATCGAACACCCGCCGCGCCGCGACGGCAAGCGGGGCTGACCCCGCGTCAGGCTTTTCGCGCCCCGCGGGCTGCGCAATAGTTCGTGAAACACATAAGGGAAGCGACAGGCATGAGCGGCGATCTGGACGCCATCGTCATCGGCGCGGGCTTCGGCGGGCTGACGGCCGCCATCAAGCTGAAGGAGGCGGGCTTTTCCCGTCTCGTGGTTCTGGAGAAGGCCGACCGCATCGGCGGCACTTGGCGGGAGAACACCTATCCCGGCGCCTGCTGCGACGTGCCCTCGCGGCTCTACTCGCTGTCCTTCGCGCTCAATCCCGACTGGAGCCGGGCCTACTCGCCGCAGCCGGAGATCCGCGACTACATGGAGCGGGTGGCGGTCCGGTTCGGCGTCCTGGACCTGTTCCGGTTCAACACCGAGGTCGAGGCGGCCGACTGGGACGCGGCGGCCGGCCTGTGGCGCGTCACGATCAAGGGCGGCGAGGTGCTGAGCGCGCCGGTGCTGGTCTCGGGCCTGGGCCAGCTGAACAAGCCGGGCTACGCCGGCATTCCCGGCCGGGAGACCTTCAAGGGCGAGAGCTGGCACTCCGCCGGCTGGCGCCACGACGTCGACCTGACCGGCAAGACCGTCGGCTGCATCGGGGCCGGGGCCAGCGCCATCCAGTACATCCCCGAGATCGCCAAACAGGCCGGCAAGGTCGTCGTCTTCCAGCGCTCGCCCAACTACATCGTGCCGCGCCTGGACAAGCCGTTCAGCCCGTTCGCCAGGTGGCTGTTCCGCACCCTGCCCTTCACCGACCGCGCGCTGCGCTGGTTCACCTGGAAGATGATGGACCTGCGCTTCCAGGCGTTCAGAACCGGCACGAAGTCGGCGGAGAACTTCAAGGCGCTGGCCCTGAAGTACCTGGACGAAACCATCGCCGACCCGGTGCTGAAGGCGAAGCTGACGCCGGACTATCCGATCGGCTGCAAGCGGATCCTGGTCTCGGACGACTACTACCAGACGCTGGTGAAGCCCAACGTCGAGCTGGTGACCGAGGCCGTGAAGGCGATTACCCCGGTCGGGGTGCGAACCGCCGACGGGGCCGAGCACGCCTGCGACGTGCTGATCTTCGGCACCGGCTTCATCACCACGGACTTCATCTCGCCGGTGCGGATCACCGGAGCGAACGGCGTGACCATAAACGAGGCCTGGAAGGACGGCGCCGAGGCCTATCTGGGCGTCACGGTGGCCGGCTTCCCCAACCTGTTCCTGCTCTACGGGCCCAACACCAACCTGGGGCACAACTCGATCATCGTCATGATCGAGGCGCAGGTCGCCTACATGGTCGAGGCGTTGAAGGCGCTGAAGGCCCGCGGCGCGAAGGCGCTGGCGGTGAAGCCGCAGGCCCACGCCCGCTTCAACGCCCAGCTGCAGCAGGACCTGGCCGGCACCGCCTGGGCCGGCTCCTGCTCCAGCTGGTACAAGACCGACAGCGGCAAGATCACCAACAACTGGTCCGGCGACACGGCGACCTACATCAAGCTGATGAAGCAGCCGGCGCTGGAGGACTATGAGATCGCTTAGCGACCTTTATCCGTCATGGCCCGGCTCGTCCGGGCCACCCATGCGTGATGAATTGGCCGGCGCCCTGCGTGCTTCGACATGCGTCCTGCGGACGCTGCTCAGCATGACGTGGGTAAGTAGCTCCCCACACACGTCATCCTGAGCAGCCGCGAAGCGGCGTGTCGAAGGACGCACGGAGAAGGCCGTGTTTATGGGGGGCCCGAACAAGCCGGGCCATGACGGGGTTGGGTGGGTGAATCAGAACGGCCAGGCCCGGTCCAACGTCGCCACCAGCACACGGACGAAGGTGGCCGCCGCAGCGATCATCGCGCCCGACAGCAGCGCCAGCAGGGCCAGGCTGATCGCCGTCACCACGCCGCCGAACAGGCCCAGCAGGCCGTCGCGCTCGGCGATGCCCAGCCCGAAGGCGGCGATGGCCAGGGCCGGCAGCATGTTGGCGCCCGGGATCGGCAGGAAGACGATGAGGGCCAGGGCCAGGCAGATCAGCCCCGTCACCCCGTCCAGCCAGCGGTTGTAGAGGAAGGTGAACCGGGGCTTCAGCCGCCGTTCCAGCCATGTCAGGGAGGGCGCCAGCTTCTCGACCAGACCGGCGAAGTCGGCGCGAGTCATGGTGCGGTCGGCCAGCACCTTGGGCAGCCAAAGCGTGCGCCGGCCCATCATCAGCTGCGAGGTGATGAACAGCAGCGGCGCGCCGAGGATGGCCGAGACGCCCGGCGGCATCGGCAGCGCCACCGGCGCGGCGAACACGAACATCAGCGCCCCGAACGCCCGGTCGCCGAACGCCTCGAGCACGTCGCGCAGCGACACGGTCTTGCGCTTCGCCGAGGCTATGCCGGCGAGGATCTCGGAGATTCGAGGGGCGTGGTGGGAGTCCGACATCGTCGAGCGGGCTTACAACCTCCGGCGGGTGCGGTCATCCCAAAACGGGGGGTCAGACGCGGCCGCTCACCGGCAGCAGCGCGCCGGTGACACCGCTGGCCTGAACCGAACCCAGCCACAGGATCGCCTGGGCGACCTCGTCGGGCGTCACCCAGGCCGAGGGGTCGGCGTCGGGCATGTCGGCGCGGTTGGTCGGGGTGTCGATGATCGAGGGCAGCACCGCGTTGACGGTGATCCTTCCCTTCATCTCCTCGGCCAGGCTCTCGGTCAGCCGGTGCACGCCGGCCTTGGACGCGGCATAGGCGCCCATGCCCGCCCCGGCCTTGACCGCGCCGCCCGCCCCGACGTTGACGATCCGCCCGGCCGCGCTCTTGAGCAGGTAGGGCAGCGCCGCCCGCGAGGCGTTGGCGCAGGTCACGGTGTTGAGCCGGTACATCCGGTCCCACTCGCCCGGATCGCCATCAGCCAGGGTCTGCCAGACGAAGCCGCCGGCCACGTTGACCAGCACGTCCAGGGCGCCCAGCCGGTCGGCGATCTCGGCGAAGGCCTCGGCCGTGGCCGCCCCGTCGGTCAGGTCGACGCCGCCCAGGGCGATGGCGCCCTCCGGCGCGCCCTGCCGCGCCGTCGCTGCGTCGATCAGCGCCACCTTCGCCCCCGCGGCCAGCGCCGCGGCGCACACCGCCTGGCCCAGCACGCCGACGCCGCCGGTGATCGCGAAAATCCGTTCAGACATGGGAGGCTCTCTAGGGCTGCAGCTGGGTGGTGATGTCGGCGGCGTTCTTCAGCGTCAAGGTCACCGGGGTCCGCTCGGCGATATCGGCCAGCCGCGCCCGCTGCGTCTCGTCCAGGTCGCCCTCGAGCCAGATCTTCCGCGTGATCTTCGAGCGGCCGTCCTCCTGGTGGTGCGACAGGTCGAGGGTCACCTCCTCCAGCGGCCAGTCCTTGCGCGCCGCGTACATGCGAAGGGTGATCGCCGTGCAGGACCCCAGGCTGGCCAGCAGCAGGTCATAGGGCGCCGGCCCCGCGTCCGCCCCGCCCAGCGCGGCGGGCTCGTCGGACATCAGGCCATGGCTCCCCATGGTGACGGCGGTCGCCCAGGCGGGTCCGCTGCTGGCGATGTGGGCGTGGGCCATGGGGGGGAGTGCTCCGAAAGCGGGTGGGGGTGAACAGTACAGTCCTCCCCACATCGTGGGGAGGGGGACCATGCAGAGCATGGTGGCGGGGCGGATGCTGGACGATCCTGCCACCGCGCACAGCGCCCAATCCTGACAACCCGGCGCCGGCCCCTCCGACCCGGCTCCGCCGGGCCACCTCCCCCTCGCTACGCTCCGGAGAGGATGACAACGGCGATCAGCCGCTCCAATCTCACTCCATGACCCTGCCCGCCCTCCCCGCCCAGCCCGCCGACACGCCCTGGCCCACCGACGCCTGGCCCACCGGACCCGCGCTGCCCGCCGCCACCACCGCCACGCTCGACGCCGCGTTCACGCCCGACTCCGCCCCGAAGCTCGGCCGCACCGACGTCGTGCTGATCGTGCAGGGCGGGCGGATCGTCTACGAGCGCTATGGCGAGGGTCTCTCCGCCGACAGCACCTTCCCGTCCTGGTCCAAGGCCAAGAGCATCACCCAGGCGCTGGCGGGGATCCTCGTCGGCGACGGCAAGCTGGACATCCATGCGCCCGCCGACGTGCCGGAGTGGCGGCAGGCGCCCGGCGATCCCCGCGCCGCCATCACCACCGACCAGCTGCTGCGCATGTCGAGCGGGCTCAAGTTCGTCGAGGACTATGTGCCGGGCCACGTCTCGGACGTGATCGAGATGCTCTACGGCGCGGGCAAGGAGGATACCGCCGCCTACGCCGCCGCCCAGCCGCTGGAGCACCCGCCCGGCGCGGTGATGAGCTACGCCAGCGGCACGACCAACATCGTCGCCCGCGCGCTGGCCCGGGCGCTGGGGACCGACGCCGCCGGGTTCGAGGCCTTCATGCGCGAGCGGCTGTTCGCGCCGCTGGGCATGGCCTCGCCCCTGCCCAAGTTCGACGCGGCGGGGACCTTCATCGGCTCGTCCTTCTGCTTCTGCTCGGCGCGGGACTTCGCGCGGTTCGGGCTGCTGTATCTGCGGGACGGCGTCTGGGACGGCGCGCGGCTGCTGCCCGAGGGCTGGGTCGACTACGCCCGCACCCGCACCGCCTCGAAGGACGACCCGGCCGCGCCCTACGGCGCCCACTGGTGGCTGGGCGTCGGCGGGCCGGGCAGCTTCTCGGCCAACGGCTATGACGGCCAGTACACGGTGGTGGTCCCGGACCTGGACCTGGTGCTGGTCCGCCACGGCGCGACGCCGCTCGACCAGAAGGACAACCTCAAGGCCTGGGTCGGCGAGGTCATCGGCGCGATTCGGCGCGGGGCCTGAGGCCATGCCGTTCAACGCCGCGCTGGTTGGGTCTCGCTGGGGTCCGCTGGACTGGGCGGTGACGCCGCGCCGGGCCCTGGCCTTCCGCGCCGTGCTGGCGCCGGAGGACCCTGCGGGCCTGGACGACGCGGCCGGACCGGTGGCGATGCTGCCGATGCAGGTGGTGGCGCCCGAATGGGTTCTGGCCCTGCAGTCCCGCGCCGATCCGGCCCAGACCCTGTCGGCCGACGAGGCGCGGCGCGGCGTGCATGCGGTGCAGGACACGCGGTTCCTGCGGCCGGTGCTGGCCGGCGAGACCCTGACCGTGACGGCGGCGCTCGTCGGTGTGCGAAGCAGTCGGGCCGGCGCCGTCGCCACGACGGTCTACGAGAGCCGGGTCGGCGCCGAAGTGGTCGCGGTCTCGACCTCGGTCAGCGTGCTGCGCGGCGTGGCGGTGGAGGGGGCCGAGACCGGCCCGCTTGAGGACGAGGCCTGGCCCGCGTTCACACCTTCCACCGCAGCGCCGACCCTGATCCAGACCCCGCGCGGCTTCCCGCACCTCTATTCGGAGTGCGCCGAGATCTGGAACCCGATCCACACCGAGCGCGCCGTGGCCCTGGCCGCCGGCCTGCCCGACATCCTGATCCACGGCACGGCCCTGTGGGCGCTTGCCGGCCTGCGCGCCGCCCCGGCGGGATCGCGGATCACTCGGCTGGCCGCGCGGTTCCGCTCCCCCGCCTGGGCGGGCGAGGACATGCTGCTGGCGAGCGGCGAAGCGGTCGGCGCGGCCACGCCGTTCCGCCTGTCCGCCCCGGACGGCCGCCTGCTGACCGAAGGCTTCGTGGAAGTCGCGGCCTGAGCGGTCATCGCTGGCACTGGCCGTCAACCAACAGAGCCAGCCGGAAGTCCCAGTAGTGATCCTGGCCCTCGTCGGCGATCGACAGCGTCGGCCGGCCGAGTTCGATCGTCATCAGCGCCGTCACCCCGCCGATCATCAGCGCCATCGCCAACGCGATCCAGGCGAGCGGCCACCTCAGGCCGGGCAGCCAGCCCGTGATCCTGCCGTGTACGGCGGCGATCAGCGGATACAGCACCGCGGCCAGCACGATCAGGTTCAGCGCCTGCACATGCGGCATGTAGCTGAACTCCATCGACATCACCGTCGGCATGGAGGCCGGAAACGGAACGCCGACGCCGTAGTAGCCGCCGCCGTTCCAGACGTTGTCGCAGGCCGGATGCCACCAGCGCACATCGACCGCCGCCAGCACCATCACGGCGGCGACGAACGTCAGCAGCCCGGCGGCGTATCGCCGGATGTCCAGCAGCTTTCCCGGCACGCGCGGCCTCCACGGCGGTGATCACCGCGCTGCTTATAGGTCGCGCCGGTGCAGGAACCGTGGAGCGGCCGGGTGGAATGCGTTGCGGCTAGCGGCGCCGGTGGCTGGCCGGCACCAGGCCGTGGCGGGCCATCTTGTCGTAGAGCGTCTTGCGGGGGAGCCGCAGCTCCGCGGTCACCTGGCGGATGTCGCCCCGGTGCCGGCTGAGCGACTCCCGGATCAGTTCGGCCTCGTAGGCCTGGACGCGCTGGACCAGCCCGGCGTCGGGCGGGGTCTCCGACTCGGGCGGCGCAAGGCCCACGGCGACCTGGCTGGCGTAGTTGGCCAGCTCGCGCAGGTTTCCCGGCCAGTCATGCTCGAGCAAGCGCCGGCGGACGGCATGATCGACCTGCGGAACCTCGCGGCCCAGCCGGCCTGCCGCGCGACTGAGAAAGCGGGCGAAGAGCAGCGGCACATCCTCGCGCCGTTCGCGCAGCGGCGGCGTCCTCAGGCGGACGACATTGAGGCGATAGTAGAGATCCTCCCGCAGGGCGCCGCTGGCCACCGCCTCGGCCGGATCGCCCTTGGTGGCGGCCAGCACCCGCAGGTCCAGCGCGTGGGCCTCCATGGCGCCGACCGGCAGCACCTCGCGCTCCTCGAGCACGCGCAGCAGCAGCAGCTGGGCGGCGCGCGGCGCGAGATCGATCTCATCGAGGAACAGGGTGCCCCGGTTCGACTGCTCGATCTGGCCCTCGCGGCGGCGAAAGGCGCCGGCGCCGCCGGTGACGTCCCCCATCAGCAGACTCTCCAGCCCGCTCTCCGGCAGGGCCGCGCAGGAGACCGCCACGAACGGCCGCGGGCGCCGGCGTCCGGCGTTGTGGATGGCGCGGGCCACCGCCTCCTTGCCCGAGCCGGTCTCGCCCTCGATCAGCACGTCCACCTCCGCGTCGGCCAGCCGCTGGATGGCGGCGCGCAGCGCCTCCACCGACCGGCTGCCGCCGCTGAGCGGGATGGACCCTTCGTCATTGGCGGCGAGCGCGGCCAGCCGGCGGTTGTCGAGCACCAGCGCGCGCTTCTCCAGCGCCCGTCCGAGGGTCTCGATCAGGCGCTCGGGCGCGAAGGGCTTGGCGAGGAAGTCGTAGGCGCCGCGCTTCATGGCGTCGACCGCCTCAGCGATGTCGCCGTGCCCGGTCATCATCACCACCGGGATGTCCGGATCGACGCCGGCCAGCCGCTCGACCAGTTGCCGGCCATCCATGCCGGGCATGCGCAGGTCAGTGACCACCACGCCGTCGAAGCGATCGGTGATCGCCTTGAGGGCACCTTCCGCCGAAGCGAAGGGCAGGACGGTCAGCCCGTCCAGCTCGAGCCGCTCGGCCAGGGCAGCGCGAAAGGCGTCGTCGTCGTCGACGAGCGCGACCCGCTTGAGGACCTCGAAGCTCATGGCGCCTTCGCCAGCCGGATGACGAAGCGGGCGCCGCGCGGGGACGGCTCCAGCGAGAGCTCGCCGCCGAACGCGGCGACGATGTCGCGGCTGATGACCAGGCCCAGGCCCATGCCGTCGCGCTTGCTGGTCGTGAACGGCGTGAACAGCCGCGCCTGGACGGCCGGGGCGACGCCGGGGCCGTTGTCCGTGACATGGATGCTCACCTGCTTGCCCCTGGCGCTCACGCCCAGGGTGATGGCCGGGTCGGGCGTTCCGTCCAGCGCCTCGATGGCGTTCTGGAGGATGTTCAGCACCACCTGTTCGAGCCGGTTGCGCTCGGCCAGGACCGCCAGCCCGCTGGTCGCCCGCCGACGGTCCAGGGTGATCCCGTTCTCCCGCAGCTTGCCCGCCACGAGCAGCAGCGCGCCGTCGATGGCGGCGTCGACGCCGACGGCGACGGTCTCGGACCGGGTCTTGCGCGAGAAGGCTCGCAGTTCGTCCGTGATGACGCCGACCCGTTCGGTCAGGCGATCGATGCTCGACAGCGAGCGAAGCGCGCCGGCGCTGTCCTCGCGCCGCAGCTGCAGGGCCGCACTGTCGGCGTGAGTCCGGATGGCGGCGATGGGCTGGTTGATCTCGTGCGCCACCCCGGCGGCGATCTGGCCGAGCGTCGCCAGCTTGTTGGCCTGGATCAGGTCGTCCTGGAGATCCTGGCGCACCGACTCCAGCCGCTGCCGCTCGTCGATTTCGCGGTTCAGGAGGTCGTTGGTCGCGCGCAGCTCGGCGGTGCGCAGGCCGATCTGCCGCTCCAGTTCGATACGGCCCTGCTCGGCCTCGATCGCATGGGCGGCAGCCCGCTGGCGGCGGCGCAGCAGGATGCCGGTCAGGGCGGCGAGCAGGGCGACGCTGAGCGCGGCGAGCCAGCGGGCGCCGGCCACCGCGCCCGACATCGTCGCTCCGGCCGGGGCCAGCAGGGTGAGCCGCCATCCGATGTCGGGGATCGGGTCGGAGGCGACGGCGTAGAGGTCGGGCGGGACCTCGGCGGAAAGCCGGATCATCGCCGTGTCGACTGCCTCGAACGGCAACGCGCTGGGCACGGTGGCGCCGGCGGTCTGGGTCGCCGCGAACCGGCGGCGCTGCTCCGGCGTCAGCGGACCGGTCGTGCGGAAGCGCCAGGCCGGCACCGTGGTCACCACCACCACGCCGTCGGCGTCGGTGACATAGGTCGGCTCGCCCGAGGCCCGCCACTCCGCCTCCAGCGCGTCGAACTCGACCTTGGCCACGATGACGCCCAGCGCCCGGCCGGCCGCATCGTCAACCCGGCGCGACAGGTAGAGCCCCGGCCGGCCGCTGACCGTGCCGAGCGCGAAGAAGCTCGCCTGCCCGTCCCGCATGGCCTCGAAGTAGTAGGGCCGGAACCGGTAGTTCGAGCCGACGAAGCTGGTCGGCAGTCGCCAGTTGCTGGCGGCCAGCGTCCGGCCGTTGGCGTCCAGGGCGTAGATAGCGGCGGCGCGGACCTCCCGGGCCAGGCCCTCGAACTTGACGTTGAGGCGCGCCGCCGCCTCGGCGCTCGGACGGGCCAGCAGCCCGGCCAGATCAGGGTCCTGGGCCAGGACCATCGGCAGCGAGCGATGGCGCTCCAGCTCGCTGCGCAGGACGGCGGCGTGAAGGGCGCTCGCCGTGGTCGCCTGCCGTCCGGCCGAGGCCATCGCGTCGCGACGGGCGAACGCGCCGCTGGCCGTCACGGCGACGACCGCGATGACCAGCCAGATCGCCACGAATAACCGCCACTGGGCCGGATTTGATTCAGGCAGCCGCATTCGTCCACCATGCGAACTTCCGCACGAAAGTCGATTCATCGTGTGCGAAATTCCGCACAAATCGAGCCGTCGAGGTGAAGGGTGAGAAATTTTACTGATAATAATCAACTGGTTGAGCGATCGCCAAAAGCGCTTGGCCGCCTCTCTGGAGCGGCTCGATACTTGCCCCAATCGCGCCAGTCAGAGCGCCGTCGAGACCGGAGCCGGCCGCAGCTCCAAGGGGAGGTCGCGTGATGCATCCAGCAGTCGCCAGCGCCGACGCGCCGACCGTCCGCCGCCCCTTCTACCGCAGCCTCTACTTCATCGTGCTGGTGGCGATCGTCGCCGGCGGGGCGATCGGCCACTTCTGGCCCGACCTCGGCCAGAGCCTGAAGCCGCTGGGCGACGGCTTCATCAAGCTGGTGAAGATGATCATCGCGCCGGTGATCTTCCTGACCATCACCACCGGCATCGCCGGCATGCGGGATCTGAAGCAGATCGGCCGGGTGGCCGCCAAGGCGTTCGCCTACTTCCTGGTCTTCTCGACCCTGGCCCTGATCGTCGGCCTGATCATCGCCAACGTCGTCCAGCCTGGACGCGGCCTGAACATCGATCCGGCGACGCTGAACACCGGCGCCGTCAGCCAGTATGCCCAGGCGGCGCATGAGACGACGATCGTCGGCTTCCTGACCGGCGTCATCCCCGGCACCCTCGTCAGCGCCTTCGTCGACGGCAACATCCTCCAGGTTCTGTTCGTCTCCATCCTGTTCGGCATCGCCATGGCCGTGGCCGGCGACGCCGCCGCGCCGGTGCAGCGGGCGCTGGAAGCCCTGAGCCAGATCGTCTTCAAGCTGGTGGCTATCCTGATGAAGGCCGCGCCGGTCGGGGCGTTCGGCGCCTTCGCCTTCACCATCGGCGCCTACGGTCTGGGGGCGATCGCCAACCTGGCCGCGCTGATCGCCACCTTCTACCTGACCTCGCTCGTCTTCGTGTTCGGCATCCTGGGCCTGGTCGCCTGGGTGAACGGCTTCTCGATCTTCCGGCTGGTGGCCTACCTGAAGGAGGAGCTGCTGCTGGTGCTCGGCACCTCCTCGTCGGAAGCGGCGCTGCCGAGCCTGATGCAGAAGCTGGAGCAGGCCGGCGCGCCCAAGGCGGTGGTCGGGCTGGTCGTGCCGACCGGCTACTCGTTCAATCTGGACGGCACCAACATCTACATGACGATGGCGGCGCTGTTCATCGCCCAGGCCATGAACATCGACCTGAGCCTCCAGGACCAGGTCCTGCTGCTGCTGGTCGCCATGCTGAGCTCCAAGGGGGCGGCGGGCATCACCGGCGCCGGGTTCATCACCCTGGCCGCGACGCTGGCCGTCGTGCCCAGCGTGCCGCTGGCCGGCATGGCGCTGATCCTCGGCATCGACCGCTTCATGAGCGAGTGCCGGGCCCTGACCAACTTCGTCGGCAACGCCGTGGCCACCCTGGTGGTGGCGCGGTGGGAAGGACAGCTGGACCGCGAGATGCTGCACAGCGCGCTCGGGTCCGGACCGAAAGCATTGGCCGCACCGCCGGATCCGGCGGCGGGGCCGGGGGACAAGGACGCCATAACGGCCGATTGAACGGTCGGGGCGAATAGGGAGGACAAGACCATGAGAGACATCCATCGCACCTCGCTGCTGGGCGGTGTCGCCACGCTGGCGATCCTCGCCTCCGCCGGCCTCGCGGCCGCCCAGACAGTCCCCGACGCTCCGGCGGCCGGCGCGACGACCGAGGTCGAGGAACTGGTCGTGGTCGGCTCCCAGATCCGCGGCGCCTCGACGACGGACGCGCTGCCGGTCGTGGTCTTCGACGCGGACCAGATCGACGCGACCGGCGCCCTCTCCGGCGACGAGCTGATGCGCTCCATCCCCCAGATGGGCGATGTCCTGTTCGACCCCGCCAACAATCCGCAGACCAGCAACTCGGCCCGCGGCGACGTCAACTCCGTCAACCTGCGCTCGCTGGGCGTGGGCAACACCCTGGTCCTGCTGAACGGCCGGCGCATGGTCGCTCACCCGACCAGCCAGGGAACGTCCGACACCGGCACGGTGCCGGTGCTCAGCTACAACTCCAACGCCATCCCGGTCTCGGGCCTGGAGCGGCTGGAGGTGCTGCTCGACGGCGCGGCGGCCATCTACGGCGCCGACGCGGTGGCCGGGGTGGTCAACACCGTGCTGCGCGATGACTTCGACGGCGTCGAGCTGGAGGCGCAGTACAGCGGCGCCGAAGGCACCAGCCTGCGGGAATTCGAGGCCGGCATCTTCGCCGGCAAGAACTTCGACCGCGGGAACATCTCGCTGTTCGCCAGCTACAGCGACCGCACCGCGCTGAAGGCCGAGGACCAGGACTTCACCTTCAGCGACGACCTGCGGCCCTTCTTCGCCAACCAGCCCGGATTCGAGACCTCGACGGTCCCCGACGGCCGCTCGTCGCACACCCCGTGGGCCCGGCTGAGCACGCCCGGCAGCTCGACCGCCCTGCGGCCGCGATCCAACGGCGTGATCATCGCGACCTCCGCCGGCGCCTTCCACTACCAGCCCGAGACCATCGGCTGCGTGGGCGTGAACTTCAACAACGGCATCTGCCTGGTGCAGGGCAACGGCTCCTACAACGGCGATATCCGCGAGCTGCGCTACGACACCCGGTACGGCACCACGGTGCGGTCCGACCTGCAGCGGACCAACATCTTCCTGACCGGCCACTATGACCTGACGCCGACGATCACCGCCTTCGGCGAGATCGGCTACTACGGGGCCGAAAGCCGCGCGATCCAGCCGCCGGTCGTCAATCTGAACGACATCTGGATTCCGGCCAGCAACTACTGGAACCCGTTCGGCCCGGTCACCTTCTCCGACGGGTCGGTCAATCCCAACCGCCTGCCCAACCTGACCAATGTGCCGGCCGGAGGCCTGCCGATCCTGCTGGAGAACTACCGCTACATTGACGCGGGCTTCCAGACGGTGACGGTCAAGAACTTCCAGTCCCGCTTCCTGGCCGGCCTGCGCGGCGAATGGCGCGGCTTCGACTGGGAGTCGGCGCTGCTCTATTCCGAGGCCGAGGCCGAGGACACCTCGCCCAACATCAACATGACGGCCCTGCAGCAGCAGCTCGCCCTGTCGACGCCCGACGCCTACAACCCCTTCGGCGGCGGCTGCGTGGCCACCACCAGCTACGGCGACTGCTCGCCGTCCTCCCAGGCCGCCATCGACGCGATCACGTTCGACATGCGCCGCTTCTCGCGCACGACGCTGACGCTCGCCGACTTCAAGATGTCGCGCAACGACCTGTTCGAGCTGCCGGCCGGTCCGGTCGGCGTCGCCTTCGGGGCGGAGTTCCGGCGCGAGACCCAGTACGACGATCGTGACTCGAACCTCGACGGGACCTTCACCTTCGTCGACGCGGTCAGCGGCGCGACCAACATCTCCAACGTCGTGGCCGTCAGCCCCAACCCCGACACCCGCGGCAAGCGCACGGTGGCCGGCGCCTTCCTGGAATTCGCCGTCCCGGTCGTCTCGCCGGAGATGAACATCCCGCTGGTCCGCAGCCTCGACATGCAGCTCGCCGGCCGGTTCGAGGAGTATTCGGACTTCGGCTCGGTGGCCAAGCCGAAGATCGCCGTGGCCTGGGACCTGTTCGACGGCTTCCGGTTCCGCGGCTCCTACTCGCAGGGCTTCCGGGCGCCCAACCTGGAGCAGGTCAACGCCACCCAGTACGCGCGCCTGGCCGGCGGCACCGACTACTACCGCTGCACCCCGGCCCTGCTGGCCGGGACGATCACCTCGATGGCCCAGTGCTCGCAAAGCGCCAGCGCGTCGCTGCTGGTCGCCGGCAACCCCGACCTCAAGCCCGAGGAAAGCACCAACACGTCCTACGGCCTGGTGTTCGAGCCCCGCTTCCTGCCCGAGTCCTGGGGCGAGATCACCTTCACGGTCGACCGCTGGTCGATCGAGCAGGAGGAGATCGTCGGCCTGCTGGGCGCCCAGGCGGCCCTGACGCTGGACTACCTCAACCGCACCCAGGGCGGGTCCAATCCCAACGTCGTGCGCGCCGCGCCGGACGCCGATGACGTGACGCTGTTCAACGGCAGCGGCCTGGCGCCGGTCGGGGAAGTGGTCTCGATCAGCGATCGCTTCATCAACCTGCTGCCGCAGACGGTCGAGGGGGTCGACTTCGGCTTCTCCTGGGCCAAGCGGCGCACGGCCTGGGGCACCTTCATCTTCCGGCTCAACGCCTCGCAGCTCCTGACCTACTCGCGTGAGCCGGGGGCCATCATCGACTCCCTGTACGCGGCGCGCGACGCCGGCGTCATCGACCCGCTGACCGCCCTGCCCGACTCCAGCCAGCTGATCGCCCAGAACGGCCGGCCGGAATGGAAGATCAGCACCACCTTCATCTGGCGCAAGGGCCCGTGGCGGGCCGGAGTCTCCACCCAGTACGTCAGCGAGATCGAGCAGCCCTCGCTGCTCAGCGCCACCGGCGAACCCTGGGTGGTCGAGTCGCAACTGGTCACCAACCTCTATGGCCAGTACGAGTTCGAGGACGCGGGCCTAGCGTCCGGAACCGCGGTGCGGATCGGCGTGCGGGACCTGACGGACGAAGGGCCGCCGCTGGCCGACGGCGGCTACCTGGGCTCGGTTCACCGCCCCTACGGCCGTTCGTGGTACGTCAACATCTCCAAGTCCTTCTGACCGGCGGCCGGCGTGGGCCCCCTCGCCCGCGCCGACCCGCCTGGAAGCCCTCCATGATGCGTCTGGCCCTACTCCTGTCCGCCCTGCTGGTCGCCCCCGCGCCCGTCGCGGCGGGCTCGTCCGGCGCCAGGCCCACGGCCATCCCCTGCCCGGCCTCGGTCGGCAAGGGGACCCGTTGCGTGTCGGGACAGGACGCCAACGGGGCCTGGTACGTGGCGGCGATACCGCCCAACTGGAACCGCCGCCTGATCGTTCACGCCCATGGCGGACCCCGGACCGGGACGCCGGAAGCCGCCGATCCGCTCGAGGACCTGGACCGGTTCTCGGTCATGGTCCGGCACGGCTACGCCTGGATCGGCTCGACCTACCGCCGCGGCGGCTACGGCGTGCGGATGGCCGCCGAGGATGCCGACAACAGCCGCAGGATCTTCTGGTCGCTGTACGGCCGGCCCGACCGCACGCTGCTGCACGGACAGTCCTGGGGCGGCAACGTCGCCGCCAAGGCCGCCGAGCTCTACATCAGCGGCGACGCCGCGGCGGAGCGCACCTACGACGGTGTGCTGATCACCAACGGCATCGTCTCGGGCGGGACGCGCGCCTACGGCTTCCGCGCCGATCTGCGCGCCGTCTACCAGTACTACTGCGGCAACCATCCGGCGCCCGGCGAGCCGGCCTATCCGGTGTGGCAGGGCCTGCCGCTGGACAGCCCGATGACGCGGGCCGAGCTTCGTCGCCGGATCGAGACCTGCACCGGGGTGCATCTGCCCGCCGACCGGCGCAGCCCGGACCAGGCCGCCCGGCTGCGCGACATCCTGGCGGTGACCGGCGTGGCCGAGGCCCAGCTGGTCAGCCACATGACCTGGGCGACCTTCCTGTTTCGCGACATGGTCCAGTTGCGCCTGGACGGGCGCAATCCGTTCGACAACAGCGCCACCGTCTACAGCGGATCATCCGACGACGCCGCGCTGAACGCCAGCGTGGAGCGGTTCGTGGCGGATCCGGAAGGGGTCGCGCTACTGGCCCGTGACGCCGACCTCACCGGAAGCATCGAGCGCCCCGTCCTGACGCTGCACGCCCGGCATGATCCGACGGTCAGCGTCGGCGTCGAGGCGGTCTACGCCGCGACCGTCGCCGCCGCGGGCCGGTCCTCGTTGCTGGTCCAGGTGGTCACCGACGAGGCCGACCACAGCCGCCTGTCGGACGCCAGCTACATGACCGCGCTGGACGCGCTGGAAGGCTGGATCGACCGCGGCGCCCGGCCGGCGCCGAGCGGCTTCCAGGCCCGGTGCCAGGCGCTGTGGGCGAAGCTGGGCCCCTGCCTGTTCCTCACGCCCTGAATGGACGGATGGAGCGGCCGGGGGGGATCGAACCCCCGACATTCAGCTTGGGAAGGAGGTCACAGCATCGCAGCAGCGCGCTCCGCTGAACCTGGAGGGCTTCAAACCGGCGTGTCATCAAGGTCTCGCACGCCGACATCGAGGCGCAAGAATCCCCTGACGCGCCTTCGGCAAGAACCTTGATCTCCGCCAGCGTGAATCCCGCCTCCCGCGCCTGTGCGACAAACACCAGGCGTCGGAGTGTCGGCCCATCGAACCAGCGCATGCCGTTGCGATCGCGCGCAGGCTTGAGGAGGCCTTTCTCCTCATAGAGCCGGATCGCGCGGATCGTGAGCCCCGTGAGTTCGGCGATCCCTCCGATCGGGAGCGCGACAGCCTGGCCGCGAGTTCCCCCCTCGTCTGGGTCGGCCTGGCAGGTCTCAGGCATGGCGCCGCCTCATTCAGGCCTGGTATACCGTCTTCATCCGCGTGTAGAAGCCGCGCGCCGCTCGACCCTGCTCCCGCGGCCCGTAGCTCGAGGCGCCCACGCCGCCGAACGGCGCATGGTGGTCGACGCCCGCGGTCGGCAGGTTGACCATGCACATCCCGGCCCTGGCATTCCGCTTGAACGCTTCCGCCCTGGCCAGCGAACGGGTGCAGAGACCTGCGGACAGTCCGAACGGCGTGGCGTTCAGCACGGCCATCGCCTCATCGAAATCGGCGACACGGAACAGACCCGCGACCGGCCCGAAGATCTCCTCGCGCGCCAGGACGCCGTCCCGGTCAGCGGCCTCGAACAGGGTCGGCGCGACGAAGCAGGGCGGCAACGATGACGCCGCGGCGCCGAACAGGCGCACGGCGCCGGACGCTTCGGCCCGGGCCACGGCTTCCTCGACCCGCGCCTTCTGCCGCATCGAGGCCAGCGGGCCGAGGTCGGTCGATTCTTCTCGCGGATCGCCGATCCTGAGACTGGCGACCCGGGCCGCCAGTCGCTCGACGAACACGTCCGCAACCGAGTCCTCGACAATAAGGCGCGACGTGGCCGTGCAACGCTGACCGGCGGCGAAGAAGGCGCCGTTGACCGCCGTCTCGACCGCGGCCCCCAGATCGGCGTCGGCCAGCACGATCAGCCCGTTCACGCCGCCCATTTCGAGCTGCACGCCGGCCCCCCGTTCCGCCGCCGCCAGCCTGACGGCGCGGCCCGTCGCCTGCGAGCCCGTGAAGGACACCGCGTCGATCCCGTCGCAGCCGGCGACCGCCGCCCCGGCGCCGCCCCCGCCCAGGAGCATGTTGACCGCCCCTTCCGGAAGGCCGGCGTCGGCGATGATCGCAAGCAGGGCGTCGGCGGTGGCCGACGAGAGTTCCGACGGTTTCCAGACGACGGCGTTTCCGAAGGCCAGGGCCGGCGCGATCTTCCAGGCCGGGATGGCGAGCGGGAAATTCCAGGGGGTGATCGCCCCGATCACGCCCGTCGGCTCGTAGGTGACCTCGACCGTCACGCCGCGACGGGTGGAGTCGAAGCGCTCCCCGGCGTTCCGCAGGGCCTCGCCGGCGAAGAAGCGAAAGACCCTGGAGGCGCGGAGGGCTTCGGCGCGGGCGTCGCGCACCGTCTTTCCGGTCTCTCGCGCCGCCAGCAGCGCCAGGGCCGGCGCTTCCCGTGCGATGGAATCGGCGATCCGGTCCAGCGCATCGCCGATCGCCTCGATGCCGCCGTCGCGAAGCCGCGTCTGCGCCGTCCTGGCGGCGGCCGCCGCCTCAACGGCCAGGGCCGCGCCGGCGTCCGGGCCGGTGACGACAAGGTCGGTCGGATTTCCCGGGCTCGGCTGCTCGAACGCGTCGGGACCGGCGATGCGGCGCCCGGCGATGGCGTGCGTGAGCCTGCGCGTTTCCGTCATTGGCCAACTCCTGCCGGCGCCGCGTAGGCGCGACGATTGGCGAGCGCCGGGATCGCCGAACGGGCGGCGGCGACGGCCGCCAGATCGAGGTCGGCGCTCACCACCCCGGGGGCATCATCCCGCGCGGCGGCCAGCAGTTCGCCCCAGGGCGAGATGATCATCGACCGGCCCCAGGTGACCTCGCCGTCGGCGTGGGCGCCGCCCTGGGCGGGCGCCAGCACGAAGCTGCCGGTCTCGATCGCGCGGGCGCGGAGCAGGATCTCCCAGTGGGCGGCCCCCGTCGTCGGGGTGAACGCCGCCGGCGAGGCGATCATCGCGGCGCCGGCGAGCGCGAGGTCGCGATGAAGCACGGGGAAGCGGACATCGTAGCAGATGGTCAGGCCCAGACCGCCCCACGGCGTCCCGGCCACCGCGGCCTGCGAGCCCGGGACATAGTTGGCCGACTCCCGGTAGCGCTGACCGTTGGCGAGGTCGGCGTCGAAGAGGTGGATCTTGTCGTATCGCGCCACGACCTGCCCCGCGGGATCGAGCAGCAGGCTCCGGTTGGCGCGTCGGCCGTCCGGATGGCGAACCACGACCGAGCCGAGCAGCAGCCACACGCCGGCGTCCGCCGCGACGCGACGCATGCCGGCGACGAACGGGTCGTCCGCTTCCGCCACGACCTTCCGCTGGAGGGCGGCGGAGTCCCGTTCCATCAGATTGCAGGTCTCGGGCAGAAGGATCAGCTCGGCCCCGTCGCCCACCGCCGCCTCGACGAACGGCAGGGCGTGCCGCAGCGCCGCCTCGGCGTCGTCAGGCGTCCGCAGTTGCACGAGCGCGGCGCGGCAGGTCGTCGGCATCAGTCCCGCACCTCGACCACGGCGTCGACCTCGACCGCGACGCCGCCTGGAAGCCGATAGACGCCCACCGTGGTCCGCGCGTGGCGCCCGGCGTCCCCGAAGACCTCGACCATCAGGTCGGAACAGCCGTTCATGACCAGCGGCAGCTGTTCGAGCTCCGGCCCGGCCTGGATGCTGCCGCCGAGCTTCACCACCCGGACGACGCGGTTCAGGTCGCCGCCACAGGCTTGCCGCATCTGGCTGACGAGATTGAGTCCGCACAGCCGCGCGGCGCGTACGCCGTCTTCGAGCGTCAGGTCCGCGCCGACGGTTCCGAGCACGGTCTCGCCCGGGGTCCTTGAGACCTGCCCGGAGATATGGACCAGCGACCCTGAGCGGACAAAGGAGACATAGTTGGCCGCCGGCGAGGACGCCGCCGGAAGCGCGATCCCTAGCGTGGCCAGGCGGGTGTCGACGTCGGCCATTGTCAGGCGGCCTCGCGCAGCGGGCGCGTGGCAAGGGCGGCGCGGATCACCGCCTCGACCTCGGCGCGACGGGGGCCGGCGAGCGGCAGGCGCGGCGGCCGGATGCGGTCATTGCCGCGCCCCACGGCGACGTTGCACATCTTGATCGCCTGGACGAGGTCATGGTCCGCGTCGAGGTGCAGCAGCGGCATGAACCAGCGGTAGATGCGGCGGGCCTCGGCGAGGTCGCCCCGCTCCATGGCGTCCCAGAGCGCCAGCGACTCCGCCGGGAAGGCGTTGGTCAGGCCCGAAACCCAGCCGTCGGCGCCGAGCGCCAGCGCCTCGAGCGCCACGTCATCGAGCCCTGCGAACAGGACATAGCGGTCGCCCAGCGCATTGATCAGGTCGGTGTAGCGCCGGGTGTCGACCGCCGCCTCCTTGAGGGCGACCACGGTATCGTGGCGCGCCAGCCGCTCCAGCGCCCCGATCGAGATGTCGACCCGATAGGCCGGCGGGTTGTTGTAGAGCATCAGCGGCAGGCCGCAGGCGCCCGCGACGGTGTCGAAGTGCGCGACCAGTTCGTCCTCGGTCGGGACATAGACCATGGCCGGCAGCACCATCAGGCCATCGGCGCCCAGCTTCTCCGCGTCGCGGGCGTAATCGGCGGCCGCGCCGGTCGTGAACTCCGAGACCCCCGACAGCACCGGCACGCGACCCGCCGCGACTTCGACGGCCGCCTTGACCACCGTGCGCTTTTCAGCGGCGCTCAGCGAGTTGTTCTCGCCCACGGTGCCCAGCACGATAAGCCCGTGGACGCCGTCCTTGATCAGCCGGTCGTAGTGCTGCTGGGTGGCGTCCAGATCGATCGATAGGTCCGGCGCGAACTGGGTGGAGGAAGCGGGATAGACCCCGCCCCAGGCGATGCGGCTCATGGCGTGCTCCTAGGCTGCGTGCGTCACCGCCGATGAACCGCGATCAGCGTCGCCGCGACAGCCCCTGAAGCCGCCTTCGGGCGACCTCGCCGCCTCTTCGTGACAGAGCTCCGGATCAGCCCGTCGCGCGGGCCAGAAAGGCCCGGATCCAGCGCGCGACACGGTCGCGATCGGCAGGACGGGCGAGCGTTTCACGCGCTGCGTCGGCCTGCTCCGGCGTGACTGTGCCCAGACGCCGGCGGCGCTCCACAAGGGCCTCGGCGAAGGGGATCGGAAACTCCGGATGGCACTGGAAGGTGATGGCGGCGCGGTCGCGATAGGCGATGCCGGCGATCGGGCAGAAGTCGTTCGAGGCGATGACCGTCGCATTCGGCGGCAGTTCGACCACCTGGTCCTGGTGGGCCACGGCGATCGCGAACGGCTCCGCCGAATCCATCCACGGCTCGACGGAGGAGACCTCGTACCGGTGCAGCCCTCCGCCCCAGCCCTTGTGGGACTTCACGACCTTGCCGCCGAAGGCCTCGGCCATGATCTGGTGCCCGAAGCAGATACCGACGACCGGCGTTTGCGGATCGACGCCGGTCAGCCAGGCGCGGAAGGGCGCGATCCAGGGCAGGTCGTCATACACCCCGGCCGGCGAGCCGGTGATGACGAAGCCATCGACGGCCGTGGCGGGCGGCGGCAGCTCGCCGGCCTCGATGTCGAACTCCTGGAAGAGGTAGCCGTCGCCCAGCATGGAGCGGACCATGTCGGGATAGGTCGGCCACTGGCTGGCGATGTCGGGGGGCGGGTTTCCGGTCTTCAGAATGCCTATGGTGCGGGTCACGCGACCACTCCTTTCGTCATCAGTTCAGCATAGAGCGCGGGATCGACATTGCCGCCGCTGATCACCGCGACCGTCCGCTCGGGTTCGCCGTCGCGAAGCGCGGCCGCGACAGAGACGGCGCCGCTGGGCTCGGCCACGACCCGGCCTTCGCGCGCGACCCAGGCGACCGCGGCGGCGATCTCCTCTTCCGTCACGGTGACGACGTCGTCGACCAGCGCCAGGATGTGGGGCCAGGTCTGCAGTCCGGCCTGCTCGACACGCAGTCCGTCGGCCATGGTCCGAACGGTCTCCTGATAGCTCAACGCCCGCCGCTCGCGGGCCCGGAAGCCGAGCGCGACATCGTTGGCCAGCGCCGGCTCGACGCCGACCACCCGCGCCCCGGACATGCGCGCCTTCACCGCCGTCGCGACGCCGGAGATCAGTCCGCCGCCGGACACCGGCACATAGACCGTCGCCGTGTCAGGAGCGTCCTCGACGATCTCCAGCCCCAGCGTCCCGGTCCCGGCCATGATCTCCGGCGCGTCATAGGGATGGATGAGCGTCAGACCCATGTCCGGGCCGTGGCGCGAGGCCCAGGCCATCGCCGATCCGTCGACGGCGGGGTCGATGATCTTGACCTCCGCGCCCCACCGCCGGACGCCGGCGCGCTTGGCCTCGGGCGACGATGTCGGCATGACCGCCAGCGCCTTCACGCCCAGGCAGTGCGCGGCATAGGCGACCGCCTGGGCATGGTTGCCGCTCGAGGGGGCGATCACGCCGCCTGTCCGCTGCGCCTCCGTAAGGCTCAGCAGCCAGTTGAACGCCCCTCGGATCTTGAAGGCGCCGCACGGATGGAGGTTCTCGGCCTTGAGTCTCGGGCCGTGCTTTGGCCGCAGCATCGGCGAGCGGGTGACCCAGGGCGCGATGCGGTCTCTGGCGGCCAGGATGTCCGCGAGCTGGAGCAGGGGTTGGCTTGTCATCTGAGGGTTCCCGATCACCGTCAGGAGCACTGTCTGGCGGTTGCCGGCGCATCGGCAGGGCCGCGTGTCACGACGCCCTTGCCGATCGGCACTCCGATCTCCTCGCCGGATGGCGCCGCCACGCGGCGGTCGCAAAGTACCCGGAGGAACGGAGAGACCTATGCGACTGACCGCCCGCGTCGAAACCTGGCCCATCCGCGGCGTCTTCCGCATCGCGCGGGGCGAGGTGCGAGAAGTCAGCTGCCTCGTCGTCGAACTCGAGGACGGCGGTCTGATCGGACGCGGGGAAGCCTCTCCGGACCCCGACGTCGGCACGACCGCCGCGCTCTCCCTGGCGCTGGTCGAGTCCGTGAGGCCGGCGATCGAGGCCGGCGCCGATCGTCGCGCCCTCCAGGCCCTGCTGCCGCCCTGCCCGGCGCGCAACGCCATCGACTGCGCCCTCTGGGACCTGGAGGCCCGACGCACCGGAAGATCGGTCGCCGACCTCGCCGGCCTGCCGCCTCCGCGGCTGGTCCAGACCGTCTACACCCTGAGCCTCGACACGCCGGCGGCGATGGCCGAAGCCGCTGCTGCTCGCCGGCATATGCCGGTCCTCAAGATCAAGCTCGGCGGAACAGGCGACGAAGATCGGGTGGCTGCGGTGCGGGCAGCGGCGCCGGACTGCCGCCTGATCGTGGACGCCAACGAGAGTTGGGCTCCGGAGGCGGTCGAAGGCCGCCTGCACAGGATGGCGGATCTCGGCGTATCGATGGTGGAGCAACCGCTGCCGAAGGGGGGCGACCAGACCCTGGCGCGCGTTTCTCGCCCCCTGCCCGTCTGCGCAGACGAATCCTGCGGCAGTCGCGCCGATCTGACGGACCTGATCGGCCGCTACGACATGATCAACATCAAGCTCGACAAGACGGGCGGCCTGACCGAGGCGCTGGCCCTGGCGGACGAGGCGGCGGCCGCCGGCCTGGGGCTGATGGTCGGCTGCATGGTCGGCACGTCCCTGGCCATGGCCCCGGCCCATCTGGTGGCCCAGCGGGCGGAGCTTGTCGACATCGACGGCCCGCTGCTTCTGGCGCGCGATCGCGAGCCGGGCCTGACGTACGACGGGGCCCTGGTCCAGCCGCCCTCGCCCGCCCTGTGGGGCTAGCGGGCCTTGGGATCGTAGTTCGTCGCCACGACCACCATCCGCACCGCTTCTTCCATGTCCTTCGCGACGAAGCGGACGCCGGTGGCGCTGATCTGCTCGACGCCGGGCCACATGGACAGCACCTGCGCCGGCGCTCGCTGCTTGAAGATCATGTCGACGCTGACCGGCCCCTCGATGCGGTAGGTCGTCCGCGACTGGCGCTCCAGCACCGCAGTCTCCGCCGCGGCGCGGATAAGGTCGCGTGACCTGGCCGGCGTCAGCGTCTGCACGCAGTAGTCGGTATAGGCCGTCTTGGTGACGACGGTCGGAACATCGCCGAGCAGGTCCCGGACATGGGCCCGGTAGGCCTCGTCGCCCGTTGTCAGCAGGATCGGTGCGCCCAGATGCCCGGCTAGCGCGGCGTTGATGCGGGTCTCCGAAGCCGGCTCGCCGTTCAGCCGTATCTCGTACACGGCGCCGGAGATGGTGTGGGCGATCGTGCCGGTCATGTCGGTGTGGCCGGTATGGTGCCCGATGAGGAAGACGCCGCAGTAGCCGCCATCTTCCAGGCCCTGCATCATCTCCAGCGGCCGCGGCCAGGAGCGGATGACCTTCACATCGTCGGGGAGGTCGTCGAGCAGGAGGTTCTGGCCGTTGCCGTGGCTGTCGCTGATGACGACCTCGGTGACCCCCGCCGCGCGCGCGCCGTCGATGGCGGCGTTGACCTCGCCGGTCATCCACTCGCGGGCCTTCTCGTACTCGAAGCCGTCCGGCGAGAGGTGGTCCATGGTGACCACGCCCGCCACACCCTCGATATCGGCACAGATGTAGAGCTTCATTCCCCCGCCTCGCTCACAAGCCGCCGGTACAGGTCCGGGTCGGTCGCGCCTTCGGTGCCGAACAGCAGCACCCGGGCGTTTGCATCAAGGCCCAGCGCGGTCTTCAGTCGCCCATCCTGACAGACGCGCATGAGGCCGCACAGCCCGGCGACCGCTGACTCGCCGGCGACGATGGCGGGGTCGCCCGCGAGCGGCCTGGCCAGACTGCGCATGGCCTGAACAGCGTCCTGGTCGGGCACGGTCATGAAGGCGTCGGCGCCCGTGCGCAGAAGGTCCCAGGCCAGCGGAGACGCCTCGCCGCAGGCAAGCCCGGCCATCAGGCTGTCGGTGTCGCCGGTCGCCGGCGCCAGCCGCCCCTGCCGGGCGGATTCGAACAGGCAGGCCGCCCGCTCCGGCTCGACGACAATCAGGCGCGGCCGCTCCGCGCCGAGGGCCTGCCAGGCGACCGCGCAGACCGCGGCCGCCAGGGCGCCCACCCCGGCCTGTACGAAGATGTGGGTCGGAGCGTGAGGCGCCTGCCGCAGCGCTTCCTCGACCATGACGCCATAGCCGTACATCACCAGGCGGGGGATATCGGCGTAGTCCTCCCAGGACGTGTCCGACACCACGGTCCAGCCGTTCAGCGCTGCGTCGGCGGCCGCCTGCCGCACGGAATCGTCGTAGTTGCCCGGCGTGCGGACCACCTCCGCGCCGAAGGCCCGGATGGCCTCGGCGCGGCCCTCGCTCACGGTTTCATGGATGTAGACGACCGCGCGCCGCCCGAAGCGTCGGGCGCCCCAGGCGACGGCCCGGCCATGGTTGCCGTCCGTGGCCGTCGCGAACGTCTCAACGGCGCCGTCCTCGACGAGCCGCTGGACCGCATAGGCGCCGCCGAGGGCCTTGAAGCTGCCCAGCCCGAAGCGTGACGCCTCGTCCTTGTACCAGATCGCGCCGACGCCCACCGCGCTGGCCAGGGCGGGCAGGTCGCGAAGCGGCGTCGGCTGGTAGTCGGACCAGGCCGAGATGGCCTCCCGTGCGGCGATGAAGCCTTGCGGGACGAGCACCCCCGCCTCCGCCGCGTTCATCGGCCGGGCGCCGGCCGCCGCGGGGTTCAGCCAGACCTCGCAGCTCATCCGAATACGACGTCGTCCAGGGGCCAAATCGGCCGCGTCAGGTTCCTGTAGGGGCGCTTGGCGACATTCAGCGACGTCGTTCCAGGCGCGTCCGAGTAGAGCACCTTCTGCGCGATGGCGGCGTAGTGGGCGTAGAAGTGCTGGTTGGATTTCACGACCAGAAGGCGCTTCGAGAGCGGGTCGACGCCGAGCTCGGTGAAGCACTCGAGGCTCAGGGTCTGGACGCGGTAACTGTTGACGATCACGTCGATACCGCCGACGCGAAGCGCCGCCGCCGCGCCGAAGCCCAGGTCCTTCTCGCCCGAGAAGCCGATCTGCCGCGGGTTCTGATGAACCGCCAGCACCTCCACCTCGGCATCCACCGGATCGCCCGACATGGGACTGGTCTTGCCGCCGATGCGCATCGGCAGACGGGCGCCCGGCCCCGCGGCCATCGCCAGCTTCACCGCGGTCTGATCCCAGATCATGGCCAGTCCGGCATTGGTGATGCCGCGCTCGAGCATCCGCCTGAGCAGGAAGGTCGAGTCGCCGGGCGCGCCGCCGCCGGGATTGTCCGAGCCGTCCGCGATGACGACCGGGCGACCTTCAGGCTCCGCCAGGGCTGCATCCAGGACAGCATCGATGTCGAGCGCCTTCGGTCCGCCGATCTCGCGCAGGGAGAAGAACAGTCGGGCCAGACCCTGGGCGATGCGATCGCCCTCGGCCCGCGCGTCGTCCGTCACCACGATGACGCTCGCCGAAGCGTCGGGAATGTCGGCGGAACTGAAGCCGTGCGCGAGGGTCGTCGTGAGGACCCTGCCCTTGCCCTCCATGGCGACCGTAAGGTCGACCAACTCGCGCATGGGGGCCTCGGTCGTGAAGAACAGATTGAGCATCGGCACGCGCACGAAGGACGTCACAGGCCGGATCCGCCCCTGCGCGGTGGCGGCGATCAGGTCGAACAGTTCGATCGCCCGGTCGCCGAAGTCCGTGTGGGGATACTCCTTGCAGGCCATCAGGATGGTCGCATTGTCGAGCATGGCGGGGGAGATGTTGCAGTGGAGATCGAGCTCGACGCCGATCGGAACCGCGGGTCCGACGATCGCCCGCGCCCGCGCCAGTACGTCGCCCTCGCAGTCCGGGTAGCCGACCGCCATCTGCGCGCCGTGCAGGAACAGCAGGACGCCGTCGACGGGCCCCGCGCTCCGCAGACTCTCGAGCAGCTCGTCACGCAGGGCTTCGTAGTCCGCCTGCACGGTCAGGCCGCTGGGGCCGGCTGAAAAGACCGGTCCGCCGGCGATCGAATGGCCCTGTTCCTGCGCCCGGCGAACCCATCGGCCGTACACGGACGCGCCCCCCAGCTTGAGGAGCTCGTCCATCGACGCGCCCGGCGCCGGCCGGGTCGGGTGGAACTTTCGCAGGCTGGTGGGGATGGGCGAGAAGCTCGAGGTCTCGTGCACCAGGCCGCCGATGAAGAACCTCATGCCGCCTGCTCCACCGGGGCCGTCGCCGCGTCGAACTCGAGCTCGTCGAGGGGCCAGACCGGCCGCTTGAGCTTCAGATAGCCGCGGGCCCTCACGCGGCTCACGCTGCCGCCGACGCCGTTGCAGTAGAGGACCTTGGCCGCGATCGGCTCGAAGAAGGCGTAGAAGTGCTGCGAGGACTTCAGCTGGATGATGTGCTTCTTCGCAGGATCGATGCCCAGTTCGGTGAAGACATCGGGGCTGAACGGCTGGGTGCGGACCGAACACAGGACCACGTCCACGCGACCGCAGCGGATCGCCACGGCCGGGCCGAAGAGCCCGGGCTCCGAGCCGAAGATCGTCCGTTGCCGCGCGCCGGGATTGACCGCCGTCACCTCGGCCTCGACGTCGAGCGGGGGACCGGAGATGGCGCCGATCTTCCCGCCGATGCGCAGGCCCAGCCGCGCGCCGACACCGGCGTCCGACGCGATCTGCACGGCGACAGGATCGTAGACCAGCGCCACGGCGGCGTCCGCGTGGCGCGCCAGAAGGGCGCGCAGGATGTCGACGTTGTCCGCCGGCCAGCCGCCGCCGGGGTTGTCCCCCGGCTCGGCGATGATCACAGGCCCCTTCGGCTCAGCGAGCGCGGCTTCGACGACATCGGGGATCGAGAGCTCGCTCGACTGCACCGATCCCTTGATCGCCCAGAAGCGCCCGGCCAGGTCCCGCGCGACCGCTTCCCCCCGGGCGGCGGCGTTGTCGGTCACCACCAGCACGTTGCCCGTCGAGTCCTCGACATCGCCCAGCGAGAAGCCGTGGACGATCGAGGTGGACAGGACGCCGTCCCGTCCTTCAAGCGACACGGCGTGGGCGACGAGCTCCTTGCCCGGCGAGCTGCGCGTATGGAGCCCGCCGAGGCAGGGGACGGTCATCCGCGTCATGACCGGCGTGATCCGGCCCTCTGCGGCGCCCTCGATGATGTCGAACAGTTCCACCGCACGCTCGCTGTAATCGGTGTGCGGATACTCCTTGCAGAAGATCAGCGCCGTCGCCGCCGTCATCATCTGCGTCGTCAGCGAGCCGTGCAGGTCCAGCAGGGCGCCGATCGGGACCCGCGGGCCGACGACCGCGCGAAGTCGGGCGATCAGGTCGCCCTCGCAATCGTCGTAGCCGTCCGCGACCTGCGCGCCATGCAGGAAGAGCAGAATGCCGTCGACCGGCATCGCCGCCTCAAGGGACGCCACGATCGAGTCCCGGATCGTCTCGTAGTCACGTCGGACGACCGCGCCCGCGGGCAGAGCCGACGCCACCGGCCCGACCACCATCTCATGACCCCGCTCCCGCCCCAGGCGCATGAAGTCGCCGGGCCCCGCCGAGGATTCGATCCGCTTGAGGGCTTTCAGCCGATCCTCTTCCGAGCTGGACCCGGGCAGGTACAGGGCCACGTCACGGAAGCTGTCCAGGCCGGTGGGGATCGGCGAGAAGACGTTGGTTTCATGAGACATGACGGCGGTGAAAATCTTCATGTCGCGGGTCCTTCAAGGTCGGAGTCGAGAGGCCAGATCGGCCGGCGAACGCGCTGGAACGGCAGCGCTGCGAAATCGAACGTCAGGCTCCCCGGCGGAGAGGCGTAGACAATGTCGGCGGCCATCGACGCGAAGTGCGCGTGAAAGTGCTGCATGGACTTCACGACGATCAGCCGCAGCGCGCCGGGATCAAAGCCGAAGCCGGTAAAGGCCTCGGGGCTGACGCATTGCTGCCTGCGCCCGGAGAGCACGATGTACAGCCCGTCCATCTCGACCAGCGCGCCGCCCTGGGGTCGTCCGGACCGCTCGAAGGGCCCGCCCTGCCGCACGTCGTCGTCGACGGCGATCACTCTGGCCTGACCATCGAACGGAGATCCCGACAGGGGTCCGGCCTTGCCGCCAACGCGCAGGGGGAGCAGCGCCCCGGCCCCGGCGGTCATGGCGAGCCGCACCGCGACGGGGTCCCAGACGATGGCGACTCCGGCGTTGCGGACCCCCCGGTCCCGGAGCGCATGCAGAAGCCAGGTCGAGTCCGAGGCCGCGCCGCCGCCCGGATTGTCCGAGGCGTCGGCGATCACGACCGGGCCCCGGGGGGCGCCGAGCGCCTTGTCCAGCGCGCCCTCGAGCGAGAGGTGCCGCCCCCTCACCTCGCCCCTCAGCTCCATGAACCGCCGCGCGAAGCTTGTGGCCAGCGCGGCGGCCGCTTCGCGTTCATCAGTCGCGGCGACCAGGACGCAGGCCCCGGCCTCGGCGCAGTCGCCCCAGGGAAAGCCGTGCATCAGCGACACCGCCGCGACGGATCCCGTCTCGGCGGCCCGCGCCTGGGCGACCAGGCCCTTCATCGGCTCGCGGGTCGTGTGATGCATGTCGATCATCGGCGCCCTGGCCAGCACCGTGAAAGGACGCGGTCCGCCCACCAGCGCGGCCTGGACGATGTCGAACAGCTGGTCCGCCCGCGTGTCGAAGTCGGTGTGCGGATACTCCAGGCACGCCAGGACGACGTCGGCGGCGTCGAGCATGCGCTGGCCGACGTGGCCGTGCAGGTCCAGCAGAACACCGATGACGGGCGCAGGACCGACGATCCGGCGAACCGCTTCGAGGAGCTCCGCTTCGCAGTCCGCGCAGCCGTCGGCGATCTGCGCGCCGTGCAGGCTGAGCAGCACCGCATCCACCGGTCCGGCGGCCGCGAGGTCCTCCAGGATGGCGTCCCGGATCCAGGCCCAGGTCCGGGCGGTGGCCGGCGCGCTGGGTTGGGCGAAGGTCGCCGGACCGAGCACCGGGGCCCAGCCCGCCGCCCGGCAGCGGGCCAGCAGCGCTCCGTAGCCGACCACGTTCCCAAGCGCGGTCTCCGCGCCCGCAGACATCCGCGAGGGACGCAGCCAGAGGCTGTCCTCGAAACTGGCCCTGCCGGTGGGGATCGGCGAGAAGCTGTTGGTCTCGTGCTGGCAGGCCGCGAGGAAGACGCGATGGCCGCCCATCAGACTCCCCGCTCGAAGACGCCGATCCCGTGGATCGTCAGCGACGAGACCCGGCCCTCCATGAAGCTGAACTCGGCCTCGAACCGCCCCCCTACCGCATCACTGATCAATCCGGTGTAGTCGGGCACCGCCAGGAACCGGTCATGCCCGAGCGGGGCCAACTCGCCGTTGAAGGTCGGCGCATCGAGAAAGCGAAGCACAAGCCTGTCGGCCTCTGCAGCGACCTCGAGACTGCCTTCGCGCCGGCTGCGAAACCAGCCGGAGTAGGCCTCGGGCGGGCGATCCGGTCGGGCGCCATTCGGGCGCAGGGCCGAGTGCTTGAAGCCCGCGTTCGTATCGGGCAGGCGACGATCGAGGATGACCTTGCGCCAATCCTCCATGGGCCAGCCCATCAGGGCGTCGAACACCGCATAGCTGATCTCGATCGAGGCCTTGCAGTCCTTGTTGACGTAGACGGCGACGCCCCTGCCTTCGCTCGGCGCCAGGGCGACATGGGCGTTGATGCCGAAGTCGGAGCCTGAGTGCCGGACCACCCGCGTACCGTTCTGAGTGGCGACGCCCCAGCCCAGCGCATAGGCCGCGTCAGTCGCGCCGGGCGGCGCGATCCAGATGGCCAGCTCATCGTCACGCAACGCGATCTGCGGGGCGAAGAGTTCGGCAAGTCCCGCAGCAGGCAGGATCGGGGAGCCGTCTCCGAGATTGAAGGCAAGCCAGCGGGCAGCGTCCTCCGCCGACAGACAGAGGCCCGCGGAGCCGCGATGGACGTCTGTGAAGACCGGCGGAATCTCGATGGTCTTGCCGTCCAGGGCGCAGTGCCAGCCGGACGCGTCCTCCAGGTCGTCCCGGGCGGCCGCCCCGCCCGATGCGTCAGCCATACCGAGCGGACCGAACACCTCGCGCTTGAGAAAGTCGACATAGGTGAGGCCGCTGGCCTGCTCCACGGCCAGCGCGACGGCGGTGTGGGCGATGTTGGAGTAGGTGAAGCGCTCCCGGAGCCCCGCCGCGGGTCGGGCAAAGCGCAGGCGGCGCACCACTTCCTCGGCGGGGATCTTCAGTTCGGTGCCGAACTCAAGGATCCCGTTCCGTGGCAAGCCCGCGCGATTCCCCGAGAGGTCGCGCAGCGTCATGACCGCCGCATCCGCCTCGTTCCAGGTGCTGAAGTCGGGCAGCCAGCGCCGGACCGGATCATCCCAGGTCATCACCCCCCTGGCCACGAGGACGGCGGCGGCCGTGGCCGAGAAGGCCTTCGAGGTCGAGCCGACGTTGAACGCCGTTCGCGGGCCGACCGGTTCGGGACGGCCAAGGCGGCGGCGCCCGAACCCTGATGCGAAGGCCAGCCCGTCCGACACGATGGCGACCGCCGCGCCGGGGACATCATAGGCCGCCAGGATGTCACGGATGCGCTCGTCGAGCGCGCCGTCAAAGACGCTGACGGGTGGAAGCGCAGACATTGTTTACTCCGCGGGCGCGGCGATCGGGCGCCGGCCCTCGACGCGCCGGCGGATGATGTCGGCGCGTCGGCGATCGATCGGGAACCGCCAGATGAGCGATGCCGCAAGCACGTTGCAGATCATCGGGAGGAGCATCCCGATGGCGATCAGGCCCATCGTGGATGCGTCGGTGTTCGTCGCGCCGGGCTTGGGATCGTAGCTGATCAGCGCCAGCAGCCAGAAGGCCACGCCGCTGGACACAGCGGCGCAGAACTTCACCGCCAGGGACGAGGCCGCGAAGTAGCTGCCCGCTGAGTTCTCCCCGGTCTTGAGAATCCCGTAGTCGATCGCGTCGGCCATCAGCGCACGGGGCGCGACGATGTCGGCGCCGGCGACGGCCGAGCGGATCATGGCCAGGGCCAGCAGCGGCCAGATGGCGTTCTCCCCGGGCGGCACGAGCAGCGCCAGCGGCGTCATGGCCGCCGACATGCCCCAGCTGAGCGCCCACGACCGGTGCTTTCCGAACCGGTAGATGATCTTGAGCCAGATCGGCATGGCCGCGAAATGGACGACCTGGTAGCCCATGAAGATCAGGCCGAAGTTGTGACCCTGCTGGAAGTAGCCGTCGAGCAGGAGAAGCTGCGTTCCGAGGTAGATGCCGCCGCCGAAGCCCCCCAGCAGCTGCGAGCAGAGCAGCACCTGCAGCGCGCCGTTGCTGCGAAGCGCCTTCCAAAGACCACTGAGCTTCGGCGTCTCGAACGCCGTCGCCGATCGCGAGCCCGATGGCACGAAGATCGCCGCCAGAACGACGGCGCCGGGCAGGATGATCAGGCTCGCCCAACCGACCGCGGCCAGCAGTTCGGCGCTCATGCCCTTGCCGAAGAGGCCGGTCACCGAGGCGGCGAAGAAGATAAAGCCGCCTGCCTGTGCCGCGAGACCCTGCCATCCCGATATCCGGGAGCGGTCGTTGTAGTCGCGGGTGATCTCGGTCAGCCACGCGTCCGAAGGCAGCTCGAACATCGTCCAGCCGAGGTAGAAGACCAGGGACCAGACCAGGAAGTAGGCCACCGTGGCGTCGCCGGTGGGCTGGAAGAGGAAAAAGATCGACGCGGCGATCAGGATAGAGCCGCCAATGATCCAGGGCTTGCGTGCGCCCCAGGGAGACTTCGTCTTGTCGCTCAGCCATCCAACCAGTGGATCGGTGAAGGCGTCGAAGAGGCGGGATGCGATGAGCGCCGTGCCGAGGCCCGCGAGCGTGGCCCGGGTGTTCTGGGCGTAGAAGGTCGGAAGAACATAAAAGAATGGCGCCGTGATCAGGCCCAGCGCCAGTTTGGGGAACACGAAGGCGGCAAGCTGCCCGATGGGTACGCGAGAGGTCATCAGATGGTCCTCGACATCAGGGCAAGGAAAAGCCGTGGCGGGGGCAGCCGTCTGCCCCCGCCGGAAGACGTCAGTTGAACTTCGCCTTGAACTCCAGACCGATCATCCGCGGACGACCGACCGTGGTGCCGACGACAGCGCTGCCGGCCCCGGAGACGTCGAGCTGGATCCGCTCGTCGGTGAGGTTGCGACCGAAGAGGAAGACGCTGTAGCGGTCGCTTTCAACGCCGATCCGGGTCGCCACCGTCGTGTAGGCGTCGAGTTCTTCCGCCGCCAGGTTGCGGAAATCGGAGAACGACTCGCCCTGGTAGGCCAGGCTGAGCGTGGCGCGCCCTTCCCAGCCGTCGGCCACCGGCCAGGTGTAGGTGCCCGAGGCCGAATAGCTGAGGTTGGGGACCTTCTGCAGTTCGTTGCCCTTGGCTGCGATGATGTCCGGATCGCTGGCGCTGGGATCGATCGCCGTGATTTCCGTGTCGATCAGGTTGAGGCCAGCCGCCAGTTCAAGCCGCTCCGTCGGCCGTGCGGTGACTTCCAGCTCGAAGCCGGTCACCTCGGCCTCGCCGATGTTGCGCACCGCGAAGAACGGCGGTGTGGCGATGTCGTCGAACACCTGCACGTCGGTCCATTCGATCTTGTAGAGCGCCGCCGCGAGCGAGAAGCGATTGTCGGCGGTCTGTCCCTTGAGACCGACTTCGTAGTTCCAGACGCTGTCAGGCTTGAACGGCGTCACGCCCGTGAAGCCCCCCGAACGGAAGCCCTTCGAGGCCGTAGCGTAGGCCATCCAGTCCTCGTTCATCTTGTAGGACAGGACGAACCGGGGCGTGGTGGACTCAAAGGTGTCGGACACAGGCCCGAACTGGACAGGCGTCGTGGTCGCCGGGAAGCTGCCGAAGTTGTACTGGAACAGCCCGTCGAGGTTCTCCCGGTTGCCCACCTCCTCGGACGCGTAGCGAAGGCCGGCGGTGAAGTCGACGCTCGGAGACAGGTGGATGGTCACCTCGCCGAACACCGCGATCTGCTTCCAGTCGAAGGTCAGGAGCGTGCGGCTGCGCCGGATGTCGAGCGCCGCGAAGTTGACCACCGGCGAGTTGGTGATAACGCCTTCGAAGTAGGTGTCCTTGGTGTCGTGACGATCCTTGTAGAAGGCGCCGACGATCCAGTCGAAGCGCTCGCCGGGCTTGGAGACCAGGCGAAGCTCTTGGGTCAGCTGCTCGGCCTCGCCGGTGAAGTCGACAAGCGATTCCGGCGTGGTGACGAACGGGAACCCGGGCGGGTTGCCGAACTGCGAGAAGGCGCCGAAGCCGGCGGCCGCACCACTGATTTCGTTGTAGAAGAAGCGCGTTCCGCCGGTCTGGTTGTTGTTGCCGACCGTGTTCTGCGTCCGCGTGTAGTACGAGGTGTCGGACGTCAGGTCCGCGAAGCCGAGGTCCCAGGCCAGCGTGGCGCTGAGGATGCTCAGGTCGTCGGAAACGGACTCATCGACCAGCGTGCTCCGCGTCAGATCGCCCAGCGTCGGGTCGACCACATTGCGCGGCCCGCCCAGCTCGATGCTCTGGCCGATGTAGGTCAGCGTCAGGTCGGCCGTGTCCGACAGGCGAAGCCTGAGCGCCAGCCTGCCGGTGAGCGTCTGCTCGTCGTTCTCGGCGTCGCCCGATCCCAGGTTCGTGATCCAGGACGCGTTGTTGCGGTAGCTGAGCACGCCGCGCAGCGCGGCGTTCTCGCCGAGCGGCGCGTTGAAGAAGCCGGCGACCGAATAGTTAAGGCCATCGCCGTTCTCGTACTGGGAGGCCGAGCTTTCGAACCCGCCGTAGGCGCCGGACATGTCCGGCGCGTTGGTCACGATCTTGACGGTGCCGCCGAGCGACCCTTCGCCGTACAGCGTCCCCTGGGGTCCGCGCAGGACCTCGATCCGGGTGACGTCGTAGAGCTTCAGATCCGGATCGAGCTCGTTCTGCGTCACCGGCGTTTCGTTGATGTAGACGCCGACGCTGCTGGTCACGGACTCGGAGGACAGCCCCCGGATCGTCACCTTGGTGATCCCCGGAACCGGGGCCGTGATGTCCAGGCCCGGGATCAGGTCCGCGTAGTCCTGGACGTCATTGACCATGAGATCGTCCATGGCGTTCTCGCCGAGCGCGGCGATGCTCCCGGGAACGGTCAGCAGCGATTGCTCGCGCTTGTTGGCCGTCACGATCAGGGAATCGACCGTCGTGTCGGTCGTCGTGCTCTGGGCGAAAGCGGGCGTGGCCAAGATGGCCCCGGCAGCCGCGCCGAGCAGCAGATAATGCAAGCGGTTAGACATGTTCGACTACCCCCTCTTTCGCCGTTCAGGATTTCCTGTTCCGGACGCGCTGACCATCATGGTCTGCACCCAGAGCGTATGCCGCCCATGCAAATGCGAAACGGCGGCGCGTCACGCCAGGGCGTCCCGATGTCACTTTGCCCCCGCAAATTCGCCTGCGATGATGCTTTTGGGCTAGAGCGGTCGCGCCATGATGCACATCGGTCCAGACCGGGTGGCCGCCTCGGCCGCCTACCGCCTCCTCATCGAGGCCATCGCGAGCGCTTTCCGGGAAGGCGTCACGGCGCCTGTTCGCGGCCACTACACCGTCCCCGTTCCCGGCGCGCCCGACGCAACGCTTCTGACCATGCCGGCATGGACCGAGGGCGGCTATCTGGGCGTCAAGATCGCGACCGTCTTTCCAGGCAACGGCGCGATGGGTCGCCCCGCGGTCGAAGGACAGTACCTGCTGCTCAGCGCGCGCGATGGTCGACCGCTCGCCCTGATCGACGGGGGCGAACTGACCGCCAGACGCACCGCCGCGGCCTCGGCGCTGGCCGCGTCGTTCCTGGCGCGGGAGGACGCGTCAGTCATGACGATGATCGGCGCCGGCCGGCTCGCGCCCCACCTTGTGAGCGCACATATCGCCGCCCGCCCCTCCATCCGGACGGTCCAGGTCTGGGCCCGGCGGCGGGAGAAGGCCGAAGCCGTCGCTGCGGCCCTGCGCGCGGACACGCCCGACCTCGACATTCGGGCCACCGACGCACTGGAGCCCGCGGTGCGCCGTTCGGATCTGGTCTGCGCAGCGACCCTCTCTACCGACCCGATCGTCCGGGGATCGTGGCTGTCACCCGGCGCGCACGTCGATCTGGTGGGCGGATTCACGCCGCTGATGCGCGAGGCGGACGACGAGGTCATTCGACGCGCTCGCCTCTTCTGCGACACCCTGGAGGGGGCGCCGCGCGAGGCGGGCGACCTCTGCCAGCCGATCGCCGCGGGCCTGATCGACACGGCCGACCTGACGAGCCTGATACAGCTTTGCCGCGGGGAGCGCCGGGGGCGCGAGGACGCCGACGAGATCACCCTGTTCAAGTCCGTGGGATGCGCGGCCGAAGACCTGGCCGCCGCGATCCTCGTCTATGAAGGTCAGAAGAACGTCCTGAAGGCGTCGACGACGTCATAGTCGGCATTGACCACCGGGATCACCCGCCACTTGTCGAAGGTGGTGCACGGATGGGAAATCCCGAACGCCACCATGTCGCCGACCTGGACGTCGTCGTCGCCCGGGACCTCCAGGTGGAGGTGCTGATCATTCAGGCGAAGCGTTCGCCAGGCGGCCGGAGCGGGCTGCGGCCGCTGGTGCACGCCCGGACGGAACCACAGGGTCGGAACCGGCAGCTCCCAGTCGTAGGAAATGTCGCGCTTGCCGAGATTCACGTAGGCGCGGCCGGCCTCCGGACGCGACTGGATGGCGCCCCACACCTCAAGGGCCGGCTGAAGCTTGCCCGGCAAGGCCGCGGCCTGCGGCGACCGGGCGATCAGCCGGTCGATGCAGTCGGCGTAGTGAAGGCTGTCATGGGTGATGTAACAGCCGCTCCGGATGACGATCTCCACCGGCCGGCCAAGATCGAGCTGCCTGAAGCGGTCGACGACCAGGTCGAAGAAGTCCGATCCCCCCGCCGTCAGCAGGAAGGGCTCGGACGACGGCGGCAGCTCGGCGGCGATCCGCTCCGCCGCGGACGCGGCCAGATCGAGCAATCCGGCGACCGGCCGCTCGGGGTCGGTCTTCTCGGCTTCGGGGAAGATGCTCTCGTAGGTTTCGACGCCGGCCAGCCGGACCTGCGGCAGGCTGACGGCGAGCCGCGCGAGCGCCACGCCCTCGTCGATGCTTCGCACGCCGGTCCGCGCGCCCATGGCGCCGATCTCGATCAGAACGGGAACCTGCCTGTCGAGGCCGAGCTCAACTGCCGTCGAGGCCAGGGCCCGCAGGCCGGCTTCGGAATCCACCAGGCAGTAGAGCTCGAACGCGGGGTCGCGCAGGTGGGCCAGCGCCATGCGCAGATTGGCGGCGCCGACCAGCTGGTTGGCGAGGATGACGCGCGGGACGCCCGCGGCGCGGTAGACTTCGAGATGGCCGGCCGTGGCGCAGGTGATCCCGAAGGCTCCGTCGGCCATCTGCATGGCGAACAGTTCGGGCGTCATGGTCGTCTTGCCGTGCGGCGCGATCGTCACGCCGGCCATGGCGGTGAAGGCGCGCATCCAGGCGCCGTTGCCCTCCAGCGCCTCACGCTTGAGCACAGCCAGCGGCAGCGGCAGGTCCTGGCGCAGGACGTTCCAGCCCATCTGTCCGACGCGGCTCTGCGGCATGGGGGACAGCCCCCCCGGCATTCCCTTGGTCGTCGAGTCGACGGGCAGGTCCCGGATCCAGTCGAGGTTCATCGTCAGACCACCTCGTCCAGCGGGCCTTTGAGGACGTAGTGGGGCGGCGGCTCCTGTCCGTTCAGGTGCCGCACGAAGAAGTCCCAGAGCCGCCGGGTGAAATAGCCCGCGCCGCCGGGCGTCATGTGATTGTGCCCCGGCATGATGAGCAGTTCGAAGTCCTTGTGGGCCTTCATCAGCGCCTGCGCGACCTGAAGGGTCATTGCGGGATGGCAGTTGTCGTCGAGCTCGCCGGCCACCAGCAGGATCCGCCCCTTGAAGTTGGCCGCCAGATCGCTGTTGCGGACCCGTCGGAACGACTCCGCGTCGTAGAGGCCCTGGTACTTCTCGCCCCAGTAGGCCGTGTAGCCCAGCAGGTCATGGCTGCCGGCCGCCGCCACGCCGGCCTTGAAGAAGTCCGGATGCTCGAACATGGCCCGGCAGGTCGCGGTGCCGCCGCCCGAGAACCCGAAGATTCCGACGCGGTCGAGGTCGAGGCCGGGGTAGCGCTGGCCGAGCTGGCGCATGGCCGCGATGTGATCCTCGAGCCCGCCGGCCCGCTCCATCCGCCCGTAGGAGACATCGTGGAAGGCCTTCGAGCGGAACGGGCCGCCGGTCCCGTCGATGGTGACGACCGCGAAGCCCAGCGCCGCCATGGCCGCGCCGCCCGCCAGGGAGCCCATGCCCCAGAGGTCGCCGGAAACGCCGGCCTTCGGCGTCCGGATCGTCTGCGGGCCCGGATAGATGCTGTCGACGACGGGGAACGATCCGTCGTCATGGTAGCCATTGGGAAGCCACAGCGCCCCGTAGATGTCCGTCGCGCCGTCCGCGGCCTTCACGGTGAAGGGGATGGGCCAGGTCCAGCCGGCGGCCTCCAGCGGCGACACATCGACCGTCTCGAGCACGGCGATCACCGCGCCGTCGTCGGACCGACGCAGCACCGAGACGGGTGCGGTCGTGACGGTCGAGAAGGTCTCGACGATGAACCGTCCGTCCGGGGAGATGCCTTCCGTGCGCGGCGCGTCGAAGTCGGGATAGCCGCGCCAGGTGAGGAAGGGGGGCGGCGACCAGGTCGCGACCCGATGCTCCGCCGCCTCCGGGGTCAGGAGCCTCAGGTCGGACCCGTCGAGCCGGACCGAATAGAGATGCTGAAGGTAGGGGTCCCGATCGGGTTCCCGCCCGCCCGCCATGAAGAAGACCCGACCGCCGGCCTCGTCGACCTTCACGATCTCCCGAACGACCCAGTCTCCGGTCGTGAGCGGGCGGATCGGAGCGCCCGTCTTGCCGTCATGGAGCCACAGGTGCATCCATCCGCTGCGCTCGGACAGAAGCAGCAGCCTGTCGCCGTCGTCCAGGACCCGGCCGATCGGTTCGTTCCAGCCCACGTTGGCCTCGACGTAGGTCTCGCCCGCCTCGGTCCACAGGAGCGTCGCCGCCCCGGTCTCGGGATCCACCCGGTGGACGTGGAAGGCCTTGTCGCCGCGGTCAATGACCAGGACAAAGAGCGCCGCGCCCGACTCCGACCACCAGACCTGCGCCCGCTCGATAGGCGATTCCCGGGTGATCAGCAGGGGCGGCAGTTGGATGGGACGGGACTGCCCCGTCTCGATATCGAAGATGGCGAGGTCAGCCGTCGCCAGCACCGCGTCGTCCGGCGTCGAGAACTTCACCGAATAGAGCTTCGGCAGCGCCGAGCCGTCCTTCGGGCAGGCCTCGAGGAAGTGGAAGTCCTGCAGCGCCCGCTCGTCGATGCGGTGGGCGACGATGCGACGGGAGTCAGGCGACCACGCGACCACCGGCAAGGGATCGCGGCCAGACCGCGTCTGCGTCACAGGCTCCAGGTTCGTGCCCGGCGAACCGCCCCAGCCATGCAACGGCGCGCCGTCGGTCGTCAGGGGGCGCTCCCCTCCGCCGGCGACATCCCTCACCAGGATGTTGTTGCCCGCGAGTCGCAAGGCCCATCGGCGATCCGGCGACGGAAGCTCGCCGTCCCGCCAGGGGCGCGGCCGGCTCTCCGGCGCGGCCGCGGGCGTGCGCTGGCCGGTGAGGGCGTCGACGCTGACCCACTGTTCGGCGCCGGTCTCGTCGTGCCGGCGGTAGCGAAACGCGGCGCTGTCGGCGTCCCAGATGGGCGACACAGAGGCGTTGCGGACGAGCTTGGCGGCGTTCCACGACAGCAGCGCCTCCGCCTTCTGGTACGCCTCGACGGGCAGGGACGGCAGGCCGATGAAGGCGGTCATGAAAGTCTCCGGAACTGAATGCGCTCGGCCTTGGACATGGACAGGAGCAGGTCGCCGCCGACTGTCCGGGTGATCACCGCGCCGGCGCGGGCGCCGGCTGGCGTGACCAGGTTCCAGACATCGACGGCGACGGGCTGAAGCGAAAAGGCGGTCTCCGCGCCATCGGCGGCGTGGAGCGTGAGGCTGTCGCCGTCGATCGTGAGCTGCGCGCGAACCTCGACGCCCTGGAAGCCGCCTTGCGGCGGCGGCGCAGCGCCAGCTGTGCGACGCGCCAGCCTGACCGGAGCCGCGCGGCCGGCGGCCAGCGAAATCTGATCGTCGCCGAGCCGGCGGACCAAGGTGCCGCTCTCGCGATCTTCAAGCAGGTCAGGCCCCGAGGCGGACAAGGGAACAGCCCAGCCGAACTGCACCAGCTCAGCGCGGTTCTGGCCGACAGCGATCTCCACCGTGAGACCTGATCGATCGTCCTGCCAGCAGCCGGCCCAGTCTGGCCCCGGCGCCAAGCCGCCCGCGGCCGCAGGCGCCTTCGCGGGCAGGTCGAGGAAGATGTCCGCGAGCCGGAAGCCGAGGTCCTCGGCGTCGCCTGCCGGGCCATTGAAGGCGGTGACCACGGCCACGCCGCGATCAGGAAAGCAGGCGAGATTGGTCGACATGCCCGCCAGTCCGCCGGCGTGCCCGAACCAGCGAAGCCCGCCGCGTTCGCCCGTGCCGAACCCGCAGCCGTACCAGTTCGGATGCCCCGTCGACAGAAGGGTCGGCGCGGTCAGGCGGGATACGAGCCCTGCGGGTCCGAACGTCTCCGAAGCCAGGGCCCCGCCGTACCGCGCCATGTCCCGCAGCGTGCTCCACAGACCGCCGTCGCCTGCCTCGTGGACGTCAAGGCGCGGCGCCCGGAACCCGCCCTCCCCGTCGTCGAAGTAGCCCAGGGCGGCGCCCTCCGGTTCCGGGATGGTCTGGGTGCGGAACTCGCTGCGAGTCATGCCCAGGGGACGCAGGATTCGCTCTTCGACCAGCTCGGCGTAGGTGCGCCCCGTGACCGCCTCCATCACCCGGCACAGCGCCACGAAGTTGCTGTTGGAGTAGGCGTAGCGCGAGCCCGGCGGGAACATCAGGGTCGGCTGGGCCAGCGCGTGGCGCTCCATCGGCTCGCGCGGATAGGCCCCCACCTGACGGCCGGCCTCCAGCCACATCATGGGAAAGTAGTCCCTCAGCCCGCTGGTGTTGGTGACCAGGTGGCGCAGCGTCAGCGGTTCGCCGTAGTCGGGAACCGACGGCAGGTGATCCCGAAGCGCGTCGTCGAAGGCGAGCAGGCCGTCAGACTCGAGCAGGCCGAGCAGCAACGCCGTGAAGGTCTTGGTGATGGAGCAGATGTGGAACCGGGTGTCGGGCTCGAAAGGCGCGCCTGCGGACAGGTCGGCGAGCCCGAAGGCGCTGCTCCAGACCAGCTCGCCATGCGCAACGACGCCCGCGACGCCGCCGGGCGCGCCGCGCGTCGTCAGCGCCTCGATCAGCTGGTCCGCCTGCTTCGACTGGGTCATCCGGCCCCTCCCACGCTCACCCTGCCGCAAGCCGGGGCCGGAGCGTCAAGGCGGAAATCCCCGGTTGCCGGGCTATCGTCACTTTGAGCCGCCGACGGGGATGCCCCTCGCCAAGGCCGTGTTACGCAGACGGCATGAACCTCACAGCGGAAGAACAATCCTGGCTCGACGGCACCTGCGGGCCGGCCGTGGCCATGGCGATGCGCATCCTGGTCGACATGGGCCGCATCCTCGGCGCCGACCGGCTGATCCCCATTGTGTCGAGTCACATCGACGGCTGCCTCTACCACGGTCCGGCCGGGGTCGACTTCGCCGAACGGCTGGTGGAAGGCCGGGCGCAGGTGGTCGTCCCCTCGACGCTGAATGTCGGGGCGGTCGACCTGCGACGTCCTGATCGCATGCGCCTCTCGGCGGAGGACCACGACCTGGCGCTGCGCCTCATGCGCGCCTACGAGGCCCTCGGCTGCCAACCGACCTGGACCTGCGCGCCCTATCAGGCCGGGCACCGCCCCGGGGTGGGGCAGGACATCGCCTGGGCGGAGAGCAACGCCGTCATCTTCGCCAATTCCGTCCTCGGCGCCCGGACGAACCGCTACGGCGACTTCATGGACATCTGCTGCGCGGTCACCGGTCGCGCGCCGCGCTACGGCCTCCACATCCAGGAGAACCGCGCCGCGCGGCTGCTGGTGACGACCGAGGGTCTGTCCCCACAGCTCAAGGCCATGGAGGCCTTCTACCCCGTGCTCGGCGCCTGGCTGGGGCGCGAGAGCGCCGGCGAGATCGCCGTCGTCGACGGCCTGCCGGCATCAACGACGGAAGATCAGCTCAAGGCCATGGGCGCCGCCGCCGCGTCGACCGGCGCCGTGGCCCTCTTTCACGTCGCCGGCGTCACGCCCGAGGCTTCGACCCTCGAGGCGGCGCTGCAGGGCGGCGCGCCCGACAGGACCCTGGCGCTGACGGCCGATATGGTCCGTGTCGCGCGGGACAGCCTGTCCACGGTCTCCGGTGAACGGCTCGACGTCGTTGCGCTGGGCAGCCCGCACTTCTCCGAAGCCGAGGTCGATGCCTTCGAGAAGGCCCTGGCCGGCCGGCGAACGGCCGCCCCAGTGTACATCTGCACCGGCCGGCACGTCGCCGACCGTCTGGCGCGCGACGGCCGGCTGCAGGACCTCGAGTCCCGCGGCGTCGAGATCGTCATCGACACCTGCGTGGTCGCCACGCCGATCCTCAAGGGCGCGCCCGGAGGCGTGCTGATGACCAACTCTGGCAAGTTCGCGCACTACGGGCCCGCCAACACCGGATACGAGTCCGTATTCGGAACCTTGGGAGACTGTGTCGAGAGCGCGGTCGCCGGGCGCATCGTGCGGGATGAAAGGGCCTGGGCATGAAGGGCGCCGTCATCATCGCCGGCGAGGGCGCCGGAGAGGTCCTGCGGCTCACGCGGCCGATCAGCTTCTGGGGCGGCGTCGACCCGCGCGACGGCCGGGTGACCGATCCCCGCCACCCGCAGTCCGGACTGTCGCTGGCCGGCCGCGTCGTCGTGGTCGACCGCCTGATCGGCTCCAGCTCCGGCAGCTCGGTTTTGCTGGAGCTGGTGGCGCGAGCCGAAGGGCCCGCGGCGCTGATCCTGGGCGAAGTGGACGCCATCACGGCGCTGGGCGCGATCGTGGCGCGGGAGCTCGGGCACCGGGCCACTCCGGTCATCCAGCTGGACAGCAGCCTGTTTTCCGGGCTGCCGGAGCGTTGTCGGGTCACGTCGGAGGGGAGCATCCTTGCGGTTTGACGCCTCTGGGCTAGCATCCGCAGTCGGACGCCGCGACAGGCGCGGGCGACCGGACGGAGATGGCGGCGTGACGCTGCTGAAACCCGATGCGGCGCTGTTGCCGGATATGCCGGCGGCGGATGTCACCGCCTTTGTAAGGCAGGAAGATCGACCCGCGGTGGGTCGTCTGGATGAGGCTCAGCCTCTCGCTGACGGGGTCGGCGCCCGCTATCAGCTCGACGGCATCGAAGGCGACGGCTTCCGCGAGTTCATCCGGGCGTCCGACGATCTCTTCGTGGTCATGGTCGATACGACGGCCAACGTCGACTGGACCCTGAAGTTCGTCGAGGAAGACTTCCTGACCTTCCAGTTCCGCCTCGAGGGCGCGACCACCGAACAGGCGGCGGAACAGGAAGAACCCATGGAGCCCGACGCGACCTTCTTCGGCGTCGATCTTCACCCGGCCGGCATGGAGAAGATCGTCTGGATCCCGAGCGGGACACGGTTCCGCCAGGTTTCCCTCAAGCTGAAGCCGTCCTTCGTCCAGCGGCTGCTGGGGGGGCCGCCGGACTGGATGCCCGAGCCGCCGCGCGCCTATCTCGACGGCGGCGCGGCAGAGTTCTTCAGCCTGCGGCTGCCGTTGTCCGGCGCGATGCGCCAGTCCTGCGCCGACCTTCTCGACTGCAGCTTCCACGGCGCCCTGCGCCGCGCCTACGCCGAGGCCAAGGCGGGAGAATTGCTGTGCCTGGCCCTCGATGCGATGGCGCGCCGGGACGATACCCGGGTGCTTCCGGTGCGTCTCTACGAGCGGGACATCGCACGGCTGCGCGAGGCGCAGGAGATCCTGTCGGAAAACTACGCCGCCCCGCCGCCGGTGACCCGCCTGGCCCGCCGGGTCGGGCTGAACCGCAACAAGCTGGCCTACGGCTTCAAGCATGTCTTCGGCGTGACCATCTCGCAGTTCCTTCAGATGAAGCGGATGGAGGAGGCCTACGCCCTCCTCAAGGACGGCCGGATGGGCGTCGCCCAGGCGGCCGAGACTGTCGGCTACGCCGACCCCGGCGGCTTCGCCAAGCTGTTCCGGCGCCACTTTGGCGTCCTGCCAAAGGATGTGCTGCAGGACGGGATCAACAAGCGCGCCTGATCGCCGGGCCGTGATGCCCGCCCGTCCCAAAGTGAGCCCCGTCCCTGTCGTCCCGACGCCCCGCCGCTAGGGTCAACCTCGCAAACACGAGGTCACGACGATGTCTGAGGTCCGTCTCGAAAGCCCCTATCTGCTGTTTCTCGGCGACGTCCAGGACCGGATCATGGCCAAGACGGCGGCGGGCGTCGCCTACTGGCGGCCTGACATTTGCGTCGGCGAGGTCGCCCTGCCCGAATGCGCGGTGACGCTCGGTCTGCCAAGGGTCACGCCCGCGCAGGGCGCAGCGCTGGGCGCGCGAACCCTCGTGGTCGGCGTCGCCAATGCCGGCGGCCACATCTCCGACCGCTGGACCGGTCTCCTCCTGGAAGCGCTGGAAGCCGGCCTCGATATCGCCAGCGGCCTGCACAGCCGGATCGCCGATGTCCCCGTCCTGGCGGAGACGGCGAAACGCCTCGGCCGCCGCATCGACGACATCCGGCATCCCCGCGAAGCCATGCCGATCGGCCGCGGGAGTCCTCGCGGCGGACGCCGCCTGCTGACGGTCGGGACCGACTGCGCGGTCGGCAAGATGTACGCCTCGCTGGCCATTACCCGGGAGCTGAACGACCGCGGCGTCAACGCCCGCTTCCGGGCCACCGGCCAGACCGGCATCTTCATCGCCGGCGAGGGCGTCTGCGTGGACGCGGTGGTGTCGGACTTCATCTCGGGCGCGGTTGAGGCGCTGTCGCCGGCGATGCCGGCCGACCAGTGGGACGTGATCGAGGGGCAGGGCTCCCTGTTCCATCCGGCCTACGCCGGCGTGACGCTCGGCCTGGTCCACGGCAGCCAGCCGGACGCCATCGTGGTCTGCCATGAGGCCGGGCGAGAGCGGATGCATGAGTTCGAGGACTTCGCGACGCCCTCGCTCGAGCTCGCGATCGCCCGCAATCTCGAGGCCGCGCGCCTGACCAATCCGAACGTCCGCTGCGTCGGCGTCTCCATGAACACGTCCCGCCTGCCCGCGGAGGACGCACAGAAGCTTCTGGCGTCGACGTCGCGGACGCTGGGCCTGCCCTGCGTCGACCCGGTCAGAACCGGCGTGGCCGCGATCGTGGACCGGCTCCTCGGCTAGAACCGTGTCGGTGAAAGCGCGGCGGCGGTGATCCCGTCCCGCGCCAGGTGATCCGGTGTCTCGCCGGACTCCAGGATGCCGGCGGCGGCCGCCGACAACGCCGGCGCCGTCATCAGCCCCGCCCCGCCGAGTCCGGCCAGCCAGAACAGTCCCTCGACCTTCGGGTCCCAGCCGGCGATGGGCTGCCCGTCCGGCGCATAGGTGCGCAGGCCCGCCCAGGTCGCTCCTAGCCGGCGAACCTCGCATCCCATGACCTCGCCGGCCATCCACGCCGCGGTCGCCACGTCGATCTCCTCCGGTCGCGCATCACAAGGGGGCGAGGGCGTTGCATCGCCCGGGCAGGCCATGAGCCGACCCGCTTCCGGCTTGATGTAGAACCCGCTGGCGGCGTCGTCGGCGGACGGCAGGCCACGGACCTCCAGCCCCCCCGGCGGATCGAACGTCACGGCGGTGCGGCGCCGCGCCTCCAGGCCTACGGGCGTGGCGCCGCACAGGAGGGCAGCCTCGTCGGACCAGGGGCCTGCCGCGATCACCAGCACGTCGGCGTCGAGCCTTCCCTGGGACGTCGACACATCCCAGCCGCCCCGTCGGCGCTCCGCGCCCAGAAGCGTCGAACCGGTCTGGAACACCGCGCCCTCACTCGCCGCCGCAAGGCGGCAGCCCGTCATCAGGGCGTCGACCTCGATCTCGCCGTTGAGCGGATCCCAGAAGGCGGCCTCCAGCGCCGACGGATCGAGAAAGGGCGCATGATCGGCGGCGGTCCGGGGCGCGATCTCCCCGATGTCGGGCTGAAAGCTCCTCGCGTGATCCAGAAGCGCGGCCAGCGCGGCGCCCTCGCCCGGTCTCGCGTAGACCACGTTGCCGCGCCGACGGAGCAGCGGGACGTCGCTGAATCCTGGCGGCGGGGCGCTGAAGAAATCGCCGCTTGCCGCCGTGATTGACCGGGTCAGCCCCTCGGCGTGAACGAGCGACCATTCCGCCGCCGACCGGCCTGTCGCATGGTAGCCAAGCCCCTCCTCCCGCTCCACCAGCACGACCCGGCTGCCCGGTGCGAGGCGCCAGGCCAGCGCCACGCCCGCGATGCCGCCCCCGACGATCACCACTGTTCGACTGCTCATGCCGACAACCTAGCGAACCGCAGACATCCCGGGACCACGCGATGGCCCTGCGGGATGCAGGACGGCCCCTTCGTGACGGTCGTCCGCATGGGATTTGCGGCCCCGCCCTAAGCTTCGGGTCAAAGGGAGCCGAGGCCCATGGAAGTCTCATTCGCCAGCGAAACGGCCCAACTGCGCCTCGGCGCGGGCGAAACGTTCCGTGGCGAGGGCGTGCTGGGCGTCACCAAGGCGCTGCTTCAGTCCGGCGTTTCCTATGTCGGGGGCTACCAGGGCGCGCCGGTCAGCCACCTGCTCGATGTGATGGTGCAGTCCGGCGACCTTCTGGACGAGCTCGGCGTTCATCTCGAAACCTGCGCGAACGAGGCTGCGGCCGGGGCCCTGCTTGGAGCTTCGATCGCCTACCCGCTCAGGGGCGCGGTGACCTGGAAGTCGGTGGTCGGCACCAACGTCGCCTCAGACGCCCTGTCCAACCTGGCGTCCGCCGGCGTGACCGGCGGCGTGCTCATCATCCTGGGCGAGGATTACGGCGAGGGCGCCAGCGTCATCCAGGAGCGCAGCCATTCGTTCGCGCTGAAGTCCTCGATGTGGCTGCTCGATCCCCGGCCTGACCTCGCCCGGCTCGTCGACATGGTCGAGCACGCCTTTGCGCTGTCGGAGGCCAGCAACACCCCGGTGATGATGGAGCTGCGCATCCGCGCCTGTCATCGCCACGGGGAGTTCACGACGAAGGACAATGTCCCGCCGCGAAACCCCAAGCACGCTCGCGGCGTCCCGCCGGCGGCGTTCGACTACGGCAGGCTCTCGCACCCGCCGTCGACGTTCGAGCAGGAGAAGGACAAGCTTTCACGCCGGCTGCCCGCCGCCCACGCCTACATCCGTGAGCACGGCCTCAATGACCTGATCGACGGCGACATCGGCGACGTCGGCCTGATCGTCCAGGGCGGGCTGTTCAACACCCTGCTGCCCGAGCTCGCGCGCCTGGGTTTCGCCGACCGCGACGGGTCAAGCCGGCTGCCGATGCTGGTCCTCAACGTCGTCCACCCGATCTCGCCGGACCAGATCAACGCCTTCTGCGAGGGCAAGCGAGCGGTCCTGGTCCTTGAGGAAGGCGCCCCCGACTACATCGAGCAGTTCATCGCCGCGACGCTGCGCCGCGCCGGGCTGCCTGCTGCGCTGCACGGCAAGGACGTCCTCCCGCCGGCCGGCGAGTACACCGCCGAAGCCGTCAGGGCCGGACTACGGGCCTTCCTTGCAAAGGCCGGCCTCGACGCCGTCGACGACGGCTGGGAGGGGACGGTCGCGGAGGCCCGGCAGGCCGCCGTCGCCGCGCTGGGGTCAATGCCCGACCGTCCGCCGAGCTTCTGCGTCGGCTGCCCGGAGCGGCCATTCTTCACGGCGCTGAAGCTGGTGCAGAGGGACAGCGAGGTCGGCCCCCTGCACGTTGCGGCCGATATCGGCTGCCATGCGCTGGCGACATTTCCGCCGTTCGACTCGGGCCAGACCATTCTCGGCTATGGGATGTCCCTGGCGTCGTCGCAGGCGGTGGCGCCGTTCCAGGCCAGGCGGCCCGTGGCGGTGATGGGCGACGGTGGATTCTGGCACAACGGCCTCATCACCGGCGTCGCCGGCGGCGCCTTCAACCAGGCAGACCAGATCCTCGTCGTCCTGGACAACGGTTACAGCTCGGCCACCGGCGTGCAGGACATTCCCAGCAGCCGGTCGGGCCTTGCCGCTTCGATCGCGACGGCGGTGCAGGCCATGGGCGTGCGCTGGGTGCGCAAGGCGCTGACCTACCGGGTGGCGGAGATGACGGCGCTGCTGAAGCAGGCCGTGACCACCGCCGACGCCGGACTGAAGGTCATCGTCGCCGAGGGCGAGTGCATGCTCGCCCGGCAAAGGCGCGAGCGGACGGAAACCCGGGCCCGGCTGGCGAGCGGCAAGCGGGTCGTGAGGGTCAAGTACGGTGTGGACGAGGCTGTCTGCACGGGCGACCACGCCTGTATCCGTCTCTCCGGCTGCCCCTCCCTGACGCTCAAGCCGCGGTCCGACCCGCTCCGGGACGATCCGGTCGCGCACGTCGACAACGACTGCGTCGGTTGCGGTCTCTGTGGCGAGGTCGCCCATGCCGCCCAGCTCTGCCCGTCGTTCTATCGCGCCGAACTGGTCCGCAATCCCGGTCTCGTGGAGCGGATTTTGAACCGCATCGGCCTGTGGGCCACCGGCGTGGCGGCGATCGCGTGATGGCGACCGAACCCGTCACCATCCTGATCTGTGCGCTCGGCGGCGAAGGGGGCGGCCTGCTTGCGCAGTGGATAACCCGGGCGGCCACCGCCGAGGGCATGACCGTTTCGGCGACGTCCGTGCCCGGGGTCGCACAGCGCACCGGAGCGACCAGCTACTACCTCGAACTGCAGCCGGCCGACGCTCCGGGCCAGGTGCTCGGCCTGCACCCGACGCCCGGCCGCATCGACATCGTCATCGCCAGCGAACTGGTGGAAGCCGGCAGGGCGATGCTGAGGGGGTTCGTGACGAAGGATCGCACGCGGCTGATCGCGTCCACCCACCGGGTCTTCACCATCTCCGAGCGATCAGCGCCCGACGACGGACGGGTCGACGACGGAAAGGTCCGGTCCGTCGCCGGAACGCTGGCGCGGGAGACGCTGCTGTTCGACGCCGAAGCCCTGGCCCGGGCGCAGGGGTCGCGGACCAACGCCGTGCTGCTCGGCGCTCTCGCGGGATCCGGCGGCGTGCCGATCAGCGCCGCCGCCTTCGAGGCCGTGCTGAAGGCCGACCGGGCCACCGCGACCGCCAATGTCGCCGGCTTCAGGGCCGGTCTCTCGGCCCGGCCGGAGGATCAGGCGCCGGCGCCGGCGGCCACAGCGCCCGCGCCCCCGCCACGGGATCTCGCCACCCTGGTTCAGGCGCTTCCCGAAGCGGCGCGGACGACGGCGGCGCATGGGGTCGAGCGCCTCGTCGACTACCAGGACGCCGGGCACGCCAGGACCTACCTCGAGCGGCTGAACGGCATCGCCTCGCTCGACCGGGACGGCGCCCTGACACAGGCCGCAGCGAAGCAGCTCGCCCTTCTGATGTCGCAGGAAGACGTCATCCGGGTCGCCGGCCTGAAGACCGCGCCCGAGCGGCTGGCGCAGGTGCGTCGTGAGCTCGGCGCGGGCGTGGCCGAGCCGTGCCGCATCTATGAGTTCCTGAAGCCCGGCCTGGCCGAGGCTGTGGGCCTTCTGCCCGCCGCGCTCGGCGGGCCGCTCATGGCGCGGGTGGCGGGCTCGCGCCGGCTGTCGGATATGGCCTGGCCGATCAGGATCGAGACCACGGCCCCGTGGGGCTATCTGCTGCTTCGCCTGCTCGCCGCCCTCAAGCCTCTTCGCCGCTTCAGCCACCTTCACGCGGACCGGGAGGCGTTGATCGAGCGCTGGCTCGGGCTGACCGAGCGGGCGGCGGGGCGCTCGCCAGCCCTGGCGCGGGAGGTGATCGACGCAGCCATGCTCGTCAAGGGCTACGCCTCGACGCTCGACCGCACCCGCGCCGCCTTCATCCGCGTCCTGGACGAGGTGGTCGAGCAGGCCGTCGACGGCCTGCTGGACGAAGCCCACATGGCCGATGCGGTTCTGCAGGCCCGACTGGCCGCCCGGCGCGACGACGGCGGCCGCGCCCTGTCCGCGCTGATCGCGGCGCTGCCGATCAAGACCAGGGGGATGGCCGCATGAATCTCGAGGATCGCGACGGCGTCATCTGGCTGGACGGAGCGCTCGTTCCCTGGCGAGAGGCGCGCGTCCATGTGCTGTCCCAGACGCTGCACCACGGCATGGGCGCGTTCGAAGGCGTTCGCGCCTACGACGGCGAGCGTGGCCTGGCGATCTTCCGCCTCCGGGAGCACACGCGCCGCCTGTTCAACTCGTGCAAGATCATCGGCCTCAGCCTGCCATGGACGCCGGAGGACATCGACGCGGCCTGCGCTTCGGTGATCCGGGCCAACGGCTATCGCGGATGCTACCTGCGCCCAATCGTCTTCCTAGGCGGCGAAAAGCCCGGCGTGTCGGCGGCGGGCAACAGCATCCATGTCGCCGTCATCGCCTGGCCCTGGGAGGACTACCTGGGCGCCGGGGCCGCCCAGCGGGGCGTGCGGCTGAAAGTGTCGTCCTTCAGTCGCCACCACCACAACGCGGTTCTTCTGAAAGCCAAGGCCAACGGCCTCTACATCAACTCGATGCTCGCCAACCAGGAGGCGAAATCGCTCGGGTTCGACGATGCGCTCATGCTCGACGTCTCGGGCTTCGTGGCCGAGGCGTCGACCTCCAACATCTTCGTCGTCAGGGACGGCGAGGTCGCCACGCCGCCCCGGACTTCCGTCCTTGAGGGCATCACGCGCGCCAGCGTCATCACGCTGCTGTCGGACCTTGGCCATGCTGTCGTCGAGCGGCACCTGACGCGGGATGAGCTCTACATCGCCGACGAGGCCTTCCTGACCGGCACGGCGTCGGAGTTGACGCCCGTCTCGTCCGTCGACGACCGCGCTCTCGGCGCCTGCCCCGGGCCCGTCACGCTGGCGGTGCAGACCGCTTTCCACGCGGCCGTGCGAGGACGGTCCGCCGACCGGCTCGACTGGCTCACTCCCGTGGAGTCCGGGACATGAGCCGGCGCACCCAGGTCGCGATCGTCGGCGCCGGCCCGGCCGGACTGTTCCTCGGTCTCCTGCTCCAGCAGGCGGGGGTCGAGGCCGTCGTGCTCGAACAGCGAAGCCGCGACTATGTCGAGGGCCGGGTGCGGGCAGGCGTGCTGGAGCAGGTGACCGTCGATCTGATGGCCCGCCTGGGCCTCGACGCCAGGATGCGTCGCGAAGGCCTCGTGCATGGCGGAACCCGCCTGGCCTGCGACGGCGAGCTTTTCCGCATCGACATGGAGGCCCTGACCGAGGGCTCGACCATCATGGTCTACGGCCAGTCGGAGGTGATGAAGGACCTCGGCGACGCCGCGGTCGACCGCGGCCTGCGCGTCATCTACGAGGCGCAGGCGGTCGCTCTCCACGACATCGACTCCGACAGCGCGAGCGTCACCTGGCGGGACAGCGAAGGCGATCACCGCCTGGCTTGCGACTTCATCGCCGGTTGCGACGGCTTCCATGGAGTTTGCCGCGCCAGCATTCCCGGCGCGGACGCCGCCACGTTCGAGCGCGTCTATCCCTTCGGCTGGCTCGGCATCCTCGCCGAGGTGCCGCCCTGTGGCGACGAGCTGATCTACGCCAACCACGAGCGCGGTTTCGCGCTGGCCAGCATGCGCTCCCCGACGCGGAGCCGGTACTACATCCAGTGCAGCCTGACGGACCGCGTCGAGGACTGGCCCGATGAGCGCTTCTGGGACGAGGTCTGTCTGCGGCTGGGGGAGGAAGCGGCGGCGTGCGTCACCCGCGGCCCCTCGTTCGAGAAGAGCATCGCGCCGCTCCGCAGCTTCGTCTGCGAGGCGATGCGGCATGGTCGGCTGTTCCTGGCCGGCGACGCCGCCCACATCGTGCCGCCGACCGGCGCCAAGGGCCTCAACCTCGCCGCCTCCGACGTGGTCTTCCTCGCCGAGGCCCTTGTGGAGGCTCTCCGCGCCGGCCGGCCAGGCGCGCTAAACGAGTACCCAGGGCGGGCGCTGAAAAGGGTCTGGAAGGCCGAGCGGTTCTCCTGGTGGTTCACCGGCCTGACCCACCGCTTCCCCGACAGCGACCCGTTCGACCGGCGCATCCAGCTGGCGGAGCTCGCCTACCTGAAGGGGTCGCGCGCCGCGCAGACGACCCTGGCCGAGAACTATGTCGGACTTCCCCTGGGCTGATGACGATGTCGGGCAAGATCTCTCCGGGACCTGACGAAGCGCTGGCGGGCCGGCTGTTCGACGGCATGACCCTGATGTGCGGCGGGTTCGGTCTGGTCGGGGTGCCGGAAGACCTGATCGCCGCGGTTCGCCGCGCCGGCGTCGGCGACCTCACCGTGATCTCCAACAACTGCGGGGCGGAGGGCATCGGCCTGTGGACGCTGCTGCACGACGGGCGGATCGGCAGGATGATCAGCTCCTACATCGGCGGAAACCGGCTGTTCGCCGAGCGCCTGGACGCCGGCGAGGTGACCCTGGAACTGACTCCGCAAGGGACGCTCGCCGAGCGCATCCGCGCGGGCGGCGCCGGCATACCCGCCTTCTACACCCGTACGGGGGCCGGCACGGTCGTGGCCGAGGGCAAGCCGTCGGAAGACTTCGACGGCCTCACCTACATCCGCGAGCGCTGGCTGCGCGCCGACGTCGCGCTGGTGAAGGCCTGGCGGGGCGACCCGGCCGGCAACCTCCAGTTCCGCAAGACGGCGCGAAACTTCAACCCGGTCATGGCGACGGCAGGGCGCTTCACCGTGGCCGAGGTCGAGGAGATCGTTCCGGCCGGATCCCTGGACCCCGACGCCGTGCATACGCCCGGGATCTACGTCGATCGCGTCATCCAGAGCCATGCGCCCAAGCGGGTCGAGAACCTGACGACACGCATCCGGCCGGCGGAGACGGTGTGATGCCCTGGACCCGGGACCAGATGGCCGCGCGCGCGGCCCGCGAACTGACGGCGGGCCAGTACGTCAATCTCGGCATCGGCATCCCGACCCTGGTGGCCAACCACATTCCTCCGGGCGTCGAGGTCATCCTGCAGAGCGAGAACGGGATGCTCGGCATGGGCCCCTTCCCGTTCGAGGACGAGGTCGATCCCGACCTGGTCAACGCCGGCAAGCAGACGGTGAGCCAGCTGCCGACTTCCAGCTACTTCTCGTCCGCTGACAGCTTTGCGATGATCCGCGGCGGCCATATCGACCTGACGGTCCTGGGCGCCATGGAGGTGTCCCAGTCGGGCGACATCGCCAACTGGAGCGTGCCCGGCGAAACCCTTAAGGGCATGGGCGGGGCCATGGATCTGGTGGCCGGCGTGCGCCGGGTCGTCGTCGTCATGGACCACTGCAGTCGCGCCGGGCGCCCGAAGATACTGCGGCGCTGCACCCTTCCCCTGACCGGCGTCGGCTGTGTCGACCTGATCATCACCGACCTGGCCGTGTTCGAGCGCCGCCCGGACGGTCTTCATCTTCTGGAACTCGCCCCCGGCGTCTCGCTGGCCGAGTTGCGCGCGAAGACGGATGCGGAATTCGAAAGCGGAGACATCAGATGAGCCGACCCGCGGTCTACCGGCCGGAGGACGCCGGGCAACCGGCTTCGCTGTATCCTCCCTATCGCTCGACGCTTCTGCGATCGCCGCGCGAGCCGCTGGTGCGGATTCCCCAGACCCGGACCGAGACTACCGGGCCGACGCAATGGGGCCGCCTGATGGGCGGCGCCCTGCCCGACCTCACCACGCAGCACGCCGGGACGCCGATCGGCCAGAGGATCATCGTGGCCGGGCGCATCCTCGACGAGGACCGCCGTCCCGTCCCCAACACCGTGATGGAAATCTGGCAGGCCAACGCCGCCGGGCGATACGTCCACAAGCGGGACCAGTGGGACGCGCCGCTGGACCCCAACTTCACGGGCTTCGGTCGGGTGATCAGCGACGACGAGGGCCGGTTCCGCTTCGTCAGCATCCGGCCCGGGGCCTATCCCTGGGGCAATCACCCCAATGCCTGGCGCCCCTCGCACATTCATCTCTCGCTCCTGGGGCCGGCGTTCGCGACGCGGCTGACCACCCAGATGTACTTCCCCGACGATCCGCTGGTGGCGCTGGATCCGATCGCCGGCGCGACGCCGGCGCCCTTCATCAGGCGGCTCATCGCCGACTTCGACCTGGACCTGACCGAACCGGCCTTCGCCCTCGGCTATCGCTTCGATGTGGTCCTGCGGGGTCGGAACGCCACGCCGATGGAGGACTGACCCATGAGCGAGGATCTCTTCGGCCAGACCCCGTGGCAGACCATCGGCCCGTTCTTCCACTACGCCCTTCCCTGGCGCGGCGGGGCGGACCTGGTCAGCGGAACAGCCATGGGCGCAAGGGAAGACCTGGTCCCGGAGGACCATTTTCTCCTGCCGGGCCCGGGGGAGCGCCCCGCCTGCGCCAGGGATGTCATCGAGATCGTCGGCCGGGTCCTCGATGGCGCGGCAGAGCCGCTCTCCGACGCACTGATCGAGATCTGGCAGGCGGACCCGGGCGGACAGCATCGCGTCAAGGAGCAGGACGGCTTCATTGGCTTTGGCCGGGCCGCCACCGGCGACGACGGCGGCTTCCGCTTCCGAACCCTCAAGCCGGGTCCGGTCGATGATCCGGACTATCCGCTGCAGGCCCCGCATATCGCCATCGGCGTGACGGGACGCGGCCTGCTGAAACGCCTGGTCACGCGGCTGTATTTCGACGGCGAAGCCGCCAACGCGACCGACCCCGTTCTGGCGCTGGTTCCGCAATCGCGGCGCGGCACGCTCCTGGCGGTCACGTCCGGCGAAGCGCCTGCGACCTGGCGATTCGACATCCGGCTTCAGGGAGAGGGCGAAACCGTCTTCTTCGACGTCTAGCGGACCGATGTCATGAGCTCACTGCTCCGCGACCTGGCCGCCTCCACGCCCGGGATGATCGCGGTCTTTGACGATGAAAGCACGGTCCGGGCCGCCCTGGGCTTCGAGTCCGCGCTCGCCGCCGCCTGCGCCGCGGAGGGTCTGATACCGGCGAACGCCGCTGCGGCGATCGCCGCCGCCTGCGGGTCGTCGCCCGACCTGGAACAGCTGGCGCAGGACGCCGCGCATGCCGGCGTTCTGGCCATTCCTCTGGTGCGCTGGCTGCGATCTGAGGCTGAGGCCCGGCATCCTGGCGCGGGCGAAGGCGTTCACCTCGGCGCCACCAGCCAGGACGTCGCGGACACGGCCATGGCGCTCCAGGCGAAAGCCGCGGTCAGGCTCATCGATCGGGACCTGGCGCGAGTCGTCGACCGGCTGGTCGCCCTGACGACGGAGCACGCCGGGACGCCCATGATCGGTCGCACGCTGCTGCAGCACGCCATGCCGATCACCTTCGGCCTCAAGACGGCCAACTGGCTGGCGTCGATCGATGCGGCGCGCGCCCGGCTGCGCCGCGACGCGCGGGAAGCGCTGCTGCTCCAGTTCGGCGGCCCGGTCGGCGCCCTCGGCGGCCTCGGCGGGCGCGGCGCCGCCGTTGGACAGCGGATGGCCACCCGGCTGGAGCTAGGGTTCGCGCCGCTCTGCTGGCATACCCGCCGCGACGGGATAGCGGGTCTTGCGACGGCGCTGGCGTTGATCTCCGGCGCCGTCGGAAAGATCGCCCTCGACCTTGCGCTGATGGCCCAGGGCGAAGTTGGCGAAGTGGCCATACCCAGGCAGGGCGATCGCGGCGGTTCCTCGGCGATGCCGCACAAGCGCAACCCCACGGGCTGCCAGATCGCGCTGTCGGCGGCCGCGCGCACGCCCGGGCTCGCCGCAACCCTGCTGGCCGGCCTGCCGCAGCCTCATGAGCGCGGCCTGAGCGGCTGGCAGGTCGACGGACCGGTGCTGGCCGAGCTGTTCATGATCACCCACGGCGCCGTCGTCGCCGTCGCCGAGGTCCTTGCGACAGCAATCTTCCAGCCCGACGCCATGCGGCGAAACCTGATCGGCGCCGGCGCCGGATCTGACCTCGGGGATGCGGTCGCGCTGGTGCACGGATTTCTGGCTGGTCGGGAGGTCGCCTGATGCCCTTTGTCACCCACGAAGGCGCGCGGCTCTACTGGCGCCAGGACGGGCGCGCCGACCGGCCCGTGCTGCTCCTGCTCAATTCGATCGGCGTCGATCTCAGCCTCTGGGATACGACTATCCCCGACCTGCTCGGAGAGTTCAGGGTCCTGCGGATGGACGCGCGCGGACACGGCGCATCGGACGCGCCGACCGGTCCCTACAGCCTCACGCAGCTGGCCGGCGACGCGGTCGCCGTGCTGGACGCGGCCGGCGTCTCGAGGGCGCTGGTCTGCGGCGTCTCGCTGGGGGGCATGACGGCGATGCAGATGGCGCTCGATGCGCCGGAGCGGGTGGCGGGGCTGGTGCTCGCCTGCACCTCCGCGGCCATGGACCGTTCGGCCTGGCAAGCCAGGATCGAGGCGGTCCGGTCAGGCGGACTGGGCGCGATCGCCGATCTGGCGATGCAGAGGTTCTTCTCCGGATCGTTCGGCCGCGCTCATCCCGAGGTGGTCGAGACCCGCCGGGCCGGGCTGCTGGCGATGGATCCGGAAGGCTACACAGGCTGCTGCGCCGCCATTCGCGAGATGGATCTCCTTGGCCGCCTGGGCGCCATCCGGGCGCCGAGCCTGGTTGTCCACGGCCTTCGTGACGTCTCCACCCCCTACGAGGGCCATGGCGACCGCATCGTGGCGGCGATCCCGGGCGCCGGCGCCGCGGCGCTGGACACCGGTCACCTCCCCTGCCTGGAAGCTCCGGCGGCCCTTGCCGCCCTTGTGGTGGCGTTTCACAGGTCGATGTCAGGCGGCATCGACCGCGAGGCCGCCGCCACAGAGCTCTATGAAAGCGGGTTGCGGACTCGCCGCGCCGTCCTCGGCGACGCATGGGTCGACGCTTCACTGGCCGCGCGGACCGGGTTCAACGCCGACTTCCAGGCCATGATCACCCGCCATGCGTGGGACGGCGTCTGGAACAGGCCGGGCCTGGATCACAGAACCCGGCGTCTGCTCACCATCGCCATGACCGCCAGCCTGGGGCGGTGGGAGGAGTTCAGGCTCCACGTGCGGTCAGGCCTGGAGGCCCACGGCTTCACGGTCGAGGAGCTGAAGGAGGTCCTGATCCAGGTGGCGATCTATGCCGGGGTTCCGGCGGCCAACACCGCCTTCGCCGAAGCGGGAGAGCTTGTCGAGGCCTGGACGCGCAGCCGGGGCCTGGCGCCGGAGTGACGCCAGGCCTTGGGTCCGTGCCTGGCGACGCTGGCGTCCCGACCCCGCGCCCGCCTAGCCTGTCCGACACAGGCGCCGGGGCAGGTCAGGACACAGGATGCGGGTTGCTTTCATCGGTTTGGGGGTCATGGGTTTCCCCATGGCGGGCCATCTCGCCCGGGCCGGTCACGAGGTCCGGGTCTACAACCGCAGCCCGGAGAAGGCCCGTCGTTGGGTTGAGGCGCACGGCGGTGCGGCCGGCGCGACGGTCTCCGAGACAACCGAAGGCTGCCAGCGGATCGTGCTCTGTGTGGGCGACGACAATGACGTGCGCGCCGTCGTTGGAGAGGTGCTGGACACGATGGCGATGGGCGGCGTGATCGTCGACCACACGACCACCTCCGCCCGGCTGGCCCGGGAGATGGATGCACTGGCCAGAGAGTCGGGGCGCTGGTTCGTCGACGCCCCTGTCAGCGGCGGTCAGGCCGGCGCCGAGACCGGCCAGTTGACCGTCATGGCTGGAGGCGACGAGACCGCGGTGTCGCGCATCCGCGACCTGGTGGCGCCCTACACGAAGGCTCTGACCCACATCGGCGAGGCCGGCAGCGGCCAGCTCGCGAAGATGGCCAACCAGATCTGCATCGCCGGCGTGGTTCAGGGCCTCGCGGAAGCGGTCCACTTCACCCGCCGCGCCGGCGTGGACGCGGGCCTCGTACTCGATGCGATCGGCAAGGGGGCGGCCCAATCCTGGCAGATGGACAACCGCTGGACGACCATGGTCGAAGGGCGCTTCGACTTCGGCTTCGCCGTGGACTGGATGCGCAAGGATCTCGGACTGGTTCTGGACGAGGCGGGCCGGAACGGCGCGACACTCGAAACGACCGCCCTCATCGACCGCTACTATGCGGAGGTGCAGGCCGCCGGCGGTGGTCGCCTGGACACATCGAGCCTTGCAACGCGACTCGAACCGGTCGGAAGCCGAGCTTGACCCTGACGGCGGATTTCGCGGTCATCGGCGGCGGCATAGCCGGCGCCTCGGCCGCCTGGGCGCTGGCGGAGCACGGGCGCGTCATCCTGCTCGAGGCGGAGAGCCGACCGGGCGTCCATGCGACAGGTCGGTCGGCGGCGCTGTTTCACCTGATCTACGGGGGGCCGGGCGTCCAGCCGCTCAGCCGCGCCTCGATCGACTTCTTCAAGACGCCTCCGGTCGGGTTCACCGGGCACCCGCTCCTGCACCAGCGCGGTGTCCTGATCATTGCGCTGCCGGGCCAGGAGAGCGCGCTGGCGGCAAGGGTCGCCGAGGCGCCTGACGCCTACGAGACCCTGGGCGCCGATGAAGCCCTGCGCCTCTGGCCGGCCCTGAGGCCGGGATACGTCGCGCGCGCAGCCTTCGACGCCTCCTGCGCCGATATCGACGTCGACGCCCTGCATCAGGGGTTCCTGCGCGGCGCGGCAAGTCGCGGGGCGCTCCTGCGCACCGATGCCCGGGTCGTCGGCATCGACCGAGAGCCCGGCGGCTGGCGGCTGTCGACTGCGGACGGGCCGATCTCCTGTGGACGGGTCATCAACGCCGCCGGGGCCTGGGCGGATTCCGTCGGAGCCCTGGCGGGCGCCGCTCGCCTCGGCCTGCAGCCCAAGCGCCGTACGGCCGCCCTCATCGACGCCCCGCCCGGCGCCGAGGCCTGGCCGATGCTGATCGACCTGGCTGAGACCTTCTACGCCAAGCCATCGGCCGGCCGGATGCTGCTGTCTCCCGCTGAGGAGACCGACGTGGACGCCCACGACGCCGCCGCCGACGACATGGCGCTGGCCGAAGGGGTCGAACGCCTTGAAGCGGCCACGACCCTGACGGTCACCCGCAAGCCGGTCGCCTGGGCCGGCCTGCGGACCTTCGCCCCCGACCGCCTGCCCGTGGTCGGCGAGGATCCCGCCTTGCCCGGCTTCTTCTGGCTCGCCGGCCAGGGCGGGTTCGGGGTCCAGACCTCGCCAGCCCTGGCGGCGCTGCTGGCGTCGGCGGTGACGGGCGCCGGACCTCCTGATCACGCCTCTGACCTCGGCCTCCCGGCCCACCGGTACAGGCCCGATCGCCTCCTCATGAACAGGGATCACGCCCATGCCGGTTAGCCGCGAACTTCACCTCGTCGCCCGCCCCACAGGCCTGCCGAGGGAAGACGAGTTCTCTGTCGTCGAGGTCGCCGTCGGCGACGCCGCCGACGGCGAGGTGCTGGTGCAGAATCTCTACATGTCGGTCGACCCGGTCATGAGGTTCCAGCTCAACGGCATGGCGCCGCTGAACGAGACGCTGCGCGGCGCCGCGATCGGCCGCATCGTGCAGTCGCGGTCCCGGGCCTTCGCCGTGGGCGACCTCGTCTCCCACTACCTCGGCTTTCGTGAGTATTTCCGGTCCGACGGCGAGGGTCTGAGCCGGGTCTCGACGCCCGCCGGGCTGCCGGTCACCGTGCATCTCAACGCCCTCGGCATGACCGGCTTCACGGCGTACGGAGGTTTGCTGCGCATCGGACAGCTGAAGGCCGGCGAGCAGGTGTTCGTCTCCGCGGCGGCGGGCGCCGTCGGCTCCATCGCGTCCCAGGTCGCCAGGCTGAAGGGCTGTCGCGTCATCGGATCGACGGGCTCAGCCGAAAAGGCCGCGTGGCTGCGGGACGTGGCGCGGCTGGACGCCGTCATCAACTACCGCGACACGCCGATCGGCGCGGCTGTTCGTGAAGCGGCCCCGGACGGCCTGGACGTCTACTTCGACAATGTCGGCGGCGACCATCTTGAAGCGGCCCTGGCCTGCATGAACCTGCTCGGGCGCATCCCCGTCTGCGGCATGATCTCCGGCTACAACGGGGCCGACACGGCGATCCGCTCCCTGTCCACGATCGTGCAGCGGCGGGTCATGCTGAGGGGGTTCAACCTGATGGACTTCCAGGACCTGCGCGAAACCTTCGAACGCGACATGACCGGCTGGCTGCGGGAAGGCGACATCCGCAGTGAGGAGACGGTCCTCCAGGGCATCGAACAGGCGCCCGCCGCACTGATCGGACTCTTCGAGGGCCGAAATCTCGGAAAGATGCTGGTCAGACTGGGGTAGCCCTCGTCGCACCGGGGCCGCTCACGCCGCGCCGGATCGCGAAACCGCCAGGCACGGGGCGCGTCCCCGGACTGCAGGCCGGGTCAACTTTCGGGACCCTAAGTCATTGAAATGATGGAGCGGCCGGGGGGAATCGAACCCCCGACATTCAGCTTGGGAAGCTGACGTTCTACCTCTGAACTACGGCCGCGCGGCTTGCGTCATAGCGGCAAGGCGGCCGGGTCTCAAGCGTGGTGGTCGCCGGGCTCGGCCGGCGGCGCCATCAGGGCGGCGGCGACGTCGCCGGGGGCGATCGGGCGGCCGTAGTGATAGCCCTGCAGATAGTCGCAGCCGGCGGCCAGCAGGACCTCGCGCTGCGGTTCGGTCTCCACCCCCTCGGCGACCACCGACATGCCCAGCGCCTTGGCCAGGCGGGTGACCGAGGCGACGATCATCGCCGACTCGCGGTCGGTGGTGATGTCGTCGACGAACGACTTGTCGATCTTGATGCAGTCGATGTCGAAGCGGTGCAGGTAGGTCAGGCTGGAATAACCGGTGCCGAAGTCGTCCAGCGCCACCCGCACGCCGGCCTCGCGCAGCACCCGCAGGTTCTCGCTGGCCCGCTCGACGTCGTCGATGATCGCCGTCTCGGTGAGTTCGACCTGGATGAGGGCGGGGGCCAGATCACAGTCCCTGGCGTACTGCAGGATCCGCTCGCCGATCTTCTGGTAGAGGAACTGGCGCGCCGAAAGGTTGATCGACACATAGGGCCCACCCCAGCGGCGGCAGTCCTTCATCGCCTGGCGCAGGATCCAGTCGCCCAGCTCCAGCATCAGGCCGGTTTCCTCGGCCACCGGGATGAAGTCGGCCGGCGAGACCTGGCCGAACTGCGGGCTGTTCCAGCGGACCAGCGCTTCGTAGCCGAGGATCTGGCAGGACCGGGCGTCGACGATGGGCTGGTAGACCATGGCGAACTCGCCGGCCCGCAGCGCGCGGTCCAGACCCGCCTCGAGCGACAGCCGACGGCTGGACGACCGGGCGATCTCGTCGTCATGGATGCGGTAGCGGTTGCGCCCTTCCCGCTTGGCGGCGCGCAGGGCCAGGTCAGCCTGCCGCAGCAGGTCGCCGTTGTCGTGGTCCGGCTTCTGGATGCAGACGCCGATGCAGGCGCTGACCTGGACCTCGTGGCCATAGACGCGGCGGCTCTGGGCGCAGACGCGGAGCAGCAGCTTGCAGAACTCCGCGACGCCCTGCTCGGTGAGAGATTCGGTGACGATGCCGAACTCGTCGCCGCCGAGCCGCGCCAGCAGACTGCCGCCGGGCACGGCCGAGCCCAGGGCCACGCCGATCTTGCGGATCAGGTCGTCGCCGGCCGCGTGGCCAAGGGTCTCGTTGATCAGCTTGAAGCGATCGATGTTGAGCAGGAACACCGTCTGACTCTGGAAGCCGTTGGCGATGCGGGCCGTCAGTTCGCCGACGAAGCCGGCGCGGTTGGGCAGTCCCGTGAGGCTGTCGTGGCGCGTGGCGTGGAGCGCGACATCGAGCCTGGCCTGAACCTCGAGCACCTGCAGCTCGAGCTTGCGGATGGTCTGGTCGCGCGCGTCGAACCCTTGTCCTCCGGCTTCCCCGGAGCGCGCCGCGGCGCCGCTCAGCAGTCCTGGGTTCATCGTCCGGCCCGGGCAATGACCGCGGCAGGCGGTCATGACATCGGTGACAATGCCGCTTCGGACTCAAGAAATCCCTAAAATGAGCCGTGGGGCCGTCGTCAATCCGATTGACGCCCCGCCGCGCCGCTCCCACCATCATCCAAACGATCGTTGGGAGAACGGCCATGGCGGACGGCGAGCACGGAGAAGAGGCGCGGGCGAAGTTCCACGCCATGACCGAAAGCACCCAGGAGGACTGGGCGATCATCGCCGGCGCCTCGGCCCAGTACGGCCGCGAACTGCCCGAGCGGATCGTCAGCCACCTGATGCTGCTCAAGGGCGACTGCGGCGGCTTCGTCGTCGACCGGCTGGAGCACAGCCTGCAGACGGCCACGCGCGCCTTCCGGGACGGCCGCGACGAGGAGTACGTCGTCTGCGCCCTGCTGCACGACATCGGCGACGTGCTCTGCCCGCGCAATCACCCCGACATCGGGGCGGCGATGGTCTTCCCCTTCGTGTCCGAGGCCAACCACTTCATGGTCCAGCAGCACGGCATCTTCCAGGGCTACTACTTCTTCCACCACCTGGGCCTGGACCGCGACATGCGCGAGCAGTTCCGCGGCCATCCGCACTTCGAGTACACGGCCCAGTTCTGCCACCTGTACGACCAGGCGGCGTTCGACCCGAACTACGAGTCCATGCCGCTGGAAGCCTTCGTGCCGATGCTGCACCGGGTGATGACGACGCCCAAGCGGTCGATCTACCTGCGCCCCAGGGTCGCCGCCGAATAGCAGAAGGGCCCGGCGCGAACCGGGCCCTTCCCTTTCAGGCTGTCGTAAGGTCAGTCAGCCATCCGTTCGACCCGGACGCCGCGCTTTTCGAGCTGGGCCTGCACGCTGTCGTCGCCGACCAGGTGAGCGGCGCCCACCGCGATCACCGACACGCCCTCGCCGGCGAGCAGGGTCTGGATCTGCCCGGCCCAGTCCCTGTTGCGCCGAACCAACAGGGCTTCGTAGAGTTCGGGATAGTCGGCGGCCATCTCCTCCACCATGAGCGTATCGAGCGCCTCGACGTCGCCGGCGCTCCAGGCGGCGACCAGCGCATCCAGCATGGCCGGCCCCGTATCCATCTCATCAAGCGCCGAGAGCAGGAAGGCCATCTCCACCGGGGGCGGCAGGTCGGCGAAGAAGCGGATCTGCTGTTCCAGCGACTCCAGGGTGCGGATCGGCTTGCCGCCGTCGCGGGCGGCGGCCTTGAGCCTGGCTTCCACGCCGCTGGCCGGATCGTAGCCGGCCTTCACGAGCGGCCCCATGCTGAGGGTCAGGCCTGCCAGCCAGGGCCGCAGGGGCTCGAACGCCACGCCGCTGGCGCCCATGCCGGCCGCCGCCGCGTCGAGCCGGGCCTTCTGCGGGGCCGTCAGCTTGCTGCTGAGCGGGCGGGCCGGGTCGCGGCCGTAGCGCTCCACCAGCGGCCCCATGGCGGCGGAGTCATCGGTCTCGACCTCGATCCACAGCTCATCCGCCGCGGCCAGGGCCGCGTCGAGGGCGGGGGTGCGCCAGACCGTGTCGGGCTTCAGCACATGAACCGTGCCGAACAGGTAAAGGGTCGAGTCCTTGTCGCGGATGACCCAGAGGGCGGGGTCGGCGGCGGCGGGCAGCGCCGCCAGGGTGGTGGCGGCCAGCACCGCGAAGACGGCGAGCGCGCGCTTGATGAGCGTGAACATGGAAGTCCCTTGGGTGAATTCGAAGTCGGAAATCGGGCGGAGCGGCGTCGGCTACTTCAGGAACCGCTCGACCGCGGCGGCGAAGGCCTCCGGCTGGTCAAGCATGACGAAGTGCAGGGCGCCGTCGACGACTACGAGGGTCCTGTTCGGCAGGGTCGCGTAATTGCCTTCGTACAGCGGCTGCACCATGCCGGCGACAATGCCCATGGCGTCGTCACGGGCATAGACCACGGTCACGGGCGTCTGGACGGTGGCCAGGACCGGCCGCAGGTCGGTGGTCATGACGTCGTACATGGCGCGGGCCATCACCGAGCGGTCGGTGGCCTTCGACCAGGCCAGCGCGTCGACCTGGCCCTGGGGCGACTTGACCAGGCCGGCCATGCTCCGGGCCTGGCCGGCGGCATAGGCTTCCTCGGTCTGGCCGATCAGCATGTCGCGCAGGCCGGCGGCTTGGGGCGTGATGGACTCCACGGTGGTGGTCGGCCCCATCAGCACGCTGAAGAACGGCAGGGCGTCGACGATCATGATCCGGTCGGCCAGGCCCGGATAGCGCTGGGCGATCATCAGGGCGGTGAAGCCGCCCATCGAATGGCCGATGATCGCCGGACGCGTCAGACCCTCCGCCTTGATGTAGGCGGCAATCTCCTCGGCCAGGGGGGCGACGACGGGGCCGTCCGCATTGCCCCCGACCGGTTCCCCGGCGAACCCGGCGACCTGGATCAGGTGAACGCGATAGCGGCCCTCGAGCCGGGCGGCGGCATCAGCCCAGACGGCGCGGGACGAGGCCAGGCCGGGGATCAGGACGACGTCGGGCCCCTGCCCCCGCACCTCGACGGTGAAGCGGGCCGGTTCGGCGGCGAGGGCCGGCGCGCCGGTGAGGCCGGCAAGGCCGGCGAGCAGCGCGAGGCAGGCGAGAAGAAACGTACGCATGGGAAGGGTCCGTAAGGAAGAAGGAGATGGGACCGGCGCGGCGGGCTCAGGCCTGGCCGTCGTCGAAGATGGCTTCGATGGGTTGCCCGAAGAGGCGGGCGATGCGGAAGGCGAGCGGCAGGGACGGGTCGTACTTGCCGGTCTCCAGGGCGTTGATGGTCTGACGCGAAACCTCGAGCTTGTCGGCCAGGTCGGCCTGGCTCCAGTCACGCTCGGCCCGCAGGACCTTGAGGCGGTTTTTCATCTCGCCCCCTACCGGTAGCGGCGCTTGATGAACGGTTGCGCCACGCCCATGCCGAAGCAGAAGATCGGAAAGGCCCAGAAGGACGGCAGCTTGGGCGCCTCGGCGTAGATCTCAAGGAAGCCCCAGACGGTCATGATCGCCAGCGTCACGCCAATGCCCCAGAGCATGGACTCCACGAGGATGTTGCGGACGAACTCGTCGCCCTCCTCGCGAAGGTAGACACCCATGATGGCGATGATCGCCAGCAACGGCAGGGCGGGCAGGAGAGCCAAAGCCCAGGCCAGCGGGCCGGTCGGCTCGTACTGGTTGAAGATCCAGCTGACGCTGAAGATGCTGGCCACATAGACGGCCATGGTGGGCATGAAGCGGGCGATGTAGCGCTTCTGGGCGGGGTTCTTTGCGGCGGCCATGCTGGCGCTCCTCATTTCGAAGGGGGTGGGGGGTGGGGGGTGTGAGGCCGGGCGTCAGCGGTTGCGGACAATCCACCAGCCGGCCCAGCAGACGCCGTAGCCGACGAGCATCAGCGCGAGGGTGAAGCCGACGCCGTTCACGAACATGCCGGCCTCGGCGGGGGTCAGGCCGAAGGCGTCGACCGATCCCCGGGCCACACGCAGCAGGGAGATCGCCAGGGCGCCGACCACGACCATCCCGGCCGAGCCGCCCCAGAACCAGCTGAACTTGTGGGCCTCGCGAACGGCCTCATCGACCCCGGCCCACCAGCGGGCGCTCAGCCAAAGGGTGGCGACGCCGAGCGCCAGGACCGCGCCGCCGAAGGCGAGCGGGGAAACCGCGATCCCGAGACCGTCGGCCAGGCCACCGGCGGCGCCGACGACCAGTCCAAGGCCGACACAGGTCAGCATAAGCTTGACGAAGCTCGGTGGCCGATGGGCGGGGGCTGGGTTGGTCACGTCGTCTCTCCTTGTCGTTTTGACAAGGTCGCTTGTCACACAGGCGAATGAGTCATGTCAAGTACCCTGTACATTTTGGTCCGCGGGACTTGTCCCCCTTGATCGGCCGACGCCGGCGGCGGCAGACTGCCGCCCGGCCCCGCCGGAGGACTTCGCCATGCGCCGTCTCGCCCCGATCACCGTCGCCCTGTTGCTGGCCGGCTGCGGGCTGCCGTCGAAGGATCGTGTCCAGGGCGAGCTGCAGACCATCGCCGAAGCCGGCGCGCCGCCGGACGCGGTCAGCGTCGAACTGGTGTCGATGCACCGGGGCGAGGGCGACCTGAGCGGCATCAACCATCATGTCGCCTATGACCTGAAGGTGTTCCGCGACGGCCCGCTGGTCGGCCCGCTGGTCGGCGGACAGGTCGAGGCGCGCGCCGGCGAGCGCTGGACGGGCGGCAAGGCGCTGCTGGTCTACGAGCGGATCGACGGCGGCCCGTGGACCATCACCGGCCTGCAGATCGAGCAGGTCCCCTCCCCGGCGCCGCGGCCCTGACGGCTAGGTCCAGGGCTTGAAATGCTTGGAGAGCTTGAGCCCCTGCCGCAGGTAGTGGGAGCCGTCCTCGCCGTACAGCCGGGTCGGCCGGGCGGTCAGCGGCTCATAGACCAGGCGCGCGACGGTCTGGCCGTCCTCGAGCAGGAACGGGGTCTCGTGGCTGCGCACCTCAAGCACGCCCTTGGAGCCGCGCGACCGGGTCTCGTCGGCCCCGAAGCCCGGGTCGAAGAAGCCGGCGTAGTGGACGCGGAACTCGCCGACCGCCGGATCGATCGGCGTCATCTCGGCCGCCTGGTCGACGGGGATCTCGATGTCGTCCTTGGAGGCGAGGATGTAGAACTCGTTGGGGTCGAGCAGCAGCTCGCCCCTGGGCGACTCCAGCAGCTCCCAGAAGTCTCGCGGGTCGTGGCCGTCTTCCTTGTCGAGGTCGATGATCCCGGCGTGGCGACGCCCCCTGAAGCCGGCCATGCCGGTCGACAGGTCGACGCCGACGTCGCGGCTCGACAGCCTGGGCGGCGTCCCGAGCTTGAGGCGCAGCTGGTTCAGCCGCGTGCCGGTGCGGGCCAGCACGGAAAAGGTCTGCGGCGCGATCTCGACATAGAGCGGCCCGGTATAGCCCTCGGCCACGTCGTCGAAGGCCGCGCCGTGGTCGGTCAGCAGCCGCACGAAGACGTCGACCCGGCCGGTCGAGCTCTTGGGATTGCCGCGCGCCGCCACGCCCTTGGGCAGCGCCAACCGCTCCTGGACCTCGGCGATATAGACGCAGCCGCGCTCGAACACCGCGCCCTGGCTGAGGTCGAGCTGGTGCATGGCCACGTCGGGCAGCCGCTCCATCACCCGCCGGTGCCGCGGCAGGAAGGAGGCGCGGACCCGCCAGGCGCGTTCGCCCAGCCGCAGGTCAAGACTGGCCGGCTGGACCTGGTCGCTGTCGAAGGGCGTGAGCGAGCTGATGGCCCCCTGGGCGATCAGATCCTCGATGGCCTGGCAGGGGAGAATCCCCACGGAAAGAGCATCATTCATCGTCGGGCCATTACTCACGGCCCTTGGGTCAATTTGCAAGTGACGGATGGAAGACGTTGCTCCCAACACGATCGTCATGGCCCGACTTGTTCGGGCCACCCATGCGTGGTGAGCCCGACGAGAAGGCGCAGCCGACCGGCCGCGGCCCCGCAAGACCATCAGTGTTCATGGGTGGTCCGAACAAGTCGGGCCATGACGGTTGGAAGTGCGAAGCGTCGGTCAGACCCTAGTGGTGCGCCTTCTTCACGCCAGCGCCCAGGCCGAGCAGGTAGATCCCCGCCCCGACCCCGAACAGCAGCAGCGCGTCGCTGAGGCTCCCCATCGCCCGCATCTCGACCGGCGAATAGCGGGCGATCGGATCGGCCAGCACCAGGATGACAACGTTCAGCGCCCCCAGCAGTCCAAGGATCGCGGCGAATACGCGGAACACGAGCGCAAGCGGCATGAAAGCCTCCCCCATCTGACAAGGCGCCAAGGTTGACGGGGAAACTCGCAGAACACGGGTCGGGTTCCCGACGTTGGCGGGGGACGGCTTTGCGTCCTTCGCGACGCGATCCCGAGGGATCGCTCCTCAGGATGACGACCTCAGTGGAACCCACCCCCTTCGTCAGGGTGAGGAGCGCCGCAGGCGCGTCGAACCCCGCAAGGCCTGCAGGCGGCAAGCCGGGGACGGCTTCCATCGCCAGCCGGTGGCTGTCCCTCGACAGCGGCGAAGGGTGTTGAGGGACGGCTACGCTTCGCGAAGCCGTCCCGCTCCCCACGCGAGCCCGCTTGACCGGGCGGGCCGGTTTCCTGTTCATGCCGCCGACGCATCAAGGAAAGCCGTAGCCATGGCCGAAGACCCTCACGACTGGGAACCCGCGACCCGCCTCATCCGCGGCGGGCTGATGCGCAGCAACTACGGCGAGATCTCCGAGGCCCTCTACCTGACCCAGAGCTTCGCCTACGAGAGCGCCGGGGCCGCCGACCGCCGGTTCTCCGGCGAGGATCCGGGCTTTGTCTATTCGCGCTACGCCAACCCCACCACCCAGATGTTCGAGGAACGCCTGGCGCTGCTGGAGGGGGCGGAATACTGCCGGGCCCTGGCCTCGGGCATGGCGGCGGTGCATGTGGCGCTGACGGGCCTGCTCAAGGCGGGCGACCACCTGGTGGCCGGGCGGGCGCTGTTCGGGTCCTGCAACTGGATCATCACCAACCTGCTGCCGCGCTTCGGGGTCGAGACCACCTTCGTCGACGCGGTCGACCTGGACGCCTGGAAGGCGGCGATGCGGCCCAACACTAAGGTCGTGCTGCTGGAGAGCCCGGCCAACCCGCTGCTCGAGATCACCGACATCGAGGAAGTGGCGAAGATCGCGCACGCGGCCGGGGCGAAGGTGGTCGTGGACAACGTCTTCGCCACGCCGATCTTCCAGAAGCCTCTGACGCTGGGCGCCGACGTGGTGGTCTATTCGGCCACCAAGCACATCGACGGCCAGGGCCGGGTGCTGGGCGGGGCGATCCTGGGCGACAAGCAGCTGCTCGAGGACGCCTACCGCGACATCATCCGCCACACCGGGCCGGCCATGTCGCCGTTCAACGCCTGGGTGCTGCTCAAGGGGCTGGAGACGCTGGACCTGCGGGTGCGCCGCCAGACCGAGACGGCGGCCGCGCTGGCCGACCTGATCGCCGCCAGCCCCAAGGCGCTCAGCGTCCGCTACCCCGGTCGCGAGGACCATCCGCAGGCGCTGATCGCCCGCAAGCAGATGAGCGGCTTTTCGAACCTGCTGGCCTTCGACCTCGGCTCGCGCGAGGCGGCCTGGCGGTTCCTCGACGCACTGGAGATCGTCGACATCTCCAACAACCTGGGCGACGCCAAGTCGATGGCCACCCACCCCTCCACCACGACCCACCGGGCCATGCCCGAGGAGAAGCGGCTGGAGATCGGCCTGACCGAGGGCTTCGTGCGGATGTCCGTCGGCCTCGAGGACCTGAAGGACCTGTCGCGCGACATCAGTCGGGCGCTGGACGCCGCCTGATGACCCGCATCCGCCGCCGCGGCACGCCGGACAATCCGGTGTACGAAGCCCGCACGAGGGACATCCTCGTGCGGGTCGCGCCGGCCTACATGGCCGAGCAGTCGCAGCCCGAGGAGGGCCGGTGGCTGTGGTCCTATGTGGTGGAGATCGAGAACCACGGGACCCAGACGGTGACGCTGATGTCGCGCCACTGGATCATCACCGACGCCCGCAACCGGGTCGAGGAGGTCCAGGGCCCGGGCGTGGTCGGCGAACAGCCGGTGCTCGGCCCTCGCGAGGCGTTCCGCTACAACTCCGGCTGCCCGCTGACGACGCCGTCGGGCAGCATGCGCGGGACCTACCAGATGGTCACCGCGGCGGGCGAGGCCTTCGACGTCGAGATCCCGGCCTTTTCCCTGCACCTGCCCGGCGCCCTGAGGCGGGTGAACTGACGGCCTGGGTCGACCGGTCAATTCTGCGCCCGGGCGGTTGTCAGGTGTCCATGCCGCCGACATGGTTTCTCCATCATCGCCCGCAGAGGCGAGCGGAGGACACATGGATACGACACTGGGCCTGCCGGCCATCCGGACCATCCGGCTTTCCGCGCCCTTCGGCTGGCTGGCCGGAGGTTGGGGCGACCTGATGAAGGCGCCGGGACCGCTGCTGTTCTACGGCCTGGTGGCCGCGGCCGCGAGCTTCGCGCTCTGCTACGGCGTCTACGCCACCAACGGCGCCTTCTGGGTGCTGGCCCTGACGGCCGGGTTCGTGATCATCGCGCCAATCCTCGCTATGGGCCCCTACGAGGCCGGCCGGCGGCTGGAGCTGGGCGAGCGGCCAACGCTGAGGCAGATCCTGTTCGTGCGCTCGGCCTTCCGGCAGGACGTCGCCTATCTCAGCCTGCTGCTGGTGCTGATCTACTTCCTGTGGGGCCGGGTCGCGCAGATCGTCTACGGCCTGTCGACCTTCCATGTGCACCGCGATGTCGAGTCCGTGGTCGCCTTCGCCGTCGGCTCGAAGGGCGGCCACAGCATGCTGATGATCGGGGGCCTGACGGGGGGCGCCCTGGCCTTCGTGACCTACGCCCTGGTGGTGGTGTCGGCGCCGATGCTGCTGAATCCCAACGCCAATGTGTTCGCGGCGGTGGCGACCAGCGTGCGGGCGGTCAACGGCAACTTCTTCCCGCTGCTGCTGTGGGCGGTGATCATCACCGTGATGCTCATCGCCGCGGCGGCGACCGGCTTCCTGGCCCTGGTGGTGATCTTCCCCTGGCTCGGCCTCGCCAGCTGGCGCGCCTGGCGGGCGCTGGCCGAGGATCGCGCGCAGGAGAGCGGTCAGACCGCCAGCGGCGTCATCGCGTAGATCCGCGAGCAGTATTCGCAGGTGACCCGGATCTTGCCGTCAGGCTCGACCATCTCGGCCTGCTCCTCGGCGCTGAAGCTGCCGATCACCGAGACGATCCGCTCCTCCGTGCAACGGCAGAAGGCCTGCAGCGGCCGCGGTTCGAACACCCGCACGCCGTCCTCGTTGAACAGCCGCCACAGCAGGGTGTCGGCCGGCAGGGTGGGGTCGATGAGCTCGTCCTCACGCGTGGTGTCGAACAGGATCTGCGCGCGGGTCCAGGCGTCCTCGGTCGAGCCGCGGGCCTCGTCGGCGGCGATGTTCTGGATCAGCAGACCGCCGGCCCGCCACAGCGGCCCTTCGCCCGTGTCGACCTGGCCGACGGCCAGGCGGATCCGCGTCGGGGTCTGTTCGGACTGGGCGAAGTACTCCTCGGCGCACAGGGCCAGGGTGTCGCCCTCGATCGAGGTCACGCCCTGGTAGCGGTCCATGTCCGCGCCCTGGTCGATGGTCATGATGAAGACGCCCTTGCCCAGCAGCGCCCGCGCGCCGGGCCGGGCGTTGTCGGCCATCGCCGCCGCCAGCCGGTCGGCGTCGAAGCGGCAGTAGCCACGCATGGAGCCGTCGGTGTCGTAGTCGACCACCACATAGGCCACCGGGCCGTCGCCCTGGGCCTGGACGATCAGCCGGCCGTCGAACTTCAGGCTGGAGCCGACCAGCGCGGCCAGCGCACAGGCCTCGCCCAGCAGGTTGGCGACGGGGGGCGGGTAGTCGTGCCGGGTCAGGATCTCGTGCACCGACGCGCCCAGGCGCACGATACGGCCCCGCACGGGCCAGCCCTCGATCTGGAAGGCGGCGACGAGGTCGTCGGCGGGAAGGTTCAGGGTCTCGCTCATGGGGCGGCCATATAGGGGTTCACGCGCCCGGTTGCGAGCGGCGAGCGCACGGAGTGTGGAAGCCGGCCGGGCGGACCCGTCAGGCGAAGACCTTCAGCATGGTGTTCGAGATCGTCACCACCACGCCAACCCCACCCATGATCAGCCAGCCCTGCTGCCGAATGGTGGCCTGAAGATCGGCGCGCAGATTGGCGATCTCCAGCCGCACCGCCGCGATGTCTGACCTCGTCGCCATGTCGGCAATGTCGGATTTGGTCGCCATGTCGGCAATGTCGGACTTGGTCGCCATGTCGGCGATGTCGGACTTCCAAACCGCTTCCGACCTGAGCGCATCCACGTTCGATGCCAGCGCGTCCATGCTCGACCGCAGCGCATCAATGTCGCGCCTGATCGCCATGCTCAGCGCCTCAATGTCGTGCCTGGTCGTCACGCTCAGCGCCTCAAGGTCCGCCTTCGTCGCCAGAGCGAGCGCATCCAGATCCGCCTTCGTCGCAAGATGACTGATGTCCGGCATGGTCGCGGCGTGCTGAAACACCGACACCACCGCCTCGGCCACGCCTTCGCTCATCCCCGCCTCGCGGAGTTGTTTGGATGCGCTGAGGGTGTCGAAGGCGAACGGCGACATAGTCACAACCTTAGCGGTTGTTCCCGGTTTGTCCAGCGCGAACCGCTAATCCCGCGGCTCGGGTCGTTCCAGCTCTTCCAGGGCCTCGGTCAGCACATCCATGCGCTTGGCCAGCGCCACGGCGGCGTCGCGCAGGCCCTGATTGTAGAAGCGCGGGCCGAATTTCTCGGTGACGAAGTCGAGCAGGAACTCGGCGTCCATGCCGCCGACTTCAACGTCGAGTTCGTCCTTCAGGTAGCGTCGCAGGCGCTGCGCCATGTCCGCCCGGTCGGCCCTGTCGAACCCCATGCCGGCCATGGCGCGCTGCTCCCTAGCCGATCTTGCCGAAGCACCAGGCCAGGATCGACTTCTGGGCGTGGATGCGGTTCTCCGCCTCGTCCCAGACCAGCGAACGCGGGCCGTCGATGACTGCGTCGGTCACCTCCTCGCCGCGGTGCGCCGGCAGGCAGTGGAGGAACACCGCGTCCTTGTCCGCCAGGCCCATCAGATCCTCGTCGACCTGGTAGGACTCGAAGGCGTCGAGGCGCGCCTCGCCGTCGACATCGCCCATCGACACCCAGGTGTCGGTGACCACGCAGTCGGCCCCCTCGACGGCGGCGCGCGGGTCATCGGTCATCTCCACACGCCCCTGCTGGTCGGCCGCGCGGGCGAGGTCGTAGAGGTCCGGATGGTAGGCCGCCGGGCAGGCGATGTTCAGCTTGAAGCCCAGCTTGGGCGCGGCATGGATGAAGCTGGCGCAGACGTTGTTGCCGTCCCCGACCCAGGCGATGGTCTTGCCGGCGACCGGGCCGCGATGCTCCTCGAAGGTGAGCAGGTCGGCCATGATCTGGCAGGGATGGCTCCTGTCGGTCAGGCCGTTGATCACCGGGATGGTCGCGTTCTGGGCGAACAGCTCCACGTCCTCGTGCCGGTTGGCGCGGATCATCACCGCGTCGACCATGCGCGACAGGACCTTGGCGGTGTCTTCGATCGTCTCGCCCCGACCCAGCTGCATGTCGGACGATGTCGAGATGATGCCGGCCCCGCCCAGCTGGCGGATGGCAGCGTCGAAGCTGAAGCGGGTGCGGGTCGAGTTCTTCTCGAAGATCATCGCCAGGGTCCGGCCCTCGCCGGGCCGGTCGTGATCGACCATGGCCTGGGTCCAGCCGCGGCGGGAGGCCTTGCGGGTCCGGGCGTCGTCGAGGATGATCCGCAGGTCGTGAGCGTCGAGCTTCCAGAGGTCGATGAAGTGCCTGACGGTCTTCATGCCGCCGCCTTGGCCCGAACAACCTCGCAGGTCTTCTCGAGCTTCTCGACCGCTTCGCGGGCCTCTTCGATGGTCAGGTTCAGCGGCGGCAGCAGGCGCACGCAGTTGTCGCCGCCGCCGGCCACCAGCAGGTGCTGGTCGCGGGCCAGGGCCATGAACTCGCGGTTCACGGGGACCAGCTTCAGCCCGATGAGGAAGCCCTTGCCGCGCACGTCGACGATGACGTCCGGATAGCGGTCCTTCAGGCCGGTGAGCTGCTGGTTGAAGTAGCCGGCCACGTCGCGGACGTTGGCCAGGGTCTCTTCCTTGCTGATCTCGTCGAAGGCGGCCAGGGCCACGGCCATGGCCAGCGGGTTGCCGCCGAAGGTCGAGCCGTGGACGCCCACGGTCATACCCTTGGCCGCCTCCGCCGACGCCAGGCAGGCGCCGACCGGGAAGCCGCCGCCCAGGGCCTTGGCCACGCACATGATGTCCGGCGCGGCGTCCTCGGCCCACTCGTGGGCGAACAGCTTGCCGGTGCGGCCCATGCCCGACTGCACCTCGTCGTAGATCAGCATGACGCCGTGCTCGCGGGTCAGCGCGCGCAGACCGGTCAGGCAGTGCTCGGGCATGGCGCGCGCGCCGCCCTCGCCCTGCACCGGCTCGACGATGATCGCCGCCGTCGTCGGATTCGCGATGGCGGCCTTGATGGCGTCGTGGTCGCCCCACTTGAGCTGGCTGTAGTTGGGCAGGCGCGGGCCGAAGCCCTCGACGTAGGACGGGTTGCCGGCGGCGTTGATCGCCGCGTAGCTGCGGCCGTGGAACGAGCCGTCGAAGCCGAAGATCTCGACCCGCTCAGGATGACCGTTCGCGGTGTGATACTTGCGCGCCGTCTTCAGCGCGCACTCGATCGCCTCGGTGCCGGAGTTGGTGAAGAACACCACGTCGGCGAACGTCCCGTCAGTCAAACGGCCCGCAAGCTCTTCCTGGCCGGGGATGCGGAAGATATTGGAGACGTGCCAGAGCTTGTCGGCCTGTTCCTTCAGCACCTCGACGAGGCGCGGATGGCAGTGGCCAAGGCCGTTGGTGGCGATGCCCGCCACGCAGTCCAGGTATTCGTCGCCCTTGGTGTCCCACAGGCGTGCGCCTCGGCCGCGTTCAACCGCCAGGGGGGCGCGATTGTAGACGCCCATGATGTGGTCGGGGGACGGGGCGGACGGCGTGGGCGTGCTCAAGGATGCCTCCCTAAAGCGAGAAAGTCCCCGGCGGTCGCGCGGGGACGGGAAGGCTTGGCGTTGTCGCGGGACAATCGCGTTATGTCAATGAAATGTCCGGGGGAAATGCGAACTTCGTCCAGGCGTTACATGGCGGTCGCAGCCTCAGCGCCCGGCGGGGCCGCCGCCGGATCGGGACGCGTGCTGATCTTGCGTCAGCTTCGCGCCCCGGCGGTCGCCCACAGGCCCGCCAGGACCAGCGCGACGAACAGCATCGAACCTCCGGCGAGCACGGTCAGGGCCGCCGCGCCGGTTATTGAGGCAGCGGGGCGAGGAACATCTTCGCCGCCGCTTCGGGATTGTAGAAGGCGAGGTACCGGTCGGTTCCTTCCGGCGAGAGGATCTCCACCAGCGCCCGGTTGTCGACCCACAGCTCGACTAGGTCGAACACGCCGCCACGGTCACAGTGGACCGCGCGCCAGCCCTGCTCGCGGCCGATGGCCAGCACGTCCTCGGTCGACAGGCGGGTGGTCATGGCCACGTGGAAGGGCCCGGCCGGCTGCGGCCGGCCGTCCTGCCGGATCTGGGTCTCCCATGGCATCGGGATCGGGCCTTCGGGCGACCGCGAGGGGTCCTCGTCGCCCTCCCCGGGATGGTGGGCGGAGGTTTCCGGCACTACCTCGACGCCGACGCCGGAGCCGTCGCGGGCGATCGCGACCCAGGCGCCTTCGACGACCGGAAACGGCATGGCGACGCCGTCGATGATGCGGGCGAAAACCTCGGCGACGGCCTGGGTATCGCGAGCCGGGATGGAGAAGTGGGCGATCATTGCGGCGCCTTTCCTTGATGCGCGGCGTGGGGCGCTATCGGAGCCGCGCCTCTCGTCTTGATGTCGTTGATGAGAGTCTCGATGGCCCAGCCGACGGCGTCCGCCGCCTCCGGGCCGTGCAGGTCCCACTGCTCGCGCAGGGAGAGCCAGCTGTACGCGGAATGCAGAAGCTGAAGCACCGCGGCCGCCTTGACGCGGTCGGCCTCGGCGAGGTCGCCGGCGCCCGCCAGCGCCTTGAGGAAGGCCTCGCGGCGCTCGCCGTCCAGGCTGGAGCGCATTTCGCGGCCCTGGGCCGTGGTCAGCGCCGCCAGGATGCGGCCGGGCTGGGCGTCAAAGGTCTCGAACAGGAGCGGAAGCTTCGACGCGATCTCGGCCTCGCTCCCCGGCATGCCTACCGCCGCGCCGGTGTGGTTGTTGAGGTGCTCCCACATGCCGCGCAGCAGGGCGTCGCGGCTTGGAAAGTGCCTGTAGACGGTGATCTCGGTCACGCCCGCCCGTTCGGCCACGAACTTGTTGGTGGCCGTCTCGGCGGAACCGCCCTCCTCCAGGATCGAGGCCATGGCCGCGACGATCCGCTCGCGGGTCGCCTCGGCCTGCTCGCGGCGGAGGGAAGAGTTGTATGATCTGGTCTCTAACATGATGATAGTCTATATATCATCAAATTTCAGGCGCAAGCGGAAAGTGACGGGCGGGACACCGCTCGCGCGTCGGGCAAAGCTGTCAGGTGGTCTTCAGGCGGCTCTCAGACGCCACACGGCCGCGCGGAGCAGCGCCCGCGCGTAAAGGCGATGGAACGGCGTCAGCACACGAAAACCGGGGCCGGGCCGCGAGACGCCTCGCCGCGGAACGATCGCGGACCCGAAGTAGAGGGTCGTCCTGTCGCCGTCAGACGCGCTCATCAGCCACGACCGCGTCGATCCCATGAAGTCGCACAGCAGGATCTGGTCGGCCTCGCGCGCCTCGACGGTCCAGGCGGCAAACCTGTCGGTCCCACCGGCCGCCAGCCGCCGCGCCTCCAGATCCGTGGACGGCCGCGAAACCAGCAGGGCCAGGACCAGGCGCTCCAGCTTGAACAGCGGTGTGGTGTAGAAGGCCTCCACGAAGGCCGCCTGCGTCACGCGGCCGGGCACGAGGGCGAGGAAGCAGTCGGTATATCCGCGCCCGCCCGCGTACCGGGCCAGCAGGGCGCCGACCGGCAGAGCGGCTTCGACGACACGGACAGGATCGCCGACGATACGGTCGCGCCAGGACGTCATGCGTGATCTCCGCGGAAAGTCTCACCCGGTCACCGGGCTCGTTGGGCCGCAGGCTGTCAGCGCGTCGTTTCGGCCGTCAGCGCGACCTGGACCGCCAGCTTCGCCGCCCGTTCGACTGTCGCGGGATCCACGGCGGACATCTGGTCCTGCGGCGTATGGATCAGGCCCAGGATCCGCGGCGTCGGGCCGGTCGGCTGCTCCCCTTTGGCCAGCTGGGCCATGAACGCCGCCAGCACGTCGACCTCGGCTGACGGCAGGTAGCTGAACGATGTCGAGGGGATCAGCGCCTTGCGGAACACCAGATGGTCGCTCGGCGGATACGCCTGCAGGCCCCGGCAGGACTCGGCGGCCGACCGGCAGGCCGCCTTGACGACGCCCTCGATCGGGACATCGACCGGCGACGTGGCGGCGGCGTAGAAGGGCGTGTCGCCATAGGCGTTGATGTCGAAGTTGAACACGGCTGCGACCCGCTTGCCATCGGGGCTGGCGGCGTAGGCGGCGGCCCCGAGCAGGCCCCGCTCCTCCTGGTCGAAGAAGACGATGCGCAGGCCGCGCGTGAAGGTCTTGCCCTTCAGGGCGTCGGCCGCCCTCAGCAGAGCGACCACCGAGGCGGCGTTGTCGACCACGCCGTCGACCAGCGAGCCGTCCTTCAGGACCAGCGCGTCATAGTGGGCGGTCAGCAGGATGTCCTTCTCGCCGCCGGGGGCGAGGATCACCACGACGTTGTAGCCTTCCGGCGCGCCGGGCTTGCCGCTGTTGAACGGGCGGACCTCATAGGTCAGGCCGCGGGCGTCCAGCAGCCCCTTGAGCACGGCGAGCCGCTCGGCCTGAGTCGGCTTGTCGAAGGCCGCGACCTCCTCGGCGATCGTGGCCGGTGCCGCGGAGGCGGGCGCGCCGACGCCACAGAGCATCAGACCGGCCAGCGCCAGGGCCTTGAACATCCTCATGCAGATCCCCCTCAACGCCGAGTTCAGGTCTTCAGGCGCCAGCCGATGATGAACATGCGCCAGCACCACAGGAACAGCGCGACATTCAGGACCGCCACCATGATCACCCCGGCCGTCAGATTGCCGTCGGCATGGCCGATGAAGCCGTAGCGAAAGCCGTCGATCAGATAGAAGAACGGGTTGAAGTGACTGGCCGTGCGGAACGGCTCGGGCAGCCGGTCAACCAGGTAGAAGGTCCCCGACAGGAAGGTCATCGGCATGATCAGGAAGTTGGTGATCGCCGACAGGTGGTCGAACTTCTCGGCCCACAGGCCGGTGCCGATGCCGACGAAGCCCAGGATCAGCGAGGCGCCGACGCTGAAGTAGATCACCGCCCAGAGATGGGCGACCTGCAGGTCCGTGAACGGCAGCACCGCGATGGTCAGGGCCGTCACCAGGCCGACGACCACGCCGCGCGTCGCCGCGCCCAGCGCAAAGCCCAGGATCTGCTCCAGCGCCGACAGCGGCGGGGTCAGGAAGTCCGGCGTCAGGCCCATCATCTTGGCCTGCAGCAGGCTGGACGAGGAATTGGCGAAGGCGTTGTTCAGGATCGCCATCATGATCAGGCCCGGCGCCACGAAGGCCGAGAACGGGGTGCCGTGGATCGGCGGCGCCGCGCCGCGCACGGCGACGACGAAGACCATCATGTAGAGGAGAGTCGTGACCACCGGCGCGGCCACGGTCTGCATGCCCACCTTCCAGAACCGCCGCACTTCGCGCTGGTACAGGGTGGCGAAGCCGGTCCAGTTGAAACCGGCATAGTCGCGGGGCTGCGGCGGAACGACGCTTTCGGCCATGTCTTTCATCGCCCCTAGGTGCGCTTGCATCGCCGCGCGCGCAAGGCGCCGGCGAAATTCGACGGCGGAAACCGGTGTCCCGGGGCGCCGATCAACATCTTGAATCTGTGGACAGAGGAGATGGCGCCTATTGTGCCGGTTAACAGAAGGTTTACGATATCTGGTAGCAGGACAGCTCGCAGAGCGGTCCGGACACAAAATGTAGGGCCGCTGACACGGGGACGTCGCGGCTCTCCCAGGCAGATGAGGGTTGATCATGGGCTGGACCGACGAACGCGTTACGACTCTCAAGAAGCTCTGGCTCGACGGCCTGTCCGCCAGCCAGATCGCCAAGCAACTGGGCGGGGTGACCCGCAACGCGGTCATCGGCAAGGTTCACCGGCTCGGCCTGTCCGGCCGCGCCGCGCCGTCGCAGCCGGCCCGCCCTGCTTTCAAGGCCCCGCGTCCGGCCCGTCCGGTCGCCACGGCCCCGGCCGCGCCGCGCCGCATGGTCGCCGAGCCGGCCGCTCCGGTCGTGGTCAGCAACGGCCCGACCCTGCCCCAGCCGGTGCACCGCATCGAGGAGCCGGGCAGCGCCACGGTGCTGACCCTCGGCGCCCACATGTGCAAGTGGCCGATCGGCGACCCGTCGACGGACGGCTTCACCTTCTGCGGCCGCCGCAACGGCGAGCACGGCCCCTACTGCCGTGAGCACGCCCAGGTCGCCTACCAGCAGCCGCAGCCCGGCAAGAAGAAGGGCGGCGCCACGGAGCTGGCCCGCTCGCTGCGCCGGTACATCTAGTCCTGTCATCCCGGACGGCCTCCGGCCGATCCGGGACCACTGGCTCTGCATCTTCTGGGTCCCGGCTCTTCGCTTCGCGGAGGTCGGGATGACAGCTAAGAGAGACGCATGAGCGATATCGACTCGTCCCCGTCCAACGCCCAGGCCTATTCCGTCTCGGAACTGGCGTTCGCGCTCAAGCGGACCCTCGAGGACGCCTACGGCTTCGTGCGGCTGCGCGGCGAGCTGTCGAAGGTCACCCATCACGCCAGCGGCCACGTCTATCTGACCATCAAGGACGACAAGGCCGCCATCGACGGCGTGGTCTGGAAGGGCAGCGTGCGCGGCCTGTCGGTCCGGCCCGAGCAGGGGCTGGAGGTCATCGTCACCGGCCGCATCACCACCTTCCCGGCCGGGTCGCGCTACCAGATCGTCATCGAGACCATGGAGGCCGCCGGCGTCGGCGCCCTGCTGGCCCAGCTCGAACGCCTCAAGCAGAAGCTGGCCGCCGAGGGCCTGTTCGCCGCCGAACGCAAGCGGCGCCTGCCGTCCATGCCCGCCACGGTCGGCGTCATCACCAGTCCGACCGGCGCGGTGATCAGGGACATCCTGCACCGCATCCGCGACCGCTGGCCCTGCCGCGTCGTGGTCTGGCCCGTGGTCGTCCAGGGCGACGCCGCCGCCGGGCAGGTGGCGGCCGCCATACGAGGCTTCAACGCCATGGAGCCGGGCGGCGCGGTTCCCCGCCCGGACATCCTGATCGTCGCCCGGGGCGGCGGCTCGGTGGAAGATCTCTGGGCCTTCAACGACGAGGCCCTCGCCCGCGCAGTGGCCGAGGGAACCATCCCCCTGATCTCGGCGGTCGGGCACGAGACCGACACCACCCTGATCGACTTCGTTTCCGATCGGCGTGCGCCGACGCCGACCGCCGCCGCCGAGATGGCCACGCCGGTCCTCTCCGAACTCAAGGCGCTGGTCAGCGACTACGACCGTCGCCTGAACCAGTGCGGCGGCCGGGCGATCGAGACCCGGCGCGAGCGGCTGACCGCCCTGTCGCGCGGCCTGCCCAGGCCCGCCGACATCCTGGCCATGGCCCGCCAGCGGCTGGACTACGCCGCCAGCCATCTGACCATGGGCCTGCGCCGCAACGTCGACCTGCAGGGCGGGCGGCTGGCCCGGGTTTCCGCGCCGCTGCGGCCGGCGATGCTGTCGGGCCGCCGCGACCAGCTCGCCGCCCGCCTGGACCAGCTGAACCTGCGTCTCAACGCCGCCCTGCCGCGCAAGCTTGAAGCCGACCGCCTGCGCCTCGCCAACCTCGACAAGCTGCGGCTGACGCTGAATCCCAAGCGCCCGCCGCGCCCCGGCTTCGTCCTGGTGACCCGTGCGGATGGATCGATCATCCCGCGCGGGGCGGACCTTGCGGCGGGCGAAGGCGTGAAGCTGATGTTCGAGGACGCCACCCGCGAGGCGGTGATCGACGGCGCCCCATCGGCAACCCAGGCGCCCGCGCCGCCCCCGCGACCGGCGCCGAAAAAGGCCCCGCCGCCGCCTGCCGGACAGGGTGACCTGTTCTAGCCGCCTCCGGTTCGCTACATTGGTCGCATGAACGCTTTTGATCGCGACATGGCCGGGCGCGACCTGGCCGTCCTGCACTACGGAGACGGCGAATACGCCGTCATGAAGCCGGGCCGGCACGTCCTGTGCGCCGTCACCGGGGTGAAGATCCCGCTCGAGGCCCTGCGCTACTGGAACGCAGAGACCCAGGAGGCCTACGCCGGGCCGACCGAGGCGCTGCAGCGCTGGAAGGACCTGAACCCCTGAACCGCAGGGCCCTCCTTGCCGGTCTGGGCGCGGCCGCTACAGCTGGTCCCGCCCTGGCCGCGGAACCGACAGCCCTGGTCAGCGGCCGGCTGAGACAAGGCGGCTTCGCCGTCGGTCGGACCAGTCCCCGCGCCGCTGTGGCCCTCGACGGAACGCCGGTCACAACTGCATCGGCGGCCGGCTGGTTCTTCATCGGCTTTGATCGGGATGCGCCGCCGACCTGCGAAATACGCGTCGACACCCCGGACGGTTCGGCCCGGCTTCAGCTGGATGTCGTCCCCGGCGACTTCGACGTCCAGCGCATCAGCGGACTGCCGCAGGACCAGGTCTCGCCGACCGATCCGGCGCTGCTGGCGCGGATCGGCCGCGAGTCGGCGCTCAAGGCCGCGGCTCTGGAGAGCCGATGGGACTCCGACGCCTTCACGGCCGGCTTCGACATGCCGCTGGAAACCTGGCGGGTCAGCGCGCGCTTCGGCGGACAACGCATTCTCAACGGCGAGCCCAAGCGCCCGCACTACGGCGCGGACCTTGCGGCCCGGGCCGGCTCGGTGATCCGCGCGCCCTGCGACGGCCTGGTCACCCTCGCCCAACCGGCGATGCATTTCGAGGGCGGCCTGACGATGATCGACCATGGCCAGGGGCTGACCAGCTTCTATCTGCACCAGTCCAGGCTGGACGTCAGCGCCGGCCAGCAGGTCGTGCGCGGCCAGGCCATCGGCGCCGTCGGCATGACCGGCAGGGCCACCGGGCCCCACCTGTGCTGGCGCCTGAAATGGCGCGACCGGAACCTCGACCCGACGGTGCTGGCAGGCTTCCGGCTCCCCGGATTGGGGTAACCTTTCGGAAGGCATGCGGCCCCTATCAAAGCAGCCGGGAGCGCGGGGCGGCAAAACGCCGCCTGGCGGGACGAGGACGCTATGGATCTGGGGCTCGGCGAATTGAAGGTGCTGCTGGTCGACGACAACGACCACATGCGCACCATCGTCGGGACGATCCTGAAGGGCATCGGCGTCACCAGCGTCCGCGAGGCGCAGGACGGTTCTGAGGCGCTCGAGGCCCTGCGGTCCTGGCCGGCCGATCTGGCGATCGTCGATTTCCGCATGGACCCGATGGACGGGGTGGACTTCACCCGTCTGGTGCGCAACGCCGCCGACAGCCGCAACCCTTTCCTGCCGATCATCATGATGACCGGCTTCGCCGACCGCCCGCGCGTCGAGGAAGCCCGCGACGCCGGCGTGACCGAGCTGATCGTCAAGCCGGTGACGGCCCGCGCGATCATCGACCGCCTCAACGCCGTGGTCTATCGGCCGCGTCCGTTCGTCCGCACCGCCGACTACTTCGGCCCCCGTCGCCGCGGCATCGACGATGTCGCGCTCGACGCGGCGAGCAGCAGCGTCGCCCACATCTGACGATCGTCAGTCGTCGTCGGCCGCCAGGCCCCGATAGGCGTCCTTGGCCCAGCGACGGTGCACCCAGAACCATTCCGCCGGACGCTTGCGGATCTGTTCCTCGACCATGGCGGTGACACGGCGCACGCCCTCGGCGATGTCGGCGGTGCGGTCGCCGGTGCGTTCCAGAACGATCGGCTCGTGCACCACGGCGCGGAAGCGGGCGCCTTTCGTCCGCTCCACGGTCATGGGCTGAAGGACCGTGCCGAAGCGCAGCGCCAGCCGCGTCGGCCCCGGCGCGGTCATGACCATATGCCCGAAGAATGGCGCCGCCACCCCGCCGCGGTTGAATTTCTGGTCGTTCATCAGCGCCACGGAAACGCCCTTGCCCATGGCCTCGAGCATCTCGCGCGCGCCGTCGCCGCCCTTGGGCGCGAACAGCCGCACGCCATAGCGGAAGCGGCTCTCGCGGATGCGCTTGTCCACATAGGGATTGTTGGCGGCCCGGTAGGTGATCTCGCAGGGGATGCCGGCGTTGACGATGGCGGCGGGCATCACCTCCCAGTTCGAGAAGTGGCCGGAGACGAACACCACCGGCTTTCCGGCGGCCGCGATCTCGGCCAGCCGCTCGCCGCCCACCACCTCCACCCGGCCGGTCGAGGGCAGGATGCGGTCCATGTTGGGAAACTCGGCCACCGTGCGGCCATTGCTCTCCCACTGGTCGGCCAGCACGCGCCGGCGCCAGGCCTCGTCCTTTTCCGGGAAGGCCAGCATCAGGTTCTGCTCGGCCACCGCATGCGTCTTTGTAAAGGGACCCAGCAGCCGGAACAGCCGGCCGCCCAGCCACGAGGCGAAGTCGAGCGGCAGCAGCCGGAACAGGCCGTTGAACAGGTCGAACGCCAGCGCCTCGAGGCGCCAGACGACGTGCTGCCACTTGGAGGGCGGAGGGGGCGGTTTCGCCATGGCCCCGGTTTAGCGTGGTTCGCGCGGAGCGAACAGGCAATCGCCCGCCGGATGATCCCCCTACGGGCGGGTATCCACAGGACCAGATCGCTTGGTGCGCGACTTGCGGATGTCACATCAGGCTGTTTCGTTCCGGGACAGCCGTCAGATGCAACAACACGGGGGCGTCAGCCCATGGGCAACGACATCGACGTTCATCTCGGCAAGCGGCTTCGTCGCCGTCGCCGTCTCCTCGGCCTGACCCAGCAGCAGCTGGCCGGCACGGTCGGGGTTCGCTTCCAGCAGATCCAGAAGTACGAGTGCGGCGCCAACCGCATCTCCGCTTCGCGTCTGTGGCAACTGTCCGAGGCCCTCGAGGTCCCGGTCGGTTACTTCTATGACGGCCTGTCCGACGCCGACCGGCGCGAACTGGCCAACCAGGACTCCAACGAGGGCGGCGAGATGTTCGCCCGCAAGGAAACCCTGGACCTGATCCGCGCCTACTACCAGCTCGGCGAGCGCCCGCGCCGCCGCCTGCTGGACCTCGCCAAGTCGCTCAACGGCGAGACCGACGCCGCGTAGACCCACGTCAGTGGTTGTTGCATTGTGCGGTGAGGTCCCGAGCCCTTGCTGACCGCGTCTCCTCACGCGGCCGGCAAGGGTCCCGGAGTCCCCGGAATCGCGCGTCGAACGGCGAAAGCGGTCTTCCCTTTCGCCGGATGCGCGGTAATCCCACCGCATGACGCTCTCTTCTGACAAGCTCGCCGAGCTCGACGCCTTCCTGATCGAGCTCAACCGCGCGTCCGCCGGCGCCATCCTGCCGCTGTTCCGGGCCGACCATGGCCTGGAGAACAAGCTGCTCGGCGGCTTCGACCCGGTGACCGAGGCCGACAAGGGCGGTGAACGCGCCATCCGCGCGCTGATCGCTCAGCGCTACCCCGACCACGGCGTGATCGGCGAGGAGTACGGCGAGGATCGCCCGGACGCCGAGTTCGTCTGGGTGCTGGATCCTGTCGACGGCACGCGGGCCTTCATCGCCGGCCTGCCGCTCTGGACCACGCTGATCGGCCTGCGCCACGGCGGCGTCCCGGTGCTGGGCTCGATCGGCCAGCCCTATCTCGAAGAGATCTATATCGGCGGCCCCGCAACGGGCTCGCGCCTGATCAGCCGCGCCGGCGAGACCCCCCTGCGCGTGCGCCCCTGCCCCAGACTGACCGACGCCGTCATCTGCACCACCGATCCCGCCATCCTGACCGGGCCCGAGCTCGGCTCCTGGACCCAGGTCCGCGCCGCCGCCCGCCTCGCCCGCCTGGGCCTGGACGCCTACGGCTACGCCATGGTGGCGATGGGGAAGATGGACCTGGCCCTCGACACCGGCCTGAAGGTCTGGGACGTCGAGGCGGTGATCCCCGTCATCCAGGGCGCCGGCGGCATCGTCACCGACTGGTACGGCCGGCCGGCCAGAACCGACAGCGGCAAGTTCGCCTTCGCCGGGGATGCGGCTTGTCTGGAAGAGGCGCTGGTCACGCTGAAGCGGTCAGCGGCGTATTAGGGTGTGAACTCGGAAGGCTGGCGAGGCCCGCTTTGGGCGTCGAGGCTAATGGCCTGCACCCGGCCCGTTGTGGACTAACCGGCCCCGTCGGCGTCCGCGACGGCCGGGGGCCGGGGGCGCGGCCTCAGCCGGGGTCAGGGGCGGCGGACCACGGGGTCATGGCGTGGCGAGGGCCCGGCAGGCGGCCTCGGTCGTCGCGGGGAGGGACTGCACATGCGCGCCGTTGAACCGGATGTCGCACACCGGGGTGATCAAGGCCGCGCCGTGCCCGTCACGGGCCGGGAAGGACGGTGTGTGCACACAGTAGAGCTCATTTCCAAACTGGCGTATCGACCAGGCCGCCCCCTGCCGCACACATTGATCCTCGTTCACAGCGGCGGAGGCGAGGCCCGTACTCTGCATCCGACACACCGTTGAGCCGTTCAGGGTTCCCACGATCTCCAGAAAGCCGGGTCTCTGTGTGCAGTGGTTCGGATCGCTGAACTGGCCGGTAACCGGTCCGGATGCCGTGACCACCTTTGCGGCCATGAATCCCCTGCGCTCCCAGAACACGGTATCGACCACGCAGTAGAGCTGATTGCCGAACACCTGAAAACGCGCATAGCCCGGCCGATAGGTCCCCCCCGGCTTGCCGCAGTCGGTGTCCAGAATGGTGGCCCGGAAGGTCACGGGGTTGGCGCACACCGTTCGCCCCCGAAACTCGCCGACCTTCACCCCGGTCGGCTGGGTCTGATAGGCCCCCTTGGCGTTGAGGCAATGGTGCGGCGAGGTCTTTTCCTCGGCTTGGGCAGCAGCCGGCGACAGGTGTGCGAACGCGAAAAACGCGGCGGCGGCGAGCAGGATGAATGTCCATCTGGTCATGTCAGTCAGGCCCTTCTCTGGATATTCCCGGTGTCGGCTGTCGGGGGTCAGGGACTGTCCCCGGCCCGGTCGATACGCCTCACTGTCCCCGGTTTTCGGTCCCGGGTCGGTAAGCCTGAACCCAAACCCGGATCGGGGGCGATCCGGCCGGGACGTCGAGGACCAAGGCCCCCCCGCCCTTGGCGGAGATGTAGCCCTGATTGCTCTTCTTGGCCTCCGCCGGCGCCGGCAGGATCGGGTCGGACACGATCGGTTCGCGGCCCTGGACCTGAACCACGAGGACCAGCGGCTGGGTGATCTGGCCCGGCTGCGGCAGGACGGGCTGATAGCGTCCGGGGGCCAGATTGACGAAGGTCGTCACCCCGCTCCGGTCGGTCCGACCCGAGACCCTCAGCCCGCCGGGGTCCTGGCCAAGGCCGACTTCCACCCCCGGCACGGGCTCTCCCTCCATCGCCACCGGCGGCGGGATGGGGCGGTCCGGCCCGGTCGGCAGGGCGAAGAAGGCCTCGATCTCGCCGGCGTCGCCTGCGGCCCCCCGGAACCCGGCCAGGAAGAAGCGGTTGGTCACCAGCCGGGCGGGATCGTCGAACAGCTGCGACATCGGCAGAACCAGTTCGTGCACGGCCCGGCCGACCGTGATCCAGAACACCAGTTCCGTCCCCTCCCGCGGGCTGTCGGCGCGCAGATCGCTGAGCAGGGCCGCGACGGCGCGGTCCAGATTGGTGAGGCGGATGTTGAACCCCTGGCCCGCGCCGAAGCTGGCCGGACAGGCGAAGCGGATCACGCCACGGGCGTTGTCGCCTTCACCCCGCGCCGTGGTTTCCCCGTTGAAGAAACTGGTCAGGTCCGGCGGCACCAGCCCGACGGCGGCGATCGCCAGACCGGGCTTATAGGATTTGTTGCTGCGGGTGCTGTTGTAGTTCGTCCTCGCCGGAACCACGATGCGGATCGGCGGGTTGCGCGACTGGTCGGCCCGGGCCGCGCCCGCCACGACGGGCAGGAGCAGGCCGCCGGCCAGGGCCATGCGGCGGGTCAGGCGGTTCGTGGGGACCATGGGCTGTTTCCTCCGACAAACGTCGGGCCATGGATTGCGATAATCGGGACAGAGTCAATGTTCACCGAACGCCAGTATTTTGCACGGGCCGGTCGTTTGCCCGGTTGTTGCGGGCTACGTCGTCACCGAAGCGGGAAATGGTGGGGGATGGGGGTTGTGTCCGCAAACCACCCGCTAGCGACCTTCGGAATGTCGGCTTGCTAGCCAATCGCCTTGCCGTGGCGCGCCTCAGAACGACCTCGCTAGATCGCCGCCACGAACCCGTCAAACTCGCGCCAGACCACGGCGCGGATGGCGTCCGTCTCCTGGAACAGTTCGTGGTAGGCGCCGGGGATTTCGATCCAGCGGCCCTTGGGGATGCGGGCGGTGATCAGCTGCTGGTCGGCGTTGTCGACGAGCTTTTCCTGCTCGGCGCCCATCACCAGCACCGGGATGTCGATGGCCGCCACCTCCGGCGCGCGCTTGAGCCAGGCGGAGGCGGAGAAGGCGAAGTCCAGCCAGCCCCAGGTGCCGGCGTTCAGGCTGAGCAGCGGCTCGGCGGCGACGAGGCCCTTGTTGCGCGCGTACCGGCGCGGATCGTGGGTGACGATGTTCGCTTCGAAGGTCTCGCCGTGCGGATCGCCCGGACTGCCCAGGATGTAGTCCTCGGCCTTGACCCGGGCCATCACCCAGGCGAGCGCCCGCGCGGCGCGCTTGGGGCGGTTGCCCGTCTGCAGGCCCAGCATCGGCGCCGACAGCACCGCCGCCTTGAAGTCGCCGACGCGATGGGCCAGCGCCAGGAGGGTCAGGCAGCCGCCCATGGAGTGGCCGACGGCGATCCAGGGTTTCGGCAGGCGGGCTTCGAAGTGCGCCAGCAGGGCGCGGTAGTCCTCGACGAAGTCGGCGAAGCCCTTCGCATGGCCCTTGAGCCGGTCCTCCAGCGCGCGGTGGGACAGCCCCTGCCCGCGCCAGTCGTGGGCCAGAACCACGAAGCCGCGCGCCTGCAGCTCGCCGATGACCTCGTAGTATTTCTCGATCGGTTCGGTCCGGCCGCCGCTCAGGACGACGGAGCCACACGGTTCGCCGTCCGGCAAAAACAAAGCGGCGCGGAGGCGAACCGCCCCCGCGCCGCTGAACCATTCCGCCGTTCCGTTGGCCGGAACGGGCGCCTCGGCGGTTGAAACCAGAGGCGCTTGCTCGGTCATCCGACCCTTAGGCCATCTTCGCGAACAGGGCCGACATCTTCGGCTGCAGCGACATGGCCAGGCCCATGTCGGACAGCTTCAGGCGGCCGGACATGAAGGCCATGGTGGCGTCGAGCTTGCCCGCGCCCATTTCCAGCAGATCGGCCATGGAGATGGTCATGGTCAGGTCGGCGGGCAGGTCCTCGTTGGTGACCGTGCCACCGTCGATGTGGATGAAGCCGTCGCCCTTGAGGTCGAACTTCATGGTCTTGCCCAGACCGGAGTCGTCGCCGACGGCGGTCTTCACGCGGTCGGTAATTTCTTGCAGCGTAGCCATTGGCGGCCTCCCGTTTTGCGATGCGGTGATTTTGGTAACTTGGCCGGGCTCAACGCACAAGCGAACTGCGGTCGCTCGGCGAAAAAAGATGACGCCCCCGCCATTTTCGTTGACTGTTGCGAATAAGTTTCAAGAGCGGCGCGGGGCTCGGCCGCCTCACCGCCTACTTCGGCTTCACCAGCTTGAGCGTCATCCGGTCGCTCTCGCCGATCGCGTCGTACTTGCTGTGGTCGAAGCCGGGCTGCGGCGGCTGGCCGCGCGGCGCCGACAGGCGGGTGGGCGGCAGGGTCCAGACGCCGAAGGGGTGGTCCTTGGTGTCCTTGGGATTGGCGTTGATCTCCGACTGCGCCGCCAGCCTGAAGCCGGCTTCCTGCGCCAGCTGCAGCGCGAAGGCCGTCTGCACGTAGCCGTCGGCGGCCAGCACGTCCTGCACCTTGCCGGGCGTGGCGCGGTGTTCCTCGATGCCCAGCACGCCGCCGGGCTTGAGGGCGGCGAACGCGGCCTTGAAGGCCTTGTCGGCGATGCCGGCCGCCATCCAGTTGTGGAGGTTGCGCAGGAACAGCACCAGGTCGGCCGAGCCGTCGGGCGCCACCGGTCCGCTGGTGGGGCCGAAGGCGGTGACCTCGACCTCGCCATACAGCTTGGGCTTGGCGGCCAGCCTGGCCTTGTAGGCCTCGACGATCTTCGTCGTTGTCTCGTCGGTCGGCTGCAGGTTGGCGGCGTAGAGCTTGCCCTTCGTCGCGGCCAGATAGGGGGCCAGGATGTCGGTGTACCAGCCCGCGCCGGGCCAGAACTCGACCACGGTCATTCCCGGCGCCAGGCCCCAGAAGGCCAGGCTCTCCACCGGATGGCGCCAGATGTCCCGCGCCCTGTCGGCGGCCGACCGCCAGTCGCCCGCCAGGGCGTCGGCGACGGAGTCGGCGCCGCCCTTGGCCTTGGGCTTTACGGCCGCGGCCGCGCCGCCGCCGGATTTCTCGCCCTTTTCAGGGCCGCAGCCGGCGAGGACCAGGCCGATCCCACCGGCCAGAAATAGACGACGGGACGCTCCGGACGCGACCGATGACATGAACTCTTCCGACAAGGCCGCCCCCGCACCGTCTGCGAACGGCTTACAGCGACCGGCCCCCGAGGTCAAAAACCGCTACTTCGGCTTCACGAACCGCAGGGTCATCCGATCGCTCTCGCCGATAGCGTCATATTTTGTCCGGTCGAAGGCGGGATTGGCCGGCTGGCCGGCCGGGGCGGTGCGTTTCACCGGCGGCAGGGTCCAGACGCCGAAGGGGTGATCCTTGGTGTCCTTGGGATTGGCGTTGATCTCAGACTGCGCCTCCAGCTTGAAGCCGGCCTTTTCGGCGGCGGCGACCACAGTGGCGACCGAGACGTAGCCGTCGGTCACGCCCGGGACTTCCGGGCGGGGATCGGCGCGATGCTCCTCGACGGCCAGGACGCCGCCCGGCTTCAGGACCGCGTAGAAGTCGGCCATCGACTTGGTGAGCATGTCGCCTTGGTACATGAAGTTGTGGATGTTGCGGGCCGTGATCACGATATCGGCCGAACCGGGCGCGCCGAGCGGACCCGACACCGGCCCGAAGCCCACGTACTGGACCGTTCCGTACTTGCCGGCGTCGCTGAACTTCGCCTCGAAGTCGGCGCGGGCCTTGCGGGCGCCGTCGGAGATCTTCGGATTGTTCAGGTCGGCGGCCGTGGCGACATAGGTCCCGCCGGTCGCCTTGGCGTAGGGCGCCAGGATCTCGGTCCAGTAGCCGCTGCCGGGCGACACCTCGATCACCGTCAGGCCCGGCTTCAGGCCCCAGAACTTGAGGCTCTCGTACGGATGCCGGGCCTCGTCACGGGCCACATGCGCGGCGCCCCGGTCAGCGCTGGCCACAGCGGCCTTCAGCGCGGCGTCGTCCCCATGATCGCCATGGCCCAACGCGACCGTCGCCGCTCCGGCCAGCAGGAGGCCCGTGGAAAGGGCGATCGCCAGTCTGCGCGTCATCATAGCCGTTACTCCCTGATCGTTGTCGCAGGCCAACCTAGCGATCAGGGGTCAGCGATCAAGTGAAGGTCTTGAAACCGGGAAAGCGGGCGCCCACCTCGTTTGTCGAAGGCGCCGGTTCCGGGCCTTCCGGATCACAGGCGGGCGCTTCGGGCCCGGCGACGATCCGCACAACCAAAGCAACCTTGCTTGTTCAAGAAGGATGTAACGCACATGCGCACTGTTGATTTCTCCCCCCTGTACCGCTCCGTCGTCGGCTTCGACCGCCTCGCCGCCCTGCTCGACCAGGCCGCGACCCAGGACAGCGCCGCCGGCTATCCGCCCTACAATATCGAACGCACCGACGAGAACGCCTACCGCATCGAGATCGCGGTCGCCGGCTTCCGTCCGGACGAACTGACCATCGAGGTCAAGGAAAACCTGCTGACCGTCACCGGCCGCAAGGCGGCCAACGACGACGCCCGCAAGTTCCTTCACCGCGGCCTCGCCGAGCGCAACTTCGAGCGCCGCTTCCAGCTGGCCGACTACGTGGTTGTCACCGACGCGGCGCTGGACAACGGCCTGCTCTCGGTCTCGCTGAAGCGTGAACTGCCCGAAGCCCTCAAGCCCCGCACCATCGCCATCAACACCGGCGGCGAGAAGCTGATCGAGGGCAAGAGCAAGAAGGCCGCGTAAGGCCGACGACTGAACGACGATCCCCGATCGTCGGGAAGGGGCGGCGCCGGGCGCCGCCCCTTTTTCTATGCCGCCTCGAGGCCGATGGTCGTGCTGATCTCGGCGTCGCGGAACGAGGCCTTGTCCATGCGGGCGCCGGTCAGGTCCGCCCCGCGCAGGTCGGCGTTGTCCAGCACCGCGGCGGTCAGGTCCGCCGCCTGCACGTAGGCGTAGCGCATGGTGGCGCTGCTCAGGGAGGCAGGGTTCACCCGGCCGGGGCCCAGCGGCAGCACGCCCAGGATGGCGCCGCGAAGATCGGCCTTGGTCAGGTTGGCGCCGGCGAGCCGGGCGCCGCGAAGGTCCGCCTTCACCAGGCAGGCGCTGCGAAGGTCGGCGCCTTCAAAGTTCGCGCCCTGGAGCTGTGCGCCGCTCAGGTCGAGACCGACCATGCAGGCGCCCTTGGCCGACATGGCGGTCAGCCGCCCGCCCTTGAGCACGTCGCCGAGCGGACGCAGATCCTCGCCGTCGAACTTCGCCGGGGCGCCGCGTGCGCCGCCGCTCTCGCACCAGGCGCGATTGCCCTGGACCATGGCCACGAAGGTCGCCACCCGCGCCAGGGCGGCCTGGGTGGGCGCCCGCAGGCAACCCTCCAGCTTGGCGCCGTTCATGTGGGCGACGGCGGTGTCGAGGGCGCCCAGGATGGCGCCCGACAGGTTGGCGCCGGTGAAGTTCGCCCCGCCCACGTCGGCTCCCTCGAGGATGGCTCCCGACAGGTTGGCGTCCTTCATGTTGCAGTTGGTCAGCTTGGCGCCGCGCAGCGAGCAGTCGGTGAAGTCGGCGGCGAAGGCCGAGACGCCCGCGAACTGGGAGCCGTCGAGGGTCGCGCCGGAGAAGTTGGCGCCGTCGGCGTCGCCGCTGCGCGCCTCATGCTGCAGGACGCTCAGGCCCTTGCGCGGGTGGGGGATGGCGATCTGCCCCTCGCGGAAGTCGGCCTGGGTCAGGTCGGCCTGGCTCATGTTGGCCCCGCGCAGGCAGCAGCCGCGCAGGTCGGCGCGGCGCAGGTTGGCCTGCCGCAGGTCGGCGTTGCGCAGGTCGCAGCCGAACAGGTTGGCCCGCTCCAGCTTGGTGCGGATCAGTCGCGCGCCGTCGAGGATCGAGGCCGACAGGTCGGCGTCGGTCAGGTCGCGGGTGGCGAGATCCAGCTTGGTCAGGTCGAGGAAGCGCAGCGAGGCGCGCTTGCCGCCCGGCTTGCCGGTCAGGAAACGCTCATGCGCGCTCACCATCAGGTCCAGTTCGGCCTGGGTCAGGCGGCGACGGCCCGCGAGGCTGGTATGCGAAACGCTCAAGGCCCCTCCCGAGGTCCGTGGATGGAATGGCGAAGGCGGAGAATAACGACGGTCGCCCAACGTAAGGTTAAGACGTCAGATGAAGCCCCCGAGCCCGCGTGTTCCGTCCAGGATCACGCCGGTGAGGATGGCGGACTTGAGCTGGGCGCTCACGAAGTTGGCCCGGGACAGATCCGCGCCGGTCAGATTGGCCTGGCGAAGGTCGGCGCGGGCCAGATCCGTCGACTTCAGTTGCGCGCCGGTGAGGTCGGCCGCCAGCAACCGCTCGGGCGCGATCATGAGCGGCCCCAGCTGGGCGTCGCGCAGGTCCGATCCCGACAGCTTGGCCCCGGCCAGCCGCGCGCCGCGAAGATCGGCGCGGCGCAGGTTGCAGTGGCGCAGGTCAGCCCCCTCGAGCTGGGCCCCCTGAAGCTGCACGCCTTCCATGTCGAGCCCGTAGAACACCGCGCCCCGCGCCGACAGCGCGGTCAGGTCGAACCCCCGCGCCGAGCCCAGTCCGCGCAGGTCGGCCTTGTCGAAGGTCGAGGGCTTGCCCTTGGCGCCGCCGGTTTCACACCAGAGCATGTGCTCGCGGAGCATCTCCTCGTAAGGCAGATCGTTGAGCGCCCGGCCGGCCGGGGCGTCGGTCAGGGCCCCCTCCATGTCGGCGTCCTTGACGTTCCAGGCGAAGGTCTTGGCGCCGACCAGAACCGCGTCGCGCATGTCTGCCCCGGCCAGATCCGCGCCGGAGAGGTCCGCGCCCGCCAGGTTCGCGCCGTTGAAGTTCACCTGCTTGAGGTTGGCCCGGACCAGCTTGGCGTCCTTCAGGATGGCGTCGCTGAAGTCGGCCTTGACGGCCATGATGCCCGACAGCTTGGAGCGTTCCAGATTGGCGCCGGCCAGGATGGCGCCGCGGGCGTCGCCGCTGCGCGTCTCGTGCTCGTGAATCCGCAGACCCTTTTCGCGGTCGGGCGAGGCGATGGCGCCCTCGCGCAGGTCGGCCTCGAACAGGTCGGCGCCCGAAAGGTTGGCGCCGCGCAGGCAGGAGCCCCGCAGGTCGGCCCGGCGCAGGGAGGCCTCGGTGAAGTTGCTGCCCTGCATGTCGGCGCCGAAGAAGCTGGCGTTGTCGAGCCGCGTGCCGACCAGCTTGCATTCGACCAGATGGGCGCCGGTGAAGTCGGCGTCGCACAGGTTCCGCCCGGAAAGGTCCAGACCATGCAGCTCACACCAGGCGAAGACCGCGCGCGCGCCGCCCATCCGCGCCGAGAACAGGCGGTCATGCCTGGCGCAGATGATTTCGACGTCCTGCTGTGTCAGGCGTCGGCGGGAACTGTTCGGCGCCGGCACGGCGGCCATGGAGCGTCTCCTTTGAGAGAAACCCTATGCACCGCTTGGATTAACGGCTTCCTTCCAGCCTTGATAATCAAGGGCTTTCCACGCTTCGTCGCACAGCGTTCCGCTTGTGATTGCGACACCGGCGGCCTGCAACCGCTCGATGCCCTGGCCGGACGCGAACGGCGAAGGATCCTCGCAGGCGATCACCACCCGCGTGACGCCCGCCTGGACCAGCCGCAGCGAGCAGGACGCCGCGGCGGACGACCGCTCGCCGCAGGGCTCGAGCGTGACGTAGGCGGTGGCGCCGCGGGCGTCGACGCCGGCCAGCGCCTGCTCCTCGGCATGGGGCCGACCGCCCGGCGCGGTGGCGGCGGAGGCGAGCACCGCTCCGTCGCGGACGATCACGCAGCCGACGACGGGATTGGGCGCGGTCCTGCCCAGGTTGGTCAGGGCGACCGCGATGGCCTGGCGCATGTAGAGTTCGTCCAGTTCCATCACAGATCATCCTCTCGGAAGCGAGAACCCGGGTTTTCCGAACCTGCTCTCACTGCAAGCCTGTGTTCCCTCTCCCGTCATCGTCGGATTTGTTCCGACGACCCATGAACACCGGCGACGGCTCGGGAGACACCGACAGCACCGTGCCTCTCTGGTCGCGTTCACCACGCATGGGTCGTCGGAACAAGTCCGACGATGACGGAGATATAGGGTTCCGCACCACCAAGCCTGGGCCCTCGCTTCCGCGAGGGTGCGCGGAACTAGGAGACGCTGGGCAGCGGCGTCGCCCGGGCCGTATCGAGATACCGCGCGCTGGTCGGCTTCAGATTGTCGTCCAGCTCGATCAACAGCGGGTTGCCGGTTGGGATCTCGACCTCGACGATCTGGTCGTCGGGCACGGCGAACAGCAGCTTGGCGATGGCCCGCAGGCTGTTGCCATGGGCGGCGACCAGCACCGTCTCACCGGCCTTCAGGCGCGGCGCGATCTCGGCGTCCCAGTAGGGCTGTACGCGGTCGAGCGTGGTCTTCAGGCTCTCGGTGTCGGGGATGGGCTGGCCGGCGTAGCGCGGATCGTTCGCGAAGCTCCACTCGCTGGCCGGATCGAGCGGCGGGGGCGGGATGTCGTAGCTGCGGCGCCAGATCTTCACCTGCTCGTCGCCGTGTTTGGCGGCCGTCTCGGCCTTGTCCAGCCCGGTCAGCCCGCCGTAGTGGCGCTCGTTCAGCCGCCAGTCCCGGACCATGGGCAGGTCGCCCTGCCCCGCCTCGGCCAGCGCGATCTCGCCGGTGCGGTTGGCGCGGGTGAGAACCGAGCTGAAAGCCCGGTCGAAGCGCACGCCGGTCTCCCGGAGGAGTTGACCGCCACGTTTGGCCTGGGCCTCGCCCTCGGCGGTCAGGTCGACGTCCACCCAGCCGGTGAAGCGGTTTTCAAGGTTCCACTGGCTCTGGCCGTGGCGGAGAAGAACGAGCTTTGACATGGCCGCACGGGCTAAGGGGATGGACGGTGAGCGTCAAGGGCGAAGGACCGCCTCAGGTCGCCATCCAGTCCTCGCAGCGAAGGCCGTCCACGCGGCCGAACTCGCCGCGATTTCCCGTCACCACGATCAGGCCGCGAGACCGGGCATGGCCGGCGATCAGGACGTCGTAGGCCCCGATCGGCGTTCCCCGGCGCTCGAGATCCGCGCGAATCTCGGCGGCGTGGCCGGCCGCATCCATGTCGAAGGGCAGGACTTCCAGCCGGGCGGCGAACCCTTCGACCGCCTGCCGGTGATGATCGGGACGCGCCGATTTCGCCGCGCTGTGCAGAAGCTCGGTCAGCACGATGGTCGAGATGCAAAGGCCGTCGGCGTTGGCGTTGAACCGCTCGCGTAACGCCTCCGGCCTGTCGCGCAACACCCGGATGCACAGGTTGGTGTCGAGCATGTAGCGCAGCATCAGAACGGGTCGCGCTCGTCGGCCGGTGGCTGGATACGCTCGCCGAGCTCAAGACCCGGAGCATCGAAGAAGTCGTCCCAGGCCGAGTCGGACGGCACGATCACGCGACGGCGGCCGTCCTTCACGATCGTCACCGACCGGACGTTGTCAGGAAACGCCACGTCCTTTTGCAGGCGTACCGCCTGGGTGCGGTTCGACTTGAACAGGGTTGTTCGGGACACGGGACATCTCCACGTATATCCCGCCTATATATACCGCGCGCCCAGCGGGCAACATTGACAAACGCGCCGGACGTCAGGACCGCCCGTGCCGCACCAGCGCCAGGCGGCAGGTCAAGCCCAGCTGCGGGAAATCGGCCGGGTTCCAGTCGGGGCCCTCTTCAATCATCCACTCCTCGGTCTCCCGCGACAGAAGCGGCCAGGCGACCTCCTTGGTGATGCCGCGGTCGACCATGATCCGGGCCTCGGCGGCGGTCATGATCGTCCGCATCTCTGCGTCGACCTTGGCCTTCTCGGCCTGCTGGCCGATGCGACCCAGGTGGATGGACTGGGCGCTGTACATCGCCTCGCAGTAGGAGAGCACCTGCCACCAGGCGTAGCCGCGCCAGGCCGCGAGGGGCAGCGGCGCGGTCTCGGGCACGCGGCGGTCGGCGGCGACCACCGGCACGGTGAACGAGCGCGGCGGGGGGCCCGGCTGGGCGGCGACAGGCGACGCGACAAGGCCGGCCGCCACGACAGCGGCGGTCGACAGCAACAGGATCGGGGTCTTCATGGTCATCCCTCCGGTGACACCGGCGACAGGGTCGCCACCTTCACGCTAGCAGCGGGCGGGCGCCCCGCCATGACCCGAAGGGGGGCGCCGCTCACGCCGCCGGTCCACCGCCTCGCCGTCCGCAAAGACCGCTGCTATACCGGCGGCATGCTTCGAGACCGCTTCTTCTTTCCGCTCTGCGCCGCCGCGGCGATCGCGATGATCACCCTGGCCCTCGCCGGCCCTTGGGTCACCGGCCCGACGGCCGACCCGTCCGCTCCGGCTAGGGAGCGGGGGCAGTGAGTTTCGACGCCGTCGCGGTCGGCCGCCGCGTCCTCGCCACCGAGGCCCAGGCCATAAGCGTCATGGCCGACGAACTGGGCGAGGCCTTCGTCAAGGCAGTCGAGATCCTGTTCGCCTGCAAGGGCCGCATCGTGCTGACCGGCATGGGCAAGAGCGGCCATGTGGCGCGCAAGATCGCCGCCACCATGGCCTCGACCGGCGCGCCGGCCATGTTCGTGCACCCCGCAGAGGCCAGCCACGGCGACCTGGGCATGATCGGGGTCGACGATGTCATCCTGGCCCTGTCCCGCTCCGGCGAGGTGCGCGAACTGGCCGACATCCTGGCCTACGCCAGCCGTTTCGGCATCCCGCTGATCGCCATCACCGCCAATCCCGGCAGCGCGCTGGGCAAGGCCGCGACGGTGGTCTTGCAGCTGCCCGACGCGCCGGAGGCGACCGGGGAGGTCAGCGCCCCCACCACCTCCACCACCCTGCAGATCGCGCTGGGCGACGCCCTGGCCGTGGCCCTGCTGGAGCGCCGGGGCTTCACGGCCCGCGACTTCCACGTCTTCCACCCGGGCGGCAAGCTGGGCGCCATGCTGCGCACGGTCGGCGACCTGATGCACAAGCTGGAAGAGGCCCCGCTGGCCGCCGAGCACACGCCGATGCCCGAGGCGCTGCGGGTGATGACGGAGCGCAGGCTGGGAATCGTCGGGGTGGTCTCCGCGGCCGGCGCCCTGATCGGCGTGGTCACGGACGGCGACCTGCGGCGCAATTTCGAGGACCTGCCGGGCAAGACCGTGGGCGAGATCATGACCCGCAATCCCAAGTCGGTGACGCCCGAGACCCTGGCCGGCGACGCCGCGCGGCTGATGAACGACAGCCGCATCACCGCTCTCTTCGTGGTCCGCGACGGCCGGCCCGTCGGGGTTCTGCACGTTCACGATGTCCTGAGCGCCGGCGTCGTCTAAAATCGCCACCCGGTGTTCGTCGAACGATGAACCGTGCTAGGGTGCCCGCCGGTCCACGGGAGGGCGTCATGCGCTGGTTCCTGTTGTTTGCCGCGTTACTGAGCCTGTCATTCTCCGCCGTTTCCGCGGCGGCGCAGACCCCTGCGCCCCGAATCAACCCGCTGACCGGCAAGCCCTACAGCGCCGCCGGCCAGGCCGAGTACGAGCGCAAGCAGCGCGAGGCCGAAGAGCAGTCGCGCATGGCCGAGGAGGCCGCCGCGCAGGACAACAAGGCCTTCGAGGAGCTGAGGGCCCGCAACGCCGAGCAGATCCGCCAGTTCGACGAGGCCATCGAGACCTGGAAGGACACCACGCCCCCGCCGCCGGGCACGGTCGAGACCTTCGTGTCGACCAGCTACGACAACGAGACCGCGCTCGGCGAGCGGGCCGAGATCACCTTCTACAACAAGTACGACGTCCCCACGCACAAGGTTCAGTTCGGCCCCGACGGCAAGCCGACGGGACCGGTGACCCTGACCCAGCAGGGCAAGGTCTGGGAGACGATCGGACCGCGCATCCCGCCCGGCGGCGGCGTCGAGACCAGCTACGGCGAGGACTTCGAGGGCAACCGCATCATCACCCGGGCGCGCATCTTCACCGCCGGCGGCAAGAGCATCGGCGACTACAAGTTCAACTTCGACGGCGTGCCCTGGTGGGGTGAGACCAAGGATCCCGAGACCGGCCTGGTCAACGGCGGCTTCATGGACGAGCGGCTCAAGCCGCCGGAAGCCACGCTCGGCGGACCGCTGCCCTTCCCGTCCCAGATCCGGCTGATCACCGGCGTCTGCGAGCCCTGCCGGGCGCTGATGGAGAAGCACAATAGCCTGGCGCTCGACATCAACGAGATCATCATCGAGATGAAATCGCTGTCCCAGGAGCATCAGCGCGCCTGGCCGCCGGCCCAGCGACCGATCCGCGCGCGTCACGCCGTCCTCTCCGCCAGGCTGGCCGAACTGATGCCGCAGATGGAGGCGCTGCAGGCCGAGGTGATCGAATGCGACAAGCGGTGTCGGCCCGCGGCGCAGGAGCCGCCGCCGACGGTGGCCGCGCTGCCGGGTCAACCGCTGCTGCGACCGCCCGCCGGCATCGGCGCGCGGCCCACCGCGCCGGAGAAGACCTACCGTCCGGGCCTTGACGCCTTCCCGGCGAATGATGCGGACCTGCGGGCCATCACCGACGCGGCCCAAAGATACCTCGCCGCCGCCGAGCTCTGCGAAACCATGCTCTGCCCGGTCTGCGACTGTGACGAAGCCAAGGCCTCGGCGCAGGCGCTCGCCGACATGGAGGCCTACCTGGAGGCCATGCTGCCCTACCTGCGCGCGGCGAACGAAGACCACATGGAGCGGTTCCTCAACACGGCCCGCAACAACATCACCACCGGCGAGCAGGTCGAACGCACGATCTGGGCGGTCGGCGTCCACACCTACCTGCAGAACTTCGGCAGCTCCCTGCTGGATGTCGCGAGCATTGCGGGCTGGTTGCGCGATATCGTGACCGCCGAGCGGGGCCTGGACGAGCTGTCGCCCGTCGAGATGCTGGACCAGCTGAACAGCGCCTACGAGGCCCTGAAGGATCTGGAGAGTCTGACCGCGACGATCGCCGAAGCCCAGACAGGACGGCCGCAGGACACCCCCGTCGCCGATCTCGTCGAGCTGGCCGCCGGGGCCGACAAAGCCTTCATCAACGACGCCACAAGCTACATCACCGACCTGAAGGACATCGTGACCAACGCCGTCGAGCATGGGCGCGACTGGCGCGCCGCCCTGAAGGCCGGGGCGGGACCCGCGCTCGGACAGATCGTCGGACGCATCCTCAAGACCTACTCGGCGGCGGTCCTCGAGGAACGCAAGGGCGTGCTCGACGACCTCCTCAACAACGCCGCCGTCGGCGACCTGCAGCAGGCGCGGGAATTCCAGGAGTTGCTCCGCGTCCGCAGGCGTCGCGAAGCCGCTGAAGACGCCCTGGCGGCGGTTCGGGCGGCCCGGCGCCGCTATATGGCCTGCGTCCATGAGGCCTGCGGCGCCTTCAGCCTCACACGCGCCAATATTCCGACCTTCCGCGACGACGTTCCGGGCAGGGAGGCCAAGCTGTCCTGGGGCAGGGCGTTGCCGTGGTTCAATCGGGCGATCGACGAAACCCTGCCCCTGATGAAGCCGGTCGTCTTCCGCAGCGAATGCCCGGAGGAGACCGCCGAACCGCCGCGGACCCAGCCGCCCCCGCAATCGGAGCCGCTGGACGACGGGCCCGACCTCTCGCGGCCGTCGTTCGAGTGGGTTTCCGAACTGGTGATCCCGAAGCAGTTCTGCAGCGAGTACGCGCGCAACGACTACATCGTGCAGGTCTACAATCCGGCGATTCAGGCCGCCCTGAGGGACGCGGCGCTGGCCCAGAACCATCTGGCCATGCTCAACGCCCTCTTCACACAGCACATGCGGACCAACAGCCCGTACTGGGGCCAGGTCAGGGCCGAGCGGGACGCCTACGACCTGATCGCCCAGGCGGCAACGGCGCGGGCCGAGGCGCTGCGGGGCCGGTACGCCGACGTCATCGCCGTTCCGGTCGTACCCTGCGACGACCAGCCCCTGCCCCTGACGCCGTCGCCCTCGACGCCGCCGCCTCTGGCCGACCCGCCGCCGCCGCCCTTCACGCCGCCGACACCGCCGACGTCCGCGCCGTTCCAGCCGGTTTATGGCGGCCCCGAGTTCCCTTACTTCGACCCCATCGAGCCTCGGGCGAAGTACTGCAGCCGCGCCGAGGTCGAGGCCGATCTGGCGAGAATGCGCGCGCGGTTGACGCAGATGCGCGACCTGCTCGACGAGTTGGAGGTCCTGGCCGCCAGTTCGTTGGCGAACCGTCAGGGAGAGCCCGCCGATCTCGCGCGCGCCGACCGCAACCGCCTCGCTGACTTCTACAATACCCTGCCTGACGACATGCCCCAGGCCGAAAAGGAAGCGCGCGGCCGGATCTTCCTGGCGTTCGAAGGCACGGCGGTACGGCTGTTTGATCGCTACGAGGCGCAGATCGCCAACCTCGAGAAGTCCATCAACCAACTTGAGGACATCCTCGCGCGCGGCCAGTACGACTGCCCAAGCGGCACCGTCTCGACGCCGAAGGAGCCCTGCCCGCCCAAGCAGGGGCGCGACCCGATCGTCGTGGGCCCCAACAGCCGGGTCGGCTCCGGCGCCCAGCTGCGCTCCAAGGTCGGCGGCATGGCGCTGGGCGCGCTGGCCGGCGCCCTGGGCGCGGGCGGCGGAGGCGGCGGCGGCGGCGGGTCAGACGGTCCGCAGCTGTGGACCTGCAAGATCAAGGATTCCGAGTACACGGTGTTCAACGACCCGGTGACGGGCGTGTCGCTCGGCGTCGCCGCCAAGACGGTCAAGGGCGGCAAGATGGTGCTGTTCTCGAAGATCATGAAGTCGCCCGACAAGGGCACCTTCCAGACCGCCTTCCTCGAACGCCCCTCGACCGGCCAGACCATCGCGCCCAGCGACGTCGGGCCCTGCGACCTGTGGGGCGAGTGGAAGCTGACCGTGTCCTGGACCCGCAGCACCTACGTCGACGGCCAGCTGGTCAGCCAGGAGAGCGGCGGCTGGTCCGAGGGCGGCCTGTTCCGCATTCCGGGCATGCTGTCGAAGGTCGATGCGCCGGACGGCCTGTGGAAGCGGATGGGCTTCTCCAACGCCAGCAACGGCGCGCGCGAAATGGGCGCGATCTTCGACGTGCAGCCGGCCGGCGAGCCGCTGACCCTGGTCGTGCACGTGACCCGGCCCAAGGGCGACCCGGTGACCACCGTGCCCTTCGTCCTGACCCTGACCCAGGGCGCCGACGGCAAGATCGGCTTCACGGAGGCGGAGGAGGAGCCCTGCCCGGAGGAGACGGCCACCTCGGTCTCCAGGTCCGGGCCGACCGCGGCCGCGGGGGAAGCAACCCCGGCCGCGCGGCCGCCTTGCGAACGTCTGCCGGAGGCGCAGGCCGAACTGCGCGAGGCTGAACAGGAGCTCGCCGCAATGGAGGCTCCCGGCTACGACGAAGAGGATCTGGACTTCAAGATCTCGGAACTGAAGGCGGACATTCAGGGCCTGAAGGCGGAGATTGACCGGCTGGCGGCCGCCTGCCCCAGGCCGCCCCGGCCGCCGTCGAGCGCCGGGGGCGAGTCGGCGGACGGGGAACTGAGCGGAGCGCTGTTCGGGCCGACGGAGCCCCCGGCGACCCAGACGCCGGGCGAGCCGGTCAACTCAGCCGAACCGGCGCGGCCGCCTTGCGAACGTCTGCCGGAGGCGCAGGCCGACCTGCGAGAGGCTGAATTGGAACTCGAGGTGCTGGAATCCCCCGGCTATGATGAAGAAGACCTCGATTTCAAGATCTCTGAGCTAAAGGCGGAAGTAAGGGCGCTGAAGAGCGAGATCGAACAGCTGGAAGTCACCTGCCTGAAGCTGGTCCGGCGCCAGCCGGAAGAATACCCCTCCACACCAGTCCCTGCCTCTCCGGGAGACCCGTGCCTCGAACGGCGACTGATCGAGGAGCGGATCAGGGCGCTGCTGAAGGCCGCCGAGCGCAACGCCTCGTTCGGCTTCGTCGATGAACTTGAGGATCAGGCGGCCATCAAACAGGTGACACAGCTGCGCGAGCGGCTGGCGGGGCTGCCGACGGACTGTCCCGCGCCACCGGCGCCGCCGAGCGAAGTCATGCCCACCCCGACGGCCGGCCCGGGCGCCCTCTCCGCCCCGGGAGCGATCATGGCGACCCCGGCGCCGACAGGACCCGCGACCGCGCCTGCGGCGCCCGGGCCGGGCGCGGGAGCCGGATCAGGACCCCGTAAGCCGACGAGCGCGGCGAACGACGACCTGTTCCTGCCGAAACCGGAAGTGACCTACTTCCGGCCCAAGGGGTCGGATGGCCCGAGGTTCGCCAACTACAGGCAGATCGCCGATGCGCTGGGCGCGCGTAAGCCCTGCACCAGGGAGGAAGCCCAGCGCCTGCTTGAGGAGGTGAGCGGTGCGTTGGCCGCCCAGGGCGAAGCGATTGACGACCTGACGGTCTACGCCGGAGCGTCCCAGGCGGAGTCCTCGGGCGCCGGCGGCGCGCCGGGCGACCTCTATGGCCCCGACCGACCGACCGGGCGGACCACGTCGACAGAGGACGGCCGCGAGTCGACCAGATACGCCTTTGAGGCCGAGGCTGTCCGGGTGCGGCGCGCGGCGGGCGATGAAGGCGAGAAGGCCTTCCGCGACATGGACTCCGTGCAATCCGAACTGCGGCGACTCAAGCGCAGTCTGGAAATCTCGATCGAGACCGATGATTTCGATGACTGCCCGGCCGATCCCCCCCCGGCGCCGCCGGCCCCGCCACCGCCGGTCGAGGTCATGCCGACCCCCACGGCAGGGCCCGGCGACCTGCCGGGCCTGGCGCCAGGAGCGGTCACGCCGCCGGCCGGCTCGGGAGCCACGACGACCCGGCCGCCGCTGCCGCCCACCATGCCGCCGTGGGGCCCTGGGCCCAAGCCCTACGACCCGCGCTCCGATCCCGAATTCGGCAAGCTTCACACGGCGGGACTCCTGCGCCTTGTCGATGGGCTGGAAAAGATGCGCGCCGAGGACATCGGACAGCGGCGCGAGCTGGACCGGGCGCGATGCGAAGGGCCCAAGGCCTGGGAAGAGAAACGTACGGTCTACCTCAAGCGGCTTCGGGTCCGGCTGGACATCATGGAAAGGATCGTGGGCCTGGGCAGGGACAAGGCCGCGATCGAGAGCGCCGCAACCGGCGAGGTCGTGCGGCTGGGGGGCGAGATCGCCGAGGTCGAGGCGATGTCGCCGCCGGCCGAGCCGCAGAGCTGTCCCGTCACGCCCGTGCCGGAGGAGGAGGAGAGCATCCTGGACGAGATCGAGGAGGTCCTCGTCCCGGCCTGAGCGGCTAATTTCGCGCCGCCCCCTCACCAAGCTGTCACAGGGGCGTTATAGGGGGCCCGTTCGCAACGCGAGACCTCCCTCGATGCCGTTCCTTCCCCGCGCCGACCTCGTCCCCAACACGCTCGCCTACGAGACCGAGCCGCTGGTCAAGGCGACGGGCTTTCGCGAGTACGACGCGCGCTGGCTGTTCGGGCCGGACATCAACCTCTTGGGCATCCAGGCGCTGGGCCTGGGCCTTGGGACCTACATCCACGAGCTGGGCCAGTCGAAGATCGTCGTCGGCCACGACTTCCGCTCCTACAGCCTGTCGATCAAGAACGCCCTGATGCTGGGCCTGGTCGCGGCCGGCTGCGAGGTGCTGGACATCGGCCTGGCCCTGTCGCCCACCGCCTACTTCGCGCAGTTCGACCTCGACGCGCCGTGCGTGGCCATGGTCACCGCCAGCCACAACGAGAACGGCTGGACCGGCGTGAAGATGGGCGCCAACCGCCCGCTGACCTTCGGCCCGGACGAGATGGGCCGGCTGAAGGAAATCGTGCTGGGCGGCGCCTTCGTCGAGCGCCCGGGCGGCAAGGTCACCCAGGTCGAGGGCGTGCGCGAACGGTTCATCGCCGACGTCTCCCGCCGCGTGCAGGTGAAGCGGCCGCTCAAGGTCGTCGCCGCCTGCGGCAATGGCACGGCCGGCGCCTTCGTGCCCCAGGCCCTGCGTGCCATGGGCGTGGCTGTCGTGGTCGAGATGGACTGCGACCTCGACTGGACCTTCCCCAAGTACAATCCCAATCCCGAAGATCACGAGATGCTCCACGCCATGGCCGTGGCCGTGAAGGAGCACGGCGCCGACCTGGCCCTGGGCTTCGACGGCGACGGCGACCGCTGCGGCGTGGTCGACAACACCGGCGAGGAGATCTTCGCCGACAAGATCGGCCTGATGCTGGCGCGCGACCTGGCCCCGCTGAACCCGGGCGCGAAGTTCATCGTCGATGTGAAGTCGACGGGCCTGTTCGCCACCGACCCGGTGCTGGAGGCCAACGGCTGCACCACCGTCTACTGGAAAACCGGCCACAGCTACATCAAGCGCAAGACCGCCGAGATCGGCGCCCTGGCCGGCTTCGAGAAGAGCGGCCACTTCTTCCTCAACGAGCCGCTGGGCCGGGGCTACGACTGCGGCCTGACCGCGGCGGCCGCCATCCTGGCGATGCTGGACCGCAACCCCGGCAAGTCGATGGCCGACCTGAAGGCCGCCCTTCCCGTGGCGTACACCTCGTTGACCATGAGCCCGCACTGCGGCGACGAGGTGAAGTACGGCGTGGTCGACAAGATCGTCGCCGAGTACGAGGCCCTGGCCGCCGCCGGCGGGACCATCCTGGGGCGCAGGATCGCCGAGGTGATCACCGTCAACGGCGTCCGCGTGGCGCTGGAGGACGGCAGCTGGGTGCTGGTCCGCGCCTCCTCGAACAAGCCCGAAGTCGTCGTCGTCGTCGAGAGCACCCGCTCGGAAGACGACATGCGCGCCCTCTTCCGCGAAGAGGTCAAACCCCGGCTGGGCAAGCACCCGGAAATCGGGTCATACAACCAGGAAATCTGAGGGCCTGACGCATGCGCGTTGCGATGATCGGCACCGGCTATGTCGGCCTGGTGTCCGGAGCCTGTTTCGCGGACTTCGGTCATGACGTCGTCTGCATCGACAAGGACGCCGGCAAGATCGACCGCCTGCTGAAGGGCGAGATCCCGATCTTCGAGCCGGGGCTGGACGCCCTGGTCGAGCGCAATGTGCGCGAAGGCCGGCTGAGCTTCACCCTGGACGGCGCCGAGGCGATCCGGGCGGCCGACGCGGTGTTCATCGCCGTGGGCACGCCCACCCGCCGGGGCGACGGCCATGCCGACCTCTCCTACGTCTACGCCGCCGCCGAGGAGGTGGCCGGCCTGATCGACGGCTTCACCGTCATCGTCACCAAGTCGACCGTCCCGGTCGGCACCGGCGACGAGGTCGAGGCGATCGTGCGAAAGGCCCGGCCGGACGCGCAGTTCGCGGTGGTCTCCAACCCCGAGTTCCTGCGCGAGGGCGCGGCCATCGAGGACTTCAAGCGGCCCGACCGCGTGGTCGTCGGGACCGAGGACGAGCGGGCCAAGGCGGTGATGAACGAGCTCTACCGCCCGCTGTTCCTCAACGAGACGCCGATCGTCTTCACCGGCCGGCGGACCAGCGAGCTGATCAAGTACGCGGCCAACGCCTTCCTCGCCATGAAGATCACCTTCATCAACGAGATGGCCGACCTGTGCGAGGCCGTCGGCGCCGATGTGCAGCAGGTGGCCAGGGGCATCGGCCTGGACAAGCGGATCGGCGGCAAGTTCCTCAACGCCGGCCCCGGCTACGGCGGCAGCTGCTTTCCCAAGGACACGCTCGCCCTCGTGCGCACGGCCAGCGACGCCGGCGCGCCCGTGCGGCTGATCGAGGCCACCGTGGCGGTCAACGACGCCCGCAAGAAGGCCATGGCCGGCAAGGTGGCCGACGCCGTCGACGGCGAGCTGAGGGGCAAGACCGTCGGCGTTCTGGGCCTGACCTTCAAGCCCAACACCGACGACATGCGCGACGCCCCCAGCCTGGACATCATCCCGGCGTTGCAGGCGATGGGCGCGACCATCCAGGCCTTCGATCCCGAGGGCCACGAGGCCCGCCAGCTGCTGACGGGCGTCGACTTCAAGGCCAGCGCCTACGAGGCGGTCGAAGGCGCCGACGCGGTGGTGATCATCACCGAATGGGACCAGTTCCGCGCCCTGGACCTGGACCGCGTCAAGCTGCTGATGAAGACCCCCACGGTCATCGACCTGCGCAACATCTACCGCCCCGACGACATGCGCGCGCGGGGGTTCCGGTATTCGAGCGTGGGACGGGGGTAGGACCCGGGGACACGCACTGAAGTGCATGTCCCCGATCTACAGCGCCCTGACCGCCGCCTCGAGCGCCGCATAGTCGGTGAAGCCGGTCGCCGGCAGGACCGTCGCCGCCCAGCGGGCGTCGAGCGCCGCGGCGACCTCCGGGGGCAGTTCCTTCACGTGGCCGCCGACGCCGCCCTTGCGGACCTTGGCCGAGTCGCTGCCGGGCGGCAGGCCGCAGCGCTCTTCCGACAGCGCCCGCATCATCGCGTCGTCGTAGCGGTCCTTGTGGCGCAGCATGAAGTCGATCGACGACTGCTCCAGCGTCAGGGCCAGCAACTCATCATCCAGCGGGAGGTCGCAGAAGGCCGCCAGCCGGCGGATGCTGGCTTCCGGATCGGCGACCATCTGCTCGTAGGTGAAGATCAGCACATCCGGGTTGTCGCGCTGGTTCCACCAGCTGACCAGGTGGTTCCAGTAGTCGGGCGAGCCGGGCGAGCCGGCCATGCGGGAGGCGGCGAATTCCGCGATGGAGATCGTGCCCGGCTCGAAGAACCAGCCCTCGAAGAAGCGATAGAGCGAGACCATCGCATCCTTCGGATCGCGGAACGACACCACGGCCTTCGCCCCGGGCGGCAGCATCTCGAACGGCAGGTGGCTCTTGAAGCCGCGCGGCTGGACCCGCTGTTCGGCGTTGATGTCCAGGCCCAGGCCCGCCGAGGTCTCGATCCAGGGCACGACGCGCGAGATGTCGTCAAAGTCCATGTCGCCGCGAGTGCGCAGGGTGTGGAAGGTCTGCTGCAGCCAGGTGGTGCCGCACTTGCCGAAGGGCGTGATGACCACGTCGGTCGGCCGCGGCCGGAAGGACCGGATCGAGTTGATCATGTCGTCGGGTCCGAACAGACGGCCCATGATCGGGCCAAGCTCGGCCAGGCTGTGCGCACGGCGCCGTTCCGCAGTGTCCATGCCGCTCCCCCTCATTGACCGACCGATGGTAGCCGAGGCGTCGCCCCCTTCATAGGAGCGGCGGACCCGCGGCGCGTCGCCAACCGCGCAATTCCTATCCGCCGCTCGCGGCCCTACCATCCATGCGAACGGGGGAGAGTCGCGGCATGTGGGTGTTGCTGGGCGTGCTGGTGGTCGTGGTCGGGTTCGCCGCGCGGCTGAACCCGCTGCTGATCGTCGTGGCCGCGGCGCTGGTCACCGGGGTGGCGGCGGTCATTGCGCCGGGGGTGACGCCGGCGGCGCTGCTGGCCGGGGCGGGCGAGACGCTGGCCGTGCTCGGCAAGGGCTTCAAGGACAACCGCTACATCAGCGTCACCTGGATGATCCTGCCGCTGATCGGCCTGCTGGAGCGCGAGGGGCTGCAGGAGCGGGCGCGGGTGCTGATCCAGAGGCTGGCCGGCCTGACCAGCGGCCTGCTGCTGCTGATCTATCTGGTGATCCGCCAGATCACCGCCGCCTTCGGCCTGACCTCGCTGGGCGGCCATGCCCAGATGGTCAGGCCGCTGATCGCACCGATGGCCGAGGCCGCGGCGGAGGCCCAGGCCCCCGGCCTCACCGAGCCGTCGCGCAACCGTGTGAAGGCCTTCGCCGCCGCCACCGACAACATCGGCCTGTTCTTCGGCGAGGACATCTTCATGGCCATCGCCTCGATCCTGCTGATCAAGGGCTTCCTGGAGACCAACGGCATCATCGTCACGCCGTTCGCCCTGTCGGTCTGGGCCATTCCCACCGCCGTCGCCGCGCTGCTGATCCACGGGACGCGGCTGATCCTGCTCGACCGGGCGCTGAAGCGGGAGGCGGCGCGATGATCGGCCTGCCCGTCCTCTACGCCCTCGCCGGCCTGCTCTTCGCCGTCTTCGCCATCGGCTCGGCGACCGACCGGACGAACCCGAGGCGCTGGGGCAACGCGGCGTTCTGGGGCCTGTTCGCCACCAGCTTCCTGGCCGGGACCTGGCTGTCGGACACCGTCAACGGCCTGCTGCTGGTCGCCATGGCGCTGGCCGCCGGCTTCAACCTGCTGGGCAAGGGCCAGCCCGCGCCGCAGACCGACCGGGCGGAGCGCGCCGAGCGCTGGGGCAACCGGCTGTTCGTCCCGGCCCTGATCCCGCCGGCGGTGACGCTGGCCGGCACCTTCCTGCTCAAGAGTGTCGAGATCGGCGGCGTCCCGCTGGTCGATCCCAAGCAGGTGACGCTGGTCTCGCTGGGCCTGGGCATTATTCTGGCCACCGCCGTGGCGCTGGCCATGTTCCGCGCCTCGCCCGCCGTGGCGGTGCGCGAGGGGCGGCGGCTGATGGACTCCGTCAGCTGGGCCGGCTTGCTGCCCCAGGCCTTGGCCGCGCTGGGCGCGGTGTTCGTGGCGGCCAGCGTCGGCGACGTGATCGGGACCCTGGCCGGCGAATATCTGCCGCTGAACGGCCCGCTGGCGGCGGTGATCGCCTACTCCGTCGGCATGGCGGTGTTCACAGCCATCATGGGCAACGCCTTCGCCGCTTTCCCGGTGATGACCGCCGCCATCGCCCTGCCGCTGATCATCGGCAAGTACGGCGGCGACCCGGCCATCGTCTGCGCCATCGGCATGCTGTCGGGCTTCTGCGGCACGCTGATGACCCCGATGGCGGCCAACTTCAACATCGTCCCGGCGGTGCTGCTGGACCTCCCCGACCGCAATGGCGTTATCAGGGTCCAGATCCCGACCGCCCTTGCCCTGCTCGCGACCAACACGGTGCTGATGTATGCCCTCGCCTTCCGCTTCTGAGACCCGCCTGACGGCCGACATCGCCGGCCGCTTCGCGCGGGTGGCGCTCGGGCATGTCACCCGCGAGTATCCGCACAAGGCCGACCACGTCTTGGGCGGGCCGCAGGACATCGCCCCGCACCGCGAACACCATCCGATCTTCTTCGGCAGCTTCGACTGGCACAGCTGCGTCCACGGCTACTGGACCCTGGCGACGATCCTGCGCCGCTTCCCGGACCTGCCCGAGGCGGACGCCATCCGGGCCCTGTTCGCCGAAAGCCTGACGCCGGAAAAGGTCGCCGGCGAGCTGGCCTATCTCGACCGGCCGATGAGCGCCGGGTTCGAGCGTCCCTACGGCTGGGCCTGGCTGCTGAAGCTGGCGGCCGAGTTGAAGACGCACGAAAATACGGCTCCGTATGAAGCGCTCGCGCCGCTGGCCACAGCCTTCGCCGACCGCTTCAAGGCCTTCCTGCCCAAGGCGACCTATCCGCTGCGGGCCGGGGTGCATTCCAACACCGCCTTCGCGCTGCGGCTGGCCATGGACTACGCCGAGACCTGCGGCGATCCGGCCCTGGCGACCCTGGCGCGCGACACCGCCCTGCACTGGCACGCCGACGACGCCGACTGCCAGGCCTGGGAGCCGAGCGGCGACGAGTTCCTCTCCCCGGCCCTGATGGTCGCCGAGTGCCTGCGCCGCATGCTGCCGCCGCACCAGTTCCGCGCCTGGTTCTCCGGCTTCCTGCCCAGGACCGCGGGCCGCCAGCCGGCGACGCTGTTCACCCCGGCCACGGTCAGCGACCGCACCGACGGCAAGATCGCACACCTCGATGGCCTGAACCTCAGCCGCGCCTGGTGCTGGCGCGGCATCGCCTCGGCGCTGGCGGAACATGACGACGCCCGCGACGAGGCGCTGGCCGCCGCCGAGACCCACCTGGCCAGCGCCCTGCCCCACGTGACCGGCGACTACATGGGCGAGCACTGGCTGGCGAGCTTCGCCCTGCTGGCGCTGGAGGGGTAGAACCCAGCTGTCATCCCGGCCGGAGCGCGTAGCGCGGAGAGCCGGGACCCAGAAGCGGTCGGACAGCATCGGCTGGGTCCCGGATCGCCTGCGGCGTCCGGGACGACAAGGAGGAAGGCCTACGTCGCCTTCGGCCACACACCTATGGCGAAGACGATCCAGAGCGCCATCAGCACGACATTGCTGATCGCGAACAGCGCCAGGCGGTGGAAGACCTTGTTGTAGGTCAGATGCACCAGGCTGTGCGCCGCGCGGATGGCCACGAACGTCCAGGCGATGCCGAGCGCCAGGCCATCGACCTGCCCGGTCACGAACAGCGCGCCGCAGACGACATAGAACAGCACCGGCAGTTCGAGCAGGTTCATGTAGTTGCGATTGGCCAGCGTCACATGCGCCGGCACGCGCGCCGACTCGCCCAGCGCGAAGTCATCAGCCGTCACCTGCCGCGCGAAGGCCGCCCGGAACCGCCGCAGCGGCACGAGCCCCAGCACCGCGAAGGTCAGCGCCGCGAGCGCGATGACCGGCAGAAAGATGGAGTCCTGGGCCATGTTTCGCCTTCCCGCCCGTTTTCAAAGCGAACCATGTTCGCTGAAAGGGCAGGAAAGGCAAGAAGGTCGGAGGTTAGGCCGCCGCCTTCACCGCCCCGGCGATTTCCTTGACCAGGCTGTCGACCAGGGCCTTGTCGTCGCCCTCGGCCATGACGCGGATGAGGGGTTCCGTGCCCGAAGCGCGGACCAGCACCCGGCCGCTGCCGTTCAGCTTCGCCTCGGCGTCGGCGATGGCGGCCTTGACCCTGTCGTTCTCCAGCGGCTTGCCGCCCTTGGCGAAGCGGACGTTCTCCAGCGTCTGCGGGACAGGCTCGAACTGGCGGGCCAGCGCGCTCATCGGCTTGCCGCTCTGCACCAGCACGGCCAGCACCTGCAGCGCGGCGATCAGGCCGTCGCCCGTGGTGGAGAAGTCCGACAGGATGACGTGCCCCGACTGTTCGCCGCCGACATTGAAGCCGCCGCTCCGCATCCGCTCCATGACGGCGCGGTCGCCGACGGGTGTGCGCTCCAGCGTCAGGCCCTTGTCGGTCATGAACCGCTCAAGGCCCAGGTTCGACATCACGGTGGCGACGATGCCGCCGCCGGTCAGCCGGTCCGCCGCCGCCCAGGCGCCGGCGATGATGGCCATGATCTGGTCGCCGTCGACGACCTGGCCCTTCTCGTCGCAGATGGCGACCCGGTCGGCGTCGCCGTCCAGGGCGATGCCGATGTCGGCGCGGTACTCGCGCACCGCCGCCACCATGGCCTGCGGATGGGTCGAGCCGCAGTCGCTGTTGATGTTGAAGCCGTTGGGATCGACCCCGACCTTCAGCACCTCGGCGCCCAGCTCGTAGAGTACGGCGGGCGCGACCTTGTAGGCGGCCCCGTTGGCGCAATCGATGACCACCCGCAGCCCGTTCAGGTTCAGATGGCGCGGGAAGCTGGCCTTGGCGATCTCGACGTAGCGGGCCTGGGCGTCGTCGACCCGCTGCACCCGGCCGAGGCCGTCGGCGGCGGCGAGACCTTCCTGCAGGCCCTCGTCCATATGGGCCTCGATCTCCAGCTCGCGCTCGTCGCTCAGCTTGTAGCCGTCGGGGCCAAACAGCTTGATGCCGTTGTCGGTGTAGGCGTTGTGCGAGGCGCTGATCATGACCCCGAGGTCGGCGCGCATCGAACGGGTCATCATCGCCACCGCCGGGGTCGGCAGCGGTCCGAACAGGCGCACGTCCATGCCCATGCTGGTGAAGCCGGCGACCAGCGCCGGTTCGATCATGTAGCCGCTGAGGCGGGTGTCCTTGCCGATCACGACCAGGTGGCGGCGGCCATGGTTGCGGCGGAACAGCTTGCCGGCGGCCAGACCCACGCGCAGCGCGACCTCGGCCGTCATCGGGTGGCTGTTGGCCAGACCGCGAATGCCGTCGGTGCCGAAATACTTCCGCTTGCTCATCGAGCAGACTCCCCCGCGCGAACCCCGCGCAACAGTTTGCAACGCACTTTTATGCCGCCGGACGTTCAGCCGGTGTTAAACGCCGACCCGGGTACGGTTCGTTCCCGCAAGATCATAACCTCCCGATCGGAGACGACGAAACCGGCATGTGCGGCATCATCGGCATCGTGGGCAAGGCGCCCGTCACCGACCGTCTCCTCGAGAGCCTCAAGCGCCTCGAGTATCGTGGCTATGATTCCGCCGGTGTCGCGGTCCAGACCGAGGGCAAGGTCGACCGGCGTCGCGCGCAGGGCAAGATCAAGGCCCTGGAGGCGGTGCTGGAGGCCAGCCCGCTGACCTCGCAGGTCGGCATCGGCCACACCCGCTGGGCGACCCACGGCGCGCCGAGCGAGCGCAACGCCCACCCGCACACCTCCGGCCGCGTGACCCTGGTCCACAACGGCATCATCGAGAACTTCGCCGAGCTGAAGACCGAGCTGCAGAAGGAAGGCCGCGCCTTCGAGAGCGACACCGACACCGAGGTCGTCGCCGCCCTGATCGACCACTACCTGGACAAGGGGCAGGCCCCGCTGGCCGCGTTCAAGCTGGCGCTCGACCGGCTGACCGGCGCCTACGCCCTGGCCGTGCTGATCGAGGGCCGCGACAACTTCATCATGGGCGCCCGAAAGGGCAGCCCGCTCGTGGTCGGCACGGGCGAGGGCGAGATGTTCCTGGGCAGCGACGCCCTGGCCGTCGGACCGTTCACCAGCAAGGTCACCTACCTGGAAGAAGGCGACTATGTCGCCATCGACCACGACAAGGCCGAGATCTTCGACGTCGACGGAGCGCCGGTGCAGCGGCCGCTGAAGGTGGTCTCCGCCGCCGCCGCCCTCGTCGAGAAGGGCAACTACCGGCACTTCATGGAAAAGGAGATCCATGACCAGCCGGAAGGGGTGCAGCGCACCGTCTCGGCCTACATCGACCCGATCACCTCGCGCACCGCCGTGCCCGGCGGCATCGACTTTGCCGCCATCGAGCGCATCCAGATCGTCGCCTGCGGCACCAGCTACATCGCCGGCATGGTCGGGAAGTACCTGATCGAGCAGCTGGCCGACCTGCCGGTGGACGTCGAGATCGCCAGCGAGTTCCGCTACCGCTCGCCCGCCCTGCGCGCCGGATCGCTGGCCATCGCCATGTCGCAGTCGGGCGAGACGGCCGACACGCTCGCCGCCCTGCGCCTGTGCAAGAGCAAGGGCATGCGCACCGCCGCCGTGGTCAACGCCCAGGAATCGACCATGGCCCGCGAGGTCGACGTCGTCTGGCCGATCCACTGCGGGCCCGAGATCGGGGTCGCCTCGACCAAGGCCTTCACCGCCCAGGTCACGGTCCTGACCGCCATCGCGGTGGCCGCCGCCGCCGCGCGGGGCCGCATCGACACCGCCGAGGAGGAACGTCTGGTCAAGGTGATGCTCGAGGCGCCGCGCCTGGTCAGCGAGGCCATCGGCATGGAGGAGGCCGTCCGCGCCGTCGCCGTCGACATCGCCAAGGCCCGCGACGTCCTCTACCTGGGTCGCGGCACCATGTCGGCCCTGGCCCTGGAAGGGGCGCTGAAGCTGAAGGAAATCAGCTACATCCACGCCGAGGGCTATGCGGCGGGCGAGCTGAAGCACGGGCCCATCGCGCTGGTCGACGAGCATACGCCGATCATCATCCTGGCCCCCTACGACAGCTACTACGAGAAGTCGGCGTCCAACATGAGCGAGGTCATGGCCCGCGGCGGCCAGGTGGTGTTCATCACCGATCCGGCGGGCGCAAGGCACGCCCCGGCCGGGGCCAAGGTGGTGATGACCGCCCCGGCCAGCGACCCGCTGATCGCGCCGCTGATCATGTCGGCGCCGATCCAGCTGCTGGCCTACCACGTCGCCGTGCTGAAGGGCGCGGACGTCGACCAGCCGCGCAATCTCGCCAAGTCGGTGACGGTCGAATAGCGCCTAGAGCGCCGGCGTCGGGGCCGGCGTCATGCTGACGTCCGGCGAGGACCGCATCGTCGCGGCCGAGGGCGGCGACGGGGGCGTGGCGTCTTCCGACAACGCCGCCGTGTCGACGTCAGCGGCCCTGGAGTCACGGCGCGCGGCGAGCGCGAACGCGGCGCCGCCGGCGAAAAGCAGCAGGGATGCGAGCCTGTTCATGAAGTTGTCTCCGCAGGTGGATCGATCCTCCAGCAACTATCTCCTCGCCAGGATGTTCCTGCGGCGCCGGTAGATTTGTGCGTCTCTCTCGGCTACCTCCAGACCCATGAAACCTGTTCGCAAAGCCGTCCTTCCGGTCGCGGGCCTGGGCACGCGCGTGCTGCCCGGCGCCAAGACCACGCCCAAGGAAATGCTCAACGTCGTGGACAGGCCGATCCTGTCCTACATCGTGGCCGAGGGCCGGGCGGCGGGGATCGAGCACTTCGTGTTCGTCACAGGCCGCGGCAAGGGCGCGATCGAGGACTACTTCGACCATCACATCGAGATGGAGAGCCAGCTCCAGGCCAAGGGCAAGCTGGACATGCTGGCCGACATCCAGGGCGAACTGCCCCGGCCCGGCGAGATGAGCTTCGTGCGCCAGATGGCCCCGCTGGGCCTGGGCCACGCCATCTGGTGCGCCCGCGACATCATCGGCGACGAACCATTCGCCATCATGCTGCCCGACATGCTGATGCACGCGCCCAAGCGCCCGGCGCTCGCCCAGGCCATGGACGCCTACAACAAGGTCGGCGGCAACGTCGTCGTCGTCGAGCCGGCCCCCGAGGGCGAGGCCCACAAGTACGGCATCGTGGCGCTGGACGGCCAGGAGGGCCGCCTCAACCGCATGACGGGCATGGTCGAAAAGCCGGCGCCGGGGACCGAGCCCTCCAACCTGTTCATCTCGGGCCGCTACATCCTGCAGCCGGAGATCTTCAAGCTGCTGGCCGACCAGCAGAAGGGCGCCGGCGGCGAGATCCAGCTGACCGACGCCATGTTCCGCCTGATGGCCATCGAGAGCTTCCACGCGCTCGAGTACGAAGGCACGACCTACGACTGCGGCGACAAGATCGGCCTGCTGCGGGCGAACGTGGCGTTCGCGCTGCAACGCGAGGACCTGGGCGCCGCGGCCCGCAAGGCGATCGTGGATCTGCTGGGGTAGCCTGGGGACTGCTTTGCGAAGCGTAGCTGTCCCTCAACAGCGTCGAAGGGTGTCGAGGGACAGCTACCGTCTATCGACGGAAGCCGTCCCCATCAGCGCCGCCAGCCCCTCCTTCAACGCCAGGGCCTGCGCCGGCTCCAGGTGCAGGTCCTCGGCCAGCCGCAGCGGGATCGGCTCGGCCCTGGCCTTCAGCGCCCTCCCCTTTTCCGTCAGCGCGATCAGCACGACCCGCTCGTCCTCGTGCGACCGCCGCCGCGTCACCAGACCGGCGCTCTCCAGCCGCTTGAGCAGCGGCGTCAGGGTGCCGGAGTCCAGGTGCAGCCGGCGGCCGATGTCGCCCAGCGACACGCCGTCGGCCTCCCACAGCACCAGCATCACCAGATACTGCGGATAGGTCAGGCCCAGCGGCGCCAGGTGCGGGCGGTAGGCCTTCTGGATGGCGTTGGCCGCCGCGTAGATCGGGAAACACAGCTGGTTGGCCAGCTTCAGGGTCTCGGCGGGCTCTGGGACGGGATCGCGCATGATCTTCAGATAATGCTGCGAGTCCCTATTGCAAACTTGAAGATCGTATCCAATTAGATTGTGCACAATTAAACTGGAGTTCGACCATGTCCATCCTCTACACCGCGACCGCCACCGCTTCCGGGGGCCGCGACGGCACGGCCCGCACCGACGACGGCGTCCTCGACGTCGCGCTCAGCACGCCCAAGGGCCTCGGCGGACCCGGCAAGGCCGGCGCCACCAACCCCGAGCAGCTGTTCGCCGCCGGCTACGCGGCCTGCTTCGACAGCGCCCTGCGCTTCGTGGCCCGGTCGCAGGGCGTGACCGTCGCCGACAGCGCGGTGACCGCCGAAGTCGGCATCGGCCCCAACGCGACGGGCGGCTTTGGCCTCGCCGTGGCCCTGACCGTCAGCCTGCCCGGCCTGGAGCGCGACGCCGCCCAGACGCTGGTCGAGACCGCCCATCAGGTCTGCCCCTACTCCAACGCCACGCGGGGGAACATCGAGGTGACGCTGACGGTGGCCTAGGCGCTTGGCCCCACTCCACCCACCCGCTACTCCTCCCGGGCGGCCGCTTCGCCGCGCGGGAGGATCCGGCGCTTGCCCAACCTGCTGATCTTCGGCTTCGGCTACACCGGCCAGGCGCTGGCCCGGCGGCTGCGCGGCAAGGGCTGGGACGTCTGGGCCGCCGTGCGCTCGACCGCCTCGGCCGACGCCGCCCGCGCCGCCGGGGTGACGCCCCTCGACGCCGAGGACCGTGAGGCGCTGGTCGCCGCGCCGGCCATGCAGGCCATCCTGGTGACCGCCCCGCCCGACGACCACGGATGCCCGGGTCTGCGGGCGCTGGTCCCGGCCATGGCCCGGGCTGGCGCCTTCCCCGACTGGATCGGCTATCTCTCGACCACCGGCGTCTACGGCGACCGCGAGGGGCGCTGGGCGTTCGAGACATCGCCCCTGTCGGCCCGCTCGCCCGAGGCGGCCCGCCGCGTCGCCGCCGAGCGCGACTGGCTGGAGGTCGGGCGCGGCATGGGCCTGACGGTCCAGGTCTTCCGCCTGCCCGGCATCTACGGTCCCGGCCGCTCGACCTTCGACCGCCTGCGCGAGGGCCGCAGCCGCAACCTGGTCAAGCCGGGCCAGGTGTTCAGTCGCATCCATGTCGAGGACATCGCCGCGGCGCTGGACGCCTCGATCGACAGACCGCACGCTGGCCGCGCCTACAATCTCTGCGACGACGACCCGGCTCCGCCGCATGCGCTCAACGCCTTCGCCTGCGGGCTGATGGGCGTCGAGCCGCCGCCGACCGTCCCGTATGACGAGGCCGCCCTGCCTCCGGTCGCCCGGCGCTTCTGGAGCGAGAACAAGCGCGTCTCCAACGCCCGGGCCAAGGCGGAACTGGGCTGGCGGCCGGCGTTTCCCAGCTATCGCGAGGGGCTCTCGGCGATCTACGCTGGCGAAAACAGGCAAGCAGGAAGCGAAGCATGAGCAAGGCGCTGGTTCTGGGCGGCGGCGGTCCGGTGGGGATCGCCTGGGAGACCGGGCTCATCGCGGGACTGGCGGAGGCGGGCGTCGCCATCCACCACGCCGACTTCATCCTCGGCACCTCGGCCGGATCGGTGGTCGGCTCGCAGCTGGCCCTGGGCCGCCTGCCGGACGCCCTGCTGCATGCCGAGTTCGCGGCCGCCGCCGCGGCGAAGGAGGCCCAGGCCGCCTCCGGCCGCCCGGCCCCGGACCTGACGCCGCTGATGGCAATCATGGCCCGCCGTCCGCCCGGCGAGCCGATGCCGGTCGAACTGATGGTCGAGCTCGGCGCCTTCGCGCTGGGCGCCCAGACCGCCAGTGAAGCGGTCTTCATCTCCGGCTTCGGCGCCCTGGCCGAGCTTGAGCACCCCTGGCCGGAACACTACGCCTGCACCGCCATCGACACGGCGACCGGCGAATTCCTGCTCTGGAACAAGGACACCGCCGCGCCGCTGCGGCTGGCCGTGCCCTCGTCCTGCTCGGTGCCCGGCATCTTCCCGCCGATCACCATCGAGGACCGTCGCTACATGGACGGCGGCATGCGCTCGGGTACGAACGCGGACATGGCGCGGGGCCACGGCAAGGTGATCATCGTCGCCGTCGCGCCGCCGATGATGCGCCCGCTGATGATGCCGGGGCTGGAACGCGAGATGGCGGTCATCGGCGAGCACGGCGGCGAGGCGCTGCTGATCGTCCCCGACGACGCCTGCGGCGCGGCCTTCGGCCTGAACCTGATGGACAGCAGCAACCGCGAGGCCATCGCCCGGGCGGGGTTCGCCCAGGGCCAGGCGGAAGCGGAGCGCATCGGGGCGTTCTGGGCTTAAGCCTTCCCCCCCGCTGGCGGGGAGGGGGACCATGCGGAGCATGGTGGTGGGGTAGCGCTGAGGTCGGACGATCAGCCGCCGTGCACCGCGCACCGTTCTGATCCGCCCGCGCCGGCCCCTCCGACCCGGCTCCGCCGGGCCACCTCCCCGCTCGCTTCGTTCCGGAGAGGATCGTCCCTAGAGAACCTCCTCCACCGCACTCAGCAACCGCTCAATATCCTGCGGCCGAGACAGCCGGTGATCGCCGTCCTTGATCAGGGTGAAGATCACGTCCTGGCCCTTGATCGCATTGGCCAGCTCCAGCGCGTGGAGCCAGGGGACGTCCGGGTCCTCGCGGCCCTGCAGGATGCGCACCGGGACCTCGATCGGCACGGGACCGGGCAGGATCGACCATCGCGCACCGTCCTCGAGCAGCGCGCGGGTGATCGGATAGCCGCCCTCGTCGTAGAGCGAGGGCCGGATCCATTCGCCGTCGCGCTCGAGCGCCTCAAAGGCCTCCGGCGGAAAACCAGGCTTCATCAGGGCCTCGGTGAAGTCCGCCGCCGGCGCGATCAGCACCAGCGCCTGCAGGCGCTCGGGAATGACGGCCGCGACCAGACAGCTGATCCAGCCGCCCATCGACGAGCCGACCAGCACCAGCGGCCCATCGGTCAGAGCTTCGAGGACGGCCAGCGCGTCCTCGCGCCAGCGGCTGATCGTCCCGTCCCGGAAAGGGCCCGACGACTCGCCGTGACCCAGGTAGTCGAACCGCAGGAAGGCCCGGCCGCTCGCCAGCGCCCAGTCAGCCAGCGCCTGCGCCTTGGTCCCGGCCATGTCGGACATGAAGCCGCCCAGCCAGACCACCGTCGGGCCCCCGCCCTCGACCCTGCGCCAGGCGACGCGCTCGCCGTCGCCGCGATCCAGAAACCCTGCCGTCTCGCCCATGCGCACCCTACCGTGATGATGCCCGCAGTTTACGTGACCGGTGAGTAGGTTATGCAAGGGTGGTGACCACGCTTCCCGACAATTTCACGCTGCTGCAGGTGACCCCCGAGCTCGAGACCGGCGGGGCCGAGCAGACGACCATCGACGTCGCCCACGCGGTGATCAAGGCCGGCGGCCGGGCGCTGGTCGCCGCGCGCGGCGGCCGCATGGTCGCCCGGCTGGAGGCCGATGGCGGACGGCTGGCGCAGATGCCGGTGCAGTCCAAGAACCCGCTGGTCATGCTGGGCAACGCCGCCCGGCTGATCGACCTGATCCGCAAGGAAAAGGTCAGCTTGGTCCACGCCCGCAGCCGGGCCCCGGCCCACAGCGCCCTGTGGGCGGCCCACACCACCGGCGTGCCGTTCATCGCCACCTACCACGGCGTCTATCACGCGAAGAACAGCCTCAAGCGCTGGTACAATGCGGTGATGACCCGCGGCGACCTGGTCATCGCCAACTCCGAATACACGCGCGATCACATCCTGGCCGAGCACGGCGTCGACCCTGACCGGGTGGTGACCATTCCACGGGGCGTCGACCTGACCCGCTTCGACCCGCGCAAGGTCGACGCCGCCCGCGTCCAGGCCCTGCGCGCCCGCTGGGACCTGCCTGAGGGCAAGCTGGTCTTCCTGCTGGCCGGCCGCCTGACCCGGATCAAGGGCCAGCTGTCGATCATCGAGGCCGCCGCCCGCATGAAGGCGGCGGGGCGCGAGGACTTCGTCGTCGTCTTCGCCGGCGACGACCAGGGCCGCACCGCCTATCGCCAGGAGATCCTGACCGCCATCGCCGGAGCCGGCCTGACCGGGATCGTCAAGGTGGTCGGCCATTGCGACGACATGCCGGCCGCCTACATGGCCTGTGATGTCGCCCTGCTGCCCACCCTCAAGCCTGAATCCTTCGGCCGCGCCGCCGTCGAGCCGCAGATCATGGAGCGGCCGGTGATCGTCTCCGACCACGGCGCCGCGCGCGAGACCCTGGTCGAGGGCGAGACCGGCTGGCGGGCGGCGGTCGGCGACGGCCAGGCCTGGGCGGCGGCGATGACCAACGCCCTCGAGGCCGGCGGTCCGCGTCGCCGCGCCATGGGCGAGCAGGCCGCCTCCCGCGCGAGACGGCTTTATTCCGTGGACGCAATGTGCGAGGCGACGCTGCAGGTCTATGCTCGCGTATTGGAGGCCCGGCGTTGAGCAAGGAACTGAAGAAGATTCTCGTCATCCAGGCGGGGTCGATCGGACAGTTCGTCCTGTCGCTGGCCGCCATGAAGCGCATCCGCCAGGCCCATCCGCGCGCGCGCATCACCCTGTTCACGCGGCCCCAGTTCGAGGGCCTGGCCAAGACCAGCCCCTACTTCAACGAGGTCGAGTCCGAGGAGCGGCCCATCGGTCCCGGCGACTGGCTGCGCGTGCGCGGCTGGATCAAGCGCGAGAAATTCGAGCGCATCTACGATCTGGAATGCTCGCGCTGGACCAACGCCCTGTTCGCCATGCTGCGGCCCTTCCCGCCGGTGTGGTCGGGCACGGCCTCGGGCGCACGCCTGCGCCACCGCAATCCGCGCCGCGACGAGATGCACACCCTGGAGCGGCAGGCCGAGCAGCTGCAGGTCGCCGGCATCTGGCCCGACGCCCCGACCACGCCCGGCGACGCGCCCGCTCCCGACCTCAGCTGGATCCTGCGCAGGGCCCAGGAACCGCGCCCGGTCGCCGGCGCCCAGGCGCCCCGGCCGTTCGTGCTGATGGTGCCCGGCGGCGTCGAGAACCGGCCCGAGAAGCGCTGGCCCGTCGAACGGTACGGCCAGCTGGGCCGCCTGCTGCGCGAGCGCGGCTATGACCTGGTCATCATCGGCGGACCGCAGGAAAGCGCGCTGGCCCGGCACATCCAGAAGACCGCCGGCAACGCCCGCGATCTGACCGGCCGCACCGACTTCGCCCAGATCGCCGTGCTGGGCGCCCGCTGCGTTCTGGCGGTCGGCAACAACACCGGCCCCATGCACCTGATCGCCGCCGCCGGCGCCCCGACGATCGCCGTCGTCGAGGACACGCCCGACGCCCTGCTGACCGCACCGCGCGGCCATGTGGCGGTGCTGCAGGCCAAAAGCCTGGACCAGCTGACCGTCGAGACGGTCGCCACGGCGGCCAACTCGCTGCTGCCGCGGTAGGCGCAGGTCGGGCCGCCCTCGGCGACGAGAGCGGCCCGGGCGATCAGATCGTGGGACCGGCGATCGTCGAGGCGGCCGTCTGGTCGTTGACCTCGGACTGACGGTTCACCCTGATGTTGTTCTGGACGTCATCGACGCCCGAGACCCGCTCGGCGATATCCTCGGCGCGTCGCTTGGCCTGACGGCTCGAGACCGTGCCGGTCAGCGTGACCTCGCCGCCCTCGACCGCCACCTCGATGTGGGTCGCGTCGAGCCAGCCATCGTCCGTCAGGCGGTCGTTGATGTCCTCGCGGATCCGGTCATCCGAGCGGCGATAGCCCTTGGGCCCGCGGCCGCGATGCTCGCCCGGCCTGTCTTCGCCGTCCGTGACGGCCTCAAGGTACTCGTTGTGTCCCTCGAAGCTGCGGCGCTCGCCGGGCCGGCGCTCATGGCCGTAACCGTAGCGTCCGCCGGTCGACGCCCGCTCGCCGCCGTCCCGCCGGCCGTAGGGGGTGTAGGGCCCATAGCCATAGGCGCTATCGCCGTAGCCCCCGCCGGCCTGATCGCGCGGCCTTGCCTGTTCGTAGCCGGGATCACCGGACCATTCGACGCCGTAGCCGCGCCCGTGGCCGCCGGCGGGACCGCCGCGGCCGGGGCCGCCGCGAATCGATCCGTCCTCGCGATAGCCGCCCTGGAGCACAGGGTCGTCTTCAGGAGTCCGGCCGCCGTCCCATGCTTCCGGGCCGTACATGCCGCGAGCGCCCGTGGATTCGCCCCAGCCGTAGCGGCCACGCCAGCCCTCGTTGCGATTGTCAGCCATGATGTCTCTCCCTGTACGCTGATCCGCCCGTCGCGATGGCGGGCTCGGCCGGAAAACAGGTCGACGAGCCTGCGGTTCCTGGAGAGGGCGGCCGGCGACGGCGATGTCGCGGCCTTGTGATCTTTCGGGACTGTGGCCGCACGGCGCTTGATCGCGGCGGGGGTCGCGGTCATATATCGCTGCGGTGACGTGGAACGCTTCGGCGGGCCGCGTCCTTTTGTGCAAACAGCTGTCGGAGCTCCGCCTATTCGCCGTCCCAACAATACGCCGCCCGTGAAAGACGGGCCGCGCATGAACGAAGACATTCGCGTCCCCCGCGTTCTTCTGATCGATCAGAACGGCGAGAAGCAGGGCGAGATGCCCATCAGCGCGGCCCTCGAGGCGGCTGAAGAGGTCGGACTCGACCTCGTCGAGATTGTCCCCAACGCCAACCCGCCCGTCTGCAAGATCCTGGACTACGGCAAGTTCAAGTTCCAGGAGCAGAAGAAGAAGAACGAGGCGCGCAAGCGGCAGAAGGTCGTCGAGCTCAAGGAAATCAAGCTCCGGCCCAACATCGACGTCCACGATTACGATGTGAAGGCCAAGGCCATGCATCGCTTCTTCGAGGAGGGCGACAAGGTGAAGGTCACCCTGCGCTTCCGCGGTCGCGAAATGGCTCACCCGGAGCTGGGCATGAAGCTGCTGCTCAAGGTCAAGGCGGACTTCGACGAGATCGCCAAGGTCGAGTACGAGCCCCGCATGGAAGGCCGCCAGATGATCATGATCCTGGCCCCGCGCTAGGCTCCATCATCCCGAGACGAAACGCCCCGGACCGCAAGGCCGGGGCGTTTTGCATTCCGGCCCTATCGCAGCGCCCCGGCGCCCGGCTAGGTTGCGCCCCGTAGCGTTTGCCTTGGGGGGCCCGTGACGATTCCTGCGCGTATTCTGGCCGCCCTGATGGCGGCCTGGCTCGGCCTTTCGCTGCTGGCGTCTCCGGCCGCCGCCGCGCCGCTTGAGGCCTACGGCCGCCTGCCGTTGATCGAGGACATCCAGATCTCGCCGGACGGGACGTTGATCGCCGTCGCCATGACCGACGGCGAGAACCGCGTCATCGTGATCAAGCGCCTGGCCGACGACAAGGTCATCGGCGGGCTGCGGGCCGGCGACAAGAAGGTGCGCGACGTCCGCTGGGCCGGTTCGGACTTCCTGCTGGTCACGACGTCCCAGACCGCGCTGGTCCGGGACCTGACCGGGCCGCGTCGCGAGTACCTCATCTCGATCGTCTACGACCTGGCGACACAGCGGCAGCGCGGCCTGATGGACCGGGCCGAGAACTCGATGAACGTCGTGCTCTCCATGCCCCGCGTCCGCGTCGTGGACGGGGAACTGGTGGCGATCGTCGAAGGCGTGAACTTCGTCGAGAACCGCGGGCGGGTGGGCCTGTTCCGGGTCAAGCTGAAGAGCGGCGTCACGCGCACCATTGAGGACGGCGAGGAAGACACCGACGACTGGGTGGTCGGCGCCGACGGCCAGGCGGTCGCGCAGACCGGGTACGACCAGAAAAGCGGGCTGTGGAAGCTGAGGCTGAAGGACGCCAGGAGCTGGCGTGTTGTCGAGGAGGAGACCCTGCCGATCGACCGGCCGTGGCTGGGCGGCCTGGGCCGCGACGGCCGGTCGGTGCTCGTGGGGTCGACCGATGATGACGGCGGGACGGTGCTGCGCGAGCACCCGCTCGACGGCGGCGAGCCGACGACGACCCCTTCTCCGCACGACAATCTGATCCACGACCCGGCCACCTGGGCGCTGATCGGCGCCGCCGGCCTCGTCGGCGACGACTACCGCTACAGCTTCTACGAGCCGCGCGCCGACGCGGTCTGGAAGGCCGTGGTGAAGGCCTACCCTGCGACCGACCGGGTCCACCTGGTCTCCTGGTCGCATGACCGCCGGAAGATCGTCGTGCTGGTCGACAGTCCGGTCGACGGCCCCGCCTACGCGCTCGTCGACCTCGACAGGAAGGCCGCCGACTGGCTGGGCGCGGAGTACGGAGCCCTTCAGCCGGCGGACATCTCCGAGGTGCGGCCGATCTCCTACAAGGCCGCCGACGGGCTGACGATCACCGGCTACCTGACCCTGCCGCGCGGCAGGGAAGCCAGGGGCCTGCCGCTGGTCGTCCTGCCGCACGGCGGACCAGCCGCCCGCGACACGCCGGGCTTCGACTGGTGGGCCCAGGCCCTCGCGTCCCGCGGCTACGCCGTGCTGCAGCCGAACTTCCGCGGCTCGGCCGGCCTGGGCGTCGACTTCCTCGAGGCCGGCTACGGCGAATGGGGCCGCAAGATGCAGACCGACCTGTCGGACGGCGTGCGCGACCTGGCCGGCCAGGGCCTGATCGACCCTGAGCGCGTCTGCATCGTGGGCGCCAGCTACGGCGGCTACGCAGCGCTGGCAGGCGTGACGCTGGACACCGGCGTCTACCGCTGCGCGGCCGCCATCGCCGGCGTCGCGGACCTGAAGCGGTTCATGGAGGCCCAGCGAGTCGCCTACGGCACGAACGAGAACAGCTCGCTCCGCTACTGGTCCAGGTTCCTCGGCGTCGACGGCCGCAAGGACCCCGACCTGGACGCCCTCTCGCCGGCGCGACTGGCCGCCAGGGCCGACGCCCCCGTGCTGCTGGTCCACGGCAAGGACGACACCGTCGTGCTCTACGACCAGAGCCGGACCATGGCCGACGCGCTGAAGAAGGCCGGCAAGCCGGTGGAACTGGTAACCCTGCAGGGCGAGGACCACTGGCTCTCGCGCGGCGACACGCGGCTGCAGATGCTCAAGGCGGTGGTGGCCTTCCTGGAGAAGCACAATCCGCCGGAGTGAGGACCAGGACTGACCGACGCCGGCCGCCATCCCGCCGCGCAACCGGTATCGATGCCAAGGCCGCGAGGATGGTGTAGGTCAGGCCGCCATGTCCCCGGAACTCGCCCAGCTGATCGCGAACCTCGCCCTGGCGACCGGCATGGTCGCCAGCACCGTGCTCGTCCATTTCTGGGGTCTGATCCTCCTGACCTACCTCATGCGAAGCGGCGGATCGCGCCTGCGCCCGCATGCCAGTCACACGCGGCAGGCCGCCCTCATCTTGATCGTCGTGTTCGGGATCTTCGGCCTCCACACGATCGAGATCTGGCTCTACGCATCGCTCTATCTGGTGCTGGGCGAGATGCGCACGCTCGAGGAGGCCCTGTATTTCTCCACCGTCACCTTCGCCGCCCTGGGCTTTGGAGACATCGTCCTGTCGCCGCGCTGGCGGCTGCTGAGCGCCATCGAGGCGGCCAACGGCGTCATGCTGTTCGCCTGGTCGACCACCTTCCTTCTGGGGGTCAACACCCGGCTGCGCCTGCTGGAGCATGGCTGGCTGGAGCCGCAGGACAAGGACCGATCCGGCCCCGGCGATTGAGGCGCGACGGCCGCGCCCGGGCGCGCGCAGCGCCGCCGTCATTTGCCTCCGGCGGTCGACGGGCGTAGAGGCCCTTGCCTCATGTCCGCGTCCGAACCGTCTCCGATGACCGCCCCCGCCGCTCCGGATCAGGGGGACAGCAAGGCGCTCTACGTCCTGCTGGCGGTGGTGTTCGTCAACATGGCGGGCTTCGGGGTGATCATTCCGCTGCTGCCGTTCTACGCCAAGTCGTTCGGCGCGCCGGACTGGCAGGTGTTCGTGCTGTTCGCGGCCTATTCGGTCGGCAACTTCTTCGCCGAGCCGATCTGGGGCCGGCTGTCGGACCGCATCGGCCGGCGGCCGGTGCTGATGATCACCATCTTCGGCAACGCCCTGACCTACATCCTGCTGGCCTTCGCGCCGAACCTCTGGATCGCCTGCCTGATCCGGCTGACGGGCGGGGTGCTCACCGGCAACATCTCGACCATCCAGGGCTATATCGCCGACGTCACCCCGCCGGACCGGCGCGCCGGGCGGCTGGGCCTGATGGGCGCCGCCTTCAGCATGGGCTTCATGACCGGCCCGACCATCGGCGGCCTGCTGGCCCGGGAGGAGCTGGGCACGGCCGGCTTCCGCCCGCCGCTGTTCTTCGCCGCCACCCTGGCCCTGGCGGCGGGCATCGGCATCTACCTGTTCGTGCGCGAGACGCGCCACGGCCACAAGGACGCGCCGCGCCGCGGACGGCTGGAGGGGCTGAGCGACGCCCTGGCCCACCCGATCATCTGGCGGGTCCTGACCGTGACCCTGATCTCGATGGCCGGGTTCGCGGGCATGGAGGCCACCTTCGGGCTGTGGGCGAAGGCGAAGTTCGACTGGGGTCCCCGGGAGATCGGCTTCTGCTTCTTCGCCATCGCCATCACCGCCGCCTCGGCCCAGGGCTTCCTGACCGGCTTCGTGGCCCGGCGGATCGGCGAGACGCAGACCCTGATGATCGGCCTGTCGCTGATCTTCGCCGGGTTCGCGATGCAGCCCTTCGTGCCGACCTGGCAGCTGGCCATCGTGGGGATGATCACCGTGGCCCTGGGCCAGTCGCTGGCCTTCCCCAACATCAGCGCCATCATCTCCAGGTCCGCCTCCCCCGAGCGCCAGGGCGAGATGATGGGCCTCAACACCGCCGCCGGCGCCCTGGCCCGGATCATCGGCCCGCTGTGCGCCGCGCCGCTGTTCATGAGCTTTGGCCCCAGCGCGCCGTTCGCGGTGGCGGCCGGCCTGTGCATCCCGGCCCTGTTCATGGCCTGGCGGGTCAGCAAGGCGATGCGCCGTTCGGCGTGACTTGTCTTCCCCCCGTGTGCTCGCCTAGGCTGAGAGCTCAAGTTCGGGGGAGTATCCATGCGTACCGGTTTCTGGGCTGCCGCCGTCGCGGCCGCGATGATCTGCGTCGGCCTCGCCACGCCGGCGGCCGCTGCGCCGCCGCCGCCCCCGCCGCTGGCGGCCTACGGCGCGCTGCCGGCGATCAGCCGCGTCACGCTTTCCGATGACGGCAGCCGCCTGGCCTTCGTCGGGGTCTCCGGCGAGAACCGCAAGCTGGTCATGCAGACCGTCCAGGGCGAGGTTCTCGCCATGCTCGACCTGGGCAAGTCCGACATCGACGATCTGATCTGGGCCGGCAACGACGACATCGTCATCGTCACCAGCCAGACCAAGGCCCTGCCCGAGATCGGCTGGCCCAAGACGCGCTTTTCGAGCGCGCAGGCCTTCAGCCTGACCAAGAAGCGGGTCGCCAACCTGTCCGGGCGCATCCCGGACTCCTTCGGCATGATCTTCAGCGGCGTCGTCGTCCGCAAGATCGACGGCAAGTACTACGCCTTCTTCCGGGTCGCCTCGAACGTCGGCACGCCCCGCTATCTTCTGGCCAAGGTCGCGATCAGCGACGTCATCGCCACCACCACCGAGTGGGCGACGCTCGACAACCGCGGCTGGCTGGTCGACGGCGAGGGCGTGGCGGGGGCCCGCTCGCGCTACAACAGCGAAGGCGGCGGCTGGGGCGCGGCCATGCGGCGCGGCAAGACCGGCTGGCCCGAGATCATGACCGTCAACGCCAAGCTGGACCGCCCGTCGCTGGCGGCCTTCAGCCCTGACGGCTCTGCCATCGTGGTCAAGGTCACCACCGAGCAGGGCGACGAGTACATCCAGGTCTCGGCGGACGGGACCTCCTCGCCCGCCCTCCCCGATGACCGCGCCTACGAAGGCATCCTGGTGGATGCCTCGAACTCGCGGCTGATGGGCGCCTACTGGCGCGACCAGAGCTACAGCTACATGTTCTTCGACCCGGTCGCGAAGACGGCCTGGGAGAAGGTCGTGAAGACCTTCAAGGGGCAGCGGGTGAGCCTGCTGTCGTGGACTCCGGGCTGGCAGAAGCTCGCCGTCCACGTCGAGGGGCCGGAGAATTCCGGCATGTACTATCTGGTCGATCTGGCCGCCCGCCGGGCCGACATCATCGGCGACAGCTATCCGCTGGTGACGCCGGACCAGGTCGCGGAGGTCCGGCCCTACAGCTACAAGGCCGCCGACGGGCTCGAGATTCACGGCTATCTGACCCTGCCTCGCGGGCGGGACCCCAGGAGCCTGCCGCTCGTGGTCATGCCGCACGGCGGACCGGAGTCGCACGACACCCTGAGGTTCGACTGGTGGGCGCAGGCCCTGGCCTCGCGGGGTTACGCGGTGCTGCAACCCAACTTCCGGGGCTCGACCGGGTACAGCCTGGAGCACCTCGAGGCCGGCTACGGCCAGTGGGGCCGCAAGATGCAGACCGACCTGTCGGACGGCGTGCGCGCCGTCGCCCGCGACGGCCTCATCGACCCCAAACGGGTCTGCATCGCCGGCTGGAGCTACGGCGGCTACGCGGCCCTGGCCGGTCCGACGATCGACCCGGGCGTCTACCGGTGCGCGGTGTCGATGGCCGGCGTTTCGGACCTCGGCCGGATGCTGAAGTGGGAGGAGGACCAGGCCGGCGAGAAGTCGTCGACGACCCGGTACTGGCAGCGCTTCATGGGCGCTAGCGGCCCGTCCGATCCGTCGCTGGCCGCCATCTCCCCGGCCCTGCAGGCGTCGAAGGCGCAGGCGCCGATCCTGCTCCTGCACGGCAAGGACGACACCGTCGTGCCCTACATGCAGTCGGTGATCATGCACGACGCCCTCAAGGAGGCCGGCAAGCCGGTCGAGCTGATCACCTTCCAGGGGCAGGACCACGACCTGACCCTGACCAGCACCCGGCTGCAGATGCTGGAAGCGACCGTCGCCTTCCTGCTCAGGCACAACCCGCCGGACTAGGGGGAGGCCCGGTCGGCCGGCGGGGGACGGCCTTGCCTAAGGCCGGCCTTTGGCGTATTAGCCGCGCCTTCCTGAACCGCCGGGCCAAATGGCATGCCTTGGCGGCTCTTATGCGTCTCTACAGAGGACAGGGCTTTAAGCCCTGAGCAAAATGCCCAAACTGAAGACCAAGTCTGGCGCCAAAAAGCGCTTCAAGATCACGGCGACCGGCAAGCTGAAGGCCGGCGTGGCCGGCAAGCGCCACCGCCTGATCAGCCACAACGGCAAGTACATCCGCCAACAGCGCGGCACGAAGGTCATGAGCGCTTCGGATACGAAGACGATCAAGTCCTACCTGCCCTACGGCCTGTAAGAAGGAGCGCTGAGAAATGGCTCGCGTCAAACGGGGCGTCACCGCCCACGCCAAACACAAGAAGGTTCTTGAACAGGCCAAGGGTTTCTACGGCCGCCGCAAGAACACCATCCGCACGGCCAAGGCCGCTGTCGACAAGGCCGGCCAGTACGCCTACCGCGACCGCAAGGTCCGCAAGCGCAGCTTCCGCAGCCTGTGGATCCAGCGCATCAACGCCGCCGCGCGTCTGGAAGGCTTCACCTACTCCCAGTTTATCCACGGCCTGGACCTGTCGGGCATCGAGATCGACCGCAAGGTCCTCTCCGACATCGCCGGTCAAGACCCGACCGCGTTCAAGGCCATCGCCGACAAGGTTCGCGCCGCGCTGGCTTAAGGTCACGGGACGATAGTCCCTGGAACTTGAAAGGCCCTCCGGTGTGAACCGGGGGGCCTTTTGCTTGGCCCCTTCCTCCGTATCCCCGGCGAAGGCCGGGGTCCCCGCTCCCCGACATGGATCCCGGCTTTCGCCGGGAGGATCGGAAAGAGAATGATCGCAAGGAGTCTCACCGCCGCCCTCGCCGCCGCCCTGCTCCTCGCCGGGCAGGCCGCCGCGCAGTCGCGCGCCGTGGCCGTGACCTTCGACGACCTGCCCTACCAGGCGTCGGCGGCGGAGCTGTGCGATCAAGAAACTATGCTGAAGTTGACCACGGATTTCGTGATCATGCTTGAGCCGCTGGACACGCACGCGACGTTCTTCATCAACAAGGGAAAGCTCTGCGAGCGGGATCAGAGGTCTCTGGACGTCCTCACCGCCGGCTGGCGCTACGCTAACATCGAGGTGGGAAACCACACCTTCAGCCACCCGAACATCCACCGGATGACGGTTGAGGAGTGGCTCGCGGATGTCGATGCGGGGGAGGTCAAGGTTCGCCTCGACCCCTCCACGAAATACTTCCGCCACCCCTACCTCTTCACGGGTGAGACGCCGGAGAAGAAGGCCGCCATGGCCGCCGGCCTCGCGGCGCGCGGCTACACGGTCGCGCCGGTGACGATCGACAACAACGACTGGATGTTCGCCGCCGTCTACCGCAAGGCGGACCTGGCGGGCGACGAGGCGCTGAAGCGGCGCATCGGCGAGGCCTACGTCCAGCACATGGCCGACGTGCTCGACCACTTCGAGCCCTACAGCGCCGAGCTGACCGGCGGCCGCGAGCCGGCGCAGGTGCTGCTGCTGCACGCCAACCACCTGAACCGCGACTGGTACCCGCAGATCCACGCCCTGTACCTGAAGCGCGGCTATCGTTTCGTGTCGCTGGACGAGGCGCTGACCGATCCGGTCTACGCGCTGCCGGAGACCTGGGTGAAGGCGAACGGCGTCTCCTGGCTGCATCGCTGGACCTTCAGCGCCGGTCGACCGATCCGCTGGGAGCCCGACCCGCCCGACTGGATCGTCAAAGCCTACGAAGCCAAGTGACGAACCCCCTTTGGACCGCTAGACCACAGCCCGTCATGACCGATCTCATCACCCTCGAAGCCGACCTGTCGGCCCAGATCGCCGCCGCCGCGGACGTCGCAGCGCTGGAGGCCATCCGCGTCGCCGCGCTCGGCAAGTCCGGCTCCATCTCCGGCCTGCTCAAGACCCTGGGCTCCATGAGCCCCGACGAGCGCAAGGAAGCCGGCCCGGCCATCAACGGCCTGCGCGACCGCGTGCAGACCGCCATCGGGGCCCGCAAGGAAGCCCTGGAGGCTGCCGAGCTCGACGCCCGCCTGGCCGCCGAGCGCCTGGACCTCACCCTGCCCGCCCCGGCCCGCCGCAAGGGCTCGGTGCATCCGACCATGCAGGTGCAGGACGAGATGATCGCCATCTTCGCGGAGATGGGCTTCGCCGTCGCCGAAGGGCCGGATATCGAGACCGACTTCAACAACTTCACCGCCCTGAACTTCCCCGAGAAGCACCCGGCGCGGGAGATGCACGACACCTTCTTCTTCAACGAAGGGCCCGACGGCGTCCGCAAGCTGCTGCGCACCCACACCAGCCCGGTGCAGGTGCGCGCCATGCAGCGGACCAACACGCCGCCGCCGGCGCCCTGGATCGCCACGGCCATCGAGCCGCCGATCCGCATCGTCGTGCCCGGACGCACCTATCGCTGCGACAGCGACGCGACCCACACGCCGATGTTCCACCAGATGGAAGGCCTGGTCATCGACAAGGGCATCCACATGGGCCACCTGAAGTGGACGCTGGAGACCTTCATCGCGCGCTTCTTCGAGACGCCGGAAGTGGTCACCCGCTTCCGTCCGCACCACTTCCCGTTCACCGAGCCCAGCGCCGAGATGGACGTCGGCTGCGACCGCTCCGGCGGCGAGGTCCGCATCGGCACGGGCAGCGACTGGCTGGAAATCCTCGGCTGCGGGATGGTGCATCCCAACGTGCTGCGCCACTGCGGCATCGACCCGGACGTCTACCAGGGCTTCGCCTTCGGCCTCGGCATCGACCGGCTGGGGATGCTGAAGTACGGCATGCCCGACCTGCGCGACATGTTCGAAGGCGACACCCGGTGGCTCGGCCACTACGGCTTCTCCGCCTTCGCCGCCCCCAACCCCGCCACGGGACTGAGCTGATGAGCACCCAACCGACGGGCCGGCCGGCCCTCACCCTGCCGATGGACTTCAACGCCAGGGTGTTCGACAGCAACGAGGTCGTCCTGTTCGACCTGTTCCGCGAGAGCCTGCGCGCCGGCTCGGCCATGGTCGAGGGTCGCACCTTCATCAACTGCCGCCTGGACGGGCCGGCGGTCATGGCCGCCGTGGCCGGATGCGATTTCGACTCCACCGACTTCGGCTACGACTCGGGCGACATCCGCACGATGATCATCCGCTCGGCCGCGCCGGGCCGGATGATCGGCGCCCTGCCCTTCAAGGACTGCAAGTTCATCGGCTGCATGTTCTTCGCCGTCGGCTTCACCGGACCGGACTCCTTCCTCGACCAGATCCTGGCCCTGGGAGCCCGCGCATGAAGTTCACGCTTTCCTGGCTGAAGGACCACCTCGACACCGGCTGCACCGTGCCGCAGGTCGTCGACGCCATGACCATGGCCGGCCTTGAGGTCGAGCACGTCACCGATCCGGCGACCAAGCTCGCGCCCTTCACGGTGGCGAAGATCGTCGAGGCCGTGCAGCACCCCAACGCCGACCGCCTGCGGGTCTGCCAGGTCGACACCGTCGACGGCCGCAAGGTCGAGATCGTCTGCGGCGCGCCCAACGCCCGCGCCGGCCTGACGACCATCTACGCGCCGATCGGCGCCTACGTGCCCGGCCTGGGCGTCACCCTGGTCGAGAAGCCGGTTCGCGGCGTGGTCTCCAACGGCATGCTCTGCTCGGCCGCCGAGATGGAGACCGCCGAGGAGTCCGACGGCATCCTGGAGCTGGACGACAGCCTGGCCGTGGGAACCCCCGCCGCCGTCGCCCTGGCGCAGGAGGCGGTGATCGACTTCGAGGTCACGCCCAACCGTCCGGACTGGCTGGGCGTCGCCGGCATCGCCCGCGACCTGTCCGCCGCGGGCGTCGGCCGACTGAAGACACCCGCCGTCAAGCCGGTCGCCGGGACCTTCCCCTGCCCGATCACCGTCAAGGTCGACGGCGACGCCTGCCAGGTCTTCGCCGGGCGGGTGATCCGCGGCGTGAAGAACGGGCCCAGCCCGGACTGGCTGCAGGCGCGGCTGAAGGCCATCGGCCTCAGGCCCATCAACGCCCTGGTCGACGTCACCAACCTGATCACCTACGACCGCGCGCGGCCGCTGCACGTCTACGACCTGGCCAAGCTGGTCGGGACGACGATCGAGGCGCGCCTCGGGCGTCATGGGGTCAATGGCGACGAGCATCTGATCGCGCTCGACGGCAAGACCTATGAGCTGACCCCGGAGATGAGCGTCATCGCCGACGCCGACGGCGAACGGCCCGTCGGGCTGGGCGGCGTCATGGGCGGCGAGAGCACCGGCTGCTCGGAGGAAACCATCGATGTCTTCGTCGAAAGCGCCTGGTTCGATCCGATCCGTACTGCCCAGACTGGGCGCGCGACCGGCATCACCTCAGACGCGCAGTACCGGTTCGCCCGCGGTGTGGATACGCATTTCCTGGTCCCGGGCCTGGAACTGGCCACGGCCCTGATCCTCGAGCTCTGCGGCGGCGAGCCGTCCGACGTCGTCGTCGCCGGAGAGGCTCCGGCCGCGCCTGGACCCATCGCCTTCGACCCGGCCTATGTCCATCAGCTCGCCGGCCTGAGCATCCCGCGGGAGGGCCTCGTCGACATCCTCTGCAAGCTCGGCTTCGAGGTCGAGAAGAGCCACGCCCACCTGACCGTCACCCCGCCGACCTGGCGCCGCGACGTCGAGGGCAAGGCCGACCTGGTCGAGGAAGTGGCCCGCATCGCCGGCTACGACGCCCTGCCCGCCACGCCGCTGCCGGAGACGCCCCGGCAGGCCGGCGGCGTGCTGACCGCGCGCCAGAACCGCGCCCGCATCGCCCGCCGGGCGCTAGCCGCGGCCGGCTACAGCGAGGCGCTGACCTGGTCCTTCACCGGCAACGCAGTGGCCCGGATGTTCGGCGGCGGCGCCGAGGCGCTGGTGCTGGCCAACCCGATGTCGGCCGAGATCGACACCATGCGGCCGTCGATCCTGCCGAATCTGATCGAGACGGCCGGCCGCAACGCCCGCCGCGGCTTCCCGGACGCCGCCCTGTTCGAGGTCGGTCCGGTCTTCGCCGGCGACGAGCCGCAGGATCAGCGCCTGGCCGTGGCCGCCATCCTGGCCCCGCACGCCCCGCGCGGCTGGGACAAGCGGGCGCCGGAGGACCTGTTCACCGCCAAGGCCGACCTGCTGGCCCTGCTGGAGGAGATGGGCGCGCCCGTCGGCTCGCTGCAGACCGCGCAGGGCTCGGCCTCGTCCTGGTGGCACCCGGGCCGATCGGCGCGTCTGCAGCTGGGCCCCAAGGCGGTGATCGCCGAGTTCGGCGAGCTGCACCCGGCCGTGCTCAAGGCCATGGACGTCGACGGACCGGTCTACGGCTTCGAGATCTGGGTCGAGGCCATCCCCGAGCCCAAGAAGAAGGCGACGAAGACGAAGGGCGCCCTGTCGCTCTCGCCGCTGATGCCGCTGACCCGCGATTTCGCCTTCCTGCTCGACGAGGGCAAGGCGGCCGGAGACCTGGTCAAGGCCGTGGCCGGCGCCGACAAGGCGCTGATCGCGGCCGCGCGGGTCTTCGACGTCTACCAGGGCCAGGGCGTGCCGCAGGGCCAGAAGTCGGTGGCCGTCGAGGTCACGATCCAGCCGCGCGACAAGACCCTGGCCGAGGCCGAGATCGAGGCCCTGTCGGCCCAGATCGTGGCGGCGGCGGTCAAGGCCGGCGGCAAGCTGCGCGGATGAGCGCGCGGATCGGCCTCGTCACCCTGGTCGTCCGCGACTACGACGAGGCCATCGCCTGGTACACGGGCGCCGCCGGTTTCTCGCTGGTCGAGGATACGGACCAGGGCTCCAAGCGCTGGGTCACGGTCGCCCCGTCCGGCGGCGGGCCCATGCTGCTGCTGGCGAAGGCGACGACGCCGGAGCAGGTCGCCCGCATCGGCGACCAGACCGGCGGCCGCGTGGGCTTCTTCCTGCACACCGACAGCTTCGACGCCGACCATGCCCGGATGACGGCGGCCGGCGTGCGGTTCCTGGAAGCGCCCCGGCGCGAGCCCTACGGCAGCGTGGCGGTGTTCGAGGACCTGTACGGGAACCGGTGGGACCTGCTGGAGTCCTCGACCTCGGGGACAGGTTAAGGTGTCCCTGGGGACACCTTAGCCTGTCCCCTGTCTTGCCACCCTCCCCGCCTTCGCCTATCCCTTCCCCCGCACAAGGAGCCTCGCCGGAATGCTTTCGCGTTTCGACATCGCTGAAACGACCGCCGCGCCCTCGGGCGTGAGCGTCGCCGCCTGCGTCCTGTGCAAAACCATGATGATTATGACCGATCCCCCCGGACCGGAGCGCAGGCGCGCGTCTTAACGACCGCCGATTGATCGCAAGATCTTCGAAAGCCCCGCTCCGGAAACGGCGCGGGGTTTTTGCTGTGCGGTCAGTCGGTCCCTCTCTCAAACAAGGACCAACACCATGCCACTCCCCGGTTCAGTCATAGACCTTCCCGATCCCGAGGCCCGCCACGTTCTGCGGTTTGCGGCCCATGACGTCTCCGCCGCCCTGGACGCCGTCCGCGACGGCCTGGCCGCCTCCGGCGCCGAGGTCTGCAATCTGCAGCTCAAGGCCGTCGGCGCCCTGGTCGAGGGCGTCCTGCGCCTGCAGCGGCTCGACGAGGCCGGCGCCGTGCGCCTCTGCCACCGCCTCGCCGACCTGCCCGGCGTGCTGTCCTCCCGCGTCGAGCACCAGTGGGGGCGGTCATGAGCGACGAGGACCACAAGCGGCGGCTGTTCCTGGTCCGCGCCGCCGACGAGCCCGACGCGCTGGTCAAGGTGCTGGGCGTGGTGACCTTCCTGCAGGCCAGGCTGCGGCGCATCGAGGCCGAGCCGGTCGGCGACGGCCTGTCCATCCGGCTGGAGATCGAGGACGCGGGAGAGCACAAGGCCGAGGCGCTGGCCCGTCGCCTGGAGGCCTGCCCGTCCGTTCGCCGCCTGGCGTTCGGCTGGCGCGGCGGCCTTGCTCCCGCTGCCGGGACAGGCCACTAGAGGGATCGCTGTCGGAGGCCCCATGAGCATCAAACCCAAACTCGAAACGGTCCTGGAACGGGGTCTGTTCGCCTCGCGCTGGCTGATGGCGCCGATGTATGTCGGCCTGGTCATCGCGCTGCTGGCGCTGGTGGTGATCTTCTTCCAGGAACTGATCCACGTCGTGCCGGTGCTGCTGTCGGGCAGCGCCCACGCCGAGGACGCCATCCTGCTGGCGCTGGCCCTGATCGACCTGTCGCTGGCCGGCAACCTGGTGCTGATCGTCATCTTCTCGGGCTACGAGAACTTCGTCAGCAAGCTGGACATCGGCGAGACCGAGGACCGCCCGTCGTGGATGGGCACGGTCGACTTCTCCGGCCTGAAGATGAAGCTGGTGGCGTCGATCGTCGCCATCTCGGCCATCGCGCTGCTCAAGGCCTTCCTCGAGGCCAGCGACAAGGGCGCGACCATCGACCAGGCCAAGATGCTGTGGCTGGTCGTGATCCACCTGACCTTCGTGGTCTCCGGCGTGCTGCTGGCCCTGATGGACTGGCTGGCCAGCCTGACCGACAAGCACTGAGGGCTCGGAGCGCTCGGCACGCGCCTAGAGCGGGATCATGTTCCGCTTACGGCTGTAGGACAGGTAGCCGATGTTGGCGCCCAGGCGCAGGCCGACGCCGGCGCGGATCGGGGCCAGGGTGATGCCGTCGGCGCGCTGGTACTGCACCCCGACGCCGCCGACCACATAGGCCGAGCCCTCGACCCCCGGGAAGCGGCGGAAGATCATGTCCGGGTAGTGCAGGTTGTAGCAGAGGGTGAAGACCCGGCTGGCGTTGCCGCCGACGTCGAAGCCGATGGTCGGGCCCTGCCAGAACACCTCCATGGTCTCCCGCTCCTTCATGTAGAGCAGGCCGCGGCCATAGCGCGCGCCGACGGTGACGGCCCCCGCGCCCTCCTCGCCGGCGATGTAGCCGGTGGGCTGGCCGTTATCCTTGAAGATCTTCTCGATGGCGGCCCCGGCCGCCTCGGCGGTCACGCCCAGGAAGTCGGAGGTCGCATTGACGATCTCGTCGGAGCTGTAGGTGCGCAGGGGTGAGCCGCCGGCCTCCTGGTAGCCGGAGCTGCCGGTGCTGGCGCAGCCGCCGAGGCTGGCGGCCATTCCGGAGAGGATCAGGGTGCGACGGTCCATGGACGACTCCGAGTCAGTGGGGAGCTGTCAGACTCCCATTCCATTGGGACCGGTTTGCGGCGCGAACCCTAACGCGGGGTTAACCATGCGACCGCACGTCGCCGCCTCTACGCCGCCGGCGTCTTCAGCACCTTCTGGTTGGCGAACATCCGGTCGAGCCTGCGGTGCCCCCAGGTCCGCATGTCGTCGATGATCGTGAAGATCGCCGGGATGTAGAGCAGCGACAGCAGGGTCGAGGTGATCAGACCGCCGACCACGGCCACGGCCATCGGCTGGCGGAACTCCACGTCGGCGCCCCAGCCGAGCGCCACCGGCGCCATGCCCGCGCCCATGGCCACGGTGGTCATCAGGATCGGCCGCGCCCGCTTGTGGGCGGCGTCCATCAGGGCCTCGTGGCGGTTCATGCCGCCCTTGATGGCCTCCAGCGCGTACTCGACCAGCAGGATCGAGTTCTTCGCCGCGATGCCCATCAGCATAAGGATGCCGATCAGCGAGGAGATCGAGAAGGTGCTGCCCATGATCAGCAGGCCGACGAAGGCCCCGCCGATGGCCAGCGGCAGCGCCGCCATGATGGTGATCGGGTGGGTGAAGCTTTTGAACAGCAGCGCCAGCACCGCGTACATCAGGATCAGACCGGTGCCGAAGGCGCCGGCGAAGCCCACGATCATCTCGATCAGGAACTCGGCGTCGCCCGTCATCCCCTGGCGTACGCCCTCCGGCAGCTTTTGCACCGAAGGCAGGCGGTTGACCGCGATCGCCGCCTCGCCGCTGGTGATGCCGTTCAGTTCGGCGGTGATGGTGGCGACGCGGGCGCGGTCGAGGCGGTTCACCTGCGAGGGTCCGGCGCTGTAGGTGACCTCGGCCACCGCGCTGAGCGGAACCGAGCCGCCGGTGGCGGTGGGCACGCGCAGGTTCTCGAGCACCGAGATGTCCTCGCGCCCCTCCTCGCTCAGCCGCAGCCGGATCGGCACCTGGCGGTCGCCGAGATTGTACTTGGGCAAGGCCTGGTCGATATCGCCGATGGTGGCGACACGGATCGCCTGCGACAGCACGCCGGCCGAGACGCCGAGGCGCGAGGCCTCGTCGGCGCGCGGCGTGACCAGGATCTCCGGCCGGGCGATGGCGGCGGTGTTCACGACATTGGCCAGACCCTCGACGCCGCGCATGTCACGCTCGATCGCCCGGGCGGCCGCCATCAGCTTCTCGCCGTCATCGCTCTGGATGGAATAGGAGAAGACGCTGCCGTCGGTCGGACCGCCGCCGAGCTGGGAGGGCACGCCGATGCGGGCGCCCGGCACGGTCTTGAAGGCGTCGACCATCTCGCGGACGAACTGCTTCTGGCTGAGCTCGCGGTCGCCCTTGTCGACCAGCTCGGCCGTCACTGTCGCGGTGTTCACTTCGCTGCCGCCGACCGAGGCGTAGACGTTGGTGACTTCCGGCCGCTTGCGCAGGTCACGGGTGACCCGGGCGACGACCTCGTCGGTCTGGTCCAGCGTCGCCCCGGGCGGCAGCTCGACGGAGAAGGCGGCGCGGCCGATGTCGACCGACGGCTGCACCTCCACCGGCACCAGCCGCGTCGTCAGGCCGGTCAGGACGAAGATCACCACGCCCATGCCGAACACCTTCCAGCGGTTGGCGAGCGCCCAGCCCAGCCAGCGCAGGTAGCTGGTCATCCACGGCGGATCCTTGTCCTCGTGGGGCTTGTGCTTGAGCAGGTAGGCGGCCATCAGCGGCGTCAGCATCCGCGCCACGACCAGCGAGAACAGCACCGAGACGCAGGCCGCCAGGGCGAAGGCCTTGAAGAACTGGCCGATGATGCCGGGCATGAAGCCGACCGGCGCGAAGACGGCGACGATGGTGGCGGTGGTGGCGACGACGGCCAGGCCGATCTCGTCCGACGCCTCGATCGCCGAGGGGTACGGCGCCTTGCCGCCCCGCATGTGGCGGACGATGTTCTCGATCTCGACGATGGCGTCGTCGACGAGGATCCCGATGGTCAGCGACAGCGCCAGCAGGGTGATCATGTTGAGCGACTGGCCCAGCGGCTCGAGCACCGCGAACGTGGGGATCAGCGACAGCGGCATGGCCACCGCCGCGATCAGGGTCGCCCGCCAGTCGCGCAGGAACAGCCACACCACGATGACGGCCAGCAGGGCGCCCAGGCCGACGGCCTCCAGGGACGCGATGTAGCTTTCCTCGGCGAACTCGACGTTGGCGTTGATCTGCTCGATCGACAGTTCCGGATGGGCCTCGTCGATCTTGGCGATCTCCACGCGGACCTTCTCGGCGGTCTTCACCTCGCTGGCGTCGCGCGAGCGCAGGAAGTTGAAGGTGATGACCTCCTGGCCGTCGTAGCGGGCGCGGGAGCGCGGCTCGGTCCAGTTGTCCTCGATACGGCCAAGGTCGGCGAGCCGGATGCTGCCGCCGCCGGCGATGGGAACGCGGGTCTCCGCCAGCTCCCGCACCGAACCGGCCGAGCCGAGCGTGCGGATCGACCGCTCCGAGCCGCCGACCGTGACCCGCCCGCCGGGCAGGTTGTTGTTCACATTGACCAGCGCCTGGCTGACCTGCGCCGCCGTCACGCCGAACGAGGCCAGGCGGTCGGGATCCAGGTCGATGCGGATCTCGCGGTCCACGCCGCCCAGCCGGTTGACCTGGCCCACGCCCTGGATGGCCAGCAGCGCCCGACTGACCTCGTTGTCGACGAACCAGGACAGCTGCTCGGGGTTCATCGTGTCGGAGCGGACCACCCAGGTGATCAGCGGATCGCCGGTGATATCCCAGCGGATGACCGAGGGCTCCTGCATGTCCTGCGGCAGGTCGGCGCGCAGGTTGCTCATCGCGTTGCGGACGTCGTTGGTGGCCTTCTCGACGTCGGTCGAGAGCTCGAACTCGATCATGGTCACCGACACGCCGTCGGTGACGGTCGAGCGCATGTGCCGAACGCCGCTCAGGCCGGCGATCTTGTCCTCGATCAGCCGGGTGACCTGGGTCTCCATCTCGCTGGGCGCCGAGCCCGGGCGGGCGGCGGCGACCTGGATCAGCGGGAAGTCGATGTCAGGGTTGTTGTTGATCCGCATGGCGTTGAAGCCGGCGATGCCGGCCAACGTCAGCATGATGAACAGCATGATGACGGGGATGGGGTTCCTGATCGACCAGGAGGAGATGTTGCGCATGGCGGGCTACTTCGCCACGACGCGGACGCGGTCGCCGTCGGCCAGGAAGCCGGCGCCCTGGACCACGATCCGCTCGCCGGCCCGGAGCCCCTCGGTCACCTCGACCCGGTCCTTCGTCCGCGAGCCGACGACGACCGGCCGGAAGCGGACCACCGACTGCGCGTCGATCACGAACACCCCGGACTTGTTGTCGCGATAGACGACCGCCACCGTCGGGACGGTGATGGCCGGCTGGTCGCCGACGTTGATCACGCCGCGCGCGAACATCCCCGGGCGGAAGCCGCCGGCGGTGCTGAGCGCGATGCGGGCCACGCCGACCCGGCTCTGGGGGTCGACCTGCGAGGTGATGATGCGGACCCGGCCGGGGACTTCGCCCAGCTGGTCGGAGGCGATGGTGGCGGGCATGCCGGCGCGCAGCTGGGCCAGCTGGGTCTCGGGCACCTCGGCGTTCAGCTCCAGCCGGCCGTCGCGGACGATGCGGAAGAGTTCCGCGCCGGCGCCGACGATCTGGCCCTGCACGACCTTGCGCGAGGCGACCAGGCCCGCGACCGGCGCGCGGACGGTGGCCTGGCTGAGGCGGGTGCGGACTTCCGACAGCCCCGCTTCGGCGGCCGACAGCTGGGCGGCGGCGGTGGCCTGGTTGGCGGTGGCGGTGTCGAGTCCGGCCTTCGACAGGTAGCCGCGCGAATTGAGCTCCCGCGCCCGGCCCAGCGCCGCGTCCATCTGCGCCACGGTGGCGCGGGCGGCGGCGACGCTGGCCTCCTGCTGGCGCAGCTGGGCGCGCAGCAGGGCGTCGTTCATCTGCAGCATCGGCTGGCCCTGGCGGACCCAGGCGCCTTCGTCGACCAGCACCCGCACGGCGGTCAGGCCGCCGGTCTCGGCGCCGACGATGACCTCGTTCCAGGCGACGATGTCGCCGCTGGCGGTGATCCGCCGCGGCAGGTTGGCCACGCCCACGGGCTGGACGGTGACGGTCTGGCTGGCCTGGGGCTCGGCCGGCGCCTTGTCCGCCTTGCCGCAGCCGGCGAGCACGATCGCGGTCAGGGCGAGGACCGCCAGTCGCCGCGCGAAACGGCCTTGCATGTCTCGCACGTCGCTATCCCCTTGATCGATGCGCCGAAAGCCCGGCGGTGCGACCCGCCAGGCGAAGTCCGTATCTAGGCACGCCAGCGCCTTTCGCAAGTGCGAAGTGCGAATGCTTCGCACGCGGGCGGGGCGGGTCTCGCGTTGGCCGCCCAATGTGCTAGACGGGCGCGCATGACGACCCCGCTCGACAAGATCCGCAATTTCAGCATCGTGGCCCACATTGACCACGGCAAGTCTACCCTGTCCGACCGCCTGATCCAGGAGACCGGCGGCCTCACCGCGCGCGAGATGACCGCGCAGGTGCTCGACAACATGGAGATCGAGAAGGAACGGGGCATCACCATCAAGGCCCAGACCGTCCGGCTCGAGTACAAGGCCGACGACGGCGAGACCTATGTCCTGAACCTGATGGACACGCCCGGGCACGTGGACTTCGCCTATGAGGTCAGCCGCAGCCTCGCCGCCTGCGAGGGCTCGATCCTGGTCGTCGACGCCAGCCAGGGCGTCGAGGCCCAGACCCTGGCCAACGTCTATTCGGCCATCGACAACAACCACGAGATCGTCCCGGTCCTCAACAAGATCGACCTCCCGGCCGCCGAGCCGGAACGGGTCCGCGCCCAGATCGAGGACCTGATCGGCCTGGACGCCTCCGACGCGGTGCTGTGCAGCGCCAAGAGCGGCATCGGCATCCACGACGTGCTGGAAGCCATCGTCACCCGCCTGCCCGCGCCCAAGGGCGACCCCGACGCGCCGCTCAAGGCGCTGCTGGTCGACGCCTGGTACGACGCCTACCTGGGCGTCGTCGTGCTGGTCCGCGTCTTCGACGGCACGCTGCGCGCCGGTCAGAAGATCAAGATGATGCAGCACGGCTCGGTGCACCTCGTCGACCGCGTCGGCGTCTTCAAGCCCAAGAACACCCCGGTCGAGAGCCTGGGCCCGGGCGAGGTCGGCTTCATCACCGCCCAGATCAAGGAAGTGGCCGACGCCGCCGTCGGCGACACCATCACCGACGAGAAGAAGGGCACCGCCACCGCCCTGCCCGGCTTCATGGACGTGCAGCCGGTGGTGTTCTGCGGCCTGTTCCCGGTCGACGCCGCCGACTTCGAGGACCTGCGCGCCGCCGTCGGCCGTCTGCGCCTCAACGACGGCAGCTTCACCTACGAGATGGAATCCAGCGCCGCCCTGGGCTTCGGCTTCCGCTGCGGGTTCCTCGGCCTGCTCCACCTGGAGATCATCCAGGAGCGCCTCAGCCGCGAGTTCGACCTCGACCTGATCGCGACCGCCCCGTCGGTGGTCTACAAGATCAACAAGCGCGACGGCGAGCAGATCGACCTGCACAATCCCGCCGACATGCCCGACCCGATGCAGATCGAGAGCATCGAGGAGCCGTGGATCAAGGCGACCATCTTCACGCCCGACGACTACCTGGGCGGGGTCATCAAGCTCTGCCAGGACCGCCGCGGCGTGCAGCGCGAGCTCTCCTACGTCGGCAACCGCGCCATGCTGGTCTACGACCTGCCGCTGAACGAGGTCGTCTTCGACTTCTATGACCGCCTGAAGTCGATCTCCAAGGGCTACGCCAGCTTCGACTACCAGGTCGAGGACTACCGCCCCGGCGACCTGGTGAAGATGTCGATCCTGGTCAACGCCGAGCCGGTCGACGCCCTCTCCATGCTCGTCCACCGCGACCGCGCCGAGAGCCGCGGCCGGGGCATGGTCGAGAAGATGAAGGACCTGATCCCGCAGCACATGTTCGTCATCCCCATCCAGGCCGCCATCGGCGGCCGGATCATCGCCCGGGAGACGGTCCGCGCCCTGCGCAAGGACGTGACCGCCAAGTGCTACGGCGGCGACGCGAGCCGCAAACGCAAGCTGCTGGACAAGCAGAAGGCCGGCAAGAAGCGCATGCGCCAGTTCGGCAAGGTCGAGATCCCGCAGGAAGCCTTCATCGCCGCGCTGAAGATGGACGGGGATTGATCAGCCTTCCTTCTCCCCGTGGGAGAAGGTGGCCTGCGGAGCAGGCCGGATGAGGGGTGGTGGACGAACGGCGGCATCTTCAGAGACAGTGCCTGGCGTTTTCAACCAAGCTCAGCCACGCTGACACACAGCGTTAGGAATGATTCCGGGGGCGGCACCTTGGACGGCGGTGAAAGTTGTCCGTTTTGCCTGCCCACTGAGGATCGCGTCGCCTTCGTCACTAGCTTCGCCAAGGGGGTCTGGGACGCGTTTCCGGTGACCGAAGGTCACCTGCTTGTCGTACCGCATCGGCATGTTCCCACATGGGGGGACCTGCAGCCGGCCGAGCAGGCCGCCATGATCGAGGGCATTAGCCGGGCCCGAGCGCTGCTATCGGAGAAGTTCGCACCCGACGGCTTCAATGTGGGGTTCAATGAGGGGGCGGCGGCCGGACAGACCATTCCGCACTTCCACATCCACGTCATACCGCGTCGCACCGGCGACATGGCGGATCCTCGCGGCGGCGTACGGCACGTCATTCCCCAAAGGGGCAACTACCTCGCCGGCCCGAAAACGCCGCCCGCGACCTCCTCCAATGCGCCGATGGGCACGCCGCATGATCGTGCGCTCATTGCCGGGGGCGAGGACGCGCTGATCCGTCACCTGCTGCCACACATCGACAAGGCGCGGGCCGTCGACTTGGCCGTCTCGTTCGTGCTCGAGAGTGGCGCGCGTCTACTGCAGCCGCACCTACAGGAAATGCTCAACCGGTCGGGCCGGCTACGGCTGGTAACCAGCGACTATCTCGATGTCACCGACCCGGCGGCCCTGCGACGCCTGATGGACCTGGAAGGGGACGCAGACCTGATGGTCTTCGAAGCCGCCAAGGTTAGCTTTCATCCAAAGTCCTGGGTATTCCATCTAGAGGACCGATCAGGCGTAGCCATCGTCGGCAGTTCGAACCTCTCCGAAACCGCGCTGCGCACCGGCGTTGAGTGGAACTATCGAGTCTGTTCGCCAGAGTCGGGAGAGGGCTGGCAGGACGTGCTGGACGGCTTCGAGGCGCTCATCGAGCGGCCGGAGGTGCGCCCGCTCGATCACGAATGGATCGACCGCTACGAGCGACGTCGGGCCAAGACGCCGCCGCCGGCTGCCCGTCTCATCGACTTGGCGCCAGAGCCCGAGGCTCCACCGCCGACCCCACACGCAATCCAGATCGAAGCTCTCGAAGCGCTCGAGGAAACGCGGTTCAAGGGCTTCACCGCCGGCCTAGTCGTTTTGGCTACGGGGCTGGGGAAGACCTGGCTCAGCGCGTTCGATACGAACCGGCTGCAGTTCAAGCGCGTGCTGTTCGTCGCCCACCGCGAAGAAATCCTGTCCCAAGCGATGGAGACCTACCGCCGCTGCCGGCCAACGGCGCGCTTCGGCCGTTACACTGGCGCTCAGAAGGACCTCGACGCGGACGTTCTGTTCGCGTCGATCCAGACCTTGGGCAGGGTGGCACACCTACGCCAGTTCTCGCCCGACGCCTTTGACTACATTGTGGTCGATGAGTTCCACCACGCGGCGGCGCGGACCTATCGGGGGCTCATCGAGTATTTCACGCCCAAGTTTCTTCTGGGCCTGACCGCGACGCCCGATCGCATGGACGGAAGCGACCTGCTCGGCCTCTGCCAGGAAAATCTGGTCTACCGTTGCGACTTCCTCGAGGGGATCGAACAGAAGCTCCTGTCGGGGTTCCGGTACATGGGCGTCCCCGATGACGTGAACTACGCCCAGATACCTTGGCGAGGATCCGGCTTCGATGAGACCGCCCTCACCCAAGCGTTGGCGACGCAGGCCCGGGCTCAAAACGCGCTGGAGCAACACCGACTGCACGGCGGCCAGCGCACACTTGGTTTCTGCTGCTCGCAGCGCCACGCAGACTTCATGGCTGACTTTTTCGAGAAGAACGGCCTGCGAGCCGTCTCGGTCCATGCCGGCGCGAGCTCTGCACCCCGCGCCAGTTCGCTGGAACGCCTCGAGTCAGGAGAACTTGACGCGGTCTTCTCGGTCGACATGTTCAATGAGGGCGTCGACGTTCCCAACATCGATACCGTCCTGATGCTCCGCCCGACCGAGTCGACGGTCATCTGGATGCAACAGTTCGGCCGCGGCTTGCGTCGGTCTGAAGGGAAAGAACGCCTCAATGTCATCGATTACATCGGCAATCACCGTGTCTTCCTGACAAAGGCCCGCGCCCTCCTACACTGCTCAGACGGTGATCGCGCCCTGGCGCTCCGGCTCGAGGAAGTGCGGCGGGGCGAGATCAAATGGCCTGAAGGGTGCGAGGTCACCTACGATCTGAAGGCCCTCGACCTGCTCGCAAGCCTGCTCAAGAGCTCGGCGCGCGGCGATGCGCTTGAGGCCTACTATCTGGATTTCCGGGAACGGACGGGCGAGCGGCCCAAAGCGCTCGACATCTTCCATGCCGGCTTCAATCCAAGGACAACGGGGCACGGCGGCTGGCTGGGGTTCGTTGAACATCAAGGCGACCTGTCGGCCGCCGAGCAGCAGGTCGTTGAGCGCCATAGGGGCTTCCTCGACGCGCTCGCCACCACCCACATGACCCGGTCCTACAAGATGCTTCTGGTCCGCGCGATGCAGCGGGCCGGCTCATTTCCTGGCTCCATCGGGATAGACGATCTAGCCGACGGCATCGCCCAGCTCGCGCGGCGTAATCCCACGCTTCGCCGCGATATCAGCGCCGATCTCGCAAACAAGCTGGAACTGCGGCGAATGATCGAGAAAGGGCCGATCGACGCTTGGGTCGAGGGTCGCGGTTCTGGCGGACGTCGATATTTCACGTATGGGGGTGGGATCCTCACCACTGAGTTCGCTGCCGAAGGGGCCCAACGACAGCGGCTCAACGACCTAGTCGAGGAGATCATCGATTGGCGTCTGGCGGACTACTTGCGCAGCGATCGGGCCGATGCAGAGGTAGGCGTCGCCGACAACTCGAACGAGCCATTCATTGGCCCGGCGCAATCAGTTGGCGAAGGCGCAGCTCTCTGGCGTGAGTACATGCGCGAGGAAATACCCTCCCTGTTTGGCCTCAAGTTCAGTACCGGATCCTGGAACCAAGGCTTTGTAGTTCAGGGCAAGAATGTCTTCCTCCTGGTGACGCTGAAGAAAGACGATTTGCAGGCAGGCCATCGCTACGAGGACCGCTTCATTGATGCCGAGCGTTTCCATTGGCAGAGCCAGAACCGAACGGCGCGAGCCTCCCTACACGGGAGAATCATTAGCGGACAGGCGGCTGGATATCGGCTTCACCTGTTTGTCCGGATGGAAAAGAAGCGTGGCCAAAAGGCATCCCCATTCGTCTACTGCGGCGAGGTGAGCTTCGAATCTGGGGAGGGCGAGAAGCCGATATCTGTCGTCTGGCATCTTTCCCAAGCCGTACCGCAACGGCTCCACCGAACGTTTGATATCGGCTGATCCAGTCGCTTCAGGGCGGGCCATCACCAGACCCCACCCTCACCCGCTCCTCACGCTCTTGACGCGACGGCGCCGTTTACTACTTTTGCTTGCATGCCGTTCTCCGCTCCCGTCCTCCGCTGGAAGCAACAAGTCGATGCGATCATGAAGCGTGACTTCCTGATCGACCTCGACGAGGCGGGGGCGAGCGAGGAGGACGTGGTGCGGTACTTCGGCTTCGGCTTCAGCCCGCGTGAGTTCGCAGACTGGTTCGGCGAGAAGTACGATCTGGATCGCGTCACCGACGGCTGGACGATGCTTCTGCAGCCAGGCGCCGACGCTCACTGACACGGACTTCAAGGCGGACCATCATCCGCCCCTCCCGAACTGCCCCACCCAAGGCCGCTAGCGCTTCAGCCCGCGACATACTAGGATTTCGAAAACGGGAGCGCGCACCAGATGACGACCGCCACGGCACAAGCCACCCCCTCCACCACGACCACCCCCACCCCCACCGCCTACATCGGCGCCGTCGGCATCGGCGTGTCGGACCTCGCCCGCTCCGCCGACTTCTACACCCGGGTGCTGGGCATGAAGGTCATCACCACCTTCAAGCTCGACTACATGGACGAGATCGTCGTCGGGTTCGAGGGGCGGGGGTCGGCGCTGGTGCTGATGCACTGGACGGACGGGTCGGCGCGGAACTATCGCGACAACCCGATCAAGATCGTCCTCTACGTGCCCGACCCCGCGGCGGCGGCGGCGGCCATCCGCGCCGACGGGCTGGAGATCGTGCGCGAGCCGACGCCGATCGCCTCGCTGGGCGGGGCCGTGGTCGGCTTCGCCAGGGATCCGGACGGCTATCTGGTCGAGCTGCTGCAGCGGCCGATGAAGGCCTGAAACGGGGCCCCGCAAGGCCTGGCCGGCGCCTGGCCGCCGCCCGCAGAACCCCGCTTTTCCGTTTTGCGGGAATGTGGCATGTTTTCAGATGTCGTCATCTGCAAGGGCTCGGACGCGCTCTCCCGGTCGTTTCTATCTCTGGATCGAGCCCCGGACTCGCCCTGATCTTCCTGCAAATTTCGTCTCTCTGAACCCGCCACGCTGGCGGTAATGCTCTGCTCCGAAAGGCACTACGACTATGGCTACCGGTACTGTGAAGTGGTTCAACACCACGAAGGGCTACGGCTTCATCCAGCCGGACGACGGCGGCGCCGACGTTTTCGTGCACATCTCGGCCGTTGAACGGGCCGGCCTGCGCAGCCTGAACGAAGGCCAGAAGGTCAACTACGACCTCGAACAGGATCGCCGCAGCGGCAAGATGGCCGCCGGAAACCTGCAGCCGCTCTAGGGCGGGGCTGAGAGGCCACACATGAAACGGGCCGGCGGCGACGCTGGCCCGTTTTTTTTGTGGGGCCGGGCCGCCGTGCGTCCTTCGACACGCCGCTGCGCGGCTGCTCAGGATGACTGGAAGGTAGGCTATCCCTCATAGTCATGCTGAGCAGCGCCGACAGGCGCGTGTCGAAGCACGCAGGGCCTCAGCTCAAAAACACCCACCGCCGGTGCCAGTCCAGGTACCCGGTCTGCCGCCCGGCGAAGGGGCGCACGCCGCGGGCCCCGAGGCCGCGCAGGCCCAGGCGGGCGAGGTCGCCGGCCGCCAGCCGGGGCGAGACCAGCACCGCGCCGTCCGCCTCGAAGCTGATGAAGCCCCTGTCGAACAGCAGGTCGACGTGCGGCGTCAGCAGCAGGCCGTTGGCGCCGTCCAGCCGCTCGGCCGCCGTGGCGCAGGCCCGCCAGGGCTTGATGTGGCTGGCGATCAGCAGCCAGGGGTTGGCCACGCCGGTGACGCGGCAGGCCGGCTCCAGCGCCCGGACGTTGTCGCGGAACACCCCCTGCCCTCGCCGGGCGATGACCAGCTGCTGCTTCTGGGTGGCGCTCAGCAGCGGATCGGCGACGATGGCCTCTTCCAGCGCCGCGTCCAGGTCGCGCACGGCCGGCGGCGGCTCGGCGGCCCGCGCCTCGCCGCGCTCCAGCGCCGCCCGGTCGAAGCGCGCGGAGGCGACCGCCGCCTCGAAGGCGGCCTCGCCGATCTCGGTGAGATAGGCCTTCTGCCGGCCCAGCCCTGTGGCCGGATCGATCGGCGCGTAGCGGCCGGGCATCAGCGGCCCCAGGTCGGCGATGATCTCGCGCGGGCTGACCGGCGGCGCCAGCGGCGTCCAGCGCACCGGCAGCCACCAGCCCTCGCGTGCGCCGTCAGGTTCGAGGGCGGCGAAGGCGAAGTCCTCCACCCGCCCCACGTGGCGCAGCCGTCCGGCCGTGTAGGAGACCAGCAGGTCGCCGGGCCCCGCCCGCCGCATGTTGTCGTAGAACGGGCTGCGCGCGCCGCCCCGCTCGGTGCGCGGCGACCACAGGTAGCCGCCGGCGATCTCGCGCCGCGCCATCGGCGTGTGATTGACCCACCACCAGCGCCGCATGGGTGCTCCCCTGCCCCTGTGCAGGCGAAGGATGCATCAGGATCAGGCTTCGCGCCATAGCTGCGCGGAGCAGGCAGGCCAGGTGCGCCGGCCGGGGAGACAGGGGTTGCAACCCGGCGGGCGCCTCGCGCATTTGGCCGGAGGCGTACGTACGTTGGGGGTTGTTTGGCCGATATCGATTTCAGGGCGCTGTTCCACGCCCTGCCCAGTCCGTACATGGTCCTCGACCGGCAGCTGCGCTACGTCGAGGCCAACGCCGCCTACGAGGCGGCGGTGTTCCGGTCACGGGACGAGCTGGTCGGCGCCTATCTGTTCGACCTGTTCCCCGACCCGGAGAACGGCGAGCGGCTGCGCGCCTCGCTGGAGCGGACCCTGCAGACCGGCAAGCCCGACACCCTGGCCTTCATCCCCTACGACATTCGCACCGGCGAGGGGGTCGAGCGGCGCTACTGGACCGCCGTGCACACGCCGCTGCGCGACGCATCTGGCGAGGTCGCCTTCGTGATGCAGAACACCGTCGATGTGACCGAGCTGCACCGGCTGCGCCAACAGGCCGGGCCGCTGCCGGGCGAGACGGACCTCTTGCAGCGCGTCCGCGAGGCGGAGACGGTCAGCCGCGCCCTGGAGCGCGAGACCGCCGGACTGCGGGACCTGTTCATGCAGGCCCCGGGCTTCATGGCCGTGCTCTCGGGGCCCGACCATGTCTTCACCCTCAGCAACGCCGCCTACCAGCAGGTGATCGGCCACCGCGACATCCTCGGCAAGACGGTCGCGGAGGCGCTGCCCGACCTGGCCGGCCAGGGCTTCTACGAGCTGCTCGACACCGTGTTCGCCAGCGGCGAGCCCTATGTCGGCCTGTCGGCGCCGGTCACCCTGGTCCGGACGCCGGGCGGCGCGCCGCAGGAGCGGTTCCTGGACTTCATCTACCAGCCGATCCGGGACCGCGACGGCGCCGTCGTCGGCATCTTCGTCGAGGGCTCGGACGTCACCGAACGGGTCCGGGCCGAGGAACAGCGCAAGCTGCTGCTCGACGAGCTGAACCACCGGGTCAAGAACACCCTGGCCACCGTCCAGTCGATCGCCGCCCAGACGGTGCGGGCCACGCCCGACCCGGTCGCCTTCCGCACCGCCTTCGAGGCCCGGCTGATGGCGCTGTCGGGGGTGCACAATGTGCTGACCTCGGCCAACTGGGCGGGCGCGCGGCTCGACGCGCTGCTGGATCTGGAGCTCAGCCCCTACGGCGCGACGCGCTACAGCCTGGACGGGCCGGAGCTGCAGCTGTCGGCGCAGGAGGCGCTGACCTTCGCCCTGGTCACCCACGAGCTGGCCACCAACGCCGCCAAGTACGGCGCGCTGTCGGTTCCCGAGGGCCAGGTGGCCGTGACCTGGAGCGTGGAGGGGGACGCGGCGGCCGGGCGTCGGCTGACCCTGGACTGGCGGGAGTCCAGCGGTCCGACCGTCGTGGCGCCTGACCGGCAAGGCTTCGGCTCGCGGCTGATCCAGCGCTCGATCCAGGTCGACATGAACGGCGAGACGACCATGGCCTTCGACCCGGAGGGCCTGCGCTGCCGCATCGCCCTGCGGCTCAGCGGCGACTGACCGGATCGTTACCCGCTGGTAACCCGCTGGATTTCCGCTAGGCTCGCGAGAACAGATCGCGGGAGGAGCGACCATGGCCGGCAAGATCGGGCGCACCATCGAGGACTCGACGCCCTGGTGGCCGACGCCGCCCGGGCCGCCGAAGGGCGCGCCCAACATCCTGGTGGTGCTGTTCGACGACGTCGGCTTCTCGGACTTCGGCTGCTACGGCTCGCCGATCGAGACCCCGACCATCGACCGGCTGGCGGCCGAGGGCCTGCGCTACACCGGCTTCCACACTACGGCGATGTGCTCGACCACCCGGGCAGCGCTGCTGACCGGCCGCAACCACCACAGCGTCGGGGTCGGGTGCCTGGCCAACTTCGACAGCGGCTACCCCGGCTATCGCGGCAAGATCGCGAAGGAGGCCGGCATCCTGCCCGAGATGCTGCGCCCGCACGGCTACCGCAACTACATGCTGGGCAAGTGGCATGTGACGCCGCTGACCGAGAGCGGCGCGACCGGACCGTTCGACGGCTGGCCGCTGGGCCGGGGCTTCGACCGCTTCTACGGCTTCCTGGACGCCGAGACCGACCAGTACTCGCCCGAGCTGGTGCGCGACAACACGCCGGTGGCGGCGCCGGGGACGTACGAGACCGGCTACCACCTGACGCAGGACCTGGTCGACCAGGCCATCCGCTACATCGCCGACCACACGGCCGACGCGCCGGACACGCCCTGGCTGACCTGGCTGGCGCTCGGCGCCTGCCACGCCCCGCACCAGGCGCCGCGCGACCTGATCCTGAAATACGATGCCGTATTTAACGAAGGCTGGGACGTCGAGCGCGCGCGGCGGTTGGCGCGGCAGAAGGCGCTGGGCGTCGTGCCGGCCGACACCGTCCTGCCGCCGCGCAACGACCATGTCGGCGCCTGGGCCGACCATGCGCCGGACGAGCAGCGGGTCTTCACCCGGCTGCAGGCCGCCTACGCCGCCATGCTCGATCACGCCGACCGGCACCTGGCCCGGCTGGTTCGCTTCCTGGAGGATGCAGGGCTGAAGGACGACACCCTCATCCTGGTCCTGTCCGACAACGGCGCCAGCCAGGAGGGCGGGCCGCTGGGCATGGTCAACGCCATGGGTCCCTTCAACGGCAAGCGCGAGCCGATGGAGGAAAAGCTGGCCCGCATCGACGACATCGGCGGGCCCGACACCCACTCCAACTTCCCGCTCGGCTGGGCGATGGCGTCCAACACGCCGCTCCGGCGCTACAAGCAGAACACCCACGGCGGCGGCATCCGCGACCCGCTGGTGATGAGCTGGCCGGCCGGGATCAAGGCGGCGGGCGAGACGCGGCCCCAGTTCACCCACGCCAGCGACGTCGTCCCGACCCTGCTGGAGATGCTGGGCGTCACACCGCCCGCCCGCATCGCCGGCGTGGTCCAGATGCCGCTGGAGGGGACCAGCTTCGCCACCTCCCTGACCGACCCGGCCGCGCCGGCGAAGGCGGGGGCCCAGTACTTCGAGATGTTCGGCCACCGGGGCCTGTGGAAGGACGGCTGGAAGGCGGTCGCCTACCACCCGCCGGGCCGGTCCTTCGACGACGACGTCTGGGAGCTCTATCACCTGGACCAGGACTTTTCGGAGAGCCGCGACCTCGCCGCCGAACACCCCGACCGGCTGGAGGCCCTGAAGGCGGAATGGTGGCGCATGGCGGAGGCGGGCAAGGTCCTGCCGTTGGACGACCGCTTCGGCCCGCGCTTCGCCGAGAACGCCCAGCGCTTCCACGGCGCCCGCACGCGCTTCGTCTTCCACAAGGGCATGGGCCACGTCCCCACCGACGTGGCGCCGGATGTGCGCAGCCGCAGCTACCGCATCGAGGCCGACGTGCGCGTCGCGGCCGGCGACGAGGGCGTGCTGATCGCCCACGGCGACATGACCAGCGGCTATTCCCTGTTCCTCAAGGACGGCCGGCTGGCCCACGATCTGAACATCGGCGGGACCCATGCCGTCGTGACCAGCGACCGCCCCGTTGAGCCGGGCCACCACGTGCTGGGCGTCGCTGTGCGTCCGGGTCCGGAGGGCCGGCGGATCGTGCTGCTGATCGACGGCGTCCCGGCCGGCGAGACCACGACGCCGCTGGGCTTCCACACCCTGATCAGCTGGTCGGGCCTCGACATCGGCCTGGACCGCGGCAGCCCGGTCGGCGACTACGCCGCCCCGTTCGCCTTCACCGGCCTGCTGCGCAAGGTGACCGTGACCATGAACGACGACCAGGCCCTGGACGGCGACGCGGTCGGCGAGGCGGAGATGGCGCGGCAGTAGGGGGTGCGTTGCGTGGTTCCCCCGGATCACGTCCGGGGCGGCCCGAGCGCCGGCTCCTCACCATGACGAGCGTGGGTGGCATTCCACAGCGTTCGTCATCCTGAGGAGCGAGCTCTTGAGCGAGCGTCGCGGAGGACGCACGACCTGACCGCAAGGCCTTTACGCAACCCTTTGGCCGCGCCAACCTTCAACCATGATGATCCGCACCCTCGCCGCGTCCGCCGTCGCCCTGACCCTGGCCGCCTGTTCCCAGCCGACGCAGCCCGCGCCGCCGCGTGAGCCGCCCGCCGCGCCGGACACCACGGTCGAGGCCGGACCGCCCAACGCCGACCCCACCGCCACCGCCCCGGTCGACGGCGGGCTGCAGGGCGGCACGGACCAGTGGAAGACGGTGGCCACCGCAGACGACCAGGACCGCATCGCCCGCCTGGACGACGCCTGGAAGAAGGCCCTGCGCGAGGCGAGCCACGAGTTCGGCGCCCAGATCGATGCGCTGGGCATGCTGGCCGTGCAGGACGCGGCGCTGGCGTCTCCGCCGCTGCAGCCCGGTCCCGGCAAGTACCGCTGCCGCACCATCAAGATCGGCTCGATGAACGGCGAGGGCCTGAAGTACGTCGCCTATCCCTGGTTCACCTGCACGGTCGAGCTCACCCCCGGCGGCGACCTGATCCTGACCAAGACCACGGGCAGCCAGCGCACCCAGGGGCTGATCTACCCGGACAGCGACAATCCGGGGCGGCTGATCTACGTCGGCGCCCAGGCCTGGGGCGATACGGAGACCAGCTTCCCCGCCTACGGCGCCCAGCCCGAGCGCGACCAGGTCGGCGTCATCGAGCGCATCGGCAACGGGCGCTGGCGGATGGTCGTGCCCTGGCCGAAGCAGGAATCGAAGCTCGACATCCTCGAGATCCGGAGCTGACCGCCATGCGCCTGCGCCAGATCGCCCTCGTGGGCGCCGACCTTGAGGCCGCCGAGGCCGACATCCGCGCCGTGCTCGGCCTGGACTACGCGTACGACGATCCCGGCGTCGGCAAGTTCGGGCTGAGGAACGCCGTCTTTCCGGTCGGCGAGTGCTTCCTGGAGGTGGTCTCGCCCAAGGCCGAGGGCACGACGGCCGGCCGCCTGCTGGACAAGCGCGGCGGCGACGGCGGCTACATGGTCATCCTGCAGGTCCGCGACATCGACAAGGCCCGCGCCAACATCGCCGCCGCCGGGGCCCGGGTGGTCGAGGACATCGACCTGCCCCGCGCCCGGGCGGCGCACGTCCATCCCCGCGACGTCGGCGGCGCCATCCTGTCGCTCGACTGGATGGACGGCTGGGACCACTGGGAGTGGGGCGGGCCGGTCTGGCGCGACCATCTCCGCACCGGCGTCTCGACCGCCATCGTCGGCGCCGAGCTTCAGGGCGCCGACCCGGACGCCATGTCGGCCCGCTGGGCGCAGGTGCTGGGCGTGGCGCGCGAGGCGGCCGGCGACGGCTGGCGCATTCGGCTGGAGGACAGCGAGCTGCGCTTCGTCACGGCGACCGACGGCCGCGGCGATGGTCTGCGGGCCTTCGACGTGGCGGTGCGGGACGTGGCGGCCGTGCGGGCCGTGGCCGAACAGCGGGGGCTGGTGAAGGCTGGCGAGGTTACGCTCTGCGGGACGGTGGTGAGGCTGGTGGAGGTGTAACCTACTATTCTACCGCTCATCCCGGCGAATGCCGGGACCCAGTTGCGAGCGCCGGACTTCGGTCAGAATTCGAGCTGCGAAGCTTGAATCTGGGTCCCGGCATTCGCCGGGATGAGCGGAATTCAATAGGGCCCGCCACCCTTGTGTTGCCCAAGGGCCACACCTACATCGGTCAGGTCCGGTTGCGCTTGATCAAGGCGACCGGACCCATTCCGCCGTACCGGGGATCATCATGAACATCGACCTCTATTCCGACCGCGCCAAACAGGCGATCCAGAGCGCCCAGTCGCTGGCCCTCGCGCGCCGCCACCAGCACCTGTCGCCCGAACACATTCTGAAGGTCCTGCTCGAGGAGCGGGACGGCCTGTCGCGCGCCCTGATCCAGAGCGCCGGCGGACGGCCCGACGCCGTCGACACGGCGGTCGAGGGGCTGCTGGGCCGCATGCCCAAGGTCGAGGGCGGCAGCGGCCAGCTCTACCTCAAGCCCGACACCGCCCGTGTGTTCGCCAAGGCCGAGGAAGACGCCAAGAAGGCCGGCGACGCCTTCATCACCACCGAGCGCCTGCTGATCGCCATCGCGGCCGAGGGCGGCGATGCCGCGAAGGCCCTCAAGGACGCCGGCGCCGCCGAGAAGGCGCTGGAGGCCGCCGCCGCCGACGTTCGCAAGGGAAAGACCGCCGACAGCGCCTCCGCTGAAGAGGGCTATGACGCCCTCAAGCGCTACGCCCAGGACCTGACCCAGAAGGCGCGCGACCAGAAGCTGGACCCGGTGATCGGCCGCGACGAGGAGATCCGCCGCACCATCCAGGTGCTGGCCCGCCGCACCAAGAACAACCCCGTCCTGATCGGCGAGCCGGGCGTCGGCAAGACCGCCATCGTCGAGGGCCTGGCCCTGCGCATCGTCAGCGGCGACGTGCCCGAGTCCCTCAAGGACAAGAAGCTGATGGCCCTCGACATGGGCAGCCTGATCGCCGGCGCGAAGTACCGCGGCGAGTTCGAGGAGCGGCTGAAGGCCGTGCTCAACGAGGTCACGGCCGCCGAGGGGTCCATCATCCTGTTCATCGACGAGATGCACACGCTGGTGGGCGCCGGGAAGACCGAGGGGGCGATGGACGCCTCCAACCTGCTCAAGCCCGCCCTGGCGCGCGGCGAACTGCACTGTGTCGGCGCCACCACGCTGGATGAGTACCGCAAGCACGTCGAGAAGGACGCGGCGCTCGCCCGTCGCTTCCAGCCGGTGTTCGTCAACGAACCGACGGTGGAGGACACCGTCTCGATCCTGCGCGGCCTCAAGGAGAAGTACGAGGTCCACCACGGGGTGCGGATCAGCGACAGCGCCATCGTCGCCGCCGCGACCCTCAGCAACCGCTACATCACCGACCGCTTCCTGCCCGACAAGGCCATCGACCTGATCGATGAGGCCGGCTCGCGCGTGCGCATGGCCGTGGATTCCAAGCCCGAGGAGCTGGACGAGATCGACCGCCGGCTGGTGCAGCTGAAGATCGAACGCGAGGCCCTGAAGAAGGAGACCGACGCGGCCAGCCGTCAGCGGCTGGAGGATCTGGAGACCGAGATCGACGACCTGCAGTTCCGCTCGGACGAGATGACCGCCCGCTGGAAGGCCGAGAAGGAGAAGGTCGGCGGCGCCGCCCAGACCCGCGAGGCCCTCGACCGGCTGCGCGCCGAACTGGCCGTGGCCCAGCGCCGCGGCGACTTCGAACGCGCCGGCCAGATCCAGTACGGCGAGATCCCGGCGCTGGAGAAGCGCCTGGCCGAGGAGGAGTCCAAGGCCGGCGACGAGGTCGGCGGCGAGCGCCCGCTGACCCCCGAGGTCGTCGACGCCGAGCAGATCGCCGCCGTGGTCAGCCGCTGGACCGGCGTGCCCGTCGAGAAGATGCTCGAGGGCGAGCGCGACAAGCTGCTGAAGATGGAAGACAGCCTGCGCGGCCGCGTGGTCGGTCAGGAAGAGGCGCTGCTCGCCGTCTCCGACGCCGTCCGCCGCGCCCGCGCCGGCCTGAAGGACCCCGGACGGCCGATCGGCTCGTTCCTGTTCCTCGGCCCGACGGGCGTGGGCAAGACCGAGCTGACCAAGGCGCTGGCCGAATTCATGTTCGATGACGAGGCGGCGATCACCCGCCTCGACATGAGCGAGTACATGGAAAAGCACAGCGTCAGCCGCATGATCGGGGCCCCTCCCGGCTATGTCGGCTACGACGAGGGCGGCGCCCTGACCGAGGCCGTGCGCCGCCGGCCCTACCAGGTCGTGCTGTTCGACGAGGTCGAGAAGGCCCACCCGGACGTCTTCAACATCCTGCTGCAGGTGCTGGACGACGGTCGCCTGACCGACGGCCAGGGCCGGACCATCGACTTCCGCAACACCGTCATCATCCTGACCAGCAACATGGGCGCCGAGTTCCTGGCGGGCATGGCCGACGGCGAGGATGTCGAGAGCGTGCGGCCGCAGGTGATGGAGGTCGTCCGCCGCAGCTTCCGGCCCGAGTTCCTCAACCGCCTGGACGAGATCATCCTGTTCAAGCGCCTGGGCCGCGGCGAGATGGACAACATCGTCCGCATCCAGCTCAAGCGCGTGGAGGCCCTGCTGGCCGACCGCCGCATGTCGATCGCCCTGGACGGCGGCGCCATGCACTGGCTGGCCGAGCGCGGCTACGACCCCGTCTACGGGGCCCGGCCGCTGAAGCGGGTCATCCAGAAGGAGCTGATCGACCCGATCGCGAGGAAGCTGCTGGCCGGCGACCTGATGGACGGGTCGGTGATCGAGGTGTCAGCCGACGACGACGGCCTGGTGATCGGCAAGGCGCGGGTGCACTAAAAGGCCCGCTCAAGCGGCCGGGGACAGGCGCTGACGCGCATGTTCCCGGCCTCCATCCCCCGTCTTCCCGGCGAAGGCCGGGATCCACGACACGCCCCGAACCCCTGCCCCGTATGGACCCCGGCCTTCGCCGGGGAGACGGGAATAGGGGGATATCTCAAATCTATCCCCCCCCCCCCCGGACCGCCCGTATCCTCTTCAGCGTCCCCGTCGCGGGGAGGGCGTACGGATCCGGCCCGATACGGCGACACGGGATGCGGAGATGCGGGGTTTGCCCGTGGACCTGGCCCGCTCCCAAGGCGCGCCGGGACAAGAACCACGGAATCCGGGGATGGTCGGCATCATCCCCGCCCGCCGGGTCCGGCGCGAGAAGCGTCGGGACGTCTGGAGGTAGAAGCCAGGCGGCGGCAGCGTGCTCATGGGGAATAACAAAGCCCCGGGTTCACGGCCCTCGAAGCCTCTCCGCGGCGGAGCGCGTCAGGCCTGCGTCGAAAACTTCAAAGCACTACCCCCACGGTTCCCGGACAAGGGCCGTGGCGCTCCGCCGTCCTCCCCAACCTGTTCGGGCCCAAGCCCGCCCGGGCGGCGAAGCCGTGCGTCCTTCGACACGCCGCTTCGCGGCTGCTCAGGATGACTGGAAGAGAAGGCTACCTGGCATAGTCATGCTGAGCAGCGACCGCAGGTCGCGTGTCGAAGCACGCAGGGCGCCCAGGCTTCCCCTGCCGCCCCGTTGCGCCATATCGCTCCGAAACCCCGGAGCGCCCATGGACCAGCCGCACGACCGATCCGCCGAAGCGACGCGCACGACCGCCCTGGCGCTGGTCGCCCAGTACGGCGACGACGCCTCGACCATCGCCATGCTGCGAGCGGCGGAGCTGGCGGCGGTCGGGGATGTCGACGGCCTCGCCCAGTGGGACGAGATCATCGCCTTCATCCTGCTGCTGGAGGAGGACGGGCCGACCGGCCCGACGCACTGAGCTCAGAGCTCGTCGAACGGCGGCGGCAGGCGGCCGGCGTGGAACAGGATCACCGGGTTGTCGTCATAGTCGCCGAGGTCGGCGTCGGCGGTCGCGGAGAAGGCCACCACGCCCAGGCGCAGGGTCGACAGGCGCTCGGCCTTGCGCCGCGCCTCCTCCGCCGAAGCGCAGACAAGCGTCTGCTCGGCCTTCAGGGCCTGGCCTCGTCCGGCGATGAACGCCTGCACCAGGTGGACGGTCTGCATCGCCACCGGGCGACTACTTCTGCTTCCCGATCTTGAGCGGCGTCAGGAACGACGGCGCGGCGGCGATGACCTTGGCCTTCTCGGCCTTCGGCTTGCGGACTTCCTTGTTGGACTTCTTCTGGCCCTTGGCCATCGGGGGCTTTCCGGAGCGGGGGCCAAGACACGCGGCGCGCGTCGGTTCGTCCCCTTCCCGGCCTGTCTGGCCGGATTCCTGTGGCGGCAGGATAGCACGTCCGGGTCGCCGGACGGCACGATATCGCGCCGCTCAGAGCGCCTTGCCCATGATCGCCAGGGGCACCGGGACCCCGGCACGCTCATCGACGATCCGCTCGATCACGTGGTAGCCGCAGGCCCTGTAGAGCGGCTCGCCGCTGAGCGTGCCGGCCAGCTGGACGCGGCCGAAGCCCTCGGCCCGGGCGGCGGCCTCGCACAGCGACAGGATGAGCCGGCCGACGCCGCGCCGGGCGAAGGCGGGACGGGTGTACATGGCCCGCACCCGCGCCGCGTCGGTCGCCGGGTCGAGCAGGGCCGCGTCTCGCCCCGGACTGTGATCGCCGCCGTACAGCGTCGCCCGCCGGCTCCAGCCGCCGCAGCCGGCGATCGCCTCGCCGTCCTGCACGACGAAATAGGTCCCGTCGGCGACCAGCTGGGTGTCGAGGCCCATCAACTGGCGGCTGGCGGCGATCTGCGCCTCGTCCAGGAACCCGCGCTGCAGCTCGCCGATGGCGTCGTCCATCAGGGCGGTCAGGGCCGGCAGATCGGCCGGCGCGGCGAGGCGGTGAGTCAGGGTCATCGCGTCGAGATTAGGGCCGGATCGCCGCGGATGCGACATTCCGCCCCGTTTTCGGCGCCAGTGTGCTATAGGGAACCCCTACCCCCCGCGCTGAAGGCGCGTTCACCGCTGGCCCTCTTGCCCGCCGGCGGCAGATCGGAGATCCGATGATCGAGGAAGGCTTCGTGCGCATGTATGCGCATGACTTCGCCACACTGGCCGCCCGCGCCGAGACCGGCACGGACGTTGAAGCCCTGGTTCAGAAGCGTATCGGCGAAGCCCGCTCGCACGCCGCCATCATGGACGCCCGCAAGGGCGACGGCCACCTGCCCGCGGTCGCCGACCGTCTGGTGATGGAAGCGGCCCGCGACGACGTGCGCATGATCCGCGCCGGCGAGGACATTCCCGGCGCCCTGGCGCGCCGGCGGGCGTTCCTGAACCGGATTGTCGACATCCTGCGGGCGCCCACCGCGCCGGCCAAGGTCAGCATGGCGGTGCGGGCCTAGGGAGCGCGTCAGGCGGAAGTGTAAGCGGTTCCGCCGCCCGGACGCGCGTTGACCTAGAAGGCCGCGCTGATCCCGCCCACGACGACGCCCTCGGCGCCCGGACCGTCGGAATCGGCCCAGTTCAGGCTGACCGTCACCGGGCCGAAGGTCTTCGCCGCGCCGACCGACCAGTCGAGCTTGCCGTCCGCGAACGCGCCGTCCTCGTAGCCGAAGCTGGCGTTGACGCTGACCGGCCAGTGCTCCGGCGCGTAGTCGGCCGCCAGGTTGAAGTAGCGGTTCTCGTCGGCGACGTTGTCCTGCTCGGGCACATACTGGAAGCTGGCCGTCCCGGTGAAGGCGCCCCAGGTCTTCGCCGCCGAGACGGGGATCTCCCAGTAGTCGACATCGACGCCGTCCGGGTAGGCGTAGCGGATCACGCCCACATCCCAGTCCAGCCCGCCGGCGCTGAACGCCACGCCCGCCGACAGGTCGATCTCGATGTCCGCGCCGGCATAGTCGGCGATGTTCGAGCCCCAGACGCCCAGATAGACGCCGTGCGGCAGGTTCAGGGTCAGCCCGCCCTGCACCGCCGGCTCCTCGTCGCTCAGCGAATAGCCGCGGTAGCGGTAGTCGGAGACAACGCCGATCTCGCCCTCAAGGCTGATAGCCGGCTCGTCCTGGGCCAGGACCGGCGCCGCCAGCGCCAGGCTCGAGATCGCGGCCAGGGTCAGAATGCGGAGTTTCATGGACGTCCCCTCTTTGGTTGTCGGCACTCTCGCCGCCTTTGGTTAACGGCGCGCAACCCCCGCCGGGGTGCGACAGCCGGGCGCAGGCTGTGTTCAGCCGGCATTATCCAATCGGGTGGAGTCTGAGGCCTCATTTCGGGGACCCCATGTCCGTCACAGAGTCATCGTCAACGCGAGGCCGCCTCCGGCGCACGCTGCTGCTGGGCGCGCTCGTCGCGTTGCTCATGCTGGCCGGCGCGCTCGGCACCATGGTCTGGTGGGCCAGGGCGGTGGACGACCTGACGGCCCGCGAGGAGCAGGCCCTCGTCTCGCGGACCATCGACCGGCGCCTCGAGCAGATGACCGAGGACGTGACCTCGGCCACGATCTGGGACGATGCCTGGACCAGCACGGCCCCCCGGCTGGACATGGCGTGGATCCACGTCAACTTCGGCGAATACTACGCCCAGTACATGGGCCATGACCGCACGGTGGTCTTCGACGCCGCCGACGCCCTGCGCTACGCCTCGACGGCCGGCGAAGCGCAGCCCGTGGAAACGGCGACGGCCTTCGCGGCGGCGGTCGCCCCGCTCCTCGCCGAGGTCCGGCGCGCGGAGGCGGGGCTGGGCGCCGACTTCGGGTTCGCCGGCAACGTCACCCGCAGCCGGCTGGTCGCCGCCGATGACAGCGTGTGGCTGGTCGTCGCCTCGACCGTCACGCCGGAGAACGACCTGAGGACAGCGCGCGGTCCGACGCCGGTCGTGGTGTCCGCGCGGCAGGTCGGAAGCGATTTCCTGGCCGGACTGAACAAGGACCTCGGTGTCGCCGCGCCGCGCCTCATGACGCCCGAAGAGGCGGCCTCCGGACCCGTGGTTGCGCTCCAGGGCGGTGGAGGCGACAGCCTTGGCCGCCTGACCTGGACGCCGGCCCGGCCCGGCGTGGAGGTGATCCGGCAGGTCGCCCCCGCCTTCGGCGTCCTGCTGCTCGCCGTCGTCGCCGCCTGCTTCGTGCTGTTCGTCAGCGTCGCCCGCGGCTTCGGCGCGCTTGCCGCGAACGACCTCCGCCTGGCGCGGACGCTGGAGGACCTGACCCGGGCCCGTGACCGGGCCGAGGCGGCCAGCGTGGCCAAGTCGCAGTTCCTCGCCAACATCAGCCACGAGATCCGCACGCCGATGAACGGCGTGCTGGGCATGGCCCAGATCATGGCGCGCGGCGATCTGGCCGAGGACCAGCGGGACCGGCTGCACATCATCCGCGAGTCCGGGGCCACGCTGCTGAAGATCCTGAACGACGTGCTCGACCTGGCCAAGATCGAGGCCGGCAAGCTGGAGATCAGCCGCGAGGACGTCGCCCTGCCCGCCGCCATCGCCGCCGTCTGCGACCCCTTCCGCACCATCGCCGCCGAGAAGGGGCTGGGGTTTGGCGTCCTGGTCGAACCCGAGGCGGTCGGCGTCTGGAAGCTGGATTCGATGCGGGTCTCGCAGGTGCTGGGCAACCTGCTGTCCAACGCCATCAAGTTCACGGCCGAGGGGCACGTCTCGATCCGGGTCTGGCGCAGCGAGCGGGGGCTGGAGTTCGCCGTGATGGATACCGGACCCGGCATTCCCGAGGACCGGCTGGCCGAGCTGTTCGGCAAGTTCAACCAGCTTGACGCCTCCACCACGCGGCAGTTCGGCGGCACCGGCCTGGGCCTGGCCATCTGCCGCGAGCTGGTCGAGCTGATGGACGGCGAACTGACCGTCGATAGCCGCGTGGGCCCGGGCAGCTGGTTCACCTTCTGGCTGCCGGCCGAATCCGGGCGCCTGGCCGAGGGCGCTCGCGCCGCCGCCTGAGCGACTCCGGGCTGGACCCTCCGCCCTCCAGTCTGCAGGATCGTCCCCACAGAAAGAGGGGAACGACGATGCGCGCGGTGATGCTTGCAGGACTGGGGTTGGCGGCAGGCCTTGTGATGGCCGGACACACGCTGGCGCAGACCGCGTCCGCCGGGGTGGACTATGGCAAGGGCGAAGCCTGGCTGTGCCTCCCAGGTCGCGCCGACGCCTGCGCCCAGCCCCTGGATGCGACGGTGGTCAAGGCTGACGGCTCGCTGACGCCCGAACCCTACAGGGCGGCCGTCGATCCCGGCGTCGACTGCTTCTATGTCTATCCGACCGTGTCGAACGACCAGACCGGCAACAGCGACATGACGGCCAACGACGAGGAACGGTTCGTCATCGCCGCCCAGTTCGCCCGGTTCGGATCGGTCTGCCGCCCCTTCGCGCCGCTCTACCGCCAGGTCACCCTGACAGCCCTGCGCGGGTTCATGACCGGCAAGCCGATCCCGGCCGACCGGGAGATGGGCTACGGCGACGTGAAGGACGCCTGGAACTGGTACCTGACCCACGAGAACAAGGGCCGGGGCGTCATCCTGATCGGCCACAGCCAGGGCTCGGGCGTGCTGCAGCGGCTGATCAAGGAAGAGATCGACGGCAAGCCGGCCGGCAAGCTGCTGGTCAGCGCCATGCTGATCGGGACCAACGTGCCGGTCGTCGATGGAAAGTTCGGCGGCGTCCCGCTCTGCGCTTCCGACAGCCAGACTGGCTGCCTGATCTCGTTCGTCTCGTTCCGCGACACGGTCCCGCCGCCGGCCAGCAGCCGCTTCGGCGTCGTCGCTGAACCCGGCGCCATGGCGGCCTGCGCCAACCCCGCCGCGCTGGGCGGCGGCCAGGGCGAGCTGTCGAACTACCTCTGGGCCACGCCGCGCGGCGGCAGCGACGGCGGCGTCGCCAGGGCCTGGGTCCCCGGCAAGACCATCGACACCGCCTGGGTCTCCGCCCCCGGCCTGCTGTCAGCGCAGTGCGTCCAGGCGAACGGCTTCAGCTACCTCTCGGTCACGGTGAACGCCGACCCCGCCGACCCGCGCACCGACGACATCTCCGGCGACGTCGTGGTGATGGGCAAGGTCGACGCCAACTGGGGCCTGCACCTGATCGACGTGAACCTGGCCCAGGGCGACCTGCTGCGCATCGCGGCCGCCCAGGCGAAGGCCTGGCGCAAGTGAGCCCGGCCCGTCGTCTCGGTCTGGCGGCCGCCCTGGCGGCGGGTCTTACCCTGCCGGCCGCCGCTCAGGACTCGCCGCCCGACTATGCGGGCCCCTGGACGATCTCGGGCGTCACCGAGGGGGCCGAGGTCTGCACCATTGCCCTGGGGAGTGAGGCCGCGATCGGCGGCTGGACGCTGGACGTGCCGCAGGACTGCGTCGACAGGCTAGCTGTCCCCGAGGACGTTGCGGCCTGGACCCTCTACCCGGACGGCGCGATCGGCTTCATCGATCCGATGCGCCGGTTGCTGCTGAAGTTCGAGCCGACAGACATTGGCGGCTATGTCACGAAGCCTGACGCGGGCGATCCGTTGGCGCTGGACCGCGTCAATCCTGACCCCGGGGCTAGCATCGATCTCGTCAGCGACGCTGCGCCGTGACGCGCAGGCAAGACGCGGCGACCGAAGGGGCAGGCGCTGAAGCAACGGACCCTTCCATGACGCCGCGTCGGCGCGCTAGAACCCTTGGGCGATGAGCAAGCCCGAGAGTCCCACCGAACCGTTCAAGCGCGCCCTGGCCCACGCCGCGCGCTCCCTGGCCGAGACGCCGGACCTGGAAGTCGTGTTCTCGGGCGACGGGCCGTCGCTGTCGGGCAACCGGGCAGTGCTGCCGCATCCGCCGCGCGACCTGAACAGCAAGGAGGCCTCGCGCATCCGGGGCCTGGCCGACCAGATGGCGCTGCGCTACGCGCACCATGACGCGGGGACCTATGCGAAGGGACGCCCGGGCTCGCCCGAAGGCCAGGCCATCTACGAAGCCGTGGAACAGGCGCGGATCGAGGCCATCGGCTCCAACGCCCTGGGCGGCGTGCGCGCCAATCTGACGACGGTCCTGGAGCAGTCCATCGAGCGCAAGGGCCTGGTCCGGATGAAGGACAAGGCCAGCATCCCGATGGCCGACGTGCTGTCGCTGATGGTCCGCGAACGCCTGACCGGCGACGCTCCCCCCGAAGGAGCGCGGGAGGCGGTCAACCTGTTCCGGGACGATATCGAGGCGAGGGCCGGCGCCGACCTGGACCGGCTGTCGACCGACATCCACGACCAGGCGGCGTTCCAGAAGACGGTCCGCACCATCCTGCGCGACCTGGACCTGGGCGACGCCGAGCTCGACGCCCAGGAGAGCAGCGAGGACCAGGGCGAGGACGAGGAGCAGCCGTCGGACTCCGACAGTGACGACGGCGACGGCGAAGGCCAGTCCCCGGAAGGCGCGTCCATGGACGAGATGGACAGCGACGACCAGCAGGCCCAGGACGGGGAGCAGCAGCAGGTCGAGGCCGAGGACGACGACAACGCCGAGATGTCCGACGAGGCGCCGGAGATGGGCGACGGCGCCAAGCCGGCCCGCCCGGACATCAAGGACAACAACCAGCCCGAGCCGCCCTACAAGGTCTTCACCACCGCCCATGACGAGATCGTCGGGGCCGAGGACCTGTGCGACGCCGAGGAACTGACCCGGCTGCGCGCCTATCTCGACCAGCAGCTGGCCAGCCTCTCCAGCGTGGTCTCGCGCCTGGCCAACAAGCTGCAGCGCCGCCTGATGGCCCAGCAGAACCGCTCCTGGTCGTTCGACCTCGAGGAGGGGATGCTGGATGTCGCCCGCCTGCCCCGGGTGATCATCGACCCGACCGCGCCGCTGTCGTTCAAGATGGAGCAGGACACCGAGTTCCGCGACACGGTGGTCACCATCCTGATCGACAACTCCGGCTCGATGCGCGGACGGCCGATCATGGTCGCCGCGGTCTGCGCCGATATCCTGGCCCGCACGCTGGAGCGCTGCGCGGTCAAGACCGAGATCCTCGGCTTCACCACCCGCGCCTGGAAGGGCGGCCTCAGCCGCGACGACTGGATCAAGGCCGGCAAGGCCCCCTCCCCCGGCCGTCTGAACGATCTGCGCCACATCATCTACAAGGGCGCGGACGCCCCCTGGCGGCGAGCCCGGCGCAACCTCGGCCTGATGATGCGCGAGGGGCTGCTGAAGGAGAACATCGACGGCGAGGCGCTGATGTGGGCGCACCAGAGGCTGGTCAACAGGCCCGAGCAGCGGCGCATCCTGATGGTGATCAGCGACGGCGCGCCGGTCGACGACTCGACCCTGTCGGTGAACAGCGGCCACTACCTGGAGCGCCATCTGCGCCACGTCATCGGCGAGATCGAGGGCAAGAGCCCGGTCGAGCTGCTGGCCATCGGCATCGGCCACGACGTCACCCGCTACTACAAGAAGGCGGTGACCATCGTTGACGTCGAGCAGCTGGGCGGGGTGCTCGTCGAGCAGCTGGCCGCGCTGTTCGAGGAGGAGCCCAAGCGGGTGGCGGCCAATCGCGGCCTGCTGGCCCCGCCGCCGGTGACCCAGCCGCCGCCGATGAAGACCACGACCTTCAAGCAGGTCGCCGAGGCGCTGACGTGATGCGCGCGGCCCGGCGTCTGTCGACCTGGGCCGCGCCGCTGCTGCTGGCCGGCTGCGTCAGCGCCAGCGTGGAGTTGCCGGCGGCGCCGGTCGCCTGGGGACCGTCCGTCGCCGTCGAGACCGTACCGGTTCCACTGGATCCCTCGGACCCGACAGCGAGCGCCGTGGGCGATTTCCGCTATGCGGGGGGTATCGCCATCACCAGCACGGCGACCAGCCGCCTGCACGGCCTCTCCGACCTGGTTCTGACCTCCGACAGCCGGATCGCCAGTGTTACAGACGACGGCGCGGACCTGTTCAACGCGACCATGAGGTTCGACGCGACCGGCCGGCTGGTCGGCCTCGCCGATGTCACCCTGCGCCCTTTGACCGAGGCGGATGGAGGTCCCTTCGCGGCCAAGACGCGCAGTGACGCGGAGGGCCTGTCGTTCCTGGCCAACGGCGACATGCTGGTGAGCTTCGAGCGCGACCATCGCATCTGGCGCTACCCCGTTACCGGTGACACCAGGCCTGTCCCCATCCCGATGCCCAGCATTGAGATGGCCGGCAACGACGGCATGGAGGGGCTGGTCACGGCGCCCCGCGACGGCGGCTACTGGGTCGGGGTCGAGCCCGGAACCCTCTGGTTCTGTCGCCTGGAGCGCGGCTGCGAGCCGGTGGAAGGCCTGCCTGTCCCCCCAATCGGCTATCGTCTGTCCAGCCTGACCACTGGTCCGGACGGGGAATTGGTGATCCTGCACCACAGTTTCATCCCCGCCATCGGCTCGCGGATTATTGTGACGGTCGTCAGCAAGCCCCGGAAGGGAAAGACGGTGATCGGACGGCTGGCCATGGGCCCCTCGACGACGGTGGACAACTTCGAAGGCGTCGCGGTGGCCGCCCGCCCCAACGGCGACTGGCGGCTCTACCTGCTGTCGGACGACAACTTCAATCCGACCCAACGCACACTGCTGCTGGCCTTCGACTGGACGCCGCCGAAATGATCGCCGCCTCGGTCAGCGACTATCGCGAGCTGGCGCGGCGGCGGCTGCCCCGGCTGCTGTTCGACTACATCGACGGCGGCTCCTACGCGGAAGCGACGCTGCGGCGGAACGTCGAGGACTTCGAGGACCTGGCCCTGCGCCAGCGCGTGCTGCGCGACGTCTCGAAGATCAGCCTGTCGACGGAGCTCTTCGGCCAGGCCTTCTCGATGCCGGTGATGCTGGCCCCTGTCGGCATGGCCGGCATGTACGCCCGCCGGGGCGAAGTGCAGGCGGCGAAGGCTGCGAAGGCGGCCGGGGTTCCGTTCTGCCTGTCCACGGTCGGCGTCTGCGATCTGGACGAGGTGGCCGCCGGCGCCGGCGCAGCGCCCTGGTTCCAGCTCTACATGATCCGCGACCGCGGCTACATGGCGCAGCTTCTGGCCCGGGCGAAGGGCCTGGGTTGCCCGGTGCTGGTCTTCACGGTCGATCTTCCCGTGCCCGGGGCCCGCTATCGCGACATGCGCACCGGCCTGTTCGGCGGCGCGCCGTCGCTGACCGGCGGTCTGAAGCGGGCCCTGGACGGGATCACCCATCCGCACTGGCTCATGGACGTGCAGCTGGGTGGCAAGCCGCATGTGTTCGGCAACCTGGCCGCCGCGATTCCCGAGGCGAAGGGCATGGCCGAGTTCTGGCCCTGGGTGACGAAGAACTTCGACCCGCGCCTGACCTGGAAGGATCTGGACTGGATTCGCACCCACTGGGACGGCCCGATCGTCATCAAGGGGATCCTCGATCCCGAGGACGCGCGCGAGGCTGTCAAGGCCGGGGCCGACGGCATCATCGTGTCGAACCACGGCGGGCGCCAGCTGGACGGCGTGCTGTCGGGCGTGCGCGCCCTGCCCCCGATCGCCGACGCGGTGGGCGATGACCTGACGATCCTGATGGACGGCGGCGTCCGCTCGGGCCTGGACGTCGTCAAGGCGCTGGCCCTGGGCGCGAAGGCCTGTCTGGTCGGTCGCCCCTGGGCCTGGGCCCTGGGCGCGCGTGGGGAAGCCGGCGTCGCCCACGTGCTGCAGATTCTGCGTCAGGAAATGATGATGGCCATGGCGCTGACCGGTTGCACAGATGTCGAGCAGGCAGACCGGAGTCTGCTGGTCCGCTGATGCTGCGGCGCGTCACAGAACAGTGCAATGCAACATAATCGTTGATCACCTGAATTTTCGCGCTACGTATCGACTCGATGGCCAAGACGGACAACGAGCCGCGACCATCAGGGGAAGCGTGCCGGAAGCGGTTGAAACCCAACCCCTTTCGGGAGTGCTTGTTATGACCAACTTCAAGAAGACCCTCGTGGCGGTCCTCGCTGCCGCGGCCGCCGGCGCCGCCGGTTTCGCCGGAATCGCCAGCGCCGCCGAGATCCGCGTGCCTGTCTCGGGCAAGTCGACCGAGCAACTGCACGCCGACATCGTCCGGGCTGCCTCCAGCGCCTGCTGGGTCGACCTCAAGGGCGAGCCGCTGGCAGGCTACATCTATCCGGAATGCGTCCGCCGCAGCGTCGCCCGCGCCGTGGCCCAGGTCGGCAACACCGAACTGGCCGCCTACGCCGCCCGCACGCCGGCGACCACGGTCAGCTACGCCGCCCGCTAAGGCGGCATAGCCGGAGCCAAACGAAGAAGGCCCGCGGGATGATCCCGCGGGCCTTTTTCTATGGGTGCGTCCGGTGAGGGCGCGGCTTAGGCCGCCGCCTTCTCCGCCAGCTTCGCCTTGACCTGGCGCTTGATCTTCAGGGCGCGCGGCGAGAGAGCCTCGTCCTTGGCGCCGACCAGGAACACGTCCAGGCCGCCCCGGAAGTCCAGCGTGCGCAGCGCGGCGTTGGTGATCCGCAGCTTGAACGACTGGCCGAGCGCTTCGGACTGAAGCGTGGCGGGCGACAGCGCGGGCAGGAAGCGGCGCTTCGTCTTGATATTGGAGTGGCTCACGTTGTGACCGACCATCGGTCCAACACCAGTGAGTTCGCAGCGGCGCGACATGGAAGCGACCTTCGCATAAAGAAATCGGACACGCGAAAGCCGGGCTCCGCGCGAGAGGGGGCGGTATAGGCAGAGAGTCTTCGGGCGTCAAGTTTGGAGTCGCTCACCCCTTTTCCGCCAAGGCCTCCGCCGCCCAGCGTTCGGCGAAATCGTGCAGGGGCAGGAAGCGGTCCAGCAGTTCCCGGCCCAGCGGCGTCAGGGCGTAGCCATGCCGATGCTCCAGCGCGATCAGGCCCGCCGCCCGCAATTCCGACAGCCGTGACTGCAGCACGGTCGGCGAAACGTCATCGCAGGCCTCGCGCAGCTGGCGGGACGTCAGCCGCCCGTCGCGCAGCGCCCAGACCACCCGCAGCGCCCAGCGGCGCCCCAGCAGGTCCAGCAGGGCAGCGACCGCCACTGGAAGAAGTTCCGCGCCGGGTCACTGCTGGATCGCGGGCCCCTGCCTCTGCGCGCGCGGGAGATCGTCATCGACCGCACCTGCGCGCTGGCGGGCTGCGAGTACGAATGGGGCGTCCACATCGCCATCTTCGCCGGACCTGCGGGCCTGACGGACGCGCAGGTGGCCGCCACGGTCAGCGGCGAGCGCGACTGCTGGACCCCGGCTGAACAAGCGTTGCTGGACGCGGTCGAGGCGCTCCACGCGCGGGCGACGCTGGACGCCGGGGAATGGACCGCCCTGCGCGCCCACTATGAAGAGGACCAGATTCTGGAGGTGCTGCTGCTGTGCGGCTTCTACCGCACCGTGGCCTATGTCGCGAACGGCCTGACCCTGCCGTCGGAGCCGGGCGCCGCGCGGTTTCCCACCTGAATCGGCCGAAGGCCTGTATGGTTAATCCATATTAATATACAATCGCTTGTGGCGAACATCTGAGGAACTCGGCGAGGTCGCCGATTCGGTCCTGATTCGTACCGGTCCTGTGCCGCCGGCCGTTAACCTGTGGAACGGAGCTCAGAGCGGCCGGATTTCGACCCGCCGGAACTTCACCGTACCGGTCCCGTACTGCAGCGCAATCGGCCCCTCGCCATGGGCCCCGTCACGGACGCCGTCGACGGTCTTCACGCCATTGAACACGACCGAGAAGCTGTCACCGCGCGCGCTGACCTCCAGCAGGCTCCACCGCCCGCCGGCTTTCGGCATCGGCGAGACGGCGGCGATGTCGACGATCGCGCCGGTGCCGTAGGTCGGGTCAGGCCGCTGGTCGAAGACATTGACCTCGTAGGCGTTGGCCGGCGTGAACCGGGCCCGGTCGGAGCAGCGGATGAAGATGCCGGAATTGGCGTCCGGGCTGACCCAGATCTCGGCCCGCAGATCGAAGTCGCGGAAGCTGTCGTTCGAGACCAGAAAGCTCATGCCGCCCTTGTCGGCGGTGACCACACCATCGGCCAAGGTCCAGTTGGCGTCGCCCACGATGGTCCACCCGTCCAGGCGGCTTCCGTCAAACAGGACCCTGAACGGCGTCCCGGCGACGACGGGCGTCGCCAGCGCTACGGCGGCGATCCCGAGGATGACGGTGCGGCGGTCGGTCATGGCGCTTCCCCCTGCCTGCCAGCATCACCGTCCCGGACCGTCCAGGCAACGGATTGGGATTGTGGTTAATAGCCCATGAGATACAATATGTTGCGGTGAACAAATGCCGAATCGGACGAGGTCGCCGATTCGGTCCCGATTCGTTTCGCGCCTGTTCGCCTCTGGCGCCGCCGCCGTTAACCTGCCCGCCTCGTCCGCGTTGACGGGACTCGCGGCGCCGTCCCATGGTCCGCCCTGTTCAGCCCGCGAGGGCCAGCCCGGGGACCCGCCCATGAACCGCCGAAGCTTCCTGCTGGCCACCTCCACGGCGCTGCTGCCGCTCGGCGCCGCCAAAGCCGCCGAAGGCGGGTTCCTGATGTTCGGCGGGCCGATCTACGACGCGCTCGACGGCGCTTCCATCGACGGCCAGGCCATCGTCGTCCGCGGGGAGAAGGTGGCCTTCGCCGGCCCCCTCGCTGAGGCTCGCAAGACTTACCCGGACCTGCCGGAGATCGACCTCAAGGGCGCCGCCGCCTACCCTGGCTTCATCGACAGTCACGTCCACCTGACCGGCGTCGGCCAGCGCGAGATGACGCTGAACCTCGACCAGGTGACCTCCATTGCGCAGCTGGTCGCCGTGGTGAAGGCCTGGGATGCGGCCCATCCGGGCGCCGAGCCGCTGACCGGTCGCGGCTGGATCGAGACCCACTGGCCGGAGAAGCGCTTCCCGACCCGCGCCGACCTGGACGCCGTGTCGACGACCCGGCCTATCGTGCTGGGCCGGTCGGATGGCCACGCCCTGGTCCTCAACGCCGCCGCCCTCGCCCTGGCCGGCATCGCCCGCGACACGCCCGACCCCGCCGGCGGCCGCATCGAGCGCGACGCCTCGGGAGAGGCGACCGGGATGCTGATCGACACGGCCCAGGGCCTGATCCGGGCCAAGCTGCCGCCGATGTCTTACGCCACCCGCAAGGAGGCCCTGGCCAGGGGAACAGCGCTCTACGCCGCCCGGGGCTGGACTCGCGGCGTCAACATGAGCACCACCGCCGAGGACGTGAAGGCGCTGTTCGAGCTGGCCGCCGAAGGTCGCCTGCCGATCCGCGTCGATGTCTTCATGACGCCGGAGGATTCGGCCGAGGTGCTGAAGTGGGGGCCTTACGCTGACAAGACCGGCCTCGTCCGCGTCCAGGGCCTGAAGCTCTACATGGATGGCGCGCTCGGCTCGCGCGGCGCGGCGCTCAAGGCGCCCTACAGCGACCGGGCCGACACCTCCGGTTTGCTGATCGCCGAGCACGACGCGACGCTGGCGCTGATGAAGCGCGCGCTGGAAGTCCGCGCCCAGATCGCGTTCCACGCCATCGGGGATCGGGCGAACCGCATGGTGCTGGACTGGATCGAGGAGGCCTTTGACGCCGATCCCGACGGCGCGAGCGAAGCGACGTGGCGCATCGAGCACGCGCAGATTATCGACCCGGCAGACATTCCTAGGTTCGCCAAGCTCCGCGTCGTCGCCTCGATGCAGCCGTCCCACGCCATCGGCGACCTCTACTTCGCCCCGGCGCGGCTCGGGCCCGATCGCCTCGACGGGGCCTATGCCTGGCGCGGCCTGCTCGACAGCAAGGCCCGGCTCGTCTTCGGCACCGACGCTCCTGTCGAGGTCGGTGATCCGCGCATCGAGTTCTACGCCGCCGTCGCGCGCAAGGATCTGGCGGGTCGTTCGGGCCCCGACTGGAGACCCCACCAGGCGCTCTCACGCCCTGTGGCGCTCACCGCACTGACCAGCGCCGGAGCCGGCGCCGTCGAGGCGGTCGGCGGCGACCTCATGCCGGGAATGACAGCTGACATCACCGTCTTCTCAGCCGACATCCTCACCATCCCCGAGGCGGACATCCTGACCGTGAAGCCCCTGCTGACCATCGTTGGCGGAAAGATCGTCCACGACGGGCGATAGCCGGTTTATCCTGCCGGCGCTTCCGCCACGAAGGAGCCAGGCCATGGCCGGTGACGACTTCTACCACGAGGGCGCCCGCGCCCTGCAGGACGCGTTCGACAGCCGGCGCATCGCCGACCGCCTGCTCGATATCGGGCGCACCGCCTTCACCGACGACGACAGGGCCTTCATCGAGGGCTCGGTCTACTTCTTCCTGGCCACCGCCGACGCCGAGGGCCGGCCCGACTGCTCGTTCAAGGGCGGCCCGGCGGGCTTTGTGCGCGTCACCGGCCCGTCGGAGCTGGCATTTCCGGACTACGACGGCAACGGCATGTTCCGGAGCCTGGGCAACGTCACGGTCAACGCCAACGTCGGCCTGCTGTTCATCGCCCTGCACGGCGCGCCCAAACGCCTGCGTGTCAACGGCACGGCCCGCATCGACCGGGCCGATCCGCTGCTGGGCGAAACCGTCGGCGCGCAGATGATCGTGCGGGTCGAGGCGCGGAACATCTTCCCCAACTGCCCGCGCTACATTCCCACGCTCGGGCTTGAGGAGATGTCGCCCTATACGCCCACGCCCGGCGTCGATCCGGTGGAGCCGGCCTGGAAAGACTTCGACCTCTTCAAGGACGACGTCCACCCGCGCCAGCCGACCTGGAAGGGCTAGGCTGGCGCGCGATTGTCGCGGCGCCTTGTCGCTCCGCCCCGACTCCCCCACCTTTTCGGTATGAGCGACCGATCCACAGGCCGGGCGGAGCACAGGCTGGTGGCGGTGCTGGGCCCCACCAACACCGGCAAGACCCATCTCGCCGTCGAGCGGATGCTCGGCCACCACAGCGGCATGATCGGCCTGCCGCTGCGCCTGCTGGCGCGGGAGATCTACGACCGCATCGTCAAGCTCAAGGGCGCGCGCGAGGTCGCCCTGATCACCGGCGAGGAGAAGATCGTCCCGCCGCGCGCCAACTACTTCGTCTGCACGGTCGAGGCGATGCCGCTGGGCCGGGAGGTCGACTTCCTGGCCATCGACGAGATCCAGCTCTGCGCCGATCCCGAGCGCGGCCATGTCTTCACCCACCGCCTGCTGCATGCGCGCGGCAAGTCCGAGACCATGTTGCTGGGCGCCGGGACCATGGCGCCGCTGATCCGCCGCCTGCTGCCCCGGGCCGAGATCGTCAGCCGGGAACGGTTCTCGTCCCTGCGCTACACCGGCAGCAAGAAGCTGACCCGCCTGCCCCGGCGCACCGCCATCGTCGCCTTCAGCGCCGACGACGTCTACGCCATCGCCGAGCTGATCCGCCGCCAGCGCGGCGGGGCGGCGGTGGTCATGGGCTCGCTCAGTCCCCGGACCCGCAACGCCCAGGTCGCGCTGTACCAGTCCGGCGAGGTCGACTTCCTGGTGGCGACCGACGCCATCGGCATGGGCCTGAACATGGACGTCGACCATGTCGCCTTCGCCGGGCTGCGCAAGTTCGACGGCAAGAAGACCCGCTTCCTCCATCCCCAGGAGATCGGCCAGATCGCCGGCCGCGCCGGCCGCCACATCCGCGACGGGACCTTCGGCGTCACCGGCGAGGCCGACGACATGGACGAGGACCTGGTCGCGGCCGTCGAGAACCACGAGTTCCACCCGGTGCAGAGCGCCGAGTGGCGCAATCATCGCCTCGACTTCGCCAACCTGCCATCGCTGATCCGCTCGCTGGATGCCAGGCCGCCCCGCGAGGGGTTGATGCTGTCGGCCGAGGCCATCGACGAGAAGGCCCTCAAGCGGCTCGCCGAGGATGAGGACATCGTCCACCGGGTCCGGGACCGCGCAGCGCTGGAGCGCCTGTGGGAGGTCTGCCAGACCCCGGACTTCCGCAAGCAGTCGCCGGACGAGCACCTGCGGCTGGTCCGCGCCCTGTTCGACGCCCTGACCACCGGCCGCCGGCGGGTGCCCAACGACTGGATGGCCGGACAGTTCAGCGGGCTCGACCGCACCGAGGGTGAGATCGACACCCTGGCCACGCGCCTGGCCGGCGTGCGGACCCTGACCTACATCGCCAACCGGCCCACCTGGCTGCACGACCCGGCCCACTGGCAGGGCGTGACCCGCGCGCTGGAGGACCGGCTCAGCGACGCGCTGCACGAGAAGCTGATGGCCCGCTTCATCGACCGCCGGACCAGCGCCCTGATGCGGCAGCTGGGCGAGCGCGGCGAGCTGCTGGCCGGCGTCAGCGAGGACGGCGCGGTCACGGTCGAGGGCCATTTCGTCGGCCGCCTGAACGGCCTGGCCTTCGAGGCGCCCCGGGCCGCGACCTCGCTGGAGGAAAAGGCCCTGCGCGGCGCCGCCCAGCGGGCCGTGGCGCCGGAGGTCGCCCGCCGGCTGGGTCGGCTGGCCGCCGAGCCGGACGAGGCCTTCTCCCTCACGCCTGACAGCGCCCTGCTGTGGCGCGGCGGCGCGGCCGGGGTGCTGACGGCGGACGGCAAGGTGCGGCTGATCGGCGAGTTGGGTCCGGAGACGGCGCGCGAGCGGGCGCGGCAAAGGCTACAGGCCTTCGTCGCCGCCGAGCGGGAGCGGCGCCTCGCCCCGCTGGCTCGCCTCGAACGCGCCATGGCCGAGGGCCGCCTCAAGGGCCTGCCGCGCGGCATCGGCCACCGACTGGTCGAGGCCGGCGGCGTCATCGACAAGCGGCCGGTCGAGGCCGACCTCAAGGCGCTGAGCCAGGGCGAGCGACGGTCGCTGCGCGAACTCGGCGTCCGCATCGGCGCCTTCAGCGTCTTCCTGCCGGCCCTGCTGGGAGAGGAGGCGCTGGCCTTCGCCCAGGCGGTCTCCGGCGGCGACTGGAAGGGCCTGGCCGGCTGTGCTCCGAAGCTGCCAAGCCCGCCGCCCCCCGCGCGCGTCCTCTCGGCGAAAGGCCTTCGGGCTGTGGGCGGCTTCGCCCTGCCGGTGCTGCAGCTGGAGCAGTTGGACGAGCTGCTGCGGGCCGGCTTCAAGCCCGGCGCGGGCATGATCCTGTCGGACGAGGCCCGCGAGGGTCTGGGCTGGAACGTGCAGGAGGCCGAGGCGATACTGCGCGCGCTCGGCTACACGCCGACCGGTCGCGCGCGCCCGCTCGCCTGGCGGCGGCGCGGCGAGACGGCCCGGCCCGAGGCGGCCAGGCCGGCGCCCGCCGGCTCGCCCTTCGCCGCCCTGGCCGGACTGCAGGTCGCCACGCCCGCGAAGCCCGAGCGCCGCCGCAGACCTCGCCGGCGCAAGGCCGCCCGTCCGTGACCGATGCGGGCTCCTGCCGGGCGGATGTCTGGCTGTGGCGGGCGCGGTTCTTCAAGACCCGCTCGATGGCCTCGCGCTTCGTCGAGGAGGGCCGTCTGCGTCTGACCCGGGCCGGATCCGCCGGCCGCATCGACAAGGCCTCGCGCGGGCTGAAGATCGGCGACGAGCTGGTCTTCGCCCTCGGGGGCCGGCTGGTGGCGATCAGGGTCGAGGCGTTCGGCGAGCGCCGCGGCCCGCCGGCCGAGGCCAGGGCGCTCTACGCATTGACGCAGACGCCTGAAACGACAGAGCCGACGAGCACGGTTTAAGTTTTCCTGTCACGGGCAGGAGACCTCGCCGCATTGACAACGAAGGCCCCGCCTTCGAAAAGGCGCGCGCAGCAAACGTCAGGACAGCCCCGTTCCCCGATGACCTACATCGTCACCGACCCGTGCATTAAGTGCAAGTTCATGGACTGCGTCGAGGTCTGCCCCGTCGACTGCTTCTATGAAGGCGAGAACTTCCTCGTCATCAATCCGGACGAATGCATCGACTGCGGCGTCTGCGAGCCCGAGTGCCCGGTCGACGCGATCAAGCCGGACACCGAGGACGATCCCGACGGCAAGTGGCTGCGGATCAATACCGACTACGCCGCCATCTGGCCGAACATCACCCTCAAGGGCGAGCCGCCCGAGGACAAGGAACTGTTCGAACGCGAGACCGGCAAGTTCGAGAAGTACTTCAGCGAGAAGCCCGGCAAGGGCAACTGAAACGCCGGAGCCGGAATTCCCAGCAATCCGCTCGGATTCCGCAACCCTTTCTTTGTGTTCATTTTTGTGATAGGGTCTTGTCTGACGTGACGGGTCCGCCGTCGCGCCTTGGTTCAAGAACAGCCGCAACCGAACGGCGCGCCGATTCAAGGGCGAGGGTGTCCTAGAGGCCTGCTTTATCTGAAACGAAATCCTCCGGGGCACTGCCGCGGTCGGGATTCTTTTCGTCTCAGACAAGGGGCCTGACGCCCGGTTATCGGTTGCGGCCCGCCGGGGAAACCCCGCGGACAGGGTGCTAGAGAAGGACGATCTGATGAGCAAGAACGGTCTGGCGTTTTCGGTCGATGACCACGTTGTCTACCCCGCCCATGGCGTGGGCACGATCCGTGCTGTCGAGACCCAGGAAGTCGCCGGCATGTCGCTCGAGGTCTACGTCATCACCTTCGACCACGAGAAGATGACCCTGCGCGTTCCGACCAAGAAGGCCGTCACCTCCGGGCTGCGTCCGCTGGCCGAGGGCACGATCGTGACCAAGGCGCTGACGACCCTGAAGGGCCGCGCCCGGGTGAAGCGCACCATGTGGTCGCGCCGCGCCCAGGAATACGAAGCCAAGATCAACTCCGGCGACCTGATCTCCATCGCCGAGGTTGTCCGCGACCTGCACCGCGCCGAGAACCAGCCGGAACAGTCCTACTCCGAGCGTCAGCTCTATGAGTCGGCCCTGGACCGCATGGCCCGCGAAGTCGCCGCCATCGAGAAGATCGACCGCGACGCCGCCGTCGGCATCCTGACCAAGTCGCTGCAGAAGGCCGCTTAAGGCCCTCGGGGACATGCACTTCAGTGCGTGTCCCAAGCCGCTTTGAAGACAAGACCCCCGGTCGAAAGGCCGGGGGTTTTCTCTTTCCGCCGTCATCCTCGCGCTCGTCGCGAGGACCCATGCACACGGTCATCTGGGACAGATTCGCGGACTGACCGGCCTCACCTTCCCCTCCCGTGTTCATGGGGGGGCGGAACAAGTCCGACCATGACGAAGAGTGGGAGCGCTACGCCGCGACCCGCTGCTCCAGTCCCGCTTCCCGCAGCAGCCGCTGCTGCTCCGCCGGCTTGCGCCACAGGAAGTCCGCCGGAAGACCGAGGCGGACGCTGGCCTGGGCGGGCGGCGAGCCCGGCTGGAACACGCGGTCCGCCATCCGCCCGGCGGCTTTCAGCGCAAGCCGGTCGAAGGCCGTCAGGTCCCATTCCCGGCCCAGCTGCAGCTTGCTCCGCACCAGCGGCGGCAGCAGCGAGACCGAGGCCCGCGCCAGCGCCCGGTGCAGGAACTTGGGCACATTCGGCGCCGCCTTGCCCGAGACGATGATGGCCAGGAACTCGTCGACGATCGGGTGCGGCTCGAAGCGGGGGCTGAGCTTCTCCATCATCGCCATGAAGTCCGCCGTCGACTTCGGCGAGTTCTGGACGCCATACAGCGCCGGGATCGCCGAAGCCTCGCTGTAGAAGCGGGTCTTCTCCGCCTCGCTGAGCGGGCTGACGAAGCGATCATAGGCGTTGAGGAAGCCGTAGCCGGCGGTGGCGGCGACCCAGTCGAGCAGTTCGGGGTCCAGCGCCTTGTAGGCCTCGCCCGACGGCGTGGTCCCACTGACCTTGGCATGCATGTTGGTGACGCCCTGGATCACCCGCCTGGCGGCGCTCTGCGGTCCGTAGACCCCGACCATGGCCGCCACGCCGGTGCGCCGCGACCGCCCGATCGGATCGGCCTTGTAGGTGGAGTGATCCCAGACGCCGGACCGGATGCGCGCGTCGGCGAACTCCAGCAGCACCGCGGCCACCCCGCCGATGCCCAGCGCGATCTGATTCTTGTAGACCCGCCAGGCCATCGACGTCGGCGGCAGGAACGACGGCTCCCCCGCCGGGTTGGCGTAGTCGATCTTCCAGCCGAGGTAGGAGGTCATCTCGTTCATGGGCGCTCCGGGGTTTGGCTCAGCCTACATCGTCCGACACAGGCCAGGGTAGGCCGGGCTGCATGATCGTTGACCGGCCGATCGGCTATCGACAGGCTGTGCGCGCAATGACCACAACCCTCCCCGGCTCTCCCGCGTCGGCTCGCAATCGCGAGCCTCTCCTCGCTGTCCTGCGGCGCTGGCTGCCGGCGTCCGGAACCGTTCTTGAGATCGCCAGCGGGCTGGGCGAGCACGCCGCCTGGTTCGCACAGGCGCTGCCGGGGGTGACCTGGCAGCCGACGGACCGCTCGGCCGAGGCGCTGGACGTCCTCGTCGCGCGCCGCGAGGCGGCGGGCCTGCCGAACCTCGCCGCGCCCCTGGTGCTCGACGCCGCCGCGCCGGACTCCTGGCCGGTCGAGCACGCCGACGCGGTCGTCTGCATCAACATGATCCACATCTCGCCCTGGGCGGCGACGCAGGGGCTGATGGCGGGCACGGCGCGGGTGCTGCCGGCCGGCGGACCCCTCGTCCTCTATGGCCCCTACATCGAGGCGGACGTCGAGACCGCGCCAAGCAACCTCGCCTTCGACGCCGACCTGCGCCGCCGCGACCCAGCCTGGGGCCTGCGCGACCTGGACGCCGTGAAGGCGCTGGCGGCCAGCCACGGCCTGGCGTTCGCCGAGCGCGTCGCCATGCCGGCCAACAACCTCTGCCTCCTGTTTCGCCGGTAGAGCGCAGCCATCGGCGATGGACTGCCCTCGCGGCGCCCGTCTAGAGATCGCCTCCAGACACCAGCCATCCGAGCCGAACACGCATGAAACCGCCCGTCTGGCGCCAGGACCCCGGCGCCTACCCGCACAGCTTCCACATCCAGACCCGCTATCGCGACGAAGACGGGCTGCACCACATCAACAACATCGCCGTGGCGGCCTACTACGACGAGACGCGGGCCCGATTCTCGCGCGCGATCTTCACGACGGCCGGCCTGATGGACCGGGTGCGGATCGTCACCGCCGACAGCCGCGTGACCTACCTGGGCGAGGTGTTCCACCCGGACGAGGTCGAGGTCCGTTCCGGCATCCTGCGGATCGGCACAGCCTCGTACGAGATCGGCCAGGCCATGTTCCAGAAGGGGCGCTGCGTCGGAATCTGCACCACCACCTTCGTCCAGGCCTCGGCGGAAGGGTCGAGCCCGCTGGCGCCCGCCCTCCGCGCCGCGCTGGAAGCGATGATGATCAGGCAACCGGCGCCGGCTGCCCAATAACATCGACCCAGCCCCCGGCCGCGAGCCGCTGGCCATAGCGGCGCACGTCATCGGGCCAGCTTTCGGCGGCCGCCGCGAATCGATCGGCGTCACCCGCGTAGAGGGCCCGGCAGGCCTCCTCGAATCCGGGACGATCGCCGGCCATCATCGAGATGAACCGGTAGGCCGCATCCCGGGCCCGACGCTCGCGGCCGACGCCATCACGCCGGGCCGCGTCGATCAACCGCCTGACCGCGGCCGAGGGGCCGCCGGGCTCGGTCTCGAGCCAGGCGACATGGCGCGGCAGCACAGTGATGCGCAGTTGGACGGGCCCGAGGGCGGGGACCATGGGCTCGGCCGTGGCCCGCGCCACCTCCTCCGGACGCCCCAGCTTCACCAGGTCGCCGGTGGCGTCATTGAAGACCTGCGCGGCGCGGCCGTCCGCAAGCTCCGCGAGCGCCCCGAAGACGTCAGCGAGCGATCCGGATGCCATACGGCGATCGCGGTGAAAGGCGGTGAACGTGGTTCCGGACATGACAGTGCTCCAATCTGGAGCGCGTTTTACCCGGGTGTTATGTATTGTCAATATTACCCGGGTAATTCATCCGGCAGCGGCCCGCGCCGCCAGCGCCCTGTTCACCGCCTCGTAGTAGGGGACGAACTTCTCGGTCAGGACCGCGTCCGAGAAGCCCATGGCGATCAGCCCGCCCATGTCCTCACCGTGCAGCAGCCGGGTCCCCTCGCCTTCCGGCGTCAGGGTGAAATGGTGTCGTCCCCGGAACAGCAGGGGCACGCTTCCCGTCCAGGCCAGCGCGCGTTCCGGCTCGAACGTCGTCAGGGTCACCGTCTGGGTCACCGTCGCGCCGGGCCGGCCGCCCGGATTGACGAAGGTGGTGCGGATCCTGCCGCCCGGGCGGGCCTCGCCGCTGGCCCGGATGTTGAGCGGGTTCCAGTCGGCGTAGGCGTCAAAGTCGGTCAGCACGGCCCAGACCCTGGCGGGCGGCGCCGGAATGAAGGCCTCGGTGCGAATGGTCTTCATGGCCGACCTCAGCTCGCGGCGCGGGCGGCCGATTCGACCCGGCTGCGCTCGGCCAGCATGATGGTCGAGCTGGCCTTGGCCAGGACGGTCCCGGCGGCATCCAGCAGCCGCCCCTCGAAGAAGCAGGTGCGCTTGCCCTTCCGCTCGACCCAGGCCTCGGCGATGACGCGGCCGGGGCGCGCCGGGGCAAAGAAGCTGACCTTCAGCTCCAGCGACATGGGCACGATGTCATTGCCCGCCATGGCGATCGCCGCATGAGCCATCGCCGCGTCGATCCAGCCGGTGATGAAGCCGCCCTGCACGACGCCGCCCGAGTGGCACATGTGCAGGCCGGCTTCGTACTCGAGCACCGCGCGACCGGCGGGGTCCATCTCGACGCGACGCACCAGTCCGAGCGTCCTGTTCAGATCCTCGACGCCGGAGGACTTGGTGCTGGCGGTCATGTGGCGCTCCCCTGATTTTGCCGCAGCATAGCCGACTGCCGCCGGGGCGGCGCAAGGCCTGTCGCTCAGAGTCCGGCGGCCAGGGCCAGCCGCATCAGCTCGGCCATGTTGCGGGCGCCCGTCTTGGTCATCAGGTTGGCGCGGTAGATCTCGACCGTGCGGGGGCTGATGCCGAGATCGAAGGCGATCACCTTGTTGGCCTTGCCGGCGACGACGCCGGCCAGCACGTCACGTTCCCGCGGCGACAGGGAGGCCAGGCGCGCCTGGGCCTCCTTCAGGCCCTCGTCCTCCGACGGAGAGTCCTGACGATCCAGGGCGTTGCGCACCGCGCGCAGCAGCACGTCGTCGGCGAACGGCTTTTCAATGAAGTCGATGACGCCGGCCTTCATCGCCTCGACCGCCATGGGCACATCGCCGTGCCCGGTCATGACGACGACCGGCAGATCGCAACCCTGCGCGCGCAGTTGTTCGATCAGCTCCAGTCCGCTGAGCCCCGGCATGCGCACATCGGTCAGCACGCAGCCGCCCGAGAGGCCCGGCAGCGCCTCCAGGAAGGCGATCGCCGAGTCGTAGACCCGGGTCTCGAAGCCCTGGATGTCGAGCAGGAACGACAGCGAATCGCGCATCGCTTCATCGTCGTCGATGACATGGACAGTCCGACTAGTGGCCAATCGTCGCCTCCGCTTCGGCCAGAGGAAGTGTGAATGAGAAGGTCGCGCCGCCCTGGACGTTGCGATCGGCCCAGATGCGGCCGCCGTGAGCCTCGACGATGGTTCGGCAAATGGAAAGCCCGACGCCCAGTCCTGAAGACTTGGTGGTCAGGAAGGGCTCGAACAGGCGCTCGGCGACGGCCGGATCCACACCGGGGCCGGTATCGCTTACGCTGACAAGGGCCATGCCGTCCTCTCCGCCGGACACGCTCACGACGAGTTCGCGGCGCTCGCTGTTCTCCATGGCGTCGATGGCGTTCCGGATCAGGTTCAGGGCGACCTGCTGCACCTGGATCTTGTCGACGATGACGGGGCCGAGCTCACGGTCAAAGCGCAGGTCGACGCGGACCCCCTGTTCCTTGGCGCCGACGAGGGCCAGGGCGCTGGCCTCCTCCATGAGCTTGGCGGGATCCTCCAGACTGTGGTCCGTCTCGCCCTTGGCCACGAACTCGCGAAGCCGCTTGATGACATCGCCGGCCCGGATCGCCTGGTCGCCGGCGCGATCGAGCGCCTGACGCAGGCGCACAGGATCAGGCTCGCCGCCGTCCAGCATCATCGCCGCGCCCTTCATGTAGTTGGTGATTGCCGACAGCGGCTGGTTGAGCTCGTGGGCCAGGGCCGAGGCCATCTCGCCCATCGCCGTCAGCCGCGACACATGGACGAGCTCCGACTGGAGTTCCTGCAGGCGGCGCTCCTGGTCCCGACGCTCGGTGAGGTCGCGGACAAAGCCGGTGAAGAACTGCTCCCGCCCCTCCGACGCCTCACCCACCGCCAGTTCCATCGGGAAGGTGGAGCCGTCCCGACGCTCGCCGACGACGATCCGGCCGATGCCGATGATCCGCCGCTCGCCGGTGGCCAGGTAGCGCTCGAGGTAGCTGTCGTGCTGTTCGCGGTAGGGCGAGGGCATCAGGATGCTGACGTTGCGGCCGATGGTCTCCTCCGGCGTCCAGCCGAACAGCCGGACGGCGGCGGCGCTGAAGGAGCGGATGATGCCCCGCCCGTCGATCACGATCATGGCCTCGGGAACGGTGTCCAGAATCGACTGGAGGTGGGATTGCCGCGCGGCGCCCTCGCGGCCGTCGCGCCGCATTCGATCGCCGACCCCGCCGAGCACCGGCGCCAGCATCAGGAAGGCGATGGTCTCAATGATGTTGGGAAGGTCGAGCATCTGCCCGCGCAACAGGGCGGCGTTGACGGCGACACAGAGCAGCGCCGCCAGCGTCGCGGGGCCGCGTCCGCCCAGCCAGGACGCTATGAGAACCGCCGGCACGTAGATGATGAAGGCGGTGCGCCCCTCGAACCAGACGCCGATCAGCCACTGCGCACCGAACGCCAGGGCGGCGGCGGCCGTGGCCGCCGCATAGCCGGCGGGAATCATCGGATCGTTGGGAAGCGTCCGGGAGAGCCTGGACAGGAACGTGGGCATTCGGACCGCCGGTTAATCGAGCATCCCGATTAGCACAGGCCGGGCCGGAAGGGCGATACGGTGGTCAGGCGGCGACCAGCCGGGTCATGGCGGGACGGTTGCCGATCCTGAACTGCCGGCAGCCGATGAAGGTCACCAGACCCTCGGTCTGCAGCTGGGTGAGCATGCGGGACACCGTCTCGATCGTCAGGCCCAGGTAGTCGGCCATGTCCTGGCGGCCCATGGTCAGGGTCTGGATGTCGCCGCCCTGGCGGTCGGCGACATCGAAGAGGAAGCTGGCGACCTTTTCGCGGGCCGTCTTGCGGCCGAGCATCATCAGGTGCTCGCGGGTGCGCTCCAGCTCCCGCGCCGTCGCCATCCAGATCATCCGCTCGATGCTTGCCGTGTCGTCGGCCACGGCCAGCGATGACCGCTTCAGGACCTGGATCTGCGCATCGCAGAGCGCCTCGGCGGAGAACCGGTGCTCCGGCCCGGCTTCGAGGCCGAAGAAGTCGCCGGCGTAGTAGAAGTCGCCGATCTGGCGGCGACCGTCGCTGTCGAGCCGGGTCGTGCGGACCGCGCCGCTGATGACGCGATAGATGAGATCGGTCTCTTCCGCCTGGGCGTAGATTTCGTCGCCCGGACCATAGGCGATGGTCGCGCCCGGAAGGCTGCGGACGTCTTCGTGGCTAGCCTGGGCCGCCCGGGCGAAAGTGACGATCTGCGCGGTCATGTGAAGCTCCCCGTCTGTAGCCTCAGGGGTAGGCGTCAGACGGGGAGTCGGAAATTCAGGGGCGATGCATAAGGGAAAACCCCTAGTGTCGTGCTCAGCGGCCCGAGAAGACCGGCGAACGCTTCTCGAGGAAGCTGGCGACGCCCTCCTTGTGGTCCTCGGTCTTCATGAGGGCGCGAATGGTTTCGATCGCCCAGCCGCCGAGGTCGCGCGGATCGCCGTACGTCCCCCGGCGCAGGCCCTCCTTCATGTAGCGCAGGGCCAGCGGCGGGTTGACCGCGATGCGGGCGGCCAGGGCCCGGGCGCGGTCCATCAGCTGGTCGTGGGGCGTCACCTCGCTGACCAGACCGATGCGCAGGGCCTCCGCCGCGTCGATGACATCGCCTGTGAACAGGAGCTCGGCGGCCTTGGCCGGCCCGACGATGGACGGCAGCCGGTAGAAACCGCCCACATCGCAGACCAGACCGCGCTTGATGAACAGCTCGGCGAACTTCGCCTTCTCCGAACACAGCCGGATATCGGCATAGAGGGCCAGTTCCATGCCCCATCCCACGGCCGCGCCGTTGACGGCGGCGATGAGGGGCTTGTCGCATTCAAGCGCCGCCATCGCGGCCGGCGTCGGCTTGTGCCGCACGACCGGGGTGGTGTCCGCCGAAACCGCCTTCGGCCCCGCCATGATCTCACGGACGTCGTCGCCCGAGCAGAAGGCCGGATCGGCGCCGGTGATGATCACGCAGCGCGCTTCCGGATCGGTCACCGCGCGGCGCAGGGCTTTCTCCAGCCGGTCATAGGCGTCCCAGTTCAGCGCGTTGCGCTGCTCGGGCCGGTTCAGCGTGATGACGGCGACGTGGTCAGCGACCTCGTAGAGTACGGTGGGAGCCGCCTCGCCGGGCTGGTCCTGCGCCATGAATGTTCCTCCCGTGCGGCGCTCGCCGGCGCCTTCCGGAGGATGATGCGCCAGGGTCCGGGGCGCGACAACGGCGCCCCAACGTCACCCCGATCAGCCTATCGGGCCTGGACGCCGAGAGACTCGATGCGGCTCAGCCATGCCTTGCGTCGCTCCGGCGAACCATCGACGCCGCCGATGATGGTGTTGCGCACCGAGAACCCGGCCAGTCTCAGAATCCCGCGCGCCAGGCATTTGAGCCCGGCGCGGTCGAAGACGATGGTGAAGAAGGGCGCCGGCATGCCCATGGTGACGATCACCCGCGCCGTCTTGCCCTTCATCAGGCCGCCGCCCTTCTCGCCCGGCGCCGCCACGGCGAAGCCGTAGCGGAAGACCTGCTCGAAGAAGGCCTTGAGTACAGCGGGCGGGCCGCCGAGCCAGAGCGGATAGACGATGACGACGTGCTGCGCCCAGTGGATGGCGGCCTGGACGGCGCGGGCGGTTTCGTCGGGCTCGGCCAGGAACTCCGCCTGGGACTGAATGGGCGCGAGCTTGAGGGCCCCGACGTCCAGGCGGCGAATCTGGTGTCCCGCCAGGTCGGCGCCCCGCAGATAGGCGGCCGACAGGGCGGTGCAGTACCTCTGTCCCGTGGGATCAGGATGCCCGTTGATGACCAGCACGCGGCGGCTGGTCATCACAGGCTCCGGGAGTGGCGGCCGGCCTCGGGGTCGAGGTAGGCGTCGAACAGGGCCGCCATGGAGCGGACCAGGGGCCGTCCGGTCTCCGTGACGATGAGGTTCGATCCGTCGAGGACAGCCAGGCCGTCTTCCACGAAAGGCGCGAGGCGGGCGAAGGCGGCGGACAGGTCGGGTCCGGCGCCGATCGCGTCGGCATGGCGCGCGCGCACCGCCTCGACATCGACCGCAAGGTCGCACATCAGCCGCTCGATGATCTCGCCACGAAACCGGTCCTCGTCGGTCAGGGCGACGCCGCGCGCCGCCGGCAGCTCCCCGCGGAGAATGGCGTCCCGCCAGTTGCGTTCCAGCCCCTGGTTCTGGACGAAGCCCTGCGGCAGGCGGCTGATCGACGACGAGCCGACCCCGATCAGCACCGCGTTGGCGTCTGTCGTGTAACCCTGGAAGTTGCGATGCAGCCGCTGTTCGGCCAGCGCCCGCGCCAGCTCGTCGTCCGGAAGGGCGTAGTGGTCCAGGCCGATGCGGACATAGCCCTCGCGCGCCAGGCGCTCGGCCGCCGCTTCACTCTGGTCGAGGCGCTCGGCGGGTCCAGGCAGCTCGGAGTCCTGGATGAGCTGCTGGTTGGCCTTCATCCAGGGCACATGGGCGTATCCGAACAGCGCCAGCCGTTCGGGCTTGAGCGTCAGGATCGCGTCCAGCGTGTTGGTCACATCCGCCACGGTCTGGCGCGGCAGGCCGTACATCAGGTCGAGATTGATCGACAGGACCCCGGCCTGGCGAAGCCAGCCGACCGCGCGCTCGATGACCTCGAAGGGCTCGATGCGGTTGACCGCCGCCTGGACGCGCGGGGACAGGTCCTGCACGCCCACGCTCGCGCGGCTGAGGCCATGGAAGGCGGCCGCCTGGACCCAGTCCCGGGTCAGCACGGCCGGATCGAGCTCGGCGGCGACGGTGGCCCCGGGCGATACCCGGAACACATGCCGGATCGCCTGGAACAGCCGATTCATGTTGTCCCGCGACAGCATGTTCGGGGTGCCGCCGCCCAGGTGAATGTCGCGCGTCCGCAGCTTGCCGGGCAATGCGGCCTCGAGGAGCGCCAGCTCGTCGACCAGCCGGTCGACATACTCGGCCACCGGCTCGGTCCGCGTCGTCGCACGGGTGTTGCAGCCGCAATACCAGCAGAGCCGGGCGCAGAAAGGGATGTGCAGGTAGAGCGAAACCGCCTGCTCGGGCGACAGCTCCGACAGCCATCTGGCATGTGTCGTCGCGTCCACCGCGCCGCTGAACTGGATCGCCGTGGGATAGCTCGTGTAGCGCGGGGCCCTGCCGTCATAGCGGCCGATCAGCTCCTCCCGGGAAGGCCGCTTGATCGTCTTCGACAAGGAGATAGGCATGACTGTCCGGGATCTGGTGAGCGAGCCTGCGGCGACTTCGCGCCACCCAAGCCTGCTAGCCCGGCGTCCGCGCAACTTCCTTGATGCGGATCAAATTCGCCGGACCCACTCTTGATCCAGGTCAATGAACCCGGACCGGGTTCCGGGCTCCCGTGATCGAAAGGCACCCCGGCGCCAGCGCCCGGGGCCTTCAAACCTCAGCGACTCCAGGCCCCTCCAAACTCGATGGCCTTCGGATCGCTCAAAAAATGACGCCCCCGTCACGTTTGTCGGGAAATGGAAGGAACGTCCGATGCTGAACGTCCAGCTTGTCGATCATCCGCCGCGCGAGGTGCAGGAGTTCGACAATGAACTGACCGACAAACTCACGCCCGCCGACGTGGAGGTGATCCGTGAAATCTTCCGGACGCCGCTGACCGGCTCCTACAACTGGGACTACCGCGACGCCAACGCCCGGATTCGCAAGCTCTATGAACTGGGCAAGCGCTTCAACTGGGACGCCCAGATGGACGTGGACTGGGACGTGCCCTTCCCGAAGTCGGAAACGCCGAATGATCCGACGCAGAACGCCTTCGCTGGCCACCCGAAGTACGAGGCGCTGACCGAACAGCAGAAGCTCGACTTCGCCTGGCGCAGCCACGCCCAGACGCTGTCGCAGTTCCTGCACGGCGAACAGGGCGCGATGCTGGTCGCCAGCCAGCTGGTCAGCTGCGCGCCGACCTATGACGCCAAGCTCTACGCCTCCTCGCAGACCTTTGACGAAGCCCGGCATGTGGAGGTGTTCCACAAGTACCTCTCCGAACGCTGCAAGATCGTCTATCCGATCAATCCCAACCTGAAGCTGCTCCTGGACAAGGTGCTCACCGACGAGCGCTGGGACCTGAAGTTCATCGGCATGCAGGTGCTGATCGAGGGCCTCGCCCTGGCGGCGTTCCAGGCGATGACCCAGAGCACCCGCGATCCCCTGCTGAGGCAGATCCTGGAGCTGGTGCAGCGCGACGAGGGTCGGCACGTGGCATTCGGCGTGAACTACCTCGAGGACTGGATCCGCGCCCTGCCGGAACACGAGATCGAGGAGCGGGCGCAGTTTGCCTACGAGGCCTGCGTGATCATGCGCGAGCGGCTGTTCAGCGTGGATGTGCCGCAGGAATACGGCTTCACGCTCGAGGAAGCCCGCGAGATCAATCACAAGGCCCAGGCCGGCGGCGCATTCCGCGACTTCCTGTTCGCCCGCATGATCCCCAACCTCAAGCGGATCGGCCTGCTGACGGAGTCGGTGCGGCCGAAGTTCGAGGCCCTCGGCGTCCTGAGGTTCGAGGATGAAGTCCATGACGGCCTGATCGACTGGGCGACGCTGGAGCGTCCGCTGCCGGTCACGCCGCGCGCCATGGCCGCCGAGTAGCCCGTTCCTCAACACACTCCGGCCTGCCCCCGGTCAGCTCGCTGACCGGGGGCCTTTTTTGTCCGCGACATCGTGCGCGACATCGATTGTCGAACTTATCCTCATGGATTGATCCAGGTCAGCGAGCGGCCGCTCAGGCTGAGCGAAAAGACGCTGTGAGGCGGAGATCAACCGCCAGGAATTCAAGGGGATAGACTAATGAAGACGCTGTTTGCCGCGGCCGCCGCCGTGGCCCTGATCGCCGGCGCGGGCGCCGCTTCGGCCCAGGACTTCCAGCCCAAGGAGAAGGGGACCCTGATGGTCAACTTCCGGGCCACCACCGTCGCGCCGGACGAGTCCGCGCCCATCGAAACCGCCGCTGGCGCGGCCACCGGCCTCAGCGCCGCCGTCAGCGATGACACGATCCCGAGCCTGGGCATCGCCTACTTCATCACCGACAAGCTGGCGATCGACGTGACGCTGGGCACCTCCAAGCACGAGATCGACGCCGTCGGCGCCGGCCCTGCGGTGCGGGTGCACGAAACCTGGGTCCTGCCGCCGGTCGTGGCCCTGCAGTATCACCCGCTGCCCGCCGCCCGGGTCAGCCCCTACGTCGGCGCGGGCGTCAACTACATGCTGTTCTACAACGGCAGCGACAAGAACGGCTTCAAGGTCGATCTCGATGACGGCTTCGGCTTTGCGCTGCAGGCCGGCGTGGACATCGCCATCCAGGGACCCTGGTCGGTGAACCTGGACGCCAAGAAGGTGTTCTTCGACACCGACGCCGACATCAACAGCGGCACGCTGAAGAGCGAAGTCGAGCTCGACCCCTGGGTTGTCTCGATCGGTCTGGGACGCAAGTTCTAGACTGGAGAACTTTCAGCCTCGAGGCCGGCCAGGTGAAGCAGTTCGTCTGGCCGCTCCACGCTGAGGCTGTGCATCGTCAGCAGCCGGATCACGCCCCGCGTCTTCAGACGGGTCGTGACCCGGCTGACCGTTTCGGTTGTAAGGCCCAGGTAGTCTGCGATCTCCGCGCGGGTCATGGGCAGCTCAACCAGACGCCCGTCTCCGCCGGCCCGCCTGGCCCGGTCCGACAGGCTGACAAGGAACGAGGCGAGCCGCTCCATCGCGGTCTTGCGCCCCAGCAGCAGCATCTGGTCGTGCGCCGCCTTCAGTTCATGCGCCGCCCGATCCAGCAGCGCATGCTCAAGCTCCGGCATCTCCCGGAGAATCTTCCGATAGTCGCCCTTGCGGAAACGGCAGGCTGATCCCGGTCCGAGCGCTTCGGCCGAAAAGGCGTACCGGTCGCCGGTCGCCAGTCCCAGGAAATCGCCGGGCGACAGGAAGCCCACGATCTGGCGCCGGCCATCGGACAACAGCTTGTGCACCCGCACATCGCCGGCGGTGATGTTGAACAGGTGCGTCGCCGGATCGCCCTCCCGCAGCAGGACCTCGCCCGGTGAGAAGGTGATGTGGTCAGCCGCCTCGTTCAGGCGACGGAGTCCTTCCTGTTCCAGCACGCCGCAGACGCTGAGGCGCCGCGCCGAGCATCCCGCGCAGACGTCGGTGCTGCCCGCGCCGGCGCAGGCTGTCACGGTGGCGGTCATCGGGCGGCGCTCCGCATCGCTGGTCGGTGTTGATGCAGGTCAACGATTCGGCGGCGGCGACCTGCGAGCCTTTCCGTCATGAAGCCCTCGCCCGCAACAATCTCTGTCGCCCGGCTGACATCGGCTGATGCCGATGAGGCGTTCGCGCTGGCGCGTCTGGCGTTCGGCCAGCTGGCGCCCGGCCGCTGGCGGCAGATCGTCCGCCGCTGGACAGCAAGCGGGCAGCCCACGTCGGGAGCCCTGCTGGCGCGTGACAGCGCCGGCCGGCTGGTCGGGATCGCGCCCTTCGCCGTCCGCAGCGACCTGTGCGAGGGAAAGACGCTGTGGGTCGAACGGGTGGCGGCCTTCGCCCTCGTCGATTCGGAGCCGGTCGTCGTGGCGCTCGCCGACGGCCTCAGGACCACAGCCCGCGCGCTCGACTGCCGACGCCTGAAGGTGGACACCGGCGTCGCCGACGGCGCCCTGCGCGACGCCCTGGCCCGCACCTCAGACTGCGTCCGGTCGACGCTGATCCAGTCCACGATCTAGCCGCGCCTCAGGTCGCGCAGCAGCTGCAGGCCGCCGGCAAAGCTGATCAACGTCAGCACGGCGGCGGGCGCGCAAAGCGGACAATGCCCCCACAGACCCTGGGCCTCGCTGCAGAGCGGGCCGTAGGCCAGCGTCGGCAGCTCCTGCCACAGCACGGCCAGCCAGAGGGCCGCGGCTCCGGCGCCGCTATGCAGCGTGATGGCTTCCAGGGGCTGGCGGGCGATGAGCGCGCGGATGGGCATGGGTCTCTCTCCGGGGTGTCGCGGCGAACATCCCGCGACTGCGAAGAGGCGGCCTTGATACAGATCAAGGCGACCACCCCCGCCCGCCGATAGCTGGGTCCCATGAACGCCATGGGGGCTTGGATGGGCCAATGAGCCAGCTTGCAAAATCAACAGTCGGATCGCCCGGTGCGCCGGCGCTACTGACGGCCACCGTCATCGGTGGCCTCGTCTTCTTCTTCGCGGCCATGTTCAGCGAAGATCCGCTGTTCCAGTTCCAGGCCTGGATCTTTGTCGCCGCGGCGGTGCTGGCGGGGTTCGCCCTGACGGCGGGCCTCAGCGGCGGTCTCTTCAGCACCGAAACCGACCGCTACATGGACGGCGTCGTCCGGGCCGGCGTGATCGCGACGATGTTCTGGGGCGCGGTCGGCATGCTGGTCGGCGTCGTCATCGCCGCACAGCTGTCCTGGCCCAACCTGCTGTACTTCCCCGAGGTCGGCTGGCTGAACTTCGGCCGGCTGAGGCCGCTGCACACGTCGGGCGTCGTCTTCGCCTTCGGCGGCAACGCCCTGATCTGCACGTCCTTCTATGTCGTGCAGCGGACCTGCCGGGCGCGCCTGTTCGGCGGCGTGCTGTCGTGGTTCGTGTTCTGGGGCTACCAGCTGTTCATCGTCCTGGCGGCCACCGGCTACCTGGCCGGCATCACCCAGTCCCGCGAGTACGCCGAGCCGGAATGGCTGGTGGACCTGTGGCTGACGGTCGTCTGGGTCGCCTATCTGCTGGTCTTTCTGGGTACGATCTGGAAGCGCAAGGAACCCCACATCTACGTGGCCAACTGGTTCTACCTGGCCTTCATCGTGACCATTGCGCTGCTGCATGTGATCAACAACCTGGCCCTGCCGATCAGCCCGCTGCATCACCGCAGCTACTCGCTGTTCTCCGGCGTCCAGGATGCGTTGACCCAGTGGTGGTACGGCCACAACGCCGTCGGCTTCTTCCTGACCGCCGGCTTCCTGGGCATGATGTACTACTTCGTGCCCAAGCGGGTTGAGCGGCCGGTCTACAGCTACCGCCTGTCGATCGTGCACTTCTGGTCGCTGATCTTCATCTACATCTGGGCGGGCCCGCACCACCTGCACTACACCGCCCTGCCGCAGTGGGCGCAGACCCTGGGCATGACCTTCTCGATCATGCTCTGGATGCCCAGCTGGGGCGGCATGATCAACGGCCTGATGACGCTGTCGGGGGCCTGGGACAAGCTGCGCACCGACCCGGTCGTGCGGATGATGGTCGTGGCCATCGCCTTCTACGGCATGTCGACCTTTGAAGGTCCGGTGATGTCGATCCGGGCGGTCAACGCCCTTAGCCACTACACCGACTGGACCATCGGCCACGTGCACTCCGGCGCGCTCGGCTGGGTGGGCTTCATCAGCTTCGGCGCCATGTACTGCCTGGTGCCCTGGCTGTGGAAGAAGGACCGGCTCTACTCCGACAAGCTGGTCGAGTGGCACTTCTGGATCGCGACCACCGGCATCGTTCTCTACATCTGCGCGATGTGGGTCTCCGGGATCATGGAAGGCCTGATGTGGCGGGAATACACCCCGCAGGGCTTCCTCGCCTGGTCCTTCATCGAGACCGTCTCGGCCAAGCACATCGAGAACGTCATCCGGACGATCGGCGGCGCGATGTTCCTCTCCGGCACGCTGATCATGATCTACAATCTGTGGCGCACGGTCAGGCTGCCGTCCGTCGAAACCCGCGACGCGCTCAGCGCGCCGCTCCCGGCAGCCGCCTGAGGACCGCGTCATGAGCCTTTGGAAACATCACGTCAAACTCGAGAAGCACTCGCTGCTCCTCGTCATCGGCATCGTCCTGGTCGTCTCCGTCGGCGGCCTGGTCGAGATCGCCCCGCTGTTCTGGCTGAAGAGCACGATCGAGAAGGTGGAGGGCGTTCGCCCCTACACCCCGCTCGAGCTGGCCGGCCGGGACATCTACATCCGCGAGGGCTGCTACACCTGCCACTCGCAGATGATCCGCCCCCTGCGGGACGAGGTCGAGCGCTACGGCCACTACAGCCTCGCGGCCGAGAGCATGTACGACCACCCGTTCCAGTGGGGCTCGAAGCGGACCGGGCCTGACCTGGCCCGCGTCGGCGGCAAGTACTCGGACGGCTGGCACCGCGACCACCTCGTGGATCCGCGCTCGGTGGTCCCCGAGTCGGTGATGCCCCCCTACGCCTTCCTCGTGCAGCGCGACGCCTCGATCCGGGACATCCGCGCCAAGATGAAGACGATGACGGCGCTCGGCGTTCCCTACACCCAGGAGCAGCTCGACACCGCCGAGGCCGACTTCGAGGCCCAGGCCGATCCGTTCTCGATGACGGCGGGCGACCTGCGCAAACGCTACGGCGCCAAGGTGGTCAACCGCGACTTCGACGGCGATCCCGAGCGGGTCACCGAAATGGACGCCCTGATCGCCTACCTGCAGATGCTCGGCACGCTCGTCGACTTCAGCACCTACGAAGCGGGTGATCCCGCGAACCAGCGCTAGGAGCCGACGATGACCTACGAAACCGTCGCGCGCATCGCGCAACAGGGCGGGCTGATCTACTTCGGCCTGATCTTCCTCATGGGCTGCGCCTACGCATTCTGGCCGGCCAACCGCGACGCCTTCGCCAAGGCGGCGCGCCTCCCTCTCGAGGATGACGATCAATGAGTGAGCACCAACGTGAAACAGACGCCGTCAGCGGCGTCGAGACGACCGGCCACGAGTGGGACGGCATCCGGGAACTGGACAATCCCCTCCCCCGCTGGTGGCTCTGGGTCTTCTGGGCCTGCGTCGTCTTCGCCATCGGCTACTGGGTCGCCATGCCGGCCTGGCCGGGCGTGAGCAGCTACACCCAGGGCATGCTCGGCAGTTCGGACCGACGTGACGTCGCCTCCGCCCTGGCCGATCTGGAGACGGTGCGCGGCGCGGGCGCGGCCCGCCTGCGGGACGCCACGCTGCAGCAGATCGAACAGGATCCCGAGTTGCAGGCCTACGCCCTGACGCTGGGCCAGTCCGTGTTCGGCGACAACTGCGCCACCTGCCACGGAACCGGCGGCGCCGGCGCCAAGGGCTATCCGAACCTGCGCGACGATATCTGGCTGTGGGGGGGCACGCTCGACGACATCGCCCTCACGCTCAAGCACGGCATCCGCTCGGGCGACCCCGACGCGCGCATGTCGACGATGCCGGCGTTCGGCCGCGACCAGATGCTGACGCCGACCCAGGTCCAGGACATGACAGAGTACGTCGTGGCCCTGTCCGGGCGTCCGGCGGATCGGCCGGCCGTTGACCGCTCCAGGCAGGTCTTCGCCGACCAGTGCTCGAGCTGCCACGGCGTGGACGGCAAGGGCGACAAGGCGCAGGGCGCCCCGGACCTGACCGACGGCGAATGGCTCTACGGCTCCGACCGCACCGCCATCAACCAGCAGATCCACTACGGCCGCGGCGGCGTCATGCCGGCCTGGCAGGGTCGCTTCAGCCCCGAGACCATCAAGGCTCTGGCCGTCTACATCCACGCCAACTCGGGTCAGTAACCGCTGTGACCGTCGTCATCGACCGGACCAAGTCTCCCAACCCCGACGGCGGCAAGGGTCCGGTCTCGGCCGCTGCTTCCGCTCGCCGAAAGGCGGGCGGGGGCGACGGTCTCTACAAGCCTCGCGCGCCGATCTATCCCAAGCTGGTTCACGGCCGCTGGCGGATGATCAAGTGGGCGCTTCTGGTCGCCACCCTGGCGGTCTACTACATCGTGCCCTGGATCCGCTGGGACCGGCCGGGCGACCTGCCAGACCAGGCGGTGCTGGTCGATTTCACCGGCCGGCGCTTCTACTTCTTCTTCATCCAGCTCTGGCCGCAGGAGGTCTACTTCATCACCGGCCTTCTGGTGATGGCGGCGCTGGCGCTGTTCCTGATCACGGCGCTCTTTGGCCGGCTGTGGTGCGGCTACGCCTGCCCGCAGACGGTCTGGACCGATCTCTTCATCGCCGTGGAGCGGCTCTTCGAGGGCGATCGCAACGCCCGCATGAAGCTCGACGCGTCGCCGATGAGCTTCAACAAGCTGTGGCGCAAGACCGGCAAGCATGCGGTCTGGCTCGGCATCGCCTTCGGCACCGGCGGGGCCTGGATCTTCTACTTCCACGACGCGCCGACGCTGATCCGGAACTTCTGGGTCGGGACCGGACCGCTGACCGCCTACGTGTCCTGCGCCATCCTGACGGCGACGACCTATGTCTTCGCCGGCACCATGCGCGAGCAGGTCTGCACCTACATGTGCCCGTGGCCCCGCATCCAGGGGGCCATGCTCGACCAGCACTCGCTGCAGGTCACCTATCGCCGCGACCGGGGCGAGCCCCGCGGGCCGCACAAGAAGAACCAGAGCTGGGAAGGCCGCGGCGACTGCATCGACTGCAACCAGTGCGTCGTGGTTTGCCCGATGGGCATCGATATCCGCGACGGCGCTCAGCTCGAGTGCATCAACTGCGGCCTCTGCATCGACGCCTGCGACGAGATCATGGTCAAGATGGACCGGCCGCGCGGGCTGATCTCCTACGACACCGACCATGCCGTCGCATCGCGGGAGACCGGCGGGGTCGACAACCTCTACCGCTTTGTGCGCTCGCGCACCGTGTTCTACGCCGTCGCCCTGACGATCGTCAGCGGCCTGATGATCTGGGGCCTGACCCAGCGCTCGGCGGTGGATCTGCACGTGCTGCGTGACCGCAATCCGACCTTTGTCCGCCTCCAGGACGGCTCGATCCGCAACGGCTACACCCTGAAGATCACCAACCGCAGCTTCGCGCCGCAGACTTTCACGATCGCCATCGAAGGCGTGCCGGGCGCAGCGCTGAAGACGCCTGGAGCCGCGGCGGCGAGCGATCGCCTGGCGGTGGTGGTGAAGCCCGACGAGGTCCGCGCCGTCCGCGTCTTCGTGACGGCGCCGCCCGCCGCGATCACCGCTGCCAATATGCCGGTGCAGGTGACCATGACCTCGCCGACCGGCGAGGCGCGCGTCCAGACCAACTTCCTGTCCGGTGAGGCGAACGCCCGATGACCGAACTGACCCAGCCCCCCCGCTTTACGATCAAGGGCCGCCACGTGCTGGTCGCCTTCGTGCTCTTCTTCGGCCTGATCGCGGCCGTCGACGCTGTGTTCATCAATCTCGCCCTCCGGACCTTCTCGGGGCAGGTGGCGAAGAACCCCTATGAAGCCGGCCTGCTCTACGACCGGACGCTCGCGCAGCGCGCCGCGCAGGCGAAACTGGGCTGGAGCGCCACCCTCGCGACCGTCGGCGACGGCGCGGTGGAACTGGTGATCACCGACCGTGAAGGCCGGGGCGTGGACGGGCTCAAGGTCGAGGCGACGATGGAACGGCCGGCTACGGACGCCGGCGGCCAGACACTGTCGCTCACGGGCCGCGGCGATGGTCGCTATGTGGCCAACGCCACGCTGTCCGGCGCCTGGGACATTGCCGTACTCGCGACCGGGCCCGACGGCGTGCGCTTTGAAACCGGCCGCCGGGTGGTCGGACGATGAACGCCCTGGCCGCCCGGGATCTGTCGGCCTTTGTCGCGCGTGACGCCGAGGCCCGGGGTCAACTGGAGCTGCTCGTCACCGGCGCCCGCTGCGGCGCCTGCCTGGCACGGATCGAAAAGGCGGCGCGCGAAACGCCCGGCGTCGAGGCGGCGCGGTTCAACCTGACGACCGGGAAGCTGGCCGTGACCCTGTCGCCGGGAGCGGGCGACGCCTCCGTCGTCGTCGACGCCCTCGACGCCGCTGGCTACCCCGCGACGCCGTTCGACCCGTCCCGCGCCATCGAGACGGAAGACCGCGAGGGACGCGCCCTCGCCCTGGCGCTGGGCGTCGCCGCCTTCGGCGCGGGCAATGTGATGATGTTCACCGTCCCCGTCTGGGCCGGCCTGTTCGGTCAGGAGCTGGACGGAACGACGCGCGAGGTCATGTACTGGTTCGCCGCGGCCGTCGCCACGCCCTGCGCGCTGTTCTCCGGCATGCCGTTCTTCCGGTCCGCGTGGTCGTCCCTGCGCCGGCGCAAGGCCAACATGGACGTGCCGATCTCGATCGGCGTCATCCTGACGCTGATCGTCAGCTTCTCGGAGACCTTCCAGAAGGGCGAGCACGCCTATTTCGACGCTGCGGTCACGCTGCTCTTCCTGCTGCTGATCGGACGCTACCTCGACCACAAGCTGCGCGTCCGGGCCCGCAGCGCCGCCCGCGACCTGCTGGCGTTGCAGACGCCCTCTGCGACTCGCCTGGATGAGGACGGCGTCGAGCGCGTCGTTCCGGTCCGCGACATCGAGGTCGGAGACCGTGTGGTCGTCGTTCCCGGCGACCGCATTCCGGTCGACGCCACGGTCGAGGCCGGCTCCTCCGATCTGGACAACGCCCTGATCAGCGGGGAGACGGCCGCCGTCCTAGCCGGGCCCGGCGCCCGCACCCATGCCGGCGCCCTGAACATGTCGGGTCGGCTGGTGCTGCGCGCCATCGCCCGGTCGGAGGATTCGACCGTCGCGGCGATCGCCCGGCTGATGGAGGCCGGAGCCCAGAGCCGTTCGGCCTACGTCCGCCTCGCCGACAAGGCCGCCGCGCTCTATGTGCCGATCGTCCACACCCTGGCGCTTCTGACCTTCGCGGGTGTCTGGGCGATCGGACTGGGCCCGCGGGAGGCGTTGCTCCGCGCCGCCGCCGTCCTGATCGTGACCTGCCCCTGTGCGCTCGGCCTGGCCGTTCCGGCGGTGCAGATCGTCGCCTCCGGCCGACTGTTCCGAAAGGGTATCCTGGTCAAGAACGGCGCTGCTCTGGAGCGCCTCGCCGAGGTCACCCACGTCGTATTCGACAAGACCGGCGTCCTGACCGAGGGCCGCCCCCGTCTGATCGATGCGCCGGCCTCGATCATCGCCATGGCCGCGCCGCTGGCCCGCGCGTCCCGTCACCCGCTGGCGCGCGCCCTCGCCGACGCCGCCGGCTGCGGCGATGTCGCCACCGAGATCGTCGAAGTCGCCGGCATGGGCGTCGAGGGCATGATCGACGGCCGCAAGGCGCGCCTGGGCCGCGCCGCCTTCGTCGGCGTCGAATCCTCGGCGGCATCGGAGACCGAACTGTGGTTCGGCTTCGACGGCGACACCAAGATGCGCTTCGCCTTCCGCGACAACCTCCGGCAAGACGCCAGGGCGGCCATCACGGCGCTCCGCGACATGGGCATCGACGTCGAAGTGGTGTCCGGGGATGTCGCCGGGCCGGTCGAGGCCGCCGCCGCCCAGGCGGGCGTCCCTCGCTGCACCGCCGGCGTCACCCCCTTCGACAAGGTCGCCATCGTGGAGCGGCTGCAGGCCTCGGGGCGCAAGGTCCTGATGGTCGGCGACGGGCTCAACGACGCCGCCGCGCTGGCCAAGGCGCACGCCTCGATGGCGCCGGGTTCTGCCGTGGACGCCAGCCAGAACGCCGCTGACCTCGTCTTCTCCGGCGGTTTGTCCGCCGTGCCGGATGCGATCGGCGTAGCGCGCAAGGCCCGGCGCCGCGTCCTGGAGAACTTCAGCTTCTCGGCGGTCTACAATCTGGTCGCCGCGCCGGCGGCCATCTTCGGACTGGTCAATCCCTTCGTCGCGGCGCTGGCGATGTCGGGTTCGTCCCTGGTGGTGATCCTCAATGCCATGCGCATGAATCTCGGGGAGCGGACCCGGTGAACATCGTCCTGCTGCTGGCTCCCTTCTCGCTGCTGCTCGGACTGACCGGCCTCGCCGCCTTCTGGTGGACGCTCCGGGCCGGCCAGTACGAAGACCCGCAGGGCGACGCCGCCCGGATCCTCGACGATCATCTTCGCGAGGGTCCGGACGACGAAGCCGGGCCGTCCTAGAGCAGGTCGCCGCCGACCGCCGAGGCGGTCGTGCCGTGCTGCTGGAAGGCCTTGATCACGTTGCGGCCCGTGGTCCAGCGGTGCACTTCGTCCGGACCGTCGACCAGTCGCTGGCTGCGGATATGGGTGTACCAGCGGGCCAGCGGCGTATCCATCGAGTAGCCGAGCGCGCCGTGCAGCTGGATGGCGGTGTCGACGACACGGTGCACCATATTGGCCAGGAACACCTTGGCGATGCCGTTCTCCTGGCGCAGGTCCATGCCCTTTTCCGCCTTGTAGGCGATGTGCAGCAGCATCAGCCGGGCGATGTAGATGTCCTGCGCGCAGTCGGCGAGCATGAACTGGACGCCCTGACGTTCGTGCAGCGGCTTGCCGAAGGTCGACCTCTGGGTGACATGCGCCACCGCCAGGTCGAGCGCCCGCTGGGCCATCGAGACATTGTGCATGCCGTGGCGGAGGCGACCGTAGGCGAGGCGATGCTGACCCATGTTGAAGCCGTTGCCCTCGCCGCCGAGCAGGTTCTCGGCCGGGACGACCAGATCCTTGATCTCGACCTCCGAGTGGCCGCCGCCCAGGATGTGGGACAGCGGACCTTCGGCGGCCATCGTCTCGATGTCGCGGACGATCCGGTAGCCGGGGTTGGGCAGCTCGACGATGAAGGTCGAGAACTGCTGGTGGCGCGGCGCGTCGGGGTCGGTGCGGGCCATGACCAGCGCGATGTCGGCGACGCTGGCGGCCGATGAGAACCACTTCTCACCGTTGAGGATGTAGTTCTCGTTGCCGTCCTTGACCGCCGTGGTGCGCATGCCGGTGGCGTCGGCGCCCGCGGCCTTCTCGGTCATCGAGTAGCAGATGCGCTTCTCGCCGTTCAGCAACGGCTTGAGGAATTTCTCCTTCTGGTACTCGGTGCCGTGCGCCAGCAGGGTCATCATCGTGGCGTCGTCAGGCCCCTGGGTGTTCATCGACAGGGCGCCCAGGTAGCTCTCGCCCAGCTCCATCTGGACCAGGGCGTTGGCCAGCGGGCCCAGGCCCATGCCGCCATGTTCCACCGGAATGAACGGGCACCACAGACCCTGGGCCCGGGCCTTGGTCCGCAGCTCGCCCAGGATCGTCTTGTAGTCCCCGCCCTCGAGCAGGGCCTTCTCGGCGGGCTTGCACTCGTCGTTCACCCACTGGCGAACCTTCTCGCGAACGGCCTTGGCCTCGGGCGGAATCTCGAAGTCGATCGACATGGCGGCGGTCTCCCTGGTTTTGTTTCTGGGTCTTGTTCTTGTGGTTCAGGCGGCGGCGGACGGCCGGGCCTGGACGCGCGCGAACCAGGCCTTCACCCAGCCGGCATCGTCCGGGATCGGCTGGCCGACCTGGGCTCCAAAGGCGAGGAACGCGAACAGCAGCACGTCGGCCAGGCTGAAGCGGTCGCCGCAGATGAACTCGCGCCCCTGCATCTGGCCCTCGAGCCAGAGCAGGCGATCCTTCGCGATGGCCTTCAGTTCGGCCGCGCCCTCGGCCCCGACCAGCTTCATGCGGCTCTCGAAGATCCGGCGCCCCTCGGCGGCGCGGAAGCCGGTGGTGAGCGGCTCGCAGATGTTGAGGTCGATGCGGCGCGTCCACATGCGGGTCTCGGCGCGCTCCTCGGCTGTCGTTCCAATCAGCGGGGGGCTCGGATGCTTCTCTTCCAGGTACTCGCAGATGACCGTGATCTCGGCGATGACCGTCCCGTCGTCGAGCACCAGCGCCGGGGTCTGTCCGGCGGGATTGACCGCGTCGGTGTAGGGCGCACGACGGTTCTCGCCGCCCATCAGGTCGACCTCGACGGTCTCCAGCGTCAGGCCCTTCTCGGCCGCGAACATCCGCACCATGTGCGGGTTGGGTCCCATCGAGGAGTAGAGCTTCATGGCGCGTTTCCCTGCCTGTGTTGTTGTTCCTGAGGTTCAGCGGCCGCCCTGGCCGTCGTCGACCTTGATGCTGGTCCCGGTCACCGCGTCCGAGGCGGGTGAGCAGAGGTAGAGCAACGTGCTGTCCAGCTGGGCCGGGTCACCGATCCGCTTGCGCGGCATGTGCTGGCTGATGTCGCCCATCCGCTCGAGCATGCCGTCCATCATCTCCGAGGCGAAGGCGCCGGGCGCGATGGCGTTGACGTTGATGTGGAACTTCGACCACTCGACGGCCAGCGCCTCGGTCATCCGCACGACGGCCGCCTTGCTGACCGAGTAGAGGGCCGCGCCCTCGCCCCGGTAGCTGTAAGCGGCCATCGAGGCGATGTTGATGATCCGTCCCGGGGCCTTGGCCTCCATCCGGCGCCGGGCGAACTCGCAGGCCAGGATCCAGGGGGCTCGGACGTTGGTGTCCATCACCGCGTCGATCAGCTCGACCGACATCTTCGTCGCCCGCTGGGCGTCGGGGATGCCGGCGTTGTTGATCAGGATGTCCACGGGCCCCAGCGCCGCCTCGGCCCGACCGATGACGGCCAGCAGCTGATCGGTGTCGGTGACGTCCAGCGCAAGCGGCGCGGCGACGCCGCCGTCCGCCGCGATCTCGGCGGCCAGCGCCTCGAGGCGATCCAGGCGACGGCCGGTGATCGCCACCTTCGCGCCCTGACGCGCCAGAACCTGGGCGAAACGCTTGCCAAGCCCCGATGAGGCGCCGGTGACCAGGGCCACCTTGCCGCTGAGGTCGATCGAGGCGTTGGGCAAAGGATAGGACATGGCGGGCGCTCCCTGTTGGAGAGGATACTATCCCGCGCGTGACGGAGGGGCATGAAAGCGGGAAATTGCCTGATGCCCCGTCGCAGGGTCGGCCGCCGCCCGTCGGGCGACGGCCGCAAGCGCCTAGCTCTCGGGTTCGAGAACCACGTGGGCCGGATTCGGAACGAGGTCCTGCGACGCGCCGGTGACGGCGTCAACGCCGATGCCGATGATGCCGCCGACCAGCACGTTGCCGGCGACGCCCGCCGCGCCGGCGCCCGAGGTCTTGTGCGTGACCGTGACGGTGGCCGGCTTGTAGCCGGGCTTGGTCACGGTCGCGGTGAACTCGGACTTGCGCGACATCTTGATGGCGCACGGCGTCGCGGGACACTGGTGTCCGTTGCTGGTTTCCACCTTCGCGCCCGAGGGCTCGCTGGTGATCTCCCAGGCGTCGGTGGAGCCACGGGTGACCGTGGCGCAGGCGCCCAGCGACAGAACGCCAGCCGTGACGAAGAGCGCGCGCGAGACGCGCGCGGTGAAGAAGTTCATGTAGCCCCCCAAGGTCGGAATCGACCGGCGCACTCTTTCAGAGGTTGCGTCCCGGAGATAGGCCTCTCCACCGTAATGATGCGCGCTAGAAGTTCACCCGGCGGCTGATCGCGCCATCGACCAGCAGGTTCACGCCGCTGGTGAAGGACGAAACCGGGCTCGACAGGAACACGGCGGCGTTGGCCACATCCTGAGGCGTCGCCATCCGGCCCATCGGGTTGCGCTCCATGGCGCCCTTGAACATCTCCGGCAGGTTCTTCTCGACCATGTGCCAGACGCCGCCCTCGAAGTAGACGGTGCCGGGCGAGACGACGTTCGTGCGCAGATGCCTGCCGGCGTACTGCCGGGCCAGGCCCTTGGCGAAGTGGATCAGGGCCGCCTTGATCGGGCCGTAGGAGCTGCCGTTGTCGGCCTCGGCTGCCGAGACCGAGGCGATGATCACGAAGGACGCGTCGCCGGCGCCTTCCGCCGCCTTGAGCAGGAAGGGCTTGGCCGCGTCGAAGGCGTTGACCATGCCCAGCACGTCGAGCTTGAAGTTCTGCTCCCAGGAGGCGGGATCGCCGCCTTGGGCCATCGCGCCGGCGTTGGAGACCAGGATGTCGATGCCGCCCAGTTCGGCGGCGACCTCCTCGATCCAGGCCTTGAGCGCCGGACCGTCCATGATGTCGACCGACTTGCCGGTGGCCTTGACGCCGGTCTTGCCCAGCGCCGCCACCGCCTCGGCGACCTGGTCGGCGTTGCGGGCGCAGACGGCGACGTTCGCCCCCTCGGCCGCCAGGGTCTCGGCGATCGCCCGGCCGATGCCGCGCGTGCCGCCGAGAATGACCGCGTTCTTGCCGCCGAGTTGAAGGTCCATCGTTTCTCTCCCCTTGTGCTTGTTTTCAGCCTAGCGTGCGCGGCGGCTCGCCGACAGCGCCAGCAGGATCGCCGGCGCCACGACCAGGGCGGCCAGCACGAACGGTGCGTTGATCCAGGCGGCGAACACCCCGCTGACGCACAACGGGCCGACCACCCGCGCCGCGGCGCCGGCCGCATTGTTCAGGCCCATGATCTGGCCCTGGCGATGCGGGTCGGTGCTGCGCGAGATCATCGCGCCGACATTGGGGAAGGCGACCGACTGGGCGGCGGCCATAAGACACATCAGGGCGATGGTGACGGTCCCGCTCGGCGAGACGACCTGCAGGCCGCAGACGACGACCATGATCCCCATGCCGATGGCCAGCATACGGCCCTCGCCGAACCGCTCCGACAGCGGTCCGGTGACCAGGGTCTGCATGAGAAAGGCGGTGGCGCCGACGAAGCCGAACGCCACGCCGATGTCGAAGGGTTTCCATCCGAACCGCGCCTGGGCCCACAGGCCGAACACGGACTCGATGCCGGTGAAGGCGAACCCGACCAGGAAGGTCAGCAGGATCAACCGCCCGACGACAGGATGGGTCAGCGCCTCGCGCGCGGCGGCCCACCGGCTGGTCCGGCGACTGAAGCTGGTGTCGCGCACCCGGCTTTCCCGAATGACGACCGTGATGGCGACAGCACAGGCGAACGCCAGGCTGCCCGCGATCAGCAGCGGGATCCTGAATCCGACCGGACCCAGTTCGGGGTGGGCGAACACGCCGCCGATCATCGGCCCGACGATCAGGCCGACGTTCCACGCCGCCCCCTGGTAGGACAGCTGCCGCGCGCGCTTCTCCGGCGGCGTCACATCGGCGATGTAGCCCTGGATCACGGCCCCGTTGCCCGCGGCCAGCCCGCCGACGAGCCGGATCAGGAACGCCGCCCAGATGTTGGGCGCGAAGGCCAGCGCCAGGTAGCAGAGGCAATTGGCGGTGATGGTCGAGATCAGGATCGGCTTGCGCCCGATGCGGTCCGACAGTCGCCCCCAGAACGGCTCGCCGAAGAAGGCCCCGGCCGAATAGGCCGAGAAGATGAGTGCGATCTGCCAGGGCTGGGCGTCGAACGACTTCGCGTAGAAGGGCAGCAGCGGGACGATGATCCCGAAGCCCAGCATGTTGATGAAGATCACCGCGATCAGCGACGCCGCCGCGAAGCGGGGCGCGGGAGGCCTGTCGGGCTGGACCTGGCTCACGAGGCGGCGGGGGCCATCACCCGCGCGCGCAGCCGACGCATGCCGCCGATCCAGCGGTCGTAGTCGGCTGTCTTGCGCTGCATGTAGGTGAGCACCTCGGGGTGCGGCAGGATCAGGAACTGCTCGGCGGCCAGGCCGGCGATGACGCTTTCGGCGACCTCGTCAGGCGTCAGCACGCCGTCCAGGCTCTGCGGAGAGCCCGATCCCCCGGCCCGCAGCATGGCCGTGTCCACGCCCTGCGGGCAGAGGATCGAGACCTTGATGCCCTGGTCGCCGTGGGTGATCGACAGCGACTCGGCGAAACCCACGGCGGCGTGCTTGGTGGTCGAATAGACCGCGCCGCCGATCTGCGACAGCAGCCCGGCCGCTGACACGGTGTTGAGGATGTAGCCGCCGCCGCGCGCGGCCATGCCGGGGATGACCGCCCGGGCCGCGTGGACGTGGGCCATGACATTGACGTTCCAGGCTCTGTGCCAGACAGCGTCCGGCGAGGAGGCGGCGCTGTTGCGGTCAGGGTCGCCGTCGCCGACGCCGGCGTTGCAGCAGAACAGGTCGATACGGCCATGCCGGGCCTCGATGTCGGCGACCATCGCGGCCGTGGCCTCGCCGTCGGACACGTCGAGGGTCACAGCCTCGCCGCCGATTTCCGCCGCCACAGCCGCGGCGCCGTCCCCGTTGCGGTCGGCGACCACGACCACGGCCGCGCCGGCCCTGGCGAAGCGACGGCAGAGCGCCGCCCCGATGCCGTCCGCGCCGCCGGTGACGACCACGACCTTGTCCCTGACGTCCATGTTCTGCCCCCCTTGTCGCCCGCGGGTCAGCCCGCCTCGGCGTATCCGGCGTACGAGTGTTTCAGTGTGGCGTGGTTGAGCAGCATCTCGGCGACCTGCCGGCTGCCGGTCGCATCGAAGATCCGGGTGCGCACCCAGTAGGATTCGGTGCGCTTGCTCTCGGCCAGGGCCACGATCTCGCGGCGCAGGACATAGTCCTCCCCGACGAACAGCGGCCCGTCGATGAGCCGGATCTCCTGGTCGGCGAACAGGCCCACGGCCGGTCCCTTCACCGGGAACTCCGCCTGCCGGCTGGAGTACTCGGCCAGCACGCTGATCATCTCCAGCGGGATGATCGCCCGGCCCCAGGGCGAGGCCGCGGCGTCGCTGTACCAGGGGGAGGGCTCGGTGATGGCCGCCAGCTTCTGGTTCAGGCTGAACGGATAGAGTGCGCCCATATGCTGGCCGGGATCCATGCGCACGACCTCGTCGCGCGCGCCGGTCATGCCCACCTTCAGGTCCTCGAGGATCAGCAGCTTGCCCGGAGGCCGAAGCGCCGCCATGCGTTGCTCCAGCAGCGTCGGTCCGGCGTCCGGACCAAGGCTGGCGCTGGCCTCCAGCACCGGCGTGCCGTCGGCCTTCTCGGCCCAGACCCGGGTCATCCGGGCGCCCTCGGGCGGGATTTCCGCGAAGGCGCGCACCGCTTCGCCCTCGACCACCATGTTCAGGTAGTGGGACGAGATGCAGCCCTGCTCGTGCCAGGCGCGACCCCAGATCTTCTCCAGCAGCGGCGGGAACAGACTGAAGTGGGTCGGTCCCTCGATCGGGCCGGCGCGGAAGCCGAGCTTCTCGGCCATGGCGTCGTCATGGATCGAGGCGTGGCCGCCGTACTCCTGGTCGCCCAGCATCTGGCGCGGATGGCGCAGGGGCCCGGTGATGGCGAGCGGCGTGTCGAAGCTCATGATCGTATCCCCCGGCCGCCGTGTCAGGCCGCATCCTCGAGCTTCAGCTGCTCGCGAAGCTCACGCTTCAGGAACTTGCCGCTGGCGTTGCGCGGCAGCGGCTGGTCGAGCAGCCAGACATAGCGCGGCGCCTTGTGCTTTGCGGCCAGGCCGATGCAGTGCTCGCGCAGGGCCTCGGCCGAAACCGCCTCGCCCGGACGCAACACGATGGCGGCCGCCACCTCCTCGCCCAGCCGCGCGTCGGGGACGCCGAAGACGCAGCATTCGGCGATGGCCGGATGCTGGTGCAGCGTGGCCTCGACCTCGGCGCAGTAGACGTTCTCGCCGCCGCGCAAGACCATGTCCTTCTTGCGGTCGACCAGGAAGATGAAGCCGTCCTCGTCGATGCGGGACACGTCGCCGGTGTGCAGCCAGCCGTCGGTGATCGACTCTGCGGTGGCGTCGGGGCGATTGATGTAGCCCTTGATCACCGAGGCGCCACGCACCCAGAGTTCGCCGGGCTGGCCGGCCGGGAGTTCCTGGCCGGCGTCATCGACGACCTTGGCCTCGAAGCTGGGCATGGCCCGGCCGCAGCTGGCCGGCTTGTCGACGAAGAAGTCGCCGGAGATCGAGGTGATGATCCCGCAGGTCTCGGTCATGCCGTAGCCGGTGTTGGGACGGGCGGTCGCCACCGTCTTCTCGATCTTGTCGACCAGATCCGGCTGGATCTGCGCCCCGCCGCCGCCGACGGACAGCAGGCTGGAGGTGTCGTACTTGCCGAAGTCAGGATGGGTGACCAGCTCGCGCGCCATGACCGGTACGCCGCTGACGGTGCTGATCCGCTCGCGCTCGATCAGCTGCAGCGCAAGGCCGGCGTCCCAGCGATACATCAGCACCATCTTGCCGCCCGCCGCGGTGGTGGCGTAGGCGCCGCAGTTGTTGGCGGTGACGTGGAACAGCGGCGTCGTGACCAGCGTCACGGGAACCGGAACCGGCGCGTCGGGATCGGGGATCACGCCGGTCGCCCGCTGCGTCGCCAGCGCCGTGACCTGGCCGGAGAACATCATGTTCATCAGGTTGTTGACGCAGCCCCGATGGGTCAGCTGCGCGCCCTTCGGAAAGCCCGTCGTTCCGGAGGTGTAGAAGATGCAGGCGTCGGAATCGGGGTCGACCGCCACTGCCGGCAGGTCGCCGCCACGGGCCAGGACGTCGTCGAAGGACACCGAGCCGGCGGGCGCAGCCTCGGTCCGCACAGCCACCAGGATCGCGTCGCCCAGCATGCCGGGCTGCTCGCCGATCCGCGCGATGCGTTCGGCGTCGGCGAAGACGACCTTGGGCGCCGAGTCCTTGAAGCCGTAGGCCATCTCGGCCGCCGTCCACCAGGCGTTCATGCCGACCACGGCGACGCCGATCGAGACGCCGGCCCAGTAGACCAGCATCCATTCGGGATAGTTGCGCATGGCGATGGCGATCCGGTCGCCGGGCTTCACGCCCCGGTCGGTCAGCCAGTTGGCGATGGCCGCCACGCGAACGTGCGCCTCGCTGTAGGTGATGCGTTCATCCTCGTAGACCAGGTAGTCACGCTCGGCGAAGGCCAGCGTGGACAGCCACAGCTCGCGCACGCTGGGCGGCGCCGCCAGGAAGGCGCGGATCGGCGCGCCGCCGACCTCCACCGTGGTGATTTCGAACGCCCCCCCCGGCCCCGTCAGTTCCGCCCAGGCCTTGTCGAGTTCTGCGTAGTGCACGCCGCCGTTCCTTCTTGGTTTCCTGCCCACACCCGCTCTGCGGCGGGTTGCTGACTCCTATGATGGCCCGCCGATCTCGCCGTTGCGAGATGCAATCAGGCCGATGGCGGAGAAATATGTGAACAGCGATCATGGGCGAGAGGTCCGGCAGGGGCGCCGCCGCCAAACGGAATTGCGCCGGTACGCGACCTGAGTCAGGGTCGGTCGGCAACGGGGGGCGAGACATGGCGGAACTGGCGATCATCAGCGAGACCGGGATGTTCCATTCCGCCTGTCGCTGCACCTACGGCTCCATCGTTGAATGGTACGGGTTCTCGCCTGCGCAGTCCCGGACTCCGGTCGGGGCAGGGTCGGTGAAGACCGACTCCCGCACCGCCTTCATCAATCACCTGATCGCGTTCGAGGTGCCGGACCTGGCCCTGCGGGCGGCGATCACCGCGGCCTGTGACAAATACAAGGACGCGACCTACGCGCTCGGGGTGCGGGACTGCGTGAGCTTCTCGGCGGACGTCGCCCGTGGCGTGGGGCTGGCCGTTCCGACGGTCAACATGACCCCCTACGGCCTGATCCAGATCCTGCGCGTGAACCGCTACAAGACGCTTCGGTAGCGAGCCGCGGGACCCGCCGTACGCCCGGGATCGGCGCCCTCCGACGGGCGGAGGGCGCCGACGATGGCTCAGTGCCGGGTGAGCTCCGCCCGGCCGACGACCATGTGGTGGACCTCGTCGGGACCATCGGCGAAGCGCAGGTGGCGCACGTCGGTGTAGAGCTCGGCCAGGGGGGTCCATTCCGACAGGCCGGTGGCGCCGTGGATCTGGATCGCCTGGTCGATGATCTCGCAGACCTTCTCGGGCACCATGGCCTTGACCATGCTGACCCAGATGCGGGCTTCCCGGTTGCCGAGCACGTCCATGGCCTTGGCGGCCTTGAGCACCATCAGGCGCATGGCCTCGATCTCGATCCTTGCGCGGCTGACGAGCTCAAGGTTCTTGCCCAGCTGGATCAGCGGCTTGCCGAAGGCGACCCGGGTGCTGGCCCGCTTGACCATCAGGTCCAGGGCCCGCTCGGCCTTGCCGATCGAGCGCATGCAATGGTGGATGCGGCCCGGGCCCAGGCGCACCTGGCTGATCTCGAACCCGCGGCCCTCGCCCAGCAGGATGTTCTCCTTGGGCACCCGGACGTTGTTCAGCTTCAGGTGCATGTGGCCGCGCGGGGCGTGGTCGTGGCCGAACACGTGCATCGGCCCGATGATCTCGACGCCCGGCGTGTCCATCGGCACCAGGATCTGGGACTGCTGGTATTGGGACGCGGCCTCGGGGCTCGTCTTGACCATGCAGATCATGATCTTGCAGCGCGGGTCGCCGGCGCCGGAGATGTAGTACTTCTCGCCGTTGATGACCCACTCGTCGCCCACGAGCTCGGCGCGGGTGGCGATGTTCTTGGCGTCCGACGAGGCCACGCCCGGCTCGGTCATGGCGTAGCAGGAGCGGATCTCGCCGTTCAGCAGCGGCTTGAGCCAGCGCTCCTTCTGCTCGGGCGTGCCGACCCGCTCCAGGACCTCCATGTTGCCGGTGTCCGGCGCCGAGCAGTTGAGGCTCTCCGAGGCCAGCGGGCTCTTGCCCAGCTCGACGGCGATGTAGGCATAGTCGAGGTTGGTCAGGCCGCGGCCGATCTCGCTCTCGGGCAGGAAGAAGTTCCACAGGCCGGACGCCTTGGCCTTGTCCTTGGCGGTCTCCAGCAGCTCCAGCTGACCGGGCGCCCAGCTCCAGCGGTCGGTGCGGTTCTCGCCCAGCCGGAAGAACTCCTCGGTGATCGGTTCGACGTTCTCGGCGATGTGGCGCTTCACAGCCTCCATCAGCGGCTTGGCGGACTCCGACATGGCGAGGTTGTTGAGCTCGGCCTCGGCGTCCGGGCGAATGTCGACGATCTTGTTCACGGGGCTCTCCTGGGATCGGCGGGCGAGACACCCGATTGCGGTGCGGCCCGACTCTGCGTCAAACAACTGTTTGATCGACACCCTAGGGGCGCCGCGAGGTCAACGCAAATCCAGGGCTCCGGTCTCTGTTCGCGCGTCGGAGGCTGATCTAGGCTGCCGTCGAAACCCCAGGACGCCCGTACGTCCGCACGAGGACCACGACCCATGACCGACCAACTGATCGAGACCTTCGACGACGGCGTCGCCACCCTGACCCTGAACCGTCCGGAGGCCAGGAACGCGCTGACCGGCGAGTTGCTCGCGGCTCTGTCGGCCGCCGCGCCGCGGCTGGCGCTGGACCCCAAGGTGCGGGTCGTCGTGATCACCGGCACGGGCGGCGCCTTCTGCGCCGGCGGCGATGTGAAGGGTTTCGTGGCCGCCCCGACGGCCGAGGCGCCCACCTTCGACCAGCGGGTCAACGGCCTGCGCAACGGCATGGACTTCAGTCGCTGGCTGCATGAGATGCCCAAGCCGACGCTGGCGGTGATTCCGGGCGCCGCCGCGGGCGCCGGCCTGTCCATCGCGCTGGCCTGCGACTACCGCATTGCGTCCGAGGACGCCAAGATGACCACCGCCTTCTCCAAGATCGGCGCCTCGGGCGACTACGGCGGCAGCTACTTCCTGACCAAGCTGGTGGGCTCGGCCAAGGCGCGCGAACTCTACTTCACCGCCGATGTGATCTCCGGAGCGGAGGCCGCCCGGCTGGGCGTGGTCAACCGCGCGGTGCCGGCCGCCGACCTGGCCCGCGAGGCCGCCGCCCTCGCCCGCCGGCTGGCCGACCTGCCGACGGTCGCCATCGGCTACATGAAGAAGAACCTTGCCCTGGCCGAACACGGCTCGCTGTCGGAAGTCATGGACTCCGAGGCCATCCACATGGTCCGCACCATGGCGACCGAGGATCACAAGGCCGCCTCGCTGGCCTTCGTGGAGAAGCGCCCGCCGGTGTTCCGCGGCCGCTGAGCGGCTAGGTCGGCGTCGCCTCCAGCATCGCCGCCGCCGTCGCGACGATATCCTGCAGGGTCTCGTCCGACCGCCAGGTCGGGTGGTCGGACGCGCTGTCGGCCAGGATCGCCTCGCGCGCGGCCAGCAGGCCCGAGGCGTAGGAGCCCAGGAACACGAAGCGCCGGTTCTGCTGCGCCGTGGACAGGTGCGGCGTCAGCCGGCGCAGGTGGGCCAGGCACCGCTGGTAGTTCTGGTTGCCGCTTCCGGCCAGCGTCTCGTCGATCAGGCGGCTGTCGCTGAGGGAGAGCTGCAGCAGGAACCGGTTGAACCCTGCGCCATGCAGCGGGTCTTCGTCGGAGAAGGCCGCGGCCGGCAACACGATGGCGCCGACGGCCTCGCGCACGGTGGCAGGACCGCCACCCGCTTCCAGGACCGCCAGATGCTCGCCACGCCGCGCCTCGATCCTTGCGGCGCCCTCGACGAGGATCTCGCGGATCAGCCGGTCCTTGGTTCCGAAGTAGTAGGCGACGATGCCGAGGTTGCGCTGCCCGGCCGAGACGGCGATCTCGCGCACGGTCACGTTGCGCAGGCCCCGTTCGGCGATGAGCAGGCGCGCCACACGCTTCAGCTCGTGCGCCAGCGGCGCATCGGCGCGTTCCTGCGATACGGATTGACTGTCCGGCATTTCGCCCCGATACACTTAAGTCAAATGACTTACAACGTGGTCAGGCCCGGGCCAACCGGCGCCAGGAACCGCGACATCGCGTCGGGGAGGCGCCCATGAGCAAGCTGTTCGAACCCTTCGAGGCGAAGGGTCTGACCTTCAAGAACCGCATCATCCATGTGCCGACCACGCTCAACATGTCGGACCCGCAGGGCTATGCGACCCGGCGGATCGCTGCGGCCTACGGCGCGATCGCCCGCGGCGGCTATGGCGCGACCATCGTCGGCGCCACCTGCGTGCGGCGCGACGGCCTGATCAACGAGCGGATGCTCGGTCTCTATGACGAGGACTATGTCATCGAGTTCCGCGACGTCGTCGCCGAGATCAAGAACAACGACTCCCTGGCCGGCATCCAGCTGTTCTACGGCGGCCTGATCCCCGGCCTGGGAACCACGGTGCCGCTGGAACATGGCAAGGGCTGGATTCCCGGTACGGTGTCCTGGGGCCCGAGCAACGCCTACGCCATCGGCAATCCCAACTGCGACGTGGTGCCGACCGAGGAGTACGAGAAGATCGTCGAGAGCTTCGGCCAGGCCGCGCGGCGGGCCAAGGAGGCCGGGTTCGACTTCGTATCCTTCCACTTCTGCCACGGCTCGCTGCCGCACACGAACCTGTCGCTGCTGTCCAACCAGGGCCGTACCGACAAGTACGCCGACCGGTTCCTGCTGGTCGAGGAGATCATCCTCCGCACCCAGGAACTGTGCGGCAAGGACTACCCGCTGGTCCCGCGCCTGTGCTGCGACGAGAACCTCGAGGGCGGCTACGACATCGCCTATTTCGCCGAACACTATGCGCCGCGGCTGCACGCGCTGGGCATCTCGGTGCTGGACTGCACCTTCGGCTCGATGCTCGGCGCCGCCAGTCGCCGTCCTGACCGTCATTCGAGCGAGTTCATCGGCCCTCAGTTTTACACGCCCAAGGTCGTCAACGGGGAGAACATCCAGACCCTGCGCGCGCTGCTGGTCGAGAAGGGCATCGACATGCCGCTGATCGGCTCGGCGAACCTGATCACGCCGGACAATCTGCGCACCATGGTCGACGAAGTCGGGGCCGACTTCGCCGGCGTCTGCCGCCTGTCGCTGGATGACCCCGACTTCCCCAACAAGATGGTCGAGGGTCGCGAGGACGAGATCCGCCTGTCGACCCACACCGGCGCCTCGCTGTTGCAGGGCAACATCTTCGGCAAGGGCTGGGCGGGTTCAGCCCAGAACCCGGTGTTCGGCCGCGAAGACGAGTTCCGCATCATCCCGACCAACCGCCCGAGGAAGGTCGTGATCGTCGGCGGCGGCTCGGGCGGCATGGAGTACGCGATCACGGCCCGCGAGATCGGCCATGAGGTCGTGCTGTTCGAGAAGTCCGGCGCGCTGGGCGGGGCCATGGACTGGGCCGGCAACTACAAGAATCTTCCGAACATGGAGATGTTGCGCAATCAGCCCAACTACCATCGCCGGATGATGGAAAAGTGGGGCGTGGAAGCCCGGCTCGGGGTCGAGGCGACGGCCGACCTGATCATGGCCGAGCAGCCTGACGTGGTCGTCATCGCCACCGGCGCCAGCCCGGCCCTGCCGGCGGTCGAGGGCCTGGACGAGGGCCGCCGCGCCGGCCGCGTGATGACCATCGACGATGCCATGGCCCGCGATCCCGCGGCCACGATCGGCCAGAAGGTCGTCATCTGGGGCGCCGGCGAGGGCGGCGAACTGGCCATAGACCTGAAGCTTGCGGGCAAGGACGTCCGCGTGCTCGACGCCGGGCCGGCCTATGTCCCGGCCAACTACATCGGCTCGCGGGTCTGGGCGATCATGGGCTTCATGGCCCATGTCGGCCTCGCCGTGGAAACCGGTCGCCGCCTTGTGCGCATTACGGCTGAAGGTGCAGTGTTCGCCACAGCGGGAGGCGTCGAAAAGCTGGAAGCGGCCGACACGCTCATCCTCTGCCCCGGGCGGGTCCCGAACAACGCTCTGGCTGGCAAGCTGAAGGGCGCGCGCATCCCGGTCCAGGTGATCGGCGACGCCCGCGCGCCGCGGTCCTACGCCAACGCGATCCACGAAGCCGCCTACCTCGTGCGGCAGCTCTGACCACCACGCGAACCGGGAGGCCATCATGGCTGGAAGACTGGACGGCAAGGTCGCGCTGATCACAGGCGGATGCTCCGGCATCGGCTTGGCGACGGTCGAGCGCTTCATCGCCGAGGGGGCCTGCGTCGTCGTCGCCGACGTGCAGGACGAGAAGGGCGCCATGCTCGAGGCCCGCTTTCCGGGCCGGGCCGTTTACCGGCGCTGTGACGTCACGCGCGAGGACGACATCGCCGCGGCCGTCGCCACGGCGGAATCGGTCTTCGGCGGCCTGGACATCGCGTTCAACAACGCCGGCGCCGGCGGGGCCGTCGCGCCGATCACCGAAATGCCGGTCGCGGACTGGGACGGCACGATGAACCTCTTGCTGCGCGGGCCCATGCTCGGGATCAAGCACGCGGCGCAGGCCATGATCCGGCGGGGCGGCGGCTCGATCATCAACACCGCCTCGATCGCGGCGATGGAAGCAGGCTGGGGCCTGGCCTACGGCGTCGCCAAGGCCGGCGTGCTGCATTTGAGCCAGCTGGCCGCGGCCGAACTCGCCCGGCACAACATCCGCGTCAACGCGATCTGCCCGGGCGTGATCGTCACGCCGATCTTCGGCGTCGCCGTCGGCCTGCCGCGCGCCGTCGCCGACCAGATGGCGGGCTCCCTCACCCAGGCCGCCGCGCAGATGCAGCCGATCCGCCGGGCCGGCGATCCGCAGGACATCGCCTCGGCGGCGCTCTACCTGGCCAGCGACGAGGCCGGCTTCGTGACCGGCACCCACATGCTGGTCGACGGCGGCATCCGGGTCGGCCAGCGCACCGCCTGGGACCCCGAGTTCATGACCCCCCTGACCGCCGCCCTGATGGCCGCCGCGCCGAACCCCGAAGGCTGACCCATGACCGAACAGGCGACCGAAATCCCGGCCATCGCGCCGTTCCTCAAGCGCGATGGCGACAAGCCCTACCTTGCGGGCTCGAAGTGCCGCGCCTGCGGCCACGTCTTCGTCGGAGACCGGACCGTTTGCGCCAAGTGCGCGGCACGGGGCCAGATGGACGCCGTACGCCTGGCCGAGACCGGCAAGGTCTATGTCCACACCGTCGTCTACCGCAGCTTTCCCGGGGTGGAGACGCCGTTCGTCGACGTCATCGTCGACCTCGACGACGGGGCGCACATCAAGGGCACCCTGCTGGGCGTCGAGCCGGTCCCGACCGCCATACCCTTCGATCTGCCCGTGAAGGTGGTCTACCGGGAGGCCGCGCCGGTGAACAAGCCGGGCCAGCCCTACCTCACCTATGCGTTCGAACCCCTCTAGGCGCGGAGACCCTCGCGATGAGTGAAGACGTCTACATCGTCGGCATCGACATGATCCGGTTCGGCCGATACCCGGACCGCACGGTGCCTGATCTCGCGGCCGAGGCGGCGCTGATGGCGCTGGATGACGCCGGGCTGACCGTGCAGGCGGTCCAGGCTCTCTACTGCGGCAACCTGGGCCAGGCCAGCGGCATGGTCGGTCAGCGGATGCTGGCCGAGATCGGCCAGACCGGCATTCCTGTCACCAACGTCGCCAATGCCTGCGCCACCGGGGCCACCGCCTTCCGCGACGCCTGGATGTCGATCAAGGCCGGCGCCTACGACACCGTGCTGGCGGTCGGGGTCGAGCAGATGGGCAAGGGCCTGCTGGGCGGCAGCGCCGGCGCGTCGCCGGAAGGGCTGGTCGGCTCGGGCACCATGCCGGCGATGTTCTCGCACATCGGCATGGAGCACGCCCGCCGCTACGGCACGACTTTCGAGCAGTTCGCCCAGGTCTCGGTGAAGAACCACTGGCATTCGACGATGAACGCCAAGTCCATGTACCGCAAGGAGACCCCCCTGCAGGAGGTCATGGGCGCGGAGATGATCGCCTGGCCGAACACCAAGCTGATGTGCTCGGTCAACGTCGACGGCTCCGCCGCCGCCGTCCTGATGTCGGGGACGAAGGCCCGCCAGCTGGGCCTGATGGACCGGGCCGTGAAGGTCCGCGCCTCGGAGATGAGCAGCAATCCCTTCACCGACCGCCAGATGGCGATGCCGGACTTCAGCGCCGCCACGCGGCTGGCCGTCGCCAACGCCTACGAGAAGGCCGGGCTGGGTGCGCAGGACATCGACCTGGTCGAGCTGCACGACTGCTTCGCTACGGCCGAGATCGTGCACTACGAGAACCTGGGCCTGTGCGCCGACGGCGAGGCGGGACGGCTGATCAGCGACGGGGACACCCAGCTGGGCGGGCGCATTCCGGTCAACGTCTCCGGTGGCCTGCTGTCGAAGGGCCACCCGCTCGGCGCGACCGGCATCGCCAACATGTACGAGATCGCCACCCATCTGCGCGGCGCGGCCGGCGACCGTCAGGTCCAGGGCGCACGGCTGGGCATGACCCACGTGGTCGGCGGCGGTCCCGGCATGGGCACGGCCTGCGCCATCCACATCCTCGAGAAGGTCTGATCGTGGACTCGCTCAAGGGCGCTGTCGCCGTCGTCACCGGCGCCGCCGGCGGGATCGGTCTGGCGATGGCCCGCGCGACGCAGGCCCGCGGCGCCCGCCTGGTCATCTCCGACATCCGACCGGACGCCCTGGAGGCCGCCCGCGCGGACCTGGCGGCCGGCGGCGAGGTGCTGGCGGTGGCCTGCGACGTCGCCAACGCGGCGTCGGTCGAGGCCATGGCCCAGGCGGCGGTCGACCGCTTCGGCAAGGTCAACCTGCTGGTCAACAACGCCGGGGTGTTCGCCTCGGGCCTGACCTGGGAGATCTCGCAGGCCGAGTACGAATGGGTCATCGACGTCAACCAGAAGTCGGTGATCAACGGCATCCGCGCCTTCGTGCCGCGCATGATCGCCCAGGGGGATCCCTGCCATGTGGTGACCATCGCGTCCGGCGCCGGCATCACGGTCAACCCGGGCTTCGCTTCCTACTCGATGACCAAGCACGCGGTGCTGGCGCTGACCGAGGCGCTCTATCTCGACCTCGCCGCCCAGAAGATCGGCAACATCGGCGTCACCGTCGCCATGCCCGGCATGACCCGCTCGGGCATCATGCAGCCGGAGAAGACCGGGCCCGACGCGCTGCAGTCCGAACTGGCCGCGCGGCAGGACAACCGGGTGCTGGGCTCGCTGGAAGCGCTGATGCGCGCCGGCGTCGAGGGCGGCCTTCCGGCGGAAGACCTGGCGGACATGGTCCTGGACGCCGTCGCGCAGCGCTCGCTCTACGTGCTGCCCGCCTTCTCGGACGACGCCAATCGCGCCTTCGCCACCGCCGTCGGCGTCGGCCGCGCGACGGGTGAGAACCCCTATCCGGCGATCGTGCAGGGCTTCCTGGCGACGCTCGAACAGGTCCAGACGTGAACCCCGCCGGCGGCGAACGCGCCGCCCTGATGATCCATTTTCCGGGACGACAAAGATCATGAGCGACAAGCACCCTTCAGGCTATGCCGTGTCCCCCGTCGTGAACGCGCTGCGCCGCGACCATGACAAGCCGATGGTCGAGATGGCCGGCGGCCGCGCCTGGACCGGCGGCGAGATCCTGGCCTCGATCAGCACCCTGTCTCAGGCCCTGCAGGCCAACGGCGTCAAGGACGGCGCCCGGATCGCCCTGCTGGCCGGCAACTCGGTCGAGGTCCTGCTGCTGCACAACGCCATCGGCTTCGCCGGCGGCTGCCTGGTGGCGATGCACCCGATGGGGTCGGCCGACGACCACCTGTTCGCCATCGAGGACGGCGAGGTGGATGTGCTGCTGTTCGACCCGGCCAGGTTCACCCCCCGGGCCCAGGAGCTGTCCGAGCGCGCGCCGCGACTGAAGCAGGTGCTCTCCCTGGGCCCGAGCAACGTGGGGGCCGACCTGCTGGCCCAGGCGGCCGCCCTGACGCCCGGCCCGCTGGTCTCGCCCCAGCTGCCGCCCAACACCATCACCCGGCTGTCCTACTCCGGCGGCACGACCGGCAAGCCCAAGGCCATCCCGGGCAGCCCCCGTGTCGGCGCCCAGGCCATGCAGATCATGCTGACCGACTGGGAATGGCCGATCAATCCGCGCATCCTGGCCGTGGTGCCGCTAAGCCATGCCGGCGGCAGCCTGTTCGGTCCGATGGTGCTGAAGAACGGCACCATGGTGGTGCTGCCCTACTTCGAACCCGGCGCCGTGCTCAAGGCGATCCAGGACTACAGGATCAGCTGCACCATGCTGGTGCCGACGATGATCTATGCGCTGCTCGATCACCCCGACTTCGACAAGTACGACCTCTCCAGCCTGGAGACGGTGTTCTACGGCGCCTCGCTGATGTCGCCGGCGCGGATGAAGGAGGCGCTCGAGCGGATCGGTCCGGTCTTCTTCCAGTTCTACGGTCAGGCCGAGGCGCCCATGACCGTGACCGTGATGCGCAAGTCCGAGCACGACCCCGACAACCCGCTGCGCCTGGCCTCCTGCGGCCGGCCGGTGCCGTGGCTGGATGTCGCGCTGCTGGACAACGACAACAACGAGGTGCCGGACGGCGAGCCGGGCGAGATCTGCGTCCGCGGCCAGCTGGTCATGGACGGCTATCTCAACCGCGATGAGCTCAACCGCGAGACCTTCGCCGGCGGCTGGCTGCACACCGGCGACGTGGCGGTGAAGGATCCCGACGGCTTCCTGCGCATCGTTGATCGCAAGAAGGACATGATCGTCACCGGCGGCTTCAACGTCTTCCCCAGCGAGGTGGAGAACGTCATCGCCCAGCACCCCTCGGTGGCCCAGGTCAGCGTCTTCGGCATCCCCGACGAACGCTGGGGCGAGGCCGTCACCGCCGCCGTGGTGCTGCGTCCCGGCGCGAGCGTCGACGCCGAGGCGCTCGTGGCCCTGGTTCGCGAACACAAGGGCTCTGTCCAGGCCCCCAAGCGTGTCAAGTTCGTCGAGGCCATCCCGCAGACCGCCGTCGGCAAACCCGACAAGAAGGCCCTGCGCGCGCAGTTCGCCTAGGTCGGGCGCCCAGCCCGGACGATTTGTATAACGCGTTATAAATATCTTGAGTCACAGAGCGTGGCGCAGGTAGCTTCCTGCTGCGGCATCGGCCGGGCCAGTTCAGGGGAGCGCAAGTGCATCCGTTCAGAATGATCGACGCCGGGAGCGCGCGGATACGCGCCGTGGTCAAGGGCTCGGGCCCGCTGGTCCTGATGGTCCACGGCTTCCCGGAGAGCTGGTACAGCTGGCGTCACCAGATCGACCCGATCGCCGAGGCCGGCTTCACCGCCTGCGCCATCGACGTGCGCGGCTACGGCGGTTCGCAGAGGTTCGATCGCGTCGAAGACTATGCGATGGAGAACATGATCGCCGACATCCTCGGCGTGGCCGAGGCCCTGGCGCCGGGCCAGACGTTCATCCTGCTCGGCCACGACTGGGGCGCGCCGATGGTCTGGCAGACCAGCCTGCTGCACCCCGACAGGGTCGCCGCCGTGGCCGCCCTGTCGGTGATCCACACCGGTGTTCCGGAGCAGTCGTTCGACGACATCATCAAGGCGATGTTCGACGACAACAACGTCTTCTTCTACCAGAGCTACTTCCGGCCGGTGGGCAAGGCCGAGGCGGTGTTCGACGCCGATCCGCGCGACTTCCTGCGGCGCTTCTACTACGTGGGCTCGGGCGACATCGACCTGACGCAACTGGCCGGAATGACCAAGACCTCAGACGACACGCTGCTGGACGGCCTGCCCGATCCCGACCCCTTCCCCGCCTGGCTGAGCGACGCGGATCTCGACTACTATGTCGCGGAGTTCGAGGGGTCCGGCTTCTTCGGGCCGCTGAGCCGGTACCGCAATCACACGCGGGACTTCCACTTCCTGCAGCCCTTCAAGGGCCGCAAGGTCGAGCAGCCGGCCTTCTTCATCGCCGGCGACAAGGACGGGGCCTTCAACGCCTTCGGCATGGCCCAGGACCCGATCGCCACGCTGCGCAGCCAGGTCCCGAACCTGGAGGGCGCGCACGTTCTGCCGGGCATCGGCCACTGGACACAGCAGGAGGCTCCGGACCAGGTCAACGCCCTGCTGGTCCCCTGGCTGGCCTCGCTCAAGGGCCGGGTGGTCTGACTCAGCCGGCTCTGGAGGCCCTGACGGCCAGGAGTTCGGCCTGGAAGTCCAGCATGCGGCGGCGAGCCTCGGGTCGGAAGCTTTCGGAGGCCGCCGCGCAGAGGGCCGAGGCGTAGCCGAAGCACGCGGCGGGCGTCAGCTCCTCCACCGAGCTGCCGCCGAGCACCCAGCTCAGGACCACGGAAGCAAAGCGCCCGCTGAGCGTGGCCTGCAGCAGGTCCATGTCGATGTCTTCGGCGATCGCGCCGTCGGCCCGCGCTTCGTTGAGCAGTCCTCGCCAGAACAGGCTGTTCTGCGGCGTGATCAGCTCGGCGCGCAGCTCGGCGTCGCCCCCGCGCGCATCGAGCAGGGCGGCCCAGAGCGTCCGGTAGAACTCCGGATCCTGCACATGGTAGGCCAGCGTCAGGCGCACAGCCATGAAGATGCGCTCGACGGCGCTCAGGTCGCCCAGCGCCGCGAACTGCTCGGCAAAGCCCCGGGCGTCCTCCAGCACGGCCATGACGATGCCGCGCTTCGAGCCAAACAGGTTGTAGGGGGTGGCCAGGCTGACATTGGCGCGGGCGGCGATGGCGCGCATCGACAGGCCCGTGTCGCCGGTCTCGCGGATCAGCGCGCGCGCGGCCTCGACGATCCGTCGCCGGCGCTCTTCCTTGCCTTCCTCGCGCTTGCCGCCGCTCATGTTCCGTTCCGAGTCCGCGCCGTTGGCGCCCCGTCCGTTTGGCACACCCTCAGGGCTGCGTCACGTCGCCGGCAGGGCGATCGGATCGGGTGACTGCGACGCGGGCCAGGGCGCGTTGAACCGCGCCATGATGTCGGCGGTCTCGCGTTCCCAGTGCGCCCTGCCGAACGCCTTGTGGGTCTGGAAGGGGTTGCAATACTCGCGCATGCGGAAGGCCAGGCCGTCCCGTGTGGTGATCAGCGAGAAGTACCGCTGGGCGTAGAGACCACCGTCCGTCGTCGGCCCGCCGCCGTGGGACTCGATGATGACCGTGGCCGGATCCGCCGTCGGATAGGCGCCCACGACCGTGGTCGAGAACCGAGGCACGGTGCTGAGCAACAGCTCCATGAACCGCCCGGTCGCCTCCCGCCCGATGAACTGCAGAGGCGGGTCGAAGGTGGGGCCCTCCCAGATGGCGTCGGGGTGCAGGGCCTCGAGCCAGATCGCGCGCTGTTCCTCCAGTGTCGTGACCTGACCCCCGAAGGCGTCGCCGAGCGTCCTGCGGGTCATGGTCCCGTCTCCTTGATCAGGCGGCCGCCTTGGCCAGGTCGATGTCGAGCTGCGGATCAAGGCCGAGGCCGACCATCATCTCATGCCGGTCGGGACCGGGCCTGGGCGGATAGGCCGCGGCGTTCCGCTTCTTGCCGCGCGCCCAGTACATCAGCACCCGCGCCATGTTGCCGGGCTTCTTCAGCCAGGCCTCCGGATGCTCGAGCATGTTGAAGCCCCGCATCGCCTGGCGCAGCAGGTGGATGTCGGACCGCACCGCCACGGTGACAGCATCCTCGGCGAAGCTCTTGGCCAGCCGCGACTTGAACGACGGCTTGCGCTCGGGGGTCAGCGTTGCCCGTGCCCGGCGGATCGCAGCGCGGTCCTGACGGCGCATCAGGTCGTAGAAGGGCCGCAACTCCTCATGGACGGCTGCGTGGTAGGCCAGCGCCCGTTCTGTCGCGTTGTCGCTGGCGTCCAGGACGTCGCGCAGTCGCCAGGCGGCCACCGCCGCGAACGAGCAACCGCGGCCATAGAGCGGGTTGGTGCGGGCCAGGTTGTCGCCGACCGGGAAGTAGCCCAGCGCGGCCGACCGGCCGTCCACCACCATGTCGCGCCAGCGCAGCTGCAGGTCGCCCATGCCGAAGACCTTGGTCGTCGGCTCGGCGAGGTCGGGATCGGTCCAGACCCGCAGACCGGGCAGCATCTGCGTCATGGCCTGGAAGATATCCGGGTTCACGATCGCCTTGCGCATCTCGTACTCGATCTCGGGCGTGCAGACGGTGATCGAGAAGCAGCCGTTGTCGGCCGGGAACACCCCGAACTTCAGGAAGCCCAGGTCCCCGTTCGGCGGCGGGTTCTCGGTGCGCGAAGGTTCGGCACGGCCGGGCTTGAGGCGGTAGTGACGAGTGAAATACAGGATTCCCGCAGTCTCGCTCTCCTCGGCGATCCGCGCGCCTTCCTCGATCAGCTGCCCGACCAGGTCCCCGCCCTTGCCGGCGGCGTCGACCACCACATCGGCGCGCAGTTCGGCCGGACCGTCGGGCGTGTCGCCGGCCACGCCGACGACAGAAAGCGTGCCGTCGGCGGCCCTCTCGGTGATCAGCCGCCGGACAAAGACGCCGGAGCGGATGGTCACGTTGGGCAGGGTCTCGACATAGCGCCGCATGACCAGCTCCAGCGTCGTGCGACGGCTGGTGATCAGGGTCAGGTCGGCATCCGTCGCCTCGGCCCGGTAGGTCTTGCGCTGGCGCTCGGTGAGCATCGAGTCGAAGGTCACCTCCCGCACGCCGAAGGCCTTGAGCTCATCGAGCAGCGCCGGGTGATTCGCCTTCAGCAGCAGACGCAGGCGGGCGAGGAAGGCGTGGCTCTGGCGCAGGTGCCCGACGCCGGTGCGCTTCCAGTCGCGGAAGGCGTCGTCGGCGTCGCCCTGCGGCGGCTCGGCGTCGCGTTCGACCAGCGTCACCTGGCGGCCGGTGGGGCCAAGCGCCAGTGCCGCGCAGAGGCCGGCGATACCGGCGCCGACGACGAGAACAGACTCGGTCATGATCCGCCCCTAGCCGCAGATCGCGCCGGAGCGCGCGTCAGTGTAGGCGCCATGGGCCCAGGCGACCTCGCCGTTGACCAGCACGACATCCACCCCGGTCGCCGACCGGATGTAGCGCATGCCGTCGCCGGGCACGTCGTGGACCGGGCGCTCCTCCAGCCGGTCGATGGTGTCGGCGTCGAACACGACGATGTCGGCGGCCAGTCCCGGCTTGAGGCGGCCGCGATCCTTGATCCCCCAGATGTCGGCGGTGTCGGCAGTGATCTTCCTGACCGCCTGCTCGAGCGTGAAGTCGCCCGACTTGCGAACGAACTCGCTGAACAGGTAGCCGGTGTCGCCGTACGTCGAGAAGGACGACAGGTGCGCGCCGCCGTCGCTGGCCCCGATATGGACCAGCGGATTGGCCAGCATCGGGCCGATGCGGTCGGTCAGATGGTGTCCGCCGTTGGCCGCCAGGAAGGCGACGTCCAGGCCGTTCTCCCGCGAGATGTCGATCACGGCCTCTGCTGCGCCCTGCCCCCGCTCCCGGGCGATGTCGCCGACCTGGCGTCCGACGTAGGCGGCCGGCGCGCTGTCGCCGCCGCGCACGACCAGGCGGCCGAAGATGGCTTCGCCGCCGTCGGGACCGCTGTCCCGGATCAGGGTGGCGCGGGTCTCGGCGTCCTCCAGAGCCGTCTTCCGCTCGTCGAGCGGCAGGCGCAGGGTCCGCACCCAGCGCGGCAGGCGGGCCAGGAACAGGGACGGATTCAGCAGCGAGAAGCTGATGTCGATCGGCCGGGTCTGCATCTGCGGCCAGACCCGGGCGCCGCGCGCCACCTGCTCGGCGACCCGGGCCAGGATGCGCGGCGCGGCGGTCGGCGTGGCCGTGGAGTCGAACACGGGCGAGAAGGTCGTGGGGATGCCGTGCTTCAGCGACAGTTCCGACAGCTGGTCGACGCGGGCGATGGTGATGTCGACGTCGTAGAACTCGGGCACCACCTGCAGCATGCGGCCGCCCTCCTCGCCGAGGACGGCGCAGAGGCCGTCCAGTTCGGCGAACTCGGCGAAGCGGCTGGGCACGGGCCGGGCCTTGTTGTCGACATCGACGAAGCTGGTCGACAGGCCGATGGCGCCCTCGCGCAGGCACTGGCGCAGCAGCGCCTGCATGGCCGCAATCTCGTCCGCCGTGGCCGCGCGCTGCTGGGAGTCCTCGCCCATGACCCACAGGCGGATCAGGCTGTGTCCGACCAGCGGCGCGACGTTGATGGCCAGGTCGGGCTCGATCGTCGCGCAGTAGCCGGCGAAGTCCTCCCAGGTCCATTTGGCGTACTTCTCGGTGAAGGCCACCGCCGGCATTTCCTCGATCTGCTGGAACATCCCCACGACCTTCTGGCGGTCTGCCGCGCGCAGCGGAGCCAGCGACAGCGAGCAGTTGCCGGGGATGACCGAGGTCACGCCGTGCTCGAGCGCCGGGCGGGCCTGCCCGTCCCACAGCAGCTGGGCGTCGAAGTGCGTGTGCGGGTCGATGAACCCCGGCGCGACCACGCGGCCGGACGCATCGATCGTGCTGCGGGCTTCACCCGGGATCTCGCCGATGGCGGCGATGCGGCCGTCCTGGATGGCCACGTCCGCGCGGACGCCGGCGGCCCCCTCGCCGTCGACCACCAGGCCGTTGCGGATGATGATGTCGTACACGGTCAGACTCCCTCGAGGATCTTTCGCCAGGACTGACCCTTCAGGCCCTCCAGGCTGTCGGCGTCACAGCTGCGCATCAGGGCGTAGCCGGTCTCGGCGTCGAGCAGGACGTTGCCCACGACGCCGTTGGGGTAGCGGATGCGGAGCACCAGTTCCGCCTCTCCGTCATGGCCGGCGGCCAGGTCGGCGCCGACGATCACGGCCTCGGTCGGGGCCAGGGCGTCGGCCTCGCCGCTCATTGCAGGGGCGGCTCCACGAACACGACGTCGCTGCCGAGCAGCAGCCCGGCCGGACGGCGCATGACGAAGATGTGCATGTTGTAGCTCTTGATCCGGTCGATCGCGGTCTCGAGCGGTTCGCCCGGCAGGGCCCGCGCGGCGAGCGCCTCGATCGTCTCGTTGGTCAGGGGCGTCACGAAGCGCCGATGGGTCGAAAGCAACGCCGTCTCTCCGTCCGAAATAGTTATAACCTGTTATAGTTATCTCTCACATCACCGCGACGCCGTCAAAGGGCGAAGCGTTGCGGGCGGGGAAGGACCGTTCGGACGGCGGGGGCCGGTTCCGACGGGCGGGGCGGGATCGAGCGCGCTGTCGGGAACCGCCCTGACCGGAAGGCTGGCGTTCGCCCTGCGCCCGCGCTAGCAGACCGCCCCATGATCCGCCTCGACAACATCTCCAAGCAGAACGGCCACCAGATCCTGTTCATCGAAGCCTCGATGGGCGTCCAGAAGGGCGAGAAGGTCGGGCTGGTCGGCCCGAACGGCGCCGGCAAGACCACGCTCTTCCGGATGATCACCGGCCAGGAACAGCCCGACGATGGTCTGGTGGTGATCGATCCCGGCATGACGATCGGCTACTTCAGCCAGGATGTCGGCGAGATGTCCGGCCAGAGCGCGGTCGCCGCCGTGATGGACGGCGTCGGCCCCGTCAGCGCGCTGGCCGCCGAGATGGCCAGCCTCGAGGCGGCCATGGTCGACCCTGACCAGGCTGACCAGCTCGATGCCGTCATGGATCGCTACGGCGAGGTGCTGGAGCGCTTCCAGGAGCTGGACGGCTACGCGCTGGAAGCGCGGGCGCGAGAGGTCCTGGCCGGCCTGAGCTTCAGCCAGGAGCGCATGGACGGCGACGTCGGCCTGCTGTCGGGCGGGTGGAAGATGCGCGTGGCGCTGGCCCGCATCCTGCTGATGCGGCCCGACGGCATGCTTCTGGACGAGCCCAGCAACCACCTCGACCTGGAAAGCCTGATCTGGCTCGAGAGCTTCCTGAAAAACTACGACGGCGCGCTGCTGATGACCTCGCACGACCGCGCCTTCATGAACCGCATCATCGGCAAGGTGGTGGAGATCGATGGCGGTTCGCTGATCACCTACTCGGGCGACCTCGATTTCTACGACCAGCAGCGGGCGCTCGGCGAGGCGCAGCGGCAGGCGCAGTACGAGCGCCAGCAGGCGATGCTGGCCAAGGAGATCAAGTTCATCGAGAAGTTCAAGGCGCGCGCCTCGCACGCCGCCCAGGTGCAGAGCCGGGTCAAGAAGCTCGACAAGATCGAACGCGTCGAGGCGCCGCGCCGCCGCCAGACCGTCCAGTTCGACTTCCAGAGCCCGCCACGGTCCGGCGACGACGTGATCAACCTGCGCAAGGTCCACAAGGGCTACGGCGCCCAGACGATCTATGAGGACTTCGACTTCCTGGTGCGTCGCAAGGAGCGCTGGTGCGTGCTCGGCGCCAACGGGGCCGGCAAGTCGACGCTGCTGAAGCTCGTGGCCGGCGCCGCCAAGCCGGACAAGGGCAGCGTCGGCATCGGCGCCAGCGTCAGGATGGGCTACTTCGCCCAGCACTCCATGGATCTGCTGGACGGCGAGGAAACGATCTTCGAATCCCTGGAGGGCGCGTTCCCGCAAGCGGGCCAGGGCGCGCTGCGCACCCTGGCCGGATGCTTCGGCTTCTCCGGCGACGATGTCGAAAAGCCCTGCCGCGTGTTGTCGGGCGGCGAGAAGGCGCGGCTGGTCATGGCCAGGATGCTGTTCGACCCGCCGAACCTGCTGGTGCTCGACGAGCCGACCAACCACCTCGACATGGCGACCAAGGAGATGCTGGTCGCGGCCCTGGCGGACTTCGAGGGCACGATGCTGTTCGTCTCGCACGACCGCCATTTCCTGGCGGCCTTGTCGAACCGGGTTCTGGAGCTGACCCCCGACGGCGCCCACCAGTACGGCGGCGGCTACACCGAGTATGTCGCCCGCACCGGCCAGGAAGCGCCCGGCCTGCACCCGGGCGGCTAGAGGCTGGAGCCGGTGTCGTCCTGATCCCCGGCCGGCTGGCCTTCTCCCTTGGCAGCCCGGGTCGCTGGGCAAGCGACTGGCGACGTGGCCCGCAAGGGGGGCTGTCGGTGGCCGAAGTCTCCGCCAGCGACCTCTAAACCGGCACGGTTATGTGCTTGCCGCCGAACACCGCCTGCCAGTTCTCGATCTCGCTGACCACGATGTCGTCGGCGGTGTGGGCCAGTTCGGAGACCCGGGCGTAGTCGAGCGCGCTGTCCGGCGCGGTCAGCAACAGCTCGATGCGGCCGGCCACGGCGTCCAGCTTCTCGGCGGTGACCTCGGAGATGGCCGAGAAGCGTTCGAAGTCGCCGAAGTACCGCACACCCGCGATCGCCCCGCCGAACGTCGGCAGCAGCACGCCCAGGAAGGTGAACAGGTAGGACAGGTCGGCGGCGATCGCCTTGTCGATCAGATGCAGCGCCCCGCCGCCCTTGAGCAGGAGGTAGCTGCTGACCGAAATCACCGCGAGCGTGAACAGGGCCTCCGACAGCTTGTCGAGATTGTGGTGGGCCCGGGCCAGCCGGCGGGCCTTGTAGCGGTGGTAGTCGCGTTGCCGGACCACATGGTCGAGCAGCAGGCTCTCGAGCGCGCCCCTCAGATAGGCCGGCGTCACCACGACGGGCGGCAGGCCGAGGTCGCGCAGGCCATGGCGCGCGTACCACTCGGGCCACGAGGTGTTGGCCCCGCGCGGCCACCGCCCCGTGGGCCGGGCCACGCCCAGCAGGAGCAGGATCGGCGCATGGCGGAAGTATTCGGCCACGCGGCGGGTCTCGAACCAGCGGCCGTGCCACCGCCGGCTCTGGCCGACGAAGGTGATCGCCAGGATGCCGGCCAGCAGGGCCAGCTCGAACAGGGCGAACATCCACTTCTGGTGACTGCTCGCGAACGGCAGGTAGGCGATGCCGCCGACAATGGCCAAGGCGGAGAACAGGAAGCTGAGGATCATGCCGCCGCGATAGGCGTCCGACAGGCGGGCCGAGATGCCGTCCGCCCAGGCGAACCGCCGCAGCACGTCGGTCCGGACCCGGCCGATGTAGCCGCTGTCCTGGCCGGGCAAGGCCGCGGCGGCGGCCAGCACCGGAGCGCCGCTGCCGGCGGTGATGTCGTCGGGCGTCTCGTAGGTCTGGGTCAGGTTTCGAAAGCGCCCCTTGAAGTCGTCCGCGCCGAACACCGCCTCCACCCGGCGATAGCCGTGCCAGAACGGGTTGCTGCGCGAGCGCCAGCGTTCGGCATCCAGCGCGCGGAGCCCCTCCAGGGGGCTCCGGTCGGTGTCGTGAGTCTTGCCGGGTGTCGGCCGGAGCGCGTCCTGGACCAGCTGGGCCAGGGCCTCGTCCCGGTCAGGATCGGCGGGAGCGCCGGCCATGATCACCGCGAGCGACTCTGGGGCGTGCAGGATCCGCCAGCGCTCCGGCGCCCGGGCGTCGATCCAGACCACCGGCGCGCCCATGTCGAGCGCCAGGGCGATGGTGTGACCGGTGCCGCCGACGAAGCTGGTGCTGGCGCCGTCCCAGACCGCGACGAGGAAATCCGACTGCTCGATCAGGACCTGGGCGGCGAGCGCCACCCGCTCGGAGGTCTGGAAGGAATAGGCCTGCGCCCGCGCGACATTGGTCGGCTCTTCAAGGCGAGCCAGGTACAGGGCTGCGATCGTGTCGTCGCGGTCAGCCAGTTCGAACACGCGGGCGCTCGCCTCCAGATCGGCGATGGCCTTGGCCCGCACCCGGGTGGCCGCGCCGCACCGGCCCTTGCCGGTCAGCAGGCTGCGGGCCTCCGCGACACTCTCGGGATGGGCGTTGATGGCGGCGTTCAGGGCCCGGCCGAACGGCAGCGGCGCGACCAGCTCCCAGCCTCGCGCCAGCGCCTGGTGCGAAGCCATCTGGTCCAGCCCGTCGACCAGCATCGAGTGGAGGCGCGTCGGCGCCAGCGAGTCCGGGCCCAGCAGCGCCGGCTCGGCGGCCACGGCGGCGGCGATGGCGTCGAACACTCCGGCCAGCGTCGCCTCGATCGCCGCCCGGTTGGCGGCGAACGCGGCGTTGCCTTCGCGGTGGCCGGTGACCCCGACCGACAGCCGGATGCGCGGCGGCGGCGGGGCAAGGGGCGCGGAAGCGTCGCTCATGCCTCGCCCTGCGCCTCGGCCCAGAGGGCGCGGATGTGGGCGATGTGCTCGTCCAGAACCGGATTGCCGATCATCACCCTCTGAAACCACGTCTCCATCTGGGCGAGGGACCAGTCGACCGTTCGCGCCAGGGCAAACAGTCGCCGGGCTTCGGCGTGTCGACCCAGGTGGCGGTAGCAAATCGCCTGCTGCAGCCGGATGATGCTGCCGTCGGGATTGAGGGCGAGGCTTTCATCCAGCTGCTCCATCGCCTCCTCCCACCGTCCGGCCCGAATGAGCGCGTTGGCCTTCATGGCGAAAACGGACCAGAGCAGCGGTGATCCCTGCATCAACCGAAAGCTTGTTTCGCAGTGTTCCAGCGCCTCGTCGGTGCGATCAAGAAAACTGCACGCAGCGCCATATATGTAGTGAGCGAGTCCGTTGCCGGGCAACCTGGCGATGGCCCGGGCGAGGCATCGATGGGCTTCTTCCCTGTAGCCGCAGTAAAGCAGCCCCCCGCCCGCATAGGTCAGAACAAGGGGATCTTCCGGTCCCAACTCCAGGGCGCGATCGACATGCCGCCGGATCAGCCTGACTTCCGCCGGATCGTCGAGACTTGAGAGCAGATACAGAACTGCCGAAGTATTGGCCGCCGCCGCGTGGGCCAGCGCGTAGTCCGGATCAATGGTGACCGCGTTGCGCGCGTCCTCGAGGCCGCGCAACAGGCTGGGGGCGTCCAGATGCTGGGTGGCCGAAAGGCTGCGCATCACCGCTTCCCAGGCGGTGAGGTCGCCCGGCTTTCTGAGCGCCCTTTCCATTTCCAGGTTGGACACCTGTATATCCAGCCGGGCGGCGACCTCCATCACGAGCTCTTCCTGCAGGTCGGCCAGTTCCGTCAGCGGACGGTCGAACCGCCCGGCCCAGAGGACTTCGCCCGTCGCCGCCTCCAGCAGCTGGGTCGTGACCCTTAGGCCGGACCCGACCCGGCGGACATTGCCCTCGAGCAGGTAGCGAACGCCCAGCTGCCGCCCGATCGCGGCCGGATCGGTGATCGTCTCCCGGCGAAGATTGGCGGTCGCCATGCTGCCCAGCACCCGCATGTGGGCGCCCTGGGCCAGGGCGGCGATCACGTCCTCGACCATCCCCTCGGCGAACACCTCATCGTCGGCGACGCCTGACCGGTTGGTGAAGGGCAGCACCGCCAGCGTCGGCGCCGAGCCCCGCTTGCCGGCGCCCCGGACGGGCGGGACAGGGTCCGGCTCGGGGGGGGCGACGGTCGCAGGCGCGGCCGGCGCCGTCTCCACGAACCGCTTCACGTCGGTCAGGAACGCCCGCCAGACCTTGTCCGCCGGCTTGCCGTCCCAGTGGCTCAGATCCGCCGTCTGGGTCAGTTCGAACATGATCGGGCGGTCGCACGGCTCGATGGTGCAGGGCACGAGGGTCCTGTTGCGGTCGGCGAGCGTCGCCTCGGCGCGGACCCAGCGCGACACGACCGAGCGCGGCGACCACAGCACCACCACGGCCTTCGCCGTACGTAACGCCGCTTCGGTCACCTCGTCATAGGCCTCGCCGGCGCGAAGGGTCGTGTCCCACCAGACGTGGAACCCCTCACCCTCGAACGCCTCGGCGAACCGTCGGGCGACGGCCTGATCCTCGCGGTTGTAGGAGAGGAAGATGTCGGGCGGGGCGGTCATGGCGTCAGGGTCGGGAGGATGCTCATCAGCGCCTGCTGGAACCCGGCGAGACGAGGCGTGATGGCGCCGCCGCTGTAGTCCAGCATGTTTTGCGCATACCCGAAGGCGACCTCGGTCACCGGGTCCATAATGCCCCAGGACCCGCCGTAGCCGCCCCAGTGGAAGCATGTGGGTGTCGGCGCCGGCATTCCCGGATTGTCGATGCCAAGCCCCAGGCCATAGCGGATCGGTCCCAGAAAGCGATCCTCGCCTGCCGCCTGCTCCCGGCCGGCCTCATGGACCATCGCCGCGGAAAGGATGCGCTGGCCGCCGACCACGCCCTTGCTGGCGAACACGTTGCACAATCCGGCGATGGACCGGCCGTTGGCGTAGCAGTTGGACGCCGGGATCAGCGCTGACAGCCGCCCCGGGCTCATCCAGTCGCCCAGCCCGACGGAGCCCAGGATCGACTCCGTGAACGGCCCGGGCATCTCGTAGTCTGGCGTCGGCGGCAGGAAGTTGGGCTCGGCGACCCGGCTGATGTCGGCCGGGTTGATTGGCCCGAGCTGGAAGTCGGCCGCTATCCGGTCGGTTACCTCCTCCCGCGCGAAGGTCGCGATGTCGCGTCCGTCGACGCGCCGCAGGATCTCGCCCAGCACAAAGCCGTAGGTTATCGGGTGGTAGCAGAGGGTCGTCTCGCCGCCGAACCAGTGCGGCATGGCCGCGACCCGGGCGGTGATCGCCTCCCAGTCGTGCAGATCCTCGAAGCTGACCGGCGGACGGAAGCCCGGAACGCCGGCCTGATGCGTCAGGGCCTGGTGCACGGTCACCCGGTCCTTGTTCCCCTGGCCGAACTCCGGCCAGTAGTGCGCGACCGGCGCGTCGAGGTCGAGCTTGCCACGGTCGACCAGCATCATCATGCAGAGGGCCAGCATGATCTTGCTGGTGGAGAAGACCTGCACGATCGTGTCGCGCTCCCAGGGCCGGGTCCCTGCGCGGTCCGCTGAGCCGCCCCAAAGGTCGACGACCAGGTCTCCGCGCCAGATCACGGCGACCGAGGCGCCGATCTCCAGCCGGTTCTCGAAGTTGGCGGCGAGCGCATCCCGGATCGGCTGAAACCGTTCATGACAAACGCCGTGAAGCTCGACGGATGCGGCCATCAGCGGGCGAGCCCCAGGTGCGAGGCCAGGCGACCGGTGAGGAAGGCCGACCGGTGCGCCGGGTCGGGGATGGCGGCGGCGATTTTCGTTCGCAGCGCCTGGGCTTCGTCCCAGTGGGCGGAGGCCTCCGCCTCGCGACCCAGACCGTCCTCGATCAGCGCCTGCCGCGCCAGGATGCTCCAGAGCAGACCGTCGGCCTTGCTCTGCCGGGCGAGATCAGCGGCCTCGACGATGGCCTCCAGCGCCGCGTCGGGGCGGTCTTCTGCGCTCGCCAGCTGGGCCAGCAGAACGCGGCGCGCCAGCTCGGTGAGGTAGCCGAGGATGCGGTCCGGCGGCGTTTCGCCGGGGAACAGGGCGCGGGCGCCGGCGACGTCGCCACGCGCCAGGGCCAGGGTCGCGCGGCCGACGCGGTCGGGCTGTACGCCGGTCGAGGCGATCAACGCGTCGATCCGGTCGAGCGTCGCCGACTCTCCGGCGAAGACTGGCGTCATGCCGGCCAGCAGGGAGCTGATCCAGTTCAGCATCCAGACGCGGACCAGGGCTTGGGCCTCGGCGATCACATGCGGCGCCCGCGCGAGCGCGGCGTCGTAGGCGCCCAGCTGAACCTCGTAGTCCAGTCGCCCCATGTCGCTAAGGGCCGCGCCGAAGCGGTGGTCCTTGTCGGCGATTTCCTCGTCGAGGGACCGCCAGGCCCGATCGTAGCAGCCCAGCGCCATGAGGGCGAAGGCGCGGATCGAGGGGTACTGAACCGGCAGCGTCCCGATGCGGTAGGCCAGCTCCACGCCCGCGTCACAGATCTCGACGCACCGTTCCAGCTTCCCGACCCGCAGGGTGGTCCACATCATCGAGAAATAGAGGGCGTTGAGGCGGATCGGATCGCGCCGCACCAGCAGCCGCTGCAGCAGCGCCTCGGCGTCCTCCAGCGATCCGCCGCGGGTGCCCAACGCCTTGATCTGGACGTCGAACCCGATCTCTTCATCGCCGATCCGGTCGCCGATGGCGCCCGCCTCGTCGAGGTTGGCGTTGGCCTGGTCGCGGTAGTCGGCCCAGTAGTCGATCAGCTGCGCGGTGGCGATCAGCGACGCAGCCAGGGCCTTCTGGTCGCCCAGGGTGCGCGCCAGGGCGATGGCCCGCTCGTAGGCGTCCCTGGACTTCTCGGCGAAGCCCTTGTGGTCCAGCGACATGACGTAGTAGCCGCGGGCGATCGTGCGCTGGACCTCCAGCTCGCGCTGTGGATCGCCCCCGTCGCGCGCACGGATCATGAGCTGCTCGAGCTCGTCGATCGCTTCACTGCCCCGCCAGATGTCCAGCAGCATGCGGCAGCGCTGCAGGGCGAGATCGTCCCTCGCCGCCTGGGTCGGGGCCAAGGCCACCGCCTGGTTCAGGGCCACGAGGGACTCCGGAATCCGCTCCGCGCCCCGCAGCGCCTCTGACCGCAGGCCTTGCAGACGCGAGGTCGTGGCCGGGTCGCCCTGGTCGTGCAGCGCGTTGAGCGCCAGGTCGAACTGTTTGAGGGCGTCCTCGAAGGCCAGGGCCGCCACGGCGCGTTCGCCGGCGATGGTCAGGTAGCGGGCGGTCCGGCCTCCCTCGACGGCCGAGCCGGCCTGGTACAGATGGTGGCCGATTTCGCTGGCGACCAGCTCGGCCTTCGCCGGACCCGCCGACTCCAGCGCCTCGGCGATGCGCAGGTGCAGCCGTTGGCGGCGTGGCAGGGACAGGGCGCCCGACAGGGTCTGACGCATCTGTTCATGGACAAACCGGTAGCGGGCCACGCGGTCGTGCGACACGTCCTCGATGAGGTTCATCCGCTCGGCCTCCTCGACCGCGTCGAGGATGTCGTCCTCGCTCCGCGTCGGATCCGCCTTGACCAGCAGGTCGAACGCGAAGGTCCGCCCGGCCACGGCCGCGATGGTCAGCACCTCGCGGCAGTGGGTTCCGGCGCGGCTGATGCGGTCCTCGATGATCAGGCGCACGCCACGGGTCATCTCGGTGTCGGGGATGTCGATGTCCTGCCGGAACTTGCCGGCCTCGGTCACCAGCTGGCCGGCGTCGTTGAGGTGGCGGATGACCTCCTCGATGAAGAAGGGATTGCCCTCGGTCTTGGAGTAGATCAGCTCGACCAGGCTGGACGGCGGCTCGGCCCCGAACTGACGGATGAGCAGTTCGACCAGTTCGGCGGGCGTCAGCCGCTTCAGCCGCATGTCCTCGGCCAGCCGCCCGCGCACCAGCTCCTGCAGCACGCGGCCGAACGGCGCCGTGGCGGTCAGCTCGCTGTCGCGGTAGGTGCCCATCAGCAGCACCGGCTCGCCCTTCAGCCGCTCGACCATGTAGCGCATCAGGATGCAGGTGGAGTCGTCGGCCCACTGCAGATCCTCGTAGATCAGCAGGATCGGCTGACGCCCCCGGGCGCCCCGCGCGACGAACTCCGCCATGCCGTGCAGCAGATAGCGGCGTTCCTGTTCGGGCGGCAGGGTCGGATAGGGCGGGATGTCGGCGTACTGCTGGCGAAGCTCCGGCATCAGCCGGGCGATCTCGGTGGCGTTGTCGCCCATCGCCCGGCGCATCAGGTCCGGGCCCAGGGTGCGGGCCATCTGCTCGATCTGCTCGAGCGCCGGTTCGTAGGGCGGGGCGAAGTCGGTGTTGGAGCAATGGCCGCGCAGGACGGTGAAGCCGCTGTCCTGGGCGATCTTCTCGGCCTCCAGGATCATTCGGGTCTTGCCCACGCCGGCCTCGCCGGAGAACAGCAGCAGGCCGCCGTCGCCGCGCTTGGTCCGGGCGACCATCTCCCGCACGGCGTCCAGCTCGGCGGACCGGCCGACACAGGGGAGGCGCCCGCCGCCGGGATCGCCCAGCATGGCCGCCAGCGACTGGTGCAGGGCCTGGAACGGCGGGCTCTGCGGATCGCCGCCCCAGTCGTCCAGGTCGGTGGTGTGGATCGCCCGCACGTCGATCGGCAGCTTGGCGTCCTGGAACCGCACCGGCATCAGCACGCCCCGGTCCGCCCCCACCCGCGCTTCGCCGCGGACCCAGCGCGAGGCCACCGAGGTCGGCGTCCACACCACGATCACCGAGCGGGCGCTCTCCAGCGCCGCGGCGGTGACGTCGTCGAACTCCTCGCCCGGCGCGAGGTCCATGTCCCACCAGATCGACCAGCCCTTGGCTTCCAGCGCCGCCACGATGGGCGCCACCAGCGGCTTGTCAGTCCGGGAGTACGAAATGAAGATGTCGGCCAAGTCGCTCGTCCGCCCCCGCGCGTGCGAGAACAAGGGTATCGGAACGCGCGTCGGGCGCCAGCCTGTTTCCGAAAGCAAGCGGGGACTAGGGAGACAGCCCCGGGAGAAGGTCCGACAGCGCTGCGCTCAGTCGCGCCAGGCGGGGATCCAGCGCCGCGCCCGCCCCGCCGAGGAGCCGGTTGGGCGCATAGCCGAGGCTGACCCCGGCCCTGGGATCCATCACGCCCCATGACCCGCCGGCGCCGCCCCAGTGAAAGGCCGTCGGCGAGGGCGCGGGGTAGTCCGGGCTGTTGAGCCCGAAGCCCAGCCCCCAGGCGATCCGGCCGATGTACAGGTCGTCGCCATAGACCTGCTCGGTGGCGGCCTCGGCGACCATTTCAGGCGACATGAAGCGGCGGCCCCGAACCTTGCCGTTCATGGCGAAGATGGCGCAGACCCGCGCGATCGACCGCCCGTTGCCGTAGCCGTTGGCGGCCGGCATCACCGCCGAAAGCCGCCCCCAGGACATGAGACTTTCCAGCGTCGGCGGCGGGCCGATGATCTCCAGCATGAGGGGATTGTCCGCCGTGTCCGGAGGCGGGGCGAGCCTGGAGATATCCGGGATCGCCAGTCGCCGAAGGTCCCCCCGCGAGGTCAGGCCCATCTGGAAGTCCGCGCCGGCGGGCCGGGCGACCTGGTCGCGGAAAAAGCGGGCCGGCCCTTGCCCGGTCACCCGTCGGATCAGTTCGCCCAGCACATAGCCGTAGGTGATGGCGTGGTAGCAAATGACCTTCTGGCCGCCGAACCAGTGCGGCTGCGCGGCGAGGTTTTCGGTCATCCGCGCCCAGTCATGCAGGTCCTCGGGACCGGCCGCCGGTCTGAACCCGGGTACGCCGCCCCGGTGGGTCAGGAAGTCCCGCAGGGTGACCTCCCCCTTTCCGCCCTGGGCGAACTCGGGCCAGTAGCGGGCGATCGGCGCGTCCAGCGCGAGCCTTCCCCGGTCCACCAGGCTCAGGACCGCCGCCAGCAGCATGATCTTGGTGACCGAGAACACCTGCACGATGGTGTCCTTGCGCCAGGACCTGGTGCGCCCGACATCCGCCCAGCCGCCCCAGACGTCGACGACCGTCCGCCCGCGCCAGGTCACCGCCAGGGAGGCGCCCAGCTCCAGACCCTCGTCGAAGTTGTCGCGGAACGCCTCGGCCAGCGGCCAGAAGCGACGGTCCCAGCGACCGCTCATTTCCCAGGCCATGCTGTCAGCCCCCCGGCCACATCGGCGACGCCGCGCGAACCCATCATGACCCAAACGGCGTTTCGAAGACGACTCTTCACCTCGCAGACGAATGTCGACCAGGGCGAGACGCCCGCGACGCGGAAGTACGGCGCCGCATCAGCCTGCCTGCCCGCCCCTGCCCGGCCGGGGACCCGCCGGCGCCGGTGACGGTTTGGGCGCCGCAGGCGGCCGGAATGTCGGGGGTTTCAGGCAGGGATTGCCGCAGGGAGCGCGATCGCGCTGACGGACTGGCGGTGGGGGCAGTTGGGCGTCAGCCTTGCTCTGCGCCACGGACCGAAGGGCGGCGCTGAGGGTCGCTGCCTTAGAGCCCAAGATCGCTAAGTCCCGGATGATCGTCTGGCCGGCGACCGAGCGGCCAGCGAAACTTGCGATCGGACTCGGCGATCGGCAGCTCATTGATGCTTGCGAAGCGGCGATTCATCAGCCCGTCGTCGGCGAACTCCCAGTTCTCGTTTCCATAGGCCCGGAACCAGTTGCCGCTGTCGTCGCGGTATTCATAGGCATAGCGGACCGCGATGCGGTTCCCGGCGAACGCCCAGAGCTCCTTGATGAGGCGGTAGTCGAGTTCCCGGGCCCACTTGCGGCGGAGGAAGGCTTCGACCTCGGCGCGGCCTCGCGGGAACTCGGCCCGGTTCCGCCAGAGCGTGTCTTCCGTGTAGGCGAGCGCGACACGCACCGGATCCCGGCTGTTCCAGCCGTCTTCGGCCAACCTGACCTTTTCGATGGCGCTCTCCCGGGAGAACGGCGGCAAGGGGGGACGCGACATGTTCGGGCTCCTGATTGTCGGGCTTGCAGCGGGGTTGAAGGACGGCGTGGCGCTTGCGCTCCAGCACCACGGTTCAAAGGTCGAGCACCAACCGATCCCCACCGGTCACCGACGGGTCGGCCGGCACGGAACAGCAGATCAGAGCGCTGCCTTCGGGTACGGTGGCCTCCGGCGGATCCGGGTAGGCGACCGCGCCGGCCAACACGCGGACCGCGCACGTCCCGCAATTGCCGCCCCGACAGCTGAACTCGGGGGCAAGGCCACGCGCCTCCGCAAGGTCGAGCAAGGACCCCGAGCCAGGCGTCCACCGCGCCTCTTTCCCGGAGGCGACGAAGGCGACGGGGACGGACCGGGTGGCGGCCGGCGGCACGCTGTCAGCGGGCGCCGCCTGCCGCGTTCGCTTGAGCGAGGCGGGGCCAAACGCTTCGGCGTGGATCCGCTCGTCCGGCGTGCCGATGCCGCGGAGCTCATCGTAGAGGCCCTGCATGAAGGGCGGCGGGCCGCACAGATAGAAGTCGTAGCCGTCGAGAGGCAGCACCCTCCGGAGCACCTCAAGGTCGATCCGTCCGAGGGCGTCGTAGTCACCCTCGGACGCCCCCGTGGCGTCCGCAAGCGTGCGAAACACCGATACCGCACCGCTCGCCTGGGCCTTGAGGTCCTCGATCTCGTTGTCAAAGGCCCGCTCGGCCAGCGTGTTCGCGGCGACGAAGACAAAGGTGGGGCGAACCCGCCGCTTCCGCAGCCCCTCGAACACGATGGTCCGAAGCATCGCCAGGATCGGAGTAATGCCGACGCCCGCGGCCAGGAGTACGGCAGGCCTTTGCTCATGGGGGTCGATCGTGAATCCTCCGGCCGGCGCGCGCGCCTCGAGGATGTCCCCCTCGGCAAGGCGCTCGTGCAGGAAGCTCGAGACCAGGCCCTGGCATTTGACGCTGATGCGGTAGTGGCCGTCCGATGGGGCCGTGGAGATCGTATAGGTGCGGATCACCGGAGCGGCATCGTCACTCGGCCGGACCCGGATGGGCAGGTGCTGACCGGCGAGGTGCGGCGAGATCCCCCTGCCGTCGGCGGGCTCCAGGTGAAGGGATCGGACAACACGGCTTTCCTCAACGATCCGCGTGACCTTGAACGGGCGCCAGCGCGACTTCAGCGCTGCAGCCTCCAGGCGATCGGCGGCCTGGCTCCAGTCGCCGGTCATCAGACTGTTCGGTGAGGCTGCGTCGCGCCGGGATACGAAGCGCAGGGGCAGCGCCGACGGGCGCAGCACCGCCCGTCTCGGGCGGAAGATCCAAAGGCGCTCGGCGCCCTGGAAAGCATTGATCTCGGGGGACTCCAGGACGACCTCGGCGTCGCCCGTCAGCTGCAACAGGTCGCCGGTCTCGAAGTCGGGAAAGACAAGGCCGCAGCGCGGGTTGAGCAGGAAATTTCCGAGCGTGTTGAAATGCAGGTTCCCGGCGAAATCGGGGATTGTCAGCGAGCCGTCGTCGTTGAGCCGGACAAAGCCGGGCTTGCCGCCGCGATGCGAGGCATCGACGTGTCTGCCAGCTGCGTCCTCAACGTAGGACGCCACGAAGAAGGTGTCCGCGGCGCCGATCAGCGCGCGGACCCGCGGGTCGCTCATCGCCACGGTCTGCGGCCCCGCCGCAGGGCCGGGCTCGCCTGGCTCGCGCACAAAGGTGAAGTCGCGCAGCTGGATGTACTGCGGGCAATTGCCGAACGCGTGCTCGACCTCGACGCTGAACCCGCCGCCGCCGGCGCGCCGGACGTAGCCGTTCATGCGGTTCCGCCGGCGTGTGTGCAGTTCGATGCCGAGCAGTCCGATGGCATCTCCCTCACCCAGTCCGGGCGAGGCGGGATCGGCGGGATCGGCGGCCCCAGAGAACGCCAACCGCCGCGCGTCGGGACTCGTCACGAAGCCCGGTCGTCCCGCGAGCAGGGTCGCCCAGGCGTCGCCTGCCTGATCGACTGTTCCGAGCACGACGAACGGGAGCTGTCCGTAGAACTGCCGGTGCTGGTCGGGCATGTAATCGCGAATGACGCGCCGGCCGAACCGCTCGAGGTGTTCGGCGACGCCGACGCTCCGCTGAAGCGCGACCTCGCCTTGGTGAAAGGGCGAGGGCTTTTCCTGTGCGTTGTCTGACATGCCGGCGCCCTTGCGGGGGGATGAGGGACAAGGGGGCCTCGGCGCCCCCTCATCGGTTCAGGCCGCGAGGCCGACAGGAGTCGCGGCGAAGGCCACGAAGCCAGGCAGCGCCTCGATGCGGGCAAGCCAGTCCCGCACGTTTCCGTACGCGGAAAGGTCGACGTTCCCCTCGGGGGCGCGCGCGATGTAGCTGTAGAGCGCCACGTCGGCGATCGTCGGACGGTCGCTCGCGATCCATTGGCGGCCGTGGAGCTCAGCCTCGATCAGCTTCAGGACCGCATGGGCGCGGCCGATCACTTCTTCAGCATTGAAGGCTGCGTTGAAGATCGTGACGAGGCGGGCGGCGGCGGGGCCGAAGGCGATCTGTCCGGCGGCCACCGAAAGCCAGCGCTGGACCGAGGCGGCGCCGGCGGGATCGTCGGGCAGCCAGTCCGTGCGACCGAACTTCCTGGCGGCATAGACCATGATGGCGTTGGAGTCGGGGATGAAGAGGCCGTCGTCTTCGAGCAGCGGCACCTGGCCGAAGCGGTTGAGCGCCAGGTACTCGGGCGACTTGTGCTGCCCCTTGGCCAGGTCCACGTCGACGATGTCCACGTCAGCGCCGATGAGCGACAGGAAGAGGCGAGCCCTGTGGGCGTGCCCGGAGATGGGGTGGAAGTAGAGTTTCATGGGCTGGGCTCCTGTGCGTGGCCGGTGATGCCGGCGGACAGGAGATGCGACAGAACGCGTGGTGCAAGAAGCTCCGCCGTGATCAAGTGACCATTACGGAAATCGGAACAGTGCCTGGAGGGGGCAGATGGACCGCATCCACGCCATGCGCGTGCTCGTACGGATCGCCGACACCGGCGGGTTCGCAGAAGCGGCGCGTCAGATGAACCTCAGCCCGCCCGCTGTCACCCGCGCCGTGGCCGGCCTGGAGGATTTGATCGGCGCGCGGCTGCTGACGCGGACGACCCGTTCGGTCAAGCTTACGGAGGTCGGCCGCCGCTACGTCGACGACTGCAGACAGATCCTGTCGGCCATCGAAGACGCTGAAGCGGCGGCGGCCGGGTCCTATGCAAAGCCAACCGGCGTCATCACCATCACCGCGTCGGTGTTGTTCGGCCAGATCTACATTGTTCCCATCGTGACGGAATTCCTGGACGCCTATCCCGAGGTGACCGGCCGGCTGCTGTTCCTGGACCGTGTGACCAACCTGGTCGACGAGGGCATCGACGTCGCGATCCGGATCGGACACCTCCCCGATTCAAGCCAGGCCGCCCTCAAGGTGGGTTCGGTGCGCCGGGTCATCTGTGGCGCGCCGGCCTATTTCGAGCGCCACGGCGCTCCGGCCGCGCCGTCGGACCTCACCCGTCACAGGATCATCGCGGCCACCAGCGCCTGGACCTCGCTGGACTGGCGGTTCGGAAAACAGTCCAGCACCGTCACGCAGGTCAAACCGGCCCTGTTCTGCAACTCGAACGAGGGCGCGATCAGCGCCGCCCGGTCCGGCTGGGGTCTCGCCCGGGTGCTCTCGTACCAGATTGGTCCTGACCTGCTGAACGGAACACTGCAGACAACCCTGGACGCGTTCGAGGAGGAGCCGCTCCCGATCCACATCGTCCATCCCGAGGGGAGAAACGCGTCGGCGAAAGTGCGCGCCTTTGTGGACTTCGCGGCAGAGCGGTTGCGCGCGAACCACCTTGTGAACTGACGGCATTCCGCGTTCCGGAATAGTGGATTGCCGATCGTGTGGATTATCGACATCGCCGCGCGCCGCTAGGACCTGACGCCACGCTCGAACCCGGGCGCCGTCGGGAGAGCGATATGAAGGATCAGTCAGCGGCCGCCGAGGCGGATGCGGTGTTCGATCCTGGCGAGAGGACGAACGTCGAGCCGCGCCTGGCGCTGCTCGGCGAAGCCGTGTGCGGGGCGAGCCTCGCCACTCTGGAGAGCGAGGCGCGGCGCGCGGGCCCCAGCGGGGCGGAGATCGACGCGGCGGGCGATGATCAGGCGGACGTCGAACGCAAGCGACGGGCCTGTCCGCGCCTTCGGCTGCCGTCCGGGTTCCTTGACCGGATCGCTCAGGGCGGACCCTGTCGTCGAGGAGGCGCCCGATGAGGATAACGGGAAGCCTCTGGCCGCCCGTGCTGCGCCCGATCTGCGAGCCGCGCGACACGCCCGTTCTCCCCCGCCAGCGACCCCGCACCGACAGGATCGCCGCCTTGCTGAGCTCCGACCGCGCTGGCGGCGTCAGCCTTGAGACCCTGATGCGAGTCCTGTGATGACGCCCGCCAGACCGACCATGATCGAGCTCTTCACAGCCGACACGCCCAACGGGATCAAGATCCCGATCGCCCTCGAAGAGCTCGGCCTCCCCTATCAGGTGCGCCTGATGACGCTCGGGAGCGCGGAGCTTCGCTCGCCGGCGTTCGCAGGGGTGAACCCGAACGGGAAGATTCCGGCGATCCGCTACCGGGACGAGGCGAGCGGTCAGCCCGTCACGGTCTTCGAGTCCGGCGCCATTCTGCTCCACCTGGCCGGGATGTCCGGCGACCTGATGGGGACATCGGCCGGCGCCAGGGCGCTGACGCTCAGCTGGCTGTTTCTCCAGGTCGCGGGCCTTGGTCCCGCCATGGGCGCCGCCGGCCATTTCCGATCCCGGCGCGCGCCGGACCCCTACGCCCTCGTCCGGTTCAGAAGCGAGGCGGCTCGTCTGCTCGGCATTGTGGAATCACGGATCGACGAGTCGGTCTGGTTGAACGGCGAGGCCTACTCGATCGCCGATATCGCGACCTTCGGATGGGTCCGCCGCATGGCCTACGGGGGCTTTGCCTTGCAGGATTTCCCGGCGCTTTCAGCCTGGGTCGAACGAATAGAGGCGCGCCCTGCCACGGCGCGCGCGATCGGCAGACTGTCCGGATGACGGTTTGGGCGCGGCAAGCGGCCGCAATGTCGGAGGTTTCAGGAACGGATTAACGCAAGGAGCGCGATCGCCGGGACTGGCTGGCGGTGGGGGCAGTTGGGCGCAGGCCTGTCTCCGCCCGGCGCGCCCGCAAGAATGGGCCTGAAGGTCAGGGGCCCGGACTGGGCGAGCTGCGTTGTCAGGCCAGTCGTGGCTACCGCAAAGCCCCCCACATTTTGGTGCTTCAGGCGGTCAGGGCTCCGACCCGTGGAACATCGACCCGCGCGCCCGGGAAAATGCGCAGGAAATTCTCGGCGTAGAACTTGTCGCGCACCCCATCGCCACGGTCGGCAAGGGCGGCTTCGAAGCGGCCGATCGGATTTCGCCCGCCCTCGATGTGCGGGTAGTCGCTCGAGAACAGGTAGAGGTCAGGGTTGGACTGGTCGATGAAGAGGCCAACCTCCTCGAACACAAAGGGGGTGAACGCCAGCTGCTGTGTGATCTGCTCGGAGGGAATGCGGCTCAGGCCCTGCAGGTTGGCGTCGTTTCGGCTCCAGTGTTTCACCACCCAGTCGAGGCGACGCAGCAGCTCGGGCACCCAGCCCGCGCCCAGCTCGACGCTGGCGCCGCGCAGCCCCGGGTGCCGCTCCAGCACCCCGTCCAGCACCATCATGGTCAGAAAAGCTTCGGGTCCCTCATGCAGCAGGGCCACGTCCTTGGTGCGGAGATTTTCGCCGCCGCCCAGCCAGTCCTTCGTCGGGGGGCGGCCATTGTTCATCCAGGCCTTGGCCAGCTGCAGCGGCGCCCCGCCGACATGCAGCAGGAAGGGCAGTCCGCTCTCCGCCAGCCTTGCCCAGAAGGGATCAAGGTCGACGTGGCCGGGCGAGCGATCACCGCAGGGACGGTGCGGCACCCACACGGCCTCAAGACCGCTCGTCAGGACCTGGTCAAGCTCGGTCATGGCCAGGCTCGGGTCATCCAGCGGGATGATCGCCACCCCCATCAGCCGGTCGTCGGCGCGACAGAAATCGGCCATGTGCCGATTATGCGCCCGCGCAGCGCCATAGCGCAGGCGCGGGTCAAGCTTGGTGCTGGGCGAGAACGGCATGGCCACGCTGTGGGTGGCGAAAACCAGCTGCTTGCGGAAGCCCAGCAGATCCATGGCCTTTGACCGGTCGGCGCTGTTGAAGGCGCCCAGGGCCTGGATTTCCTTCGAGGCCTCGATCAGCCGGTCGCCGAGCGCAATCTGGGCCGCGATGTGGTCTTCGCTGTGCCGGCCGCCCTGGTCCATGATCACCGCCACCTCGTCATCGGTGACGATCGACGCCGAATAGCTGACCTCGGGGATCTCGTCCCTCAACGCCGGATCGGCATACTTCTTCAGGAAATCCGGAAGCTCCATGATGTGGCTGTCGGCGTCATAGAACGGGCGGTCGGCGGGGGCATAGGTCATGGTCTCTCCCGGAAGCACGACTCGGTCTGCGCCGGCCAGGGCGCGCGCGACGTGGCCTGCGAGAACTATTCATCACCCGGGATGGGCTGACAAGTTGGGCCGCCGAGGCCCACCATCGCCCTGTCCCCAGGCATAGGCAGGCGAGCGCCGGCTTGTCTCCACTGTGGGCTGGCCGCCACTGCCCAGCCAGAGGCGGCTGCGATCGCTGCTGCCTGATCAGCAGGTCAGGACGGTGCTTTGCGGCCCGCAGCCGTCAACCTGAGGAACCTGACTGGCGGTCCAGGAGGGACTCGAACCCCCGACCTTCGCTTTAGGAAAGCGCTGCTCTATCCTGCTGAGCTACTGGACCATGCCTTGCGGCATAAGGGTTTCCGGAATCTGGCCGCCGTCCGTGTATCTCCTAGGTCACACATAGGTCACGTTTGCGCGATTTTCGCGCCCCTGTGACCGGCGAGGTCCGCAATCCCGTCGCCTTACTCTGACGGATGGCCTCACCGGTCAAGACGCCCCAATGCGCTGCCGCCCCCGCCCAAGCGAGAGGATTAGGTCAGCCTGGCTATTCCGGCCAGCCCACGTCGATCTCTCCGCCAAGCGCTTCGATTGCTCGACCGACATAGCGCCACTGAACCTTCAGTCGGTGACGCCCGGACCCGAAGTAGCCCCGGGTGTCGGCTATGGCGTCCACGTCGGTCAGCGTCAGCCGACTGCGATAGGCTTCTTCCAGCACAGCGTCCGTGGGAGCATGGCCCGTGGGCAGAAACTTGCGTTTGGGGCGGAACAGTTCGCTCGCCCCTCGCCGCCGAAGATCTTGCGCTTTGTTCTGGAGGTCCTCCCAAGCCGCCCAGGGGAATCCCGCCAAGAGCTCGTCTCTGGTCGCCACCGGCCACATGCGCTTGAACCGCGTTACCTCCGCACATGTCCAAACATGGTTGCGCTTAGTTCTCGGCAGACCAAGCTTGGCAGCCATATGAAGTATGGCTCGGCGCGTCCGTCCGCGAAGATTTGGGTGAGAAGTGTCCGGCCACGACGAGCGCAGTGCCTCGTACTCTTCCGATGACCAGAGAAGCTGGCCCGCGCCGGTCATACCGGTTCGGCGGGCCTGAGCCTGCGATGCCTCGCCCCCCTGGCGCCAATCTACCTGACGAACCATCGCCCCGCTCCTTGCCGCAGAGACACGTCATCTGATCACGGGCGAACGGGCCAGCGACATGAGCAAACTGCCCACAGTTTGAGTCGCCGCTGGGGATAACTGAGCCGAACGAAGCGCCTTTCGTGGCGACGACGGTGGCGCAACTTCGCTCGCCTGGCCGACTAGCGGACGGCAATCGCTGGATAACAGGCGGCGATGACCGGTAGGCCAGCCGCTTGCCAACCACAACTTGCAGTGCCCGGTGGGCTCGCTCGGTGTCGTCGCAGCCAGTGCCGAACCGGTGGAATAGCGGGTCAAGCGGCGGATAGTTGGCGGCTTGACTCCCAGCCGCCGAAGGGACGAGAACATTGCCGGAACATCCGCAATGACAACCCGCCCCCTCCTTAGCGACCCACCGCCCGGCTGGACGGCCACAAACCAGACGCTGGAGCCTGAGCGGACTATCGCTGGATATAGAGCGCGCGGGGAGGACCTGACTGGCGGGTGCCGGACCTACGGGTGCCGCCGGAAGTTCTGGCTCGATGAGCACGCGCGCGCCGAAGCGGCCTTGGCGCACCTTCCCCTTTCGACGGTCGAGCGGACTCTGAAGTGCAGTCGCCTAGATGGCTGCGGGTTCGAGCTGGCCGCCCCCCGCCCCGATCAGTCGGTGCGTCTCTCGGTGGCCGCGGGACGGCCCAACGTCCGGATCAAGATGACCTGCACGACCTGCGACTGGACACGGCTGCCCAAGGCTGAGGAGGTGGCCGCCATCCTAGAGAAGGATCGCTGTGGCCGGGCCAGCACCCGCGTACATGAGGTGGCCGCCGCCATGCGCCGGCCCTGCCCCGCCTGCAAGGCTACCGCCTGGACGACGTCGCTGGTCTGGCTCCGGACCGACAACATGATCTGGAAGGCGAAGGGTGAAGGGCTCTTCGATGAGATGAAGAAGGGCGGCCGGCTGTGATGTTGTCCACTGCCGACCACCGTGATTTGCTGAGCGCCATGTGCAATCTCTACCGACAGCGCGCTGGCGCATCTGAGATCCTCACCGCATCCCGAGCAATGCGGTCGAGCGTCGGCAACCTAGAGCCAGGCGACGTGTATCCGGACTACCTTGCTCCGGTCGTCAGGAACGGCGCCGACGGTCGTGAACTTGTCCGCGCCCGTTGGGGTCTACCCTCGTCTAGCCAGGCTCTGTTCAAGGCCGCCAGCAAGCGCGCGGAGGGCCTGAGGAAGAGGGGCAAGGAAGTCGATGACGCGGCCTTCAAGGAACTGCTGAAGAACGAGCCGGACCGTGGCACGACCAATGTTCGCAACACCGCGTCGAAGCACTGGACGCGGTGGCTAGAGCCGCACAACCGCTGCCTGGTCCCGCTCACAGCCTTCTCGGAGCCCGATCAGGTTGGCGGGTCGCTGAAGCCCGTGTGGTTCGCCTTGGCAGAGGATCAGCCGCTGGCGTTCTTCGCCGGTATCGAAGTTGTCGACTGGACCTGCGTGCGCAAGATCAAGACCGGGATGGAGACCTGTCACCTCTTCGGCTTCCTGACGACGGACGCCAACGCCGAGGTGGGGCGCGTCCATGACAAGGCGATGCCCGTGATCCTGACTACCGAGGAAGAGCGCACCGTCTGGATGCGGGCGCCTTGGAGTGAGGCGAAAGGGCTTCAGAGGCCGCTGCCTGATGGCGCCCTATCGGTTTGTCCGGCCGGCGCGCCGGTGGCCTAGGCTTGCGTGTAGCCCTATTCGGCGCCGAACCCGGGGTCGCCCTCGTGAGGCACAGTTCGCGTCACAAAGCGCCAGACAGTTTCGCAATAGTCGAGCCAGGCTTCCGTCTGCGCTATTTCCACGTAGCGCACGGGGATTCCGAACTCCGCAGCGATCGTCGCCGTCGTGGTCTCCGCTGCCGCCACGCGCTCGCGATCCTTACGCCGGAACTCGAAGGGATAGAGTAGCTCTAGGGCAACCATCTCCGCGAAGCGCTCTGCCCGGGTGCCGGCCGGCGTGTCGTTGCTGATGGTCTCGAGTTCAACAATGTCTTCAATCAGCGGGATTGGATCGTCGGACCATTCGTCGGCTTGGTCACAAAGGGCGTGGCACAACTCCTTGACCGCCGTGAACCGCTGCCACTCTTCGGATTGGGGCAGCAGGACGTGGATGTCGATGCGATCGTCGTATCGCTCCATGTTCCCACGCAGGAACTCGTTGCTGTAGTCGACGCCGATGAAGTTGACGGGCAGTCCGATCAGTTTCTCAACGGACTTCCGCAGGTTCTCGACCGACACCCGCCGGGTGCCCGCGCCCGGGTCGCCGGTCGTGTGATTCCAGTAGATCTCGATCACGAGCCGAGCGCGGTCAAAGCTTTCCAGAAACTGGACGTCGAAAGTCCGCATGAGAAACCACAAATGAAAAGGGCCCTAGTGTTTAACCAGGGCCCGAGAGGTTTCGAGTTAAGTTGCTTTCCCGCTCGCGTCAATTATCGCGCGGCGTATCGCTCCAGCTAAGGTCGCCAAAGTCCAGGCGCTTGGCCCGACCAGCGTCCATCGCAGCGTAAAGACCATTGACCGCGTCGCACACTTGCGACGCGCCAGCTTCCGCTTGATTGCGGAGGAAGAACTTTACGTCCCTCAGGCCTTGTTCCCGCTTACCCTCGAAACGGTCAGCGAGCGTCTTGCAGGCGGTATCGATCATCAGGCGCTCCCTTGTTACCGGTTGAAACACACGTTCGCAGCCGAACCATCCCACGAAACGTCTGAACCGGGGATGAAGTTTCCCTCGTCAGTTGCGACGCATTCGCAGAATTTGGTGTTGACACACGAAAATTGGATGAGTCCGGCGGCCACGAATGATCGTTTAACCCACGAACTCGCTGTTGCCAAATGAAGTTTTGTAAGGGTTTCGTACCTTCCGCTGCGGCTTGCGAACGGGCTCCGAGCATTTGTCGCGGTGAACGTAAGAACGATCTACCTGCGTGCAACCGGCGTACGTCGCCGCTGCTGCCATCGTTTCGTTGTCCGCATAACCTCGATCTGACGAACAAAGGACGAGGAGCGTAATCGCGGTTTCGCGGTCCTGTTCCCACGTGGTTCGCCTTACAAGCCTATGCTCGGAACCTAGATGCCGAAGCTGGGAAAGCCCGCAACGTCACGCCTTCGCCTTCCCTGTAGGCTTGTAGGGATCGTGGCTAGCGACTACTGGCCCGTCTTCTGAACCACGCGCCGGCGCATCTCTTCGCGAGCCCCCTTCGTTCCGGCCGCCCGCTTCCTGAGCATCATGCGCCGCAAGGTCTCCTGGTCGGCCCGTTCTATTGACGGCGAGATGGTCGCCCACGCCCTCGCCGCACGCTCGGGAGACACAACCCGCTCCTCGGCCCAACGCGCCTCAAGCGCGCTGTAGGCCGCCGGGCTTGCCGCCCGCAACTCGGCCAGAACCTCCGCGCGATCAAGCGGCTTCCGCTGGCTCCACCCCCGGACACCCGCCGCAATCTGGCCGTTGCGCACTTCGACCGTTGAGAGCTTGTCTAGTGCGTTATCCACCGCTCGCCGCATTTGCGGGGTCATCCGGATTAACTGCCCGTCCGCCCCCACAAGCTCGCCATCACGGCTTTCCGCGCGGACGTCGGCGATCACCTTCCCGGACGCCTGCGCACGCAGCAGCGGATGTGTTCCCTTGTAGGGCTCTTTCAGGAGGGTAGAGGCGAGAACAAAGGTGCGCGTCGGACCATCCCTCTCGGAGAGATAGCGCAATGCTTCGTCCTCTCGCCCCTCCCCCGCAAGCGTCGAGTACGTCTTCGCCGCCACGCTGTAGCGACCTTCCTTGCCCAGCAGGCGCCAATAACTCTCCTCGCTGTCAGAGCCCCGCGACGGGAGCTTGACGAAGCCGCGAGTACCGAACGCATCCTCGGGACCGGCGGCCATACCTGGCGCTCCCTTCGCCCCGCCGATCAGCCAATCCCCCCCGTCTTTGGCGTATCGGCCCCACGTCCCGCCGAAGCCGGTCAGAACGTGCTCGACTATCGATGGCGACACCCGCAGCGCGCCGCCGATCACCTTTGCCGTCTCAGAGGTGTAGCGTGAGAATTGAAGGCGCGGCTCGACCTGGCCCTTCAGATGGTCCGGAACAATGGGTTTGCCGAAGTGGTCGCGATTGCGCGCGATCTGATACGGAACCGCAAGCGCCGTCGCCTCGCTTGGCGGAACAAGCGTGTTGAACATGTCCTTGAGGATGCGGTCGGCTATGCGGGGATCATGTTGCGTCACGCCCTCAAAGACGCGCTCGCCGAGGTTGGCGAGGAACGCATGTTCATACGGCTTCGGGATCGCGAACCATCGGCCATTCAGCTTGAACAGCCAGTTGGTCGCGCGGGTGTAGTCGTTGAACTCTTCAAACTCGGGATCGCCAGCGTAGATCGACAGCAGGCCCATAGAGACAGCGGCAAGAGCCGACATCTTGACAATCGCCTTGAAGGCCACGCCCTGCGCCCGGCGCTCCCCTGCCGTCTGCGGGCTCGTGAACGCCTTTGAGACGACCCGCGCGGCCTTGTCCAAGCCCTGAATGGACGAGTTGAGGAACGGGACCGTTCTGGCCGCAACCATCATGCCGGGGAAAGCGCCGATGCGCGTCGGGTCGAAGAAGTCTCGCGACTCCATGACCGCCTCAACCAGCGCGTCGGAGTCGTTGAGCCCCCGGCGCTTGGCCTTGTCAAAACTTATCTTCGCGATGCCGAGGCGCGTAGCCGTGTCGCTTACATCGGTCAGCTCACCAAAGCCCCGCCACGTCATAAAGCGCTTCACCCGGCGACCCGTCGGGTTCAACCGCTGGAGGTTCTTGAAAGCCTCTGCGTCATTCTTCGGGATCGGCCGCCGCCAAGCCGAGGCGTTAGCGCCGCCCTTCAGACCACCGGCAGCTTCGTACCTTTTTGCGAAGGGACTTTGAGCCAGCTCTTGGCCGAGCCCGCGCGCTGCGCTGAAAGCTGGCGGAAGAAGTCCGGTGTCCGTGTTGATCCACGCCGCGAGAAGGTCGCGCAGGACCGCCTTTTGCATAAACTCCGGAGCCGCCGTGACGCCGAGGCGCAATGCCTGGGCGCCAGCCGCAGCGACGTCAAGGAACACGTTGCGCGTGTCTGGCGTCAGCGAGGATACGGCCTCAAAAATCTCCTCGCCGAACTTGCCATCCGCCAGCAGCAGCGGAACCTTTTTGCCATTCTCCCACATGAAGACGATTGCCTCACCCTTGCGGGGCGAAAGCTCGCGCTGGCGGAACATAGTCGCTTGGGTCTGGCCATCTAGTAGCGCGTCCGTAGCGGTAAGCAGGGACGTGAGGTCGCGCTCGGGCACGCCTGCTGCTTCGGCGGCGCGCCGCAGCGCTTCCACCGCGTCGATGTTGACCGCCTCAACCTCGTTAGGGGGCAGGCGCTCGATCACCTCGCCAGAGCCGGGGCCCGCGCTGTCCCCAAGCTTGGCCAGCGCCTTAATTACCTCGTTCCGGTGAATGTTGGCGTTAAGCTCAAAGGTCCGCCGGGCAATCGAGGTCAGGGGCGAGATAACGTCACGCGTCGAGCCCTCAAACGCCTTCACGCCCCCGGCATACTGCATCGCCCCCCGTCCGCGCCGGCCCCCGCCTTGCGACTTGTCGGAGACGTCACGGTAAAGCGGAACATAGTCCGGATGGGCGTCAATTCCGTTCTGGTACTGCTCGCGGGTGATGAAGCCCGCCTCGAACTCTTTGCGCCAAAGGCTGTCCTGATACTCGTAGAGTTTTCCAGCCGCATCGCGCCAAGTCGGGTTCAACCGCTCGGCATCGGCGATCACCTGCTCATGAAACTCTCGGGTGTTGCGATCTGGCGGATTAGGAAGGTCGCCCTTGTCGTAACGGTCCCACTCATGAACCATGCGGCGCGCGATCAGGTAGGCGTCGAGCTGACGCAGGCTTTCCTTGGGATACCCCGTCACCTTCTCGCCCAGCGCGGTGCGCAGAACGTCGGACATGCTGGGACCTTCGGGATCAATTCCTTTGTAGGGCGTAACACCATGCATCGCGTCGGCAGCACCCGCGCCGTAGGCATCGCTTGCGATCCGAGCCAGAGAATAGGGGTTCTTCGCCGCCGCAATGTCCAGGCGCTGGCCGTGATTGGCGGCGTGTATCCGCTGGAGCTTCCGCACCGCCACATTGAGCGGGTGCAGCCGATCGATGAACCCGCGATAGCCCATATCCAACAGCCGCTCAGCAGCGCCTAGGAGGCCGCGCTCATTGAGGGCGCGCAAGGCTCCGGTCAGAGGGGCGTCGTATCCAGTTTGAGCCACTGACGCCGCCGCCACATCGAGCGACGCGGCGCTTAGAAGCTCGCGGTATGCCTGTTGGATGCCGCGCAGATCGGCCAGGACTTCCGGCGCGTCGCTCTGGAGAGCCGCCTCAAAGTCGTCATAGAACTGGCCGCCGACCCGGCGCGCGTGGTCCGGGTTCGTCAGATACCAGCGACCGAACTCCGCAAAGCCTTCCTCCCGGCGGACCCCCGGCGCAGCGCCATCATAGGCTAGTCGACTAAGCGCCGCGTCGTGCTGGCGGAGGGCCGCGTTCAGGCTCGGAAGGTTCTTGCCCTCAAGCGCGTGGGTCGCTTCATGGCCCAAGACGTCCAGCTCATGGACAGCGCGTGTCCGAACAACGCCGGTTCCAACGTGATATTCGCCCAGGGTGTTCTTGCCGCCCGTGATGCGCCCTTGCCGAACAGGGATGCCAAGCGCGGTCTTAACCCTCGTCGCCAGATCAGAAACCGTCCGGCCCGCCAGATCGGAGACCGCTTCACCTTTCGGCACGGCTCCGGGGCGCGGGGCCGCGCGCAGGCCCCCAATCTGACGAGAGGCAAGAGGGGCGGTCTCGCCAACCCTCACGGGCCGGATTGGATTGCCTAGCCGCTTGCGGGTTACCTCTACACCGAAGCCCGAGAGGTCCGTTCCTCCGGAGGGAGCATCGAGCGGACGAGCGCCTGCCGGTGCGACGTCGGGCAAGGCGGCTTCGGGCGGAGGGGCGTCCTGCCCCCCGCTGGCTCTAGCCTTAAGCCGCTCGCGCAAGGCATCGCCACGGGCTGCATACTCACTCGGCGTCAAACCGGTAGTTTGCTCGGGGCGAGTGCCGCCAGCTTGCTTGGCCCGCAAGACCGCCAACGCATCGTTAGATTGCCCCGCCTTGACCGGCTCGCCCCGCATAGCGAAAACGCCCTGCGCCTGCGCCCCTTCGCGCCTGCCGCTCATAAACTCGTCAATGGCTCGCTTGATATCCGGCGTCGAATGGCGGGCCGGGTCTAGTCCCAAGTGGTCGAGAAGCTCCTGCATGTCGCCGACCCGCGCCGAAAGCTCTTCGGCTTGAGGATCAGGGTCTCGTGCAAATCGAGGACGGCCCGCCAACTCATCCCGTAGGGCGTCAATCAGGCGCTGGGGCGTGACGGGATGCGCGCTGCCCTCGCCATCCATGCGAGGAGGGGCGATATCGCGAAAGTATCCCGCATCAAAGGCCCGCTGCGCCATGTCGCCAAGGGACAAACCATCATCGCGGACGGCGCGCGGCTGAAAGGGTCGCGTGCGGTGCCAGATATCTAGGTCCAGCGCGCGCAGCTCGCCGCCAGCGTCGCTAATGCCGCCGGACCGCGACACGAAATCAAGCAACGATGGACCTTGGCCGAGGCTGATCGGCTTACCCTTGCGGATGACGTCTATTGCTTGGTCGTTCGGATCAAGTTTCGGCGAGGGGCGTCGCCCTGGCATGAGCGGCACGCCGCCGAGCGGGCGCGGTTGCTGATCGCCCGCCATAACGGGGCCAATGGGCCGCGAAGGCGCGGCAAGGTCAGTGATGGGGCCAGCCGCCGGGAGAGGGGCCAAGGTGCTAGCTGTCCGTGGGCGACCAGCAGTCGCCACCTCGGGGGGCTGGCCGCCGATCTTGGCCGGGCCGGTTCCAAGGATCTTAGCCACGTAGTCGCGCGTCTCGGCGAACGGTATGCGCGCCACCCATTCGGCGCGGCCAATCGTTCGCGGGTCTCCAAACCTCTCCACCCACTGGCGCACCCGCGCGGGACCGGCGTTGTAAGCCGCCAGGGCAAGGGCCTCGTCGCCGCCGAAGTCCCGAAGCTGCTCGCGCATGTAGTAGCGGCCAAGGAACTCGTTGACGCTGGCATCGGTTCGGGCGCGCTCGGCAAGCTCCGGGCGACCCAGCCGCCTTGCAACGTAGTCGGCCGTTTCGGGCATAAGCTGGGCGACGCCAAACGCGCCTTTCGGGCTAACCGCAGACTGGACCCCGCCGCTCTCCTGCCTGATCTGGCGAGCCCACAACGTTTCATCGAGCGCGGGCGACACCGGCGGCGCGGTGCGCGTCGGGCTGGCCGCAGGGGGCGGCGGAAGGCGTAGAACGGGGCCGGGTGCGGAGAACGTCGAAAGGTCCGGCTTTGGCGTCGGCGTGAAAGCCTGTTTGGCCCATTTCTGAACAGGGCGAAGGACGGTCTTCGCGATCTCCCCGCCCACGGGCAGAGCCGCGCCAACCGCAGCGGATGCCGCCGTCTGAAGCCCGCTGTATTTGTCCTGAGTGCCGGACGACATGTCCAGCCCTTGGGTCGCGACATCGGTCGCGGCGTTAATGCCGCCCTGAGCCACAACCCGACCGCCCAAAGACTGCCCGCCGGTCACGCCGCCAAGTAGAATTTGCGACGGATCGGCAAGGGCGCCGCCGATAGCACCGACAAGCGTTGCGCCCCCAGCAACCCCCTTGTCGAGAACGTTGCCCGGAGCCTTATACCAAGGGTCCGCAGCAGCCATTTGTTCGTAGCTGTCTCGGCGCTCGCGCTCCTGTTCAACAGCCTGCGCACCTAGCGAACTCTGAACCATGTCGCTGCCAGGGTTCGAGTATGTCCCCTTCGGCAATGACGCCCGCGCCGTGGCAATCATGGGATTGCGCTGGCTTGCGTCCTCGAACGTAGAGGTCAGCCGCTCAAGTGGCGTCCTGCGCCGAGCCGTAAGAACCGGGCCGCTAAAGGATGACAGATCGCGCGGCTTGGCCGGGGTTTCCTCCTCCGAACCAAACGATGAAAGGTCGGGGCCAGCCATCTAGCGCGTCCGCGTCAGCACTCGCCCATCGGACGGATTGACGAACTTTGAGCCAATCGGAACGGACTGCATGTCTTCAGGAGACTGCGGCATAAACGCTCCATCGCGGCGCCGGGATACGGTCTTGGCTGGGCTGGCTGGCCTTTGCGGCGGCGCGGCGGGTGGCGCTGCGGCGGAAGGTGGCGGGGCGCTAGCCGCCCCGGTCGGGGGCGGGGAGCCGAACAGGCTTTCCTCGAACGGGTTTGTTCGCGTGAGGCGCATGTAATCCCACACCTGACGCTCTTGCGGCGTCAGCGCCTCAACACCGAATTGCGCCACCTTCGCCAGAACCGGCCCCGTCACGTCGCCGGGAGAGTTAACAATCCCCATCGTCGAAACGGGAGGCGCGCCGGTGCGCTCACCGCGCGAGCGCGCGAGCGCCTGCTCCTCGATGTAGGCCGGATCAGCCGGGCCCCGAGCGATGGGCGCCAGCGACTTCCCGTCTTCGGTCCAACTGAACCCTTCAGACGGAGCCCGCATGACGGGCCGACCAGCGCCAGTGCGTTTGTCGAAAGCGCCGACTACACCCCCGCCAACTGCGGTGATGACGGGGCGCTCACCCTCCAACTCCCACGCGCTAAAGCCCGCCGGATCAAGGGCGGCCTGCGGACGGCGACCTTCTGGCAGCGTTTCAAGGTAGCCATCGACCTTGCCGCGCTGCTCGTCGGCGGAAAACAGATTGTAGAGCGAAGAGATATCCGCGCCGCCCGCACCAAGGGCAGCCAGGGCGCGCGTCGGAGGTCGCCGGACAGGGCCGACCGGCTGGCCCGACGGCTGATAGGAAACCGTCTCGCCTCCCACGTCAGGCCCGGCTCTCCGCACAGGCCTCGGAAAGCCGTCCGGAGCGCTATCGTTGAAATAGCCCGTCACGCCCTCGCGGCCCTGCCGGCGCAAGGCGTCGGCCTCTACAGCTTCACGAGTACGAAGCTCAGCCATCGTCGTCATGCGGCGCGTGTCGCTCGGGGAGTATCCCGCGGCCATGCCCCAAAGCGTATCGACCAGCGAAGGCCGATAGGGTGCGGGTGGCGCTGCGGCGCGCTCGGGAGCGCCCTGCGGCACAGCCCCGCTCGGCGCAGCGGCAGGGACGCCGCCGTCTGGCGCGCCGCCAAGGATACCGCCCTGCGCTTGCCTTCCAAGGCGCGGGTCCAGGTACTTGTCGAACGGCAGGACCGGATCGAGCAATCCGTAGGCTTTGGACAGGATACCGGCCACGACTACGCACCTCCATGTTTCGGCGGGAAGAGCATCTAGAGCTTGATGCAGGCCAGACGGGCGATGGCGCGGACGCGGTTTTCGGAGCTGTTGTCCGTGCCTCCGGCCGATCCCGTCGCAAACGTCGCGAGGCCGCCCGTGTTGGTGGGGACAACCCCATCATTCGACGCGTCAAAGCGCGCCGTTGTTCGGACAAATCCGGCGCTGTGCGTGTGGCTGGGCATTTGCCCGTCTTTCCACGCCCCAAGGTTTTGCGTGTTGACGCCCCGGCTGTCATCGAAGCCGCGCACGTACTCGCTGCGGAAGTCTTCGATCAGGATGCGCTTGTTCGCCGCGAAGTCCGCTGCCGCATTGGCGCCGCGAGACGAAAGCGTGCCGCCGCTGTCGTAGACGGGGAAGTCGGTCGCATCGAGCGCCCAATACTTGGCAAACAGGGCTGACGTGTCGGCGTTGGCGCGCGTGGTGCCGCCCGACGAGGCATTGCCGATGGTGCCGCCGTTCGCCTTGATCCACCCGGCCGGAGCAGACGTGTCGAGAAACCAATCCAGCTTGCCGGTCCTGACAGCCAGGGCGGCGGTCAGAGCGTCGAGCGCATCCGAAACCGCCTTCAGGTCGGTGTCGATGTCAGAAAAGTTGGTGTTGAGTTTGGTCCCCCACGTGCCGGCGGAGGAGCCAACTTCAGGCAGGACCCAGCCGTAGTGGGTCGTGTTCGCGTCTGGCATGTTAGACAATTGCTCCGGCTTGAGGTTCCGCAGGGGCCCATGCCCTTACTTCGCCGCGTGAAGTGAACATTCTCAGCCCCCTCAATGGAGGTCGGTGCGGCGCTGCGTGCTGACGCGATCACCGCCCGGGGGTTGTCGCGCATCGCCCTCGCAAAGCTCCATTTGCAGAACGACTTGATGAAGGTGGGCGGCGCGGATGGTCGTTACCGAGGTCGCGCCGAACGGCAGCACTTCGCCGTAGTTGGCGAGAACCGATACGGCGTCTCCAAACGTCAATCGGACGGTTGAGCAATAGAGGCCGCCACATTCCGCAACCTCCCAGACCACATCATCCGGGGAGCCCGGCGCGAGCGACGACAGGTCAGCCATCGCTCGGAGAACAATCTCGACGCCCTCGGCCAAATCGCGCCCGATCCATCGCCCAACAAAGGCATGATCGCGGACCGTCTCAACAGGAACCCCAACCGTCCGCCCGCCCGCCTCGATGGTGACGTCCCGCAAGGGCATCACATCGCGTCCGCCCTCAGGCTGGAGGCTCACCGCCAGCGCGGCGGAAATCTGTTGGACGGTCAAGGACGGCCCATGAAGGGTCAGGGAATCCGAAACGCGCTCGGCGAACCTGACGCCGAACGAGACAGCTACCGCCGCAACCACGCTCGCTGCTCGAAATTCCATATCGGGGCCCGCCAAACTTAAGACCCCGCAGAGTCTCACTGTTCGGCTGACGCGCTGAATTGTCGGTCATTTCTGCAAGCGCGCGGGCCTTTGCCCGATCCGCCGGCTCCTAACATTTCCGCACATTTGGGCTGCGGCGCCGCCCCTTACGTTGCCGCCCATTTGATATCCGTTGATTGTTTTTCAAACGGGCGGCGCGGTTGCTCGGATGGCTTTTAAGGTGGCAATGTCTGGCGATGAACAAGCTAGCCCCGCTAAGCCTTTTCGCCCTGGCCGCGCTTGCACCGACCGCCGCGCCAGCGTCAGAAGGGCACTACATCTGCGCGCCCGCAGAGTCGCATCAATGCCTCATGGGGAGCGGGTGCGAGACCTTCGCCGCCGAAAACTGGCTGCGCTTGGACCTTTCTTCGCGAGCGCTGCTTACCTGCACCGCCGATGGCTGCTCGCCGTGGAAGGGTGCGACCCTCTCAAAGCAAGGGGCCGTCGTGCGGGTGTCGTTCCCCGGCCAGCCCGCTTACATGGACATTCAGCCGACCCTAGCGTTCACGCTCGTCTTTGGGGGCGAGACCGGCGAGGTTCACGTTCAATACGGCTATTGCCGCCACTTCGCCGAATAGCGCTTTTCGGGCCGAATGTGACCTGACTGTGACCTAGGGTCCACCGGTCCCCATCGGCCGCTCCCTGAAATCCCTACCGGGCAAGGCCTTTTCACAAACGACAGCTCGAAAACCCATCGCTTAGACAGAGCGAAGGTGTCGGGGCGTTGTTGACATTTGTTTACATCGGGCAGGCCCGACCTACCCGCTTGCGCACCAGTCGGCGCGACGGCCCGTCCAGCGCACAGCTACACCCCTGCGGATCAGCTCCTCGCCCACATCCACACCGCCGACAGAGACGCGGGCTAGCGTTCGCCCGTATCGGTCCCGGCCCTCTCGCCGCAGCTCGACCTTTCCTGAGGCGGTCAGGCTCCGCAGGGTTTGTGTTGCGATATCCGCTAGGCGGCGCTCCGCAAGACAGCGCGCCTTGCCGCCAGTCTCGGGCGCGTCGATGTTCGCAATTCGCACTCGCTCGGCGCCCAACGTCAGGGTGTCACCGTCTATCACCCGGATAGGGGCCGCGAACGCGCAGGCGGGGCCAGCAAGCACAGCCACCACGCCGAGGCCGGCGAGGTGGTAGGGCCGTCGATCTTGTCGCATGGCTGTGACGCCCTCCGATCCATAGCCACCGCGTCCTCGCCTCGCCTGGCCGATCATCTAAAGTAGACGGAATTAGACCATTGGCGGCCGATCCAAGGGGACGCCGAACAAGGCCACCGCGCCCAGCCTTTTAGGGACTCGCAAAACTCGCAGCGGCATCGGTGAGGCGCGACCGGCTTCGTAGATCAAGACGCCTGATAGCTTGGCCATCTAGCCGAGCGCCTTCGCCATCACTGGCACCGTCGGGCCCGGGCCTCTGCCACCCGAAACAGGGCTATCAAGCGCATATCGGCATAGACTCGATCGCTCAGCTCGCTTTTTACGCGGTTGGTCTGATCGATAGTTTCGGGTGTATCCCAAGCTATGTCCGAAGGCTTGTACTTGTCTTTCCCACTCTCGCGGGGCGGTGTTCGGGGGGCCTGCTCGGGCATAGTGTACCCCACAGGGGGCGCGACCGGTGTTGTGCCGCTCATGTAGGCGGACGCCTGCGCCACCTGTATCTGGGGCAAGCAAGCTCCCATCGCGCCTAGTGCGACAGCCTCGTTTTCGCCATCACCCCGACTAAGGCGATATGCCTCGAAATGCAGGCATCGCTCAGCACGCGCCCGTGCGGCCACCTCCCCCGTATTATCCGACGGTAGGCTGAATGTGGAGATCGCGGGAACCTGGCCGCAGGCGGCATCCGGTCGCTTCGCGCAGCCGGTCACGGCGACGAGAACAGCAACAACTAGTAAAGATCGCTTCATCGCTGCAACTCTGTCTGCCGAGTATCCGGGAAATCAAGCGCACCGTGCAGCGCGACCTGCGCCAGAGCAAGAACATCGACGCTGACGTTCTGGCCGAAGTCGCTCTGTCAGTTAGGGTAGGACCGCTGCCGGATCATGGCTTCGACCGACTCTATTACGCGCTCCAGTTCATCCAGTTCAGCCTCCGAAGCGCTCCCCCGAACAAGCGAGGCCGCTAGCTGTTCGATGGCCCGTAACTGCTCTGCGGGCTCATCGATCGCGCCTATTTCGTCCAAGGCCCGCCGAATGCTCATTTGCCGGTCTGGTCGCGCTTCAAGGCTAGCTCAACAAGCGCCCGGATCGCTTCCGGCCTGGTCGGGTTTCCGTTCGCCGTTCGCCATGCATCAAGCGCGGCCAGCTGGTCAGGTTGCATCCGTACGCCGACCATCACCCCAGTCTGTGCGGAGCGGTTTGTTTTCGTGTAAGCACGAATTGACTTAGCCATGATAATGGCGTTATCACGAAAGCGGCCCGGCGGAAAGGTGGAAGCTTCCGCACCGGGCCTAACCGCAACCGATCCTAGGAGAGATCAGGCTATGGCTAACCGCGAACATAACACCCCCGCTCCGCAAGGCGCCACACGCCGCGCCGCCATTCGTGGCTTTGGCGGCCTGTCCGCCGCCCTCGGGTTTGCCGGTGTCGCCCGCGCGGCTGACGGTCCGCGCCCGTCGCGCGATCAGGTGACCGACGAGTGGGCCGCCATGCTGGCCATGATGAGCGCGCATCCGAACGGGCGAGCGACGGTGCGCCACGCAATCGCGGCCAACATGAACCCGCACGCCCTGTTGTGCGTGATGTGGCGGGACAGCTTGGAGCCGAACCGCCCCGACTGGCCGGTCATGCTGTTCAGCACGCGCAACGCATCGGGTGACCTTGAAACCTTTTCCTTCGGCCCGCAGGGGCGGCGCTGAGAGCGGTGCCTGCCATACGGCGCGGCTGAGTGACGGCCCATTGGTCCGCCGGTGGGTTGAAGCCAAAGGTAACGCGGCTTGCGTCGCGCCGGTAAGGGGGGGCCACCGCACGCAATGTGGCTCCCCGAGGGGGACGTCTCGGATTTCCGGGGCGTCCCCTTTCTTCGTTCGCCTCTGCTACTCTTTGCTACTTTTCGCGCGCTCGCCCGCTGCGCTTGGAGCGCATACAGACGTCCTGCATCGCCAGCTCAACGGCCATGCCCTGCTGCAAGAGCTGCCGCACCATCCCGGCCGTCTTGACGCCCCTCTGAGCGGCCAGCACGCCGATCAGGTCCCACTCGCTCAAGCTAAGTCGAACCGTGACCTTTTCGGTTAGGCGTTCTGGATGCCAGAACCACGCTTGGCTTGCCTCCCCGCCCTCCGCGTATAGCGGTGCCTGGACCCACTCACCCGCTCCGAGCGCTGGACTATCCACTAGCCAACCCCCGTGACGCCGGGGGGGCGTGACAGCCGTGACAACCCTATAGGGTTGTTGTCACGTTCGTCACGCTCAGACCCGCCTGTGACAGCGTGTGACTTGTCACGGTTCGTCACGCCGTCACGCTACCCAGCAGCCAGACGAGATCGCCCTCAATCCGGATTAGGCCACGGGCGGAAAGCTCTTGCAGGCCACGGGAAAAGCGCTGGCGAAGGGCGTCCGGCTTCTCCTCTTCGACAAGGAACCCGATGGCCAGCGCACGGGCTTTCACGTCCGCGCGTGACACGGCTTTCTGCCACGACTGCGCACCGGGGATGCTCGGCGGCAGCGGAACGGTTTGGCCGCTATCTGTCACGGCCTCAACCGCCTTCAGGAGCGTTTGATAGTCCGCGCGAAGCGGGCGGGGGCGGCGCCCTTGGCGCGCTTCCGGAACGTCGTCATAGGCGATGACGCAGGACGAAATGGCGTCTCCGTCCTCGTCAAAGCCAAGGTCAACGCTCTCCAGCTTGAAGGCGAACCTCTCTCCGTCCTCGCCGTCCTTGAGCTTCTTGACCACGCCTTCGGACAGCCCGGTCTCCTCATTGCGCGAGAGCATCACGACCAGATCAGCGTTGGCATACTGACCCGACCAGCCCCGGATTCCCCGCCCCTCATCCTTGCCGGTGTGCGAGACGACCAGGACAAAGACGCCGGTTTCAGATCCGATCCGTTGGACGTTCGCGAGCGTCGCGCTCATGTCGGCGCTGTTGTTTTCGTCCCCCCCAGGCATTGAAGCCGAAAGGGTATCGATCACGACAAGCCGCAGCTCTTCGCCGTTAGTGGCAAGGTCCGCCTTCGCGCCGTTGATAGACTCGATCAGGGCGCCGATGTGGACCGGGTTTCGCAAGTCCGCAGCCTGCCCGATCAGGTCAAACGGCAGATCAGGCGCGCCGCGATGCTCACGCCATGCCGCCACCCGCTTGCGGAGGCCGTCAGCGCCCTCCGCAGCGACGTACACAACGCCCCCTTGCTTGGAGCGGTGGCCGAGGACCGGCTGACCGGCGGCGATCCGTAGAGACCATTCCAGCGCGAGGAAGCTCTTGCGGCTCTGACTGGCCCCCGCGAGGAACCCAAACCCCGTCGCCGGGATCAGCCCCTTGACCAGCGCCGGCGCGGTGGACGGGTTAAGCGTGGCGTAGGGCTCGCGCCGGAACGTCAGCGCCCTATTGAGCGGAACGACCTTCTCCCGAATGGTCGCCTCGTCTGCATAGCTCATCGGACGCCCTCCACGAGACGGGGTTGCGCGATGCCCCTGCGAAGGCCGCTGGCGATGGTGGCGCGAACGGAGTGCATCCCATCGTCACGGACCAAGCCGCAGTCATGCGCGGCCCTTTCCAGCGCGTCGGCGGCGTGGTCCTCTGGCAGCAGCCCGCTTCCGACCAACTCGCCGAGGCGCGCAGCCGCTTGGAACAGGCGCGGGTTTCTGCCGGTGTTGGCGGGGGTCTTGGCAACGGCCAGGCACTCGCCATCAACAGCCGCGACGACGTAGCGAACAGCACGCTCCCCGGACGTCAGGCGAAGCGGCGGGGTTGCGGACCGGACCGGGGCCGGTGGGTCGATGACTTCCAGCAGCCAAACAGGCGCAGGAGGCGGGGGGCAGGCGCGGGGCGTCACAAGCCAGCGATAGGCTCCGTCGCTCCGCATGGACGGCGGCAGGCACACAGAGCCGCCCGTGGTCCGCACATCGAGGCCGGGCCGGAAGCCGACCCGATTGCGCAGGGGCCGGGCCGGATCGAACTTGAAGAACAGGTGTCGCCCGGCCTTGGGCGTCAGCGATACCGGCGTAGGCGGAAGCGGCCCGTACTCGGTCTCCAGCGCCCGCAAGCTCGCCTCCCCGTCCGCCTCTGGCGTCTTGCAATCCACGTCCAGAACCCAAACCCCGGACTTCTCACCGGCAGCGAGGGAGATATTGGACGGGCGCTGAAACCAGAGGCGCAGGGTGTCTGGATCGCGACTGGCCATATGGACCCCGCCGCAACCCTTTTCCTCCGAGGCGACAAGCGGCGAGCGCCCATCGGCCCCAACCGGGAACGTGGCCCAGCCGCCAGATGCGCAGGCAAGCGCGACATTGAGCATGTTCCTCATGTCGTCACCGCCAGCCATCCAAGGGCCACGGCCTGAGACCGGGCCGCTTCAAGAGCGCGGATCAGGTCGCCGATCTCATCCACCGGCAACGAGAGGCCGCGAGCGGTCGGCATGGCGATCTTGGCAACGCCGGTTTCAGTGAAGGCCCGGAGGTCCACGAAGCGCGCGCCGTGTTTCGCTTCCAGTCGCACCCGCACGTCAGATGCGGGCCCCTTCGCGACAATGCCGCAGGTAATTGCTCGCTCAGTCATGCGGCGCCTCCGCTTGGGCCGCCTGCTCCGCCTCGCGCTCTTCGTCTGTCTTGACCCTCCAACTGACGACTCGCCCGCCCAACGCACCGCGCCCGCGCTCGCCGCTGTCTGCGACATATCCAAGGGACTTCAACTCGCTCAGTCGCGGGCGGATCAGGTACCAGTGAAGGCCGATCTTCTCGGACAGTTGCTCCGCCGTGGCGGGGCCGTAGTCGATCAGTGCGTTCAGCACTTGGCGACGCCGCCCCTTAGCTTCAGCGGCGTAGGCGAGCGCAGCCTCTCGGCCCGTCTCGGCCTGACCCTTCCAGCCGGGTGTTTCGGGATACCTCATCGAGCGCCCCCCGTGGCAAGACGGGCGTAGTGCGATGCGAGCCCCGCCAGGGCGAAGGCCATGCACCCACGCTCGCCCAACGCCTGCCGCGCGATCCTGAGGCTTTCCCGCTCATAGGCCCGGCGGTCGAGTAGTTGCGACGGGGCCTGTTGTTGGCTATTCTTGTCTTGCGGTCCTGCCAGACGCAAAGACATAGGAAGCCCGTCACCCACCTTGGGGGCGGGCTTTCGCTTTTGCTGGATCATGGGTCAGGCCGCCTCTCGCTTGGAGCCAACCTTCGACGCGATCCACGAGGCGATTTCGGCCTCAGGCCACGCCACGCGGTTGGCGGAGATGCGGACCGGAGCGGGAAATTCGCCGCGCTCCATCATTCGGCGGATCGTCATTTCCGAAAGGCTTGTTCGGTCACGAACCATCGGAAAGGAAAGAAGCCGGGCGGCCTCTGTGTTCAGCATGTTGACCTCTCAAGGCTAGGGGGCCGGTGTTGCCCGCTGCGAGTGCCTGAGAGATTGCTGTTCCTCGCCGCCGCCGGATAAGGACACATCACCCCGAATATTCGGGGGTTTCGTCCTTACCCCTGCTGGCGTGCTCGCGCCTCATCGTGGAGCGCCTGAAACTCACGGTCCGTAAAGAGCTTCACGTCAGCAACTCCGCACAGGAAGTCTGCGAAGGCGACGAATTTTCCGCCACGGCGACCAGCGTAAGGGTCATGATTGGAGGTTGGCGGCGCACCCGTCGCGGCGGCGTAGGCATTGCCAATGTGTCGCAGCGCCTCCGCTTCCATTTCGTGCGGTTCGCGACCAGCCCCCGGCCCGCGTGAGTGCGCCACCACCACATAAGTCAGCGCGGCGCGGAGCTGATCGAGGCCCGCGAGCTTTTCGGCCAGGGCGTCGCCAGCCAACCCCGATATTGTCAGAATTTCCGGCTCGTCCGAGGTTAGCAGCGCCAGCGCCTTGGCCGTGGCGGTATAGAGCCTGTCGCCCACATGCGGGTTGAGCGTCGATTGGATCGCATCAATCTGCATGATTACGGCGTCAGCGAGTGACCGCACGGCGCTGGAGGGGCCAAAGGAATGAGCCTCCTTGCGGTCAGACGCCATCTGCGCCAGCGCCCACAGGAGAAACCCCGCCTTGTCCTCCGCCCAGTCTTCGGACGCGCCGAGGCGCAGCAACTCATCCCGAACCGCCGCAACCTTAACCGGGTCGCGATCTTGGTACTTCGCCTCCCCTACCCCGACGTTCCTAATCCAGAAGCGGTCTTGATCCGTAAGCGTCCTCATGCCGCCGCCCCCCGGAGTTGGGTCACGGTATCGGGCAAGGCTTGCTCCCCAACGATGTGCAGCAAGAGACGTTCCCACGCGGCCAGCGCGGCGCGCTTCTCGGCCACGTAGGCGTTGCGGTCGTAGTGAGCCGACGACACCGCAGCGCCGCCCCCGGTGTCGGTCGTGTGAGACAGGATCAGCGAGCGGATGAAGGGCGAGACCCGCAGGCGCTCAGACGTCAGCAGCGTTGAGCCGGTGCGTCGCAGGTCGTGAGGCGACGCGGCCTCGATGCCGATAGCGCCGACCACGGCTTGCATTGAGTGCGTCACGCTGTCGGCCCGCATGGTCTTGGACGGATCGCGCGCGCCGGGAAAAATCGGCGGGTCATTGACCTTCGGCCTACCGTCGAGGCGAAGCGCGGCGAGCGTCATCGCCTCGCGGATCAATTCAACAGCACGCGGGGGGAGCGGCACTAGGTGGGCCTGACCGTTCTTCATCCGCTCGCCGGGGATCAGCCAAAGCGCCTGATCCAAGTCCAGCTCAGAAGACCGCATCCCGATCACCTCGCCCCGGCGCAGCACCAGCAAGGTGCAGAGCGAAAGCGCAATCGCCATAGGTCGCCCGAGATAGACACGACGACCCTTGTCGTCCTTGAGGTCGGCGGGATTGTGGATCGCCGTCCAAAAGGCCTTGAGGTCGGTGTCGGACAGGACCCGCTCGCTAACGCCCACCGGGGCCGCCGCCGACAGGCCCAGGGCGGGGTTCACCGTCACCCGCTCCCGATCTAGCGCGTAGTTGAAGGCCTGACGGATGACCTGTTGCGCCTTGTTGGCTTGCGCCGTGATGCCCCGATCCGTGAGGCCATGCAGCAGGTCGCGGATAACCGGACGCGTCACCTGATCGAGCGACTTCGAGCCGATCACGGGTTTGATGTACAGGCGATACGCGGCCCGCTCGTCCTTGATTGACCGCGCCCGCTTAACCTTGCCCTTGGGCGTCCACTTGCCGCGCTCACAGGCCGATATGTAGGCGTCGAAGAGGTCGCCAAAGGTCTTGATCGGTTCCGCCCGCGCAGAGGCCTTCCTGAGCCTCTTGTCGCCCGCCGGGTCCTTACCGGCGTCCACACCAGCCCGCGCCACGCGAGCGGCCTTACGGGCCTCCCTGAGCGTCAGGGGGCGCGGCCCGCCATCATCGGCAACCTTGGGAGCGTCATCCTCTCCCGGTGCCCACAGACCCAGCGTGAGGCGGCGTTGTTTCCCGTCATCGAGGCGATATCGGAACGTCCAGACCTTCCGGCCCTCGGCGCTAACGCGCAGCTCAAGTCCGCGCGCGTCCAAGTCGGGATAAGCCGTCTGTTTGCCCTTCTCGGGCTTCACGGACTCGCAGAACCGAGCCGTTAGATTTCGAGCCGCCATGTTGTCACCGCCTGCCAGCGTGAATGTGACCTAGACCAATCGAGGTCACGCTCAGGTCACAAAGACCCGGGGCTTCATGGTAGCGCCTGCGGCCCGGTGATGGAAGCAAGGCCTTAGCAGCTAGGGGGTCGCGTTGCCCGTGGGAGGGCGTGATACCCGATGGTAGCGTAGCCCCTTCGCTTTAGGAAAGCGCTGCTCTATCCTGCTGAGCTACTGGACCGCACAGGGGCGGTCATAGCTTGGGCCGGGCGTGAGCGAAACCCCGGGGCGCGCCTGTTCTGAAAGGTGCGGCGCAGGGCCGGCGTCGCCTCGCTTCAGCCGATCAGGCCCGCCGCCGCGGGGTCGCCGACCCGGTCGCTGATGTAGCTGCGCATACGGTTCAGGGCGCCCTGCTCGATCTGCCGCACGCGCTCCTTGGAGACGCCCATCTGCGCGCCCAGTTGCTCGAGCGTCTGCGGCTCGTCGACCAGGCGACGGGCGATGACGACGCCGCGTTCCCGTTCGGTGAGCGTCGCCAGGGCGCCGGCGACGAGGTCGGACCGGCGCTCGTCGTCGATCACGCCGCCGGCTTCCTCCTCGGGGCCGGCCCGGTCGTCGGCGAGCAGACCCTGCCAGTCCTCGTCGGCGTCGCCGGACACGGGCGCGTTCAGCGAGCGGTCGCCGGCGGCCATGCGGCCGGCCATGGCCTCGACATCGGCGGTGTCCAGGCCGAGCTCGACGGCGATGGCCGAGCAGGCCTCCGGGCTCAGCCGGCCCTCGAGGTCGCCCAGCCGGGCGCGCAGCCGCCGCAGATTGAAGAACAGCGCCTTGCCGGCGGTCGTGGTGCCGGTGCGGACGATCGACCAGTTGCGCAGCACATAGTCCTGCATGGCCGCGCGGACCCACCAGGCCGAATAGGTGGAAAAGCGCACGCCCCGATCGGGATCGAACCGCTCGGCCGCCTGCATCAGGCCCACCGCGCCTTCCTGGACCAGGTCCGCCATCGGCAGCCCGTATCGACGGAAGCGGCCGGCCATGGCGATGACCATGCGCATGTAGGCCCCGGTCAGCTCATGGAGCGCCTCGTCGTCCTGCGCGTCGCGCCAGCGGCGGGCGAGCGCCTGTTCGTCATCGGCGGCGAGCAGCGGGGCGCGCATGGCTTCCCGCATGAAGCGGCGTTCGAACGTCGAGGGGGATGCTAGACTGGCCAAGACCGTCTCCTTGTTGCAGGAGATACGGCCTCGCGAGACGATCGGATCAGCCCGGCGTCAGGCTTTTGTCAGCTCCAGTCCCTGCATCGAGCCTTCGTTGCGCCAGTCGGTGATCATCTGGATGAAGACGATCGAGCCCTTGCCGTAGGGGCCGTTCCGGGCGGCCATCGGCGAGGGCTTGCCCTCGTTGTTGTAGTAGCCCGGGGTGCACTCCTCGGCGAACTTCTGGCGCTGGATGGCGCTGTCCATCACTTCCTGAACCCAGGCCGCCTCGGCCTCTTCCGTCGCCTCGACGGCGACGGCGCCCTCGTCCCGGCAGCGGGCGATGATCCAGGCGGCGTGCTTGCTCTGCTCGTTGAGCATGTGCGGGTAGTTGGCGGTGAAACCCGACTGGCTGTTGGCGAAGATGAAGCAGTTGGGAAAGCCCCGGCTGTGCATGCCGTGCAGCGTCGAGACGCCATCGGCCCACTTCTGGCTCAGGGTGACGCCGCCGCGACCGGTGATCTCGTAGCCGGCGCGCCGGGCGTAGGAGGTGCCGACCTCGAAGCCGGTGGCGAAGATCAGGCAGTCCAGCTCGTATTCGACGCCGTCGACGACCACGCCCTTCTCGGTGATCTGCTCCACGCCGCGGCCGTCGGTGTCGATCAGATGGACGGACGGGCGGTTGAAGGTGGCCAGGTATTCGTCATGGAAGCAGGGCCGCTTGCAGAACTGGTTGTACCAGGGCTTCAGCGCCTCGGCCTTGTCCCGGTCGGCGACGACGGCGTCCACGCGGGCGCGGATCTGCTCCATCTTCTGGAAGTCGGCCAGCTGCAGCAGCTCGGCCGGATCGCCCGGGCCCATCTCGCCCTTGGCGGCTCGGCGGGCGGCGGCCAGGCCGAGGTTGCGGATGATGTCGGTCCAGCCGTCGGAGACCAGGTCTTCCTTCTGCCAGCCGCCCGAGACCAGGACGTTGAAGTTGTCCATCCGGTGCTGCTGCCAGCCGGGCTGCAGGCTGGCGGCCCACTCCGGATCGGTTGGCCGGTTGTTGCGTACATCGATCGAGGACGGCGTGCGCTGGAAGACGAACAGCTCCTTCGCCCCCTCGCCGAGGTGTGGCACGCACTGCACGGCGGTGGCGCCGGTGCCGATGATGCCGACCCGCTTGTCCTTCAGCTTCGTCAGCCCCCCCATCGGATCGCCGCCGGTGTAGTCGTAGTCCCAGCGGCTGGTGTGGAAGGTGTGGCCCTTGAAACTGTCGACGCCCGGAATGCCCGGCAGCTTGGGCCGGTGCAGCGGACCGTTGGCCATGACGACGTAGCGGGCCCTCATCGCGTCGCCGCGATTGGTGCGGATGATCCAGCGGGACGCGGCCTCGTCCCAGGTCATGTCCGTGACCTCGGTCTGGAAGCAGACGTCGCGGTAGAGGTCGAAGTGGCGACCGATGCGCCGGCAGTAGTCGAGGATCTCCGGCGCGCGCGTGTACTTCTCGACCGGCATGTAGCCGACCTCTTCCAGCAGCGGCAGGTAGACGTAGCTCTCGATGTCGCAGGCCGCGCCGGGGTAGCGGTTCCAGTACCAGGTGCCGCCGAAGTCGCCGCCCTTCTCGATCATCCGGACGCCCTCGACGCCGGCCTCGCGCAGGCGGGCGCCGGCCAGCAGGCCGCCGAAGCCGCCGCCGATCACCACCACCTCGATCTCGTCGGTCAGCGGCTCGCGGTTGAAACCGGGCTCGACGTAGGGATCGTCCAGGTAGCGGGTGAAGTCGCCCTTCACCTCGACGTACTGCTCGTTGCCGTCGGCCCGCAGCCGCTTGTCGCGCTCGGCGCGGTAGCGCGCCCGCAGGGCCTCGACGTCGATGGCCGGCGCCTCGGCGAGCGGTTCAGCGGTGTCGGCCATGGGGATTCTCCGGCGTGTGATTTTGACGAGGGTGACGGTTTGACCCAAGGGCAGGTCAAGCGGCGGCGGCCCACGATGCCGGACTATAGCCAAACACCTGTTTGATTCCAGACCGGAACTTCGAAAATATCGATCCGGCGCGGCGTGGCAACCACATCGCCCATGCCACGAGCATGAAGCAGCCAGGCGCGCTGATCATCGCGGTGATCTGCGGGCGCCGGGCTCCGCAGGCGAGACCGCGCGCGCCCATCTGGACCGCCGCGCCCCGCGATCCGGGCAGAAGCGGGACTCCGGAGACCTATACTCTGGAGACAAACGGAGACTTTCGGCCCCTTTGCGGGATATCCAGGCGGCTTCGGCGGCGACAAACGCTCCACCCCCTTCGGCGCGCCCTCATACTGGAGCCATGGGAACGCGCCGGAGCAGGACTGAAGGCTCGCCAGGCCTTTACGGACAAGGGGGCGTCACGCCGCGCGCCCGCGCGGCCCGGCGGCTTCCGGCGCGCCCGATGCGCCCCCGCGGCCGCGCCTGTCCCCCCATCGCCGAGGACCGGCGCCCGGCGGGCGATCGCAAACCGACGGCGTGGAGACACAGGGGACACTCAAGCGATCCCTTGACCTTCGGGGATGGCTTAAGTGACCGCTTCAGCGTCTGGACCGCTGCGTCAGCCCAGACCCCAGCCCTGCCGCGCCTGTTCCAGCCGCGCCAGCTTGGCGTCGAACCGCGACCAGTCGTCGGCGTCGGCGATCGGCGCCCAGAGGGCCTCGACCTCGTCGATCAGCAGCTCCTCCGGCTCGGCGGCGGCGAACATCGGGTGGGCCAGGCGCCCCGGCCGGTCGGCCGCGAATCCGGCGAGCAGGGCGCGGAACTCGGCGAACCCTTCGTCGGCATAGAGATCGCCCCGCACGCCGCCCAGCGCCCTGCTCTCGTCGCCGCAGAACCAGTCGAAGAAGAACGGCTCCCACCGCAACCGGTCGCCGCCGGCCTGCAGCGCGCGGAAGGCGGCGTTGACCAGGGCCACGTCGGCTTCGTCGCCCTGGCTGACGACGCCCAGCCGCGCCAGCATGGCGTCGCGCAGGCTGTCACGATAGGCGGCGTTGAAGCCGTTCAGCGCCTCGACCAGCGGTTCGGATTCCGACACCAGCGTCAAACAGGAGGCGAGTTGCTGCAGGTTCCAGAACGCCGCCTCCGGCTGCCGCCCGAAGCTGTAGAGGCCGGTCTGGTCGAAGTAGGCGGCGGTGAAGTTGGGATCGTTGCGCGGCAGGAAGCGCCAGGGGCCGTAGTCGAAGCTCTCGCCGGTCACGACCATGTTGTCGGTGTTGAGCACCCCGTGGACGAAGCCGGCGGCCATCCAGCACGCGGCCAGGCGGGCCGTGCGGCCAACCACTTCCGTCAGCAGGGCGGCGGCCCGATCCGGCGCGCCGGCGAGGTGGGGGAAGTAGGCCTCGATACAGTGCTCGACCAGCCGGGCGATGTTGTCGGCGCGCTCCATGTAGGCATGCCTCTGGAACGTGCCGAAGCGGATGTGGCTGTGCGACAGCCGCACCAGGACGGCGGACCGGGTCGGGCTGGGCTCGTCGTTGCGCTGCAACTGCTCGCCGGTCTCGATCAGCGAGAAGGCGCGGCTGGTGGGGACCCCGAGCGCCTCGAGGAGCGTGGCCGCCAGCACCTCGCGCATGCCACCCTTCAGGGTCAGCCGGCCGTCGCCCTGCCGGGACCAGGGCGTGCGGCCCGATCCCTTGGTCGCCAGATCGAGCAGCCTGCCGGTTCCGGCCTCGCGCACCTGGGCGAAGAGGAAGCCGCGGCCGTCGCCGAGGTCGGGATTGTAGGTCCGGAACTGATGGCCGTGATAGCGCATGGCCAGGGGCCCCGGCTGATTGTCCGGCAGCGCTTCGAACCGCGCGAAGGCGGCAGTCCACTCGGCGGCGGTCAAGGCTTCCAGTCCCACGGTCGCAGCGGCGCGGTCGTTGCGGTGGCGCAGGATCGCGGCCGGAAAGTCGGCCGCCGCGACCGGGTCGGCGAAGTCGGGTCCGAGCGTCATGAACAGCGGGTCGGGACGATAGGCGGCGGAGACGGGCATGGACTGGACATGGCCGTCGAAAGCGGCCGGCACAAGTCCGGTTCCGATTGGCCGCCCTGCACGCCCATGCTAGCTCAGGCCCATGTCTCGCAAGTTCACACTCGACTTCCTGAAGACCGAGGCCGCCTCGGGGCTGATCCTCGCGGGCTCGGCCCTCGTCGCCATCATGCTGGCCAACTCGCCCTTGCGGGACAGCTACTTCGGCTTCGTCCAGGCGCCGTTCACGCTGCAGGTCGGCGGATTCGAGGAGACGAAGTCAGTCCTCAAGTGGACCAAGGACGGCCTGATGGCCGTGTTCTTCTTCGTCGTCGGGCTGGAGATCAAGTACGAGATCCTGAAGGGCGAGCTGTCGAACCCGCGCAAGCTGGCGATGCCGGTGCTGGCCGCTGTCGGCGGGATGGTCGCGCCGGCGCTTGTCTTCCTGTCGTTCAACCTCGGCGCGGACGGGCACGCCAACGGCTGGCCGATCCCGACGGCGACCGACATCGCCTTCGCCCTGGCCGCCCTGGCGATCGCGGCCCCCAAGGCGCCGGCCGCGCTGCGCGTCTTCCTGCTCACCCTGGCCATCGCCGACGACCTGGGCGCGGTCATGCTGATCGCGATCCTGTTCACCTCGGACATCAACCTGCCGGCCCTTGGCGGCGCCCTGGCCGGGCTGGCCTTCATGGTCTGGATCGGACGCTGGAAGCACATCCCGCCCCTGCTGTTCGCCGCGGCGTTCCTGGTTGTCTGGGCCTTCACCCTGAAGTCGGGGGTCAACACGTCGCTGGCCGGGGTCGCGGCGGCCCTGACCGTGCCGATCAAGCCCCGCCGCGACGGCGAGGAGGGCGTGCTCAAGCACTATATGGAGGCGCTGCACCCGTACGTCGCCTACGGCATTCTCCCCTTCTTCGCCTTCGTGGCGGCCGGCTTCTCGTTCAGCGCCTTCCCCGCCGAAGGCCTGCTGGCGCCCTTGCCGCTGGGCATCGCCATGGGCCTGCTGCTGGGCAAGCCGATCGGCGTGTTCGGGGCCGCGGCGCTGGCGTCGGCCCTGAAGCTGGGACAACGCCCCAGCGGCTCGACCTGGCTGCAGCTGTTCGGCGTCTCGATGCTCTGCGGCGTGGGCTTCACGATGAGCCTGTTCATCGGCGGCCTGGCGTTCCACGACGCGACGACCGCTTCGGAAGTGCAGCTGGGCGTCGTGGCCGGCTCCATCCTGTCGGTGATCGCCGGCGTTCTGACGCTCAAGCTGGCCGGACGCCTCCGCCCCGGCCACTGAACCGCGTTTTTTGACGCCAGTGCTGTCACATCACCGCCACGAAACGGCCGTTTCCGTTGCGGCGCAAGGGATTGACGGTTGCGCATGTTTCCCGGCGCAACGTAGGTGAACGCCGTGCATGTAGGGGGCCAGAGGGCCCCCGCTTTTGCACGGTGAACCGCGCGGGCTCCCCACCAGCGCAATATTTACGGGACAGGAAATGCGTTTTTATCAATTGCTTCGCGCGTCGGCGTCCGCCGTCGTGCTGTCGTCGCTGGTCGCTGGCGCGGCTTACGCCCAGGATGCCGAAACTGACGAAGCCACGGTCGATGCGATCATCGTCACCGCCCAGAAGCGCGAGCAGAGCCTTCAGGACGTGCCGATCGTGGTCACCGCCGTCAGCGAGCAACAGCTCGAAGACGCCGGCATCAAGGACATCAAGGACCTGACCGTCCTCACCCCCGGCCTGCTGGTCACCTCGACCTCCAGCGAGACCGTCACCACCGCCCGCATCCGCGGCGTCGGCACCGTCGGCGACAACCCCGGCCTCGAGTCGTCGGTCGGCGTCGTGATCGACGGCGTCTACCGCCCCCGCAACGGCGTCGGCTTCGGCGACCTGGGCGAAATGGAGCGCATCGAGGTCCTGAAGGGCCCGCAGGGCACGCTGTTCGGCAAGAACACCTCGGCCGGCGTCATCAACGTCATCACCAAGCAACCGTCCTTCACCTTCGGCGCCGAAGGTGAACTGACGGCCGGCAACTACGGCCAGCTGGGCGCCGCCGCGTCGGTGACGGGCCCGATCATCGAAGACGTCCTCGCCGGCCGCCTGTTCGTGGTGAAGCGTGAACGCGACGGCTTCTATGACGTGCGCACCGGCGACGGCCCGCGCACCAACAACGAAGACGCCAACCAGGACTTCTACAGCATCCGCGGCCAGCTGCTGGCCACGCCGACCGACACGCTCGATATCCGCGTGATCGCCGACTACACCAAGCGCGACGAAGACTGCTGCGCCGCCGTGGCCATCGTCCGCAACCCGGTCCGCCAGGGCTACATCGACACCCTGTCGGCGTCGGATTCCGGCGTCCTGAACCCGCTCGCCCCCTCCAAGCGTATCGCCTACTCCAACCGCGACACGACCCAGGAGATCGAGGACAAGGGTCTTTCGGCCGAAATCACCTGGGACACGCCCTGGCTGAACGAAGCCACGCTGACCTCGGTCACCGCCTGGCGTGAGTTCTACAACCTGAGCGCCCAGGACAGCGACTTCTCGACGGCTGACATCTGGTACCGCCCGACGGACGGCAGCAACTTCGTCCGCTTCGAGCAGTTCAGCCAGGAATTCCGCCTCGCCGGTCAGGCTGACCGCCTGAACTGGCTGGTCGGCGTGTTCGCCGCCAAGGAAAAGCTCAGCACCGGCCAGACCCTGCTGTTCGGCGATGACTACCGTCCCTACTTCAGCCTGATCGCGTCGGGCGGCCTGACCCAGAACGCCCTGCCGGGCGCCTACTACGTCTCGGGCACGGGCCAGAACGACCAGCACCAACAGGAGTCGGAGAGCCTGGCGTTCTTCACCAACAACTCCTTCGAGATCACCGAAGCGCTCGAGCTGACGGTCGGCCTTCGCTACACCCGCGAAGAGAAGACCCTCGACACCCAGTACAACAACCTGGGCACCGGCCTGCCCTGCTTCGCGCTGAGCCTCTGCCTGCCGTGGACCGACTCCAACTTCAACAACGCCGACAACACCCAGTCGCGCACCGAGAAGGAATGGAGCGGCACCGCCAAGCTGGCCTACCGGTTCAATCCGAACCTGATGGCCTACGCCTCGTACGCGCGCGGCTACAAGGCCGGCGGCTTCAACCTGGACCGCGCCCGCACCCTGGTCTCGACCACGGTCGCCCCCTACTACACGCTGAACCCGGACACGGCCTTCGAAGCCGAGTTCGTCGACAGCTACGAAGTGGGCGTCAAGAGCACCCTGTTCGACCGCTCGCTGCTGCTGAACCTGTCGGCCTTCATCCAGAACTACGAAGGCTTCCAGCTCAACGCCTTCACCGGCGTCAGCTTCATCGTGACGTCGATCCCGGAAGTGAACTCGAGCGGCTTCGACGCCGACTTCGTGTGGTTCACGCCGGTTGACGGCCTGCGCTTCCAGGGCGGCGTCACCTACGCCGACACCGAGTACGGCGACTTCGTGCCGCCGGCCGGCGCCTCGCTGCTGCTGCCCAGCAGCAACATGTCGTTCGCGCCGCTGTGGTCGGGCTCGTTCTCGGGCAGCTACGAGCGTGACCTGGGCGAGAACTTCACCGTCCGCACCAGCCTGAGCGCCAAGTTCACGACCGAGTACAACACCGGCTCGGACCTGAACCCCCTGAAGCTGCAGGAAGACCTGACCGTGTTCAACGGCCGGATCGCCTTCGGCACCAAGGACGAGCGCTGGTCGCTGGAACTCTGGGGTCAGAACCTGACCGACGAGGACTACTACCAGGTCGTCTTCGACGCGCCGCTGCAGAACGTGACCAGCGCCACGCCGGGCGCCCTGCCGACCACGGACGCGCTGAACGCGTTCCTGGGCGCGCCGCGCACCTACGGCGTGACCCTGCGGGCCAAGTTCTAGGCCTGACGGACACGGCAAACGAATGGGGCGGCCCGGAGCAATCCGGGCCGCCCTTTTTCGTTGGCCCGCGGGCCGTTCGTATTGACGGCCAGCCCTCAGGCGAGGGCGGCCTTCAGCTTCGCGCCCGTCTCCTCGATCGCCGCCGGCACCGCCGCGCAGAAGGGGGACAGGGTGTAGAAGTCGTGGACGAAGGCCGCGTACTCGACATGCTCGGCTTTTGAGCCGGCCGCGTTCATGGCGGCGGCGTAGGCCTTGCCCTCATCCTTCAGCGGATCGAAGCCGGCGGTGACGACCAGCGCCGGCACGACGCCCGTCAGGTCGGCCTTCACCGGCTCGGCGCGGGCCTGCTGCGGATGGCCCGCGGCGGCGAGATGGTTGCCGAACCACTCCATGACCTCGGCCGTCAGCAGATGTCCGGTGGCCAGATCGCGTCGCGAGGCGGTGTCCTGGATCATGGCGGTGGCCGGGTAGAGCAGCAGCTGGAAGGCCAGTTTCCGCGCCGGATCTTCACGCATGTCCAGCGCCACGCTGGCCGACAGGTTGCCGCCGGCCGAACAGCCGCCGACGGCGATGCGGGCCGGGTCGAAGCCGATCTCGGCGGCATGGTCGAACGCCCAGCGCAGCGAGGCCAGGGCGTCGTCGTGGGCCGCCGGGAACGGGTGCTCCGGCGCCAGGCGATAGTCGACCGACAGCACCCGCACACCGGACGCCGCCGCCAGCCGCCGCAGGAAGCTGTCATGGCTGTCGAGGTCGCCGATCACGAAGCCGCCGCCGTGGAAGTAGACGAGCCCGGGCCCGACGGCCGGCGCGCCCCTGGGCGTGTAGAGCCGCGCCTTGAGCGGCCCGGCCCCACCGGCGACCTCGAGGTCGCGCACGTCCAGGTCGGTCGGAGCGGCGGCGTCGATGCGCTGGGAGCGGTAGCCCTCGCGGATCATCGCCGGCGGCAGGGTGCTGAGCGGCGGCATCTCGACGGCGTTGGTCGCATCGAGCAGCGCGCGGAATCCAGGGTCCATCGTCATCTTCAGCTCCTTCAGACCGCGACCACGCCGCCGGCCGGCGGATTGGCGTAGAGACCTTTCACCAGGGCGTCGCGACGCTCGAGCGTGGCGCGCTGGTTCACATAGCCCTTGTCGGTGATCTCGCCCGCGTCGATCGAGGGCGGCTCGGTCATGATCACGAAGCGCCCGATGCGCCGTGACGACCCGCCGGCCGTGGCGTTGAACGCCGCCAGCTTTTCCGTGAGCAGCGCCGTCAGCTTGTCCAGCGGCGTGCCGGGGCCGGCATCCGCCGCCAGGGTCTGCATCCCGGCCATCGAGGGCCAGAACAGCGCGCCGATGAACGGCTTGTCCTGGCCGCAAATCACTGCGTCCATCACCCAGGGGCTGCAGGCGGCCACCAGGTCCGGCCGCAGCGTGCCGACGCTGACCCAGGTGCCGCTGTCGAGCTTGAAGTCCTCGGTCACCCGGCCGTCGAAGACCATGCCCTGTGCGGGGTCATTGTCGTCCAGGAACTTCGCGGCGTCGCCGAGCTTGTAGAAGCCCTCCTCGTCGAAGGCGGCGGCGGTCTTCTCCGGGTCGTTGTGATAGCCGGTGGTGACGGTCGGTCCCTTCACCCGGACCTCGTACTTGGTCCCGTTGGGCACCAGCTTGATGGTCACGCCCGGCACCGGCAGGCCGACCAGGCCGACCTGTTCGGTGGCCCAGTGGGTGACGGTCACGCCCTGCGTCTCGGTCGCGCCGTACATGGTGGTCAGCGGGATCCGCTGGCCGGTTTCGGCGATCGCCAGCGCCTGCAGCCGTTCGTTGACGTCGTTGGACAGCGTCGCGCCGCCATAGCCCATGTAGCGCAGGTTCTTGAAGAACGACGCCCGCAGGACCGGATCGCGCTCCATGGCCTCGGCCAGCATGCCGAACGCGATGGGGGCCGAGCCGAACACCATCGGCGAGACCTCGTAGAGGTTCTTGATCGTGGTCTCGAACATGCCCGGGATCGGCTTGCCCTCATCCAGGTGAACCGTGCCGCCGCCCCACAGCACGCCGTTGAAGCCGATGTTGCCGGCGCTGATGTGGCTCCAGGGCATCCACTCCAGGCTCTGGGGGACCACGTCGGGATCGGCCTCCTCGGCGCGCAGGCCTTCGCCGCCGGCGATGGTCGCCGCCATCATGCCGAAGGTCTGCGGCACGCCCTTGGGCATGCCGGTCGAGCCGGAGGTGAACAGGTATTTGGCGACGGTGTCGTGGTTCAGGGTCTCACGCGCGGCGTCGACGGCCGCGGTCGGCTCGGTCGCCAACAGGGTCGACAGCGGGATCGCCCCCTCGCCTTCGCCATCGGCGGTGACGAAGACCAGATCCGGATCGACCTCGCGCAGGGTCTGGAAGGCCCGCTCGAACATGGCGCCGGACTGGGCGAAGACGACCTTGGGCCGCACGACGGCGGCGCAGTGCTTCAGCTTGGCGTGGTCGGACGAGATCAGGCTGTAGGCCGGACTGATCGGCGCGACCGGCACGCCGGCGGTGTAGCAGCCCAGCATGACCAGCGCGTGCTCGATGGAGTTGGACGACAGGACCATGACGCTGTCGGCGCCGGTCAGGCCCCGGTCCAGCAGCCACTGGGCGATGCCCTCGGCCGCCCGCAGCGCCTCTCCGTAGGTGACCTGCCGCCAGGGGCCGTGGCCAGGCTCGCGCTGCTTCATCCACGGCCGGTCAGGGTGAGCCTGAGCCTTCTCCTGCAGGAGGTGGGCGATCGAGCGCGGCCCCGCGCCCGGCGCATGGTTGGAGCGGACAAGGATCGAGCCGTCGGCGCGGCGCTCGACCGTCACGTCGGGGCCTTTCTGCGGCAACGGCTTGAAGGGAACCTTCTGGGCGGACACGGCGGCGGACGCCGCACCATCGGCGGGGGTCATGGTCGGGTTCCTGGAGCGTTTGTTATCGTTGTTCTCTTGAGACTATCGTTGCCCTTGGGGGAGTCAAACGGGCGGCGGACCATCACAGTCCCTTCAACCAGCCCAGCAGCAGGCGGGTCACCTCCTCCGGCGCCTCCTGCTGCGTCCAGTGGCCGACGCCGGGCAGGACGTGGGCGCCCTGCAGGCCGGGCAGGTGCGGAGCCATGAAGTCGACCGGGTTCACCCCTGGAATCATCTTCAGCACCAGGTCCCGATCACCGCCGATGAAGAAGGACGGCTGCTCGATCCGACGATCCTTGAACCCCTGCAGCCAGTCGAAGTCGCGCTGGTGATTGCGATAGCGGCTCAGCGGCCCGAAGAAGCCGGACACCGTGAACTCATGGGTGAAGTAATCCTCGTCCTCCTTCGTCAGCCAGGCCGGGAACGGCTGGGGGTCCGGCAGACGGTCGAGCAGCGTGGCGCCGTGCGGCTTGTCGACCGGCCAGGTCCCGTCGGGCGCATCGCCGCTGATGGCGTAGTAGAACTTGCGGATCGCCGCGCGCGGATCGCTGCCCAGCTCGGCCTCGGCCGGGCCGACGTCCTGGAACCAGACCTGGTAGAAGAACCGGCCCTTGTCGGTGAAGGCCGCCTTGATCACGTCCAGGAACTGGACCTGCGGCACGCCGGTGTAGGGGACCGACAGTCCGGCCACGGCGCGGACCCGGTCCGGCCGCGTCAGGGCGGTGTTCCAGACGATGGGCGCGCCCCAGTCGTGGCCGATCAGGATGCCCGTGCCGTCCGGCGACAGGTGCTCGATCACCCCGGCCACGTCGGCGGTGATGCGCTCCAGGCTGTAGTCCTCGACCCGCCCGGGTTTGTCGGAGCCGCCGTAGCCGCGCACGTCGATGGCGCAGGCGGTGAAGCCGGCCGCCGCGATAGGCGCGATCTGGTGGCGCCAGCTGTACCAGCTCTCCGGAAAGCCATGGACCATGACCACCAGCGGCCCGGAGCCCTCGACCACAGCCCGGACATTGATCCCGTTGGTCGGAATGGTGACGAAGTTCGGCATGGCGTTTCCCTGATTTTGCATCAGACGATCACGGTCGACGCCGGGTCAGGCAAGCGCTGGATGTCTCCAATGTCCTCATCGCGTTTTCGCACCGTCCTTCCCTGACAGGTCAGGGACCTCCGACCGCCATCTCCAGAGAGTCTAGCCCGTCGGCGGGAGGCGGGGAAAAGCGCCAGGAAACTTGAGTGTTCCCTGTAGTTTCAGCGGGCTCCGCGGCGGCCCGCGGCCCCGGCGGCAGGGTCCGGAGATGGCTTCGGGCGCCGAAATCCCGTCCGGAGGGGGAGTCGATTGTCCCGCAATGTCCTGCCTTGTCTCCAGAGCATATGTCTCCGGAGTCTCACCTTCGGAACGCCCTCATGACCGCCAGCCACCCCCTCGACCGACCGGTCTGGAACGCCCTGACCAGCCGCCAGGCCGACTGTGCGCTGGGAGGCGGCGCCGCACGAAGGTTCGCCCCCGACTACGGCCCGCTGACCGGCGCCCGCGACGCTTCGCCCGAGAGCGAGGCCGCGCTCGCCGCCCTGCCCTGCGACGAGACCGGCCTGTGGACGCTGGAGGCCCAGCCGGTCGCGCCGCCGCCGGGCATGGTCGTCAGCCACAGCGCCGACTGCGTGCAGATGGTCGCCGACGGGGCGGTCGCCGCGCCGGACCCCGGCTTCGCCTTCGTCGACCTTGGCGAGGCGGACGCCGACGCGATGCTGGCGCTGGCCACGCTGACCCGCCCCGGCCCCTTCGCCGCCGGCACCGGCCGGCTGGGCGCCTTCATCGGCGTCAAGAAGGACGGCGTGCTGATCGCCATGGCCGGGGAGCGGATGCGCCCGGTCGGCTTCACCGAGATCAGCGGCGTCTGCACCCTCCCGGACCATCGCGGCAAGGGTCTGGCCGGGGCGCTGATCCGCGTCGGGATGGCGCGGATCAAGGCGCGGGGCGAGGTCCCGTTCCTGCATTCCTACGCCAGCAACAGCGCCGCCATCGGACTGTACGAGAGCCTGGGCTTCCGGGTGCGGCAGGCGGCGGTTCTGACGGTGTTGACGAGGGCTGGGTGAGGGACTCGGAGAACAATCTTTGATTGTATTTGAAGATTTATATTCCTTTTTGGAGAGTCGCCTGCTAAGCTTCCTGACATGAGCGATCTCAAGCCGCCATGCACCGAAGGCGCCTCCGCACCGGCCACAGCGGATGAGGAATGGTCGCTGGCGTTGTCTGCGGAGGAAGAAGCTGCGCTGCTGGAAGCGGAGGCCGATGCTGACGCCGGGCGCGTCGTTCCGCACGCGGAAGTCGCCAGGTGGATGCGGGCCGTGGGCACGCCGGACGAGTTTCCTATGCCAGCGTCGTGGCTGGAGTAGCTCCAATGCTGACAGGTTCCCAACATGACTGACCCCAAGCAGCCCGGCGTAGAGGAAGCCCCCGTCGCGTTCGACGCGGACTATGACGAGCGTTCAGCCGCAGCGGATGCCGATGTGGCAGCCGGGCGCGTCGTGCCACACGAACGAGTGGCGAAATGGCTACAATCGATCATCGATGGGAAGCCTGAGCCCGCGCCATACTCGTGGCGAAAGTAGCCTGGACCGACCAGGCCATTGCCGATGTCGTCAATATCGTGGCGTGGATCTCGGCGGAAAGGCCCCGCGTCGCGGTGCGCATCGCGGAGAAGCTGTTTCGGGCGGGCTATAGCCTTGACCAGTTTCCGGAGCGGGGCCGGACGACATCGCTGGGTCGTCGGGAGTTGATCGTGATGGCGCCCTACCTGATCCGCTATCGTGTCGAGGGCGCCCACGTCATCATTCTCGAAGTCCGCCACGCCGCGCGGAAGCCGGATTAGCGTCCAGCCGCCGCGCGGACGGCCTCCAGCCACGCGTCGCCACTCAGTTCGACCGGGGCGAAGACGAAGCCCTGGCGAAGCTCTTCCGTTCCCTCCACCGGGTCCACGACACGGATGCCCGGCCCAAGCAGGCGGCCGTCGGCGTCGCGGAAGATCAGGTAGGGCTGATCGGCGCGCGCCCTCACCCAACGACTGCAAAGGGCGACAACCCGGGTCGGAGACAGTTCGAACGTCTCGCCGGAGGACCAGACCGCCTTGGGACTCAAGCGGTCGATCAGTGTCGCGGGACGCTCATCCCAGCCCGACCCGGTGCGGGTCCGGAAGCCGTACAGGCTGAACTCGTCCGGCCCCTGCCTTTTCAGATGTTCGATGCTGCGAAACACCAGCCGGGCCGCGCCCTCACGGCGAAGATCGCGCGCCGTGTCGGCGTACAGATCCCGCATGGCCTTGCGGCCGACGACGCCGGTGATGTCCGAAAGATCGTTTGCCAGAGCGCTGGCGATCCATCCGTCGATGTCGATCGGTTCCGCCCCCCGCAGAACGGCGACATCCACGAAGGCGGCTTTTTCGACCATCACCGCCGCGAAATCGGTGCGCGGGAACGACGCGCGGTTCTCGTAGTAGTAGGGGAACCGGCAGGCGTGCGCCGCACCCGGCGCGACGACCGCGAGACCCGCCAGGGCCAAGCCGATGACAACGCGCGCCGATCGCGAGAGAGGCATCGATGCCCTCATCCCACCAGCCGTTCCCGCCCTTCCCAGTAGGGCTTCCTCAGTTCCCGCCGCAGCACCTTGCCGGACGGGTTCCGCGGCAGCGCATCCGCGAAGTCGATGCTCTTGGGGGCCTTGTAGCCGGCGATCCTCGTGCGGGCGTGGGCGATGATCTCCTCGGCCGTAGCCGTCGCGCCGGGCTTGAGGACCACCACGCCCTTGACCGCCTCGCCCCACTTGTCGTCGGGCACGCCGATGACGGCGGCGTCGGCGACGGCGGGGTGGCTGAACAGGGCGTTCTCGACCTCGGCCGGATAGACGTTCTCGCCGCCGCTGACGATCATGTCCTTCACCCGGTCGTAGATGTAGAGGTAGCCCTCGTCGTCGAAGTAGCCGGCGTCGCCGCTGGAGAACCAGCCTTCGGGGCAGATGGCCTCCCTGGTGGCGTCCGGCCGGTTCCAGTAGCCCTTCATCACCCCCTTGGCGCGGATCTGCACCTCGCCGACCTCGCCCGGCTTGCCCGCCTCGCCGGTGGGGGTCAGCACCCGCACGTCGAAGCCCGGCCAGGGCTTGCCGCAGGAGCGCAGCTTGTCCCGCTCGGGCGCGTGGTCCTCGGGCGGCAGGAAGGTGGCGCCGCCGATGGTCTCGGTCAGGCCGTAGAGCTGGGTGAAGTCGCAGCCGAACCGCGCCTGGGCCTGGCGCAACACCGCCTCGGAGATCGGCGAGGCGCCGTAGAACATGCGCTCCAGCCGGCTGAAGTCGGCGGTCTCGACGCCCGGCGTCTGCAGCAGGAGGTTGATGATCGTCGGGGCCAGGAAGGCGTAGTTCACGCCCTTGTCCTGCAGCAGGCCGATGATCTCGACCGGATTGACCTCCCGCGTCAGGATGTTGCGCACCCCCTGCAGGGTGGCCAGCAGGCCGCAGTTGGTGCCGGCCACGTGGAACAGCGGCATGACCACCAGGTTGGTCTTGCCGGCGTCGTACTTCGCCCAGCCGGCCTCCAGCGCCAGGCTGAACAGGGCGATGAAGTTGGCCTCCGTCAGCTGCACGCCCTTGGGCAGGCCGGTGGTGCCGCTGGTGTAGAGCTGGATGACGTCGTCATCCATTTGGGCGGGCAGCATCGGGTCGGTGGCGGGGTGCGCGCCGATCCAGTCGCGGAAGGCCGGCCAGCGCGGATGGCCGGGCTCGAACTGCACCAGGCCGTGGACGTCGGGCAGGTCGCTCATGATCATGTCGACCACGCCGCCGAAGTCCTCGCCGACGAACAGCATCTTCGCCCCGGCGTCCTTGAGGATGAAGGCGACCTCCGGCGGGGCCAGCCGCCAGTTGACCGGCGCCAGCGTCACCCGGGCCTTCACGCAGCCGAGCCACAGCGGGAAGAAGTCGTCGGTGTTCTTGGCCAGCACCCCGACCCGGTCGCCAGGCTTCAGGCCCTGGGCCAGCAGGGCGTTGGCGCAGCGGCTGGCGGCGGCGTCGAGCTCCGCGAAGGTCGTCGTCCGCCCCTCGAACCAGATCGCCTCGGCGTCGGGCCGCAGACGGGCCTGCAGGCGCGGGATGTCGGCCACCGAACGGATGTCGGCCATGCTGGTCATGGGTCGTTCCTCATTGTCCGCGCCTCTGGCGGGCGCTGGTAGAGATAGGCTGCACGATGGCTCCGGAAAGCAAAAGAGCCGCCGGATCGCTCCGGCGGCTCTTCGCTGTTGGTCGGTGCGTGGTTCGCGACGCCGGCCCGAGAGCCGGCTCCTCACCATGACGAACGTGGTTTGCATTCCACTGCGTTCGTCATCCTGAGGAGCGAGCTCTTCGCGAGCGTCGCGAAGGACGCAACTACTCCGCCGCCTGCGGGGGGGCGTAGCCGAGCATGGCCTTGGTTTCCAGGAACTCGTGGAAGCCGTAGTCGCCCCACTCGCGGCCGTTGCCGCTCATCTTGTAGCCGCCGAAGGGGGCCATCAGGTCCCCGCCGCCGCCGTTGATGGAGACCTGACCGGCCCGCAGCTTCGACGCCACTTCGCGGATCTTGGTCACGTCCGTGCCCGAGACATAGGCCGCCAGGCCGTACTCGGTGTCGTTGCCGACGCGGACGGCTTCATCGACGGTGTCGTAGCCGATGATCGAGACGACCGGGCCGAAGATCTCTTCCTTGGCGATGGTCATGTCGTTGGTGACGTTGGCGAAGACGGTCGGCTTGACGAAGTAGCCCTTGTCGATGCCGTCCGGACGGCCGACGCCGCCGGAGACCAGGGTCGCGCCCTCGTCGATGCCGGCCTGGATCAGCTTCTGGATCTTGTTGAACTGCACTTCCGAGACGACCGGACCCATCTGGGCGTTGCCCTTGGGGTCGCCGACGGTGGTGGAGTCGGCGGCGGCCTTGGCGATGGCGATCACCTCGTCCATGCGCTTGCCGGGGACCAGCATGCGGGTCGGGGCGTTGCAGGACTGGCCGGAGTTCATCATCACCGAGCGGACGCCGCCGGTGACGGCCGACTGGAAGTCGGCGTCATCGAGGATGATGTTGGGGCTCTTGCCGCCCAGTTCCTGGGCCACGCGCTTGACGGTCGGGGCGGCGTTGCGGGCCACCTCGATGCCGGCGCGGGTCGAGCCGGTGAAGGAGACCATGTCGATCTCCGGATGGCTGGAGATCGCCGCGCCCACTTCCGGGCCGTCGCCGTTGACCAGGTTGAACACGCCGGCCGGCACGCCGGCTTCATGCAGGATCTCGGCCCAGATGTAGCCCGAGAACGGCGCGACTTCCGAGGGCTTCAGCACCATGGTGCAGCCGACGGCCAGGGCCGGGGCGACCTTGCAGGCGATCTGGTTCACCGGCCAGTTCCAGGGCGTGATCATGCCGCAGACGCCGATCGGTTCCTTGACCAGACGAGTCGGGCCGCGGTCCTCGACGAACTTGAAGCTCTTCAGCACGGCCAGCGCCGTCTGGGTGTGGGCCAGGCCCATGGCCGCCTGGGCGCGTTGCGCCAGCGAGGCAGGGGCGCCCATTTCCTCGGTGATGGCGTCGGCCATGTCGCCGTAGCGCGCCTGATAGGCCTTGATGATGCGCTCGAGCAGATCGGCGCGTTCCTCGACCGTGGTCTGCGAGAAGGTGGCGAACGCCTTGCGGGCGGCCTTGGCGGCGCGGTCGACGTCGGCGGCCGTGCCCATCGAGATCTTGCCGCAGACTTCCTCGTTGGCCGGATTGATGACGTCGAGCGTCCGCGGCGTGATGGGATCGACCCACTGACCGTCAATGTAGAACTTCGTGTAGTCGCGCATCACCATCTCCCTTGGGCGTCGAGGCGGGCCCGTTTCAGGACCTCTTCAAACGCCAGTTTAGTTATCGCGGTTCACATCGGGAAGGGCCGACTTCAAAACTTGATGCATCGCCCTTCAAAGCTGATGCACGTGCGGCTGTCCCGCCACCGGGCTGCGGGCCTTGAGCACGTAGTTTGCCCGGATCGAGCCGATGTAGAGGTCCTTCAGGTCCGGCCCGCCCCAGGTGACGTTGGTCGGGTGGTTGATCACCTCGCCCGAGGGATCGTGGCAGATCACCTCCACCGCGCCGGACGGGCTGATGGCCACCACCTTGTTGGCGGCCGGCAGGCAGACCCAGAGGTTGCCCTCGGCGTCCATGCCGACGCCGTCGGTGTAGCCGAGATCCTCGGGATGATGGGCGGCGTCGGCTTCGGCCTGGGCCTGTGCCGCGTCGACCAGCCGGCCCAGCACCGGGCCGTAGCGCTCGCCCGGGCCCAGCTTGCCGCCGGGCAGCACCTCGAAGCGCAGCACGTCGGCGCCGCTGGTCTGGGCGCAGTAGAGCCAGCGGTCGTCCGCCGACAGGGCCATGCCATTGGGAAACTTCAGCCCCTCGGCGACGATGTCGCTCGAGCCGTCCGGCCGCAGCACGAAGATGAAGCCGTCGGCGCGGCCGTCCAGCGCCTGGGGCCAGGTCTCGGCATGGGTGGAGTTGGCGCACCAGATGTTCCCGGCCCGGTCGAGCACCGGGTAGTTGGCGCTGGTCAGCCGCCGGCCGCCGACCTCGGCCAGCAGGGTCTCGTGCGTCCCGGTCAGCGGGTCGAACCGCTGCAGCGGCCCCTCTTCCCGGTCATAGATGCCGAAGTTGGCGATCAGGATGCGACCCTGCAGGTCCATGTTGATGCCGTTGGGCGCCCCGCCCTTCGGACCCATGCGCACGAAGGCGCCGGAGGGATGAATCTCGGCCACCGCGCATTGATGGTCCGAGGCGAAGACGCGGCCGTCCTTGCCGACCACCACGTCCTCCGGCCGGTCGATGCCGACGGCGATCTTCGTGAACGCCTCCACCGCGATACGCGCCGCCATGCCGTCCTCCCGTGGTCTCTTTGTTGTTGGCGCTACCAGAACAGGTCCGGCGGCGTTCCGTCCAGCACCTGCGCAATGCGGCGGCGGGTTCCCTCGGTGACGCCGTCCGGCAGATCCCGGGGATCGAACCAGTCGCGGCGCAGGATCTCGCCCCGCGCGGTGGGCGGCGTCGGGGCCCAGCGGTCGAGGCGGTAGAGCAGCACATGATCCCCGCGGAAGGTGCGGACGTTGTCGTGGATCGAGAGCAGGATCATCCGCCCCTCCGGCCGCACGCCGGCCTCCTCCTCCAGTTCGCGGGCGGCGGCGGTCTCGGCCGACTCGCCGCGCTCGACACCCCCGCCGGGCAGGTGCCAGCCGGGGGTGTAGCTGTGCTCGATCAGCAGGACGCGGCCCTGGTCGTCGAAGACCATCACCCGCACGCCCATCGTCAGGCCGCGCGCCTGACGCATGGCGATCCGGTAGGCCGGCAGGGCGAGGCGATAGAGGCGGCGCAGCAGCGACATCGCCGCAGCCTAGAGCCTCGGCTTGCGGCGCGCGAGACGCGGGGCTAAAGCCGGGCTGACATTTTCTCGCGGAGCACCGCCATGATCGCCGTCGGCGTCATCTTTGGTTTCATCATCGTCCTGGGCGCGCTGAATTTCTTCGAGTTCGGCCGGGTCGACTGACCCTGGCGCGCGCCCCGGACCTTCCCCGGTGAACGGCGTCGCCTTCGTCACGGCCGCCGCCCGGCGCATCGGACGATCGCTGGCGGTCGAGGCGGCGCGAGCCGGCTTCGACGTGGCGGTCCATCACCGCGCCTCGCCGGACGATGCCGAGGACACCGCCGCGATGGTCCGGGCCGAGGGCCGCAAGGCGCTGGTGCTGGCCGGCGACCTGACCGCCGCCGACGCCGGGACCCTGATCGCCCGGGCCGAGCAGCTCGGTCCCGTGACCCTGCTGGTCAACAACGCCTCCCTGTTCCTCGACGACCGGCTGGAGACGACCACGGCCGCCGACCTGGACGCCCACATGGCGACCAACGTCCGGGCGCCGGTGATGCTGGCCCAGGCCTTCGTGGCGGCGCTGCAGGCGGATCGGGCCGGGCTGATCGTCAACATCATCGACCAGCGGGTCTGGCGGCCGACGCCGCAGTATTTCAGCTACAGCCTGTCGAAGGCGGCCCTCTGGTACGCGACCCAGACCATGGCCCAGGCGCTGGCGCCGCGCATCCGCGTCAACGCCATCGGCCCCGGCCCGACCTTCGGCTCGACGCACCAGGCGCCCGGCAGTTTCGAGGCCGAGGTCGACGGGACGCCGCTGGGCCGCCGCGTCACCGGCGAGGACATCGCCGCGGCGCTGCGCTACCTCATTGACGCCCGGTCGGTCACCGGTCAGATGATCGCCGTGGACAGCGGCCAGCATCTCGCCTGGCGGACGCCGGACATCGTCGACTTCTAGAGAGGCGCGCGTGGCCGTTTCCCCGCTTCAGGACCCGCCGTTGGATACCGCTCCGAACGCCAGAGTCGTCATCACCAAGGTGTTCGTGCGCGGCCTGAAGGTCGAGGCCGAGGTCGGGGTCTACAGCCACGAGCGGGGCAAGACCCAGCCGCTGGTCATCGACGTCGAGCTGGATGTCGCAGCCGCCGGGGCCCGGCATCTGGCCGACACCCTCAACTACGAGACCATCCGCAACGACGCCCGCGCCCTGGCCGCCTCGGGCCATATCGAGCTGGTCGAGGTCTTCGCCGAGCGGCTGGCCGAGCGCTGCCTGGCCGACCCACGGGTGACCCGGGCCCGGGTGCGGGTCGAAAAGCCCCTGGCCCTGGCGCCCGACGCCGAGGCGGCGGGGGTCGAGATCACGGCGGTCCGCGCCTGACCGCTCCCGCCCATGCGGCGCGGCTGGCGCCCCTGAGGCCGGAGACGTCCTGGCGGCTGGACGGCGACACCCTCATCGAGACGACCGGCAAGGGCGAACGGCGCTGGGCCCTGGCCTCGGCGCGCGCGCTCACCCTCGCCCCGCCGGGCCCCGGGGGCCGCTGCGCCGCCTGGCTGGCGTTTCCGCGCGGCCGGGTGACGATCGTCTCGCACAGCTGGAGCGGTCCGGGCCGGTTCGAGGACCGCACGGGCAGCTTCGGCCCGTTCGTCCGGGCCCTGGCCGCCCGCCTCGCCGAGGCCGCACCCGGCGCGCGCGTGGCGGCGGCCGGACAGGGCGGGCTGGACGGCATGACCTGGACCGTCGGCCTGCTGGGCGCCGGCGTCGCGGCGCTGCTGGCCTCCGCCCTGCTCTCCGACACGGCGGGTCTGGGCGTCAGCCTGGCGGCCCGCCTGCTGTTCGCCCTGATCATGATCTTCGCGGTGACGCCGTGGCTGAAGCCGCGCCCGCCGGCCCTGGACCCGCGCGACCTGCCCCGCTCGCTGATCCCCTGACGGACCGGTTTGCGTCGTGGCGCGTTTGAGGCGACCATGATCGGCCAAGACCGGAGACCTCCCGATGACCGAGACCGTTCCCGCCGCCAAGGCCCATGAAGACCGGATCCTGCCGGGCGTCGTCTACGGTCTCTATGTCTTCGGGGCCATGTCGATGCTGATCACCGTGATCATCGGCCTGGTCATCGCCTACGCCAACCGCGCCACAGCCGGTCCGCGCATGGACACCCACTACCGTTTCCTGATCCAGACCTTCTGGAAGACGATCTGGTGGTTCCTGATCGGGCTGGTCGTCGGGCTGGCCGGCCTGGTGATGACGGTCACCCTCATCCTGGCGCCGATCGGCATCCCGGCGATGATCATCGGCTGGGGCGGCGCCGGCCTCGTCGGGGTCTGGTTCTACGTCCGGTGCGCGGCGGGGCTGATCTATCTGCTGCAGGACGAGCCCTACCCGCGCCCCGATGCGTGGCTGATCTAGAGGCGCCGCAACCCCTTATTGCCCAAGGATCAGGCGCTTCCGGCGGGTCCCTTCCCCTGCCGGTTGTGGCGTTTTGACCCCCCGCCGTTTCGCTGCCGCACTCACGCCTGTTCGGGGTGACGAAGACGGGGGATGACATGGCGGCGCGGATTCTGAGCTTGCTCGCGGGGATGATGTTCGCGGCGATCGGCTGGGCGCTCGTTGCTCCCGGAGCCATCGCGGGCGTCGAGCCGCCGGCCATCGCGCTGGGCATGTTCGAGGGACACCGGTCGTTCATCGGCTGGGGCGCGGCGGCGTTGGGGATCGTCGGCCTGCTGTCCTCGATCCTGCCCCGCGACGGCGGGGGCGGCGGCCGCAAGCGGCGCGCGACGCCGACGGTCGACTTCGACGCCGAGCCGGCGCCGTCGGCGGCGGATGGGGAACTGACCGGCGGGGGCCCGACGGCCCTCGTCGAGCAGGCTCCGCCGCCGACGGTCTCGCCGCCTCCGCGCATGGAGGCGGTGGCCGACGAGGGCTTCGCGGACCTTCGCGAACGCCTCCGAACCCTGGTCCGGACCGAACAATGGCCAGCCGCCGCCGCCCTCGCGCGGCGGCTTCCCGCATCTGCGACCAACGATGAGGAGCGCCTGCTGGCCGCCCGGGACCTGGGCGACTTCGCCCGGTCGCAGGGCGCCGGCGACGAGGCCGCTGACGCCTATGAGATGGCGCTGGCCAGCGCGCGCGGCCTGGCGGCCCAGGCGCCGACCGATCCGGTCCGCCTGGACATGCTGGCCGGCGTCCTGACCGGCGTCGGCGACTCCGCCCAGGACGAAGGCCGGCTCGAGGCGGCGGTCGAGGCCTATGAGGAAGCCCTGGAAATCCGCCGCCAGCTGGCCCGGGACGACAGCAGCGCCGAGGCCCGCCGCGCGCTCTCTCTGGCGCTGGAGCGGCTCGGCGACGCCCGCGAGGATCGCGGCCATCGCGTGCGGGCGCTGGACCTCTACCGCGAGAGCTTCGACATCGCCGGCAAGCTCGCCGCCCTCGATCCGCAGAAGTACGGCGAGGACCTTCAGGTCACGCGTCGTCGCCTGGGCGAACTGGAAGCCAAGCTCGCCGCGGTCTGAGGGGCCTGCACCGCGTTACGGACACCGGGTCTACGAAAGAGGGCGCAGCCGACCGGCCGCGCCCTCTTCGTCTTTGTCGCCGGCTTCGACGGCGGGACTATGCCGGTACGACTTCCCGCCGCACCAGACGCGCGTAGTCGTCCATCAGGGTCAGCGAGACCTTGCCGGGGGTGAAGCGGTACTCGCCCACCTCGGCCACCGGCGTGACCTCCGCCGCCGTGCCGACGATGAAGCATTCCTGGAAGCCGGCCATCTCCTCGGGCTTGATGTGCCGCTCGACGAGCTCGTAGCCGCGCTCCCGGGCCAGGCGCATGACTGTCTGGCGGGTGATGCCGTTCAGGAAGCAGTCCGGCGTCGGGGTGTGGATCACGTCGTCCTTGACGAAGAACACGTTGGCGCCCGTCGCCTCGGCCACATAGCCGCGGTAGTCGAGCATCATCGCGTCCGAGTAGCCGTCCTGTTCGGCGGCATGCTTGGAGATGGTGCAGATCATGTACAGGCCGGCGGCCTTGGCCGCGACCGGCGCCGTCTTCGGCGAGGGACGGTCGTACTTCGCCCAGGTCAGGCGGATGCCCTTCTTCTTCTGCTCGGGGTCGAAGTAGCTGGGCCAGTCCCACACCGCGATGGCGACGTGGATCTTGCTGTGCTGGGCCGAGACCCCGATCATCTCCGAACCGCGCCAGGCGATCGGACGAACGTAACAATCCTTGAGCCCGTTCTTCGCGCAGGTCGCCTTGCAGGCCTCGTCGATCTCCGACACCGTGTACGGAATCCTGAAATCGAGGATCTCAGCCGACTTGAACAGCCGCTCGGTATGGGCCGTGAGCTCGAAGATCTCCCCGCCGTACATCCGCTCGCCCTCGAACACCGATGAGGCGTAGTGGAGGCCGTGGGTGAGTACGTGCACCTTCGCCTCGCGCCAGGGCACGAACTGGCCGTCCAGCCAGATCCAACCGTCGCGATCGTCGAAGGGAACGAGAGACATTTCGAGTATTCCTCCTTTCAAGGAAGCGGCGACCTTAGACTCCCTGGACGTCAGTTCGTCAAACAGAATGGCCTGAAAAGATGAGCCTTGCGGCCGATCCACGCCTGATCCTGCGAGACGAGGAGCTGGATTCCGGCCTCGAGCTGCTGCTGCTCGCCGAAGCGAGTCTTTGGGCGGCCGTCGACGCCGCGCTGGAGGGCGAGGCCAAGGGGCTGGGGCGGCCCCACTGGCGGGCGGCCTTCCTGCTGCGGCGGCGGCCCGGCGTCGGGGCCCGCGACCTCAGCCGACTGACCGGGCTCTCCAAACAGGCGGCCAGCCGCACCCTGAACGACCTGGTCAAGCTGGAACTCGCCGAGGTCGAGGCCGGCGACCTGGACGCCCGGCGCCGGCCGGTCCGGCTGACCGACGCCGGGCTGGCGTTCGAGAGCCGCATCAGCGAGCGCCTGCGCGCGCTGCTCGGCCGCGCCTACCGCACGGGCGGGCTTGACGGCGTGGCGGGCGCCCGGCGCATTCTCGCCGCCCTGGCAGGGCCGCGCACGGGCGTCGGCCTGCGCCGTGAGGAGGGTTGAGTTGACCGGATCGGACCGTCACCTGCTGGTGGTCGACGACGACGACCGCATCCGCGAGCTGCTCAAGGAGTATCTGGCGCGGTCGGGCTTCCGCGTCACCGGCGCGTCGGACGCGGCCTCGGCCTCGCGCCTGATCGACACGCTCGACTTCGACCTGATGGTGCTGGACGTGATGATGCCCGGCGAGGACGGATTCGCCTTCGCCCGCCGGCTGCGGGCCCGCAGCGACGCGCCCGGCCGCACGCCGATCCTGATGCTGACCGCCCGGGGCGACGCCGGCGACCGGATCGAGGGGCTGACCGCCGGCGTCGACGACTACCTGGCCAAGCCGTTCGAGCCGCGCGAACTGCTGCTGCGCATCGAAGCCATCCTGCGCCGGGCCGGGCCGCGCGACACGGGGCCGACCGTCGTCGGACTGGGCGCCTGTTCGTTCGACATCGACCGTGGAGAGCTGACCCGCGACGGCGCGGTGATCCGGCTGACCGAGGCGGAAATCGAGCTGATGCGGCGCCTGGCCCGCTCGGCCAACGCGCCCGTCGACCGGCTGGAGCTGGCCCGCGACACCGCCGACGTGACCGGTCGCGCCGTCGACGTCCAGGTCACCCGGCTGCGCCGCAAGATCGAGGACGACCCCAAGACGCCCCGCTACCTGCAGACCGTGCGCGGCATCGGCTACCGACTGGCCCCCGACTGATGCGGATCCGCGCGCTCAGGATCTTCATCCCCCGCCAGATCAAGCGGTGGCTCCCGACCTCGCTGTTCGGGCGCAGCCTGCTGATCATCGTGCTGCCCATCGCGCTGATGCAGCTGGCGGTGACCTGGATCTTCTTCGACGCCCACTGGCAGACCGTAACCAGCCGGCTGTCCGACGGCCTGGCCGGCGACATCGCCTGGGCGGTCGAGAGCTACAATGACGATCCCCGCCCCGAGGTGCTGGCCAGGATCGCCGAGCGGGCAGAGAAGTCGATGTCGCTGTCCATCGTGCTGCTGGAGGACAAGACGCTGCCGCGCCAGCAGCCGTCGTCGATCTTCGCCGCGCTGGACCGGGCGCTGGACCGGGCGCTGTCGGAGAAGCTGGACGTCCCCTACTGGTACGACACCATCCGCTTTCCGGCCTATGTCGACATCCGCGTCCAGGCTCCGGACGGCGTCTTGCGGATCATCGCGCCGCGCGACCGGGCCTACGCCACCCAGGGCCACATCTTCATCTTCTGGATGGCGCTGGCGACGCTGCTGCTGACGGCGATCGCCATCCTGTTCATCCGCAACCAGGTGCGCGCCATCGAGCGGCTGGCCGACGCGGCGGACACCTTCGGCAAGGGCGGCGATGTCGACGACTTCAAGCCCTACGGCGCCAAGGAGGTCCGTCAGGCGGCCCAGGCCTTCATCGCCATGAAGAACCGCATCCAGCGCCACATCGACCAGCGCACCGCCATGCTGGCCTCGGTCAGCCACGACCTGCGCACGCCGCTGACGCGCCTGAAGCTGGAGCTGGCCCTGGCCGAGCCGTCAAAGCGGATCGAGGCGATGAAGTCCGACCTCTCCGAAATGGAGCACATGATCGACGAGTACCTGGCCTTCGCCCGCGGCGAGGGCGGCGAGGCGGTCGAGCCGGTCACGCTGTGGAAGCTGATCCACGCGGTCGGCGAGGATGCCGCCCGCGCCGGGGCGAAGGTCGAGATCGACGCCGATCCGCACCTGCAGCTGTCGCTGCGGCCCCACGCGATGCGCCGGGCCCTGTCCAACCTGGTGATGAACGCCGCGGCCCATGCGGGCCGGATCGCCATCACCGTCAAGGCGACCCCGGCCGGCGGCGTGGAGATCATCATCGACGACGACGGCCCCGGCATTCCGCCCGAGCAGTTCGAGGAGGCGTTCAAGCCGTTCAACCGGCTCGACGAGTCGCGGAACCAGAACGAGAAGGGCGTTGGCCTGGGCCTCGCCATCGCCCGCGACGTGGCCCGCGGGCACGGCGGCGACCTGACGCTGGACCGCGCGCCGCTGGGCGGTCTGCGGGCGGTGTTCAGGCTGCCGGGCTAGCCGAGCACCAACTTGCCCGTCATGGCCCGGTTCGTTCGGGCCACCCATGCGTGGTGAGCCGGAAGGCGTCTTGCGTGCTTCGACACGCGCCTGCGGCGCTGCTCAGCATGACTATGATGGATGACCCTCTCACATAGTCATCCTGAGCAGCCGCGAAGCGGCGTGTCGAAGGACGCACGGCCAAGGCGGCGTTCATGGGTGGCCCGAACGAACCGGGCCATGACGGAGAGGGGAAAAGCTAGCCCAGCTCTTTCGAGCGCCGGACGGCGGCGGCGACCGTAGCCGTCAAAAGCCGCTGGAGGTCGCCCTCCCCGGTGAGCACCTGAAGCCCGGCCGCTGTCGTCCCCCCCGGCGAGGTCACCTGCCGGCGCAGTTCGGCCGGCGGCGTATCCCCCGCCGTCATCAGCGCGGCGGCGCCGGACACGGTCGCCCGGGCGAGGATCGCGGCCTCGGCGGCCGGCAGCCCGGCGGCCACGCCGGCGGCCTCGAGCGCCTCGACGAAGGCGTAGAGGTAGGCGGGCCCTGACCCGGACACGGCCGTGGCCGCATGCATCAGGATCTCGTCCTCGACGTCGACGACGCTGCCCAGCGGGGCGAACAAAGCATGGGCGCGCGCCCGGGCCTCGTCGGAGTCGGAATGGATGGTGATCGCCCCCCGGGCGATGGCGACCGCCGTGGTCGGCATGACCCGGGCGACGAGGCGACCGCCGAACGCCGCGGCGATGTCGGCTCCGGTCACCCCGGCGGCGACCGAGACGATGACGGCGTCCGGCGCGAGGAAGGGTTCGATCCCGGCGGCGACCTCGCGCCACAGCTGCGGCTTGACCGCCAGCACCACGGTGGCGGCGCGGGCCAGGTCGGCGTCGACGGGGTCGAGCATGGCCCCGTCCTGCGCGGCGCGCTGCGCCTCCGGCGAGGGATGGGGGTCGCGGATGATGAGCTCATCCATCGAGACGGGACCGGCGATGCGCCAGCCCTCGATCATGGCGCCGCCCATGCGACCGGCGCCGACCAGCAAAACGATCCTGGGATCCATGGTCGGCTGCTTACGCCTGTCCGACCGTCTCGAACATGCAGGCAGCCATCGCCTCGTCCGGCGACTTGGCGCCGGCCAGCAGGAAGTCGAAGGCCGGATAGAAGCGGTCGGCGGCTTCCACGGCCGCGTCGATCATCGACGCCGCCTGGGCCAGGGTCGGGCGATCGCCGCCCGGCAGGCTCATGGCGTGGCGGAAGACGATCTCGCCGTCCTCGGCCCAGACCTCGAAGTGACCCAGCCAGCAGCGCTGGTTGATCAGCGACAGCAGCTCATAGGCCGACGCGCGCTTGGATTTGGGCGCGGTGCGGCCGATCGACAGACACAGCTGAAGGCAATCGGCTTCCGGCCGCCAGGCGAACCACAGCTCGTAGTCCTTCCAGTCGCCGGCCAGGGCGAACGCCAGATCACCGTCCTCGGTGCGGTCGAACGTCAGGTTCTCGGCGACGAGAACATGTTCGACGATTTCCAGCGGATCGAGGGCGATCAGGGCGTCGTCTTCTTCGGGATGGGGCGTGTCCATTGAGCCTCGAAATCCCTCCGACCTAGGCCGGGCGGGGAAGCGCCCGGCGAGCAGAAACGGCGTCCTTGAACAGGGACCGTAGACTGCTTCGCCGCGCGCGTAAGGGGGTTCTTGTCGGGAGCGAGCCCTACTCGCCCTTTTTGGCCCGTTTGGCCGCGGGGGCCGCCGGGGCGGCCTTGAGCTCGGCGATTTCGGCGCGCAGCGCGGCGATCTCGGCCTTGAGAGAATCGAACTCGTCGCGCCGGATCAGGTCCATCTCGGCGGCGAAACGCTCGGCCTGGGCGCGGAAGGCGGTCTTGGCCTCGTCGCCGGCGGCCTGGGCCAGGCCCATGGCGGCGTTGGTCAGCTTGGCGACTTCGTCGAGAAAAGGGTTCTGGGTCTGCATCGAACGGTCCTTCGGAGCGCCCCTCGAGCGCCTATCCTCCCTAATATGGGAAAGCAGGGGTGAAAGCGAAGAGGATCATCGCTAATCATGGCCATCCCTTCGACGGCGAGACCGCTGACGTGCAATTTCCCGACTTCGATCCCATCCTGCTCCAGATCGGCCCGCTGGCCATCCGCTGGTACGCGCTGGCCTATGTGGCCGGCATCCTGCTGGGCTGGCGCTACGCCATCCTGCTCAGCCGCAACGTCGCGCTCTGGGGCGGACGGCAGCCGACGCTCAACGCCGCGCAGATCGACGACCTGATCCTGTGGGTGACGCTGGGCGTCATCGGCGGCGGCCGGCTGGGCTATGTGCTGTTCTACTTCCCGTCGATGATCTGGGAGGAGCCGCTCAACATCTTCAAGGTGTGGGAGGGCGGCATGAGCTTCCACGGCGGCCTGCTGGGCGTGAGCCTGGCGATGGCGCTGTTCGCCCGGGCCAACAAGCTGGACATCTTCCGTGTCGCCGACCATGTCGCGCCGGCCGTGCCGATCGGCCTGTTCTTCGGCCGCATCGCCAACTTCATCAACGGCGAGCTCTGGGGCCGGCCGACCGACATGCCCTGGGGCGTCACCGGCTTCCCCGGCGTTCCGGACGGCTACGCCCGCCACCCCAGCCAGATCTACGAGGCGCTGCTGGAGGGCCTGCTGCTGTTCGTGATCCTGCGCATCGCCACCCACCGGCAGCTGTGGCTGCAGCGACGCGGCGTGGTCGCCGGGCTGTTCCTGGCCGGCTACGGCGTCTTCCGCCTGTCACTGGAGTGGGTGCGCGAGCCGGACGCCCAGATGCTGCCCTTCCTGCGCAACTACCTGACCATGGGCATGCTGCTGTCGATCCCGATGCTGCTGATCGGCGTCTGGATGATCTGGCGGGGCCTCAAGGAGCCGGTCGTTCCGGCCGCGCCGGAGAAGGCCGCCGCCTGATGAGTCTGCTGGATCGCCTGCGGGCCGAGATCGAGGCCGGCGGCCCGATCAACGTCGCCCAGTACATGCACCGCTGCCTGCACGACCCGCAGGACGGCTACTACGCCACGCGACCGGCCATCGGCGACGGCGGCGACTTCATCACCGCGCCGGTGATCAGCCAGATGTTCGGCGAGCTGCTGGGCCTGTGGGCGGTAGAGACCTGGACCCGGCTGGGCAAGCCCTCGCCGTTCCGGCTGGTCGAGATGGGTCCGGGCGACGGCACGCTGATGAGCGACCTGCTGCGCGCGGTGCGGCTGGCGCCGGACTTCGTGGCCGCCGCCGACCTGTGGATGATCGAGACCTCCGCCCCGCTCGCCGCCCTGCAGAAGGCCAGGCTGGAGGGCGCGGTCCTGAGCCCGACCTGGGCTGCGTCGATCGACGACATCCCCCCCGGCGCGCCGGTCATCCTGATCGCCAACGAGCTGCTGGACTGCCTGCCGGCCCGGCAGTTCGTCCACGCCGGCGGCGGCTGGGTCGAGCGGCTGGTGGGCGTCGCGCCGGACGGTTCGCTGGCCTTCGGGCTGGCGCCCACGAAGGATGGCTCCACGCCGCCGCCGGACAGCCCGATCCTCGAGGTGTCCGACGCGCAGGAGGCCCTGGGGCACGCGTTGGGCGCCCTGATCGCCCGCGAGGGCGGCGCGGCGCTGCTGATCGACTACGGACGGGGCGAGCCGGAGTTTGGCGACACGCTGCAGGCGCTGAAGGCCCACGAGAAGGTCGCCCCCCTCGCCTTCCCCGGCGAGTCCGACCTGACGGTCTATGCCGACTTCCCCATTGTCCGCGACGCGGCGCGCAAGGCCGGGGCGGCGGCGACCGACGCCATTCCGCAGGGCCTGTTCCTGGGCATGCTCGGCATCCAGCACCGCGCCGACTCGCTGAAGGCCGCCCGGCCCGACCGCGCCGAGGTCATCGACCGCCAGCTGGCCAGGCTGGTCGCGCCCGACCAGATGGGCGAGCTGTTCAAGGCCGCCTGCATCCACGCGCCGGACCTGGTCCCGCCGGGCTTCGAGGCTCCGGCGGGATGACGCTGCCGGTCGTCCAGAGCGCCTTGCTGGCGCAGGTCGCGGGCGTCCGGCACGCCTTCTTCACCCGCAGGGGCGGGGTCTCGACCGGAATCTACGACAGCCTCAACGTCGGGCGCGGTTCGCGGGACGAGCCGGCCGACGTGGCCGAGAACCGGCGACGCGCAGCCGCCTGGTTCGAGCTGCCCGTTGAAGCGCTGAACACCTGCTACCAGATCCACTCGGCCATCGCCGTGCGGGCGCTTGAGCCCTGGGGCGACGCGCGCCCCGAGGCTGACGGCGTCGTGGCCGACCGTCCGGGGGTCATCTGCGGCGCCCTGTCAGCGGACTGCGCGCCGGTGCTGATCGCCGACGCCGGGGCCCGCATCGTCGCCGCCTGCCACGCCGGCTGGCAGGGCGCGCTGTCGGGCATCGTGGCCTCCACCGTCGCGCAGATGGTCGCGCTGGGCGCCGACCCGGCGCGCATGGCCGCCGCTGTCGGCCCCTGCATCGGCCCGGCGTCGTACGAGGTGGGCCTGGAGTTCCTCGACCGGTTCGAGACGGCCTTGCCGGGCTCGGCGCGGTTCTTCGGGGCCGGCGAGACAGCCGACAAGCGGATGTTCGACCTGCCGGGCTTCGTGCTCGCCCGTCTGGCCGAGGCCGGCGTGGCGCGGGCCGAATGGACCGGCCACGACACCTGCGCCGGAGAGGCCGACTTCTTCTCCAACCGCCGGGCCTTCAGGCGCGGCGAAGGCGACTACGGACGCCTGCTGAGCGCCATCGCGCTGGCCTGAGAAAATCCCCCATAAGTAGCAGACTCGCCAACACACGTTTTTGGCGTTATCCCTCTGCGCGGGCGCCTCATCCGGAGGGGGAATGCTGCATCCTGTGATTCTGAGCGGGGGCTCGGGCGAGCGCCTGTGGCCCGCGTCGACGCCCGGTCTGCCCAAGCCCTTCCTGCCGCTTGTCGGGTCTGAAACGACCTTCGCCGCCACGCTGGCCCGCGCCGCCGCGCTGCCGGGCGCGGGGCCGGTCACTGTGGTCGCCGGGCGCAGACACGCCGGAGCGGTCAGAGCAGCGGTCGAAGGCCAGGACGCCCTGGTCATCCTCGAGCCTGAGCCGCGCAACACCGCGCCGGCGATGACCGCCGCCGCCCTGGTCCTGGCGACGCGCGCGCCGGACCCGGTGCTGCTGTTCCTGCCGGCAGATCATGTCGTACCGGACCCGGCCGCCTTCGCAGCCCATGTCGAGGCGATGGTCCAGCAGGCGCGGCGCGGCTGGATCGCGCTCATGGGTCTGAGGCCGTCCGCCCCGTCCCCGGCCTATGGCTATCTCCTGGCGGACACCGCCGCACCGCCGCCCCGCCCGGTCGCGCGCTTCGTCGAAAAGCCGGACGCCGCGCGGGCCGCGACCCTGATCGCCGAGGGCTGGCTCTGGAACGCCGGCGTCTTCGCCGTGCGCGCCGACGTGCTGGTCGACGAGATGCGGCGTCATGCGCCCGCCGTCCTGGCGGCGGCGGCGGAGGCGGTGAATGGCCAGCGCCGCGTGGGCCGCACCATCCTGCTCGATCCCGCCTTCTGCGCGGCGCCGAGCGTATCGTTCGACGTGGCCGTGATGGAGCGGACCGACCGGGCGGTCGTCGAACCGGCCGCGTTCGCCTGGTCCGACCTGGGCGCCTGGGACGCCGTCCTGGCCGCTTCGGAGCGCGACCCCCAAGGCAACAGCGCCGCCGGCCGCGTGGTCCTGGAGGACGCCGCCAACTGCCTGGTCCGGGCGGCCGACGGCATGACCGTGGCCGTCGTCGGCGCCCGCAACCTGGCCGTCATCGTCGACCAGGGCGCGGTGATGGTCTGCGACCTGGAGTCGGGCCATCAGGTCCGGGCGGCGATCGACCGGGTCAGCGCAGGCGAGCGTTGACCTTGGCCAGCGCCGCCGAGCCCGGCGTCAGCTGCGCGTCGGACAGCCGGTTGAGCGGCGTCGGTACGGTGTTCAGCGCGTCGTGCAGGTCCTCGGCGTCCGGGTCCACATAGAGCAGGCCGGTGACGATCTCGCCCACCGCGTTCCGCTCCTGCAGGTAGGCCATGGCCTTGACCCGGTCGGTGGCGTCGTAGTCGGCTGCCACCTTGCGCAGCAGCAGGATCGAGCCGTCGTGCTGGGCTACCTCGACCAGCTCGCCCGGCGCATAGTCGGCGGTGACCGGCGCGCGGCCGAGCATGACGTCCAGCCGGTTCACCGCCTCGTTGTGCTCGCGCACCCAGTCGAAGCTCTTGGTCGAGCCGGCGTGGTTGTTGAACGCGATGCAGGGGCTGAGCACGTCGATGAAGGCGGCGCCCTTGTGGGTCAGGGCCGCCTTGATCAGCGGCACCAGCTGGTCCTTGTCGCCCGAGAAGCTGCGCCCGACGAAGGTCGCGCCCAGCTGCAGGGCCAGCGCCACCATGTCGATGCCGCTGTCGGAGTTGACCACGCCCTTCTTGGACTTGCTGCCCTTGTCGGCGGTGGCGGAGAACTGGCCCTTGGTCAGGCCGTACACGCCGTTGTTCTCGACGATGTAGGTCATGTTCACGCCGCGCCGCATGACGTGGGCGAACTGGCCAAGGCCGATGGACGCGGAGTCGCCGTCGCCGGAGACGCCCAGGTAGATCAGCTCGCGGTTGGCGAGGTTGGCGCCGGTCAACACCGAGGGCATGCGGCCGTGGACGGTGTTGAAGCCGTGGCTGGCGCTGAGGAAGTAGTCCGGCGTCTTGGATGAGCAGCCGATGCCCGACAGCTTGGCCAGGCGGTGCGGCTCCAGATCGATCTCGAAACAGGCCTGGACGATGGCGGCGCTGATCGAGTCGTGGCCGCAGCCGGCGCAGAGGGTCGAGACCCGACCCTCATAGTCGCGGCGGGTGAAGCCGAGGGCGTTTTCCTTCAGCGACGGGTGATGGAACTGCGGTTTGACGATGTAGGTCATTTGGCCATCTCCCCGGCGCTGACCATGTCGGCCGCGCCCATGCCCCGCGCCAGTTCGCCGCCGATGAATCGGGCGGTGATCGGCGAGCCGTCGTAGTTCAGCACCTTGACCAGCCGGGCGGGGTCGACCCCGCCCTCGTTGATCAGCAGCGTGCGCAGCTGGGCGTCGCGGTTCTGTTCGACCACGAAGACCAGCTCATGATGGGCGATGAAGTCGAACACCTCGCCCGGGAACGGGAAGGCCCGCACGCGCATGGCGTCCAGATGGAGGCCCTTGGCCTCCAGCGCCGCCAGCGCCTCATCCATCGCCGGCGAGGTCGAGCCGTAATAGATGACGCCGTATGACGTCTTCTTCTTCGCGGGCCGGGTGATCGGGGCGGGCACCAGCGAGCGGGCGGTGTCGAACTTGCGCAGCAGCCGCTCCATGTTGTCGACATAGACGGCGCCCTCCTCGCTGTAGCGGGCGTAGGGGTCGCGCGAGGTGCCGCGGGTGAAGTAGGCGCCCTTTGACGGGTGGGTCGCCGGAAGGGTGCGGAACGGAATGCCGTCGCCGTCGACGTCCTTGTAGCGGCCGAAGTCGGCGCCGGCCTCGAGCATCTCGGCCGTCATCACCTTGCCGCGGTCCAGGCTCTTGCTGTCATCCCAGGTGAAGGGCTCGACCAGCCACTCGTTCATGCCCATGTCGAGGTCGAGCATGACGAAGATCATCGTCTGCAGCCGATCGGCCAGATCGAAGGCCATGGCCCCGAACTCGAAGCACTCGCCCGGCCCTTCTGGCAGCAGCAGCACGTGCTTGGTGTCGCCATGGCTGGCGTAGGCCGCCGACAGGATGTCCGACTGCTGGGTCCGCGTCGGCATGCCGGTCGAGGGCCCGCCGCGCTGGACATCGAAGATCACCGCCGGAATCTCGGCGAAGTAGGAGAGGCCGATGAACTCCTGCATCAGCGAGACGCCGGGGCCGGAGGTGCAGGTGAAGGCCCGCGCGCCGTTCCAGCCGGCGCCGACGACGATGCCGATGGAGGCGATCTCGTCCTCGGCCTGGACGATGGCGTAGCGCGCCTCGCCCGTCTCCGGATCGTGGCGCAGCTTCTTGCAGTAGTCGATGAAGCCCTCGGCCAGCGAGGTCGAGGGGGTGATCGGATACCAGGCGCAGACAGTCGCGCCGCCGTAGACCGCGCCCAGCGAGGCGGCGGTGTTGCCGTCCACGAAGATGCGGTCGCCCACGGCGTCGGCGCGCTTGAGCTGCAGGCCAAGGGGCTTGAGGTTCTCGGCCGCCCAGTTGAAGCCCAGCGACAGGGCCTCGATGTTGGCCGGGATCAGGGCCGGCTTGGAGGCGTACTCCTCGGCCAGCAGCGCCTCGACCACGTCGCGCTCGATGCCGAGCAGGAAGGTCAGGGCGCCCAGGTAGATGATGTTCTTGAGCACCTTGCGCTTGGAGGGCTCGGCGTAGGCGGCGTTGCAGATCCGGGTCAGCGGCACGCCGACGACGGTGATGTCGGCGCGGAACTTCTCCGGCGGCATCGGCTTGGTGGAATCGTAGAACAGATAGCCCCCGGCCTCGATCTCGGAGAGGTCCCGGTCCCAGGTCTGCGGGTTCATGGCGACCATCAGGTCGACGCCGCCGCGACGGCCCATCCAGCCCTGGCCGCTGACGCGGATCTCGTACCAGGTCGGCAGGCCCTGGATGTTCGAGGGGAAGATGTTGCGCGCCGCGACCGGCACGCCCATCCGCAGGATCGACTTGACGAACAGGCCGTTGGCGCTGGCCGAGCCGGAGCCGTTGACGTTGGCGAACTTGACGACGAAGTCGTTGGTTGCGGTGAGGGGTCTGGTCACTTCAGGCACCCCCCGCTGGCCTGGGTCATCTCGATCAGGGTCTTCTGCATGTCCCATGCGCCCGTCGGGCACCGCTCGGCGCAGAGGCCGCAGTGCAGACAGACGTCCTCGTCCTTGACCATCACCCGGCCGGTCGGCAGCGCCCCCGACACGTAGAGGTCCTGTGTCAGATTCAGCGCCGGCGCCTTCAGCCGCGGCCTCAGCTCATCCTCCTCGCCGTTCACGGTGAAGGTGATGCAGTCGGTCGGGCAGATGTCGACGCAGGCGTCGCACTCGATGCACAGCGGCGTGGCGAACACCGTCTGGATGTCGCAGTTCAGGCAACGCTGGGTCTCGGCCAGCGCCCGGGCGACGTCGAAGCCCAGCTCGACCTCGGCCTTGACGTCGGCGAGCGCCACGGCGGTCTCCAGCATCGGGACCTTCTGGCGGTCGTCGAGCGAGACGTCGTTGTCGTAGCTCCACTCGTGGATGCCCATCTTCTGGGACGAGACGGCCATGCCCGGCGGCGGCCGCAGGCGGACGTCCTGGCCGCGGCAGAAATGCTCGATGGAGACGGCGGCCTCGTGCCCGTGGGCGACCGCCCAGATGATGTTCTTGGGGCCGAAGGCGGCGTCGCCGCCGAAGAAGACCCGCGGGTTGGTCGACTGGAAGGTGACCGGATCGACGATGGGCATGCCCCATTCGTCGAACTCGATGCCGATGTCGCGCTCGATCCAGGGGAAGCTGTTCTCCTGGCCGATGGCCAGCAGGACGTCGTCGCAGGCGATGTGCTCGTCCGGCTCGCCGGTCGGCCGGGTCACGCGGCGGCCGCGTTCGTCGACGACCGGCGCGACCTTCTCGAACACCACGCCGGTCAGCTTGCCGTCCTCGTGGGTGAAGGCCTTGGGGACCATGAAGTTGCGGATCGGGATGCCCTCGTGCATCGCGTCCTCCTTCTCCCAGGGAGAGGCCTTCATCTCCTCGAAGCCGGAGCGGACCACGACCGTGACCTCTTCCCCGCCCATGCGGCGCGAGGTTCGGCAGCAGTCCATGGCCGTGTTGCCGCCGCCCAGCACGACGACGCGCCGGCCGATGCTCTCGATATGGCCGAACGAGACGCTGGACAGCCAGTCGATGCCGATATGGATGTTGGCCGCCGCCTCCTTGCGTCCCGGCACGTCCAGGTCGCGGCCGCGCGGGGCGCCGGTGCCGACGAAGATGGCGTCGTAGGGCTCGGCCAACAGCGCCTTGAGGCTGTCGACCCGCTCGCCCAGCCGCATCTGCGGGCCCAGCGCGGTGACAAAGCCCATCTCCTCGTCGATGACTCTTTCGGGCAGGCGGAAGCGGGGAATCTGGCTCCGGATCATGCCGCCGCTCTTGGCCTCGGCGTCGTAGACGACAACATCGAAGCCGAAGGGGGCAAGGTCGCGGGCCACGGTCATCGAGGCCGGGCCGGCGCCGATGCAGGCCACCGTCTTGCCGATCTTCACCGGCGAGGGCGTCGGCATGCGCGCGGTGACGTCGCCCTTGCTGTCGGCGGCGACGCGCTTGAGGCGGCAGATTGCCACCGGCTCCTCGTCGACACGCCCGCGGCGGCAGGCGGGCTCGCACGGCCGGTCGCAGGTCCGCCCCAGGATTCCCGGGAAGACGTTGGACTTCCAGTTGACCATGTAGGCGTCGGCGTGACGCCCCTGTGCGATCAGTCGGATGTATTCCGGAACAGGCGTGTGGGCCGGACAGGCCCACTGACAATCGACGACCTTGTGAAAATGCTCAGGCGCCTCGGTATTGGTCGGCTGCAACGCGTACTGCTCCTTCCCCCCGCTCCTGTGTCTATTGGCGAAGGTGAGCCGACTGGGCGACTCGCCCCTACGCCCTGCACTGGATGCTGTTTGCGGCCAACCTCGTCGCGCGGCTGCTGCGCGTCAGTTTTGTAACGATACCCCTATTCCGGCGCGGGGGAAGGGGTACGCGACGTCATGCCCGCCGCCGCCGCGTCCTCCGCCATCTGGTCGTCCGAACGCGGGTCGAGGCCGGCGTCGACCAGCGGGGGAACCTTGACGGTGACGTCCCGGGCCGTGGGCGCGCGTGGGGACGGCGTCTCGACCGGCGCATCCGCCGCCTGCGCCCGGGCGGCGGCCTCGTCAGCCAGGGACGGGCCCTCCATGTCGGCGTCCAGCGGCGCGGAACTCAGGAAGAACAGCACGGCCAGCACGGCGGCGACGGCCGCCAGAAAGCCCAGCACGATCTGCACCAGACAGCCGCCCAGGCCCGATTTCTTGTCAGCCATTCCCGATCACCCCCTCAGGTCCCCTGCCAGGTCCGCACGGAACCGATATCCACATGTATGAAGCCGGAGTCGGGATAGTAGCCCACGCCTCCGCCCTGAAGGGCCAGCGCCGCGTCGCGCAGGCCGGTCAGCGACACGTCGTTCAGGCGCATGTCGATCGCCTTGCCCTCCATATGAAGGCTCCTGGTGGCGACCTGGGACGTCCCGTTGGTCGCCGCGCTCTGACCCGCCAGCATGGTGTTGGTCGCGGCGGAACGGAAGGCCGAGACGATCCTGTAGGGCTCCTTCGAGCCGGTCAGCGCCTGCAGCGTGAACAGGATGTCGAGCAGCCGCACGTCGATCGGATGGACCTCGAGACTGCGGAAGTCGGACAGATGCTGGTTGACCGCCTGCAGCGCGTCCCAGACGTATTTGCCGCCATCCCAGTAGACCACCTCGAGGTTCTTCTCGGTGTGCAGGTGACGGAACTTCAGATGACGCGGGCCGGCCGGCGGCGGCGTCAGCGGCGTCGGCGAGAGCGAGGCGAACCCCTCGGGCGCCGGCGCATCCTCGGGATCGATCACCGGCGGGGGCGACTCCTGCGCGGCCGCCGCCCGCGCCGCGCCCAGGGCCGCCACGCCGCCGGCCGCCAGGGAAAACAGCCGTCGACGGCCCAGCACCGGGCCGCCGGAACAGCAGGGGCAGTCTCCCGTCACGCGCCGCCCTGGGCGGCGATGCGCTTGATCAGCAGCGTATCCCAGCCGTACGGGTCCTGGCGGAAGTTCACCTGGCCGTCGGGCGTCACATAGGCGGTCCAGTAGAGCAGGTAGACCGCGACGGGATCGGACACACGGGCGCGCGTCGTCACCCCGCCGGCGATGGTCTCGTCGATCTGCTGCGGCGTCCAGGTCGGGTCCCCGTCCATGATCGCCCGCGCCAGCGCCAGCGGCCGCTCGAGGCGGACGCAGCCGTGACTGACCTGCCGTGTGTAGCGGGCGAACCCGCCCTTGCTCGGCGTGTCGTGCAGGTAGACCGCGAAGGGGTTGTCGAAGTCGAACTTGATCAGGCCCAGCGCGCTGTTGGGGCCCGGGCGCTGCTGGAGCCCCCCGCCCGGCAGGATGCGGAACCCGGCGCTGGCCAGATAGGCGCGCCCCTTGGGCAGCAGTTCCCGGGTCGCGATGCCGGTGGGCACGTTCCACGGCGGATTGAGGACGATGGAGTGGATCTCGGAGCTGAGCAGGGGCGTCTCGCCGCCGCCCGGCTTGCCGGTCACCGCGCGCATCGACAGGGCGGGCTGGTCGTTCTTGAACAGGGTCAGCACGCCGGCGGCGACATTGACCTGCACGCGCCGGGCCGGCAGCGCGGTCGGCAGCCAACGCCAGCGTTCCATGTTGGCGACGATCTGGTCGATGCGCCGCTCAACCGTCACGTTGAGCGCCGAGCGGGTCGCCGCGCCGACCGTGCCGCTGGGCTCCAGCCCCATACGCTTCTGGGCCCGCTTGACGGCCTCGCCCAGCGCCTCGTCGAACAGCGGCTGTCCGACGGTCTGGCCCGCGGCCGGCGGCGTCATGGCCGTCACGGAGGGCGTCAGCGAGTCCTCGGCGGCCAGCCGCTCGCGCAGGGCCTCGACCGCCGGCCCGACCGCGCCGACCTTCAGGTCCGGGCCCGCCGCCAGCGGACGCCAGCCGCCCCGCGCCTGGATGTCGCGATAGACGCCCAGTCCGACCTGCAGGGTTTCGTAGCCGGGATAGGGCGGCGGCAGCGAGTCCAGCCACGCCTGGAGGCGGTTGTCGGCCACAGCACGGGTGAACCCGCCGCGCGCATCGAACGGCTGCGGGCGAAGCGCCCAGTCGGACCGGAAGTTGGCGACGTCCAGGCGGCCGGTCTTGACGGCCTTGGCATAGCGCAGCGTGGCGTCGATCAGGGCCGCGTCACTGTCATCGCGGGGCGCGAACTCACCGGGCGCGAAGCCGTGGCGAGCGGAAGCGGCCAGCGTGGCGCGCAGAAGTTCGCCCTGTTCAGCCGTGAGGACGATCGGGCCGGCCACCGGGCGGGCGTAAGGCGCGGCCGGGGCCGTCGGCGCCTGGGCCAGCGCAGGACTCTGGATCGACGCCGCGCACAGGCCGGCGACCAGCAAGCCCGCCGCGCCGAAAAGCAACCCTCGCGACATCGCCGTCGACTGCCCCCTGAAGCTCATGGCGCGAACGGTAGCAGAGCTTCCGCGCCTTCGCGCACCGTTGTCATCCGGAACGCGAATTTCACTCGCGACTGTGGCGCGTTCGCACGCCCGGCCTGCTCCTGGCATCGTCAACTCAACACTCCCATGCGAGGCGCCTGGCGCCCCCTCAATCCAACGACCCCTTTGCACCGCCGGTTCCCCGATCGACCCGGCGGCGGGCCGGGAAGAACGCGGCATTCGACCACACGCCTCTTCCACCGCCCGGGGTCAGGGTACATATGGGGGCCATGTCACATGCCCAAGCCGACGCCGAGCGTCGCCCCTTCATGACCGGCCTGTCGCGCGGTCTGAAACATCGGTGCCCCGCCTGCGGCGAGGGAAGACTCTACAGGGGCTATCTGAAGGTGGAACCGACCTGCGGGGTCTGCCGCCACGACCTGTCGGCCTATCGCGCCGACGACGGTCCCGCCTATTTCACCATCCTCCTCATCGGCCACCTGCTCATCGCGCCGGTGCTGCTGTTTCCGGTGATCTGGGAGGCCTCGCCCTGGATCGTCGTGCCGGTGTCGCTGACCTTGCTGACCACCGTGGTCCTGACCGTCCTGCCGCGCATAAAGGGCGCCTTCATCGGCGGTCTGTGGTCGATTCGGCCGGCGCCCCCGCACGGCTGACGCCGCTGCTCACGCGGATGTGGCCCGGGTTCGATTGACACCGTCGCGCGGCGCGCCCGACTGTCGGGTTTCCGACAATGAAGGAGCGCCGCCCGTGGCCCACAAGTTTGAAATCTACAAGGACAAGGCCGGCGAGTTCCGGGTCCGGTTCAAGTACAACAGCGAGACGATGTTCTCGACCGAGGGCTACAGCTCCAAGGCCTCGGCCCAGAACGCCATCGACTCGCTGAAGAAGAACGCGCCCGACGCGCCGGTCGAGGACAACAGCTAGGACTCAGCCCCGGACGAGCAGGTCGTCGGTGACCTCCATCGCCGCGATCAGCTCGCCCGGCCTCTCCGCCAGGGCCTCGACGAACATGGCCCGCGCCTCCGGGTCGTCGTAGACCATCTTCGCCTCGAAGGCCGCCCGCCACGTCGCCTCGTCGGGCCATTCGGCATAGCCGATGAACCGGCCGTCGCTCGCCCGGTGCAGCCGCGATCCGAACGAGCCGTAGAGGCGCGTGATCGCCTCGGTTCCCCGCCGCCAGGCTTCGCGAAACCTGTCCTCGTGGCCCGGCTTCACCCGCCAGGCGTAGACCGCCACATACATCGCCAAGGGTCTCCAAAGGTCGCGCCGGCCGGAACTTCCGCGCGCCTCCACGAATTGTGACAGCCGAAGCCGGGGTTCGCTGTTCACGGAGACATCACATGCTGGGGACCATCCTCATCATCGTCCTTATCCTCCTGGTCATCGGCGCCCTGCCGACCTGGGGACACTCCAGGTCCTGGGGTTACTTCCCCTCCGGCGGCCTGGGCCTGGTGCTGATCATCCTCATCGTGCTGGTGCTGATGGGCCGGCTCTGACGCTCGCGCGGCCTTGCGGCCGCCGCCGCTTCCCCTAACCTCGCGCGTTCGAAGCGCCAGGCGGGGGAAGCGGCATGACGGTTACGGAAACGGGCGCGATCGACGAGACGCCGACGGGCCCGACGCCGCCCGGGCTCACGCCGGGCCAGCGCCTGAAGGCCATTCTGGGCGGCTCGGCGGGCAATCTGGTCGAGTGGTACGACTGGTCGGCCTACATCTTCTTCACCGTCTACTTCGCCAGCCACTTCTTCCCGGAAGGCGACCAGACGGCGCAGCTGTTCAAGGCGGCGGCCGTCTCGGCGGTCGGCTTCCTGGCCCGGCCGCTCGGCGCCTGGCTGATGGGCATGTACGCCGACCGGGCGGGACGGCGCGCGGCCCTGACCCTGTCGGTGGCGATGATGTGCGTCGGCAGCCTGGTCATCGCCCTGGCCCCGACCTACGCGCAGGTCGGCGCCCTGGCCCCGGCCATCCTGCTGGGCGCCCGCATCCTGCAGGGCCTGTCGGTGGGCGGCGAGTACGGCGCCAGCGCCACCTACCTGTCCGAGGTCGCCGGCCGGAACAACCGCGGCTTCTGGGCCAGCTTCCAGTACGTGACCCTGATCGCCGGCTCGCTGTCGGCCCAGGGGCTGGTGGTCATCCTCCAGTGGCTGATGCCCGAATCCGACCTGAAGGAATGGGGCTGGCGCATCCCGTTCTTCATCGGCGCGGCGCTGGCGGTGGTCGTGTTCTGGATCCGCAGCGGCATCCACGAGAGCCCGGGCTTCGAGAACGCCAAAGCGGCCGGCCTGGCGCGCGGCAAGACCATGCTGCTGTTCCTCAAGCACCCGAAGCAGACCCTGATGGTCATGGGCCTGACCGCCGGCGGCTCGCTCGCCTACTATGTCTACACCAGCTATATGCAGAAGTTCCTGATCAACACGACGGGCTTCTCGAAGGAGACCGCCAGCCAGGTGATGGTGGCGGCGCTGTTCTGCTTCATGCTGATGCAGCCGCTGTTCGGCTGGCTGTCGGACAAGATCGGGCGCAAGCCGCTGCTGCTGTTCGCCTATGGCGGCGGCATGCTGGCCACCTGGCCCCTGCTGACGGCGATCTCCGGCGCGGCCAGCCCGCTGATCGCCTTCGGGCTGATCATGATCGCCCTGACCTTCCAGTCCGGCTACAGTTCGATCTCGGGCCTGTTCAAGGCCGAGATGTTCCCGGCCCATATCCGCGCCCTGGGCGTCGCCCTGCCCTACGCCCTGGCCAATTCCGTCTTCGGCGGCTCGGCCGAGGCGGTGGCGCTGAAGTTCAAGGCCGACGGGGTGGAGAGCAACTTCTACATCTATGTCACGGCCATCCTGCTGGTCGGCTTCATCACCGTCATCCTGCTGCCGGACACGAAAAAGACGAGCCTGATCGAGGAAGACTAGAGGCCTGCCGCCATGCCCACGCCCGACCTTGCCGCCCTGGTCCTGTTCCTGGTCTGCTGGCTGTTCTACGAGCCGCTGCTCAAGCTGCTGTCGCGCGGCGCCTCGCTGAACAGCGACATGACGGTGATCCGGGGCGCCTGGATGGGCCAGATGGCGCGGCGGGAAAACCGGCTGATGGACGCCAACCTGCTGGGCCACGCGCTCAACTCGGCCTCCTTCTTCGCCTCCTCCAACCTGCTGCTGATCGCCGCCTCGGCCGGGGCGCTGTTCGGCGGCGAGAGCACCTTCGCCAGCGTCTCCAGCCTGGAGGTGATCAGGACCTCGAGCCGCTTCCTGTTCGAGGGCCAGCTGGCGCTGATGGTGGTGGTGCTGGCGCGCGGTCTGCTGGCCTTCATCTGGGCCATCCGCCAGATGAACTACAGCCTGGCGATCATGGGCGCGACGCCGGAGGGCGAGGCGGTCGACCCGGTGCTGCAGGCCGCCTTCGGCGACGCCGCCTCGCGGACGCTGAATCCGGCGCTGTCGTCCTTCAACGCCGGGGTGCGCGGCTATTATTTCGCGCTGGCGGCGGCGGCCTGGCTGTTCGGCCCGGCGGCCTTCGCCATCGCCACCGTCGGCGCGGTGGCCCTGCTGGTCTGGCGCCAGCGCCGCTCCTCGGCGGCCGGGGCCATCGCCCAGCTGCGCAAGGCGATCGACGACGCGTCAGGTCAATAAAGACTGTCATCCCGGCCGCACCCCGGCGAAAGCCGGGGGAAGAGCCGGGACCCAGGGGCGGGTTGGCGGCATCGGCCGGGTCCCGGACCGCCTGCGGCGTCCGGGATGACAGACTGGGTTAGATCAGGCCCAGGTCTTTCTGGATCTTCCTTGTGAGCTTGGCCGCGACCAAGCCGTAAGCCGTCCGCAGCCAGTCGGCGACCTCGCCTTCGTCCTGCGGGGCCAGGTCGGCGAACCAGACCCATTTCGCACGAGCCAGGTAGGGCGCAGGCCTGCCGGGACCGTCGGCGGTCAGGGCCTCGAAAGCGATGTCGCTGGCCTTGAAGCTGAAGCTTCCGGCCGGCGACCGGACGGCGAACATCTTCTCCCCGACCTTCCAGACATGGTCGTCGCCCCACTGCACATCCATCCGCGTGCCCGGCAGGGCGCCGCAGACGGCGTCGAAGGCCTCTGGCGTCACGCCCCGACGCCGACGCCGATCGGACAGGCCACGCCCGTGCCGCCGATGCCGCAGTAGCCGTTCGGGTTCTTGGCCAGGTACTGCTGGTGGTAGTCCTCGGCGTAGAAGAACGGGCCCAGCGGCGCGATCTCTGTCGTGATCGGCCCCATCCGGTATTTGGCCAGCGCCTGTTCGTAGGCCGCGCGAGAGGCCGTCGCGGCGGCGGCCTGGTCGTCGTTCAGCGTGTAGACGCCCGAGCGGTACTGGGTGCCGACGTCGTTGCCCTGGCGCATGCCCTGGGTCGGGTCATGATTTTCCCAGAAGGCCTTCAGCAGGTCGTCGTAGTTGACCACCTTCGGATCAAAGACCACCAGCACCGCCTCGGTGTGGCCGGTGCGGCCGGTGCAGACCTCCTGGTAGGTGGGATTGGGCGTCGATCCGGCGACATAGCCGACCGCGGTGCTCCACACGCCGGGGATCTGCCAGAAGATCCGCTCCACGCCCCAGAAGCAGCCCATGGCGAACACCGCCTGCTCCAGCCCCTCGGGCCAGGGGCCGTGCAGCGGCCGGCCGTTGACGAAGTGGACGTCGGCGGTGGGGATCGGCTGGCCACGGCCCGGCAGCGCCTCGGCGGCGGTCGGAATGTCCAGGGTCTTCTTGCCAAACAGCATGATGTCCTCGTGATCTCTTCGGCGACAGATATAGGCGCGCCGCGACGAAATTTCACGAATCCCGAAGCGTGCTTGCCCGAGGGCGCCTGATCAGTATATTCCGCGCCTTCCGCAAACGGCGCCCCGGCGCCGCGACGTGGGGTGAGGTGGCCGAGTGGTCGATGGCGCACGCTTGGAAAGCGTGTGTAGGTTAACGCCTACCGTGGGTTCGAATCCCACTCTCACCGCCACTGCGGCCTAGCAAGACCTCGTGCGGCCTGGGCTGCATCAATCTACGCATTTCCAGGCAGCATTGGCCTCGGTGGCGGCGGCCGGCGATAGGGCGCGCGCCGCAGATTCGGGGCCTCATCCGGCCCCCAAGCCGGCAATTGCGGCCCGGTGGCGTCAGCAAGGCCAGATCCCCTTCCGACCGCTTCCAGAAGTCTGGGCGGCAGGCGGCGTCGGCCGCCGCCCGGTCCCTACAGCACCCAGCCGCCGTCGACGTCGCCGCCGCCGGTGTAGAGGTTGGTGGTCGTGCCGCGATGGTCGCCGGTGAGGATGATGCGGTAGTCGGTCACGCCGTCGCCATCGATGTCGAAGTTGAGCGTGGTGAGGTTCTTGGCCCCGGCGTAGCTCAGGGTCATTTCGCCGGCGGCCCCGGTGAACCGGGCCACGAGGCTGAACGCCTGGTCGCCCATGGTGGTGCTGTCGGCGTCGATGGCCGACAGGTCGACGATGTCGCCCTGCGCGAAGTCGAGGTCGAGGATCCGGTCGACGAACAGGCCCACGCCGATGTCCTCACTGGCGAACAGGAAGGTGTCGCCGCCGCCGCCGCCGGTGACGGTGTCGTTCCCCGCAAGGCCGCGCAGCAGATTGTCTCCACTGTTGCCGATGAGGATGTTGTTCAGGGCGTTGCCGTAGGCGTCGGTCGAGACCGTGCCGGTCAGGGTCATGTTCTCGACGAAGTCTTCCATGCCGTAACCGTGGTCGGATTCGATCGTGTCGATCCCGCCGCCGGCCAGCTCGAAGATATGGTCGCTCGGGTGATCGGTGACATAGGTGTCGTTGCCGTCCCCGCCGTAGAGGTAGTCGGCACCGACCCCGCCGTCGAGACGGTCGTGGCCGTCACCGCCGTAGAGGGTATCGCGGCCGTCGCCGCCGTTGAGGGTGTCGTTGCCGACGCCGCCCTCGAGCGTGTCCGTCCCGTCGCCGCCGTTGAGGGTGTCGTGACCTCCCCAGCCATACAGCATGTCGTTGCCGCCAAGGCCGCTCAGGGTGTTGGCGGCGCTGTTGCCGTTGATGACGTTGTTCAGGCCGTTGCCGGTCCCGTTGATGGCCCCGCCGCGGCTTTGCAGGGTCAGGTTCTCGACATGGTCGGCGAGGGTATGGCTGATCGAGGCCTCGACCGCGTCGGTCCCGCCGCCGGCCAGTTCGATGACGGTGTCGCCGGCGTCGTCGACCACATAGACATCGCCGCCGGCCCCGCCGGTCATGGCGTCGGCCCCGGCCCCGCCGTTGAGCCGGTCGGCCCCGGTCCCGCCGTCGAGGACATCGTCGCCGTCGCCGCCGATCAAGTGGTCATCGCCCTGGCCGCCGCGGAGGGTGTCGGCGCCGTCCAGGCCGGCCAGGATGTTGTCCTCGCCGTTGCCGGTCATGACATTGTCCAGGCCGTTGCCTGTGCCGTTGAAGGCCGTCCCGAAGCGCGCCAGCAGGGTCAGGTTCTCGACCCCGTCGCCCAGGACATGGTCGATGAAGCTGCCGACCGTGTCGGTCCCGTCGCCGCCGGTCTCGTCGACCACGTCGCCAGCGTCATCGACGAAGTAGTAGTCATCGCCCGTCCCGCCGGCCATGGCGTCGGCCCCGGCCCCGCCGTTCAGGGTGTCGGCGCCGTCGCCGCCGGTGAGATCATCCTCGCCCTCGCCGCCCTTGAGGGTGTCGGCCCCATCGCCGCCGTCCAGCACATCGTCGCCGCCCAGGCCCTCGAGGACATCGGCGCCCGCCGTGCCGGTGAAGCTGTCGGGGCCCGCCGTTGGGCCATCGTCCTCAGCGGTGACGGTGACGGTGATCGGCAGCCCCACCTGAGCGGCGTAGAACAGCCGCAGGGTCCCGTCGTGCTCGCCGGTGACGAGGTCCATGACGCCATCGCCATTGATGTCCACGAACTGCGGCGAGCTGACGATCAGGCCGCCGGCCGAGACGACGGCGACACGGTTGTCCGCGCCGGTCCTTTCGACGAACACCGGCGAGGACACCGTCCCGGTGTTCTCCAGGTAGCGAGGATCCGTGCTCAGGGCGCCGATGGCGGCGTCGAGGTCGCCGTCGCCGTCGACGTCGAAGAAGTCGATGGTGCCGCCGTGCGTGCCGCCGGCCCCGAAGGCGCTGAGGGGATTGACGCCCGCGAGCGTGTACACCGGCGCCGAGACCGTCCCCGTGTTCTCGTAGTAGTCCAGCCGGCCGCTGCTGAGGGCGACGAGATCGAGGTCGCCGTCGTCGTCCAGATCAACGAAGGCCGGGCTGGCGTAGCTGTTGTGCAGGATGCCGTTCAGCGGGTTGTCCCCGCCCGTGCGCTCGGTGAACACGGCGGCGGCCGCCGTGCCGGTGTTTTCCCAGTAACGATAATTGCCGCTGTCGCGGCCGACGAAGAGGTCGAGGTCGCCGTCGTTGTCGATGTCGATCAGGCGTGGCGCGCCATGATACGCGCCCAGGAATGCGGCCGGGACCGGATTGCCGACGCCCGTCACCTGGACAAAGACCGAGGCGGTCGCCGTGCCGTCGTTCCGGTAGTAGGTCAGGAAGCCCTGCTCGCTGCCGCCCACCAGATCGAGGTCGCCATCGGCGTCGAGGTCCGCGAACTCGGGCGACGCATTGCCCCCGACATCGATCCCGGCCAACGGGTTGGTCCCGGCCAGGGTGAAGTCGTCCAGGCCGCCGAACTGCTCGCCGGCGGCGTCGGTGACGTTGATCGCCACGGTGCGGCTCGCCGTCGGCGCGTCGCTGGCGTTGGCGTAGGTGAGGTTCTGGATCAGGGCGTCGATCGCCTCGGACGTGGCCGAGGCATTGAAGGTGATCGTCAGGGTCGCGCCGGCGCCGCCGGCCAGCGTCCCGATGATTACACCCGCATAGGTGACATCGGCGCCCGACAGGCCGATCTCGCCCGCGCCGGTCCCCTCGTTGTTCACCGACACGGTGTCCTCGGCCAGCAGGCCGCCGACGGTCAGGGTCCCGCCGTCGTAGTCGTTGTCGCCGTGCGCGAACGTCACGTCGGCGTCGAGCAGTTGGGGCGTGTCGTTGACGAGGTTCTCGTTGAAGGTCGCCGTGGCGGTGACGCCGGTCAGGGTCATCGGGTCGTCCGTCCCGGTGATGTCGATGTTGACCACGCCCAGTTCGACCGCGCCCGAGCCGTCGTCGGCGGTGATCGTCACCGTCGCGGCGTCGTCGCCGCTGGCGTTGGCCGCGCCGGTGTACTGAATCGCCGAGGCGGTGTTCAGGAAGGTATCGATCGCCGAGGCTGTGCCGGTCAGGGTGATCGCGCCGGTCCCGGAGTTGGTCACGGTCACGCCGCCGCCGGAGGAGGCGGTCATCGTGCCCGCCGACGCGGTCAGGGTGACGGTGATGTCGCCGGCGGTGTCGATGTCGGTCAGGGTGATGGCCGACAGGTCGAGGTCGGAAGCGGTCTCCTCGACCACCGTCACGTCGCTCGGCAGGCCGGCGGCCTCCGGGGCGTCGTTCTGGGCGGTGACGGTGACGGTGATGCTGCTCGTGGCCGCCGGGACCTGGGTGTAGATCGCCAGCTCGCCGTTGATGCCGCCCATGACGATGTCAGGGTCACCATCCGCATCGACGTCGAACAGGGCCGGACTGGGGTTGTTGCCGACCGCAATGCCGTTGAACGGGTTGCTGGCGCCGGTCAGCTCCGTGAAGACGCCGCCGTCGTTCCGGAAGGTGCTGATCGTCGCGTAGTTGGCCGAACCGACCAGCAGGTCGAGGTCGCCGTCCCCGTCGATGTCGATGAAGGCCGGCGCCGCGCCGAAGCCGACATCGATCGCGCTCAGCGGATTGGCGCCGCCCGCCAACAGGGTGAAGACGTTGGCGTCGTTCTCCAGGACGCTGACCGAGCCGTCGTAGTTGCCGACGACGGCGTCCAGGTCGCCATCGCCGTCGATATCGGTGAACGTCGGCGACGTGAGATGGGTGTCGTAGGTGTTGAAGGGATTGGCGCCCCCGATCAGCTCGGCGAAGGCGCCGCCGTCATTTTCGTAGGCGTGGAGAAGGCCGGCGTTGTCGCCGACGACCATGTCGAGATCGAGGTCGCCGTCGATGTCCACGAAGGTCGGCGCGGCGTAGGCGCCGACATTGATGCCGTCGAACGGATTGCTTCCGCCGATCAACTCGCTGAACACGCCGGCCGTGTTCAGCCAGGTGTAGATCGTCCCGTCATGGGCGCCGACGATCAGATCGAGGTCGCCGTCACCGTCGAGGTCGACGAAGGCGGGCCGGCTCTGGGCGCCGACATCGATGGCGGCTGAGGTGAACGGGTTCGCCCCCGGCCCCAGCAGGGCGAAGGCGGCCACAGCCGAGCTGGAGCCGGCGGCGTCCACGACCACGATGGACAGGTCGCGGCCCGTCGTGGGCGCATCGCTGCTGTTGGCGTAGGTCAGGGCCTCGATCACCGCATCGACCATCGCGGTGGTCGCCGAGGCGTTGAAGGTGATCACGAAGTCCGCGCCCGCGCCGCCGGCCGCCGTGCCGATGGCGACGGCCGCAGCGCCCCCGGCGCCGTCGGCGTCGTGGTAGACGACCCCGGCCGCGAGGCTGACGATCGCCCCGGAGGCGATCGAGACGGTGTCCTGCGCCAGCAGCCCTGAGACGGTGACCGTCCCACCGTCGAAGTCGCCCTCCACGTCGGTGAGCGTGACATCGGCATCGATGATCTGCGGCGTCGCGTTGACGGTGTTCTCGTCGAACACAGGCGCGGTCAGGCCGGTCAGCGTCGGTGCGGTCATGGCTGGAAGTCCCCCGTGCGGACGCATGACGTCTCGCGGGGTCGAATGTGGTTAGCGGGCGCGGCCGGGGAAGTGGACTAATTCGACGCTGGATTCGCCGGCGGCGGGAACGGGCTCGCCCGGGCCTTGCGATCCGGACGCCCGCCGCCCTTGGTCCCCGCCCGGAATCATGACCCGCTGAAGGGCGGGCAAGGGGCGCCAAAGACCATGGGCGAGTTTGTGTCGGACGGCGCCCGGACCGCGCTGGCCGGGTTGCTTTCCGAGTCGGCCATGAGCGGCATGCGCGCGCGTCCCGGCTACAGCGAGGTGGCGCGCACGATCGCGCTGGGGTGGCGAGCGCCGGAAGCCGATCCCGAGCGCCTCCTCGCCTTCGCCATGCGCGACCTGGGACGATTCATGGCGACGCTGCTGGCGTTGTATCTGCACCATTCCGGCGGCCTGACGATCGCCCGGCTGACAGCCCTGCTGGAAACGGCGGACCTTGCGGGACCCGGCCGCGCCCGGGCGCTGCTGCTGTATATGCAGTTCGTCGGCTATGTGAGGCCGGGCCCCGCCGTCGGCGACACCCGCCTCAAGCCCTATGTGCCGACGGTCGAGATGGAGGCCGGATTTGGCAGCCGTATCCGGCGCGAGCTGGCCAACATCGGTCCGATCTGCCCGTCGGCCGCCGCCCTGCGGGCGCGGTTCGACGAGCCCGGTGTCGCCGGGCGCTACTTCGGCATGATGGGCGAGATCTGGGTCGGGTACATGCAGGGTCGCAGGACGCGCGAGCCCGGCCCCTCGCTGGAGATGTTCTCGGAGCGATACGCGGGCATGATGATGCTGGCCGAACTGCTGGCCGGCGCCGATCCGGGCGACACCTTCCCGCCGCATGGCCCGATGGCCTATTCCTTCGCCGGGATCGCCCGCGCCTGCGATGTGTCGCGGACGCAGGTCCGGGGGGCCTTCCGCAGGGCCCGGGACGCCGGCTTTCTGGAGCTGGTCGGCGAAGGCGTCGCCGTGCCTACGGCGCTGCTGCGGGAACATCTCGACCTGATGATCGCCGGACAGATCATCGGCAATGAGTGGCTGGCCGAGCGGGTTGTCGCCGGACTCGGTGACGTGACCGGCGACCCGGCGTGGCAGGCGCAAGCATAGACCGTCAGCCGCCAGGACGTGTTTCCCGCCTGGTCCGGAGGTCGGGGACGTCCGGGCAGCTTTCGACCGATCTCACCCTTCGTCTCGACCGCACGCCGATGCCCGGATCGGGCCGCAACGCGCTCGGGGACAGGACGAGGGCCGCAGGCGGAAGCGCGAGCGCCTCCGCCTGGCGCGCCTCTAGAACCGCCACGACCCTCCGGCGCGGACCGACTGGGCCTCGGACTGGTCGCCGTAGACGCCTTCGACGTCGAGGCTGAACCGGAAGCGGCCGGTCGAGACCAGATCGGTGCCGAACGAGACCGCCAGGGCGCTCTCGTCCAGGCCGGCGCCGCGCACCGCGAAGCCGTTCGCCGCGCCCTGGAAGGCCCCCTCGGTGACGCCGTTGAGATCCCCGCTGTTCCCGCGCCAGGCCAGGCCGGCCCGGGGCTGCAGGACCGCGTCCCCGGACAGTTCCACCTCTCCGCTGAACCGGACGCCCAGCTCCAGGGTGCTCAGGTCGCGGGACTGGCCGGCCACGGTCAGGCCCGCGACGCCGCCGGCTTCCTCCGTGTCGTCGGTCTCGACGCTGAAGTAGGTCGCGCGGGCGAAGGGCTCGACGGTCGCCGCGTTCATCTCGAAGCGGGTCGAGATCTCGGCCGACACCTCGACGGTGCGGGCGTCGTACTCAGCGGTCACCCGTTCGGCGAAGCCGGGGAAGACGACATCGCGGGTCGTCTCGATCGTGGACCAACCATAGACCCCGCCCAGCGTCAGCCGGACCGGCCCGAAGGCCTTGCCGGCATAGGCGGCCAGGCGGACGTTGCTGATCTCGGCCGCGGAGTCGCGGTCGCTGACCGACAGATCGTCGCGGCTGTAGGACAGCGCAGCCCCCAGACGGATGTCTCCGACCAGGGCGTCTCCGCCCGCCACCAGGCCGGACGTCTCGGTCTCGGCGCCGGCCGCGCCAGCCTCGCCGTCCAGCGCCTGACGGCCGCTGAGCACCGCGCCCCAGCCGCCGGCGGCGTCCGTTTCCGTGCGTTGCCGGGCGGTCAGGGCGCTGCGCAGCCAGCCGGTCCCGCCAGCGAGGCTGGTGAAGACGTCGGCGTGGATCTGGCCGTCGAGCGCGTCGTAGGCCTGGGCCGCGCCGGCCGCATTCTGCACGACGACCGCGTCGAAGACATCGGCGCCATAGCCGGCGGCTTCCGCCGCGTCGGCGACCTCGACCTGGTTGGCCGTCGTCGCGAAGCGGTTGAAGCGGATGTCGTTGCGCACCAGGTCCAGCCGGACCGCGTTGGGGCTGTAGACCAGGTAGGGCGTCAGGAACGCCATGTCGCTGGTCACGCCGGCGAACTGGCCGGTGATCCCGCCCGCCGAGGTGAGGATGCCGTACTGGCTGAGGTGGGCGTAGTCGCCCGCGGAGCCGCCGGCGAGCACCTCGACCTGGACGCCGGTCTCGATCGTGGTCGCGCCGCCGACGACGATCTGGTCGTGCTGGCCGTCCCCGAGCACCTCGACCTGATAGGTCGAGCCGGTGGCGAAGGTGAAGTCGCCGGCGACGGTCAGGGTCCCGGGCGAATTGCCCGGGCCGACGATGCCGCCGCTGCCGACAACGACGTCGCCGCCGATGTCGCCCGCGCCGCCGAGCACGCCGTCGGGTCCGATGTTCACATTGGAGGCGACCGACCCGTTGATCTGGAGCAGGCCGTCCTCGACGTTGGTGTCGCCGGTATAGGTGTTGTTCCCGCTCAGCTCGAGGACGCCGCCGCCGGTCAGGGTGAAGGAGCCCGAGCCGGTGATCGAGCCGGCGAAGGTGGTCGAGCCGGACTGGTCGACGGTCAGGGCGCCGCCTTCGATGTCGATCTCGCCGTCCTCACCACCCGACAGACCGGCGATGGTCTGCGTCTCGCCACTGAGGTCGAGCACGCCATTGTCCACCGAGACCACGGCCGTGTCCGGCAGCTGCAGGATGCGGACGGAACCGCCGCGGACGATGGTCACGCCGGTGAAGTTGTACTCGCCGGAGAGCACAAGCCGCTCGTCGCCGAGCTTGAGCAACTGGCCGTCGCCGGAGATGTCGCCGGTGTACTCGTACTCGTCGGCGCGGTCGAAGATGGCCAGGCCCGCGATCTCGAGGTCGCCGGTGAGGTCGCCCTCGGTTCCACCGCGTCCAAGCCGGAAGGTTCCCTCCGAGCCGACGAACACGTCGCCCGTCAGGCTGCCGGTCAGGACGATCGCACCGTCGAGCACCGAGGTCTGGCCGGTGTAGCTGTTGGCGCCCGACAGTCGCAGGATGCCGTCGCCGGCCTTGGTGAGGTCGCCGTCTCCGGTCAGGTCGCCGGCGAAGGTCAGGTCGCCGGTCATGTCGACCGTCAGGCTGGCGTCGACGAAGTTGAGGTCGGCGTCGCCGGACAGGCCGCCGGTGACGTGATCACCGGGGCTGAGCACAAAGCTTCCGCCGCCCAGGGTCAGCGCCGACGCTTCGCCCAGCTGCGAGAAGTAGACCGTGCCGACGCTGTCGTTGGTGATCAGGCCGCTGCGGTCATAGACCCCGTTGAAGGCGACGCTGCCGGCGCCGGCCCAGATGATCTCGCCGCCCGAGCCGGAGATCTCGTTCGCCAGGGTCAGGTCGCCGTCCCGCGCGAGGTACAGCTGGCCGCCCTCGACGACGATGTCGCCGCCAAAGCTGCCGCTGGCGCCGGTTCCCGTGACCATCAGCGTGCCGAGACCGGCGTCCTCGACGCCGAGTTCGGCCGACACCACCACCACGCCGCCGGTCTGGATCAGGCCGCCGGCGATGTCGTTCTGGACGTAGAGTTCGCCGCCGCTGACCCGCGTCGGCCCGGTGAAGGTCCAGTCGCCAGTGGCGACGATGGCGCCGCTGACCAGCTCGACCTCGCCGGCGCCGCTGATGTCCACGTCATAGTCGGGCGCGTAGAGGTCGTCGTCGTCGCTGGCGTAAACCAGTCGACCATCGTTGACGATGGCGAGGTCCCCGCCGGAGGTCTCGATCTCGCCAAGCGCGCCGTCCGTTCCGTCGATCGTCAGTTCGGCGCCGGCGGCGATGTCGATCTGGTCGGTCTGCAGCAGACCGGTCAGGGCCCAGGCGCCCGCCTCGACGGACGTCTGCTCGAAGCCGAGCATGTCGCCGAAGGCCTGCGCGCCCGTCTGGCCGGCGCCGGAGAGCACCAGGGTGTCGACGCCGTCGCCCGCGAGCACCGCGCCGTCGAAGGTCGCGCCCGCCTGCACCACAACGGTGTCGTCGCTGGCGCCGGAGAACTCGACGGCCGCCGCGTCCGGTCCGCCGGCGATGTGACCGGCCGTGACCAGCGTGGCGCCGTCAGGACCCGAGGCCGCCAGCACAAGACCCGCGCCGTTCGTGGACATGACCGAGCCGTCCGACTCGACCGTCACGGAAATGCTGTCGGCGGCGATGATCGCCCCGGACTCGGCGCCGATGACGTCACCGTCCACCACCAGGACCGCCTCGCCGGCCGCCGACAGATTGACGCCGCCACTGCCCGCGCCCAGCGCCGACACATCGCCGGAGTTTGCCGTGACATCGCCCGCGCCGGAGGTCGCGCGGATGCCGGTCGCGTTTGCGCCGGAGACCACGATGCTTTCGCTGACGATGGTGACCCCGTCGCTGCCGTCGGCCTGGATGCCGTTGGCCAGGTCGCCGGTGGTGACGATCGTCCCGCTGTCGATGTCGACCGTTGCGCCCAGGGCGTAGATGCCGGTGGCCTGGTTGCCACCGGTAACGATGCTCCCGCTGTCGATGGCGATGTCGCCCCCGTTGGTCCGGGCGAAGATGCCGCGGGCCCCGTTGCCCGTCGTAGTCGCCGTATCGCTGGCGATGCTGATGTCGGACGGCTGGCCGAAGGTCTGGGCGAAGATGGCGTCAGACGGGTTGCTGCCGCTCGGCCCGCCAGTGGTCGAGGCCGTGCCGCTTACGATGGTCACACCGCCGGCGCCGTTGGCGTAGATGGCGCGGCCGCCGAGGCCCGAGGCCGTCGCGGTCTCGCTCTCGATGGTGATCGCGCCGTTGGCCGCCGAGGCGTAGATGGCCCAGGACTGGTCGCCCTCGGTCGAGGCCAGACCGCTGACGATATCGATGTCGCCTGCGAAGCTCTGGGCCGAAATGGCGTTGGCGAAACGGGCCACGCCGTTGAGGGTGGCGGCGTCGCCGGTTGCGACGGCGCTGTTGCTGTCGATGCTGATCGAGCCGTTGCCGATGGCGACAATGGCGCCGGCCCCGTTGCCCGATGCGGAGGTCTGATCCGCGACGACCGTCATCGACTCGCCGCCCTCGGCCTGGATGCCGTTGGCGAAGTCGCCGGTGGTTGTGATCGATCCGCTTACGATGTCGACCGTGGCGCCGGAGGCGAAGATGCCGACGCCCTGGAGGCCGGCGGTCTCGACAGAGCCGCTGGTGATCGAGACGGCGCCGGTTCCGGTGATCGCGTAGAGGCCGAAGGCCTGTTCGCCGACGACGACCGCTTCCTCACTGGTGATGGTGATGTCGCCGCTCTGGGAGAAGGCGCCGACCGCGTCGCCCGTATATTGGCCGCCCAGGATGCCGACCAGCTGACTCTCGGTGTAGCCGGCGTTGATGACGATGTCGCCGGTCGAGGTCCGGGCGAAGATGCCGATGTCGCCGCCCGGCCCGACCACGACGTGGTCGCTGTCGATGGTGACATTGCCGGTGTCGCCCCAGGCGATGATGCCGGCGCCGGCCTGGGTCTCGACCGAGCCGCTGTCAATGGTGATCGTGTCGCCGCCGTAGACGGTGATGCCCGCCGCGTAGAGGCCGGAGGTGGTGATCGACTCGCTGGTGATGTCGACCGGGCCGATGTGATCGACGCCGATGCCCCAGGCGTCGTTCCCGGTGGTGACGATGGTTCCGCTGGTGATGGTCACCGCGCCCGTGCCGCCGGCGGCCGGCCGGAAGGCGCCGCCCGCGATGGCGCCGTCCGCGTCGACCATGATGCCGGTGGCCAGGTAGCCGCCGGTGGTGATCGAGCCGCTGTCGATGACGATGTCGCCGGCGGCGCTGCTGGCCAGGATGCCGATCGCGCGCTCACCGGTGGTGGTGACGGTGTCGCTGCTGACCGTCACCTGTCCGCCGCTGGCGTAGAGGCCGATGCCTCCGACCCCCGCGGTCGACACCGAGCCGCTGGAGATGTCCACCGCGCCCGCGCCGCTGATGCCGTAGACGCCGAAGGCCTGTTCGCCGACGACGATGGCTTCCTCGCTGGTGATGGTGATGTCGCCGCTCTGCGAATAGGCGCCGATCGCGTCGCCCGTGTAGCTGCCGTCGAGCAGACCCACGAGCTGGGTCTCGGTCCGGCCGGCGTTGATGACGATGTCACCGGTGGAGGTCCGGGCGAAGACGCCGATGTCGCCATTGGGACCGACGACCACATCGTCGCTGTCGATGGTCACCGGACCGACGTCGCCCCAGGCGATGATCGCGGCCCCGGAGCTGTGCACAGAGCCGCTGTCGATGGTGATCACGTCGCTGCCGTAGACGGTGATGCCGAAGCCCGTGATGCCGCTGGTGGTGATCGAGCCGCTGGTGATGCTGATCGGGCCGACGTGGTCGACGCCGATGCCCCAGGAATTGTTCCCGGTCGTGGTGATGTCGCCACTGACGATGCTCAGCTGACCGGTCCCGCCGGAGGCGGGGCGGTAGGAGCCGAACGGAATGTTCCCGTTGGCGTCGACCATGATTCCGGTGGCCTGGTTGCCGCCGGTCACGATGGTCCCGCTGTCGATGGCGATGTCGCCCTCGTTGGTCCAGGCGAAGATGCCGCGCGCGCCGTTGCCCGCTGTCGTGGCCGTTTCGCTGGTGATGCTGATGTCGGACGGCTGGCCGAAGGTCAGGGCGAAGATGGCGTCGGACGGGTTGCCGCCGCTCGGCCCGCCGGTGGTCGAGGCCGTGCCGCTGACGATGGTCACGCCGCCGCCGCCGTTGGCGTAGATGGCGCGGCCGCCGAGGCCCGAGGCCGTCGCGGTCTCGCTCTCGATGGTGATCGCGCCGTTGGCCGCCGAGGCGTAGATGGCCCAGGACTGGTCGCCCTCGGTCGAGGCCAGACCGCTGACGATATCGATGTCGCCTGCGAAGCTCTGGGCCGAAATGGCGTTGGCGAAACGGGCCACGCCGTTGAGGGTGGCGGCGTCGCCGGTTGCGACGGCGCTGTTGCTGTCGATGCTGATCGAGCCGTTGCCGATGGCGACAATGGCGCCGGCCCCGTTGCCCGATGCGGAGGTCTGATCCGCGACGACCGTCATCGACTCGCCGCCTTCAATGAGGATGGCGTCGGCGAAATAGGTCCCGGCCCCGTCCGCGCCGGCGTTGCCGCTGGTCGAGGTGGTCCCGGCGTTGATGCTGGCCGCGCCCGACGCCGTGACGCGGATGCCGTAGGCGTTGTCGCCCGTCACAGACACCTCGCCGCTGTCGAGACTGGCGTCGCCGGCGTTGGCCAGAAGTCGCGCGCCGAGGTTGCCCAGGCCGCTGCTGCTGAGGCTGTCGACCGACGCCTCGACGTTGCCCGCGTAGCTGCGGCCGAACAGACCCAGGCCGAAGCTGGTGAAGCCCGCGCCGCCCTGCGCAGGGCCGCCGCTCGAAACGATGTCCCCGGCGACGATGGTCACGTCGCCGTAGGCCACGCCCTGGACCGGGCCGGCGGCCTGCGAGGCCGTCACTTCGCCCGCCGTGATCGAGACGGAGCCGCCGTCTACGGCCTGGTCGCCGTCAAACAGCACGGACTGGCCGCTGACGATGCCGCCGCCAACCCCGGTGGACACGGCCTTGTCGACGCTGATGACGACATCGCCCGTTTCACTGACGACCGTGACGCCGGAGGTGTAGGGTCCCGCCGTCGAAACCTCGCCCGCGTCGACGGTGATGTCGCCGCTGGTCGACACGGCGACGACGGCGTCGTTGAGAACCGGCCCGTAGACCGTGCCATTGGTCGCGGCCTTGTCGACGTCGATGGCGATCGAGCCGGTGGTGGTGGTGACCACGACACCCTGGCCGCCGTCGCCGTTGCCCGTGACGTCCGCGGCCTCGACCACGACAGCGCCCGTCGAGCCGGTGACCAGCACCGCGGGCGCGCCAGTGTTGCTCACCGGCGCCGTGCCGGGAATGGTCAGCGTCAGGTCCGTGACGTCGACATAGGCGACGCCGCCGGTTTGCTCACCCGCCGGACAGGTGACGACCCCGTTGACGGGCGCCCCGCACTCTTCGGCCGCCATCACAGGAGCGGCCTGGACGAAGAGCGATGCGCCAAGGGCGGTGCCGGCCAGCAGCATCGTCCGGCCCAGGGGCATGCGGGAAGTCGATTTGGGGGGGAAAGCGGTCATTGCCAAACTCCGGCGCGAGGATGTGGAGCGGCGCTCAAACTCGCCCCCCCTGCCTCCGGCCTAAGCGGCGCCCCCGCTGTCGCCCATCCCCGTTTGGGGGGTGCGCCTGCCCGATTCGGGCGCCCTGGAGTCGACCTCCGGCGCCGCGCGCAGGGCCTCGGCGACAAGCTCTGCATGACTCATCGCCAGGTAACGCCCGCCCTCCTCGATGAGGTGTTGCGGGGCGTCCGGAAGAACCCCTCCCCAGAAAGACTGGACGTAAGGCGGATGGTGCATCCGGTCCTGGCCGCCGACCATGACGCGCCAGTGCCCCGCCCCGGAGAGGGGCGGCGAGGTCCAGCGCGTCAATGCGGTCTGTTCGGCGACGTAGCCGGCGACACGGCCCGTGGCGAACAGACGGAAGCCGCGCAGGTAGTCAGTCAGGTTGCGCGGGTCGGCCATGACCTGGGCGTCGGCGGGGCACCCCTCCACGACGCGTTCGACCATGCGCCGGCCCTGTCCGGCGCCGACCCAGGCCGCGAGCGTCGCGGCGAGCTTCTCGATCAGGTCGGGGTGACGAAAGAAGGCCTCCTTCATCGCGCCAATCGGCCCGTGCCCGGCGCTCAGACCGTCCGTCGGGGGGTCGGGATTGACCAGCACCACCCGGCGCATGAGATCGGGCGCGTGAACATGCATCGCCACCGCGACCTGCGCTCCGCCCCGCGCCACGAGGTCGATGCGCTCCAGCTTCAGATGTCGCAGGAACAGCCGGACATCCTGCACGGCGGCCGCGAAGGGATCGGCTCTCCAGGCGGCGCGGTCCGGCGGCGGATCGGTGAGGCCAAAGCCCGGACGATCCAGCGCCAGCGGCCTGAAGCCCGCGGCCTGGAGTGCGTGCACCAGCCGGGACGGCGCCGGCCGGCAGGAGGAGCTGCTGTGCAGGATCAGAACCGGAGCCCCGGAGCGGGGGCCATAGTCGCTGTAGGCGACCTGCGAGCCGTCGGGGCGCAGGAACAGACCCAGCGGCTCGATGAAGTCGTCCGCGGCCTCGATGGCGCCATGGGTGGCGTCGGTGAGGAGCGCCATGGCCCGCGCCTCGGTGACGACCCGCGCCAGACCGGCGGCCGTTCCCACGCCCAGGGTCTCGAAGGCGACCTCCAGGTCCTTCTTGGTGACGGCCTCGGATACCCCGGCGGCCCGGGCCGCCTCCGCGCGGGTCATTCCCTCGGACACGCGCAGCGCCAGCGCGGCCTGGCGCGGGGTCAGGCCCCAGACCTGGGTGAGCACCGCCGCGCCGCCTCGACCGACCGGCCAGACACCGAACGACAGGCGGACCAACCGTTCGATAAGTCCCGACAGTCGCGGCGCGCCGACCCGCCGCATGGCCTCGGCCACCGTCTTGCGCGCGGTCTCGTAGGTCACGCCGGCGATGCGTGCGGCGCCGCGCAGATCTCCGGTGCGCACCACGGCCATGGCCACCCGCGTCTGCAGATCGGTGAGGCCGAACGCCCGGCAGGCGTCCTCCACGGCGCCGTCCATCGACCCGGTGGCCACGGTCAACACGACAACGGCGGCGTCGGGGCGGGCCGCCGCCTGACGGACATCGGCGGGCAAGGTCCAGACGCCGGCCTGGGCGGCCGGTCCACAGGCGATGGCGAGGCGCCCTTCGCCGCCCTGAACGATGCGCGTGTGGCTCTGGCGCAGGACCACGGCTTCGCGGACCATGTCGGGATCGATGCTGTCGACCCCGCCGGTCTCGACGAAGCGTGGATTGGCATGGAGGACCCTGCCCGATGCGTCCAGAACCGCGCCGCCGAGACGCTCGGTGCGCATGAGCGCGTAGCCCGCGCAGACGTCCTGGAGCCCCGCCTCGAAGCCCCGCGAACCGGCCCTGATCGACGCGGTCAGGGCCTCATGGTCGCTTAGCCAGGGATCGAGGGACCCCTCGACGTCCGGGGAAGCCTGAACTGAACTCAATCTACTCATCACTCAGCGTACTTAGGGCGATACGCAACCAGGTCACGTCGCGCCACAACCGATCGCCGCACAGGCCCCGGACCCGTTCGGGCGGCCCTCAGTTACACTGGAAAGCGTTCTCGCGCACGGGCCGGTTTCGCCGGCGCCGCCGGCCGCGCGTCCTGTTCGGCGTCGCCCTTCACCGCCCCGCGGTCAGATCGGCCGTCACAGCTTCAGCTCGAGGGTCAGCCAGACCTTGGTCCGGTCGGGGAAGGCGGTGGCGTCGCCGTCGAAGCGGGCGGCCTTCATCTCCAGCGACAGCGTCGGCGTCAGGGCCAGGGCGGCGGAGACGTCCAGCTCGCGACCGTAGGCGATGTCGCCGCCGGCGTCGGTGAAGTCATGCACCGCCGCCGCCAGCTTCAGCTTGCGCGGGCCGACCGGCACGGTCATGCCGCCCTTCAGATGCAGGTCCCGCACGCCGCCGGCCGGGGTGGTCAGGAAGACATCGGCCCAGCCCTGCCAGGCGTGCAGCGTGGCCAGCGGCGTTCCGAACCCCCGCGTCCCGTCGCCGTCCAGCCGCTCCAGGCCGATGGCGGCGGAACGGCCTTCGGTCTTCAGGCCCGCGGCCAGCGCCAGGTAGTCGAGGTCGAAGTCGACGGGATTGCCGCCGTAGTCTCCCTGGCGGGCGTACTCCACATCCCAGGTGACGGAGGGACCGCTCGCCAGCGGCCGCGAGCCGGTCAGCCGCGCGCCCCAGGTGGCGCTGGACTGCAGCGGCGCGGTCTCGAAGTCGAGCAGGTAGCCGTAGGCGGTCAGCTGGCCTGCCGGGGTCCTGGTCTCCACCTGGACCAGATGGGAGTCGCTGTCCCAGGCGCCCTGCGGGCTGTCGTCGCCGAGGATGCGGCGGACCTGGTCGACATAGACCCAGGTCACGGTCGTGGCCGGGCCGACCTTGAACGCCGCCCGGACGGCGTCAAAGGTCTGTTCGTTCTGGCGGAAGCCGACATTGCCGACGAACCGGGCGTTGCCCAGGACGAGCCGCTGGCGGCCGACCACGACGCCGGCCGTCTCCCCGGTCCAGGCGATCTGCGCCCGGTTGATCTCGGCCGCTTCCGGATCGAGCACGACCGGCAGGCCGGCCTTGCCGTTGGTGGTGCTGTTGTAGTCGTCGATGAGCGCCGTGACGCCCTCGGCCTCGACCAGGGCCTTGAACCCCCGCCAGGCCGGGGTCTCGTAGCCGAGCCGCGCGCGCAGGGTCAGCGCCCGGGCCTCGTCGGCGAAGCCGTCCTGATCCACCGCCTCGTAGCGCAGCCGCGTATCGACGATCCAGTCGCCCTGCCCCTCGGCCGCATGCGCCAGGGCGGGGAGAAATGCGGCGACGGCAAGCGAAAGCAGGACGGCGTTCGCCGCAAGTCGTGGCGTCACGGGAAGGACCTCCGGGCAAGGGGAATGGACGAAATCGCCGTGGCGTCGGCGGCGCGCGCTGCGACCTCGCCGATGAGGATGAGGACCGGGCCCTGCGCGTCGATCGCGCCCAGCGCCACCGCAAGGCCGTCGAGCGACGCCTGGACCAGACGGGCGCAGGGCGCGCCGGCGTTCTCGATCGCGGCGGCAGGTGTGTCGGCGGCCAGGCCGTCGGCGATCAGCTGCTCAGCCAGTTGCCCGGCCGCGCTCCGGCCCATGTAGAGCGCCAGGGTCGTCTGTCCGTCGGCCAGGGCGCTCCAGTCCAGGTCGACGAGCCGGCCGCCCTCGGTCCGGGCCGTGGAGAACAGCACCCGACGGGCGACGCCGCGGTGGGTCAGCGGAATGTCGAACTGGGCGGCGGCGGCGCAGGCGGCGGTGACGCCGGGCACGACCTCGGTCGCCACGCCCCGGTCGCGCAGATAGTCGACCTCTTCGCCGACCCGGCCGAAGATGGAAGGGTCGCCGCCCTTCAGCCGGACTACCGTCAGGCCGCGGCGCGCGAGACGCAGCATCAGGCGGTTGATCGTGTCCTGGGCCATGCTCGCCCGGCCGGCGCGCTTGCCCGTCTGGATGCGCACGCAGCCCGGCGGCGCCAGGGCGATCACCTCGTCGGAGACCAGCGCATCATAGAGCAGGGCCTGGGCGCCCTCGACCGCGCGCATCGCCCGGACCGTCAGAAGGTCGACAGGGCCTGGCCCTGCGCCCACCAGCAGGACACGGCCTGCGGAGGCCTCAGACAGCATGGGCGGGCTCCTTCACGGCGGCGATCATCCGGGCGAGTTCGGGACGGCAGGACCCGCAGTTGGTCCCGGCGCCGGTAGCGGCGGCGATGGCGTCGGCTGTCGCCGCTCCGGCGACGATGGCGGCGTCGATGGCCCGGCTGCCGACCTTCAGGCAGGCGCAGACCATGCGTCCGGGGTCGATCACCGGTCCCGGCGGGCGGCCGAAGAGCAGCGTGGCGCGAGCCTGCGGCGACAGCGGCTTCTCAAAGAGATCGACAAGCCAGTCGCGGGGCGGCAGGGCCCCGGCGGTGGTCAGGAACAGCACGCGCGTCAGCCGCTCGCCGCTGACCCAGGCCAGCCGCAGGGCGCCCGCCCGGGCGTCCTCGTACGCCAGCGCTTCGCCCTCGGCGCCCCTGGCGGCGAGCTTGCGGACCCCCTCGCGTTCGCCCTCGTCGCCCCGTCCGGCGATCTCGAACTGGCGGCAGCCCGCCTGCGGGATGCGCCGCCAGATGACCCCCTCGGGGAGGGCCGGCGTCCCGGGCTCCGTGGTCAGCAGGAAGCCCTTCCAGGTTTCCCGCCAGGCCCTGAGCCGCGCCGGCGTGTGCTTGAACTCCGGCTGGCCGGACACGGGATCCAGGTGGGGTGCGATGAGGCTATTGGAGCGACCCGACGGCGCGAAGACGTCCGTCCAGTGCATGGGCATGAACAGGCTGCCGGGTCGCTGGCGGTCGGTGAGGCGCGCCACGACCACCGCCTCGCCGCGCGCGGTGATCACCCGCGCCAGGGCGCCGTCTGCGACCCCCAGCGGCTCCGCGTCGCGGGGGTGGATCTCGACGAAGGGCTCGGGCGCGTGGCGGCAGAGGTCGGGCGCGAGGCCCGTGCGGGTCATGGTGTGCCACTGGTCGCGGATACGGCCGGTGTTCAGCGACATCGGATAGACCGCGTCCGTCGCCGAGGCCGGCGGGGCGGGCCGGACCGGAACCATCCGGGCCCGTCCGTCAGGGGTCTGGAACCGGCCGTCGGTGAACAGGCGCGGCGTGCCGCCTGCCGGGGCGAGCACCGGCCACTGGACGGGCTCAAGCGCGTCATAGGCCGCACGACCCAGCCCCATCAGGCCGGAAAGATTCAGGAGCCGGCCCTCGTTCTCATAGGCGGTGAGACGGGTCCATTCGCGAAACACCGCCGACTCGTCGGGCCAGGAAAAGCCGTCGGCGAACCCCATGGCGGCGGCCACATCGGCGATGATCCGCCAGTCGGCCCGCGCCTGCCCCGGCGCCGGAAACAGCGACCGCTGGCGCGAGATGCGCCGCTCGGAGTTGGTGACCGTGCCGCTCTTCTCGCCCCAGGCCAGCGCCGGCAGCTTCACATGGGCGTGGCGCAGGGTGTCGGTCTCGCCGACGCAGTCCGAGACCACGACGAACGGACATCTCGCCAGCGCCTCCCGCACCCGCCCGGCGTCGGGCAGGCTGACGGCGGGGTTTGTGGCCATGATCCAGACCGCCTTGATGCGACCGTCGTGGATGGCCTCGAACATGTCGATCGCCTTCAGGCCCGGCGCCCGGGCGGTGGCCGGCGCGCCCCAGAAGCGGGCGACCCGCGCGACATCCTCGGGCGCGAAGTCCATGTGCCCCGCCAGGGTGTTGGCCATGCCGCCGGTCTCCCGTCCCCCCATGGCGTTGGGCTGGCCGGTGATCGAGAACGGGCAGGCGCCGGGCTTGCCGATCCGGCCGGTGGCCAGGTGGGCATTGAGGATCGCCAGCCCCTTGGCCACGCCCTGGGCCGACTGGTTGGCGCCCATCGAGAACAGGCTGACCGTGCGCGGGCTGGCGGCGAACAGGTCGAAGAAGGCGGTCAGGTCGGCGAGCGCGACGCCGCAGTCGGCGGCGACAGCCGCGGGCGACTGGTCGGCCTCCGACAGCGCCGCCTCAACCGCCGCGAAGCCGTTCACATGGGCGTCGATCCAGGCGCGATCGACCGCGCCGCGCCGGATGAGGTCGGCCAGCAGACCGTTCCACAGGCGCACGTCGCTCTGCGGCGCCAGGGCCAGATGGATGTCCGCCCCCTCGGCCGTGTCGGTGCGGCGCGGGTCGATGACCACATGCTTCTGGCCGCGCGACCGCGCCGCCTCCATGCGGCGAAACAGCACCGGATGGGTCCAGGCGGCGTTGTGGCCGCTGAACACCACCAGGTCGGCGAGCTCGAGATCCTCATAGCAGCCGGGGACCAGATCGGCGCCGAAGGCCTGCTTGTGCGCCGCCACCGCCGAGGCCATGCAGAGGCGGCTGTTGGTGTCGATGTTGCCCGAGCCGATGAAGCCCTTCATCAGCTTGTTGGCGGCGTAGTAGTCCTCGGTCAGCAGCTGGCCGGAGACATAGAAGGCCACCGAGTCGGGCCCGTGTCGGGCGATGGTCTCGCGGAAGCGGCGGGCGACGAGGGACGTGGCCTGCTTCCAGCTCGCCTCGCGGTCGCCGATCATGGGCGTCAGCAGCCGCCCCTCCAGCCCGACCGTGGCGCCCAGCGCCGCACCCTTGGAGCAGAGTCGACCGAGGTTGGCGGGATGGGCGCGGTCGCCGCTCACGGCCAGAGCCCGCCCCGCACCGGCGGCGGCCGACACGCCGCAGCCGACCCCGCAGTAGGGGCAGGCGGTTCTGACGGTCGCCGCGTTCCCGCCGTCAGCCATCGACGGCGACCCCGGGAAGGCCCAGCAGCAGCCGGCCGTCCCGCACCTCCAGCGGCACGACGGGCGTGCAGCCCTTGCCCCGGTCGGCGCCGGTGGGCTCGCCGCTGGCCAGGTCGATGGTCCAGCTGTGCAGCGGGCAGGTCACCGCGCTGCCGTGCACGATGCCCTGGCTGAGGGGGCCGCCCTTGTGCGGGCAGGCGTCCATCAGGGCGAAGACCGCGCCGTCGCCGGTTCTGAAGATGGCGACATCGCCGGAAGGGCCCGGGACCCGTCGGGCGCCGCGCCTGGGAATGTCGGTCACGGCCCCGACGTCGATCCACTGGACCACGGGCGGCTTGGTCAGGGCGTTCATGCGGGAACGAACTCCAGTCGGCGGCTGAGCGGGGTGAACTCGTCGGAATGGCGCCCCGCCACGCGCTCGGCCCAGGGGTCAATGCGGGCGCTGCGCTGGGAGACGACGAAGCGGTCGTAGAGGGCCCGGCGGTTGTCGGAATCGGTGACCCGGTCGCGGATGCTGTCGAGCCCGACGCGGGCCATCCACTTGTAGATCCGCTCCAGGTACCAACCCTCCTCGCGATACAGCTGCATGACGGCGGTGATGACCCAGATCGCCTCCTGCTCGGTCGCCACCCGGGTCAGCACCTGCGTGCCCTGGATGTGCAGGCCGGCGGCGCCGCCGACATGGATCTCGTAGCCGCTGTCGACGCAGACGACGCCGATGTCCTTGCAGGTCGCCTCGGCGCAGTTGCGCGGGCAGCCGCTGACCGCCAGCTTGACCTTGGCCGGCGCCCAGGAGCCCCAGAGGAACTTCTCCAGCTTGATGCCGAGGCCCGTGGAGTCCTGGGTGCCGAAGCGGCACCAGTCGCTGCCGACGCAGGTCTTCACCGTGCGCAGGCCCTTGGCGTAGGCGTGGCCGCTGACCATGCCCGCAGCGTTGAGGTCGGCCCAGACGGCGGGCAGGTCGTCCTTCTTCACGCCCAGCAGGTCGATGCGCTGGCCGCCGGTGACCTTGACCGCGGGTATCGCGAACTTGTCGGCGACGTCGGCGATGGCGCGCAGCTCGTCCGGCGTGGTCATGCCGCCCCACATCCGGGGCACGACCGAATAGGTGCCGTCCTTCTGGATGTTGGCGTGGACCCGCTCATTGATGAAGCGCGACTGCTTGTCGTCGCGGTACTCGGTCGGCCAGGCGCAGAGCAGGTAGTAGTTAAGCGCCGGGCGGCAGGACGAGCAGCCGTCCGGGCTCGACCACTCCAGCGCCTGCATGACCGCCGGCATCGACTTGAGCTGTTCGGCCACGATCCGCCGGCGCACTTCGCCGTGGTCGTGCCGGGTGCATTTGCAGGCGGGCTTCGGCCCGGTCTGGACCTGGAAGCCGTCGCCGAGCGTCAGCTTCAGCAGCTGCTCGACCAGCGGCGTGCAGCTGCCACAGGAGGCCGAGGCCTTGGTCACCGCCCGCACGTCGTCGAGGGTGGAAAGGCCCTGGGCCCCGATGGCGCCGGTGATCTGGCCCTTGCAGACGCCGTTGCAGCCGCAGATTTCCTGCTCTTCGGCCATGGCCGCAACGGCCGCGCTAGGGTCCAGGCCGGCCAGCCCCTCGGTGATCGCCTGACCAAAGATCAGGGTCTCGCGGATACCGGCCACGTCGCGGCCGGACTTCATCAGGTCGAAGTACCAGCCGCCATCGGCGGCGTCGCCGAACAGCACCGCCCCGGCCACACGGCCCTCCTCGATGACAACCCGCTTGTAGACGCCGCGCGCGGCGTCGCGGAACACGATGTCCTCGCAGCCGTCGCCGCCGGCGAACCGCCCGGCCGAGAAGACGTCGACGCCGGAGACCTTCAGCCGGGTCGACAGGACAGAGCCTTCGTAGACGCCCTCGCCGCCGGTCAGCGCCTGGGCGAGCGCCCGGCACATCTCCCAGATCGGGGCGACCAGGCCGTAGCACTGGCCGCGATGCTCGGCGCATTCGCCGATCGCGAACACAGCCGGGTCGGAGGTGCGCATGGCGTCGTCGACGACCAGGCCGCGATTGACCGCCAGCCCGGCGACCTTGCCCAACCCGGCGTTGGGCCGGATGCCCACGGCCATGACCAGCAGGTCGCAGGGCAGCGTGCGGCCATCCTTGAGCCTGAGACCGGCGACCTTGCCGTCCACCCCGACGATCTCCTCGGACTGGGCGCCCAGCACGGTCTCGACGCCGCGGTCGGCCAGGGCTTCGCGCAGCAGGAAGCCGGCGCTTTCGTCCAGCTGCCGCTCCATCAGGACGTCCATCAGGTGGACGACCGTGGCGGCCATGCCCCGGCGTGCGAGGCCATAGGCGGCCTCGAGGCCGAGCAGGCCGCCGCCGATGACCACCGCCCGGGCGCCCGGCGTCGCCGAGGCCGCGACCATGGCCTCGACGTCGTCCAGGTCACGGAAGGTGACCACGCCCTTCAGGTCCGCGCCCGGCAGCGGCAGCCGCACAGGGTCCGAGCCGGTGGCCAGGATCAGCCGGTCGTAGCCGACCTCCAGCCCGCCCTCGGCCAACACCCGGCGGCCAGCCAGATCCAGTCCGGTTACGGCCCGGCCCGCATGCAGGGTGACGCTGTTGTCGCGGTACCAGGCCTCGTCGTTGATCACGATGTCGGCGAAGGCCTTCTCCCCGGCCAGCACCGGCGAGAGCATGATGCGATTGTAGTTGACCCTCGGCTCGGCGCCGAAGATGGCGATCTCGTAGCGGTGCGGATCGCGCTTGAGGATTTCCTCAACGGCGCGGCAGCCCGCCATGCCGTTGCCGACAACGACCAGCCTTTCCCTGCTCATGACCGGCGCGCCCTAGAGCCGGACCGGAACGGCGGAGTCGTCGCCGTGAAGGGTCGGCCAGACGGCCCGCCAGTGGTTCTTCAGGCCCAGCAGGGCGACCAGCGCCAGCAGGGCCAGCACCGCGAAGGCCAGGAAACCGGGCTGGTAGCTGCCGGTCAGCTTGCGGGCCACGCCCAGGCTCGAGGCGAGGTAGAAGCCGCCGAGACCGCCGGTCATGCCGATCAGGCCGGTGACCACGCCGATCTCCTTGCGGAACCGCTGCGGGGCCAGCTGGAAGACGGCCCCGTTGCCGGCGCCCAGGGCCGACATGGCGAAGATCATCACCGCCAGGGCGATCCAGGCGCTGGGCATGTGGAAGCTGGCGGCGGCAAGGCCGACGGCGGCCAGCACGTAGACCGTCCCCAGCGTCCGTACGCCGCCGATCCTGTCCGCCAGCGCCCCGCCCACCGGACGGATGAAGGAGCCGGCGAAGACGCAGGCGGCCGTGAAGAAGCCGGCGATCACCGGGTCCAGCCCGTACTCTGCGTTGAAGTAGATGGTCAGCGACGAGGACAGGCCGACGAAGCCGCCGAACGTCACCGCATAGAGCAGCATCAGCCACCAGGCGTCGGGAACCTTCAGGACATCGAGATACTCGGTCAGCTTCTTGGGCGCCGGCTGCTCGGGGGCGTCCTTCGCCATGACGATGTAGACCACCAGCGCCACGGCCAGCGGGATGGCAGCCAGGCCGATGACGTTGCCCCAGCCGAACATCTTGGCCAGGCCCGGCGCGAACAGGGCGGCCAGAGCCGTGCCCGAGTTGCCGGCGCCGGCGATGCCGAGGGCCAGGCCCTGATGCTCGGGCGGATACCAGCGCGAGGCCAGGGGAAGGGCGACCGCGAACGAGGCCCCGGCGACGCCGAGCAGCACGCCCAGCACCAGCACCTGCGAATAGTTGTGAACGCCCAGGAGCCAGGCGATCGACAGTCCGGCCAGAACCAGGACCTGCCCGATGATGCCGGTCTTCTTGGGGCCGATCCGGTCGACCATCACGCCGGCCACCAGGCGCAGCAGCGCGCCGGACAGCACCGGCACGGCGACCATGAACCCCTTCTGGGCCGGGTCGAGGTCGAAATCCTTGGCGATGGCCACGCCCAGCGGTCCGAGCAGCACCCAGACCATGAAGCTGAGATCGAAGTAGAGGAAGGACGCGAACAGGGTCGGCGTATGGCCTGACCGCAGGAACGAACGGGTCGTCATGATGTGAACCTTCGGATGCGCGTGAGCGAGAACGGCGGCGTCGCCGGGGCAGGTGACCGCATCCGAGCGGTCGTCTTGATCGGGCCGGAACAGCGTTGTCCGCAGGCCTGATGTCAGGTGATCTCAATTCCGCAGGGCCGGCTCGTGCTACGTGACCGGCGGCGAGAGAAAGCGGGGGTTCGCATCATTATGCGGCGCCGCAACATGGCCCTGATCGAAATGCGGGCGCCGCCGAAGCGTTCAGACCGCCGGTTCCAACGCCTTTTGCAGAAGGTCGGCCCGGAAGACCCGGGCGGCCAGCGCCGCATGATCGACCTCCGCGCCGATCTGCCCCCATTGCTGCATCTGCGAGAGGATCCAAAGGGCGTCGGCCTGGCTGGGCGTCGCCGCGCCGTCCCGGTGGAAGACGATCTCGCCGTCCAGGGCCCGGACGATGGCCGGCGCCGGCGCGTCGACGACATCGGGCCGGGCGAGCAGCGCGGCGAGGTCCTGGCGGTTGCCAGCGGCGTCGCACCAGATCCCTGCCCGGGTCAGGGCGCGCAACAGGGCCTCGACCAGCGGCCGGTCCCGTTCCGCCCAGGCCCGCGAGATTCCGAGCACCTTGTCCGGAGCGCCGGGCAGCAGCATCGAGGTCCTGGCCAGCATCACGCCCGCCCCGGTCGCCATGGCCATCGTGTTCCAGGGGGCGCCGACGCAGAAGCCGTCGATCCGGCCGTCCGCAAGCTGCTCGACCATGCGGGGGGGCGGCACGACGATGATGGAGACATCCAGATTCGGATCGACCCCGGCGGCCAGCAGCCAGGCGCGCAGGGCGTAGTTGTGGATGGCGTAGGGAAAGACCACCGCGAAGGTCAGACGCGGACGGCCCTCCACCTGCCGGGCCGCGACGACCTCGGCCAGGGAGGACGCGGCGATCTCCTGCGCCAGCCCGACGGACACGGTGATGCCGGCGCCGTTCCGGTTCAGCGCCATTGGGGCGATCATGGCGGCGGACTCGCGGGTGGCCGCCAGGGTGGCGGCGAGCGTGATGGGCCCGAGCATGTGGGCTCCGTCCAACGCTCCAAAGGTCACCTTGTCGCGGATCGTCGCCCAGGACGCCTCGCGGCTCAGCGTCACCGCAAGGCCCTCGTCGGCGAAGAAGCCCAGGTCCCGGGCCACCACCAGAGGTGCGCAATCGGTGAGGGGCATGAAGCCCAGCGTCAAGGCCGTCACGATCCGTCTCCCCCCTTGAGGATGCCGGCGAAGGCGAGCAGGTCGGCCGCCACCGCGCTGATCGAACGGCCCTTGTCCATGGCCAGCTTGCGCAACAGGCCGTAGGCGGCCGCCTCGTCCAGCCCTCGCTCCTTCATCAACAAGCCCTTGGCGCGATCCACGGTCTTTCGCGACTCCAGGTCGGCCCTGGCCTTGGCCAGATCGCCGCGCAGCTGCTGCATCAGGGAGAAACGACTCATCGCCACATCAAGGATGGATCGGACCCGCCCGGGGGCGAGACCATCCACCACATAAGCCGCGACCCCGGCGCGGACAGCCTGCTCGGCGAGGCCGGGCTCGGAGCGGTCGGCGAACATGACGATGGGCCGGGGATTGGCCTGGCTGGCCTCGCGCAGGCTTTCGAGGGTGTCCCGGTCCGGGCTGTCGCAGGCGATGACGATGACGTCCGGACCGAACGCGGTCGCCTCGGCGGCGTCGAACACCGCCGATTGCCGCACGACGACCGGATCGACGCCGGCCAGCCCCTCGGCGACCAGCGCCGCCCTGGCCGGATCAGGATCGATCACGAGGACGCGCATGCGCTCCGCCTAGCGCTACCGGGGTGATAACCGCGCACAGGATCGGGCCCCCACGCCATCATTGCGTCCAGGCGCCCATTTTTCGCGCACCGGCGTCGGGCGGCGAAGCCGGACACCCCTGCCGTCAACGAGACCCGCTTTGGCTGTCACAAAACAGTGCGCGAATGTCTCGATAAGGGCGCGCGCCGTGAACGGAGCATCGTGACGCGGACCTTCGCCGAACCGCTGCAGGGAGCAGTCGGACAGGGGGCGGCCGAGCCGGCGGCGGGACAACGGATCAGAGCCATGAACAAAGTCGCCCTTCGCCTGCTGATGAGCACCACCGTCCTGGTCGCCGCCTTGGCCGGCGGCGCGGATCGGGCGTTCTCGCAGGATGCGCCGGGTGCGCCTCTCCCCGATGTCGCGGCGCGGGCGCAGACCCAGGCGAGCGCGACCGGGCAGGTAGCCGCCGGTATTGTGGTTCTGGACGGCGAGACGGTCCGGGTGCTGGGCGCCGGCGCTCTGGGCGGACTGGAAGTCTACGCTACCGACGGCGCGCGACTGGGCGCCACTCCGGCCGGCGAAAGCGCCGGCGTCGACGTCAGCTACGGCTTCAACCTGAACGGCGCGCCGGTGACGGTCGTCGCGTCGCTCGACAAGACCCGCAACGCCCTGCGCCTGTTCCGGATGGACGGCGAGGCGCTGACCGAGATCGGCGCCCGGGACATGCCGCTGGGCTTCGCCGGCGAGAATGTCTGCCTGTTCCACAGTCGCCTGGACGGCGCCCTTTATGCCTTCATCGTCGGCGACGGCGGCGAGATCGACCAGCAGCTGATCTTTGCGAACGCCGACGGCCGCCTGGATGCGCGGCAGATGCGACGGCTGAACGTGATCTCGACCGTCAAGCAGTGCGTGGTCGATGAGGCCTCGGCGACAGTGTACGCCTCCGAGGAGACCGTGGGCATCTGGCGGTTCAGCGCCAAACCCGAGGCCTACGCCGCGCCGGTCCTGATCGCCTCGCCCCGGTTTGGACATCTCACCGAGGAAGTCGGCGGCCTGGCGCTGCACGACGGCGGACCGGGCGCCCGCTGGCTGATCGCGTCGGACGCCTCGGCGGGGCGGCTCAATGTCTATGACCGCGACGCCGACGACGCCTACATCGGCTCGGCGACCGTGTCCGGTCCCGGCGGCGGCGAGCCGCTGGGCGAGCCCGGACCGATGAAGGGCCTGAGCGCCGCTGTCGCCGGCTTCCCGAACGGCATGCTGCTGGTGACGGACGAGGACGGCTCGAACTTCAAGCTGGTGTCGATGGCCGACCTGGCCGCCGCCCTCGGCCGCAGCGCCGGCGTCCCGTCCGATCCGCGCGTGCGCAAGGACTCGACCGTGCCGACGGTGGTCGCCACGGTGGAGACCCGGCCCGTGGCCAGCTTTGGCGACGCCGCGGACGATCCGGCCATCTGGGCCCACCCGACCGACCCGGCGTTGAGCCTGGTTTTCGGCACTGACAAGCAGGGCGGGCTCTTCGTCTACGATATGGCCGGGCAGGTCCTTCAGGATCTGCGCGACGGCAAGATGAACAACGTCGATGCCCGCGACGGCTTCATGCTGGGCGGCGAGCGGGTGACGCTGGTCGCCGCCAGCAACCGCACCACGCGCGGCATCGCCCTCTATCGCCTCGACCCGGCGACCCGAACCCTGACCGACGTCGCCGACGGCCTCCAGCCGACAGGGCTGAACGATCCCTACGGCCTTTGCCTGTACCGCAACCCGCGGTCCGGCAAGACCTGGGTCTTCATCAACGGCGACGACACCCGCAAGCGCCAATGGGAACTGGTCGACGCGGGCAACGGCAAGGTGCGGGCGAAGTTCGTCCGCGAACTGGCCTTCGGCAGCCAGACCGAAGGCTGTGTCGCCGACGACGAGACGGGTGTCCTCTATGTGGGCGAGGAAGACGTCGGCCTGTGGCGCATGAAGGCTGCCCCCAACGGCGGCAAGGCGATGACCATCGTCGAGCGCATCGCCGACAATCCGGCCGTCAAGGACGACTACGAGGGCGTGGGACTCTACGACCTGGGCGGCGGGCGCGGCTACATCGTCGTGTCCAGCCAGGGCAACGACACCTACGCCGTCTACCGGCGCGAGGGCGCGCAGGAATACCTGGGCTCCTTCGCCGTGGCCGCCAACCCGGCGGCGGGGATCGACGGCATCTCCGAGACCGACGGTCTGGAAGTCACCAGCCGCAACCTGGGTCCGGGGTTCGAGAACGGCGCCATGATCGCCCAGGACGGCCGCAACGTGCTTCCGGTCGAGACCCAAAACTACAAGTACGTGCCCTGGAAGGCGATCGCCGAGGCGCTGAACCTGGAGATGCGGTAGGCGTCGGGTCGCCAGCCAGAATCCTTCAGTCTGTAACGCAGCGTCAGCGTGGGCCCGTCCCGGCAAACCGGGTAAGGATCGATTTCGCGCCCGCGCAGACGGGCCGGAGGAGACCGTATCCGCATGCCCGCCAAGCCCGATATCCGCATGCCCGGCGACGTTGACGCCGCCTGGCTGACCGCCGTGTTGCAGGCCGGCGGCGTCGATGCCGTCGTCAGGAGCTTCACCGCGCGGGGAGTCGGCACCGGCCAGATCGGCGACAGCGTGCGGTTCAAGCTCGAGTACGAGCGCGGCGGCGACGCCGCCCCGACCTCGCTGGTCGGCAAGTTTCCGGCCGCCGGCGAGGAAAGCCGCGCCACCGGGGTCGCGCTGGGCAACTACATCCGCGAGGTGCGCTTCTATCAGCAGCTGGCGCCCAAGGCGCTGATCCACACACCGCGCTGCTATTTCACCAACGTCGACGAGGCGACGAGCGCGTTCGTGCTGATGATGGAGGACCTGGCGCCGGCCGAGCAGGGCGATCAGCTGGCCGGCGTCACCCTGGACCAGGCGCGGCTGGTCACGGTCGAGGCGGCGAAGCTGCATGCGTCGCACTGGGGCGACGAGAGCCTGGACGCCCTGCCCTGGGTGTCGGGATCGAGCGCCGCTCCGCCGAACATGGCGACCGACGAGATGGTCGGCCAGCTCTGGGCGGGCTTCAAGGACCGGTATGGTCCGCAGATGCGGCCGGAATGGGCGACGGTCGGAGACCGGATCGCGTCGCGGTTCACCGAGCTGGGCACACGGCACGATGGTCCGCGCTGCCTGACCCACAACGACTTCCGTCCCGACAACATGATGTTCGGCAACGCCGCCGGCGGCTACCCGGTCACGGTGCTGGACTGGCAGTCCTTCGCTTACGGCGCGGGGCCGACGGACCTGGCCTACTTCCTGGCCGGCGCCCTGCCGGGCGAAGAGCGCCGGGCGGCCGAGCCCGAGCTTCTGGCCCTCTATCACCGCACCCTGACCGGGCACGGCGTCAGCGGCTACAGCGAGGCGGATCTGGCCCGACACTATGGCCAGGGAGCCTACCTGCTGTTCATGACCGCCTTCTTCGCGGCCATGATCGTCACCCGCACCGAGCGCGGCGACGCCATGTTCCTGCGGATGCTGGGCGGCGCGGCCGAGCACATGCTCGATCACGACCCGCTGGTCCGCGGCTGACCGCCCGCGCCGCGCCGGCCAGATCACGGCGCACCGATCGGCCGCACTTGTGGAACAGCGTTCGAAGCGGCTTCCTGCGTTGAAAATGACAAGCGGGAGCAGACCATGAGCGACGGATCAGTGGATCTTGGCGGTATCCGGGAGGCCATCTATGCGGCTCCGCTGGAGAGCCTGGACCCGGCCCAGCCCGCCTTGTTCCAGGCAGACACCGTCTGGCCGATCTTCGAACGCCTGCGCCGCGAGGATCCCGTCCACCTGACCGAGGGCGGCGAGTTCGGCCCTTACTGGTCGATCACCAAGTACAACGACATCATGGCGGTCGACACGAACCATCAGGTGTTCTCGTCGGACTTTTTGCTGGGCGGCATCACCATCGGCAGCGGGCAGGCGAACTTCGAGCCCCTGCCGATGTTCATCGCCATGGACCCGCCCCGGCACGACGTGCAGCGCAAGGCCGTCAGCCCAGCCGTGTCCCCCGGCAACCTGCAGATCCTCGCCCCGCTGATCCGCGAGCGCGCCGGCGCCATCCTCGACAGCCTGCCGATCGGCGAGGAGTTCGACTGGGTCGACCTGGTGTCCAAGGAACTGACGGCCATGACCCTGGCCACCCTGTTCGACGCCCCGCAGGAAGACCGCCGCAAGCTGCCCTACTGGTCGGACGTGGTCACCGCGGTGCCGATGCCGGGCGGCCTGGTCGAGACGTTCGAACAGAAGCTGGAGGTCTTCGCCGAGTACCAGGCCTACTTCAACGAGCTGTGGAACCGGAAGGTCAACGCCCCCCCGGCCGGCGACCTGATCTCGATGCTGGCGCACCACCCCGACACCCGGAACATGGCGCCGCGCGAGTACTTCGGGAACGTGGTGCTGCTGACCGTGGGCGGCAACGACACCACCCGCAACACCATCTCCGGCTCGGTGTTCGAGCTGAACCGCAACCCCGACCAGTACGCCAAGCTGCGGGCCAATCCGGAGCTGATCTCCTCGATGGTCTCCGAGACCATCCGCTATCAGACCCCGCTCGCCCACATGCGCCGCACGGCCCTGGAAGACATCGAGTTCCAGGGCAAGCTGATCCGCAAGGGCGACAAGGTCGTCATGTGGTACGCCTCGGGCAACCGCGACGACACCGTCATCGACCGGCCGAACGAATACATCATCGACCGTGAGCGGCCGCGCCAGCACATCTCCTTCGGCTTCGGCATCCACCGCTGCGTGGGCAACCGCCTGGCGGAGCTTCAGCTGCAGATCATCTGGGAAGAGATCCTCAAGCGCTTCCCGGAGATCGTCGTCACCGGCGAGCCGCGGCGCAGCTACTCGGTCTTCGTGCGGGGCTTTGAGACCCTGCCGGTGATGATTCCCAGCCGCCTCTAGCCTCGACGCCCTACTCCGGGTGGTCGATCAGATAGGCCCCGCCGGCGAACAGCTTCTGGAGCAGTTCGGTCGGCGGCTGGCCGCCCGGGTGGGAAGCGATGATCGCCGCCATCCCGCGGCCGAGCGCCCACAGGCCGTAGGCGGCGGTTCTCCTGATGCCGCGTCGGGATGCGGGCGTCGACCTCGACGGTGGTCTTGTAGGCCAGGAACATGCGGTGCTCGGCCTCGCGCAGCGCCTCGTGGCGCGCCAGCAGCCGCGCGTTGCACATCAGCGAGAACAGCGATGGTCGCGACTGGGCGAAGGCAAAGAAGGCCCGCGCCCCCGCGCGCATCGGCGAAACCGACGGGTGGACCGCCTGGCTGCCCTCGATGTCGCGCCGAAGGTCCTCGTAGCCCATCAGCGCCAGGCTGAGCAGCAGCGCCTCCTTGTTCGCGAAGTAGTGGTAGATCGAAGCCAGTCCGATGCCGGCCGCCTCGGCGATGGCGCGCAGGCTGAGGTCGTCGGCGCCCTGCTCGGCCAGGATGGTGGCCGCTGCGGTCAGGGCCCGGGCCTTCACACCGGGGACATCGTGGGCGGCTTGCCGGAGCGTTCGGGTCATCCGGCGACATTTGCGCCGCGTGAACCGGAGTCAAGCGGCATGGACGTCCGCGGCGGTGGGCTTCCGCAGCCCGTTCCTGCACCCATTGTTCTAGAAGGCTGTTCAGGACGTCCGGTCGCCGACCAACCCGGAGCCTTGGCAACGCATCCACGCGCTTCCGCGCAGAAAGCTGTGCATACCCTTCCTTCTAAATCGCGCTTGTGGTTGCCGAACGGCGTTCGAATGTTCCAGACTTGAAGCGGGCCGGGAGTCGCCGGTCTGCGTGGAGAAATCTGATGGAGCCCGCCGGCCCCGGACCTGATCCTGGCCCTCGTCTGGACGCGGCCGCGCTGGTCGGCATGACGCTGGCGGTGTGGGCCGACCTGCAGCCTGACCGGGCCTGCGTTGTCGATCCGGACGGCGCCGAGCACAGCTTCGGCAAGGTCAACGCCAACGCCAACCGGCTGGTCCGGCTGCTTCGATCGCGAGGCCTGGGCGTCGGGGACTCCGTCGCGCTGGTCTGCACCAACCGCGCCGAGTTCGTCGAGGTGCTCGCCGCGACGCTGAGATGCGGCATGCGGCTGACACCCGTGAACTGGCACCTGTCGGCGGACGAGATCGCCTACATCATCCAGGACTGCGAGGCCAAGGCGCTGATCGCCGACGCCCGGGTCGCCGCGGTCCCGGAGGCGGTGGCCCGCGTGCCCGCCATCGCCACGAAGCTGGCCGTCGGCGGGCCGATCAGCGGGTTCGAGTCCTACGACGACGCCATCGCGCCCCTCGACGGGTCCGACATCGCCGACCCGTCGCTGGGCAACAGCATGATGTACACCTCCGGCACCACCGGTCGGCCCAAGGGCGTGTTCCGGCCCAACCCGGCGGTGACGCCCTACGCCACCTACCAGATGCGCGGATACGACCCCGCGCGCTCGGTGCAGATGTGCGCCGGCCCCGGCTATCACGCCGCGCCGCTGGTGTTCGACATCCGGGCGGCGATGGGCAGCGGGGCGGCGCTGGTCTTCATTGACCGCTGGGACTCCGAGCATGTCCTGAAGACCATCTCCGAACGGCGCGTGACGCACTTCCACATGGTGCCGATCATGTTCCAGCGCCTGCTGGCGCTGCCGGACGCGGTCAAGGCACGTTACCCGGTCGACCACGTCCAGTTCATCATCCACGGGGCCGCCCCCTGCCCGCCCGAGGTCAAGCGGGCGATGATCGACTGGTTCGGGCCGGTGCTGACCGAGTACTACGCCGGTTCCGAAGGCGGCGCCGGCTTCCTGATCGACTCGCACGAGTGGCTGGCCAAGCCCGGCAGCGTGGGCAAGCGGCCCGCCCTTCTGCAGGTCCGCATCCTGGACGAGGCCGGTCGCGACCTGCCCAACGGCCAGTCTGGCGCCATCTACCAGCAGCTGCCGCCGGGCGGCGCCTTCACCTACTTCAAGGACGAGGCAAAGACCCAGGCCTCCCGGGTCGACGACTTCTTCACGATGGGCGACGTCGGCTACTTCGACGAGGACGACTACCTGTTCCTGACCGGCCGCAACGCCGAGACCATCATCTCCGGCGGCGTGAACATCTACCCGCAGGAGATCGACAACGAGCTGGTCAAGCATCCGGCCGTCGCCGACTCGGCCACAGTCGGCGTGCCGCACGACGAATGGGGCGAGCAGGTGAAGGCCGTGATCCTGCTCAAGCCCGGCCATGAGCCGAGCGATGGGCTGGCCGACGAGATCCTCGCCTTCGCCCGCGGCGCCCTGGCCAGCTTCAAGGTTCCCAAGAGCCTCGATTTCGCCGCCGAGCTCCCGAGATCCGAGGCCGGCAAGATCCAGCGCAACAAGGTGCGCGCGCCCTATTGGGAAGGTCGCGCGCGCCAGATCTGACAGGGCCGCCGACGGTCCTTCCCGCAACGCAGAACAAGACGAACGTCCAGGAGCAGAACATGGCCGATTTTGGCAGTACAGACGCGGAAGCCTTCCGCGCGGAGGCGCGGGACTGGCTCGCCGCCAACTTCCCGCCCTCCCTCGCCGGCGTGGAAGTGGCGATGATCAACGCCACCGGCCCGGTCGAGGGCGACGCCCTGCTGTGGAAGCAGCGCATGGGTGAGAAGGGCTGGGGGACCCCCACCTGGCCGAAGGCATACGGCGGCGGCGGCCTGTCGCCGGCCCAGGCGCGCATCCTGCAGCAGGAGATGAACCGCATCGGGGCCCGCAACCCGATCGGCGGCATGGGCATCATGATGTTCGGCCCGACCCTGCTGGAGTACGGCAGCGAGGAACAGAAGCAGCGGCACATCCCGCCGATCTGCCGCGGCGAGATCCGCTGGTGCCAGGGCTACTCCGAACCGGGCGCCGGCTCGGACCTGGCCGCTCTGCAGACCCGCGCCGAGGACAAGGGCGACCACTTCCTGGTCAACGGCCAGAAGGTCTGGACGTCGGGCGCCCAGTACGCCGACTGGTGCTTCTGCCTGGTGCGCACCGACTTCACCACCAAGCACGAGGGCATCTCCTTCGTGCTGTTCGACATGAAGACGCCGGGCGTCGAGGTGCGGCCGATCAAGCTGATCAGCCGGCGTCTCTCCCTTCTGCGAGACCTTCCTGACCGACGTGAAGGTGCCCAAGGAAAACCTGGTCGGGCCGCTGAACGGCGGCTGGACCATCGGTAAGCGCCTGCTGCAGCACGAACGCAACAGCCTGTCGGGCGGCGGCGGTTCAGCCGGCCGGTTCGCGGCGGGGACCCCGCTGGACAAGCTGGCGAAGACCTATGTCGGCGTCGATGAGACGGGGCGCATCGCCGACCCTGATCTGCGCTCGCGGATCATCCGCCACCAGATGGAAGCCAAGGCTTTCATGCTGACCCTGATGCGCGCCCAGGCAGAGGCCAAGGGCGGCGGCGGGCCGTCGAACGCCACCTCGATCATGAAGAACGTCGGCTCCAAGGTCGGCCAGGACCGCGCCGAACTGGCGGTCGAGATCATGGGCGCCCAGGGCCTGGGCTGGGAGGGCGAGGGCTTCACCGACAAGGAGCTGGAGCAGACCCGCAACTGGCTGGGCGGCAAGGCCACGACGATCTACGGCGGCTCCGCCGAAATCCAGAACAACATCATCGCCAAGCGTATCCTTGGCCTTCTTGATCACCAGTAGGGAGCGCGCGTCATGGCCGTTCTGACCGAAGAACAAACGATGCTGCGCGACGCCGCCCGGGCGTGGGTGCAGGAGAAGGCGCCCGTCGGCGCGCTGCGCAAGGCGCGGGACAGCGGCAGCCTGCTCGGCTACGCGCCGGAGGCCTTCGCCGACATGGCCGCCATGGGCTGGGCCGGAGTCGTCGTGCCGGAAGCCTATGGCGGCTCGGAGTTCGGCTATCTCAGCCTGGGACTCGTGCTCGAGGAACTGGGCCGCACCCTGGCCGCCTCGCCACTGGCCGTATCGTCAATGGCCGCGGCCTACGCACTGAACCGCGCCGGGACCGACACGCAGAAGGAGGCCTGGCTGTCGGCCATCGCCGCCGGCGAAGCCGTCGCCGCCCTGGCCGTGGACGAGGGCCCGCGCCACGATCCGGCGCGGACCGCGCTGAAGGCCGAAGCCTCCGGCGGCGGCTGGCGCCTGTCGGGCGCCAAGGCCTTCGTCGCCGAAGGCATGGCGGCGACGGTCTACATCGTCGCTGCCCGGACCGCCGGCGCGCCCGGCGAGGAGGCCGGGATCACCCTGTTCCTCGTGCCCGCCGACGCGAAGGGTCTGACCCGCTCGGCGCGCCATCTGGCTGACAGCCGCGACTATGCGGCCCTGACTCTCGACGGCGTCGAGGTCGGCGCCCATGCCGTGCTGGGGACGATGGGAGAGGGCTACGCCCTGCTCGAACGCACGCTCGACGTCGCCCGCATCGCCGTCTCGGCCGAAATGCTGGGCATGGCCGCCCAGGCCTTCGACACCACGCTGGACTACCTCAAGACCCGCGTGCAGTTCGGCCAGACCATCGGCAGCTTCCAGGCGCTTCAGCACCGGGCCGCGAAGATGTTCAGCGAGCTGGAGCTCGCCCGCTCCTGCGTGGAGGCGGCGCTGGCCGCCATCGACCAGGACGCCGACGACCTGGCGCAGCAGGCGGCGCTGGCCAAGGCCGTGGCCGGCGACACCCTGAACCTGATCTCCCGCGAGATGGTCCAGATGCACGGCGGCATCGGCATGACCGATGTCCACGACTCCGGCCTCTACCTCAAGCGCGCCCGCGCGGTTGAAACGCTGTTCGGCTCGACGGCCTGGCACCGGGACCGGTGGGGAAGGATGCAGGGCTATTGACCCACGGCGTATCCAGTAGCGTGCGGAGTTCAGCCGGACATGGATGAACCGGCCAAGACGGACGCGGCGGATCCCGCCGCCGCGTCCGCGCCCGACGATCTGGCGACCCGCGAGGCCGCCTACGAGACCTTCATCTGGGCCAACCTGCGCCGGAACTACATCGGCAACTTCGTGCACGGCATGCTGGGCATGACGGGCTTTCGCCTGATCAACGCCCCGACCTTCATGCCGGCCTACCTGCACCTGGTGTCCGGATCGAACACCGTCGTAGGGCTGGGCCTGGCGCTGCAGCAGATGGGCGGGATCATCTCGCCGCTGGTCGCCGGCGCCGCCATCGAGCACCGGCCCAAGATCATGCCGATGGCCATCGTCCTGGGCAGCCTGGGCCGGCTGGCGATCCTGGGGATGGCCCTGACCGGCTGGTTCCTGCGCGACCAGGCGCAGGTCCTGACGCTGCTGCTGTTCGTCTTCCTGTTCGGAATCTTCATGGGCGCCCAGCGGGTGGCGTTCACCCTGCTGATGTCGCGCGTGATCCCGATCAGCCTGCGGGGGCGGCTGCAGGCCTGGCGCAACGCGGTCGGCGGGCTGATCGCCGCCATCCTGGCCTATGTTTCGGGCAAGTACCTGATCGGCGCCAACGTGCTGGGCAACGGGTATGCGACCACCTTCATCCTGGCCTTCTTCCTGACCAGCGCCGGACTGTGGTTCCTGCAGCACCAGATTCGCGAGCCGCTTCCGCCGACCATTCGCGAGCCCGTTCGCATGCGCGACCGGATGCGCGACATCCCGGGCCTGATCGCCGCCAACCCGGACTATCGCTGGTTCCTGATCATGCAGATGCTGGCCACCTCGGCCCGGATCGCCACGCCGTTCTACATCCTGCACGTCGGCGCGACGATGCATCTGGATGGGGCGACGCTGGGCCTGCTGTCGCTGGCCTACCTGGGCGCCGACACGGTCTCGAACATCGTCTGGGGCTACCTGGGCGACCGGTCAGGCTTCCGCGTTGTGCTGCTCCTGTCGATCACGGCCTGGATCGCCTCGACGCTGCTGTTGCTGACCCTGCATGCGCCGCTGGCGGTGTTCGTGGCCTTCTTCGGGCTGGGCGCCGCCCAGGCCGGCTACATGATGGCGTCCAACACCATGATCCTGGAATTCGGCCACCGCGACGACCTGTCGATGCGCATCGGGATCTCGGCGACCGCGGAGGGAGTCACCGCCACGCTGGGCCCGCTGATCGGCGGCGCCGTCGCCGACCTCCTCGGCTACAACGTCGTCTTCGGCGCCTCGCTGGGTCTGCTGGTCGCGGCCCTGCTGACCCTGACCGTCATCCGCGATCCGAGGCGAAGCGCCGTCAGGTAAGCTCCTCGGACGAGTAGCCGAGGATCTCGCGGGCGATGATCAGCCGCTGGATCTGGCCGGTGCCCTCGTAGATGTCGCTGATCCGGCCGTCGCGCAGGAACTTCTCGACCAGGTGGTCATGGCTGACCGACATGCCGCCGAGCAGTTCCATGGCCGCCTGCGGGATGGTCCGGCAGACTTCGCCGCCCTTGGCCTTGCAGACCGAGCTCTCGAGGTTGTTGGGCTTGCGCACGTCATTCAGCCAGGCGGCATGCAGCACCGACAGGGTCGCCGCCTCGGTGTCGGCCTCCATCTCGATCAGACGCTGCTCGACCGCGCCGCGCTGGTTGTAGCTCTTCTCCCAGTCGACGGAGACGCCTTCCTCGGCCAGCGCGGCCCGGGCGAAATCGAGCGCCCCCTTCGCCTTGGCCACGCCGCCGGAAGCCACCGCCGGGCGGGTCATGTTGAAGGTCTTCATCACCCCCTTGTAGCCGGCCGAGCCGCCGTCCTTGGGCACGGTCTCGTCGCCGCCCAGCAGGGCGTCGCGCGGCACGCGGCAGTCACGGAAGCTGTAGGCGGCGGTGTCCGACGAGCGGATGCCGAGCTTCTTCTCCTGGCGGACCAGTTCGAAGCCGGGCGCGCCCTTCAGGACCAGGAACGACTTGATGCCGGCCCGGCCCGCCGCCTTGTCGATGGTGGCCCAGACGATGGCGCCGTCGCACTTGACCCCGTCGGTGACGAAGATCTTGTCGCCGTTGATCACCCACTCGTCGCCGTCGAGCCGGGCGGTCGCCTGGATCGCCTTGGTGTCGGAGCCGACGTTGGGCTCGGTGATCGACATGGCCAGGAACAGGTCGCCCCACTTGGCCTTCTGCTCGGGCGTGCCGGCCGACTGCAGCGCGGCGTTGCCCAGGCCGCTGGCGCGTCCGGCGGGCATGGCCAGACCCAGGCCCCGGGTCACGCCGGTCGTCGAGCCGCGCGCGATGCTGACCGCCATCATGAAAGTCATCATCGGCGTGTCGTCCGGCTTGCGCTGGCCAAACAGCGGGAAGACCTCTTCGAAGCCCCGCTCGCCCTCCAGCCGCGTCGGCGGGGTCTCGTGCTCGTGGTCCTCGTAGTAGCGGGTGTGGCGCGAGGTCGACTCGCCGACCTCGACGACCTTGTCGAGGATCTGCTGGTCGATGTCTGAGAGACGGAAGTCAGCCATGATCAGAGCTCCCTAGACCGAAACCGGACCGTCGAGGACGGTCAGCGTGCGCGCGTTGCGAAGCCACATCTCCAGCGGCAGGTCGCGGATAAAGCCGTGGCCGCCGAAGATCTGCAGCGCGTCGTCGGCGATCTTGACCGCCTTGCGCCGCACATAGTCCTGGGCGAGCACGGAGGCCTTCACGGCGCCCGGATCGTTGTGCTCCAGCAGGCTGGCGGCCTTCCAGACCATCCAGCGCATGGTCTCGCACTCGATATGCATGTCGGCCAGCATGAAGGCGATCGACTGCTTCTTGCCGATCGGCTCGCCGAACGCGACGCGCTCCCTGGCGTAGGGGATCGAGAAGTCCGTCGCCTGGCGGCACAGTCCGACCGCCACCGCAGCGGCGCCCACGCGGGCCTGGCTGATCAGCCGCGCCGCATCGATGCCGGCGTCGCCGCCGAGGCGCGCCGAGCCGGGCAGTTCGACGTTGTCGAGCGTGACCTTGCCCTTGGGCAGGGGCTTGAGGCCCTGGGTGCCGGCCTCGGCCGAGACGGTCACGCCGGCGGCGTCGCGTGGCACGAGGTAGGCCTGCACCGCGCCCAGGCCTTCGCCGCCCTCGTCGCGGGCCAGGACCAGGAAGGTGTCCGCCCGGTCGCCGAGCGGAACCAGCCGCTTCTCGCCGTTCAGGACGAAGCCGTTGCCCTTGCGGGTGGCGGTCGTGCGCTGAGCCTCGGCGGCGAAGCCGAACTGGCTCTCCTGCACCGCAAGGCTGGCGGCGACCGGCGTCGCGCCGGCGAAGCGGGGCAGATGCTCGGCCTTCTGCTCCTCGGTGCCGAAGTCGATGAGGGCGCTGACGAACTGGCCGGGCGCCATGATCGCCGCCGCCTGGCTGGCGCAGCCGCCGCCCAGCGCCTCGAGCGCCACGGCGTTGGTCATGCAGGAGCGGTCTCCGCCGCCCCCGCCGTAGGCTTCCGGGATCGCCGCGGCGATCAGGCCGAAGTCCCAGCCCTTCTGGAGGATATCGTCCGGCATCTGGCCGGCTTCGTCGATGGCGCGCGCGCCCGGCGCCAACACCTCGGCCGCGAAGCCCTGCAGCGCCTCGCGGATCATCGACTGCTCTTCGTTGAGCTCGAACGTGATCATTCTTGTCTCCTGCCCGACCCAAGGGATGACAGGGACTCCGGCACAAAGGCAAGGGGCCGCCGCGGATTCCGCAAGGAACCCGCGCGCGGCCGACCGTGTCAGTTCTTCCGGACCACGATCGTCTGGGTGTTGGTGTACTCCAGCAGGCCGTCGATGCCGTTCTCGACGCCCAGGCCAGACTGCTTGTGGCCGGCGAAGCTGACCAGCGGGCTGAGGTGCTGGGTCTCGTTGATCCAGACGGTGCCGGTCTGCAGCCGCTCGCCGACCGCCAGCGCCGCGTCGATGTCCGAGGACCAGACCGAACCGCCCAGGCCGTACTCGCTGGCGTTGGCGCGCTCGAGCGCCTCCTCGATGCTGTCGACCTTGAGCAGCGGCAGGACCGGGCCGAACTGCTCCTCCTGGACGATCCGGGCGTTCTCCGGCGGGTTGTCCAGGATGGTGATCGGCACGAAGTAGCCCGGCGCGGTCGAGGCCTCGCCGCCGATCAGGAACGGATAGCCGTTGGCCTTGGCGTCGGCGATCAGCTCCAGCACGCGCTGGTACTGCTGCTTGTTCTGGATCGGCCCCAGCTGGGTGCCCTGTTCGGCGCCGTCGCCCATCTTCACCGTGGCGGCATAGTCGGCGATCGCCTTCTTGAGCGGCTCGTAGACGTCCTTGTGGACGTACATCCGCTTGCTGGCGATGCAGATCTGGCCGGTGTTGCGGAAGGCCGCCCAGAACAGCTGCTCGGCGACCTTCTCGACATCGACGTCGGGCATGACGATTGCGGCGTCGTTGCCGCCCAGCTCCAGCGTGATGCGCTTGAGGCTGTCGGCGGCGCTGGCCATCACCTTGCGGCCGGTCTGGGTCGAGCCGGTGAAGCTGATCTTGTCGATGCCCGGGTGGCTGGTCATCCAGGGGCCGAGGCTGTCGCCGCCGGAGACGACGTTCAGCACGCCCGGCGGCAGGATGTCCCGCGCCAGCTCGCCGATCTTCAGCGTCGTCAGCGGCGTGAACGGCGAGGGCTTCAGCACGATGGTGTTGCCGGCCATCAGCGCCGGGGCGACCTTGAACATGGCCAGGATGACGGGGAAGTTCCACGGCGCGATCGCCCCGACCACGCCGATGGGCACATGGCGGGTGATGCTGCGGCGGACGTCGGTATCCTCGTTGACCGTCTCCGGCAGATCCAGCGTCGAGGCGCCCTGCAGCCAGCCGGCCCCGCCGAGCACGTCGTTCATCGCATCCGCGTGCGGCTTGCCCTGCTCGCGGGTCAGCAGCCGCTTGAGGCCCTCGGCATTGGCGGCGATGGCGCCGGCCAGGGCGAGCACGGCCTTGCGGCGCTCGGCGATCGGCGTCGCCGACCAGGCCGGGAAGGCCGCACGGGCGGCGGCGACGGCCTCGTCCAGCTGCTCCTTCGAGCAGTCGGGCGCCTGGGCGATGACCTGCTCGTTGGCGGGATTGAGGACGTCGAACGTCCCCACCCCGGCGACGGCCTTGCCGCCGATGGTCATGCTGTAGTCGGTATCGAAGTCCATGGGTCGTTCTCCCTGCTCAGAGCCCCAGCACGGCCTTGGCCATGATGTTGCGCTGGATCTCGTTGGTGCCGGCGTAGATCGAGCCGGCGCGATCGTTGAGGTACTTGGGGGCCACCGTCCAGCTGTACTCCGGACCGATCCCGTCGTTGTAGCGCGGCGGCGTGAAGCCCGGCGTCGGGCCGCCGGCCGAGACCATGTGCGGCTGATGCACAGCGGCGTAGCGGCCGGCTGCGGCCAGGGCGATCTCGGTCAGCCGCTGGCTCAGTTCGGTGCCGACCGTCTTCATCATCGAGGACTCCGGTCCTGGCGCCTGGCCTACCGACAGTGCGGACATGACGCGCAGCTCGACGGCCTCCAGAGCGTCCACCTGAACCGCCGCGTCGGCCAGCTGGCGGCGCAGCGCCTGCCCCTCGCCGGTAGGATCGCCGTCGGCGTATTCCGCCTCCAGAATGTGGGCGATCTTCGCCATCCGTCCGCGGAAGCCGGGCGTGTAGGCGCTGCCGCCGCGTTCGAACTGCATCAGGTGCTTGGCCACGGTCCAGCCCTGGCCGATCGGGCCGACGGCGTTGGCCTTGGGCACGCGAACGTCGGTGAAGAAGACGTGGTTCTGGATGTGCTCGCCCGACAGCGAGATGATCGGCGTCACCTCCACGCCGGGCGTGGTCATGTCGATCAGCAGGAAGGTGATGCCCTTCTGCGGGATGTCCTCCCTGGAGGTCCGGACCAGGCAGAAGATCCAGTTGGCGTGCGCCGCGTGGGTCGTCCACAGCTTGTGGCCGTTGCAGATGAAGTGGTCGCCGTCGTCCTCGGCGCTCATCTGCAGCGTGGCGAGGTCCGACCCCGACTGCGGCTCGGAATAGCCCTGGCACCAGAAGTCCTCGCCGCTGAGCATGCGGGGGAGGAAATACGCCTGCTGCTCGGGCGTCCCGTGGCCGATCAGCACCGGGCCGCACATGCCGATGCCCATCGGCGACAGCGGCGGCGCGCCCGCGGCGGTCAGCTCGGTGGCGAAGATGTAGCGCTGGGTCACCGACCAGCCGCAGCCGCCGAACTCCACCGGCCAGGCCGGAACCAGCCAGCCCTTGGCGTGAAGGATCTTCTGCCAGGCCATCTGGGTCCCGTGGTCGCCGTAGACGCTGGTCAGGCGCGAGCCGGCCAGTCGCAATTCCGGCGTCAGCGATGCGTCGAGGAAGGCGCGAACCTCGTCGCGAAAGGCCCGGTCCTCCGGACTCCACTCGATCCTCATGCGTCGCTCCCTGCCTGACGCGTTGGCCGCGCCTGATCTTGCGCGAACCTTGACGCCTTGCCCCAACGTCCGGCCAGAGGGTTTGTCGGTTCCGCCTCAGCCGCGGATCGACAACCGCCGGGCCAGAAACTCTGCCAGCACCTCGACGCGCGCCGGCCGGGGCCCGCCGGGCGGCATGACCAGATGCAGGGCGATCGGGGGCGGCGACCAGTCCTCCATCACAGCAACGAGCTGGCCTGACTTCAGGCCCGCGCCGCAGATGAAGTCCGGCTGCAGCGCGATGCCCCGGCCGGCGATCAGCGCCGGCAGCAGGGCCGTGGCGTTGTTGGCCCGCATCGGCCCGTCGATGCGGATCGACGCCTCTTCCCCCGAGGGATGGGTGAACCGCCAGGTCTCCGGGCTCGGCAGATAGGCGTAGGCCAGGCAGCAGTGGTCGACCAGTTGGCTGGGATGCCGCGGCGTCCCCTGCCGCGCGAAGTAGGACGGCGCGCCGACCAGATGGCGCTTCACCGGCCGCAGCCGCCGGGCCATCAGCGAGGAGTCCGGCAGCGCCGCGATCCGCAGCGCCATGTCGAAACCCTGGCCGATCAGGTCGACCATGGCGTCGCTGAGATGCAGGTCGACGAAGACCTCCGGGTACTCGGCCATGAAGTCCGGCAGGATCGGGGCGACGTCCGACAGGCCAAAGGACATCGGGACCGCCAGCCGCACCAGTCCACGCGGCGCGGCCGACTGTTCCAGCGCCTCGGCCTCCGCCGCTTCGCCCTCGGCCAGCACCCGTCCGGCGCGCTCGACCAGGGCCCGGCCGGCGTCCGTCAGCGCCAGTCGCCGGGAAGTTCGGTTGAACAGGCGCGCGCCCAGGCGCGTTTCAAGGCGGGTGACGGCCTTGGACACCGTGCCCTTGGACAGCTTCAGGTCTTCGGCCGCGGCGGCGAAGGATCGCAGCTCCACCACCTTGGCGAAGATCGCCAGCCCCTCGAGATCCGGCAATCTGGACATGCGCTTTCGGGAAACAATGAGTTTCTGGAGTTTCTATTTATGCGCCGATCCTGCCCCCTATCTTGTCCTCAAGCAACAGCGCCGGCGGTCCGGCGCGGAGACAGTACGATGATCGTGCACAAACCCTTTGAGACGCTCGGCGGCGCCGACCACGGCTGGCTGAAGGCCCGGCACCACTTCTCGTTCGGCGGCTACCACGACCCGCGGAACATGAACTGGGGATCGCTGCGCGTCTGGAACGACGACGAGATCGCCGCCAACTCGGGCTTCCCGCCCCACCCCCACGCCGACATGGAGATCATCACCTATGTCCGCGACGGGGCGATCACCCACCAGGACAACCTGGGCAACACTGGGCGCACCGAGGCGGGCGACGTCCAGGTGATGAGCGCCGGCAGCGGCATCCGCCACGCCGAATACAATCTGGAGCGCGAAACCACGCACATCTTCCAGATCTGGATCCAGCCCAACCGCACCGGCGGCGCGCCCTCCTGGGGCGCCAAACCCTTCCCCAAGGGTGACCGGTCCGGACGCTTCGTCACCCTGGCCAGCGGGTTCGAGGCCGACAACGACGCCCTGCCGATCCGCACCGACGCGCGGGTGCTGGGCGCCACGCTGAAGGCCGGAGAGAGCGTCGAGTACGCCCTCGACGCCAGCCGTCACGCTTATCTCGTCCCCGCCGCGGGACGGGTCGAGGTCAATGGCCTGACCCTGGAAACCCGCGACGGCGCGGCCATCACCGACGAGACGTCGATCCGGGTCACCGCCCTGGAAGACGCCGAACTGGTCCTCGTGGACGCCGCCTGAGCGACGTCCCTCCTCCCCGATCCAACCGGAGTATCCCCGTGCCCAAGATTCTCGTTCTCTACCATTCGGCCTACGGCCACGTCGAAACCATGGCCCAGGCGGTCGCCGAGGGCGCCCGTGAAGCCGGCGCGCAGGTCGACATCAAGCGCGTGCCCGAGACCGTGCCGGAAGACATCGCCCGGGCCGCCCACTTCAAGCTCGACCAGGCCGCGCCGGTCGCGACGATCGCCGAGCTGGCCGACTACGACGCCATCATTGTCGGCGCCGGCACCCGCTTCGGCCGCATGAACTCGCAGATGGCGGCCTTCCTCGACCAGGCCGGCGGCCTGTGGGCCAAGGGCGCCTTGAACGGCAAGGTCGGCGGCGCCTTCACCTCGACCGCCACCCAGCACGGCGGCCAGGAGACGACGCTGTTCAGCCTCATCACCAATCTGCTGCACTTCGGGATGGTGATCGTCGGCCTGGACTACGGCTTCGCCGGGCAGATGAAGCTGGACGAGGTCACCGGCGGCAGCCCCTACGGCGCGACCACCATCGCCGGCGGCGACGGCTCCCGCCAGCCCAGCGACAACGAACTGGCCGGCGCCCGCTATCAGGGCCGCAAGATCGCCGAGACCGCCGCGAAACTCCACGGCTAGGCGAGGCCGCAGCAGCAGACCTCGCCTCGGAAGTGGCGGGGTCTGCCCGCGCCGGCTATGGCGCCGCCGGGACCGGCTCCTGCCTCAGCCGGAGACCCATATTGGCCAGCAGGTACTCCTCCAGGACCTGCGCGGTCGCCTCCCCGAAGCGCTTCCAGCTCTCCGGCGTGTCGCGCACGCCCTTGAAGTTGGCCTCGATCTGCAGGCCGCAGATCCTGTCGCCGGTCTTGCCGCCGAGCGCCTCGGCCTCGCCGCCGCAGGTGTGGCGGCTGGTGTTGTAGCCCCCCGCGAAGTAGCGGGCCGAACCCGGGCGCAGATCGTCGTCCGCCGGGATGGCCGGGAAGCCGGCGCGGGCATACAGCGAGCCGAGGCTCGACGGGCCGCGCAGCATCCGGGACAGGGTCGCGCCCGGCTCCCGCAGCAACGCGCGAATGCTCACCCGCTCGCGCAGTGACGCCTTGCTATCAAGCTCTGCATCGGACGCATTGATATCCGCCGGCCGGAGCAGGTAGCCGAGTTCGAGCCGCTGGATCTCATGGCCGTGACCATGGATATCCATGAACCACCCCCGACCACTGGTCCTCACGACCTCCGCCTTGGCGACGTCGACGAAGGCGTGCCATTCGGCGAAGGCTCGCGCCGCCTCGGGGTTGCCGCACGCGGCCTCCTCCAGGGGACGGTTGGCGTCGAACTTCCGGCGGGCGAGGCGGTTGATGATCACATGGGGATAGGTCCCGAACCGCCGGAAGTGGGCTTCCCGCATCGCCAGGACGAGCTCGGCGGTGTTGGTGTCGGTCACCAGGACGGCCTCACCGCCACAGGACGCCTTGCTGCGATCAGGGATGCTGTCGGGTGTCAGCCTCCCCCCGTGGGGCGCGGTAAGGATCACCGGCGAGTTCCCGGGGATGTACTGAACATACCGGTTGGCCCCGAAGTAGGTCTTGCCGACCAGGTAGGTCGCCGCCTCGATGGGCGTCGGCTCGGCCTGACGGGCGTTGGCCCCGCTGCTCGCGCCGAGCAGGCCGCAGGCGACCATGGCCATGCCCAGGCTCGCGACCAAGGCCGCCCGCTTGCCCGCAATTCCCCGCATCGCGCTCATCCCCTCACGCCCGGCGGCCCGACGCGCCGCCTCAACATCATCACCGTGGCCGGTGACGCCCCCCGGCGACAACAGCAAAGAGGCGAGAGGGGTATAGCGCCGCGCTATGGCGCGGAGCCGCCTCACGCCCTGGCGAGGAACTCGCGCTTGATGCGTTTGGCCATCGACCAGCGGTGCACCTCCGAGGGGCCGTCGTAGACCCGGAAGGCGCGGATATCGCGGAAGATCTGGTGGACGGGCGTATCGTCGGTCACGCCCGTGCCGCCCAGCACCTGGACGCAGCGGTCGGCGATGCGGAACAGCGCCTCCGACACCGCCACCTTTGCGAGGCTGGACTCCGCCGTGCCTGACCCGTGCCCACCGGCGTCGAGCACGCCCGCGCACCAGTCGATGGTCAGTTCGGCCTGCTTCAGGTCGATCTCGTTATCGGCCAGCATGAAGCCGACCCCCTCGTGGTCGACGAGGGGCTTGCCGAAGGCGTGGCGACGGCAGGCGTACTCGACCGCGATGTCATGGGCCCGCCGCGCGGCGCCCCACCAGCGCATGCAGTGGGTCAGCCGCGCCGGCGCGAGTCGCACCTGAGCGTACTTGAAGCCCTCGTTGGCCTCGCCCAGGATCTGGTCGGCCGAGACGCGGACGTTGTCCAGCCTCACCATGGCGTGGCCGCCCGGCATGGTCCGGTCGATGGTGTCGAGCACCCGCGTGATCGACACGCCCGGCGCGGTCATCGGCGCCAGGAACATCGTCGCGCCGTGATCGGTCCTGGCCATGATGATGCCGTGCGCCGCGCCCTCGGCGCCGGTGATGAAGGTCTTGGCGCCGTTGATGACCCAGTGGTTGCCGTCCTGCACCGCCGTCGTCTTCATCATCGACGGGTCCGACCCGGCGCCGCCGTCGGGCTCGGTCATCAGGAAGGCGGTGCGGATGTGGCCGGCCGCCAGCGGTCGCAGCACCTCGTCCTTCTGGGCCACGCTGCCGATCTTTTCGATCAGGCACATGTTGCCCTCGTCCGGGGCCATCAGGTTCAGCGCGATCGGCCCCAACAGCGAGTAGCCGGCGGCGCGGAACACGATGGCGATCTCGCGGTGGTTCAGGCCGTGGCCGCCGTACTCGACCCCGACATGGGGCGCGAGCAGGCCCTGGGCGGCCGCCTTGCGCTGAAGCTCGACGCGCAGGGCGTCCGACGGGCCGTGCTTGCCGATCCGGGGGTCCTGCTCAAGCGGAATGACGTGCTCGTGCAGGAAGGCGTCAACGCGGCGGGCAAGATCGTGGGCGCGGTCGGACATCGGACTCTCTCAGGGCGGATTGACGCTGCGTGAGGGCGATTTTCCCCACACGGCAAGGGTTTAGCGGACAGCGCGGGCAACGGCCATCGCCTCTCGCAGCGTCAACGATTGCCGTGTTGACGCAGATCAAGGCGGGGCTTCGGCGGTCACGGCACCTTGGCGATACAGGAGATTTCAGATGTTGCAGACCCTCTCGGCGCTTCCGCCGATTCACATCGCCTACCTGGCCACGGCCGCGGCGGCCTTCAGCCTGTTCGGCGTCACGCTTTGCATCGTCCACATCTGGACGAACCTCCCCAACCGTCGCGGTTCCTGAGGCAGCGACGCAGGTCCCCGGGCCAAGGCTCCCCCGTCGCAGGTTCGGGGACCGACCATCTCCTGATCAGTTCACGCGACGCGCGCGGCCGGCCCAGTAGGGCTCACGGAGTTCGCGGCGCAGGATCTTGCCGGACGGGTTCCTGGGCAGGGCCTCGATGAAGTCGACGCTCTTGGGCGCCTTGAACGCCGCGATCCGGGTCCGGGCGAAGGCGATGATCTCGTCCGGCGTCGCCGTCATGCCGGGCTTGAGCGCCACGACCGCCTTGACCGCCTCGCCCCACTTGTCATCGGGAATGCCGATCACCGCCACCTCGGCCACCGCCGGGTGTCCGTAGACGGCGCTCTCGACCTCGGCCGGATAGATGTTCTCCGCGCCGGAGATGATCATGTCCTTCACCCGGTCGTGGATGAAGAGATAGCCGTCCTCGTCCAGGTAGCCGGCGTCGCCGGTGCGCAGCCAGCCGTCCTCGCCGATCGTGGCCTTCGTCGCTTCGTCCAGGTTCCAGTAGCCGGCCATGTTGGCCACCGAGCGGGTGGCGACCTCGCCCACGGCGCCGGCGGGCAGGACCTCGCCCTTGTCGTCAATGATCCTGATCTCCACGCCCGGCATCGGCAGGCCCGCAGCCCGCATGCGCGGATTGCCGGCCGGATCGTGGTCCTCAGGCGGCAGGTAGACGATCGTGCCGCATGTCTCGGTCATGCCGTACTGCTGGCAGAAGCCGCAGCCAAACACCTCCATGCACTCGCGCAGCAGGTCCAGCGGGATCGGGCTGGCGCCGTAGAGGATGTACTTCAGCCGGCTGTAGTCGACCTCGCGGGCGCGGGGCTGGCGCACGACGATCTGCATCGCGGCCGGCACCATGAACATCTTGCTGATGCGGTCCTGTTCTATGAAGTCCAGCACCTTGAACGGGTCGAACTCGCGGGCCACGACGCCCTTGGCGCCGTTGTAGAGGCCGACGATGCCCCAGCCGGTGCCGCCGATGTGCGAGACCGGCATGGCGACCAGGCTGACGTCGTCAGGCCCCCACTGGTTCCACGGCATCTGCGCCTCGGCGGCCGCGCGTCGGCCGCTCAGGATGTTGGCGTGGGTCAGCATGGCGCCCTTGGGCTTGCCGGTCGTGCCCGAGGTGTAGAGCTGGACGGCGACATCCTGTTCGGAGATCGCGACGCCCGGGTCGGCCGCAGGGGCCGCGTCCCGCCAGGCCTCATAGAGCGGACGGCCATCCGCGCCCTCGGCTTCCATGGCCACGACCTTGGGCCTGTAGGACAGATGCTCGGCGACCGCCTCGCTGAGGCCGATCACCTCGGGTCCGACGAAGACCATCGGCGCCCTGGAGTCCTCGACGATGTAGGCGACCTCAGGCGGCGCGAGGCGCCAGCCGATCGGGGTCATCACCACGCCCGCCTTGGCCGCGCCGATCAGCAGCTCGAAGTAGCAGTCGCTGTTCTTGCCGACGTAGGCGATCCGCTGGCCGGGGGTCAGGCCTTCGGCGATCAGCGCGTTGGCGACGCGGTTGGTCAGGGCGTCGAACTGCGCGAACGTCGTCTCGCGCCCCTCGAAGGTCAGGGCGGTGGCGTCCGGCCGGGTCTGCGCATGGTAGCGGGCGATATCGCCCAGCGTCGGCATCCGGTCGAAATCGACCGCCGTGTCGTTCGCGCTCATCGTCATGTCGTCCGTTCTCAGAGGCCCAGCACCAGGCGGGCCATGATGTCCCGCTGGATCTCGTTGGATCCGCCGTAGATCGAGGCGGCGCGGTTGTTCAGGTAGCGCGGCATGGCGACCAGGCTGTGCTCGGGCCCCACCGGCGCTTCGTTGCTGCCCGGCTCGCGGGCTCGCGGCTGGTCCACGAACGCGTAGTAGGCCGCCGTGTCGATCGCCAGGCCGTCGATCTTCTGGGTCATCTCGGTGGCCTGGGTCTTGAGCATGGACGAGGCCGGACCCGGGTTCTTGCCCGACGACAGCTCGGTCATCACCCGGTGCTCGGTCATCTCGATGGCTTCGAGCGCGATCTCCAACTCCGCGAGGCGGGCGCGGAAGACCGGGTCACTGAGCAGGGGCTCTCCCAGGTCGCCGCCTTCCGCAGCCGCCATGGACTTCAACCGGGCCAAAGACACCTTCAGGCCGGGCGCGGAACTGCCGCCGCGTTCGAACTCCAGCAGGTACTTGGCCACCGTCCAGCCGTCGTTCTCCTCACCCAGGCGATTGGCGACCGGGACGCGGACATTGTCGAAGAAGACCTGATTGACCTCGTGTTCCCCGGCCAGGGTGATGATCGGCTTCACCTCGATGCCGGGCGTGTCCATCTCCAGCAGCAGGAAGGTGATGCCCTTCTGCGGCTTGCCCTCGAAGCTGGTCCGGACCAGGCAGAACATGCGGTTGGCGAAGTGGGCGTGGGTCGTCCAGATCTTGGAGCCGTTGAGGACGTAGTGATCCCCGTCCCGCTCGGCCTTCATCTGCAGGCTGGCGAGGTCGGAGCCGGAGCCGGGCTCGCTGTAGCCCTGGCACCAGTAGTCCTCGCCGGCGAGGATGCGCGGCAGGTAGAAGGCCTTCTGCTCGGGCGTGCCGTAGCGCTGGATGCAGGGGCCGACCATGCGCAGGCCCATCGGCGAGAGGCCCGGCGCGCCGGCGCGGGCGCATTCGGCCGAGAAGATGTAGCGCTGCATCTCGTCCCAGCCGCAGCCGCCGTATTCGACCGGCCAGCTCGGGGCGACCCAGCCCTTGGCGTGCAGGATCTTCTGCCAGGGGATGGAGTACTGCTTCTCGACGAAGACGCTCGTCATCCGGCGACCGGCGACCTGCAGGTCTGGCGGCAGGTTGTCGGCGAGAAAGGCGCGAACCTCGGCCTGGAAGGCGAGATCGGCGGCGCTGAGTTCGAGATTCATCGGGGCCTCGCAGGGGGTCCAAACGCAAGCCGCGGAGTCAGCATGACTGACCCGGCGGCAGGCTACTATGAAGTTGCTGTCGATTGACGGCGGCGGCGCAGGGGCTACCGTCCGGCCAACGAAACGAGCGGGAGGACGCCATGCGCACGAGGGGTATCAACCATCTGGCTCTGGTCTGCCGGGACATGCGCGAGACGGTGAAGTTCTACACCGAGGTGCTGGGCATGCCGCTGATCAAGACCATCGACCTGCCCGACGGCGGCCAGCACTTCTTCTTCGACTGCGGCGGCGGCTCGTCCCTGGCCTTCTTCTGGTGGGCGAACGCGCCCGCGGCGGCGCCGGGCATCGCCTCGGTGAAGGCCTTCCCGCAGTCGCCCATGTCGGCCATCGGGTCGATGAACCACGTGGCCTTCGACGTCGAGCCTGACCAGATCGAGGCCTGCATCGAGCGGCTGAAGGCCGCCGGCGTGCCGCACCTGCCCGTGGTGGTGAACCACGACGACAGCCCGATGGGGGTCTCGCAGGAGGTCAACGACGGCGTCTTCGTCCGCTCGGTCTACTTCACCGACCCCAACGGCATCATGATGGAGTTCGCCGCCTGGACCCGCGCCATGCGACCCGACGACGTCCGCCACGAGCCCAAGGGCGCCGTGGTCGAGGCCTGATCAGGCCGCGTCCACCGTCACCCGGCGCATATGCCGGCGCTGGCCGGGGTAGTCGTTGAGGGCGAAGTGCCAGACCGAGCGGTTGTCCCAGAAGGCGACCGAGCCCGGCTTCCAGCCGAACCGGCAGGTGAAGGCCTCGAACCGGCTGTGCTCGAACAGGTAGTCGAGCAGCGCCTTCGACTCCCGCCGGCTCCACCCCTCGATCCGCATCGTGAAGGCCGGATTGACGTACAGCGCCTTGCGGCCGGTCTCGGGGTGAACCTTGACCATCGGATGGACGAACTCGCCGACGGCCCCTTCGGCCTCGGCGATCTGCATCGAGCCGCGCTTCTGGGCCGAGGCGCCCGTTGGCGCGTACTCGCGGCCGGCGGAGTGGACCGCATTCAGCCCCTCGAGGGTCTTCTGCAGCCCCGGCGACAACGCATCGAACGCCGCCGCCTGGCTGGCGAACAGGGTGTCGCCGCCGTAGTCCGGCGTCTGCACGGCGTAGAGGATCGAGCCGATGCTGGGCGATTCCAGGAAGCTCATGTCCGAGTGCCAGCCGCCGCCGAAGTTGATGCGGTCGGAGGGCTCCTTGATGATCTCCATGACCTCGGGATGCTCGGCCATGCCCTTCACATAGGGGTGGATGTTGAGCGGCCCGAACCGGCGGCCGAAGGCCAGCTGCTGCTCCGGCGTCAGGGTCTGGTCGCGGAAGAAGATCACCTGATGCTCGACCAGCGCCTTGCGGATCGCCGCGATGGTCTCGTCGGCCAGCGGCTGCGACAGGTCCACGCCGCCGATCTCGGCCCCCAGCGCCCCGGCCACGCGTCTGACGTCGATCCCGCTCATGGTCTTCTCCCCGCGTCCGTCTTTTTCGCCATGTTGGGCCGGGCGGGCGAAGGCTGCAACGTCAGCCGCGTTTCACCGTCCGGAAGCCAACGTGCGAGGAGCCCGTGTCCGGCGGGCCGGGCTGCCGGGCCGCCGGCCGGTAGCGGAAGCAGAAGTTGTCGGCGCACAGGAACGATCCGCCCTTGATCAGGTGGCTGCGCGCCGGGTCGCCCTCCGGCCGGCCGTCCTGGAACCAGTCGCTGGTCCATTCCCAGACGTTGCCGGTCATGTCCGACAGGCCAAAGGCGCTCGGGGGGTAGCAGCCGACCGGCGCGGTGCGGGCCTTGTAGCCGTCGTCCGCCGTATCGACCGCCGGGAACACGCCCTGCCAGGTGTTGGCGCGCGGGGCCTTCGGGTTGGGCCGCTCATCGCCCCATTCGTAGCGCTTGCCGTCCAGGCCGGCGCGGGCGGCGAACTCCCATTCCGCTTCGGTGGGCAGGTCGCGGCCCTTCCAGCGCGCGTAGGCCAGGGCATCCTCGTAGGCGACCTGCACCACCGGGTGGCGCTCGCGGCCCTCAAGGTCGCTGCCGGGGCCCTCGGGATGCTTCCAGCTGGCCCCGTCGACGATCCGCCACCAGAGCGAGGGATCACCCGAGCCCAGGCCCGACGCCCCGACGAAGACGAGTGAGGAGGGCTTGAGCTGGTCGGCCGGCACACCGGGATAGAGCGCCGGATCAGGCTGACGCTCGGCCAGGGTGACGTAGCCGGTCGCCTTCACGAAGGCGGCGAACTGGGCGTTGGTGACCTCGGTCCGGTCGATCGAGAAGGGCCCCACGGTGACCGTGCGGGGTGGTCCCTCCTCCCCGTGCTCGCCCGCGGCGCCGAGCGTGAAGGTCCCGCCGGGCAGGCGCACCTCGCCCTCCGGGGCGGGCGACGGGCAGGCGCGGGTCGGCTCGGCCAGAGCCACAGCCGGGGGCGGCGCGCGACCACAGGCGGACAGCAGCAGGGCCGCGGCGGCGACTACCGCCAGCCTCACCCGGTCGCTCCCTCGAGCAGGGCGAGCACCATCCAGGACATGATCGACCGCGCCTGGTCCGGCGTCGCGCCCTGGTCGGTGCGCAGGCGGCGCCAGGCCTCGAAGCTGGCGGCCAGCTCCAGCGCGGCCATCTGTTCGTGCCGCGCCGCCAGGGCCGGCGGCGCAACGGCCAGCAGGGCCTCGCGCTGCTGGCGCACCAGGCGCGCCCGGCCCTCCTGCAGGGCGGGCGAGCGATGGCGCTGGGAATCGGCGGCGATCTGCAGCGGCAGGATCAGTTCGAACAGCCTGGCTCGCCGCTCGATCTCGGCCTCCAGATCGCGTCGGGCGTCCCCCGTCGGCGGCCGGCCCGCCATGAGGGGTTCAGCCTCGGCGGTGATCACCGCCTGCATGGCGCGATAGACGCCGTCCATGTCCTCGAACAGCCGGAAAACCGTCCGCAGGCCAACGCCCGCGCGCTCGGCCACCAGCTCGGCGGGCGGAAGGCCCAGCCCGCCCGTCTCGCGCACGATGGCGATCATGGCGTCGACGATCCGGCCGCGACTGGCCTCCGAGCGCAGCCTGCGTCCGTCGGTGCGGGTCTGGATCGGGCTCTGGATCGAATCACTCACGCCCAATGAGGGCCCCTCCGGACGCCGGTGTGCAAGCGTGGAGGCATGCGCCACCGCTACAGCCCGGTGCACTGGATGAGCAGCTGGCCCGCCAGGCCGGCCTTGCGGTGCACGCCGATGGCCTGAACCTCCGGCGAGGACGCGATAGCCACGAAGGCGGCGCGGCTGGGATACTCCATGATGGCGGCCACGTCCCAGAGCTCCTCGACCTCGCCGATCACCAGCGCTTCGACCCGGGCGTTGAAGTGCATCTTGCCGCCCTTGGCCTCGACCAGCGCCTTCATCGGGCCGCCGTAGAGCATGTAGGCCTCGCGCCCGGAGAGGTCGGGGTGGCCCGGCTCGTCGTACTGCGCCCGGTCACGGAACTTCAGCAGATTGAGCATGACGATCGGCTCGTCGCCGCCCAGGCCCAGCAGGGCCTGAAGCTGTTCGCCTTTGGGAAGGACTGCGTTTTCGACGTTCATGGGATTTCCTAACGCTCGCCCTTGATGAAGGCCTTGAGGACGTCGGCGATCTGGTCGGGGCAGTCTTCCTGCAGGAAGTGGCCGCCGCCGGCGATGGTCACGTGCTTGCGGCCCTTTGCCCCCGGCACCCGCGCCTGGAAGACGGCCTCGCCGCCGCCCGTGACCGGGTCCTTGTCGCTGAAGGCGGTGAGGAACGGCTTGTCGAACGCCTCCAGCACCTCCCAGGCGGCCTTGTTTTCGGCGACGGACGCATGCTCGGGGGTGACCGGCACGAAGGTGGGAAAGATTCGCGCGGCGACCTTGTAGTTCTCGTCGGGATAGGGCGCGTCGTAGGCGGCGATCTCTTCGGGCGACAGCTCGCGCTGGGTTCCCATGTTGACGATCATCCCGGCCGGGAAGACCGGCATCGACTGGCTGAGGTCGAGCCAGGTCTTGAAGCCGTCCGACATCCCGCTGCCGGTGGGCAGGCCGGTGTTGCCAACGACGACCCGGGCGAACCGCTCCGGGAACGCCGCCACCAGCCGCAGGCCGATCAGACCGCCCCAGTCCTGGCAGAACAGGGTGATGTTCTTAAGGTCCAGCGCCAGCAGCCAGGCGCTCATCCAGGCCACGTGGCGCTCGTAGCTGTAGTCGGCCTTGTCGGCCGGCTTGTCGGAGCGGCCAAAGCCCACCAGGTCCGGCGCCAGCACGCGGTGCTCATCCGAGAGCCGGGGGATGATCTTGCGGTAGAGGTACGACCACGACGGCTCGCCGTGCATCAGCAGCACCGGGGCCGCGTCGCGGGGCCCCTCGTCGATGTAGCCGATCCGCAGATCGGCGCCCTCCCCGCCCGGCAGTGTCACGTAGTGAGCGGGGAACGGAAAGTCGGGCAGTCCGTCGAAACGGTCGTCGGGCGTGCGAAGCACCTTCACCGGGCAGTCTCCTGGATGTCGCGCCCGGGCTTGACCCTGGCGATAACTAATGACACGAATAATGCCAATATAATCTCCGCAATCAAGCGGGAAACCGGAGACGGGCATGAAACGCATCCTGGCGGGACTGATCGTGCTGGCGCTTGTTGTCGGCGGCGGCCTCTATGCCGTGCGCGGCAAGCTGGCCGTGAAGCTGGTCGAGCGGCGCGTCGCCGAGGGCATGGCCAGCGACCTGACCAGCCGCCTGCCCGACGGTCTGCATGTGGTGGTCTGCGGGTCCGGCGGTCCCTTCCCGGACGGCGGCCGCGGCGCGCCCTGCACCGCCGTCATCGCCGGCAAGCGCCTGTTCATCGTCGACACCGGCGAGGCCGCGGCCCGGACGCTGGGGCGGTTGGGCGTCGGCGGCGACTCCGTCGTCCTGCTGACCCACTTCCACTCCGACCACATCGATGGCCTCGGCAATGTCGCGCTGATGCGCTGGGGCGGGTCGAACCTGACCACCCCACTGTCGCTGTACGGCGCGCCCGGCGTCGAGCGGATCGCGGCCGGCTTCAACGAAGCCTACGCCTTCGACAGCAGCTACAGAACCGCCCACCACGGCCCCGACGTGATGCCGCCCTCCGGCGCCGGGATCACGCCCCGGCCGATCATCATCCCCGAGGGCGCGGACTCCGTCGTGGTCCTCGAGGAAGACGGCGTGAAGATCACGGCCTTCCGCGTCGACCACGGCCCGGTCGAGCCCGCCCTGGGCTACCGCTTCGACTACAAGGGGCGCAGCGTGGTGATCAGCGGCGACACCTCGGTCTCGCCGGTTGTCGCGGCCCAGGCCAAGGGCGTCGACCTGCTGGTCCACGAGGCCCTGTCGCCCGAACTGGTCAAGCTGCTGCAGGACGGCGCGATCCGGGCCGGCCGGCCCAAGCGCGCCAAGATCATGGCCGACATCCCCAACTACCACACCAGTCCGCTGGAGGCGGCGCGCATCGCCAAGGCGTCCGGCGCCAAGGCGCTGCTGCTCACCCACATCGTGCCGCCGCTGCCGCTGCGGGCGCTGGAGGGGCCGTTCCTGGGCAAGGCGCGCGAGGCCTATGACGGCCCGCTGTGGATCGCCCGCGACGGCGACCTGCTGTCGATGCCGGCCGGCGGGGGCGCCGTTTCCCGGAAGCGTCTGCGCTGAGGTTTCAGGCCCCGGCGCTGCGCAGGTGATGCAGGGCGATGCCCGAGGTGGTCGCCACGTTCAGCGAGTCGAAGCCGCCCGCCATCGGGATCGACACTGTCCGGCAGCGGGCCAGGGTCTCCGCCGGAAGGCCGGGCCCCTCGGCGCCCAGCAGCAGCGCGGCGCGGGCGGGCGGGTCAAGGCGGTGCAGCGGCGTCGCGCCGGCCGGGCTGAGCGCCACCGGCTCCAGCCCGTGCCGCAGCAGGGTTCCGATCAGATCGCCCTCCGCCGTCGCGAACGGCACCGTCAGCACGCCGCCGACCGAAACGCGGATGGCCTTGCGGTAGAGCGGATCGCAGCAGGTCTGGTCGAGCAGGACGGCGTCGACCCCGAACGCGGCGGCGTTGCGGAACAGCCCGCCCATGTTGTCGTGGTTGCCGATGCCCGATAGCGCCAGGACCAGCGCCCGGGCGCCCAGGCCTGCAAGCAGATCGTCCGCCGGAAGGGCCGGCCCGCGCTCCGCCACCGCCAGGATGCCCCGGTGAAGCTCGAAGCCGGCGATGGCGTCGAGCACCGGCTGCTGCGCCAGATAGACCGGCAGGGCGTCGGGCAGGGTCTGGAGAATGGGCTCCAGCTTCTCCCGCCGCTTGGGTGCGATCAGCACCGACAGCGGTCGATGACGTCGCTGGCCGGCCAGCATGCGCAGCACCGTCTCGCCCTCGGCGATGAACAGCCCGCGCCGGCCGACGAGGTCCCGCTCGCGAATGTCGCGATAGGCCTCGATCCGCGGATCGGCGGGATCGTCGATGGGAATGAAGCGTGGCACGACGCAGCGATAGCGGGGCCCGCCGCCCGCCGCTAGGGCGCCGGATCCTGCGTGATGCCGAGAACCTCGCCGACGGCGGCCGGATCATCGGCGAGCCGGACAACGACAGCCTGCATCGTCCGGATGGCCTCGCGCAGCGCGCCGCGGTCGAGGCCGTCCATCGTCCGCTGCTGGCTGGCCGAGACCAGGGCCCAGCCCTCGTCCATGACCCGGGCGCCGTCGGCGGTCTGGGCGATGCGGACCTGACGGCGATCCTCGGGCGGCGTCGTGCGCGTCACCAGGCCCATGGCGACCAGCTGGTCGACCATTCGGGTCAGGGTGGTGCGCTCGATGGCGCTGCGGGCCGCCAGCTGGTTCATGGTGCACTCGCCGATGCGGTAGATGGCGACCAGCACGCGCCACTGCATGGCCGAGATGTCCAGGGACCTGAGCGCTTTCTCGGTCAGCTGTTCCTGCCGACGCGCCACCTGGAAGGCCATGATGAAGAACATCTCGGGCACGTTGGCGATGAACTCGCCTTCGGGGTCGATCGCCCAGGGACGGGTCGCTGAAACACTCACGCCTTCACCTGATCAAAGTCGAGGATGCACTCGGCCCAGTCCTCGTCCTCGATGACGTTGCGGACCACCCTGGAGAGAATGCGTTCGAGGACCTCGATCTCCGACGCCTCGACGCCCTTCAGGGCCTTGCCGTTGAAGGCGGTGGCCGTGGCCATCGCCGCGCCGTAGGCGGCCTCCCCGGCGGGGGTCAGGGAGACCAGGGTCTGGCGGCGGTCCTCCGGGTGCTCCTTGCGCTGGACGAAACCGGCGACCACCAGCTGGTCCAGAGTGCGGGTGAGCGTCGTGCGGTCGATGGCGCAGAAGTCGGCCACCAACCCCATGGACGACTCGCCCAGCCGGTTCAGGACCGACAGGATCCGCCACTTGGGGATGCTGAGATCCATCTCGGCCAGCACGTCGCCAAGCACCAGCTCGCGCTGTTTGACCACGTGATACAGCAGATAGAAGAAGTACTCGGGCGGCGGCGCCCGGCGCTGTTTCGCCATGCGAGCGGCCTCCTCCGGGCGGCCAGAACCCTGAACGCACAATCCGCTCAGAGCCTTCTCCAGAAGGGGAGCACGCCGCGCGGGCCTTGGCAAGCGCACTCGCACATAGTGTGTAATACAAAATGTGTGTTCTGCGATATATGCATTTGCACATTTCTCTTGACACCGATGAACCCCAAACGTATCGAGGTACCCGGGTTGAGTAGGTTTGCGCCGGGGGACGCGGGGCGCACGCCAGTACCGGCGTCGATGTTGCGGGGGATGACCCATTGTCCACGCTTGCCGGACCTGCACTGACGGATGACCTTCGCCTGCGGCTCGATGCGCTCGACATCGATGTCAGCTGCGCCCTCAGCTTCTCACGCGCGACACTCTGCGCGCTCGCGGCCATGTCCCGCGAGGCTCGCGAGACGATCGACCGCTGTCTCGGCGACGAAGCGGCCATCGTCAGGATCGAGGATCTCGACGGCAGCGCCGCCGTGGCCGCCGCTCTGAACGAGGCGCGCCACCAGATCCGCTCGGTCCGGGACGATCTTTCCGCTGCGGCGACCCGCGGCCTGGAACGCGTGCTGGTCGAAACCGCCGCCGACCTGCGATGCGGTCAAGCCCCGGGCTTCAGCCGGGACTGAGTTTCCGAAGTTCCCCGGACGACCCCCACAGGTCGGTCGGGCCCCGGCTTTCCCCCACAGCCGGGTCCTGCTCTCCGGTCCGCGTCCGCGGGCCGGAGAGTCGGGGGCGACCGCCCGAAGGACGGCGCCTCAGGCCTCGACCGGCGTCTCGCCGGCAAGCCGCTTGTTCATGTCTTCCAGCGACGCCAGCATGCTCTCCTGTGAGGCCACCGGATCGGTGTCGTCGAGCAGGCGGCCGATGGCGTTGCCGTAGAGCGCCCCGAGCTCGGGCCGCCAGCGGTCGCCCATCAGGTCGACGGCGTGGGCGAACAGTCCGCCGCAGCGCGACAGCCTCATCATCCCCGCCGCGCCGCCGACACCCAGGATGCCGTTGGCCAGCCAGCTGAGCCGCGCCTTGTCAGGGTCGGGCTGCTCGCTCAGCCGCATGATCTCGGCGACCCAGTCCTTGACCGACTTGCGCATGTCGGCCCCGGCGTTGAGGACGACCTGGCCGCCGCGGTCCACCGCCGTATCGACGCTGAGGCCGAAACGGACGTCGACCGAGTCGGCGAGCCGGTTGTTCGGCTTGAAGAAACGTGCAGCGCTGGTCACAGCTTCACCCTCGTCGGCTTCATGAGCAAATCGATCTCGTTCTGGGACATGTTCGGTTCGACCGCCGCCCCGATCTTGAAGTTGAGGTCGTCGTGGCGACGACCCTTGGTGCCGATCGGCGGACCGAAGGCCTTGAAGCGACGGTCCGGGCCGCAGTAGCCCTCCGCCTCGACGAAGAGCCGCTTGTCACGCCCCAGCCAGATGATCCGTTGCAGCAGCACCGGCGGCGTCACCGGCTTGGCGAGCACGAAGTTGGCGCCGCTGTCCCTCGCCTTGTGCACCTGGTCCAGCCGCGTGCCGCTGGTGACCACCAGAACCGAGGTGGCGCGATTGAAGTCCGGACCCTCGCGACGCAGCCAGCGAATGAAGTCGAAGCCCGCGCCCTTGGCCAGGGCCGCCTCGACCAGGATGAGGTCGAACTCCGACCCGCTGGCCGCCGCCTTGGCGTCGCGCATGTTGCCGACCTTGGTCTGGCGTCTCAGGTCAAAGCTGGTCAGCACGTTGGACAGCAGGTTCAGGTGAACCTGGTTGTCGTCGAGCAGAAGGGCTCTGGCCCGGGTCAGATCGACCTTGGCGGTGGCGGCGACGTGGCTCTGCGTTTCGTTCATTTCGAGCCTCAGAAGAGGTCAAAGTCTCCGGACTCGAACACGTCATCCGGAGCCTCCTCGTCCGCGGCATGCGCGGTGAGGCGGTCGGCCATATCCTGCAAGGGAATGGCCCCCAGGGCGACGGTCAGGTCCACGGCTGGATCGAACGCTACTGCCGCCACGACGTGGCGGATAAACTGGGTGAGGACGCCGAGGCGCTGCGACACCAGGTCGAGAGTCTGAAGCTCCCGCACCAGGACCGCGTCCAGGTGGGCGGCGTGCTCGGGCACATGGCAGATGTTCTGAACGCGCAACAGGTGCGCTTCCAGCAGCGCCAGCTCGTGCGCGACCCCGCCCAACGTGCTGCCCAGCCCGTGCGGCAGATCCGGCGCTGTCAGGGCGGCCGCGGACATCAGAACAGCTCCAGATCGCCGGTGTTGTCGGCCGGGGGCGGCACGGCCAGCTTGCGCTCGCGGACGAACACCGACGGATCGGCGTCGGTCAGCAGCCGCTGCATGGCCTGGCCGGTTGTCGGGCGATAGCGGATGCGGCGGGCGCTGTTGCCGCCGGTGTCGCCGCCGATCACGGCGATACCTTCCGCCTGCAGGAAGCGCTTGGCGAACGCTGCGTTCTCCGCGCCGATATTGCGCAGCCGGTCGAACATGCTGGCCCCGCCGAACAGCTTGGCCTCCAGCCGGTCGCGGCGCGCGCCGGCGCGCAGCAGGCTGTTGATCAGGATTTCCATGGCGTTGACGCCATAGCGCTTGGCTTCTTCGGTATCGCCGCTGCCGTCGCCGTCGGGGAGAAGGAAATGGTTCATGCCGCCCAGACCCCGTTCAGGATCCCGGATGCACGCGGCGATGCACGATCCGAGTACGGTGCTCATCACCACGTCCGGAGAATCCGACACATGGTGCTCGCCCTGCCCGACATGCAGCGTCCGCTCGCCCGTTCCGTCCAACCCAGTGCTCATGTGAGTGCGCCGAACACGCCTTCGATCTTGTCCTTCAGCACTTGAACCGTAAAAGGTTTCACCAAGTAGTTATTGACGCCGAATTGAACCGCCCTCTGCACAAGATCGGAGTCGGCGCGCCCGGTGAGCATGATGAAGGCGATGGTCTTGAACGGCGGGTGCGCGCGCACGGCCCGCAGCAGGCCCAGGCCGTCCAGCTTGGGCATGTTGTAGTCGGATATCACCAGGTGCGCCGGCTGGGTCAGCAGCATGCGCAGGGCGGCTTCGCCGTCCGGCGCTTCGCGGATGTCCTTGAAGCCAAGCTGCTGCAGGCCCGAACGCACGAGCGTCCGGATCGTCATCTGGTCGTCGACCACAAGCACTGAAATGGCGGAGGCGGCGGGCATCTCGTCTATCCCTCGGTAGACACGGAACAGGCGCTCAGCAGGTGAGCCCCGATCCGCGTGATGGGGTACTGGCGCTCGACAGCGCCGATTTCGAAGGCCGCGCGCGGCATGCCGTAGACGACGCAGCTGGCCTCGTCCTGGCCGAGGGTCCGTCCGCCGGCCTCGCGCATGGCCAGCAGGCCCTTGGCGCCGTCCCGGCCCATGCCGGTCAGGATCGCGCCGGCGCACTTGCCGCCGACAGCCTTGACCACCGACTCGAACAGCACGTCGACGGACGGCGCGTGGCCGTTCACCGTCGGCCCCTCGCGCAGGCGGCAGCGAAGCTGGTTGCCGGTACGCTCGACGGCCAGATGCCGCTCGCCCCCCGGGGCCAGGAAGACACGGCCGGTCTCGAGCAGGTCGCCGTCCTCGGCTTCGGTCACCGTCGCCGGCGAGCAATTGTCGAGGCGCTTGGCGAAGCTTTTGGTGAAGGTTGCCGGCATGTGCTGGGTGATCACGGTCGGCGGGCAGTTGGCGGGAAATCCGGAGATGACCTGGATCAGGGCCTCGACGCCGCCGGTGGACGAACCGATCGCCGCGATGTTCCCGTTCGGACGGTAGACGGCCTGGCTGGAGACGCTGGGCCGGGGCGCGTCGCCCAGGGGGCGAAGCCGGGACCGCGCGGCCGCCTTGACCTTCTCGGCCAGCCCGCCGAAGGCGTCGTTGGCGGTCATGCCGGGTCCGGGCTTGCCCACGCAGTCGACCGCGCCGAGCGCCAGGGCTTCGATGGTGGTGTCGGCGCCGGCCTGGGTCAGGGTCGAGATCATGATCACCGGCGTCGGCCGCAGGCGCATGATCCGCTCCAGGAACTCGATGCCGTTCATGTTCGGCATCTCGACGTCCAGCGTCACGACGTCCGGATTCAGCCGCTTGATCGCCTCGCGGGCCTCGAGCGGATCGCCGGCCGAGCCGACCACCTCGATGTCGGGGTCGCGGCGCAGCACGGCGGCGATGACGCCGCGCATGGTGGCCGAGTCGTCGACGATGAGGACGCGGACGCTCACAGCTGCCCCCCGACCTTGTAGACCGTCAGCCCATCGCTGGTCAGCCGGCCGCCATCGCCGGTCACCCGTTCGGAGTGGCCGATGTAGAGGCGGGCGCCGGGGTTCATCACCTCGATGAACTTGCGCCAGACCTGCTCCTGGGTGGCGTCGTCGAAGTAGATCACCACGTTGCGGCAGAAGATGACGTCGAACCGGCCCTTCATCGGCCAGGGCTTGATCAGGTTCAGCTCGCGGAAGGTGATCAGCTCCTGGGTCTCTTCGGACATCCGCCACATGTCGACGCCGGCGTCCGGCGCCTTGTGCAGGTGCTTGCGGTCGCCGGCGGGCACGGCCTCGAGGGCTTCACGGCTGTAGACCCCCTCGCGCGCCGTCTGGACGACGTTGGGGTCGATGTCGGTGGCCAGGATCCTGACGTCGTAGCGGGCGGCGTCGGGAAGCCCGGCCAGCACGCAGAGCGCCATGGAATAGGGCTCCTGCCCTGTCGAGCAGGCCGCCGACCACAGGCGCACCCGGCCGCCCGCCTTGGCGCGCGCGGCCAGGATCGGCATGATGGTGTTGCGCAGATGGTCGAAGTGGTGCGGTTCTCGGAAGAAGCGCGTGACGTTGGTGGTCAGCGCCGCCAGCATCGCCTGGCGCTCGTCGACTCCCTGCTGCCCCTGGATGAGCGCGCAGTAGTCCCGGAAGCTGGACATGCCCAGCAGCCGCAGCCGCTTGGCCAGCCGCGAGTAGACCAGCGTCGCCTTGGTGTCGGGCAGATAGATGCCCGCGTCGCCGTGGAGCACGGCGGCGATCGTCCGGAAGTCCTCGGTCGTGAAGGCGAACTCACGACCGGCGTCTCTGGGGGCAGTGGAGGCGAATTCTGCGCCGGCCATGGGTGTCAGGCCGCCTCCGCCTGATGGGCGTCGAGAACAAGGCCCAGGTCGATCAGGCTGATCATCCGCCCTTCGAGCGCGATCAGGCCCTTCACGAAGTTCTGCATCTGGTCGCCGGCCAGGTCGGGCGTCTTCTGGACCACGTGGTCGGCGGTCGAGAGGATGTCGCAGACCGCGTCGACCAGCAGGCCGACGATGCGGCTGCCGATCTGCACCACGATGATGACGTGGCGGGCGGTCTCGACCGCCGTGCCGAGGCCCAGCCGGTCTGCCAGGTCGATGACCGGCAGAACCGCGCCGCGCAGGTTGATCACGCCGCGGACGAAGCGGGGCGAGTGCGGCACCGGCGTCGCCGGGGTCCAGCCGCGGATCTCGCGCACCGCCATGATATCCACGCAGAACTCCTGCTCGCCGATGCGGAAGGAGATCAGTTCGCTGCCGTCGCGGCCTTCGAGGGAAAGCTCGGTCATGGTCGTCATCCAGTCATGGCCAGGGTGTCGGCGCGGGGCGGCGCCTTGCGATGGGCCGTCACCAGCCCGTCGATATCGAGGATCAGGGCGACGCGGCCGTCACCCAGGATGGTGGCGGCGGCGACCCCGTCGGTCGGCTTGTAGTTGGTCTCGAGACTCTTGATCACGACCTGGCGCTGACCCTGGATGTGGTCGACCATCAGGGCGACCTGGCCGGCCACGTCGCTCTCGACCAGCAGGGCCACGCCCTCGGTCGGATCGAACCTGGACTTGCCGAATCCCAGGGCGGCGCCGGTGTCGATGAGGGGCACGAAGGCGTCCCGGATCTTGAGCACGAAGTTGCTGGGGCCCAGCGGACGGACATCGCCGGCGCGGGGCTTCAGGCTCTCGATGATCGTGGTCAGCGGCGCGACCAGGGTCTGGTCGCCGACCGTCACCACCATGCCGTCCAGCACCGCCAGCGTCAGCGGCAGGCTCAGCGAGAAGCGCGAACCCTGGCCGGGCGCCGACACGATGGTGATGCGGCCGCCCAGCGCCTGGACCGACCGCTTGACCACGTCCATGCCCACGCCGCGGCCCGAAATGTCGGACACGGAGGCGGCCGTGGAGAAGCCGGGCGCGAAGATCAGGTTGTCGATCTCCTCGTCGGTCATCTGGGCGTCGGCGGCGATCAGGCCCTTTTCGATGGCCTTGGCCTTGACCCGGACGCGGTCGACGCCGCGGCCGTCGTCGGAGACCTCGATCACGATCCGCCCGCTGCGGTGCGCGGCGGTGAGGCGGACCGTGCCCTCGGCCGGCTTGCCCGCGGCCTCACGCTCGGCCGGGGTCTCCAGACCGTGGTCGATGGCGTTGCGGATCATGTGGGTGATCGGGTCGGAGAGCTTTTCGACCACGGTCTTGTCGACCTCGGTGCCCTCGCCCTCGGTCACCAGGCGGACGCGCTTGTGGGTCGCTTCGCCGACTTCGCGGACCAGGCGCGGCATGCGCTGGAACACCGACTTCACCGGCTGGGCGCGGATCGCCATGACGCTGTCCTGGATGTTCCGGGTCAGAAGCTCCAGGTCGGTGATCGCCAGGTTGACGTCGGTCGCCTTGCCGGCGCCGCTTTCCATGACCCTCTGGGCCAGCATCGCCTGGTTGATGACCAGCTCGCCGACCAGGTTGATCAGCCGGTCGACGCGGTCGAGATCCACCCGGATGGTCTGGGGCGGCGGCGGGGCGGCCGGGGCGTTGGCGGCGGCCATGGCCGGCGCAGGCGCCGACGGCGCGGACTGGGTCAGGGAATCCACGTGCGGCGCCAGATCCATCAGGTTGAAGGGCTTGTCCGGAGCGGTCGGCGCGACAGCCGCGACAGGGGCCGGCGGCGGGCTGTCCACGGCGCTCTGGAGCAGCGAGGACAGCAGATCGGCGGGCGCTTCGGCCGGAGCCGCGGGCTCGGACGCGGCGGCCAGCAGCATGCCGATGTCGGGGCCGGCCTGGACACCGCCCTCGCGGGTGATTTCAAGGTCGCAGTCGTCATCGACGAACGCGAAGGCGTCGCGGATATCCTCCTCTACGACACTGCCCGGCAGCCTCACCGTCCAGCCCAGATAGGCGCCGGCCGGATCCATTTCGTCGAGAGTCGGCAGCGCCTCGTCATTGACGGTGATGACGGCCTCGCCAAGGCTGCTCAGTTCGCGCAGCACGAGGGCGGAATCGTTGGCCTTGGCGTAGAGCGAGGGGTGTGGCGCGAAGCTGACGACCCAGCCGCCTTCCTCGTCGTTGGCGACCGGCTCGTCCACCGGATCGGCGGCGGCGCCGGCCAGCAGGGCGGCGATGTCGAAGTCGGCCGGCGGCTCCGCGGACGGCAGGTCCAGCGAGATCATCTGCGGCTTGAAGTCGATGCCTTCGATCTCGGCGGGCTCGGGCTCGTAGCTCCCGGTCGAGCCGCCGAGGGTGTGGGACATGATCGCCGCGGCGATCTGTTCGGACCTCGCCTCATCCACCCCGCCGCCGTCGCGGGCGGCGCTGACGTGGTCGGCCAGCATGTCGGCGGCGCGCAGCAGCGTCGCGACCACCGCCTCGGTCGGTTCGACCTGGGCGGAGCGGATCTGGTCGAGCAGGGTCTCGAAGACATGGCTGAAGCGCACGAGCGGATCGAGGCCGAAGGCCCCGCCCCCGCCCTTGACCGAGTGGACCGCGCGAAACACCGAGTTGATCGTCTCGGAGTCCGCCGATCCCTGCTCCATGGCCATCAGGCCTTCCTCGAGTTGGGCGAGAAGTTCGTCGCACTCGATGAAGAAGGTCGTCCGGATGGCGTCCATCGGATCCATGGGTGTCGTCCCTTCTAGGCCGCGACCCGGCGGATGGCTTCGATCAGCTTGACCGGATCGAACGGCTTGACGATCCAGCCCGTCGCGCCGGCGGCGCGGGCGCGGGCCTTCTTCTCGGGCTCGCTCTCGGTGGTCAGCACCAGGATCGGCGTGGTTCGCGAAGCGCCCTCGGCGCGCACCGCCTCGATGAAGCCGAAGCCGTCGAGCCTGGGCATGTTGATATCGGTGACGATCACATCAGGCCGCTCGGTCTGAAGGACTTCCAGCCCGTGCACGCCGTCCTCGGCGGTGATGACCTGATAGCCCGCCTGGCGGAGGGTGTGGCCGAGCATCTCGCGGATGGTTCGGGAATCGTCGACGGCAAGGATCGTCAGGCTCACGGGAGGAAGTCCTCTTGCGGGCGGGTCCAGTCAGCGGCGCCCAATAGCGCCAGACCGTTCTCGAATGCGGGTGAAGCGTTGGTAAATGCGAACGGCTGGCCATCCGCGTCCCAGGTCAGTCGGGCCGAGGCCAGCACCTGGAAGCAGGGTCCGCTGAGGCGCTCGACATCGGAGGCGTCGACGGACAGCGGCGCGCCGCGCCGGGTCAGCAGGGCGTCGCGCAGAGGCCCTGCCTGGTCGAGGCTCAGGTTGGACCCCAGCCTCAGTGGTTCAGTGTCAGAGATCACCCCCGCCCCTTCCTTCTAGAACGCATCCCGCCCCGCAGAGCGAACTGGCTGGCGCGGGACGTCCGGATCAGACGATCAGCATTCTGGGGCGTGACTTGATCCATCTGGTTAACGGCGGCGTTTACTGCGTTCGATCCGAAGAACCTCTGGCTTCCCGCAGCCCGGGGCGCCGGGGCCGGCGTGCGCTCCGGATTGGCGGCGGCAAGGAGGCGCACGCCCACGCCGGAAATTTTTGCATACTTTTCAAAGGCTTGATTGCCACCCCGGGCGCAGAGCCCGCGGCCCGGGCGACGGCGGACCAGGGCCACTGGCGCGGAGCACCGGGATCTGTCGGCGCCATCCCGGCCGATCCGGCCGGCGGCCGCGTCCCCGGTCGGGCGGGCGGCGCTCCCTGGCCGGTTAAGGGTCGGAGTCGCCACGACGCACGCCGGAGCGCTCATCGCCCCCGCGCCTGCATTCGACAACGACAGTAAAAGCAGCATGCCCCGACGCCCGCGCCCGTTCCCTTGCGGCATCGGTCCCAAGCTTCGGAAAATATTTGGTTAAATTCGAGAACGCCGGACGCTCGCCGCGCGCGATGCTCCGCAGCCGGGCGAGGAGCTTCGCCCGGCGAAAGACTCAGGCCCGGCTGTCTCCGGCGAGGATCAGCAAGGCTTTGCACGGCGCCTCGGAGTCGCGGACCAGCGCATAGCCGGCCCGCGCGTCGAAATAGACGCCGTCGCCCGCGACGAGATGTAGCGGGGCGTAGAGCTCCGAATGCAGCGACAGCGCGCCCTCCAGAACGGTCAGCCAGGCCTCGCTGTCGCTGAAGCGGAAGCCGCCCTGGGCCTCGACCGAGGCGGCGTCAACCGCGCAAACCAGCGGCGTGAAGGCCTTGCGGATCAGATCGGCGGCGCCGACGCGGCCTGGTCCCCACGGCAGGTCGGTCGCCTCGCCCTCGCCGGCGCGCATCACCGCACGGCGGCCCAGCGCCGCGGGCGGGGCGGGCGCCGGAGACGCCGCCCCCAGCATCCCGTCCGCCTCGGCGCCGATGAGACGGGCCATGTCGATCTCGAGACCCTTGCAGATGCGCAGCAGGTTTTCATAGCTCAGCGAGGTCTGGCCCAGTTCGACCTTCGACAGGGTCGACAGGGGCACGCCGGACCGTTCGCTCAATTGGGCGAGCGTCCACCCGCCCGCGAGCCGAAGCTTGCGGATGGCCAGACCCGCCTTTGCGGAGAGACGCGAACTCATTTCACCCTTGAAGCCGCCAACATCCGGACCGGTCACAGATCATGAATCGACGACCAACCCAACGTCCGGGACTGCTTAAAAGCAGCTCATTGTGGGGGGGCGAGCGCCTGTTCGAAGAACGCCGCCGCCCGGGTCCGGACGTCCTCTGTCGCCAGGGCATTGGGCTCGATGTCCTGGTTTCGGCGGCCGGGCTCGTCGAAGCCGTGGCCGGCGCCCGGGTACAGGCTCATCTCGATATCCCCTCCGGCCTTGCGGCTGCGGTCCGCCAGCGCCTTGCAGGTCTTCGGCGAGGCGCCCTTGTCGGCGTCTCCCATGAAGATCCGCACCGGCGCGTAGGGCTTGTAGCCCGCCCGGTCGAAGCGCTTCTTCAGCACGCAGCCCGGGTAGAGGGCGATGGCGGCGCGGAAGCCGTGGCGGCGCATGTCGCCCGGCTTGTCGTCGGCCATGGTCGCCAGGGTGGCGCTGCCGCCGTTGGAGAACCCCATCAGCCCGACGCGGTCCCCGTCTACGCCCGGCAGGGTCCGCAGATACTGCAGCGCGCCGTAGGCGTCGAGCGGACGGGCGTCGACGTCATCGACCGCGGGGGGGCGGTCCCGGATCGGCGTGTCGCCAAAGCCCTGCGGAAAGCCGCGCGCACCGTAGCTGTCGACAAGCAGCACATAGTAGCCGCGCGAGGCCCAGTACTGGCCCCAGTATTTGAACCGCGGCGTCAGGGTGGTGGCCCGGTAGTCGCCGTCGGCCCGGCTGGAATAGGCGCCGTCCTTCGTGTGCATCAGCACCACCGCCGGCGCCTTGCCGCTGACGCCCGCGGGCTTGAACAGATAGCCGGTCAGTACCGGATTGCCGTCCGCGAGGCTGCGGACGGAAACCTGTTCCACCGGCGCGCGGCCGACCGGGCCGGCGGGCGCATCCTCGTCCTGGGCCCGGGCCGGCGACGCCGAGAGCAACAGGCCCGCGACGATGGCGGCGGCGGCTGCGGTGCGGATCATGGCGGCCTCCCTAGAGCCCCTGGCTCTTCTTCCAGGCCTCGTAGCGGCCCTTGGTCTCGTCGTTGGCGGGGTAGAGGCCGGGCAGCGGCACGCCGCGCTCGACCTCCGAGACGATCCAGCCCTCCAGGCGCTCCTGCTCGACGCCTTCCTCGGCGACCTGGGCGACGATGTCGGCGGGGATGACGACGGCGCCGTCCTGGTCGGCGACGATGACGTCATCGGGGAAGATGGCCACGCCGCCGCAGGACACCGGCTCCTGCCAGCCGACGAAGGTCAGGCCGGCGACCGAGGGCGGGGCGGCGACGCCGGCGCACCAGACCGGCAGGCCCGTGGCCTTCACCCCGACCGCGTCGCGGACAACGCCGTCGGTGACCATCGCGGCGACGCCCCGCTTGACCATCCGGGCGCACAGGATGTCGCCGAACACGCCGGCGTCGGTGCAGCCCAGCCCGTCGATGACCACCACCACCCCTTCCGGCATGTCCTCGATGGCCGCGCGGGTCGACCGCGGCGAGGCCCAGGAGGCCGGCGTCGCCAGGTCCTCGCGGGCCGGCACGAACCGCATCGTGAAGGCCGGGCCGGCCACGCGGCCTTCCGCAGCGGCGTACGGCAGGGCGCCGCGCAGCCAGACGTTCCGCAGGCCCTTCTTGAGCAGGATGGTCGTCAGGGTTCCGGTCGAGATGGTCTCGAGCGTGGCCTTGAGCTTGGGATCGAGGGACATGGCGAGGGCTTTCTCAGCGGAGGCGAAGTCAGATGGAGGCGATCTGGCCGCCGTCCACGCGGACGGTCGAGCCGGTGACGTAGGAGGCGCGGGTCGAGGCCAGGAAGGCGACCACGTCGGCGTACTCGCGCGGGTCGCCGTAGCGGCCGACGGGGATGGCGCCCAGGCTGGAGGCCTCGACCTGGTCGACGGTGCGACCCTCCCGCTCGGCCCGCTTTTCGTCGAGGAAGCGGGTGCGGTCGGTGGCGATGCGGCCGGGCACGACGATGTTGCAGGTCACGCCGTCGCGGGCGACCTCGCGAGCCAGGGTCTTGGACCAGCCGACCAGTGACAGCCGCAGCGCGTTGGAGATGGCCAGGTTGGCGATCGGCGCGATGACGCCGGAGGAGGTGCTGGTGATGATCCGGCCCCAGCGGCGGGCGATCATGCCGGGCAGGACCCGGTCGGTCGTGGCGATCACCGAGGCGACCATGGCCTGGAACTGCGCGGTCCACAGTTCGGGCGACTGGCCCGAGGCGGTGGTCGGCGGCGGTCCGCCGGTGTTGTTGATCAGGATATCGACCGGTCCGAGCGCGGCCTCAACCGCCGCGACATTGGCGTCGATCACGGTCAGATCCGCCAGGTCCCAGCGCACCGGCAGCGCGCGGACGCCCAGCGCCGCGATCTCGCCGGCCAGGGCGGTCAGCGCCGCCTCGTTGCGAGCGGCGACGGCGACGTTGGCCCCCTCCCCCGCCAGACCCAGCGCGATGGCGCGGCCCAGGCCGCTGGAGGCGCCCAGCACCAGCGCGGTCTTTCCGGAAAGTCCAAGATCCATGGCTTCAGCTGTCCTTCGGCGCGCGGCTGTCGAAGCGGGCCAGCCGGGCGAGGAGGTAGTCCACCTCGGCCCGGGCCTTGTCGCTGAGCGCCGCCGCCGGTTTGCGTTGATGGTCGCTGGCGATGACGCCGCGCTTCTTGAGAATGTACTTGCGGACGGCCAGTCCGACCCCCTGCTGGTGCTCGTAGCGCAGCAGCGGCAGGTGGGCGTCGAAGAGGTCGTGGGCGGCGTCGCGCCGGCCCGCCCGGGCGTGCTCGACCAGCTCGACCAGCATGTCGGGGAAGGCGTAGCCGGTCATGGCGCCGTCAGCGCCGCGCTCGGTCTCGAAGTCGAGGAAGAGGCCGCCGTTGCCGCACAGAATCGAGATCGGCCGCATCGAACCGTCGGCCTGGAACCCGCGCAGGGCGGTGATCTTCTCCAGCCCGGGCCAGTCCTCGTGCTTGAGCATCACGCAGCCGGGATTGTCCTGCACGATGCGGCGAATGACGCCGGCGGTCATCTGGACGGTCAGGGCCAGCGGATAATCCTGCAGCACCCAGGGCGTGTCGCGGCCGACGGCCTCGGCGGCGCCGGTGAAGTAGCCGACGATCTGGTCGTCGGTGCGCAGGTTGGGCGGCGAGCCGATCATTACGCCGGCGGCGCCGACATCCATGACCGCCTTCGCCAGCGACCCCATGGCGGCGAAGCCTGACGCGGAAACGCCGACCACGATGGGCAACGCCGTGCGCTTGATGACGCGCGTGGCGAAGGCGAGCGCCTCGGCCTGATCGAGCTTGGGCGCCTCGCCCAGGATTCCCAGGATGGTCAGGCCGTCCACCCCGACGCCCTCGTAGAAGTCGACCATGCGGTCGACCGAGGCGTCGTCGATCGCCCCGTCCGGGGTGAAGGGCGTCACGGCGATGGCGTAGACGCCCCGCGTGGTTGCGTTGAACGACATGTCGGGCAGCCTCAGTTCACGGGGTCGAGGGCCTTGGCGACCCCCTCGCGGCGGGAGTCCGCCCCGCCCACCAGCCGGCCGTCGACGACCATTACGCCGTGGATGCCGCTTTCCTCGCCGGCGCCGCGCTTGACGTCGACGCCGCGGACCTTGAGGCCCTCGATGACGCCGGGTGCGAACTTGTGGGCCTCGCCGTTGAAGTCGGCGCCGCGGGCGACGAGGTTGGGCAGGTCCATCGCCTGCTGCATGGGCAGCTTCCAGTCGAGGACGCCGACCAGGGTCTTGGCGACATAGGCGGGGATGGCGTTGCCGCCGGGCGAGCCGACCGCGCCGACGAACCGGCCCTGCCTGTCGAGGATGATCACCGGCGTCATCGACGACCGCGGCCGCTTGCCGCCGGCCACGGCGTTGGCCGCTGGCGCGCCGTCCTTCTCGAACGGGTCGAACGAGAAGTCGGTCATCTGGTTGTTAAGCAGGAAGCCTTCGACGACGCGGCCGGAGCCGAAATAGGTCTCGACCGTCGTGGTCATGGAGACGACATCGCCATCCTTGTCGACGATGACGAAGTGGGTCGTGCCCGACGGCTCCTGAGTCATGTCGACGCCGGCCATCGCCGCGCCGGCCGGCTTTCCCGCCCGCGGCGGCGAGGCCGAGGCCCGGTCGCCGATCAGCCGGGCGCGCTGGTCCAGGTAGGCGGGATCCAGCAGGCCGGCGACCGGCACCTGCACGTAGCGCGGATCGCCGACATAGCGGTCGCGATCAGCGTACATGACGCGGCTGGCCTCGGCGAACAGGAACCAGGCCTGGGGATCGGCCGGGCCTCGCGTGTCGATGTCGGTCCGCTCCAGCAGCCCCATCAACTCCAGAAGCCCTACCCCGCTGGCCGGCGGCGAGGGCACGCAGATGATATGCACGCGGTAGGGCTTGCAGAGCGCCGGAATCTCCTGCGGCCGGTACCCGGCCAGATCGGCCAGGGTCATCTTGCCGGCATAGGGCGCAGCCGTCGTGCGGGCGACGATCTTCTCCGCGATCGGACCGGTATAGAGCACCCCGGCGCCTTCGCGCGCCATGCGGCGCATGACGCCGGCATAGGCGGCGTTGCGATAGATGTCGCCGGCCTGGAGCGGCGTTCCGTCGGGCCTGGCGAACAGGGCCCGGGCGTCGGGCGTCCGGTCGGTGGCCGCGTAGCGTTCGATCTGGTCGGCCATGCGCGGGGTGACGGTGAAGCCCTGTTCCGCCGCGACGGCCGTCTCCTCGAAGAGCGCCGACCACGGCAGCTTGCCATGGCGCTTCTGGACCGCCTCCAGCATGGCCATGGCGCCCGGTACGCCGGTGGCGCGACCGCTGCGCATGGCGTCGGCCCGCTTCAGCGGCGCGCCGTCGTCGTCGAGGAACATGACGGGCGAGGCGGCGGCCGGCGCGGTCTCCCGTCCGTTCCAGGCCGTGACCTCCCCGGTCTCGGCGTCGTAGTGCATCAGGAAGCCGCCGCCGCCGATGCCGCTCGACTGCGGCTCGGCCAGACCCAGCATGACCTGGACCGCCACGGCCGCGTCGGCGGCGCTGCCGCCCCGGCGCAGGACGCTCAGGCCCGCCTCCACCGCCATCGGACTGGCGGCGGCCACGAAACCGTTCGACGCCGCCGCAGGCGCGGGGGCAGGCGCGGGGGCAGGCGCGGGGGCAGGCGCGGGGGCAGGCGCGGGGGCAGGCGCGGGGGCAGGCGCGGTCGGCGCGACCGGGGGGGTGGTCGCGCCGACCGGCCCGGCCGCCAGGATCGCCGTGATGGCGAAACCGGCGACAGTCCTGCGCAGCAGCCCGTTCACGGCGCCACCGCCAGTGCGCCCGGACGGCGCGGGTCGGCGGCGCCCAGGAACAGGCCCTTGTCGATCATGATGGACTGGGCGCTGCCCATGGTCTCGGCGGTCTTCACCGGATGTCCTTTCGCGCGGAAGGCCGCGACGGTGTCAGGGTTGAAGTTCGGCTCGACCTCGAGCGTGTCCGTCGCCGCCTGGAAGATGCGCGGCTGGTGCGTCGCCTCGGCGATGTTCAGGTCGAAATCGATGACGTTCACGATGACCTGCAGCACCGTGTCGATGATCGTGCTGCCGCCGGGCGTGCCGGTGATCAGCCACGGCTTGCCGTCCTTGAAGACGATGGTCGGCATCATCGTCGACAGCATGCGCTTGCCGGGCGCCATGGCGTTGAGCGGCATCGGGCCGCCGCTCTCCCCGGCATCGAACGCCTGCTCGTGGCTGTAGTTGTTCATCTGGTTGTTGAGGACGAAGCCGGCCCCCTCGACCATCACGCCGGAGCCGAAGTCGGCCCCCAGGGTGTAGGTCGTGCTGACCACGTTCCCGGCCGCGTCGGCGACGCTGTAGTGGGTGGTGCTGGGGCTCTCGTACTTCCACGGGTCGCCCGCGCCGAGCGCCTTGGCGGGCTTGGCCCTGTCGACATCGATCAGCGCCGCCCGCTCGGCGCCGTAGGCCTTGGAGGTGAAGCCCTTCAGCGGGACCTTCACGAAGTCGGTGTCGCCCAGGAACCGGTAGCGGTCGGCGTAGGCCAGCTTCATGGCCTCGGCCATCACGTGCAGGGCGCCGGAGGATCCGGCGCCGCCGAGCGCCTTGAGATCGAAATGCTCCAGGATGTTGAGCATCTGCAGCAGCGTGGCGCCGCCGGCGCTGGCCGGCGGAGTCGTCGCCAGGGTGTAGCCGCGATAGGTCCCCATCAGCGGCTCGCGCACGACGGGGCGATAGGCGGCCAGGTCTGCCATCGTGATCAGGCCGTTGTTGGCCTTCATGTCGGCGACGAAGCGGCGGGCGATTTCGCCCTTGTAGAAGGCGTCGGCGCCGTGGTCGGCGATCTGCTGCAGCGACCAGGCCAGGTCCAGCTGCTTCAGCGTCTCGCCGGCTTTGTAGAGCTCTCCCCCGGCCTTGTAGAAGGTCCGCTGGCCGGCGGCGCTCTCGGTCATCCGCTCCTGGGCCCAGCTGAAGACGAAGGCTTCGTCGGGGGTCAGAACGACGCCCTCGGCCGCCAGCCGCCAGGCCGGCATGACGACGTCCTTCCAGGGCAGCTTTCCGTACTGACTGTGGGCCAGGTGCAGGCCGGCGACGGTGCCGGGGACGGCGGGGGCGCGATAGCCGCGGGACGCCCGGACCGTCTCCTCGCCGTCGTTGTTGACAAACATGCCCAGCGTCGCCGCGGCCGGCGCGACCGAGCGGAAGTCGATGACGACGGTCTTTCCGGTCTCGGCGATGTGGACCAGCATGAAGCCGTCGCCGCCGATGTTGCCGGCCCTCGGCAGGGTGACCGCGAGGGCGAAGCCCACGGCCACCGCCGCATCGACGGCGTTGCCGCCCTTGCGCAGGATCTCGGCCCCGACCTCTGTGGCGATCGCGTTCTGGCTGACCACCATGCCCCGCGTTCCCACGACCGGATGGTGGATGGACGGGTACTCGAGGAGCTGGCGGCGTTGCGGCTGGGCCTGCGCCAGCGGCGCGAACGCCACCGACAGGGCCGCGAGGGCCGCCAGCCAGAACCGGATCATGCGCATGGGTCAGACATCCTTGGAAGACTTGTAGATCTCGACATCGATCTCGTTCTCCCAACGGGCCACGACGGTCGCCACGGCGAGGTCGCTGGTGTTGTTGGGAACCGTCCGGATCATGTCGAGGACCCGGTCGAAGGGCAGGATGAAGCCCACCAGGATGGCGGTCTGTTCCGGCGTGACGCCGAAGGTCGTGAGCACCCCGGCCAGCATGAACAGCGACGCCGACGGGACCGGCGCGGTGCCGACGGCGACCATCACGGTGGTGATCCCGATCAGCAGGTACTGTTCAAGGCTGAGCTGAATGCCGAACGCCTGGGCGGCGAAGGTGGCCAGCAGGCCGATGTAGAGCGCGGTGCCGTCCATGCTGACGGTCGTGCCCAGCGGCAGGGCCGTGGAGACCACCGCCGGCTTGATGCCGAGGTTTTCCTCGGCGACCCGCATCGCCACCGGCAGGGTCGCAGCGCTGGAGGAGGTGGAGAAGGCGACCAGCATGGCGTCGGTGATGCCCCGGAAGAACGGGACCACCGGCAGCCAGGCCATCAGACGCACGACCAGGCCGTGGACGATGAAGCTCTGGAACATCGAGCCGCCGAGGACGCAGAGGGCGAGCACCCCGATGCTGGCGAACACCTTCAGGCCGCTCGTGCCCATGACCGTGGCGATCAGGGCGAAGACGCCGAAGGGGGCGAGCTCCATGATGATGGCGACGACCTTCAACATGACTTCCGAGGCCGACTCGAAGAGCGCGGCCATCGGCCGGGCCTTCTCGCCGGTGGCCAGGATCGCCGAACCCAGCAGCAGCGCGAAGAAGATGGTCGGCAGCAGCGCGCCGTCGGCCAGGGCCTTGAAGACGTTGGCCGGCACGACGTCGGTGATCTTCAGGCCCACCGACTCGGTCGTGTTCAGCACCTGGGGCGTGGCGGCGGAGAAGTCGGCGCCCAGACCCGGCTGCGCGAAGCTGCCAAGCGACAGGCCCACGGTCACGGCGATCGCCGTCGTGAACAGGTAGAGCAGCAGGGTCTTGATGCCGATGGAGCCGAGGCGCCGGGCGTCGCCCAGGGCCGCGACGCCCGAGACGATGGTCACCAGCACCAGCGGGATCACCGCCATGCGGATCAGCAGGACGAACAGGTCGCCGATCCACTTGATCGAGGCGGCGCCCGGACCCCAGAGGTAGCCGACGATCCCGCCGGCGAGCAGGGAGACCAGGATGCGCTGCCACAGCGGAACGGCGAACCACAGGCCGGCGACGCGGCCGAGCGGGCCGGACTTTTTCGGCTGGTCCGCGGGAGGAGTTGAGACTTCGGTCATGCAGGGCACTTCCATTCGGGATGGACGGGGCGGCGCAGGCCCTTGCCGGCGAGCGCCAGAGTCGGACGTCCATCTTCGATTGCCGGGCGACCATTGACGAGGGCCCATCGAACGCCGGTCGAAAGCCGGGTCGGGTGTTCATAGTCGGCGCGGGCGGCGAAGGTCGCCGGATCGAGGACCACGACGTCGGCGAACTTGCCGGCCGCCAGGTAGCCGCGGCCCTCAAGGCCGAAGGTGTCGGCGACCAGGCCCGAGCTGCGCCGCACGAACTGTTCGGGACTCATCAGCCGGCCGCCCGTCACGAACTGTGTCCAGGCCAGCGGATAGGTCCCGTACTTGCGCGGGTGACCCGGGCTGCCGTCCGAACCGGTCATGACCCAGGGCCGGGTCGCGAAGGCCGCGATATCGGCGTCGGCCATGTTGAAGCTGGCCACGCGGGCGTCGCCCTCGTCACGCACGACACGGATCGCCGCCTCGACCGGTTGGATCTTCCAGGCGTCCGCCAGCTCGCCCAGGCGCTTCCCGGCGTAGGGACCGGAGGTCAGCAGCAACGAGGTCGGCCCGCCCCTGCGGCGCAGGTTGTCGGTGATGTCGGCGACCAGCCGGTCGCGCAGGACCGGGTCGGCCAGACGCGCCTTGAGCGCCGCCTCGCCGCCGTCCATCGCCCAGCGAGGCATGAGGGCGTTGGAGACCCGCGTGCCGGACGCCGACCAGGGATACTGGTCCGCGGTGACGCGCAGGCCTCTGGCCCGCTCGGCCTCGACCAGGGCGATGACATCGGCGGACTTGCCGTGCACATCGACGCCCAGCGCCTTGATGTGGGCGATATGGACCGGCATCCCGGCCTCGCGGCCGATGCGGAGGGCCTCTTCAACGGCGGCGAGGAGGCCGATGTTGTCGGAGCCCTCGTCGCGCAGATGGCTGTCGTAGACGCCGCCGCGCGTCGCCGCCTCCCGGGCCAGGGCGATGACCTCGTCGGTCGTCGAAAAGCTCTGCGGCGCATAGTAGAGCCCGGTCGAGAAGCCCACGGCGCCTTCGCACATGGCCCCGGCGACCAGCGTCTTCATGCGCGCCAGTTCGGCGGCGGTCGGCGCACGGTCATCCTGGCCGACCACGGCCCGCCGTACCGCGCCGAAGCCGACGTAGCCGGCGACGTTGACGCCGACGCCTCGCCGTTCAGCCTCGCTGAAGCGGGCGGCGATATCCGGCCTGCCGTCGCCGTCGTTGCCGATGAAGACCGTGGTCACGCCCTGGGCCAGATAGTTGAGGTTGGCCCGAACCGCCGCGTCGTCGGAGGCCAGATCGGCGCCCGCATGGGTGTGGGGATCGATGAACCCCGGCGCCACGATCAGGCCGGCGACGTCCAGGATCCGCGCCGCGTCACGACCCGAGGCGTCGCCGACCAGCACGATGCGGTCGCCGATGACGCCGACGTCGGCCCGGCGGGCGGGGCCCCCGGTTCCGTCGATCACCTGTCCGCCCCGCAGAAGGAGGTCGAGCCGGGGCGCCGGCCCCTCGACCGCGCCGCCGCGCGACCCGCCGAGGGCCAGGGCCGTCAGGACGACGGCTCCGATCCACGGCAGGCGCACCTGTGGCGTTCCTCGGCGCGACGGCCGGATCATGTCGAACTCCTTGGACCTGCGACCGGGCGCTAGAAGCGCTTGCGGACCGACGCGTACCAGGTGGACCCCCGCGGCGAGTGCAGCTCGCCCAGGTAGCCGAAGGTGGAATCCGCCAGCGGCGGCTCCTCGTTGAAGATGTTCCGGCCGCCAAGGCGCAGGCGCGTGCCGTCCAGAGGACCATCGGTGTCGATGGTGTACTGGACATAGAGGTTGTGCGTCTGCAGGTCGTCCACCCGCCAGGGGGTGCCGTCGGCCAGCGTGGCGCTGGTGTCATCCACAGCCCCGACGTAGGAGGTGTAGTAGCCGGCGCGCCACGGTCCGTTGGCCCAGCTGACCGTCGCCGACCAGCGCCACTCGGGACGACCGTTCTGCTCGATCAGGTCCTCGGCCCCGTTGACGACCACCTGGGCGGGGATCGTGCCGCCGCCGATGGCCGAGATGAGTTCCTCCTGGATCGCCGACGGCGTCTGGTAGAAGGTCAGCAGCCTGGCGGCGTTGATCTTGATGTCGAAGTCGCCGAGCGGCGTGTCGTCGATCTCGTAGAAGATGCCGAAGTCGACGCCCTCCACCTCCCGCGGGTTGAGGTTCATGTAGTTGTCGATGACGCCCACCACGTTGCCGGCCGGCGTCAGGCCGACGGCGGTGTAGGCGGCGATCTGGTCAGGCGTCGGGGCCGCGCGCAGGACGTTGGGGTTGGAACTGCCCTGCAGGCGCAGCCAGTAGTCGAGCGTCAGCTGGTTCTGGTCGGTGAACAGGCCGATCAGGTCGGTCTGGTCCACGGACCAGTAGTCGAGGGTCAAAGTCAGCCGGCCGTACTCGCGCGGCATGAAGGTGGTCTGGAAGACCATGCCGGCGGTGAAGTTTTCCGACTCCTCGGGCGTCAGGTCGGTGCTGCCCGAGCGGTTGCTGGCCACGGAGATCGACGTGGTGCAGGTGCTGAAGTCGGTCGCGCCCGGCTGGGCCGGGTTGGCGTCGAACAGGGTCCGGCGCAGAACCTCGCAGGTGATCCAGTCCTCGCGGCCGGAGTTGCTGCGTTCGATGCCCTTTTCGTAGAGCTGCGGCAGGCTGGGGGCCCGGAAGCCTTCCGACCAGGCGGTGCGGAACTGCAGGAACTCGACCGGGTACCAGGACAGCGCGATCTTGGGCTTCGAGGTGCTGCCGAAGACGCTGTAGTTCTCGTACCGGCCCGCCACCTGCAGGTCGAGCGAGCGGACCAGCGGGATGTTCATGTCCGGCGAAACGAGCGGAATGGCCAGTTCGAGGTAGGCGGCCTGGACGTTGCGGGCGCCCGAGGTATCGGGCGTCGGGCTGACGCCCATGACGTCGCTGCCGAACACCACGCCGTCCAGCTGGGTGAAGGTGATGGTGCCGTCGAGACGCTTGTCGCGGTCGTCGCCGTAGGTTTCACGCCGCAGCTCCACGCCGGTGGCGATGCCGACGCTGCCGCCCGGCAGTTCGAACAGGTCCGGCTTGGAGACCTTGAAGTCCCACATGGCCAGCGAGGTGTGGCTCTTGCGGGTGACGTCGACCATGAAGCTGTCGATGACCGACTGCGGGTTGGCGGTGACATCCCCGCTGGAGGGATCGGACAGATTGCCGCCGAGGAACGGGTTGTAGGCCGTGGCGTCGGTCCGCGAGAGCGCGTCCTGGAACAGGGTCAGGCTCGGAATGTACATCGTGTCGTTGGTTTCGGCCTTCGAGTAGACGAAGGCGCTGTCCCAGTCCCAGCCGCGCCACTCGCCGCGCGCGCCGGCGAGGTAGCGGGTGACGGTCTGCTCGACCGTGAAGTCCTGCTGGCCCGCGTCCGACAGACGGTAGTCCTGCAGTTCGATCGGAACGCCGGAGGTGGAGACGCCGGTCAGCAGCGGCAGTCGATTGGGGCTGGTGGTCGGGCCGAACGGGTTCCAGTAGCCGGTGATCGGGACGATCAGCCGCTGGCTGGCGAGCGGGGTTTCCTGCTCGCGCTGGCTCCAGGTCTCGGAGTCGTAGTAACCGACCTCGGCGTAGGCCTCGATGCCGTTGTCGAACTCGTGGTTGAAGAAGCCGAACAGGTTGGTGCGCTGCAGGTCGCTGAGCAGCGTCCGGCCGTAGTTGCTGTTGTAACGCAGGTTGGCGTCCGAGCTGGTCGTCGCCAGGGTCGAGTTGTCGAAGCAGATGCCCGGCCCGGCAGGCGCGATGCAGCCTTCATTGGTCGTCGGCTGGACGTGGAACACGCCCGACGACGTCATGCTGACGCCATTGTAGCTGGCGGTCGTCGTGGACGGCGCGAAGCTGTTGGTCAGGCGCCGGAACTCGCCCCATGGCGTGTCCGTGCTGGTGTTGTTGAAGTTGGCGCTGCCGACCCAGTCGGAGTTGCCGACCAGCAGGGGCCGCAGGTCGGAGCTGCTCGCGAAGTTGCGCTCCGAGGCCCACAGCGGATCGCGGTCCAGGTAGGTGCCGAACAGCGAGATATTGGACCGGCCGTCGTTGAAGGTCTTGCCCCACTCGAAGCCGAACTCCCACTCGCTCTGATCGGAGTCCGTGGTCTTGGTGTACTCGGCGTCGAGCGTGAGCCCGTCGAAGTTGGACTTCAGCACGGTGTTGATGACGCCGGCCACCGCGTCGGTGCCGTAGATCGCGGCGGCGCCGTCGCGCAGGACCTCGATCCGCCGCACGCCCTTCACCGGGATGGTGTTGGTGTTGACCGTGGTGACGGGGATGAAGTTCTCGACCTGGATCGCCGGGTGCAGGACCAGGCGGCGGCCGTTCAGCAGCATCAGGGTGTTGCCGGTGCCAAGGCCGCGCAGGTTGATCGAGGCCGTGTCGCCGCGGGCGTCGTTGATGCCGCCGTCGGCCCGGGACTCGTTGAACGAGACGTCGCCCGCCTGCGGGATCGCCCGGAACATCTCGTCCCCGCTCGTCGCCCCGGTGGCTTCGATGTCGGCGACTTCCATGACGGTGACGGGAAGAACGCCGGTCACCTTGGCGCCCTTGATGTTGGAGCCGACGACCGTGATCGCCTCCACTTCGGTCGCGTCGGCCTCTCCGGCCGGATCGGCGTCCTGCGCCCAGGCGTTCGTCGCGATCAGGGACGCACCCGCGAGCAGGGCGAACTTAAAGGTCGTGATGATCTTGTGGGACATGTCCCGTAACCCCCTTTGTGCGCGGAGCGGGCATTCCGCCCTGTCCACCGCCGTCTCTGGCAGGATCGCTGTTCGTCCGATCACAGCCAATAACCAATGCCTTTCTGACCCTTCGGAAAGGCATAACCAAACCCTATACCACCTATCCGGGTTCGCCCCAGAATCCCCGCGCCGGCGGGGTCATCCAGCCGCCCTCCAGCCTTACGCCGCAGGGCCAGTCGCCGGCCAGCCACCAGGGGCCGTCGAGGTCGGCGAAGTCCGAGGCGCCGGCGATGTGAAGGGCCGGCGCGATGGCCAGCGAGGATCCGACCATGCAGCCGGTCATCACCGTGAACCCCAGCCGCCGGGCCCCGGCCAGCAAGGCGATCGCCTCGGTCAGACCGCCGGCCTTGTCGAGCTTGATGTTGATCGCCTGGTACCGGTCTTTCAGCTCGGCAAGCTGGTCCGCCGTATGCACCGACTCGTCGGCGCAGACCGGGGCGGGCGGGACGAACCCCGCCAGCGCGTGGTCGTCATCGGCCGGCAGCGGCTGCTCAATCAGAGCGATATTCATGCGGGCCAGCAGCGGCGAGACATCACGCAGAAGTTCGATGGTCCAGCCTTCGTTGGGATCGATGATCAGCCGGGAATTGGGCGCCGCCTGCCCTACAGCGAGCAGACGCTCCTCCACCTGTTCGCCATCCAGCTTGACCTTGACGACCGGGGCGTCGGCGATCGCCCGGGCGGCCGCGGCCATCGCCTCCGGCGCGTCGAGACTGACCGTCACCGCGCAGGCCAGCCGCTCCGGACGGACCAGGCCCGTCATCTCCGCAACGGTTCGGTCGGTCTCCCGCGCGCGGAGGTCCCACAAGGCGCAGTCCAGCGCGTTGCGGGCCGCGCCCGCGGGCAGCATCGCCGCCAGCGCCTCGTCGGGCATGCCGGCCTCGAAGGCCCCGGCCACGGTTTCGAGATGGGCGACCACGCCGTCGACGCTTTCGCCGTAGCGTGGATAGGGGACCGACTCCCCCCGGCCGACCGCCGCGCCGCGGCGCAGTTCGACCATCACCGTGTCGGCGGCGGTCTTGACGCCCCGCGAGATGCGGAAGGGCGCCTTCAGCGGCCAGCGGCGGCGTGAGACGACGAGGCTTCGAAGCATGACAGCAGGTTGTCCACGATCTGGTCGACGCCCATCCGGACAGGGTCCTGGCAGGGCAGGTTGAGCTCGGCGGCGGCTTCGGCGCACAGGCGCGCCGCCTCCGCGTCATCGTAGGCCGAGGTGTTGAACGCCACACCCACGGCGATAACCGCCGGATTGGTCAGGCGGGCGGCCTCGAGGTTCCGCGCGAGCGTCTCCTTGAGCCCCGGCACCGGATGCCCCGGCACGCCGCGCATGTGGGGCCGGCCCGGCTCGTGGCAGAGGACCAGCGCGTCCGGCTGGCTGCCGTGCAGCAGGCCCAGCGACACCCCGGCGTAGGACGGGTGGAACAGCGAGCCCTGCCCCTCGATGATGTCCCAGCCGCCGTCGTGGCGGGCCGGCGAGACCCGCTCGGCGCCGCCGGAGATGAAGTCGGCGACGACAGCGTCCACCGCCACGCCCTCGCCGGCGATCAGGATGCCGGTCTGGCCGGTGGCGCGGAAATCGGCCTTCAGGCCCCTGCCCCGCATCTCCCGCTCCAGGGCGAGCGAGGTGTACATCTTGCCCATCGAGCAGTCGGTGCCGACGGTCAGCAGGCGCAGGCCGGCGCGCGGGACGCCCTTGCCGACGCCGAGGTCGGCCGGGGGCTGGCGCACGTCGAACAGCCTGCGGCCCAGGCGCTGCGCGGCGTCACCGATGGCCGGGACATCTCCCAGCCGCTGGTGCAGGCCGCTGGCGACGTCGAGGCCAGCCTCCAGCGCGGCGACGATCTCGGGAATGGCGGCGGCGCTGAGCACGCCGCCGGCGTTGGCCTCGCCGATGATCATCGTCTTCGCGCCGCGCGCCGCGGCCTCCGCGACGGTCATGTCCTCCAGGCCCAGCGTGACCTCGCAGCCCGGCAGCCGGCGCTGGCCGACGCACAGCTGCGGACGCCACTCGGCCACGCCGCGCGCGGTCTTCACCGCCAGCGGGTCGGTCGCGGCCCCCAGGTAGAGGAGGTAGGGAGAGGAGATCATGGAACGCTCGGGCGGCTTGCTTCGGTGGCGGGACCATCGCGATCGAACCGCCCGGCGTCGAATTCAGATGCGGGTCTGGTCTATGAAGAAAAGCTATGGGCTCGGCGCGATCGGCCGCTAGCCCCCGCTCTTCTCCGCCAGCACCTGGCTCATCGTCTTGATGAAGTTCTCCGACAGGTGCGACAGCGGCCGATCCTCCAGGTGCATGCAGTAGACGCCGAACTTCAGCGGCGGATCGAGCGGTCGGAACTCCACCTTGTCCGACGGATCGGCCCGGGCGGTGAACTCGTCGACGACCGCCACCCCCACGCCGTTCCGGACCAGCGAGGCGGCCATGTAGAAGGTGCTGCAGGTCACCGGCTCATTGATCGTCAGGCCGCGCTCCTCGACCTCGCGGGAGAAGATCTCGCTGACCGGGCCGGTGGCCCCCGAGCCGATATATTCGCGCGTCTCCAGCTCGGCCAGGTCCAGCCGCTCGGCCGCATTCGCGCCGAACTCGCCACGCGGGAACATGAGCATGAGTTCGCCGGCCCCGATCTGGAAGTTGGCGATGCGCGGGTGCTGGATGGCGTCGTAGGCCAGCGCCATGTCGACCTCGTGCTCGTAGAGGCCGCGCAGCACCTCGTCGTAGTGCAGGGTGCGGAAGTCGAAGGTCACCGTCGGGTGCGCCGCCCGGAATCGGGCCACCGCCTCGGGCGCGACGCCCAGGCCAAGGGCCGGCAGCACGGCGGCGCGGATGTGGCCGCCCTCGCCGAGCTTTAGGTTGCGGGCGGCCTGCTTGAGCGAGTCGAGCCGCTCGAAGACCTCCTTCACCTCCCGGAACAGCGCATGGGCTTCGTCGGTCGGCGCCAGCCGCCCCTTAACCCGCCGGAACAGGTTGAACCCGAGCTGGTCCTCGGCGTGCTTGAGCACCTTCGAAACCGACGGCTGGGACACGTTCAGCGCCCGCGCCGCGGTCGAGATCGACCCGTGCGCATACACCGCGTGGAACACTTCAATATGCCTTAGACGCATGGGCGGGGATAAAAAGCCATGCGGCGGGGTTATGCAAGTGGGGATCGGGGACAGTTTAAGGTGTCCCCCACAACGCCTTCAGAACGACTTCGGCATCCCCAGCACGTGCGTCCCCACATGGCTCAGGATCAGGTTCGTGCTGATCGGCGCGACCTGGTAGAGCCGCGTCTCGCGGAACTTGCGCTCGATGTCGTACTCCTCGGCGAAGCCGAAGCCGCCGTGGGTCTGGATGCAGGTGTCGGCGGCGGCCCAGGACGCCTCGCTGGCGAGCATCTTGGCCATGTTGGCCTCGGTGCCGCAGGGCTGGCCCGCCTCGAACAGCGCCGCGGCATGGTCGACCATCAGGGCCGCCGCCGACAGCTGGACATGGTTGCGGGCGATCGGGAACTGCACGCCCTGGTTCTCGCCGATGGCGCGGCCGAAGACCGAGCGGTCCTTGGCGTAGGCGCTGGAACGGTCGATGAAGAAGCGGCCGTCACCGATGCACTCGGACGCGATCAGGATGCGCTCGGCGTTCATGCCGTCGAGGATGTAGCGGAAGCCCTTGCCCTCCTCGCCGATCAGGTTCTCGACCGGCACCTCGAGGTTGTCGAAGAACAGCTCGGTGGTGGCGTGGTTCAGCATGGTGCGGATCGGCCGGATGGTCAGGCCGTTGCCGATCGCCTGACGCATGTCGACCAGCAGCACGCTCATGCCGTCGGCCGGGCGCGCGGCCTCCTCGCGCGGCGTGGTGCGGACCAGCAGCACCATCAGGTCGCTGTGCTCGGCCCGGCTGATCCAGATCTTCTGGCCGTTGACCACGTACTTGTCGCCCACCCGTTTGGCGAAGGTCGAGATGCGGGTGGTGTCGGTGCCGGCGGTCGGCTCGGTGACGCCGAAGGCCTGCAGCCGGATCTCGCCCGAGGCGATCTTGGGCAGATAGGCCTCCTTCTGCGCCTTGCTGCCGTGCTTGAGCACCGTGCCCATGGTGTACATCTGGGCGTGACAGCCGCCGCCGTTGCCGCCGCTGCGGTGGATCTCCTCGAGCACCGCCGTCGCCGCCGACAGGCCCAGGCCCGAGCCGCCGTACTCCTCCGGAATCAGCACCGACAGGAAGCCCGCTTCCGTCAGCGTCTTCACAAACTCGGTCGGATAGGTCCGGTCGCGGTCCAGCGCGCGCCAGTACTCGCCGGGAAAGCCCGCGCACAGCTTGCGGACGGCCTCACGGATCTCGGGATGGGATTGCTCGCTCATGGCCGCGAGCTAAGGCCGCGACGTAGCGTCAGGCAAGGGCTGACAAAGTGCGTGGTTCGCGACGCCGGCCCAAGAGCCGGCTCCTCACCATGACGAAGGTGGTTTGCGTTCTACAAACTTCGTCATCCTGAGGAGCGAGCACTTCGCGAGCGTCGCGAAGGACGCTAGGCCGCTAAGCAATCTCCCGCAGCGCCTGCCCCAGCTCGTCCACCAGCTCCGGCGTCGTCGCCCAGCTGCACATGAAGCGGACCGAGCCGTCGAGGAAGCGGTAGACGAACCAGCCCTTGCCCTGCAGCCGTTCCAGCGCCGCCTCGTCCATCTCGACGAACAGGCCGTTGGCCTCGACCGGGTGCAGGATCGGGAAGGGCATCAAGGCGGCGAGGCGCTGGGCCATGGCGTTGGCGTGGGCGGCGCGGGCCGACCAGGCGCCGGTCTCGAGCATGCCGATCCAGGGCGCGGCCAGGAACCGGCCCTTGGAGACCAGCTGGCCGGCGTGCTTGAGCCGCGCGTCGAGCCGGCGGGCCAGGCCCTTGTTCAGCAGCACGAGCGCCTCGGTCGGGGTCGATCCGGCCTTGGTCCCGCCCATCACGAGAATGTCGACGCCCATCCGGGCGATGGCCTTGAGGTCAAAGCTCGCGGCGACTGCGTTGGCCAGCCGGGCGCCGTCGAGGTGCAGGCCGTAGCCCTTCGCCTTGACCGGCGCGGCCAGCGCCTGCAGCGCGGCGGTGGAATATACGGTCCCGTATTCCGTGGCGGTGGTCACCGACAGCGCCGCCGCCGGCTGGCGATAGGAAAGGTCAGGCTCGGCCAGGGCCGCCAGGAGCGCGGCCAGCTGGATCTTGCCGCTGGCGCCGGGCAGGCCGATCAGGCCGACGCCCGAGCCGAAGAAGCCCGGGGCGCCGGTCTCGTCGGTGCGAATGTGGGCGTGCTCATGGGCCAGCACCGCCTCGTGCGGCTGCGCCAACATGCCAAGCGCCAAGGCGTTGGCGGCGGTGCCGGACGCGGTGAACCGCACCTCGGCGTCGGCGTCGAGCGCGGCGCGGATCAGGTCGGCGGCCCGGGCGCTGACGTGGTCGGTCCCGTAGCCGGACGCCACGCCGGCGTTGGCGGCGACGAGGGCCTCGATCACTTCCGGCATCGCGCCGGCGACATTGTCGGAGGCGAAGTCGTAGCGTCCGGCCACGGCTACTTCCGCAGGGCCGGCTTGGACTTGGACATCGAGGCGGCGGCGGCGTTGCGCTCGCCCTTCTTGCCGCCGGACGCGGCGTTGGCCTGGCCGGCGGCGGCGAGGCCGCCCTGCTTCTTGGCCAGGATGGCCTTCATCTTCTCGGCGGGGGTCTGGGTGTTGTCGGTCATGGGCGGGGCTATAGCACAGGAAATCCTTGGACTCCCGCGATCCCCACTTGCGTCATCGTCGGACTTGTTCCGATGACCCATGAACACCGAGGACAGCCGTCTTGCTCACCACGCATGGGTCCTCGCGACAAGCGCGAGGATGACGAAGGAAGGTGGATCACAGCGTCCCCGCTTGACCCGCCGCCCGCCGCGCCGCAACCAGAGGCGAACGGGGGAAACCAGATGAGCGACACGGCGATCTACAACGCCCAGAACCGGCGCGTCCTGGGCGCGAGCCTGGCCGGCACGGCGGTGGAGTTCTACGACTTCTACATCTACGCCACGGCCGCCTCGCTGGTGTTCGGCCCGCTATTCTTCCCCAAGAGCTCGGACTCGGCGCAACTGATGCTGAGCTACGCCACCTTCGCCATCGCCTTCATCGCCAGGCCAGTGGGGGCGGTGTTCTTCGGCCACTTCGGGGACCGGATCGGCCGCAAGTCGACGCTGGTCGCCTCGCTCTTGATGATGGGCGGCTCGACCGTGGCCATCGCCTTCCTGCCGACCTACGCCATGGTCGGCTGGGTGGCGCCGTTGGTGCTCTGCATCCTGCGCTTCGGCCAGGGCTTTGGCCTGGGCGGCGAGTGGGGCGGCGCGGCGCTGCTGGCGGTCGAGAACGCGCCTCCCGGATACAAGGCGCGCTTCGGCATGTTCCCGCAGCTGGGCGCCCCGGTCGGGTTCATCGCGGCCAACGGCTTCTTCCTGCTGCTGGGCCTGGGCCTGGACCAGGAGCAGTTCCAGAGCTGGGGCTGGCGCCTGCCGTTCCTGGCCAGCGCCGTGCTGGTCGGCATCGGCCTTTGGGTGCGGCTCAAGCTGACCGAGACCCCCGACTTCCAGGCCGCGCTGGAGGAAGCCCCGCCGCCGTCCGTGCCGCTGGGCGAGGTGCTGCGCACCAACTGGCGCGAGGTGCTGGGCGGCACCTTCGGCGTCGTGGCCTGCTTCTGCATCTACTACCTGGCGACCGCCTTCGCGCTCGGCTACGGCGTCAAGACCCTGGGCTACAGCCGCGAGGCCTTCCTGGGCGTGCAGCTGGTCGCCATCCTGTTCATGGCCGCCGGCATCATCTGGGCCGGCTACTGGTCCGACGCCGCCAGCCCCCGCCGGGTGCTGATGACCGGCTGCATCTTGGCGGTCGGCGCCGGCTTCGCGCTCGGCCCGATGATGGGCGCGGGCTCGCTGCTGCTGATCGGAGTCTTCCTGTCGGTCGCCATGGTGCTGATGGGCCTGGTCTACGGCCCGCTCGGCGCCTGGCTGCCGGGGCTGTTCCCGGCCCGAGTGCGCTACACGGGCGCGAGCGTGGCCTTCAACGTCGGCGGCATCATCGGCGGCGGCATGACCCCGCTGATCGCCGAGGCGCTGGTCGGCCGCGGCGGCCTGGGCCTCGTCGGCGGCTACCTCAGCGCCGCCTGCGCGTTGAGCCTGGCGGCGCTGTTCCTGCTGAAGGGGAAGAACCAGGGGACAGTTTAAGGTGTCCCAGCAGGGACACCTTAAACTGTCCCCGACACCGGAAGCGGTCCCCTAAGCCTCCCGCGCCCAAGCCCGGACATCCGCCACGAACAGGTCCGGCTCTTCCATCGCGGCGAAGTGCCCCCCCGTTTCCATGTCGGTCCAGCGGGTGATGTTGTAGGCGCGGTCGGCCCAGCTGCGCGGCGGAGCCTTGTAGAGCGCCTCGCCCGGGAAGTTGGCGAAGGCGGTCGGGGTCTCGCAGCGCTGGCCCTCCATGGCCGCCACGCCGCCCTCTTCCATCAGGCCGCGGTAGTACCAGGCGCCGGTCGTGAAGCTGCCGGTCATCACATAGATCATGATGTTGGTGAGCAGCTGGTCGCGGGTGTAGGCGCCGATCAGCGGCTTGGTCCGCAGGTCGGACCAGTCGTAGAAGCGCTCGAGGATCCAGGCCGCCTGCCCGACCGGATTGCCGGCGCCGAGCCAGGCCAGAGACTGCGGCTTTGAGGCCTGCAGGCTGAAGTAGGCGCCCAGCATCTGCATCATCATCTGGCTGTGCTGCAGCCAGGCGACCTCCTCCGGCGACTGCGGACCGCCCTTGGGCCGGAAGCCGATCATGTTGAGGTGGATGGCCTTCGCCCCGCCCTTGCCGGGCCCGTGGTCGAAGCCGATCCAGCTGGTCACCAGACCGCCCCAGTCGCCGCCCTGGGCGAGATACCGGTCGTAGCCCAGCACCTGGGTCATAAGGCTGTCGAACAGCTTCGCCGTCAGCCGCTGGCCGACCGGCCGTTTCGGCTTCGACGAAAAACCGAAGCCCGGCAGGCTGGGAACCACCACGTCAAAAGCGTCGGCCGGGTCGCCGCCGAAGCGCGAGGGGAAGGCCAGCTTCTCGATGCTGGCCCAGAACTCGTAGTGGCTGCCCGGCCAGCCGTGGGTCAGCAGCAGCGGCCGCTTGCCGCCCGCCTCGCCGACCACATGGACGAAGTGGATGTCGAAGTCCTCGACCCTGGCCGTGAACTGCGGGAAGCGGTTCAGCTCCGCCTGCGCCGCGCGCCAGTCGTACTTGTCGGCCCAGTGCGCGCAGATTTCTTCCAGGAAGGTCGCGTCACAGCCGTAGAGCCAGCCGTCCTCCACCGCCGGGGCCGGCGGCCACGGGTAGTGCCGCACCTGGTCCAGCACCCGCCGCACATCGGCCTCGGCCCAGTCGACCTTGAAGGGGGTGGGTTGGGTCATCGCGGTCTCCTGCATCTAAGCCGTGCGTCCTTCGCGACGCCCTTCGGGCTCCTCAGGATGACGACGGGGAGTGGGCTGCAACAAAGTTCGTCATGGCGAGGAGCGAGCGCTTCAGCGAGCGTCGCGAACCACGCAATGACCATCGGCGCGGTTACGCAGCGACCGTCAAGCCTTCGGCTTCAAGCCGCGCAGGATGGTCGCGAACGCTTCGCGCCGCATCGCCGACGGATCGACCCTGGGTGAGACCTTGCCGGCCATCTGCAGCACCAGGCCGCCGTGCAGCGAGGCCCAGAGGATGTGGGCGATCATTTCCGGGTCGCCCTCCGCCTCGCCGGTGGCGACCAGCCCTTCGGCGTGGCGGATCAGCATGGCGCGCGCCCGGGTCGAGGCCTCGACCAGCTCGGGATAGTCCGCCTCGCCTGGCTGGGAAAAGTCGAACATCAGCCGGTAGGCGTCGGGATTGCCCAGGGCGAATCGAACATAGGCGCGGCCGGTCGTCTCCGAGCGGTCCAGGCCGTCGGCGCTGGCCGCCGTGGCCTCCTCGAGCGCCGAGGCGAAGCGGGCGAAGCCGCTGGCGCGGACGGCGGCCAGGATGGCGTCCTTGTCCTTGAAGTAGCGGTAGGGCGTCATCGGCGAGACGCCCAGCGCCGAGGCCAGCTGGCGCATGGTGACCCCGTCCGGCCCGTGCTCGGCGAACAGCCGCTCGGCGGCGGCGATCAGCCGCTCGCGGAACTCGGCGACATCGGACTCGGAAAGAAGACGGGGCATCGGCGGAAAAACTGTCGTTGGGACTTGCTATGTCGGAGTTGGGTTTACAGTGTACGCCCTTCGACGCCAAGGGAGACCGCCATGACCACGCCAGCCTGGGACCTTCTGGTCGCCCGCAGCGATCTGCACCGCACCGCGATCACGCCGGTGACCATCGCAGATCCCGCCGAGGGCGAGGTGCTGTTCCGCGTCGAATCCTTCTCCCTGACGGCCAACAACATCACCTATGCGGTGGCCGGCGACCAGATCGGCTACTGGCAGTTTTTCCCCCGGCCGGACGGCTGGGGCTGCATCCCGACCTGGGGCTATGGCGTGGTCGAGAAGACCGCCCATCCCGACTTCAAGGTCGGCGAGCGATTCTACGGCTACTGGCCGATGGGCAGCCACATGCTGGCGCGGCCCAGGCGCTCGCGCACCGGCTTCGTCGACACCGTCGACCATCGCGCCGCCCTGCCGCCGACCTACAACCAGTATGTCGAGGCGCCCGCCGACGCGCCGCACCAGGACGAGCGCTCGCTGCTCAATCCGCTGTTCATGACCTCGTTCCTGATCGACGACCTGCTGGTCGACAACGGCGACTTCGGGGCCTCGACGGTGCTGCTTTCCAGCGCCTCAAGCCGCACGGCGCTGGGCCTGGCCTGGCTGCTGAAGCGCGCCGGGCGCACGCGGGTCGCGGGCCTGACCTCGCCGGGGAACAAGGCCTTCGTCGAGAGTCTCGGGATGTACGACGACGTCATCCTCTATGACGACCTGGCCGCCGCGCCGGTCGAGACGCCGGTGGTGTTCGTCGACTTCGCGGGCGACCCGAAGGTGCTGGCGGCCGTGCACAACCGCTTCGCCGACGGCCTGGCCTACAGCTGCCTGGTCGGCCTGACCCACTGGGAGGCCGGACGCGGCGGCGGCGACCTGCCGGGCCCCAAGCCGATCTTCTTCTTCGCGCCCGACCGCGTGGTGAAGCGTCGTCAGGACTGGGGCCCCGGCGGCCTTGAGACGCGCTATGGCGAGGCCTGGGACGCCTTCGTCGCCGACACGCCGCGCTGGCTGACCCTGCTGCACCACAGCGGCGCCGAGGGCGTGCAGGCGGCCTACCTGGCGGTGCTGGACGGGAAGGCTCCGTCCAGCGTGGGGGTGATCTGCCGGCCTTAGGCGTCGTCGCCACCACCCCTCCCTTTCCGTCATCGTCGGACTTGTTCCGACGATGACGAGTGAGGATGGGTTGACATCCTCAATATTTTACGTCGTAAATATACATCGTACAGATGAGCCCGCAGAGGCTCGCGAGGAGGAACGGCCATGGACGGTGAAGCGCGCATCAGCCCCTACCTGTCGGGCAACTTCGCCCCGATCCGGAGCGAGGACGACTTCGACCTGGAGGTGAAGGGCCAGATCCCGCGCGAGCTGCGCGGCGCCCTGTTCCGCAACGGACCCAATCCGCAGTTCGAGCCGCGCGACCCCAACTACCACTGGTTCTCCGGCGACGGCATGTTCCACGGCTTCTGGGTTGAGGACGGCAAGGTGCGGTACCGCAACCGCTATGTCCGCACCCACAAGTGGCAGATCGAGAACGCCGCCGGCCGCTCGCTGTTCGGAACCTTCGGCAACCCGATAACCACCGACCCGGAGTACTTCGGCCAGGACAGCGGCGTGGCCAACACCGCCATCGTCTGGCACGCCGGCAAGCTGCTGGCGCTGGAGGAGGCCCACCCGCCGACGGCGATGGACCCGCGCACCCTGGAGACGCTCGGCTACCAGGAGTTCGGCGGCAAGGTCACCGCCCACCCCAAGATCGACCCGGTCACCGGCGAGATGATCTTCTTCGGCTACAACGACGCGCCGATGCCTTTCACGCCCAAGGTCAGCTATGGCGTCGCCGACCGTGACGGAAAGCTCGTCCGGCGGGAGACCTTCGACGCGCCCTACAGCTCGATGATCCATGACTTCATGGTGACGGAGAACCACGTCCTGTTCCCGGTCCTGCCTCTGAGCGGAAGCCTGGAGCGGGCCATGTCGGGCCGGCCGCCGTTCGCCTGGGAACCGGAAAAGCCGGCGCTGGTCGGCGTCATGCGCCGCGACGAGGACACCAGCAAGATCCGCTGGTTCTCGACCGACGCCTGCTACGTCTTCCATGTGATGAACAGCTGGGACGAGGACGGCAGGATCGTCGCCGACGTCATGAAGTACCGCGTCGCACCGCTGTTCCCGCTGGCCGACGGCCGTCCCGGCGAGCAGTGCGGCGCCTATCTGGTGCGCTGGACCTTCGACCTGAACGACGCCAGCGACACCATCCGCGAGGAGCAGCTCGACGACATGCCGGGCGAGTTCCCGCGCTACGACGAGCGCTTCAGCTTCCGGAAAAACCGCCACGGCTGGTTCGCCGGCCAGACGACCAAGCCCGGCGACATCCGCACCAACACGCTGGCCCACATCGACCTGCAGACGGGCAAGCGCAGCGACTGGTTCACGCCGCAAGGCGACGCCCTGTCCGAGCCGGTGTTCGTGCACCGGTCCGACGACGCGCCCGAGGGCGACGGCTGGATCGTGGCGGTCGCCTATCGCGCGGCTGAGGACGTCAGCGAGTTCCTCGTCTTCGACGCCCAGGACGTCCCCGCCGGCCCGATCGCCAGCGCGAAGATGCCGAGGCGCGTGCCGTTCGGCTTCCACGGGACCTGGGTCAACGGGGTCTAGCCAGGGCAGTGCGTCCTTCGCGACGCTCGCCCGAGAGCTCGCTCCTCAGGATGACGAACTCAGTGAAGCGCAAACCACCTTCGTCATGCTGAGGAGCGGACCGTCAGGTCCGCGTCGCGAAGCACGCAGCGGGCCCACCGCCCCCTAGATCAGCGCGCCGTGGCAGTGCTTGAACTTGCGGCCCGAGTTGCAGGGGCAGGCGGCGTTGCGGCTGGTGCGCTCCCAGCCGGCCGGCAGGGCGCTGATCGGCAGGGCGGCGCGCTGCTCGCCGGTCAGGTCCGCGCCTGAGCCGGCGAAGGCCAGGGCCCGCTCGTTCTCGCCGGTCATCGGGTCCATGTGGACCTCGGTGAACTGCATGGGATCGGGGGCCGGCTCGGGGTCCAGGAACTGGAACTCGATGGTCATCAGGTATTTGGTGACGTTGCTGCGCAGGTCGGTGAGCAGCTTCTCGAACAGGCTGAAGGCCTCGGTCTTGTACTCGTTCAGCGGATCGCGCTGGCCGTAGCCGCGCAGGCCGATGACGTTGCGCAGGTGGTCCAGGTGGACCAGGTGCTCGCGCCACTGCATGTCGATGGTCTGCAGCAGGATGTTCTTCTCGAACGAGCGCATCTGCTCGGCGCCCAGCAGCGCCTCGCGCTCGGCCGCCCGCGCGTTGGCCGCCTGGGTGATGCGGTCGCGGATCTCCTCGTCGGCGATGCCTTCCTCGCCCGCCCAGTCCCTGAGCGGCAGCTCCAGGCCCAGCACCGAGCGGACCCGCTCGTCGAGGCCCTCGATGTCCCACTGTTCGGCGTAGGCCTTGGGCGGCAGGTGGCGGGTGATCAGGTCGTCGATCAGGTCGTCGCGCATGTCGGTCGCGAACTGCGACAGGTCGCTGGACTCGAGGAACTCCTGCCGTTGCTCGAACACCGCCTTGCGCTGGTCGTTCACGACGTCGTCGTACTTGAGCAGGTTCTTGCGGATCTCGTAGTTGCGCTGCTCGACCCGCTTCTGGGCGGTGGCGATGGCCTTGTTCAGCCACTTGTGGGTGATGGCCTCGTCCTGCTGGACGCCGAAGTTGCGCATGATGGCGTCGAGACGGTCGCCGGCGAAGATGCGCAGCAGGTCGTCCTCGCAGCAGAGGAAGAACTTCGACTTGCCGGGGTCGCCCTGGCGGCCGGTGCGGCCGCGCAGCTGGTTGTCGATGCGGCGGCTTTCGTGGCGCTCGGTGCCCAGGACGTAGAGGCCGCCGGCGTCCAGCGCCTTCTGGCGCATCGCGACGATCTCGGCCTCGTAGCGGGCCTTCTCGGCCTTCTCGGCGTCGTGGTCGACGGGGATGCCGAGGCCGGTCTGCTCCTGGCGCCACTTGGCCATGTGCATGTCGACGTTGCCGCCCAGCTGGATGTCGGTGCCGCGGCCGGCCATGTTGGTGGCGATGGTCACCGCGCCGGGCACGCCGGCGTCGGCGACGATCAGGGCTTCCTGCTCGTGGTAGCGCGCGTTCAGCACGCTGTGCGGAATGCCCTTGATGGTCTTGCCGTCGATCTCGAACGTGTGCTGGTTCAGCAGCTCCGACAGCTGCTCGGACTTCTCGATCGAGACCGTGCCGACCAGGATCGGCTGGCCGCGACGGTGGCAGTCCTCGATCTGCTTGATGATCGCCCGGTTCTTCTCGTCGGCGGTGCGATAGACCTCGTCGTCCTCGTCGATCCGCTTGACCACCCGGTTGGTCGGGATCTCGCTGACGTCCATCTTGTAGATGTCGCCGAACTCCTGGGCCTCGGTCGCGGCAGTGCCGGTCATGCCCGACAGTTTCTTGTAGAGGCGGAAGTAGTTCTGGATCGTCACCGAGGCCAGGGTCTGGTTCTCGGGCTGGATGTCGGCGCCTTCCTTGGCCTCGATGGCCTGGTGCAGACCCTCGGACAGGCGGCGGCCGGTCATCATGCGGCCGGTGAACTCGTCGATCAGGATCACCTCGCCGGCCTTGACGATGTAGTCCTTGTCCCGGGTGTAGAGGACGTTGGCGCGCAGCGCCTGGTTGATGTGGTGCACCACCGAGACGTTGGCCGCGTCGTAGAGGCCGATCGAGTCCTCGGCCAGATGGCCGCTGGCCATCAGGATCTCCTCGATCCGCTCGGTGCCGGCCTCGGTCAGCAGCACCTGGCGCTGCTTCTCGTCGTGATCGTAGATGCCCTCTTCCTTGATCAGGTCCTTCACGATCGCGTCGATGATCCGGTAGAACTCGGAGCGATCCTCGGTCGGGCCGGAGATGATCAGCGGCGTGCGGGCCTCATCGATCAGGATCGAGTCGACTTCGTCGACGATGACGAAGTTGTGGCCGCGCTGGACCATCTCGCTGACGTCGTAGACGAGGTTGTCGCGCAGGTAGTCGAAGCCGAACTCGTTGTTGGTGCCGTAGGTGATGTCGCTGCGGTACGCCTCCTGGCGCTGGCCCTGCGACAGGCCGTTGACGATCACCCCGACCGACAGGCCCAGGAACCGGTAGACGTTGCCCATCCACTCGGCGTCGCGGCGGGCGAGGTAGTCGTTGACGGTGATGACGTGGACGCCCTTGCCCTCCAGGGCGTTCAGGTAGGTGGGCAGGGTTCCGACCAGCGTCTTGCCTTCACCGGTCCGCATCTCGGCGATGCCGCCCTTGTGCAGCACCATGCCGCCGATCATCTGGACGTCGTAGTGGCGCTGGCCCAGCGTGCGCTTGGACGCCTCGCGGACCACCGCGAAGGCCTCGGTCATCAGGTCGTCGAGCGTTTCGCCCTTCTCCAGACGCGCCCTGAACTCATCGGTCTTGGCCCGCAGCTGGTCATCGGACAGAGCCGACATCTGCGGCTCCAGCGCGTTGATCTTCGCGACCCGGGCCTGCATGGCCTTGACCTTGCGGTCGTTGGAGGAGCCGAAGAGGTTTTTGGCGAAGCCGAGCATCAGGTCAGATATCCAGTGAAAGCAGCGCGCGGAGGCGGCGTCGGGGTTTGCTAGAGGCCTCTCGGCCCCTTGAAAATCCGCCCGTTTCGGCGCGCCGGAGACTTAAGCAGCGCCCACCCGGGTGTCAACGCGACGCCCCGTCGGAGCGATCCCTTGTGGCGGCGCGGACACTGCAGCCTACACCCGCTCCCCCGGCTTCAATCCGCACTCCAGCAGCCGGGCCCAGAGCCCCTCGGCGTCCTCGGCGAAGCGAAGCAGGTTCATGTCCTCCGCGGCGATCATGCCGTGTTCGATCAGGGCGTCGAAGCCGATCACCGAGCGCCAGTAGGCCTCGTCGAACAGCACGATTGGGATCGGCTTCGACTTTTCGGTCTGGCGCAGGGTCAGGATCTCGAACAGCTCGTCCAGCGTCCCGAAGCCGCCCGGGAAGGCCACCAGGGCGTTGGCGCGCATGGCCAGGTGCATCTTGCGCATGGCGAAGTAGTGGAAGCGGAACGTCAGCTCCGGGGTCGAGTACGGGTTGGGCTCCTGCTCGTGCGGCAGGGTGATGTTGAAGCCGATGGACGGCGCGCCGGCGTCGGCGGCGCCCCGGTTGGCGGCCTCCATCAGCCCGGGACCGCCGCCGGTGGCGATCACGTTGTCGCGCGGCCCCTGACCTTCATGCAGCGCGCCGCCCCGCTCGGACACGATACGGCCGAAGGCGCGGGCCTGGTCGTACCAGCCCGCATGGCTGTTGCCGCCGCCGTCGCGGACCCTTGCGCTACCGAACACCACGACGGTGGAGCGCACGCCCCAGGCCTTCAGCGCCTCGTCGGCCTTGGCGAACTCCAGCAGGAAGCGAACGCCGCGCATCGAGTCGCCGAGCAGAAAGTCCTGGTCGAGGGCCGCGAGACGGTACGAGGGCGAGGCCAGGTGGGCGGCGTTGAGGGCGGGATCGCTTGGCAGGGTCATGGATCGTCTGTGATTGTCACGGAACGGCCGACCATAGCGGTTCGCGCGCGGCGCGCGATGTCATTCCGTTGGCGAGGAAACCGCGCTAGGGAGCCTGACTGACCTTCTGCGGAGAGAAGCCCGTCATGAAGACCGCCCGACACGGCGCCCGGAACGCGATGCTGGCTATCGGCCTGGCCCTCACCCTCGCCGCATGCGGGCAGCCGAAGGGGTCGGAGAAGCCGCCGGAGCCCGGCGACACCGCCGTGGCCCGCGTCGACGCCGACACGGTCTGGTCCTCGGACGTGAAGCGCGAGGCCGTGGCCCAGGGTCTGATCGGCGAGGGCGAGCCGCTGGACATCTCCTCGGACCTGTTCCGCCGCGTGCTGGACGAGGTCATCGACCAGCGCCTGCTGGCGGCCGAGGCCGTGCGCATGAAGCTCGACAAGAACCCGGTCGCCCAGCAGCGCCTCGAGGCCGCCCGCCAGCGGATCCTGGCCGACATGGTCGTCGAGGGCGTGGTCGAGAAGAAGGTCACCGAGAACGCCATCCGCGAGCTCTACCAGGAGCAGCTGCGCCTTTCCCGCCAGTCGGAAGAGGTCAAGGCGCGCCAGATCGTCGTCGGCACCCAGGCCCAGGCCGAGGAGGTCAAGAAGCTGCTGGCCGCCGGCGCCTCGTTCGAGGCCCTGGCGATGGAGCGCTCCATCGACGCGGCCACCCGCTTCAGCGGCGGCGACTTCGGCGGCTACTTCACGCTGGACGTGATGCCCGAGGGATATGTCGCGGCGCTCAAGGAGGCCAAGGCCGGCGAGCTGGTCGGCCCCTTCCCGGTCGAGGGGGGCTTCGCCCTGGTGCGGGTCGAGGACAAGCGCCAGGAGGCGCCGATCACGCTCGAGGCCGCCCGGCCGCAGATCGTCCGCTTCCTGACCTACGACGAGGTGCGCGAACTGCTGGAGACCCTGCGCGGCAAGGCCAGGATCGAACCGCTGCTCGGCAAGCCACAGGAGGTGCCGGGCGCGCCCCGCGAGCCGGCCTCCGCCCCGCCGCCGCCTGCCCCGACCCCGGCGCCGCCGGCCGCACCGGCCGACGAGGCCGCGTCCGCTCCAGCCACGCCGGCCAAGAAATGACCAAGCCCCCGACGAAGTCCTCGGCCTCCCGCGCGCTGGAAGCGGCCGCCAAGCCGGTGGAGGCCGCGGCCCACGCCGTGCTCGACCCGCTGGCCACCGCTCTCAAGCGCGGCCTGCGCCGCACCGGCAAGGACGCCGGGCCGGCGACGGCGGAACCCGAGGCGCCGACGCCTGGCAAGCCCGGCCTGAAGGTCTCGCCGCTGGCCGTCTCGATGCCGAAGATGCCGCCGATCGCCGGGGTGCGGATGGGGATCGGCCGGGCTGGCTTCTACAAGCACGAGCGGCCCGACCTGCTGGTGATGCAGTTTTCGCCGGGCGCCAGCTGCGCCGGCGTCTTCACCCGCCACGGCGTCGGCTCGGCCCCGGTCGACTGGTGCCGCAAGCAGCTGGAAAGCTCCGGCGGCGAAGGGGTCCAGGCGCTGGTCGTCAACGCCGGCTGCGCCAACAGCTTCACCGGCAAGCCCGGCGCCGACGCGGTGCGCCGCGTGGCCGGGGCCGTGGCCAAGCGCCTGGACTGCCGCCAGCGCGACGTCATGATGGCCTCGACCGGCGTCATCGGCGTGCGGCTGGACGACGGCAAGATCACCCAGAAGCTGCCCGCCATCGAAGGCCGGCTGACCGACGACGCCTGGCAGGACGCCGCGAAGGCGATCATGACCACCGACACCTTCCCCAAGGCCGCCACGGCCACGGCGAAGATCGACGGCCAGACGGTGCGCATCAACGGCATCGCCAAGGGCTCGGGCATGATCGCGCCGGACATGGCGACCATGCTGGCCTTCGTCGCCACCGACGCCGATATCGCGCCCAAGGCGCTGCAGACCCTGGTCAGCCTCTACACCCGCACGACCTTCAACTGTGTGACCGTCGACGGCGACCGCTCGACCAACGACACCCTGCTGCTGTTCGCCACCGGCCAGTCCGGCGCGCCGCGCATCAGCCGGGCCGGCGACCACCGCCTGGCCGACTTCCGCGACAAGCTGGAGAAGGTCCTGCTGGACCTGGCGCTGCAGCTGGTCCGCGACGGCGAGGGCGCGACCAAGTTCGTGAAGATCAACGTCACCGGCGCCCAGAACGCGGCCAGCGCCCGCAAGATCGCCCGCACGGTGGCCGAAAGCCCGCTGGTCAAGACCGCCTTCGCCGGCGAGGACGCCAACTGGGGTCGCATCGTCATGGCCGTCGGCCGCGCCGACGAGCCGGTCAACCGCGACCGCATGAGCGTCAGGTTCGGCAAGCTGGTCGCCGCCCAGGACGGCCTGGTCTCCCCGACCTACTCCGAGGCGAAGATGAGCGCCTACATGAAGAAGCAGGAGCTTGAGGTCAGCGTCGACGTCGGCGTCGGCCGGGGCTCGGCGAGCGTCTGGACCTGCGACCTGACCAAGGAATACGTGGCGATCAACGGGGACTACCGGAGCTAGGCTCCCTCAATGAAGCGGGTGCGCCGCCTCCGCCTCGTCCAGCCAATCGCCCCGGTCGACGCGGCGCTTGAGGGCGTCACGCTCGGTCTTGAGGCGTGAGAGCGTCTTGTAGTCCGGGTCGCGCGCCGAGTCGTTGACGGCGGCGGCGACCGCGCGCTCGAGCGCTTCGAGGTCCATCAGCAGTTCATAGGCGCGGGTCCACAGCAGATGGGCCTGCTCAGGCGTCACGTCGCGTTCCAGGAAGGCGGCGCGGGCCTTCCGCGCGGCGCTGGCGATCTGGTCGAACACCGAGTCGTCGTAGCCGCGGGCATGGAGACGATGGCGCACGGCGGCGGAATCCAGTGTGTCGGCCTCGAAGCGAAGCGCGACGAGCTCGCTGGCGATCCCGCTCAGCCGGTCGTCGCCGAAGCCTTTCGACGCCAGCTGCTCGACCTTGTCCTCCAGCAGCTTGGGATTCTGCATCGCCGCCAGGGCCAGGGCGGCCGACAGCGGACGCGGCTCGGCCCGCATGCGGGTGATGGCGGCCTTGGTTTCGTCGAGGGCGCGGGCGGTGAACACCGGGCGGGCGTTGTCCCAGCGCCGCCGCGACATCTCCCGCGCCGCCGCGCCGACGGTGAACACCGGCTTGGTGGTCGGCCACAGCGCCTCGTAGCGGCCGAGCAGGTCCTCGCGATAGGCGGCGCCCAGGTCCGGATCGGCGATGGTCGCCGCCAGCTTGCGCAGATTGGCCTTCAGACCCGCCCGGCGCTCGGGCGTATCGAGCGGGGCGGCGGCGGCCTGCTCGCGCTCGAACAGCACCTCGACGAAGGGCCGTGTCTCCGACAGCTGCTTGCGCAGCACGTTGGGGCCCTGCTCGCGCAGCACGTCGTCGGGGTCCTTGCCGCCGGATACGATGCTGAAGCGGAAGCTGCGGCTGGGCTTGAGCAGCGGCAGCGCCCGGTCCAGCGAGCGGAAGGCCGCCCGCTGGCCCGCGCTATCGCCGTCGAAGCACAGGGTCGGCTCCGGGTGCAGGCGCCACAGCACCTCCATCTGGTCCTCGGTCAGGGCGGTGCCCAGCGGGGCGACGGCGGCGATGTTGGCCCGCTGGCAGGCGATGGCGTCCATGTAGCCCTCGACCACGACCAGCGCCGCATCCTCGCCGCCGGCGTGCAGCAGCTTGCGCGCCTCCGGCAGGCCGTAGAGCAGCCTCCCTTTCGAGAACAGGCTGGTCTCGGGGCCGTTCAGGTATTTGGCCCGCGCCTCCGGATCCATGGCCCGGCCGCCGAAGCTGACCACCCGGCCGCGCGCGTCGGCGATCGGGAAGATGATGCGGTCGCGGAAGCGGTCGTAGGGGGCGGACCCGCCCTCCTCCGGCGCGATCAGGAGGCCGGCGTCGATCAGCTCGCCGGGCTTGGCCCCCTTGGCGATCAGGTAGTCCTTGAGCGCCGTGCGGCTGGCCGGGGAGAAGCCGATGCGGAAGCGCTTCCACTCCGTCTCCGGCAGGCCCCGGCGCAGCAGGTAATCCCGCGCCGCCTTGCCCGACGGCCGGTGCAGCTCGCCCTCGAACCACTGCGCGGCCAGCTCGACCCAGTCGGCAAGGCCCTGGCGCTTCTTCTCCTGCTCGGCGGCCTGGGGGTCGGGGGCCGGCAGCGGCACGCCCGCCTCGCCCGCCAGCCGCTCGACCGCCTCCATGAAGGTCAGCCGCTCGGTCTCCTGCAGGAAGCTGATCAGGTCGCCGTGCTTGCCGCTGGAGAAGTCGTGGAAGAAACCCTTGTCGTCGTTGACGAAGAAGCTGGGCGACCGCTCCTTGGTGAACGGCGACAGGCCGACGTACTCGCGGCCCTGGCGCTTGAGCTTCACGGTCTTGCCGATCACGTCCGACAGGCGGACGCGCGACTTGATCTCCTCCAGGAACCTGTCGTCGAAGCGCATGGCCTGTCATAGCGCGGCTGGGGGCAGACTCGCCAGCACGGCCGATGGCCCCGCGTCAGTGCGTCCTTCGCGACGCGGCTTCGCCGCTCCTCAGGATGACGAGGGTGGGTAGGCTGCAACAAAGTTCGTCATGGTGAGGAGCGAGCGCTAGGGCGACCCCGGACCTGATCCGGGGGAACCACGCAGGGCGTCACCCCCTCACATGCCCCAGCTTGTCCGGGTTGCGCATGATGTAGATCGCGCTCAGCAGGCCGTCGGCGTCGGCTTCGAAGGCGATGGTCTGCAGGCCGTCGGAAAGATCCATGATCACGCCCGGCGCGCCGTTGATCATCGCCGGGCGCATGGCCATGGCCTTTGAGAAACCGCCACGCGAGGCGAGGCCGCGCAGCAGCAGCATGACGTCGTCGCGACCGATCATGGGCCGCAGGGCCGCCGGCCGCTTGCCGCCGCCGTCGGAGATCAGCACCGCATCCTGCGCCAGCAGGCTGGAGAGACCCTCCATGTCCTGGGCGGCGGCGGCGCGCATGAAGGCGGCGGCGAGCTCGAGCGTCTTCTCCGGCGACACGGCAAAGCGCGGGCGGGCGTCGCGGACGTGAGCGCGGGCCCGGCTGGCCAGCTGGCGCACCGCCGCCTCGCCCCGGCCGAGCGTCCGGCCGATCTCGCCGTAGTCCTGGTCGAAGACGTCGTGCAGCAGGAACACCGCCCGCTCGAGCGGCGACAGCCGCTCCAGCGCCAGCAGGAAGGCGACCGAGACGTCCTCGGCCCGCTCGACCGGATCGTCGGTGATCTCCTCGACCAGCGGCTCGGGCAGCCAGGGGCCGACGTAGGTCTCGCGCCGGGCGCGGGCCGACTTCAGCCGGTCCAGGCACAGGCGGGTGACGGTCTGGACCAGCCAGGCCCGGGGGTTCTCCGCTCCCCCGCCGGCCCGGTCCCAGCGCAGCCAGGCGTCCTGCACCGCGTCCTCCGCCTCGGCCACCGACCCGAGCATCCGGTAGGCCAGCCGCTTCAGGCGGGGCCGCTCGGCTTCGAAGATCGAGGTGGCGGGGTTCATACCGCGACGGGCTCCGACAGGCGGAAGGGGGCGCTGACGCCGGCGACCACAACCTTCGTGCAGGCGCGGCCGTGACCCAGCGCATACTTCACCGTGGGATACATCTGGCCGGTCGTCAGGGCGAGGGCCAGATCCACGACCGCGGCCTCGCCCCAGCGGCGGGCGATCTCTGCCCTGCATTCGTCGGCGTCCAGCAAATTGCGGTCCAGCACCGCGCGGGCGAAGTCGTAGGCCAGCGCCGCCGCCTCGCCCATGGCCAGGCGGTCGCCGGCCAGGATGCCGCGCAGAACCTCGGGCCGCACGCCGCCGGCCGTGGCCATGTCGACGCTGATCTGGGTGCAGGGTCCGCAGTCGCCGGCCAGGGTGCCGACGATGCCGGCGGCGGCCCGCGCCTCGGCCGGCGCGCTCTTGCCGTGGCCCAGCGAGGCGACCATCCCGAAGCGGATGAAGGTCCAGGGCCCGCCCTTGTCGAGCAGGTCGCGCATATAGCCGGCGCCGTAGTTCCAGGTCTTCTCGAAGCCGTCGATCTGGCGGCGGAGCAGGGCTTTCAACATGTCAGATCTCCTTGGCCGTAGTGGAAGCGGGACGGGCGGCCCAGGCGATCCAGGCCGTGATCAGGGCGGGCAGGAAGACGCCGGGAAAGTCCCGGACAAGATCGCGCCAGACGCTGCCGCCGCAGCTGGCGTCGCCGACGTGGATGGACGCGTGCAGGCCGAGGAAGGCGGCGGCGCAGACCAGCGCCGGCCAGCCCTGGGCCGGTCGCCAGGCGAACCAGCCGAGCCCCAGGCTCACGACCAGATAGGCCATGCCGATGTCGCGCACGAAATGGACGTTGAACGGCCCGGTCAGCGGCACACCCGGCACCGCGTCGTACCAGGCCAGCGGCAGCGCCAGCTGAATGAGCGCGTTGACCGCCAGCCCTCCGCCCAGCAGCGCGGCGATCCATCGGTAGATCATGGGGATGTCTCCTTGTTCTCGATGAAGACGCGGGAGGCGGTGCGAATGTGACATCCCATTTTTCTGTCCCACGACGAGAGGATGAATGGCTGCCGGGAGGATTGACGTTCGGCGGCCCCTCCCTCCAACTCCCGCCCATGCAGCTCACCCTTCCCGCCGCCCTCTATCGCGACCCGGCCGTCTTCCAGCGCGAACGCCAGGCCGTCTTCGCCGCCGGCTGGCAGTTCCTGGGTCATGAGAGCGAAGCGGCGGGCGAAGGCGACTACCTGGCGGGTGTGATCGCCGGCTGGCCGGTGCTGGCCGTGCGCGGCAAGGACGGCGTGCTGCGCGGGTTCCACAACGTCTGCCGCCACCGGGCCGGGCCGCTGGTCGAGGCCGGCCGGGGCAACTGCGGCGGCGAGCTGACCTGCCGCTATCACGGCTGGCGCTACGCCCTGGATGGCCGGCTGCGCAGCGCCGTCGATTTCGGCGCCGCCGAGGGGTTCGACCCGCGGGAGTTCGGGCTGTATCCTGTGCGGCTGCAGGCCTGGCGCGGCTTCGTGTTCGTCAACATCGACGGCCAGGCCGATCCGCTGGAGGCGCTGGTCGCGCCGCTTGGCCGTTTGATGGACGAGCGGGGCGTGACCGTCGGGCCGGCCACCCTGCGCCGCAGCCACGACGTGGCCTGCAACTGGAAGACCTATGTCGAGAACTACCTGGAGGGCTACCACATCGACGTGGTGCATCCGGGCCTGGCCGCCGAGGTCGATACGGCTTCGTATAATGTCCGCATGGACGGCGCCGTGGCGGTCCACGAGGTCGCCACCAGCAGCGGCGTCAACGACGGCCTGTGGGCCTGGCTGTGGCCGAACCTGGCCTTCAACGTCTATCGCTACGGCCTGATGGTGGAGCACATGCAGCCGGTCGGCCACGACCGCACGCGGCTGGACTACCTCTACTTCTACGACCCGGCGACTGCCGACATGGAGGCGGTGCTGGCCGCCTCCGACACCCTCACCCTCGAGGACAAGGTGATCTGCGAGGCGGTGCAGACCAACCTCGACGCCGGCGTCTACGACCAGGGCGTGCTGTCGCCCCGGCACGAGGTCGCGGTGGGGTGGTTCCAGAACCGGGTGGCGGAAGTGCTGGGGTAGGGCCTTGCGTGCTTCGACACGCACCCTGCGGGTGCTGCTCAGCATGACGATGGGGGATAGCCTTCTTTCTCAGTCATCCTGAGCAGCCGCGAAACGGCGTGTCGAAGGACGCACGGCGTCACTGCCCCAAGCGGACGAGACACGCCCTGAAGCGCCCGTCCCCGGCTGTGCGTTGACTCCACGGCCAAATCCGCCGCCCACTGTTATCCGAACGCGGGGGCGGGCGGTTGAGCAACGAACGGGGCGTAGGCCCGCTGGCGGCGACGGTGCTGGTGGCGGGCAACATGATCGGGTCGGGGGTGTTCATGCTGCCGGCCTCGCTGGCGGCCACGGGGTCCTCGACGATCCTGTCCTGGCTGATCACCTCGGCGGGCGCCCTGGCGCTGGCGGGGGTCTTCGCGGCCTTGGCCACGATCCGGCCGACGCCGGACGCGATCGTCGACTACCCGGCCAGGGGGCTGCACCCCTTCTTCGGCTTCGCCAACTGGTGGCTCTATCTGCTCGCCTGCTGGATCGGCGTGCCGGCGGTGGCGCTGGCGGCGACCGGCTACCTCGCCTACTTCCTGCCGGCGGTGGCCGAGCCCCTGTCGGGCGCCTGGACCACGATCGGCCTCATCTGGCTGCTGACCATCGCCAACATATTCGGCGCGAAGCTGGTGACCCGGCTGAGCGGCCTGACGCTGCTGATCGGGCTGGCTCCGATCGTGGTGGCGACGGTCCTGGGACTACTGGCGTTCGACAGCGACATCTTCGCGGCGGGCTGGAACGTCAGCGGCAAACCCCTCTCTGTCGCCGTCGGACAGTCGCTGGCGCCGGTCTTCTGGGCCTTCCTGGGCATCGAGAGCGCCAGCTTCGCGGCCGCCGTGGTCCGCGACCCGGAAAGGAACGTGGCGCGCGCCTCGCTCGGCGGGGTGGCGCTGGCGGCGGTGATCTACATCGGCGCCTCCGTGGCGCTGCTGGGCTCGATCCCGACCGACGTCCTGGCGAAGTCCACGGCGCCGTTCGCTGACGCCATCCGCATCCTGTGGGGGCCGGCCGCGGCCGGCGTGATCGCGGTCTGCGCCCTGCTCAAGACCCTGGGCACCGTCGGCGGCTGGATGCTGGTCACCGCCGAGGGTTCGCGCAGCGGCGCGGCGGCGGGCTACCTGCCCAGGATCCTGTCGCAGGGCGATGCGACACGGGCGCCGGTTCGCGACCTGGTGCTCGCCGCCGCCCTGATGTCCGGCGTCCTGTTGGCCAGCGTCTCGCCGACGCTGGGCAAGCAGTTCGGGGTGCTGATCAACGTCACCGTCAACTTCTCGATGGTGACCTATGCGCTCTGCTCGCTCGCGCTGGTCCGCATCGCCCGGGATGTGCCGGACCCTGGCCGGCGTCGCCTGCTGCAGGGACTCGGCCTCGTCGGCGCGGCCTTCGCCGTGACCGTGCTCGCCCTGTCGGACCCCGCGATGCTGCCGCCGACCCTGTGGGCCATGGCGGCGACCGTGCCGCTCTACGGCCTTGTGCTGCTGGCGCGACGGAGGAAACGGTAGAAGGGGGACACACACTCATTTCCCCGAGCCTCTCCGGACGCCGGAGGAAATGAGTGTGTATCCCCCTTTTACCAGCCCCAGTCCTTCGCGCTCGCCCGGCAGCCGCCGTCAGGCCAGCCCTTCCACGCCCGACCGCGGACCACCCGGCCCGTCGCCACGCCTGTCGGCTGTCCGTTCTTCAGGGCCACGCCGCCGTTGACCAGCACCCAACTGACGCCGGTCGCGAACTGCTTGGGGCTCTGGTAGGTGGCCGGGTCGCTGACACTGGCCGGGTCGAAGATGACCACATCGGCGTAGTAGCCGGGCTTCAGCGTTCCGCGTTCGCGCAGGCCCAGGTTATGAGCCGGCAGGCTGGTCATCCGCCGGATGGCTTCCGGCAGGGTGACGACCTTCTCCTCGCGCACGTACTTGCCCAGCAGCCGGGCGAAGTTGCCGTAGGCGCGAGGATGGGTGCTGGACTGCAGGAACACGCCCTCCGGCGCCTGGGCGCCGGCGTCGGAGCCGAAGCTCATCCACGGCAGGGCGACCTGCTTGCGGACGTTGTCCTCGCTCATCAGGAAATAGACCACCTGCACCCGGCTGCCGTCCTCGATGACCAGGTCGATGGCGGCGTCCTCGGGGCTGACCTTCCGCTCGGCGGCGACCTGGGCCAGGGTCTTGCCGGTCAGGGGCTTGAGCCTGGGGTTCTGGAAACCGACCAGCAGCGTCCCCTCCGCCCCGGCGAAGCGGTAGAGGTTCTCGAACACCGGGCTGTCGGTGCGCATCTCGGCGATGACCTCGCGGCGGATCTGCGGGTCCTTCAGCCGCTTGATCCAGGCCTCGCGGCCGCCGGCCTGCACCCAGGGCGGCATGGCGGCGTCCAGGCCCGTCGAGCCGGCGGTGTAGGTGTACATGTTGGCGGTGATGCGCTGGCCGCCGGCCCGCGCGGCCTCGATCCTGGCTATCGCCGCGTCGAGCTTGCCCCAGTTCTGGCGGCCGGCCGCCTTGAGGTGCCAGATCTCGGCCGGCGCCCCGGAGGCGCGGGAGATCTCGATCAGCTCGTCGATGGCCTCCAGCAGCCGGTTGCCCTCGCTGCGCATATGGCTGACGTAGATGCCGCCGCAGCGGCCGGCCTCGGTCGCCAGGGCGATCAGCTCGCGGGTCTCGGCGTAGCTGCCGGGCGCGTAGATCAGCGAGGAGCCGACGCCCAGCGCGCCCTCCTCCATGGCCTGGACGACCAGCGCCCGCATCTGCTGCAGCTGCGCCTCGCCGGGCTGGTCGTCGCCCTCGCCCAGCACATGGGTGCGGACCGTCTCCGCGCCCACGAAGGAGGCGACGTTGGGACTGATCCCCTCCTTCTCGAGGTAGGCCAGGTACTCGCCGAGCGTGGTCCAGGCGATGTCGTACTTGATGTCGCCTTGCCGCTGGCGCTCCAGCCGCTTCATCTCCGCGTTCCACGGCCCCATCGAGGAGCCCTCGCCCATCACCTCCAGCGTCACCCCCTGCTTGAGGTCCGACAGGCCGCGGCCGTCGGCGATCAGGCTGTCAGTGGCCCAGCTGAGCATGTTGATGAAGCCGGGCGCGACAGCCTGGCCCTTCGCATCGATCTCGGTGAGGCGGGGCCCCTTGATCCGCGCGCCTATGGCCACGATGCGGTCGCCGCGAATGGCCACCTCGCCCCGGTAGGGCGCCGCGCCGGTCCCGTCGTGGATCAGGCCGTTGCGGATGACGATGTCGAACGGCGCGCCCTTGGCCGCCTGTCCGGGCAGCGTCGGCAGCTCCGGCATGGCTGAGCAGGAGAGGAGGAGGAAGGTCGCGGCCAGGGCGAGAAGGTTGCGCATGCGGATTCCTTGCGTGGTTCGCGACGCTCGCCCAAGAGCTCGCTCCTCACCATGACGAACCTTAGTGCAGCCCACTCCCCTTCGTCATCCTGAGGAGCCGCGAAGCGGCGTCGCGAAGCGGCGTCGCGAAGGACGCAATGTGTTTGGGGCGATCTTGCGGCCTGTCGGGGACAGCTACCGTCTATCGACGGAAGCAGTCCCCAGCCCATCCACCCACCCCGGCAGCTCGCTGATCGAGGCCAGCTCGACGTAGCGGTCGTGGGCGTCCGGCGCTTCGGCCGCCTCGTGGGCCCAGACCAGCGGATAGGGGATCAGCGCGCCCCAGGCGCCGGCCTCCAGCGCCGGCAGGATGTCCGAGCGCATGGAGTTGCCGGCCATCACCGCCTGCTCAGGCCCCGTGCCGTGGCGGGCGAACACCCGGCGATAGGTGTCGGCGTCCTTCTCGCTGACGATCTCCACGGCCGCGAACAGGTCGCCCAGTCCGCTGGCCGCCAGCTTCTGCTCCTGGTGCAGCAGGTCGCCCTTGGTGATCAGCACCAGGCGGTAGCGCTCCGACAGCTGGTGCAGCGCCAGGTCGACGCCGGGCAGCGGCTCGACCGGCTCGGTCAGCATCTCGCGGCCGGCGGCGAGGATCTGCTTGATGACGCCGATCGACACCTTGTCGGCCGTCAGCTCCATCGCCGTCTCGATCATCGACAGGGTGAAGCCCTTCACCCCGTAGCCGTAGAGCCGAAGGTTGCGCTTCTCGGTCTCGGCCAGCTTCGCCTCCAGCATCGCCTCGTCGGCGTAGGGCGCGAGCAGGTCGACGAACCGCCGGTGGGTCAGGCGAAAGAGCGTCTCGTTGTGCCAGAGCGTGTCGTCGGCATCGAGGCCGACCGTGGTGATGGTCATGGGCGGGGGATAGCGAGGGACGGGGCCGAAGTGAAGTCGTGCGTCCTTCGCGACGCTCGCCCAAGAGCTCGCTCCTCAGGGTGACGAAGGGGAGTGGGCATCAACAAAGCTCGTCATGCTGAGGAGCGCGAAGCGCGTCGCGAAGCACGCAAGGCGGCTCAGCCCATCACGCACACGCCCCATGCGGCTTCACCACCCGCTCGGCGCTGGCCGGGAACTTCGCCAGCAGGGCCGTCGGCCTCGCCGGCCGGGCGACCAGGCCGCCCCCGCAGTTGGGGCAGACGCCGCCGAACCGCCCCGCCGCGCACGCTTCGCAGAAGGTGCATTCGAAGGTGCAGATCATCGCGCCGGCGGCGTCGGGGGCCAGGTCGACATCGCAGCATTCACAGTTGGGGCGCATCTGGAGCATCGGCGTCTCCTGTCAAGGTTCGGCTGGAACGGGCGGGGCCAAGGTCATCATGACGGCCCTGGCGATGGACCTCGCGGCCGCGTCGCCGCCCATGCTGTCGGCGGCGTTGGCCACGACCAGAACGCCGTTGTCGCCGGTCGGGAACAGAGCCACGAAGGCGAACCAGTTGCCGTCCGATCCGCTGTGGGTCAGCACCGGGCCCAACCTGCCGGCCATCTGCGGGGCGACGCCCCAGCCCAGCGCGAAGATGGTCTCGCCCTGCGGCGTGTGAAGCTGACGATAGGTCTCGGCCTTGAGCAGCAGTCCGGCGCCGTCCTCGCCCTTGAGCTGGTCGATGCAGAAGCGGGCCCAGTCGGCCAGGCTCATCCGCACCCCGCCGGCGGGCAGCAGGAATTCGGTGTTGGCGTCGAACGGCCGGTCGGCGATGCGGCCGTCAACGTGGCCCCAGGGATCTCCTGCGCCCGGCGTCTGACCGAAGACGGCGCTGGTCATGCCGAGCGGGCCGAAGACCTCGTCCTGCATCAGCTGCTCGTAGGGCTTTCCCGTAACCCGCTCGGCAATGGCGGCGGCCAGTAGCGGGCCGCTGTTGGAATAGCTGGGCTCACCCCGCGCCGGACCGACCGGCGCCTCGGACAACGCCCGCTTGAGATAGGCGATTCGCTGGGCCGGCGGCGGACGGCTGTCCTTGTAGAAACTCCGGTAGAAGGCCTCGTCGCTGACGTTCTCCGGCAGGCCCGCCCGGTGGGAGAGCAGGTCGATCAACGTCACGTCGCGATACTCGGGCCGCATGTCCGCGGCCAGGTCCGGCATCATCTCCGACAGCGGCGCGTCCCAGCGCAGCAGACCGCGCTCGACCAGCCGGCCGACCATCGTCGCCGTCATCGCCTTGCCGTCGGATCCGAGGTTCCAGCGATCCTCGAGCGTCACCGGCTCAGCCTTGCCCAGCACCCGGACGCCGCGTACGGCCTGACCCGTGACGGAGCCGTCGCGAATGACCAGCACGCCCGCGGCCGGAACCGTCTGGCCCTCCATCGCCTGCGTCAGCACGGCCGGGAGATCGGGCTCCGTGGCGGAGGCCGGCGCGGCGGCGAGCAGGAAGAGAACCAGTCCGACGGTGAGACGTTTCATTCGGGGCTCCAAAGGCGTAGGCAAGCCATGGGCCGTCGTCTGGTCGCCAGCAAGTGAACCTTGGTTCATGCGCGGCGCCGGGTGAGCCGCAATCGTGTCCCTCCCGGCCGTTTATCGTTTGACCCTGACGGGCCGACTCACTACCAACGCGCCCGTTTGTCCAGCAGGTCAGGAGCACATCAATGGCGAGCAAGGTTCTTCCTGGCGCCACGGGCGTTCTCGCGCTCGCCGACGGCACGGTGCTGCAGGGCATCGGGGTCGGGGCGGTCGGCGAGGCGGTCGGCGAGGTGTGCTTCAACACCGCCATGACGGGCTATCAGGAGATCCTGACCGACCCGTCCTACATGGCCCAGATCGTCGCATTCACCTTCCCCCACATCGGCAATGTCGGCACGAACGTCGAGGATCTGGAGCAGATCAGCGGCGGGTCGGAGACCTCGGCGCGCGGCGCCATCTTCCGCGACGCCCCGACCGACCCGGCCAACTACCGCTCCGACAGCCCGCTGAACGCCTGGATGGAACGCCGGGGCGTCATCGGCCTGGCCGGGGTCGACACCCGCGCCCTGACCCGCGTGATCCGCGAGAAGGGCATGCCGCACGCCGTCATCGCCCACAGCCCGACAGGCGAGTTCGACCTCGACGCCCTGGTCGCGAAGGCGAAGGCCTGGGCGGGCCTCGTCGGCCTGGATCTCGCCAAGTACGCCACCACCCGCCAGAGCTTCGTCTGGGACGAGCAGCTGTGGGAATGGAACGAGGGCTACGGCAAGCTCGAGACCCCGAAGTACGAGGTCGTGGTCGTCGACTACGGCGTCAAGCGCAACATCCTGCGCTCGCTGGCCTCCATCGGAGCCCGCGCCACGGTGGTGCCGGCCGACACCAGCGCCGAGGACATCCTGGCCCGCAAGCCCGACGGGGTGCTGCTGTCCAACGGTCCGGGCGATCCGGCCGCGACGGGCGAGTACTCGGTGCCCGAGATCCGCAAGCTGGTCGACAGCGGCGTGCCCGTCTTCGGCATCTGCCTGGGCCACCAGATGCTGGCCCTGGCGCTGGGGGCGAAGACCGTGAAGATGGACCAGGGTCACCATGGCGCGAACCATCCGGTGAAGGACCTGACCACCGGCAAGGTCGAGATCGTGTCGATGAACCACGGCTTCACCGTCGACCGCGACTCGCTGCCCGAGCCGGTGCGCGAGACCCACGTCAGCCTGTTCGACGGCACCAACGCGGGCCTGGAGCTGGCCGGCAAGCCGGTGTTCAGCGTCCAGCACCACCCGGAAGCCTCGCCCGGCCCGACCGACAGCCTCTACATCTTCGAGCGCTTCGCCGGGCTGATGGACAAGGCGAAGTAGGGCCCCCGTGTTCCCGGCGAAGGCCGGGACCCATGAGACCGCCTCCGCGCCTGCCCCATGGACCCCGGCCTTCGCCGGGGACACGGAGCGCGCGTCGCTACTGCCGGCCTTCCAGCAGCTGCACGCTGAACGGGCCGCTGGTCCAGCTGTCGCCGACGTTCTTCGCCGAGACCGGCGTGCAGATGGTTTCCGGATACCCCGGGGGCGGCGCGCTGGAGAAGGTCAGGCAGACCTGCGAGCCCTTCAGCTGCCAGCTTCCGGCCAGCTCCTGGTCGTTGGCCACGCCGGTGAAGGTGTGGTCGGCCTCGTAGTAGATTTTCGAGGACATGCCGGTGGCGTCGGTGGTGACGGTGGTGTTGCCGATCCGCGAGGCCATGACCTCTTCGCCGGCGAAGGCCGTGGTCGCCGAAAGCAGAAGCGCCGCCGCGGCGGCCAGAACGATACGCATGACATCCTCCCCTGTGGTGTTGGGCAGGGACGTTAGGCCTGTGCACCCCGAGCGGCAACGCCCCCGCCCCGTCATGGCCCGACTTGCTCCGGCCACCCATGAAGCCGGCGACCAAGGGTCCGTGCAGCGTCTTCGCCTGTGCAGGATGCTCCGGCCCATCACGCAGGGGTGCCCGAACAAGTCGGGCCATGACGATGTGCGAATGCAACGCCCAATCGAGACTTGCCCCGCCCCGACTCCGCCTCTAAACGACCCGCTTAACCTGATGTTTGTCCGACCCGGCCGCGCAGTACTGCGCGACCGCCCTTGCGCGCGAAAAAACCATGCCCAAACGCACCGATATCGCCTCGATCCTGATCATCGGCGCCGGGCCCATCGTCATCGGGCAGGCCTGCGAGTTCGACTACTCCGGCGTCCAGGCCTGCAAGGCGCTGCGGGCCGAGGGGTACCGGATCATCCTGGTCAATTCCAACCCCGCCACCATCATGACCGATCCGGACGTGGCGGACGCGACCTACATCGAGCCGATCACGCCGGAGATCGTCGCCAAGATCATCGCCAAGGAGCGGCCCGACGCCCTGCTGCCGACGATGGGCGGCCAGACGGCCCTGAACACGGCGCTGGCGCTGGAGGCCGACGGCACGCTGGAAAAGTACGGCGTCGAGATGATCGGCGCCAAGGCCGACGTCATCGACAAGGCCGAGGACCGCCAGAAGTTCCGCGACGCCATGGACAAGCTGGGCCTCGAGAGCCCCAAGTCCAAGGCCGCCCATAGCCTGGAGGAGGCGCTCGAGGGCCTCGAGTTCGTCGGCCTGCCCGCCATCGTCCGCCCCAGCTTCACGCTGGCCGGGACCGGCGGCGGCATCGCCTACAACCGCGAGGAGTTCGAGGAGATCGTCCTGCGCGGCCTTGACCTCTCGCCCACCACCGAGGTGCTGATCGAGGAAAGCGTCCTGGGCTGGAAGGAGTTCGAGATGGAGGTGGTCCGCGACAAGGCGGACAACTGCATCATCGTCTGCTCCATCGAGAACATCGACCCGATGGGCGTCCACACCGGCGATTCCATCACCGTCGCCCCGGCCCTGACGCTGACCGACAAGGAATACCAGCGCATGCGCAAGGGCAGCATCGACGTGCTGCGCGAGATCGGCGTCGAGACCGGCGGCTCCAACGTCCAGTGGGCGATCAACCCGGCCGACGGCCGCATGGTCGTCATCGAGATGAATCCGCGGGTGTCGCGGTCCTCGGCCCTGGCCTCGAAGGCCACCGGCTTCCCGATCGCCAAGGTCGCCGCCCGCCTGGCCGTTGGCTACACCCTGGACGAGCTGGCCAACGACATCACCGGCGGCGCCATGCCGGCCTCGTTCGAGCCGAGCATCGACTACGTCGTCACCAAGATCCCCCGCTTCGCGTTCGAGAAGTACCCGGGCAGCGAGCCGCACCTGACCACCTCGATGAAGTCGGTCGGCGAGGTCATGGCCATCGGCCGCACCTTCGCCGAGAGCCTGCAGAAGGCCCTGCGCGGGCTTGAAACCGGCCTGACCGGCCTGGACGAGATCGAGATCGAGGGCGCCGGCGACCCGGACACCGCCCACGCCGCCGTGCTGCGCGCCCTGGCCATGCCCACGCCCGATCGCCTGCGGGTCATCGCCCAGGCCTTCCGCCACGGGCTGACGGTCGAGGAGATCAACGGCGCCTGTGCCTACGAGCCCTGGTTCCTGCGCCAGATCGCCGACATCGTGCGCGAGGAAGGCCGCGTCCGCGTCGCCGGCCTGCCCGCCGACGCCGCCGGGATGCGCCGGCTCAAGGCCATGGGCTTCTCCGACGCCCGGCTGGCGAAGCTGGTTTCGGACAGCGAGGTCGCCGTCCGCGCCGCTCGCCAGGCCCTGAACGTCCGCCCGGTGTTCAAGCGCATCGACACCTGCGCCGGCGAGTTCGCGGCCACCACGCCCTACATGTACTCGACCTACGAGACCGGGGCGCTCGGCCAGGCGCCCGACTGCGAGTCGGAGCCCAGCAACCGCAGGAAGGCGATCATCCTGGGCGGCGGTCCCAACCGGATCGGCCAGGGCATCGAGTTCGACTACTGCTGCTGCCACGCGGCCTTCGCGCTGGAGGCCATCGGCATCGAGTCGATCATGGTCAACTGCAACCCCGAGACCGTCTCGACCGACTACGACACCTCCGACCGCCTCTACTTCGAGCCGCTGACGGCCGAGGACGTGCTGGAGCTGATCCACGTCGAGCAGAAGAACGGGACCCTGGCCGGCGTCATCGTCCAGTTCGGCGGCCAGACGCCGCTGAAGCTGGCCCATCCCCTGGAGCAGGCCGGCATCCCGATCCTGGGCACCAGCGTCGACTCCATCGACCTGGCCGAGGACCGCGAGCGCTTCCAGCAGCTGCTGCACCGCCTGGACATTGCCCAGCCGGTCAACGCCCTGGCCCGCAGCGCCGCCGAGTGCTTCACCGCCGCCGCCGAGGTCGGCTACCCGATCGTCATCCGCCCGTCCTACGTGCTGGGCGGCCGGGGCATGGAGATCATTCGCGACGACGAGCAGCTGGACCGCTACGTCCGCACCGCGGTCGAGGCGAGCGGCGACTCCCCGATCCTGATCGACCAGTATCTGTCCCGCGCCACCGAGGTGGACATCGACGCCCTCTGCGACGGGACCGACGTCTTCGTCGCCGGCGTGCTGGAGCATATCGAGGAAGCCGGCGTGCACAGCGGCGACAGCGCCTGCTCGATGCCGCCCTTCTCGCTGCGCCCTGACATCATCGCCGAGCTGAAGCGCCAGACCGTCGACATGGCGCTGGCCCTGAACGTGCGTGGCCTGATGAACGTGCAGTTCGCCATCGAGGAGCCGCACTCGGAGGCCCCGCGCATCTATGTGCTGGAGGTCAATCCCCGCGCCTCGCGCACCGTGCCCTTCGTGGCCAAGACCATCGGCCGGCCTGTCGCCGCTATCGCCGCCAGGATCATGGCGGGTGAAACCCTGGCCAGCTTCGGGCTGGTCGACAAACCCTATGACCATATCGCGGTGAAGGAGGCGGTCTTCCCGTTCGCCCGCTTCGCCGGCGTCGACACGGTGCTGGGCCCGGAAATGCGCTCGACCGGAGAGGTCATGGGCCTGGACTGGAAGCGTGAGGGCGAGGCCGACATGGCGCCCGCATTCGCCCGCGCCTTCGCCAAGAGCCAGCTGGGCGGCGGCGTCACCCTGCCGACCGCCGGAACCGCGTTCGTGTCGGTCAAGGACAGCGACAAGGTGTGGATCCTCGAGCCGGTCCGCCTGCTGCAGGCGGCCGGCTTCCGCGTGCTGACCACCGCCGGCACCGGCGCCTGGCTCCGCGAGCAGGGCGTGGAGACCGAGTTCGTGCGCAAGGTGCTGGAAGGCCGGCCCCACATCGTCGACGCCATGAAGAACGGCGAAGTGCAGCTGGTCTTCAACACCACCGAGGGCAAGCAGTCGCTGAGCGACAGCTTCGAGATCCGCCGGACCGCCCTGATGATGAAGATCCCCTACTACACCACCTCGGCCGGCGCGCTGGCGGCGGCCCAGGCGATCACGACCGCGCCGCTTGAAGCGTTGGAGGTAAGGGCGCTGCAGAGCTACTAGCCGGCCCGTCGCGGCGCCGGGGCCGGAGCCCCGGCTGGCTCACCGCTCGACCAAAGGCCGCGACATACTGTCCTGCGCGAACAGCGGGTGGTTTATCATTCGTTTAAGTCCTGGTTCTGCATGACGGTACGATGCGGTTCCTCGGACCAATACTGCTACTCGTTTTGAGTACAACTGTAGTGGTTGGACTCGGCGCCGGACCTCGTCCGGGCGAACGCCTGCTGGCGGCCGTCTATCCGCCCTGGTGGTCCGACGCCCGGATCGCCGGCGCGGCGGCCTCGGCCGGCGACATCGCCGCCGCGGGCGGCGTGCGCAATGTTCTTGTCATTCACGGCGACCCGACCGGGCTCGCCGCGCGGGTGCGCCGCTCCGGCGCCCTTCTGGTGCTGGGCGGCGACGCCGCTCGCCTGTGCGCCGACCCTGTCACCCTGGAGGCCTGATCGTGTTTCTGGATCTCGAACAACAGCGCAGGACCGGCACCAGCCTGCTGGTCGGCGCCCTCTGGGCCTTCGCGGCCGTCGCCGCCCTGGCCAGCCTGATCGTCGGTGGAAACTGGCCGGCCATCGCCGGCGGCGGCGCGGTGCTGGCGGGGGGAACGACCGTGGCCTGGCGAATCCTGCCGCAGGGCCCCCAGCTGCGCATCGCCGTGGCCATGATGCTGATGGCCCAGGTGTCGATCCTGGTGGCCGCCTTCGCCGGACATCCCTGGCAGATCGACATGCACATGGCCTACTTCGCCGCGCTCGCGTTGCTGGCCGTCTACTGCGACTGGAAGGCCATCGTCGCGGCCGCCGCGACCGTGGCTGTCCATCACCTGCTCCTCAGCTACGTGCTGCCGGCGGCGGTGTTTCCGGGGGCGGCGAGCCTTGGCCGGGTCATCGTCCACGCCGTCATCCTGGTGCTCGAGGCCGGGGTGCTGATCGGCATCGCGGTCAACCTCGACCGCATGTTCCGCACCCTCGACAACCGCAACGCCGCCACGCAGAAGGCCCTGGCGGACGCCGAGGCCGCCACCCGTTCGGTTGAAGAAAGCCACCGCGCCCAGATCCAGACCCGCCAGGCCCATGACGAGGAACGTCGCACGGGCGAGGCCGAACAGACCCTCGTGGTCGACAGCCTGGCCACGGCGCTGGAACGCCTGGCCGCCGGCGACCTGACCTCCCGCATCGAGGAGGAATTCACCGGCCGCTACGCGAAGCTGCGCGTGGACTTCAATGAGGCTGTCAGCCGCCTGCGCGACGCCATGGCGACCATCGCGTCGACGACCAGCGGCATCGACAGCGGCGCCGACGAAATCAGCCACGCGGCCAGCAGCCTCTCGCGGCGCACGGAGCACCAGGCCGCCAGCCTGGAAGAGACCGCCGCCGCGCTGGACCAGATCACCGCCACCGTGCGCAAGACCGCCGGCGTGGCCCGCGAGACCACCGAGGTGGTGAGCCAGACCCGCGCCCGGGCCGAGTCCTCCGGGTCCGTCGTCGCCGACGCCGTGGCGGCCATGGGCGAGATCGAGCGCTCGTCCACCGAGATCGGCCAGATCATCGGCGTCATCGACGAGATCGCCTTCCAGACCAACCTGCTGGCGCTCAACGCGGGCGTCGAAGCGGCCCGGGCCGGCGACGCCGGCAAGGGCTTCGCGGTCGTCGCCCAGGAAGTCCGGGCCCTGGCCCAGCGCTCCGCCGAGGCGGCCAAGGAGATCAAGGCCCTGATCGCGTCTTCCGCCGACAACGTCGGGCGCGGCGTCGACCTTGTCGGACGCACCGGCGAGGCCCTGTCGAACATCGTCGGGCAGGTGGTGCGCATCGACCAGCTGGTGACCGAGATCGCCTCCTCCGCCCAGGAACAGGCGCTCGGCCTGTCCGAGGTGAACACGGCCGTCAACGAGATGGACCAGGTGGTGCAGCAGAACGCCGCGATGGTGGAGGAGTCCACCGCCGCGACGCTGAGCCTGAAGAGCGAGGCGTCCGAGCTGGCGCGCATGGTCGGACGGTTCCGCACCGAGGGCGGCGACCGTCCGGAAGTCCTGCGTGAACGCGACCGGCTCCAGGCTTTCGGCTAGCCCCGGGGGCGACCGGTCCATCGGATCGTCAGCCAGCCCGCCCCGGGATCGATTGCAGGTTGCGCCGGCCTTGCGCGAACCTCAGCCGCGTCCGTCGCCCGGGACTCCTTGCACCAAAAGGGGGGACCCGTGTTCCGGAGCTCTTGCGGCCGCGCGGCGGATGGGGTTTTGGGACTTCGTGTTCAACAGGAAGATTCCCGTGTCCGTGTCACGTCTCACCGCGCTTTCCGCGGCCTTCGCCATCGCCGCGGCCGCCCTGGTTCCGGCTCCCGCGCTGGCCCTCACCAAACCGGAGGCCGCCGCCGCCTGGGTCGCCCGCGCGCAGTCGTTCTTCGCCGTGCTTGAAGATCCGACCACCACCGAAGACAACGTCCTCAAGCGCCAGCACGAGGCCTGCAAGGGCCTGACCGGCGAGCGGATGAAAATGGGCGGCTACTGGCCTGTCTGGGCGGCCGAGGGCATGGGCTCGTTCTGCAGGTCGCTGGATGGCTTCCACGGCGCCATCACCGTCAAGGACCCCTGCACCGACCTCAAGAAGGCGAGCGGCTATTTCGCCAAGGCCAAGGCATTCGGCGACTCCGAGGCGGTGGTCCCGACGGCGGCGAAGATGGTTCTGATGACCGAGAAGATGCGCGCGGCCGCACGCGAGGCCGGCTTCCGTCGTTGCTGAACGAAGGTGGACTTCGGACGGCCCGGCGCTAGCTTCCCCGCCAGCTTCGGAGCCCGCCATGCTGACCGTCCACCACCTGAACAACTCCCGCTCGCAGCGCGTGCTCTGGCTGCTTGAGGAGCTTGGGCTGCCCTACGAGATCAAGCGCTACGAGCGGGACGGCAAGACCATGCTGGCCCCGCCGGCGCTGAAGGCGATCCATCCGCTGGGCAAGTCGCCGGTGATCACCGACGGCGCGGCGACGCTGGCCGAGACCGGGGCCATCGTCGAGACCATCTGCGAGGCCTACGCCGGCGGCCGGCTGCGCCCGGCCGCGGGGACCGAGGATCGCCTGCGCTGGACCTACTGGATGCACTACGCCGAGGGCTCGGCCATGCCGCCGCTCCTGATGAAGCTGGTGTTCACCGCCCTGCCGCAGCGGGCGCCCGGCCTGATCCGCGGGCTGGTGAAGGCGGTGTCCAGCTCGGCGCTGAAGGGGTTCGTCGACCCGCAGCTGAAGGCGCACTTCGACTACTGGGAGGCCGAGCTGGGCAGGTCGCCCTGGTTCGCGGGCGATGACTTCAGCGCCGCCGACATCATGATGAGTTTCCCCATCGAGGCCGCCGCCGACCGCGCCGCCGCCCTCGACGGACGACCGCGCCTGGCCGCCTTCCTGAAGACCATCCACGCGCGCCCGGCCTACCAGGCGGCGCTGGCGAAGGGCGGGCCGTACGCCTACGCGACCTAGGACTGGCTGGCGCGCTCGCCGTGCTCGGCCAGGTCCAGGCCGTCCTCGATGGCGATATCGCTGGCGCGCAGACCGACGAGACGATTGACGACCCAGAGCAGGGCGAAGCTGACGCCGCCCGACCAGACGACGACCGCCGCCAGGCCCAGCAGCTGGACGCCCAGCTGCGCGCCGACGCCGTGCCCGGCCGGGAAGCCCGCGCCGCCGAGCGCCGGACTGGCCAGCACCGACACCAGCAGGATGCCCAGGATTCCGCCCACGCCGTGAACGGCGAAGACGTCCAGCGAATCGTCGATCTTGAGCCGCCCCTTCACCAGATGGACCGCCCAGAAGCAGACCAGGCTGCCGGCCGCGCCGAGCAGCAGGCCGCCCCCGGGACCGACGAACCCGGACGCCGGCGTCACGGTGGCGAGGCCGGCGACGACGCCGGTGACCACGCCGATCATGCTGGGGCGGCCGAAGCGGATCCACTCGACCGCGCCCCAGACAAGGCCGGCGGCGCAGGCCGACACATGGGTGGCGACGATGGCCATGCCGGCGTCTGCGCCGGCCGAGAGCGCGCTGCCCCCGTTGAACCCGAACCAGCCGACCCACAGCAGGCCGGCGCCGATCATCGTCATGCCCGGATTGTGGGGCGGCGCCTGGTCGCGCGGGAAGCCCTCGCGCGGGCCGACCCGCATGGCGAAGACGAGCGCCGACACCCCCGCTGTGGCGTGGACGACCAGACCGCCGGCGTAGTCCATGATCCCGAGCTTGGCGAGCCAGCCGCCGCCCCAGATCCAGTGGGTCACCGGCGCATAGACGGCCAGCAACCAGAGGCCGGAGAACAGCAGTACGGCGGCGAACCGCGCCCGTTCGACCACCGCCCCGATGATCAGCGCCGGCGTGATGATCGCGAACGTCGTCTGGAACAGGAAGAACACCGGCTCCGGCAGGGCGCCGACGACGCCGGCGCGCGGGTCGGCGCCGAGGAAGACCCTGTTCAGGTCTCCGATGAAGCCGGCCGTTCCCGAGAAGGCCAGGCTGTAGCCGACCGTCAGCCAGAGCAGCGTGCACAGGCAGGCGATGGCGACACACTGCATGAGGACCGACAGGACGTTCTTCTCGCGCACCAGGCCGCCATAGAACAGGGCCAGGCCCGGCAGCGTCATGAGCAGAACCAGGGCCGATGCCGAGAGGATCCAGGCCGTCGCCGCCGGGTCGACGGCGCCGGGCGTCGCCGCCAGGGCCGTGGCCGGCGCCAGCGCCAGCGCCCCCAGTCCGAGCGCGCAGATGCGCACGCCGCTGCTCGCGAACCGCTTCATGGCCGTCTCCCCCTTTTCCCCGGGGCCTTCGCCCTCGATGTTGCGAACAGCGTTAGCAGAACTGCGGCCGCTCCGGCCAGTCCGCGAACCGCGACGATTGTCGCAGCGCGCGGTGGACAGCCCGGCCGTCACGGTTCAACTTATCGTCGATAACAAAAAGCCACGGGAGAGGCGCATGTCGGGACGCGTAGCGGGCAAGGTCGCCCTTGTGACAGGGGCGGCGAGCGGGATCGGGCGCGGCTGCGCCGAGCTGCTGGCGGCGGAGGGCGCGACGGTCGTGCTGACCGACGTCCAGGACGCCAAGGGGGCGGAGGTCGCGGCCGGCATCGGCGCCGCAGCCGTCTACCTGTCCCACGACGTGACCAGCGAGGAGGCCTGGATCGCCACCGTCGACGCCGTCCGCCAGCGCTTCGGCCGCCTCGACATCCTGATCAACAACGCCGGCATCGGCATCGGCGGCCCGGTCACCGAGTTCAGCCTGGCCGACTGGCGCAGGCAGCAGGCGATCAATGTCGAGGGCGTCTTCCTGGGCGTGAAGCACAGCCTGCCGCTGATGCGCCAGGGCGGCGGCGGCAGCATCATCAACGTCTCCTCTATCGCCGGGCTGATGGGCGCGGCCAACATGACCGGCTATTGCGCCACCAAGGGCGCGGTGCGGCTGTTCACCAAGGCCGCCGCCATGGAATGCGCCGCCGCCCGCGACGGCGTGCGGGTCAACTCCATCCACCCGGGCATCATCGAGACCCCGATCTGGGACACCATCTCCAGCACCGTCGCCGACGGCGGCAACGCCGGTCCGCAGCGCACCATGAACCTGGACGATATGACCGCCGTCGCCACGCCGCTTGGCCACAAGGGCTGGCCGGTCGACATCGCCCAGGGCGTGCTGTTCCTGGCGTCGGACGAGTCCCGCTACATGACCGGCGCAGAGCTGGTCATCGACGGCGGCATGACGGCGCGGTAGCGACAGGGGACAGGTTAAGGTGTCCCTGCAGGGACACCTTAACCTGTCCCCGACCCTCCATCCTTACAGCGCCTTCGCCAGCACGTAGTCCTGATAGCCGTTGTCGCCGACGTGGAAGACACGCGCGCCGATCGGCTTGAAGCCGTTGCGGCCGTAGAAGGCCAGCGCGCGGCCGTTGCGCTCGTACACGCCCAGCAGCAGGCGCCTGGTGCCGGCCGCCCGGGCGGTCTCGACGGCGGTGTCCATCATCATCTGGCCAAGCCCGCCGCCGTGGAAGCGGTGCAGGGCGTAGATCCGCGTCAGCTCCAGGTCGCCGGGCTCGGCGGCCACCGGCAGGTCGCAGGGCCCCAGCAGCATGAAGCCGACCGGCGCCCTGCCCTCGTCGATCTCGGCCAGGAACAGCTTCCGCGCGGGGTCGGCGAGCAGCGCCGCGTAGGACGCCGGCGCGTGGGTGGTCTGGCAGTGGTGGAGGATGTCGTCCCCGTCGACGATGCCGGCGTAGGTCTCCAGGAAGGTCGCGCTGGCGACGGTCGAGAGGCGGACGGCGTCGTCCGGCGTGCAGGGTCTGATCGAGAGGGTCATGGTCGCCGGATGCCGTGCGGGGGAGCCGCCTGATAACCCTGCGGAGCCCCCGGCGTCACCCCGCCATCAGCAGCAGGGCCGCGCCGGCGGCGATGGCGACGGTCCCGGCGATGCGCCCGCCGGTCATCCGTTCGCGCAGGAAGATCACCGCGATGCCCACGGCGAACAGGATCGAGGTCTCCCTCAGCGCCGCCAGCCGGGGCGTGTCGCCGATGCGGTAGGCGCCCAGCGCCAGGCCGTAGGTGACGATCGACAGGGCGCCGGCCGCCAGTCCGGCCTTCCACTCGCCCCGGGCCGCCAGCAGGAACCGGGGCCCCCGCCACAGCGCGAACAGCAGCCCGATGCCGCCGCCCAGCGTCAGGTAGATCCAGGCGATGTAGCTGAGCGCGCTGGGCGCCGCCCGCACCCCCTGGGCGTCGATGACCGTGTACCCCGCGATGCTGACCCCCGTCGCCACCGCCCAGCCGAGCGCCCGGCGATCGACCTGCCGCCCCAGACCCACCACCATCACCCCAAGCGAAACGCAGCCGATCCCGGCGGCCGTGATCCAGCTGACCGGCTCGGAGAAAACCAGCACAGCGACAGCCGCCGCCAGCGCCGGCGCGACGCCGCGCGCGATGGGGTAGGCCACCGTCATGTCGGCCCGCTCGAACGCCTTGATCAGGCAAATCAGATAGATCAGGTGGGTCGCCCAGCTCGCCGCCAGCCAGCCCCAGGCGCCGTGCGGCAGCGGCAGGAAGAGCGCAAACGGCAGCACGATCCGGGCGGAAAAGCCGTCGATCAGCGCCCGGCTCGACATCTTGTCCCGGCCGGCCTTGAGGATGGCGTTGACCACGGCGTGGGCGGCGCCTGACGCGATCATCATCAGGCCTGCGGTCTGGGCCAGGGTCATGACCCGGAGGTGACAGCCTTACGCGGCGGCCTGCAAGCCGTCTCGCCGCCCACGCCTGAGCCGCGAGTGGCCGATCATCCGCAGGGTGAAGCCACATGCCCTCCGTGCACGGCGCACCTAACGTCAGCCTTGGAGGGACCGCCATGGACGCCCTGGTCGTCTGCATCGCCGCCGCTTTCTCGGGCCTGCTCTTTCTGGGCGTGGCCTGGCTGACCCGCGCCGGATACTGGCGCGTCGCCGCCGCCCTGATGAGCGGGCTGGTCGCGGCGGCCTTCGCCTTCGGCCTCGACCGCGCGGCGTTCGAGTTCGGCTGGTGGAGCTACGGCAAGATGGACACCCACGCGCCGGTCGTCGCCTACGCCTCCACCGCCCTGTGGTTCGGCGGCGGTCTGGGGCTGGTCGGCTGGCGGATGATCCGCAACTGGGGCGGCGCCGGCGAGGTGCTGTACTTCATCGGCTTCGTGCTGCTGGGCCTGGGCCGGGACTATGCGCTGTCGGCGACCGGCATGGGCTTCGCCTGGGCCGACGGCTACCTGCCCGTGGCGATCAGCGCCGCCGGCTGGCTGGTCATGGCCTTCCTCGTCCAGCTGGGCATGCAGCTGCTGGTCGGTGCGGTCGACAGCGACGCGCTGGCGCCCGAACGGCTGCCCTCGCTCGAGCCGACCGCCTGGCCGTTCGACGCCGACGGACCGCGGGCCAGCTTCGTCTCGCGGGACTGATCGCCCTGCCGCCGCGGCAGCTTGCGGCGCCGCTCGCCGGGGTCGCCCCCGCTGCATCGCAGCATATCCCTTGCTATCTCAAAGGCCAAAGACTAGTCTTGACGCCCCCGGACGTCTGCGCCCGCGGCCGGACCAACCACCTCCCCAGGGCGAACCCGAGCTAATCTCCGAATGGAAAAAGTGCCGATGACCGCCGGGGGGTACACCTCCCTCGACGAAGAACTGAAGCGTTTGAAAACGATTGAGCGGCCGAGTGTCATCGCCGCGATTTCGGAAGCGCGCGCGCATGGCGATCTCAGCGAGAACGCCGAATACCATGCCGCCAAGGAGCGCCAGGGCTGGATCGAAGGCCGGATCGCGGAGATCGAAGACAAGATCGCCCGCGCCCAGATCATCGACGTGTCCAAGCTTTCCGGCTCGCAGGTGAAGTTCGGCGCCACCGTCACCGTGGTCGACGAGGACACCGAGGACGAGGGGCGCTACCAAATCGTCGGCGAACACGAAGCTGACGTGAAGGGCGGCCGCATCTCGCTGTCCTCGCCGCTGTCGCGCGCGATGATCGGCAAGGAAGTCGGCGACGTGGTCGAGGTGAACACCCCCGGCGGCGTGAAGGCCTACGAGATCCTCAAGGTCGAGTGGCTGTAGGGGCGCACCGCCCCTCGGCCATCTTTCCACCGTCATCCTCGGACTTGTTTCGAGGGCCCAAGCACGCTCACGCCTGACGGTGTTCATGGGTAGTCGGGACGAGCCCGACCATGACGAAACTGGGATGCGCGGTGGCCAGACAGCCGACACAACCTCCCCTGACCCTGTGGGCGATGTCCGACGGACGCGCGGGCATCGAGGCCCAGGCCGTCGGCCTGGCGGAGGCGGTGGCGCGCCGGCGTGACTGCGAGATCGTCATCAAGCGTATCGGCTGGAAGGGAAACCTCGGCCGTCTGCCCTGGTGGTTGACCCTCTTTCCCCGTCGGTGGCTGACGCCCGAGAGCGACGTTGCCGCGCCCTGGCCTGACATCCTGATCGCCGCCGGGCGCGCCACCCTGCCTCTGGCCATCCGCATGAGGAAATGGTCGGGCGGCAAGACGTTCGTGGTCCAGATCCAGGACCCCCGGGCGCCGGCCAAGTTCTTCGACCTGGTCATTCCGCCGAACCACGACCGCCTGAAGGGCGACAACATCGTCTCGATCATCGGCGCCCCGCACCGGGTGACGGCCGACAGGCTGGCCGGCGAGTATCCGCGTTTCGCGCCGGCCATCGATCCCCTCCCCCATCCCCGGGCGGCGGTGCTGATCGGCGGGCGGTCGAAGGCCTTCGACCTGACGCCCGAGCGGGCGGCGAGCATCGCCAACGACATCCAGCAGGCCGTGGAGGCCGCGGGCGGGTCGCTGCTGATGACCTTCTCACGGCGCACCCCTGCGCAGGCCAAGGCCCTGTTGACCGCCCGCCTCAAGCATCTGCCCGGCGTCATCTGGGACGGCGAGGGCGACAACCCCTACTTCGCCTTTCTCGCGGGCGCCGACGTCGTGCTCGTCACCGAGGACTCGGCCAACATGGCCACCGAGGCGGCCGGCACCGGCAAGCCGGTCTTCATCCTGAAGATGGACGGCCAGAGCCTGAAGTTCCGGCTGTTCCACGAGGAACTCGAACGCCACGGCGCCACGCGGCCCTTCGCGGGCGCCTTCGATCACTGGTCCTACGAGCCGCTGACCGAGACCGACCGCGCGGCGGGCGAGGTCCTGGCGCGGCGGGACGCGGCGGCCGGCGGTCGCGCCGCCTGACGCTGCTAGCCACCCCGCCGCCAGCGGGTATGATCGAGATCTCAGTCGGGGAGTCCCATGCGTAACCTGTTCCTCAGCGCCGCCGTCGCGGCCTGCGTCCTGGTCGGCCCGCCGGCCGCCGCCGCCTTCCAGGCTGCGCCGGCTGTCGCCGGCGATGAACTGGGCGTCACCGAGGCGGAGCGGGCGTCGTTTCGCGCCGGGATGGTCGCCAGCGGCGGCGCCATGGTTTCGGCGGTGATCGAGCGCTACCCCTCCGAATACCGGGCCTTCGAGACCTCGATCATCGCCGACTACAAGGCCAGCCGCATCAACATCACCGCCGCCCAGACGCGCGCGGGCGAGTTCTTCGGGCTGCTCGGCGACCGCATGATGGCCGATGTGCAGCGCGCGCCCGACGCCGACCTGCGCGCGCTGATCACGGCCCAGGTCGCGACGCTGAAGCGATTCAGCGCGACGAACGCGCGCGCCTGCCAGGAGTTCGGCGAGAACGGCCAGATCAGCACGGCCACCGCCCTCGCCGCCAAGGGCGGCGTCACCCTGGCGATGAACGACTATGTCGCGGTCCAGCTCGCCACGGCCGACGCCGGGGCGCGGGCGAAGATCCGCCGCGAGAAGCTGGCCGACGCCGAGATGGACCTGATCCTGCAAGAGTACCTGCGACGGGGCGGCTCCCAGGCCTGGCTCGACGGCGCCGGGACCGGCGACTTCGGCGACCTGACCCTCGCCGATCGCTGTCAGGCCAGCATCGTCCTGCTCGAATCCGTCCTGGCCCAGCCTTCGGCGACGGTCGGCCGCTTCATGGGCCCCGAGTAGTCCGCAACCCCGGAGCCGCCATGCGCCGCAACCGCAGTCTCGCCCTCGTCGCCCTGATCGCCGGCCTCGCCGCGCCCGGCGTCGCCCTGGCGGACTGGCAATGGACCAACTGGTCGATGCCGGTCGACCAGGTCATCGCCGGATCGCGCGGGGCCCTTCAGGCGGTCGCCGGTCGCGACGGGCAGAAGGTCCACGGCTGGCATCTGCGCGCCGCCGACCCGTTGACCTTCGAAGGCTTTCAGTTCGACAGCGAGTTCTTCTTCGACAGCGAGGGCCGGGCGCTGCAGGTCGTGCGCCTGACGCTGAAGGATCCGACGCAGTGCGTCGCGCTTGAACAGCGCATGGTGGCGCTGCATGGCGCTCCGGCGGACGGCAGCCGCGACCTCGGCGCGCTGAAGACCCGGATCCTGGCCTGGCCCGACGACGGCGCGGGGAACTTCCTAGGCCTGACCGGGATAAGCGCCATCGGCGACCTTCCGCCGCTGTGCTTCATCCGCTACCGCCCGATCGACCCGGTCAACGGCGGCTGAGGGCGACCGATGTGGGAGGCGTGATGACCGGCGAACGCATCCTCTTCATCGCGGACGCCGGACCAGCTATCGGCGGCGGCCATGTGATGCGGTCGCTGACCCTGGCCCGCGCCCTGGAGGCGCGCGGCGCCGAATGCGCGTTCCGCAGCCATCCGGACGGCGACGCGGTGCTGGACGTCTTCGCCCGCGACCTGTTCCGGGTCGACGACGACGCCGGCTTCGACGCCCTTGTCTTTGACCACTACGCCCTCTCGGCCCGGGACCACATCGCCGTCGCGAAGGGGCGACCGACCCTGGTCATCGACGACCTCGCCGACCGGCCGCTGGGCGCGGACATGGTGCTGGATTCCGGCATGGGCCGACGCGCGCGCGACTACCATGGCCTGGTCCCCGAGGGCTGCGCCCTGCTACTGGGCCCGGACCATGCGCCGATGCGGCCGGACTTCGTCGCCCTGCGCGCAGAGACGCTGGCGCGCCGCGCCGAGGGCGGGCCGGTGCGGCGGATCCTGGTCTCGCTGGGCCTGACCGACGTCGGCGGCTTCACCCTCCCGGCCGTGCAGCGCCTGACCGGCACCGCCGCCATCGACGTCGTGGTCGGCTCGGGCGTCCCTGGCCTGACCGCGCTGGAGGCGCTGGCCGAGGCCGACCCGTCCGTGACCCTGCATGTCGACACACGCCACATGGCGCGACTGACCGCACAAGCCGACATCGCCGTCGGCGGCGGCGGCTCGTCCAGCTGGGAGCGGTGCGTCCTGGGCCTGCCGACCCTGCTGCTGGTGCTGGCCGAAAACCAGAGCGAGGCGGCGGTCGCCCTGGCCGAGGCCGGGGCGGTCATCGCGCTGGACGCCGCCGCCGAGTTCGACACCGGTTTCGACGCCGCCGCCGCACGCCTGATCGCGGAGGAGGCGCTGCGTCGACGGCTGTCGAAGGCATCCGCTACAGTCTGTGACGGTCTGGGCGCGGACCGGGTGGCCGACGCCTTCCTCGCCCTGGTTCGGGGTCGCGCCGGCGCGACCACTGGATAGCGGGCCGCAAGGCCGTATATCGAAAGCAACAGGGAGGGACTCATGAGCCGCAAGGACAGATCCGTCGTCGTCACCGGCGTCTCCACCGGGATCGGCTGGGGGACGGTCAAGGTCCTGACCGCCAAGGGGTTCCACGTGTTCGGCAGCGTCCGCAAACCCGCCGACGGCGAGCGCCTGAAGGCCGAGTTCGGCGACGCCTTCACGCCCTTGATGTTCGACGTCACCGATGAGGCCGCCGTCCGCGTCGGCGCGCGTCAGGTCGAGGCGGCTCTGGGCGGCGCGACGCTGGCCGGGCTGGTCAACAACGCGGGCATCGCCGTCGCCGGCCCCCTGCTGCACCTGCCGGTCGAGGACTTCCGCAAGCAGCTGGAGGTGAACCTGACCGGCGTGGTCATCGCCACACAGGCCTTCGCCCCGCTACTGGGCGCCGAGGGCGAGGGCCGCAAGGATCCCGGCCGCATCGTCAACATCTCCTCGGTCGGCGGACGGACGGCCAATCCGTTCCTCGCCCCCTACAACACGAGCAAGTTCGGACTTGAGGGCCTTTCGGGCTCGCTACGCCGCGAACTGCTTCCCTTCGGCGTCGATGTGATCGTGGTGGCGCCCGGCGCGGTGGCGACCCCCATCTGGGACAAGGCCGACGAGATCGACAACGGTCCCTACGCCAACACACGATACGCCGAGCCTCTCGCGAAGGTGGCGGCCTACATGCTGGAGATGGGCCGCGCGGGCCTGCCGCCGGAGCGGATCGGCGAGGCGATCCACACCGCCCTGACCACGCCGCGACCGAAGGTGCGCTACACGGTTTCACCCTCGCCGTTCCAGACCTTCATGTCGGAGAAGGTGCTGCCGCCGCGGGTCCTGGACCGGATCGTCGGCAAGCGGCTGGGGCTGTTGCCAAACTAGCTTCTACACACTGTCATCCCGGACGGCCGCAGGCCGATCCGGGACCCAGCCGATGCCGTGCGCCTGCTCCTGGGTCCCGGCTCTCCGCGCTTCGCGCTGCGGCCGGGATGACAGTGGGAGTTACCCTACCATGCCCCAATCCAGCGGCTCCCCCCGCTTCAGGTCCCGCGCCGCCACCCTGCCCAGCACGCGGTCCAGCTCGACCGGAGGCAGGCCGTTGCCCGGCCGCACCGACCGCACATTGGCCCGGGTCAGCGCCTCGCCCGCCTTCACGTCGGCGGTGACGTAGAGCGACCGGCGGAACTGGACATTGCCGCGCTCGCTACCGAGCAGGTCGTAGTTGACCTTGCCGAGCGACGCCCAGGCGTCCTTGCAGTCGCGCACCAGGGCGCTGAACTCGGCCGGCTCCAGGCTGAACTCGGAGTCCGGCCCGCCGTCGGCGCGGGCAAGCGTGAAGTGCTTCTCGATCGCACAGGCGCCCATGGCCACCGCCGCGACCGAAGCCGCCGTTCCCGGGGTGTGATCCGACAGGCCGATCGGGCAGCCGAAGCGCGCCGCCATGTCGCTCACCGTCCTGACATTGGCGTCCTCGAAGGTCGCCGGATAGCTGGACGTGCAGTGGAGCAGCAGCACGCCCGCCGCGCCGCCGGCCAGCGCCGCGTCGCGGGCGGCCTCGATCTCGGCCAGGTTGGCCATGCCGGTGGAGATAATCAGCGGCTTGCCCCGCGCGGCCGCGTAGCGGATCAGCGGCAGATCGACGGCCTCGAACGAGGCGATCTTGTAGGCGGGCGCGCCGAGGCCGGCGAGCAGATCCACGGCCGTCTCGTCGAACGGACTGGAGAACAGCGTCACGCCCCGCTTCGCCGCCCGTTCGAACAGCGCCGCGTGCCACTCGTAGGGCGTCTGGGCCTCCTGGTAGAGCTCATGCAGGCTGCGCCCGTCCCACAGCCCGCCCGTGATCCGGAACTCGGGGCGGTCGACGTCCAGGGTGATGGTGTCGGCGGTGTAGGTCTGGATCTTGATGGCGTCGCAGCCGGTGTCGGCCGCCGCGTCGATCATCGTCAGCGCCCGGTCCAGGCTGCCGTTATGGTTCCCCGACAGCTCGCAGATCACATACGGGGGGTGGTCGGGCCCGATCCGGCGGCCGGCGATGGTGATTTCGGGAGCGCTCATCGTTTGCCGACCTCGATCACGGACACATCACCTTGAAGCCCTTCGAGAACCTCTGGCCAGACGGCTTCCAGCCTCGCCAGCAAGAACCAGTTTCGCGTATTGCCGAAACGAAGCCAGAGAACACGCACGCGAGGCCGTCTGTTCAATGCCCACTCGCTGAAATCGCGATCCTTGGTCACGAGAATGGCCTGACGCTCCAGCGCAGCGGACCAGATCGCCTCGTCCGACGCGTCCTGCAACCCCAGCTCCGCGACATGAAACGCCTCGCACCCTTGAGCCCTGAGCCAGTCCGCCAGGATCGACGGCAACTGTGCGTCGACGAGGAACCTCAAGCCGCGACTATGGCCGTGCCGGCGACGACCGCCGCCGCGTAGGCGATCGCGGCCCGCAGGTCATCCGCTTCGAGGTAGGGATAGTCTTCCAGAATCTCGGCTGCCGTCATCCCGCCGGCCAGCATCTCAAGCACGTCCTGCACACGTACCCGCAAGCCCCGGATACAGGGGCGCCCGTGCATCTTGCCCGGCTCGATTGTGATGCGGTCCAGAAGGTCGCTCATAGGTTCAATATAGCGCCGATGCCGAATCCCGCCTAGCGCCCGTCAATCCCCGCCATCACCGCCGCCACCATCGGACCCGCCGTCGGAGTCGGCGCGGCTGTGCGGTCCGTCGCCCCGGCCAGGGTCCTTGCCGTCCCGCCGCTCCGCCGTGCCGTTCATCACGAGACCGATGGCGATGCCGATGGCCAGGCCGACACCGATGCCGGCGCCGATGTTGTCCATCGCCACGCCGATCGCCACGCCGATGGCGAGCCCGACGCCGATGCCGAGTGGAAAGCCGCCGCTACTGTTCATCTGGTTTCTCCACGCCCATCGCGCCGGAGCGGAATCATCCCTAGATTAGCGGTCATGTCGACCTCCGCTCCCCGCACTACGCGCTGCCTGATCATCGGTTCCGGCCCCGCCGGCTGGACCGCCGCCATCTACGCCGCCCGCGCCCTGCTCAAGCCCGTGCTGATCCAGGGCATCCAGCCCGGCGGCCAGCTGACCATCACCACTGATGTCGAGAACTATCCCGGCTTCGCCGAGGCCATCCAGGGGCCCTGGCTGATGGAGCAGATGGAGGCGCAGGCGCGTCACGTCGGGACCGAGGTCATCAGCGACATCGTGCTGGAGGCCGATCTCTCGCAACGCCCGTTCCGCATCCGCACCGACAGCGGCCAGGACTGGCTGGCCGAGACGGTGATCATCGCCACCGGCGCCCAGGCCAAGTGGCTGGGCCTGGAGAGCGAGCAGAAGTTCCAGGGCTTCGGGGTGTCGGCCTGCGCCACCTGCGACGGCTTCTTCTACCGGGGCAAGGACGTCATCGTGGTGGGTGGCGGCAACACCGCTGTCGAGGAGGCGCTGTTCCTGACCAGCTTCGCCAGCAAGGTCACCGTGGTTCACCGCAAGGACGAGTTCCGCGCCGAAAAGATCCTGCAGGAACGGCTGTTCGCCAATCCCAAGATCGAGGTCATCTGGGACAACGCCATCGACGAGGTGGTCGGCGAGACCGATCCGATGGGCGTCACCGGCGCCCGGCTGAAGAACGTCAAGACCGGCGAGACGCAGCTGGTGAAAGCCGACGGCGTGTTCATCGCCATCGGTCACGCCCCGTCCTCGGAGCTGTTCAAGGACCAGCTGGAAACCCACGCCGGCGGCTATCTGTCGGTGAAGCCGGGCACGGCGTCCACGGCCATCCCGGGCGTCTACGCGGCCGGCGACGTCACCGACGATGTCTATCGGCAGGCGGTGACCGCGGCGGGCATGGGCTGCATGGCCGCGCTGGAGGCTGTCCGCTTCCTGGCCGAACAGGACCACGCCGCCGACCAGCAGCCGATCAGCCATGAGCAGGCCCAGAAGATCGGCGCATGGTGATCCGTCCGGCGGCGCCGGACGATCACGCCGCCATTCGCGCGGTCGTGACGGCCGCCTTCACCGCCGAGTTCGGCAAGTCCGATGAAGCCGACCTCGTCGACGCCCTGCGCGCCGACGGCGAGGCACTGCTCGAGCTGGTGGCGGAGGAGGACGGCGCGGTCGTCGGCCACATCCTGTTCAGCCCGCTGTCCACCGACACCGGCGCGCGGTTCGCGGCCCTGGCCCCCTTGTCCGTCATGCCCGGCCGCCAGAAGGACGGGCTCGGGACCTGGCTGATGGAGACGGCGCACGAGCTGTTGCGGGCCTCAGGCGTCGAGGCGGTCGTCGTGCTCGGCCACCCGGCCTACTACCCGCGCGTCGGCTACTCCGCGCAAGCCGCCGAGACCGTGGCCGCGCCGTTCAAGGGCTCGCACTTCATGGCCCTGGCGCTGAAGCCGGGCGCGCTCGATCGGCCGGTGGCGGTGACCTACGCCAAGGCGTTCGGGTTAGCAGCATAGCCCGGCCTCGCTGCGTCCTTCGACACGCCGCTTCGCGGCTGCTCAGTATGACTTCGTTGGAAGGCTACTCACCCACGTCATGCTGAGCAGCGCCGAAGGCGCGTGTCGAAGCACGCAATGCGTCTCAGTACCGCCGCGTGGCGATCGGCAGGTCGCCGCTGTCCGGCTGCGGCGGGGTCGGGGCCGTGCTGATCGGGGCGTCGGGGTCTTCCATCGCCTTGAGGCGGGCGTTGATATCGGAGACCTCCTGGGCGGTCGGCAGTCGGCGGGTCGGAGCCAGGGCGCCCTCGACGCGCGGCGCCTCCTGGCCCGCCGGCAGGGCGACCAGGTCCTGGACCGTGTAGGTCCGCTCGACGCCGTCGACCTCCAGGGTCAGGGTCCGGGTGGCGGCCGGCGTCGGCGTCATGGTCTCGCCGACCAGCTGCGCGCCCTGGGTCCGCGAGTCGAGGCCCACCAGCACCGCCAGCGACAGGTTGTTCTCCCCGCCCGCGTACCGGCCGGTGAAGGCCGGCGGCAGGCCCCAGGGCCCGGTCCAGCGATAGAAGATGTGCCGGCCGATCGTGTGGATCTTGTAGAGCGTCGGCGCCCAGTAGGGCGCGACATAGTCGGCGTGATAGTGGGTCGCCGTGCCGACCGACTTCAGCACAAAGCCCGACAGGGCCTTCTGCGCCACGCTGCGGGCGCGCGCCCACAGCACGTCGTTGGGCACGCGGGCCAGGGACCCGTCGCAGGTGAAGCTGAACTGACAGCCGGTGATCCGCTGCGAGCCCTGGTAGACCACCCCGCAGATCGACTTCGGATATTCCGGATGCCGCAGTCGGTTGAGCACCGTCTGGGCGACAGCCTGCATGCCCTCGAGCGGTTCGGTCGCGGCCTCGTAGTAGATCGCCTGGGTCAGGCACTCCTCGGCCCGCAGGCGATCTTCCTCTGAGCCCTTGAAGACGAAGGGCTTGGCCGGCGGCGGCGGGAACAGGCTGCCCGGCCGCAGGGCGTTGATCATCTGGGCGTCGCCGGCGGTGAAGTTGAAGTCGCCCAGCGTCGGCAGGCTGGCGAGATCATAGGTCGTCCAACCCGCGACGCGGCCCCAGTAGTCCTTGCGCGGCGCCGGATCATGCCGCCGCGCCAGCGCCAGCATGGCCGGATCCATGTCGGCGGTGACCCGGTCCAGGGCGATGTTGGAGAACCCGCGCGCGACCGCCGCCTGCCCGTTGATACGGCCGGACCCGGCAGGACGGCGGTAGTCGGTCACGCAGGCGACCTGCACGATCGCCAGGATGGCGACCAGCGCGAGCGCCCGGGTTCTGTGGATCGCGCGGAGCAAGCGGCCTACTTCACGCCGGCCTTGGCGCGCAGCGCGAGACGGTTCCCTGCGGCGATGCCGGTGTCGATCCTGGCGGGCATGCTCATCTCCTTGTCGCGCCGTACAGGTAGTCCCGCCAGGTCCTCAGACAAGACATCGTGAGCGAGGAAGCCGGGCGACGCGTGGCCAATGGCTCATAGCACGGTTGCGCCCGGATGAACGCGGGTCTATATCTCTCTTGCGGGTTTTGCTCAGATGTAGCATAACTTCCGCAGCGCCGGGGTGGATCAGTTCGCTGCCGGCGTTTTACAGGCCCTTGAAATGCTCAGTTTGAGCATAAGGAGGAACCAGATGGCTGACGGGTTCGCCCCCCTGACCTTCACCGCCGAGGTGGAAGCGCAAACCGCGCCCCTGTGGGAAAAGGTCAAATCCCACGTCACGCCGCTGGAATGGCAGCTGCACGCGCCGCTGATCGCGCAGATCAACCGCCTCAAGCGCGAGAAGAACGCGGTCATCCTGGCCCACAACTACATGACGCCGGAGATCTTCCACGGCGTAGGCGATTACGTCGGCGACAGCCTGGGCCTGGCCCGCGAGGCCGCGCGCTCGGACGCGAAGATCATAGTCCAGGCCGGCGTGCACTTCATGGCCGAGACCAGCAAGGTGCTGTGCCCCGACAAGACGGTGCTGATCCCTGACCTGCGCGCCGGCTGCAGCCTGGCCTCCTCGATCACCGGCGCCGACGTGCGGCTGATCAAGCAGCGCTACCCCGGCCTGCCGGTGGTCACCTACGTCAACACCACCGCCGACGTGAAGGCCGAGACCGACATCTGCTGCACCAGCGCCAACGCGGTGCAGGTGGTGGAGTGGGCCGCGAAGGAATGGGGCGTCGACCGCGTCATCCTGATCCCGGACGAGTTCCTGGCCCGCAACGTCGCCGCCCAGACCAACGTCAAGATCATCGCCTGGCAGGGCCGCTGCGAGGTGCACGAGCGCTTCAACGCCCAGGACGTCGCCGACATGCGCGCCGCCTGGCCGGACGCCCAGATCCTCGCGCACCCGGAGTGCCCCGAAGAGGTCCTGGCCGCCGCCGACTTCGCCGGCTCGACCGCCGCCATGAACGACTGGGTGGTGCAGAAGAAGCCGCGTCAGGTGGTGCTGATCACCGAATGCTCGATGGCCAGCAACGTCCAGGCCCAGGCGCCCGACACACAGTTCATCGGCCCCTGCATGATGTGTCCGCACATGAAGCAGATCAGCCTGCAGAACATCCACGACGCCCTGGTCAAGGGGCAGTTCGAGGTGACGGTCGACCCGGTCCTGGCCGAACGCGCCCGTCTGGCCGTGCAGCGGATGATCGACCTGCCGCCGCCGGTCGCCCCCGCCCGCTACGACCTGGTCAAGGCGCAACATCATGTCGCCGTCGAACTGATCTGAGGAGGAACGCATGATCCGCGTCGCGAAGTTCCCGCTCGGCCAGGGGTACATGGTCCGGGCCACGCCGCCGGAGGTCTGGAAGCCGTACGGCAACCTGCTGCCGCTCAGCCCGAGCAACATCGTCGAGGAACTGATCCGTCACGGCGCCAGCCTGCGCGACGCCTTCGACGCCGTCCTCGTCGCCGCCCCCGAGGCGGCCGGAGAGTTCCGATGACCCACCGCACCCACCACGACGGCGTCCTGATTGTCGGCGCGGGCCTGGCTGGTCTGTCGGCCGCGCTGGCCGCCGCGCCCCGCAAGGCGCTGGTGCTGTCGCCGACGCCGCTGAACCAGGGCTGCTCCTCTGCCTGGGCGCAGGGCGGCATGGCCGCGGCCCTGGGCGAGGACGACGCCCCGGCCCTGCACGCCGCCGACACCCTGGCGGCCGGCGCGGGCCTGTGCGACCCGGCCATGGTGGAGATCCTGACCCGCGAAGGTCCCGAGGCTGTCCGCCGTCTGGCCGCGCTGGGCGCACCGTTCGACCGCACCGACGACGGCGGCTTCGCCGTCAGCCTGGAAGCCGCGCACAGCCGGGCCCGCGTCGCCCGGGTCGGCGGCGACCAGGCCGGCCGCGAGATCATGCGCGCCGTCGTCGCCGCCGCCTTCGCCTCGCCCACCGTCGAAAGCCGGGCCGGCGTCCATGTGCGCGGCCTGCTGCAGGACGCCGGCGGCGCGGTGCGGGGCGTGATCGCCCGGTACAGGGGCCGCACGATCGAGATCACCGCCGAGGCCGTGATCATGGCCGGCGGCGGGCTGGGCGGCCTCTATGCGGTCACCACCACCCCTGCCGAGGTGCGGGGCGAGGCCATGGGCCTGGCCGCGATGGCCGGGGCCCTGATCGCCGATCCGGAGTTCGTGCAGTTCCATCCCACGGCCATCGACATCGGCCGCGATCCTGCCCCGCTGGCCACCGAGGCCTTGCGCGGCGAGGGCGCGATCCTGGTCAACGCGCTGGGTGAAGCCTTCATGGCCGGCTATCACCCGGCCGCCGAGCTGGCCCCGCGCGACGTTGTGGCCCGGGCCATCCATGCCGAGATCACGGCCGGTCGCGGGGCCTTCCTCGACGCCCGCAAGGCCGTGGGCGAGCACTTCCCGACCGAGTTCCCGGCCGTCTTCGCCGCCTGCATGAGCGCGGCCATCGACCCGCGCGTCCAGCTGATCCCGGTCGCTCCGGCCTGCCACTATCACATGGGCGGGGTGGTCACCGACGCCGACGGCAGGACCAACCTGCCGGGCCTCTACGCGGCCGGCGAATGCGCCTCGACCGGCGTCCACGGCGCCAACCGCCTGGCCAGCAACTCGCTGCTGGAGGCCGCCGTGTTCGGGACCCGGGCCGGCGCCGCCGCCCGCGAGGTCGCGCCGGCGGCGGCCCGCATCGAACCTGCTGTCGCCCTGCCAGACCTCACCGGCGCCGCCCTGATGACCCTTCGCCGCGAAATGACCCGCCATGCCGGCGTGGTGCGTGACGCCGAGGGTCTGACCCGGCTGATCGACGCTGTCGAAGGGCTGAAGGCCGCCCACGGCGAGGGTCCGGTGCTGGCCACGGCGGGCCTCGTCGCCCGCTGCGCGCTGGACCGCCGCGAAAGCCGCGGCGCCCACTTCCGCGCCGACTTCCCCCAGGCGGTCGAGCCGGCCGCCCACACCCTCGTCACCCTGCCCGCGCAACAGGCGCTGAAGGTCGCCGCCGAATGATCGCTCCCCTGCCCGATCTGCTGATCGACCCCGTCGTCCGCGCCGCTCTCGCCGAGGACCTCGGCCGGGCCGGCGACATCACCGCGCTGGCCTGCATCGACGCTGACGCCACGCTGACCGCCACGTTCGGCGCGCGGAAGGCGGGGACCATCGCCGGCCTCGACTGCGCTCGCCTGGCCGTTCTGGCCATGGACCCGGCCGCGAAGTTCAAGGCCCGCGCGGCCGACGGCGACGCCGTGGCGGCCGGCGCGGTGCTGGCCAAGGTCACCGGCAACGCCCGCGCCCTGCTCTCGGCCGAACGCACGGCGTTGAACCTGCTGGGCCGCCTGTCCGGCGTCGCCACCCTGACCGCGCAGTACGTCGCGGCGGTCGAGGGTACGAAGGCCCGCATCACCGACACCCGCAAGACCACGCCCGGCCTGCGGGCGCTGGAGAAGTACGCCGTCCGCTGCGGCGGGGCGCTGAACCACCGCTTCGGCCTGGATGACGCCATCCTGATCAAGGACAACCACGTCGCCGCCTGCGGCGGGGTCGGCGAGGCCATCCGCCGCGCCCGCGCCTTCGCCGGCCACCTGGTCAAGGTCGAGTGCGAGGTCGACAGCCTCAAGCAGCTGGCCGAGGCGCTGGACGCCGGGCCCGACGTGGTCATGCTCGACAACTTCAGCCTCAAGAACCTGCGCGTCGCGGTCGGCATGGCGGCCGGCCGCGTGGTGCTGGAGGCCTCCGGCGGGGTGACCCTCGACACCGTCCGCGACATCGCCGAGACCGGCGTGGACGTGATCAGCGTCGGCGCCCTGACCCACTCGGCCAGCGTGCTGGACATCGGGCTGGACGCGGGGTGAGGCGTTGCGGGCTTCGACACGCGCTCTTCGAGCGCTGCTCAGCATGACGTCGGTGGATAGCCTTCTGACTACGTCATCCTGAGCAGCCGCGCAGCCGCGTGTCGAAGGACGCACGGCCGCCGGCGCGTGGCCGCCCCTCCATTAAGTTTCCGCAATCCGCATCCGTCCGGACGCGCCACGGCCTCTCCCGTTCAAGAGACGGGGAGACATCTCATGACCACGCATCGCAGGGGACTGCTGGCCGGCCTTGGACTGACCGCACTCGCCGGAGCCGCGCCGGCCGCCGCGCAGACGCCGCCGGCCGCGCCGAAGCCGCCGCTCGCCGAGCGGCTCACCGCCGAGGCGGCGACGCACCGGCTGGCGGTCGGCTTCGACGGCGACGCCGTCAGCGGCCCGGGCATCGACCGCATTCTCGAGGACGCCCGCGCGGCGCGCTTCTTCCTGCTGGGCGAGGAGCACGGCGTCGCCCAGGTTCCGATCCTGGCGAAGGCGCTGTTCGAGGCCCTGGCGCCATCCGGCTACAGCCGGCTGGGGCTGGAGGTGTCGCCTCCGGCGGCCCGCGCGCTGGACGCGGCGGCGGCCGGGGGCGTGGCGGGTCTCAGGCGCTTTGTCGCCGACCATCCGCCCGGCCCGGCCTTCTACACGATGAGCCAGGAGGCCGAGCTGCTCGCCGCCGCCCGCGCCGCGGTCGCCGGACCCGGGCCCGTGCTGCTGGGGCTGGACTACGAGGTGCTGCAGGACCGCCTGCTGATCGGCCAGTTGGAAGCGGCCGCCCCGGCCTCGGCCCGGGCGCCGCTGGCGGCGCTGAAGGCGGCTTCCGATCAGGCCTGGGCGGCGTACGAGACCAGCCGCAACATCGGCGTCATCCTGCCGTTCAGCGGCGACCCGGCGCTGGTCCGCGCGGTGCGCGCCGCCTGGCCATCGCCAGACGCCGCCAGCGACGAGATCCTGGAGACCCTCGAGCAGACGCTCGTCATCAACCAGCACCAGACGGCGGAGCGCTATTTCCTGTCCAACGACGTCCGGGCGCAGTTCAACCGCGCCAACTGGGCCCGCTTCTGGCGCGCCGAGGGGGCGAAGCTGCAGCCGGCCAAGGTGATGCTGAAGTTCGGGGCCGGTCACATGGTGCGCGGCCGCAGTCCGACGGAGGTCTATGACCTCGGCAGCCTGGTCTCCGAGACCGCCGCCCTGCATGGCGAGACGAGCTTCCACCTGCTGGTCATCCCGGCCGACGGCGGGCGGCAGGCCGCGCTGAACGGGGAGACGCTGCGCTACGATCCCTCGCCGGTCAGCACGGTGGAGGAGATGGCGCTGGCGCCGCTGCAGGCCGCCGCCCTGGCCGGGAGCTCGACGCTGTTCGACCTGCGGCCGCTGCGCCTGCTGATGCCCGGCTCGGTGACCCGGTCGGCCGACGCGCGGCTCGCCCGGATCATCCACGGCTACGACGCGCTGTTGCTCGTCGCCGGCTCGACGGCGTCGGAGAACCTGTAGCCGTCCTGACGCCGCTTCAGGCGCGGCGTCAGCCATTTCTGGATCGGGTCGTCGATCAGGCGGTGGAACAGGGCGGCGGCGACCAGGGCGGCGGGGATCGAGGCGGCCCAGATCGTCCAGTCGAGCCAAAGCGGCAGGCCGATCCCTTCGCGCAGGGCGCCCAGCGCGCCGAACCAGATGAGGCCGGTCAGCGAATGGGTGATGAAGAGGGCGAAGGACAGCTTCGCCCCCTGCTCGATCAGCGCTGAGGGCTTGGCCACCGGCAGGCGGCCGAAGGACAGCACGATGGCGGCTATGGCCACGATGCTGGGCAGGTCGAAGCGGCCGGCGACCTGCAGCAGCGCCAGGGCGGCCAGCGACAGCACCGCCATGACCCGCGCCAGCCCCACCGGCGGGCGACCCTGCTCGACGACCCGGGCGATGCAGACGCCCAGCAGGAACAGCGGCGCGGCCCGCACCACGCCCAGGTGGAAGCTGAGGTCGTAGATGTGATGGCCCAGCAGCGCCACGCAGAGCAGGTCGCCGAGGATGACGGCGAGCAGGCCCAGCGCCAGCAAGGCCGAGGTGCTCCTCAGCCGGCTGATCCACAACCAGGCCAGCGGGAAGGCGGCGTAGCAGACCAGCAGCGCCGACAGAGACCAACTCTGGTGGTTCCAGCCGCCGCCGCCGTCCACGCCCCAGGCCTGGACCATCAGCACCTGCATCAGCATGGCCGAGGCGGTGAAGTTCTCCGGAGTGTCGGGGTGGAAGCCGACCGCCGTGGCGGCGGCGACCACCATGGCCAGCCCGGCGAGCACGACCAGCTGGCCCGGCCAGATGCGCGCCAGCCGCTTGCCCAGGAAGCTGAACAGCCCGATCCGGCCGCCGAGGATCTGCGCCCCGTAGGCGCGGCCCAGCACGAAGCCCGACAGGATCAGGAAGAAGTCGGTGGCCAGGTAGCCGCGCGCGAGCACCGGATGCAGCGCCTCCAGCGCCACCGGCGCCTCGGTCCCGAAATGGTAGAGCACGATCAGCAGCGCCGCCATGAACCGCAGCGCGTCGAGCGCGCCGCCGCGTCCCGCCGGGCCGGCGGGCGTCATGGATTGGGACATCTCTCGCGTCACAGGCGATTCTCCGGGCTTCTCGGAGAGACGATTGCAATCGCGGGACCGTCGCTTATCTGTAACCGTGAATGTGTCAGTAAGGATATCGACCGCCCATGACCGCCGCCCGCATGCCCGTCCTGTTCCTGGGTCACGGCTCGCCGATGAACGCCATCGAGGACAACGCCTGGCGACGCGGCTGGGCGGAGGCGGCCCGGCGGCTGCCGCGGCCGAGGGCCATCCTCTGCGTCTCGGCCCACTGGGAGACCCGCGGCGCCTCGGCGGTCTCCGCCTCGCCGGCGCCGGAGACGATCCATGACTTCGGCGGCTTTCCGCAGGCGCTGTTCGACGTCCGCTATCCCGCGCCCGGCGATCCGGGCCTGGCCGCCCGGGTGGGCGAGCTGCTGGCCCCCGATCCGGTGGTGCAGCATCCCACGCGCGGCCTCGACCACGGCGCCTGGAGCGTGCTGCTGCCGATGTATCCGGACGCCGACGTGCCGGTGGTGCAGCTCAGCCTCGACCGTGCACGGCCGAACGCCTGGCACCACGAGGCCGGCCGGCGCCTCGCCCCGCTGCGTGACGAGGGCGTGCTGATCGTCGGCAGCGGCGACATCGTCCACAATCTGCGCGACGTCGACTGGCGCGGCGGCGCGACGCCCGCCTGGGCGCCGCGCTTCAATGCGACCGCCAAGGCGCTGATCGAGGCCCGCGACCACGGTCCGCTCATCGACTTCGCGGCCCTGGGCCCGGACGCGGCGATGGCGATCAACAGCGCCGAGCACTATCTGCCGCTGCTCTACGTGCTGGGCGCCGCCACGGCCGATGAGCCCATCGGCTGGTTCAACGACGACGTCTTCGCCGGCATCTCGATGACGTCGCTCGTCGCCGGCTAGCCGCACCGGCTTCATCCACAACCCTTTCGCCGATGAAGTACAGTCCCGGTTGACGCGGAGACGGGATTCCCGCTTGCTGTTGGAAAGCGCGGTACGGCGGACACGATGCCCGTCGCAGACAAGCGCCCTCGCGGGAGGACACCGGTCTTGAGTACATCGCCCACGGCGGCGCCAGAGCGCCTGCGCCTGGACACCAAGGTCTTCTTCGGCATCGGCTCGGCGGCGGAGTCGATCGCGCTGTACTCGGTGACCGCCTACGCGATGTTCTACTACAATCAGGTGCTGGGGCTGCCGGCCGGGCTGGCCGGGCTGGCCATCTCGGCCAGCCTGTTCCTGGACGGGATTTCCGACCCGCTGGTCGGCTCGCTGTCGGACCGCACCCGCTCGCGGCTGGGCCGGCGCCACCCCTGGATGCTGGCCGCGCCGATCCCGATCGGCCTTGCCCTGATCGCCATCTTCAACCCGCCGGCCGGGCTGGGCCAGTGGGCGCTGTTCGCCTGGTTCGCGGTCAGCGTGACCCTGATGCGCCAGTTCATGACCTTCTTCCACACCCCGCACCTGGCGCTGGGCGGGGAGCTGTCGCGCGACTACCTCGAGCGCTCCAGGGTGATGAGCTGGAACAACTTCTTCACCTGGGCCGGGGCGGCGGGCACGGCCTTCTTCGCCCTCACCTACGTGTTCAAGGCGACGCCGGAGTATCCGCGCGGCCTGCTCAATCCCGAGCCCTACGGCCCGTTCGCCTTCGGCCTGGCGGCGGTGGCCATCGCCATCCTGTTCGCCTCGGCCTGGTTCACCCGCGACCAGATCCCCCGCCTGCCCAAGCCGCCGGAAAACCTGCCGAAGTACAGCCCGTTCGAGTTCTTCGCCGACATCGTCCGGGTGATGCGCAACTTCAACTACCTGTGGCTGCTGGTCGCCTACTTCTTCCTGTCGATGATGATCGGCCTGCGCGCCGGCCTGAACCTCTACATGGGCACCTTCTACTGGGAGCTGACGTCGGAGGAGCTGCGCTGGTTCATCATCGGCAGCGCCAGCGGCTACATCGCCGGCTTCGTCTTCGCCGCCCGCCTGCACAAGCGCTTCGACAAGCGGATGACGATGATCCTCTGGGCGGCCATCTACGCGGTCGCCCCGGCGCTGCCCAACATCCTGGGCCAGCTGGGCCTGCTGGACGCGCAGACGCCGGGCCTGCTGCCCATCCTGGTCGCCTTCTCGGTGGTCAGCTACGCCTCGGCCAGCGTGCTCAGCATCACGGTGATGTCGGCGCTGGCCGACGTCGCCGACGAGAACGAGCTGAAGTTCGGCCTGCGCCAGGAGGGGGTGCTCTACGCCACCCGCTCGCTGGCGGCCAAGGTCGACCAGGCCATCGGCGCCCTGCTGGCCGGGCTGGTGCTGGGCTGGATCGCCTTCCCGGCCAAGGCCGCGCCCGGCCAGGTGCCGGCCGAGGTGATCGGCAATCTCGCCCTGTGGGACGGCCTGCTGGCGGCGGTCCCCGGCCTGATCGCCGCGGGCTTCTACGCCCGCTACGGCATCACCCGCGCCCGGTACGAGGAGACCAGGGCGCAGATCGCCGCCCGGCGCGCCGCCGCCGGCGAGCCGGAGGCCCCGCCCCCGCCGCCGCTGGTCGTGGAGATCGAGGGCGTGGTCGACATCGACGCCGCTCCGGGACCGGCGAAAGCCTAGGACCCTGCCGGGGCCGGCGCTCCCTCCGGCGCGTCCGTGAAGGCGACGGTCGTGGCGCGGATCTTCCACGCGCCGTCGACCCGGACCAGGAAGTCGGTGCTGGCGTAGCGCACGACGCGGGGCGCGCCGTCCGGCTCGCGGAGGGTCTCCACCGCGTTGAAGCGGGCCAGCGCGGTGTCGCCGACGATGGCGATGTCGGCGAACGTCGCCTCATAGGAGACGACCCGGGCGCCGCGGTCGATATACGCGCGCACCCCCGCCATGTGCGGCGCCCTGGCGCGGGCGGCCGGCTGGCCGGCGAACCAGACCGTCCAGTCGTCGTGGAACTCGTCCTCCCAGGCCTCGAAGTCGGTTTCGATGCCCATCGGCCCGTCATCGAGCAGGTCGATGATCTCCTGCTGCGCCGGGGTCCAGCGGGGCTCCGCCGCGGCCTGCGCGCGCGCCGCGCCGGCCGACGCCAGGCCGAGCAGAAGCGCGGCGATGAACAGCGTCCGTGTCATCCGATGTCCCTCACTCTGGCGCCCGCGCGGGGCCGGACCCGCCGAGATTGCCCCGCCGCCCCCGGCCGCGCCAGCCCCGGAGGAAAAGGGGGACAGTCACCCTTTTCCGGTCTCCTGCGTCGCCTTGCCAGACAAAGGGCGACATGTTCAATTTTGCCGAACGCGGGTCTGCGGGGGAAATCCCATGAAGCGTCTGGTCTACGGGGTCCTGCTTGTGGCGGCGTCCTGCGCGCTGATGGCCGGCAGCGCCTCGCGCCCCGCCGTCGCGCTGGAATCCAGTCCCATCGTTTTCGCCGACTGCGTGGTCCCGGCGACGGACTGCTGCAATCCGGCCTGCAAGGCGATCATCACCGGCTGCTGCGTCAACAACAGCTGCGGCCTGCCGGTGCTGCCGGTCGTCTACAGCAAGAACGGCGGGGCGATCTCCGCCAGCTGCAGCGCCATGCAGCCGCCGCCCTCGACCCCCAAACGCCAGTCCCCCCGCCCGCCCGCGACATCGACCCGCCCGAACGGCTGACGGGGCGGGGTCTATTTCCCCTCTTCTCCCGCTGGTCCTGAGGAACATTCTCTTCCGTCATCGTCGGACTTGTTCCGACGATCCATGAACACGAACGGCGTGGACGGGGCGCTTGCCGGGCAAGTGCTGCCGGCGCACCACGCATGGGTCGTCGGAACAAGTCCGACGACGACGGCCGTGGGGTAGGCGCTTCGTTCCCCACGAATGGGACCGCGCCGTCGATCTCATGGATGCAAGCGTGCCGCCCGTCCCAGTTCAGTCCGCCGACACGACGCTTCGCGTCGCCGCGCCGCGGCGGAGGGGGCGAGGCCCGACCTTGAGTGTCCTGGGAGGAGCGGCGATGATCTCGGCATGAGATGAAGGGGTTGGTGGGGGCGGCGACGTGTGTGCGGCCCGCTTTCCACGGAGGCAGAGCAGAATGAGCGTTGAAAAGCAGGTCGCCGCCGCGCTTGGCAGACTGGCGCAACTATCCCATCAGGAACTGCTGACAACCCGCGAGAACGCACTTCGATTTGGCCCGGCAGCACAGCCTTTGCTGGAGGCAATCGATGAGCGGCTTGAGGCCTTCCAGCAGGAGGGCGGGATGGCGGTGCACCGGCTTGAATTCGCTCGATCGATGCTTCGGCTCGTGGAGCGAGGTTCACCTGGCTGGATCCCGGCAAGGGATATATTTCTCCGTGCCCAAACCGAGTTCGCCGACAATCCATTTGTCATCTGGATGAAGGGCAACACTGCGCGGCAGATACCCGTGACCAAGGCCTTGGACGACGTCCTGCCGGAGTTTCCGCACATCGAGCGGCGTAAGGACGGCGTCGGTCAAGGCGATCGCGTCTACTTCCGTCGGAAGCCGGGCTGAGCGCTTCGGGTCTTTCCGTCGATCTCATGGACGCAAGCGCGCCGCCCGTCCGAGGTCAGTCAAGGACAGCGCTTCGCGCTGCCGCGCCGCGGCGGAGGGGGCGAGGCCCGTCCTTGAGTGTCCTGGAACGGGCGGCGATGATCTCGGCATGAGATGAAGGGGTTGGTGGGGGCAAGTGAACGCCCCTCCTTTCCGATCTCGGAGCGCGCGCTATGCAATTGCCTTGGTGACGTATGCGCCGATCACCAACGCAACAAATCCCCCAATTGCTGCGGCCACTCTGCGGCGTACAGTTACGCGCCTTTGATGGAGCGCCTCCCCAGAGCCAATATTGATTGAAACCGCTTCAAAAAAAGCGTCACGAATTCTGCTGTAGAACGTACCGAGCAACGATAGCGCAGAAAACGTAGCAAGCGGGAATGCGCCAACTTTCGGATCAACTTTCATATATACAATAAATAATACTGCTGCGAATGATAGACCGCCCATCGCCGCCATCAGTAATTCGACACTACGATAATATAGAAACCCAAACCAACATTTGTACTCACGTATCACAGATACGATATGTCTTAGCGTAGCGCTATTATCGCCGAGATGCCTAACACTTACCGTTACCGTTCTGAACGCTGAATTTCTGAAGCGAACACAAATCGATGGCGAGCGATATTCGGCCCTATTCTTCCCCGCGCCACACGCGGCCTCAATAGAAAAGCTATCCCAGTCATCCGCGCCAAACGGAAAGTTCAGCACATCAGCGACTGACAAGCCAATCGACTGATCTCCTTCACTGTTTCGAAGCGTAAAGCTCAACTTCACACTCTCGTCGTCGGCGTGATCGCCCACGTGGGCAGACAAGCTTCGGATCAACCTCTCCAACCCGGCATCATCTACGGCAAAAGCACCGGCCAAGTGCTCCTCTTTGGTCGCGGCCGGTACAAATCTCATCGCCCCCCCGTTCTTATCGTTGCGATCATAGGGTCATCAAAACGAGGATCAACCTTGGAGCTCTCTTGGCGCTGATACCAGTATGGATGGGGCGCAGGCTCGCCCCCCTACACCTTCACCTCGATCTCGCTCCCGAGCTCGCGGAACTTCTTCGACATCTCGGCCATACCGGCTTCGGCCTCGGCAGCCCCCGCCCCGCCGAGCGCCGCATTCGGGGCCATGCCCGCCGCGAACTCGCGCACTTCCTGGCTGATCTTCATCGAGCAGAACTTCGGGCCGCACATGCTGCAGAAGTGGGCCGTCTTGTGGGCTTCCTTGGGCAGGGTGGCATCGTGGAACTTGCGCGCCGTCTCCGGGTCGAGGCCGAGGTTGAACTGGTCTTCCCAGCGGAACTCGAACCGCGCGCGGCTGACCGCATCGTCCCTCAGCGCCGCCGCCGGGTGGCCCTTGGCCAGGTCGGCGGCGTGGGCGGCCAGTTTGTAGGTGATGACGCCGGTCTTCACGTCGTCGCGGTCGGGCAACCCTAAGTGCTCCTTGGGCGTGACGTAGCAGAGCATGGCCGTGCCGAACCAGCCGATCATCGCCGCGCCGATGGCGCTGGTGATGTGGTCGTAGCCGGGGGCGATGTCGGTGGTCAGCGGGCCGAGCGTATAGAACGGCGCCTCGTGGCAGTGCTTGAGCTGCTCGTCCATGTTGGCCTTGATCTTGTGCATGGCCACGTGGCCGGGGCCCTCGATCATCACCTGGCAGCCGTGGCCCCAGGCGACCTTGGTCAGCTCGCCCAGGGTGCGCAGCTCGGCGAACTGGGCCTCGTCGTTGGCGTCCTTCGTCGAGCCGGGGCGCAGGCCGTCGCCCAGGCTGAAGGAGACGTCATAGGCGCGCATGATCTCGCAGATCTCGTCGAAGCGCTCGTAGAGGAAGCTCTCGCGGTGGTGGGCCAGGCACCACTTGGCCATGATCGAGCCGCCGCGGCTGACGATGCCGGTCACGCGTTTGGCGGTCATCGGGATGAAGGGCAGGCGGACGCCGGCGTGGATGGTGAAGTAGTCGACCCCCTGCTCGGCCTGTTCGATCAGGGTGTCGCGGAACACCTCCCAGGTCAGGTCCTCGGCCACGCCGTTGACCTTCTCCAGCGCCTGGTAGATCGGCACGGTGCCGATGGGCACGGGGCTGTTGCGGATCACCCAGTCGCGGATGTTGTGGATGTTGCGGCCGGTCGACAGGTCCATGACCGTGTCGGCGCCCCAGCGGGTGGCCCAGACCATCTTGTCGACCTCGTCGGCGACGGTGGAGAGCACCGCCGAATTGCCGATGTTGGCGTTGATCTTGACCAGGAAGTTGCGGCCGATGGCCATCGGCTCCAGCTCGCCGTGGTTGATGTTGGCCGGGATGATGGCCCGGCCGCGGGCCACTTCCTGGCGCACGAACTCGGGCGTCACGAAGTCGGGGATGGACGCGCCGAAGTCCTCGCCGTCGCGCACGCAAGGGCCGTTCTGCTCGCGGCGCAGGTTCTCGCGGATGGCGACGTATTCCATCTCCGCCGTGATCTTGCCGGCCCGGGCGTACTCCAGCTGGGTGACAGGTGCGCCGGCGCGGGCCTTGAAGATCGGGCGGCGAGCGGTGAACTGCGGCGCCAGGTGCTTGCCCTGGGCGAAACCGTTGTCCTCGGGCTTCACCTCGCGCGGCTCGGCCACTTCCTCGACGTCGCCCCGGGCGACGATCCACGGCTCGCGGATACGGGGCAGGCCCTGCTCGATGTCGATGACCGCGTCCGGGTCGGTGTAGGGGCCCGAGGGGTCATAAACGGTCAGCGGCGGCTCATTCGCCGTCGGGTGCAGCGCAACCTCGCGGAACGGCACGCGGATGTCCGGGAACAGCTCGCCCGATGCATAGACCTTGCGGCTGCCCAGACGCGGGCCGACGGCGACATCGTCGGTCTTGGGGGAGACGGGGGCGTGGATGTTCATCGGGCAGCTCCAGAGGTTTGGGCCGCCGACTCCGGGATCGCTTTCCCTCCCCCGTCTCCCCGGCGGAGGCCGGGGCCCATGACGGACCCGCAGACGCCGGGCTCGCTTCTGGATCCCGGCCTGCGCCGGGAATACGGACGGAGAATGGCTCCTCTCCCTTCGCCGGCATGACCCGGATCAGGTTCGGCGCGTCACGGCATCAGCCGAATCTCAGTGGCTTGGCGCCTTCAGGCGAAGTGGAACACGGTTCGCCGCCCGAAAGGCGCCAACCCCTTGTGTGGCGCGCCTCGCGGGCGATGCTCGTTCCACTCCGCTCTGCAGGCGCGCTGCGCCACCCCGCGGAGAACGGCGGCAGACTAGGCCCGGCCCGTTGCGGGGGCAAGACGGCTTACACCCCCACACCCGCCGCGGTCAGCGCTGCCAGCATCAGGGCCAGCCCCTCGCCGTAGCGTTTCCAGCGGCCGACCGAGCCGGCGTGGATCGGGCTGCGGACCTGGACGGCGCTGGCGGTGGCCACCGGGGCGGCGTTCTCGTGGAAGGCCAGGCAGGCGGGATCCCAGGTCAGGCCGCAGTGGGCCAGCAGGCGGCGGGTCTGGCCCTCCTGGTCGGCGACCAGGTCCTCGTAGCGGAAGTTGAGGTAGCGATCGGCGGGCAGGCTGGCGGCCCAATGGTCGGCCAGGGCCTCGAACCCGGCGACATACCGGCCCGTATGTTCCAGATCGAGCGCGTAGTCGTAGTAGGGGAAGCGGGTGGCGAACAGCTGGCGGTAGTTGCTCAAGGCCGCGTCCATCGGATGGCGGCGCAGGCAGATGATCCGCGCGTTCGGCAGCGCCCGGTGGATCAGCCCGGCGTAGAGGACGTTCAGCGGCATCTTGTCGAGACTCCGCGCCGCGCCGGCCAGCGGGGCGACGGCCTCGAGGTAGCGCCGCCCGGCCTCGCCCAGGTCGACGCCGCCGCCGGCCGCCGCCGCGAGCGTCGCCTCGTCCAGCACCAGCGGCGAGGGCGTGCCGGCCATGCGCTTGAGGATCAGGGCGAAGTCGGTGCGCTCGCCGACCGAGACCACGTCCGGATGGCTCGACAGGATGCGGTCGACCAGGGTGGTGCCTGTGCGCGGCAGGCCGACGACGAAGATCGGGGCGGCGTCGGACGCGCCGGCGGCGACAGGACCGACGGTGGCGGCCGCCGCGGCCAGCAGGCCCGCGTCCCGGGCCGGGTCATAGGCCACCTCGCGCAGGCGGGCGGCCTTGGCCCGGGCCAGCCAGGCCAGGGCCGCCGGCGGGTCGCCGGCGTCCTCCGCCAGCCGGGCCAGCGCATGGCCCACGTGCAGCGCGCGGTCGGGATCGGCGTCCGGGTCGACGGGGAACAGCGCCGCCAGCCGCGCCTCCGCCCCATCCTCCGCCCGCAGGGCCGACATCTGGGCCAGCGCCCACCAGACGCGGTAGAGGTCCGGCTGCAGGGCGACCGCCGCGCGCAGCGCCTGCTCGGCGCCGGGAAAGTCGCCGGCGAACTGCCGCGCCGTGCCGAGGTTCTGCTGGAACGAGACGTTGTCCGGCTCCAGCGCCGCGGCCCGCTCGAACAGCGGCAGGGCCCGCTCGTGCAGGCCCGAGCGGCTGTAGACCACGCCGATGGTGTCCAGCGTCAGGGCGTCGACGGGGTCGAGCGCCAGGGCCCGGTCGGCGGCGGCGCGGGCCTCGTCCTGGCGGTTGAAGGCGATCAGGCAGCGGCCGAGGTGCGCGTGGTGGCGGGCGACGCCGGGCTCCAGCCGCGCGGCCTCCGCGAACAGTTCGGCCGCCTTGGCCAGGTTGCCGTGCTCGGCGGCGATGACGCCCAGCAGGAACAGCGGCCGGCCCGCCGCGCCGCCCTCAAGCACCCGCAGGCACAGGGCGTGCGCCTCGCGCCAGGCGCGCCGGGCCATCAGGCGTTCGGCCTCGTCCAGACTGTCCCCTGTGGCGCCCATGCCTCCCTCTCGCCCGGATCGTCCGGACACAGTGCAATAGATACTTGGACGAATTGCCCCTGCGGCACATGTTGCACAGACAAGCGCCCGCGGTCGCCCCGCGTCGCCGTGTTTTGCGTCAGTTGCGTCGAGTTATGGCCGCGTTGGCGCAGCCCCGTATCGGCGGGCGCGCTTCCGGCCCCAGTGTTCCGTTCAGATCAGACATCACCTTGGGGGATTTCATGTCGTTTACCCGCGCCTCGCTGTTCGCGTCGATCAGCCTGCTCGCCCTGCCGATCGCCGCGCCCGCGCTGGCCCAGGACACCACCGTCGACGAGGTCATCATCACCGCGACCCGCCGCGATACCACGGTGCAGGACGCGCCGATCAACATCGCCGCGATCGGCGGCGAGGCGATCGAGGCCCAGGGCTTCTCCGACCTCGCCGACATCGCCGCCTATGTGCCCGGCGTCCACCTGGTCGACCAGGGCGGGCGCGACGGCAACCGCATCATCGTGCGCGGCCTCAACGCCGACCCGATCGGCGGCTCCGAAGGCGTGGGCAACGGCACCGGCGGCATGGTCGCCACCTACGTCGGCGAAGTGCCCGTCGTGCTGGACCTGAAGCTCAACGATATGGAGCGGGTCGAATTCCTGCTCGGCCCGCAGGGCACCTTGTACGGGGCCGGCACCATGGCCGGCGCCATCCGCTACATCCCCCGCCGTCCGTCCTTCGCGGCCCCCGAGCTGATCCTGCGCGGCGCGGCCTACGGCTACAAGGAAGCCGATTCGGCCAGCTACGACGTCGGCCTGACCTTCAACATGCCGCTCAGCGACACCTTCGCGGTGCGCGGCTCGATCGACTATCTCGATGACAGCGGCTTCATCGACTACGCCTACGTCGTGCGCGAGGTCGGGGTCTCCAACCCCGACGCCCTGGGAACCCCGGCCGACATCGCCGCCAACACCAAGCGGGTCGCCGACGCCAACACCGAGGAAACCCTGTCCGGCCGCCTGGCCTTCCGCTGGCAGCCCATCGAGGCGGTCGACGCCAACCTGACCTGGTACTTCCAGAACCAGCAGGTCGGCGCCCGCCAGGTCAGCAGCGCCCGGGTCAAGACCCTGCCGGTTCCGATCGGCGAGTACGAAAGCGCCCTGCGGGTGCTCGAGCCCAACGATCGCGACAACAATCTGGTGGCCCTGGAAGTCACCGCCGACCTCGGCTTCGCCACCCTGACCTCGGCCACGGGCCTGTCGAAGTACGAGGAGACCGGCCAGCGCGACCAGACCGACCTGCTGATCGGGCTGGAGTACAGCTACGAGCTGTTCCCCAGCTTCACGGCGTTCACGCGGGAAGACGTCGAGCAGGAAAGCCTGAACCAGGAAATTCGCCTGGTCTCCAGCAGCGACGGTCCGCTCAGCTGGATCGTCGGCGGCTTCTACAACAAGTTCGAATCCACCGCCGAAAGCAAGGAGTTCACGCCCGGCTACGCCGCCTTCAACGGCGGGGTCCGGCCCGACAGCCTCGAGTACTACTCGGTCGACCTGCGGGAGCTGACCGAGACGGCGATCTTCGGCGAGATCAGCTATCGCTTCACCGACGCCTGGCAGGTCACCCTCGGCGCGCGCAAGTACGCCTACGAGCTGGAGACCAGCAGCGCGGTCGACTTCCCGCTGTTCAACTCGGTGTTCGGCGGCGCGGGCCCCAACGACATCACCCTGAACTTCGAGGACGGCGGCCAGGAGGACGACGGCTGGCTGTTCAAGTTCAACACGTCCTACGACCTGACGGACGATGTGATGGTCTACGCGACGATCAGCGAGGGCTACCGGATCGGCAACTCCAATGGCGTGGCGCCTTGCCCCAACCCGCTGCCGATCAACCAGATCGCCTGCGGCCTGCCCAACGAGATGGCCTTCTTCCCGGACAAGACCAAGAACTACGAACTGGGCATCCACAGCCAGTGGCTTGACCGCCGCCTGACCGTGAACGGCGCGATCTTCCTGGTCGAATGGACCGATCCGCAGGTCGCCTCGGCCACCGAGAACGGCCTGATCCCGATCACCAAGAACGGCGAGGCGGCCGAAAGCATCGGCATGGAGCTGGACTTCCGGTTCAAGGTGACGCCGGACCTGACGATCCGCGGCAACTACTCCTACGCCAAGGCCGAGCTGACCGAGACGACGCTGAACCTGATCCCCTCGATCAGCCCGCCGGGCTTCCAGTCGACGATCAGCTACGAGAACGGCGAGCCGGGCGATCGCCTGCCGGGCGCGCCGGAGAACGAGGGCAGCCTGTACATCGAGTACAGCGCCCCGCCGATCGCCGGCCTCAACGTCGACTTCTCGTACGGCATGAGCGCCATCGGCGACATCCTGACCCGCACCGGCGGCAAGGGCGGCGGCCTCACCCTGGACGGCTTCACGATCGCCGACCTGTCGGTGAAGGTGTCGAACGACAGCTGGGACGCCACCGTCTACATCAGCAACCTGTGGAACACCTACGCTGAGACCGGCGCCCGCAGCACGCCCCGGCACAACCAGATCGTGCCGGACATCAATGGCGACCCGGTCTATGCGCGGAGCTTCTACACCTCGGTCCTGCCGCCGCGCGCCATCGGCGTGCGCTTCACCAGGCGGTTCGGCGGATAAGGTCAAACCTCCATTGGTTCGTCATGGCCCGGCCTGTCCGGGCCACCCACGAACACAGGCGACGAGGATGAGGGCGCGGCCGATCGGTCGCGCCCTTTTCTGTTGGATCACCACGCATGGCTGGCCCGGACAGGCCGGGCCATGACGTCGAAGGGAAGGACGCCTCTGCCTACAGCGTCCGCGCGTTGAACGTGTCGCACTGGCCCGGGTCGCCGGTCTCGTAGCCGCGGCGGAACCAGCGCATGCGTTGCTCGGCGGTGCCGTGGGTGAAGGCGTCGGGGACCACGCGGCCCTGGGTGCGGCGCTGGATGGTGTCGTCGCCGACGGCGGCGGCGGCGCCCAGGCCGTCCTCCAGATCGCCCTGTTCGAGCGCCACCTGCCCGCCCGACATCGCCGAGGCGCGGGCCGCCCAGACGCCGGCGTAGCAGTCGGCCTGCAGCTCGACGCGGACCTGGCCGCCGTCGGCGCCCTGGGCCCCGGCCCGGGCCTGGCCCAGCGCGCCGGTCAGGTTCTGGACGTGGTGGCCGATCTCGTGGGCGATGACATAGGCGCGGGCGAACTCGCCCTTGGCGCCGAAGCGGCTTTCCAGCTCGTTCCAGAAGGCGAGGTCCAGGTACACCTTCTTGTCGCCGGGACAGTAGAACGGCCCCATCGCGGCCTGGCCCTGGCCGCAGGCCGTGGCGGTGGACTGGTCGTAGAGCACGACGTCCTCGGGCGGCCTGTAGCCCTCGCCCGACTTGGAGAACAGCTCGGTCCAGACCTGGGTCGTCGAGGTCTCGATCACGTCGACGAAGGCGCCGGCCTCGTCCTCGGGACTGCCCAGCTTGCCGGCCACCTGCTCCTGGCCCGCCCCGCCCTGGCCGACGATGCTGAGCATCTGGCCCGGGTCGACGTCGAAGACGAAGATGCCGACCAGGGCGATGATGACGCCCACCAGGCTGATGCCGCCGACGGCGCCGGTCGGGCCCAGGCCTCGCCGGTCGTCGATGTTGCCGGACCGCTGTCCGCCGCGCCAACGCATGGTCGTATCCTCTTCACGGGAATGTCCGCCGGCACGCTGGCCCGGAAAGCGGTCGGCGTCTAGCGGCCCTTGTCGCCGGTCATGGCCCGGACCCGGGCCGTGGAGCGGGCCATGGCCTGCGCCATCAGCGCATCCATGCGGGCCGCGTCCTCGGTCAGCGCGGGCGCGGGCGCGGGTTCGGCGGGCCGTGGCGGCAGGGGCTCGAGGATGACCGGCGGCCGCCAGGTCATGCCGGTGGCGGAGGGGCCTCCGGCCAGCTCGCCGGCCTGCATGGCCCGGATCGTCGCCTCGGTGCGCGCCCGCTGTTCGCGGGCGAAGGCCTCGCGTTCGAGGGCTGCGGCGCGGGCTCGGTCGGCCTCACGCGCCATCGCCTCGGCGTTCTCGCGGCGCTGCCAGGCAGGATCGTGCGGATGGGCCAGCGCCGGCGCGGCGAGGCCGGTGATCAGGAGGGCGAGAACAACGGCGCGCATGCGGAACCCCGACTTCGATGGTGGTCGGGAGGTTGAACGCGCCAGACGGCCTAAGGCTTCGTGACGGTGAACCGGGCCAGCTGGCGGCGGGGGGCCTCCCACTCCGGGGCCAGCTCCTGGGCCTTGCGGTAGTCGAGCCAGGCGGCCTTGGCGTCGTCCAGCGATTCATGGACCAGCGCCCGGTTGTAGTAGGCCTTGGCCGGCTCATCGACGCCCAGCGACAGGCCGCGCTCGATCTCGGTCAGCGCCTGGGCGTAGTCACGGTCGGCCATCATCACCACGCCGCGATTGACGAAGGCCTCGCCCAGCGTCGGCTCCAGCTCCACGGCCTTGTCCAGGTCGGCGCGGGCGGCGGCGTAGTCCCGGGCCCGGGTCAGCATGACGCCGCGGTTGACCAGGGTGCCGGCCCGGTCGCGGCGGTCCAGCCGGTCTTCCTGCAGCGCGCGGGTGCAGGTCTCGATCGACTTGCGGTCGAAGCGGCCGGCGAAGGCGGCCCGCGAGCAGTCGACGGCGATGTCGTTGCCGACCACCATGACCGAGGCGGCGGCGGGCGTTGCGGCGGCCAGCGTCAGGCCGGCGACGACGGCGAGGGCGGAAAAGCGCATGGCGGCGTCTCCTACTGCCGGGTGACGGTGAAGCGGGCCAGTTCGCGGCGCGGCGCCTCCCAGTCGGGCCGGATCTCCAGCGCCTTCTGGTAGTCGAGCCAGGCGGCCTTCATGTCGTCCAGGCCCTCCCAGGCCAGGGCGCGGTTGAAGTAGGCCTTCTCCGGCTCGTCGGCGCCCAGGGCCAGGCCGCGGTCGATCTCGACCACGCCTTCCTTGAAGCGGCGCTCGGCCACCAGGGCCGCGCCGCGATTGACGAAGGCCTCGCCCATCGACGGGTCGAGCTTCACGGCGGTGTCGAAGTCCTGGCGCGCCTCGGCGTAGTCCTTGCGGCGCAGCTGGATCACGCCCCGGTTCACGAAAGTCGCGGCGCGGTCCCGCTTGAGCAGCGGCTGGCTTTCGATCGCCATGCTGCAGACGTCGAGCGACTGACGGTCGTCCCGCCCCTCGAGCGCCGCCTTGGAGCAGGCGTCGGCCATGCCCCCGCCGAGCACGAAGGCGGCCGCCGAGGCGGACCCCGCGGACAGCACGAAGGCGGTTGAAACGGCAGCGAACGCGAACATGGTCTTGGGGGACATGTGAGTCTCCTCCCCAGCGCGATGATATGCTTGCAAGATAGTACCACGACTTTCGCCGACAAGGACGCTCCCTATGAACCTCGCCCGGTTTGCCCGCGCACGCTTCGCCCACCTGCCGACGCCGCTGGAGCCAGCCCCTCGGCTGAGCGCGGAGCTGGGCGTCGACCTGTGGATCAAGCGGGACGACTGCACGGGCCTGGCCGGCGGCGGCAACAAGACCCGCAAGCTGGAGTTCCTGCTCGGCGAGGCGCTGGAACAGGGGGCCGACACCCTGATCACCCAGGGGGCGGTGCAGTCCAACCACGTGCGGCAGACCGCGGCGGCGGCGGCCAGCTTCGGCATGGCCTGCCGGGTGGTGCTGGAGAACCGCACCGGCAACCAGGCCGAGGACTACCTGTGGTCCGGCAATGTGCTGCTCGACCGCCTGCTGGGCGCCCGCATCCGCACGGTCGAGGCCGGTTCGGACATGACCGCCGAGATGGCGCGCGACGCCGAGGAGGTCCGCGCCGCCGGGGGTACGCCCTATGTGATCCCGGGCGGCGGCTCCAACGCGGTCGGGGCGCTGGGCTATGTCGACTGCGCGCTGGAGCTGGCGTCGCAGGCCAATGACGAGGGGCTGGTCGTCGACCGCATCGTCACGGCCACCGGCAGCGCGGGCACCCAGGCGGGCCTCGTCGCCGGGCTGGCGGTCAGCGGCGCTGACATTCCGGTGCTGGGCATCGGCGTGCGGGCGCCCAAGGACCGGCAGGAGGAAAACGTCTTCAACCTGGCCGTCGAGACCGCCGCCCTGCTGGGCCACCGCGAGCGCGTCAGCCGCGAGATGGTCGTCGCCGACTGCGACTATGTCAGCGCGGGCTACGGCCTGATCGACCAGGGGGTGGCCGACGCCCTGATGCTGGCGGCCCGCACCGAGGGCCTTCTGCTCGACCCGGTCTACACCGGCAAGGCGATGAAGGGCCTGATCGCGCTGGCGAAACAGGGCGCGTTCGAGGGCCAGACGGTGGTCTTCCTGCACACCGGCGGCGCCCAGGGCCTGTTCGGCTACCAGGGCGAACTGGGCTCGATGCTGTGAGATCCTGCGTCCTTCGACACGCCGCTGCGCGGCTGCTCAGGATGACTAACTCAGGAGGCTTCCACCAAAGTCATGGTGAGCAGCGCCACAGGCGCGTGTCGAACCACGCAATGAGGCGAGCGACATGAAAACCCTCGGCGTGCTGGGCGGCATGGGGCCGGCGGCGACGCTGGATTTCCTGGCCAGGCTGCAGGCGGCGACGCCGGCGGCGCGGGACCAGGACCACATCCGGGTGCTGGTCGACATCAACCCCCATATCCCCGATCGCAACACCGACAGCGAAGCGGCCGGACCGGTGCTGGGCGCCATGGCCAGGGGCCTCGCCGGCGCCGGGGCCGAGGTGCTGGCCATCGCCTGCAACACCGCCCACGCCTGGGCCGACGACATCCGCGAGGCCTCGGGCCTGCCGCTGATCGACATGATCGACATCGCCTGCGAGGCGGCCCGCGACGCGGGCGCGCGGCGGGTCGGGGTGCTGGGCACGCCGACGGCGGTCGCGCTCTACGCCGCGCGGCTGAAGGGGCTTGGACTGGAGTCCGTTCTCCCGGACGCAGCGGGGCAGGCGCGGTTCATGGACCTGGTCTACCGCATCAAGGCCGGGGACCTGGGCGCCGAGGTGCGGGAGGGGATGCTCGCGCTCGCCGCGGGGCTGGACGCGGACGCCGTGATCGCCGGCTGCACCGAGGTCCCGCTGGCGCTCGACCCGGCGAGGCTGGGCCTCCCCCTGCTCGACGCCGGCGACCTGCTGGCCCGACGCTGCGTGGCGGTTTGTGCAGGCTGACGGTTTGGGACCCCCTATTTGAGGCATGCCGCGGCCGCGCGCGGGGTCCACTGCAGCCTCCTTTCGCTACCAGACACTTGGAGGACTACCCTTGAAAGCCATTCTCACCGCCGGCGTCGCGCTCGCCATCGCCGCCATCGCCGCGCCGGCCGTCGCCGCGCCCTACGCCGCCGGCGGCGTCACCCCGAAAGAAGCCGCCGCCGCGCTGAAGGCCGAGGGCCTGCCCGCCGAGATCGTCAAGGACGGCGACACCACCTCGATCAAGAGCAGCTCGGGCGGCATCAACTGGCGCATCTACTTCTACGGCTGCAAGAACGACCGCTGCTCCAGCATCCAGTTCTCGGCCGGCTTCGACCTGGACGACGGCCTGACGCTGAAGAAGGCGAACGAGTGGAACTACACCAAGCGCTTCGCCCGCGCTGCGCTCGATGAGGAGATGGACCCCTACGTCCGCTACGACATTGACACCGAGAGCGGTTTCACCACCGAGGCCATGACCCTGAGCATCCAGACCTGGCAGCTGATCGTCCCGACGTTCGCCGAATACATCGGCTACGGCAGCTAGGCGTCGCACCGGCGGCGGTCGGCGCAGCGCGCCGGCCGCCGTCGTCATTCAGAGCGCGGTCGGCGGCTCGTGTTCCATGTCCCGCAGCGCCAGCCTGCGGCGGATCTCGGCATGGGTGTCGGCGTCGAGCTTGTGGCCCCAGATGATGGCCGCGGCGATCACGCCCAGCGCGGCGGGAATCAGGGCGAAGGTCATCTCCAGCGCCGTCAGGGCCGATTGCGCGTTCTGGGGCCCCAGGTCCGACTGGAATCCGGCCCAGGTCAGCATGACGCCGGCCAGGGCGACGGCGGACGCCGAACCGATCTTCACCGTGCCGCTGAGCAGGCCGAACAGCAGGCCCGAGCGGTCGACGCCGCTCTCGAGGCGCTCCTGGTCGGCGACATCGGCCATCATGGCCCGCAGCAGGATGGAGCCGGCCGTGAACGGAATGCCGGCGAGAGTCATGGTGATCACGCCCCACCAGATGCCGTGCGGCGCGATGACGACGGAGGCCTGGGCGACCGCGTAGGCCAGGGCGGCGATGACCAGGGCCTTGTGCTTGCTCATCCGGTGCGAGAGCCACGACCAGAACGGCGCCGCCAGCAGGCCGCCCACGAAGTAGAGCAGCAGCAGCTTGCCGGCGTCCGCCCGCTCGTACCCGCGAAGCGCGAAGAAGTAGTCGAAGAACAGGGTGCCGGCCAGGACCGGACCGGTGCCCAGCACGATGTCGGTGGCGATGATCCGCAGCACCGAGCCGCGCTTGAGCAGCGACAGGTATTGCCGCCAGTGCGGCGGGCTGTGGTTCACCTGGGGCGGCGGCTCGCGCACCACCAGCAGGGCGATCGTGACCGTCACCGGCAGCAGGAGAATCACGAGCCAGCCGATGGCCTGCACGCCCGCCACGTGGTCGAGGCCCAGCAGGTCCGCGGCCAGCGGCGGCATGCCCAGCGCCAGCAGGATGCCGATGACGTTGAAGGCCTGCAGCCAGGCGTAGACCCGGGATCGCTCCCGATAGTCCGGGGTGATCTTCGAGGCCCAGGCCACATGGGCCATCGAGGCCATCGACTGGCCGACGAAACCGACGACCAGCCACAGCAGAATCTGTCCGCCGGTGACTCCCTCGCCGGCCATGAACAGCATCCAGACGGCCAGGACCGCCATCGGCAGGCCGGCGACCAGCCAGGGCCGGTAGCGGCCGAACCGCGAGTTGGTCTTGTCGATCAGGAAGCCGAGCGTCGGATCGAGCCAGAGATCGAACAGGCGCACCGCAGAGAAGGCGAAGGCGATGGCCGCCCAGCTCAGGCCGAGGTCCCGGGCGTAGTAGTTGGGCAGATAGACCGTGACCGGCATCAGCATCGCCGCGACCGGGATCGAGGGCGCCGCAAAGGCCGCCAGTCGCCAGGCGCTCATTCGTCCGCCCGAGGCGCGGCTCACCGGCGTCGCCTCCGGCGCGGGCGCCGGTCCCGCCTGCACTTCAACTGTCACTCGGTCCCGCCTCCCCGCGGTGTCCCCCCGTTTTCGGGGTGGTCGAACTATGTGCGGGCGTCAAACGTCGTTCGACAAGGGGGGCGCGACCATGATCGCCTACGGCAAGCGCGAAAATGTCTTCGAGAAGGGCGAGCGTCGCTGGGTCGTCGAGACCGAGGGGCTGCGACAGTCCTGGCCGCAGGGCGGCGATCTGCTGCTGCGCTGGGCCGACGTCCGCGGGATCCGGCTGACCTACGCGCCGACGCGGTTCAAGACCTGGCGACACAAGCTGACCCTGCGCGGCCCGGCCGGCGCCTGGGTGATCGACAACGTCCACTTCGCCGGCGTCGGCAGTTTCGAGGACCGGTCGGACAGCTTCGGCCCCTTCGTGCTGGCCTGTGTCGAGCAGGTCGCCGCGCGGGCGCCCGGCGCCGCCGCCCGCCTCGGCTCGGCGCCGCTGGCCTACTGGGCGCAGCTGCTGTTCGTCGGGGCCGCCCTCTCGCTGCTGGCCCTGGTGGTCGTCGCCCTGCCGGTCAACATATCCGGCATGATCTGGCTGAAGCTGCTGCTGGTCGCGGCGATGCTGCCGGTGTTTCTGATCTTCGTCGTCCGCTCCCGGCCGCGCCGCATCGCGCTGGACGTCGAGGCCTTCCGGGCGGCGCTGCCGAAGCCCGCGGGCTAACCCGCCACCTTGTCCATGAAGCTCGCCAGTTCGACGTCCAGGTCGGTGACGCCGTCGGCGTCGTGGGTGGCCAGCAGCACCTCGACCCGGTTGTAGACATTGAACCACTCCGGATGATGGTCCAGCTGGTCCGCCTTGAGCGCCACGCGGGTCATGAAGCCAAAGGCGGCGTTGAAGTCGTCGAACCGGAAGGTCTTGACGATCGCGTCGCGCTCGCCGGGGCCGACCGACCAGCCCTTGAGCCTCGCCGCCGCCGCCGCCGCACCGATCTTCTCGCGCGCCATGACCTTGTCCTCCATCGTCTCCGCCGGGCTATAGCACGCTCCGGCTCGCGCAAAAGTTCGCACCGGCCCTGTCGGGGCGCGGCATACTGGATCGTCTTCCAGTGGTTCAGGGACCCTTGCCGATGCTCTACGCCATCCTTTGCTACAACGCCGAAGACGTCGTCATGTCCTGGTCGCAGGCGGAAGACGACGCGGTGATGGACAAGCTCAACGTCGTCCACCAGCGGCTGGAGCGCGAGGGCAAGCTGGGCCCCTCGCTGCGCCTGATGCCGACGACGGCGGCCACCACCCTGCACAAGCAGAAGGACCTGGTCATCGACGGCCCCTACGCCGAGACCAAGGAGCAGCTGCTGGGCCTCTACATCGTCGACATCGCCGGCCTGGACGAGGGCCTGGCCATCGCCCGCGAGCTGGGCAAGGCCAACCCCGGCGGGGCCTACGAGCTGCGGCCGCTGCGGCTCTACCTGCCCGGCGGCGACATGTCCGCCTCGGAGAGCGCGTGACCGATCTGGCCTGGATCGACGGCGCCATCACCGCCGCCCGCCCGCAGGCGGTCGGGGCGCTGCTGCGCTACTTCCGGGATCTCGACACCGCCGAGGAGGCCTTCCAGGACGCCTGCCTGCGCGCGCTGAAGGCCTGGCCGAAGAACGGGCCGCCGCGCGACCCGGCCGCCTGGCTGATCATGGTCGGCCGCAACGCCGCCATCGACGGGGTGCGAAAGCGCAGCCGTCAGACCGCCCTGCCCGAGGACGAGGCCGCGCTGTCGGACCTCGACGACGCCGAGGCGCCGCTGGTCGAGCGGCTGGACGGCGCCGACTATCGCGACGACGTGCTGCGGCTGATGTTCATCTGCTGCCATCCGGACCTGCCGCAGACCCAGCAGGTCGCGCTGGCGCTGCGGATCGTGTCGGGCCTGTCGGTCCGCCAGATCGCCCGCGCCTTCCTGGTCGGCGAAAGCGCCATGGAGCAGCGGATCACCCGCGCCAAGGCGAAGATCGCCGGCGCCGGCGTCGCGTTCGAGACGCCGGGCCCCGCCGAGCGGGCCGAGCGGCTCGCGGCGGTGGCGGCCATGGTCTACCTGATCTTCAACGAGGGCTATTCCGCCAGCGGGCCGGAGCGCGCGGAGCGGTCGCCGCTGGCCGCCGAGGCCATCCGCCTGGGCCGCCTGCTGCTGCGCCTCTACCAGACCGAGCCGGAGATCATGGGCCTGATGGCGCTGATGCTGCTGCAGCAGTCGCGCTGCGCCGCCCGGTTCGACGCCGACGGCGGCATCATCCTGATGGACGACCAGGACCGCGCGCTGTGGAGCGGGCCGATGATCGCCGAGGGGCTGGCCCTGATCGACAAGGCCATGCGCCACCGCAGGACCGGGCCCTACCAGGTGCAGGCCGCCATCGCCGCCCTGCACGCCCGCGCCGCCACGCCGGCCGACACAGACTGGGCGCAGATCGACGCCCTCTACGCGACGCTCGAGCAGCTGCAGCCCTCGCCCGTGGTGACGCTGAACCGGGCGGTGGCGACCTCGAAGGCCTACGGCGCAGAGGCCGGACTGGCGATGATCGCGCCGCTGGAGGAGCGGCTGTCGGGCTACTTCAACTACTTCGGGGTCAAGGGCGCGCTGCTGCTGCAGCTGGACCGCCGCGCCGAGGCCCGCGAGGCCTTCGACCGCGCCATCGGCCTGGCCAACAGCGCCGCCGAAGCGGCGCATATCCGCCAGCACCTGGACCGGCTGAGCGCCGACGCCAAGGCGACGCGGGTCAGTTGAGTTCGCCGGCCTTGCCTTCCGCCCGTTTGGCCATCGTCTTCACGTCGCCGCAGGCCTTCTCGAGCCGCGCGATCGCCGCCGCGGCGCCGGTCTGCGGAACGGTGATGCTGAACGGACCGGAGGAGACGGTGATCGGCGTCTTCGCCGCCCGGATGGCTTCGATGCTGTAGAGAGCGCGCGGCTGGTCGCCGGTCGTGCCGCGCAGCCCGCCCTGCACCGTCAGCACCGCCAGGCCGCCCGGCGCCAGCTCGACCCGGTCGAACCGCACCTTGATCGACGACTTGCCCTGCACCCGACCGACCACGCTGCGGCCCGGCCTGAGTCCTCGCGCCAGACCCTTGACGACCAGCACATAGCGCGGCGAGGGCCGGGCGTAGCAGGTCACGGTGATGCTGGTCCCGCCGCCGACGCCGATCGCGGCGACCGGGTTGCCGTTGGACGATTGCGGGATCCAGGTCGGAGCCCGGGCCTGGGTCGGGAGCGCGGCCGCCAGCAGCGTCGCGGCGACGCTGACCGGCAGGAGCGCTCTCACAGCCCGCCCTCGGCGATGCGGAAGACCATGCTGGTCAGGAACTTCGCCTTCGCGGCCGTCGGCGCATCGCATGCGAGGGAGAGGAGCCCGACCGGCAACTCGACGAGAGCCATCGTCATGTATCGGCCGTTTGAACGCGTGCCGGTCCAGGTCGCGAGTTTCACTGGAATTCTGCCGTCGTCCCGAAGCTCGAGAATCCCGCTTTCAGTGACGGTGATCTCCGCCCGGGCCATGCGGTCGTACGCGCCGCCCGGGGTCAGGAGCGCGCCGGCCCGAAGCTGAAGCTGGTCTAGCCGTTCGGTCCGCCGCTGCGCCTCGGGATAGGCGACGGCGATACAGATCGCCTCATGGCCTCCGGAGGTAAATCGAAAGCTCACGGTGTCCGGCTTGACCGAGCTCATAGTGGCGCCGCTCGGCAGCGTCGCGTGGAACCAGCCTCGCGGAGACACATAGCTGTAGCCGTAGGCCGGGTTGCCCGCGATCGGCTTGAAGACGCCGCGCTCCGCTGCGGGCGCGGGCATGATCCGAAAGCCGTCCGGAGCCTGGGCGAGGGCGGGCCCGCAGACCCAGAGCGACGCGGCGACCGCGAGCGCCTGGATCGTGCGCCCGGGAGCGTACCTGAACGACATGACCGACCTCCATTTCGGCTGACGTAGCGTCGTCAGCATCGCACGAGGGTTGTGTCGGGAACCCTACATAAGGGGGGCCTCAGCCGGCGGCCCCGACCGGGGCCGGGTGGCTGGCGATCACCAGCCGCGCCACGTCGGCGATCAGGGCGCTGCGCTCGTCGAACGAGTGGCGGGTCGAGCCGATCAGCACGGCGACGGCGTAGACGGTCCCGTCCGGCGCGGTCAGCAGGCCGACATCGTTGTAGCCGGTGGCGAGCCGCCCGTTGACCTGACCGGTGCCGGTCTTGTGGTGCAGCGTCCAGCCGGGCGCGAGGCCGGCGCGCAGGCGGCTGGAGCCGGTCACCGTCTGGCCCATCAGGGTCAGCAGATAGTCCGTCGACTCCGGCGACAGCAGTTCGCCCTGCTTCAGCCGGCCGAGGGTCTCGGCGATGTCGAGCGCGCTGGCGCCGTCCGGCGGATCGGCGAGATAGGCTTCGAGCGCCTTGCTGCGCTGGTCCGGCGGCAGCGCCTCCCGGTCCTCCCAGAAGGCGCGCTTGAAGCTGTACTCCGGCTTCCAGGTCAGGCCGGCGGCGGCCGTCTGCATCTCGCGCTCGCCGGGACCGAAGCGGATTTCGCCGAGGTTCTTGCCGACCACCGCCACCTGCACCGCGAAGGGACCGCCGACGGTGCGCACCAAAGCGTCGTTGGCGGCGTTGTCGCTCTGGACGATCGCGCCCTTGAGCAGGGCCGCCACGGTGGTCGTGTAGGCGCCCTCCCCCACCCGCTCGCGGATCGGCTGGTGGAAGAGGCTGAGGTCGTCCTTGCGGATCGTGACCGGCGTCTCGAGCGACAGCGCGCCGCGATCGACCGCGTCGAGCACGGCCAGCGCCACCCACAGCTTGCTGACGCTCTGCTGCGGCTGGATCTGCGCGCCGTTGAAGTCGACCGCCCAGCCCTCGTCGACGTTGTAGACCGCCACGCCCAGGCTGCCGCCGAACGCCTTGCCCATCGCCTGAAGGCGCTCATCGAGAATATGCCGTTGGGTGCGCGGAGCCACCGCGATGGCCGGCGGGGGGCTGAGGTCGCTGTCCCAGACCACCGGCTCGTGCACGGCCGAGACCGCCGTCAGGACAAGCGCCCCGGCGGCCAGACGTCCTGCGATCACGCCGATACGGGCCATGGCCCATTTCACCACCGGTCGGCCCGGCGCGCCACAGGGCTCGTGTGGCGGACGTCAGAGCAGACCAGTGGCGGGTTTGAAGAACGAGATCAGCTGCTGTTGGGCGTCGAGCGCGTTCCGTCCGGTGCAACCGATCAACAGGGTTCCGGCCGGCGCCGGCAGGGCGCCGACGGCATTGAAGCGGCCGCCGCGTGGCCCGACCCAGACCCCGAGCCTGGGCCCCGGCTTGCCGGACACCCCCCTCATGGTCTCGACGGTGCGGGACTGGATCGAATCCATTTCGGCGGCGGCATAGGCCTCGAAAGGCGACCCTGGCGCGATCACCTCGCCGATGCGGGCCTGGATCGAGGCCATGGTCATGCCGGGACGGCGCTTGGGATCAATCGCCGCCATGCAGACGTTCGGCGTGTCAGCGGCCGTATAGCCCGGGATCGTGACCCGCCACACGTTCGGCCTGGGGTGCTCGACGGTCTCGGCGCTGCTCAGGAGGGCGACAAAGAACCCGTTCTCGTCGACCAGGCGCCGCGCGAAACCCGCGTAGCGACTGACCTTGCCGCGCTCTTCGGGGGTGAAGGTGTCGAGGGCGTAGTCCTCGACCTCGCCACGCGCCTGAACCGAAGGGGCCGCAGCCAGGGCGACAATGATCGCCACAGCGCGAGCCGCATTTCCGAGAATAGTCATCCAGGGTCCCTCCAAACCTTGCGGAGAGACTGGAGCACGGTCGCCGCAGCGCCCACCCACAAAGGGGGGGGGGCGTACTACTCGGCCGCGTCGTTGCGGAAGTAGGGCTCGACGGTTCCCTGCAGCTTGACGGTCATCGGGTTGCCGTGACGGTCGAGGGTCTTGCCGACGGCCAGGCGCACCCAGCCCTCGCTGACGCAGTATTCGTCGACGTTGGTCTTTTCCTCGCCCTTGAACTTGATGCCGACGCCGCGGTTCAGCACGGCCTCGTCGTAGAAGGGGCTCTTGGGATTGCTGGCGAGGCGGTCGGGAGGAGTGTCGGTCATGTCTGCAAGCCCTGGAATGAGGCGCGGGTCTTAGCGGAGGATCAGCCGTTGATCCAGTCGCTCAGGTCTTCGCGGGCGTGAACCTCGCGCAGGGCCGGCCGGGCGCGCAAGGGGGCGAGCCAGGCGGCGACCGCGGGCCAGGCGGTCGCGGGCCTGGGCATATTGCGCGACCAGCGGGCCAGCATCGCCAGCTGCAGGTCGACGGTGGTCAGGCTGTCGCCGACCATGAACCGCCGCCCGGGCAGATGCGCGTCGACCCGCTCCCAGTAGCCCTCGATCCTGGCCTGTAGAGCCGCCCGGTCGATCCCGGGCAGGTCATCCCCGTAGAACCACAGCCGGAAGGTGGCCATCGGCCCGTTGGCCAGCCAGATCATCCACTGCAGCCACTCGCCCCGCTCGGGTGAACCCGGCTTCGGCGCGAAGCCGGCCTCGGGGTGGCGCTCGGCCAGCAGCATCAGCGCCGCGCCGGTCTCCGACACCGCCCGGCCATCGACGATCAGGGTCGGCACGACGCCATTGGGATTGAGGCGCAGGTAGTCGTCCATCTTCTGGGCCCGGCTGTCGAAGTCCAGCCATTCGACCTCGAACGGGACGGCCAGCTCCAGCAGCATCCAGTGGACGACCAGGCTGGCCGTCGAGCGCGATCCGTAGAGCCGGTACATGCGAAAACCCCCTCGCCGGGATGGACGAGGGGAGAATTCCGGCAATTCGCGTCTGGTGTCGACCTAGTGCTTCTCGCGCCAGGCCGCCCTGGCCGCGTCGGCGGTCAGGGTCAGATGGACGTGCTTGTCGTCCACCCGGTCGACCCAGGACAACGGGATCAGGTGGTGCTTGAGGCCGGCGCCGAGGTCGAACTTGGCCAGTTCGATGTCCGTGCCCAGCACATGGTCGACCTTGCCGACGTGCCCGTCGTCGCTGCCCTTGACCTCCATGTGTTCCCGGATCTGCGTTGCGTCGATCATCGTGCGGTCTCCCTGCAAGTCTGGTGAGCGCCCCGCCCGGCGAAGAGAGAACGGACGGCCCGGCGGCGGGGTTGCGCCGATATCGATGTTCTGCTTATGTTCCCGCACGCGTTGTGGAGGTCGCCATGCTCACCCTGTTTCACGCGCCGAGGTCCCGCTCGACCCGGATGATCTGGCTGCTGGAAGAGCTCGGCGCCGACTACGAGATCCGCAAGGTCGACATCGTGCGCCAGGGCGGGCTCGGCGCCCGGGATCCGGCCAATCCTCATCCGCACGGGCAGGTTCCGGCCCTGGTCGATGACGGCGTGCTGATCACCGAGTCGGCAGCCATCGCGCTGTATCTGACCGACAAGTACCGCGAGCGGCCGATGGGGCCGGCGGTCGGCGATCCGCTGCGCGGCCCGTACCTGACCTGGCTGGCCTGCTACGCCGGGGTGCTGGAGCCGGTGATCGGCGCCTTCTTCCGGGACGCGATGACCGAGGCCGACAAGTCCGCCTACGCCGTGCTGGACGCGCAGCTGGCCGGCGCGCTGGACCGCGGGCCCTGGTTGCTCGGCGACGACTTTTCCGCGGCCGACATCCTGTTTATCAGTCTGCTTCAGTTCGCCAGGCAGGCGCTCCCGCCGCACGCGGTCTATGATCGCTGGCTGGAGCGCGCCCAGGCCCGTCCCGCCCTGGCGCGGGCCCTGCAGAAGGACGACGCATGAGACCTCTTCTCGCCGCGGCCCTGATCGCCCTCGCCGCCCTGCTGGGCCCGGCCCAGGCGCTCGCCCGTCCCGGCCTGCTGGATGCGGTCATCGGCCCCGACGGGGTGACGGTGACCGAGGACGACAAGCCGGTGCTGTTCTACCGCACCCGGCCGGCCGACCCGGCCAACGAGCCCGGCCGCCTGAACTACGTCCATCCGCTCTACGCCCCGGACGGCACGATCCTGACGCAGGACCGGCCCGCCGACCACCTGCACCAGCGCGGGCTGTTCTGGAGCTGGCACCAGGTGCGGCTGGGCGACAGGGTGGTCGCCGACGGCTGGTTCATGAAGGGCCTGACCTTCGTGGTGAAGAAGACCGTCTTCTCGACTGACCGCAGCGGCGCCGGGACGCTGGTGCTGGACGTCGACTGGATCGTCAGCTCCGGTCCAGAGCTGGTCTATGTCGCCCGCGAGACGACGAAGGTGCGCATCCAGCCGCTGAAGAAGGGGGCCCGGCGGCTCGACTTCGACACGGAGATCAGCGCCAGCGTCGATGGCCTGTCGCTGGGCGGCAGCGACGACGCCAAGGGCTACGGCGGCTTCTCCATGCGGCTGATCGCGCCCGACAGGCTGGTCTTCGCCTCCTCCGGCCGGGGCGTGACCCCGGCCGTGGGCCCGGTGTCGGCGGGCAATGCCATGGGCTTTGCCTGGCCGCAGCAGCCGGGACTGTCGCAGTGGGCGGTGGGCCTGTCCTGCAAGGTCGACGGCCGGCCGATCACGCAGTGGATCCTGCGCAAGGAGCTGTCGATGCAGAACTGCGTCTGGCCCGGCCGCGCGCCGGTGGCTCTGGTCCGCGACAAGCCGCTGCGCCTGCAGTCGACCGTGGTCATCAAGCCCGTGCCGGCGAAGGCGGCCAGACCGGCGAAGACGACGCCGTGAGCGAGCCGGTCAACCTCAACCGCGCCCGCAAGGCCCGGGCCAGGGCGGAGGACAAGGCGCAGGCGGCGCGGAACCGCGTCGCCTTCGGCCGCACGCGCGCCGAAAAGGACCTGGCCGAGGCCCGGCGCGAGAAGGCGGCGCGAGACCTGGACGCGAAGAAGCGCGAGCCCTGATGGCGGGCGGGCTGAAGAAGCGATCGGTCAACCTCGCCGGCCACGCCACCTCCCTGGCGCTGGAGCCGGAGTTCTGGGCGGTGCTCGACCGGGCGGCGGCGCAGGACGGCGTCAGCCTGTCGGGCCTGATCGCCCGCATCGACGAAGGGCGCGGGGACCGGCCGCTGGCGTCAGCCTGCCGGGTGTTCGCGCTGGGGCGAGGCAGTTCCACCTAGTCGCCTGACAACCCCGCGTGGTTCCCATTTCCCGTCATCGTCGCGCTCGTCGCGACGACCCATGAACACGAACAGGCGGGCCTGCGCTCCGCCGCGGCGATCGCAGGTGACCGTCCGGCTCACCACGCCTGGGTCCCCCGGGCTCGGCCGGAAGCCGACCCGAGGACAGGCTCCGCGACGCGCGCGACGATGACGGATTGGTGGAGGCGGCCGCCCGCCCCTACGCGTCGAACTTCCGCGTCAGCGGGCGGTCGCGGCAGTCTTCCGGGATGCTGAGGTAGACGGTCGGCGGGGCGATCTTCAGGCGCTTGCGGGCGTCGGCAAGCTGCTCGGCGAATAGGGCCGGGTAGTCGACCTCGGGCAGCCAGGCGGCGGCCTTGCCATTGCGGAACGCCTCCATCACCGCCTTGCGGTAGGGATGGCCGTTGCCGATCTTCTGGTACTGGTGGGCGCCGGCGTGGGCGATCAGCGCGAAGCCAAGGCTCCTGGTCTGGCTGTAGGAGAAGGCCACAACGCAGGCCTCGCCCAGGCCGTCGGTGCCGTAGCCGGTCAGCACGTGCCAGACGTCGTGCACGTCGCGCATGCGGCGGCCGTACCAGGCCAGCGGATGCTTCGCGTCGATCTCGCCCTCGGCCGTCTTGCGGCTTTCCTCGGCCAGGCCCTCCGCCGACAGGCCGCGCGGAGCGATGAAGTTGCGGTAGGCCTCGCCGACCGTGCCGGGCCCGAAGGTGTTGAGCCAGGCGGTGTCCGACAGCCGCTCGCAGAACTCCTCGCGATCATAGGCGATACGGCCGCCGTGCGCGGTGGAGATCAGCCGCCGATAGCCCTTGACCACGGTGTTACCCGACAGGGCGCGCATGATCTCGAACACCTGGGCGGTGTCTTCCTTGTCGGCGATCAGCTTCCTCAGCGCGCGCGCGGCGCGCAGCGGCTGGAGGCGGTGCGACACGGCGCGCGGCGGGGCCGCCTTGACGGGATCGGACGGCGCGGAATCGAAGGCCATGGTGAGCGTTCCTGAGGCTGGTCCGACAAAAATGACGCAGGCGTCACCTTTATGCAAGGCCTCGGGGAACGTCGCTCGGCGGACGTTGCGCAAATGCCGCGGTCAGCGCGGCTGCGGCGGGGTCGGCAACGGCAGCGGCGCGGGTTGCGGCTCCGGTATCGGCGTCGGCCGGGGAAGGTTCGGCGGCTCCGGGATCCGTATGTCGATGGCAAGCTGGTCGGGCGTCGGCGCCGGCGGCCGTCCCGACCACACCATCCAGCCGATCCCGATCACGGCCACCACCAGCGCGCCGACGATCAACGCGACCGCGGTGGAACCACCCCCGGCCCGGGCGGCCACGGGCCTAGTTTCCCGGCGTGGGGACGGGCGGGGCCTCAGGAAGCTTGGGGGCCTCGATGCTGACATCCACCTGTTTCGTCGGCGCGGACTGGCCCGACCAGACGAACCAGCCGATCACCGCGACGACGACCAGCAGGCCGCCGACGAGAAAGGCCAGCCACGGGGTGCTGCTGTTTCCGGAACCTTCGGCCATGGGGGCCTCCTTTGTCGTTGTTCTGGGGCGTTAACGGCGCCCCGGCGCCGTGGTTCCGGAAAGCGCGGAGCGCGCTTAAACGCGCGACGGCCTGTGCTACATATGTTCCGCAATGTCCGACTCTCCTGTTCCCTCCCCCCGCATCAGCGACCTCGCCCGCGTCGACCACGGCCAGCCGGCCTATCTGGACGGCCTCAACGCCGAGCAGCGGGAGGCGGTCGAGGCGACCGAGGGCCCGGTGCTGGTCCTGGCCGGCGCCGGCACCGGCAAGACCCGCGTCCTGACCACCCGCCTCGCCCACATCCTGGCGACGGGGCGCGCCAAGCCGTGGGAGCTGCTGGTCGTCACCTTCACCAACAAGGCCGCCCGCGAGATGCGCGAGCGGATCACCCACATCATCGGCCCGCAGGCCGAGGGCCTGCGCTGGCTGGGCACCTTCCACTCGGTCGCGGCCCAGATTCTGCGCCGCCACGCCGAGCTGGTCGGCCTCAAGTCGACCTTCACCATCCTCGACGACGACGACCAGCAGCGGGTGATCAAGCAGATCCTCGAGGCCGAGAACATCGACGCCAAGCGCTGGCCGCCCAAGCAGCTGGCCGGGCTGATCGACCACTGGAAGAACCGCGGCTGGACGCCGGAGAAGCTGCCGCCGTCCGAGGGCGCGCTCTTCGGGAACAACAAGGGCCAGCGCCTCTACCAGCTCTACCAGGAGCGGCTGCGGGTGCTGAACGCCTGCGACTTCGGCGACCTCTTGCTGCACAACCTGGTCATCTTCCAGAAGCACCCGGACGTGCTGGCCGACTTCCATGGCCGGTTCAAATACGTGCTGGTCGACGAGTACCAGGACACCAACGTCGCCCAGTACCTGTGGCTGCGGCTGCTGGCCCAGTCACGGCAGAACGTCTGCTGCGTCGGCGACGACGACCAGTCGATCTACGGCTGGCGCGGGGCCGAGGTGGACAACATCCTGCGCTTCGAGCGCGACTTCCCCGGCGCCAAGGTCGTGCGGCTGGAGCGCAACTACCGCTCGACCAGCCACATCCTGGCCGCCGCCTCGCACCTGATCGCGGTCAACAAGGGGCGCCTGGGCAAGACCCTGTGGACCGAGAGCAACGGCGGCGAGAAGGTCCGGGTGCGCGGCGTCTGGGACGGCGAGGCCGAGAGCCGGCTCGTCGCCGAGGAGATCGAGCGCTGGAAGAAGGGCACGGTCGACTCAGGCCCGCGCCACTTCAAGGACGTCGCCATCCTCGTGCGCGCCAGCTTCCAGATGCGGGCGTTCGAGGAGCGGTTCGTGATGCTGCAGATCCCCTACAAGGTGATCGGCGGCCCGCGCTTCTTCGAACGGGCCGAGATCCGCGACGCCCACGCCTATCTGCGGCTGGTGCAGTCGCCGGACGATGACCTGGCCTTCGAGCGCATCATCAATGTGCCCAAGCGCGGCATCGGCGAGACCACGGTTCAGAAGATCCTGCAGGTGGCGCGCGGCGCCGGGGTCTCGGCCCTGACCGCCTCGCGCGGCATCGTCCAGACCGACGAACTGGCCGCCCGCACCCGCACGGCCCTGGCCAACTTCGTGCGCGACATCGACCGCTGGACCCACCAGATGGCGACGGGCGTCGACCACGCCCGGCTGACCGAGACCATCCTGGACGAGAGCGGCTACACCGACGTCCTGCGGCTGGACAAGGGCCCGACCAGCCAGACCCGGCTGGAGAACCTGAAGGAACTGGTCCAGTCGATGGCCGCCTTCGAGACGCTGGGCGACTATCTCGAGCACGTCTCGCTGGTCATGGACCTGGACCGCGAGGGCGGCGACGACAGCGTCCAGATCATGACCCTGCACTCGGCCAAGGGGCTGGAGTTCCCGCTGGTCTTCCTGCCGGGCTGGGAAGAAGGCGTCTTCCCCAGCCAGCGCAGCGTCGACGAGAAGGGCGAGAAGGGCCTCGAGGAGGAGCGGCGGCTGGCCTATGTCGGCATCACCCGCGCCCGCGAGGAGGCCCGCATCAGCTTCGCCGCCAACCGCCAGGTCTACGGCCGCTGGACCAGCCAGCTGCCCAGCCGCTTCGTCGATGAACTGCCGGTGGAGAGCGTCGAGGCGGCGTCGGAGACCGGCTACTACGGCGGCGGCCCCGGCATGCAGCAGCCGATGACCAGCCGCTGGGACGACGACCGCACCTTCGGCCAGGGCTATTCCTCGCCGGGCTGGAAGCGGGCCCAGGAACGCGGCTACCACGGCTCTCACGCCGGCCGTCAGCAGGTGATCGAGGGCGAAGGCCGCCTGGTCGCCAGCTCCGACAGCTCGGCCGGCAGCGACTACAAACGCGGCGACCGCGTATTCCACCAGAAGTTCGGCTACGGGAAAGTGGCCGCGGTGGAAGGCAACAAGCTGACCGTCAGCTTCGACAAGGCCGGCGACAAGAAGGTGCTGGACGGGTTCGTCGAGAAGGCGTGAGGGTAACTCCCCCCGTCATCGTCGGACTTGTTCCGACGACCCATGAACACGAGTAGATCGGAGTGGGCGCGTGTCCGGCGGTCGCACGTCCCCCTCGCGCTCACCACGCATGGGTCGTCGGAACAAGTCCGACGATGACGAAGGGCGGGAACGAGGCGCCCGGAACCGCACCTCTTTTCCGTCATCGTCGCGCTTGTCGCGACGACCCATGAACACGAGCAGTGGGGAGTGGGCGCATGGCCCTGCGGCCGCACTTTCCCTTCCAAAGCACCACGCATGGGTCGTCGGAACGAGTCCGACGATGACGGGGGTAGGGCGCTGCTAGAGCCACACGCCGTAGAGATCGTCCCAGTTCGGATTGTCCCGCTCGATCAGATTGACCTTCCACTGGCGGACCCAGCGCTTCATCGTCTTCTCGGTGCGGATGGCGTTCGTCATGCGCTCGAAGCTCCGGTACCAGACCAGGCGCTTGCAGTCGTAGGTGACCGTGAAGCCCGGGATCAGGCCCTCGCGATGCTCCCAGACCCGGCGGGAGAGGTTGCCCGTCACGCCGATGTACAGCGTGCCGTGCTTGCCGCTGGCCATGATGTAGACCGCGATGATCTCCTCGCGTAAAACCATGTGGCGGATATTAATGCGATTTTAACTTGCAATCAAGCACCCGACACCCCCTCCCCCGTCATCGTCGGACTTGTTCCGACGACCCATGCGTGATGAGCGCGAAGAGGACGTGCGAGCGTCGGTCGAGGCGCCCAATCCCACCTGTCCGTGTTCATGGGTCGTCGGAACAAGTCCGACGATGACGGGGGGAGCGCTGGCCCCCCGCTTGCTCCGTCCCCCGGCGACAGAACCGCAATGGGACAGCCGCCGATGCCCGCCAATCTGCTTTCGCCCCTGACCGCCGACCAGCGCCGGCTCGCCCGGCGCGAGGTGCTGCGTTTCGGCCATGCGCTGGTCGACACCGGCCTGTTCACCGATGAGTCGCTGGTCCAGCTGCTCGACCTGCATCCGCGGGCGCGGACCCGCATCCTCACCCGGCGGCCGGACGGCTCGCCGCGCGACGGCTGGATTGCCGGCGCGGCGGACAAGGCCACCGGCGCCCAGCTGCTCAAGGCCATCGGCGCCGGCGCCCTGTCGGTCAGCCTCGACGGCGTGATGGACAGCGACCCGGCCTGCCGGCTGGTGCTCGACCAGCTGGCCACGGAGCTTGGCGAGGCGACCGGCCTGATGGTCATGGGCGCGCACGCCTCGATCGTCATCTCCAGCCCGCGCCTGGCCGCGCCGCTGGGCATCGACCCGCGCGAGGCGGCGACTCTGACCGTGCGAGGCGCCCAGGTGCTGTACGTCTATCCGGCCGGGCCGCAGGCGGGCCTGCCCTGGACGCCGTCCCGCGAGGACGCGGTGACGCCGGTGATGCTGCAGGCCGGCCAGGCCGCCCTCTGGCCGTCGCAGTCGCCGACCCGGTCGGTGAACGGCGAGGGGCTGAACGTCAGCGTGGTCTTCACCTTCGAAACCCCGCAGTCGAAGCTGGCCGATGTGCTGCGCCGCGCGCTGGGCCGGACATCGCCCGCCGCCTGCGCGCAGACCGACCCGACGCCCCGCTTCGACGTCGGCGCCAGGGGGCTGGTCTGGCGTGAAGGCCTGGCGCCGTCCTGGGCGCCGGCGCCGAAGAAGGCCCCCCGCCGCCGCCCGCCCGCGGCGAAGGCGCTCAAGGCCGCGTGACCCGGCGCGCCCTTCGCGGTAGAGGGGCGCCCATGACCGACGAGAGCTACAACGCCGCCCAGATCATCGCCCGCGGGCCCCGCGCGCTTGCCGAGGCCGCCGCCGAGGCGCTGGACGCCGATCCGAGGCTGGAGGGCGCGACCTATTCGATCCTCGAGGAGGACGAGGACCGCGACGTCTGGCGCATCGACGCCTTCCCGACCACGCAGGACGAGGAAGACGGCATCCGGGACAGCCTGATCGCGTCCGGCGGCCTGACCGTGGTGGTCGAGCCGCTGGCCGACGCCGACTGGCTGGCCATGGCGCTGAGCGGCCTGCCGCCGGTGCGCGAGGGCCGCTTCTTCGTCTACGGCGTCCACGACAAGGGCCAGGTCCCGGCCAGCGCGGTGGCGTTACGCATCGAGGCGGGCGCCGCCTTCGGCACCGGCCACCACGGCACCACGGCCGGCTGCCTGCGCGCCTACCACGACCTGCTCAAGGCTCGCCGCTTCGGCCGGGTGCTGGACGTCGGCTGCGGCACGGGCGTGCTGGCCATCGCCGCCGCGCGCACCGGCTCGCACAAGGCGGTCGGCACCGACATCGACGCGCCGTCGGTGCGCATCGCCAACGAGAACGCCCGCGAGAACCGCTCCACCGCCCGCTTCGTCCACGCCTCGGGCCTGAACGACCGGGCGGTGCGCAAGGACGCGCCCTACGACCTGGTGTTCGCCAACATCCTGGCCCCGCCGCTGGTGGCGCTGAGCCAGGACATCAAGCAGGCGCTGCGTCCGGGCGGCGTCGCCATCCTGTCGGGCCTGCTGCGGACGCAGGAGCGGCGGGTGAAGGCCGCCTACCTCTCCAAGGGCTTCCGCGTCGTGCGCCGCATCCACCGCGACGCCTGGGCGACGCTGGTGCTGCAGCGGGGGTAGGAACCCTCGGCCTTCGCCTCGCGTTGATGCGGCCAGTCGGGGAACTCGCCCCAGGAGCCGCTTACCGTGACCCAGATCGATCCCAATGTTCCGCACCGCGCGGCGCCCGATGTCCATGTGACCGACAATCGGGGCTCCAACACCACCGCCTGGGTGGTCGCCGCCCTGGTGGCGCTGGTCGCCATCATCGCCGTCGCCTTCATGGTGACCAACAGCCAGACCGACGCGACCGACCCCAACGCGATCGCCGCGGCGGCTGACCAGGGTCGCGCCGAGGGCATGCTGGCCGGCGCCCAGTCGTCGCTGCAGAGCGCCCAGGCCGCCGCCGCCTCGGCCGCCGACGCCACCGCCGATCAGGCGGGTCAGGCCGCGGCCGAAGCCCGCGCCGCCGCGGACGAAGCCGCCCGCAGCGCCGAGGACGCGGCCGGCGCCGCCTCCGACAGGATGTCCGATACGATGGGCGAGCCGCAGCCCGCCCCGCAGTAGCCTCAGACGATCTGCAGGACCCTGCCCTCCAGATCCATCAGGCCGATCTCGACCTCCAGGCCCGGTTTCCGGGTCTGGATGGCCGAGCGCAGGGCATAGAGCTGCTTGACGTGGGTCTTCAGCTCTGTGTCCGCGTCCTTCACCGAGGCCTCGCCGAGGATCATCTTGTAGGCGCCGCAATCGCGGTGATCGATGATCATGACCCGGTGCACCTCGTGCAGCTGGATCGCCAGGTCCAGGTGCGTCCAGAACACGTCGGCCCAGGCCGGGAAGCGGTCGTTGAGCGCGCCCAGCGAGGCGCCGGCCAGCACGACGTGGTCGAACTTTCCGGCCAGCCCCCGCGCCTCCATGTACTCCTCGACCGCGTCGGTCAGCCTGAAGTCCATGCAGGTGAGCAGCAGCATCTCGGCATGGCCGCCGGCCTTCGAGACGCCCGGCGCCAGCGTGGTCAGCAGCGCCGCCCCGCCGCCGAGCGCGACGGCCTGCATGGCCTGTCGCCGGGAGACGGTCGTCGGACGGAGATGGTCACAGCAGCTCATGGTTCCTCACAGCCCCCTGGCAGGAATCGACGCCCTCAGGCGCTAGGCTGAACTGGTTGATCGAACCTTTCCGAACCGCCGCGAAGCAGTGGCGCGGACATCGTGTCGCGCCTAAGTTGGGGACATGCGCCAGACCTTCGACGAATCCACCGACCCGTCCTTCGGCCCGCGGCACGTTCCGCTGATCCGCAAGGCCATGGAGGCCCAGGGCCTCGACGGCTTCCTGATCCCGCACGAGGACGAGCACCAGAACGAATACCTGCCCGAGGCCAACGACCGCCTCGCCTGGGCGACCGGCTTCACCGGCTCGGCCGGGGCGGCGGTGATCCTGAAGGACCGGGCCGCCGTCTTCGTCGACGGCCGCTACACCCTGCAGGTCGGCGAGCAGGTCGACGGCGCGGTGTTCGAGATCCGCGACCTGGTCGAGGGCGGCGTGCCCGCCTACCTGGAGACCGCCGCGCCGGGCGCGGTGATCGGCTACGACCCGCGCCTGCACAGCCCTGACGCCCTGCACCACCTGCGCGCGGCCGCGCAGAAGGCCGGCGCGAGCCTCAAGCCCGTCGAGCCCAATCCGCTGGACGCCGCCTGGGGCGCCGACCGCCCCGCCCAGCCGACCGCCCCGATCGTGCCCCAGCCGCTGGAATTCGCCGGCGAGGACTCGACGGCCAAGCGCGAGCGGGTCGGCAAGGCCGTGAAGGACGCCGGCGCCGACGCGGCGGTGATCACCGCCCCGGCCTCCATCGCCTGGCTGTTCAATGTGCGCGGAGGCGACGTGATCCGCTCGCCGCTGCCCATCGGCCAGGCCATCCTGAAGGCCGACGGCACGGCGCGCCTGTTCCTCGATCCGGCCAAGGTGACCCAGGAGCTTCCGGCCTGGCTCGGCAACCAGGTCTCGCTGGAGACGCCGGACGCCCTGCCCGCCGCCCTGGCGGACCTCAAGGGCCAGAAGGTGCTGGTCGACCCGGCCCAGTCCTCGGCCTGGTACTTCGACACCCTGGCCGCCGAGGGCGCAGAGGCCGTGCGCGGCATGGACCCCTGCACCCTGCCCCGCGCCTGCAAGAACGCGGTCGAGATCGAGGGCACGCGCCGCGCCCACATCCGCGACGGGGCTGCGGTGACGCGGTTCCTGCACTGGATCGCCACTGAAGGTCAGGTCAATCCGCCCGACGAGAAGGAGGCCGTCGCCAAGCTGGAGGGCTTCCGCGAGGAGACCGGCCATCTGAAGGACCTGTCGTTCGACACCATCGGCGCGGCCAACGGCCACGGCGCCCTGCCCCACTACCGCCCGACCGAGCGCAGCAACGAGCGCTGCGCCCAGGGCTCGTTGCTGCTGGTCGATTCCGGCGGCCAGTACCTGGACGGCACCACCGACATCACCCGCACCATGGCCATCGGCGCGCCCAGCGCGGAGATGAAGCGGCGCTACACCCTGGTGCTGAAGGGCCATCTGTTCCTGTCGCGGGTGCGCTTCCCGGCCGGCACCACCGGCTCGGCGCTCGACGCCCTGGCGCGCGTGGCGCTGTGGAACGCCGGGCTCGACTACGACCACGGCACCGGCCACGGCGTCGGCGTCTACCTGGGCGTCCACGAGGGCCCGCAGCGGATCGCCAAGGCGCCCAACACCGTCGCCCTCAAGCCCGGCATGATCCTCAGCAACGAGCCCGGCTACTACAAGCCCGGCGAATACGGCATCCGCATCGAGAACCTGCAGGTGGTCACCGAGGCCGCCGACATTCCCGGCGGCGAGCGGCCGATGCTGGGCTTCGAGACCCTGACCTTCGCCCCCATCGACCGCGCCTGCATCGAGGTCGACCTGCTGACGGACGAGGAACGGGTCCAGCTCAACGGCTACCATGCCGAGGTGCTGGAAAAGATCGGCCCGCTGGTCGACGCAGAGGTCCGCGCCTGGCTCGAAGGCGCCTGCGCGCCGATGTAGCTGGGCGGCGGGTAAAGCGCGGGGACGTGCGCTTCAAGTGCGTGTCCCTAACACCGTCATCCTCGCGCTCGTCGCGAGGACCCATGCGTGGTGACTCAACTCAAAACGGGCGCGGCGTGACCCGCGCCCTGCTTGCTGCTCGTCGTGTTCATGGGTCGTCGGAACAAGTCCGACGATGACGGTGGGTGAGGACATGCACTTCAGAGCGTGTTCCCACAGTTCAAAGCGGCTGGGGACACGCACTGAAGTGCATGTCCCCGCCGGAGCTACTTCATCCGCTTCCAGACCTGCGTCTTGCACAGGGGCGCCGCGACGCAGCCCTTCAGCTTCAGGGTGGCGGCGTCGACCACGGTGATGGTGCCTGAGTAGGTTCCGCCGTCCTCGGGATTGTAGACCTTGCCGCCGGTGAACACGGTGGGGCCGCCACCGAAGCCCTCCAGCATGGTCATGCCCTTGATCTTGCGGCCGCGCTTGGACGCGTCCTTGTTCAGCTGGTCCGTCAGGAGCGGCTCGCGGTCGAGCCGGGGCGAGGTGATCAGCTTGCCGCACAGGGCGGCGCCGCAGCGGTAGATCTCCACCTGCCCCTGGGTGGGCGTGACCCATCGGCCGACGATGTCGGAGGCGAGGGCGGGGGTGGCGGCGGCCGTCGCGAGGGCGAGGGACAGGGCGGCGATACGGAGCATGGGTCGGGCCTGGGGCTTGTCTGGAGAACGTTGGCGCCTGAAGCTCGCCTCGAACCGTGACGAAGACAAGGCGGGGGGAACACCATGTTTGTCGGACACTATGCGGCGGCGCTGGTCGCCAAGGCCATCGAGCCGCGCGCGCCGCTGTGGACGCTGATCGGCGGCGCCCAGCTGGTCGACATCGGCTTCAGCGCCCTGGTCATGGCCGGCGTCGAGAAGATGAGCTTCGACCCGACCCTGCCCGGCAGTCCGCTGGTGCTGGAGCACATGCCCTGGACCCACAGCCTGCCGGCGGCGCTGGCCTGGTCGGTCGGAGCGCTGCTGCTGGCCCGTCTGGCCAAGCTGCCCTGGGGCGCGGCCGTGGCCATCGGGCTGGTGGTGCTGTCCCACTGGGGCCTCGACTTCCTGGTTCACCGGCCGGACCTCGAGATCTGGCCCGGCGGCGACAAGGTCGGCCTTGGCTGGTGGAACTACGCCACCGCCGAGAAGACCCTGGAGATGGGCCTGATCGCCCTGACCGGCGCGGCCTGGCTCTGGCGACGCGGGCGCCACGACCGCACCGCCTGGCCGGCGCTGCTGTTCCTGCTGTTCCTGGTGACGCTGCAGATCGTCGGCGAGCTGACCGAACCGGCCGGCGAAGCCTTCGCCTTCGCGCGGCTGGCGCTGGTCATCTACCTGCTGGCCGCAGCGCTGGCCTGGCTGGCGGACCGGGGGCGGAACCGGGAGCTGGCGTAGGGGCGAACGATATCGCTCAGTATTTCACCGTCATCCTCGCGCTCGTCGCGAGGACCCATGAACACGAACAGCAGAGATGATGCGGCGTCGCTTGCCGAGCCTCTTGCGGACGCTCACCACGCATGGGTCCTCGCGACAAGCGCGAGGATGACGGTGGGTGTGGATGAGTGGATCAGAGAGAGATCAACGCCAGCCACTCGTCCTCGGTCAGCACCTTCACCCCGTGCTTCTCGGCGTCCTTGAGCTTTGAACCGGCGCCGGGGCCGGCGATGACGAGATCGGTCTTCCTCGACACCGAGCCGGCGGTCTTGGCCCCCAGGGCTTCGGCCTGAGCCTTGGCCTCGTCGCGGGTCATCTTCTCCAGGGCGCCGGTGAAGACCACGGTCTTGCCGGCCACGGCGGTGTCGGTCTTGGGCTTGGCCAGCGGGGTGATGGCGTCCAGCTCGGCGACCAGCGCCTCGACAAGGCGGCGATTGTGGTCCTCGGCGAAGAAGGTGGCGATCGATTGGGCCGCCACGGGCCCCACGCCGTCGATGGCCGACAGGGCCAGGAAGTCCTCGCCCGGCGCACCGGCGGCGGCCGCTTTCGCCCCGGCGACAAACGCGTCCCAGCTGTCGTAGAGCGCCGCCAGCGCCCGCTTGGCCGGACTGGCCAGCCCGGGCAGGGCGCGATCCAGCTTCTGCAGCAGCGGCGCCTCGGGCCACGGGTCGTCGGCCAGCGTCGGCGCCGTGCGCAGGAAATCCTCCAGCGCCTTCGGGCCCATGCCGTGCAGTTCCGACGCCTCGACATAGGCCGTGCTCGGCGCCTGCTGCGAGGCGGCGAGCACGGCCCGCTCCAGATCGGCGAAGCTGTCGAAGGCCCGCGCCAGGTGCGTCGCCGTCGTCTCGCCGATGTCGCGGATGCCCAGCGCGATCAGGAAACGGTCCAGGCTGATCGTCCGCCGCGCCTCGATGCCGGCGACGAGATTGGTCACCGAGGTCTCGCCATAGCCGTCCCGTTCGCGCAGGGCGGCCAGCTTCGCCTCATCCTTCGGCAGGCGGAAGATGTCGGCCGGCTCGGTGATCCAGCCCTCGTCGAGGAAGGCCTGCAGCTGTTTCTCGCCCAGGCCCTCGATGTCGAAGGCCCGGCGCGAAACGAAGTGCTTCAGGTGCTCAATCTTCTGGAAGGGGCAGGCGAACTCGCCAGTGCAGCGCCGGGCCACCGTCGTGGCACCGCCGGCCGTGGTCTCCTGCACCACGGGCGTCTTCAGCGGACAGAGGCACGCATCCGGGAAGACATAGGGCTCGCCGCGATCGGGGCGCCCGGCGTCGACCGGGCCGAGAATCTGCGGGATCACATCGCCGGCCCGCTGCAGCATGACCATGTCGCCGATGCGGATGTCCTTGCGGGCGATCTCGTCGGCGTTGTGCAGGGTCGCGTTGCGGACCACTACGCCGCCGACCGTCACCGGATGCAGCCGCGCGACCGGGGTCAGAGTCCCCGTGCGGCCGACCTGGATGTCGATGGCCTCCAGCCGGGTGGTTGCCTTCTCGGCCGGGAACTTGTGGGCGATGGCCCAGCGCGGCGAGCGGGAGACGAAGCCCAGCCGCTGCTGCCAGTCCAGCCGGTCGACCTTGTAGACGACGCCGTCGATGTCATAGGCCAGCGTCGATCGGGCGGCGCCGATCTCGCGATAGACGTCGAGCAGGCCCTGCGCGTCTTCGACGCGGCGCGAGCGGTCGTTGGTGGTGAAACCCCACGCCTTCAGCTTCGCCAGCGCCTCGCTCTGCGTCTCCGCGAACGGCGCGCTGACCTCGCCCCAGGCGTAGGTGAAGAAGCACAGCGGCCGTTTGGCGGTCACCGTCGGATCGATCTGGCGCAGCGAACCGGCGGCGAAGTTACGTGGGTTGGCGTAGGTGCGGCTGCCGGCCTCTTCGGCTGCCCTGTTGAAGGCCTCGAACTCGGCGAGCGGCGCATAGACCTCGCCGCGGATCTCGATGACGTCCGGCCAGCCGTCGCCGGACAGGCGCTCCGGGATATCCTTCAGTGTACGGAGATTGGCGGTGATGTCCTCGCCGGTGCGGCCGTCGCCCCGCGTCGCGCCACGCACGAGGACGCCCTTCTCGTAGCGCAGCGAGGCCGACAGGCCGTCGATCTTCGGCTCGGCGGTGAAGGCGACGTGCTCGTCGGGGGCCAGCCGCAGGAAGCGGCGCACGCGGGCGTCGAAGTCGGTGACGTCCTCGTCGGCGAAGGCGTTGTCGAGGCTGAGCATCGGCACGCCATGCTCGACCGGCCCGAACTGGCTGGAGGCGGCCGCGCCGACCTTCACCGACGGGCTGTTCTCGCGGATCAGATGCGGAAAGCGAGCCTCGATCGCCTCGTTGCGGCGCTTGAGGGCGTCGTACTCGGCGTCGCTGATCACCGGCGCGTCCTCGCGGTGATAGGCGATGTCATGCGCCGCCAGCGCGTCGGCGAGGCGCTCCAGTTCCAGGGCGGCCTGGGCTTCGGTCAGGTCGGCGGGAGAGATTTCAGCGCTCATGATCGGTGCGGGACTCAGCTCATTGCGTGGTTCGACACGCGCCTTCGGCGCTGCTCACCATGACTAGTAATTTTGGCCGTCCAAGTCAGTCATCCTGAGCAGCCGCGAAGCGGCGTGTCGAAGGACGCAACGCGCTCAAGCCCCGATCAGCGCCCGCGCCGCCGCTCTCGCCGCATCGGTAACCTCTGCCCCGGCCAGCATGCGGGCGATCTCTTCCTCGCGGGCGTCGGGCGACAGCACCTCGACGGCAGTGCGGGTCATGGCCGCGTCGCCGCTCTTGCTGATGCGCCAGTGGGCGTCGCCGCGCGCGGCGACCTGCGGACTGTGGGTGACGGCCAGCACCTGGGCGTCGGCGGCCAGCCGGCGCAGGCGCAGGCCGACAGCGTCGGCCACGGCGCCGCCGACCCCCTGGTCGACCTCGTCGAAGATCATCAGCGGCTGGGCGCCCTTGGTCCGCGCGGCCAGCGAGGCCTTCAGCGCCAGGGCGAAGCGGGCCAGTTCGCCGCCCGAGGCGATGGATTCGAGCGGGCCGAACGGCGCGCCCGGATTGGTGGCGATCTCGAAGGCGACGCGGTCCAGGCCCGACGGGCCGGCGCGGTCCTCGGCCAGCGGCTCGACCACGACGCGGAACTTCGCCTTCTCCAGCTTCAGCGGGGCCAGTTCGCCCTCGACGGCGGCGGACAGCCGGTCGCCGGCGGCGCGACGCTCGGCCGACAGCACGGCGGCGGCGTCCAGATAGACCTTGCGGGCGGCCGCCTCGGCCGCCTCGGCAGCCTTCAGCTGCTCGCCGGAAGTCTCGATGTTGCGCAGCCGGGCGCTGAGCTCGGCGCGGACCTGAGGCAGGGACTCGACGGGGACATTCAGCTTGCGGGCCATGCCGCGGAGCGCGAACAGCCGCTCCTCGGCCTCCTCCAGCCGCCGGGGGTCGACATCGAAGGCCTCGGCGGCGCCGTCTATGGCGGCCTCGGCTTCGCGGACCTGGCTGAGCGCGGCGTCGACGGCCTCGGCGGCGGCCTCCAGGCGCTTCACGGCCGGGCCGTCCAGCGCCGCGCCGGCGGTGATCGCCCGCTCCCGCGCCCGCTCCAGCGCCCGGAAGGCCGAGGCGATGTTCTGGCCCAGCCGGGCGCCGCCCAGCGACTCGCGGGCTGCGGAGACTTCGGCCAGCGCCTTTTCGGCGGCGCCCAGGATGGCCCGCTCCTCCGCCAGGGCGGTTTCCTCGCCGCTTCGCGCGTCGAGCCGGTCAAGCTCGCCCAGGCGCAGGCTGACCTCCTCGAGGTCCGCCGCGGTCCGGGCGGCCAGTTCGCGCAGACCCTCGGCCCGTTCGCGCGCCGCGCGCCAGGCGCTCCAGGCGGCGGCCACCTCTCCGGCGGAAACCCCGCCGAAAGCGTCCAGCAGCTGGCGATGGGTGCGGGGGTCGAGCAGGCCGACCGTCTCGTGCTGGCCGTGGACCTCGAGCAGCAGCGCGCCCAGTTCCTTCAGCGCCGCGACGCCGGTGGCCTGGTCGTTGACGAAGGCGCGGCTGCGACCATCGGCCGACAGCTGGCGGCGCAGGACCAGGTCCTCGTCCCGCTCGTAGGCGAGACCCTTCTCGTCGAGCACGGCCCAGACGGCGTGATCGGGCGGCAGGGAGAAGATGGCGGTGGCGCTGGCCTGGGACGCGCCGCGGCGCACCAGGCCCGCCTCGGCGCGCATGCCGGTGGCCAGGCCCAGGGCGTCGAGGATGATCGACTTGCCCGCCCCGGTCTCACCGGTCAGCGCCGTCAGGCCCGGACCTATGGCGAGGTCCAGGCTCTCGATGAGCACGACGTCACGAATGGTCAGCCCGATCAGCATGGCGGGCAGTTTGTTCTACAATCGTTCTGTGTCAACGCCGAAGAAGGCGGTCGAGCATGCTCTTGCGACGGGGCTTGGGCGCCGGGATCGCCGACACGTCGGCTTCCGGCGGCGCGACGCGGGTCGGCTCGTTCGTCTGCACCGCTTCGCCCGGGGGCGGCGGGGCCGGCTTCTTGCCCAGCATCTTGTCCAGGTAGCTGACCTTGGCGCCCGGATCGAGCGGCGCCACCGCCGGCTGCAGACCCTTGTCGGTCAACAGCCTGTAGGCGTCGGCGTACCAGGGATCGCCCGGGAAATTGTAGCCCAGCACCGCGCCGTTGGCGGTCGCCTCGCCCATCAGGCCCAGCGTCGTGTAGCTCTCGACCAGACGGTAGAGCGCCTCGGGCGTATGGGTGGTGGTCTGGTAGCGGTCGATGACGGTCTTGTAGCGGTTGATCGCCGCCAGCGTCTGGCCCTGGCGCATGTAGTAGCGACCGATGGCCATTTCCTTGCCGGCCAGCTGGTCGTTGACCATGTCGATCTTCAGCCGGGCGTCGGCGGCGTACTCGGTGGCCGGGTAGCGCGTGACGATGTCGCGCAGGGCGGCGAGCGCCTGCTCGGTCGCGGCCTGGTCGCGGTTCACATCGACGATCTGCTCGAAGTAGCAGACGGCCTTGAGATAGTAGGCGTACACGACCGACGGATTGCCCGGGTACAGCTGGATGAAGCGATCGGCGTCATCGATGGCGGCGGTGTACTGGTTGGCCTGGTAGCGGGCGTAGGCCGCCATCAGGATCGAACGGCGCGACCACTCCGAATAGGGGTGCTGGCGCTCGACCTCCTGGAAGTAGGACACGGCCTCGGTCCAGCGACGCTGGTCGAGGCGGTAGGCGCCCGTCGTGTACAGGAGCTCGACCGGGCGCTCTTGATAAGCGAGGCGCGGTGCGGGCTTTTTGTCTCCCGCACAGGCGGCGAGAGCCAGAGACGCCGTCACGGCCGCGACGACGGCCACCGTGCGGCCATGCGATCTACGAAGCACTTACCCTCACCTCGAACCAGTTCGCGCCCCCGGCGCCTGTTGGCTTCTACACCACAGGAAGGCGGGCGCAAATGCGGCGAAAGCCGATCAAACCGCCTGGGCGAGTTCCGGAGCGAGCGTGCGGACACGCCAGGCCTGCGGGTTGGCCATGAGCGCCCGGACCAGCTGGTTGTTCAGACCGTGTCCGGCGTACAGGCCCTCGAAGCGGGCCAGCAGCGGAAGGCCCGCGACATAAAGGTCGCCGACCGCGTCCAGCGCCTTGTGGCGCACGAATTCGTCCGGGCGGCGCAGGCCTTCCGGGTTCAGCACGCGATCGCCGTCCAGGACGACCGCGTTCTCCATCGAGGCGCCGCGGGCCAGGCCGGCCGCGCGCAGGGCCTCGACGTCCTTCAGGAAGCCGAAGGTGCGGCAATCGGCCAGTTCCTCGCGGAACGACTCCTCGGTGATTTCCAGGTCGACGCGCTGGCGGCCGATAGGGGCCGAGTCGAAGGCGATCTCGAAGGCGACCTCGAAGCCGTCGCAGGGCGACAGGACGGCGCGCTTGTCGCCTTCCACCACCTCGACGGGCTCCAGAACCTCGATGAAGCGACGCGACGCTTCCTGGCGGCGACGGCCGGCGCGGTCGAGAAACTGGATGAACACCTCGGCCGAGCCGTCGAGGATCGGCACTTCGGGGCCGTCCAGCTCGACGACGACGTTGTCGATGCCCAGGGCGCAGAGGGCGGCCATCAGGTGCTCGATGGTCGAGACGCTGGCGCCGGCGGCGTTGTTGATGACGGTGCCCAGACGGGTCTGGCCGACGGCCTCGGCGCTGACGCGGATGGCGTTGTCGATGTCCTTGAGGTCGGTGCGCACGAAGGTGACGCCGGCGTCGATGGCGGCCGGACGCACGGCGACGCGCACATGGGCGCCGGTGTGCACGCCGATCCCCGCGAAGATCACGGGGCCGGCCACGGTGTGCTGATAATACGCCGACAGGGACACGAGCGACCTTTCAAGTCTGGGGGCCGGCGGTCTCCACGACCGCGCAACGCCCCACGTGCCATTTAAGAGTTATGCTGCGGCGCGGCAAAACAATCGCTGTTTCGAATTGTAACGCTGGCAAGTCCTTGAAAATACGGGCGGAATTGATCTTTTCCCGGACGGAGGCCGGCGGCGTTCCCGCGGGGCGGGAACGATCGCCCGGAAAACTCGCCCGCAGGGCTACGCGCAGGCGCTCAGGTCATCGCCACCTTCATGCGCGCCGCCGCCGTCTCGGCGGCCGTGACGCGCGTGTCCATCATCGTGGCGTTGAAGGCCTGGATGCGGGCCAGCACCTCCGGCGGAGCGGTTTCAGGGCGGCCGGCGTTGAACGGCGGGGCCGGGGCGTACTCCAGCGCCAGCTGCAGACCCTGGGCGTAGTCGTCTCCGGCGATCCCGGCGACCAGGGTCAGGGCGAAGTCGATGCCCGCCGTCACCCCGCCGCCGGTCATGTAGCGGCCGTCGCGCACCACCCGCGCCGGATCCGGAATGGCCCCGAACAGCGCCAGCTGGTCGCGCCAGGCCCAGTGGCAGGCCGCCCGCTTGCCGGTCAGCAGCCCCGCCGCCGCCAGGATCAGCGAGCCGGTGCAGACGCTGGTCACCCAGGTCGCGCCCGCCGCCAGCCGGCGGATCTGCGTCATGAAGGTCTCGTCCAGCATGGCGTCGGCCGTGCCGAACCCGCCCGGCACGCAGAGGATGTCGCACCGTTCGATGTCGAAGAACGGCGTCAGACCCGCGAAGGTCAGACCGTCGGCCTCCATCTGGCCGCCCTCTACGCTGGCCACCGTCACCTTAGCGCCCGGCAGCCGCTGCAGCACCTGATGCGGGCCGGTGAAGTCCAGGTGGGTGACGCCCGGATAGAGGGCGAAGACGATGCGGATTTCCGGGGCGGGCATGACGAGGCCTCCTGTTGACGACCGCAGCATCGCAGGCCTAGGGTCTGGCGCAAATGACAAGGTTCCCTCGTTTTCCGCCATGCGCATCGTCGGCCTGCTGATCTTCCCCGATTTCCAGATCCTCGACGTCGCCGGCCCCGTGGCGGCGTTCGAGATCGCCGCCCGCTATGTGCCCGGCGCCTACGAAATCCGTTTGCTGGCAAGGGATGGCGGCCTGGTGGCCAGCTCCAGCGGCGCGCGGATGTACGCGGAAGCCTTCGCCGATGCGCCGCGGCTGGACACCCTGATGATCTCCGGCGGCGAGGGTACGCGCACCCCGGCCATCTGCGCGGCGACGCTGAACTTCGTGCGCGGCTGCGCGGTCTCCGCCCGGCGGATCAGCAGCGTCTGCTCGGGCGCCTATGTGCTGGCCCAGGCCGGGCTGCTGGACGGTCGCCGGGCCACCACCCACTGGAACCGCACCGCCGACTTCGCGCGCCGCTATCCGAAGGTGCGGCTGGAGCCGGACCGCATCTATGTCCGCGACGGCGAAGTCTGGACCAGCGCCGGGATCACCGCCGGCATCGACCTGGCCCTGGCGATGATCGCCGCCGACCTGGGCGAGGACATCGCCCGCAAGACCGCCCAGCAGCTGGTCGTCTATCATCGACGGCCCGGCGGCCAGTCGCAGTTCTCGGCCCTGCTGGAGCTGGAGACCGGCGAACGGTTCGACTCCCTGCTGGCCTGGGCCCGCGAGAACCTGCGGGAGCCCCTGACGGTCGAGCAGTTGGCCGGCCGCGCCGGGATGAGCGAGCGAAACTTCGCCCGCGCCTTCGTCGCCGCCTGCGGCACCACGCCGGCCAAGGCCGTCGAGCGCCTGCGCGTCGAGGCCGCCCGCGCCCTGCTGGACGCCCAGCCGCTGCAGGTCGAGGACGTGGCGCTTGAGACGGGCTTTGGCGATGCCGAGCGCATGCGCCGGGCCTTCATCCGCGCGTTCGGCCAGCCGCCCCAGGCGCTGCGACGCGGTGCGAAGGCGGCGTAATCTTCCTCTCCCACTCCAAAATCCGTCATCCTCGGGCTCGTCCCGAGGACCCATGATCACGGGCGGCCGGGATTGCGCGCCGTCGCTCGCCGAGCCTCTATCTGGACGCTCACCACGCATGGGTCCTCGCGACGAGCGCGAGGATGACGAAGCAAGGAAAGGTAGCGTCAGTACGCCGGCCCGCCCGGGAACATGTGCATGTACGGCTGCGCCTCCGCGATCACCCGGGCGAACGACGGCCGCGCCTCCAGGCGGTCGTAGTAGGCCTGAAGCGCCGGCCGCTCGCCCCAGGGCTGGCAGCGTTGGGCATAGAAGAGCGACGGACTGGCGCTGACGTCGGCGATGGAGAAGGCCTCGCCCGCCGCCCAGGTCCGGCCGTCGGACAGGGTGTCCTCCAGCCAAGCGTAGGCCTTCTCGAGCAGGGCCCGCGCCTCGGCGACCCCGTGCGGGTCCTTGGCGCCTTCGGGCCGGATGACCTCGAACACCAGCCGGCCCTGCGGCGTCATCACATAGTTGTCGAAGACCCGGTCCATGAACCGCGCCGCCAGCGCCGCGTCCGGATCGGCGGGGAACAGCCCGGCGCCGGGATAGTGGCGGTCGAGGTACTCGATGATGATGCTGGACTCGACGACCGTCGCATCCCGCGCCTCGTCGCGCAGCAGCGGCATTCTGCCGATCGGCCAGCGCCGCATGAACTCCACGACCGGCCCGTCGTCCCGCCCGAACTCGATCATCTCGAAGGTGAAGGGCGCGCCCGCCTCGTACAGCGGGATCAGCACCTTCCAGCAGTAGGAGGACAGCGGATGGGCGAACAGGCGCAGTGTCATGGGAGGGCTCGGGGGGAGGAAACACTTAAGTGACTACTAAACTATTGGGAGAAGGAGCGCTCCGTCAACCCATGCTCCCACCCGTCATCGTCGCGCTCGTCGCGACGACCCATGCGTGGTGAGCCTCCAGAGGGGGCTTGGCGAGCGACGACGCACGATCTCGACTGCCCGTGTTCATGGGTCCTCGCGACGAGCGCGAGGATGACGGATGTAGAGGGATGCGCCATCCTCCCCCAATGCCCCTGCCCGAGATCTACGCCGCCCACCGCCTCGTCCCTGCCAGGACCTTCGACGACCTGAAGGTCGGCGACCGCTATCCGCTGCCGTCCCGCACCCTGGGCGACGGCAATTTCGCGGCCTTCCAGGCGGTCAGCCTCGACAACCATCCAATTCACTACGACGTCGAGTACTGCCAGGCGCTGGGCCATCCCGGCCCGCTGGCCCACGGGCTGCAGGTGCTCTGCTTCACCGCCGCCGGCGCGGGCCTCTTCCCGCACGAGATCGGCGACGCCCTGCTGGGCATGATCGAGGTGCGGGCGAAGGTGCTGAAGAGCGCCTACCCGGGCGACACCCTCTATCCGGCGCTGGAGATCACCGACCTCAAACGCCAGCGCACCACCGGCGTGGTCACCATGCGGGCCTCGGTGGTCAACCAGAAGGGCGAGACGGTGCTCGACGGCGAGCATGTCTATCTGCTGAAGCTGTAGGCGCCGTCCCATTCGCCGCACTTGGCTGACGTAACGCGAGGGGCGTAAGGGGTTCTCAGGGAGACACCCATGAAGCTCGATTCAAGCATTTCGGCCGTCGTCACCGGCGGCGCGTCAGGCCTTGGGGCCGCCACCGCCCGCCGCCTGGCCGCCGACGGCGTCAAGGTCGCCATCTTCGACCTCAACGAGGAGCTGGGCGAAGCCCTGGCCAGGGAGCTGGGCGGCGTGTTCTGCAAGGTCAACGTCGCCTCCAGCGAGGAGGTCGACGCCGGCTTCGCCAAGGCGCGGGCCGCGATCGGCCAGGAGCGGATCCTGGTCAACTGCGCCGGCGTCGGCGGCGGGGCCAAGACCGTCTCGCGCGACAAGCAGACCGGCGAGATCAAGGAATATCCGCTCGATAACTTCGAGCGCATCGTCCAGATCAACCTGATCGGCACCTTCCGCTGCATCACCAAGAGCGCGGCCGGCATGCTGACGCTGGACCCGATGGAGGACGGCGAGCGCGGCGCGATCGTCAACACTGCCTCGGTCGCGGCCGAGGACGGCCAGATCGGCCAGGTGGCCTACACCGCCTCCAAGGCCGGCATCGTCGGCATGACCCTGGTCGTGGCCCGGGACCTGGCCAGCGAGTCGATCCGCGTGAACACGATCCTGCCGGGCATCTTCGACACCCCGCTGCTGGGCCGCGCGCCCGAGCATGTGAAGGCCGGCCTCGCCGCCCAGGTTCCCAACCCGCGCCGGCTCGGCCTGCCCGAGGAGTACGCCCATCTGGCGCACACCATGATCACCAACGGTTACTTCAACGGCGAGGACGTCCGTCTCGACGGCGCCATTCGCATGACCCCCCGCTGACCGCCAAAAGCGACCGGCCAAAGCAGAAGACGCAAGGAAACTCCGACATGAGCGAAGCCTGGATCATCGACGCCGTCCGCACCCCGCGCGGCGTGGGCAAGTACGGCAAGGGCGCCCTCCACGAAATCCACCCCCAGCAGCTGGGCGCGACCGTGCTCCGGGCGCTGGCCGAGCGGAACAAGATCAACACCGCCGAAGTCGACGACGTGATCTGGGGCTGCAGCTCCCAGCGCGGCCCGGCCTCTGGCGACCTTGGCCGCATGTCGGCGCTGGACGCCGGCTATGACATCCGCTCCAGCGGCGTGACCCTCGACCGCTTCTGCGGCTCGGGCATCACCACGGTGAACTTCGCCGCCTCGACCATCATGGCCGGTATGTCGGACATGGTCGTGGCCGGCGGCTGCGAAATGATGTCGATGCCGAACCGCCGCTCGCCGGAAGACGGCCCGCCCACCATGGACAACGGCAACCTGCGCCTGCGCGCCAAGCACCCGCAGTCGCACCAGGGCATCTGCGCCGACGCCATCGCCACGCTGGAAGGCATCAGCCGCGAAGCCCTCGACGCCCTGGCCCTGACCAGCCAGCAGCGCGCCGCGGTGGCCATCGCCGAGAACCGCTTCGCCAAGAGCCTGGTGCCTGTCTACAAGGAAGACGGGACCCTGGCCCTCGACCACGAGGAGTTCCCCCGCCCGCAGACGACCGCCGAAGGCCTCGCCTCGCTGAAGCCGTCGTTCGAGGCCCTGGCCGACGTGCCGCTGGACGCCAACGGCACCACCTTCCGCAAGTTGATCACGGCGGTCTACCCGGATCTGGACCTGAAGTTCTTCCACCACGCCGGCAACAGCTCGGGCGTTGTGGACGGCTCGGGCGCCCTGCTGCTGACCTCGCCGGCCTACGCCAAGGCCAACGGCCTGACGCCGCGCGCGCGCGTGGTGGCCATGGCCAACATGGGTGATTCCCCCACGCTGATGCTCAACGCCCCGGTTCCCGCGGCCCGCAAGGTGCTGGCCAAGGCCGGCCTGACGGTCGAGGACATCGACCTGTGGGAAATCAACGAAGCCTTCGCCGTCGTGGCCGAGAAGTTCATCCGCGACCTGAAGCTCGACCGCAGCAAGGTCAACGTCAACGGCGGCGCCATGGCGCTGGGCCACCCGATCGGCGCCACCGGCTCGATCCTGATCGGCACCATGGTCGACGAGCTGGAACGGACCGGCAAGCGCTACGGCCTGATCACCATGTGCGCCGCCGGCGGCATGGCCCCGGCCATCATCGTCGAGCGGATGTAGTTTTCGCCTCGACTGAAGTGAGTTGAGAGAGGCCGTCGGCGCGAGAGCGTCGGCGGCCTTTTCTCTTGCCCCGTTTCCCCGGCGAAGGCCGGGGTCCATGGTTCAGGCAACGACGCGCGCCGCGTGGATCCCGGCCTTCGCCGGGAACCCGGGGGACCCGCTCGAGACGAGACCTCCCTACCCGCCCTTCTCCGCCAACGCCGCCACCTGGCCGCGCAGCGTCTCCAGGATCTCGGTGTTGGAGCGCAGCAGCGCCATCAGCTGCTCGTCGCGGACGGCGTCGAGCTTGTCGTGCAGGCGCATGATCTCCAGCTCGGCGCGCAGGTTGACCAGATAGTCGTGCTCGGCGCCCTCGCGGTCCTTCGCCGCCTGGCGGTTCTGGCTCATCATGATCACCGGGGCCTGGATGGCGGCGAGCGTCGAGAGCATCAGGTTGAGGAAGATGAACGGGTAGGGGTCGAAGGCCCGGGTGACCAGCGCCAGGTTCAGCCCCATCCAGCCCACGAGCACGACCCCGAAGGCGATGATGAAGCCCCAGGAGCCGCCCACCGCCGCCACCCGGTCGGCGAGGCGGTCGCCGAAGCGCGCCGCCTCGCCCTTCACATGCCGGCCGAGCGCGGTCGGGGCCTTGTCGACCATCATGTCGATGACGCTGCGCTTGACCGGCGGCAGGGCGTCATAAGGCATGTCGAGAAGCTGGCGGGCGAGGGCGTCGCGGCGGCTGTCGGTCATCGGCGGTCTGGTCCTGGCGCGGTCGGTCGGAAGTGGGGACACACACCAGTTTCGCCTTTGAAAGTGGTGTGTGTCCCCACTTTCACTATCATCGGCGCAACAATAGAGACGGGGACGGGCGGAATGAACGGGGCGAGCGGCCGCAAGGCGATCTTCATCACCGGAGCGGCCAGCGGCATCGGGCTGGCGGCGGCCAGGCGGTTTACCCGCGAGGGCTGGTTCGTCGGGCTGTCGGACATCGACGCGGCGGGGCTGAAGGCGGCGCAGGCGGACCTGGGGGCCGACAACGCCAGCACCCATGTGCTGGACGTCCGCGACCGCACAGCCTGGGCCAAGGCCCTGGCCGCGTTCGGCAAGGCCTCGGGCGGGCGGATGGACGTACTGCTCAACAACGCCGGCATCGCCCACTACGGCTTCTTCGAGGACCAGACCAACGACGAGGCGGACCGGCAGCTCGACATCAACGTCAAGGGCGTGATCAACGGCGCGCGGGCCGGCCTGCCGCTGCTGCAGGCGACGCCGGGCGCGACGCTGATCAATGTCGCCTCCTGCGCCGGGCTGTTCGGGGCGCCGAAGATGGCGGTCTACTGCGCCAGCAAGTTCGCGGTGCGCGGGCTGTCGGAGGCGCTGGACGCGGAATGGTCGCGCCACGGCATCGCCGTGCGCTGCATCATGCCCTGGTTCGTCGACACCCCGATCCTGCAGGCCGGGTCACAGGGCTCCAACGAGAAGATCGCCGACAGCATCCGGGCCGGCGGCTCGGAGGTCTACACCGTCGAGGAGGCGTCGGAGGTCATCTGGCAGGCCGCCCAGCCGGCGACCAGGGAGCTGCACCACATCGTCGGCAAGGCCGGCAAGCGCCTGCGCTTCGCCGCCCGGTTCATGCCCGGTCAGGTCAGGAAGCAGCTGCGCTCGATGCTGCAGGCTTCGTAGAGGCCTCGGTCTCGACCTTCGGCGCCTTGGCCGGCTTGGCGACCGGGGCCTTGGGCGCGGAGGCCGGCTCGACCGGCTTGTGGGCCGGACCGCCCATGCCGCCGCTCGCGCCGTCGACCAGCGCGATGGCCGGCGCGGTCGTGGCGGCGGCGGCGATGAACACCACCTCGTCCGGCTGCCTGAGGCTGGCGTAGGGGATCGGCTCGCGGGGCGCGCCGCCGGCGAACAACGGCTGGTCGCCGATCTGCGGGCCGGAGCGTTCCGGGATCACGTCGAAGGAGCCCGGCGCGCCGCTGCGGCCGCCGAAGCGGTAGAAGAGGTGCAGGCCGACCTGGCCGACCTTGACCAGGCGCGGTCCCCAGCTGGGCGACACATAGATGGTGTGGAAGTGGGTCGCGTTGCCGACCTGCGCCATCACCTCGCCCGACAGGGCGCGGGTGGCGACGCGCCCGGCGCGGGCCCAGGCGCCGGGGTCGCGACGCTTCCGCATCGAGCCGTCGCAGGCGAAGCTGAACTGGCAGACGCCGCCGCCGTAGGCGCGCTGGTAGACGACGCCGCAGATGGACTTGGGGAAGGCCGGATGGCGCACGCGGTTGAGCACCACCTGGGCCACGGCCGCCTGGCCGGCCGGGGTCTCGCCGCGGGCCTCGTAGTAGACGGCCTCGGTCAGGCACTCCAGGTCGCGCGAGGCGTCCAGCGCGCCGTCGAGGCGGAACGGGCGGGCGGCGGGCGAGCCCGAGCCGATGATGAAGTCGGTGCGCAGCAGCAGGGCCTGGGACCCGCCAGGGGCGGCGGCGGCGGCGTCGCGCCGCTCGAGCCGGGCGGCGAACAGGGCCGCCTGGCGGTCCCGCTGCGCGCCGCCGGCGCTGGTGAAGGGGTCATGGCGCTTGGCGATGGCCAGCGCCGAGTCGTCCATCCGGTCCACGACCCGCTGGAGATCCTGTTCCGCGTAGCCGCCGGAGGCGACGTCCGCGAGCTCGGAGACACGGGCGTGCGTTGAAGCCGCCTGAGCGTAGCCGCCCGCCAGATAGGCGCCGCCGAGAATGCCGCCCAAGCCTGCGCCCAAGACGGTTCCAGTCAATACGACGCTGACCAGCGCGCGCGCTTTCGCACGCGTCTGCGAGAGGAAAAACAACGGATCCGTGTCCTGTGCGGCGAGCGCGTCCCGCGCCCCGACTCAACGCCCGAAAGACCCCTGAAACGCATTCGAAGCGGGTCGTCCGGGCGGGATTTCGGCCTGTTCACGAAAAGCCGAAGTCCGCCTTGTACCGGGCTATATGGCGCAAATGTGGCCGATTCGCAAGTTGATGCTGCAATGCAGCATGAATCGCCCGCCGGGCGAGCAGTCGGATTCGCGATGACTCCTTGAGAGTCAGGGACTTGCGCCGAATGCTGTCCGGCTGTGCTTCACCGCAGCATTTCGCGTCCCACGACACCTGGGAACTCGCGGTGTGGCGCTTCCGTTGCTGAGGGGCGACCCACATGGGTCGACAGACACGGAGACCGTCATGACCCCCGTCCTTCGCCGGGCGCCGACCGCCCTTCTCGCCGCCGCGCTGGCGTGCGGCCTGGCCGCCTGCGGCCACAATATGGAACAGCGCGCCGCCACCGGCGCCATCGCCGGCGCCGTGGTCGCCGGACCTCCGGGCGCCGTCGTCGGGGCCGGGGTCGGCGCGGTGGTCAACGAGGCCGACAAGCCGAAGTAGTCGACCCGGCCTGACGCACGCTGGACGTTGCAACGCGGCCGTTCCGGAGTCACCATGCGCGCCAGGTGATCCTGAACGAGGTAAGCAGATGCGCCGGGCCCTTTTCCTAGTCGCCGCCATGACCCTGGCCACGGCCGCGCCGGTCGCCGCCGCCGACCTGCTCTATCCGGGCGGGACGATCCTCAGCGAGCCCGCGGCCGGCAAGCCGGTGTGGATGATCCAGGCGCAGTGCGCCGGCTTCTTCGGCGCGACGAGCAACGTGCTGGACGAGCAGGGCGACGCCGGCGCCGCGCAGGCCGCCAAGGCCCAGGGGGTCACCTTCTTCCGGGATTCGGTGGACCGGCTGATGCGCGACCGCGGCCTCAGCCGCGCCGCCGCCGTCGAAGCGGTGTCGCAGGCGCTCGACTCCGGCCGCGCCGAAGGCTTCCAGAAGATCAAGGACGGCGGCGGCTTCGGTCCCCGCTCCCACTGGAACATCGCCCGCAGCGTCTGCCTGGACGTCGCCGACGTCTATAAGGGCATCCGTTACCGCTAGAGGTCGCCACGCGCGTCCCGGCTTGACGCCGCCCCGGCCCCGCGCCTGAGTGTGTCGGTAGTTTACGAGGTGCTGACATGCGTTTGTGCAGGGTCGCCGGCCTGATGGCCGGCCTGGTGGTGGCGGCGACGGCCTCCCAGGCGGGGGCGCAGTCCTTCAGCCGCCGCATCGACCTGCTGCGGCTGCAGGACGAGGCCATGGCCACCGCCGCCGCCGTCTTCCAGACCAGCGGCAAGTCCTGCAACGCCGAGTTCGCCAGGCTGCGGACCCTGTTCGCCGATCCCCGCTTCGACCGCATGGCCGTCGACACCCGGCGCACGGCCCTGTTCGCGGTGATGGTCTGCGCCGAGTCGCGCGACCTGCCGTTCGCGGTCGAAGCCGCCAAACGGCTGGCGCCCATCGCCGTCGCGCCGATGGAGGTCAGCGCCGTCCATTCGGTGCAGATTTCCGAGGCTCTGCAACGCGGGGCCGAGGGCGAGGCCGCTCGCCTGTTCCTCTCCCTCGTCGACAAGCAGCCGGCGGTGGTCGCCGACTGGGACCCGGAGATGGTCAGCCCGTTCGCCGACTACATCGAGGGCGACCCGGACCTGTCGCTGAAGGTCGCCGAGCGCCTGTCGACGCTGGAGTGGACCAACGACGCCAGCCGGCGCGCGGCGCGCAACACCTGGGCCCTGTCCTGGGGCTGGCAGCTCGCCGACCGCGGCAAGCTCCAGGAGGCCGGCGCGGCGGTCGACAAGGCCGACGAGCTCTACGTCATGCTGATGGTCGCCGGCGACCGGCGGTTCTCGCAGGTCTGGGAGCGGTTCGCGCGGGAGAGCCGCTTCGACTGGACGGCCCTGGCCACCGCCCGCCTCGACCGCGCCACGGCCGAGCTGGCCGAGAAGCCGGGCAGCCTGCGGCCCGCCGACGAGATGATCGGCGCCCTGCGCGCGCTGGGGCGGCTGGACGAGGCCATCCAGACCGGCGAGGCCTTCCGGGCCCGCATCCAGGACGGCGAGGCGTTCGAGGACGGCGCCGGCCGGGCCGACCGCGTGCTGATCGGCCTGGGCCAGGCGCTGTTCGAGGCCGGCCGCTACAACGAGGCGGAGGCGGTGTTCCGCGAGGCCGTCGCCCTGGGCGAACCCGAGGACTCCGGCGAGGTCGCCGTCGACGCGCGTCTGGCCCTGGCCGGCCGTCTGCTGGATCTCGCCCGCCCGCGCGAGGCCCTGAGCGCACTCGAGCCGATCACCGAGAAGCAGGTCACGCCCTATGGCCGGCTGTGGGTGGACTCGCAGCGCGCCTGCGCCCTGGCGGACATCGACCCGAAGGCCGCCGCGGCGATGATCACCGCCCTGGACAAGGGGCGCGACGAGAACCCCGCCGCCCTCAGCCAGGCCCTGATCTGCGCCAATCGGCTGGACGAGGCGGCGGCGCTGATGATCGAGCGGCTGCGGGATCCGCGCCATCGCTCCGGCGCGCTGGACCCCTACTGGATCACCCGCGGGCCGGAAACGGTCCCCGCCTGGCTGGCCGAGTTCGAACGGCGCCGCCAGCTGGTGCTGAACAATCCGGCCGTGCTGGCGGCGCTGGACGTCGCCGGCCGCAAGGTCGAGGCGCCGCTGGCGGGCGACTACTGGGGCGGGTTCTGACCTGAGGGGCGCGGGGGGGCCTATGTTTGGACGATTTCCGGGCGTGATCGCGGGCGCGATCACGCTGAGCCTGGCCGTCGCCGGCGCTGCGCCGGCCGCGCCCGAACGGGGCCGGACGCCGGCGCTCGGGGGACCGGCCGACCTGCTGCGCCTGGACGCGGAGCTGCGGACCCTGCTGTCGCCTGACCACACCGGCAACGCCAGGGTCTGCGGCCCGCGGATCGCCCGGCTGGCGGCCATCGTCGCCCGGCCGGAGTTCGAGCGGCTGCCGCTGGGAACGCGCCGGGTCGCGCTGGGCGGCGTGCTGGCCTGCGCCGACACCGGCGAGCAGTCGGAAGAGGTGCTGACCCTGGTCCGCCAGCTCGAGCCCCTGGCGGGCGACCCCGCCGCCCTCGCCGGCGTCAACGCCGCCCTGCTGGACGACGCGGTGTTCCAGGGCCGCTCGTCGGAAGCCGCCCGCCGCCTGATGGTGGTGATCGACAACGACGTCGACCGGGTGAAGTCCTGGTGGGCGCCGTTCCTGCACCCGATCGTCGTCGGCGTGCTCGACGACACAGAGACCTCGCGCGCCCTGCTCAAGCGCATGGTGGCCGTCCAGTGGGAGGACCAGCTGAGCGCCGCCGCCGCCCGCAACATCTGGGCGCTGCTCTACTCGGAACTGCTGCTGGAGGCCGGCGATCGCCCGGCCGCCGAGGCGATGCTGGCCCGCGCCGACGAGGTCGAGACCCTGACCACCCTGGCCCAGGACATCCGCTACCAGCGCCTGTGGCCGCGCCTCGCCGCCGAAGGTCGCCTGGACTGGCGCAAGGTCGCCGAGGCGGAGCTGGCCCGCCGCCAGGCCTCGGCCAAGGACGCGCCGGGCCTGATGCGGCTGGGCTACTTCGTGCAGCAGGACCTGCGCCGGCTCGAACGCTACGACGAGGCGATCAGCACCGGCGAGGCGATGCGCAAGCGGCTGGCCGACAAGGCCGCGCCGTTCGAGGATCGCGACCTGATGGCGGTGACCGTGCTGACCGAGCTGTCCATGGCCCTGCTCGACGCCGGCAAGGTCGCCCAGGCCGAGACGGTGTTCACCGAGGCGCGGGCCGAGGCCGCGCGCCTCGAGGTCACGCCGGTCGACCCGATGCTGAAATGGGCCGACCGCCTGAACCGCCTTGGCCGCCACGCCGACGCCCTGGCGCTGCTCAAGACCATCCCGGCGGACGAACTGACCACGCTGGGCGAGATGTGGCGGGACGCCGAGCGGATCTGCGCCCTGGCCCCCACTGACGCGCCGGCCGCCTGGCGCCTGTTGCCCTCGATGATGATCCGCGAGCCCCGGGGGCCGGAAGCGCTGCAGAAGGCGCTGCTCTGCATGGATCGCAAGGAGGAGGCCGCCTCCCTGTTCATCCAGCGCCTGAAGGAGCCCAGCCGTCGCGCCGACGCGCTCGGGGCGACCCGCACCGTCCGCCGGCCGCCCTCGGTCCCGGCCGCCGAGGCGGAGATGCTGCGGCGTCGCGACGCGATGATTGCGCGGCCGGACGTCCAGAAGGCCATCGCCGCCGTCGGCCGGCCGATCGACGTCCCGCTGTCGGGCAAGCTCTACGGCTGGTTCTGAGCCACCTCGTAGGGTGTCCCGTCGCGGTGCAGATAGCCCTCGCCGCCGGGCCGGATGATCATGTCCAGATCGGGATAGTCGACGGTCTCGGTCGTTTCGTCAGTGGGATTGCCGACCTGCAGCAGGACCGCGTCGGCGCTCGACCGATTCTGCAGGCAGTGGCCGTCGGCGACCCCGGCCTTCCAGGCCGCGCAGTCGCCGGCCCGCAGAAGGGTCTCGCCGCCGTCCTCGACCAGCACCACCTCGCCGGAGACCACCCAGACGAACTCGTCCTCGTCGTCGTGCCAGTGGCGCTGCGACGACCACTGGCCGGGCGGGAGGGTCATCAGGTTGATCCCCACTCGCGTCAGCCCCATTCCCTGCGCCAGCATCCGCGCCGAGCGGTGTTTGCAGGGCGCGTCCAGCGGTGGCGGATAGCCGCTGCCGGTGCGCAGCGGCATGGCGCTAAGGTCGATCTTCGGCATGGCGCGGGAGCCTCCGTTAACCATTCTTAAACCAATAGGGTTCCGGTTTTGTTCGATTGCGTCCTGACGTCAAGCGTTGATTTGTCGAGAGTATCCGGCGGCCCGGAAAGCTGGTCGCGCCGCGCGCGAACCGCCATGTTCGCGGACTGTTCGATTTTGGGTGGGTGGCTCGGGCCCGGTGCGTCCTTCGACACGCCGCTTCGCGGCTGCTCAGGATGACTGAGAAAAAAGGCTACCCACCATAGTCATGCTGAGCAGCGGTCGCAGACCGCGTGTCGAAGCACGCAGGCCGCCGACCGCCTCACCGACCCCGCTCGTGCGCCAGGAGCCAGCGCTTGCGCTCCAGCCCGCCGCCGTAGCCGGTCAGGGCGCCGTTCGCGCCGATCACCCGGTGGCAGGGGATGACCACCCCGACCGGGTTGGCGCCGTTGGCCAGGCCCACGGCCCGCACCGCCGCCGGGCGGCCGATCCGCGCGGCCAGGGCGCCGTAGGTCGTCGTGGTCCCGGCCGGAATGTCGAGCAGCGCCCGCCAGACCGTCTTCTGGAAGTCGGTGCCGACCACGGACCAGGGCACGCGGCCGAGCGCCGAAAGGTCGCCGGCGAAATAGGCGTCCATCGCCGCCCGCACGGCGGCCGGCGCGGCGCCGCTCTCTACCGGAACACCGCCGTAGTATCGTTTCATCAGCCGCGCCGTGCGCGGGCTGTCGGTGTCGAAGTCGAGCACCCGCACGGCGCCGTCGTCGTCGGTGAACAGCTGCAGCGGGGCGATCGGCGAGGCCAGCAGGCTGCGCACCAGCCGGCGGGGACGGTCAGGCGGCGACGCGGACATCGGCCTTCCCCTTCGCCTTCGCGGGCGCCGGCGCCTGCGGGTCGGACGCCCAAAGGTGCAGGGCGGCGTAGGCCCGCCACGGTCGCCAGGCCTCGGCCCGGGCCAGCAGCTGGGCCGGCGTGGGCCGCACGCCGTCGGCGTCCGCCAGCGCCCGCATCAGCCCCACGTCCGCCGCCGGGAAGGCGTCCGGCTCGCGCAGCTGGCGCATGGCGATGTACTGCGCCGTCCATTCGCCGATGCCCGGCAGCGCCCGCAGCGCCGCCACCGCCTCTTCAAGGCCGGCGCGCGGGCCGAACAGGTTCGGGTCCGCCGCCACAGCCGCCGCCAGGCCGCTGATCGCCCGCGCCCGGGCGCCGGGCATCAGGCCGTGAGCGGCGATGTCCGCCGCCGCCAGCCGCTCCGCCGACGGGAAGGCGTGGGTCAGCCCCTCCCCCGCCCAGTCCGGCGGCAGCGGCTCGCCGTACTCGGCGGTCAGCCGTCCGGCCAGCTTCACCGCCGCCGGCACGGTGATCTGCTGGCCCAGGATGGCGCGCACGCCCAGCTCCAGCCCGTCCCAGGCCCCCGGCGCCCGCAGGCCCGGCCGGGCGGCGACCATCCGGGCCAGATCCGGATCGCGCGACAGATGGGCCTCGATCGTCTCCGGATCGGCGGTCAGGTCGAACACCCGCCGCACCCGCGACAGGATCGACGGCAGGGCGGTCAGCTTCGGAAACCGCACCGTCACCGCCAGCCGGTCGCCACCGGCGCGGCTGACCGCCAGCGTGCCCATGGCGCCGTCCAGCGCGATGGTCCGGGCGTAGCGCTCGGCCGTCACCACCTCGACGCCGGCAATGGCCCTCGCCGCGAGAAAGCCGATCATGCCGTCCCAGTCGTAGGGCGGCCGGTAGCGCAGCATCAGGGTCACCGCCCCCTGTTCGCCCGCCCGCGACGCCGCCTTGCGCCGAAGCGCCAGCGGCGGGCGGTCGTAGAGCCGCTGGAAGGTCTCGTTGAAGCGCCGCACGCTGCCGAACCCGGCGGCCAGCGCCACCTGGGTCATCGGCAGGTCGGTCTCGTGGATCAGCTGCTTGGCCAGCAGCACCCGCCGCGTCTGCGCCACCCCGACCGGCGAGGCGCCCAGGTGCTGGCGAAACAGTCGCCGCAGCTGGCGCTCGCCCACGCCCAGCCGGCCGGCCAGGGCCTCGACATCATCCGCATCCAGCGCGCCCTGCTCGATCAGCGCCAGAGCCCGCGACACGGTGTTGGAGCTGCCCCGCCAGGCGCCCATGTCCGGCGCCGTCTCCGGCCGGCAGCGCAGGCAGGCGCGGTAGCCGGCCTCCTCGCAGGCGGCGGCGGAAGGCTGGAAGGTCATGTTCTCGCGCTTCGGCGTCCGCGCCGGACAGACCGGCCGGCAATAGATGCCCGTCGTCTTCACACAGCCGAAGATCCGCCCGTCCCACCGCGCGTCGCGGGTCAGCACCGCGCGGTAGCAGGCGTCCTGGTCCAGATCGATCGGGGCGATGTCCATGGGCCGATCATCGGCGGGGCGAGGCGCGGAGTCTCGCGGTTTTCGGACTCTGTTGGTGAGGGAGACGGGGTGGGGGCATTGCGTGGTTCGCGACGCTCGCCAAAGAGCTCGCTCCTCACCATGACGAACTCAGTTGAGCCCACTCCCCTTCGTCATCCTGAGGAGCGGCGCAGCCGCGTCGCGAAGGACGTACAGCGCCAGCCAAGCCCCCCTCACCGCTTCGGATCGACCCGCACCAGCAGGTCGACGTAGCCGTCGCGGATGCGGGTGCTGACCTTCGGGTTCACGCCGGGCAGCCGCACCATCCACATCGTCTGGACCGGACCGGTGGAGTCCCGGTTCAGCTCGCCCTCCATGCCGAGGCAGGCGGTCAGCCGCTTGTCGAGCTCGGCCTTGATCTTCACGGCCGCGTCGGCCGGCAGGGGGGCCGGGCTCGAGCACATGTAGATCGGCGAGAAGCTGAGGGTCGAAACCGTGCAGTCCCGCAGGCCGCCGATGCGGACGCTGCCGACCGCCTCGTAGTCCTTCACCTCGCCGTAGAGCGAGGCGAAGCGCGGGTTTTCGGCGCCGGCCCCCATGATCTTGTAGACCGCCTGGCACACCACTTCGGCCCGGGCCGGCGTGGCGGCGAGGACCAGCAGGGCGGCGGCGGCTGTGGCGACACGGTGCATGACAAGGCTCCCCTCGAAACGCGGTCAGCCTCGCCCGCCCGGTCCGGAGCCGCATCACCCGAATGGGGGCCCTGCTTGCTCAGATCCGCGTGTTCAGCCAGGCGTCGAACTGCTGGCCCGGCAGGGCGCCGGCCACGCGGTCGGCGATCTGGCCGCCCTTGAACACCGCCAGGGTCGGGATGCTGGAGACGTTGTACTGGCGCGACAGGCCCTGGGCGGCGTCGACGTCGATCTTCACGAACCGGGCCCGCGGCTCATGCCGCGCGGCGGCGGCCTTGAAGGTCGGGGCGAAGGCCTGGCAGGGCCCGCACCAGGCGGCCCAGAAGTCGACGACCAGCGGGATGTCGCTGCGCGCCGCATGTTTGGCGAACCGCGCCTCGCTGAGCGCCACCGGCTCGCCGGTGAACAGCGGCTTCTTGCACTGGCCGCACTTGGGCGCATCGGCCAGCCGGTCTTCCGGCAGGCGGTTGACGCCATCGCAGTGCGGACAGACGACGTGCAGGGCCTGGGTCATGGCCAGATAATGGGCGTCGACGGCGCGGGTTCAATAGCCGGACGTCCAACCCCCCTGCGCGATTCGGTCGCGCCCGATTTGGGTGGAAGAACCTTGTTCTGTCACAAATCGGCGCGATTGTGCCTGCCCGTGAAACCGCTCCTGTCCAACCGCCTGCCGCTGGCCGCCGCCCTGGCCCTGACGATCGCCGCCCTGGCCTTCGCCGTCGGCGGACTGTGGCCAGGCGCGGGCGAGGATCCGCGCATCGCCGCATCGCCGCCCGCCGTCGCCGGGGCCTTCAGCGGCGTCTCCGGCCCGCGCCTTCGCTAGGCGCCGCCCGCGCGCTCCTGCCACGTCCTGACAGCAGCCCCCCTAGCCTTCGCCCCGGCCCGCGCCTACCTTTGCGTTCATGGCCCGTTCCCCAGAGAGACCGGCAGGCGTCGAGGACGTCTCCGCCGCCTTCATCCATGACCTGGCGAACGCCGCGACGCCGCCGATGTGGGCGCCGCACCGGCCCGCGCGGCCGGCCAAGTCGCAGGGCGGCATCCCGTTCCGGCTGGTCAGCGAGTACGCGCCGGCCGGCGACCAGCCGACGGCCATCGCCGACCTCGTCGCCGGCATCCAGGAGCGCGAGCACGACCAGGTGCTGCTGGGCGTCACCGGCTCGGGCAAGACCTTCACCATGGCCAAGATCATCGAGGCGACCCAGCGCCCGGCCCTGATCCTGGCCCCCAACAAGACCCTGGCCGCCCAGCTCTACAGCGAGTTCAAGAGCTTCTTCCCCGATAACGCGGTCGAGTATTTCGTCAGCTACTACGACTACTACCAGCCGGAGGCCTATGTGCCCCGGACCGACACCTTCATCGAGAAGGACTCCAGCCGCAACGAGCAGATCGACCGCATGCGCCACGCGGCCACCCGCTCGATCCTGGAGCGGGACGACGTCATCGTCGTCGCCTCGGTCAGCTGCATCTACGGCATCGGCTCGGTGGAGACCTACACGGCGATGACCTTCTCGCTGGCGGTCGGCCAGACGGTCGACGACCGCCAGCTCGCCGCCGACCTGGTCGCCCAGCAGTACAAGCGCAACGAGGCCGCCTTCGAGCGCGGGACCTTCCGCAAGCGCGGCGACACCATCGAGATCTTCCCCGCCCACTACGAGGACCGCGCCTGGCGCATCCAGATGTTCGGCGACGAGATCGAGGCCATCTCGGAGTTCGACCCGCTGACGGGCAAGAAGACCCAGGACCTGGCCGAGGTGAAGATCTACGCCAACAGCCACTACGTCACGCCGCGCCCCACGCTGCGCCAGGCCATCACCCACATCAAGGACGAGCTGAAGGACCGCCTCGACTGGCTGGTCGCCAACGGCAAGCTGCTGGAGGCCCAGCGGCTGGAGCAGCGCACCCGCTTCGACATCGAGATGATGGAGACTACCGGCAGCTGCGCCGGCATCGAGAACTACAGCCGCTACCTGACCGGCCGCCGGCCGGGCGAGCCGCCGCCGACCTTCTTCGAATACATCCCCGACAACGCCCTGCTGTTCGCCGACGAGAGCCACCAGACCGTCCCGCAGATCGGGGCCATGTACCGCGGCGACTACCGCCGCAAATGGACCCTGGCCGAGTACGGCTTCCGCCTGCCCAGCGCCATGGACAACCGCCCGCTCAAGTTCGAGGAGTGGGAGGCCATGCGCCCGCAGACGGTGCACGTCAGCGCCACCCCCGGCCCCTGGGAGATGGAGAAGGCCGGCGGCGTCTTCGCCGAACAGGTCATCCGCCCCACCGGCCTAATCGACCCGCCGGTCGAGGTGCGCCCGGTCGCCAAGGGCGGCGCCAGCCAGGTCGACGACGTCATCGCCGAGGCCCGCGACTGCGCCCTCCGCGGCTACCGCACCCTGGTCACCGTCCTCACCAAGAAGATGGCCGAGGACCTCACCGAGTTCATGCACGAGCAGGGCCTGCGCGTGCGCTACATGCACAGCGACGTCGACACCCTGGAGCGGATCGAGATCATCCGCGACCTGCGCCTGGGCGCGTTCGACATCCTGGTCGGGATCAACCTCCTAAGAGAGGGCCTGGACATCCCCGAGTGCGGCCTGGTCGCCATCCTCGACGCCGACAAGGAGGGCTTCCTCCGCAGCGAAACCAGCCTGATCCAGACCATCGGCCGCGCCGCGCGCAACGTCGACGGCAAGGTCATCCTCTACGCCGACAGCATCACCGGCTCCATGGAACGGGCCATGGCCGAGACCAGCCGCCGGCGCGAGAAGCAGGTGGCCTACAACCTCGAACACGGCATCACGCCCGAGAGCGTCAAGAGCCGCATCAAGGACATCCTGGCCAGCCCCTACGAGAAGGACCGCGTCACCATCGACGTCGGCGTCGCCGAGGATGCGAGGCCGTTCATGGGCTCCAACTTCCAGGCCACGCTACGCGACCTCGAGGGCAAGATGCGCGAAGCCGCCGGCAACCTGGAGTTCGAGACGGCCGCGAGGCTGCGCGACGAGATCAAGCGCCTGAAGATGCTCGACCTGGAGTTCGCCAACGACCTGCTGACGGCGGAGGGGGAGACGGCGGACGCGAGCGTGCCCAAGCGCGAGCGGAAGGCGGCCAGGGCGGAGGCGCAGGAGCGGTTTCGGAAGGGAAGGTTGTAGGGTCGAAGCAGCTTCAGTCGTTCGGTCGATCTGCATACATCCAGAAGTGGTCCAACGTCGCGAGACCTCGATATGAGTTCATGGAATTCCAGAACGCTCTCATCGCGTCTCTGAGGTCGCTCTCCTGGATGTCTCCTTCGTAGGTGCCCGTGTTGGTGCCAGACCAGGCTATCCCATGTTGCTCAAGGATAGGCTTCAGCCGGTTCCTGAGCCTACTCTGACGGTCGTTGTTAAGCGAGAATCGCACAATGACTCGCATGGCATCCCCCGTTGACGAGAGCTCAATGAAACCGGGAAAATCGCAGACGCACAATCCACCCGACCGCCGGCAACGACCCAACTCGCTAGGACATGATGGCCAAGCTTGCTCCCCCTACTCCCGAACAACTCTTGGCACTCCTCGAAAACGTTATAAGGGACGCCCCAAATTTTGAGTTCGAAGGGAGCTTGACCGACCAAGACCTCCGCTGGCTTGGGAAGGCGGATGCACTATTAGACGCCAGCGGCTCGATGGCCGCGTTGGTGAAATTTCGCTCTGCACGTCAGAATATAAATACTTACGCGCACAGCCGGTCAAATCTACTTCAACCTCTGCACGATGCTTATAGCAAGATTGAATTGACATCCCCCCTCAATTCTCAGGGAAGCTTTATTGCCGGGGGAGACACTTGGAACGGATACGCCGCTCTTGTTAGAATATTTCAACGTGACTGCGAGAGCATACTTATCGTTGACCCCTATCTGAACGCGACCATCTACACTGAACTTGCGCCTCATACAGTCGCTCGAGGAGGGATGCGGTGCTTGACCGTTAACCGTCCAGAGAATCACGGTGGTCTCGTCGCTTCCGCCGAAAAGTGGGCTGGCGATCCAATCTCAAACGGCCGAGCCGTTGAAGTGCGCTACGCTCCATCGGCAGCACTACATGACCGCCTCTTGATCGTTGACAGTCGCGAGGTTTGGCTAGTCTCCCAATCACTCAAGGACATTGCGAAGCGGTCGCCCGCATCGGTCTCACGAGCAGAATCAGAACTAAGCGCAATGAAGGTCCAGCACTACGAGGAACTCTGGTGCCGGAGCAGCCCGTTAAAGTAGCTTTGACGAAATCAGGGCACGCCCCAGTTCCGCTTTCTCCCCCTCACCCGAACGCCGGCAGCCCCCGCTTGGCCAGCAGTTCCACCATCGCCGAGCGGGTGACGCCCAGCCGTCGGGCGGTGGCGTCGATGGCGGCGAGGACGCCGGAGTCCAGCGACAGGTTGGCCTTTACCGGTCGGCCGAGGTCGCGGATCAGCGGAACGGTCGCGTAGAGCACTTCGCCCGTATCGGGATCGGCTTCCGCTTCCGCGCGCACGGCCTCCATCGAGCGGGGAACCGGCGCGGCGCCGCCCTGGGCCTCGATGGCCTCCATCCAGTCGCGCAGCCCCTCGGCGGCGTTATCGAGCGCTTCCTCGATGGTGCGGCCCATGCCGTAGCAACCGGTGCAGTCGGGTATGACCACGCCGAACGCGCCGGGCTGGCCGTCGATCAGGGCGACATAGCGGGTCATTGAACAGTTCTCCTCACGCATGATCTACCAGCCGGCGACCCTGGCCAGATCGCGGGCGATCCCGGGCGACAGGGTCCGATGACGCGGCAGAGCGAAGACGAGGCCGCGCGCCGGATGCCGGAAGATGTCATGCTTGCCGCCGCCCTCATTGATCCAGCCCTCGCGTTCGAGCCGCCTTACGACCTTGGCGCGTGACGTTTCCGGGATCGGCATCCACGCCTTCTCCATGCGTATATTTATGCGCCCGACGCGAGCGCGCAAGGGTCATCAACTATCGTTTAAAATAGGTCGGGTCATTATGCCCTCTTGAGTTGCTTTTGCAAATGTTGCGCTTGGGCGAGGACACGTACCGCTGCGCGGAACATGTCCCCGATCCATCCACCGACAAAGCGAGACTCCCGAGACCCATACTCCCGGGACAAACAAGGACATTGCGCCCCATTCCGCCCCTTCAAACCGGGGGGACAGCCGCCGCCTTATCCCCCTCCCCCGGCGCGGGCGCACACTGCGGGGCATGAAAGCCAGGCCACGCACCACCTATGTCACCGCCTCGCCGGCCACCTGGGAGTTGATCCGGGCCGCCTATCTCTCCGGTCTCTCCGCGCCGACGGCGGCGGCGAGATTCGGGGTGTCGGTCGGGGCGTTGCGCAAGCGGGCGCAGCGGGAGGGCTGGACCAAGCGGGCCTACGTCACCGGCGGGCCTTGCGCCGCAACGGCCGGCGCGACCCCGCCGCCGCTGGAGCCCGGGACCGCGCCGGACCTGCCGCCGCACCTGGCCTCGCTGGCCGAGCGGATGCTGCGGCCGGTCGACCATGAGCCCGGCGAGGTGGCGCGGCTGTCGCTGCGGCTGGCCGTGCGGAGCCTGGCCTCGGGCGATCCGCTGGGGGCGCTGCGCCACGCCCGGGCGGCGGCGCTGATCGCCCGGCTGGAGGATGTCGTCCCCCTTTCGCAGCTGGACGAGGACCCGATCGAAGCCGAAGCGAGACAGTCTGCCTTCACCGACTTCGCCTTCAGCGTCGCCGGCGACCTGGCCACGGCCCTGATCACCGGCGTCGACATCCCGCCCGGCTACCTGGCCCGCGCCGACGCCTGGCGCCGCAAGCACGAGGCCGCGACCGCCGCGCGGGAGAGGGGCGGGGATGGGTAGGCCAGGGACTGTTTCGCGCAGCGTAGCTGTTCCTCGACAGCGTCTGACGGAGTTGAGGGACAGGAAATCGCAGCCCGGCGGGCCGCGCTATCCAGTCCCCATGGCCCGCCGCCGCACGGCCTTCACCAGCCGCCAGATCAGCCAGAGCAGCGCCAGCAGGGCCAGCGGCACCAGCAGCGGGGCGGCCAGCGCCAGCAGGACGGTGGCGAAGGCCAGCACGTCCTCGACGATCGAGACCAGCGGGTTGGCGAGGCCCCCGGTCGTGGCGGTGCTGGCCACGCGCGTGCCGCTCTGGGCGGCGTGGAAGGCCAGCGCCGTGGGCGCGCCGATGATCACCCCGGCGACGGCGGCGATGACCGGGTCGACCCCGGCGAAGACGCTGCCGGCCGCGATCACGGCGGCGACCGGCCGGGTGATCGTGCCCAGCGCCGACAGGGCGTGGTCGAGGAAGGGGACCTTGTCGGCGGCCAGCTCCACCGCCGTGGCGATGGCCAGGGTGATGACGGCCACGTCGCTGCCCAGCCAGGCGGCGCGGTCGTTGAGGTCGACGCCGAACAGCTGGAACTTCGCGGCCAGCGCCAGCAGCAGCAGCGGCAGGAAGGCGCGCAGCCCCGCCGCCGCCGCCAGGCCCAGCCCGAGCAGCGCCGGCAGGACCCAAGTCTGGACCAGCTCCATCGGCATGGCGCGAGGAGATACCGGACCGGCGGCGGTGGCAAGCGGCGTGGAGCCTCCCTTCCTCCTCGATGGAGGAAGGGCCGGGGATGGTGGTGTGGCCGCCGTGTTGAAGGAAGAGCTCGGCAAGGCGCCGGCGCCATACTGCGCCCACCCCGCACCGTCGGAGCCACACCACCACCCAACCTTCCTCCATCGAGGAGGAGGGCTTTTCGAGTCGCACCCGCGGACGGCTTGTCGGGCGGCGCGGGGCGCGCCAAGCTGGCGGCCTGACATCGGGGAGACCTTCCATGACGCGTGCGACCTTCGTTGCGGCCGGCTGCGCCGCCGCCCTGGCCCTGGCGCTGGGCGCCTGTTCGAAGAAGGCCGACGACGCGGCCCCGGCGGCGGAGGCTCCGGCCACGGCGCCGGCCGCCTCGGCGGGCGCCTCTGCGATGAAGCCCACGCCCGGCAAGTGGAAGATGACCACCGCCATGGACGGCCTGCCGGCCGGGGCGATGCCGGCCATCGAGGTCTGCCTGACCGCCGACGACCTGAAGGACGACGCCTGGGCGACCGGCCCACGGCGGCAGGACAACTGCTCGAAGATGGAGACCAGGGTGGTCGGCGGGGTGGTCACCACCCACGCGGTCTGCGCCTCCGAGGGGATCACCACCACCATGGACGTCAGGGCGACCGGCGACTTCTCGAAGCGCTACACGGTCGAGACGGTGATGAAGATGGAGCCGGCGGCGCCGGGCGCGCCCAACCCGATGAAGATGAGCGTCGTCGCCGAGCGCGTGGGCGACTGCTGACCGGTCCCGCCGCAGAAGTGGGCCTGCCCCGACGTCAGCCGATTGACACCGCCCCCGGCCGTACCTCAACTTCGAATCCAGACTGCGGCGCAAGACCGCAGGGGATACCGGAGGAGACTGAATGACCGAAGCCGTGGCGCCGGGAAGCGCGATATCGGGCCTGACCGCCCTGGGGGCCCGCCCCCGGATCGGCGTCGGCACCAAGGCGCTCTACGGCTTCGGATCCATCGCCTTCGGCATCAAGGACAATGGCTTCCGGGTCTTCCTGCTGCTGTTCTACAATCAGGTCGTCGGCCTGCCGGCGGGCCTGGTCTCTGTGGCGGTGATGACCGCCATGCTGATCGACTGCCTGATCGACCCGGTCATCGGTCACGTCAGCGACAATTTCCGCAGCAAATGGGGCCGCCGCCACCCGTTCATGTACGCCTCGGCCCTGCCGGTGGCGCTGTCGTTCCTGCTGCTGTGGAACCCGCCGACCGACTGGGACCAGACCTCGCTGTTCTGGTACCTGGTCGTGGTCGCCGTGATCGTGCGCACCTTCATCACCCTCTACGAGATCCCCTCCTCGTCGATGGCCGCCGAGCTGACCCAGGACTACAACGAGCGGTCGGCGATCCTGGGCTGGCGCTACTTCTTCGCCTGGTGGGGCGGCCTGACCCTGACGGTGGCCATGTTCTGGTTCCTGATGAAGGGCACGCCCGAGCACCCGGTCGGCCAGCTGAACCCCGACGCCTACACCAACTACGGCTACATCGCCGCGGTGCTGATGTTCCTGTCGATCATCATCTCCTCGCTGGGGACCCACCGGTTCATCCCCTGGATGCCGCAGCCCGGAAAGCGTGAGGAGCGCTCGCCCGTGGTGATCCTCAAGGAGGTCTTCACAACCCTCAACATCCGGCCGTTCCTGGCCATCACCGGCGTGGGCCTGGTGGCCTCGATCGCTGTCGGGGTCGGCTTCTCGCTGGCCTTCTACTTCACCACCTACTTCTGGGAGCTGAACCCGTTCTGGACCGGGGTGCTGCAGATCGACAGCTACTTCGCCGCCGCCTTCGCCCTGTTCGCGGCGCCGTTCATGACCAAGCACTCGGGCAAGAAGTTCGCCGGCGGCATGCTGCTGCTGGCCTCGGTGCTGGTCGGCTTCCTGCCGCTGCTGCTGCGGCTGATCGGCTTCTTCCCCGACAACGGCGACCTGATCCCCGGCACGCAGATCCCGCAGGTCGTGGGCTGGCTGTTCCTGGACGGCCTGATCCGCGGCATGCTCGGCATCACCGCCTCGATCCTGATCACGGCCATGCTGTCGGACGTGGTCGAGTACAGCGAGAAGCGCACCGGCCGCCGGTCGGAGGGTCTGTTCTTCGCCTTCACCAGCCTGATCCAGAAGGCGGTCAGCGGCGTCGGCGTCATGGTCGCCGGCGCGATCCTGGTGCTGATCGACTTCCCGGTCGGGGCCAAGCCGTCGGAGGTCCCGCAGGAGACGATCAACAACCTGGCGCTGGTCTACATGCCGTCGATGATGGCGCTGTACCTGCTGTCGGTGGCCATCCTGCAGGCCTACAACATCACCCGCGAGAGCCACGAGGAGACCATCGCCTTCATCGCCGCCCGCAACGAGGCGGCCGAGGACGGCGCTACGCAGATTCAGTGAAGGCCGAATAGACCAGGGTGCGCAGCTCGCGCCGGACCGCATAGGCCGACGAGGGCAGCAGCTGGGTCATGAAGACCACGGTCAGGTCCTCGACCGGGTCGACCCAGAAGAAGGTGCTGGCCGCGCCGCCCCAGAAGAAGTCCCCCTTGCTGCCGGGGATCATGGTGGCGGCGGGATCGACGGTGACGCCGAAGCCCAGGCCGAAGCCGACGCCGGCGTAGGTCGCCTCGCTGAACAGGGACTTGGACATCTGCGTCAGGTCCTTGCCGCCGGGCAGGTGGTTGGCGGTCATCAGCTGCAGCGTCTTGGGGCTCAGCAGCCGGACCCCGTCCAGCTCGCCGCCGTTCAGCAGCATCCGGGCGAACCGCATGTAGTCGGCCATGGTCCCGACCAGGCCGCCGCCGCCCGACGGGAAGTCGGTCGGAGTCAGGTAGGGGCTCGTCTCGGGATCGTCCTGCAGCGACGGCGCGCCGGGCTTCACCGCCTTGGACCCAAGTTGGCCCGCGGCGTAGCAGGCGGTCAGCCGGTGCTTCTTGTCGGCCGGCACGGTGAAGCCGGTGTCGACCATGCCCAGCGGCTTGAAGATCTTCTGCTCCAGATAGGTCGCGAACGGCATGCCGCTGATCGTCTCGACCAGGTAGCCGAGCACGTCGGTGCTGACCGAGTAGTTCCAGGCCTCGCCCGGCGAGAACACCAGCGGCAGCTTAGCCAGCTTGTCGATGAACTCCTGCAGGGTGCCCAGGCGCAGGTTCTCGGCCACCTTCAGCTTGCGATAGGCGGCGTCGATGTTGCCCTGCATCTGGAAGCCGTAGGTCAGGCCGCTGGTGTGGCGCAGCAGGTCGATCATCATCATCGGCCGGGCCGGCGGGGTGGTCGCCCAGCCGGCGTCGGTGCCGGCCGCGAAGACGCCCAGGTTCGCCCACTCGGGAATGAACTTCGCCACCGGGTCGTCCAGCGCCACCAGCCCCTGTTCGACCAGCATCATGAAGGCCACCGAGGTGATCGGCTTGGTCATCGAGTAGATGCGGAATATGGCGTCCTTCTCCAGCGGCCGGTTCCGCTCGCGGTCGGCCAGACCCAGCACCTCGTCCACAGCCAGCTTGCCGCGCCGCCAGACCTGAACCTGGGCGCAGGGCAGCTTGCCCGTCCTGATGTACCGCTCGTCGAGGAAGGCCGGGATCCGGGCCAGGCGTTCCGACGACAGGCCGATGCTCTCGGGTTTGGTCATGATCTGCTCCACTGCGACGAGACGTCCCACTTATCGAACCGGCGGTATGTCGCAACCCAAACTTTACCTCGTCCAGTCCATGGTTCCGGAAGGTAAGGGATGGAAATGACAGAGGCGCCCAAAAACGACGCGCCCTCCGAGCTGGATATCGAGGCCGCACGTTGGTTCTTCCAGAACTCGGTGGACGTCTTCGCCCTGCTCCGCGGGGGGCAGATCGCGCGCATCAATCCCGCTTGGCCGGAGCTGACCGGCTGGTCGGTCGAGGAGACCATCGGCCGCCGCATCGAGGATTTCGTCCACCCGGCGGACCATGATCTGGTTCGCGGCATCGTCAGCGCGCTGCGCACTGAGGGCCAGGCCCGGGGCGAGCACCGCATCCTGCACCGGGACGGCAGGGTGATCTGGGTCCGGTCACGGGCCAAGCGGGCGGCGAGCGACGCTACCGTCATTGTGCTGGAGGACGTCACCGACGAGCATGTGCGCAGGCTCGACAGCGCCGACGCCGTCCACACCAACGAGCTGCTGCGCGAAGCGGCCGGCGTCTTCATCTGGCGGTTCGATCCCGGCACCGGCCTGTACGACATCGACCCGGACCTCTCGCGTCCGGGCTCGGTGGGATCGTCTGGCAACCGCCAGATCACCACCGACGAGATGATAGCCGAGATTCATCCCGAGGATCAGGAGAAGGTCGGCAAGGCCTTCTATCGAACCCTGGCGACCGGCGAGCCACAGGTCATCGAGTATCGCCACACGCGCGGCGACGGCGGCTGGGCCTGCCTGCGGGCCGCATGGCGCGGCCTGCGCAAGCTGGAGTCCGGCGCCTGGCAGGTGCTCGGCCTCACCCAGGACGTCAGCGAGGTGGCCGAGGCCCGCGACGCCGCCCTGGCGGCGGCCGAAGCCAAGGCCCAGTTCCTGGCCAACATGAGCCACGAGATCCGCACGCCGATGAACGGCGTGCTGGGCGTCCTGCACCTTCTGAAGGGCGAGCCGCTCAGCGACGACGCGCGCCGGCTGCTCGGCGAGGCGGTCGGCTGCGGCCAGATGCTGTCGGAGCTGCTCAACGACGTCATCGACTTCTCGCGCATCGAGGCGGGCCGGCTGGACATGAATCCGGAAGCGGTCGACCCCGCCGCCGTGCTGGCCAGCGTCGGCGGCCTGCTGCGGCCGCAGGCCGAGGCCGCCGGACTCTGGCTTCACGTCCACGCCGAGCAGGGCCAGGGCTGGTTCTCCGTCGATCCGGTGCGCCTGCGGCAGGTGCTGTTCAACCTGATCGGCAACGCCGTGAAGTTCACGGTCAAGGGCGGCGTCGACGCCAGGCTCATCCGAAGCGATCGCGACGGCGAGGCGCGCCTGCGGTTCGAGATCACCGACTCGGGCGTCGGCATTTCCGAGGAGGCCCAGGCCGACCTGTTCCAGCGCTTCCACCAGGCCGACGGCTCAACGACCCGGCGCTTCGGCGGCTCGGGCCTCGGCCTGGCGATCAGCCGACGCCTGGCCGAGCTGATGGGCGGTGAAGTCGGCATGCGCAGCACGCCGGGCGTCGGCTCCACCTTCTGGCTCGAGATCGCCGCCCCGGCCGTCGCCGAACCCGCCGTCGAATCGAGCGCGCCCGGCGCCCTCCTCGAGGGGCTTCGCGTGCTGGTCGTCGAGGACAACCCGACCAACCGCCTGATCGCCACCCGGCTGCTGGAACATCTGGGCGCGCAGGTCGAAACGGCCGAAGACGGCCGGACGGGCGTGGACGCCGTGGCCCACGCCCCCTTCGACCTGATCTTCATGGACATCCAGATGCCGGTGATGGACGGGGTCCAGGCCACCCGGCTGATCCGCTCGATGTCGGGCCCGGCGTCGGCCACGCCGATCCTGGCCATGACCGCCAACGCGCTGCAGCACCAGACCGACGCCTACCTGGCGGCGGGCATGAACGGCGTGGTCTCCAAGCCCCTGTCGCCCGGCACGCTGGTCGCCCGCATCGCGGCGGTCCTGTCTGACGCCGACGGCGACGCCGCTGCCGCCTGATTCTGCATACTCAGCCTTCGAACCGATTGCATATCGCCCGTCCACCCCCTTAAATCAGCGGGCGAGCCGGCGGGGGGCCAATACCCGACCTGCGAAGCGGGGGCGCGCCGTGAGAGCGCGGATCGAGGGAACGCCATGGCCTGGGATTTCGAGACCGACGCCGGGTTTCAGGAGAAACTCGACTGGATGGACAGCTTCGTGCGTGAGGAGGTCGAGCCGCTCGACCGCCTCAAGTTGCACCCCTACGACGTCAAGAAGCCGCTCTATCGCAAGCTGGTGCGACCGCTGCAGGCGGAGGTGAAGCGCCAGGGCCTCTGGGCCTGCCACCTGGGCCCTGACCTGGGCGGACAGGGCTATGGCCAAGTCAAACTGGGCCTGATGAACGAGATCCTCGGCCGCAGCCACTTCGCGCCATCGGTGTTCGGCTGCCAGGCGCCCGACACCGGCAACGCCGAGATCATAGCCCACTACGGGACCGAGGCGCAGAAGCAGAAATACCTGCGCCCGCTGCTCGACAACGAGATCGTTTCCGCCTTCTCGATGAGCGAGCCGACGGGCGGCGCCGATCCGCTGACCTTCACCACCCGCGCCGAGCTGGACGGCGACCACTGGGTGATCAACGGCGAGAAGTGGTTCTCGACCAATGCGAAGTGGTCCGAATTCCTCATCGTCATGGCGGTCACCGACCCGGATGGCCCGACCTACCAGCGGATGTCGATGTTCATCGTCCCGACGAAGACGCCTGGCGTCGAGATCGTGCGCAACGTCGGGGTGGGCTACAACGACCACGGCTCCGAAGGCTACATGCGCTACACCGATGTGCGGGTGCCGGCCGACCACCTGCTGGGCGAGCGCGGCAGCGCCTTCGCCATCAGCCAGACCCGGCTGGGCGGCGGCCGCATCCACCACGCCATGCGCACGGTCGGCCAGGCGAAGAAGGCGCTGGACCTGATGTGCCAGCGCGCCGTCAGCCGCACGACCCGGGACGGCCCCCTGGCCTCCAAGCAGGCGGTGCAGATGATGATCGCCGACGCCTGGATCGAGCTGCAGCAGTTCCGCCTGCTGGTGCTGCACACGGCCTGGCTGATCGACAAGCACAAGGACTATCGCAAGGTCCGCAAGGACATCGCGGCGGTGAAGATCGCCATGCCGCGCGTCTACCACTCCATCGCGTCCAAGGCCCTTCACCTGCACGGCGCGCTCGGCGTCTCCAACGAGATGCCCTTCGTCGGCCAGGTGATCGGCAGCTTCGTCATGGGCATCGCCGACGGGCCCACGGAGGTGCACCAGGAAACCCTGGCCAAGCAGCTGCTGCGCAAGTTCAAGCCGAGCAACGAGCTCTTCCCGGCCTACAGTCTGCTGAACCGGCGCGAGGAGTCGCTGGAGAAGTTCGCCGAGGCCATCGCCGAACACGGGGAGGCCGCGTGACAACCTGGCCGGCCATGACCATCAGCGAGGCGCACGCGATCCTGACCGCGCCCGGCTCGCGGTTCGAAACGCAGGAAGTCGTCATCGGCGGCATCCCGACGACGGTGTGGAAGAACGCGCCGGCGACGCTGCGCGACATGGTGACCAACGGCCGGGCCTTCCCGGCGCGGGAGTTCATCGTCCACGAAAGCGAGCGGGTCACGTTCGAGGCGTTCCATCGGGCGGTCGCCGCCCTGGCCGCGCAACTGGCGGCCGACGGTGTCCGCAAGGGCGACCGGGTGGCGCTGATCATGCGCAACCTGCCGGAATGGCCGGTGGCCTTCTTCGCCGCCGTCAGCCTGGGCGCGATCGTCACGCCGTTGAACGCCTGGTGGACCGGTCAGGAGCTGCACTACGGCCTGACCGACTCCGGCAGCAAGATCGTCATCACCGATCCCGAGCGGCTTGAGCGGATCGCCGAGCATCTGAAGGACTGCCCCGATCTGGAAGGTGTCTACGTCTGCCGGGAGGACGATCCCTACGACGACCCGCGCGTGCGGCGCCTGGAGTCGGTGATCGGCGCACCCGACAGCTGGGCCGACCTGCCCGACAGGCCCCTGCCGACGACGCCGATCGCGCCGGACGACGATGCGACCATCTTCTACACCTCCGGCACCACCGGCCGGCCGAAGGGCGCGCTGGGCACCCACCGGACGATGACCACCAATGTCCTGACTACCGGCGCCGCCCTGGCCCGGCCGTTCCTGCGCCGGGGCGAGACGCCGCCCGCCCCGGACCCGAACGCGCCGCAGCGGGTGACCCTGCTGGTCGTGCCGATGTTCCACGTCACCGGCTGCTCGGCGACGCTGGGCCCCGCCCTCAACAACGGCGGCAAGCTGGTGCTGATGCGCAAGTGGGATGCACTGGAGGGCATGAAGCTCATCGAGCGGGAGCGGGTGACCAACACCGGCGGCGTGCCGACCATCGCCTGGCAGCTGATCGAGCATCCGCAGCGGGCCGAGTTCGACCTCAGCTCGATCGACGGAATCTCCTACGGCGGCGCGCCCTCGGCGCCGGAGCTGGTGCGGCGGATCAAGGACGTCTGGCCGAAAGCCTCGGCCGGCAACGGCTGGGGCATGACCGAGACCAGCGCCACCTTCACCAACAACAACTCCGATGACTACGTCCACCGGCCCGACAGCTGCGGCCCCGCCCCGGCGGTCGGGCAGATGAAGATCATGACGGTCGAGGCGCCGCACCGCGAACTGCCGGTCGGCGAGGTCGGCGAGTTGTGGGCGAAGGGGCCCATGGTCGTGAAGGGCTACTGGAACAAGCCCGAGGCCACGGCCCAGACCTTCATCGACGGCTGGGTGAAGACCGGCGACCTGGCGCGCCTGGACGAGGAAGGCTTCTGCTTCATCATCGACCGGGCCAAGGACATGCTGATCCGCGGCGGCGAGAACATCTACTGCATCGAGGTGGAGAACGTCCTCTACGATCACCCCGCCGTCATGGACGCGGCGCTGATCGGCATCCCGCACCGGACGCTGGGCGAGGAGCCGGGCGCCGTCGTTACGCTCAAGCCCGGCGCGCAAGCGAGCGAACAGGAGCTCCGCGCCTTCGTCGCCGACCGCCTGGCGGCTTTCAAGGTTCCGGTTCGCGTCGCCTTCTGGCATGAGACGCTCCCGCGCAACGCCAACGGCAAGATCATGAAATCCGAACTCAAGGCCGTATTCGCCGGGGACGCCGCCGCGTGAGCACGCCCGCCGCCACAGCCCGCTACGCCGCGAAGAAGGAGGCGATCCTCACGGCGGCCACCACGATCCTCAATCGTGAGGGCGTCAAGGGAATGACCCTGGCCGACGTGGCGGCGGAGGTCGGGCTGATCACCACCTCGGTGACCTACTACTACCGCAAGAAGGACGACCTGGCGGCCGCCTGCTTCATGCGCGGCATCGACATCTTCACCGGCCTGGCGGCGGAAGCCGGCGCGGTCAGCGGCGCGCGGGCGCGGCTGGCCAAGTTCCTGGAACTGTTCTTCGACATGGCGGCGAAGATCCGCCTGAAGGAGGCGGCGCCGATCGTCGCCTTCAGCGAGATGCGGGCGCTCAATGAACCGCTGCGCAGCCAGGTGGCCGCGGCGTTCAACGACCTGTTCCGCACCATCCGGGGCTTTTTCGACGACCCGGAGTTCGCCGGCCTGTCGAGGCTCGAGGCGACGGCCCGGACCCACCTGCTTCTGGAGCAGGCTTTCTGGACCGTGACCTGGACCCGGCGGTACGATCTCGAAGACTACCCGCGCATCCGCGACCGGATGTTCGACATCCTCTGCGGCGGCCTGGCGGCCGGCGCCCGCGCCTGGGCCCCGCCGGCCCTGCCCGACCCGACTCCGGCGGCAGCGGCCAGCACCGACGTCTCGCGCGAGACCTTCCTGGTCGCCGCCACCCGGGTGATCAACCAGAAGGGCTATCGCGGCGCGTCCGTCGAGGACATCTCCGCGGCGCTGAACGTCACCAAGGGCAGCTTCTATCACCACAACGACGCCAAGGATGACCTGGTCGTCGAGTGTTTCGAGCGCACCTTCACCATCCTGCGCACGGTGCAGTTCGCGGCCCGTGACCTGAAGACCGACCAGTGGACCCGCCTGGCGGCGGCGGCGGCGGCGCTCGTCAACTACCAGCTCTCCGACCACGGCCCGCTGCTGCGCGCCTCGTCGATGGGGGCGCTGCCGCTGGAAATCCGGCCCGACATTGTCGACCGCTACGCCAAGGTGTCGGAGCGGTTCGCGGGGATGGTCTCGGACGGCATCGCCGAGGGCTCGATCCGGCCGGTCGACCCGCTGATCGCGGCCCATATGATCAGCTCGATGATCAACGCCGCCGCCTCGCTGCAGGTCTGGGCGCCGTCGGCCGAGTTGGACGAGGTCGCCGCCCTGTTCGCGCGCCCCCTGCTGCTGGGCGTCTTCACCCGGTAGGCCTCGGCGGCCGGCCAGCTCAAACGCCATCACCCGTCATGGTCGGACTTGTTCCGACCACCCATGAACACGGTGTTCGCCGTGCGTCCTTCGACACGCCGCTGCGCGGCTGCTCAGGATGACTGGCAAGAAGGCTACGCACCCCGATTATGCTCAGCAGCGCTCGACGAGCGCGTGTCGAGGCACCCGGCGCCGCCACCCCACGAAAAAAAGGGGCGGCCCGAAGGCCGCCCCCAAGGGACAGATCGTTTCCTGAGGAAATCTAGAACTTCTTGGTCAGGCTGACCTTCCAGTTCCGGCCCAGGCCGCTGGCCGTGAACGGATCGTAGCTCAGGTCCAGGCGCGCGAAGGGGGGATCCTCGTCGAGGATGTTCTCGACGGTGAGCGACCCCGTCACGTCCCAGGGCAGGAACACCCGGTAGGTGAAGTCGTGGGTGGTGAAGGAGTCCACGGTCTTGCCGGCGGCGACCGTGAACGGCGTGCCCGCCGGATCGGAACCGCGGTAGGCCCCGGTCGCGAACGGCGCGGTGCGCTGGTCGGTGTAGCCGTCGATGTACCGGATGGTCCAGCGGGCGTTGTGGGCGCCGCTGTTCCATTCGAAGTACAGGTTGCCCTTCTTCTGCGGCAGCGGATAGGCGGTCGTCTGGTAGTTCAGCAGGCCCACCGCATCGAAGCCGGGCGACACGAGGAAGCCTTCAACGAAGGTGTCGTCGGTCGTGTACTCGATGACGTAGGTCGCCGTCGTGCCGATGGTCAGGCTGCCGCCGAGCACGTCGTCGAAGGTGTAGTCGGCGATGAGGTCGACGCCCGAGGTCTTCACCGCCGCGCCATTGACCGTCTGCGTGCGCAGGCGGGCGATGTTGGCGACCGAGCAGACGCCGCCCTGGAAGGTGAAGCGCGAGGCCAGCGGGTGCGCACAGTTGGCGACGCCGCCCGGGAACACCGCGCCCACCAGGCCGGCCACCGGTTCAGTGGTGATCGGATCCTGGAAGTCGAAGTTCCAGTAGTCGAGCGTGGCCTTGAAGGCGCCCAGCTCCAGAACCGCGCCGACGCTGTAGGTCGTGGCGGTTTCCGGCTGCAGGTCCGCGTTGCCGTAGATATCCACGGCGCGGAACACGCCCAGGATGGCTTGCAGCGAGGTGACGAAGTTGCTGCCGTTGACCTGACCGGCGGTCGGGGCGCGGAAGGTGGTGCCGATCGACCCGCGCAGGGCGAGGGGCTCGATGACCTGCCAGCGAACCGACAGCTTCGGGTCGAAGGTGTGGCCGACGGAGCCGCCGTAATCCTCGATCCGCGCCGCCAGGGTGGCGTTGAACGTATCGCTGAACGGCAGGACCAGTTCGCCGAACACCGAACGCACGTCCTGGGTCAGATCCACCGGTCCGCCGACGCCGAGGAAGGCGAACGGTCCCTGGGGCGCCAGACAGGCGGTGTCCCCGTTGATCGGCGTGTTCAGGCAGGGGTTCAGTTCACGGTTCGAGATGTCGTTGTACCAGGTCTCGAAGCCGGACTTGCGGTACTGCATCCCGAGCGCCCAGGCCGCGTTGCCGCCGCCGAGCTCGAGAGCCTCGATCTGCCCCGACAGCAGGCCCTCGACGACGAACAGACGCGAGGTCTGCTCGGTCTCGAGCTTGGGGAAGTACCAGGCGACCAGTTCCTTGCTTTCCGCGAGGGCCGGATTGAAGTTCGGGTTGGCGACGCCGGTGATGGCGTTGCCGGGGATCGCGTTCGAGAACGGGTTGGCCCACTCACAGGTCGAGCCCGGCTGGCCGGCGACGATGCCGTTGCAGTTGGCGCCGCCGAGGCCGCGCAGGGCGCGCTGGTAGCGACCGACGATGGTGTCGTAGCCGGAGCGGTAGCCCTTCTCCTCGCTGTACTGGGCGCCGAAGCTCCAGTTGATGCCGTTGTCGAAGGTGCCGCTCAGATCGGCCGCCATGCGATAGGCGTCGTATTCATACTCGGCGCCAGACGCTCCGTAGTCGAAGAGCGGATTGCCACCCAGGGCATGAGGCCGGTTGGCGGCGATTAGGGCGCCGGCGACGAAGTTGTACCCCGGATTGGCGGCCGCATAGGCCTGCATACCGGGGTTTGAGGCCGGCACGTAGTAGCGGCCGGGAACCGCCGAGGTCACGCCATCCGGCACGGCCAGCAGGGCGTAGGACGGCGACGTCTTCCATTCCGGCACTTCGGTCTTCGAATAGAAGGCCTCGCCGTGGAACTTGGTCGTGTCGCTCAGGTCGACGTCGATCTGGCCGTAGATCTGCCAGCGCTCTTCCTTTTCGACCAGGTTGTCCCACTCGGTGTACTGCCACTGGCAGACCGGGGTCGCGCCGCTGAAGCCGGTGCGGCCGCCGAGGGCGGCGCAGCCAGTGTCGCGGTGGTAGGTGAGTGGATTGGCGATCGTGGCCAGCGGGAGGATCGTCGAGGGATTGCCCGCCGCCGACCAGCCGCCTTCGGGGTTGTTCTCGTAGGGCTGGGTGGCCCAGTCGCGTTCAAGCAGCGACAGTTCCGACCGGCTCTGGAAGCCGGCCGCGACCATCACGCTGACGCGGTCGCCGTTCCAGCCGCCGATGACGCTGAAGGTGTAGTCACCGTCGGAGCCGTCGATGTTGCGGTAGGAGGCGCTGGTCTCGACGCCCTGGAAGCTCTTGCGGGTGATGAAGTTGACCACGCCGCCGATGGCGTCGGAGCCGTAGGTCGCCGCGGCGCCGTCCTTCAGGACTTCGATCCGACCGATGGCTGCTACTGGAAGGATGTTTGTGTCCACCGCGCCCGCGCCGGCGAGGGCGAAGGGGTTGATCGCCATCCGCTTGCCGTTGATCAGCACCAGCGTCCGCGTCGGGCCGAGGCCGCGCAGGTTGACCGAGCCCGAGCCTGCCGACCCTTGGGCGCGGGCGTCGAACTGGTTGGTGTCGCCGAGCACGCCGTTGGACACCGACAGACCCTTGATCAGGTCGACGGTGGTGGGCGAGCCCTGCTTGGCCAGTTCTTCGGCCCCGATCACGTCGACCGGCAGGGCGGCGTCTTCAGGCGTGCCCGCGATCAGCGAGCCGGTGACCACGATGGCTTCGACTTCCGTGGGTTCTTGCGCCAGGGCCGTCGATGACAGACCCAGTGACAGCGCGATGGCGAGGGCGGACCCCCCGGCCAGATAGCCAACTCTTCGCATACTACCCTCCCTGTTGTTCCCTGTGCCGCGCCGCCTTTTTTTCTGGCGACGGTCGCGACGGTTTATCGTGAGCGTCTACGGTCCCCCTTCGGGAGTCGCGAACACACGGTCTCCAACCGCTCGCCCTGCGGGCGTCGCGGAAGATCTTGTCGGGGTGTCGGAGCATGACAGGGGCGTCCGGGCGGAAGCCGCCCGCTGGTCAGGTCCACAAAGGGTTTCCGCGATCCGCGTCAACCAGCCCCCACTGCTCTCGTTCTCGCCGCCTTCGCCGACACATCCCGCAACAGTACGTGGACGCAGCACTTCCAGACGGCCATCAGATTTCGATGATGCGGTATGATCTGACCCCGCGTCAACCGATGTTACGCCAAGCCGTCCAGTTATTGCAGCGCTGAAACACCGGCGCCACAGCGGCTGAAATTACCCCCAAAGGCCTTGCGGGAGCACGGTTTGCGCCGACGGGTCGATCAGGCGAGACGGTTATCGCTGATCATGAGCGCCTGGAGCCCGCGCATCGTCCCGAGCCGTTCGAGGTGGCGGTTCGCCGCAGGCATCCGCCCGATCAGAAAATCGACGCGCCGGCGTCGGACGCGCCGACCGAGCGGCGGAAGGCGGCGAACAGGTCGCGACCGTAGCCGGTCCCCGCCGGGGGCGTCGCGGCGTCGGGACGTCCCGACAGGTCTGCCGCGATGCTCAGGGTCCCGGCGCCGGCGTCCAGGGTGATCAGGTCGCCGTCGCGCACCCGCGCCAGCGGGCCGCCGACGGCGGCTTCCGGCGTCATGTGGATCGCGGCCGGCACCTTGCCCGAGGCGCCCGACATCCGGCCATCGGTGACCAGCGCGACGCGATGCCCGCGGTCCTGCAGCACCCCCAGCGACGGGGTCAGGTTGTGCAGTTCGGGCATGCCGTTGGCCTGCGGGCCCTGGAAGCGGACCACCACCACGACGTCGCGGTCCAGGTCGCCGCGCGTGAAGGCCGCCACCAGCGCGTCCTGGGTCTCGAACACCGCCGCCGGGGCGGAGACCACCCGGTGCTCCGGCTTCACCGCCGAGACCTTGATCGCGCCCCGGCCCAGCGGCCCGGTCAGCTGGCGGATGCCGCCCTCGGCCTCGAACGGCGCGGCGACCGGCCGCAGGATGCTGGTATCGAGACTGGCGCTCGCGCCGTCCTTCCAGACCAGCACGCCCTCCTCAAGGTGCGGTTCGCGGGCGTAGCGGCCCAGCCCCCGCCCGGCGATGGTCAGCACATCCTCGTGCGCCAGGCCCGCCGCCAGCAGCTCGCGGATCACGAAGGCCATGCCGCCGGCGGCATGGAAGTGGTTCACGTCGGCGCCGCCGTTGGGATAGACGCGCGCCATCAGCGGCGTGACCCGCGAGAGGGCGTCGAAGTCCTCCAGCGTCAGCGCCACCCCTGCCGCCGCCGCCATGGCGATCAGATGCAGCAGGTGATTGGTCGAGCCGCCGGTGGCCATCAGCCCGACGACGCCGTTGACGATGGCCTTCTCGTCGATCACCTGGCCGGCCGGGATCCAGTCGTTGGAGCGCGGACCGATCTGCGCGCAGCGCTGCGCCGCCGCCCTGACCAGGGCGTCGCGCAGGTCGGTATTGGGGTGGATGAAGGCCGAGCCCGGCAGATGCAGCCCCATCATCTCCATCAGCATCTGGTTGGAGTTGGCGGTGCCGTAGAAAGTGCAGGTGCCGGGACCGTGGTAGCTGGCCTGTTCGGCGGCCAGAAGCTCCTCGCGGCTCGCCTTGCCCTCGGCGAACAGCGCGCGGATGCGGGCCTTCTCGGCGTTGGGCAAGCCGGACGTCATCGGCCCGGCCGGCACGAACACCGCCGGAAGGTGGCCGAACGCCAGGGCGCCGATGACCAGGCCAGGCACGATCTTGTCGCAGACGCCCAGGAACAGGCCGCCGTCGAAGGCATCGTGGGTCAGGGCGATGCCGGTGGCCATGGCGATGACGTCGCGGCTGAACAGGCTCAGCTCCATGCCGGGCCGCCCCTGGGTGACGCCATCGCACATGGCCGGCACGCCGCCGGCGAACTGCGCGGTGGCCCCCACCTCGCGCGCCGCGTCCTTGATAAGGGCCGGGTAGCGCTCCAGCGGCTGGTGGGCGCTGAGCATGTCGTTGTAGGCCGAGACGATGGCCAGGTTCGGGGCATCCGGATCCAGCGCCCGCAGCCGGTCCTTCGGATCGGAGGCGGCGAAGGCGTGGGCCCAGTTGGCGCAGCTGAGCTTGGCGCGGCCGGGCTCGGCTCCCCGAGCGGCCTCGACCTGGGCCAGATAGGCGGCGCGACGCGGCGCGCTGCGGGCGATGATGGCCTGGGTGACCTGCGCCACGACAGGATGCAGCGGGACGGCCATGGGCGTCTCCTTGTTCGGCTGGAGCGCGTTGGGCGGAAGTGTGCGCGGTTCCGCCGCCCAACGCGCTCCAAATGTTTGAGTCTAGAGCATGCTGATCCGGGTCAGAGTTTCCATCTGACCCGGGCATGCTCTAGGGCGACCAGATGATCCGAACGGGCGTCTCGCCGGCGGCGTCGAGCAGGGCGTGGATGGGCAGGCCCTCGCCCTCCTCGATCACCCGCCGCTTGGCCTCGCCGCGGATCAGCACGATGACCAGGTAGGACTGTCGCAACGCGTATAGCGTCAGGCTGAGGCGATCCTGCGGCGGCGCAGGCTCGCCCCTGGGCGCAGCGATCACCAGGCTGCCGCCCAGCGGGTCGAGCCCGTCCTCCAGCACCGGGCTGCCGGGAAACAGCGAGGCGATATGGCCGTCCTCGCCCATGCCCAGCAGGACCACGTCGGCGGGCAGCAGGTCGGCGACCGCCGCCTCGGCGGCCTCGGCCGCCTCCTCTACGGTCGGCGCGTCGGACCACAGCGGCACGAAGTTGGCCCCCGCCGCCTCCCCGACCAGCAGCCGTTCGCGCAGGAGCCGCTCGTTGGAGTCCGGCTGGTCCGGCGCGACCCAGCGCTCGTCCGACAGGGTGACGCTGATGTGCTCCCAGGGCAGAGGCAGGGTCGACAGCAGGTCGTAGACCTCGCCCGGCGAGGTCCCGCCCGTAGCGACGAAGCTGGCCCGATCGTCCTCGGCCAGGCCCGCGACCAGCCAGTCGGCGATGGCTTCGGCCGCCGCGCGCGAGGCCTCCGACGCGTCGGCGTAGGTCTCGACCATGTAGCGGTCAGTCATGCCAGGCCCGCCCGCTGCGCTCGATCAGCGCGAAGGCGCCGGCCGGCCCCCAGGACCCGGCCGGATAGGACCTGGGCGCCATGTCGGCCTCGCTCCAGGCGTCGGCGACGCCGTCGACGAAGGCCCAGGCCGCCTCGACCTCGTCGCGCCGCACGAACAGCGTCTGGTCGCCGCGCAGCGCGTCGAGCAGCAGCCGCTCGTAGGCGATCCGCCGCCGGCCGCCGTCCTCACCCAGCGCGCGGGTCAGGCTCAGCGACAGCGGCAGCGCCTGCAGGCGGATGTCGCCCAGGCCCGGCCGCTTGTTCATGATGGTCAGCGAGATGTCCTCGTCCGGCTGCAGCGCGATGACCAGGCGGTTGGCGACCAGGTCCGCCTCGGCCGCGCCGCCGAAGATCGAGTGCGGCACCGGCTTGAACTGGATGACGATCTCGGTGCGCCGCTCGGGCATCCGCTTGCCGGTGCGCAGGAAGAAGGGCACGCCGGCCCAGCGCCAGTTGTCGATATGGGCGGTCAGGGCGACGAAGGTCTCGGTGCGGGTCAGCCGCCCGACCTCGTCCAGGTAGGCGCTGGCGGCCTGTCCCTCGACGGAGCCGGCCGTGTACTGGCCGCGCACGCTGTCCTGGGCCACGGTCGCGCGGGTGAACGGGCGCAGCGACCGCAGCACCTTGACCTTCTCGTTGCGCACCGCGTCCGGCTCGAGGTCCGACGGCGGCTCCATGGCCACCAGACACAGCATCTGCAGCATGTGATTCTGCAGCATGTCGCGGATGGCGCCGTAGTCGTCGTAGTAGGGCCAGCGGTCGCCGACGCCTTGAGTCTCGGCCACGGTGATCTGGACGTGGTCGATGGTGCGGCTGGTCCACAACGGCTCGAACAGGGTGTTGGCGAAGCGCAGCGCGATCAGGTTCTGGACCGTCTCCTTGCCCAGGTAGTGGTCGATGCGGAAGATGTTGCGCTCAGCCGCCACGGCTCCGACGGTGTCGTTGATGGCGCGCGAGGTCTCCAGGTCCCGGCCGATCGGCTTTTCAAGCACCAGCCGCGTGTGGTCGGCGATCACCCCGCCCGCCCGCAGGGTCTCGCAGGCGGCGGTGAACAGGCTGGGAGACAGCGAGAAGAAGATCAGCGATGCCCCGGCCGCGCCGACCACGCCCTTCAGGCAGGCGGCGCCGTCGGGCTTCGTCACATCCCCGGCGCAGTAGTCGAGACGCACGGCGAAGCGGGCCCAGACGGCGGCGTCGAGGTCGCAGCGCTCGCCCAGGGCCGCCCTCACGTCCCCCGCCCAGTCCGCCGCCTCGCCCCGCGCCACCCCCACGATCCTCAGACCCGCCGGCAGCAGCCCGTCGGCCTCGAGGTTGTAGAGGGAGGGCAGCAGCATCCGCTTGGCCAGGTCGCCCGAGGCGCCGAGGATGACAAGGGTCGTGGACTGGGTGGCGGCCATGGCTTCCCCTGGCGGTGACAACGGTGTCGGACGGCAGGCCCCTGTCATACCGTTCCGCCGTCCCTACGTCAGCGTTCGGCGGGGCGATGGGTTCAGAATTGCGTGTTCAGACCCGCGGGCGCGCATCGACGTCCGGCAGATCGAGCACATCCCGGACCCGCTGGCTGGCGGGCCGGGCGACAACCTCGGCCGGGGCGCCGACCTGCAGCAGGGCGCCGCGGTCCATCACGGCCAGCCGGTCGGCCAACCGGACCGCCTCGTCCAGATCGTGGGTGACCAGCACGATCGGTATGCGCAGCGCCCGGCGCAGCTGCTGCAGCTCGTCGTGCAGGCCGCGCCGGGTGGGACGATCGACCGCCGAGAACGGCTCGTCGAGCAGCAGCACGAGGGGATCGCGCGCCAGGGCCCGGGCCAGCGCGACCCGCTGCTGCTGGCCGCCCGACAGCTGGCCCGGCTTGCGGCCCTCGAGCCCGGTGAGGTGGACGGTCTCGAGCAGCGTCCGGGCCCTGGCCTCCCGCTCGGCGCGGGGGCGATGGCTCATCGCGGCCATGACGTTGCCCAGCGCCGTCATGTGCGGAAACAGAGCATAGGCCTGGAACACCAGGCCCGCGCGCCGCCGGTGGGCCGGCAGGGCGAGCGACCGCGCCGTGTCGAGCCAGGTCTCGCCGTCGCAGGCCACCTCGCCGCCGGCCGGCCGATAGAGACCGCAGATGCTGCGCAGGATCGTCGACTTTCCGGCGCCCGACGGTCCGACCAGGGCGAGCATCTCGCCCGGCCGGCAGGTCAGCGCAATATCCAGCGGGATCGGCCCGGCCTGGCGCAGGCGGACGACCAGCCCCTCGTGGGCGACCGCCTCACCCACGACGCAGGCCCACCCGGCCGCCAAGGGCGTGGACAATGACGATCGCCGTGATCGAGAAGCCGAGCAGAGCCGCCGACATGGTCCCGGCCGCGACCGGGTCGAAGGCCTGTGTGCGGTCATAGATCGCCAGGGCGAGGGTCTTCGTCTCGCCGGGGATGCCGCCGCCGACCATCAGCACGACGCCGAACTCGCCCAGGGTGTGGGCGAAGGTCAGCACCAGCGCCGACAGAACGCCCGGCCAGGCGAGCGGAAGCTCCACACGCCAGAAGGTCGCCCAGGGCGACAGGCCGCAGACCTGGGCCGCCTCCCGCACGTCGAGCGGCAGGGCCTCGAACGCGCGCTGCATCGGCTGGACGGCGAAGGGGATGTTGACCAGCACCGAGGCCACGAGCAGGCCTTCGAAGCTGAACACCAGGCCCTGGCCGAAGACCCGCGTCCAGGCCTGGCCGATGGCCGAATCGCCGCCGAGGCCGACCAGCAGATAGTAGCCCAGCACCGTCGGCGGCAGGACCAGCGGCAGGGCGACCAGCGCCTCCAGCAGGCTCTTGCCCCGCCGCACCCGGAAGGCCAGCGCCCGGGCGGCGAGCAGGCCGAGCGGCAGCAGGATGGCGGCCGTCCATCCGGCGAGCTTCAGCGACAGGGCGAACGCGGTCCAGTCCATCGTCGCCGTCAGCCCCCGTCGTTCGGCAGCACGAAGCCGTGGCGTCTGAAGACTCCGCGCGCCGGCGGCGTCCGCAGGAAGTCGTGGAAGGCGCGCGCGGTGGCGCCCGCCCCCTTGAGCACCACCGCGCGCTGGCGAAGCGGCTCGTGCCAGTCGGCCGCGATCAGGGCGAAGGCGCCCGCCGCCTTCACCTGCGGCGTAAGCGCCAGGGACAACGGGATGATGCCGCCCTGGGCCGAGCCGGACAGGGCGAACTGCGTCGCCTGGGCGACGTTCTCGCCCAGCACCAGTCTGGGTTCGATCGCGCGCCAGAGCCCGGTGCGCTGCAGCGCCTCGCGGGCGGCCCGCCCGTAGGGCGCATGCTCGGGATTGGCGATGGCGAACCGGCGCAACCGGCCGTCGCGCAGCGCGGCGGCGAGGTCGGCCAGCCGACTGTCGGCGACGATCCCCGAGCGCCGGGGCTGGAACAGCCCGATCCGTCCGATGGCGTAGAGGGCGCCGTCACCCTCGGTCCGGCCGGCGGCCGCCAGCATCCGGACATAGCCTTCGTCGGCGGACAGGAAGACCTCGAACGGCGCGCCGTTGCGGATCTGCTGAGCGAAGTTTCCCGACGAGCCGAAGGTCAGGTTCACCGCCCTTCCCGTGGCCTTGCGGAACAGCGACGCCACCTCCGGCAGGGCCGCATGCAGGTCCGCCGCCGCGGCGATGGGCGGGACGTCCGCGGCCAGGGCGGGGCGCCGCGCAAGGGCGGCCACGGTGACCGCCGCGCCAATCAATCCGGCGATCCGGCGGCGGTCGGGAGCGGATGGCGGCGGCATGAGCCCTGGAACCTGTCGATATAGCTGATCGACTATATCGACAGGTCGGCGATCGGTCGAGGCCGCCGGTCAGGGGCCGGGAGTCTCGACCATGAGGTCGGCGAACCCTTCCAGATCCTCGGTCACCGCCGCGGCGGCGCGCGCTTCCATGGCCCGGTAGCGGTCAAGGACCGTCCGCCCCATCGTGGTCAGCCTGGCCCCGCCATGCCCGCGGCCGCCCTTCTCCGTCTCCACGACCGGCTCGCGGAAGCAGCGGTTCATCGTGTCGATCAGGTACCAGGCCCGCTTGTAGCTCATGCCCATCTGGCGGGCGGCGGCGGAGATCGAGCCGGTCTCGGCCAGTGCGGTCAGCAGGTCGGCCTTGCCGGGCCCCATGGCGACGGTGCGTCCCAGCAGCAGCCGGAATCGGAATCTGAGCAGATCGGCCATGCGCCACCCTACCCGGATCGCCCCGGCTTGGCAGCGCCCTCGTCCGCCTGCGCGCCCATAGAAAAAGCCCCCCGGCGTTTCCACCGGGGGGCTCGATCTGTTCAGCGTCTGCTGTCGAAGGTCGAGGACTACTCGACGATCTTGGCGACGACGCCGGCGCCGACCGTGCGGCCGCCTTCGCGGATGGCGAAGCGCAGGCCCTGGTCCATGGCGATCGGGGTGATCAGCTCGACGTCCAGCTCGGCGTTGTCGCCCGGCATGATCATTTCCACGCCTTCGCGCAGCTTGATGATCCCGGTCACGTCCGTCGTGCGGAAGTAGAACTGCGGACGGTAGTTGGTGAAGAACGGCGTGTGACGGCCACCCTCTTCCTTGGTCAGGATGTAGGCCTCGGCCACGAACTTGGTGTGCGGCGTGATCGAGCCCGGCTTGCAGAGAACCTGGCCGCGCTCGACGTCTTCACGCTTGGTGCCGCGCAGCAGCACGCCCACGTTGTCGCCCGCCTGGCCCTGGTCCAGCAGCTTGCGGAACATCTCGACGCCCGTGCAGGTCGTCTTCTGAACCGGACGGATGCCGACGATCTCGACTTCCTCGCCGACCTTCACGATGCCCTTCTCGATACGGCCCGTGACCACGGTGCCGCGGCCCGAGATCGAGAACACGTCTTCCACCGGCATCAGGAACGGCAGGTCCACCGGACGGTCCGGCTGCGGGATGTAGCTGTCCACCGCCGCCATCAGCGCCAGGATCGAGTTCTCGCCGATCTCCGGGGTCTTGCCTTCAACCGCCGCAAGCGCCGAGCCCTTGACGATCGGAATGTCGTCGCCCGGGAACTGGTAGCTCGACAGAAGTTCGCGAACTTCCATCTCCACCAGCTCCAGCAGCTCCTCGTCGTCGACCATGTCGACCTTGTTCATGTAGACGACCAGCGCCGGAACGCCGACCTGGCGCGCCAGCAGGATGTGCTCGCGGGTCTGCGGCATCGGGCCGTCAGCGGCCGACACCACCAGGATCGCGCCGTCCATCTGCGCCGCGCCCGTGATCATGTTCTTCACGTAGTCGGCGTGGCCGGGGCAGTCGACGTGCGCGTAGTGACGGTTGGCCGTCTCGTATTCCACGTGCGCCGTGTTGATCGTGATGCCGCGGGCCTTCTCTTCCGGCGCCGCATCGATGTCCGCGTAGTTCTTCGCCGTCGCGCCACCGGTCTTCGCCAGCGTGATCGTGATCGCAGCCGTCAGCGTCGTCTTGCCATGGTCAACGTGACCAATCGTGCCGATGTTGCAGTGCGGCTTGTTACGTTCAAACTTTTCCTTGGCCATGTTCTAGCTCCTGGTCCCCCAAGCGGGGTCCTTACGTTTGGGGGATGGGTTAGGCGTACTTCTTGATCACTTCGTCGGCGACGTGTTGCGGCACCGGGTCGTAGTGGTCGTATTGCATCGTGAAGGCGGCGCGGCCCTGCGACATGCCCCGCAGGGTGTTCACATAGCCGAACATGTTGGCCAGCGGCACGAAGGCGTTCACCACCGTGGCGTTGCCGCGCATGTCCTGGCCCTGGATCATGCCACGACGACCGTTCAGGTCGCCGATGACCGAGCCCAGGTACTCTTCCGGGGTCACGACCTCGACGGCCATGATCGGTTCGAGCAGCTTGGGAGCGCCCTTCTCACGCAGTTCCTTGAACGCGGCGCGGGCCGCGATTTCGAAGGCGAGCACCGAGGAGTCGACGTCGTGGTAGGCGCCATCCACCAGGGTGGCCTTGACGTCGATCACCGGGAAGCCGGCCAGCAGGCCGTTTTCCTTGGCCGACTCCAGGCCCTTCACGACGCCCGGGATGTACTCCTTGGGCACCGCGCCGCCGACGACGGAGCTTTCGAACACGAAGCCCGAACCCGGCTCGCCCGGCTCGAACACCAGCTTGATGCGGGCGAACTGGCCCGTACCGCCGGTCTGCTTCTTGTGGGTGTAGTCGATCTCCGCCCGCTTCCCGAGGGATTCACGGTAGGCCACCTGCGGCGCGCCGATGTTGGCCTCGACCTTGTAGGTGCGCTTGAGGATGTCGATCTTGATGTCCAGGTGCAGCTCGCCCATGCCCTTCAGGATCGTCTGGCCCGACTCGTGGTCGGTCGAGACGGTGAAGGACGGATCTTCCGAGGCCAGCTTGGCCAGGGCGACGCCCAGCTTTTCCTGGTCGGCCTTGGACTTCGGCTCGACGGCGATCTCGATGACCGGCGCCGGGAACTCCATCTTCTCCAGGATGACGGGCGACTTCAGCGGATCGCACAGGGTATCGCCGGTGCGGGTGTCCTTGAGGCCGGCCAGGGCGACGATGTCGCCGGCGTAGGCTTCCTTGATGTCTTCCCGGTTGTTGGAGTGCATCAGCAGCATGCGGCCGACGCGTTCCTTGCGGTCGCGGGTCGAGTTCAGCAGGCCCATGCCGGTTTCCATCTTGCCGGAATAGATGCGGCAGAAGGTCAGCGAGCCGACGAAGGGGTCGTCCATGATCTTGAACGCCAGGACCGACAGCGGCTCGTCGTCCGACGCGCGGCGCACGACGGGCTCTTCGGTCTTGAAGTCGATGCCCGGGGTCGGCGGGATGTCCACCGGCGAGGGCAGGTAGTCGACAACGGCGTCGAGCAGGGTCTGGACACCCTTGTTCTTGAACGCCGAGCCGCAGAGGATCGGGTAGAAGGCGCCGGTCAGCACGGCCTTGCGGATGCACTTCTTGATCGTCTCGATCGAAGGCTCTTCGCCGCCCAGGTAGGCTTCCATCGCCTCGTCGTCGAGCTCGACGGCGTTCTCGATCAGGTAGTGACGGGCTTCATTGGCCTTCTCGACCAGGTCAGCGGGGATCTCTTCGTCCCGGAAGCTCGCGCCCAGGCCGTCGTTGTCCCAGATCACGGCCTTCATGCGAACCAGGTCGACCAGGCCCGACAGGCTCGATTCCGAACCGATCGGGAACTGGATCGGCACGGCCTTGGCGCCCAGACGGTCGCGGATCGACTCGACCGACTTGTCGAAGTCGGCGCCGATCTTGTCCATCTTGTTGACGAACACGATGCGCGGCACGCGGTACTTGTCGGCCTGGCGCCAGACGGTTTCGGTCTGCGGCTCGACGCCGGCGTTGCCGTCCAGCACCGTCACGGCGCCGTCGAGCACGCGCAGGCTGCGCTCGACTTCGATGGTGAAGTCGACGTGCCCGGGGGTGTCGATGATGTTCAGGCGCTTGCCTTCCCAGAAGGCGGTCGTCGCGGCCGAGGTGATCGTGATGCCGCGTTCCTGCTCCTGGTCCATCCAGTCCATCGTCGCGGCGCCGTCGTGGACTTCGCCGATCTTATGGTTCTTGCCGGTGTAGTACAGGATCCGTTCCGTCGTCGTCGTCTTGCCCGCGTCGATGTGGGCCATGATTCCGAAGTTACGGTAGTCTTCGATGTTGTGATTGCGGGACATGAGATCGCCTATCGGCCTGCATAATGTAAGCGCGGGCGGGTCTTTCGAACCGCCCGCGCCCAAGAAGGTTTCGGGCTGGGTGTTACCAGCGGTAGTGCGAGAACGCCCGGTTGGCTTCGGCCATCTTGTGCGTGTCTTCGCGCTTCTTCACCGCGGTGCCGCGGTTGTTCGAAGCGTCCAGCAGCTCGGCGGCCAGCTTTTCCGTCATGGTGTTCTCACCACGCTTGCGCGCGGCGGTGACCAGCCAGCGGATGGCCAGGGCGCGGCGGCGGTCCGGACGGACCTCGACGGGCACCTGGTAGGTGGCGCCGCCGACGCGGCGCGACCGGACTTCGATCGCCGGGGCGACGTTGTCCAGGGCCGAGTGGAAGGTTTCCAGGGGACCCTGGTCCTTGCGCTTGGACTCGAGGATGTCGAAGGCGCCGTAGATGATGTTCTCGGCGACGGCTTTTTTGCCTTCGTACATGACGTAGTTCATGAATTTCGTGACGATCAGGTCCCCGAACTTCGGATCGGGCAGAACCTGACGCTTCTCGGCGCGACGGCGACGGGACATGCTTCTTTTCCTTACTTCGGACGCTTGGCGCCGTAGAGCGAACGACGCTGCTTACGATCCTTGACACCCTGGGTGTCGAGGACGCCGCGCAGGATGTGGTAGCGGACGCCGGGCAAATCCTTGACGCGGCCGCCGCGGATGAGCACCACCGAGTGCTCCTGCAGGTTGTGGCCCTCGCCGGGGATGTAGCAAACGGCTTCGATGCCGGTGGTCAGGCGGACCTTGGCGACCTTACGAAGGGCCGAGTTCGGCTTCTTCGGGGTCGTCGTGTACACGCGGGTGCAGACGCCACGACGTTGCGGGCAGCCCTTCAGGGCGGGCACCTTGTTCCGGGCCGGCTTGGGCTGGCGCGGTTTGCGGATGAGCTGGTTGACTGTAGGCATTATCTCTTTTTTGCTCGTGGAGGCGTGTGCCTTTCGGCCGAAGCGCCTCGGGGGTCCTGGTGAAAGTACTTTCCGGCTCTGAACGCCCGGTCGGAACGCGAAAACTCGCCGGCGCGCGTCAATCTGCGTTCCGGCGGGCCTGATCGCCCTCGACAGGGACTTCAGCTTCAACGGGCGACGGGCGCAAACCCGGCCCCCGAAAGAGGCGCGCTAGATACTCGCCGGGGCGTGCAAGGTCAAGGCTTTGGAAAGCCTTGACGCAAACTGGCGCCGATCGGGGATCGCCTTGCCCTTCACCGCCCTGCGCCGGTCATCGACTCGCGGTCGACTCTGGATCGACTCACCCTCGACTCGCAGCGATTCCGCCGACCGGTGATCATTCAGCCCGTCCGGAAGATCAACTGCGTTGGCCACGACGTCTCCAGCCCCGGAGTAGACGAACCTTGGTCACGTTTTCGCCGCCCCGGCGCGAAAGCCTGACCCGGCAAACGAGGGGGCGCGCGTCTTGACCGGCGTTCGACGGCAACGGGCCGTGAAGGCCGCGATCCTTGCGGCGTCCGCGGCGGGGCACGCGCTGGTGCTGGCCGTCATCGGACTGCACGCTCCGCGGCTGCACGAGCGTCCGTTCGTTGACGAGCCGCCGGAGATGGTCATCGACCTGTTCCGTCCACCCCCGCCGCCCCGCACGCAGCAACCCGACACCGCGACAGCGCCCACGCCCCGGGCCTCGCCGGTCCGCCCGCGCGCGGTCGTCGCGCCCGTTCCGCCGGCTGTCCTGCCGCTGCCCCTGGCGCCGGTCCCCGCCCCCGCCCCGCCCTCGCCAGCCCCCAGGGCCGGCGGCGGCTCGGGCGGGGCCGTCGCCGGCCAGGGGGCGGGCCCGCCGGGCGGCGACCTGCGCGGCGCGCTGCGCGGCTCCTCGGTGGGCTGCGCCAACCGCACGGCGGTCGGGCTGAACCGCCGCGAGGTCGAGGGCTGTGACGAACGGCTCGGCGCCGGCGCGAAGGACGCGCCCTTCATCGACGCCCCGATGGACGGCGCCAAGCGCGCCGGGTTCGACGCCCGGGCGGCCAGGCTCCGGCGCGACCGGGAATGGCGGGAACGGCCCATGCCGGCCGGCATCGACCCCAAGGCGGGACCGGGCGTCCTCACAGGCCTGGACAAGCCCTAGCCAGGGACAAAGAGAAACGGCCCGGGATCGCTCCCGGGCCGTCTCGTCTTTCGTCAGCCGGAGCCGACCAGTCCTACGACTGGGCGTCCACGGTCTCGAGGGCGATCTCCGACGGCAGCGGCTCCATCGCCTCTTCGCGAGCGGCCGAGAGGGCCTCGTCGCGCTTGGTGGCGATGCGCTGCAAGCCGCGCAGGTAGGAGCCCGTGCCCGCCGGGATGAGCCGGCCGACGATGACGTTCTCCTTGAGGCCTTCGAGGGTGTCGACCTTGCCGTGGACCGAGGCGTCGGTGAGGACGCGGGTGGTCTCCTGGAAGGACGCCGCCGAGATGAAGCTGCGGGTCTGCAGCGACGCCTTGGTGATGCCCAGCAGGACCGGCTGGGTGAGCGCCGGGCGACCCTTGCGGGCTTCCGCCTTGGCGTTCTCGTAGTCGACCTCGGTCTTGTCGAGGTGGTCGCCCTTGATCAGGCCCGTGTCGCCCGGCTCCAGGATCTCGACCTTCTGCAGCATCTGGCGAACGATCGTCTCGATGTGCTTGTCGTTGATCGGCACGCCCTGCAGTCGGTAGACTTCCTGGATCTCGTCGACCAGGAAGTTGGCGAGCGCCTCGACGCCCAGGATGCGCAGGATGTCGTGCGGATCCGGGTTGCCGTCGATGATGTACTCGCCCTTGTGGATCACGTCGCCGTCGTGGACCGCGATGTGCTTGCCCTTGGGGATCAGGAACTCGGCCGCCTCACCACCGTCTTCCGGGGTGATCTTGATGCGACGCTTGTTCTTGTAGTCCTTCCCGAACTCGACGCGGCCGTCCATCTCGGCGATGACCGCGCAATCCTTCGGACGACGGGCCTCGAACAGCTCGGCCACCCGCGGCAGACCGCCGGTGATGTCGCGCGTCTTGGCGCCTTCGGTGGGGATCCGGGCGATGACCTCGCCGGCCTTCACCTCGTCGCCGTCGCCGACCGAGAGAATGGCCCCGGCCGACAGCAGGTAACGGGCCTCACCGCCGCTCGCGAGGCGCTTGTAGGCCCCGTTCTCGTCGATGACGGCCATGGCCGGACGCAGGTCCGAGCCACGGGCCGAGGCGCGCCAGTCCACAATGACGCGGTTGGCGATGCCGGTGGCCTCGTCGGTTTCCTCGCGGACCGAGAAGCCGTCCACCAGGTCCTCGGCGCGGATCCGGCCGGGGACTTCGGTGATGATCGGGGTGGTGTAGGGGTCCCACTCGGCCAGACGCTGGCCGCGCTTGACCTTGTCGCCATCCTTGACCTTCAGGCGCGCGCCGTAGGGCGGCTTGTAGGCCTCGCGATCCTTGCCATCGACCTGGACGGTGATGGCCGTGTTGCGGCTCATGACGATGAAGTCGCCGTCGGCGCCCTTGACGGTCGGTCCGACCACGCGGGCGACGCCGTCGTTGCTGCTTTCGAAGAACGACTGCTCGGCCACCTGCGCGGTGCCGCCGATGTGGAAGGTCCGCATCGTCAGCTGGGTGCCCGGCTCACCGATCGACTGGGCGGCGATGACGCCGACCGCTTCACCGATGTTGACCGGGGTGCCCCGGGCCAGGTCGCGACCGTAGCAGGCGCCGCAGACGCCGGCCTTGGCTTCACAGGTCAGGACCGAACGGACCTTCACCGACTGAACGGCGGCCTTCTCGATGAGGTCGATCTGGTCTTCCACCAGGTAGGTGTCGGCCGGAACGATCACTTCGCCGGTGTTCGGATCCTTGATGTCCTCGGCCGAGAAGCGGCCCAGGACGCGCAGACCGAGCGAGACGAGGATGTCGCCGCCCTCGACCACCGGACGCAGGGTGATGCCGCGGGTCGTGCCGCAGTCTTCCTCGGTGATGATCGAGTCCTGCGCCACGTCCACCAGACGGCGGGTCAGGTAACCCGAGTTGGCGGTCTTCAGCGCGGTGTCAGCCAGACCCTTGCGGGCGCCGTGGGTGGAGTTGAAGTACTCCTGGACGGTCAGGCCTTCCTTGAAGTTCGAGACGATCGGGGTCTCGATGATCTCGCCGGAGGGCTTGGCCATCAGGCCGCGCATCCCGCCGAGTTGCTTCATCTGGGCCTGCGAGCCCCGGGCGCCGGAGTGGGCCATCATGTAGATGGCGTTGATCTCGCGCTCGCGGCCGTTCTCGTCCGTGTGCTTGGTCTGCAGCTCGGCCATCATCTCGTCGGCGACGCGATCGGTGGCCTTGGCCCAGGCGTCGACGACCTTGTTGTACTTCTCACCCTTGGTGATCAGGCCGTCGGCGTACTGCTGCTCGTATTCCTCGGCGAGCTTGCGGGTCTCATCCACGATCGCGGTCTTGCGCTGCGGAATGATGATGTCGTCCTTGCCGAAGGAGATGCCGGCCTTGGCCGCTTCCTTGAAGCCCAGCGCCATGATCTGGTCGGCGAAGATGACCGTCGCCTTCTGACCGCAGTGCCGGTAGACGATGTCGATCAGATTGCCGATTTCCTTCTTGGTCAGCGCCTTTTCGATGAGGCGGTGGCCGATCTGGGTGTGACGCGGCAGCAGGGCGGCGATCTTCATGCGGCCCGGCGTGGTGTCGATCACCTTGCGCAAGGTTTCGCCTTCCGGAGTCATCTCCGTGAAGCGCGCCTTGATCTTGCTGTGCAGGGTCACGACGCCGGCGTCGAGCGCCATCTCGATCTCGCCCAGGTCGCCGAAGATCTTGCCTTCGCCCGGCTCCCCGTCACGCGACTGCGACAGGTAGTAGAGGCCCAGGACGATGTCCTGCGACGGCACGATGATCGGCTTGCCGTTGGCGGGGCTGAGAATGTTGTTGGTCGACATCATCAGCACGCGCGCTTCCAGCTGGGCTTCAAGGCTCAGCGGGACGTGCACGGCCATCTGGTCGCCGTCGAAGTCGGCGTTGAAGGCGGCGCAGACCAGCGGGTGCAGCTGGATGGCCTTGCCCTCGATCAGCTTGGGCTCGAACGCCTGGATGCCCAGGCGGTGGAGCGTCGGCGCGCGGTTCAGCAGGACCGGGTGCTCGCGGATGACCTCCTCGAGGACGTCCCAGACCGCTGGCTGCTCACGCTCGACCATGCGCTTGGACTGCTTGACGGTGCCCGACAGGCCCTTGGCGTCCAGCCGCGCGTAGATGAACGGCTTGAACAGCTCCAGCGCCATCTTCTTGGGCAGGCCGCACTCGTGCAGCTTCAGCTCGGGGCCGACGACGATGACCGAACGGCCCGAGTAGTCGACGCGCTTGCCGAGCAGGTTCTGGCGGAAGCGGCCCTGCTTGCCCTTCAGCATGTCGGCGAGGGACTTCAGCGGGCGCTTGTTGGCGCCGGTGATGACCCGGCCGCGACGGCCGTTGTCGAACAGGGCGTCGACGGCTTCCTGCAGCATCCGCTTTTCGTTGCGGATGATGATGTCCGGCGCGCGCAGCTCGATCAGGCGCTTGAGGCGGTTGTTGCGGTTGATGACCCGGCGATAGAGGTCGTTCAGGTCCGAGGTCGCGAAGCGGCCGCCGTCCAGCGGCACCAGCGGGCGCAGCTCGGGCGGGATGACCGGCACGACGGTCAGGATCATCCACTCCGGCTTGTTGCCGGACTCGATGAAGGCCTCGATGATCTTGAGGCGCTTGCTGTACTTCTTCTGCTTGATCTCGGACGGGCTGCCGGCCAGCTCCTCGCGGAGCTTCTCGGCTTCCTTCTCGAGCTCGATGCCCTTCAGGAGGTTGAAGATGGCTTCGGCGCCGATCTCGGCGGTGAAGCTGTCATCGCCGAACTCGTCCTGGAACCGCATCTGCTCGTCTTCCGACAGCAGCTGGTGCACCTTCAGCGGGGTCAGGCCCGGCTCGGTGACGATGTAGTGCTCGAAGTAGAGGACGCGTTCGATGTCCTTCAGCGGCATGTCGAGCATCATGGCGATGCGCGAGGGCAGCGACTTCAGGAACCAGATGTGGGCGACCGGCGAGGCCAGCTCGATGTGGCCCATCCGCTCGCGCCGGACGCGGGCGAGCGTGACTTCGACGCCGCACTTTTCGCAGATGATGCCCTTGTACTTCATCCGCTTGTACTTGCCGCACAGGCACTCGTAGTCCTTGGTCGGACCGAAGATGCGCGCGCAGAACAGGCCGTCACGCTCGGGCTTGAACGTGCGGTAGTTGATCGTTTCCGGCTTCTTGATCTCGCCGAACGACCAGGACCGGATCTTTTCCGGCGAGGCCAGGGCGATCCGGATGCGGTCGAAGGTCGGAGCGGCCTGGACCGGGTTGAAGATGTTCAGGACTTCCTGGTTCATCTTGGTTCCTTCAGTGCGGGGTGACCCGCGAAAATGTCTGGATGGAGAGGCTGGCGGTCGCCCCTCCCCCGCCGGGCGGGAGAGGGGTCAGAAAACCGTCAGGTGTTCTCCAGCTCTACGTTCAGGCCCAGCGAGCGCATTTCCTTGACGAGCACGTTGAAGCTCTCGGGAATGCCGGCTTCGAAGGTGTCGTCGCCGCGCACGATGGACTCGTAGACCTTGGTCCGGCCCGCCACGTCGTCCGACTTCACCGTCAGCATCTCCTGCAGGGTGTAGGCGGCGCCGTAGGCCTCCAGAGCCCAGACCTCCATCTCCCCGAAGCGCTGACCGCCGAACTGCGCCTTGCCGCCCAGCGGTTGCTGGGTGACGAGCGAGTACGGGCCGATCGAACGGGCGTGGATCTTGTCGTCGACCAGGTGGTGCAGCTTCAGCATGTAGATGTAGCCGACCGTGACCGGACGCTTGAACTGCTCGCCGGTCTGGCCGTCGAACAGGATCGACTGGCCCGACGGGTCGAGACCGGCCATGCGCAGGTGATCCTCGATATCGCCGATGTGGGCGCCGTCGAAGACCGGGGTCGCGAAGGGCACGCCCTTGGACAGGTTGCGGGCCAGTTCAACCAGCTCGCCCTCGTCGTCGGGCAGGTCCTCGTCGGGACCGTAGATCTCGCGCAGGCGCTTGGTCAGCTCGGCCTTCTGTCCGCCGTTCTGCCAGGCTTCCAGCAGGTTGGCGATCTGCTTGCCGAGGCCGGCCGCGGCCCAGCCCAGGTGGGTTTCGAAGATCTGGCCGACGTTCATGCGCGAAGGCACGCCCAGCGGGTTCAGAACCACGTCCACGGCGGTGCCGTCGGCCAGGTGCGGCATGTCCTCGATCGGAAGGATCTTGGAGATGACGCCCTTGTTGCCGTGACGGCCGGCCATCTTGTCGCCCGGCTGAAGCTTGCGCTTCACGGCCACGAAGACCTTGACCATCTTCATGACGCCCGGGGGCAGTTCGTCGCCGCGCTGCAGCTTGTCGACCTTGTCCTCGAAGCGACGGTCCAGACGCTTGCGGGCCTCGTCGAACTGGCGGCGCAGGGCTTCCAGCTCGCCCATGGCCTTCTCGTCGTCGAGCGCGATCTGCCACCACAGGCCCGGCGCGATCTCCTCGAGCTTGTCGATCGAGACTTCGCCGCGGCTCAGGCCCTTGGGACCGGAGACGGCCGTCTTGCCGACGATCAGCTCGCGCAGACGCGAGGTCATGTTGCGGTTCAGGATGGCGAACTCGTCGTCGCGGTCCTTGCCCAGACGTTCGATTTCAGCCCGCTCGATGGCGAGCGCGCGTTCGTCCTTGTCGACGCCGTGCCGGTTGAACACCCGCACCTCGACCACCGTGCCGGCGACGCCCGGGGGCAGACGCAGGGAGGTATCGCGGACGTCGGACGCCTTTTCGCCGAAGATGGCGCGCAGCAGCTTCTCTTCCGGGGTCATCGGGGACTCGCCCTTGGGCGTGACCTTGCCGACCAGGATGTCGCCCGGCAGGACCTCGGCGCCGATCGCCACGATGCCCGCCTCGTCGAGGTTGCGCAGGGCTTCCTCGCCGACGTTGGGGATGTCGCGGGTGATCTCTTCCGGGCCCAGCTTGGTGTCGCGGGCCATGACCTCGAATTCCTCGATGTGGATCGAGGTGAAGACGTCATCGCGCACGATGCGCTCGGAGATCAGGATCGAGTCTTCGAAGTTGTAGCCGTTCCACGGCATGAAGGCGACGAGGGCGTTGCGGCCCAGCGCCAGTTCGCCCAGGTCGGTCGAGGGACCGTCGGCCACGATGTCGCCGGCGTTGATCCGGTCGCCCACGCGCACCAGCGGACGCTGGTTGATGCAGGTGTTCTGGTTCGAACGCTGGAACTTGCTCAGGCGGTAGATGTCGACGCCGGACTTGGTCGGGTCGGTTTCCTCGGTGGCGCGGATGACGATACGCGTACCGTCGATCTGCTCGACCACGCCCTTGCGGCGGGCGATCACGACGGCGCCGGAATCGCGGGCCACGACGTCTTCCATGCCGGTGCCGACCAGCGGCGCATCCGACTGGACGAGCGGCACGGCCTGACGCTGCATGTTCGAACCCATGAGGGCGCGGTTGGCGTCATCGTTTTCGAGGAACGGGATCAGCGCGGCGGCGACCGACACGACCTGCTTGGGCGAGACGTCCATCAGGTCGACCTGGTCCTTCTGGAGCAGGCCCGGTTCGCCGTTGATGCGGCCCGGGACCAGATCCTCGAGGATCGAGCCGTTCTCCATCTTGATGTTGGCCTGGGCGATGACGTGCTTGGCCTCTTCCATCGCCGACATGTAGACGACCTCGTCCACCGGGCGGCCGTCGGCCACGCGGCGGTACGGGCTCTCGATGAAGCCGTACTTGTTGACGCGGGCGTGGGTGGCCAGGGAGTTGATCAGGCCGATGTTCGGGCCTTCCGGCGTTTCGATCGGGCAGATCCGGCCGTAGTGGGTCGGGTGCACGTCGCGGACTTCGAAGCCGGCGCGCTCGCGGGTCAGACCGCCCGGGCCAAGCGCCGAAAGGCGACGCTTGTGGGTGATCTCCGACAGCGGGTTGGTCTGGTCCATGAACTGCGACAGCTGCGAGGAGCCGAAGAATTCACGCACCGAGGCCGCGGCCGGCTTGGCGTTGATCAGGTCGTGCGGCATCACGGTGTCGATGTCGACGGACGACATGCGTTCCTTGATGGCGCGCTCCATGCGGAGCAGGCCGACGCGGTACTGGTTTTCCAGCAGCTCGCCGACCGAACGGACCCGGCGGTTGCCGAGGTTGTCGATGTCGTCGATTTCGCCGCGGCCGTCGCGCAGGCCCACCAGGACCTTCAGGACTTCCAGCACGTCTTCCTTGCGCAGGACGCGGACGTCGTCCGAGACGTCCTGCTCCAGGCGCATGTTCATCTTCACGCGGCCGACCGAGGAGAGGTCGTAGCGCTCCTGGTCGAAGAACAGCGACTTGAACATCGCCTCGGCGGCTTCGACCGTGGGCGGCTCGCCCGGACGCATCACGCGGTAGATGTCGAACAGCGCGTCCTCGCGGATGGCGTTCTTGTCGACCCGCAGGGTGTTGCGCATGTAGGCGCCGACGGTGACGTGGTCGATGTCGAGCACGTCGATGGACTTGAAGCCCTTCTCTTCCAGGGCCTCGATCACCGCCGCGTCGAGCTCGTCGCCGGCTTCGGCGTAAATCTCGCCGGTTTCCGGGTTCACTTCGTCACGGGCCAGGTAGCGGCCGGTCAGGGCCTCCGGGCCGAGCAGCAGCGTCTTGACCGTGTCGCCCAGCTTCTTGGCGGCGCGGGCGCTGATCTTCTGGCCGGCCGGCGCCACTTCCTCGCCGGTGTCGGCGTCGATCAGCGGGAATTCCGGCTTCACGCCGCGCCAGCGCTCGGGCTTGTAGGGGGTGGCCCAGCCGCCTTCGCGGCGCTCGAACGGCACGACATCATAGAAGGTGGTGAGGATTTCCTCGCCGTCCATGCCCAGGCCGTAGAGGAAGGTCGTGGCCGGCAGTTTGCGGCGACGGTCGATACGGACGTAGACGATGTCCTTGGCGTCGAACTCGAAGTCCAGCCAGGAGCCGCGGTAGGGAATGACGCGGGCGGCGAACAGCAGCTTGCCCGAGGAGTGGGTCTTGCCCTTGTCGTGGTCGAAGAACACGCCGGGCGAACGGTGCATCTGCGAGACGATGACCCGCTCGGTGCCGTTGACGATGAAGGTGCCCTTGTCCGTCATGAGCGGGATGTCGCCCATGTAGACGTCCTGCTCCTTGATGTCCTTGACGGACCGGGCGCCGGTTTCCTCTTCCATCTCGAACACGATGAGACGCAGCTTCACCTTCAGCGGCGCCGCATACGTCATGTCGCGCTGGATGCACTCCTCGACGTCGTACTTGGGCTCCTCGAATTCGTAGGAGACGTACTCGAGGACGGCGCGCTCGTTGAAGTCCTTGATCGGGAAGACCGACTTGAAGACCGCCTCGATGCCCTCGTCCCGGCGCTCGCCGGCGCGGACTTCGCGCTGGAGGAACTGTTCGTAGGAGGAGCGTTGAACCTCGATGAGGTTCGGCATCTGCACAGCTTCGGGGATGCGGCCGAACGACTTGCGGATCCGCTTCTTGCCGGTGAAGGATTGCGCCATCTTTTTCCCTGCGTGCGCGGAGGGACTCCGCGCGTAAATGTGTCTTGTCGCGTCCACCCTCGGCTCTTCCGGCGGTGCCGGAAGCGGACGCAAGACCTTGCCCCTGGCGTGTCAGGGGCGCCCCATCGCACCGGTCGGAGGGCATTGACCGGGCTGTCGGGCACGCGCGCGGAAAGTCGCGTCTCAGTTGATCGGATTTTCCGCGAGGGAGCGGATATAGGGGAAAGCCGTGGATAAGGGAAGAGGCGCCGCTTGACTTTCGTCGCGCAGCGTCATCGTCGGCCGCGAGCGCCGCGGGTCAGGTCTTGCGCAGGACCTTCATGACCAGCGTGCCGGCCAGGCCGATCAGGCAGATGAAGAAGGCGATCTTGGCCAGGCCCCCGGCAACGTCGACGACGAATCCGAGGATCCCGGCGATGATCATGACCACGAGGAAGACGCCGGCGAGCTTGAGCATCCGGTCGTAACGCGACTTCCGGCGAGGGGGTTCCAGCCCGACAGACGCCGTCCCGGCGAGCCCGCCAACGACAACGGGCCCGGAGGTTTCCCTCCGGGCCCGCGATCGTGGTGCTGGTCCTGATCCCGGCGCGAAGGCCGGAGGAGCGCGATCCGGGCATGGCCCGGAAACGAACTACTTGATCTGGACGGTCGCGCCGGCTTCGGTCAGCTTCTTGGCGACTTCTTCGGCGGCTTGCTTGGAGACGTTCTCGACGACGTTCTGCGGAGCGCCTTCGACCAGGTCCTTGGCTTCCTTCAGGCCGAGGTCCGGACGGACGCCGCGGACTTCCTTGATCACGTTGATCTTCTTGTCGCCACCGGCGGTCAGAACAACGGTGAACTCGGTTTGCTCTTCGGCGGCTTCAGCCGGAGCAGCGGCGGCGCCGCCGGCAGCGGCCACGGCGACCGGAGCAGCGGCGGAGACGCCCCACTTTTCTTCCAGCAGCTTGGAGAGCTCAGCGGCTTCCAGAACGGTCAGGGAGGACAGGTCCTCAACGATCTTTTCGAGCTTCGACATGGTTCGGTTTTCCTTGGGGTGTTGGGAGGTAGGCGGAGATGACCTGGACTAGGCCGCGTCCTTCGTGGCGTAGGCGTTGAAGACGCGGGCCAGCTGGGCGGCCGGAGCCTGCACGACGGCGGCGATCTTGGTCGCCGGAGCCTGCAGAAGGCCGATGAGCTTGCCGCGGAGTTCGTCCAGCGACGGCAGCGTGGCGAGAGCCTTCACCGCGTTCTGGTCGAGGACTTCCGTGCCCATGATGCCGCCAACGAGGGTGAACTTGTCGTTCTCCTTGGCGTACTGGGCGGCGACCTTGGCGGCGGAGACGGGGTCCGGGCCGTAGGCGATGGCGACGGGGCCGGTAAAGAGGGCGTCGCCCGCCTCGCCAAGCGAACCATCGAGCGCCTTCTGGGCCAGAGTGTTCTTCACCACCTTGATCGACGCGCCTTCCTTGCGGAGGCGGAGTCGAAGGTCGGTCATTTCCGCAACGGTCAGACCCATGTAGTGGGTCACGACCACGGCGCCGGCATCGGCAAAGACGCCCTTGAGCGTCTCGATCGATTCCGCTTTTTGTGCGCGGTTCATTGCGGTCTCCTGGTTCACGACGCCCGGACCATCCGGACGCCGAAAGCATGCCGCCCGCCCGCGGGATCGCTCCCGAAGGCGGGTGACGGTAGACCTGTCCCAAGGAAAGCATCGGCCGCGCCCGCAGCTTGTGCGGTGATGCGGCGTCTTCTGTTCCCCGTCTCCCTACGCTGAAGGGGGGCTCCCCTTCTGTTACGACGCAGGTGACCCCGACGTCGCGTAGCTCTCGGACAGGACCAGCGGCGGGCAGGCCCGTTCGCTGGAAGAGCGCGCGTATAAATCAAGGCGCGGGGAAACTCAAGCGGGGGCGGAACTGATCCACCGGCCGGGCCTTGGCGTAGGGCAGTCATCCTCCGCCGATCGGAACTTCGCCATGTCCAGCCTTCGCGCCGCCTTCCTGATCCTCGCACTGGCTCTGGCCGGCTGTTCGGGGCCGAGCGGAAATGCGTCCGTGCCGGAGCCGGCCAGGGCGGTGGAGCTGGAGCGGTACCTGGGGCGCTGGTACGAGCTGGCCCGCTACGAGCACCGCTTCGAGCGCGGCTGCGAGGGCGTCACGGCGGAATACAGCCGGCGGCCGGACGGCATGATCGCCGTGCTCAACACCTGCCGCGAGGGCGCGCCGGACGGCAAGGCCCGCTCGGCCGAGGGCCGGGCCAAGGTAGTCGAGGGCAGCGACGGCGCCAAGCTGAAGGTCTCCTTCTTCGGCCCCTTTTTCGGCGACTACTGGGTGCTGGACCGGGCCGACGACTACAGCTGGGCCATCGTGGGCGAGCCGTCGGGCACGTACCTTTGGATCCTCAGCCGCGACCCGTCGCCGGGCCAGGCGGTGGTCGACGGCCACATCGCCCGCGCCGCCGCCCTGGGCTACGACACCACGATGATCAAGCGGGTGAAGCAGCCGCCAGCCTGAGTTGTTAACCAACCATGTCCCGGAATTAATTGGGAAACACTGGAACTATCCACAGGCGGCCCCATTTAAGGGTCTGATCGCGGACGACGATCGCATGCCGGACCGGCGAGGCCGAACGCCTCAGCTCCCCGCCCGACGGAAAGACCAAGCCCATGTTGCTGGGCCCCATCCAGACCAGCCCTGACCCCTGGACCGCCGCGCAGATGCGCGACCTGAGGTCCGTTGCGCCGCAGCCACGCCAGACGCCGCGCGGCCGCCACGCCCAATTGCTCACCATCGCCGCCGCCCGCCGTCTGCGCTGCGTCGAGCGCAACAGCCTCGGCCGCGCCGAGGACGCCGTCTACTGGAAGGCCGTCGCGCCCAGCGCGGTGTTCAAGGCCGTGGAACTGCGCGCCGGCGAGGACTTCGCGGCCCTGCCCTGCTGATCAGGCCCGCTCGATGTCTGTCTGCGAGAAGTCGTTGCCCTTGAACAGCAAAGGCCGCTCGTTCACCCGAGCGCAGGCGTAGGCAAAGCAGTCGCCCATGTTCAGCCGAGCCGGGTGGCGGCCCTTGCCGAAGCGTCCGAGCGCTTCAACCGCCGCCTCGGCCTCGAGCTTCCCGACCGTCACCAGGCCGACGCCCACCAGGTCCAGGTAGGCTCCCAACCGTCTGCTCGCCTCCTGGGCGTCGATGTCGATCTCACGGATCATCGCCCTGACGGTCTCCCAGATGGCGATGGGCGATGTCGTCGGATCGACCGCCGCCGCGAGCCGTTGCTCGAAGAAGGCCCGCTCAGGCTCGTCAAGCATGATCGCGCACAGGGCGGAGGCGTCGACAAACATCAATCGCCTGAGAGCTCGTCGAAGAACGCCTTGTCTGCCTTCAATCCTGTTCGGGGAAGCTTGGCGATGTCATCGCTGATGGCCCTCATCGCCGCCAGCTTGCGCGCGATGGCCTCGTCCTTCTGCTCAAGTCTGCACTTCACCGCCAGCTTGACCGCTTCCGTCAAGCCGACGCCTTCCCGACGCGCCAATTCGCGAACGAGCGTGTCGGCCTCTTCGTCTCTAACATGGAACGGCATTGGCGGCCTCCGGATAGCCGGAGCATAGCACTGGATAGCCGGCGGCTCAAACCTGACCCTCCAAACGCGAAACGGGCGGGCCCTTGCGAGCCCGCCCGTCCGTTAGTCTTGCGACTGGTCCGACGCCTAGGCGCTGACCGAACCGGTGTCGATCTTGAAGCCCGGGCCCATGGTCGAGGACAGGGCGATACGCTTGACGTAGGTGCCCTTGGCGCCCGACGGCTTGGCCTTGTTCAGCGCGTCCACAAGGGCGCGGACGTTGGCCAGCAGGGCTTCCTCGGTGAAGGAGACCTTGCCGATGCCGGCGTGGACGATGCCCGCCTTCTCGACGCGGAACTCGATGGCGCCGCCCTTGGCGTCCTTGACGGCCTGGCCGACGTTGGGCGTGACCGTGCCGACCCGCGGGTTGGGCATCAGGCCGCGCGGGCCCAGCACCTTACCGAGGCGACCGACGAGGGCCATCATGTCCGGCGTCGCGATGACGCGATCGAAGTCCATGAAGCCGCCCTGGATGCGCTCGACCAGTTCCTCTGCGCCCACCACGTCGGCGCCGGCGGCGAGGGCTTCCTCGGCCTTGGCGTCCTTGGCGATGACACAGACGCGGACGTCACGGCCGGTGCCCGAGGGCAGCGAGACCACGCCGCGGACCTGCTGGTCGGCGTGACGCGGGTCGACGCCCAGGTTGACGGCGATCTCGACCGACTCGTCGAACTTGGCCTTGGCGTTGGCCTTGACCAGCTTCACGGCGTCCTCGACCGAGTGCGTCGCTTCGCGATCGCCGGTCCAGGCCTGAATGCGCTTGGCTTGCTTGGGCATGGTCTTAGGCCTCCACGATCTGCAGGCCCATCGAACGGGCGGAGCCCTCGATGATGCGGGCCGCGGCGTCGATGTCGTTGGCGTTCAGGTCCTTCATCTTGCCTTCGGCGATCTCGCGCAGCTGGGTGCGGGTGATCGTGCCGGCGCTGTCGCGGCCCGGCTTGGTCGAGCCGGACTTCAGGCCGAGCGCCTGCTTGATGAAGTGGGTGGCGGGCGGGGTCTTGGTGATGAAGGTGAAGGACTTGTCCTGGTAGACGGTGATCACCGTCGGCAGGGGCGTGCCTTTCACTTCCTTCTCGGTGCGCGCGTTGAACTCCTTGCAGAAGCCCATGATGTTCACGCCGCGCTGGCCCAGCGCCGGACCGATCGGCGGCGAAGGCGTGGCGGACCCGGCGGCCACCTGCAGTTTGATGTAGCCCAAGATCTTCTTGGCCATCTCTGTCTCCGTTTAAGCGGCGCTAGTTAAAGCGCCTATGCGGCCGTGGTGCGGGCAGACCCCTCCCACGGATTTGACGCCCGGTCGTCTGGGCGAGGCGCGCCTGTAGCAGAGAAGGCGGGGGCGGACAACCGCTTCCCCCTCTCCGTCATCGTCAGACTTGTTCTGACGACCCATGCGCACCGGAAGCGAAGAAGGGGCGCGACAACCGCCGCGCCCCTTCTGGAAAACTCATCACGCATGGGTCCTCGCGACGAGCGCGAGGATGACGGGTCAGACGACCTTCTCGACCTGGCTGTATTCCAGCTCGACCGGGGTGGCGCGGCCGAAGATCGAGACGGCGACGTGCAGGCGCTCGCGGGCCTCGTCGACCTGCTCGACCGAGCCGTTGAAGCTGGCGAACGGACCATCGGTGACACGAACCTGCTCGCCGATCTCGAAGCGGACGGTCGACTTGGGACGCTCGACGCTCTCCTCGACCACGCCGATCATTCGGGCCGCTTCCTTTTCGGAGATCGGCTGCGGCTTGCTGGCCGAACCGAGGAAGCCGGTGACCTTCGGCGTGTTCTTGACCAGGTGGTAGGCCTCGTCGCTGAGGTCCATCTTCACCAGCACGTAGCCGGGCAGGAACTTGCGCTCGGCGTTGACCTTGCGGCCGCGGCGGATCTCGACGACCTCCTCGGTCGGCACGAGGATCTCGGAGAAGGCGTCTTCCAGACCCTGGGCCTTGGCCTGGTCACGGATGTGGTCGGCCACCTTCTTCTCGAAGTTCGAGTAGGCGTGGACGATGTACCAGCGGTGGCGCGGGTTGGACGGCCGGGCTTCGACTTGAGCGTTCATGGATTATCCGGCGTTCGCGAGCTTCAGGACCTGGGACACGATGAACGACAGGCTCGTGTCGACCACGAAGAAGAACAGGGCGGCGATGATCACCATGATGAAAACCATCACGGAGGTGATCCAGGTTTCCTTGCGGCTCGTCCAGGTGATCTTGCGGCCTTCGGCGCGGACCTCCTTGGCGAACTGCACGATGTTGAAAGGCTTCTTCGGCGTGGCGGCGGCCGCGGCGGCGGCGCCCTGACCGGCAGGCGCGGCGACAGCGGCGGCGCTCTTGGCGGCGCGCTGCTTCATCGCGGAGAGATTGCCCGTTTTCTTGGCCATCGGACGGGTCTGAAGCTCTTTCAACTGGCCGAAGCGCGACCATCGCGCTCCGCATATAGGGACAAGGTGGCACGAGTGGAGGGATTCGAACCCCCGGCCCTCGGTTTTGGAGACCGATGCTCTACCAGCTGAGCTACACTCGTAGACGTCCACCCTCTCGGGCAAATGCCCTCCGGCGACCGAACAGCGAACCGTAGGCGGTGATACCCGCCGGTCAGCTTTTCAATTCACCGGAAGCGGGCCGTTTAGCAGGGACAGCGACGGCGGGCAAGCAAGCCGGCGCCGGATCGAACCCGGTTTCCCGACGTTTTTGTCGTGAAACGGAGACTCCCATGGACCAGCGTCCCAACAATCGCGAGACCGAGAACGAGAACCTGCGCCCCGACGGCGACGGCCACGCCCCCCGTCCCGCGACCGAACCGGCCGACTCGAAGGCGTCGGTGCAGACCGAAAAGACCGAGACGGACCCCGGCAGCGGGGAGGAGAACTGAAAAGGGGGACAGTCACTCATTTCGCGGGCGAAATGAGTGACTGTCCCCCTTTTCGATCCAGCATCCCTCAACGCCCCCCCAGTCTTCCTCGCGTTGACATCATGCTGCGCCGCATCACATGAGGATCACCATCGGCCCCCGTGGTCGCGAGGAAATCCAGAGAGATGTCGACAGCCGCCGTCGAGGCCGCGCCCGTGAAGGCGAGCCCCTTCTTCGAGGAGAAGGTGCTGTGGGTGAAACACTGGACCGACCGCCTGTTCAGCTTCGCCATCACCCGTCCCGAAAGCTTCCGCTTCCGCTCCGGCGAGTTCGTGATGATCGGCCTGCCGGGCGAAGGCGGCGCCAAGCCGATCCTGCGCGCCTATTCGGTCGCCTCGCCGTCCTGGGCCGAGGAGCTGGAGTTCTTCTCGATCAAGGTCGAGGACGGTCCGCTGACCAGCAAGCTGCAGCTGATCAAGGAGGGCGACACCGTCCTCCTCGGCAAGAAGCCGACCGGCACCCTGGTGCTGGACGCGCTGAAGGGCGGCAAGCGGCTGTTCCTGTTCGGCACCGGCACAGGCCTGGCCCCCTGGCTGGCGGTCGCCCGCGACCCGGACGCCTACAGCCGCTTCGAGCAGGTCTATGTCTGCCACGGCGTGCGCGAGATCGCCGAGCTGGCCTACCGCGACTTCTTCACCGCCGGCATCCATGACGACCCGCTGGTCGGCGACGAGGCGAAGGCCCAGCTGCACTACTACCCGACCGTCACCCGCGAGCCGTTCGAGCGCCAGGGCCGGTTCACCGACCTGATCGCGTCGGGCCAGCTGTTCCGCGACCTCGGCCTGCCGGGCGACAGGTTCAATCCGGAGGAAGACCGGATCATGCTCTGCGGCAGCATGGACTTCATCAAGGACATGGGCGCCCTGGTCGAGACTCACGGCATGGTCGAGGGCTCCAATGCGGAACCCGGTGACTATGTCCTCGAACGCGCCTTCGTCGGCTGATCCCGCGCGCAAGCTGAAAGGCCTGAGCGTCGAGGACGCCCGGGCCCGCATCCTCGCCCGAGCCGCCGCCCCTGCATCCGAGACCGTGCCGCTGGCCGGCGCCGACGGCCGGACCCTGGCCGAGACGGTGATCGCCGTCCGCGACCAGCCGCCGTTCGACGCCTCGGCCATGGACGGCTGGGCCCTGCGCCGCGCCGACGCCGGCGAGGCGACCACCCTGCGCATCGTGGGCGAGAGCGCCGCCGGCCGCGGCCACGAAACGCCGCTGGCAGCCGGCGAGGCCGTCCGCATCTTCACCGGCGCCCCCGTGCCGGCCGGCGCCGACCTGGTGGTGATCCAGGAAGACGCGACACGCGAGGGCGACCGGGTTCGCCTCGGTCCGGCCGGGCCCAACAACAACATCCGTCCGCGCGGCGGCGACTTCCGGGCCGGGGCCGTCCTGCTCGAGGCCGGCGTACGGCTCGATCCCTGGCGCCTGTCGCTGGCGGCCGCCGCCGGCCGCGCCGAATTGGCGGTCGCCCGACGGCCTCGCGTCGCGGTGCTCGCCACCGGCGAGGAGCTGGCCAGACCCGGAAGCACCGCCGGTCCGTTCCAGATCTATGAGTCGGGCAGCGTCGGCCTGCTGGCCATGCTGGCCCGCTGGGGCGCGGCGCCGACCCGGCTGGCCCCGACCGGCGACGACGAAGCCGCCATCGCCGCCGCCGTAAGCGATATCGAGGCCGACGTGATCGTCACCGTCGGCGGGGCCTCGGTCGGCGACTACGACCTGGTCAAGCCGGCGCTGGCGACGCTGGGCCTGGAGCTCGACGTCGAGACGGTCAACGTCCGGCCGGGCAAGCCGACCTGGTTCGGACGCCTCGCCGACGGGCGGCTGGTGCTCGGCCTGCCCGGCAATCCGGCCTCGGCCTTCGTCTGCGCCGAGCTGTTCCTGCGCCCGCTGGTGCTGGCCCTGCAGGGGGCGACGACGCCGCACCGGATGGCGGCCGCCCGGCTGGCCGCGCCGCTGCCCGCCAACGGGGCCCGCGAACACTGGATGCGCGCAAGGCTGGGCCCGGACGGCGTCACGCCCTTCCCCGACCAGGACAGCTCCCTGGTCACCGTCTTCGCCGCCGCCGACTGCCTGCTGAGGCGGCTGCCGGGCGCGGAAGCGGCAGCCGTGGGGGACGCCGCGGACGTGCTGAGGCTGGAGCGGGGGTAGGGCCTATCGCTCCCCAACGTTCGTCATCGTCGGACTTGTTCCATAGCCTGTCCTCGGGTCGGCCTTCGGCCGAGCCCGGGGGACCCATGCCTGGCGCGCGCGACAAGTAAGGATCGGTGCTTCCGACGCATCCTCACCATTGCCTGTGTTCATGGGTCGTCGGAACAAGTCCGACGATGACGGAAGAAGTTGCTGCTCCCCTCCGGTGGACGCTCCCCCGCGCCGTGCTAGCCTCCTCCCCGAAGAGGGGGAACGACCATGGATCTGGAACTGATCTTCTCGGCCATGACCGGCGTCGCGGTGCTGGGCTGGCTCTGCCTGGCGCTGGCGCCCTTGCGACGGCCGGCGCTGGTGACGGCGGCGCGGGGCGCGGCGGCGGTGCTGAGCCTGGCCTACGCCATCCTGATGATCCGGGCCCTGGGCGCGCCGGACGCGCCGCAGGGCGGCGGCTTCGACTCGCTGGCCGGGGTGATGATCCTGCTGTCGACGCCGATGGTCATGCTGCCGGCCTGGATACACTACCTGGCGTTCGACCTCTGGGTCGGGACCTGGCAGGCCGAGGATGCGCCGAAGGCCGGCGTGCCGCACTGGCTGCTGATCCCGATCATGGTCCTGACCTTCATGCTTGGCCCGATGGGCCTGCTGGCCTATCTGGTCGTGCGGGTGATCGTCGGACGGCTGCGCAAGCCGAAAGCGGCGTAGGGACCGCTATCCCCGTCATCGTCGGACTTTTTCCATAGCCTGTCCTCGGGTCGGCCTTCGGCCGAGCCCGGGGGACCCATGCGTGGTGAGCGCCACAAATAGGGCTCGGCTCTTCCGACGCCCCATCACCCCTGTTCGTGTTCATGGGTCGTCGGAACAAGTCCGACGACGACGGTTCTGGGGATGGATCGGGGACAGCTACCCCGCCTTCGCCTTCGCTTCGCGGATCGTCATGATCTGGCCGGTGAAGTAGGGGCTCCGGCCATTGCGCTTCAGGTAGGTGTCGAAGTCCTGGAGCAGCTTGATGGCCTCGTCGTGCTTGCCCTGCTTCACCAGCTGCTGGGCGAGCGTGCCGCGCACGTCGACGAGGTTGGGCACAAGCTCCAGCGTCTTGCGGTTCCACTTCATCGACTCCTCGGCCTTGCCGAGGGCGTCCAGGCTGATGGCGTAGTTGGCGAACAGGTCGTAGGTCCCGACCCCTTCCTTCATCACCCGCTCGTACTGCGGCAGGGCGATGGCGTGCTGGCCGGACCGGGTCAGGGTGATGGCGTAGATCGCGCGGGTGTCGGTCTCGGTCGGGAACTTCTGGAGGTAGCCGTAGTAGTTGAGCGCGGCGCAGCCGTACTCCTGCCTGCGATAGCAGGCCTCGGCCTCGGGCTTGCTGGCCGGCGGCGGCGCGGGCGGCGGGGCGGGCTTGCAGGCCCCGACCGCCAGGAGCAGCGCCGCGACGGCGAGCAGGTGTGATCTGTTCATGCGAAAGGCCCCCGGTTGACCGTTGCGGCGTTCTGGACGCGTGACCCGCCAGCTACTGCGCGCGCGCCGCTTCCAGCGCGTCCGCCTTGTCGGCGAAGCGGCGGAACGTCCCGGGAATGACCTCGACGATCAGGTCCTGGGAGAGCCCCTCCAGCATCTTGTCGATCGAGCCGAACTTCTCGAGGAAGCTGAGGCCCGCCGGGGTCTGCGTCAGCCGCTCGACGTTGCGGGACATCTTCGGCTCCGGGTCGGGGAGCGGCGCGCCGGAGGCGGCGGCCTTCATGATCTGCTGCAGGCCCGGGTCGGCGAGGATCACGACGCCGGCGCGCAGCTCCTCGATCGTGAAGTACTTCGCAAAGCCGCGACCGAGCATGCTCTTGATGGCGGGCATGTCGTGATCGAACTCCTCGATGATCGATTCCTGGAGCAGGCGGGGCCATTCGGGCCGGCCCTCGGCCAGGTCCTCCATTGAACCGAGCTCGAGCGCCGCGCCCTTGATGATGATCCCGCGGAAATCGATGGCGGTGAAGATGATCGAGGACAGTTCCTGCCCCAGACGATCAGCCTCCGCGTCCCGGGCGGAGGCCGGCGTGGCCCCGACGGTCGCCGCGGCCAGCAACACGGCCAGAGAGGCCAGCAGGCCCCTGAAATTGATCCCGAACATACGCCCCCCTTGGCCCGCGCACGACGTTCGGGCTCGAGCGGGCAGGAATCACGGATTCCGGGGAGCTGTCCAGATCACCACGCGTCGACCCAGCGCCGCGCCGGCCGCGTGCGCGGCGGGCAGCTGTCGAGGCCGCGGACGACCCAGCGGCGGGTCTCGGCCGGATCGATGACGGCGTCGATCTCCAGCGCGGCGGCCATGCTGGTCGCCTTGCCGGCGGCGTAGAGGCGGCCGACCAGCTGCTCGAACAGGGCCTTGTTCTTCTCCGGGTCGGTCTCGGCCGCCAGCTCCTTGGAGTAGCCGAGGCGGACCGCGCCCTCCAGGCCCATGCCGCCGAACTCGCCGGTCGGCCATGAGGCGATGAAGAAGGGCGAGTGGAAGCCGCCGCCGGCCATGGCCTGGGCGCCCAGGCCGTAGCCCTTGCGCAGGACGATGCAGAACAGCGGCGTCCCCAGCTTGGCCCCGGCGATGAACATGCGGCTGACGCGGCGCACGGCGCCGGCCGCCTCGCTGTCGGGGCCGACCATGAAGCCGGGCGTGTCGCACAGGCTGAGGACCGGCAGGTCGAAGGCGTCGCACAGCTGCAGGAAGCGGGCGGCCTTCTCGGCCCCGTCGCAGTCGATGGCCCCGCCCAGGTGGCGCGGATCGTTGGCGATCAGGCCCATGGGCCGACCCTCGATCCGCACGAAGCCGGTGATCATCCCCGGCGACCAGCCCCGCCGCAGCTCCAGGAACGAGCCGGTATCGACGAGGGTCTCGATCAAGGGCCGGATATCGTAGACCCGCAGACGGTTCTCCGGGATCGACCGACGAAGGCCGCGCTGGTCGGGGGCGCTCCAGTCGGCGACCCGGCCCTGGAAGCTCGACAGGGCCTGTTTGGCCAGGGCCGTCGCGTGGGCCTCGTCATCGGCCAGGATGTCGATGACGCCGTTGGCCCACTGGACGTCGCTGGGACCGATGTCGTCGGGCTTGAAGACGCCCAGGCCGCCGCCCTCGATCATCGCGGGGCCGCCCATGCCGAGGTTGGAGTCCTTCGTGGCGATGATGATCTCTGAGAGGCCGGCGATGGCCGCGTTGCCGGCGAAGCAGCGGCCGGCGACGATGGCGATCTTGGGCACCTCGCCCGACAGCTGGGCGAACTTGCCGAAGGTGGTGACGTCCAGCCCCGCCACGCCCGTGCCGTCGGTGTCGCCCGGCCGCCCGCCGCCGCCCTCGGCGTACCAGACCACCGGCAGCTTCTGCTCCTCGACGATGTGCAGCAGCCGGTCGGTCTTCTTGTGGTTCATGTGGCCCTGGGTGCCGGCCAGCACCGTGAAGTCGTAGCTCAGGGCCGCGACCCGGGCCTTGTCCGGTGTGAACAGGTGGCCGTTGATCGCCCCGACGCCGGCGATCAGGCCGTCGGCGGGGGTGGACTTGATCAGGTCCTCCAGCGTGCGCCGGCGGCGCTGGGCGGCGATGGTGAGGGCGCCGTACTCGATGAAGCTGCCCGGATCGAGCAGGTCGTCCAGGTTCTCCCGCGCCGTGCGGTGGCCGGTGCGACGACGCTTGGCGACCGCCTCGGGACGGTTGGCGTCGAGGGTGAAGGCGTGGCGGTCGATGACCTCCTGCAGATCGGGGCGGACGTGGTCGGGGTCGACCTCCGCCGCCGCGGCCTGGGCGTCGGCGGCGACGTCGGCGGGCTCGAGGATCACGATCGGCGCGCCCTTGAGCAGGGTCACACCCTTGCCCGCCAGGATGCGGACCACGCGGCCCCCTTCGGGCGCGGTGACGACGTGCTCCATCTTCATCGCCTCGAGCACGGCGACGGTCTGGCCGGGGCGGACCAGATCGCCCTCGGCGACCTCGATGGCGCCCACCGTGGCCTGCAGCGGCGCTGTCACCGCGACCGTGCCGTCGTCGGCGATCGGCGCGATTGCGGCGGGCTTGGCGGGATCGGTCGGCGGGGCTTCGCCGGATCCGGCCGGATTTCGCGGCGCCTTTCGCTGAACCTGGTCGGCCTTCCCGAGCAGGTCTGCGAGGTTCGATTCCAGGAACCTGGTGGTCGCCGCGCCGGCCTTCACCACCGGGTCGGCGAGCACCGCTCGGAGCAGGTCGGCGTTGCTGTCGACGCCCTCCAGGCGGAACTCGGCCAGGGCCCTGGCCGTGCGGGCGCAGGCCTGCTCCAGGGTGGCGCCGCGCACGATCACCTTGGCCAGCAGGCTGTCGTAGGCGGGGCTGGTGACGTAGCCGGCGTAGCCCGCGCCGTCGACCCGCACTCCCGGCCCGCTGGGCGGTTCGTAGGCGGTGATCAACCCCCCGCCGGGCAGGGCGCCGCCGTCGGCCGTCAGGGTCTCCAGATTGACCCGCGCCTGCACCGCGAATCCTTGCACGGCGGGGGTTTTCGTCAGGCCGACCTGGGCCAGGGTCCTGCCCCCCGCCAGCTCGATCTGGGTCCGGACCAGGTCGACGCCGGTGACCTCCTCGGTGATCGTATGCTCGACCTGCAGCCGGGCGTTGGCCTCGATGAAGGCGAAGCCGCCCTTGCCATCGACGAGGAACTCGATGGTCGCCAGGGTCCGGTACTTGGCCGCCGCGCACAGCTTCTCGGCCGCCTCGTGCAGCGCCTTGCGCAGAGCGTCCGGCAGTGTCGCCGGAGCGATCTCGACCAGCTTCTGGTTGCGGCGCTGGACCGAGCAGTCGCGGTCGCCCACCGCCACCACGGCCCGGCCGTCGGCGGCCACCTGGACCTCGATGTGGCGGGCGTCCTCGACCAGCCACTCGGCGTAGACGCCGCCGTCGCCGAAGGCCGCCAGCGCCTCGCGGGAACAGGCCGCCAGCGCGAATTCGATCTCGGCCTCGGTGCGGACCAGCCGCATGCCGCGCCCGCCGCCGCCGGCTACGGCCTTGAGCATCATCGGGCCGTTCTTCCTGAAGAAGGTCCGGGCGCCGGCCAGGTCGATGGGGCCGGTGCCGGCCAGCACCGGCACCTTGGCCTTGGCCGCCATGGCCCGGGCTTTCGCCTTGTCGCCAAAGGCCTCCAGCGCATCGGGCGAGGGGCCGATGAAGGCGATCTTCGCCGCCGCGCAGGCCCGGGCGAAGGCGGCGTTTTCCGACAGGAAGCCGTAGCCGGGGTGAATGGCGTCGCACTTCGCCGCCCTGGCCGCCGCGACCACGCCGTCGATGTCGAGATAAGCCTTGGCCCCCGCGCCCTTCAGGGCCACGGCCTCGTCAGCGGCGCTGACGTGGGGCGCGGCGGCGTCGTCCTGCGCGTACACCGCCACGCTCGCGATCCCCAGGTCGGCCGCCGCCCTGGCGATGCGGATGGCGATCTCGCCCCGATTGGCGATGAGGATGCGCTTGAAGGCCACGATGGTCCGATCCCTGGGTCATACAGTCGTTCGAGTCCCTACCTTAGCGGCGTTCGCAAGGGCCGCCATAGCTTGCGGCTTGACTCTCCCGCCTCGACGGATGAGAACAAAAGTGGAACATTGGAGAACATCATGTCCGGGTCGCGCGCGGCGCGTCTTGCGGTCCTGAGAGGCCAGGTCGCCGCTCTGGAAGCGGGGACTCGGACTCCATCCCTGGTTCAGCCGTTCGGTGATCCCCGCGTGGACGACTGCCTGCCTGGCGGCGGGCTGCCGCTGGGTCGCTGGCACGAGATCGTCGCCGAGGGCCTGGAGACCGAGGTCGGCGCCGCGGCGGCCGGCTTCGGCGCGATGTTGGCCCGGCCGCTGGCCGAGACGGGGGCGGTGGTCTGGATCATGCGCCGCGACGACCTCTACGCCCCGGGGCTGGAGACCCTGGGCTTCCCCGCCCGCCGGCTGATCCAGGTGCGGGTCCGCGACGAGGCCCAGGCGCTGATGGCGCTGGAGGACGCCCTGGGCTCGGCCGGCGTCGCCGCCGTGCTGGGCGAGACCGGGGACGTCGACCTGACCGCCGGCCGCCGGCTACAGCTGGCCTGCGAGAAGCACGGAGCGACCGGACTGATCCTGCAGCGAAGGCCGTGGGGCGGGACAGCGGGCAAGGCCGCGACCGGCTCGGCGGCGGCGACGCGATGGCGGGTCAGCTCCGCCGCCAGCCACCCGCCGCCGGGCGAGCCGGGGCTGGGCCCGCCGCGCTGGAACGCGGCGCTGGAGCGGTGCCGGGGCGGTCGTCCCGGAGCCTGGATTTTCGAGTGGAACGAGGAGGCCGAGCATGGCCCGCATCCTCTCCGTATGGTGCCCGGACTGGCCGGTGACGAGCTGGCGGCGGCGGAGCGCGTCCGCAGGATCGCCTGACGCCCCCCTCGCCCAGCTCATCACCGATCGTGGCGCGCGACGGCTCTACGCCCTCAACGGCGAGGCCCGGGCGCTGGGTCTGTTCGCGGGACAGAAGGCGACCGACGCCGCCGCCCTGGTTCCCGAGCTCGTCACCCGGGAGGCCGATCCGGCCGCCGACGCCGCCGCCCTGGAGGCGCTGTGCGACTGGTGCGTGCGCTTCTCGCCGGCCGTGGCGGTCGACGGACGGGACGGCCTGTTCCTGGATATCAGCGGCGTCTCCCACCTGTGGGACGGCGAGCAGGCCATGGCCGACGACCTGCTCCGGAGACTGGCCGCGAACGGCATCCCGGCGCGGATCGCGGTGGCCGACACCGCCGGCGCCGCCTGGGCCTTCGCGCGGTTCGCCGCCGTCGGGGGGCGGACCCTGGTCGTCCCGCCCGGCGCCCAGGCCGCCCCCCTGTCGCCCCTGCCCGTCACCGCCCTGCGGCTGGACGAGGCCGCGGCCGCCCAGCTGGCCCGGCTGGGCCTGACCCGCATCGAGCGGCTGATCGGCCTGCCGCGCGCCCAGCTGACCCGGCGCTTCGGGCCCCAGGTCGTGCTGCGGCTGGACCAGGCGCTGGGCCAGGCGCGGGAGGCGCTGACCTTCCGCAGGCCGCCCTCCCCCTGGATCGACCGCCTGGCCTTCGCCGAGCCGATCAGCCTGCCGGACGATCTGGTCCGCGTAGCCGGCGACATCGCCGGGCGGCTGTGCGAGCGCTTGCGGGTCGAGGGACGCGGCGCACGGCGATTCGAGCTGACCTTCCACCGCCTCGACGACAAGGCCTTCCCCATCCAGGTCGGGCTGTCGGTCGCCGGCCGCGACGCCCGCGTCCTGACCCGGCTGTTCGCCCCGAAGCTGGAGACGGTCGATCCCGGCTTCGGCATCGAGGTCGTCACCCTGTCGGCCGAGGGCGTGGAGGTGATGTCCGCCGCCCAGGGTCGCCTCGACAACTGCCGCGCGGCGATGGCCGAGGAGGGGGTCGCGGCCCTGGTCGACCGGCTGTCCAACCGCCTGGGCGAGGACGCCGTCTGGCGGGCCGAGGTGGTGCAGAGCCATGTGCCCGAGCGGGCCGAGCGGGCCGCGCCGGCGATCAGCGTCTCCGCCACGGCCGGCTGGGACCCGGACCGGCCGCGCCCCATCCGGCTGCTGGCCCATCCCGAGGCCATCGCGGTGATGGCCAAGCTGCCCGACGATCCGCCGCTGCTGTTCACCTGGCGCGGCCAGCGCCGGCGCGTGCGGCTGGCCGAGGGGCCCGAACGCATCGCCGAGGAGTGGTGGCGCAGGTCGGTCGGCGACATCGGCCCGGGCTTCGTGCGCGACTACTACCGCGTCGAGGACGAGCGCGGCGGCCGCTACTGGATCTTCCGCGCCGGCCTCTACGACGACGCGCAGCATCCCCCGCGCTGGTGGCTGCACGGGGTGTTCGCGTGACCCGGTACGTGGAGCTGCAGGCCACCACCAACTACAGCTTCCTGCGCGGGGCCTCGCATCCGGGAGAGCTGGTGCGAACGGCCCATGCGCTGGGCATGCCGGCGCTGGGGATCACCGACCGTAACAGCCTGGCCGGGGTGGTGCGGGCCTGGGCCGAGGCGCGCGACCTGGGGACCCGCAGCCTGACCGGATGCCGCCTCGACTTCGCCGACGGCACGCCCAGCCTGCTCTGCTACCCTTCCGACCGCGAGGCCTACGCCCGGCTGACCCGATTGCTGACCATCGGCCAGAGCGGCGCGGAAAAGGGCGACTGCGTCCTGCTGCGCGATGACTTCCTCGACCTGTCGGAGGGCCAGCTGGTGCTGATCGTCCCGCCGGACCGCCTGACCGGGGACTTCGAGACCCGGGCCGCCGCCCTGGCCGCCGCCCTGCGCGGCTCGGTCTGGCTGGCGGCCTCGCGGGGATACGGCGCCCGCGACCTGCGTCGCCTCCATCGCCTGCATGACCTGTCCCGGCGGATCGCCGCGCCGATGGTCGCCACCGGCGATGTCCTCTACCACGGCCCCGAAAGGCGGCCGCTGCAGGACATCCTGACCTGCGTGCGGGAGGGCTGCACGATCACGGAGGCCGGCTTCCGGCTGGAGGCCAACGGCGAACGGCATCTGAAGACGCCGGCGGAAATGGCCCGCCTCTTCCGCGCCTGGCCCGACGCCGTCGAACGTTCCGCCGAGATCGCCGACCGCATCGCTTTCGACCTGGGCCACCTGCGCGAGGAATACCCGGACGAGCCCGTCCCGCCGGGGAAGACCGCGATGCAGCACCTGACCGATCTGGCCTGGGCCGGCGCCCACTGGCGCTATCCCCACGGCGTCCCGAAGAAGGTCACCGACCTGCTGCACAAGGAACTCAGGCTGATCGCCGAGCTCAACTATCCCAACTACTTCCTCACCGTGCACGACATCGTCCGGTGGGCGCGGGCCCGGCCGCAGCCGATCCTGTGCCAGGGGCGGGGTTCGGCGGCCAATTCGGTGGTCTGCTTCTGCCTGGGCGTCACCGCCGTCGACCCGACCAAGAAGGACCAGGACCTGCTGTTCGCCCGCTTCCTGTCGAAGGAGAGGGGCGATCCGCCCGACATCGACGTCGACTTCGAGCACGAGCGACGCGAGGAGGTGATGCAGTACGTCTACCAGCGCTACGGACGACACAAGGCGGCCATCTGCGGCACGGTGATCCACTACCGCCCGCGCAGCGCCATCCGGGACGTCGGCAAGGCGCTGGGCCTGACCGAGGACATCACCGCCGCCCTGGCCAATACCGTCTGGGGGAGCTGGGGCGGGGAGATCGCGCGGGACCACATCCGCCAGGCCGGGCTGGATCCCGACAATCCCGAGATCGTCCGCGCCGTCACCCTGGGCAGCGAGCTGCTCAACTTCCCGCGCCACCTGTCGCAGCATGTCGGCGGCTTCGTGCTGACCAGGAGGCGGCTGGACGAGACGGTGCCGATCGGCAACGCGGCCATGAAGGACCGCACCTTCATCCAGTGGGACAAGGACGACATCGACGCGCTCGGCCTGATGAAGGTCGATGTGCTGGCGCTGGGGATGCTCAGCTGCCTCAAGCGCGGCTTCGACCTGCTCAACCAGCATCACGGCGAGACCCTGACCCGCGAGCACGGCGGGCTGTTCAGCGACATCGCCCACATCCCTCAGGAGTGTCCGAAGGTCTACGATATGCTCTGCCGGGCCGACTCCGTGGGCGTGTTCCAGGTCGAGAGCCGGGCCCAGATGTCGATGCTGCCCCGGCTCAAGCCGCGCCGGTTCTACGACCTGGTCATCGAGGTGGCCATCGTCCGGCCGGGGCCGATCCAGGGCGACATGGTGCATCCCTACCTGAAGCGGCGGGACGGTCTCGAACCGGTCGTCTATCCTGCGCCTGCGCCCGAGCACGGCCCGGCGGACGAGCTGAAGGTCGTGCTCGAAAAGACCTTCGGCGTGCCGCTTTTCCAGGAACAGGCGATGCGCCTGGCCATCGAAGCGGCGAAGTTTTCCGACGACGAGGCCAACCAGCTGCGCCGGGCGATGGCGACCTTCAAGAACCTGGGCGACCTCAACGACCACGAGGAGCGCTTCATCGGCGGCATGACGGCCCGGGGCTATGACCTGACCTTCGCCACCCGCTGCTTCGAGCAGATCAAGGGCTTTGGCCACTACGGCTTCCCCGAAAGCCACGCGATCAGCTTCGCGCTGCTGGTCTACGCCTCGTCCTGGATGAAGTGCTGGTATCCGGACGTCTTCTGCGCGGCGATCCTCAATTCCCAGCCGATGGGCTTCTACCAGCCGGCCCAGCTGGTCCGCGACGCCCGCGAGCACGGCGTGACGGTCCGCGAGCCCGACATCCTGCACAGCGACTGGGACTGCACGCTGGAGCCGGACGCCGATCCGGCCGCGCGGCTGAAGGCGGTGCGGCTCGGTCTGCGCCAGATCAAGGGCCTGCGGCAGGACGAGATCCTCAACCTCATTCAGGCCCGCCGGGACGGGGCGGAGACCCTGCTGGACCTCGCCCGCGCGGCCAGACTGTCACGCCGGACGCTGGAGCTTCTGGCCGAGGCCGACGCCTTCCGCTCGCTGGGCATGGACCGCCGGGCCGCCCTGTGGGCCGTGAAGGGCGAGGCCGCCGAGGTCGCCGCCGACCGCAACTCCATGCTGGACGGCCTGCCGCTGTTCGAGGCGGCGGTGACCCTGCCGAAGCTGAACCTGCCCCAGCATGTAGCCGAGGACTACCGCACCACCGGCCTGTCTCTGAAGGCGCATCCCTGCCGGTTCTTCCGGCCGCTTCTCGAGCGGCACGGCTGCGTTCCCGCCGGCGAGCTGGGACGCCTGCGGGACGGGGACCGGGTCTCGGTCGGCGGGCTGGTCCTGATCCGGCAGCGGCCTGGCACCGCCCAGGGCATCGTCTTCATCACCATCGAGGACGAAACCGGACCGGCCAACGCCATCGTCTGGAAGGACGTCTTCGCGGCCAACCGGCGCACGGCGATGGGCGCCAGCTTCCTGATCATCCAGGGTCGGCTCCAGATCGCCCACGGCGTCATCCACGTCGTCGCCGAGCGCTTCACCGACCTCACGGACGAGCTCGGCCGGATGCGGGAGGAGCCACGACCGACCCGGGCGGGCGAGGCGGTGCGCACCCGACTGGTGCGAAGCCGTGACTTCCACTGAGATTCGCGGCCCCAGGCCGGATGACTACGCCGCCTCGGCCTCGGCGGGCGTCTCGATCCGCGCCACCGCGTCGGACAGGGCGGAGAACAGCTCCTCCAGCGCGATCGGCTTGCGCACGACGCCGTCGGCGCCGGCGGCGCGATAACGCCTGACGTCTTCCTCGTAGACATTGGCGGTCAGCATCCAGACCGGGATCGTCGACCCTGAGGCCCGGATGGCGCGCAGGGCCGTCAGGCCGTCCATCACCGGCATGTTGGCGTCCATCAGCACCATGTCGAACGAGCCGGCAGCCAGCGCCTCCAGCGCCTGGGCTCCATCCTCGACCAGGGTCAGCGAGACCGCCAGCGGCTCCAGCAGGGCCTGAAGCACATGACGATTGCCGGCGTTGTCCTCGGCCGCGAGCACGCGCAGCGGCCGCTCGGCGTCCAGCCCCTCGGCCTCGACGGCGTGTTCCTCTCCCCGGGACAGGATACAGGTCGGCGCCTCGAACGAGGCCCGGAAGACCGCCCCGCCGCCCAGCGCATCCGCCACATCGATTTCGCCACCCATCAGGGCGAGATTTCCGGCGCAGATCGCCAGGCCAAGCCCGGCGCCGCCCAGCGCCCGCCCGGCGTCGGTCTGCTCGAAGACCTGGAAGATCCGCTCCCGGTCCTCGGCGGTGACGCCCGGCCCCTGGTCGATCACCTCGATCCTGACGGCCAGGCCGGCGGCGGCGGTGGCGGCGCTCGCGCTGACCCGGATCACGACCTTGCCGCCACGGGGGCTGAACTTGAGGGCGTTGGACACCAGGTTGATCAGCACCTGCTCGACCTTGCCGCCGTCGGCGACGAGGGCGCAGGGCGTCGGCAGCCCGTCCAGATCGGCGAGAAGGGTCACGCCGTGCTCTGCGGCCCGCGGCGTCCAGATCCGCACGACCGTCTCCACGGCCTGGCGCAGGTCGAAGGGCGCGACGTTGAGGATGGTCTTGCCGGCCTCGATCCGGCCGATGTCGAGCATGGAGTCCAGCAGGCGCTTGAGCAGGGCCCCGGCGTCGACGACACCCCGGGCCATGTCCTTCTGGCGCGCGGTCAGGCGCGAGCGGCTCAGCGCCTCCGCTAGGCCCAGCACCGCATTGAGCGGCGTGCGGATCTCGTGGCTGGTCATGGCCAGGAAGTCGGACTTGGCGCGGCTGGCGGCCTCGGCCTGCGCCCGGGCGGCCTCGGCCTCGGCGACCAGCGCCGTCAGGGCGGCGTTCTTCTCCTCCAGCGCCAGGCGAACGTCCGCCAGGGTCCGGTCGGTGGCCTGCTGGCGCCAGCTGGCCGCGACGACGGCGCCGACGAACAGGCAGACGGCGATGGCGAAGTGGCTGCTGGCCATGCCGGTTCTGCCTGAGTCGCCGTTGATCGCTATCCAGACCATCGAGACGATGGACGGCGCGATCGCCGCCGCATAGCCCAGCCGGCTCATATGCACCTGCAGGGCCGTGAACATCAGGACACCGATGATCAACAGGCCGGTCTCGAGGCGCACGACCATGGTGGTCGCCGTTTCGCGAACCTCCAGCGCCATGGCGCAGGCCTGCAGTGAAATCAGGAAGGTGATGAGCCCGGTGCGGACGGTCAGTCGGCGCAGGGCCAGGACCGGATCGGGATCGCGGGCGGCGACCTCAACGGCCCAGAACAGCACCGCATAGAGCGTCAGATGCAGTATGCCGAAGCCGACCGCATAAGGAATCCCGGCCACGATGCCGACAATCGCCGAGAGACCGAACGCCATGGCGAAGCGGACCACCGCCATGCCGCGGTAGTGGCGGACATAGCCGTCGAGTTTCAGCGCTGCCGCGGTGCGATGCGGAGTATCCATGGTCGGCTATCCGACCATGGGTGTATGAAGATGCGACTAAACGCCTCGCCCCTCCGCCTGAATTTCGGCCGGCGTCAGGCGATGATGTCGGGCGTGAGCCGGTTCTCCAGCTTGGTGATCTGGTCGCGCAGGATCAGCTTCTGCTTCTTGAACCGGGCGATCTGGAGCTGGTTGGGCAGGGGCTGCGACTCGAGCGCGGCGACGGCGGCGTCGAGGTCCTGGTGCTGTTGACGCAGTTCGACCAGACGCGCGCGAATCTCCACATTGGGCAGCGTGATCAGCCCCGGATCATCGTCGTTCATGCGTCGCGCTCCCTCACCGACTCTCAGGAATACAGCCGGGCGTGACGCTACGCCAAGACCTTCGCGAGACGATCAAGTGCAGCCGTCGGCGCCGTCCCGCTCCAGGCCATTGCCGCCCGGCGCAGCGCGGCCGGCGCATCGACCGCTTCGGCCGGGCCGGCCAGCGACGCCAACGCTTCCATCAGCACGCGTTCGGCCCTCAGCTCGGCGGCCTTCACATCCTCGCGCAGACCCTCGCGCGCGCCGTCCTCGAACGGGCGACGGGGCGACTTCAGCGTGCGGCGCACGTTGCGCAGCGGCCAGAGCACCGTCTCGTCCCAGCCGACGGTGATCTGCACGCCGTTGGCCAGCGCCTCCGGGTCGGGATCGGCCCAGACGGCCCACAGCAGCAGGGCGGTGCTGAATCCGTGCTCGTCCTGCAGCGCCAGCGTCGCCTCCGGCACGCCGGGACGGGCGTAGGCCGCAAGGGTCCAGTCCCACAGCGTCCCGCTCACGGGTTCGCCCCGGTGATCGGCGCGATGTCCTCGCCCCAGCGCCTGACTGGCGTCCAGGCCAGGCCGAACAGATCCAGCGCCCGCCCGACCGACTGGTCGACCATGTCTTCCAGGGACTGCGGATGGGCATAGAAGGCCGGCATCGGCGGGGCGATGATCGCCCCCATCTCGGCCAGCCGGACCATGGTGCGCAGGTGGCCCAGATGCAGCGGCGTCTCGCGCACCATCAGCACCAGCGGACGACGCTCCTTGAGGGTCACGTCGGCGGCCCGGGTCAGCAGGGACGAGGTCACCCCCGTGGCGATCTCGCTCATCGTGCGGATCGAGCAGGGCGCGATGATCATGCCCAGCGCCCTGAACGAGCCCGAGGCGATCGCGGCGCCGACATCGCCGACCTTATGGACGACGTCGGCCCTGGCGCCGACGTCGGCGACGGTCAGGCCGGCCTCCTGCGACAGGGTCAGGGCCGCGGCGCGCGACAGGATCAGGTGGCTCTCGAGGTCCAGGTCCCGGCAGGCGTCCAGCGCGCGCAGGCCATAGGCCGCTCCGGAGGCGCCGGAAATTCCGACGATGAGTCTGCTGCGGGCGGCTGTCGTCATGGTCCCTTCCGACGCGGGCGCGTAAACGCCCAGATCGCGCTTTCGGCCTTGGCGCGCAAGCGCAACGATATGTGATCTGACTCTTCGGCCAAGCGGGTGTTCACTTGTCCTCGCCCTTTGAAGAGGAGACGGACGTATGGCGCTGGATGCCCGTATTCGCGAACTCGGTAACCGTCATCAGACCCTGGACCGGCTTATCGAGGACGAGTTGAGTAGGCCCGCTTCCGACGACATCCGACTGAAGGAACTCAAGCGACAGAAACTCCGCCTGAAGGAAGAGATCGAAAACCTCAGAATGCGGGTTCACTAGCCACGAGAAGGGCGCTCACGGCCAGGCCGGAGCGCTCCTTTTTTGACCATTTCCTCTCCCCTTGGGAGAGGTGGCCCGGCAGCGCCGGGGCGGAGAGGCAGCCCCCGCTTGGGAGAGGCTCCTCCTAACGCCTGCGACCGTCCGTCCCTCTCAGTCACCGCTCCGCGGCGACAGCTCTCCCACGGGGAGAGCGAAGACGGGGCCTAGGTCGTGGACTCATAAGCTCTGAGCCACAGGCGTGTTGATGCGAGCAGGACGGCGGCGAGGAAGTTTCTGGCCAGCTTGTCGAAGCGGGTTGCGATGCGGCGGAAGTGCTTGAGCTTGCAAAAGAAGCGCTCGACCTGGTTTCGCTGTCGATAGATGGCCGGATCGATGGAGCGCTGCACCTTCCGGTCCTTCTGGGTCGGGATGTGCGCGCAGCCTCCGTGTGAGCGGACCAGATCGATGATGGCCTGGGCGTCGTAACCCCGGTCGGCGACCAGAGCCGTTGCTGGTGGCAGCCCGTCGATCAACGCCTCCACAGCCGCCTTGTCGGACGCCTGGCCGGCGGAGAGCACGATCCGCAGGGGCAGGCCGTCCTGGTTCACCAGAGCGTTGATCTTGGTGCTCAGTCCTCCACGAGAACGGCCAATGGCGTGATCCGGGCCCCCTTTTTTCCACCAGCGGCGTGCTGATGGGCCCGGATGATCGAGCTGTCGATCAGGTGCAGGGACTGGGGCGAGGACGTCGACAGGGCCTCGAAGGCCCTGAGCCAGCCCCCCGCCTTGGCCCATCTGTTGTACCGGTTGTAGACCGTCGTGTGAGGTCCGTAGCGGCTTGGCAGATCACGTCACGGCGAGCCTGTCCTGAGCACGTAGAAGATGCCGCTTATCACCCGACGGTCATCCACCCGGGCTACCCCGCGCGGCTTGTTCGGAAGCAGCGGCTCGATCAGCCGCCACTCCACCTCGCTAAGATCGTATCGCGCCATCTCAAGGCTCCTTTCGGAAGCCTTGAATCAGCCTAGCACCTACCCAGCAACCTTTATGGGTTCAGAACCTAGTCCTCGTCGTCGCCGTCGTCGGCGAAGTTGGCGAACACGTCGGAGTCGGAGACCCGGCGCTTGAGCATGTCTTCCTCGACCTCGACCTCCGGTTCCGGTTCGTCGGCGGGGCGCAGGGTGTCGCTCGGCAGGATGCCCTTCTTCAGGTCGTCCTTGGCCTTCTTGTCGGCGGCCTTGCGCACCACGCCGTCCAGTTCGATCTGGGTGGTCAGGCCCAGCGTGACCGGGTCGACCGGCTTGATGTTGGCGCTGTTCCAGTGGCTGCGGTCGCGCACCGACTCGATGGTCGACTTGGTGGTGCCCAGCAGCTTGGAGATCTGGGCGTCGGCCACTTCGGGGTGGTTGCGGACGAACCAGGCGATGGCGTCCGGGCGGTCCTGGCGGCGCGACACGGGCGTGTAGCGCGGGGCCTTCTTCACCGGCTTCAGCAGTTCGGCGTGACGGCTCTTCTGGGCGGTCATCCGGTACTTGGGATCGGCCGCGGCCTTGTCCAGTTCCTCGCGGTTCAGCTGGCCGTTGGCGATCGGGTCGGCGCCCCGGATGTCACGGGCGACCTCGCCGTCGGCGATGCCGCGGACTTCCAGCGGGTGCAGGCCACAGAAGGCGGCGATCTGCTCGAAGGTCAGCGAGGTGTTGTCCACGAGCCAGACGGCGGTCGCCTTCGGCATCAGGATTTGGTCGGACATAACGGGCTCCAGAAACGACGGCGCCCGGCCTTTCGGCCGGGCGGGGTATTGGATTCCACCTATAAGGCCGATCGTTCGCAAAGGAAACGACGTTCCGTTGTCGCAGCCCTTACGCCGCTTCCACCCCGAACTGCAGCTGTGCCAGCCGCGCGTAGAGGCCGCCCTTCTTGACCAGGGCGGCATGGGTGCCTTGCTCGACCACGGCGCCGTCCTCCATGACCACGATGCGGTCGGCGCGGAGCACGGTGGCCAGGCGGTGGGCGATGACGAGCGTGGTGCGGGTCCCCATGGCGCTTTCCAGCGCCTTCTGGACCAGCCGCTCGTTCTCGGCGTCCAGCGCGCTGGTCGCCTCGTCCAGCAGCAGCACCGGCGCGTCGCGGACCAGGGCGCGGGCGATGGCCAGTCGTTGCTTCTGGCCGCCGGACAGGGTCTTGGCGCGCTCGCCGACCGGCGTGTCGAAGCCTTCCGGCAACGCCTTGATGAAGCCCTCGGCCTCGGCGGCGCGGGCGGCGGCGAGGACCTCTTCCAGGCTGGCGTCCTCGCGGCCGAAGCGGATGTTCTCCAGCGCCGAGCCGGAGAACAGGGCCGAGTCCTGGGCCACCAGCGCCAGCCGGGCGCGGACCTCCTCCGGATCGGCGTCACGCAGGTCGACGCCATCGAGGATCACCCGGCCTTCCTGCGGATCATAGAAGCGCAGCAGCAGGCGCAGGACCGTGCTCTTGCCGGCGCCCGAGGGGCCGACCAGGGCCACCGTCTCGCCCGGCGCCACCGTCAGGTTGAAGCCGCGCAGGGCGGGCAGGTCCGGGCGGCCCGGATAGGCGAAGGTCACGCCCTCGAAGGCGATCTCGCCCCGGGCCGGGGTCGGCAGGGTCTTCGGCTTCGCCGGCGCGGCGATCCCCGGCTTGGCGTCGAGCAGTTCGCCGATGCGCTGCATGGCGCCGGCCGCCTTCTGGACATCGCCCCAGACCTCGCCCAGGGCGCCGACGCCGCTGGCCGCCATCACCGACAGGAAGACGAACTGGATCAGGTCTCCGGGCGTCATCCCCCCCGACAGCACCGAGTGGGCGGCGCGCCACAGAACGAAGGCCACCCCGCCGAAGATCAGGCCGATGACGATGACCGTCATGACGGCGCGGGCGCGGATGCGGCTGGCGGCGGCCCGGAACGCGACCTCGACCGAGTCGCCGAAGCGACGGTCGGCGGTCCGTTCGCGGCCGAAGGCCTGCACGGTCTCCAGCGCGTCGAGGCTCTCGCCGGCGAAGCCGACGGCGTCGGCGAACCGGTCCTGGGCGGTGGTGGACAGCGTCCGCACGCGGCGACCGAAAATGAACAGCGGCGCGATGACCACCGGCGCCAGCGCCATCACCGCCAGGGTGAGGATCGGGGAGACGGTGAACATCACGATGGTCGCGCCGATGGTCGACAGGATGTTGCGCAGCGCCACCGAGGCCGAGGTGCCGACTAGCGTCTCGATCAGGGTGACGTCCGTGGTCAGCCGCGACAGCACCTCGCCGGTGCGGGTCCTGAGGAAGTAGGCGGCGTCCAGCGTCAGGATGTGGCGGTAGACGGACTTGCGCAGGTCGGCGACCACGCGTTCGCCCAGCAGCGAGACGAAGAAGAAGCGTCCGGCGGTGGCCAGGGCCAGCACCGACACCACCCCCATGCCGATCACGAAGGTCTGGTTTAGCTGCTCGGCCGAGCCCGAGCCGAAGCCCCGGTCGACGATCAGCCTCGCGGCGGCCGTCAGGCCCAGGGTGGCGGCGGTGGAAAACAGCAGGAAGAAGCCGGCGGCGGCGGCATAGCCCCAGTGGGTGCGAACGAACGGCAGCAGCCGGCCCAGCGTGCGGACGTTGCGGCTGCGCGGCCGCTTGGCGGCGGCCTCCGCGATGCCGGCGGCCAGTTCGGCCCCCGCGCCCGGCCGGCCGTCGGCGACCGGATCGCTCGCGGCTATGTCAGTCATAAGCTCGGCCCCTTGCCTTCCACGCGCCCGTTCTGTATAGCCGCGCGTCTTCGACCGCACCGACTTTCTCGGCGCGCGTCACACCCATTTCCTCTAAGTCGGTTGGACCGCCCGATGAAACAAGACACCCATCCCGACTACCACTTCATCACTGTGGTGCTGACGAACGGCGAGTCCTACCAGACCCGTTCGACCTTCGGTAAGGAAGGCGCGACGCTGAACCTCGACATCGATCCGTCGACGCACCCGGCCTGGACGGGCGGCAACGCCCACATGCTGGACCGCGGCGGCCGCGTGTCGCGCTTCAACGCGAAGTTCGCCGGCTTCACGACCAAGAAGTAGGCCCAAGGCCGCTTCCACCAGACTCGAAAGGCCGGCCGCAGCGATGCGGCCGGCCTTTTGGCGTTTCTGATAGTGTGGACGTCCGAGCCTAAGGCTGCTCCTTTGGAGTCCCCCACCCGAACGAGACCTCTCCCATTTCCGGCGCCTCAAAGCGCCACTGGCTCTCAGCTTCCTGCATCAAGGTACGCGCCAGCTCATGGGCAAGCATCGACGCCTGAAACGGGGACGCGCCGTATACAAGGCGCTTGAACTGAACGTGTCCCGACAACTCAAGGCTGCAGGCATAGCCTCGCTGCGGGTCAAATCCCTTCAGTTCCAAGCGTATGGTGGACGTTGTCCGCCGATCACCATCCCGCTCTATCGCCGTGAACTTGAACTCCAAGCAGCTGCTCCGATTGAATCTGTGCGCCTAGGGCAGCTTCCTGCAACCGGCATAGCAATATCCCATCGTCAGGCTTGCGGATGCGTAGCAGGCCGCGCGCTGAGACGCGAGAAACCCGCGTCGGCCAGTGAAGCATTCGAAGACTTCTGCGTCGTAGGCGTCATCGCAGTCCTGATGACACAGCTCTCGAGGCGTAGGACAGCTTCCTCCAAAGCTGCCCGGACACTCCAGACTGTCGCCTGGTCCGTCCAACCCTCCTGGCAGGCCATCTTGGGGGAAGCCCCCGCCTGCCCATCCCCCGGTTCCCCAAGGCGTAGCAGAACTCTGCACCGACAACGTTCCGCTTAGCAGAACGGCGAACGCCAGCACACGACCGAGCTTTCTCATGGCCATCTCCCGACTAAGGAGTGACCACCATGAATTACACTTATGATTGTGTCAAATCGGATCTACAATTTTAGGATTGTATCTCCACGCCCCCGAACGCGCCCTTGAGGCGGTCCATCTGGCTGAGGACGGCGTTGGGCGTCTCCTCTATCGAGGGTTCTACGTACATGCGGCGGTCCAGATGCCGGACGCGGTCATACAGCCGGCCTGAGCGGTCGAGCAGATGCAGCAGGGAAAGCGGCAGATCATGCAGGGCTTCGTTGTCGCCCGGGTCGGCATCTTCCTGGTCGACACGGTAGCGCTCGTCGCAGGCCGCTTCCGGCGCCATGTCGCCCTCGCGCACCGCGCGCTGCACCAGCAGCCAGGAGGCGACGCGCATCAGGCGGGTGGTCAGGCGCATGCTTTCGGAGGCGTAGGCCAGGGCGGCGCTGCGTGACAGAAGCTTGGAATCCTGCCGGCCGCCGCCGTCCAGATAGGCGGCGGTCTCCTCGACCAGGTCCATGCCTTCCTGGAACGTCCGGTCGAACAGCTCCGAGCGCGCGAAATCGCTGATCACGTTCGCACGCCAGGGCGCCTGGGCCGACGCACTGAAATCGCTCATGGACACATTCGCCCCTTAACATCATCCGCGGGACGAACTTGCCCGCCTGGCCACAACGGCTGCAACGCCCGTGCCAAGCTGTCCGTCCGCGGACCGCCCCCGTTCAGAATATCAGGTCTTGCCCAGATTGAAGAAGGCGTCCGCCGCCGAGCGGCCCGCCCGCTTCTTGTCGATCTGGCCCCGAACACGGGCCAGCTCGGCCTCCAGCAGTTCAATACGCTCCTCAAGTTCGGACACGCCGAAGAGATCGAGGTCCTCCCGAGTCACCGCCAGCAGCGCGTCGCCGCGCCCTCCGCGAGGGCCTGCCGGTTCTTCCAGCATGATCTGCCTCCCTATCGCCAACGCCGTCTTTCACATATCTGACGCCTGCCAAGGCCGCGAGGCAACCCCGGGGAGAGAGCGACAATGTCCCAGACCACGATGACCGCCATCGAAATCGAGGGCGGCGCGGGCCCGGCCGAGGCGCTGAAGCCTGTGCAGATGCCCGTCCCGGTTCCGGCGAACGGCGAGATCCTGATCCGGGTCAGGGCCGCGGGCGTCAACCGTCCCGACATCGTCCAGCGCATGGGCGCCTATCCGCCGCCGCCCGGCGCGCCGACGACCCTGGGCCTGGAAGTCGCGGGCGAGGTGGCCGTCGCCGCCGGCCGCTGGAAGGTCGGCGACCGGGTCTGCGCCCTGCTCGGCGGCGGCGGCTACGCCGGGTACGCCGTGGTCGACGCCCGCCACGCGCTGCCGATTCCGGAGGGCATGAGCTTCGAGGACGCCGCCGGCCTGCCCGAGACCGTCTTCACCGTCTTCGCCAACGTCTTCGAGCACGGCGCCCTTAAGGCCGGCGAGACCCTGATGATCCATGGCGCCACGTCCGGCATCGGCACCACGGCGATCCAGATGGCCAAGGCGGCCGGCGCGACGGTGATCGCCACCGGCCGCGGCGCCGACAAGAAGGCCCAGGCCCTGGCGCTGGGCGCCGACATCGCCGTCGACGCCACGACCGAGGACTTCGCCGCGGTCGCCAAGGCCGCCGGCGGCGTCGACGTGGTGCTCGACATGGTCGGGGCGTCCTACTTCGACAAGAACCTGGACGCCCTGAAGACCGGCGGGCGGATCGTCTATATCGCCGCGCTCGGCGGCGGGAATATCGAGGTTCCGGTCTTCCGGCTGATGATGAAGCGGGCCGTGCTCACCGGCTCGACCCTGCGTCCCCGCTCCGCCGACGAGAAGGCCCGACTGACCGCCGAGATCGAGCGCGTGGTCTGGCCCTGGGTCGCCGCCGGCAAGGTGCGCGCCGTGGTCGACGCCACCTTCCCGCTGGCCGAGGCCGACAAGGCCCACGCGCACCTCGAGGCCGGGGCGCATGTCGGCAAGGTTCTGCTGATCCCCTGACCTACTTCGTCAGGTCCGCCGGCGTCGAGGGCGTGCTCAGCAGGGTGCTCATCCGCGCCCAGCGCTCTGGCTGGCCGGGACCGGCGCGTTCGATCCAGGCGCCGACCATCTCCAGGCCAAGGCCGTAGTTGATGACGTAGCTCCGGTACTGCTCGGCGAAGGCGACGATCTGGCTGGCCCGCTTCTCGGAGACCAGCCCGTATTTCTGGGTCATCGCGACCGCCGTGGCCCGGTCCATGCGGCCGGCCAGGTATTCGGCGGCGATGGTGAAGCGCGCGCCGGACAGCTCCTGCTGCGCCTCGGCCAGCTCCCGATGGCGGCCGGCGTCCTTTGGATCGAGGCCGGCCAGCGGATAGAGCACCTTGGTCTCGAACGTCAGCCGTTCATCGCCCGGGAAGGCCAGCTCGATGCCGTAGTTGGCCGAGCCCTCGGCCAGGAACGACTGCGGCGAATAGAGCAGATTGACCGTGAACTCGACCCAGCCCCTGCCCTTGGCCAGCCGCGCCTCGAGCAGCAGATTGTAGACGTGGTGGCCGGGGTAGCCCTCGTGGCAGCCCAGGTCGACGGCGCGGCTGAGGCGCACCGGCAGGTCGGTGTTCACCTGGATCAGGCTCTCGGCGCCGCCCTTGTACCAGTTGTAGCCGGACCAGCTCTTGCCGGTGACAAACTCCAGCGTGAAGCGCTCGCCCTCCGGCAGCGGGATGAACGCGACCGTGCGACGACGGCATTCGGCGATGGCGGCGTCCATCACGGCCTGCAGGCGGTCGGCCGGCACGACGAAGCGGTCGTTGAAGGCGTCGACGCGCTGCCACAGCGGGCCCTCGCCCGGGACGAGCACCTCTATGTCGGCCAGCACCGCGTCATAGCTCGCGAGCGGCTTGAGCACCGGCCGCACGCCGAACAGGCCCTCGGCCTCGTCCTCGAAGCTGAGCCGCTCACCCTGCATCATCCGCAGTCGCGTGCGGGCGGCTACCAGCTGACCCTTCAGGAAGGCGATGCGCTCATGCGTCAGCGGGCCGCTGGTGTCGCCGACGGTGTCGGCCCCCGCCTCGTCCTCGGCCAGCGTCGCCAGCAGCAGATCGACGTCGCGCGCCAGTTCCGGCAGCGAACGCTTCGACGCCTTCGCCGCCGCCTGCCAGGCGGGCGGGCCGTAGTAGGCGTCGATGTAGCCGTCCTCGTGCTCGCCGATTTCCAGGCTGAGCTGCACATAGCGCGCGGCGATGTCGCCGACGTGCGCCTCAGCCGGAGCGGGGCCAAAGGCCAGGGCGAGCACCAGCGCCGTCGCGGCGGCAAGCTGCCGGATCATGAGAACATCCAGCTCCGGCGGGCCTCGTCGGCCAGAGCAGGAAAGTCGCTGAAGACGCCATCGACCCCGGCCTTGAACAGCGCCTCGAGCACCGCGTCGACCCGGCCGTGGCGGACCATGTCCGCATCGGCCGTGGCGCCGGTCGGCGTGCGCAGGCTGGCGGGGAGGAAGTAGTTCTCGGCCCGCACCGTCCAGGGATGCACCTTCAGCCCGGCGGCGTGGGCGTCGGTCACGAAGGCGGTGGCCGGCAGCAGCGTCTGGCCGTCCGTGGGCACGACGTAGCCCTTTTCCGGGCCGACCCCGTCGGCATAGGCGGCGATGGCCTTCAGGCCCGCAGCGCTGGTCATCTCGGCATAGGTGAAGCCCGGCGCGTCGGCCGGCGCCCCTTCGCTGTCGATCAGCTGCACCAGTTTCGCCTTCGTCAGCGGCCGCAACGTCTTGAGCGGCGCGACCTCGAAGCACTGGACGAAGACCTTGGCCTCGGCGCTGTCGAGCCCGTTGGCCTTCAGCACGTCGGCCATCCGCTGTTCGAACGGCAGGCCGATCGAGGCGAAATGGCGGGGGTGCTTCATCTCCGGATAGACGCCTACGCCCATGTCCCGCGCGATGGCGCAGACCTCGTCGAAGGTCGGGATCATGTCCTGTCCGTCGAAGGCGGTGTTGCCGGGCCGCAGCTGCGGCAGCCGCTCGCGACAGCGCAGGGTCTTCAGCTCGGCCAGGGTGAAGTCCTCGGTGAACCAGCCCTCGACCGAGGCGCCGTCGATCACCTTCGTCGCCTTGCGCGACGCGAACTCCGCCTTCGACGCGACGTCCGTGGTCCCGCCGATCTCGTTCTCGTGCCGGGCGACGAGGTGGCCGTCCTTGGTGATGACGAGGTCCGGCTCGATGAAGTCGGCGCCCTGCTCGACGGCCAGGCGATAGGCCGAGCGTGTGTGCTCGGGCCGCTCCCCGCTGGCGCCGCGGTGGGCGATGACGATGGGGCGCGGCTTGCTCCGTGCGAAGGCGGGCGTGGCGGCGAGGGCGGCGGAGGCGGCGAAGAGGGCGCGACGGGTCAGGGTCATGGGTCCGGATTTGCCATGGCCCGTGAGGGGCTCGTCAAGGACCGACGCAGTTTTCGGCGAACAGGGGTCTTGCGGCGCCTGGAGCTCGACCCTACCTGCGCTGTCGCGGCCCGGGCCCCTCTGGCGATGCATGTGCATCGTGATGTCGGACCGCATCGGGTGCGCTCGATGCCAGGGTCCGGTTCCCCCAGCCCCCCTCGCCCTGCGTCGAGCGCGCCCGACCTGCATTGAGGAGGGTGTTTACGTGGATAGTCCCGGATCATTGTTTCTGGGTCAGCCGGTCTGGATGTGGCTGACCTTCCTGGGGGCCGTCGCGGCCCTCCTCGCGCTCGATCTCGGCGTGCTGCATCGCAAGACCCGCGAGATCGGCGTGCGCGAAAGCCTTTTGATGTCTGCCGGCTACATCGCACTGGGCCTGGCGTTCGGCGGCTTCATCTGGGCCTCGCTCGGCGCGCAGGCGGGGGTCGAGTACCTGACCGGCTTCGTGGTCGAAAAGAGCCTGGCGATGGACAACGTCTTCGTCATCGCGATGATCTTCACCTACTTCGCCATTCCGCGCGAACTGCAGCACCGGGTGCTGTTCTGGGGCATCCTGGGCGTCATCGTGCTGCGGGCGATCATGATCGGCTTCGGCGCGGCCCTGGTCTCGGAGTTCGGCTGGGTCCTCTACATCTTCGCGGCCTTCCTGGTCTTCACCGGCGTGAAGATGCTGTTCTGGAAGGGCCAGGAGAGCGACCTTGGCGACAATCCGCTGCTGCGCCTCGTCAGGCGGCGCCTGCGGGTCACCGACCAGCTGCACGGCGAGCGGTTCTTCGTGCGGGCGCCCGATCCGGCGGGCGGCAAGCTCGTCACCTGGATCACGCCCCTGTTCCTGGCGCTGGTGATGATCGAGATCGCCGACCTGATCTTCGCCGTGGACTCGGTGCCGGCCATCTTCGCCATCACCACCGACCCCTACATCGTCTACACGTCCAATATCTTCGCCATTCTCGGCCTTCGGGCGCTGTACTTCGCGCTGGCCGCCGTGCTGCACCGCTTCGCCTATCTCAAGCAGGCGCTGGCCGTGCTGCTGATCTTCATCGGCGGCAAGATCTTCGTCGCCGACCTGATGGGGTGGTCCAAGTTCCCGGCCGAATGGTCGCTGGGCGTGACCTTCGCCATCCTTGGCGCCGGGATCGCCTACTCCATATGGCGAACGCGGGCGCCCGCCCCCGCCGTCGATTCCACCACCTGACCCGCCTGAAACGGAGCTCCTCATGGACAAGCTGTTTGATGGATACCGCCGGTTCCGCGACGAAGTCTGGCCCGCCGAGCGCGACCGCTACGAAGCGCTCTCGAAGGGCCAGAGCCCACACACCCTGGTGGTCGCCTGCTCGGACTCCCGCGTCGATCCACAGACCATTTTCGGCGCGGCGCCCGGCGAGCTGTTCGTCGTGCGCAACGTCGCCGCCCTGGTCCCGCCCTACGAGCCGGACGCCGGCTACCACGGCACCAGCGCGGCGCTGGAGTTCGGCGTCCGCGTGCTGAAGGTCGCCAAGGTCGTGGTCCTGGCCCACGCCCAGTGCGGCGGCGTCCGGGCCATGGTCGAGGGCGCGCCGCCGGAGGCCCGCGACTTCGTTCCCAAATGGATGGAGATCGCCGAAGCCGTGCTCTGGCCGGACGGGGCGCCGCGCGACCCGGATGCGCACCTCTGTCACTTCGAGACCGAGGTCGTCGCCCTCACGCTGCGCAACCTGATGACCTATCCGTGGATCCGCAAACGCGTCGAGGACGGCGACCTGGCCCTCCACGGCCTGCGGTTCGACATCCACACCGGCGTGCTGTCACGCGTCACCGAGAGCGGCCTGACGCCCGTCGACTAGGACGGCTGCTCAGGCGGCCGCGTCGAGCTTGTCGAGGATCAGCGGGTGCAGCTCCAGGTTCGACGCCAGGATGCTCCCGGCGCCGGGGACATAGGGCTCGCCCCGCAGGTCGGTGACCTTGCCGCCGGCCTCGGTGACCAGCAGCAGACCCGCCGCCGTGTCCCACGGCTTCAGACCCCGCTCCCAGAAGCCGTCGAAGCGGCCGGCGGCGACCCAGGCCAGGTCGAGCGCGGCGGCGCCGTAGCGGCGCACGCCGGAGACGCGCTGGGTGATCTGGTGCAGCTCCTTGAGGAACTGGCCGTGGCCCGGCACGCCCATGAACGGGATGCCGGTGGCCAGCAGGCTCTCGTCGAGCGTGCGGCGGGCGGCGACGCGCAGGCGCTTCTCGTTGCCCAGCCACGCCCCGCGGCCCTTCTCGGCCCAGAAGGTGTCATGGGTGATCGGGTTGTAGGTGACCGCCGCGACGATCTGGCCGTCCCGCTCCAGCGCGATGTTCACCGCGAAGTGGGGGATGGCGTGCAGGAAGTTGGTGGTGCCGTCGAGCGGGTCGACGATCCAGCGGTGGGTCTTGTCGGTGCCCTCGATCTCCGGCCGTTCCTCGCCGAGGAAGCCGTAGCCGGGGCGAAGCTTGGTCAGGGCCTCGAACAGCACCTGCTCGGCCTTGATGTCGGCGGCCGAGACATAGTCCGCCGCGCCCTTCTTCGAGACCTGAAGTTCGGTGACCTCGCCGAAGTCGCGGGCGAGGCCCCGGGCCGCCTTGCGGGCGGCGTCGATCATCGAGGCGATAAGGGAGGAAGCGGCGGACATTGTGTGATCAGTCGGCGCGGCGCACGTATTCGCCGGTCTCGGTCGAGACCAGCACCCGCTCGCCCGCTTCCATGTAGGGCGGGATCAGGATGCGCATGCCGTTGTCGGCCTTGGCCGGCTTGTAGGACGAGGAAGCCGTCTGGCCGTTCACCACGGCGTCGGCCTCGACGATGGTCAGCACCACCTGCTCGGGCAGCTCGATGCCGATGGCGCGCTCCTCGTGGAACTCCACCACCACGGTCATGCCGTCCTGCAGGAAGCGGACCTGGTCCTCGCCGACGAAGTCCTTGTGCAGGGTGATCTGCTCGTAATTTTCCTTGTCCATGAACACCAGCATGTCGCCCTCGGCGTACAGGTAGGTGTTGTCACGCTGCTCGAGCGTCACGCGCTCGACCTTGTCGTCCGAGCGGAAGCGTTCGTTGAGCTTGCGGCCGTCGATGAGGTTCTTGAGCTCGACCTGGGCGAAGGCGCCGCCCTTGCCGGGCTTCACGTGCGCGGCCTTCACGCAGACCCACAGGCCGTTCTCGTGCTGGAGCACCATGCCGGGCTTGATGGTGTTGCCGTTGATCTTGGCCATGGGATTGGGTTCGCGCAAAGGGGCTGGAAATTGGGCGCGGAACCTAGCGATGAGGGGGGGCAATAGCAAGGTGGGGGACTCATTGCGTGCTTCGACACGCGACCTGCGGTCGCTGCTCAGCATGACTATGGTGGGTAGCCTTCCTACTCAGTCATCCTGAGCAGCCGCGCAGCGGCGTGTCGAAGGACGCAGGGCGTCACCGCCCCGGCCAAGCCCCTGCGATCGCCGCGTTGATCGCCCTGACCGCCACCGCCGGGCCGTCGGGATGACCCCACACCCCCGCGCTCACCGCCGCGAAATCCGCCCCGGCAGCCGCCACGATGGCCACATTCTCCGCCGTGATGCCGCCGATGGCGACGCAGGGGACCTCCATCGTCTCCTGCCAGATGGTCAGGATCTCGGGCTCTGCACGCGTGGGCGCATCCTTGGTCGTCGTCGGAAAGAAGGCCCCGAAGGCGACGTAGTCGGCGCCGGCCTCCGCCGCCTCCATGGCCAGGTGCCGGCTGTCGTGGCAGGTGACCCCGACGATGCGCTCGGCCCCGACCAGCTTGCGGGCCTGGGCGTAGCTGGCGTCGCTCTGGCCCACATGCACGCCGTCGCAGCCGAGCCTGGCGGCAAGGTCGGGCCGGTCGTTCAGGATGATCGCCACGTCGCGGGCGTGGGCGATCGGGGTCAGCACGTCGACGGCCGCCGCGATGACCTCGTCCGGGACATCCTTCAGGCGGATCTGCAGGGCCGACACGTCGCCGGCGTCCAGGGTTTCGGCAAGCGTGCGGCCGAAGACGGCCAGGTCGTCGATCCGGGGCGGGGTGATCAGGTAGAGGCGGCAGGCGGAGGTCATGGCCGCCCCTCTACACCAGCAGCGCCTTCAGCGCATAGGCGACGACAGCCGTGGCGAGGGTGGAGACCGCCGCGATGCCGAGGAACCAGCCCAGGCGCTTCCACAGCGGCGGCTGCGCCTCGTCCGGCCCGGGCGGCGGCTCAATGATAGCCGGCATCGGCGCTGACCTTGCCCCGGAAGATCCAGTAGACCCAGACGGTGTAGCCCAGGATGGCCGGCAGAAGGATGGCGATCCCCCACAGCATCAGGCCCAGCGCGTTGTCGGCGTTGGCGGCCGTCCTGAAGTCGATGTCGTAGGGCACGATGCTGGGGAAGAAGCTGACCGCCAGTCCGATGTAGCCCGACAGGAAGACCAGGGCGGCGCCGAGGAAAGGCCAGCCGTGCGAGCGTTTCCAAAGGCCCACGGCCACCACCCCGAGCCCGGCGGCGCCGAGCAGCGGGATCGGCAGGTGCGGCAGGAAGGTCGACAGATCGAAGCCCTCGCCCGTGAAGCCCCAGCGATCGGCGATGCGCGGGTGCACGAACAAAGTCGCCAGGCTGACCGCGAACAGCAGCACGCCGACGGCGGCGGCCGAGATCGCCGACCATCGGCGGGCGTCGCCATGCAGCTGCTCCTGGGTCTTCCACATCAGCCAGGAGCCGCCGAGCAGCGCGTAGCCGGCGACCAGGCCGGCGGCGACCAGCAGGGTGTAGGGCGTCAGCCAGTCGAACGGCTGGCCGGCGAAGCGACCGTCGGCCACGGTCACGCCCTGGATGAAGCCGCCGAGCACGAAGCCCTGGGCGATGGTCGCGCCCAGCGAACCGGCCGCGAAGGCGAAGGTCCAGAAGGCCTTGCCCCGCTTGCGGCCATGCAGCCGGAACTCGAACGCCACCCCGCGCAGGATCAGCGCCAACAGCATCAGGATCAGCGGCAGGTAGAAGGCCGGGGCCAGGATGCCGTAGGCCAGCGGGAAGGCCGCGAACAGCCCGCCGCCGCCCAGCACCAGCCAGGTCTCGTTGCCGTCCCAGACCGGGGCGATGGAGTCCATCATCACGTCCCGTTCCGCCGGTGATCGGGCGAACGGGAACAGGATGCCGACGCCCAGATCGAAGCCGTCGAGCAGGACGTAGAGGAGGACGGCCGTGGCGATCAGGCCGGCCCAGATGAGGGGAAGGTCCAGCGTCATGGTCAGACCTCCCGGGGTTCTGCGGGCGCGGCGGCCAGAGGCGATCCGGGCGCCCTGCCCTCGCCGTCCGGCGGCGGTTCGGAGACGACCGGCGCCGGGCCGCGGGCGATCAGGCGCAGGATGTAGACGCCGCCGGCGCTGAACACGATGGCGTAGATGATCATGAAGGCCAGCAGCGAGGCGCTGACCTGCCCGGCGCCGACCGGCGACACCGAGTCGGCAGTTCGCAGCACGCCATAGATGGTCCAGGGCTGGCGGCCGACCTCGGCGACGATCCAGCCGGCGATGACGGCGACAAAGCCGGTCGGCCCCATGGCCACGGCAGCGCGCAGGAACCAGGGCGACTCCTCGATCCGCCTGCGCCACATCAGCCAGACGCCCCAGACGCCCAGCCCGATCATCGCCAGGCCCAGACCCACCATGATGCGAAACGACCAGTAGACAAGGCCGACCACGGGCCAGTCCTCACGCGGGAAGCTGTCCAGGCCCTGCAGCACGGTCTCCTTCGGCACGCCCTGGATCAGGTTGCCGACGCCCGGGATCTCGAGCTCGTAGTGCGTCCGGGCGGCCTCGCGATCGGGGATGCCGACCAGGCTCTGGGGCTGGTCGGCGCGAGTCTGCCAGTAGGCCTCGATGGCCGCCAGCTTCAGCGGCTGGTGCTCGCGCACGACCTCGCCGGAGTAGTGCCCGGCGACCAGCTGCAGCGGCGCGACGATGGCGAACATGCCGACCGCCATGCGCAGGGCCATGCGCGACTCCGGCTGGCCGCGGTCCTTGAGCAGCTGCCAGGCGCTGGCGGCGCCCACAACCAGCGAAGTGGTCAGGAAGGCCGCCAGCGACATGTGGGCCATCCGGGACGGGAAGGTCGGCGAGAAGATCACCGCCATCCAGTCGGTGGCCCGCAGGGAGCCGTCCGGCAGGGTCTCGAAGCCGGTCGGGTGTTGCATCCAGCTGTTGGCCGACAGGATCCAGAACGCCGAGATCAGTGTGCCGACGGCGACAAGAACCGTGGCGGCGAAGTGCAGCTTCGGCCCGACCTTCTTCCAGCCGAACAGCATCACGCCCAGGAAGCTGGCCTCGAGGAAGAAGGCGGTCAGCACCTCGAAGGCCAGCAGGGGGCCGATGACCGGCGACGCCGCCTTGGAGAACTCGCTCCAGTTGGTTCCGAGCTCGTAGCTCATCACCACGCCTGACACGACGCCCATGCCGAAGCTGAGAGCGAAGATCTTGACCCAGAAGAGGTAGAGATTGCGGAACACCTCCCGCCGGGTGCTCAGCCACAGCCCCTCGAGCACCGCCAGGAAGCTGGCCAGGCCGATCGTGAAGCTGGGGAAGATGATGTGGAACGCAATGGTGAAGGCGAACTGCAGTCGCGCCAGAAGGATTGCGTCGAAGTCCATCGCCCACACCCGTTCGCCGTTCGGCGTCGTCCTGCGCCTGTAAATAGCTCAGCTCAACATGCGATCCAGCGACATGCGGTCGCAGACGGCCACGGTGAACGGCGGGGAGATGCAAATGAGTTGCAACCACCGCCGCGAGGCGCTACATGCGACGCATTCGCGTTGAGAGGCGATCCAACCCGTGTACGTCTGCAACTGTAACGGCATCCGCGAGCGGCAGGTCCGCGCGGCGATCGAGGGCGGCGCCCGCAGGCCGGCCGAGGTCTTCCGCGCGCACGGCTGCAAGCCGCAGTGCGCCCGGTGCGTGTGCGAGATGCGCGAGATGATCGACCAGTCCCGCGAAGCCCTGCGCTACGCCGCCGAGTAGAGCTTCACCCCTCGACGTCTCCCGAGCGACCGCCTAACCAAGCCTCTGAACGGTCACGCGGCCGCGGAGGGGGCTATGCAGCACATCATGGGTCCGGGCGATCTGCTCGACGGGCGCGGACGGCTGGCCGAGCCGGGCTACGCCACCCACGAGGCCCGGCGTTATCGCCGCGCGGCCGTGAAGGCCCACCCGTTGCGGACCAAGGAATGGGACTACTACGCCATCCTGACCCCTGATGTCGGCCTGTGCCTGACGGTCGCGGACAACGACTATCTGGGCGTGCTCGCCGTGCACTGGCTCGACTTCCGCACGCCCCGGGCGCTGCAGGGCGGCGTCATGCTGCCGTTCCCCATGGGCCGGATGGGTCTGCCCGAAAGCGCCGACGCCGGGGACGTGGTCCAGAACCATGAGCGGCTGTCGATGGCGTTCCGGCACGAGACCGGCGGCCGGCGGCTGGCCGTCGACTTCCCGGGCTTCGCCGGCGGACGCGGCCTGAAGGGCGAGCTGTTCCTGGCCCAGCCGGAAATGGACCGGATGGTCATCGCCACGCCGTTCCCCAACGCGCCGCGCGCCTTCTACTACAACCAGAAGATCAACTGCATGCCGGCCTCCGGCGAGGTCGTCGTGGGCGGCGAGGCCCACCGGTTCGAGCCGACCTCGGCCTTCGGCATCCTCGACTGGGGCCGGGGCGTCTGGACATACGACAACACCTGGTACTGGGGCTCGGCCTCCGGTCTGCACGAGCGGCGGCCGTTCGGCTTCAACATCGGACACGGCTTCGGCGACACCTCGGCGGCCAGCGAGAACATGGTCTTCCTGGACGGGCGCGCCCACAAGCTGGATCAGGTGACCTTCCACCTGCCGAAGGGGACCTTCGACGGGGCGCCGTGGCGCTTCACCAGCAACGACGGCCGCTTCGAGATGACCTTCGAGCCGATCATCGACCGGGCCTCGGCCAGCGATGTCTTCGGCCTGGTGCGGTCGATCCAGCATCAGACGTTCGGCCGATACTCCGGCCATGTGATCCTGGACGACGGAACCCGGCTGGAGGTGCGCGATCTGCCGGGCTTTGCCGAGGAAGTCGCCAACCGCTGGTAGCGGCGGGCCAGGCAGCGCCGGGTCCGGCGTCATCACGATCTTTTCGCTGAAACCGCGAAACACTTGCAGACATCGGTGTTGCGGCGGTCCGGACATGCGTTCAGGGTCGCATCGACTCAATCCTGAAAGGAGCGCGCCATGAAGGGCGACCCCGCCATCATCCGGCTTCTGAACGCCGTGCTGACCAACGAACTGACCGCCGTGAACCAGTACTTCCTGCATGCGCGGATGTACCAGGACTGGGGCTTCGCGCGGCTGGGCAAGATCACCTACGACGAGTCGATCGGCGAGATGAAACACGCCGACAAGCTCATCAAGCGCATCCTGTTCCTCGAGTGCCTGCCCAACCTGCAGGACCTCAAGAAGCTGAAGATCGGCGAGACCGTGCCGGAGTGCCTGGCCGCCGACCTGGCCGTCGAGGTCGGCGGACGTGTGGACCTGATCAACGGCGTCACCGCCGCCGAGATCGCCCACGACTACGTCAGCCGGCAGATCTTCAAGGAGATCCTGTCCGACACCGAGGAACATATCGACTTCCTCGAGACCCAGCTGTCGCTGGTGAAGTCGCTGGGCGAGCAGAACTACCTGCAGAGCGCGCTGGGCGAACTGGAAGGCGGCGAGGGCCACTGATCCTGCCCGCCATGCCGCCGCCGGAGCTGCTGGCGCCGTTCCTGGCGGCGGTGCTGCTGGTCGAGCTGACGCCCGGCCCGAACATGGGCTACCTGGCCATCGTCGGCGGCCAGTGGGGTCGGCGGGCCGGCTTCCTGACCATCCTGGGCGTCACGGCCGGCCTGGCCGTCTACATGCTGGCCGCGGTGTTCGGCCTGGCGGAGATCATCCTGCGGGTCGGCTGGCTCTATCAGCTGCTGCGCTGGGCCGGGGTCGCGTTCCTGCTGTGGCTGGCCTGGGACACCTGGCGGGGCGGCGCGACCGACCCCGCGGCGGTGGACCTGGCGCAGCCTTCGGCCGGCGCGCTGCTGACGCGCGGCTTCCTGGCCAACGTCCTCAATCCCAAAGCGGCGGTGTTCTACATCGGCCTGCTGCCCGGCTTCACCGACCCGGCCCGGCCCTTCGCCGGACAGGCGCTGACGCTGGGCCTCATCCATATCGGCGTGGCCCTGGCGATCCATACGGTCATCGTTCTGGCCGCCGCCCGGACCATACCGCTGCTGGCCGCAGCCTCGGGGAGTGGCGGGCGACGCGTCCGGATGGCCTTCGCCCTCGCCCTGGCGGCCATCGCCCTCTGGCTGGGCTGGGAAACCCGCGGCTAGCGGCGTGGTCCGGAACCGCAGGCCGCCTGAACCGGTTCTGGCTGCAGCAGCCAGGAGACCGCCATGCAGATCGCCGAATCGGCCCGGGACGCCATTGACGGCTTCGCCAACAGCAGGGGCCGCTCGACCCGCCATCTGATGCTCGGCCTGGGCCTGACAGCCGGAGCCGTGCTGGCCTCGGCCCTGATCGCCCGCGCCAACGCGCCCACGGCCGACAATCCCGAGGTCAAGCGGCAGTACGATCAGCTCGACAAGCCGCCCGTCACCCCGCCCGAGCGGGCGTTCAGCATGATCTGGCCGCCGCTGTTCATGGCGCTGACGATCTCGGGCCTGCGCATCTGGAACGCCCCGCCCTCGCCCGCCCGCACCCAGGCGCTGACCCTTTGGGGCGTCGTGCAGGCGCTCAACGCCCTTTGGATGGCCATCGGCCCGCGCCACCTGGGCGGACAGCTGGCGACGTCGGTGGCCTCACTGGGGACCTCCGCCGCCTACGCCTGGCGCGCGCGACGGGTGGACGGACCGGCCGCGGGCATGCTCGCGCCCTATGTCGGCTGGCTCGGATTCGCCAACGTGCTGACCGAGGAACTCTGGCGGCGCAACCGGGCCAACGCCACGATCCATTGAGCCGGGCCGCCCCGCCGCGCTAGCTTCGCGCCAAAGCAGGGGGAACGGCGATGGCGAGCGACGGCGAGGCGCTGAAGACGCGGCACGGGATGGTGATCGGCGGTGCGTCGGTCGGCACCATCTTCGAGTGGTACGACTTCTACCTCTACGGCTCGCTGGCCGGCTTCATCACCAAACACTTCTTCAGCGGCGTGAACGAGACGACGGGCTACATCTTCGCCCTGCTCGCCTTCGCCGCCGGATTCGCGGTGCGACCGCTGGGCGCCATCGTCTTCGGACGGCTGGGCGACCTGTGGGGCCGCAAGAACACCTTCCTGGTCACCATGCTGCTGATGGGCCTGTCGACCTTCGTGGTCGGGCTGCTGCCCTCCTACGAGGCCATCGGCGTGGCCGCGCCCATCCTGCTGATCGCGATGCGGCTGGTGCAGGGCATGGCGCTCGGCGGCGAGTACGGCGGGGCGGCGACCTATGTGGCCGAACATGCCCCGCCCGGACGGCGCGGCCTCTACACCAGCTTCATCCAGACCACCGCGACCCTGGGCCTGTTCCTGTCGCTGATCGTCATCCTGCTGGTCCGCACCCAGGTCGGCGAGGAGGCGTTCGGCGACTGGGGCTGGCGCATCCCGTTCCTCGCCTCGATCCTGCTGCTGGGCGTATCGCTGTGGATCCGGCTGCGGCTGAACGAAAGCCCGGTCTTCCAGAAGATGGTCGACGAGGGGAAGGGGTCGAAGAAGCCGCTGACAGAGTCGTTCCTCGAGCCCGGCAACCTCAAGCTGGTCATCCTCGCCCTGGTCGGCCTGACCGCCGGACAGGCGGTGGTCTGGTACACGGGCCAGTTCTACGCCCTGTTCTTCCTGGAGAAGACGCTGAAGGTCGACGGGGCGCTGACCAACATCCTGGTCGCCATCGCCCTGCTGGCCGGCACGCCGTTCTTCATCGTCTTCGGTTGGCTCAGCGACCGGATCGGCCGCAAGCCGATCATCCTGACCGGCTGCCTGCTGGCGGCGCTCACCTGCTTCCCGCTGTTCAAGACCCTGACCGTCGCCGCCAACCCGGCGCTCGCCGCCGCGACCGCGTCCTCGCCGGTGACGGTGATCGCCGACCCCGCGACCTGCAGCTTCCAGTTCGATCCGATCGGCAAGACCCAGTTCCGCTCGGCCTGCGACGTGGCCAAGTCGGCGCTGGCCTCGGCGGGCGTCTCCTACACCACCCGCGCCGCCGCCCCGGGCGAGGCCGCCGCCGTCCGGATCGGCGAGGCCGCCGTGCCGTCCTTCGACGGGACCGCCCTGTCGTCGAAGGCCTTCGCCGAGCAACAGACCGCCTGGCGCAAGGACCTCGGCTCCGCCCTCGCCGCCGCCGGCTATCCCGCCAAGGCCGACCCGGCCAGGGTCGACCGGCCGATGGTGGTGGCCATCCTGTTCGTGCTCGTCCTGCTGGTGACCATGGTCTACGGCCCGATCGCCGCGGCGCTGGTCGAGATGTTCCCGGCCCGCATCCGCTACACCTCGATGAGCCTGCCCTACCACATCGGCAACGGCTGGTTCGGCGGCTTCCTGCCGACCACGGCGTTCGCGATGGTGGCCGCCACGGGCAACATCTACTACGGCCTCTGGTACCCGGTCGTCGTCGCCGCCGCCACGGCGGTGATCGGCGCGCTGTTCATCCGCGAAATGAAGGGCGCCGATATCGAGGCGTGACGGGAGAGACCCGCCACCGAAGGCCCCCGTTCGGGGGAGGCGCCCCGGGTGCACATGTTCTTCACTTGCCAAGGCGCGGAACCCGGATCACGGTTCCGTGAACCTGATCGGGGAGATTCCGCAATGCGCAACCTTGGACTGGCCGTCGTCATCGGCGCGCCCCTTCTGCTGCTCAGCGGCTGCGCCAGCCTCAGCGAGGATCAGTGCCGGGCCGGCGACTGGAACGGCATCGGCTACACCGACGGCGCCAACGGCTACACCACCGGGCGCTTCGGCGACCACGTGAAGGCCTGCGAGAAGTTCGGGATCATGCCGGACCAGGCCCAGTACCTGCGCGGCCGCGAGCGGGGACTGCCGGTCTACTGCACGCTCGAACGCGGATTCCTGGCCGGTCGCCGCGGCAACACCTACCAGGGCGTCTGCCCTGCCCCGCTCGAGGCGCGGTTCCTGGCCGGCTACGCCGACGGCCGCGTCGTACTGGACGCCCAGTACCGGATCGACCGCGCCGAGACCGACATCACCAACGCCCAGACCCGCTGGAACGACGCCGACGACCGCCTGCGCGAGGAAGAGCGGCGCCTGGCCGATCCCAACACCCCTGACGCCGACAAGCCGGCCATCCGCGAGACGCTCAAGCGCCTGCGCGACGACCGCCGCCAGGCCGACGACGACCTGCGCGCCGCCCGCTTCCGCCGCGACGACGCCGAACGGGAGATGAACCAGCTGCGCTACCGCTTCGGCCCGACCTACGGGACGTGGTGAGGCTTGGTTGCATAGGGTTAGCTAATATGCTTAGCTAACCATCATGATCGTGACCGTCCATCAGGCGAAGACCAACCTGTCCAAGCTCATCGCTCAGGCGGAAGCCGGCGAAGAGATCATCATCGCGCGCGGCGACAAGCCGGCGGTGAAGCTGACACCCGTCGCGGAGCCGGCGAAGAAACCCCCGCGCGTGCCCGGACGGCTGAAAGGACAGTTCGAGCTGACCGACGCATTCTTCGAGCCTCTGCCCGAAGAGGACTTGGCGGCCTGGGAAGGTAATTGAACCTTCTGCTCGACACACACGCGCTGATCTGGTGGCTTCTGGCCTCGCCACGGCTGTCGATGGCCGCGCACGACGCGATCGCCGACTCCGACAACACGATCTGGGTCAGCGCGGTTTCGGGATTCGAAGTCACCCGCAAATTCCAGCTCGGCAAGCTGCCGGAGGCGGACAACTTCGCCAGCGATGTCGGCGGCTTCGCGGTCGGCGAAGGGTTTCTTCTGCTCGACGTCGGAATTGCCCATGCCGAGACCGCGGGACGGTTTGACAACCCGCACCGCGATCCCTTCGACCGGCTCCTGATCGCTCAGGCTCTCACGGAGAACCTGACACTCGTGTCGAACGAGCGTCTGTTCGACGGATTCGGCGTAAAGCGGCTTTGGTGAACCCTACTCCGCCGCGACCTTGCTGACGCCGATCTTCGGGTTCAGCTCGCCGGTCAGGTAGCGCTTGGCCATGGCGGCGGTCGAGATCGGCTTGATCTTGCCGGCCCAGCCGGCGGCGCCGAACTGCTCGAAGCGGGCCTGGCAGACGGCGCGCATGGCTTCCTTGGCGGGCTTCAGATAGGCGCGCGGGTCGAACTCGCCCTTCTTCTGCATCAGCACCTTCCGGATCGCGCCGGTCATGGCCATGCGGTTGTCGGTGTCGACGTTGATCTTGCGCACGCCCAGCTTGATGCCGCGCTGAATCTCCTCGACCGGCACGCCCCAGGTCTGGGGCATCTCGCCGCCGAACTCGTTGATGATGTCCTGCAGGTCCTGCGGCACGCTGGACGAGCCGTGCATCACCAGGTGGGTGTTGGGCAGGCGGTTGTGGACGGCCTCGATGACGTTCATCGCCAGGATGTCGCCGTCCGGCTTGCGGGTGAACTTGTAGGCGCCGTGGCTGGTGCCCATGGCGATGGCCAGGGCGTCGACGTGGGTGGCGCGCACGAAGTCGACCGCCTGGTCCGGGTCGGTCAGCAGGGCGGAGTGGTCGAGCTTGCCCTCGAAGCCGTGACCGTCCTCGGCCTCGCCCATGCCGGTCTCCAGCGAGCCCAGCACGCCGATCTCGCCCTCGACCGAGACGCCGCAGCTGTGAGCCATCTCGACCACCCGGCGGGTGACGTCGACGTTGTAGTCGTAGCTGGCCGGGGTCTTGGCGTCCTCCTCCAGCGAGCCGTCCATCATCACGCTGGTGAAGCCGTACTGGATGGCGGTGGCGCAGGTCGCCGGGCCGTTGCCGTGGTCCTGGTGCATGCAGACCGGGATGTTCGGATAGATCTCGACCAGCGCGTCGATCAGGCGGGCCAGCATGATGTCGTTGGCGTAGCTGCGGGCGCCGCGCGACGCCTGGATGATGACCGGCGCATCGACGGCCTCGGCCGCCTCCATGATCGCCAGGCCCTGTTCCATGTTGTTGATGTTGAACGCGGGGACGGCGTAGTCGTGCTCGGCGGCGTGGTCGAGAAGCTGTCGGAGGGTGATACGGGCCACGGTCGGACTCTCTTGCGCTGAATGTTCTGGGTTTTCCGGGGGGTTTAGCACCGGAGCGCGGGGACGTCAGCCCGTGGGAAGCGCTTCCGACCTTACGGAAGCCGCCACATTCTTCCGTCATGGCCCGACTTGTTCGGGCCACCCATGCGTGGTGAGCCGGCCGGCATCCTGGGTGCTTTGACACGCGCCTGCGGCGCTGCTCAGCATGACTGGGGTGGGTAGGCTTCTAACTTAGTCATCCTGAGCAGCCGCGCAGCGGCGTGTCGAAGGACGCACGGCTCCATGCCGTGTTCATGGGTGGCCCGAACAAGTCGGGCCATGACGGTGTTTGGTTGAAGCCTACGCTTCCAGCGCCTTCACGCCGGGCAGTTCCTTGCCTTCCATCCACTCCAGGAAGGCGCCGCCCGCCGTCGAGACGAAGGTCATCTGGCCCGCGACGCCCGCGTGGTTGAGGGCCGCGACGGTGTCGCCGCCGCCGGCCACGGCGATGAGCTTGCCGGCTTGCGCCAGCGCGCCGGCCTTCTTCGCGGCGGCCACGGTGGCCATGTCGAAGGGCGGCACCTCGAACACGCCCAGCGGGCCGTTCCAGATCAAGGTCTGGCTGCCGTCCATGGCGGCGAGCAGGCGCTCGACCGTCTTCGGACCGGCGTCGAGGATCAGTTCGCCGTCGCGGATGTCGCCCAGGTCCGCGGTCCGCGTCTCGACGCCCGGCTTGACCGCCGTGGCCAGCACCACGTCGACCGGCAGCAGCAGTTCGCAGCCGGCGGCCTGCGCCTTCTTCATGATCTCGCGGGCCGTGTCGCCCAGGTCGTGCTCGCAGAGCGAGCCGCCGACGTCGATGCCCTGGGCGGCCAGGAAGGTGTTGGCCATGCCGCCGCCGATGGCCAGGCGGTCCAGCTTGGCGACCAGGTTGTTGAGCAGGGCGAGCTTGGTCGAGACCTTGGCCCCGCCGACGATGCCCAGCACGGGCGTCTTCGGCTTGCCGAGCGCGGCGTCGAGCATCTCCAGCTCCAGCTGCATCTGCAGGCCGGGATAGGCGGGCAGCAGGCGGGCCAGACCCTCGGTCGAGGCGTGGGCGCGGTGGGCGGCGCTGAAGGCGTCGTTGACGTAGAGGTCGCCGAGTTTCGCCAGTTCGGCGGCGAAGGCCGGATCGTTCTTCTCCTCGCCGGCGTGGAAGCGGATGTTCTCCAGCAGCGCGACGCCGCCGTTCTCGAGGCCGTCGATGACCGCCTGCGCGTCCGCGCCGACGCAGTCGTCGGCGAAGGCCACCGGCTGTTCCAGCAGAGCCGACAGCGGGCCGGCGACGGGCTTCAGGCTCATCTCCGGAACCCGCTTGCCCTTGGGCCGGTCGAAGTGGGCCAGCAGGATGACCCTGGCGCCCTTCTCGGACAGGAACCGGAGGGTCGGCAGCACCGCGCGCAGGCGGGTGTCGTCGGTCACCTCGCCGTCGGCCATCGGCACGTTCAGGTCCACGCGGACAAGGGCGCGCTTGCCGGCGAGATCAGCGGTTTCGAGGGAGCGGAAGGTCATGGGGCATCTATCCGTCGTGGCGCTGAAAGAGGAGCGCCTGATTTACGGGATCAACCAGTCGGACGACATCCGAGGTCACTACAAAGTGCAGCGGACGGCTGTCGTTCGGGAGCGAAGCGTTGAGGGTGACATGCTCCCACTCCGAACCCATGTCGCGACCGGCCGCGCAATCGAAAGCTTCCAGTACCCGGCCGTCCGCCAGATGAACGAGCGTCAGCTGCCCGTCCCGGCTCTCCAGAAGCTCGACGATCTCGATACCTCGGCCGGGGAGGATCGCTCCCGGACCCTGTGGCAGGTACCGGGAGCTCATCGTCAGAGGAACTTCGCCATCACCAGAGCGGTGTCGCTCATCCGCGTCGCGAAGCCCCATTCGTTGTCGTACCAGGTCAGCACGCGGGCCAGCTTGCCGTCGACCACCTGGGTCTGCGGCAGGGCGGCGGTGGACGAGGCGGCGACGTGGTTGAGGTCGATGGAGACCAGCGGGTCGCCCGTCACAGCCAGAACGCCCGACATCGGGCCTTCCGAGGCGGCGACCAGGGCCTTGTTGATCTCTTCCACCGTCACGTCGCGGCCGGCCACGACCTTCAGGTCGACGACCGAGACGTTGGGGGTCGGGACGCGGATCGAGGAGCCGTCCAGCTTGCCCTTCAGGGCCGGCAGCACCAGGCCCAGCGCCTTGGCGGCGCCGGTCGAGGTCGGGATCATGCTCAGGGCGGCGGCGCGGCCGCGGTAGAGATCCTTGTGCATGGTGTCGAGGGTCGGCTGGTCGCCGGTGTAGGCGTGGATCGTGGTCATGTAGCCACGCTCGATGCCGAACAGGTCGTGCAGCACCTTGGCCACCGGGGCCAGGGCGTTGGTGGTGCAACTGCCGTTGGAGACGACGATGTCGTCGGCGGTCAGGGTCTCGTGGTTGACCTTGTAGACGATGGTCTTGTCGGCGTTGTCGCAGGGCGCGCTGACCAGCACGCGCCTGGCGCCGGCGGTCAGGTGGGCGCTGGCCTTGTCCTTGGACGTGAAGATGCCGGTGCACTCGAACGCGATGTCCACGTTCAGGGCCTTGTGCGGCAGGTTGGCCGGGTCGCGCTCGGCGGTGACCTTGATCTTGCCGTTGCCGATGTCGATCCAGTCCTCGCCGGTCGTCACCGTGCCGGGGAAGCGGCCGTGCACGCTGTCGTAGCGCAGCAGGTGGGCGTTGGTCTCGACCGGGCCCAGGTCGTTGATGGCCACAACCTCGATGTCCGTGCGGCCATGCTCGGCGATGGAGCGCAGAACCAGACGGCCGATCCGGCCAAATCCGTTGATGGCGACGCGAACAGTCATGGTTTTGGGGCTCCGGGCGACTTTTTTGCGGGTGGCGCGGGTTTTGAGGACGGGGGCCCGGAAGTCAACCCCGCGAGGGGGAGGAAGGGGTCACATCGGGTGAAGGTTTGTGACGGGTGGTCAGGGAATACAGGGCGCGGCGAGCGCCTTGCGTCCTTCGACACGCCGCTACGCGGCTGCTCAGGATGACGTAGTTTGAAGGCTAACCACCTACGTCATGCTGAGCAGCGCCGAAGGCGCGTGTCGAAGCACGCACGGCAGTTCAGCCCTTCACCACCCGAACCCGCGACGCCGCCTCGCGCGCGTTCGCCCGAGCCACATCCACGTCCGCATGCCGCGCCAGGGCCACGCCCATGCGGCGGCGGTCGAAGGCCTCGGGCTTGCCGAACAGGCGCAGGTCGCTGCCGGGCACGGACAGCGCCTCGGCCACGCCCTCATAGGCCACGCCCACGGCCTCCAGGCCGCCGTAGATCACCGCGCTGGCCCCCGGCTCACGCAGCGAGGCGTCGACCGGCAGGCCGAGGATGGCGCGGGCGTGCAGCGCGAACTCGCTCTGGACCTGGGTGGCGAGGGTGACCAGGCCCGTGTCGTGCGGGCGCGGGCTGACCTCGGAGAACCAGACCTCGTCGCCCTTCACGAATAGCTCGACGCCGAACAGGCCGCGGCCGCCCAGCGCGGCGGTGACCTTGCCGGCGATGTCCTGGGCGCGGGCCAGGGCGGCCGCGCTCATCGGCTGCGGCTGCCAGCTCTCGACATAGTCGCCCTTCACCTGCCGGTGGCCGACCGGAGCGCAGAAGAAGGTCTCGACCTCGCCGGACGCCCCCACGGCGCGGACGGTCAGCAGGGTGATCTCGAAGTCGAAGTCGATGCGGCCCTCGACGATGACCAGCGCCGTCTCCACGCGACCGGCCGACAGCGCGTAGTCCCAGGCCGCGCCGATGTCGGCGGGCGTCTCGACATAGGACTGGCCCTTGCCGGACGAGCTCATCACCGGCTTGACGAAGCAGGGATAGCCGACCGCCGCCGCGCCGGCCTCCAGCGCCTCGCGGCTGCTCGCGAACGCATAGGGGCTGGTCGGCAGGCCGAGCTCTTCGGCGGCCAGCCGGCGGATGCCCTCGCGGTTCATGGTCAGCCGGGCGGCGCGGGCGGTGGGGATGCAGACGGCGTCGCCGGCGGCCTCCACGTCGGCCAGCACCTCGGTGGCGATGGCCTCGATCTCCGGCACGATCAGGTGCGGCTTCTCCAGCGCGATGACCGCCTTCAGCGCCGCCGCGTCGGTCATGGTCACCACGTGGCTGCGGTGGGCGACCTGCATGGCCGGGGCGTCGGCGTAGCGGTCGACGCCGATCACCTCGACCCCCAGCCGCTGCAGCTCGATCGCCACTTCCTTGCCGAGCTCGCCGCAGCCCAGCAGCATCACGCGCGTCGCGGAGGGGGAGAGCGGGGTGCCGAGTTTCATCGCGATCTCCGCGCTGGGTGGGGGGACAGGTTAAGGTGTCCCAAGGGACATCTTAACCTGTCCCCGATGCTGACTCAGCCCAGCTTCGCCTTCGCCGCCTCGGCCACCGCTTCCGCCGTGATGCCGAACTCCTTGTAGAGCCGCTCGAAGGGCGCCGAGGCGCCAAAGCCGGTCATGCCGACGAAGACGCCGTCCTCGCCGATGAAGCGTTCCCAGCCGAACTTCACCGCCGCCTCGACCGCCACGCGGACCTTCGCCTTGCCGATCACCTCGGCGCGGTACTTCGCCGGCTGGGCCTCGAACAGCTCCCAGCAGGGGGTGGAGACCACGCGGGTCGGGACGCCGCCGGCCTGCAGCAGCTGGCGGGCGCCCATGGCGACGCCCACTTCGGTGCCGGAGGCGAAGATCGTCACCTGGGCCGCGCCGCCCTCGGCCGCCGCCACCTCATAGGCGCCCCTGGCCGACAGGTTCTCCGTCGAGGCGACGGTGCGGGCCACCGGCGTCTTCTGGCGCGACAGCGCCATGATCGACGGCGTGGTCTTCGTCTGCAGCGCCGACTGCCAGCACTCGGCCGCCTCGACCGCGTCGGCCGGGCGGTAGACGTTCAGGTTGGGCATGGCCCGCAGGCTGGCCAGATGCTCGACCGGCTGGTGGGTCGGGCCGTCTTCGCCCAGGCCAATGGAGTCGTGGGTCATCACATGGATCACCCGCACGCCCATCAGCGCGCCCAGCCGGATGGCCGCGCGGCTGTAGTCGGCGAAGCACATGAAGGTGCCGCTGTAGGGGATGACGCCGCCGTGCAGCGCCATGCCGTTCATCGCCGCCGCCATGCCGTGCTCGCGCACGCCGTAGTGGACGTAGCGGCCGGCGTAGTCGGGCGCGTCGAACGGGACCATGCCCTTGACGTAGGTGTTGTTGGAGCCGGTCAGGTCGGCCGAGCCGCCGATCATCTCCGGGATCGCCGGCGTCAGCGCCGTCAGGGCCGCGCCGCTGTGCACGCGGGTGGCGTTGGCGGCGGGGCTGTCGATGTTGGCCTGGATGTGGGCGGCCAGCGCCTCGAAGGCGCCCCTCGGCAGCTCGCCCTTCATGGCGCGGGTGAACTCGGCGCCCTTTTCGCTGGCCTTGAGGCGGGCGTCCCACTTGCGGCGCTGCGAGCCGCCCTTGCGGCCGGCCTTGCGCCAGGCGGCCTCGATGTCGGCCGGGATTTCGAACGGCGGCAGCGGCCAGCCCATGGCCTCGCGCGCCAGGGTCGCCTCTTCATCGAACAGCGAGTAGCCGTGGCCGTGAACGTCGCCTTCCTTGGCGCCGGCGCCCTTCGAGATCTTCGTCTTGCAGGCGATCATGGTCGGAACCGACTGCTTCGTCGCCCAGCGCATCGCCGCGGCGATCTTGCCGTGGTCGTGGCCGTCGACCGCCTTCACCGCCCAGCCGGCCGCCTTGAAGCGCAGCATCTGGTCGCCGGTTTCGGAGATGGTCGCCGCGCCGTCGATGGTGGTGTTGTTGTCGTCGAAGAGGACAGTCAGCTTGCTGAGCTTCAGGCGGCCGGCCAGGCTGATCGCCTCCTGGCTGACGCCCTCCATCAGGCAGCCGTCGCCGGCGATGACCCAGGTGCGGTGGTCGACGAGGTCGTCGCCATAGCGGGCGTTCATCGAGCGCTCGGCCATGGCCAGGCCCACGGCGGTGGCGATGCCCTGGCCCAGCGGGCCGGTGGTCACCTCGACGCCCGGGGTGTGGCCGTACTCGGGGTGGCCGGCGGTGTTGCTGCCCCACTGACGGAAGTTGCGGATCTGGTCCATGGTCACGGCCTTGAAGCCGCTAAGGTGCAGCAGGCTGTAGATCAGCATCGAGGCGTGGCCGGCCGAGAGCACGAAGCGGTCGCGGTCGGCCCAGTCCGGCTTGTTCGCGTCGTAGCGCAGGAACTTCGTCCACAGCACGGTGGCCACGTCCGCCAGCCCCATCGGGGCGCCCTGGTGGCCGGACTTGGCGGCGTGGACGGCGTCCATCGAGAGGACGCGGATGGCGTCGGCCATCTTCACGGGGCTGACGGTCATGGCGGGGCCTTCGGCTTGAGTCTGTGTTGCGCGGGTGGCGCCCGTTCGCACGGGAGGGCGTTTCTTTCAACCCGCCTTCCTGTCGCGTCCCGGCGCAGGCTATAGAGATTCAGCAGATCAAGGAGCCGCCGGAATGACGGGAGAGGCTGAAGGAAGCGCCCTCGACCTGGCCGCGCGCCGGCTGGAGCGCGCGATCGCCATGCTGGAGAGCCGCATGGCCGGGAAGTTGGCCGTGGCCGGCGCAGAAGCCGGGGGGCTGTTCGACCAGGACCGCGCCCGGCTGGCCGCCGAGCTGGACGCCGCCCGCGCCCGCGAGCGCGCGCTGGAGGAGGCCGGAGCCCAGGCCTCCGAAGCGCTCGGCCGCGCCATCGAGGAAATCCGCGCCGCGCTCGGCGAACCCGTCGAAGCGGAGGCCTGACCGATGGCCCAGGTTACCGTCCACATCAACGGCAAGCCCTACAGCGTCGGCTGCGAGGACGGCCAGGAACGCCACCTGACCGAGATCGCCAGGCTGTTCGACCAGCAGGTCCGTCAGGTCAGCCAGGACGTCGGCCAGCTGGGCGAGACCCGGCTGTTCCTGATGGGCGCACTGCTGCTGGCCGACGAGATGGCCGACCTCAAGCTGCGCCTCGCCCACCTTCAAGGCGAAGTCGCCCGCCTGCAGACCGACCAGGCCAAGATCGAGGTCAAGGCCGTCGCGGCGCTGGAGAACGCGGCCAAGCGGATCGAGAAGATCGCCGGGGGGTAGGGGCGAACGACCATTATGGACGATGAAGCTATCCGTGCGGCAAGACGCCAACTCGGATCTCTCCCCGACAAGGAGCTTCGACGTATCGCCGGGACGACGACCGGTACCTCCCGCATCAGCAGAACGGTTGCTTCCGAACTCTTGGCCGAGCGAGCAGCCGACCAGAGGCGAGAACAGGAGGCAGAAGCCTTGCGAGATCAGCAGCGATGGGAATCCGACCATCAGCTGTCACAGCGCCAAACTGAAGCTGCAGAACAAAGCGCGGCATCTGCGAGGGAGAGCGTTCGCGCAGCCCGCGAAGCGGCGTCCGCTGCTCAGGCACAAGCCAAGATCGCGTGGTGGGCCTTTGTCGCGTCCCTGATCGCCCTGCTAGTTGCGATTCTAAGCGCTTTGCGGGGATGCCAACCGTAGGTCATCGCCGCGCCCTTTCTTTCGCCCACCCGACCCCCTATCTTGCGAGGCGGCGGGTCTGCTGCGGCTCTCGTCGAAGGCAAACTAATCCCGGGGACCTTAATTCACCTCTAGGGAGCTGTCCCTGCTTGGGTCCGTGGACCCCGGCAAACGGCGCCCACCTGTCCACGACAGGTCCGAGGGGATTGAAACGCCTTCACGGCTCTACGCGGCGCCGCCACCCTTTTTCCTGCATCAGTGCAGTGCGTGGTTCGCGACACGCGCTTGCGCTCGTTCCTCACCATGACGAATGTGGAGGGCCTGCACAGAGTTCGTCATCCTTAGGAGCGATCCCTTCAGGATCGCGTCGCGAAGGACGCATTGCCCATGACCGATCCCCGCCTCGCCGCCGCCAAGGTCACGCTGCGGCTCGATGCGCGGGCGCGGCGCAAGGCGTTGATGATCGAGCATCCCGAGGCCGACTGGATGGCCGCCGACCACGCCCCCGCCATGCTGGCCGCGACCGGCCGCACCCGTCCCGCCGTCGTGGCCCTCTACAAGGCGCTGGGCGCCGAGCTCGATCCCCGGCCGATGGGCGAAGCCCTGCGCAAGGCCGGCTGGTCGCTGTCCCTGCCGGCCGTCGTGGCCGAGGACGCCCCGCTGGTCTTCCGCGCCTGGAGTCCGGGCGCGCCGCTGGCCCACGACCTGTCCGGCCTGCCCGCGCCGCTGGCGACGGCGGAGGAGCTCCGCCCGGACCTGGTGATCGTGCCGCTGCTCGCCTTCGACCGCCGGGGCGACCGCCTGGGCCAGGGCGGCGGCCACTATGACCGGACGCTGGCGGCCCTGCGCGACGCGCCCTCTCCCCCGGCCTTCGTGGGCCTCGCCTACAGCGGCCAGGAGCGCGACGACCTGCCCCATGAGCCCCATGACCAGCCGCTCGATGGGATTTTGACCGAGGCGGGGTATATTGCCGTCCGAAAGGACTACTGAATGCGCTTTGCTTTCTTCGGCGACGTCGTCGGCAAGTCGGGCCGCGACGGCCTGGCCGACCACCTGCCCGGACTCCGCCGCCGCCTCGGACTCGAGTTCGTCATCATCAACGCCGAGAACGCCGCCGCCGGGTTCGGGATCACCGAGAACACGGCGCGGGAGCTGTTCGACGCCGGCGCCGACTGCCTGACGCTGGGCAACCACAGCTGGGACCAGAAGGAGGCGCTGACCTACATCGTCCGCGAGCCCCGCCTGATCCGCCCGGCCAACTACCCGATCCTGTCCGACGCGCCGGGCCGCGGCGCCAACCTGTTCCAGACCCAGAGCGGCAAGACGATCTATGTCGTCAACCTGCTGGGCCGGGTGCACATGGACGCCATGGACGACCCCTTCGCCGCCGCCGACCGCGAGCTTGACAAGGCCCCGCTGGCCCAGGTGGCCGACGCGGTTGTGGTCGACATGCACTGCGAGGCCACCAGCGAGAAGATGGCCATGGGCCACTACTGCGACGGCCGCGCCTCGCTGGTCGTCGGCACCCACACCCATGTCCCGACCGCCGACTGCCAGATCCTGCCGGGCGGCACCGCCTACCAGACCGACGCCGGGGCCTGCGCCGACTACGACAGCGTCATCGGCAACCAGAAGGAAGAGCCGCTGCGCCGGTTCACCACCAAGATCAGCCAGGGCCGCTACCAACCGGCCTTCGGCCCGGCCACCGTCTGCGGCGTCTTCGTCGAGACCGACGACCGCACGGGCCTCGCCCGCCGCATCGAGCCGATCCGCATCGGCGGCCGGCTGAGCGAGCATGTGCCGGTGGTGGCGCTGGAGACGGCTTAGTCGGGTCCATTGATCAACAACCCGATCAACTTGATTGCAACCAGCTGATCGCTATAATTTAGACCTTAACTCACCCACGGCGTGCCGTGGGCCCAAAGGCCGCTTCCGCGCGAGTGGGGGCGGCCTTATGCTTCCCTGCCAAGGGAGGCGGGTGATGAGAACCATCGTCTATATCGACGGCTTCAACCTCTACTATCGCGCCCTCAGGGGCACTCCCAACCGCTGGCTGGACATTGCAGCCCTGAGCGCCGCGAGCATGGGCGCGGGCACAACGATAAAGCGGATCAACTACTATACCGCTCGTGTGTCCGGCCGCGTGGACCCCGATGCTCCAAGACGGCAGCACGCCTACCTTCGGGCGCTCGCCACTTTGCCCACCGTGCATATCCACTACGGAAACTTCCTGGCCAGCCGCAAATGGGCCGGTCTGGTTCAACCGCCGGAATTCAGACCGCCGTTCACCCCTCCGGGGGGAACGCACCTCGACGTGGCCTACGTTTGGAAGACCGAAGAAAAGGGTTCGGACGTCAACCTTGGCGTCCATCTTGTTCGGGACGCGGCCAAAGGTCACTTTGATGCCGCCGCTGTCCTGACAAACGATACTGATCTGGTCGAACCCATTCGCATCGTCGTTCAGGAGTTCGGACTGCCCGTAACGCTCCTGTGTCCAAGCTCCAAACCGTCCGCATCGCTCATCGCGGCCTCGACGACGAGACGGCATATCGGCCCCTACATCGGGCCGTGCCTGTTTCCCGACACGGTCATGGATGCTCATGGACGTCCGATACCCAAGCCGGCCGGCTGGTAAAGCCGCAACAAGGTGACAGTCACGCCAGCCGACGCTAGAAGCCCGGCAACCCTTTTGAACCGACGAGACCAACCCGACCCATGGCCGGCCACTCAAAATTCAAGAACATCATGCACCGCAAGGGGCGCGCCGACGCAGTGCGGTCCAAGCTGTTCTCCAAGCTGTCGCGGGAAATCACCGTGGCCGCCAAGCACGGCCTGCCCGACCCGGCCATGAACCCGCGCCTGCGCCTGGCGGTGAACAACGCCAAGGCCGAGTCGGTGCCGAAAGACGTCATCGAGCGCGCGATCAAGAAGTCGCAGATGGGCGACGCCGCCGACTACTCCGAGATCCGCTACGAGGGCGTCGGCCCCGGCAGCGTCGGGATCATCGTCGAGGTGCTGACCGACAACAAGAACCGCGCCGCCGCCAACGTGCGCTCGCTGTTCTCCAAGCTGGGCGGCAACATGGGCGCCACCGGCTCGGTGGCCTTCAACTTCGACCGCATGGGCGAGATCACCTACCCGGCCAAGGTCGCCAGCGAAGACGCGATGATGGAAGCGGCCATCGAGGCCGGCGCCGCCGACGTCGAGTCGGACCTCGGCGAAGAGGGCTCGGGCCACACCGTCTACACCGCCTTCGAGGACCTGAACGAGGTCGCCACGGCGCTTGAGAAGGTGTTCGGCGAGGCCTCCTCGACCAAGATCATCTGGCGTCCGAAGTCGACGGTCGCCGTCGAGGGCGAAAACGTCGCCACCCTGATGCGCCTGCTCGACGCCCTGGAAGACGACGACGACGTCCAGAACGTCTACTCCAACGAAGACATCAGCGACGCGGACATGGCGAAGCTGGGGTAGGTGCGTCCTTCGCGACGCTCGCCCAAGAGCTCGCTCCTCAGGATGACGACCTCGGTGGAACGCAAACCACCTTCGTCATGGTGAGGAGCCGGCCTTGGCCGGCGTCGCGAACCACGCAAGACCTCACTTCTGGTCCGCGTAGTCCTTCACCAACACGAACAGGAAGTCCCGCGCGTCGTAGAGCGACTTGACGCGGATGCGCTCGTTGAGGCCGTGGGTTCCGCCGCCGTTGGCTTCGGCGAAGATGCCCGTCAGGCCGTAGGTCGGGATGCCGGCGGCGTTGGTGTACTTGCCGTCCGTGGCGCCAGTGGTCTGGAACGGCACGATCGGCACGCCGGGCCAGAACTGCTCTGCCCGCTTGCGCAGGGGACCCATCACCGCGTCCGACAGCGGCGGCGGCGGCGGCGTGCGCAGGCTGGTGGCGTCGGCCACGATGGTCACCTTGTCGTCGCCGATCACCGCCGCCAGCCGCAGGCGGGTCTGCTCGGCGGTCTGCCCCGGGAAGATGCGACAGTTCACATTGGCCCAGGCCCTTTGCGGCAGCGCGTTGGGCGCATGGCCGGCCTTGACCAGGGTCGGCACGCAGGTGGTGCGAAGCATGCTGTTCCACATCGGATTGCGCGCGATGATCGCCGCCGCGGACGCGTCGGTCGGATCGGCGACCAGCGCCCGCATCGCCGCCCCGTTCTCGGCGTCGACGAGCGGGGCCGTGGCGGTGAAGTAGGCCCGCGTGGTTTCGTTCAGCTGCACCGGAAAGTCGTCGACCATCACCTTGTTCAGGGCGACCGACAGCCGCGCGATGGCGTTGTCCTTGTAGGGCCGGCTCGAGTGGCCGCCGGGGTTGGTCACCTCCAGATGGAAGTCCTGGTAGACCTTCTCGCCCGACTGGATCGACAGCGAGATCGGCTTGCCGGCCACGTCCATCAGCCCGCCGGCCCCCTCGTTCAGCGCCAGGCCCGCGTCGATCAGGTCGCGATGCTTCGTGACCAGCAGGTCGGCGCCGTTGAGGGCGTCGTCGCTCTCCTCGCCGCAGGTCAGGGCCATCTTGATCGTGCGGCGCGGCCGGTAGCCCTCGGTCTTCATGCGAACGAGCGTGTCGACCCAGATCGCCGCCTGGGCTTTGTCGTCGCTGGCGCCGCGGGCGTAGAACCAGCCGTCCTCCTCGATCAGGGTGAAGGGGTCGCGCGTCCAGTCGGCGCGGTTGGCCTCCACCACGTCGATGTGGGCCAGCAGCAGCAGCGCCGGGGCCTTGGGATCCTTGCCGGGAAGGATGGCGACAAGGTTGCCTTCCTTGGGGTGGGTCGGCTCGACAATCAGGTGCAGGTCGCTGTCGGGGAAGCCCGCCGCGCTCAGCCGCGCCGCCATGGCCTTCGCCGCCGCCGTGCAGTCGCCGGCCGACAGGGTGGTGTTGATCTCGACCAGCTCCTTGTAGAGCCCCCGGAACTGGACCTGGTCAGGCCGCAGGCCCGGTCCCTGCGCCCCGGCCAGCCCCGGCAGCGCCGCCGCCATCACCGTCGCCGCAAGCGCCCGCCGCCAGACTTGCATGAGCACACTCCCTCGATTGCCGGAGCAGTCTCAGGGGTGAAGGACGACCGGGGCAAGGGCCAATCGGCGCCCGGACCCGCATCCGGCGGCGGTGCGGCCGGGCTCAGCGCTTCTTCTGGTCGCCACGGTCGCCGTCGCCGGACTTGACCGTGGTCCTGGCCTTGGTGCGCTGATCGGCGGCCAGCGACTTGCCGACATCGACCACGTCCTTGAAGCGGCCCTGGTCGTCGCGGCGGACGTAGCGCTTGTCGGTTCCGGTATCGATCAGTTCGCGGGGCATGGCTTTCTCCTTCGACAACAGGAATCCCCTGTGATCGGCCTTGTTCCCTGATGCGTTCCGTCGTTCCCTTCCCGCCCCCGATCGGAGACGCCCCATGGACTGGACGCAAGTCCTTCTCTTCAAGCCCGAGTACTTCCTGCCGCTGGTCGGCGCCCTGGTGGCCGGCAGCCTTGTCGGGATCGAGCGCGGCCATCGCGGCCAGCCGGCCGGTTTCCGGACCCACGCGCTGCTGGCCCTGACCGCGGCGATGCTGATGGTCGGCGCCAATCACCAGTACGACTGGATCAACGCCGCCACGCCCGAGAGCGTCGTGCGCATCGACCCGGTCCGCATGGCCCACGGCATCCTGACCGGCGTCGGCTTCCTGTGCGGCGGGGTCATCTTCCGCGAGGGCTTCTCGGTGCACGGGCTGACCACGGCCGCGTCGCTGTGGACCACCTCGGCGCTGGGGGTGATGTTCGGCATGGGCATGTGGAGCGTGGCGATCGGCGGCACGGTTCTGTCGCTGATCGTGCTGGCCGTCCTGCGCATCGTCGACGGCTGGCTGCCGCAGCAGCAGGTCGCCGAGGTCACCATCCGCTACAAGCGCGAGGGGGCGCCCGACGCCGTGGAGATCCGTGACCGGTTGCGGGCGTTGAAGCTGGAACCCTCGCCCTTCAGCAACCGGCTGATCAAGAAGGGCGTGATGATCGAGCATGGCGCCACGATTCGCTGCGCCTCGCTGGGCCACATCGACGCCCTGGCCCATGTCCTGCGCGAGGACAAGAAGGTGGTCGAGTTCGAGATCCTGCCGCGCAATCACTGAGGCGGACCTTTCCGCTTCGTTCAGGATTCCGGCCATTCTATAGAACACATGATGAACACGCCGATTCGCATCCTCGGCCTCGACCCCGGCCTTCGCCGCACGGGTTGGGGTCTGGTCTCGGTCGAGGGCTCGCGCCTGGCCTGGATCGCGCACGGCGTCATCGCGCCCGACGAGAAGGCCTCGCTGGCCGAGCGGCTGCTCTGCCTGTTCGAGGGCGTCGCCGCCGTGGTCGCCGAGCACGGCCCGCACGAGGCGGCGATCGAGGAGACCTTCGTCAACACCAACGGCCAGTCGACGCTGAAGCTCGGCCACGCCCGCGCTGCCGCGATGCTGGCCCCTGCCCAGGCCGGGCTGCGGGTCGCCGAGTACGCCGCCCGCGAAGTCAAGAAAGCCGTGGTCGGGACCGGCGGCGCCGACAAGGACCAGGTCGCCTTCATGATCGCCCGGCTGCTGCCGACGGCGGGATCGCCGACCCAGGACGCCGCCGACGCCCTGGCCGTCGCCATCGCCCACGCCCACGCCCGCAAGGCGCCGCGGCAAGCCGGAACCTCGGCCGCCGCCGCGATGGCCGGCCTGCTGGCCCGCGAAAGGAAGACCGCATGACCCTCCTTCGCCAAGGCTTCCTCCTTCGCCAAGGCTTCCTCCTTCGCCAAGGCTTCGGAGGACTAGCCGCCAGCGGACTTGTCCTGCGAAGCTCCCTTGGGAGCGAAGCAGGATGATCGGCCGGCTGCGCGGGATCGTCGCCGAGGTCGGCGAGGAGGAGATGCTGATCGACGTCGGCGGGGTCGGCTATGTCGTGCGCTGCGGCTCGCGGACGCTCGGCCGCCTGCCCGCCGTCGGCGATGAGACCCTGCTGCATATCGAGCATACCTGGAGCGAGGCCCAGGGCCCGCGCCTGTACGGTTTCGGCTCCCGTGACGAGCGCCGGGCCTTCGTGCTGCTGACCGCCATCCAGGGCGTCGGGCCCAAGGCGGCCATGGCGGTGCTGGACATCGCCTCGCCGGCCGAACTGGCCGGCGCGGTGGCCCGTGACGACAAGGCCCTGGTCGGACGCGCCAACGGCGTCGGCCCCAAGCTGGCCCAGCGCATCATCACAGAGCTGAAGGACAAGCCGATCACCGACGGCCCGGTGGCGGCCTTCCATGCGTCGATCCCGTCGCAGGACCCGGTCAGGCCCTCCGCCGCCGGCGAGGCCGTAGCCGGCCTGATGGGCCTTGGCATTGCCGAGCCGGTCGCCCGCCGCGCGGTCGAACAGTCGGCGCTGCGGCTGGGCGAGGAGGCCGATGTTTCCGCGCTGATCAAGGCGGCGCTGCAGGAGATCGGGCGTTGACCCGCCCGTTGGCCGTGCGTCCTTCGCGACGCCGCGGAGTTTATCCTCGGGCGCGCGCTCCGCGCGACCCGGGGGCGGCTCCTCAGGATGACGAAGGTGGGTGGGCTTCAACAAAGTTCGTCATGGTGAGGAGCGAGCGCTTGGGCGAGCGTCGCGAACCACGCAATGAGTGCGAGCCATGACCGACCGCATCATCTCCGGCGACGCCCAGCCCTTCGAGCCCACCGACAAGGCGCTGCGGCCTCAGACCCTGGCCGAGTTCGTCGGCCAGGCGCAGACCAAGGCCAACCTCAAGGTCTTCATCGACGCCGCCCGCGACCGCAACGAGGCGCTGGACCACGTGCTTCTGTTCGGCCCGCCGGGGCTGGGCAAGACGACCCTGGCCCAGATCGTCGCCCGCGAGCTGGGCGTCAACTTCCGCGCCACCAGCGGGCCGGTGCTGGCCAAGGCCGGCGACCTGGCCGCCATCCTGACCAACCTTGAACCGCGCGACGTGCTGTTCATCGACGAGATCCACCGCCTGGCGGCCAACGTCGAGGAGATCCTCTATCCGGCGATGGAGGACCATGTGCTGGACCTGATCATCGGCGACGGGCCCTCGGCGCGGTCGATCCGCATCGATCTGGCGCCCTTCACCCTGGTGGCCGCGACCACGCGCGCGGGCCTTCTGGCCACGCCGCTGCGCGACCGCTTCGGCATCCCGCTCAGGCTGGAGTTCTACACGCCGGCCGAGCTGCAGCAGGTGCTGCTGGGCGCGGCCCGCAAGATGGGCGCGCCGCTCAGCGATGACGGCGCCGCCGAGATCGCCGCCCGGGCCCGGGGCACGCCGCGCGTCGCCGGCCGCCTGCTGCGCCGGGTCCGCGACTTCGCCGCCGCCGATGGCGCCGCGCTGATCGACAGGGGCCACGCAGCCCGCGCGCTCGCCCGGCTGGAGGTGGACGAGGCGGGCCTCGACAGCCTCGACCGCCGCTACATGCGGGCGTTGATCGAGAACTACGGCGGCGGCCCGGCCGGGGTCGAGACCCTCGCCTACGCCATCGCCGAGGCGCGCGACGCGGTCGAGGACGTCATCGAGCCGTTCCTGATGCAGCAGGGCTTCATCCAGCGCACCCCCCGCGGCCGCGTCGCCTGCGGCAAGGCCTACCTGCACCTGGGACTGACCCCGCCTGCGACGGTTGCGGGTGGGCAGGCGGGGTTGTTCGAGTAGGGGCATTGCGTGCTTCGACACGCGCCTGCGGCGCTGCTCAGCATGACTTTGGAGATTGCCTCCCCACCCAGTCATCCTGAGCAGCCGCGAAGCGGCGTGTCGAAGGACGCAAGGTGCTCGACGCGCCACACAATCCATGATTGCATCGCCAGCATGGCCGTCTGGGTCTACATCCTGCGCTGCGCTGACGACAGCTACTACACCGGCCTGACCACCGACCTTGGCCTACGCCTCGCCCAGCATCACGCCGGCACTTTCGAAGGCTACACTTCGACCCGTCTGCCGGTCGAATGCGTCTACGTCGCCGAGTTCCAGTCGATGTACGAGGCCATCGCCTGGGAGCGAACGGTGAAGCGCTGGTCCCGCGCGAAGAAGGAAGCGGTGATCGCGGGAGCGTGGGACAGCTTGCCCGCGCTTGCCCGCAGCTATCAGCACCATGGCAGGCCGGGCGAGACCCCTGCGTCCTTCGACACGCCCCGGCAAGAGGCCGGGGCTGCTCAGGATGACTAGGTTTGATTGCGTCTAGCTGTCGTTTCCAAGAAGGTTGTTCACACGCTGCCATGGTGTGAGGCCTTTGATGCCGGAGTGAGGTCGGGCGGTGTTGTAGCTGTCGGTCCAGGGGCCGATGGCTGCGGTTCGATGTTGCGATGAGGCATAGGGCCTGGCGTAGGCCCATTCCCGCAGGCTGGTCTGGATGAAGCGCTCGGCCTTGCCGTTGGTGCGGGGCGTGTAGGGCCGTGTTCGGACGTGGCGGGCCCCGGCCTTCTGGAGGGCGGCGGCGAAGAGCCTGCTGCGGTAAGCCGAGCCGTTGTCGGTCATCACCCGCTGGACGGTGACGCCGTGGCGGCCCAGCCAGGCCAGGGCGCGCTCGAGGAAGGCCGTGGCGTCGTGCTGGCCTTCGGAAGGCAGGATCTCGGTGTAGGCCAGCCGCGAGGCGTCATCGACGCAGACGTGCAGGAAGTCCCAGCCGGCCTTGCGCGAGCGCCCGGCCCGGCGGTCGCCCGTCACCCGGTGGCCTTCGACCTGGAAGCGGCCGAGCTTCTTGATGTCCAGATGGATCATCTCGCCGGGCCGACTGCGCTCGTAGCGGATCACCGGCGGCTTCGGCTCCAGCGCCTTCAGCTTGCCAAGGCCCAGTCGACGAAGGATCGCCCCCACCGTCGAGCGCGGCATGCCAAGCCGCGCGGCGATCGCCGGCCCCGTCAGCCGCTCCCGACGCAGGCGCTCGATCTGGGCCAGCAGCGGCTTTGGCGTCTCGCGCGGACATCGTCTCGGCGCCGAGCTGCGGTCGTGATGCCTTCGCTCGCCCCCGAGACGATGCCGGCCCAGCCACTTGTAGCCGGTTCGCCGGGAGACCCCGGCCGCTTCAGCCGCCGCCTTCATCGGCCAGCCTCGCTCCACGCGATCCGCCAGCAAGGCTCGACCAGCCGGCGTCAGACGGGCATTCTTGTGGACGTTCATCCGGGGTCTCCCGGTTCAGAGGTTGGAGCTTCGCAACCCCACTCTCTCAACCCGACCCCGGGTGAACAACCTTCATAGCTTCGACATCTAGCTCAGAGAAGCCCTCTCTTCTAAGTCATCCTGAGCAGGTCGCGCGGCGACCGTGTCGAAGGACGCAGGGCCCAAGGTGACAGCCACCCCCGACTCCCCCTCCGCCGGCCGCTTCGAGGGCCGCGCGCACATCCTGCCGGTGCGGGTCTATTACGAGGACACCGACTTCACCGGCGTCGTCTATCACGCCAACTACGTCCGCTATTTCGAGCGCGGGCGGAGCGACTTCCTGCGGCTGGCGGGGGTATCGCACAACGCGCTGGCGGATCGCGCCGACCCGGCCGCCTTCGTGGTCACGCGGATGGAGATCGACTTCCGCAAGCCGGCGCGGATCGACGACGCGTTGCGGGTGGTGACCACCTATGACGCGGTGAAGGGCCCGCGCCTGTTCATCAGCCAGCAGATCCTGCGCGGCGAAGAACTGCTGTGCGAGGCGGCGGTGACCGCCGCCTGCATCACCATGGACGGCCGCCCCAGAAAGCCGCCGGCGGGGCTTGTCGATGCGGTGCGCCCATTCTTGCATGAGGCGAATGGCTAACGACCATTAACGTCTGCGCCTTAGTTTCACCAAAGCCGCCGACAAGATCGGCGAAACCAGACCAGCCCGGGGGTTTCCGCTCGCATGGACGCTTCGACCATATCCGCCGACACGTTCTCGCTTGTCTCGCTGTGGACCAACGCCGACTGGGTGATCAAGGGGGTCATGGTGGGCCTGGCCCTCGCCTCGCTGTGGTCCTGGGCGGTGATCATCGACAAGGCCTTCCGGTTCACCACGCTGAACGCCCAGGCCAACCGGTTCGAGGACAAGGTCGGCTCGGGCCGGCCGCTGGAGGAGATCGCCGCCGAGTCCGGCGCCGACAACAAGCAACCCCTGCCCCGCCTGCTGAACGCCGCCCTGCGCGAGTGGCGCGACGCCCGCGGCAAGGGTCCGCTGGGCGACACCCAGACCGCGCTGCTGATCCAGCGCATCGACCGGGTGCTCGACAGCCACATCGCCCGCGAGAGCCAGAAGACCGAGGATGGCCTCGGCAGCCTGGCCATCGTCGCCACGGCCTCGCCGTTCATCGGCCTGTTCGGCACGGTCTGGGGCATCATGCACGCCTTCCAGAGCATCGCGCTGGAGCGGAACACCTCGCTGGCCGTGGTCGCCCCGGCCATCGCCGAGGCGCTGTTCGCCACGGCCATCGGCCTGGCCGCCGCCATTCCGGCCTACATCGCCTACAACAAGTTCTCGACCGACGCCGGCAAGTTCGGGGCCCGGCTGGAAGGCTTCGCCGACGACCTGTCGACGGCCATCCAGCGCCGGCTGGCGGAGAAGGTCTGAGCCATGGCGCTTTCCGCCAACGACGCCTTCTCGGCCGGCGGTCGCCGGGGCCGACGCCGGGGCCGGCGCGGCCGCGGCGCGCTGAGCGAGATCAACGTCACGCCGCTGGTCGACGTGATGCTGGTGCTGCTGATCATCTTCATGATCTCCGCCCCGCTGCTGACCAGCGGCGTACAGGTCGAGCTGCCCAAGACCGAGGCCGGGGCCATGCAGGACCAAGCCGAGCCGATCACCCTGACGGTGAAGGCCGACGGCAAGCTGTTCCTGGCCGAGACCGAGATCCCGTTCGCCTCGCTGAAGCCCCGGCTGGAGCGCCTGTCCTCGGCCGGCTACGACAAGCCGATCTACGTTCGCGCCGACGGCAAGGCCTCCTACGAGGTGGTCGCCCAGGTGATGGCGGCGCTGTCGACCGGCGGCTTCACCAAGATCAACCTGATCACCGACACCGGCGGTCCGACGTCGGGTGCAAGCCAGAAGGCGACGACCACGGAGGGACAGTCGGGGTGAACCGCCGGGAGAGGACAGGCATCACGCCGGCCCTCGCGGTCTCGGTCGCGCTGCACGCGGCCGCGCTGGCGGCTGTCGTCTTCCTCGGCGGCCTGTTCCAGAAGCCTTTCCAGGTCGGCGGCGGCGTGCCGGTGACCCTGGTCACCAACGGCCCGCCGGAGTTCATCCAGGCCGAGCTTTCCGACCAGGTCCAGGAGGCCCAGACCGAGGAGCCCGACCCCCTCGCCGAGCCGGAGCCGGTCCCGCTGCCCGCCCCGACCGCCGCACCGCTCCCCAGGCCAGACGTCAAGAAGCCGACGCCCACCCCGGTCAAGCCGGGCCGGACCGGACCCCGCGCCGAGCTGGACCTCGACCGGTTGCTCAGCGACGTCGAGACGACCAGCAAGGCCGCCAAACCCCCGAAGAAGGGCGGCGGCCGGAAGGGCCCGAAGAAGGACCCCCTGACCGTCCAGATCGGTTCGGGCAAGCGCGTCTCGGCCGCCACCAAGGGCTACCTGCTCAACCTCGGCAACGACCTGAGCCGCCGCTGGAACCCCAACTGCCTGGTCGAGGGCGGCGCCGACATCCGCGCGGAAGTGACCTTCCGCGTCTCGTTCGGGGGCAAGCTGCTGGGCCGTCCCAAATCCTCGGAAGCCGGCGCCAAGGACCCGATGGTCCGCGTCGCGTCCGAGCGCGCCATCCGCGCCGTCTACGCCGCCGAACCGTTCAACGACTTCCCGCCGGAACTATATGGCGAGGAACTGATCTATCCTTTCGACGCGCCCGCCGCCTGCGCCAACCGCTAGTCCCGGAGAGCCCCGATGATCATCCGATCCACCCTCGCCGCCGTCATCGCCTGCGCCGCCCTGCTCGCCGCCCCGATGATCGCGATGGCCCAGCCCCAGGTCGGCTCGACGGTGAGTTCCGGGGTCGTCGAGCCACTGCCCATCGCCGTTCCGGCCTTCAGCGGCGCCGGCCGGGGCGCGGAGATCGCGCAGGTCATCACCGGCAACCTCGAGCGGTCGGGCCTGTTCAAGACCATCGACCCGGCCGCCTTCCCCGAGCGCAACCTCGACATCGCGGTCCAGCCGACCTTCGACAGCTGGAAGACCATCAACGCCCAGGCGCTGGTAAACGGCCATGTGACCGTCGAGGGCGACGGCCGGCTGCGCGTCGACTTCCGCCTGTGGGACGTCTTCTCCGGCGAGCAGCTCCTGGGCCTGCAGTTCACCTCCACGCCCGAGAACTGGCGCCGCGTGGCGCACAAGATCAGCGACGCAGTCTATGAGCGGATGACCGGCGAGAAGGGCTATTTCGACAGCCGCATCGTCTTCGTCGCCGAGAGCGGCCCGCGCGACAACCGCATCAAGCGGCTGATGATCATGGACCAGGACGGCGCCAACCCGTCCAGCCTGACCGACGGCAGCTACATCGTCATGACGCCGCGCTTCTCCTCGACCAGCCAGGAGATCACCTACATGGCGCTGCGGCCGACCGGCTCGGCCATCTATCTGTTCAACATCGAGACCGCCCGCCAGGAGACCCTGGGCCGCTTCCCCGGCATGGTCTTCGCGCCGCGCTTCTCGCCGGACGGCAACCGCGTCGCCTTCTCCGTCGAGCGGGGCGGCAACAGCGACATCTGGATCATGAACCTGACCACCCGCTCGCAGGGCAAGCTGACCAGCGATCCGGGCATCGACACCTCGCCCAGCTTCTCGCCGGACGGCTCCCGGATCGTCTTCAACTCCGACCGCGGCGGCAGCCCGCAGCTCTACATCATGGGCTCGGACGGCTCGGGCGCGCGTCGCATCTCGCGCGGCGGCGGCATCTACACCACTCCGGTGTGGAGCCCGACCGGCGACTTCATCGCCTTCACCAAGCAGCAGGGCGGCATGTTCCACATCGGCGTGATGCGCCCCGACGGCAGCGACGAGCGCATCCTGACGACCAGCTATCTGGACGAAGGTCCGACCTGGGCGCCGAACGGCCGGGTGCTGATGTTCTTCCGGGAAACAAGAGGCGGCGCGCCGCGTTTGTGGACCGTGGACATCACCGGTCGCATACTGCGCCCGGCCCCCTACCAGGGCTCGGGTTCGGACCCGGCGTGGTCGCCGCTGCTCAACTGAGCGGTGAATTGTGGTTCTAGGGCTTCACCCTGACGTCATTGTGAGGCCTGATCAGAGTTTCCCGTCGCGTATTCCCGTTATCTCAGGTCACTATCGTCCTGAGGGACCCAGATCCAAGGAGGAAGCCTGCATGAGCTTCGACGCAAAGCGCGCTGTCAGACTGGCGCTTGTCCTCGCCGCCACCGCCTCGATGGCGGCCTGCGCCTCGACGAAGCCCCTGCCCGAGCCCGGTCCGGGCCCCGGCGCGCCTCCGGGCCCCGGCACGGGCTACAAGCCCGCGCCCGGCCCTGGCCCTGTCGACAGCCGGCCGATCCCTGGATCGACGCAGGACTTCGTCATCAACGTCGGCGACTTCGTCTACTTCGACCTCGACAGCTACGACATCCGTTCCGACGCAATGTCGGTGCTGGATGCGCAGGCCGCCTGGCTGATGCGCTATCCGGCCGTGCAGATCCGCGTCGAGGGCAACTGCGACGAACGCGGCACCCGTGAGTACAACCTGGCCCTGGGCGCCCGCCGCGCCAACGCGGTGCGCGACTACCTGGTCAGCCGCGGCGTGTCGTCGTCCCGCATCTCCACCCTGTCGTGGGGCAAGGAGCGGCCGATCGATCCGGGCACGGGCGAGGACGCCTGGTCCCGCAACCGCAACGGCCACACCGTGATCATCGCCGGCGCCCGCTAGGCTCCCGGCTCATCGCAACTCGGCGGGAGGGGATCGCGGCTGGCGGTCCCCTCTTTGCTTTCCGCCCATTGTCGGCGCCCGCCGCTACGCCGTAATTTCGTCGCTGACACAACCGCATCATCGAGCCCATGACGCGCAACATCCTGATCGCCTCCTCCCTGGCCCTCACCGTCGCCCTCGCCGGCGGCGTGGCCTGGTCGCAGACACCGATGCCCGACCCGCTCGACGACCGCTCGGTCAAGCGGCTGGAGCGGATGGAGAAGGTCGTGCGCGAACTGCGTTCGATCGTCTTCCAGGGTCGTGACAGCGGAAAGCCCGTCGTCGTCCAGCCGGCCGACACCGAGGGGCAGCTGCAGGGCCTCGCCCAGCGCATCGTCGATCTCGAGGAAACCCTGACCTCGCTCAACCGCCAGAACGAGGCGACGACCTTCGAACTGGACCAGGCTCGCCGGGCGCTGGCCGAGTCCCAGGCGGCCAACCGGGCGCTGGCCGACCGCCTGTCGGCGCTGGAAGCGCGGACCGGCAAGATCGAGGCCGACGCCCTGGCCGGCGTCGAGGAAGAGGAGGTCGGCGTTGAGGAGGGCGATCCGGACGCCGAGTTCGACGCCGCCCGCAAGCTGATGCTCGATGGCGACTACGACGCCGCCTACGTCGCCTTCGACCGGTTCGTGAGCCGCTACGGAGACACGCCCAAGGGCCCGGAAGGCCGCTACTGGCTGGGCAAGACCCTGTCGGTGCGCGGCGATCACGGCGGGGCGGCCGGCGCCTATATCGGCGCCATCCGCGGCTGGCCCAAGACGTCCTGGGCGCCCGACGCGGTGCTGGAGCTGTCGCGCTCCCTGCTGGCGCTCAAGAAGCCCGCCGACGCCTGCCAGACCCTGGACGAGCTGGCCCGGCGCTATCCCAAGGCGCCCCCCGGCGTCCTGAACCGGGCCCAGGCGGCCCGGGTGCAGGCCAAGTGCGCGGCCTAGGCGCCGTCTTCGAACGCAGACTGCGAACCCACGTCGCCGCCCCGCTGGCCGTCGCCTTCTCCGGCGGCGGCGACTCGCTGGCGCTCCTGCTGCTGACGCTGGACTGGGCCCGCGCGCACGGCCGGACGGTCGCCGTGCTGACCGTCGACCACGGGCTCAACCCGGACAGCGCCGCCTGGACCCGCCGGTGCGAGGCGACCGCCCGCCGGCTGGGCGTCGCCTTCCACGCGCTACGCTGGGAGGGCGACAAGCCCGCCGCCGGCCTGCCCGCCGCCGCCCGAGCCGCCCGCCACGCGCTGCTGGCCGACGCCGCGCGGGACATCGGGGCGCGGGTCATCCTGATGGGCCATACCGCCGACGACCTGGTCGAGGCCGCCGCCATGAGGGCCGAGGGGTCGAGCGTGTCCGACCCGGCCGAGTGGGCGCCCTCGCCCGCCTGGCCGCAGGGTCGAGGCGTCTTCCTGCTGCGCCCGATGCTGGCGCTGGGCCGCGCGGAGGTCCGCAACTGGCTGCGGGACAGGGGGGAGACCTGGATCGACGATCCGGCCAACGAGGACCTGCGGTTCGCGAGAGCGCGGGCGCGCTCAGCTCTGTCCTCTCCCGACGGGAGAGGGGGATCATCAGAAGGAGTGGGGAGCGGGCTGCGGCCAGGAGCGTCGGAAGCTTCGGGCCCCGAGTCCATGCCACCCCTTCTGCCTCCCGGCGCCGAACCCTCTCCACCACGCTCCGCATGGTCCCCCTCCCCCGTTGGGGGAGGATTGTCGTTGGGCGTCACCGCTCCCGCCGCCTGGATCGCCGCCGCCTGCCTGTGCGCGGGCGGGACGGCGCGGCCGCCGCGGGGGGACCGGCTGGAGCGCCTCGTCGCCCGCCTCCGCTCGCGGGAAGCCTTTGCCGCCACCCTGGCCGGCGCCCGCGTCGCATCGGACGGCGAGACCGCTGTCTTCACCCGCGACCCGGGCCGCGCCGGCCTGCCGGAGCTCGCCCTCACGCCGGGCCGGGCCGCCGTCTGGGACGGCCGGTTCGAACTCCTGAGCGACGTCGGCGGGACCGTCCGCGCCCTGGCCGGCCTGACCCGGCAGCTGCCCGGGACGCAGCAGGCCGCCCTGCGCACCGTCCCCGCCGCGGTCCGGCCTTCGTTGCCGGTGATGATGTCCCGGGACGGCGCCGTCTCTTGCCCGATCCTTGCAGATCACCCGTCGGTTCGCGCAACCGCGCTGGTTCTGCCCCGTTTCGAGGCGGCGATCGGTGTTGTTGACGGCGAGCCCGCCCTGTGACGAATGGCGCGCATGGCGAAACCGGCCCGGCCGCCCTATGTTTCAGGGGTGACTGGCACAGGAAGAGTTTGAGCGAATGAACCTGCGGAACATGGCCATCTGGGCGGCGATCGTCGTCGTCGCCTTCGGCGTCTGGAGCATGATGAACCAGGGCTCGGCCGGCGCGCGCGCCACGAGCAGCGAGATCAGCTATTCGGAGCTCCTCGCCAAGGTTCAGTCGGGCGAGGTCTCCAAGGCCGTCTTCCAGGGCTCGGCCGTCCAGGTCGTCGGCTCCGACCCCAAGGCGGTGTCCACCGCCGTGGTGCCCGCCGACTCCAGCGACCTGATCAAGGAAATGCAGGCGCAGAACGTCAATGTGACGATCAAGCCGGCCGAACGGCTGTCGCTGGTCGCCATCCTCCTGAACGCCTTCCCGGTCCTGCTGCTGATCGCCGTCTGGATCTTCTTCATGCGCCAGATGCAGGGCGGCGCCCGCGGCGCCATGGGCTTCGGAAAGTCCAAGGCCAAGCTGCTGACCGAGACCAAGGGCCGCAAGACCTTCGAGGACGTCGCCGGCGTCGACGAGGCCAAGGAAGAGCTGTCGGAGATCGTCGACTTCCTGAAGGACCCGGCCAAGTTCCAGCGCCTGGGCGGCAAGATCCCCAAGGGCGCCCTGCTGATCGGCCCTCCGGGCACCGGCAAGACGCTGATCGCCCGCGCCGTCGCGGGTGAGGCGGGCGTGCCCTTCTTCACCATCTCGGGCTCGGACTTCGTGGAAATGTTCGTCGGCGTCGGCGCCAGCCGCGTGCGCGACATGTTCGAACAGGCCAAGAAGAACGCCCCCTGCATCATCTTCATCGATGAAATCGACGCCGTCGGCCGGCACCGCGGCGCGGGCCTTGGCGGCGGCAACGACGAGCGCGAGCAGACCCTCAACCAGCTGCTGGTCGAGATGGACGGCTTCGAATCGAACGAAGGCATCATCCTGATCGCCGCCACCAACCGTCCCGACGTGCTGGACCCGGCGCTGCTGCGTCCCGGCCGCTTCGACCGCCAGGTGGTGGTGCCCAACCCCGACGTGACCGGCCGCGAGAAGATCCTGCGCGTCCACATGCGCAATGTGCCGCTGGCCGCCGACGTCGATGTCCGCACCCTGGCGCGCGGCACCCCGGGCTTCTCGGGCGCGGACCTGGCCAACCTCGTCAACGAGGCGGCGCTGATGGCGGCGCGCAAGAACCGCCGGATGGTCACGCACCCCGACTTCGAGGAAGCCAAGGACAAGGTCATGATGGGCGCCGAGCGCCGGTCGATGGCCATGAGCGAGGAAGAGAAGCGCAACACCGCCTACCACGAGGGCGGCCACGCCCTGGTGGCGATCACCGTCCCCTCGGCCGACCCGGTGCACAAGGCGACCATCGTCCCGCGCGGCCGCGCGCTGGGCATGGTCATGCAGCTGCCCGAGGGCGACCGCTACTCGATGAACTTCACCCAGATGACCAGCCGCCTGGCCATCATGATGGCCGGCCGCGTCGCCGAGGAGATCATCTTCGGCAAGGAGAATATCACCTCCGGCGCCAGCAGCGACATCAGCGCCGCCACGGGCCTGGCCCGCAACATGGTGACCCGCTGGGGCTTCTCCGACGAGCTGGGCACCGTGGCCTACGGCGACAACCAGGAAGAGGTCTTCCTGGGCCATTCGGTCGCCCGCACCCAGAACGTCTCCGGCGAGACGATGAAGAAGATCGACGCCGAGGTCCGCCGCCTGGTCAAGCAGGGCGAGGACGAGGCCCGCCGGATCCTGACCGAGCGCCTGGACGACCTGCACGCCGTCGCCAAGGCCCTGCTCGAGTTCGAGACCCTCTCGGGCGAGGAGATCAACGGCGTGATCAAGGGCGTGATGCCCAACCGCGACGACGCCGAGACCAAGCGCCCCAGCGGCCCTGCCGCCTCGGTGCCCCTGTCGCCCCGCCCGGGCAGCGTCACGGCGCGCGACCAGGACTGACGGCCTGAACTTTCCTGGCCGGGCGGCTCTTGGCGAGCCGTCCGGCCAGGGCTAGACCTCCTGCGGGGCTGCGCGTTGCGCCCGGGGAGAGTTCCATGAAGGCGATGATGATCGCACTGGCCGGCCTGGCGACGCTCGCCGCCGGTTCCGCGTCGGCCGACGAAACGGTGATCAACAAGGCCGGCATGACCGGTCCGGAGGTCGTCGCCTGGCTTCAGGCCCAGGGCTACAAGGCCGCGCTGTCCCGCGACAAGCAGGGCGACCCGATGATCAAGAGCGCCACGGGCGGCGTCAACTTCACCGTCTACTTCTATGACTGCGATAACGACCGCTGCCGGGCGCTGCAGTTCTCGTCCGGCTTCGACCTCAAGGACGGGATGACCCTTGCCAGGACCAACGAGTGGAACAAGGGCAACCGGTATCTGAAGGCCTGGCTGGACGACGAGAACGACCCCTACATCGAGTACGACGTCAACGTGAACGCCGGCCGCACCTTCTCGGGCCTGAGTGACGACCTCGACGTCTGGAGCCAGGGGGTCGGCAGGTTCACGACCTTCATCGACTGGTAGTCTGGCTGCGCCCGTGACCCCTTCGCCGACCCGCGTCATGGGCGTCGTCAACGTCACGCCCGACAGCTTCTCGGACGGCGGGCGCTACCTGGGTCATGACGCGGCCCTGGCCCATGCCCGCCGGCTGATCGTCGACGGCGCTGACATCCTCGACATCGGCGGCGAGTCGACCCGGCCGGGCGCGCAGCCGGTCAATGAAGCCGAGGAGATCGCCCGCACCGTTCCGCTGATCGCCGCGATCCGGGCCGAGAGCGCCATCCCGATCTCGATCGACACCATGAAGCCCGCCGTGGCCCGCGCCGCCGTCGCGGCCGGGGCGACGATCTGGAACGACGTCGCCGCCCTGCGGTTCTCGACCGACGCCCCGGCCGTCGCCGCCGAGCTCGGCTGCGAGGTCGTGCTGATGCACATGCTGGGCGAGCCGCGCACCATGCAGGACGCGCCCACCTATGGCGACGTGGTGACGGAGGTGGAAGCCTTCCTGCTGGACCGCGCCGCCGCCGCCGAGGCGGCCGGCGTGGCGCGCGGGAAGATCTGGCTCGATCCTGGCATCGGCTTTGGCAAGACGGTCGACCACAACCTCGCCCTCCTCGCCGCCCTGCCCCGCTTCGCCGGCCACGGCTACCGCCTCCTGCTGGGCGCCAGCCGCAAGCGCTTCATCGCCGCCCTGGACCCGCTGGCGACGGAGGCCGACGACCGGCTCGGCGGCTCCCTGGCGGCGGCCCTGCACGGGGCGAGGTCCGGCGTGGCGGCGGTGCGGGTGCACGATGTGCGCGATACCGTGCAGGCGCTGCGGGTTCAGGCAGCGATCGGGCACGCATGATGACCGCCGTGCTCGTCGTGTTCGGCGGCCTGCCCGGCGTCGGCAAGACGACCATCGCCAGCCGGCTGGCGGCGGAGACGGGCGCGGTCTTCCTGCGCATCGACGTCATCGAGATGGCGCTGCACGACGACGGCGTCGAGGTCGAGGGACAGGGCTATGCGGTGGCGTACGCGCTGGCGGACTCGAACCTGCGGCTCGGTGCGTCCGTGGTCGCCGACTGCGTCAATCCCGTCCCCCTGACCCGCGAGGCCTGGCGCGCCGTCGCCGCCCGCGCGGGTGCGCGGTTGGTCGAGGTGGAGGTGATCTGTTCCGACCTCGCCGAGCATCGCCGTCGGGTGGAGGCGCGGATCACCGACCTGCCCGGCTTCGTCCCGCCGACCTGGGACGAGGTGGTTGGGCGCGACTATCAGGCCCGGGATGACGATCCGCTGGTGATCGACACGGCGGTGGTCGGGCCCGACGTGGCGGTGGCGTCGATCCGGGGACAGCTTCCGGCGTAGCCGGTAGCTGTCCCTCAACACCGTCCGACGCTGTCGAGGGCCAGGAAACGCCCCCCTGCGAGCCGCTCATCCAGCCCCGGCGATCCGGTCCGCCCTCCCCACGCGGAGGCCAGGAGGCTAGAAGGTCAACATGACCTCCCCCGATTCCCCCGCCCCGGCCTTCAGGGGCCGCGTCTTGATCATCGCCGGGTCCGACAGCGGCGGCGGCGCGGGCATCCAGGCCGACATCAAGACCGTCACCGCCCTGGGCGGCTACGCGGCCACGGCGATCACCGCCATCACGGTGCAGAACACCCTGGGCGTCACCGGCGTCCACGCCATCCCGCTGGACATCATCGAGGCCCAGGCCCGCGCCGTGCTCGACGACATCGGCGCCGACGCCATCAAGACCGGCATGCTGGGCGACGTGGCCACGGTGGAGCGGGTGGCGAGAATCCTCGACTCGGCGCCGGGCGTCCCGGCCGTCATCGACCCGGTCATGGTCGCCAAGGGCGGGGCGTCGCTGCTGCAGCCCCGCGCGGTCGAGGCGGTGCGCGACCTGATGATCCCCCGCGCCGCCCTGCTGACGCCCAACGCGCCCGAGGCGGAGGCCCTGACCGGCATGCCGGTGCTGACCACAGACGACCTGCGCCGGGCCGGCGAGATCCTGCTGGGCTTTGGGGCGAGGGCGGTGCTGATGAAGGGCGGCCACATTCCGGGGGAGCGGCTGACCGACCTGTTGATCACCCCCGACGGCGAGACGGCGTTCGAGGGCGAGCGGATCGACACCCGCCACACCCACGGCACCGGCTGCACCCTGGCCAGCGCCTGCGCGGTCGGGCTGGCCCAGGGCCTGAGCCTGACCGACGCCGTGGCGCGGGCCTGGAGCTATGTGCACGAGGCCATGCTCCGCGCGCCGGGCCTGGGCGCCGGGCACGGCCCGCTCGATCATGGCTGGCCGCTCAGGGAGGCTCGATGACCGACACGCTCGACCAGCGGCTGGAGGCCATTATCCGAGGCGCGCCCTCGATGATGACCGCCCTCACGCTCGCGCGAAGCCTGGCGCTGCCCGACTGGCTGATGGTTTCCGGCTCGGTCTACCAGCGCGTCTGGAACGCCCTGACCGGCCGCGACCCGGACTACGGCATCCGCGACTACGACCTGGTCTATTTCGACGACAGCGACATCAGCTACGAGGCCGAGGACGTCCATATCCGCCGCGCCGCCGCCTTCCCCGCTCCGTTCGGCGAGATGCTGGAGGTGCGCAACCAGGCGCGGGTGCACCTCTGGTTCGAAGGCCATTTCGGCGAACCCTATGAGCCGCTGACCAGCAGCGCCGAGGCCCTGTCCCGCTTCGTGGCGCCCTGCTTCGGGGTCGGGGTGCGGCTGGAGGAGGACGACAGCCTGAGCATCGCCGCGCCGTTCGGGCTGGACGACCTCTTCTCGATGACCATCCGGCCCAACCCGAACCGGCCGCTGGCCAAGGGCTGGGTGAAGACCACCACCTCGGCCCGCGCGCGCTGGCCGGAGATCACGGTGGTGGAGGCCGGTTAGCGCGTTGCGCGCTTCGACACGCGCCTGCGGCGCTGCTCAGCATGACGTGGGAGGATAGCCTTCAGAACACGTCATCCTGAGCAGCCCGCGCAGCGGGCGTGTCGAAGGACGCAAGGCCTCACCGCCCCCTCGTGTAGAGGGTCGAATCCCGGATCTCCATCCAGCGATCCACCCCGGTCAGGTCGGTGAAGCCGAACTGGCGGTAGAGGCCGTGCGCATCGGCCGTCGCCAGGTGCATGCGCCGGAAGCCCTGCAGGTCCGGATGCGCCTTGAGGTAGGCCATCAGCGCCTTGCCCAGCCCCTTGCCGCGATACGCCTCGTCCACGAAGACGTCGCACAGCCAGCCGAAGGTGGCCCGGTCGGTGACCACGCGGGCCATGGCCGCCATCTCCCCGTCGGGCGCATAGGCGCCGAAGGTCAGGCTGCCCCGGATCGCCGCGGCGAAGGTCGCGTAGGGCATCGCCTTGCCCCAATAGGACTCCTCGCTGATCCAGTGATGGGCGCGGGGAACGTCGAACCGGGCCTGATCGTCGCTGACGGTGAAGCCCTCCGGCGTCGTGGTCTCAAAGGTCATGTGCGCCTCCCCGCGTGCAGCCGGCGATAGTCGTCGATTTCCCGCTTCAGCCGGCCCGCGCCGCCGTCGCCGAACACACAGAGCAGCCGCCGCCCGATGACGCCGCTGACGGCCGATTCGATCCGGCCGCCGCCGCTGTAGGCGAACCGCAGCGTCGAGGGGGAAATCAGGTCCAGCCCCGGCACGCCATCGACCGCGATCTCGCCCATCCGGTCCCACGCGAACTGCTCGGTGCGTCCCAGGGTGTGATGGACCAGCGCCGTCGGCGTCAGCTCCAGACGCCATCGCCGTCGGCCGAAGCTCCACAACAGGCCGGTGGCCAGGAACGGCAGTCCGCCGACCCAGGCCAGGGTGAGCGGCTTGCTCTGCCAGTCGGCCCAGTTCACCGCCAGCGACAGGGCCAGCAGCACCCAGATCGGCGTGAACAGTCCAAGCAGCTTGCCGGCGTTGAGTTCGAGCGTCATGACCACCACCTTTGGCGATCCTGTTATCCGAGGAGTTCATCCGTTGCGCCAGTGGACTGTAGACGCTTTCGCCACCGCGCCCTTCCGCGGCAACCCGGCCTGTGTGACCGAGCCGCAGGCCGCCTGGCGCGACGACGCCTGGATGCAGGCCCTGGCGGCGGAGAACAACCAGGCCGAGACGGCCTATCTGCTGACGACCGGCGATCCGGCCCGGTTCGGCCTGCGCTGGTTTACCCCGGCGCTGGAGGTGCCGCTGTGCGGCCACGCGACGCTGGCGGCGGCCCATGTTCTCTTCGCCGAGCTGGGGCTGCAGGCGGAGGCGGTGACCTTCGACACGAAGTCCGGGCCGCTGGTCGTCCGGCGGCTGGGTGACGGCTACGAGATGGATTTCCCCGCCAACGCGCCGAAGCAGACACCCGTCCCCGAAGGCCTGGCCGAGGCCCTGGGCGCGGCGCCGGCCGAGGTCTGGGCCGGGTCCTATCTGGTGGCGGTGTTCGAGGACGAGACGGCGATCCGGAAGCTGAAGCCCGACCTTGCGGCCCTGGAGAAGATCGCCGGCGAAGCCACCGGCGGTCGGGGCAACCTCTCGGTCGCGGCCCTGGCCGGGGCCGGCGCGCCCTACGACGTGGTCAGCCGCTTCTTCGCGCCCGGCTCGGGCATTCCGGAGGATCCGGCGACCGGTTCGGCCCACTGCATCCTCTCGCCCCTGTGGTCGGCGAAGCTGAAGCGCAACGTGCTGAAGTTCCACCAGGCCTATCCCGGCCGGGGCGGCGACCTGGAGTGCGAGCTGCGCGGCGACCGGGTGCTGCTGCGCGGCCAGGCCGTGACCGTGGTCGAGGGCGTGCTTCGGCTTTGACAAACGAAAACGCCCCCGCCGGGGAGGGCGGGGGCGCTCGTCGCGTCAGTGGCCGGGGGGACTACCAGCGACGCGGGTCGTGGGGGAAGCGGTCGGCACGGTCCGGGCGGCCGTCGCGATCGCTGTCGTAGCCGGCGCCGTAGCCGGCGCCGTAGCCGCCGCCGTACCCGGGACGACGGTCATCGCGGTCGCGGCGTTCGATGCGGATCTTGCGGCTCAGCACGTCGAAGCGACGGTCGAGGTCAGCGCGTTCCCAGCCCTGCAGGCCGCCGGTCCGGCGGTAGCGGTTCTCGAGCTGGGCGATCTGCCGGAACTCGGTCCGCAGACGGTAGGCCTCGTTGCGGGTCAGCTGGCCGCTGCGGACGCCCTGGTCGATGCGGCGGTCAAGCTGGGCCTGGCGCTGGTTGATGTTCTGCCACGGGGCGGCCATGGCGGGGGCGGCGGCGGCGGTCAGCGCCGAGACCGCCAGGACGGAGATCAGGATCTTTTTCATGGTTCGGTTCCTCTTCGCTAACGCCAGTTCCTGCGGCGTTGAGGAGAGAAAACCATTCCGAACCTGAAACGGTTCTGAGCGGCTCGTTATGTTCTGTTCAGGTTGGGCCGGGCGGCCTCAGGCGGCCCGTGAGCGCGTCAGGGCGGAGTTGGCCACGGCGGTCTCGATGGCGTCGTACAGACGCTTCAGCTCGATCGGCTTCGAGACATGGCCATCCATGCCCGCCGCCAGATAGGACTCGACCTGGTGCACCAGCGCGTTGGCCGTCAGCGCCAGGATCGGCGTGCGCGGCAGGCGTTCGGACGACTCGGCGGCCCGGATCGCCCTGGCCGCCTCGACGCCGTCCATCACCGGCATCTGGATGTCCATCAGGATCAGGTCGAATCCTCCGCCGCGCCAGGCGTCGACCGCCTCGCGGCCGTCGGGCACGATCTGCAGGTGGACGTCCAGCGGCTCGAGGACGGCCTGCAGCACCTTCTGGTTGGTCGCGTTGTCCTCGGCGGCAAGGATGCGCAGGCGGCGCTGGTCGTGCGAGTCGGCCTCGGTTTGCGCGGGCTCGGCCGCCTGGGGCGCGACGCCGCGCGGCAGGGGCAGGTCGACGACGAAGGTCGACCCTTCGCCCTCGATGCTCCGGGCGGTGATCTGCCCCCCCATGAGCTGGGCCAGCTCCCGGCAGATCGCCAGGCCCAGACCCGTGCCGCCGAACCGGCGGGTGGTGGAATTGTCGGCCTGGATGAACTTTTCGAACAGGGTCGGCAGCTTGTCGTGCGCGATGCCGATGCCGGTGTCCGACACCGTCAGCCGCAGTCCGCCGGCCGGGGCCAGCGAGAAGCGCGCGGCCACCGCGCCCTCGACGGTGAACTTGATGGCGTTGGCCAGCAGGTTGTTGAGCACCTGGCGGATGCGGTCCGGGTCCCCCTGCCACCAGCCGGTCGCGCCGGGGTCGACAGCGATCCCGAACCGAAGGCCCTTCTCGCCGGCCATGACCTGGAAGGCGCTGACCGCGCCCTCGGCCATCTCGTCGAGGGAGAAGTCGCAGGTCGCCAGCTCCAGGCGGCCCGCCTCGATCTTGGACAGGTCGAGCACGTCATTGATGACGCTGAGCAGAAGCTCGCCCGACTCGCGGATCACGCCCAGCCGCTCGCGCTGGCGGTCGCCGAGCTCGTCGCGGGCCATCACGTCGGCCATGGCCAGAACGCCGTTCAGGGGCGTGCGGATCTCGTGGCTCATGTTGGCCAGGAACTGGCTCTTGAGCACATTGGCGGCGTTGGCCTGGTCGCGCGCCACGACCAGCTCGCCCAGGGTGGCGCGCAGGTCGCGATCGTTGGCGTCCAGCTTGCTGATCAGCTGGTTGAAGCTGCGGGCCAGGCTGCGGAACAGGTCGTCGTCGGCGTCTTCCGCCACCAGGGTGAAGCGGCCGCTCTGCGCCACCTCGGTCATCGCCTCCGACAGGCGGTTGACCGGCTGGGTGATCCGGCGGGCCAGGGTGGTGGCCACGAACATGGCGATGCCGGCGGCGCCGAAGAACAGGGCGAAGGTCAGCGCGGCGTAGCGGGGCGCGAGGTCGGCGAGCGTGGGCGCCTTGACCGTGGTCACCAGCGCCCCGATCGTCCGCCCGTCGAGGGTCACCGGGGTGCGGACGACATGTTCGTTCTCGCCGGCGGGGCCCGGATCGCGTCGCGCCGCGATGATCCGCCCCCGGGCGTCGATCAGGCTGGCCTCGCGCACGTCCGGCGCGCCGATGATGGAGTCCATCGCCCGGCCGGCCGCCTGGTCGTCGCCGGCGGCGAGGGCCGGCGCGGCGATGCGCGCCACCACGGCGTTCATCGCGCCGGTCGTGGCGCGGGATTCCTGGAGCGAGACGGCCCACTGCTGGATCATGAAGGTCGCGCAGGCGGCGAGCAGCACCGCCACCGTCGTGATCAGCGCGACGCTGGCGATGCGCGCCTGGAAGGGCGCGTGGCTCGAGGCCTGGGTGGTGTTTGCGCTGTGGTCCATCTGCCCGAAAAACAGCCCCGTGACGGACCGTTATCGCGCAATTCCCCTAACGCTTCGCTTCCGCGACAATTTAACCTTCTGTTTACCTAGTCGCGGCTTAAGGTTTCGTTTACCATGAGCTCGCCTAAGGGCTGATGGAGAGTGAAACGTGGAAAAGGTTTTTGTGGTCCAGAAGGTCGCGCGGAAGCTGTTCGCGACTGAAGCCGCCCTCGACGCGGCGATGACCGAAGCGGCCGAGCTGATGGCCGAAATGCTCAAGGCCCGGAAGGATCTGCACCTTTCGGCCGTGGTCGGCGACAACGCCTCCGCGAAGCTGGTCGAAGCCCTCTCGGCGCTCGGCGAAGCCCGCACCGCCATCGTCGGCGCCCATAACGAGCTGAACGAAGTGAAGCTGCGCATCGGCGTCCGCACCAAGATGGCCGGCTGGGAAGACAAGCCCCCGCAGTTCGCCCAGGAAAGTGAAGACCTGCGCCAGGTCAGCTGATCGACCGACGTTGCAATAGTTTAATGCCCATGCGCCTCTAATTCCGTTAGAGGCGCATGGGATGTACCAGTCACTTCTTCCGCTGATCGGATGGGCAGCCACTTTGGCGGTCTGCCTTTTTGCGTGGTGGAGAGGTGGGCCCGCCGAACGGGCGGGCGCCCTGCTCATCGTCGGGGCCGCCTCGGCGGTCTGGCTGAGCCACAATCTCCTGCCCGACGGCGTCGCCGTATCCGCGCTGCTCGTCATCGACGCCGCGATGGCGGTGGGCTTCCTGCTTCTGGCCATCCGCTACGCCAGCCTGTGGCTGGGCGGCGCCATGCTGTTCCAGGCCGCACAGTTCAGCCTCCACGCCTACTATCTGGTGATGGAGCGGCCCTATGACCGGCTCTATTCGATCATCAACAACATCGACACGGTCGGCGTCCTGGTCTGCGTGCTGACCGGAACCCTGTTCGCCTGGCGGCGGGCGGCGGCCAGGCCTGCCTAGGCCTTCCGCGCCGGCGCATTGGTCAGGGCCACGCCGGCCAGGATCAGCCCCAGGGCCGCAAAGGCGCTCCAGCCGGGCCGCTCGCCCATCAGCCCGACGCCGATGACCGTCGCCCAGACCGGCAGCAGATAGACGGTCATGCTGGTGAACACCGCCCCGCGCCGCTGCAGCAGCCAGACCCATCCGACCGTGCCCAGCCCACTGGACGCCACGCCCAGCGCGATGGTGACCAGCAGCGGGATCAGCGGCGGGACCGGCGGCGGCCCTTCCAGAACCAGCGCCCCGACCGTGGCGAACGCCGCCCCGGTCAAGCACATCATCAGGGCGCCCACCGTGGAGGTGAAGGGCGGCGCCTTGCGCATCAGGATGTTGGAGGCCGCATAGAAGGCGGCCGCCCCGATCGCCAGCGCCAGGAAGCCGATCTGCAGGCTCGCCCCGCCCAGCAGCGTGGGCCCGACCAGCGCCAGCAGCCCAGCGAATCCCAGACCCACGCCCATCGCCTTGCGCGTCGTCATCCGTTCGTCGGCCAGGAAGACATGGGCCAGGGCGACGGTGAACACCGGCGAGGCGCCGTTGCAGATGGCGTTGACCGCGCTGGGGAGGCTCTGGGCCGCGGTCGAGAACATGAAGAAGGGCGCGGCGAACCCGACCAGCCCGACCAGGGCGTAGGCCGGCCAGGGCGAGCCCCGGCCCAGCGTGAAGCGCGGCATCTGCTCGCCCCGCGCCGCGCCCAGCAGCCACAGGGTCAGCGACGCGACCCACAGCCGGATGGCCGACACCCAGAAGGGATGGATGCCCTCGACGGCGATCTTCAGCCCGGCGAAGGCCGAGCCCCAGATCACCACCAGGATGCCCAGCACCAGCCAATCGATCTTCTGAGTCGTCCCGCCCATGGGCCTTCCTACGGGATCGGGGCGGGCGACGCCAAATCACGGCCTGTAAGAGAAGATTTTTGCGCCCGGGTCCGTGGCTGAGCGCCGCATGAGAAAAACTTCTCTTGTGCGGCGCAGCGAAATCGGGTTCTTCGGCGGCGGGCCACACCCTCCCAACGGGGTGCAGTCCATCTGCAAGGATGGGAGACATCGCAGTGACCACGACTCCGCAGAAGCCGGCTTTGCGCCCGGCGCGCCCCGAATTCTCTTCTGGCCCGTGCGCCAAGAGACCCGGCTGGACCCCCCAAAGCCTGAACGACGCCGTCCTCGGACGCTCGCACCGCGGCAAGCCCGGCAAGGCGAAGCTGAAGCTGGCGATCGACCGCACCCGCGAGGTGCTGGGCGTTCCGGCCGACTTCCTCGTCGGCATCGTCCCCGGCTCCGACACCGGCGCCGTCGAGATGGCCATGTGGTCGATGCTCGGCCCGCGCCCCGTCCAGCTGCTGGCCTTCGAGTCCTTCGGCAAGGACTGGGTCACCGACGTCACCAAGCAACTGAAGCTGCCGGACGTCGAGGTGCTCGACGCCCCCTACGGCCAGCTGCCCGACACCTCCAAAGTCCGCCCGGACGCCGACTTGGTCTTCACCTGGAACGGCACCACCAGCGGCGTGCGCGTGCCCAACGCCGACTTCATCAGCGCCGACCGCGAAGGCATCGTCATCTGCGACGCCACCAGCGCCGCCTTCGCCCAGGATCTCGACTGGGCCAAGCTCGATGCCGTGACCTTCTCCTGGCAGAAGGCGCTCGGCGGGGAAGCCGCCCACGGCGTGCTGATCCTGTCGCCCCGCGCGGTGGCCCGGCTCGAGAGCTACACGCCGGCCTGGCCGATGCCGAAACTGTTCCGCATGGTCGACAACGGCAAGTTCAACGCCGCGATCTTCGAGGGGGCCACGATCAACACCCCCTCGCTGCTCTGCGTCGAGGACGCCCTGGACGCCCTGGCCTGGGCCGACACGGTCGGCGGCGCCGCCGGCATGAAGGCCCGCTCGGAAGCCAACCTCAAGGCGCTCGAGGACTGGGTCGCGGTCACGCCCTGGGTCGACTTCCTGGCGCAGGACAAGGCCGTCCGGTCCAACACCTCCGTCTGCCTGAAGGTCGTCGATCTGAAGGTCACCGCCCTCCCCGCCGACGCCCAGGCCGACTTCGCCAAGAAGCTGGCCTCGGTGCTCGAGAAGGAGAAGGCCGCCTACGACATCGGCGGCTACGCCAAGGCCCCTCCGGGCCTGCGCATCTGGTGCGGCGCGACGGTCGACACGGCCGACGTGGAAGCCCTGACGCCCTGGCTCGACTGGGCCTTCGCCACGGTCTCAGCCGAGCTGGCCGCGGCCTAGCTTCCTTCAAGACCCCCCTCAGTCACCGCTGCGCGGCGACAGCTCCCCCAGAGGGGAGCATCCGCGCCGGTGATCCTCCCCTCCGGGGGAGGTGGCCCGAAGGGCCGGAGGGGGTCCCTCTCCCCGAATTCCGAAAGACAAAGCCCATGCCCCGCGTCCTCATCGCTGACAAACTCAGCCCCGCCGCCGTCGACATCTTCAAGAACCGCGGCGTCGACTTCGACATCAAGACCGGCCTGACCAAGGACGAGCTGATCGCCGTCATCGGCGACTACGACGGCATCGCCATCCGCTCGGGCGCCAAGCTCGACAAGGACGTGATCGCCGCCGCCAACAAGCTGCAGGTCATCGCCCGGGCCGGCATCGGGGTCGACAACGTCGACATTCCGGCCGCCACCGCCAAGGGCATCGTGGTGATGAACACCCCGTTCGGCAACTCGATCACCACCGCCGAGCACGCCATCGCCATGATGTTCGCCCTGGCCCGCCAGCTGCCCGCCGCCGACGCCTCCACCCAGGCCGGCAAGTGGGAGAAGAACCGCTTCATGGGCGTGGAGCTCTACGCCAAGACCCTGGGCCTGATCGGGGCCGGCAACATCGGCGGCATCGTCGCCGACCGGGCGCTGGGCCTGAAGATGAAGGTCGTGGCCTACGACCCATTCCTCAGCCCCGAGCGCGCCATCGAGATGGGGGTGGAGAAGGTCGAGCTGGAGGACCTGCTGGCCCGCGCCGACGTCATCACCCTGCACACGCCGCTGACCGACAAGACCCGCAACATCCTGTCGGCCGAGAACCTGGCGAAGACGAAGAAGGGCGTGCTGATCGTCAACTGCGCCCGCGGCGGACTGGTCGACGAGGTCGCGCTGCGCAAGCTGCTGGACGAGGGCCATGTCGGCGGCGCCGGCTTCGACGTGTTCGTCACCGAACCGGCCAAGGAAAACCCGCTGTTCGGCAGCGACAAGGTCGTGGCCACGCCGCACCTGGGCGCCAGCACCAACGAGGCGCAGGAGAACGTCGCCCTGCAGGTCGCCGAGCAGATGAGCGACTACCTGCTGACCGGCGCCGTGACCAATGCGCTGAACAGCCCGTCGATCACGGCCGAGGAAGCCCCGCGCCTGAAGCCCTTCGTGGCCCTGGCCGAGAAGATCGGCGCCTTCGCCGGCCAGATGGTCGACTTCGGCATCACCGCCATCGACATCGCCTATGAGGGCGACGTCGCCAACCTGAACGTCAAGCCGATGACCAGCGCCGCGCTGGCGGGCGTGCTCAAGCCGATGCTGGCGGAGATCAACATGGTCTCGGCCCCGGCCGTGGCCAAGGAGCGCGGCATCACCGTCTCCGAGAGCCGCCAGGAGGTCAGCCCGACCTATGACAGCCTGATGCGCATCACCATCACCACCGAGAAGGGCAAGCGCGCCTTCGCCGGCACGGTGATCGCCGGGACCCCGCGCATCGTCGAGGTCAAGGGCATGGAACTGGACGCCGCCTTCGGCCCGGCCATGCTCTACGTCAACAACCTCGACAAGCCGGGCTTCATCGGCGCGCTGGGCATGATGCTGGCCGAGGCTGGCGTCAACATCGCCACCTTCAACCTGGGCCGCGTCAGCGCCGACGCCGACGCCATCGCGCTCGTGGGCGTCGATCAGGCGCCGGACGACGCCCTGCTGGCCCGCATCCAGGCCTTGCCGCACGTGAAGGAAGCCCGCGCGCTGCGGTTCTAGGGTGGAGGGGACATGTTCCGGCGCAGCCGGTACGTGTCCCCGCTTCCTTCTTCCGTCTTCCCGGCGCAGGCCGGGATCCATGACCACGCTCCGAGTACTTGTGCCGCATGGACCCCGGCCTTCGCCGGGGACACGGGAGGCTTGCAAGCTCCGCTTCATGGAACAGAACAGCCAAGCAAACGCTTAACCCTGCGAACCGCGACCAAGGTCGCCGCAGGAACTCGCCATGTCTCTCTTGATCTTCGCCATCATCGTTCTGGTCGTCGCGGCCCTGATTGCCTGGGCGGTGCAGAAGCTGCCGCTGCCCTCGCCCTTCGGTTCCATCATCCAGGCCCTGATCCTGATCGTGGCGGCGGTCGTGATCGCCCAGCGCGCGGGCCTGTTCTAGACGACCTGCGGGGACATGCACTTCAGTGCGTGTCCCCGCACGCCTCACGCCGCCTCGATAGCCCTGGCGATCTGGTCGGTCGGCTGACCGGCGAGGTCCTTGGCGATCTCGCCGACCAGCTTTTCCTGCAGCACCTTGTGCCAGTGCTTGCGCAGCTCGCCGAGCGTCCGGGGAGCGGCGATTACCAGCAGCTTGTCGAACGTTCCGTCCAGCGCCCGGCTGTTGAGCAGCGCCGCGACCCCGCCGGCGAAGGCGTCCTCGGCCTGGGTGTCATTGTCGGGATTGGCGCCGCTGGAGCGGTGTCCCGGCGAGGCCGTGCCCGGCTCGATGGCCGGCGCGTCCATGGCTGTCAGTGCGACGCCCTCGTGGCCGGTGTTGCGGAACATCACCAGCTTCTCGCCGTCGACAACGGCCACCACGGCGCCTTGGGGAAGTATCATCGCGCATGTCCTCGGATTTGAGTGAGCCTTGGTAACGGCCGCCGGCGACGGCGGTTGCGCCGGCTTCGCCTAGGCCGAACGTTCCCGCCGGAACCGCACGAACACCTCCACCCCGCCGGGGCGCTGGGCCAGGGCGTCGCGGATCATGGCCAGCAGGGTCTCCTGCGAGACATGCATGTCGATGATCTGGTCGAACTCGCCGTAGACGAAGTGGGCGTGGGCCTCGGGCACCAGGTCCCAGGTCACCTCGGGGGCCGGGGTCGGCAGCCGGCTGATCAGGCCGCCGGCGGCGAGGATCTCCAGCTGGTGTCCCAGCTCCGCCAGCGTGATGGCGACCCCGCCGCGGGCCAGCAGGTCGGCGATGGCCGGCGTGGTCAGGTGGGTGTCCGGCGACTGCCGCAGGACAGCGAGCAGGCGCGGCAGCGATCCCTGGGCCGCAAGGCCTGCGGCGCGCAGCTCCTCCCGGATCGCCGCCTCGACGAAATTCGGCATGTCACCCGTCCTCCCGCGTGCGGGACGGTCGCGGTCTTTGTCGGCGCCGCGACCTTTCCCGTCGTGAGTGCGGGCGCGATCCCGACGGGACCGCGCCCGGCCGTCCGCCCGACCTCAGGCGAGGTCGAAGCGGTCGGCGTTCATCACCTTGGTCCAGGCCGCCACGAAGGCGTCGACGAAGGCGCCCTCCGCGTCGGACTGGGCGTAGACCTCGGCCAGGGCCCGCAGCTGGGAGTTGGAGCCGAACACCAGGTCGACCCGGGTGGCGGTCCACTTCAGCGCGCCGGTCGCCCGGTCGCGGCCCTCGAACTCGGCCTCCTCCTCGGACGCCGCCGTCCAGACCGTGCCCATGTCGACCAGATTGACGAAGAAGTCGTTGGTCAGCACGCCCGGCCGGCTGGTGAAGACGCCGTGCGGGCTCTGGTCGGTGTTGGCGTCCAGCGCTCGCAGACCGCCGACCAGCACCGTCATCTCCGGCGCCGACAGGGTCAGCAGCTGGGCCCGGTCGACCAGCATCTCCTCGGCCGTCATCACCTGGTTGGGCTTGAGATAGTTGCGGAAGCCGTCGGCGGCCGGCTCCATGACCTGGAAGGACTCGACGTCCGTCTGGGCCTGGCTGGCGTCGGTGCGGCCGGGCGTGAACGGAACCTCGACCTCACGACCGCCGTCCCTGGCCGCCTTCTCGATGGCCGCGCCGCCGGCCAGCACGATCAGGTCGGCCAGCGAGATCTGCTTGCCGCTGGTCTGCCTGCTGTTGAAGGCCGAGCGCACCGCCTCGAGGCCGGCCAGCACGGTGGCCAGATGGGCCGGGCTGTTGACCGCCCAGTCCTTCTGGGGCGCAAGACGGATGCGGGCGCCGTTGGCGCCGCCGCGCATGTCCGAGCCGCGGAAGGTCGAGGCCGAGGCCCAGGCCGTGGACACCAGCTGCGACACCGTCAGGCCGGACGCCAGCACGGCCTTCTTCAGCTCGGCGACGTCGGCCGCATTGACCAGCGGATGATCGACGGCCGGGACAGGATCCTGCCAGATCAGCTCCTCCTGCGGGACCAGCGGGCCGAGATAGCGCGAGCGCGGACCCATGTCGCGGTGGGTCAGCTTGAACCAGGCGCGGGCAAAGGCGTCGGTGAAGGCGGCGTGGTCGTTCAGGAACCGACGCGAGATCGGCTCGTAGATCGGGTCCATCCGCAGCGCCAGGTCGGTGGTCGCCATCATCGGGGCGTGGCGCTTGTCCGGATCATGCGCGTCCTCGACCAGCACGGCGGCCGCCGGGTCCTTCGGCTTCCACTGGTTGGCGCCGGCCGGGCTTTTGGTCAGCTCCCACTCGTGGCCGAACAGGGTCTCGAAGTAGCCGTTGTCCCAGGTGGTCGGGTTGGGCTTCCAGGCGCCTTCCAGACCGCTGGTGATGGTGTCGCCGGCATTGCCGCGACCCTGGCTGTTCTTCCAGCCCAGGCCCTGCTCGGTGAGACCCGCCCCTTCCGGCTCGACGCCGACCTGGGCCGCGTCGCCGGCGCCGTGCGCCTTGCCAAAGGTGTGGCCGCCGGCGATCAGGGCGACCGTCTCCTCGTCGTTCATCGCCATACGGGCGAAGGTCTCGCGGATGTCGTGCGCGGCGGCCAGCGGGTCGGGATTGCCGTTGGGACCTTCCGGATTGACGTAGATGAGACCCATCTGCACGGCGGCCAGCGGGTTATCGAGCTCGCGCTCGCCCTTGTAGCGGGCGTCGCCCAGCCAGCTGTCCTCGGCGCCCCAGTAGATGTCTTCCTCGGGCTGCCAGACGTCCTCACGACCGAAGCCGAAGCCGAAGGTCTTGAAGCCCATGGTCTCCATGCCGACATCGGCGGCGAAGATCATCAGGTCGGCCCAGCTGATCTGGTTGCCGTACTTGCGCTTGATCGGCCACAGCAGGCGGCGGGCCTTGTCGAGGTTGCCGTTGTCAGGCCAGCTGTTGAGCGGCGCAAACCGCTGCGTGCCCGAGCCTGCCCCGCCGCGGCCGTCGCCCGTGCGGTAGGTGCCGGCGCTGTGCCAGGCCATGCGCACGAACAACGGGCCGTAGTGGCCGTAGTCGGCCGGCCACCAGTCCTGGGAGTCGGTCAGCAGCGCCTCGATGTCCTTGCGCAGCGCCTCGACGTCCAGCCTGGTGACCTCCTTCGCATAGCTGAACCCCACCGGCATCGGGTTCGAGGCCGGGGCGCGCTGGTGCAGGATGTTGAGGTTCAGCTGGTTGGGCCACCAGTCGCGGTTCGACCGGCCACCGAAACTCGTGTGGAATCGAACGCCGTGCTTCAGCGGGCACTTCGACGTCGGTTCGACGATATCGCTTCCGTCCATGGTGTCTCTCCGTCCCTGGCTTTTCTTGACTTGGCCCGGAGCCCGACCCGGCGCGATCCACGCACTTTCGGGCTCCACGAGCTTCAGGTTCGCACGGCGCGGTGATAACCAGAAGAACGAAGACCCAATCACCTTGATAGGCAAAGCCTATGACGCGAGCCGCCCCGCAATGAACCTCAGAGACCTTCGCTACCTGCTGGCCGTGACCGAGCACGAGCATTTCGGCCGCGCCGCCAAGGCCAGCGGCGTCAGCCAGCCGACGTTGTCGGTGCAGATCCGCAAGCTGGAGGACCAGCTGGGCGTCATCCTGTTCGAGCGGTCGAGCAAGCAGGCCGCCCCGACCGCCGCCTGCCTGCAGCTGATCGATCACGCCCGCGAGGCGGTAGCGGCCACCGAGGCGCTGCTGGCCTCGGCCCAGAGCCTGCGCGACCCCCTGGCGGGACGGTTCCGGCTGGGTATCATCCCCACGCTCGCCCCCTACCTGCTGCCGCTGATCTTCGCGCCCCTGCGCCAGGCCCTGCCCGCCCTCGAGCCCGAGCCCTGGGAGGACCAGACCGACGCCCTGCTCGAGCGGTTGAGGGCGCACCAGCTGGACGCCGCCCTGCTGGCCACCGAGGTCGATGGCCCGGACCTGACCAGCCGGGCGCTGTTCGACGAGCCCTTCCTGGCCGCCCTGCCGCCCGACCACCCGCTGACGGCGCGGGCGACGGTGGCGGAGGCCGACCTGTCGCAGGACATCCTGGTGCTGTCGGACGGCCACTGCCTGCGCGACCAGGCGATGGAGGCTTGCGGGCAGACGGCGGCGCTCGGCGGCGCCCTGCGCGCCTCCAGCCTGCCGACCCTGATGAACATGGTCGCCGCGGGCTACGGAACCACACTGATTCCGGGACTGGCCGCCGGCGCCGCCCAGGACGCCGGGCTGATCCTGAGGCCGCTGGAGGGCCGGCCCGGCCGCACGATCCGCATCGCCTGGCGCTCCCATTTCCCCAGGCGCGTCGCCGTTGATGCCATCGGCGACGTCGTCGCCGACCGCATGAGCAGTTTCGCCCGCGGCGCAGCGGCCGGCGTCGTCTAGAGGGCGGCGCGACACTCGGTGAAGACGGAGCCGGCAATCGTGGTTAGAAGGGTCATCCGACCGACCGCGCCGGAGCCACGATCCCCCGATGACCGACACGTCCCGCCCCGACCGCCAGCGCGGCTTTCTCGGCTTCGTCGAGCGCGCGGGGAACCTGCTCCCCGACCCGACGATCATCTTCGTCTACCTGATCTTCGCGCTGATGCTGCTCTCGGCGCTGGGGGCGGCGCTGGGCTGGCAGGCCTCGTTGCCCTACTCGGGCGAGAAGGCCCCGGCCTTCGCCGACCTCGCCGACGGCGTGCTGACCTATCGCGCCTCCAGCCTGTTCTCGGAGGAGAACGTCGCCCGGCTGTTCACCGAGATGCCCAAGACCTTCGCCGGGTTCGCGCCGCTGGGCCTGGTGCTGACCATCATGATGGGCGCGGCGGTGGCCGAGCGGGCCGGCCTGTTCTCGGCCCTGATCCGCGCCTCGCTGCGCAACGCCAGCAAGAGCCTGCTGACCCCCATCGTGGCCATCATCGGCATGGTCTCGCACCACGCCTCGGACGCGGCTTATGTCGTGTTCATCCCGCTGGCGGCGATCATCTTCGCGGTGGCCGGCCGCCATCCGCTGGCCGGTCTGGCGGCCGCCTTCGCGGCGGTGTCGGGCGGCTACGCCGGCAACGTCATGCCCGGCCAGATCGACGTCCTGCTGCTGGGCTTCACCCAGGAAGCGGCCCGCATCGTCGACCCCGACTGGACAATGAACCCGGTGGGCAACTGGTACTTCATTCTGGCCATCGTCATCTTCTTCACCCCCATAGTCTGGTTCATCACCGACAAGGTGGTCGAGCCCCGGCTGGGACCCTGGGGCGGCGTGGTGGACGCCGAGCTGCAGGCTGACCTCGACAAAGCCGAGCTCACGACGGAGGAACGCAAGGGCCTGCGCCACGCGGGCCTCGTCGCGCTGGTGGTGGTCGGCGTCTTCGCGGCGCTGGCCCTGTGGCCGGGCTATACCCCGTTCATCGACGAGGAGGCCGAAGGCACAACGCGGCTGCAGCCGCTGTACGCCTCGCTGATCGCCGGCTTCTTCGTGCTGTTCCTGGCCACCGGCGCGGTGTTCGGCCGTGCGGTCGGCGCGGTGAAGTCGCCTGGCGACGTGGTCGAGATGATGCAGCACGGCGTGCGCACGATGGCCCCCTACCTGGTCTTCGTCTTCTTCGCCGCCCACTTCGTGGCCATGTTCAACTGGTCGCGGATCGGTCCGATCATCGCCATCAACGGCGCCGAGGCGCTGCAGGCCATGGCCCTGCCGGCCGCGCTGCTGCTGGTCTGCGTGCTCTTGCTGTCGTCGTTCCTCGACCTGTTCATCGGCTCGGCCTCGGCCAAGTGGAGCGCGCTGTCGCCGGTCGTGGTGCCGATGTTCATGCTGCTGGGCATCAGCCCGGAGATGACCACCGCCGCCTACCGGATGGGCGACAGCTACACCAACATCATGACCCCGCTGATGAGCTACTTCCCGCTGATCCTGGCCTTCAGCCGGCGATGGGACGGGACCATGGGCGTCGGCTCGCTGCTGGCGCTGATGCTGCCCTACGCGCTGTGCTTCATGGTCGTGGGCATCGGCATGACCGTCGGCTGGGTGGTGCTCGACCTGCCGCTGGGCCCGGGCGCGCAGGTGCACTACACCGCGCCGTAGGACACGGGGACATGTTCCGGCAAAGCCGGTGCGTGTCCCCGTAAACAGGACGTCCTACCCCTCGCCCCACATCCGCAGCAGGTTGCCGATGGTCTTGTCGAGGATCAGGGACGCCTCGTCGTTCGCCCCGGTCCGCAGGCCTTCGAGGTCGAAGAGGATCTCCCGCTGGTCCGGCCGCCGGACCTGGCTCTGGACCCATCCGACACAGGCCAGCCGCTCGCCCGCCGTCACCGGCGTGACCCGGTGCAGCAGGCCGGTCGGATAGAGCACAGCCGAGCCCGCCGGAGGCCGGAACGCGCGGCCGCCGACCGCGTCCTCGATGAACAGCTCGCCCCCCTCGTAGCTGTCCGGGTCCGACAGGAAGATCGTGAAACTCACGTCGGTCCGCATGGGCCAACCGTCCGTATCGACCATACCGGCGTTGTCGGCATGCAGCCCGTATTCCTCGCCCTGGCCGTAGCGCGAGAATATCAGGCTCGACCAGCGCACCGGACGCACCAGGGCGCGCACGACGCGATGCGCCTCCAGGGCCAGCCGGACGCGCCGGCCCGAGGCCAGCACGCCGGGATCATCGCCGCGCGCCTGCTGGTTGCGCTTGACCCGCCCGGCGGCCTGGCCAGCGGTAGCGCGGCCGTCGCCGAAGGCAGCGCCGGCCAGCGCCTCCCGGATCGCCTGCACCTCGGCGGCGCTCAGTACCTCCTCGACGACGATCAAACGCGCCTCCCTCCGGCCGGCGACAGACGCCGGCGCACGACCAAGTCTAGCCGACCTCGGCCCCCCCTGGTCCAGCAGGCCTCTTCAGCACGCGGTTCGGGTACGCCGAAACCTTGCTCCGCCGCCAGGCCTCCCCCATGTAGAGGTCGCGGACCGGGCCCCTCTGGTGGCGACGCCTTCAAAGGCGCTTGCGGCGATGTCGGACGCACCACGACCTGAACCCGGGCCTGATCGCGCGCGTCGCGGTCACGCCCCCGATCATTTGAAGGGAACGCCCCATGCCCCTGCTTCTGTGCCCCAATGACAACGGCCCCATGCAAACCGTCGATCGCTCCGGCGTGCAGTTCGACATGTGCCCCACCTGCCGGGGCGTCTGGCTCGATCGCGGCGAGCTGGAGAAGCTGATGGCCGCCAGCGCCCAGGAAGCCGCCGCCGCCGCCGCGCCGCCGCCGCCTCAGCCGCAGGCCGCCCCCTACGCACCGCCACCGCGCCCGCAGGGCCTGCCCCATGGCTATGGCGAGCGGGGTGAGTACGGCGAACGCGGCGAGTACGGGGAACGGGGTGAATACGGCGAACGCGGGGAACACGGCTATGGCGGCTACCGCAAACGCCGCAGTTCGATCTTCGACATCTTCGACTGAGACTTGCGGCCGGGACATGGTCCGGCGCGACCGACACATGTCCCGGCCAATGAAGACTCTCGAGACGTATACTCTGGAGACAAAGCGGGGCATTTGCGGACAATCCGCCCCTGCGCGCCGCCCCAGTCGCCAGCACGTCATCCCCGCCCTGCTGCACGGGCGTACAATGGGCCGTGAGCCGGACGTCGCCTTCTTCAAGGCCTTGCACCGCAAGGCCGCCGCACGCCAGACATCCCGGTCGTCAGGCGTCCGCGCAGGCTGTCGATGGCCCGAAGCGCGAAATCCACCCCCTCATGCGCCGGAGTGAAGCGCTCGCTTCAGCGTCGGTGAAAACCGATGAAAGACATTGGAGATATTCTGGCCGGATTTCGCGGCCGCGGGCCCACGCCCTAGGCGCCGGCCTTCTTGCGCACGAACATCCGGGCGTCGGCCTCGGCCAGCGCTTCCTCGGGATCCATGCCGGGCTCCACGGCGCGGACGCCGTAGCTGATGCGCAGCGGGGCGGACCAGTCGCCGAGGTCCACGGGCGTGGCCTGGATCACCTGCCTGAGCCGTTCGGCCTGGACGCCCGCGTTGTCGAGGTCGGTCTGGACCAGGATGACCGCGAACTCGTCGCCGCCCAGCCGGCCGACGACGTCGGTCTCCCGCGTGTTGGCCAGCAGGCGCTCGGCCACGACCTTGAGGGCGGTGTCGCCGGCGGCGTGGCCGAAGCGGTCGTTCACCGCCTTGAAGCCGTCGAGGTCGAAGTAGACGAGGGCCGCGGGGCTGCCGTAACGCGCGGCGAAGGCGCCGATGCGGTGCAGCTCGCGCACGAAGGCGCGGCGGTTCAGAAGCGGCGTCAGCACGTCGCGGTCGGCCAGGGCCTCGACCTCGGCCAGCCGGGCCTTGAGGCGGGTGACCTCGCCGCGCAGGTCGTCGATCTCGGTCAGCAGGGTCTTCACCGCACCCTGGACGGCCGGGGTCAGGTCGGTTTCGGCCAGCCCCAGGAAGGCGGTCTTGTCGGCGGGTGCGGCCTTGTCGGCGGTCACCTGCGCGCCCGCCCGGGCCAATGCGCGCTTGCGCATGGCCGAGAACGCTTCCGCACGCGCGCCGCCGATCTTCATAAGAGAATCATAGCCCAGTTACCCGACCAGCGGAATCTGACGCATCGGTTGCGGCGCCACAAGCGGCGCCTATACTCCGCGCCTTTCTGGCGCAGGGGATTTCCCGCCGCCAGGCAGGGGATGACTACGTCATGAGCGCAAGCCCGCCGGTCGCCATCATCATGGGCAGCCGCTCCGACTGGCCGACGATGAAGCACGCCGCCGACAACCTCGACGCGCTCGGCGTGGCCTGGGAGGCCAAGGTCGTCTCCGCCCACCGAACGCCCGACCGCATGGTCGCCTTCGCCAAGGGCGCCCGGGCGGCCGGGTTCAAGGTGATCATCGCCGGGGCCGGCGGCGCGGCGCACCTTCCGGGCATGACCGCCTCGATGACCGACCTGCCGGTGCTGGGCGTGCCGGTGGAAAGCAAGCTGCAGAACGGCCTCGATTCCCTGCTGTCCATCGTCCAGATGCCCGGCGGCATCCCGGTCGGGACGCTCGCGGTCGGTGTCGCCGGGGCCAAGAACGCCGGGCTGATGGCGGCGCGGATCCTGGCCCTGTCCGACCCGGCCCTGGCCGAACGGGTGGCGGCGCACAGCGCGGCCCAGACGGCCTCGGTCGCCGAGACGGTCGAGGACTGATGGCGACGACCTTCCCCCTTCCGCCCGGTTCGACCATCGGCATCCTCGGCGGCGGACAGCTTGGCCGCATGCTGGCGCTGGCCGCGGCGCGGCTGGGCCTGGACGTCGTCATCCTGACCCCGGACGAGGGCTCGCCCGCCTCCCGCGTCGCCGCCCGGACCATCGTGGCCGCCTATGACGATCCCGCCGCGCTGGCGGCGCTGGCGCAGGCCGCCGACGTGGTGACCTACGAGTTCGAGAATGTGCCGGTGCGGGCGGTCGAGGCGCTGATCGCGCTCGGGGTCGCCGTGGCTCCAGGACCGGAGGCGCTGCGCGTCGCCCAGGATCGGGTGGAGGAAAAGACCTTCCTCAACGCCTCGGCCGCGCCGACGGTGGCCTTCGCTCAGATCGACAGCGCCGCCGACATCGCCGCCGCCCTGCCCCGCATCGGCCTGCCCGCGCTGCTCAAAACCCGGCGCGAAGGGTATGACGGCAAGGGCCAGGCCTGGATCCGCGACGCCGCCGGGGCGCAGGCGGCCTTCGCCGGCGTCGGCGCCTCGCCCGCGATCCTCGAGGCCCGCGCCGACTTCCGTCGCGAGCTGTCGATCATCGCCGCGCGCGGCCGCGACGGCGAGGTGGCCTTCTATCCGCTGTCGGAGAACGTCCACGAGGGCGGCGTGCTGCGCACGACCCTGGCGCCGGCCGAGGTTTCGCCGGGCGTCCAGGGCGAGGCCGAGCGGATCGCCCGCGCCGTGCTGGGCCGCCTGGACTATGTCGGGGTGATGGGCATCGAGCTGTTCGACCTGGGCGAGGCGGGCCTGCTGGTCAACGAGATCGCGCCCCGCGTCCACAACACCGGCCACTGGACCCAGGACGGTTGCGAGGTCGACCAGTTCGAGCTGCACATCCGCGCCGTGGCCGGCTGGCCGCTGGGCGACACCACCCCGATGGTGCGGGTCGAGATGACCAACCTGCTGGGCGAGGAGGTCAATGACTGGCTGGCCCTCGCCGCCGAGCCGAACGCCCGCCTGCACCTCTATGGCAAGGGCGAGCCCCGGCCGGGCCGCAAGATGGGCCATGTGAACCGGGTGAAGCCGCGTTGAGGGGGCGTGCGTCCTTCGACACGCCCGCTGCGCGGGCTGCTCAGGATGACGTGGTCAGAGGCGCTTCAATCGACGTCATGGTGAGCAGGCCCGCAGGGCCGTGTCGAACCACGCAAAGCCTAGCCGAACCGCAGCCTGGCCAGCGCGCCGGCCACATCCTTGGCGAAGTCGCTCGGCTTGACGCCGGCCTTCCACTTCTCGAAGTCCATGACGTTCTGGATGCGGGCGTCCAGGGTCTCCAGCGCCGCGCCGCGGCCGGCGGTCAGGTCCTGGACCAGAGTCCCGATCAGGATGCCCGAGAGGATGGCGCGCTTGGTGTAGTGGTTCTCGTCGGTGGCGGTGTCGCCGGCCCAGCGCCACAGCTGGTCGGCGCTCTCCCAGACCAGCCTCAGGGCCAGCGGCAGGTTCATCGGCAGGCTGAGGAACCCCAGCCAGCGGCGCAGGGCGGCCTGATCGACGGCGGCGGCGTCCAGGCGGGCGATGACGGCGGCGCGGATGCGCTCGCGGATCTTCAGGGCGGCGGGATCGGGCAGGGCGGCCAGCGCCGCGGCGTCGTGCCGGCGCGAGAGCAGCGCGACCAGGTCGCGGCCGCCGTTGGGGAAGAGCAGGTCGGCCTCGGCCGGCGACAGGCCACAGGCCTTCGCGGCGGCGACCAGCGTCTGCCGGCCCCAGCCGAGTCGCGGCGCGATGCGCAGGGCGGCGTCCAGCACCTGCTGTTCAGTTTCGAGGGCCCAGGCGTCCGGAGCGGTCATGACGCTATTCTATACAAGGCCTTGGCCGCGTCGCCGATAGACTCTCGCCGATAGACAACGCTGCGCGCCTCTGCTATCTCGCGCGCCTCGCCACGGGAGCCGAACTCCCGGGGCCATACCCAATTTGATTTCGTCCGCCACGCCGCACGGCTAGCGGCGGGCCGTACGAAGGAGAGAGTCCCCTGGTTCAGATTTTCGTCCGCGACAACAATGTCGACCAGGCGCTGAAAGCCCTGAAGAAGAAGATGCAACGCGAAGGCTCGTTCCGCGAGATGAAGCGTCACGTCGCCTACGAGAAGCCCTCGGAAAAGCGCGCGCGTCAAAAGGCGGAAGCCGTCCGTCGCGCCCGCAAGCTGGCCCGCAAGCGCGCCCAGCGCGAAGGCCTGATCGCCGCGCCGAAGAAGCCTGCCCGCTAGAGCCGGACTTCCGACAGATATTCGAAAGGGCCGTCCGGGCGACCGGGCGGCCCTTTTGACGTTGCGCTTCAGACCTCGCCGCCCCGGATCTTCCCGATCAGGCCCTTGAGGTCGATCTTGCCGGTCGACAGGGCCCCGACCCGGAAGGCTCGCCCGGCCAGCCAGACCACGACGCCGACCGTGGCCAGCATCAGGGCGCCGGTCCCGAGCACCTGCCACAGCGGCGGCGCGCTGGCCGCCCGCGCCGTCATCAGGAACGGCGTGAACGGCGGGATCCAGGAGAGCGCCTCCAGCAACGGCGAGTCGGGCCGGCGGATGGCCTGGGTCATGAACACGATCGGAATGGTCAGCAGCGCCATGACCGGGCCCAGCAGGGTCTGGGCCTCGCGCGTCGTTTCGCAGAAGGCCCCCACGGCGATGAAGATCGCCGCATACAGCAGGTAGCCGCCGATCAGGTAGAAGCCGAAATAGAAGACCAGCCCCTTGCCGAACAGCACCGCCCCGATGTCTGCCGCCATGGCGGGCTGCGTCAGGGTCAGGGCTGTTCCGCCGACGGTGGCCCAGACGGCCATTACGGTGAGCGTCACCCCGGCCACGCCCAGGATCTTGCCGAACATGATCTCCGAAGCCGAGGCCGAGGCCAGCAGCACCTCCAGCACACGATTGGACTTCTCTTCAATGACGCTGTTCAGCAGGATGCCGGCGCCGGTCAGGATCATCGACCAGAGGAGGAAGGCCGCCGCGAAGCCCACGATGCCCGGCAGCCGGTCACGAAGCGCGACCTGCCCGGCCCCCTCGGCCCGCGGCGAGAAGGACGTCACTGTCGGCGACAGGGTCTGGGCGGCCTCCAGCGCCTCGACCGGAACGCCGAGCGCAGCCAGGCGCCGATCCCGCATGACATCGGCTACGGCGTCGGTGATGGCCCGCTCCAGCGACCGGTCGGTCAGGGTGTTGCTCCAGAAGTCGACAGAAACCGCCTCGCCTGCACCCCGGATGACCGCGACGGCCGTCAGCGGATCGTCCCCCGAGAGCCAGGCGCGAATCTGGTCCGCCAGCGGCGGGCCGGCGCGCGGTGCGACGTCGACAACCCGGGTCCGGGCGGCCTCGCCGCCCCCGGCCTTGAGTGCGTCCAGCACCGGCGTCGCGAAGGCCTGGCCGGTCTGGTCGATGATCGCGATCGAGGGCGGCGGCGCGTTCCGCTCCAGCAGGGTCGGCGCGCCGAACGCGGCCGCGCCGACCAGCGGCATCAGCAGCATCGACAGCCAGAAGCCGACGGTGCGGACATAGGCCCCGTACTCACGGGCGGCGATCTTCAGGAGGCGGCTCATTGGCTGCTGTCCCCGCCGGTCAGGGTGATGAAGGCATCATGCAGAGTCGGCTCGCGCAGCTCGAAGCGCGACACGTCGAGGCCGGCGGCGAAGGCGGCTTTCAGCGCCTCCTGACCCGCGGCGCCCTTCGGCAGGGCGGCCGTGAACCGGCGGACGCCGTCGTCGGTGGTCTCGGCGGTCACCTGGCCCACGCCGGGCAGCGCCGCGACGGCGGCCTCGTCGAGCGCGCCCTCGAGCACCAGGGCCCGCGGCGCGTGCGCGCGCGCCTGCGCCACGCTGCCGTCGAACACCTTCCTGCCCCTGGCGAGCAGCACGACGTGGTCGCAGAGCCGCTCGGCATGCTGCATGACGTGGGTGGAGAAGACCACGGTCGCCCCGCGCGCGGCGAGATCCCGGATCACCGCCTCGAGCGTGAGTTGATTGACCGGGTCCAGGCCGCTGAACGGCTCGTCGAGGATCACCAGCTCGGGCTCGTGCACGATGGCGCTGATCAGCTGGACCTTCTGGGCCATCCCCTTGGACAGGTGGCGGATCTGGCGGCGGGCGGCGTCGCCCAGGCCCTGGGCCTCGAGCAGCGCCAGCGCCCGCCTGCGACACTCGGCGCGGGGCACGCCCTTCAGGCCGCCCAGGAAGGTGATGGCGTCCAGCGGCGTCATGCGGCGATAGAGGCCGCGCTCCTCGGGCAGAAAGCCGATCCGTTCGCGCACCGAGCGGGCGTCCGGCGCGCCCAGCACGTTGATGCGGCCGGCGGTCGGAGCGACCAGACCGAGCACCATGCGGATCGAGGACGTCTTGCCCGCGCCGTTGGGCCCCAGGAAGCCGAGGATCTTGCCGCGCCGGGCCGAGAAGGACAGGTCATCCACCGCGGTGAAGGCGCCGTAGCGCTTGGTCACCCCTTCGAGCTGAAGCGCCGCGTCCATACCCACCCCGAATCGATGTCGTGACCTACTGAGTAGCGGCGCCGTCGCCGCGGACGAAGAGCACGGCCTTCACGATTTCGTCCGCGAAGCCTTCACCCAGCAGCGTCGCGTGTCCGGCGCCGTCCACATGGCGGACATAGCCACGCGCCGAGGCCAGGGCCGGAGCGGCCTGAACGGCCTTCCACTCCCGGCGTCCGGCCTCGGGGCCGGCGGTGACCACGGCGACCGGCAGGGCCGGGTCGAAGGGCGGCAGGGCGCCGGCCTGCTTCGAGGCGGCCATCCATTGCTCGACCTCCCGCGCAGCCCAGCGGTTATGCGCCCCCGACGCAAAGGCGCGTCGCTTGTCGCGCGCGGCCTCGGGGGGAAGGCCGATGCGATCACCCATCCAGGGCGACACCGGCTTGAAGAGACCGATCGAGGCCCCCCAGCCGGCGACCCGGGAGGCGGTGGCGAAGCGGCCGATCCACTTGCTGGCCATCGGGATGTCCGCCGCCGCCGGCGTGGCGGCGTCGACCAGCACCAGGCCGGCCACCATCTCCGGATTGCGCCCGGCGAACAGGCGGGCGTAGAGGCCGGCCATCGAGTGGCCGACGTAGATGTAGGGTCCCGGCTCGCCGGACGCCGCGAGCATGGCCTCGAAGTCGCCGGCGACCGCATGACCGTCCCTGGGGTTCGGTCCCGGATCGGAGCGGCCCAGCCCCGCGCGGTCATAGGCGCAGGACCGGATTCCCCTGGCCGCCAGACGGGCCTGGACGGCGCCCCAGTCCGCGGACAGGCCGAACGCGCCGGCCTCCATCACGACAACGGGGCCGCCGCCCGTCGGCCCCTGACAGACCAGATGCAGCGACCGGCCGCCGATGTCGATCATGCGGCCGCGCGCCGGCGGCTGGCTGGCGGCGGACATGAGGCCTCCGATGGCGATGAAACAGAGGAGTGCGAGGGTCAGACCCGCCGCCGCCCTCGGGACGAGCTTGAGCATGCGGCCAATCTAGTGAAGGTTCGCGGCGCGGGAAGAGCGGGAGGCGTGAAATGCTGCGTTTGGTGTTGGGCGCGATCATCGGAACGGTCAGCGGGTTCTTCGTCATCTACGCGGTCGAGCAGGTCGGGCACCAGATCTGGCCGGTCGCGACCGAGCTGGACCTGAAGGACAAGGCGGCCGCGGCGGCCTTCCTGACCGGCATGCCGCTCGGCGGACTGCTCACCGTGCTCGCCGCCTGGATCCTGGGCGCCTACACCGCTTCGATGGTCGGGCTTCTGCTCGCCGCGCGGCGGCGCGTCGGCGGCGTGATCCCGGCGGCGGTGATCTTCGCAGCGACCGCGCTGGTGCTGTTCATGCTGCCGCATCCGCTGTGGATGACGATCGGCGGACTGGGCGGCATCGTCGCGGCGGCGTGGCTCGCCGACCGGCTGTTCGCGCTGAAGGTCGACGCCTAGCCGGCGGTCGAGATGGCCTCGTCCGAGGGGGCGGCTTTGGCGGCCGGGGATGCGACGGGCGTCGTCTGCGGCCCCTCGACGGTCGGGCCCAGCGCCGGGGCGGCGGGCTTGATCACCGCCCGCACACGGCCGTCGGGCCTGGCGGCGGCGACTACGACGGCGGGCTTGTCCTTCGTCTCGGCCTTCCGGGCGAGGATGCGCTCAGGCCAGCTGGAGACCTGGGCCACCCGAACCCGGCGCGGGAACTGGGCCGCCAGGGTCAGCGGCAGCTCCGCCTCGGTCTTGAAGGTGCGGCCCAGGAACACCACCGGGTTGAGCGGTTTGCCGTCGTGACGGATCTCGAAATGGAGGTGGGCGCCGGTAGACCGGCCGCTGGAGCCGACGTAGCCGACCACCTGGCCCGGCTTGACCACAGTCCCGGCCTTGAGCGGCGCCACGCGGCCGAGGTGCGCGTAGAGCGACGTCAGCCCGCCGGTGTGGCGGACCTCGATGAAGCGGCCGTAGCCGCCGTCCACGCCGGCGCGGACGACGACGCCGCCCATGGTCGCCCGCACCGCCGAACCGGACGGGGCGGCGATGTCGACACCCTCGTGGAGCCGGCCGCCTTCCTCCCACGGCATCTTGCGAAGGCCGAAAGGTGAGTTGACCGCGTAGCCGGCCAACGGAGAGACGAAGAAGAACTTCGGCACGCTCTCGTGCTCGACGGCGGCCGCGTCGGCGGTCCGCGCCTCGACGACGGCAGCCTTCTCGGCCGCCATGCGTTCCTGACGGGAGGGCAGGCTGGCCTGGGCGGTAGCGACAGCGACCGAGCCCATCAGGACGGCCGCAAGTCCGACGCCGAGAATTGGCGGCAGGCGGGTCTCGCGGGAAAGCAATTCACGGAACAATGGTCGGCCTCGTATCGCGCTGTCGAGCTTTCTGCAGGGCGCGACGAGGTCTGACGCACCAGCTTCGACGTTCGGGGGATGAACAGGAGCCCGATATGCTGGCCCATCCCGGCGATATTGTGACCGGGAGCGCGGCTATCTACTCGGACAGGGGTTAATATTCAACCCAACCCTCGGGCTGGATTGTCAGCAGCCTTGGCTGATCTGCCACGGCGACTGTTCCGGCCGAGTCCTCAGGCCGGACTGCGGCGCCAGCCCAGCCAGCAGAGGAGCAGCATCACGAGGTTGCCCGCTCCATCCAGTAGGATGAATTCGTTGAAGACCGGTTCAACGACGTAGAACCAGTAGTCGAACCCGAAGAAGGGCAGCAGCGCGATCCCGTAGACGAGGAACGTCTGGCGCGTGAACCGCGCGAAGGCCGCGAACAGGCCGGCCAGCACGGCCTGGGCTCCGAAGCAGCCGATCAGGATCGGGATCACCGGATCATCACCCCGCCATTCCGGCGTAAGGCACAGGTCGGCGACCATCCCGGGCAGAACCAGACACCAGCCGCCCAGCCCGAGGAAGACGGCGGCGATCAGACGCTGGATGACGAGCGGACTCACCGGGCGGGATACCTGTGCCGCATGATCGAGACGCTCAGTTCGGCCAGCTTCCTCAGCACGCCCAGGTCCACGTTCGACAGCTTGCCGATGTAGAGACAGGATCTTCCGGTCTTGTGCGGTCCAAGCCTGTCCAGCAGGTCGAGCTCCTCGGCCACGCCGCTCAGGACGTAGAGCACCAGGTTGGCCTTGCGCGGCGAGAAGCCGACGAGGGGCCAGTCGCCGGTGGGGCCCTTGTAGCTGCCGTAGCCGACGATGCCGGGGCCCCACATGACCGGCTTCTCGCCGCTGACCTCGGCCAGCATCTTCGCGACGACCTTGCCGTCCTCGCGGCGGACGGGGTTCTCGACGGCGTCGAGGAAGGCCTCGACCGAGGCGTCGGTGGGTTTGGTCTTGGGTTCAGCGGGCATGGGTCCTCATTGCGCGCATCAAGATCGCCCCCACGGCCGGCCTAGAGGTTCTTCACGATCCCCTCGACCATCTTCTTGGCGTCCGCGAACAGCATCATGGTGTTGTCGCGGAAGAAGAGTTCGTTCTCGACGCCGGCATATCCGGACGACATGCCGCGCTTCACGAACAGCACGGTGCGCGCCTTCTCCACGTCGAGGATCGGCATGCCGTAGATGGCGCTGGTGGTGTCGGTCTTGGCGGCCGGGTTGGTGACGTCGTTGGCGCCGATGACGAAGGCGACGTCGGCGGTCGGGAACTCGGCGTTGATGTCCTCGAGCTCGAAGACCTCGTCGTAGGGGACGTTGGCCTCGGCCAGCAGCACGTTCATGTGGCCCGGCATGCGGCCGGCGACGGGGTGGATGGCGTACTTCACCTCCACGCCCTCTTCCTTCAGCTTGTCGGCCATCTCGCGCAGGGCGTGCTGGGCCTGGCTGACGGCCATGCCGTAGCCGGGGACGATGATGACCTTGGAGGCGTTCTTCATGATGAAGGCCGCGTCCTCGGCGCTGCCCGTCTTCACGGGGCGGGTCTCGACCTTGCCGCCGGCCGCCGCCGCGGCTGTCGTCGGCGCCGAAGCCGCCCAGGATCACCGAGACGAAGCTGCGGTTCATCCCCTTGCACATGATGTAGCTGAGGATGGCCCCCGACGAGCCGACCAGGGCGCCGGTGATGATCAGGGTGACGTTCTCGAGCGTGAAGCCCAGCGCCGCCGCCGCCCAGCCGGAGTAGCTGTTCAGCATCGACACCACGACCGGCATGTCCGCGCCGCCGATCGGGATGATCAGGGTGACGCCGATCAGCAGGCTGAGCGCGAAGATGGCCCAGAAGGCCCAGATCGCCGTGCCGCCGCTCATCACCAGCACCACCGTCAGGGCGACGATGCCGGCCAGGATGGCGAGGTTCAGCAGGTGGCGGGCGGGCAGCAGGATCGGCGCGCCGCTCATGTTGCCGTTCAGCTTGGCGAAGGCGATCACCGAGCCGGTGAAGGTCACCGCCCCGATAGCCAGGCCGACGGCCAGCTCGATCAGCGACTGCAGGTGGATATGGCCGGTCGCCGCGTCGGCGATGCCGTAGGCGGCCGGCGTGTAGATGGCGGCCACGGCCACCAGGCAGGCGGCCATGCCGACCAGGCTGTGGAAGGCGGCGACCAGCTGCGGCATCGAGGTCATGGCGACCTTGCGGGCGATCACCGCCCCGGCGATGCCGCCGACGGCGACGCCGCCGGCGATGAGACCCAGGGTGATGACATCGAGTTTGCCGTCACCCCAGAGGGTGGCCAGCGTGACGCCCACGGCGATGGCCATGCCGATCATGCCGTTGCGGTTGCCCGCCTGGCTGGTCACCGGGCTCGAGAGCCCGCGCAGCGCCAGGATGAAGAGAACGCCCGAGGCGATGTAGAGCAGGGCGGCGATGTTGGCGTTCATGATCTGATTTCCCCCGAACGCGCGCTCAATGCCCGCTCTTGCCCTTTGCAGGGTCCTTCTTCTTGTACATGGCCAGCATGCGCTGGGTGACCAGGAAGCCGCCGAAGATGTTCACTGCGGCGAAGGCGGCGGCGAGGGCGCCGGCGCCCTTGGAAATCCAGACGTTGGTGGTCGGCGCGGCCTCGCCCACGCCGCTGGCGGCGGCGGCCAGCAGGGCGCCGACGATGATCACCGAGGAGATGGCGTTGGTGACGGCCATCAGCGGCGTGTGCAACGCCGGCGTGACGCTCCAGACCACGTAGTAGCCGACGAAGATGGCCAGCACGAAGATGGCCAGACGGAAGACGGTGGGATCGACAGCGTCCATGTCAGTGACCTCTACTTCTTCTTCGGAGCGGGCTTGGCGGCCGGCTTGGCCGGGGTCTTGGCGGGAGCGGCCTTGGCGGCGGCTTTGGGAGCAGGCTTGGCCGCCGCCTTCGGGGCGGCGGGCTTTGCAGCGGCTTTGGCCGCCGGCTTCGAAGCGGCTTTCACCGGCGCCTTTGCGGCGGCGGCTTTCGGCGCGGGCTTCGCAGCGGCTTTCGCGGGAGCGGACTTCGCGGCCGCCGGCTTGTCCGCCGAAGCCTTGGCGGAGGTGGAAGCCTTGGCGGAGGCGGGCGCGGCCTTCAGCTGCTCATGCACAATCGCCCCGTCCTTGGTGACCAGCGCCGCCTTGAGGATCTCGTCCTCGAAGTCGGGGGCCAGCTTGCCGTCCTTGTCGAGCAGCAGGCCGGCGAAGGCCATCAGGTTGCGGGCGTAGAGGGCCGAGGCGTCGGCGGCGATGCGGCCGGGCAGGTTGGGGACGCCCAGGATCTTCACGCCGTTGGCGGTCACCGCGACCTCGCCCAGCTTCACGCCCTCGACGTTGCCGCCCTGCTCCACCGCCAGATCGACGATGACCGAGCCCGCCTTCATCGACGCCACCTGGGCGGCGCTGACCAGCTTCGGCGCCGGGCGGCCCGGGATCAGGGCCGTGGTGATGACGATGTCCTGCTTGGCGATGTGGCTGGAGACCAGCTCGGCCTGTTTGGCCTGGTACTCCTTGGACATCTCCTTGGCGTAGCCGCCGGCGGTCTGGGCGTTTTTGAACTCCTCGTCCTCGACGGCGAGGAACTTGGCGCCCAGTGATTCGACCTGTTCCTTGGTCGCCGGTCGCACGTCGGTGGCGGTGACGACCGCGCCCAGGCGACGGGCCGTGGCGATGGCCTGCAGGCCGGCGACGCCGACCCCCATGATGAAGACCTTGGCCGCGGCGACGGTGCCGGCGGCGGTCATCATCATCGGCATGGCCTTGCCGAAGGCCTCCGCCCCCTCGATCACGGCGCGATAGCCGGCGAGGTTGGCCTGGGAGGACAGCACGTCCATCACCTGGGCCCGGGTGATCCGGGGGACGAACTCCATGGCGAAGGCGCTGGCCTTGGCCTTGGCGAGCCCCTCGAGCGTAGCCCTGTCCTGGTAGGGGTTGAGCGTCGCCAGCACCATGGCGCCGGGCTTGAGCAGGGCGATTTCATCGGCGTGGGGGCCGCGCACCTTGAACAGAACGTCGGCCTTGGTCAGCGCGTCCTTCAGGGTCCTGGCGATGGTCGCGCCGGCGGCCGCGTAGTCGGCGTCGAGGTAGGAGGCGGCCGTTCCGGCGCCCGCTTCGACGGTCACGGCGAACCCGGAGGCGATCAGCTTCTTGACCGTTTCCGGCGTCGCGGCGACCCGCGTCTCAGCTGCCCGGCGTTCCCTGGTGACGGCGACGATAGCCATGAAGCTCCCCTCCGGACGCCGATTGACGTCGCGTCCTTGGGGACCTGTTTAGGGGATGATCTTGCCCGTTGTCGAGCCCATGGCGCCGCGCTGCGAAAAATCCTTCCCGCAACGCAGCATCGATGGCGGCGGCTAGTGTCCGCCGCCCTTCTTCTCGCGCAGGAAGATGACCCCCAGCACGGTCAGCACGACGCCCGGGATCAGGCCGCCGACGAAGCCGGCCGGCGTGCAGAACCACAGCGTCAGGACCGTGATGCCCACGGCCAGCGCCAGCGAGCCCCACTTGGTCAGCCCCATGACCACGGCATAGGTCGCGGTGTGCTCGGAGATGTCCATTTCGCCGCGGTGATATTCGGAAGCCATCGTCAGATCCTGCAATCGAGTTGGTCGCGCTTTACAACGGCGCGCGTCACGGCTCAAGGCGCCAGCCGGCCAGAAGGCCGCGCAGGGCGCCGACGAAGGCCAGCGGCTGGTCGATCATCACATGATGGTCGGCGTCAGGGATGGCCAGCTGCGGCGAGCCGGGCGGCAACAGGTCCTGCATGTAGGCGAGGATCTCATCGTCCACGAGGCCCGAGCGATCGCCCCACATCATGGCGATCGGACAGGTGGCGGCGCTGAGCAGCGGCCCGCGATCCTCCATCATGAAGGCCTGCCACATGAAGGGGTCGAACCGCCAGGTCCAGCCGCCCTCGACCTCCTTCAGCGCGTTCCGGGCGATCCAGTCGGCGATGTAGAGGTTCTCGCAGCCCTGCGGCGGCGCGAGGCGGAAGCGGGCCAGCGCCTCGGGCAGGGTGGCGTAGACGCGGTTGGGCGAGACCCGCCGGGGTGGGCCGCGCCACTCGCGCTCCGGCGGGCGGACGACCGAATCGACCAGCACCGCCGCGCCCATCCGGTCGCCATACTTCGAAGCGGCCAGCATGGTCGGAAAGCCGCCGAACGAGTGGGCGACGAACACCGGCTTGCCGGCCGCGTAGAGGCCGGCCGCCTCGGCGGCCGCGAAGCTTTCGCGGGCGAACGCGTCGCCGTTGTAGGCCTTGCGCCAGTCCGACCGGCCCATACCGCTCCAGCTGAAGGCCGCGACCCGGTACTCCTGCGCGAAGAACGGCGCGATGAAGGTCCACCAGTCGGCGCTGGCCCCGTTCCCGTGCAGCAGCAGCAGGCCGGGCTTGCCGACCTCGCCCCAGGTCAGCAGCTCGATGGCCGCGCCCTCGAAGTCGAAGAAGGTCCGCTCCGGCGCATCGGCCAGCGCCTTGTCGAACCAGGCCGGCGCTTCCGGTTTCTCACCGTTGAAGCGGGCCAGCGGCGCGGCGATCTCGGGGGGCAGGGTCTGACCGTCAGCCACGGGCCGCCTCCACGAACGCTTTCTCGCCGGGACGCGGCTCGCGCGGCCCGATCACCTTGTAGACGGCGGTGCCGGTCATCAGCAGCCGGTCGCCCGACCACAGCTCGCCGCGCACCGTGAAGAGGTCGTCGTCCTCGGTCACGATCTGCGAGCGGCCCTCCACCCAGTCGCCGAGCTTCGCGCTGGACAGGAAATCGCAGGTCAGGCGGACGGTGACCCAGAAGTGCGACTTGTGCACCGAGATCACCCGGCCCCAGGCGACGTCGGCCACCGTCATCAGCATGCCGCCGTGGCAGTTCTTCATGCCGTTGGTGTGGTGCTCCTCGACCCGGAAGCCGAGCGAACAGTCATAGCCCTCGTACTTCTCGTAGAGCGGGCCGATCTGGCGGCCAAAGCCCCGGGTCCAGTTGAGCGGTTTGAACCCGGGCGGAATATCGCCCGTCTGGGCTTCGGTAAGATCGTCGGACATGCGGCGGACTCTAACAAGCGTTTGAAGGCGGGGGAACGGGTTTCCTGCGGCGGGCGGGGGGCGACGCTGAAGCGGACGCTTCAGCGTCCTGCCATGCTGAAGCGCATGCTGAAGTGTCGCGCGAGTCCTCATGGCCTGTCCGACGCGGTCCGCGCGGCGCGGCGGGCCGGGCGGATGCGGGGACAGATGCGCACGGCAGGCGCCCGTCGGCGGCCGGACGCGCGCGGGGCGGCGCCGGCGCCGGAAGGCGCCCGGCCTTTGCCGGCAAGGGTTTGGCGCGCCCCGGCGCCCTGTCGCGGACTGTCTCATGGGACCAGTATGCGACCGTCGCGAAGCGGGGGCGCCGATTGGCCGGGCGTTGGTCGCGGAATGTCGCGCAAAGGGGCGCAATGTCTCGCCTTGTCTCCAGAGTATAGGTCTCGGGAGTCTCCAGCCTCGTCCCCGTCTTCCCGGCGCAGGCCGGGATCCATCTTTCTGCGCGCGGGCCTGTGGGTCCCGGCCTTCGCCGGGAAGACGGGGTCAGACCAGGGCCCCAAGCGAAACGGCGGCCCCCTCCCGGGAGCCGCCGCCTGAAGCACGTCGCATTCGGGACAGACACCTTCGGGTGTCTGTCCCCAACCGCCTAGCAGCCCATCTCCGCCGAAATTTCCTGGACCTCCTCGAAGGTGCGCAGGCCGGGGCGCTGGGCGCAGACCAGCACGCCCATGTTGCCCGGAAGGTGCTTGTTATCGAGCATCTTCTCGTGAGCGGCCGGGATGTCGTCCCAGGTGAAGACTTCCGACAGGCAGGGGTCGACGCGGCGGTCGATGACCAGCTGGTTGGCGGCGGCGGCCTGCATCAGGTTGGCGAAGTGGCTGCCCTGGACGCGCTTCTGGCGCATCCACAGGAAGCGGGCGTCCATGGTCAGGTTGAAGCCGCTGGTGCCGGCGCAGATGACGACCATGCCGCCGCGCTTCACCAGGAAGACCGAAACCGGGAAGGTCTGCTCGCCAGGGTGTTCGAACACCATGTCGACGTCCTTGTTGCCGGTGATCTGCCAGATCGCCTTACCGAACTTGCGGGACTCCTTCATGTAGTCGGAGAATTCCGGCCCGTTGACGGTCGGCAGCTGGCCCCAGCAGTTGAAGTCCTTGCGGTTCAGCACCGCCTTGGCGCCCTGGCTGAGCACGAAGTCGAACTTGTCCTCGTCGCTGACCACGCCGATGGCGTTGGCGCCGGCCACGGCGGCCAGCTGGGTGGCGAAGACGCCCAGGCCCCCCGAGGCGCCCCAGACCAGCACGTTCTGGCCGGGCTTCAGCTCATGCGGCTTGTGGCCGAACAGCATGCGGTAGGCGGTGGCGAGGGTGAGGGTGTAGCAGGCCGCCTCTTCCCAGGTCAGGTGCTTGGGACGGGGCAGCAGCTGGCGCGACTGAACGCGGCAGAACTGGGCGAAGCTGCCGTCCGGCGTCTCGTATCCCCAGATGCGCTGGCTGGACGAGAACATCGGGTCGCCGCCGTTGCACTCCTCGTCGTCGCCGTCATCCTGGTTGCAGTGGATGACCACCTCGTCGCCGAGCTTCCAGCGCTTCACCTTGGAGCCGATCTTCCAGACGATGCCCGAGGCGTCAGAACCGGCGATGTGGTAGGGTTGCTTGTGGCCGTCGAGCGGGCTGATCGGCTCGCCGAGCGAGGCCCAGACGCCGTTGTAGTTGACCCCGGCCGCCATCACGAGGACCAGGACCTCGTCCTCGCCGATCTCCCAGGTGGGCACCACCTCGACCTGCATGGCGGACGCCGGCCGGCCGTGCCGCTCCTTGCGGATCGACCAGGCGTACATGTTCTTCGGGACGTGGTACGGCGGCGGAATCTCGCCGATCTCGTACAGGTCCTTCACGGGCGTCTTCTCGAGCGTGGCGGTTGTCATGTCGTCAGTCCCGTGGCGCGTTTCTGTTGCAATGCGGTAGCACCGGTTGGCGTTCCGGCGTCTGGCGGACCTTCCGCAGCGTACAACCGTACGTCGCCTCCAGCCCGCTGTTTTTCCCGCGTCAGGCGCAAGACTGTGCCCTCAGACACCGCCGTTCATCCGCCGCAGGGGCATGATCGTGTGACAGGTGCGAGATGGTTGCAAGTGAAATGTTGCGCCGCAGCAAGTCTGCGCGCATCATCTCGCAAAAGCACAAGAAACGCCGGGACGCGCGAGACCACGATGAGCACAAAGCCCTTCCAGCATGCGCCGGACGCGCCCTGGATCTTCCGCACCTACGCGGGCCATTCCACCGCAGAGAAGTCCAACGCCCTGTACCGCAAGAACCTGGCGGCCGGGCAGACCGGCCTGTCGGTGGCCTTCGACCTGCCGACCCAGACCGGCTACGACGCCGACCACATCCTGAGCAAGGGCGAGGTCGGCAAGGTCGGGGTGCCGATCAGCCACCTGGGCGACATGCGGACGCTGTTCGACGGCATCCCGCTGGACAAGATGAACACCTCGATGACGATCAACGCCCCGGCCGCCTGGCTGCTGGCGATGTACGTCGCCCTGGCCGACGAGCAGGGGGCGCCGCGCTCGGCGTTGCAGGGCACGACCCAGAACGATCTGATCAAGGAGTACCTGAGCCGCGGGACCTACATCTTCCCGCCCCAGCCCAGCCTGACGCTGATCGGCGACATGATCGCCTGGTGCTACCGCGAGGTGCCCAAATGGAACCCGATGAACGTCTGCAGCTATCACCTGCAGGAAGCCGGGGCGACGCCGGAGCAGGAGCTGGCCTTCGCGCTGGCCACCGCCATCTCGGTGCTCGACACGGTCAAGGCCGGCGGCCAGGTGCCGGAGCAGGATTTCGAGATCGTCTGCTCGCGGATCAGCTTCTTCGTGAACGCCGGCGTCCGCTTCGTGACCGAGCTGTGCAAGATGCGGACGTTCACGGTGCTGTGGGACGAGATCCTCGCCGAGCGTTACGGCGTGCAGGACGCCAAGGCCCGCCGCTTCCGCTACGGGGTGCAGGTCAACAGCCTGGGCCTCACCGAGCAGCAGCCGGAGAACAATCCCTACCGCATCCTGCTGGAAGCGCTGGCGGTGACGCTCTCCAAGGACGCCCGCTGCCGGGCGCTGCAGCTGCCGGCCTGGAACGAGGCGCTGGGCCTGCCGCGTCCGTGGGACCAGCAGTGGTCGCTGCGCATGCAGCAGGTTCTGGCCTATGAGACCGACCTGCTCGAATACGAGGACCTGTTCGCCGGCAGCCATGTGGTCGAGGCCAAGGTCGCCGAGCTGAAGGCCGGCGCCCTGGCCGAGCTGGCCAGGATCGACGCCAACGGTGGGGCCGCCGCCTCCATCGACTACATGAAGGGGGCGCTGGTCGGCTCCAACGCCGCCCGGGTGCGGGCCGTCGAGACCGGCGACCTGACCGTGGTCGGCGTCAACCGCTGGACCGACACCGAGGCCTCGCCCCTGTCGGCCGGCGAAGGCTCGATCGAGACCGTTGATCCCAGGCTTGAGGCCGGCGTGGTCGAGCGGCTGAAGGCCTGGCGCGCGGCGCGCGACCAGCGCGCTGCCGACGCCGCTGTCGCCGACCTGAAGGCCGCCGCTCGCGAGGGCCGCAACATCATGGAGCCCTCCATCGTCGCGGCCAAGGCCGGGGTGACCACCGGCGAATGGGCCTTCGCCCTGCGCGAGGTGTTCGGCGAGTATCGCGGCCCGACCGGCGTCGCGGTGGTCGTCGCCACCGGTGAGGACGCCGAGGACATCGAGGCGGTGAAGCGCGACGTCGAGCGGATGTCGCAGGTTCTGGGCCGCACCCTCACCTACCTGATCGGCAAGCCCGGGCTGGACGGCCACTCCAACGGCGCCGAGCAGATCGCCACCCGCGCCCGCGCCGTCGGCATGGAGGTCCACTACGACGGCATCCGCTCGACCCCGGACGAGATCGTCCGCCGGGCGAAGGAGACGAAGGCGCACGTGGTGGGCCTGTCGATCCTGTCGGGCTCGCACCTTGACCTGGTTCAGGAGGTCGTCCGCGTGATGCGCGCCGAGGGCCTGGGCGACATCCCCGTCGTGGTCGGGGGCATCATCCCGCCGGACGATGCGCTGGTGCTCAAGCAGATGGGCGTGCGCCGCATCTACACCCCCAAGGACTTCAAGCTCACCCAGATCATGGCCGATGTGGTGAAGGTGGTGGAGGACGCGGCGCTGGCGACGGCGCCCTAGCGGCGTCCCACAATCCGGGCGCCGGAGGGGTGGCCAGACGGGACGCGGCGCCTTAGGGAGGCGCCCCCGAAAGGAACTTCCCCGATGTCCGACAGCCAGACCTTCAGGATCGACCCCGCCCAGGCGCCCGCCGGCGGCCTGTTCTCCGGCGTCGACGGCCTGGCCCGCGCGGCCGCCGCCCTGGTCCTCGGCTCTTTCCTGCTCGGCATGGCCATCGTCCTGATCGCCGCCGTCTGAGGCGGGAGCGCCGCGCGCCAGGGGGATCGACAGCTCGCGCGTGTCGGCGTTAGGCTCGCGCCATGGTCGAGAAGACACATCGCACCGCTCTACGTGCGGGCCTGGAGACAGGGCTCCAGTTCGTGGTCGCAGTAGCCGTTGTCGGCGGATGGAATTGGGCGACCTGGGGGGTGGAGGCCGAAAGCCCAGCCACGCCGGTATTCCTTGCCATCTGGGGCTTCGTTCAGGTCGCCTCCCTCACGTGCTTGATTGCCTGGATGTTCCTGAACGGGCTGGACGCAAGACGCCAGATGAAGTCTGCGTTGCGCAACAGTTCGGCATTGGGCCGAGTGACTGACGACCCGCGAGCGCCGCGAGGCAATCCGCGTCCGATCCTTACGGCCGTCTTTCTGGCGATGATGCCGGCGCCTTGGGGCTTCATCGTTGTTCCCGACTTCATCGCGCTCGCGAGCGGCCCCGACCCACTTCGAACCTTGGTCGCTGCCACCTGTGTTGCCGTCGGCATCGGCGGTTACGCTTGTGCAGTGGTCGTCGGCGTTCGGCGGGAGCTCAAGGAGCGGCGGATCCGGACCACAGGCGTCGCCGCCTAACCCTTCCGCCCGACCCGCCACGCCGCCAGCAGGCCCAGCAGCGCCACGGGGATCATCGCGCCGAACAGCTTGAGGCCCGCCGCCGGGCCGGCGACAGGGTCGACGCCGTCGGCGAGGCCCAGCAGTCCCGCCAGCGCGCTGGCCCCCGCCGCGCCGACCGCGCCGCCGATCATCTGGGCCGTGGGCACGGCCGACGAGCCCAGCGGTCGCTCGGCCTCCGACAGGCCGCCGATGATGGCCTTGGACAGGAAGGCCCAGGAGAAGCCGAAGCCCAGACCCGTGAGCGTCATCGCTGCGGCCGTGATCCAGAGCCCGCCGTACGGCAGCGACCAGGCGCCCAGCACCAGGCCGGCGACCACGCAGACCGCGCCGAGCCGGATCATGAAGCCGTCGCGGTCCTGCACCCCGGCCACCAGCATGGCCGTCACCGTCCACCCGGCGGCGATGGCCGAGATCACATAGCCGGCGACCAGCGGCGAGGCGCCCTGCAGCCCCTGCAGGAAGGCGGGGCCGTAGACGGAGAAGCCGATGGTCGCCGCCTCCAGCGCGAAGATGGTGAAGTAGCCGGCCCCCGCCAGCGAGGTCAGGTCGCCGGCTGACCGCGGCAGCAGCACCCCGCCCTGCCGGCGGTCCAGCCACAGCAGCAGCGCCATCCCGGCCAGGCCGCCGACCCCGAGCGCGGCGTCCAGCAGGGCCGTCCCCGTCGTGCCGGCCGCCGCGATCAGGGTCACGCCGATGATCAGCGCCCCCAGCTGCGGCAGCGGGACGGCGGGGCGCGGCTCGTCCCGCGGCGCGCTGGCCGGGACCAGAACGAAGGTGGCGGCGATGAACAGCAGGCTCTGGATGGCGAAGAACCAGAAGGCGCCGCGCCACCAGTCCAGTTCGGCGAAGACGCCGCCGATCAGCGGGCCCAGCAGGGTGGCCACGCCCCAGACCCCCGCCAGCCCGGCGAGCACCCGCACCCACAGCCGCTGCGGGAACATGCCGTTGATGGCCACGTAGCAGAGGGCGGCGATGGCGCCGGCGCCGAGCCCCTGCAGCAGCCGGCCGGCGACGAAGATCAGGAAGTCCGGCGCCAGCGCGCTGACCGCGCAGCCCGCCGCGTAGGCGAGGCCCGCCACGGCGATGGAGGGCCGCAGCCCCAGCTCCATCGACAGCCGCCCCGAGCAGACCCCGGCCACGATGGCGCTCAGCAGGAAGGCCGCCACCGACCAGCCGAAGAACTGGAAGCCGCCGATCTCGCCGGCGATCGTCGGCGTCAGGGTGATGGTCACCAGCGCGTCGGCGGCGTTCAGCCACATGCCCAGGCACAGGAAGGCAAACCGCGAGATCAGCGCGGGCTTCATCAGCGCCCGCCAGCCGGTGGCGGTGTCAGCGTCGGAAGTCATGGGCGCTAGATGAACACTTTGGCGCTCGGCGCCAAGACGTCGCTATTCCCCTTATTTTCCTGGGGTTTCTGGAACGGTGGACGACCCCGGCCTGTTTGCGTCAAGCTATGCCCGAGCCGCCCAGGGAGCAGCGTCATGGCCATCCGTTCCGCCGATCCCGGTGATGTCGAAGCCTGTGTCGGCATGATCGAGGCGCGGCGCCGGCTCTACGAGACGTTCGAACCCCGGTTCTGGCGCAAGGCGGACCATTCGGCCGCGATGAGCACAGCCTTCTTCGGCCATCTCGCCGCCGACGCGGGCGCGCTGTTCCTGGTCTCGGAGTCCGGGGCGGGGATCGACGGCTTCCTGATCGCCATGACTGTGCAGAACCCGCCGGTCTACGCGCCCGGCGGGCCGACGGCCCAGATCGACGACTTCTGCGTCGCCGATCCGGCGCTGTTCCCTACGGTCGGCGCGGCGCTGCTGGACGAGGCGCGCGCAAGACTACAGGCCCGCGGCTTCTCCCAGATGGTCGTGGTCTGCGCGGCCCGGGACACGGCGCGGACCGCCTTCCTCGAAGGCCAGTCCCTGTCTCTCGCCACGACCTGGTGGACGACCTCCCTCTGATCTTGGCAAGCTGTCGCCAACCAGACCAAAGGAAACGCACCATGGCCCTCGTCCCCTTCGCCGACATCGACGCCCTGCCGCCCAAGGCGAAGGACTACTGGGGCAAGCTGACCGCCAAGCTGAACATCTTCCGGATGCTGGCCAACGCCGACACCCTGATGGAGCCGGCGCTGCGCTTCGGCGGGGCGATCCTGAGCAAGCAGGACTTGGGCGCGGACCTGCGGGAGCTGGTCATCCTGCTGGTCGCCGAGCTCGAGGGCGGCGAGTACGAGTGGAACCAGCATGTGCCCATCGGGCTGGCCTGCGGCAACACCCAGGCCCAGATCGACGCCCTTGCCGCCCGCCGCTTCGACGATCCCGCCTTCAACGCCAAGGAAAAGGCGCTGGTCGCCTTCGCCAAAGAAGTGATCGAGGACGTCAAGGCCAGCGAGGCCAGCCTGTCAGAGGCGCAGAAGCACTTCAGCCCCAAGGAGATCGTCGAGATCATCCTGACCTGCGGCTTCTACATGACCATGGCCCGGCTGACCGAGACGACCCGCACCGACATCGACCCGCCGGCGGGCGGACGCATCGTCGAGTCCCTGAACCGTCAGGGATGACAGCGCCGCCGGGAGGTGGTTAACGGCGGTCATCTTCCTGACGCAGCGAGGCGTCAGGCTGTTCAGTGACAATCATGGCCGGCTACCGCGTCCCGCATCCCGAGAAGCCGCACATCCAGCGGCATGCCCACAAGCAGACCCTGACCGCGCGCGTGGTCGGGTTCGTGCTGATGTGGAGCATCATCGGCGTGGTTGCCCTGGCCGCCGACCGCGCCATCCCGCGCGAGCACCTGCCCTGGAAGCCGCTGGCGCTGGTCGATCCCCTCGGCGCGGCGACAAAGATCAAGGCGGCCCGCACCGGCGAGGATCCCGCCGCCTGCCGCGAGGTGCTGCAGCAGGGCGGCGTCGAGTTCCTGGAGGTCGCGCCGCGGACCAGCGGCTTCTGCGACATCCACGACGCCGTGCGCATGGAGGCCGGCATGGCTCCGCTGTCCCCGCGCGAGGCGCCGATGACCTGCAAGCAGGCGCTGGCGGTCAGCATCTGGGAGCGCCAGGTGGTTCAGCAGGCGGCCTTCGACACCTTTGGCCAGGCGGTCGTCGGCATCGACCACTACGGCAGCTACGCCTGCCGCCGGATGTATGGCCAGGACGACGCCCCGGTCAGCGAGCACGCCAGCGCAAACGCCCTGGACGTGGCCAGCTTCCGGCTAGCCGACGGCACGGTGATCTCGGTGCAGAAGGACTGGAGCGACACGGGCGCGAAGGGGCGCTTCCTGCGCACCGTGCGCGACGGCGCCTGCCAGGTGTTCCTGACCACCCTGAGCCCCGACTACAACGCCGCGCACCATGACCACTTCCATCTGGACATGGGCGGCCTGGCCAAATGCGCCTGACCTGTTGCCTTCCCTTGGGGAGGGCGCGAGAGCCTTCCTGAAACACAGCGTCCGGGGGAACAGATGGCCGACTTCAGCGCGTTCGCGGGACGTCCCGTGCCGGACTGGTACGCGGAGCCCCAACTCGGGATCTTCATCCACTGGGGCATGGCCTCGGTGCCGGCCTTCGCGCCGGCGGGGGTGTCGATCAGCGACCTGTTCCTGAGCGACTACGACAACGCCTTCGTGCTCGGCCCCTATGCGGAATGGTACGACAACGCCCTGCGCGACCGGACCAGCCCGACGGCCGCCTACCATCGGCAGCATTACGGCGATCAGCCCTACGCCGCCTTCCGCGAGCCCTTCGAAGCGGCCGCGCAAGCCTTCGACGCCGACGCCTGGGCCGATCTGTTCCAGAAGGCCGGTGCGAAGTACGTGGTCTTCGTCACCAAGCACCACGACGGCTTCTGCCTGTGGCCGACCGACGTGGAGAACCCGCACCGACCCGGCTGGCATTCGAAGCGGGACTTCGTGGGCGAACTGGGCGAGGCGGTCCGGGCGCGGGGCATGCGCTATGGCCTCTACTATTCCGGCGGCCTGGACTGGACCTTCCGGCCCAGCCTGATCCGCAACATGGGCGAGATGTTCGCCTGCGTGCCGACCGAGGCGGACTACAGCGCCTACGCGCTGGCCCAATGCCGTGAGCTGATCGACCGCTACCGCCCCTCGGTGCTGTGGAACGACATCGCCTGGCCCAACCTCGAGGATCTGCCCGGGCTGTTCGCCCACTACTACGACGTCGTGCCGGACGGGGTGATCAACGACCGCTGGATGGCCTCGGCCCCGCTGTTCGAGAGCCTGCGCGACCCGGCCGCCTGCGCCGCGTTCAATGAGATGGTGAAGGCCCGCATCGCCAAGGTGGGCGTTCATGGCGGCAGCACCTCGAGCCCGCCGCACTGCGACTTCCGCACGGTCGAGTACACGACCGGCGAGCACATGATCGGTCGCGGCAAGTGGGAATCGACCCGGGGCCTGGGCCTGGCCTTCGGCTACAACGCCGCCGAGGCGACCGACGACTACATGACCGGCGACCAGCTTCTGGACCTCTACCGCGAGGTGACGGCCGGCGGCGGCAACCTGCTGATCAACGTCGGGCCCAGGGCCGACGCGTCGATTCCGGAGGTCCAGCAGCGTCCATTGCTCGAGATCGGTCGGGCGCTGGCTTGACGCCACGTCGCCCTGCCGTCACGGTGCGCGCCAATCAAACAAGCGTTTAAAGGGAGGCGCGCGAATGTCGGCTGCTCAAGGAACCCTCTTCGATCTGACCGGCAAGGTCGCGATCATAACCGGCAGCTCGCGCGGCATCGGCAAGGCCATCGCCGAGCGCATGGCCCAGCACGGCGCCAAGGTGGTGATCTCCTCGCGCAAGGCCGGCCCGTGCGAGGAGGTGGCCGCCGCGATCAACGCCGCCGAGGGTGAAGGCACGGCCATCGCCGTCCCGGCCAACATCTCCTCCAAGGAAGACCTGCAGCGCGTCGTCGACGAGACCCGCAAGGCGTTCGGCAAGGTCGACATCGTCGTCTGCAACGCCGCGTCCAACCCCTACTACGGCCCGATGGCCGGTATCGAGGACGACCAGTTCCGCAAGATCCTCGACAACAACATCGTCTCCAACCACTGGCTCATCAACATGGTGATCCCGGAGATGATCGAGCGGAAGGACGGCGCGGTCATCATCGTCAGCTCGATCGGCGGCCTGCGCGGCAGCCCGATCATCGGCGCCTACAACATCTCCAAGGCCGCCGACTTCCAGCTGGCCCGCAACCTGGCTCATGAGTACGGCAAGCACGGCATCCGCGTGAACTGCATCGCGCCCGGCCTGATCAAGACCGACTTCGCCAAGGCGCTGTGGGACAATCCCGAGACCCTGAAGCGCTCGACCGAGACCGTGCCGCTGCGCCGCATCGGCGAGCCGGACGAGATCGCCGGCGCGGCGGTCTTCCTGGCCTCGGCGGCCGGCACCTTCATGACCGGTCAGGCCGTGGTCGTCGACGGCGGGGCGACGATCTAGCCGGCGAGCGCGGCGGCTTCGGCGAGGGTCAACACCTCGGCCTCATCGAAGCCGGCCGCCCGCAGCTTGCGGACGAGGCTGAGGTCGGCTGTGACGAACGGCGCGGCGCGCTCGGCCGCCAGCGCCAGGTAGAAGCAATCGTAGGCCGGATGGTCGAAGCGGCGGGCCATGGCTCCGGCCAGGCCGATCAGTTCGCCCATGCTACACAGCTCAATCGCGGCCATCTCCAGTTCGAGCAGGGCTTCCGCGAAGGCGTGAGGGGCCAGATCGCCGCGGCGGCTCTTCTTCCAGAGAATGTTCGCGCATTCAGCGGCCAAGAGTTCGGGGGCGATGAGATCGTTGTTAAGATAGACCGCGTTCGCCAGCGCCGTGTCCAGTTCATCGACAAACCACTTTATCGCCACGCTGGCGTCGACGACCAGGCGGCTCACCGCGCCTCGTCTCGACTTTCACGTTGAAGCACCTCCGACGGCGTCTGAGGGCGTGCGGCTGACATGGCCCGAACCCGCGCCGCCCGCTCGAGGAAAGCTTCCTTCTGCGTCCGGTCGCTCGCGCCTTCGAGCGCGGCGCGAAGGATTTCCCGATGCTCGGCCTCGGTGGATCGACCGTTCTGAGCCGCGCGCACCTTCAGTTTCTGAACGAGGCCGTCATCGAGATTGCGAACATGAAGCGTGGCCATGGCGGGCTCCGACCGTAGACTGCTATCAAAGATAGCATTCTCAACTCATAGCCGCAATTCGCGCCGCCGCCAGCCGCGCCACGCCCGCATCCAGCGTCTCGTCCCGCTTGGCGAAGCATAGGCGGATGAGGTTGGTCGGCGCGTCCTGCTCGTAGAAGGCCGAGACCGGGATGGCGGCGACGCCATGGTCTTTCACGGCGCGCAGACAGAAGGCGCGATCATCCTCGGCGATGCCTGAAGCGGCCAGGTCGACCAGCAGGAAATAGCTGCCGCTCGCCGGCAGGATCTTGAACCCTGCCGCCTCCAGCCCGCCGGCCATCCGGTCGCGTGAGCGCTGCAGGTCGGCCGGCATGGTCTCGAACCAGTCATCACAGTTGCCCAGCCCCCAGGCGTAGGCCGCCTGCAGGTTCGGCGCGGTGGTGAAGGTCAGGAACTGGTGCGCCCCGGCCAGCGCCTTCGTCAGGGCGGGCGCCGCGCAGAGGAAGCCGACCTTCCAGCCGGTCATGGCGAACATCTTGCCGGCCGAGCCGATCTTCACGGTCCGCTCGCGCATGCCGGGGAAGCTCATCATCGACCGGAAGCGGCGGCCGTCGAACACGATCTGCTCCCAGACCTCGTCGCAGACGGCGATGGCGTCGTGGCGCACGCAGTACTCGGCCAGCAACGCCAGATCCTCGTCGCTGAAGATCACCGCCGCCGGGTTCGCAGGATTGTTCAGGACGACCATGCGGGTCTTCGCAGTGAACACGCCGTCGAGCATTTCCCGCGTGATCCTGAAGTGCGGCGGATCGAGCCGCGCCAGCCTCGGCGCGCCGCCGGCGCGGCGGACCATCGGCAGGTAGGAGTCGTACAGCGGCTGGAACATCACCACCTCGTCGCCGGACGAAATCAGGCTGAGGAAGGCGGCCGCCAGCGCCTCGGTCGCGCCGGAGGTGATGGTGATCTCGTCGGCCGTCAGGTCCAGGCCCTGCCACCTGGCGTAGTGATCCGCCACGGCCTGGCGCAGGTCGGGAAGGCCGCGCATCGGCGGATACTGGTTATAGCCGTCGACGGACTCCAGCGCCGCGCGGCGGCGAAGCGCCTCGGGCCCCGGCTCCTCGGGAAAGCCCTGGCCCAGGTTGATGGCGCCGGTCTCGCGGGCGAGGCCGCTCATGACCTCGAAGATGGTCGTCGGCAGATCAGCGTAGACGGGGTGGACCAAGGCGGGGGCCTCCTTGCGCGAAACGGCCGCGCTTTGCACAGTCATGGCATGCGCATCGTCGATTTCGAACCCCGTCACGCGGCCGCCTGGAGGGCGCTGAACGAAGCCTGGATCCGACGGCACTTCACGCTCGAGCCGGCGGACGAGACGGTGCTCGGCGATCCGGTCGGCAAGGTTCTGGCGCCGGGCGGCCAGATCTTCATGGCGGAGGACGCCGACGGGGAGCCTCTGGGCTGCGTTGGCCTCAAGGCGATGGACGACGGCGGCTTCGAGGTCATCAAGATGACGGTCGCAGAGGCCGCGCGGGGAACCGGTCTTGGCCGCCGGCTGATGCAGGCCTGTATCGACCGGGCGAGGGCGAGCGGCGCGCCCCGCCTCTATCTGGAGACCAATGGTGCGCTGGGGCCGGCGCTGGGTCTCTATCGCGCCATGGGGTTCGTCGACCTTCCTTCCCGCGAGAGTGACTACAGTCGCTGCGACATCTGGATGGAGCTGGTCTTCGCACCGGAATAGACGGAGCGCAGGGTGCGACCGGAAGGCCGCGGCGGCGATCAAATCACCGCCGCAACGCCAGGCGGGGGTTGCATTGGCGCGGATTTTTCGGTCTTAAGCCCCCTTCTCCGACTTGCTGAAAGACTCGATGAAAGACCCGTTGCGCACGGGCTTTGCTGAACGCCAGAAGGCGGCGGCCGAAGCCAAGAAGGCCCTGCTGGCCAAGTTCAAACCCAAGCCCACCGTCACCGCCTCCACCTTCGTCAGTCGCGAAGAGCGGCTGGCCGCCGAGCGTGAAGCCGCCCGCAAGGCGCGCGAAGAGGCCAGGGAAGAGGCTCGCCTCGCCGCCGAAGCCAAGGCCGAGGCCGAGCGCATCGCCGCCGCCAAGGCGGCCGAGGAAGCGCGCCTGGCGCTGCTCAACGACGAAGAGGCGCAACTCGCCCTCAAGCGCGAAGAGCGCAAGGCCCGCAAGGCCGAGGCCAAGGCCGAAGCCCGCGCCAAGCGCGAGGCCAAGCGTCGCTGATCGCTGTCGTTCCCGCCACGCCGCGGACACTAAAGCGACGGTTGCATTCTTCGCCGGTCGCCGCCACGCTCCCCCTGTGAGTGAAGCGTTCGCCCTGGGAGACTCCGGCGCCCGGCGCCCCTGGACCGAGGTCATCGCCCTGAGGCGGCGTGGCCTCTGGCCCGGACTTGTGCTGACGGCGCTGGCGGCCTTCGGCGGCTGGGTCTGGCTCGGTCCGGGGCTCGCCGCGGCTTGGGCCGCGGTCGCCTTCGGGCAGATGGCGTTCAACCGGCTCTTCTTCTGGCGCTGGGTCGAACGGCGCCCTCCTGGCCCTGCGATGGAATGGACCGTTGCGAGCGCCACCTTTCTCTACACGATCGCCTACTGCGCCCTGCCCTTCGGGCTGACGACGCTGGCGGATCGTACGACCGCCGAGCTGGCCGGCGTGGCCATGCTGGCGGCCATCGCGCTGAGCGCCACGACCGAGTTCGTGATCTCGCGCCGGATCGGTCTGGCGTCGCTGGCCGGCATCTTCGCGATCTGCATGGCCATCACCCTCTGGCGGGCGGCGGACGAGCCGATCGCCAACCGTCTGTTCGCGGTCCTGGCCGTGACCGGCTTTTTCGCCGGTCTGATCCAGTACGCGATGAACCGGGTGCTGGCCGACGAGCAGCTTCGTCGCGCGCTGGCCCAGGCCGAGGCGGCGAACATCGCCAAGGGCGCCTTCCTGGCCACCATGAGCCATGAGATCCGCACGCCGCTCAATGGCGTGCTCGGCATGGCCCAGGCGATGGCGGCCGACGAGCTGACCGACCGCCAGCGCGAGCGGCTGATGATCATCCGCGAGTCCGGGGCCACGCTGACGACGGTGCTCAACGACGTGCTCGACTTCTCGAAGATCGAGGCCGGGAAGCTGGACCTGGTATCGGTGGAGTTCGACCTCGCCGGATGCCTGCGGGCCGCCGCCGAGCCGTTCGCGGAACTGGCCGCCGACAAGGGACTGCGGCTTGTCCTCGACCTGGCGCCCGAGGTTTCCGGCAGGTTCCGCGGCGACCCCTCGCGGGTCCGCCAGATCGTCGGCAACCTGCTGTCGAACGCGGTGAAGTTCACCGAAGCGGGCGAGGTCTCGCTCAAGGGCGTCTGGCGCAACGGCGCGGCGCGGATCGTGGTGACCGACACCGGCCCGGGCCTGCCGTCGGACCAGATCGACCGCCTGTTCAGCCGGTTCAGCCAGCTGGACGCCTCGACGACGCGCCGCCACGGCGGAACGGGGCTGGGGCTGTCGATCTCCCGCGACATCAGCCGGCTCATGGGCGGCGACATCCTGGTGACCAGCCCGCCGGGCGAAGGCGCGACCTTCACCGTCGTCCTGCCCGTGGAGCGACTGGGCGACGCCCCTCCGCTCCGGGCCGAACCCGGGGACCAGGCGACCGTGGAGCACGGCGGTCTGCGCGTGCTGGCGGCCGAGGATAACCGGGTCAACCAGATCGTGCTCGAGACCCTGCTGGCGCAGGTCGGCATCACGCCGGTGATCACCCCCGACGGCGCCCAGGCGGTACAAGCCTGGGCCGAGGCGGACTGGGACCTGATCCTGATGGACGTCCACATGCCGGTGCTGGACGGGGTCGGGGCCGTGCGGGAGATCCGGGCGCGGGAGGCGACCAGCGGCCGGCGGCGGACGCCGGTGATCGCCCTGACCGCCAACGCCATGACCCATCAGGTCGAGGAGCTGCTGGCCTGCGGCATGGACCTGCACGTCGCCAAGCCGATCGAGGCGGCGACGCTGTTCCGGGCCATCGAGACGGCGCTGGACATGGCCGAGGCCGCGCGGTGACCGCGCCCGCCGATGCGATCCGCGCCCGCCGCAAGCTGACCAACAAACTGATCGCGGCCCACGACGCGGCGCGGCTGGCGCCGTTCCTGCACGCCGACGCGACCATGATCACCGGCGACGGGAGCCTGATCGTCGGCGCCCGGGCCATCGTGGAGGCCTTCGCCGGCCAGTTCGCCGATCCGGCCTTCGTCCACTACGTCCGGACCACGGGCGCGGTGGAGCTCGACCAGGCCGGGGCGCGGGCCGCCGAGTCCGGCCGCTGGACCGCGCTGTGGCGGGGGGCCGGCGGCGAGACCGTCATGGCCGGGACCTACCTCGCCGTCTGGCGCAAGGTCTCCGGCCAGTGGGTGATCGAGAGCGAGCTCTACGTCACCCTGACCCAGTCCAGCTAGCTGCGCGGCTTGCCCTTGAACGGCTTCTTCGGGCCGCCTTCGGACTTGAAGGCGCCGCCGGGCTTGAAGGCGCCGCCGGCCCGCTTGGGACCCTTGAAGTCGGTGGCCGGCCGGGGGCCGCCGCCGGGGGCCGCGCGCGGCTTGCGGAACGGCTTGCCGGCGTCGGCCTCGACCGGGTTGTAGGGCACCGACTCGCGGGCGGCGCCGTCGCGCGGGGCGCGGCCGGGCTTGCGGTCGGCCTCAAGGCGGGCGGCGGGACGCGGCGTCCATTCGGCCTTGGCGGGCTTGTCGGCGCGCGCCGGACGATCCGCGCGCTCGGCGGCGGGCGCCTTGTCCTTCCAGGCCGGACGGGCGGGACGCTCGGCGCCGGCCTCGGCGCGGGGCGCCTTGTCCTTCCACGCCGGCTTGTCGGCGCGCGGCTTGTCCTTCCAGTCCGGGCGAGCCGGACGGTCAGCGCTGTCGGCGCGCGGGGCCGGACGCGGCGCCTTGTCCTTCCACTCGGGACGGGCCGGACGGTCGGCGGCGAAGTCGGCGCGCGGGGCCTTGTCCTTCCAGGCCGGACGCTCGGTCCGCTGCGGGCGGTCGCCGCGATCGGGACGGTCGCTCCGCTCGGCGCGGTCGCCGTAGCCGGCGGCGCGCGGCTTGCGCGGCGCGAAGTCCTTGGAGGTCGGCGGCGTGGTCGTCTCGACCCGCACGTCCTTGTCGGGGTGGGCGAGCACAGCCTCCATGAACTTGCCGGCCATCTCCTCGGAGATCTGGAACTTGGTCTCGTTGTCGAAGATGCGGATTTGGCCGATGTCCTTCTTGGTCACCACGCCGATCCGGCAGATCAGCGGCAGCAGCCACTTGGGGTCGGCGTTCTTGGCGCGGCCGATCGACAGCTTGAACCAGGTGGCGTCGGCGAACTCGGTGTGGTCGCGCGGGCCGCGATCCTCGAACGAGTTGGCCAGACCGCCGCGGTCGCTGTCGCCCTCGCGGACGATGCGCGGCTTGGCGCCGTGTTCCTTGAACGGGCCGCCGTCGTAGAGGTCCTCCGGTTCCGGCAGGCGGGCGCGGTACATGCGCAGCAGGGCCACGGCGATGGCCTCCGCCGGGCTCTGGTCCATCAGGATGCGGGCGAGGCCCAGGTCCTCTTCGGTCGCCGGCTCGGTCAGGGTCGGGTCTTCCAGCATGCGACGCTGGTCGCCGGCGCGGATCTCGTCGGCGCTGGGCGGGCCGACCCATTCGGCCTCGATGCTGGCCGAGGCCAGCAGCGACTCGGCCTTGCGGCGGCGGGTGTAGGGGACCAGCAGCACCGAGGTGCCCTTCTTCCCCGCCCGGCCGGTGCGGCCCGAGCGGTGCAGCAGGGTGGCCTTGTTGACCGGCAGGTCGGCGTGGATGACCAGCGCCAAGTCCGGCAGGTCGAGGCCGCGGGCGGCGACGTCGGTGGCGACGCAGACGCGGGCCCGGCGGTCCCGCAGCGACTGCAGCGCGTCGTTGCGCTCCCGCTGGCCCATCTCGCCCGACAGGCCGACGACCTCGAAGCCGCGTTCGCGCAGGCTGGCGTACAGGTGGCGCACCGCGTCGCGGGTCGAGCAGAACACCAGCGCCCCGCCGGCGTGATAGTGGCGCAGCACGTTGACGACCGCGTGCTCGATCTCGTTGGGGGCCACGCGGATGGCCTTGTACTCGATGTCGCCGTGCGGCTCGTTGCGGGTGGTGGTGTCGATGCGCACCGCGTCGCGCTGATAGGTCTGGGCCAGGCGCGCGATGTCCTTGGCGATGGTCGCCGAGAACAGCAGGGTGCGGCGCTCGGCCGGGGTGGTCTCGAGGATGAACTCCAGGTCCTCGCGGAAGCCCAGGTCCAGCATCTCGTCGGCCTCGTCGAGCACCGCGACCTTCAGGGCCGAGACGTCGAGATAGCCGCGCTCCAGGTGGTCGCGCAGGCGGCCGGGGGTGCCGACGACGATGTGGCAGCCGTTGGCCAGCAGGCGCTGCTCGCGCCGGGCGTCCATGCCGCCGACGCAGGTGACGATGCGGCCGCCGGCGTCCTTGTAGAGCCACTCCAGCTCGCGGCTGACCTGCAGGGCCAGCTCGCGGGTCGGGGCGATGATCAGCGCCATCGGGGCGCCGCTGACGCCGCCCAGGTACTGTTCCTCGCCCAGCAGGGTCGTGGCCATGGCCACGCCGAAGGCGACGGTCTTGCCCGAGCCGGTCTGGGCCGAGACCAGCAGGTCGCGGTCGACGGCGTCCTCGGCGAGGACGGCGAGTTGCACGGGGGTCGGGTCGGCATAGCCTTGCGCGGCAAGGGCCCGCTCGATGGCGGGATTGAGAGGCGGAAACGCCATTTTTGGATAGTTCCTGACAGGGGCGAAAACGCGTTCGGCGCCCGGTCTGCTCGCGTTGGCGAGGGCGTGTATCAGCGCTTCTGAGGTAGTGGAGGCGCGCCTATACAGCCAAACCTGTGGAAAAGCCAGCGTTGCGGCGCCCGATCCTCCCCGGAGCGCCGCGAGGGGGAGAGCGGCCATGCCCGCGGGTCGCGCTGAGCCCGCGCCCGAGGATGAACGCCGCAGGGTGGAGGGGCGGCGCGGCGCGCCCTGGACGAAATCCGCTGGAGATCGGCGAGACGCCCGGCGAGATGCGGCGAGTTCCGCGAGATGTCCCCACTGTCCTTCGCCGGATTTCACCGCCGCCCGGGCGCGCGCCGCAGGGTCGCCGATACGGGGATGGACTGTGGCTCCGTGCGGGCCGCGGACCCACGCGCAAGCGGCGCCGCTCAGCGCGAAGGCTCGCGAACCCCTTGTGGCGCGCGGATCTGAAGGTGGCGTGGGCCGGTCCATCCCCCATTGTGCGCCCGTTCCGGGCCGGGGGGATGGAAGGCGCCGGCCGGCCGGGCGCGAAAGGGGCGGAAAGGGGCGGAATGTCTCGCCTTGTCTCGGGAGTATAGGTCTCGGGAGTCCCGCTTTCTGTCCCTTCTCCCCTCGCGGGAGAAGGTGGCCGCGAAGCGGCCGGATGAGGGGGCCCACTCATCCTCGAGAGCGCTCTCTTCCCGTCATCGTCGGACTTGTTCCGACGACCCATGCGTGGTGCGCCGGCAGCGCTTGCTCGGCACGCGCCCTCGACCCCGCCGTTCGTGTTCATGGGTCGTCGGAACAAGTCCGACGATGACGCCTGTGGGGTGGCTGTTTCCTTCCTTGAGGAAGGGAGTAGGGCCTAGAGAATAAACCTTAAAGGTGTATTCTGAGGTCATGGCCGAGACCCGCATCCACCCCGAAACCGGCAAGACCCTGCGGCGCGGTATGCGCGCGCAGACGATCCGGTTTGGCTCGATGACGCGCTTGGTTGAGGTCCCCGGCTGGTATCCGGACGACGACAGCGACTCCGTCCACTCCGGCGCCGACCTGGCGGCGTCCGACGCCACCTTCCGTGAGCTGAAGGCCGCCTACGCCGCCCACGTCCGCAAGGTCCGCAAGCGCCTGGGACTGACCCAGGAAGAGGCCGGCCGCCTGATCGGCGGCGGTCGCCGCGCGTTCCAGAAATACGAGAGCGGCCTCATGGCCCCGAGCGACGCGGCGGTAGGGCTGATCGAGCTGCTTTATCGGGATCCAGAGGCGGTGGAGGTGCTTAGGGCGATCAGGGCGGTGGGGTGAGGGCGCGGCTCTAACCTGCGTTCGCGAAATGGAATGCGCGCCCCCTTCGCCGCCCGGTCCCATTCCATCATCGGCGCTCACCAATAGATGGCGATGACCTCCACATCGAGCAGTCGGGTGTCGGGTCCTCCATTCACGTCCGATGACTCGTCGCGGCGTGGCTTGGCCTCCAACGATGGGAAGAGCGGCAGGCCGGTTGCGAGCCGGGCTTGCTCCCGGCACTCAATCTCAATGTCCGGATCGACGTCGATCTGAAGTATCTCCGTCAGAAGATCGGATGCGGACGCGAAGGCACTGCGTTGGGAAGTAGCGGACCCGATACGATCACCGACCATGGCGATCCGTCTCTCGACTTGGCTCTTTTGGGTGCGGGTGAGTGTTTGGCCAGATTTGGCTACGATCGCGGACGTATAGTGGCGCAATGCTTCGACAAGACGATTGTCCTTATTTTTCGAGGCATCGGACTCTGTTTTCGGCAGGAATGGCGCGCGACCTGCGGCGTTGATCGTGTCAGCGAGGTCAGGGCTCATATGTGCGAATACATCCACGAGCTTTACTGGTGTCCACGTCGACTGGAGACCGGTGCGTGATACCCGGCACATGAGGGTAAACTCGCTTTCGGAGAACAGAATGCGCCGGAGGTCCTTCCAGTAGGCGGACTTCTCTGTCACCCCGACGAGCTCTAGTGGGCGGGTCGGCAGGCTCAGGTTGGTCAAGGCACCGACATGAACGATGTGCTCTACGCCGTCGATCTCGACGACTCTGTAGTCGACCGCCTCACCGCGAATTGGCACTAGGCCGACCAGAAGGCGGTGTAGGAGCTTGTTGACCACCAGTCCTTGCCGGAAGACGTCGAGTGACATCGAGTCAGTGACCAATTGAGGATGATCCTCGGCCATGTCGACGAACTCGGAGATCGCGGAGCCCAAGTGGAAGACAGGGTCAGCTTTCAGCCGAACCCGAAACTCCACTAGCTCGCCCCTGACGAGAGCGGACGCTGGCGCGATGACGCTCTTCTTATCAATTTTTTTTAGTGCCTTGAGGCTGCTCGCGGGACGAACCTTCACCGGAGGCTGAATGAGCCTAAGGCCAGGAATGGCGTGGAACTCCCTGAACCAAGACTCCGCGAATGCCTTCCGCGAGGTCTGCTGGGTACTGCTGTTGGTGGTCTGGAACTGAGTGTTGAGCTCGCCTTTGATCACCGGCGTAGCTATCCCGATGCCGCCGCCGGCCTCGCTTAACACGGCGTCGGTCACCGCCTCCGAGATCGTCTCGACCATCTCCCCCTTTTGTGACGATAGGAGGCTGCGCAGGCTGACCGCATCCAGATATACAAATTCCCTCAACGAGCGGCTTGTGACTGGCACAGGTGTTGGCGTCACCGGCTTGGCGGGTCCAGCCTCCTCGGAGGATTGGGACTTGGGCGGTGTCTTGCCCAGTAAGCGGTCAATGATCTTCATGCGCTGGCCTCCGCCGCGGGTCGGCGAGGTCGGCTTGCGACGCGCTCGAACGCCTGCGCCATGTCGTCGCCGCTGATGGCCTCTCTGCGGTCGCCAACCGCCAAGAGTGCGGCCTCCGCCCAGATTGCAGTCAGTTCCGCCGCAGACCAGCCGTCCGTCATCACCGCCACATCCGCGAACGGCAGTTCACCCCGGGTAGCGAGACGTCGGGCCCCGACAGCAAGGATTTCTAGTCGGTCGCTGAGGGTCGGCGTTCCGAACTCAATTTCCCAGTCGAACCGTCCGGGCCTAGTAAGCGCCGGATCGAGCGACTCGACCCGATTGGTGGCTGCTATAACCATCACGTTCTTACTGCGGCCGTCGAAGCCATCGAGAAGCGTCAACAGTTGGGCCACTAATCGCTTGGATGCCTCATGTGAATCTCCAGTTCTACGCTCTGCGATACTGTCTATCTCATCAAAAAATATGATGGCGCGCTCACTTTCGGCCGCCGCATCGAATATTTTTCGCAAAGTATCCTCAGTATCACCCAGCCATTTACTGATCACTGTCGGGCCACTAATCAGGAAGAACTCAGCTTTCGATACCTTGGCGATGATGCGAGCAAGGTGGGTTTTTCCTGTGCCAGGCGGACCTGTAAACAGAACACCCTTTACAGAGCGAGCACCGATTTTCTCAAGACTTTCCCGGCGGTCTAGTTGAGTTTCGATAAGCTCCCTTGCGCGAGAAATAACCTCAGGATACCCACCAAAATCCTCAAATCCACCGATATTCTCGTTTTCTGCAATACGAAATTCGCTCGCAGAAATCTCTTCCCCACTTCCCCAGTCTCGACTGCGGACCGCATCTTCGGTAAGCACGCGGAGAACTCCATCCGCTTCGCTATACTCGATGGTATTGTTAATCGTGATGTCTATGTGATTGGGATTGTGAATCTTGGCTATGCCGATTCCACCATCCACGAGGATGCAATTATCATCCAGGATCCGCCTCACAACGCCAATACTATGAGTGTATGGCCATGCTGTTTCGGGCGCGTAGAACCATCCATTGGACGTCACGAAAATGTCGTCGCCATTGTCCGGCAGGGCGTCGCCCAGTCCGGTAATTCGCGCCAACCGACCGTTCTGCAGCTTGGCGAGAACGACGCCCGTCGACTCATTCACATCCATGACCCGAACTAGGTCGCCGGGCGTCACGACAGTCTCGTTGGATACTTCCATAGACTTCGTACAGCGCGAGTCGCGCGGCGATTGCAAGTCAGCGGTCCGGCAACGCGGAGTCCAAGTTCAGCGGAATCTGCTGAGAATCGCGTCGCTCCGCGATTGTGTTTGCTAGGGCAGGTTTGGTCATTCCGCGCCGCCTAGGAGCCCCGAACGCAAAAACGTGGGCCGCCTTTCATCGCCGGCCTCTCGGCAGCAAGTCAGCACCCGGGACAGACGCCTGCGGCGCCCGCCCAGCCCCCTATTCGTCCTTGACGCGGCGCTTGCGGAAGCTCGGGTTCAGGACCTTCTTCCGCAGGCGGATGTTCTTGGGGGTCACCTCGACCAGTTCGTCTTCCTGGATGTAGGCGATGGCCTGTTCCAGGGTCGGGCGGCGCGGGGGGGTGAGGCGGATGGCTTCGTCCTTGCCGCTGGCCCGGACGTTGGTCAGCTGCTTGGCCTTCATCGGGTTGACGTCCAGGTCGTCGGACCGGGCGTTCTCGCCGATGATCATGCCCTGGTAGGTCTTCTCGCCGCCGCCGACGAACATCACGCCGCGATCCTCGAGGTTCCACAGGGCGAAGGCCTGGGTCTCGCCCTCGGAGTTGGAGATCAGCACGCCCTTGCGCTGCTGGTCGATGGCGCCCTTGTAGGGCTCGTAGTGGCTGAACACGCGGTTGAGCACGCCCGAGCCGCGGGTGTCAGTCATGAACTCGCCCTGGTAGCCGATCAGCGAGCGCGACGGGGCCATCAGGCTGAGGCGGGTCTTGCCGGCGCCGGACGGGCCCATGTCCTTCAGCTCGGCCTTACGGGCGCTGAGCTTTTCGATGACGATGCCGGTGAACTCCTCGTCGACGTCGATCATGACGTCCTCGATCGGCTCCAGGCGCTCGCCGGTCTCCGGGTCGGTCTGGAAGACCACGCGCGGACGGCTGATCGAGACCTCGAAGCCTTCGCGGCGCATGCCTTCGATCAGCACGCCCAGCTGCAGTTCGCCGCGGCCGGCGACCTCGTAGGCGTCGCGCTCGGACGTCTCGGTGACGCGGATGGCGACGTTGGACTCGGCTTCCTTCAGCAGGCGGTCGCGGATGACGCGGCTCTGCACCTTGTCGCCCTCGCGGCCGGCCAGCGGGCTGTCGTTGACCGAGACGGTCATCGAGATGGTCGGCGGGTCGATGGGTTGCGCGGGCAGGGCTTCGGTGACGTCGAGCGCGCAGAGGGTGTCGGCGACGGTGGCCTTGGACATGCCGGCGATGGCGACGATGTCGCCGGCCTCGGCGCCCTCGTCGATCGGCTGACGCTTGAGGCCGCGGAAGGCCAGCACCTTGGTGATGCGGCCCTGCTCGATCATCTTGCCGTCGCGGTCCAGCGCCTTGATGGCCATGCCCGGGACGGCCTTGCCGCTCTCGATGCGGCCGGTCAGCAGGCGGCCCAGGAACGGATCGCTTTCGATGAGCACGTTCAGGATCTGGAACGGCTTGTCCTTGTTCGCCTCGACCGGGGGCGGCGGCACGTGGTCGACGATCAGGTCGAACAGCGGGGCCAGGTTGTCGTTGGGCTGGCTCATGTCCAGCGTCGCCCAGCCGTTGCGGCCGGAGGCGTAGATGTGCGGGAAGTCCAGCTGCTCGGGCGTGGCGCCGATGGCCTCGAAGAGCTCGATGGTCTCCAGGTGCACCCGGTCGGGGTCGGCGTGGGCGCGGTCGACCTTGTTGATGCAGAGGATCGGCCGCAGGCCCATCTTCAGCGCCTTGGTCAGCACGAACTTGGTCTGGGGCATGACGCCCTCTTCGGCGTCCACCAGGATGACGCAGCCGTCCACCATCCCGAGGATGCGTTCGACTTCGCCGCCGAAGTCGGCATGGCCGGGGGTGTCGATGATGTTGATCCGGGTTTCGCCCGCCTTGCCGTTCCAGAGCACGCTGGTGCACTTGGCCAGGATGGTGATGCCCCGTTCCTTCTCCTGGTCGTTGGAGTCCATGGCGCGTTCTGTCTGCGCCTCGTTGGCGCGGAAGACGCCGGACTGGGCGAGAAGCTGGTCGACGAGCGTGGTCTTGCCGTGGTCGACGTGCGCGATGATGGCGATATTTCGCAGGGACATTGAAATCTTTTCGGGGGCGGGAGCGAGGCGCGCGCTTTTACGCGAGTGCGAGACGTTTATCCACCCTTGTCCCGTGACGGCTGTCTGAGCGGTCCCAAACGGCTGTTTCTATTCACCAATCCATGAATTACGGCAGGCGGCGCCCATTCCTTGTGCGGTGCACCATATAACCTCGGGGCAATGTGTGACCTTGGGGAACAAGGATTCCTGAAGGTTCTCCCTGAGAATCTGGGGCTTGGCGCACGATTTCCCCTTGCCCGATTGTGCGCTGCACACTAGATTTCAGTTGTGAGGCGGCCCTGCCGCCTCTGCCCTTCCTGGGCGTTTCCTCCCTAATGAACTGCGGCGGCTTCGGCCGCCGCTTTTTTTTGGCCCGGGCCTCTCCACACACTCCCCGTGTTCCCGGCGAAGGCCGGGATCCATGAAGGCGGGCGACGGCGCGGCCGCATGGGCCCCGGCCTTCGCCGGGGAAACGGAGCAGGAGCGAACGGTCTACGCCGGGGCCAACGACGGCCAACGCTCGGCCAGCACCTGCGTCAGCGTCGCCACGTCCGCGGTCAGCTTCGCCAGCCCCTGCGTCGGCTCCAGCGTCTTCTCGTCCATGTAGAGCGCGCGGCTGATCTCGATCTGCAGCGCGTGGGTGCGCGCCCGCGGCTTGCCGTAGTGCTCGGTGGTGTAGCCGCCGGCGTAGGGGGCGTTGCGGGCCACGCGATAGCCCAGGGCCTCCAGCTCCCGCTCGACCAGGTCGGTCAGCTTGCGGGTGCAGGCGGCGCCGAAGCGGTCGCCCAGCACGATGTCGCAGCCCTTGCCGTGGCGGGGCGTCACCGCCGTGCGGGCGGCGGCCTCCGGCATCGAGTGCCAGTCGATCAGCACCGCCAGGCCGTGGGTCGCGCGGGCGCGCTCGAGCAGATCCGACAGCGCCGCGTGATAGGGCCGGTGCGTGGTCTCGACCCGGTCCCGCGCCTCGGCGAAGGTCAGCTTGCGGGCGTAGATCTCCCGCCCCTCGGCCGCCACCCGGGCGATGGCCCCCAGCCCGGCCGCGACCCGCGCCGACCGCGCCCGGGCGAAGTCGGGCAGGTCGTCGGAGAACATCGCCGGATCCAGCTCCCAGGGCTCGCGGTTCAGGTCCATCCAGGCCCGGCCGTGGCGGGCCAGGATCAGGCCCGCGCCGTGGCCGGCGGCCGGGGCGATGATCTGGTCGACCAGCGCATCCTCCGACCGGCGCAGCAGGTCCTCGTGCACCGCCGAGGCCGCCAGCATGGCCGCCGGATAGTGCTTGCCCGAGTGGGGCGAGGCGAAGACCAGCGGCGTGGGCGGCGGGTCGGCGGCGATGACGTGGAAAGGCGGTTCGGCCGACTCCGGGTCCAGGTCGGGGAAGGGTTCGGGCCGGGCGTCCATGCCGGCATGATGGCGGCGAGCCGTGGTCGCGGTCAAAGTGTTTCCGTCCCCGATTCCGCGCGGTTTATCCCCAGCGCCGCCCTCGCCCGTGCGGCGAGGTTCATCGCGCCTTTACGCCTGGCGCGCTAGGCTTCGCGTCCGTTTCCCCTGGGGCCGACGACCAGACATGCCGCGCATCCTTCTCGCCGAAGACGACGACTCCCTGCGCAACTTCCTGGCCCGGGCGCTCGAACGCGCCGGCTACGAGGTCACCGCCTGCGCCGACGGCGAGGAAGCCGCCGCCGTCCTCGACCAGGACTGGGATCTGCTGCTGACCGACATCGTCATGCCGGGCATGGACGGCATCGAGGTGGCCCGTCACGCCGCGGCCCGCCATCCGGGCCTGCGCATCATGTTCATCACCGGTTTCGCGGCCGTGGCCCTGACCGCCGGCGAGCGCGCCCCGGCCGGCGCCAAGGTCCTGTCCAAGCCCGTCCACCTGCGCGACATCGTCACCGAGGTCGAGCGGATGATGGCCGCCGCCTGAAACTCGCCAATTTCGGAGCGTAGACAGGTTGCAACGGCGGGGAAGCCTCGCTATACCGCCGCTCCTCCCAGGTAAGGACGCGTAGCTCAGCGGGAGAGCACCTCGTTGACATCGAGGGGGTCACTGGTTCAATCCCAGTCGTGTCCACCATCCTGCTTCGCTCTACGCGCTTCGCAGGACAAGCCCTCCGGCCAGCATTCGAAGCAGGATGCCCTGCGAAGCCTTGGCGAAGCAGGGCTGAGGCGCGACGCCTGCTGATCCTCACAGCCCCCGGCGAACCCTTCCCGGCCGAGCGGCGTTATGGCCCCAGGTCCGCACCAGGCGGGCATTCGGGAGGCTGACGCCATGACTGACACCCAACCCGCGGTCCTCGAGCCGCATCCGTTCCACACCCTGGTTTCCTGGCCGGCCATCATCGCCGGCGCGCTGGTCGCCGTGACGATCGGCGCGATGCTCAATCTGCTGGGCGTGGCCATCGGTGCCGCAGCGCTCAATCCCTTCGATCTGAGCCGCGGCGAGGCGGAGGGCTTCGGCGCCGGCGCCGGCGTCTGGATCGCGCTGGTCAACGCCGTGGCCCTGTTCATCGGCGGCGCCGTCGCCAGCCGCGCGGCGAAGTTCCCCGACCATCACCGCGGGGTGCTCAACGGCCTGGCCGTCTGGGCCGTCGCCTTCGTGATCGCCATCCTGGTGGCGGGGTCGACGGCGGCCGGCGGCTTCGTGTCGGCGGTCGGCGGCGTGACGGAGCGGGTGGACCCGATCGACGCGGCGTCCGACCCCTACGCTGATCCGGAGCTGGTCGGCCCGGCAGGCCCGGCCCTGCCCGACAGCGCCCCGGCCGTCCCGGCGCCGGCCCGGCCGGCGGTGGAAGACACGGCCGACGCCACCGGCGCGGTGGCCCTGTGGGCCTTCCTGACCATGCTGGCCGGCGGCCTCGCCGCTGTGCTGGGCGCCCGCTACGGCGGCCGTCGCCACGGCTGGGAGACCAGGGCCGGCGTCACCGATGGCGGCGTGATCCACTCGCCCGCCACCGCCCGGACGACGACCTCCACCTTCAGGTCGTGACGCCCCTCGGGAGCGGGCCGCGGCTCGCTCCCGCCCGGGGACGGGCCAGCGTCACCAGATTTCCTTCTGGATGTTCTCGTTCACCGCCAGGAGATTGAGCAGGTTCGACTTGACGTTGGCCATCGTGACCCCGTCGTCGAGGATGACGTATCGGGTGATGGCCAGGGTTTCGGCCTCGTAGTCGATCCAGACCGACGCCGCCCAGTACCGCATATTGGCCCGGTTCAGCTTCTCGTAGGTCAGCCGTTCGTCGATGTCGTACCGGACCTGCATGCTGATGCCCTGGCACTCGGTCTTGTCCCCATCGCCGCAGGCCGTCCCGATCAGGTCGAAGATCAGGCCGTCCGCCGTTTTCGCCCTGACCGACGTCACGCCGAACTTGCCGACGGTCATGATGGTGTGGCCCGAAGCGACCACCACGGCCTTCAGATCCTCGACGTTGACGTAGCCGACCGACCGCTCATCACGGGCGAGCGACGTATTGGCGGAGATTGTCTGGGCCACGGCCGGCGTGGCGCTGAGGATCGCCAGGCCCAGCACTGCAAACAGGAAACGCATGATGCCCCCCAAGGTCGTTGCTGCGGCGCCCTGCCCCGGCAGGGGCTCACCGCCAGCCTCGACACCTATCGTCTTTCGACCGCGAGGCAAGACCGCCGCGCGCGAGCCTATCGCCGGCCGCGTTCGCGCCACGCCAGCACCCCGCCCCAGGCGAGGGCCGCCAGCAGGGCGTAGCTCCAGACCAGATAGGCGGTCAGGTAGGCATAGACCCAGATCCGCAGATCGATCATCACCGCGATATGGGTGGCCGTGGTCAGCAGCTGGAAGGCAGCCATCGCCATCAGCCAGGCCCTGCGCCAGGCCAGGGCCATGGCGGTGAAGGCCGCGGCGGCGACGACGTCGAGGACGAAGATCGCGTACTGGGGATTGATCAGGTCGTTCCGGTCCTGCAGCGCCGCCGACCCGATCCAGGCCACGAAGACCGCCGCCGCCGCCCACCGCTGGGACCGGGCGCCGGGCCAGGCGGCGAACAGGCAGACGGCGGCCATCAGCAGGGCGCCGATCTGGGCGGAGGTGGTGACGAACAAGGCCGGAGTCCCCCTTCGGACACTCCGGCCAGTAGGTCGTGATTTTGCCTCGGGCGAAAGCCGCTACGCCGCCTCACGCCGACGGGCGGCGACGCGGAGGCGGCCGGCGGGACGGGTCAGGTCCTCCTCGGGCTTGTCGACGCCGCCCAGCGCGACGGCGCCCAGGCCGATCTGATGCTGGACATCGTGCAGCTCGCGATGGGTTTCCACGATGCCGCGACGCGCCTGGGCCAGGGCGGCGATGGTCTCGGTGCTGCGGTCGATGACGTTCTGACCGACGACGGCCGAGAGATTGGCGTCGACGCGGGCGGTCGGCAGCATGGCCGTCAGCGCGGCGACGGCGGACAGGGCGCTGTCGATCGCCGCCTCGGCGGCGAACAGCTGGTCAGCGACCTGATGGGCGACAAATCTGCGTTTCATGGCATGGATCCTCCGCTGGCGCCGGGGGCCCCGGCGCGACGGTTGTCTCGATGATGTCGGAAATGCCGGGGGCCGCAGGGGCCTGGATCAGGTCCAGGCGCGCATGGCTTCCTGCAGCGCGAAGGCGAACTGGTGGCTGGCGGCGATCACGGCGCTGAGCAGCAGGGCTGTCAGCACCGCGCCTCCCGCGATGAGCGCGAAGCGCTGGAACGGAGTCAGGTCATGGTTGAACCCTCCTCTCGCCCACCACGGAACGTCTCGTCCGCGATCACCCAGGCGATGCAGAGGATTTCCTTCAGCACGTGGCCCGAAGGCAGGAAGAGCGCCTGCTTCCGCGTAGCCGACACCAGGCTCTCGACCATCTCCTGCTGCTGGCGGCTGGCCGCCAGCTCCCGGAGCGCGTCTTCCAGCTGGTTCCAGGTCCAGACCGGCATGTCCGCCGCCGGGTTCCACAGCGCCACGTCCACGCCAACCGGCGTCAGGTCCAGATCGTCCATCTCGCTCACGCTCCCCTCGCATCGAACGAGTGGAAGCTGAGCGGTCGGCGGGGTCGGCGGCCAGACCCGCCGGTCCGCCCCCTAAATCATTGAGGGGTGCGCCAGGCGCGTCGCCGTCCTCTTCCCAGGCGCGAAACAGCAGCGCGGCGTCACGGCGGCTCGCCACGCCCAGGCGTCGACGCGCCTCGTTGAGGTGGCCGTCGACCGTGTGCTGGGAGATGCTCAGGCGGCGGGCGATCTCCTTGGAGTGCAGGTGCGCGGCCACGAGCCGCAGGCATTCGCGCTCGCGCGGCGTAAGGCGTTCAATCGCGCTCGGGTCGTACTGATCCCCCATCAACGGGGAGGTAAATCCCCTATTCGCCGTTCGTCCATAGCCGATCGCGCGGCCGGCGGATTTTGCGGCGGCCTCGCTTGTGACAACGGCTTGTGGAATATGGGCCTGTCGCGCCCTGTAGACGCGTCCGGGGAGGCTTGCTTTTGAAGCTGTTCAGTATCGACGTGCCCGAGCCGCTGGCCGGCGCGTTCCGCGCCTGCCGACCGCATCTGGTCGGCGTCTTCATCTTCAGCGCGCTCGTCAACGTCCTGTTCCTGGCCCCGTCGATCTACATGCTGCAGGTGTACGACCGCGTGGTGCCGACCAGCGGCCTGATGACCCTGCTCTACATCACGCTGGCGGTCGCCGTGGCCCTGATCACCCTGGCCCTGCTCGACGCGGTCCGCACCCGGCTGCTGGTGCGGGTCAGCCTGCGCCTCGATCGCCTGGTGTCCGGCCCCCTGCTCGAGAAGCTGATGGCGCGCACCGCGCCGGGCGCCCCGGTCCAGGGCATGCGCGAGTTCGACACCCTGCGCACCGCGATCTCCGGCCCGGCCGCCCTGGGCTTCCTGGATGCGCCCTGGACGCCGCTCTACGTCATCGTCTCCTTCATGCTGCACCCGGCGCTCGGCGCCCTGACCATCGTGGGCGGCGCGATCCTGGTCACGCTGGCGGTGTTCAACGAGCGCTCGACCAAGACCCGGGCCCAGGACGCCAACAAGGCGATCAGCGCCGCCTACGCCGCCCAGGAAGCGGCCGCCATGAACGCCGAGCTCGTGCGGGCCATGGGCATGCGCGGCGCGCTGCGCGAGCGCCAGCTGTCGGAGCGGCGCAACGGCCTGGCCCTGTCGGCGCACGCCCAGTTCACCGGCGGCCAGTTCGCGGCCGCGACCAAGTTCATGCGCCTGTTCCTGCAGTCGGCCGCGCTGGGGCTCGGCGCCTGGCTGGCCGTGGAGCGGCAGATCTCGGCCGGCGCGATCATCGCCGCCTCGATCCTGATGAGCCGCGCCCTGCAACCGGTGGAGCAGGTCGTCGGCGCCTGGAGCACAGTGGTGCAGGCCCGCTCGGCGCTGCGGATGCTCAGCGAGCTGTTCGGCGCCGATCCCGAGCCTGAGACGCCGCGCACCCAGCTGCCCGCCCCCAGGGGCCGGCTGGTCGTGGACAAGGTGGTGGTCCGGGCGCCCGGCGCGCCCGACCAGATGCTGCTCAAGGGCGTCGGCTTCATGCTCGAGCCGGGCGAGGTGCTCGGCATCGTCGGCCCCAGCGGCGCGGGCAAGACGACGCTGGCGCGACTGGCGGCGGGGGCCTCCCTGCCGGACATGGGCGTGGTCCGGCTCGACGGCGCCAGCATGGCGGACTGGGACCCCGACCGGCTCGGCCGCCATATCGGCTATCTGCCCCAGGACAGCGGCCTGATCGCCGGCAGCATCCGCGACAACATCTCCCGCTTCGCCCTCTGGCGCGGCGAGACCGCCGAGGTCGTCGATGCGGCCGTGGTCGCCGCCGCCCGGTCGGCGGGGGTCCACGACATGGTCCTGAAATTGCCGAAAGGCTACGACACCCTGCTGTCTCACGGCGGCCGGGGCCTGTCCGCCGGGCAGGCGCAGCGGATCGCCCTGGCGCGGGCGCTCTACGGCGATCCGGTGCTGCTGGTGCTGGACGAACCCAACTCCGCGCTCGACGCCGACGGTGAGGCGGCCCTGGCCCGGGCCCTGCAGTCGGCGAGGGCGCGGGGCGCGGCGGTCATCATCGTCGCCCATCGCACGGGCGTCCTGCAGGCGGTCGACCGCCTGCTGGTCCTGCGCGACGGCGCGATCGAGATGGTCGGGCCGCGGGACGAGGTGCTGGAGCGGATGTCGAAGCCCCGCGGCCGACCCGCCGCGACGGTCGAGGCGAAGGGACAATCATGACCGTGACAGATCGAGGCCTTTTCCTGGACTCCTCCGCCGGCGACCCGACGGCTCCGGCGACGCCCGAGCCGCTGCTCAGCGACGATCCGCGGCAGGAACTGCGCGTCGGCGGGATCATCGCCGGCGCCTTCTTCGTCGGCTTCCTGGGCTGGGCGGCGCTGACGCCCCTGGACGCCGGGGCCTACGCCAGCGGCGTCATCGCGGTGTCCGGCAACCGGCAGGCCGTCCAGGTCCGCGACGGCGGCGTCGTCAGCGCCATCCATGTGCAGGAGGGCCAGACCGTCGCCAAGGGTCAGGTCCTGGTCGAGATCTCCGCCGGCGAGCTGCGCGCCGCCGAGCGCGCCACGGCCGGCGAGGTCTACACCCTGATCGCCCAGCGGGCCCGCCTGACGGCGGAGCGGACGCGGGCCGGCGGCGTCGCCACGCCGCCCGAGTTCGCCGGCCTCACCGGCGAGGACAAGCTGCTGGCCGAGGATGCGCTGGCGCTGCAGCGGCTGCAGTTCACCGCCCGCCGCCAGTCGCTCGCCGGCCAGCGCGGCGTGCTGGGCCAGCGCGTCAACCAGCTGGCCGAGCAGAGCATCGGCTACGAGCGCCAGCTCGAGTCCAACAGCGAGCAGAAGCGGCTGATCGGCGAGGAGCTGGAGGGCCTGCGCAAGCTGGCCGCCCAGGGCTACGCGCCGATGAACCGGGTCCGGGCGCTCGAGCGCTCCGAGGCGGCCCTGACCGGCGAGGAGGGGTCCTACCGCGCCCAGATCGCCCGCACCGGTGAGGCGATCGGCGAGACCCGGATGCAGCTGATGTCCCTCGACCAGCAGATGATGGAGGAGGTCACCGGCCAGCTGCGCGACGTGCAGGTGCGGCTGGACGAGCTCCAGCCCCGCCTCCTTTCCTTGCGCGAACAGCTCAAGCGCGCCACCGTCCGGGCGCCCGAGGGCGGCCGGGTCGTGGGCCTGACCACCTTCACCATCGGCGGGGTCGCCGCGCCCGGATCCACCCTGATGGAGATCGTGCCGCAGGACCGCGCGCTGGTCATCCAGGCCAATGTCTCGCCGGCCGACGCCGACGACCTGCGGCCCGGCCAGACCACGCAGATCCGGTTCACCTCGCTGCACGAGCGCGACCTGCCCATCCTCAAGGGCAAGCTGACCAAGCTGTCGGCCGACAGCTTCCTGGACGAGGCCTCGGGCCAGCGGTACTTCCGCGCGGAGGTCTCCGTGCCGCCCGCCGAGATGGACCGGATCCGCAAGGTGCGGGGCCCGCGCACCGGCCTGCAGGCGGGCCTGCCGGTCGAGGTGCTGGTGCCGCTGCGCAAGCGCTCGGCGCTGGACTATCTGGTCGAGCCGCTGATGCAGACGTTCTGGCGCTCTGGCCGCGAGCACTGACGCCCGCGGGGGATCAGCCGGTCCGGCGGTGAAAGGCCGACATCGACGCCACCGGAAGGCCCAGGATCGTGATCCGCACGGTCTTCAGGGCCACGTCGGGGATATGGGCGTGAACCGCGTCGTGAACCGGGGCCGGGGCCCGCCGTCCGGCCGCAGCGGCCGACGGAACGACAGCAGATAGTCCTCGCCCTCGTAGCGCCCCTGGATCCCCGCGCCGGCCAGCGCCTCGGCGGCGACATAGACGCCGTTCAGGCCGCGGGTCATGGCCCAGCGCCACTCGTCGGTCTCGCCGTCCTGCCAGGTGAAGTTCTCATCGAAGTGGATGGCCTGGTAGGCCTCGTCGAGGCGACCCTCGGTGATGATGCGGCAACGGCGCAGGATCCTGCCGGTCGGTCCGCGCGCCACGCCCCAGCCTTCCGTGCGACCGAGGAAGAACACCTCCGGCCGGAACGGTCGTGATTGCTGGAAGTTCTCGCCGTCCACCCCGAAGCCTTTCGCCACAGCCAAAGAACGGCGTTGTGCGACCCATTATCGCCCGCGCGCGGCTCCCGACCACCGCGCGTAATGTCGCGGGCGGCGCGAAGTTCCGGTCCCGGGGGTGCGGCATTCTGTCCGCCCCGCCCCGCCGCCTACTTCTTCCGGGCGGCCTTCAACGCCGCCACCTCTTCGACCGACAGCTTGCGCAGCTTGGTCAGGTGGCAGGTCTGGGACCCGATCGAGGACGGCACGATGAGGTCGACGTCCAGGCCGTCGCAGATGCTCACCCCGCCGCCCCGCGTCCGGACCCCGATCGAGACCGCGTTGTCCAGGTCCGGACAGTAGGAGAACAGTTCGGCGCGGTAGACGTCCTTCACCCCGACGTTGAGGTAGACGACGTCGTTCCCCTCCGTGCGCCAGCCGTTGACCTGGCTGGCGAAGAAGCAGGAACGCGCCGGGGCGGCCCCGGCCGCCGGATCCTGCGCGGCGACGGCGGAGACCGATCCCGCGGCGAGACCCAGCCCCGCGACAGCGGCGGCGATAGCGATACGTTTCATCATGTTCGGGAACTCCAGGCTGTGTTCCCCGTCCCTGACGCTCAACATAGGGCGCCAGGGAGGTCAGGACGAGGTTCGTCGTGCGGCCCGGGCCTCAAATCGCGACGGATCGACCGCGGCGGCCAGGTCGGCCGGCAGCGGAGAGGGCAGGTCCAGGGCCAGGGCGGCGACGTGCTCAGCCAGCAGCGGCGCGGTGCTGAAGCCGCGCGAGCCCAGGCCGCCCAGGACGAACAGGCCCGCCGGCGCGCCCGGGGCCGGCCCGGCGACCGGCAGGTGGTCCGGCGTCGTCGCCCTGATCGCCGCCCGGCCCTCGATCCTGGCCGTCGGCAGGCGCGCGGCGAGCCCCGGCAGCGTCGCGGCCAGCAGGTCCCTGTTGCGCGCATGATCGGCGGGGTCGACCTCGGCATCCTCACGATCGCGATCGAACGTCGCTCCGAACAGCAGGCCCTGGCGGGTCGGCACGGCGTAGCCGCCCCAGGACAGCGCGACGGGCAGGGAGACGCCGGCCGCGAGCGAGACCTGGCCCCGCACCGGCTGCAGCGCCACGCGGTCCCACAGCCGCCCGCTGTGATGCCCGGCGGCGAGGCAGACGACGTCGGCGCGGGCGACCAGGCCGCCGTCGGCGTCCAGCAGCATCCAGTCCCCGGCGTCCCGGCGAACGCTGGCGACCGCGTCCGACGCCGCCTCCGGCGCCCAGCGTTCCAGCAGGCTCTTCGGCTCGATCACCAGGCCGTCGCGGAAGCGGACGGCGCCGGCGGCGCGCTCGCCCAGCAGGGTCGAGACGGCGTCCGCGTCCTCCAGCGTCAGGGCGCCGGGCGGGTAGAGATCGCTGGCGGCAACCTTGCCGAAGCGCGCCGCGTCGCGGTCCCCCTGCTCCAGCAACAGGGCCTCGCGGGACAGCACGACGGCCGGTCCCTCCGCGCCGTAGAGGTCGACGGCCCGGGCGAAAGCCTGGGCGTAGAGCCGCGCGGCCGGGCCCAGTCCCGCGTCCAGCCTCGGCGTGACCAGGGCCGCGGCGTTGCCCGAGGCGCCGCTTCCGGCGCCGGCCGGGTCGAACACCCTCGCCTGCAGCCCCTGGGCCGCGAAGGCCCGGGCCAGCGACGCCCCGGCGATCCCGGCGCCGAGGATGGCGACCGTCGGCGCCGGCCGCGCACCCGGGGCCTCGCCCGGCAGAAGGGCTTCCAGCCGCTCGCGCTTGCGGCCAAAGCCCGGGCGCTTGGCGACCTGGAAGCCCGCGTCCGCCAGCCCCCGCCGCACGGCGCCGGCCACGGTGAAGGTCGCCACCCGGGCGCCGGGCGCGCTGCGGGCGGCCACGAGGTCCAGCACCTCCTGGCGCCACATGGCCGGATTGGTGGCGGGCGAGAAGCCGTCGAGGAACCACAGGTCGGCGCGGCCGGACCAAGCCGTCAGCGCCTGCCCCGCCTCCATAACCGCCAGGTCGAAGGTGACGTCCAGGCCGGGCAGGTCGATGCGGTGGAAGCCGCGCGCCCGGCGCGGCCAGGCGGCGAGCAGCGGCCCTGTGACCGCCGCCAGTTCCGGCCAGCGCTCCAGCGCCCGCACCGCGTCGTCGCAGTCCAGCGGGTGGCCCTCGACCGAGAAGATGTGCAGATGGCCGCCGGGCGGCCGGGACGTCGTCCACAGATCCAGCAGGGCGGCGATGTTGAGGCCGGTTCCGAAGCCGAGTTCCGCGACCGTGAAGCGCGACCGGCCCGCCCAGACCTCCGGAAGGCCGCCGCCGGCGAGGAACACCGCCCGGGTCTCCGACAGGCCGTCCTCGGCGGAGAAGTAGACATCGCCGTAGAGCCCCGAGCGGGGCAGGCCGTCCTCATCCCAGACCAGGTCTGGATCGACGGGGCTGCTCGGCGTCACGGTCATTCAGCGTCCAAATGAAAAGGGCCGCCCCGATGAGGGCGGCCCTTCCCATAGCGCGTCTCGCGAGGAGAAGCTTACTTCGCTTCCGGCGCGGCCGGAGCAGCGGCGTCGGCGGCCGGCGCGGCGGCGGCGTCAGCCGGAGCAGCGGCGTCGGTCGCGGCCGTGGCGGCGGCGTCGGTCGCGGCAGCGGCAGCGTCAGTCGCGGTGGCGGCGGCGGCCGTCGCGTCAGCGGCGGCGGCCGAAGCGTCGGCGGAGGCTTCCTCGGCCTTTTCAGCGGGCTTGCCGCAGGCGGCGACGGACATGAGGGCGACGGCGGCGCCGGCGACGAGAAGCTTACGGAGCATATCGGAGGTCATGGTTTTCGGTCCCCTGTGAGGAGTGTTCAAGCGCCCCTGCGGGGGAGCGCATCAGGAGACTACGCAGCGATTATCACGACGCGCAAGCGTACTTCTCACGCCGCCGTGATCACGTTTTTCGCTTGCTGCGGTGCGTCATGCCTCGTTGGGTATGTTGGACAGGGCTTCCTCGAGTTCCAGGAAGCTCGGCTGGGCGCCGGAGGGCACGCTGCCGCGGCCGATCTCGACCGAAATCTGCGCCGCGTTGCCGTGCAGGTGGGCGACCAGCACCGACTGGATGATTCGGTAGAAGGCGCCCTCCTCGTCGATGACGTTCTGCAGGCGCGAGGACATCGGGCCGATCAGGCCGTAGGCGAGGAACACGCCCAGGAAGGTGCCGACCAGGGCGCCGCCGATCATGCCGCCGAGAACCTCGGGCGGCTCGGTGATCGAGCTCATGGTCTTGATGACCCCCAGCACGGCGGCGACGATGCCCAGCGCCGGCAGGGCGTCGGCCATGTTCTGCAGCGCGTGGGCCGGGGCCGAGGCCTCGTGATGGTGCTTCTCGATCTGCTTTTCCATCGCGTCCTCGACCTGGTGGGGATCCTCCAGGTTCATGGTCATCATCCGCAACGTGTCGCAGATGAAGTCGACGGCGAAGTGGTCCTTCATGATCTTGGGGAAGCGCGAGAAGATCGTGCTGTCGTGCGGCTTCTCGATGTGGCTTTCCAGGGCGATCACGCCCTTGGACTTCATGGTCTTGGTCAGCAGGAACAGCAGCGACAGCAGGTCGCGGTAGTCCGACGCCTTCCACTTGGGGCCGGCGAACACCTTGCCGAAGCCGCCGATGGTGGCCTTGATCACCGTCAGGGACTGCGAGATCAGGAAGGCCGCGATGGCCGCCCCGAAGATCGCCATCAGCTCGTAGGGCAGGGTCTTCAGGATCACGTCCATCTTCCCGCCGTGGAGCAGGAAGCTGCCGAAGACCATGGCGAAAAGCATCACGATGCCGATGATCTGGAACATGGGTAGTCCGCCGCCCCGCGAGGTTAATCGGGGAAACATCGCCGTTAATGCTTAATGCCGGGTGAGCGCGCAGGCCGTTGCACGCACGATTCCAGGGGCCTAACAGTGCCGGCATGAAGGACGCAGAGAGCAAGACCCAGCCGCGGTTGCATCCGCGTTCCTTCGCCATCCTGTTCGCGGTCTCGGTCGTCGTGGCGATCGGCAACACCGGCCTGATGTCGATCCTGCCGGCCATCGGCCGCGAGATCGAGATTCCGGACGCCTACATGGCGGCGATCTTCTCGCTGTCGGCCCTGCTCTGGGCGGTGATGTCGCCGATCTGGGCGCGGGAGTCGGACCGGCGGGGGCGCAAGCCGCTGATCATGCTGGGCCTGGCCGGGTTCGCCGTCTCGATGCTGTGCTGCGGCCTGGTGGTGACGGCGGGGCTCTATCACCTGGCGCCCTGGTTCGTGATCTTCGTGATCTTCCTGCTGGCCCGGGCCCTGTTCGGCCTGATCGGATCGGCCTCCAACCCGGCGACCCAGGCCTATCTGGCCGAGCGCACAAGCCGCGCCGAACGCACCCAGCAGATGGCCAGCCTGGCCGGCGCCTTCGGCCTGGGCACCGTGGTCGGACCCTTTCTGGCGCCGCTGTTCATCCTGCCGTTCGTGACGCTAGCCGGGCCGCTGTTCTCCTTCTCCCTGCTGTCGGCGGCGATGCTGGCCGTCGTCTGGCGCTATCTGCCGGAGGCGCAGCGCGCGCGCGACCAGAGGCGCTTCCCCGCGGCCGGAAAGCGCGGCTTCAGCGCCGCGGTCGCGTGGTTCGGCAGGATCGCCGCGCAGGTGCGCCAGCCGGGAAAGCTGGCCGCCGAGGCGGTCGCGGCGTCGCGGGGCTCGGTGCTGTTTCCGTTCCTGGTCTACGGCTTCCTCGTCGCCACCTGCCAGACGGCCCAGGGCTACACCCTGGGCTTCATGATCATCGACAAGCTGGAGCTCACGCCGATCAAGGCGCTGGGGTTCATCTCGGTGGCCATGGCCGCCGGCGCGATGGCCGGGCTGCTGGCCCAGTGGGGCCTGATCCGGATCTTCAACATGGGCCCCAAGGCGCTGCTGCGCTGGGGCGTGGGCCTGGCGTGCCTCGGCAACCTGATCACCGTGTTCGCGCCGGACTACTGGACCGTGGTCGCCGGCTACGCCATCTCGGCCCTCGGCTACGGTTTCGCCCGGCCCGGGTTCACCGCCGGCGCCTCCCTGGCCGTCAAGATGCAGGATCAGGCCAAGGCCGCCGGCTACATCGCCGCGGTGAACGGCCTGAACGTGATCATCGCACCGCTGTTCGTCGGTCTCTATCAGGCCGTGGCCTGGGCCCCGTTCCTGCTCAACGCCGCCATCCTGGCCGGGCTTCTGGTCTTCGCCTTCCGCAACCGGGTCCTGCGCGAGGCCGGCGAGCGCGGCGGCGACGACGATGACGACGAGGCCACCCTGGCCCTCCTCGAACGCAGCGACGAGGGCGGGGTTTAGGAACTTCATAGCGTCCTTCGACACGCCGCTTCGCGGCTGCTCAGGATGACTAGAAAGGTACGCCCACCATCCCTGTCATGCTGAGCAGCGCTCCCCCGGGTCCGGCATGGCCGGCCCGAGGATAAACTCCGAGCGCGTGTCGAAGCACGCAGGGCCTCAGACCCCCGCCTCCGCCCTCAGCCGGCGGACCATGTCCACCGACAGGTAGCCGTCGGCCGGCAGGCCGCGGGACTGCTGCCAGCCGCGCAGGGCGGCGCGGGTGTTGACGCCGACCACGCCGTCCGGGGCACCCGGGTCGAAGCCCAGCTTCGCCAGCGCCGACTGCGCCGCCTTGCGGTCGTCCAGCGACAGCGGAACCTCGTAGGGCCAGGGCCGGACCAGCTGGCCGCCGCCGGAGAAGCCTTCGGCCAGGGTCCCGACGCCGAGCGCATAGGCGGTGGAGTTGTTGTAGCGCCGGATCGCCATGTGGTTGGGGAAGGTCAGGAACAGCGGTCCCGCCGCCCCGGCCGGCGCGATCAGCGTGGTCTGGGCGGCCCTGTCGGCCGCGCTCCAGGGCAGGCCGTCGGCGCGCCGCACGCCGCGGCCGGCCCAGCCCTCGGGCGTGTCCTTCAGCGTCTCGACCACCGAATAGTCGAAGCCGTCCGGCGCGATCACCTCGCGATGCCAGCTCTCGCCGCGCTTCCAGTTGGCGCGGGCCATGTAGTTGCCGGTCGAGAACAGGGCGTCGGCGGTCGAGCCCCAGATGTCGCGCTGGCCGTCGCCGTCGCCGTCCACGGCCGTGGACAGGTAGACCGAGGGCAGGAACTGGGTCTGGCCCATGGCGCCGGCCCAGCTGCCCTTCAGTCGGGTGCGCGGCGCCTCGCCCGAGCCGATGATCTTCAGCGCCGCGATCAGCTCGCCCTCGGCCCAGTCGCGGCGGCGGCCGTGCGCGGCCAGGGTGGCCAGCGAGCGGACCACGTCCATGTCGCCCTGGATCTTGCCGAACGCCGATTCCAGCGCCCAGATGGCCAGCACGATGTCGCGCGGCACGCCGTAGCGGGCCTCCATCTGGCCGAGATACGGCAGGCTGTCGCGGAACCGCCGGCCCTGGGCCAGGCGGTCGGCCGTGGCCACGCCCTTCACATAGTCGCCGATCGGCTTGGAAAACTCCGGCTGGCGGCTGTCGGCCGACTCGGCGCGGCTGTCGGGCGTCAGGCCGGCCAGTTCGCGATCCAGCACGGCAGCCGGCACGCCGGCGGCGCGGGCGCGGTTGTAGAAGCCGCTGATCCAGCTGTCGAAATTGGGGTCGCCCGAGGTTCCGGCCGGTCCGGTCGAGACCGGGGTCGGCGCGGGAGCCGGTCCGGGAGCCGGCGTCATCACGGCCGGGGTCGGCGTCAGCTGCGGGTCCGCGCAGCCGGCCAGGGTCAGAACGATGAATGAGCGGCGATCCATGGAAGGCAACCTAGACGCCGTCGGCCGGCGGGCTCAATCACAAGCCCGCGAAATTCGTTAAGCGCAAAGGTGTTCGCGCCTCGGGCAAGCGCGCCCGGCGGATTGACTCCTCCGCCGCCGCCCCCTATAGCCGCCCGCTCTGGAAACATCCGGGAAGCAGGCACGCCGTTTTCGCGTCCGCCGCGACCCCGCCAACGGTAGACTAGGGTCATGAAGGTCAGAAGCTCGCTGAAGTCGCTGAAGAACCGCCACCGCGACTGCAAGCTCGTGCGTCGCAAGGGCGTTCTGTACGTGATCAACAAGACCGACCCCCGCTTCAAGGCGAAGCAGGGCTAGTCACGCGTGCGCGCGCCCCGGGCTCTGCTCTGGGACGTCGGCAATGTGATCGTGGGCTGGAGCCCGCGACGGCTTTACGAGAAGCTCTTCGAGGAACCGGCCGCCTGCGACCGGTTCCTTTCGCATGTCTGCACCCTGGACTGGCACAACGAGCATGACCGGGGCGTCAGCTTCGCCGACAACGCCGCGGCGCTGATCGACCGGCATCCGCAGCATGAGCCCCTGATCCGGGCCTGGGGCGATCGCTTCATCGAGATGGTCGGCCCGGTGATCGGCGAGACTGAAGGCGCCATGCACGCGCTCGCCGCGCGCGGCGTTCCCCAGTTCGGCCTGACCAACATGCCGTCCGAGGCCTGGCCCGGGGTCCAGACCCTGTCGCCGGCCTTCGCGCTGCTGGCCGACACCATCGTCTCGGGCGACGAGGGCCTGGTGAAGCCCGATCCGGCCATCTACGCCGTGGTCCTGGCCCGCACGGGACTGGAGCCGGCCGACCTGCTGTTCGTCGACGATTCGGCCGCCAACATCGCGGCGGCGCGGGCGATCGGCTTCCATGTCCACAGGTTCGAGGACCCGGCGGACCTGGGACCGGCCCTGATCGGTCACGGACTGCTTGAGACGGACCCGGCGAAGGTCTAGACCCTCGGCCTTCCCCCTCCTCCCGACCTGTGAGAGCCTGTCCCCATGGCCGACGACGCCAATCCGATTGAAGTCCTCAACACCACCGCCCAGGGCCAGCTGAAGAGCATCCTGGAGCGGATCGAACGGCTGGAAGAGGACAAGGCCGGCGTGATGGCCGACCTCAAGGAAGTCTATGCCGAGGCCAAGGGCAACGGCTTCGACGTCAAGATCATCCGCAAGGTCGTGCGCCTGCGGAAGACCGACCGGGCCAAGCGGCAGGAGGAAGAGGCGCTGATCGACCTCTACATGTCCGCCATCGGGGAAATTTGAAGCGCAAGGCGCCAGATCTGAAGGCGCAGGCCAAGCGGGCCGCGCTGAACGCCCTCAAGCGCGCCCGGCGCTCGGCCGACAAGCTGGGCGTCGAGCTCAGCGAATGGGAGGGCGAGTTCCTCGGCTCGGTCGAGGACCGCCTCAAGACCTACGGCCGCGCCTTCGGGGACCCCGAGAAGGGCGCGGCCGGCCAGGCCCTGTCGATGCTGCAGGCGGTGAAGCTCAAGGAGATCACCGCCAAGGCCAAGGGCGAGAAGAAGCCCCTCCAGCGCAAACCGTTCAGGCGGCGGTCAACCAGCGACGGCGGCGGGGAGTAACCCCCTTCCATCCGTCATGGCCCGACTTGTTCGGGCCACCCAAGCGTGGTGAGCTTGATGCGCCTTGCGTGCTTCGACACGCGCTCTGCGAGCGCTGCTCAGCATGACTGTGGTGAGTGGCCTTACAGACCAGTCATACTGAGCAGGCGCGCAGCGCCGTGTCGAAGGACGCACGGCCTGAGCGGTGTTCATGGGCGGCCCGAACAAGTTGGGCCATGACGATTCTGAAGGAAGTATCGGTGACGCTTCGCTGGACGCTTATCTCGGTCGCCCTCCTCGTCGCAGCCTGCACGGCGCCCGCCGAGATCGCGCAGGCGCCCTCCCCCGCGCCGACCTGCGCCCTCCCCGCGACCATCACCCCGGCCCCGAGCTACACGCCGCCCGCCGACGAGATCGTCGCCGATGAGCCGACGGCCCTCTACATGCTGGCCCTGACCTGGGCGCCGGAGGAGTGCCGCGCGCAGGCCGGGGATCCGGACTATGTCACCCAGTGCCGGACCAACGCCTTCGGCTTCGTCGTCCACGGGCTGTGGCCTAACGGCGCGGCGCGGCGGCACCCGCGCTACTGCGGGCCGGCGCCGGCGATCAGCCCCGCCACCGTGCGCCGCCACGGCTGCATGACCCCTTCGCCGGTGATGCTGCAGCATGAGTGGGCCGCCCACGGCACCTGCGGCTGGGAGACGCCCGAGGCCTATTTCGCGCAGGCGGCGGACCTCTGGGACGACGTCCGGCAGCCGACGCTGGCCTCGACCACCATGACCGCCGGCGCGGTCCGCGACGCCTTCGTCGCCGCCAACCCGTGGATGAAGCGCGAGGGGATCTACATCAAGACGGTGGAGGACGACCGGCTGATGGACGTGCGCGTCTGCTACGACCTGCAGTACCGGCCGATGGCCTGCCCCTCGATCGGCGCGCCGGACCGGGTGGTGCTGACCATCACACCCCGACGGGCGGGCTAAACCCTTTCGAAACGCCGATCTGCGAGGTTGAGTGCGGGGCAAAACGCCCTGCGGTCGCCGAATGCGGCCGATCCTCGGAACGGGCTCTGTCGTCATGTCGCTGAACAGCGTCAACACGAACGTCGGCGCGATGATCGCCCTGCAGAGCCTGTCGGCGATCAACGGCGAGCTGTCGAAGGTCCTGCGCCGGATCAGCACCGGCCTGAAGGTCTCCAGCGTCAAGGACGACCCGGCCACCTGGGCCATCGCCCAGACCCAGCGCGGTGAGTCGCGATCCCTCAGCGCCGTCATGGGCTCGCTGCAGCGCGGCCAGTCGATCGTCGATGTGGCCATTTCCGGCGCGGAATCGATCTCCGACCTGCTGATGCAGATGAAGGAGAAGGCCCTCGCCGCGTCCGACACGACCCTGTCGGCCGCCGACAAGGCGGCGCTCAGCGAGGACTATGTCGCGCTGCGCAAGCAGATCGACCTGGCCGCGAGCACCGCGACCTTCGGCGGGATCAGCCTGATCTCCTCGGGCAGCACGGGCAACGTCCGGGCCCTGGCCAACGCCAGCGCCACCTCGACCATCGACATCGACCACGTCGACCTGTCCACGACCGGCGGGGCGATCTCCGGCACCATGGCGGACCTGACGGGCGTCATCGGGACCACCGAGCTTGCCGCCATCGACAGCGCCATCCGCAACGTGAACGCCGCGGCGGGCAAGTTCGGGACCGGATCCAGCGCGCTGGACCGCCACCTGACCTTCGTGGGCAAGCAGCAGGACGTCATCGACGCGGGCATCGGCCGGCTGGTCGACGCGGACCTGGCGAAGGAAAGCGCGCGGCTGACCGCGCTGCAAGTCCAGCAGGAGCTGGCCATCATGGCCCTGGGCATCGCCAACCGGGCGCCGTCGATGCTGCTGCAGCTGTTCCGCTAGAGCCGTTCTCAGGTCCTTCCAGACAATCCCGTCTTCCCGGCGAAGGCCGGGATCCACGACACAGGGCGCGGAACTTCGGGTCGAGCCGCCGGCTCAGCGGCGGAAGATGGATCCCGGCCTTCGCCGGGAAGACGGATCCGGGGAATGTCGTTGGCCTTGGCCCCAGTCACCCGATCCAGCGCAGCGCGCGCTGGAAGAGGCCCAGGGTCGTGGCGTGCAGGCGGTCGCCGGTGGCCTTGGGCGCCCGTCCGGCGCAGGCGCGGGCGTGAGTGCCCTCCAGGATGATACCCAGCTTGTAGCAGGCCAGGACGGCGTACCAGTCGAGGGTCGACAGGTCGCGGGTGGTGCGCGGGCGATAGTGTTCGACCAGCTCGGCCGCCGTGGGGAATCCCGTCCACGGCTGGACGCCGACCGCGCCCGGCGCCGGGGTCTCGCCCTCCGGCCAGGTGGCCATCAGCCAGCCGAGGTCGAGCAGCGGGTCGCCGATGGTGGTCAGCTCCCAGTCGACGATGGCGGCCAGGTCGCCGCTGTCGTGCCGGTACATGACATTGGCCAGGTGGTAGTCGCCGTGGATGATTCCCGGCTGGAAGCTCGAGGGGCGGTGGGCGTCCAGCCAGGCGGCCACCTTGTCGACGCCGGGAATTTCCGCCGGGCCGGTCCAGCCTGCGAACTCGGCGTAGGAGTCCAGCTGCGCCTTCCAGCGGGCGACCTGGCGCTCGAGGTAGTTGTCCGGCTTGCCGAAGCCCTCCAGCCCCAGCGCGCGGTAGTCGAGCGCGCCCAACGCCGCGATCCCTTCGACCAGCGACAGGCCCATGCGGCGGCGGATCGCCTCGGAGCCGGCGTGGAGCGGCGGCAGGCCGGTGGTGGGGTTGAAGCCGTCGATCGGCTCCATCAGGTAGAAGGCCGCGCCGATCACCGTCTCGTCGCCGCAGGCCGCGATCAGGCCGGGGTGCGGCACGTCGGTCCCGGCGATGGCGGCCAGCACCCGGGCCTCACGCCGCATGGTCTCGTTGGAGTTGGCCCGCAGGTGCGGCGGCGGCCGGCGCAGGACATAGGACCGGCCCGACCGGCTGAATTTCAGCAGGATGTTCTGGGTGCCGCCGGCCAGCAGCACGGCGTCCTCGAGAGCGCCCGAGCCGAGGCCCTGCCCGTCCATCCAGGCGGCCACCGCCGCCAGATCCACGCCTGCCGTTTCCATCCGCGCGCCCTTTCGGCGTCTCGTTCACGGAGGAGACTTAGGGTGATTTACGCGGGGGGATGCAAGGGTCAGGCGTTGGCGACGGCGCTCCGGGCGGCGACCAGCTTCATGCGGGTCAGCAGGGTGCGCAGGCGCTCGTCGCGGCTGGGCCGCCACAGGATCGGTTGACGACGCATCAGGAAGCCTCCTCCAGGCCCTCTTCACCCACGTCCAGGCCCTGTTCGCGGACCTTGCGGTAGAGGGTCGAGCGGCCGATGCCGAGGCGACGGGCCACCTCGCTCATGTGGCCGGCATAGATCTCGATGGCGAGCTGGATCAGGTCCCGCTCGATCTCCTCCAGCGGCCGGACGTGTCCGCGCGCGTCGAGGATGCGGACCGGCGCGTCCTTGCCGATCTCGCTGATCAGGTCCTGGGCGCTGGGCAGCGGCTTGACCGGCTCGGCCGACAGCGCCTCGGGCGCGACCTTGACCCCGGAGATGGCCGGGAAGTCGTGCGGCTGCAGGAACGGCGCGTCCGAGAGCACGATGGCGCGGTAGACGGCGTTCTCCAGCTGGCGGACGTTTCCGGGCCAGTCGAAGCCGGTCAGGATGGCCATGGTCTCGGGCGAGGCGCCGGCGACCCGCTTGCCCTCCTCGACATTGAACCGGGTCACGAAGTGCTCGATCAGGGCCGGCACGTCCTCGCGCCGCTCGCGCAGGGACGGCGCCTCGATCGGATAGACGTTCAGGCGATAGAACAGGTCCTCGCGGAAGCGGCCCTCGGCGACGGCGTTGGCCAGGTCGCGGTTGGTGGCCGAAACGATGCGGACGTCGACCCGAACCGAGCGCTTGGCGCCGATCGGGTCGATCTCGCTTTCCTGCAGCGCCCGCAGCAGCTTGACCTGCATGTCCAGCGGCAGCTCGCCGACCTCGTCGAGGAACAGGGTGCCGCCGTCCGCCTCGCGGAACTTGCCAAGGTGCTTTTCCGAGGCGCCGGTGAAGCTGCCCTTCTCGTGGCCGAACAGGATCGACTCGACGAGATTTTCCGGAATGGCGCCGCAGTTGACGGCCACGAACGGCTTGCCGGCGCGGTCCGATGTTCCGTGCACGGCGCGCGCGATGACTTCCTTGCCGACGCCGCTTTCGCCGGTGATCAGGATGGGGATCGAGGATTTGGCCGCCCGCTCGCCCAGCCGTTTGACCATGGTCATGGCCGGGCTGTCGCCGATCAGGTCCTTGAATGTGGTTCGGCCGGACGAATGCTTCTTCAGGCGGTCGACCTCGGTGCGCATCTCGCCCATCGACAGGGCGTTGCGGATCGAGACGATGATGCGCTCGGGGCTGGCCGGCTTGACGAAGAAGTCCTGGGCCCCGGCCTGCATGGCCTTGACCACGGTCTCGACGCCGCCGCCGGCGGTGATGACGATCACCGGCTGGTTCAGGCCGCGGGCGCGCATTTCCTTCAGCGCGTCCTGGCCGTTGAGGCCGGGCATCTGCAGGTCGAGCAGCACCACGTCGGCGGGCTGGCCGGTGGTCAGATGCTTGAGCGCCGTATCGCCGTCCTCGGCCTGGGCCACGGCGAAGCCCTCGCGTTCGAGAACCGCCTGGATGAGACGCCTTTGCGTCGGGTCGTCATCGACGACCAGGACCGTTTTGGTCATATGTAGAACCCACCGGAACCGGCGAACGCCCGACATGGGGCGCCGCTCCTGTTGATCCGGATTGATACAGGGCCGGAGTAAAGACCGGGTTTCGGAGACCTGAGTCGGGGGTTAACGGCGACGGACGTACCGGCCCAGCGCGGCGGCCAGATGCTCGAACATCAGCCGCACCCGGACGACCGGTTTCAGGTCTTCGTGCATGGCCAGCCACATCTCCAGCTCGAAGCGGACCGCGTCCGGCAGAACGGGGACCAGGTCGGGGTCCTCCATGGCGATTCCGGTCTGGCAGCCGCCGATGCCGACACCGGCCCGCAGGGCGGCCAACTGGGCCAGATCGCTGTCGGTCCGGAAGGCGAAGGTCTCGCGGGTGATCAGCGGTCCCTGGCCGACCGATCGGAGGGCGGTGTCGTCCCGGTCAAAGCCGATCACGGGATGGTCGGCCAGGTCCTCGAGCGTCGCGGGCAGGCCGTAGGTCTCGACGTAACGGCGGTGGGCATAGAGACCGATGCCCACCGCGCCGATCCGGCGGGCGACCAGCGCCGACTGGGCCGGACGGACCATCCGCACCGCGATGTCGGCGTCTCGCCGCAACAGATCCTCGTTCCGGTTGGTCAGCATCAGTTCCATCACGATGCCCGGATGTCTTGCGCGGAAGTCCGCGAGAATGGGCGGCAGCACCACGCCGCCGATGATCTCGCTGGCGGTGATCCGCACCACGCCCGTCTCGCCGGACGGACCGCCGCTGACCGCCCTGGCGGCGGCCTCAGCGGCGGCATGCATCTCGTCCACGCGCGGAAGCAGGTCCAGCGCCGCCGCCGTCGGAGCCAGGCCCTGGGGAGACCGGGTGAAGAGGGCGGTTCCCAGCGCCGCCTCCAGCGCGACGACGTGGCGGCCCAGGGTCGGCTGCGTCAGGCCAAGCGTCCGCGCCGCGGCCGACAGGCTGCCCTGCCGCATGACCTCCCGAAACGACGCATAGAGATTCCAGTCCATGCAGGAATGTATGATCGTCATGAGATGTTCGGCAATTGTTGAATAGCTCCCGTCGGGCGACACCCACGCGTCAATCGAGGAGAGACGCCGATGTTTGTCGGACACTATGCCGCCGCCCTTGCCCTTCGGGCCGCTGAGCCGCGCGCGCCGCTGTGGAGCTATGTCGCCGCCTGCCAGCTGGTCGATATCGGCTGGGGTGCGCTGATCGCCGTCGGGGTGGAAAAGTACAGCGTCGATCCGGACCTGCCCGGCAGCCCGCTGGAGCTCTACCACATGCCCTTCACCCACAGCCTGCCCGGCTCGCTGCTCTGGGCGCTGACGGCGGCGGTCCTCGTCCGCTGGCTGCTGAAGGTTCCGTGGCGGGCGGCGGTGTTCGTGGGGCTGGCGGTGTTTTCCCACTGGCTGCTGGACTTCCTCGTGCACCGCCCGGATCTGGAGCTGTGGTTCGGCGGCGAGAAGGTCGGGCTGGGCTGGTGGAACTGGCCCGTTCCCGAGACGATCCTCGAGATGGGCCTGCTGGCGGCCGCCGCCGTGCTGTGGGGCTGGCGCCGGGCTCGCGAAGGGCTGGGCGTCTGGCCGGCTGCGGTCTTCCTGCTGGTGCTGAGCGCGGTGCAGGTGATCTCGAAGGTGACGCCGGCCGGTGAGGATCCGGTCCAGACAGGCCTGATGGCCGTCAGCGTCTACCTGGCCGTCACCGTCATCGCCTGGCTTGTGGAGCGCCGCGCCGGGAGGATAGCCTGACACCGGTTTCCCGGAGGCGCCGATGGACTGGACGAGACGGACCTTGCTGACGGCCTCCGGCGCCGCGGCCGCGGCTCCCGCCCTGGCGGCGCCGTCGACCCGGGTCCTGCCGATCTGGCGGGATGGCCCGCCCGGCGGGGAGAGGGGCCCGGTCGTCGAAGAGGTCGTCGAGCGCCCGCTCTCGCCCGGCGGGATGCGCGACCGGATCATCAAGGGCGTCCGCAACCCTACCCTGACCGTCTTCGAACCGGCCCGGCCCAACGGCGCCTCGCTGCTGATGACGCCGGGCGGCGGCTACAAGTGGGTGGTGATGGACAAGGAGGGCTACGAATGCGCCGCGCGCTTCGCGGCCGCCGGCGTCACCGTCCATGTCGCCAGCTACCGCCTGCCCGGCGACGGCTGGGACGCCGGCCCGGCCGTGGCGCTGCAGGACGCCCAGCGGGCGCTGCGGCTGGTGCGGGCGGACGCGTCGCGGCGGGGCCTTGATCCCGGGCGCGTCGGCGTCTTGGGCTTTTCGGCCGGCGGCCATGTCGCCGGGTGCCTCAGCCTGATGTGGGACAGGCTCACCTACGCGCCCGTCGATGAGATCGACACGCTGTCGGCGCGGCCCGACAGCGCGGTGCTGATCTATCCGGTGGCGACCATGAGCCCACCCTTCGCCCATCCCGGCTCACGGGAGCGGATGTTCGGCTCCGCGCCGACGCCGGAGCAGGAGCGCGCCTGGTCGCTGGAGGCCAATGCCCGCCCCGACGCCCCGCCGACCTTCCTGCTGCACGCCGCCGACGACGACGCCGTGCCGGTGGAGAACAGCCTGAGGCTGCAGGCCGCCCTGCGCGCGGCGAAGGTCGCCACCGAGATGCACATGTTCGAGGAAGGCGGCCACGGCTTTGGCCTGCGCTTCGCCAAGGGCAAGCCGGTCGAGGCCTGGCCGGACCTGGTGCTGGCCTGGTGGCGGCGGAAGGGGTTTGTCTAAAGCCCCACAAGCCCCGCGCTGTGCTCCCACAGCTTCTCGGCCAGCTCCGCGTCATGCGCCACGGCGGACGGCGGCACGTCGACCACCGTCTCGCGCCGCACCGCCATGTAGCGGCCGCGCAGGCCGGCATGACCGCGACAGGTCGCCAGTTCGGCGAGCAGCCGCCCGGAGTTCTGCGGCGTGCTGACCCGGTCCGTCCGCTTGACCAGAAGCGGAAGCAGGAAGCGGAAGATCAGGCCCGACGGACCGGGATAGTCGCGCGCAAGCCCGGTGCCGGGCGTGAAGCCGGGATCGAAGGCGATGATGGTCAGGTCCGGCCGCGCGGCCTCGGTCCGGCGGGCCAGTTCGCGGGCGGTCATTACGTTGGCGAGCTTTGAGGTGCTGTAGGCGCGCTGGCCGCGGACGATGCGGCGGCGGTCGAGGCCCGGATCCTGCCGCGGCCAGGCCAGCTTCGCCGCGTCGATGTGGCGGGGCGGCGGGATGCCGGTCTTCTCGGCCGGGTCATGGGTGCCGCTGGCGGTGAAGAGGATTCGGCCGCCCGGCGCCATGCGCGGCAGCAGCAGCCGGGCCAGCAGGTAATGGGCGAGGTGGTTGACCGCGAAGCTCAGTTCGAAGCCGTCGGCGCTGACCGCGTCGGTGACGTTCTGGATGCCGGCGTTGAGGATCAGGACGTCGATGGCTTCACCCTCGGCGACCGCCGCAGCGAACGCCCGCACGCTGGCGAGGCTGGCCAGGCCGAGTGCCTGCGCCTCGACCCTGCCCTTCAGGCTGCCGGGCAGCCGGTCCGGGGTGCGGGCGCCGATGGTCAGCCGGGCCGCCGGCTCGGCGACCAGCCGCTGGGCCGCCTCCAGACCGATGCCGCCGGTCGCGCCTGTCATTACGATCTTCATCCGTCCGCCCTGATGTTGGTTGGTCGCCCAACCAAAACTAGGGCGCGATGAGCCCGCTGACAAGGCGCCGTCAGGCGATCCAGCCCAGGACGGCCTGTTCGATGTCGTCGGCGGCGGCGTCGATGGGGAAATCCGGATCGGACAGCCAGCTCAGCATGACCCCGTCGGTCAGGGCTTTCAGCAGGCCGCCGATCTCGCGGTCACGGGCGGTCGGCGCCCGATCGCCCCGCGCCGCCGCCAGCATCAGCGCGGTCTCGCCCGCCGCGGCAGCGTTGAGATCGCGCAGCACGGCCGCCAGCTCGGGATTGGTCAGGGCCGCCGCCGCGAAGGCCAGCCGCACCTTGAAGAAGTCCCGCTCCATGCCGAGCGAGGCGCGCGCCCAGCGGAAGTAGGCGGCGATCTGGTCGTCGGCGGGCGTCGCCTCGCGCCGCTGACGGGACACCTCCAGATAGTTCGCCAGCGCCGCGCGCAGCACCGCCTCCAGCAGGGCCGCCTTGGTCGGGAAGTGGTAGTGCAGCAGCCCCGGCGTCAGGCCGGCGTCGGCCGCGATGGCCTTGACGCTGGCCGCCTCCAGTCCCTCGCGCGCCACCACCCGGAAGGCGGCGGCGATCAGCCGCTCGCGCGTGGTCGTGGGCTGGGTGAAGGCGGGCGGCGCGGCCATGCGGGCGACCATAGAGCGCGCCTCGCCCGACGCAAACCACCCTCCCTCCCCCTTGTGGGGAGGGACAGACGCGCAAGGCGCGTCAGGGTGGGGCAAGTGACTGGCCGCCTTCAGCGCAGGACGATGATCGCTGCTTGCCCCACCCGTCTCGTCTCGCTGCGCTCGCCGATCCACCCTCCCCACAAGGGGGAGGGAGGGTTATATCCCGGCCCATGAACGCCCATGCCAAGCCCCCCGCCGTGTCCGACCTTCCCGAGTGGGACCTCGCCGACCTCTACGCCGGCCGCAGCGACCCCCGCATCGAGCTCGACCTGGTCGAGGCCAAGCGCGCCAACGACGCGCTGATCGCCCTCAAGGGAAAGTTCGTCGAAAGCCGCGCCGACGCCGCCGCCCTGGGCGCCCTGATCGACCAGGGCCTGAACCTCTATGAGCAGGCGACCAACGGCCTGTGGTCGGTCGGGGCCTATGCCTCGCTGGCCGCCTCGACGGCGCGCGACGACGCGGCCTGGGCCAAGTTCGAGGGCGACCTGCGGGCCCGGTCCTCGCAGATCGCCGCCGACAGCCTGTTCTTCACCCTGGAGCTCAACGAGCTCGAGGACGCCGAGATCGAGGCCGCCTTCGCGGCCCATCCGATCGCCCGCCGCTGGGCGCCGTGGGTGCGCCGTCTGCGGCTGAGCCGGCCGCACGAGCTGTCGGCAGATCTGGAGCGGCTGCTGGTCGACCGCGCCCCGGCCGTGGCCAACTGGAGCCGGCTCTATGACGAGACCCTGGCCAAGCTGACCGCCAAGGTCGGCCGTGAGTACCTGACCCTGCCCGAGGCGCTGAACCGGCTGTCCGACCCGTCGGCGGCGCGGCGCAAGGCGGCCGCCAACGGTCTGGCCGAGGCGCTGCACGACCGCACCCCGACCATGGCGCTGGTCATGAACACCCTGGCGTTCGAGAAGCAGATCGAGGACCGCTGGCGCAAGTACGCCTACCCCGCGCAGTCCCGCCACATCGCCAACGAGGTCGACGCCGAGGCGGTGGACGCCATGGCCGAGGCGGTGGTGGAGAGCTACGCCGCCACCAGCCACCGCTATTACGCGGCCAAGGCGAAGGCCATGGGCCGCAAGACGCTGGACTACTGGGACCGCAACGCCCCGCTCGACGCCGCCGCGCCCCGCACCTACGACTGGCAGGAGGCCCAGGCCGTGGTGCTGGAGAGCTTCCAGGCCCTGGCCCCCAAGTTCGCCGACCAGGCCAGGACCTTCTTCGCCCAGCCCTGGATCGACGCCCGGCCCCGCCCCGGCAAGCAGTCAGGCGCCTACAGCCACCCGGTGACCGCCACCCGGCACCCCTATGTGTTCATGAACTACATGGGCGAGCGGCGGGACGTGCTGACCCTGGCCCACGAACTGGGCCACGCCGTGCACCAGACGCTGTGCAGTCCGCTGGGCACCCTGCTGGCCGACACGCCGCTGACGCTCGCCGAGACCGCCTCGATCTTCGGCGAGGGGCTGGTGTTCGAGCGGCTGCTGGCCGAGGCCTCGCCCGCCGACCGCAAGGCGCTGCTGGCCGGCAAGATCGAGGATGGCCTCAACAGCGTCGTGCGTCAGATCGCCTTCCACCAGTTCGAGACCCGCTTCCACGACGCCCGCGCCGAGGGCGAGCTGTCGCCCGACCAGATCGGGGACCTGTGGCTGGAGGTCATGGGCGAGAGCCTGGGCCCGGCCATCAGGCTGAACGACGGCTACGAGCACTACTGGGCCTACGTCAGCCACTTCGTGCACGCGCCGTTCTATGTCTACGCCTACGCCTTCGGAGACCTGCTGGTGCGGGCGCTGATGGAGAAGCGCCGCGAGGATCCGGTCGCCTTCGCCCCCCTTTACGAGGAGATGCTGGCCGCCGGCGGCACGAAGACCTACGTCGAGGCCCTGGCCCCGTTCGGGCTCGATCCCCGCAGGAAGGACTTCTGGGCCGCCGGCATGCGCGACATCGCCCGGCTGGTCGAGGAGTTCGAGGCGCTGGTGTGATCCGCTATGCCGTCAGGGGGCTGCCGGCGCCAGGGAGAGCGCCGGCGGGTCCTTCTGCGTGACCCTGACCGCCCCGTCGCGGATCAGGCCGCCAACGGCGGACCGAGCACCTCCAGGCCGTTGCGGGCGCAGGCGTCTGCCAGCTGTTCGGCGAGCTCAGGGGTGACCGCCTGCTGCGGCGGCAGCCCAAGATCGGTGGCGGGCCGCGCCATGTCGCGGACCAGGCCGTCGAAGCCGGCGCCGTTGGTGATGACCAGCACCCGCGCGCCCTGAGGCGACTCGACCCGGAACGCATGCGCCACCCCGCGCGGCGCCACCAGCGTTTCTCCGGCGCCGGCGACGAACTCCTCGGCGCCGACCCGGAAGCGGATCACGCCCGACTTGATGTGGAAGATCTCATCCTCCTCGTGGTGGACATGCAGCGGCGGCGCGTCGCCGAAGGGCATGTGATGGTCGGAGATGGCCATGCCGGCCGGCGCGTCGGCCAGGGTCACATGGCTGTTGAGGAACCAGAGGCCGTTGCCGGCCGGAAGCGGAGCGTTCATCGCGATACCTGTCAGAGGTGTTTCGGGGAGGCGGACAGGTAGCCGGGCCTCAGCGTCTGTTGGAAATCGCATATTGTTATTGCTACTATTCGTGTCATGAATTTTGCGGCCTTCGACCTCAACCTTCTGCGCGTGTTCGACGCGCTGATGCGCGACCGCAGCGTTACGCGCGCGGGCGAGCGGATCGGCCTCAGCCAGCCGGCGGTCAGCGCCGCGCTCGGCCGGCTGCGGGGCGTCCTGGGCGACCAGCTGTTCATCCGCGCCGGCGCCCGAATGGTCCCCACGCCGAGGGCCGAGGACATCGCGCCGGCCGTGGCCGAGGCGCTGGCCCGCCTGGAGGGCGCGCTGTTCGGCGACAATCGCTTCGATCCCGCTACGGCTGACCGGACCTTCACCCTGCAGGGCGCGGACTTCTTCTCGGTGCTCCTGCTGCCCCGCCTGGCGCGGCGCGTCGCTCAGGAAGCCCCGCTGGTCAGGCTGCGCATGCGCGACACCGCCCGGGGCGAGATCGAGCAGCTGCTGCGCGACGATGTCATAGACCTGTCGCTGGAGCCGATGCGGACCATGCCGGACTGGGTGGAGACGGAACGGCTGATGACATCGCCCTTCGTCGCCGTCGCCGCGCGCGGCGAACCCTTGCTGGAGGGGCTGGGCGAAGGCGAGACCATTCCGCTGGACCGCTTCTGCGCCATCCCGCACGCGATCCGGTCCGTAGACGGATCAATGGACGGTGTGGTGGACGAAGCGCTGGCTCGCCTCGGCGCCGTCCGGCGGGTTGTGCTGGCCCTGCCCAACTTTCACGCCGTCGCCACGGCGGTGGCCGAAGGCGGTCTGATCGCCGCCCTGCCCGAGGAGTTCGCCCGCGAGCGCGCGGACAAGGACAGCCTCAGTCTTCACGCCCTGCCGGCGGCGGTCACCCCGACCGAACTGGGCATGCACTGGCGGCGGCGCAACACCAATAATCCTGCCCACGCCTGGCTGCGCCGCCTGGTCCGCGAGATCTGCGCCGATCTCCGGGCTTCGCCGGTCTAGACGGCGCCCCCGCCGCGCCCCAAGGTGCGGCAAAACAGGTTCGGGGAGGAACCCATGAAGCTCTTGGGCAAGGTCGGGCTCGGCCTGCTGGCGGTCGTCGCCGTTCTGGTCGCCGTGGTCGCGTACCGCACCGCGACCTTCAAGCCCGCCTCGGCGGTGGACATCACGGCGGTGAAGCTGGCCGCGCCGGTCCCGGTGGACCAGCAGAAGGCCGCCGCCAACCTCGCCGCCTCGATCCGGTTCCTCACCATCAGCCACCAGGACAAGGCGCAGAACGACTGGGCCCAGTGGGACGGCCTGCACCGCTGGCTGGAGACGACCTACCCGGCCGCCCACAAGGCGATGGTCCGCGAGATCCTGCCCAACAAGGCGCTGTTCTACACCTGGAAGGGGTCAGACCCGTCCCTCGCCCCCGTCGTGCTGATGGCCCACCAGGACTTGGTCCCGGTCACCGAGGGCACCGAGCCGGACTGGAAGCATCCGCCCTTCGAGGGCGTCATCGCCGACGGCGCCGTCTGGGGCCGGGGGGCCATCGACGACAAGGGTTCGCTGGTCACCATCTTCGAGTCGCTGGAAGCGCTGGCCGCCTCGGGGTTCCAGCCGAAGCGGACGGTGATCATCGTCAGCGGCCAGGACGAGGAAGCCGGCGGCACGGGCGCCATGGCCGCCGCCGCGCTGATGAAGGCGCGGGGGATCAAGGCCGAATGGGTGCTCGACGAGGGCATGGCGGTGGTCAAGGACTTCCCGCTGACCGGCAAGCCGGTGGCGGTCATCGGCCTGGGCGAAAAGGGCTACGCCACGCTGAAGGTCGTGGCGCGGGCCAGCGGCGGCCACTCCTCCGCCCCGCCGGAGGAGACCGGTGTCGAGACCCTGTCCAAGGCCATCCTGGCCATCACCGGCAAGCCCTTCCCGATGAAGTTCCAGGGCCCCGGCGCGGAGATGGTCAGGGCCGTGGCGCCGCAGGGCGGGCTGATGACGCGCATCGTGGTGGCCAACACCTGGCTGTTCGGGCCGCTGCTGATCGACCAGCTGGCCAAGACCCCGGCCGGCGCGGCCGGCCTGCACACCACCATCGCCCCGACCATGCTCAAGGGCAGTCCCAAGGAGAACGTCCTGCCGCAGGACGCCACCGCCTGGATCAACTACCGCATCGCGCCGGGCCAGACCCGCGAGGAGGTCATGGCCTGGGCGAAGAGCGCGACCAAGGGCCTGGACGTCGAGCTGAGCTGGCAGGGGTTCGGCAACGACCCCTCGCCGGTCTCCTCGACCAGCTCCGACGGCTGGAAGCTGCTCGCCGCCCTGGCCGCCGACGGCGGCCAGATCCCGGTCGCGCCGGGCCTGGTCACCGCCGGGACCGACAGCCGCTACCTGACCGGCGTCGCCAAGGACATCTACCGCTTCGCGCCGATGCACGCCTCGATCAACGAGTTCGGCATGATCCACGGCACCAACGAGCACATGACCCTGGATAACCTGCGGCGCATGACCGACTTCTACACCCGCCTCATCGCGACGGCGGCGGGGTGATGTGGTGCGTGCTTCGACACGCGCTCTTCGAGCGCTGCTCAGCATGACTATGGTAGGAAGCCTTCTTACTCAGTCATCCTGAGCAGGCCCGAAGGGCCGTGTCGAAGGACGCAATGCGTTATATGTAACCGCCATGCCCGCCGACGACGCCGCCGCCAAATCCGCCGCCAAGGCCCGGTCCGCCCCGATGAAGTTCGGGACCGGCCTGTTGCGCGACTGCTGGTACTTCGCGGCCCTGTCGAGCGACCTGAAGCCCGGCAAGCTGCAGCGGTACGAACTGCTCGGCGAGCCGGTGCTGCTGGGCCGCACCCGCAAGGGCGAGGTCTACGCCATCCGCGATGTCTGCCCCCACCGGGCGGCGCCGCTGTCGGCCGGCAAGCTGGTCGCCGAGGCCGACGGCCGCGAGGCGGTGGAATGCCCCTACCACGGCTGGCGGTTCGGGACGGACGGCGCCTGCACGGCCATCCCCTCGCTGGTCGAGGGCCAGGGCGTGGAGGTCTCGCGCATCGGCGTGCGCCGCTATCCCAGCGCCGAAAGCCAGGGGATGGTCTTCGTCTGGTTCACCAGCGATCCGCGCGGCCAGGGCGAGCCGACCGAGGCGCCGCCCCGTTTCGAGGGCGTGGTCGGCGGCGGGCCGAAGATCGTCGAACGGATGGACTTCGACACCCACATGGACCATGCGGTCGTCGGCCTGATGGACCCGACCCACGCGCCCTATGTGCATCAGGCCTGGTGGGCCCGGTCGGCCAAGCGCCAGTACGAGAAATCCAAGGCCTTCGAACCGTCCGACGCCGGCTTCGTGATGGTCCGCCACCCGCGCTCGAAGGCCAACCGCATCTACGACATCCTCGGCGGCCAGCCGGAGGTCGAGATCACCTTCCGCCTGCCCGGCATGCGCTGGGAGCATATCCAGATCGGCCCCCGCCAGCTGCTGGCCCTGACCTGCCTGACGCCGGTCACCGAGCAGAAGACGACCATCACCCAGATCATCTGGTCCGATCACCCGGTGCTGGCCCTGGCCCCGGTGATCAAGCCGTTCGTCCGCGCCTTCCTGCATCAGGACGGCGACATGGTGAACCTGCAGAACATGGGCCTGAAGTACGACCCGGCCATGCTCTGGCTCGAGGACGGCGACACCCAGGCCAAGTGGTACCAGCAGCTCAAGCGCGAATGGACCGCCAGCCGCGCCGAGGGCCGGGCCTTCGTCAATCCGGTCAGGGCGACGACGCTGCGCTGGCGCAGCTAGGGCCCCGCGCCCTCCAGGTCCGTCCGCAGGTCGATCCGGTCGCGCGGCAGCGCCTGCGGGTGCTCGGCCTTGAGGAAGCTCACCATCTCCTCACGGATCAGGCAGCGCAGGTCGAAGGTCTGTGACGCGTTGCGCGCGCTGGCCAGGCAGCGGACCTCCATGGTGCGCTCCCGGAGGTCGGTGACCTGCAGGCTGACGACCTTGCCGTCCCAGAGGGGCGAGGCCCGGACGATGTCCTCGAGCCTGGCCCGCATGGCCTCCACGGGCGCGGCGTAGTCGACATGGATCATGGCCGTGCCGATCAGCGACGCCGACTCCCGCGTCCAGTTCTGGAAGGGCGTCTGCATGAAGTAGGTCAGCGGCAGCACCATCCGCCGCCAGTCCCAGAGGCGGACGACGACATAGGTGGCGTTGATCTCCTCGACCCAGCCCCACTCGCCCTCGACGATCACCGCGTCCTCGATTCGGATCGGCTGGGTGGTGGCGATGATGATGCCCGCGATCAGGTTGGTGAGCAGCGGCTGGAGCGCCAGACCCAGGATGATGCCGGCGGCGCCGCCCGCCGCCAGCAGGCTGATCCCCCACTGGCGCACCCCGCCAATGGTCATCAGGGCCAGACCGACGGTCAGGATGACCACGAAGGTCGCCAGCGCCCGCTTGAGAATGCGCACCTGGGTCAGGTGCTTGCGGGCGATCAGGTTGTCCTCGACGTCGACCTTGAAGCCCCGGAGATACAGCGCCGCACCGATATCCAGACCGCTCAGCGCGATCCAGCCGAGCAGGAGGATGATCAGAATCAGCATGCCGTGCCGGAACAGCGCCGCCTGCTCCGCCGACAGCGGCGCGACGCTGGCCGCCATGGCCAGGCCGACCGCGATCAGGGCCAGGCGCGTGGGTCGACGCGTCCGGATCACCAGCGACCGCCAGAAGGCGTCGCGGGATTTCAGCAGCCTGCGCGCCAGCGCCACCCCGGCGGCGTGAACCATCAGCGCCGCCAGGACAGCCAGCGCCATCAGCGTCAGGCTGACCAGCCAGGGCGGCAGGGTGGCCAACCACGCGGCCGCGCGTTCTGCAACGGGCAAGACGTCCGCCATCTTCGGTCTCCAATGCCTGGGCTATGGCCTTGGGAAGTCCGACGGGGCCGGTCGGTTCCACGCCGAACGGAGTCGCCGCCTCGCCCGTCGCTAGAGCCCCGATGACAAAGGGCGCGGTCTGGCGTTAGATCGCGGCCATGGATCGTCGCCTTCTCACCCTGGCCCTTCTCGCCGCCTTCGCCGCGCCCGCGATGGCGCAGGAGCGCGAGCCGGCCGAGCGCCAGACGCTGATCGACCTGGCCTATGCGCTGGGCGAGAGCCACGCCCTTCGGCAGGCCTGCGTCGGCGAGGGCGACCAGTACTGGCGCGACCGCATGATGCAGGTCACCGAGACCGAGGCCTCCGACGCCGCCTTCAACGGCCGGCTGACCCAGGCCTTCAACAGCGGCTTCGCCACCCGCCAGACCGAGTTCCCGTCCTGCAGCCCGGCCAGCAAGCGCGCCGAGCTGATGGTCGCCCGCAAGGGCCAGAGCCTGTCGGCGCAACTGTCGACGGTCACCCGCGTCGTGCGCGGCGTGGGACCGGAGGGCGAGGAGGCGGCGAAATCGGATACCCGCGATCCGGATTCCGTGGCGGACGGGGCCGCCCCGCGCTAGATTCGCCTCCAGGTAGTTCCAAGGAGGGGGCGCATGGCCTTCGGTTTCTTCGCGATCGTCCTGATCATCCTGGCGCTGATGCTGCTGTTCAGCGTCATCAAGATCGTGCCGCAGGGCCGGGAGTTCACGGTTGAATACTTCGGCCGCTACACCCGCACCCTCTCACCGGGCATGCACTTCCTGATCCCCTTCTTCGAGCGGATCGGCCGGCGCGTGAACATGATGGAGCAGGTCCTGGACGTGCCCCAGCAGGAGGTCATCACCAAGGACAACGCGGTGGTGAAGGTCGACGGCATCGTCTTCATCCAGGTGATGGACGCCGCCGCCGCCGCCTACCGCGTCGACAACCTCAACTACGCTATCAGCCAGCTGTGCATGACCAATTTGCGCACGGTGGTCGGCTCGATGGAGCTGGACGAGGTGCTCAGCCAGCGCGACCAGATCAACACCCGCCTGCTGGCCACCATCGACCACGCCACCAACCCCTGGGGTGTCAAGGCGACGCGCATCGAGATCAAGGATCTTACGCCGCCGCCCGACATCACCAACGCCATGGCCCGCCAGATGAAGGCCGAGCGTGAGCGCCGCGCGGTCATCACCGAGGCGGACGGCGAGAAGCAGGCGGCGATCGCCAAGGCCGAGGGCTCCAAGCAGGCCGCCATCCTGCAGGCCGAGGGCCGGCGGGAAGCGGCCTTCCGCGACGCCGAGGCGCGGGAGCGGGAAGCCGAGGCCGAGGCCAAGGCGACGGCCTTCGTGTCGGAAGCCATCGCCCGCGGCGACGTCAACGCCATCAACTACTTCATCGCCCAGAAGTACGTCGAAGCCTTCGCCCTGCTGGCCTCCTCGCCCAACCAGAAGACCGTCATCGTGCCGGCCGACTTCGCGGGCATCAGCGGGTCGATCGCCGGCATCGGCGAGCTGGTGAAGACCCTTGGCGGCGACATGACGCCCCGCGGTCCGGCTGGCGGCGGCGCGGTTCCCCGCACAAAGGGCTAGGACGCCCAGGACAGGAGACAGGCCATGAGCTGGCTTATCGATCTCTACGGCACGCATCCGTTCTGGATCTGGCTGGCCATCGGGGCGGTGTTCCTGGCCGGCGAGGTGTCGACCGGCAGCGGCTGGCTGCTGTGGCCGGCGGCGAGCTCGGCCTTCATGGCGCTGCTGGTGCTGGTGCTGCCCGACAGCGTTGCGGTCCATCTGGTCGTCTGGGCGGCGCTGACCATCGCCACCACGGTGACCGCGCGCCGCTACTTCCCGCGCACCGTCTCCGGCGGCGACGGACCGGACATCAACGACAACATCGCCCGGCTGGTCGGACACCAAGGCGCGGTGGTCGAGGCCTTCCGCAACGGCGAGGGCCGGGTGTTCGTCGACGGCAAGGAATGGGCGGCGGTCGCCGAGGACAACGCCGCGCCGCGGCTGGACGACAAGGTGATGGTCGTGGCGGCCGAGGGCGCGGTCCTGCGGGTTCGTCCCGCCTAGGACGGTCGACGCTCACGGTTTTGCGGGCGGACTGCGGCATTGATCCTCCCCTCTGGGGGAGGTGGCTCGGCGAAGCCGAGGCGGAGGGGGTCCGCTCAACGGCAACAGACCCCCACAGTCAGCCCTTCGGGCCGACAGCTCCCCCAGAGGGGAGCATCCAGCTTGCAGTTCGCCCCGGCTAGCGGTTGTCGTCGAGCCAGGCCCTGAGCGCGGTCAGGAACGGCAGCGCCTGGGCGAACTCCTGGTCGGTGAAGGCTTCGCGCAGCGACTCCAGGTGTGGCCGCATGCGTTTGAGCGCCTCGCCGTAGGCGGCGGCCCCGGCGGGGGTGAGGCTGACCAGCTTGCGTCGGCCATCCTCCGCGTCCGGACGAATGGCGATCCAGCCCTGCGCCTCGGCGCGTTGCAGGGTGTGGGTCATGGCGCTCTTGCCGACCTGGAAGGCGGAGGCCAGCTGGGCGGGGCTCTGCTCGCCGCCGCGCCGCATGAAGTGGCTGAGCAGTGCGAACTGCGCGGCCGGAATGCCGCCGGTCTTCTCCAGCTTCGCATTCGACAGCTGGCTGATGATGCCGATCTCGGTCATCACCCGCACGTCGGCGCGGTCGCGGGCAAGGCGGGGGTTGTCGGGCGTCATGGTCAGGCCTTCAGGATCTGGGCGTCGAGGCCCCGCCGCGGCGCGGGCGGGATCTTGGCCTTCGGATAGCCGATGCGGGCCAGCATCTGGATGCGGCCGCCGTCGGGGGCGAGTTCGCGGTGCAGGGCGTCGTAGACCGGCTTCTGGGTGGCGTACTCCTGCAGCCCCTGGCTCCAGGGATGCATGGCGAGGCCCATGCGCGTGGCCTGCAGGTTGGCCCGGACATAGGTGCGACCGGCCTCGATCTCGTCGATCCGCCTCGCCTGTTCGGTGACGATCCAGATGAAGCCCCGGGCGGTGTCCGCCGCAGCCTTCAGGAACTTCAGCGACTCCCTGAAGGCCGTCGTGCCCGACGTCGCCATCTTCTCCTTGGTAAGGATACTGACGGCGTTCATCGCGGTCATCACGGGTTGATCGAGCGAGATGCCCCAGGGATGCCTGGCCACGTCGCCCGCGCCGATGAAGGTGCGCTCGACGCTTTCATGGTGCGCCGCCGGCGTCGTCGCCTCGATCACCGCCCCTCGATAGACGAGCTGCCGCAGGCGTTCGACCCGCGCGGGATCGACGGCTCCGCCGCTGGTCGCATAAGGCAGGTTCGCCGCCGCTTCGGGCGTGACCGTTCCCGGGGATGGAACGAGAGACGTACCATGTCGGGCCACCAGGTCGACCGCCTCCGCGCTCACCACGCGATCGGTATACGGATTTCTATTCGTGCGGCGACTCAGGATGGCGTCGAACGGTGCGCGGGCCCCAGGTGCGGCGCCGCCAAGGCGCAACCGGAAGAGCGGCCGCGCATCGAGGCGCGGACGCGCCTCACCTTCGGGGAACAGCTCGACTCCGGCTGCACGTCCGTAGGCCCCCAGGGCCTGAACCAGCAGCTCCAGGAACGCTCCGCAGCCGATGGTGATCTGGCGATTGAACGGGTCGGTCACCGGCAGAAGGCGCGTGCGGTCGATGTAGAGGGTGATCTCGTCCGGAACCGTCAGGTCGACGATCCACGGCTGCATGTTGTGCGGGTTGGGCGCCAGGATGGCGAAGGACAGTGCCTTGCGCCGGATGTCCGTCTCGGCGGCGCCGGGATTGTCCCAGGCCGCGCGGGGATCTGATCCGGCCGGCGCGCAGGAGGCGGCGGATGCTGTGGCGGCGAGCACCACGCCGCCGCCGACCAGGCGGATGAAGTTGCGACGGTCCATGGCCCGGCCTTTCGTTCAATCTTGAACTATAATGATAGTTCAAGATTGAACGAGTCAATCCGTTTCGGATGTCAAAGTTCGCCGAGCTCCTTCAGCATGCCCTTGCGGGCCAGCTCATCGGCCACTTCATTGAGTTCGTGGCCGGCGTGGCCCTTGACCCAGCGCCAGTCGACCTGGTGGCGGGCGCGGGCCGCGTCGAGGCGCTTCCACAGGTCCTCGTTCTTGACCGGGCTCTTGTCGGCCGTCTTCCAGCCGCGCGCCTTCCAGCCATGGATCCAGGTGGTGACGCCGTTCTTCACATACTGGCTGTCGGTGTGCAGCTCGACCTTGCAGGGCTTGGTCAGGGTCTCCAGCGCCTGGATCGCCGCCATCAGCTCCATGCGGTTGTTGGTGGTGGCCAGGTCGCCGCCGCAGATCTCCTTGCGGTGTTTGCCGGCGATCATCACCGCGCCCCAGCCGCCGGGCCCCGGATTCCCGCGGCAGGCGCCGTCGGTGTAGATCAGCACCGCCGGCGTCATGCGTCGGCCAGCAGGGCCAGACCCGCGCGGTGGACCGCCAGCTTGCGCTCGTACTCCAGCGGATCCTTGGGCCGCACCAGCGCGCCGGCCGGAGTCGAACCCCAGTCGTTCAACCGGGTCAGGAAGAAGCGCATCGCCGCGCCATGCGCCAGGATCGGCAGGGCCGCCCGCTCGGCGGGCGACAGCGGCCGGCGCTTCTCGTAGCCGCCGATCATCGCGCGCCCGGCCGTCAGGTTGAACGAGCCGTCGGACTCGAAGCACCAGGCGTTGAGGGCGACCGCCAGATCGTAGGCATAGGCGTCGTCGCAGGCGAAGTAGAAGTCGATGGCCGCCGCGAACTGCCCGTCCCGGAAGAAGACGTTGTCGGGGAAGAAGTCGGCGTGGATGGTCCCCGACGGCAGGTCGCGCGGCCAGGCCGCAGCCAGATGCTCAAGGTCGGCGGCGATGGTGGCGGCGAGGCCCGGCTTGAGGTCGTCAGCCGCCTCGCCGAGCCCGGCGAACAGCGGCGCCCAGGCCGCCTGGCCCAGGTCGTTGGCGCGGCGGGCCGGATAGCCTTCGCCGGCCAGGTGCAGGTGCGCCAGCCCCTCGCCGGCCTGCCGGCAATGGGCGACGGTCGGGCGGCGCACCGACAGACCGGTCAGGAACTCGACCATGGCCGCCGGCTTGTCGCGCACGGCCTTGAGCACCCGCCCCTGGCGGTCGGCGACCGGCCGCGCGCTGGGGAAGCCGTGGTCGGCCAGCCAGGTCAGGAGGTTGAGGAAGTAGGGCAGCTCGTCCGCCTTCACCCGCCGCTCGTACAGCGTCAGGATGAACCGGCCGCGCTCCGTCTCCAGCAGGAAGTTGGAGTTCTCGACCCCCTCGGCGATGCCCTTGAACGCCACCGCCGCCCCGACGTCGTAGTCGGCCAGCAGCGCGTCGAGCTCTTCATCGGTGATGTCGGTGTAGACGGCCATGGACGGGGGATGAGCGAGGCGGCGCTGGCGGTCAAGGCTCAGCTAGTGTATATACAAACGTACTTACAGGGATACTCGCCATGTTCGCGCTCAAACTGACCAAGATCGGCAACTCGGTTGGGGTGGTGCTTCCGAAAGAAGCCCTCGCCAAGCTGGGCGTGGACAAAGGCGACATCGTCTATCTCACCGACGCTCCCGAAGCCTCGATGACCCTGTCCGCCTATGACCCCAAGATCGCGCGTCAGCTGGAACTGGCGGAGGAGGTCATGGACGAGTATCGCGACACATTCCGCGCGCTTGCGAAGTAGGCCAGCATGGCCGAACCGGAATGGATCGAGCCTGAAACTGTAAAGGCGGCGCACGACCGCAGCATCGCGCTGCACGGCGGCCTTCCCGGGCTGCGAGACGATGGACTGCTCCTGTCGGCGCTGGAGCGGGCGAAGAATCGCTACTTCTACGAAGGCGTGGAGGACATCGTCGACCTCGCCGCGACATACTGCGTTGCCGTGGCTTCCAACCACCCCTTCGCGGACGGCAACAAGCGCGCGGCCTTCCTGTGCCTGCTTCTTTTCCTGCGGCTGAACGGACGGCGCCTTGTTGCGGATCGGGTTGACGCCACCAGGACTGTGCTCGCCGTCGCGGCGGGCGAGATGGGAATCGAACCGCTCGCCGACTGGATCCGCGCCAACAGCGTCGAAAACTAGCTCGTCAGCACCCGCGGCAGCTTGAAGGTCACCGTCTCGCGGGTCGGGGCCACGTCCTCGATGGTGATCTCGTAGCGGCTGGCCAGCTTGTCGATCAGGCCCTGGACCAGAACCTCGGGCGCCGAGGCGCCGGCTGTGACGCCGACGGTCCGCACGCCCTCGAGCCAGGCCCAGTCGAGGCCCGAAGCGTCGTCGAGCAAATGGCCCTTCGCCGCCCCGCCGCGCAGGCCGACCTCGACCAGCCGCACGGAGTTGGACGAGTTGCGCGAGCCGACCACCAGCAGCAGGTCCGACTGCTCCGCCAGCTGCTTGACCGCCTCCTGGCGATTGGTGGTGGCGTAGCAGATGTCTTCCTTGTGCGGCGCGGCGATGCCCGGGAACCGGCGCTGCAGCACGGCGACGATGTCGGCGGTGTCGTCGACCGACAGGGTGGTCTGGGTGACGAAGGCGACGTTCATCGGGTCGATGGGTTCGAACACCTCGGCGTCGGCGGCGGTTTCGATCAGCCGCACCACGCCGTCGGGCAGCTGACCCATGGTGCCGACCACCTCCGGATGGCCCTCGTGGCCGATCAGCACGATCTCGCGCCCGGCCTTGAAGTGGCGCTGGGCCTCGACGTGGACCTTGGAGACAAGCGGGCAGGTGGCGTCGAGGTAGAGCATCTGCCGATGCCGGGCCTCGGCGGGCACCGACTTGGGCACGCCGTGAGCGGAGAAGACCATCGGCCGGTCGTCCGGCGCCTCGGACAGCTCCTCGACGAAGATCGCGCCCATGGCCTTGAGCCGGTCGACAACGTGCCTGTTGTGGACGATCTCGTGGCGGACGTAGACGGGCGCGCCGTACTTCTCGATGGCCCGCTCGACGATCTGGATGGCCCGGTCCACCCCGGCGCAGAAGCCGCGCGGGCTGGCGAGCAGGACCCTGAGGGCGGGCTTTATCGGCGTGGCGTCATCCATGACCGGCAAGGTAGGCGTTGCGCGGCGGTCCCGCCAGACCGGTTTCGCCGCGAGGGGCTCGCGCCGCGCGTGAACGCGCGTTGCGGGGCCATGCATATGCCTTTATCACGCTACATCTGCTTTTCAGCCGGCCAGTCCCGCGCCGGTTCCGCTGTTTTTTCCGGACGTCCCATGCGCCGTGCCCTGACTCTCGTGCTTACCGGCCTGATCGCCGCCAGCGCTCTTGCCACGCCCGCCCTGGCCCAGCGCCGCGGGGGCGACGACGACGCGCGTCGCCAGGAAGAGGAAGCGGCCAAGAAGCGCAAGCGCGACCAGGAGTGGAACCAGCCGTCCGCGCCCCTGCCCCAACTGCGCAACGCCGGGCCGTGCCCCTATGTGAAGGTGCTCTACGACGCCAGCCGCTACACCGAGTTCAAGGACGGCCGCGAGGCCGCCGGCAACGTGGGCTGGACCGGCGAGATCCAGGGCCTGTCGGCCGGCTGCGCCTACAAGGATGACGAGCCGATCCAGGTGCAGGTCGAGATGCTGATGGCGTTCGGCAAGGGCCCGATGGCGACCGGCAACGGCAAGACCTATCGCTACTGGGTCGCGGTCACCACGCGCAACCAGGCGGTTCTGGCCAAGGAATACTTCGACCTGCCGGTGACCTTTGATGCGGGATCCGACCGCGCCATGGTCCGCGAGAAGATCGAGGGCATCGTGATCCCGCGCGCCTCGCTCGAGACCAGCGGCGCCAACTTCGAGGTCCTGATCGGCTTCGACGTCACCCCGCAGATGGCCGCGTTCAACCGGGACGGCAAACGCTTCCGCGTCACCGCCGGCGCGCCGCAGGCCGCCGCCGGAGCCCCCGCGCCGCAATGACCGATCTGAGACGGTCCCTGAGCGAAGCGGTCGCGGCCGTCTTCGTCGCCCAGGGACTCCCCGCAGAGCTTGGCCGGGTGACCGCATCGGATCGCCCGGACCTCGCCGATTTCCAGTGCAACGGCGCCCTCGCCGCCGCCAAGGTGGCGCGCAAGCCGCCGCGCGAGATCGCCGCCACCGTCGTCGACGCCCTGGCCGGCCGCGCCGAGCTGCAGTCGGTCGAGATCGCGGGCCTGGGCTTCATCAACATGCGCGTCAGCGCCGACACGCTGTCGGCCCGGGCGCGCGAGATCGCCGCGGACGCCCGCGCCGGCGCCACCGAGGTCGCCGAGCCCCGCCGGGTGATCGTCGACTACGGCGGTCCCAACGTCGCCAAGCCGATGCACGTGGGTCACCTGCGGGCCTCGATCATCGGCGAGTCCGTCAAGCGCATCTACCGCTTCCGGGGCGACCAGGTGCTGGGCGACGCCCACTTCGGCGACTGGGGCTTCCAGATGGGCCTGCTCATCGGCGCCGCCTGCGACCAGGACCCGTTCATCGCCACCCTGATGGAGCGGCTGACCGGCTCGGTCGGGGTCAGCCCCGAGGACGAGCGCAAGGTCATGGACGCGTTGGCCGAACGCATCAGCCTCGACGACCTGGACCGGATGTATCCGGAGGCCGCCGCCCGAGCCAAGACCGATGCCGACTACCGCGACCGCGCCCGCAAGGCGACGGCCGAGCTGCAGGGCGGCCGCCTCGGCTACCGCCTGCTATGGAAACATTTCGTCAGGGTCAGTCAGGTGGCGCTGGAGCGGGAGTTCCACGCGCTGGGCGTCGACTTCGATCTGTGGAAGGGCGAGAGCGACGCCGATCCGCTGATCGAGGGCATGATCCGCGAACTGGACGGCAAGGGCCTGCTGGCCGACGACCAGGGCGCCCGGGTGATCCATCTGGCGAAGCCCGGCGAGACCAAGAAGAAGAAGGCGCCCGACGGGACCGTCTACGAGGCCCCGAGCCCCGACCCCCTGCTGGTCGTGTCTTCGGAAGGCTCGGCCATGTACGGCACGACCGACCTGGCCACGATCCTGGATCGCCGCCGGTCGTTCGATCCGCAGCTGATGCTCTACTGCGTCGACCAGCGGCAGGCCGACCACTTCGAGCAGGTGTTCCGCGCCAGCTACCTGGCCGGCTACGCCCAGGAGGGCGAGCTGGAGCACATCGGCTTCGGCACCATGAACGGGCCGGACGGCAAGCCCTTCAAGACCCGCGAAGGCGGCGTCCTGAAGCTGCACGACCTGATCGAGATGACCCGCGCCAAGGCCCGTGAGCGGCTGAAGGAAGCGGGCCTGGGCAGTGAACTTCCGCCCGCCGACTTCGAGGACACCGCCCACAAGGTGGCTGTCGCGGCGCTGAAGTTCGCCGACCTCGGCAACTACCGTGGCACCAGCTACGTCTTCGACCTCGACCGCTTCTCCAGCTTCGAGGGCAAGACCGGACCCTACCTGCTCTACCAGGCGGTGCGGATCAAATCCCTGCTGCGCCGGGCGGCCGAGGAACGTCTCGAGGCCGGCCGCATCCAGGTCGCCGACCCGGCCGAGCGCGAGCTGGCCCTGCTGCTCGACGCCTTCGACACGGCGGTGGCCGAGGCCTACGACAAGAAGGCCCCCAACTTCATCGCCGAGCACGCCTTCAAGCTCGCCCAGGCCTTCTCGCGCTTCTACGCCGCCTGCCCGATCTTCCGCGAAGTCGACGGCAAGGTCGCCGCCTCGCGCCTCGCCCTCGCCGCCGCGACGCTGAAGCAGCTGGAACTGGCGCTGGACCTGCTGGGCATCGAAGCGCCGGCGCGGATGTAGGGCTGCACGGGCTCGGGCTTCCCGTTTCGACCGCCAGGGCGCATGATGCGGGCATGGAACAGCGCTTTCATGTTCAGGCCCGATGGGATCCGGAGGCGAACGTCTGGATCTCCTCGAGCAACATTCCGGGACTTCACATCGAGGCCGATACGCTTGACGAGTTCATGGACCTCGTCGCTGCGCTCGCCCCGGAAATGCTCGCCGACAACCTGGGGATCAAAGGTCCGGTCCCTGTCGAGGTGCGTGCAAACCAGACACTCGACCTGATGGTCGCGTAACGCGCACATTTTTGATTTGTGCGGTATGGTTGAAACGTCATGCCGCACGATTACTATCCCGACATTGTCCGCATCCTGGCGGAAGCCGGGTGGGAACGTGCGCCCGGAGGCAAGGTAAGCCACGAGAAGTGGCGGCATCCCAGCTCGACGAGAACACTCGTAATACCGCGCACGAAGAGCCGCCATACGGCGAATGACATCCTGAAGGACGCTGGCCTTCCCAAGGCCTTCTGATCCCGCATTGACTCCCCGCCCCCGCTCCAGCACACACGGGCCTGTCTCGCGGGAGACGTCGGGGCTTGTCTCCGAGGCCGAAGGCGCAACCGCCCCGGAAACGCTCAGGCAAACGGACCGCGAGACTTAGGAACGCTGGAAAGCGCCGCATCCGCGGTGCGCCGAAGGAGCAAGGGCCGGTCTTACGGTCTGAAATCTCTCAGGCTCCAAGACAGCGGGGGCGAATCGCCAGGTCATCAGGCCCGGCGAGACGCATCGACCCCGCCGGAGCCCCGCGTGTCTCAAGACGACCTCAGGAAAACCCCGCTCTACGATGCGCATGTCGCCGCCGGCGCGCGCATGGTCCCGTTCGCCGGCTATTCCATGCCGGTCCAGTACCGGGACGGCGTGCTCAAGGAGCATCTCTGGACCCGCGAGAGCGCCGGGCTGTTCGACGTCTCGCACATGGGCCAGGCCCGGCTGCGCGGCGTCTCGCCGCTGTCGGCCTTCGAAGAGATCACGCCGGGCGACTTCATCGGCCTGGCGCCTGGCAAGCAGCGCTATTCCCTGCTCCTGAACCGCAAGGGCGGCATCATCGACGACCTGATGGCCTCGCGTCCGGACGGCGACGGCCTGTTCGTGATCGTCAACGGCGCCTGCAAGGATAATGACTTCGCGGTCATGGACGACGAGCTGGCCCCGCAGGTCACCATCGAACGCCTGGAGGACCGCGCGCTGCTGGCGCTGCAGGGCCCCAAGGCGGTCGAGGTGCTGGCAGCCCATATCCCCGAGTGCGCCGGCAAGGTGTTCATGGACAGCTGGGCCACCACCGGCTTCGGCGTCGACGTGCTGATCTCCCGCTCCGGCTACACCGGCGAGGACGGCTACGAGATCTCCGTGCCCGCCCATGCGGCCGAGCATGTCTGGAACACCCTGCTGGCCGACGAGCGCGTGAGGCCGATCGGCCTGGGCGCCCGCGACAGCCTGCGGCTCGAGGCCGGCCTGCCGCTCTACGGCCACGACGTCGACGAGACGGTCAGCCCGGTCGAGGCGGCCCTGACCTTCGCCGTGTCGAAGAAGCGCCGCGACGCCCAGGATTTCCCCGGCGCCGCCCGGATCACGAAGGAACTGGCCGAGGGCCCGTCGCGCGTCCGCGTAGGCCTTCAGATCTTGTCCGGTCCCCCGGCCCGCGAGGGGGCGGAAATCGCCACGGAGGACGGCGCGGTCGTCGGCAAAGTCACCAGCGGCGGCTTCTCCCCATCGCTCGACCACCCCATCGCCATGGGCTTCGTTCCGCCGGCTCTCGCCGCGGTCGGCACGTATCTCAAGGTCATTGTCCGCGGCAAAGCCGGTGACGCGAAAGTCGTCGCCATGCCCTTCGTCCCCAACCGCTACGTCCGCAAGGTCTAGGAGCCAGCCATGCGTTTCACCAAGGATCATGAGTGGGTCGCCCTCGACGGCGACGTCGCCACCGTCGGCATCACCGCCTACGCCGCCGAGCAGCTGGGCGACGTGGTGTTCGTTGAGGTCCCCGATGTCGGCAAGACGGTCGCCCAGGGCGACGGCCTCGCCGTCGTGGAGAGCGTCAAGGCCGCGTCCGACGTCTACGCCCCGATCTCCGGCGAGGTGGTGGAGGCGAACGGCGACCTCGGCGACGCGCCCGAGACCGTCAACGCCGCCCCGGAAGCCGCCGGCTGGTTCGCGAAGATCAGGGTCAGCGACCCCTCGCAGGTCGAGGCCCTGATGGATCGCGCGGCCTACGAAGAGTACCTCTCGACCCTCTAGCCAACTCAGTTGTCATCCCGGACGGCCGTCAGGCCGATCCGGGACCCAGCGACGCCGCGCGCCGGCGACTGGGTCCCGGCTCTCCGCTTCGCTACGGCCGGGATGACAGGGAATTTGCAGACATGCGCTACCTCCCCCTGACCTCCGATGACCGCGCGCAGATGCTCGGCGTCATCGGCGTGGACTCCATCGACGCCCTGTTCGTCGACGTGCCGCCTTCCGCCCGGCGCGAGGGCTTCGTCGAGCTGCCGCATGTGGCCGGCGAGCTGGAAGTCGAGCGGGAGCTGGCGGGCCTCGCCGCGCGCAACACCGCCGCCGGATCGGTCCCCTTCTTCTGCGGCGCGGGGGCCTACAAGCACCATGTTCCGGCCAGCGTCGACCACCTGATCCAGCGGTCGGAGTTCCTGACCAGCTACACGCCCTATCAGCCCGAGATCGCCCAGGGCACGCTGCAGGTGCTGTTCGAGTTCCAGACCCAGGTCGCCGCCCTGACCGGGATGGAGGTGGCCAACGCCTCGCTCTACGACGGCTCCACCGCCTGCGCCGAGGCGGTGATGATGACCAAGCGGGTCACGAAGCGGAACCGCGCGGTGCTGTCGGGCGGGGTCCACCCGCACTACGTCGCCACCACCCAGACCCTGGCCCATGCCGAGGGCATGGAGGTGGTCGCCCTGCCCGCCGCCGTCGACGCCGAGGACGCGGTGATCGCCGCCATCGACGCGGGGACGGCCTGCGTGGTGGTCCAGACGCCCAACGTGTTCGGCACCGCCACGGACGTCACGAAGATCGCCGAGGCCGCCCACGCCGCCGGCGCCCTGCTGATCGTGGTCACGACCGAGGCGGTGTCGTTCGGCCTGCTGAAGTCGCCCGGCGAGATGGGCGCCGACATCGCCGTGGCCGAGGGCCAGTCGATCGGCAACGCGCTGAACTACGGCGGGCCGTACGTCGGCCTCTTCGCCTGCCGCGAGAAGCTGGTCCGCCAGGCGCCGGGCCGGCTGTGCGGCGAGACGGTGGACGCCGACGGCCGGCGTGGCTTCGTCCTGACCCTGTCGACCCGCGAGCAGCACATCCGCCGCGACAGGGCGACGTCCAACATCTGCACCAACAGCGGCCTCTGCGCCCTGGCCTTCTCGATCCACATGAGCCTGCTGGGCGAGGTCGGCCTGCGCCGGCTGGCGGCCCTGAACCACCAGCGCGCCCGCGAACTGAAGGCGGCTCTGGAAGGCGTGAAGGGCGTGCAGATCCTCACCCCGCGCTTCTTCAACGAGTTCGCCGTTAAGCTCGGCAAGCCGGCCGCCCAGGTCGTCGAGGCGCTGGCCGCCCGGGGCGTGCTGGGCGGCGTGCCGTTCAGCCGCCTCGCCCCCGGCGCCGGGATGGACGACGTCCTGCTGGTCGCCGCCACCGAGACCGTGACCGAGGGCGACATCGCCGCCTTCCAGACCGCCCTGACGGAGGTGATGGCGTGAGCACGACGATGAACACCGTGGGCCGTCCCACCGCGCCGGTCGCCACCGCCGGCGAAGTTCCGCCGACCCTGACCGGGGCCCGCGGGCTGCTGCAGGACGAGCCGCTGATCTTCGAACTGGGCGGCTGGCACAAGACCGGCGTCGACCTGCCGGAAGCCGCCGACGCCGACGAGGGACTGTCCGGCCTGATGCGCGAGGCGGCCATCGGCCTGCCGGGCCTCAGCGAGCCCGAGGCCGTGCGCCACTACGTGCGCCTGTCCCAGAAGAACCATGCCATCGACCTGGCCCTCTATCCGCTGGGCAGCTGCACGATGAAGCACAACCCGCGCCTCAACGAGAAGATGGCGCGGCTGGCGGGCTTTGCCGACATCCACCCGCTGCAGCCGGTCTCCACCGTGCAGGGCGCGCTGGCGCTGATCGACCGGCTGGCCCACTGGCTGAAGACCCTGACCGGCATGCCGGCGGTGGCCATGACGCCCAAGGCCGGCGCCCACGGCGAGCTGTGCGGCCTGCTGGCCATCAAGGCGGCGCACGAGGCGGCCGGACAGGGCCACCGCAAGACCGTCCTGTGCCCGACCAGCGCCCACGGCACCAACCCGGCCACGGCGGCCTTCGTCGGCTACAGCGTCGTCGAGATCGCCCAGACCGACGACGGCCGGGTGGACCTCGCCGACCTCGCCGCCAAGCTCGGCCCCGACGTCGCGGCCATCATGGTCACCAACCCCAACACCTGCGGCCTGTTCGAGCGGGACATCGTCGAGATCGCCCGCCTGACCCATGACGCCGGCGCCTACTTCTACTGTGACGGGGCCAACTTCAACGCCATCGTCGGCCGGGTGCGGCCGGGCGATCTCGGCGTCGACGCCATGCACATCAACCTGCACAAGACCTTCTCCACCCCGCACGGCGGCGGCGGTCCGGGCGCGGGTCCGGTGGTGCTGAGCGCGGCCCTGGCGCCGTTCGCCCCGGCGCCCTGGGTGGTGAGCGACACGGACGGCTTCCGGCTGGTCGAGGAAGCCGCCGGCGAGGCCGCGTCCGCCTTCGGCCGGATGAGCGCCTTCCACGGCCAGATGGGCATGTTCGTGCGGGCCTACGCCTATATGCGCAGCCACGGCGCCGACGGCCTGCGGCAGGTGGCCGAGGACGCCGTCCTCAACGCCAACTACATCAAGGCCAGCCTGTCGGGCGTGATGAGCCCGGCCTTCCCGGACGGCCCCTGCATGCACGAGGCGCTGTTCGACGATGCCTGGCTGGAGGGGACCGGCGTGACCACGCTCGACTTCGCCAAGGCGATGATCGACGAGGGCTTCCACCCGATGACCATGTACTTCCCGTTGGTCGTCCACGGGGCGATGCTGATCGAGCCGACCGAGACCGAGAGCAAGCAGGAACTGGACCGCTTCATCCACGCGCTGCGCCTGCTGGCCGGCGCGGCGAAAGCCGGCGAGGTCGACCGCTTCAAGGGCGCGCCGTTCCACGCGCCGCTGCGGCGCCTCGACGAAACCCAGGCGGCGCGCAAGCCGAAGCTGAAGTGGAAGGCTGAAGCCTAGCGGCCCCAGACCGCCTTCAGCCGCCCGTCCCGGCCACAGGTCTGGCGGTAGAAGTTGTACCGCACCGGGTTCTTCTTCGCGTAGTCCTGATGGTAGCCCTCGGCGAGCCAGAAGGACGTGTAGCGCTCGATCGGCGTGACGATCGTCCGGCCCTTCACCCGCGCCGCCGCGGCGGCCTTCGAGGCTTCGGCCGCCTGGCGCTGGGCCTCGGTCGCGACCCAGACGGCGGTGGAATACTGATAGCCGCGGTCGCAGAACTGGCCTCCGGCGTCGGTCACGTCGACCAGCGGCCAGAAACGGTCGACCAGCTGGCGATAGCTGATCCTCGCCGGGTCGTAGGTGACCTTGACTGCTTCGCGATGGCCCTCGTGGTTCTCGTAGGTCGGGTTCTTGAGGTCCCCGCCGGCGTAGCCGGACACCGCGTCCACGACGCCCGGGATCTTCTCCATGTCCTTCTCCAGGCACCAGAAGCAGCCCCCGGCGAACCAGGCGGTCTCAAGCTTCGGCGCGGCCTGGACCGGACCGATGGCGAGCAGGGCGAAGGTGGCGGCGAGCGCCGTCAGCAGGCGGGTGATGGTCATGCCGGCTAACTTGGCCCGGCGCGCCGCCGGGGCAAGTCACCGTCGCGCAACTGCCCGTGATGAAATCAGACGGCGACCGTGAACGCCGCTTCCGTCTTCTCGCGGACCTCGTCCACCGTCACGCCGGGGGCCAGTTCGATCAGCCGCACCGGCGTCTTGCCGCGGTTGATCTCGAACACGCCCAGCTCGGTGATCAGCAGATCGACGACGCCGGCGCCGGTCAGCGGCAGGCTGCATTGCTTGAGCAGCTTGGGCGCGCCGGACTTCTCGCAGTGGTCCATGACCACCACCACGCGCTTGACGCCGGCCACCAGGTCCATGGCCCCGCCCATGCCCTTGACCATCTTGCCGGGCACCATCCAGTTGGCCAGGTCGCCGGACTCGGAGACCTGCATGCCGCCCAGGATCGACAGGGCGATGTGGCCGCCGCGGATCATCGCGAAGCTGTCGGCCGACGAGAAGTAGGAGCTGCTGTCCAGCTCGGTGATCGTCTGCTTGCCGGCGTTGATCAGGTCGGCGTCTTCCTCGCCCTCGTACGGGAACGGGCCCATGCCGAGCATGCCGTTCTCGCTCTGCAGCGTCACGTTCACGCCCTCGGGGATGTAGTTGGCGACCAGGGTCGGGATGCCGATGCCCAGGTTCACGTAGAAGCCGTCCTGCAGCTCCTTCGCCGCGCGCGCGGCGACTTCGTCACGGGTCCAGGCCATCAGACGGCTTCCTTCTGGCGGGTGGTGACACGCTCGATGCGCTTTTCGAAGACGGCGCCCTTGAAGATACGGTCCACGAAGATGCCGGGCGTGTGGATGTGGTCCTTGTCCAGCGCGCCGATGGCGACCAGCTGCTCGACCTCGACCACCGTCTTCCTGCCGGCGGTGGCCATCATCGGGTTGAAGTTGCGGGCCGTCTTGCGGAACACCAGGTTGCCCTCGGCGTCGCCGGTGTGGGCCTTGACGATCGACAGGTCGGCGGTCAGGCCCCGCTCCATCACATAGAGCTCGCCGTCGAAGTCGCGGACTTCCTTGCCCTCGGCCACCAGGGTGCCCACGCCTGTCTTCGTGAAGAAGGCCGGGATGCCCGCCCCGCCGGCGCGGATGCGCTCGGCCAGGGTGCCCTGGGGATTGAACTCCAGCTCCAGCTCGCCGGAGAGATACAGCTTCTCGAACAGCTTGTTCTCGCCCACGTAGCTGCTGACCATCTTCCGGATCTGGCCGCTCTCCAGCAGGATGCCGAGGCCGAAGCCGTCGATTCCGCAGTTGTTGGAGATGACCGTCAGGTCCTTGACGCCGTGCTCGCGGATCGCCGCGATCAGGTTCTCGGGAATGCCGCAGAGGCCGAAGCCTCCGGCCATGATGGTCATGCCGTCGAACAGCAGCCCGTCGAGGGCTTCGGCCGCGGTCTTGGTCACCTTGTCGACCATGGGTCCTCCAGGGGAAAGCGCGTCGCCCCTCTCGCCGAGAACGGCGGGAAATTCAACCCGCGATGAATAACGCAGGGGCGCCCTGACGCTAACATCGGCGTGTCCGGCGCGCCAAACGCCGTGCAAGACAATCGACCCTTGCGCGAGAAGGCGCCAGAACTGCGATCACAGGCAGTGGCGGGGAGTATCGAATGGCGGCGGAATCGGCGGGTGTGAACCTGGCGCAGGTCGTGGCCGTGCTCGGCGCCGGCGTCATCGCCGGCCCGATCTTCAAGCGCCTCGGGTTCGGCTCAATCCTCGGCTACCTGGTGGCCGGGATCATCATCGGCCCCTTCGCCCTGGGCGTTCTGGAGGAGCCGGAGACCATCCTGCACATCGCCGAGCTCGGCGTGATCATGTTCCTGTTCATCATCGGGCTGGAGATGCGGCCCTCGCGGCTGTGGAGCATGCGGCGGGACATCTTCGGCCTGGGCGCGATGCAGGTGGCGGGCTGTGGCGCGGCCATGACCCTGGCCGGGATCGCGTTCGGCCTCGCGCCGGCCGTCGCCTTCATCGGCGCCATGGGCTTTGTCCTCTCCTCCACCGCCGTGATCATGCAGATGCTGGAGGAGCGGGGCGAGACGGCCACGCCGCTCGGCCAGCGAGCCGTCTCCATCCTGCTGCTCGAGGACCTGGCCATCGTGCCGCTGCTGGGCGTGGTGGCGCTGCTGTCGCCGCGGCCGGAGACCGGCGGGTCCTGGGCCGAGGATGTGCTGATCGCGCTCGGCGCCCTGGTCGGGCTGTTCATCGCCGGACGCTATCTGCTCAACCCGCTGTTTCGCCTGCTCTCGGCCGCGAGGGCCCGCGAGGTGATGACCGCCGCCGCCCTGGCCGTGGTGCTGGGCGCGGCCTGGATCATGGACCTGAGCGGCCTCTCCATGGCCATGGGCGCCTTCCTGGCCGGGGTGCTGCTGTCGGAGTCGGCCTATCGCCACCAGCTGGAGGCCGACGTCGAGCCGTTCCGCGGCCTGCTCCTGGGCCTGTTCTTCATCGCCGTGGGCATGTCCCTGGACCTGGGCGTGGTCGCGGCGGAATGGCGGGTCCTCGTCGTCACCGTCCTGGGCCTGATGAGCATCAAGGCCATGGGCATCTTCGTGGTGGCGAAGCTGTTCAGGGCCCGGACCGGCGAGGCGATCAACCGCGCGGCGCTGTTCGCCCAGGGCGGCGAGTTCGCCTTCGTGCTCTATGCCGCCGCGGCGGCGGCGGGGGTGATCAACGCCCGCGACAACGCCATCTTCAGCGCCGCCGTCATCCTGTCGATGATCCTGACGCCGTTCGTGGTCATGGCCGTGCGCGCGCTGGTGCGACCCGAGGCGCAGGACACCGACGGCGTCGAGGAGCCGGACGGCCTGTCGGGCAGCGTGCTGGTGGTGGGTTTTGGCCGCTTCGGCCAGGTGGTCTGCCAGTCGCTGCTGGCGCGCGGCGTCGAGGTCAGCATCCTGGACGTCAACACCAACCGCATCCGCAACGCCGAACCGTTCGGCTTCAAGGTCTACTACGGGGATGGATCACGGCCGGAGATCCTGCACGCGGCCGGGGCGCACAAGGCCCGGCTGATCGCCGTCTGCATCGAGGACGTGAAGGCGGCCAACCTGATCGTCGAACTGTGCAAGGCCGAGTTCCCGCAGGCGACGCTGATGGTGCGGGCGTTCGACCGCGGCCATGCGCTGGACCTGATCAAGGCCGGGGTCGACTACCAGATCCGCGAGACCTTCGAGTCGGCCATGACCTTCGGCGCCGAAGCGCTTGAGGCGCTGGGCCTGACGCCCGAGGAGGTCGCCGAGACCAGCGCCGACATCCGCGAGCGCGACCAGGAACGGTTCGCGCTGGAGATGACCGGGGGCATCTACGCCGGCGTCGGGCTGCTGCACGGCAACGCCCCGGTCCCCGGCCCGCTGTTCAAGCCGCGCAAGCTGAACGCCGCCGCGACGGCCGAAGACCCGAAGCAGGCGGACCCCGGGGGCCCGCCCGATCCGGAGTAGCCGCTAGCCGCGGAACGGCCGCAGGACGATCTCGACGCGACGGTTCTGGGCGCGGCCCTCGACGGTGGCGTTGCTGGCGATCGGCTGGGTCTCGCCGCGACCCTGGACGTAGAAGCGGTCGCGCAGCAGGCGGCTGTTGTTGATCAGATAGGACGCCACCGAACTGGCGCGGCGCTCCGACAGCGACTGGTTGTACAGGTCATCGCCCGTGGAATCGGCATGGCCGGTGACGTCGACCATGGTCTGCGGATAGCGGTTCAGGATCGTGCCGACGCCGTCCAGCACGCGGTAGAACTGCGGCTGGATGTCGGCGCGGTCGACGCCGAAGGTCACGTCGCTGGGCATGTTGAGGATCAGGTCGTCGCCCTGGCGGGTGACGCTGACGCCCGTGCCGGCGAGCTCGGCCCGCAACTCGGCCTGCTGGCGATCCATGTAGTTGCCGACGGCCGCGCCGCCGAGGGCGCCGATGCCGGCGCCGAGCAGGGCGTTCTTGCGCCCCTGTTCGCCGTCGCTGGTATTGGTCAGGTAGCCGAGCAGCGCGCCGCCCACGGCGCCCGCGATCGCGCCGGTCCCGGTGTTGTTGCGGACCGTCTCGCCGGTGTTCGGGTCAATGGTCGTGCAGGCGCCCAGGGCGGTGGCGGCGAGCAGGCAGGCGGCAAGCGCCGAGGTCTTCAGCATGGGTGGCTCCGGTGTGAATGTGCGGCCCAAACGGCCTGCGCCGGCAATGGTTCCGCTTTCGGCCGCCCGGCCTTGATCCAGGTCAGGTGCGCGGGCGTCGCGGCGGGTGTAAAAGGCCGGTCATGACCGACACAACCCTGACCCGCTCCGCGATCGAGCCCGTCTCGTTCTCGCTCTACGACACCGATTTCGAAGCCTTCTCCAGGGCGCTGGGCGACAGCTTCCGGCGCTACGGCTTCGCGGTGATTTCCGACTACGACATGGCCCAGTCGCGGATCGACGACGCCATCGACGCGGCCAAGCGCTTCTTCGCCCTGCCCGAGGCGGTGAAGACGCAGTACGCCGTCGGCAAGGGGGGGCAGCGCGGCTACATCCCGTTCGGCATCGAGACGGCCAAGGGCGCCACGCACCACGACCTGAAGGAATTCTGGCACATGGGCCGCGACCTGCCGCCCGGCCACCGCTACGAGCCCCAGATGCCGCCCAACGTCTGGCCGGCCGAGACGTCCGACTTCCGGGAGAAGATCGCCTGGCTCTACGGCGCGCTGGACAGCATGGGCGTGAAGGTCCTGCAGGCCATCGCCCACTACCTGGGCCTGCCGCGCCACCAGTTCGACGACGCGGTGGCCGAGGGCAACAGCATCCTGCGCCTGCTGCACTATCCGCCGATCCCGGCCGACGCGACCGGCGTGCGGGCCGGGGCCCACGGCGACATCAACGCCATCACCCTGCTGCTGGGGGCCGAGGAGGGCGGACTGCAGGTCAAGGACCGCGACGGCCAGTGGCTGCCGATCAACCCGCCGCCGGGCTGCCTGGTCTGCAACATCGGCGACATGCTGGAGCGGGCGACCAACCACGTCCTGCCCTCGACCATCCACCAGGTGGTCAACCCGCCGCCGGAGCGGCGTGGCTTTGCCCGCTATTCGACACCGTTCTTCCTGCACTTCGCGCCGGACCACGAGATCCGGACCCTGCCCGGCTGCGCCACGGCGGAGAATCCGGACCGATATCCCGAGCCGATCACGGCCGACGCCTTCCTCATGCAGCGCCTGCGCGAGATCAAGCTGCTCTGACGGCGGCGTCAAAACCGGCCTCAAGCGCACGGTAAATTAACCACGGGCCGATCAGTCTTTCCCCGATCAGGACTGGGGGACTCCGGGCATGGCGCCACTCGCGCCCATTCGCGACGAAGCGCAGCGTCTCGCCGAGGTGCGGGCGCTCGACCTCGTCGCCCTCCGTCCGGTGATCGACCGGGTGACCCGGCTGGCCCGCAGCGCGGCCGACACGCCGTTCGCCTATGTTGTGCTGGTCGATGCCGACCGGGTCTGGATGTCCGGGTTCGAGGGCGTGCCGGAAGAGTTCGCCGACCTCGCCAATTCCACCACCGCCCAGACGCTTCACGAGGGCGCGGTCTGGCGCGAGGACCTGGCCGCCCGATGGCCGAACCATCCCTGGGTCAAGGGGCCGCCCCACGCCCGGTTCTACTGCAACGCACCGGTCGAGCTGTCCAACGGGGCCCGGTTGGGCGCCCTGTGCGTTGTCGGTCCGCAGCCGCGGGCGCGCGACGAGCGGTTGATGGCCGACCTCGCCGACCTGGCCGCCCTGCTGGCCGAGGCCATCGAACGCCTGCGCGCCGGCCAGATCGCCGAGGGCGCCGCCCGGGAGGCTCGCGCCGCCACGGTCCTTAAGGACGCCATCATGCGCGCCTCGCCGGTGGCGCTGGGCATGACCGACCGGGACCTGCGCTACCTCTATGTCAACGAGCGCTGGGTCGAGGAGAAGGGCATCCCCGAAGCGGAGGCCCTGGGCCGGACGATGGAGGAGCTGTTTCCCGCCTCCTACCCGACCCTGGAGGACTCCTACCGCGCCTGTCTGGCGGGCGAGAGCCTGTCGACCGATCGCATCCTGGTGCCCAGTCACCGGCTGCCGGACCGCTGGTTGCGGGCCAGCCTCTGCCCCTGGCACGACTCCAGCGGCGAGATCGGCGGACTGGTCTCGATGAGCCATGACGTCAGCGACGTGATCAGCTCGCTGGAACTGGCCGAGCGCTCCACCAAGCGGCTGGAGCTGGCCCTCGATATCGCCGAGGTGCTGGTCTACGAGGTCAACTTCCGGACCCGGACCCTGCGCGTCGACGGCGCGGCGGACACCTTCTTCGGCGGTCAGCTCAGCTACGACGACATCGCCCGCGACATGTGGGCGACGGTTCACCCCGAGGATCGCCCCGCCGCCATCGCGGCCTGGGAGCAGCATCTGCGCGACGGCACGCCCTTCCGCACCGAGTACCGCCTGAACCCGCCCGACGGGCGTCTGGTCTGGGCCTTCTCGGCCGCCGAACTGCTCTACGGCGAGGACGGCCGCATCGACGGCGTGCTGGGGGTGCTCAAGAACATCACCGCCCGCAAGTTGTCGGAAGAGGCGATCATGCGGGCCCGCGACGCCGCCGAGGCGGCCAACCGCGCCAAGAGCGAGTTCCTCGCCAACATGAGCCACGAGATCCGCACGCCGCTGAACGGCGTGATGGGCGTGGCCTCGGCCCTGGCCCAGACGCCGCTGACCGACGCCCAGGCCGAGATGGTCGGGCTGATCGAGACCTCGGGCCAGACGCTGGAGGCCATCCTCGCCGACGTGCTGGACCTGGCCCGCGTCGAGGCCGGCCGGCTGGAGCTGAAGGCCGAGCCCTTCGACCTGGGCGATTGCCTGCGGTCCGCGGCCTCGCTGTTCCGGCCGGCGGTGGAGGCCAAGTCCCTCGGCTTCGACATCGACATCGCCCCGGAGGCGCAGGGCGCCTTCGTCGGCGACGCGGTGCGCGTCCGCCAGATCCTCTGCAACCTGCTGTCCAACGCGGTGAAGTTCACCGCCGCCGGACGCCTGGGCCTGAAGGCCGCGGCCCGCGACGAGGCCCGCGGCCGCACCCGGCTGACCCTGACCGTCAGCGACACCGGCATCGGCTTCCTGCCCGAGGTGAAGGCGCGACTGTTCGAGCGCTTCCAGCAGGCCGACGGCTCCATCACCCGCCGCTACGGCGGCACGGGTCTGGGCCTGGCCATCTCCCGCGCCCTGGCCGAGGCCATGGGCGGCGACCTTGAGGCCGAGTCGACGCCGGGCGAAGGCGCGTCCTTCACCCTCACCCTCTATCTGGAGCGCGCCGCGAGGCCGGCGACAGCGGCGGCGACGACGCCCGCGTCCCTGTCGCAGGGCGAGCGCGAGCCCCGGGTGCTGCTGGCCGAGGACCACCCGATCAATCGCAAGGTCGTCGAGCTTCTGCTCAGCCAGGTCGGCGTCGACCTGGTCAGCGTCGAGAACGGGGCCGAGGCGGTGGACGCCGCCGCCGCCGGTGCGTTCGACCTGATCCTGATGGACATGCAGATGCCGGTCATGGACGGCCTGACCGCCATTCGGGCCATTCGCCACGACGAGCGCGCCCGCCGCGCCCCGCCGACGCCGATCTGGGCCCTGTCGGCCAACGCCCTGCCCGAACATATCGAGGCGTCGATGGCGGCCGGCGCCGACGGTCACCTGACCAAGCCGATCTCCGGCGCGGCCCTGATCCAGGTCCTGGCGACGGCCTGCGAACAGGTCGAGGCCCAGGAACGCGCCGCCGGCTGAGGTCGCCGGCCGGCGCCGTTACCGCGACAGCCGCAGCTTCAGCAGATCCCGGCCGATCGCCGCGAAGGCGTCCTTGAGCGCCGCGCCGCTGGACGGCAGGTAGACGTGGTTGCTGCTGGTCGCGCAGGCTTCCATCACGTCCTCGGCGTCGCTGCCCTTCCCGACGTTGAATCCGACGGTATAGACGATGACGCCCTTGGCCTTCATCGCGTCGCACAGGGCCTCGGCCTGGGAGGTGGCGTCGCCGTTGGTCGCCGGACAGTTGTTCTTGTCCTGAACGTCGCCGCTGCCGGAGCCGGAGTTCTTGGCGATCACGCCCTCGCAGTAGGCGGTGTTGTAGTTGCCGTCGGTCATGATCACCACGACCTTGAGCAGGTCAGGCGTGCTGTAGGCCGCCGGCTGGCTCGAGGCCGGCCACAGGTAGGCGAACTCCGGCGAGATCATGTACCAGCCCCAGGCGGTGCCGATCTGCCCGGCGGTCGAGCCGGCGGCGGTGAAGCTGTCGATCTTGCTCTTCAGCGCGGTCCTGTCGCTGGTCAGCGGCGTGATCTGGGTGCTCGGGCAGGGATTGCTCGTGCTGGGGTAGTTGCGGCCGACCGGCGCGGTGCTGGGGGCGACATCGGTATAGGCTTCGGTTCCGGTCCGCTCCGTCGCGCAGGTGCTGATCTGGAATGTCCGGCTCGCCGGGCTCCAGGGCGAGGCGTTGGTGAAGCTATAGTATTCGCAGCCGTAGGTCGTGCAGTAGGCGGTCCCGCCGGAGGTCCAGGCCGACGATGACGGACCGTAGAAGCTGTCCAGGGAGAAGGTGGTCGAGGTCGTATCGTCGATCTCGATGAGCTCGTCATTGATATCGGTGAAGCCGCCAACGCCGGAGAAGTAGATGTAGTCGCCATCGGCATAGCCGTGCGCCGACGCTGTGGTGACAACCATGCTGCAGTCCGCCACCTTGCACTTCTGGATCGTGCCGCCGGACTTGTACTTGTCGTACTTCGAGCTCTTTTCGCCCGACAGCTGGAAGGTGTTGGTGGTGCGGTTCGCGACCGTGAATGTGCGATCGTTCACCTCTTCCATGCCCTTCACGCCGCTGATGTAGACGACGTCGCCGTTCTGGAAGCCGTGGCCGGTCGACGTGACAACGGCCGGGTTGGCCTTGCTGATCCCGCTGATGCTCTTGGAGGCGCCCGATTGCCAGGAGATGTCGGTGATGGTGCGGGTGCCGACGACGGCGCCGCGGACATTGGCGGCGTAGCTGCCGACGTTCACGCCCACCGAGTAGGGCACGATCGCGGCTTTCGAATAGTAGGGCGTCTGGACGTCCTGGACGACGTAGTCGATCAGGTCCTTGGCCGCCGTCTTCAGGTCGGAGAGCGGCGTGCCGGCCATCGAGCCGGTGATGTCCAGCACCAGCGCCAGCTCAAGGTTGGTCGAGGCGCGGGCGACCTCCGCCTCGACGCCGACCTCCATGTCGCCCTGCAGCCAGAGATTGGAGATATAGGGCGTCAGGCTGGCGTAGGCCGTGCTCTCGACCTTGGTGCCGACCAGCCGGAACGAGGAGCTGGTCAGGGTCGCCTCGCTCATGCCCGCCAGTTGCGCCCGCAGCGCCGCCTCGCCGATGACCTGCAGCTCCTGGTCGGTGTCGGCCGTCGACCGCGCCGCCAGCAGCGTGGCCGCGTCCAGCGCGTCCTGCAGATGGCGCTTCTCGACGCTGGCGCGATTGATGTCGATCAGCGCGAACGACATCACCGCCAGCGGCAGGGCCATGACCGCGAACCAGATGGCCACGGCGCCGCTGCGCGCGCGGGCGAAGCGCGAGAGGAAACCGGCGGACCCGTTTCCAGGTCCGGTCGAGCGTCGGCGGTCCATGAGTCGTCTACCCCGATTGAACCGGCATTCTCGCGCGTGAGGGTAAGAAAAGAGCCAACAGGCTTGGTGAATCCGCCCTTACCGCCGCCGGGTCACTTCGAGAGCCGCAGGGCGTTGATGTCCTGGCCGATGGCGCGGAACGCCACCTTCAGGTCCGCGCCGCTGTCGGGCAGGAAGACGTGGTCGCCGTCGGTGGCGCATTCCTCCATGATGTCCTCGGCCGCGGTGTTGCCGGCGAGGGCGAAGCCGACGGTGTAGATCACCACGCCCTGCGCCTTCATGGCGTCGCACAGGGCCTTGGCCTGGTCGAAGGCGTTCCCGTTGGTGGCGTTGCAGTTGATCTTGTCGGACGAGGCGCCGGAGCCCGAGGTGGCGTCCTTGCTGATCACCCCGTTGCAGTAGGTGGTGTTGAACTGGCCGTCGGTCATCAGCACCACGACCTTGAGCAGGTCGTCGCCGCCGTAGGCCGCGGGGCGGTTGTCGTCGCTCGGCCACAGATAGCCGAAGCTGGGCGAGATCATGTACCAGCCCCAGGCCAGCCCGATCTGGCCGGCCGTCGAGCCGGAGGCCTGCAGGGTATCGATCTGGCTCTTCAGCGCCGTCTCGTCGCTGGACAGCGGCGTGATCGACGCCGTCGGGCAGGGATTGCTGCTGCCGGCGTAGTTGCGCCCGACGAAGGCGGTGGACGGCGCGGCGTCGGTATAGGCCTCGGTCCCGGTGCGCTCGCTGACGCAGGTGCTGATGTTGCGGGTCTTCGTGCCGCCCGCCGCCGTGGTGAAGGTGAACTGCTGGCACCCGGGCGTCGTGCAGTTGCCGCTGGTCGGGGTCCCGCGCACGCTGGCGGCGTAGCTGCCGGCGTTGACGCCCATCGAATAGGGAACCAGCGCCACCTTCGAATAGAACGGCGTCTGCTGGGACTGGATGATCATCTCGACCAGATCCTTGGCCGCCGTCCGCAGGTCGGCGATCTTGCTGCCGCTCATCGAGCCGGTGATATCGAGCGCGAGGGCGACCTCGACGTTCTTGGAGGCCCGCACGACCTCGGTCTCGGCCCCGATCTCCATGTCGCCGTCCAGCCAGAGCCCGGCGATGACCGGCGTCATCTCGGCGGTGGCGCTGGCGACGACCGCGTTGTCGACCAGCTTGAAGCTCGAGGTCTTCAGGGTGGCGCGCGAACCGATCAGGTCGACGGACAGGACGCCCTCGCCCACGGCCTGGAGGCCCTCGTCGCTGACGGCGCTCGAGCGGGCCGCGGCCAGGGCGGCGGCGTCCAGCGCGTCCTGCAGATGTCCCTTGGCGGCCGACGCCCGGCTGACGTCGACCATGCCGAAGACGGCCACCGACAGTGGCAGCGCCATGAGCGCGAACTGGATGGCGGCTGCGGCGCTGTTGTCCCGCCTGAACGCACAGGCGAAATCGCGCATCCGTTGAAGGATGGTACGCTTGGTTGTCATGGCCCCACCTGTCCGACTGATGTTGACGGTCGGTCGGGAAGACTGCGGCCTGCACGGTAAACGTCATGGCCACAGGACAGGGTGAAAGTCCGGCAACCATGACCGGACCGTATCGACGCGCCGCGCGGAGCGTGGAAACCTGCCCTCGCCGACGGAGCGTCGGCGGAGTCCGGAATGGAAGTGCTCGAGATCCTGTTGCGCGGCCTGGCCGCCGGCGTGACGCTGACCACGGGCGTGGGCTTCCTGCGCACGGCGCGGGCGGGTGCGGCGCGTTGGTCCGGCGTGCTGTTCTCACTCTCGGTGGCGGCGTTCGCGGTTCACTCCGGCGGAGCGGAGACCCGTTCGCTGGGTCCGGTGTTCGGCGCGATCGCCTGGTCGCTGGCCGTCGGCGGGACCGCCTACTTCTGGGCCTTCGGAGTGTCGCTGTTCGAGGATCGCCGCCTGGACCTGACCCTGTTCGCACCGGCGGCGGTGATGTCGACGATCGGTGCGATCGGCGCCCTTGCTCCCGGCGGGGCCGCGGGCGGGGTCTGGATCGTGCACAATCTCCTGGAGGTCGTGCTGGTCGCGCATGTGACAATGATCATCTGGCGCGGCTGGCGCGGCGATCTGGTCGAGGCGCGCCGATCACTGCGCGGACCGTTCATGCTGGTGGTCGCCGTCTACACGGTGGTGCTGTCAGGCTTCGAGGTGGCCCATGAGCTGGGTGTCAGGCCCAGCTGGGGCGGCCAGCTGCAGGCGGTGTCCCTCGCTGTCCTGTCGCTGATCGGGGCTGCGACCTTCCTGCAGGCTCGCCCGGTCCTGTTCGGGGGACCTCCCCGCGTCGCCCCCGGCGCGCCGGACCTGGACGGCGTTCCGGTCCAGGATCGCCCGAGCCTGGCAAAGCTGGAGACCCTGATGACGGTGGACGAGGTCTGGCGGCGCGAGGGTCTCACCGTCGGCCAGCTGGCGGCGGAGGTCGGCCTGCCGGAGCACCGGCTGCGGCGGCTGATCAACGGCGCGCTGGGCTATCGCAACTTCGCCGACTTCCTGAACGCCCGGCGGATCGAATCCGCCAAGGCGGCGCTGGCGGACGCGGAGAAGGCGCGCCTGCCGATCTCCTCGCTCGCCTTCGACCTCGGCTACGCCTCGCTCGGGCCTTTCAACCGGGCCTTCAAGGAGGCCACCGGCCTGACCCCTACCGCCTGGCGCGCCCGCGCCCTGGACGGCTCGCCGGGATCGTAAATCTCTCGCCGATTCCGGAATCCGCCAGCGGCGTGCGGCTGGCGGAAGCGGCCGGCCGCCCGGCCCGCCATCCTGCCTCGACACGACCGGAGGCTCCCCATGGACCAGATCATCACCCTCGCCAGCGACGTCGGCCGCCACTGGCTGATGGGCTTTTCCAACGACATCACCAAATACATCATCGCCGCACCGCTGACCTGGCTGGTGCTCTGTGTGGCGCTGGCGCCGCTGCTGGTCCATCGCAAGATCCGGCCCGAGCGGCCGCCCGCCCTGCAGCATGTGGTCGAGCTGCTCTGTTCGATCCGGTCGGTGGCGGTGTTCTCCACCGTCTCGCTGCTGACGCTGGGCCTGGAGCGCGCCGGCCTGATGTGGGGCCCCGAGATCCGCATGGGCGGCGGCCTGGCCTGGATCGCGGCCAGCTTCGTGCTGACGGTGGTGGCCCACGACGCCTGGTTCTACTGGTCTCACCGGCTGATGCATCACCCGCGGCTGTTCCGGCATTTCCACCGCCGCCACCACAAGTCCAACAATCCGACGCCGTTCACCGCCTACAGCTTCGACATCGGCGAGGCGGCGGTGATGGCTAGCTTCACGGTCATCTGGCTGCTGATCGTCCCGGTCGCCTGGCCGGCGTTCGGGCTGTTCATGCTGCACCAGATCGCCCGCAACGTGATCGGACACTCCGGCTACGAGCTGTTCCCGGCCCGGCGCGACGGGCGGCCGATGTTCGACTGGATGACCACGGTGACGCACCACGACCTGCACCACGCCCAGGCGGGGTGGAACTACGGCCTCTACTTCACCTGGTGGGATCGCTGGATGGGCACCGAGCACCCGCAGTACCACGCCCGCTTCGCGCAGACCGCCCTGCGTCGCCGCGCCGACCTGGTGGCGGCGGAATGACCCCTCACTGTCATCCCGGACGGCCGGACGGCCGATCCGGGACCCAGCGACTACAAGCTGGGTCCCGGCTCTCCGCTGCGCTTCGGCCGGGATGACAAGGGTTGGGTCGCTACCCTACCAGCCGCACTTTTCCTTCCTGTTCTGCTTGGTCAGCCAGACGTTCAGCGGCTTGAAGTACTCGGCCACCGCCGAGGCGTCGCCCTGGCTCTGACCGGTGAATGCCTGCATCGCCTCGGGCCAGGGCCGGGAGGCGCCCATCTCCATCATGGCGTTGAACTTCGCGCCGACCTCCTTGTTGCCGTAGATCGAGCAGCGATGCAGCGGTCCCTTCCAGCCGGCCTGCTGGCAGGCGGCCTGGTGGAACTGGAACTGGTACACATGGGCCAGGAAGTAGCGGGTGTAGGGCACGTTCCCCGGCACATGGTACTTGGCGCCCGGATCGAAGGCGTCGGCCGGACGCTCGCCCGGCGGCGTGATGCCCTGGTACTTCGTGCGCAGCTGCCACCAGCCGGCGTTGTAGGTTTCCGGCGTCAGCGTGCCGTCGAACACCTGCCAGCGCCAGCGGTCGACCATCAGGCCGAACGGCATGAAGGCGATCTTGTCGAGCGCCATTTTGAGCAGGAACGGCACGTCCCCGTCGGCGCCCGGCACGGTGTCCAGCAGCCCGATCTGGTTGAGGTAGGTCGGGGTCAGCGCCGACAGGCCGACGAAGTCGCCGATGGCCTCGTGGAAGCCGTCGTTCGCGCCGCCCTTGAAGATGTAGGGCTGATCCTTGTAGGCCCGCTGGTAGTAGTTGTGACCCAGCTCGTGGTGGACGGTGTAGAAGTCCTCGCCATTGACCTTGGTGCACATCTTGATGCGCAGGTCGTCGCGGTCGTCCAGGTTCCAGGCCGAGGCGTGGCAGACCACCTCGCGGCCCTCGGGACGCACGATCTGCGACCGCGTCCAGAAGGTCTCCGGCAGCGGCGCCAGGCCCATCGAGACGTAGAAGGCCTCCCCGGTCTTGACCATTTTCGTCGGGTCATACTTCGCATCGACCAGCAGCTGGTCGAGGCTGTAGCCGGAGGTCTCGGTCTTCGGTGCGACGATCGGATAGATGTTGCCCCACTGCTGGGCCCACATGTTGCCCAGCAGGTCGGCGCGGATCGGGCCGGTGCGCGGCTGGACCGCGTCGCCGTACTGCTCGTTCAGCCGGGCGCGCACGTAGCAGTGCAGGTTCTTGTAGAAGGGCTCGATCTGCTTCCACAGCCGGTCGGTCTCGGCCGCGAAGGCGTCGGGGTCCATGTCGTAGCCGGACCGCCACAGCGCGCCGGTGTCCTTGTAGCCCATGCCGATCGCGCCCTCGTTCTCGAGCGCGACGAGGCGGGCGTAGTCGTCCCGCATCACCGGCGAGATCGAATGCCAGCCCTCCCAGACCGCCTGGAGTTCGGCCGGGTTGCGGCTGGAGGCCAGCACATCCTCGGCGTCGTTCAGGGTGATCGGCTTGCCCTGGTAGGTGAACTTGCCGGTCGAGTAGACGGAGTCCAGGCGCGAGGCGATGGTGGCCATCTCGTCGGCCGCGCCGGGGCGCTGCGGCGCCGGGGCGACCACGGCGCGCTTGAGGATGTCGAGCTTACGGCGGGTCACCGCATCGACCGCGACGCCGTCGTACTTCGCCGCCTCGATGGCCGCGCGGGTGGCCAGGTCGGTGAACTCGGCGCCGGCCTTGGCTTCCAGCCACATGGTGTCTTCGGTGATGTAGGTGGCGCGCACCCAGGACGCCTTGTTCACATACTGCGACAACGCGGCCATCTGGCTCTCGACGCGGTCGACGAAGGCCTTGGCCTCCTCCGGCGTCGGCTTCGCGGCGGCGGCGGCCGGCGCGGTCTGTTTGGCCTGGGCGGCGGCGAAAAGGCCCGCGCTCCCGGCGACAAGCGAGATCGCCGCGCCGGCCGCGAGAAGTTTCATCTTCAGCATCGGACTGTTTCCTCGAGGGGATTCTGATTGGCGTGCATGGGAAGCGCGCCGCCCGCATTCCGTCAAGGTAACTCGCGACATCAATCCGAGTTCGGCGGGGTCTCGAAGACCGGTGGTTCCGGCGCAGCCTCGGCAGGCGGTTCGGGCGCGGCGGGCGGCGCGACGGGCTCGGCGGGCGGCAGCGGATCGGCCTTGGTTTCGGGCGCGGGACGGCGGACCGTCGGCTTGCGCTGCGGCGGCGGTTCGGACCGCTCGGCGGCGGTCGGTCGGCGCATCTTTCCCACGCAGGCGGCGAGGCCGTCGCTCCGCACCGTGCCGGCCGCCGCGCCGATGCGGCGCGACCGGCGGGCGACATAGGGCCCCGGCTTCACGGCCTGGTATTTGAGCGGGTTGGGCAGGATGGCGACCAGCCGCGCGGCCTGGGCCCGCGTGACGCGGTCGGCGCTGACACCGAAGTAGCGGCGCGAGGCGGCCTCTACGCCGTAGGTCCCCGAGCCCATCTCGGCGACGTTGAGATAGACCTCCATGATCCGCCGCTTGCCCCACAGGGTCTCGATCAGGACGGTGAAGTAGGCCTCCAGCCCCTTGCGGACGTAGGAGCGGGCCGGCCACAGGAAGACGTTCTTGGCCGTCTGCTGGCTGATGGTCGAGCCGCCCTTCACGCGACCGCCGCGCTGGTTGTTCTTCCAGGCCTTCTCCATGGCCTCGAAGTCGAAGCCGTTGTGCTCGCAGAAGCGGGCGTCCTCGGCGGCGATGGCGGCCTGGATAAGGGCCGGCGACATACGGTCCAGCGAGCGCCAGCGGTAGTCCCAGCCCTTCCCCTCGAACACGCGCTGCACCATCAGGAGGGTGAAGGGCGGCGGCGCGAAGCGGTAGAACAGGGTCATCCCCACCGGGGCCACGACCACCAGCAGGAAGGCCCACAGCGCCAGCCGGCGGACCAGCCGCCCAAGGCCGCCGGGCCGCCGCGGCGCCTTGCGGGGCGGCAGGGGCTCGAATCGTGGCTTCGACGGCGGAATGGGCGGCGGCGCGGGATCCGGCGCCTCGTCAGGCCCGCTGTCGGTCGCCGCCTCTATGTCGGGCTGAGCCGTCTCGTCCCCAGGCGCGCCGGGCGTCTCGCCGTCCTTGTCCGGGTCTTCCGGGTTCACGCGCCGCTCCCCTTGCCTTGACGTGGCGGACGGATGGTAACCCCATGTCGCCCAATCCGCCGCGAAGCGAAAGAGCCATGAACGTCACAGAAGCCGTCGATCGCCGCGTCTCCGTCCGCGCCTTCAAGCCAGATCCCGTGCCCGGCGCCCTGGTCCGCGAGATCCTCGAGGCCGCCCACCGCGCCCCGTCCGGCGGCAACCTGCAGCCCTGGCGCGTCCACGCCCTGGCCGGCGAACCGCTGGAGGCGCTGAAGGCGAAGGTCGCCGCCAACCTCGGCGGCGAGACGCCCGAGTATGACGTCTATCCCGACAATCTCTGGGACCCGTTCCGCACCCGTCGCTTCGAATGCGGCGAGGACCTCTACGCCACGCTCGGCATTCCGCGCGAGGACAAGCCCGCCCGCCTGCAGCAGCTGTTCAAGAACACCCAGTTCTTCGGCGCCCCGGTCGGCCTGTTCTTCAGCCTCGACCGCAAGCTCGGCAAGCCGCAGTGGGCGGATGTGGGCATGTACATGCAGACGGTGATGCTGCTGGCCGTCGAGCGGGGCCTGGCCACCTGCGCCCAGGAGTTCTGGGCCCGCTATCCGAAGACCGTGGCCGACCACATCGCCCTGCCCGACGACCACATGCTGTTTTCCGGCATGGCCCTCGGCTGGGCCGACGAGACCGCGCCGATCAACAGCCTGCGGACGAGGCGGGACCCGTTTGATGTGTGGGCGACGATGAGCGGGTTTTAGTCCCGCTCCACCACCCCCGCCGCGCCGTCCTCGTCGCCCCAGGCCACCCGGCCGCCGTCGGCGGTGATGGCCAGGGCGGAGATGGCGGCGCCCTTCTCGGCCTTCAGCGTGTCCATCTTGCCGCTCTTGAGATCGGCGACCCAGACGCGGCCGTCGTCGAGGCCGGCGGCCAGCAGGGACAACTTCGGCGTCGCGGCGACCCGCACGACAAGCGCGTTCTGGTCGTAGCCGATCTCGGCCGCCTCCTTGCCCATCGGGCCGGTCGCGCCGCTGAACGGCCAGACCACCGCGCCGTTGGCGCCGGAGGTGGCCAGCATCACGCCATTCGACAGGAAGGCCATGCTCTTCACCTTGGCCGGATAGCCGCCCATGCGCATGTTCTTGCCGTCGGCCACGGTCCAGCCGTGCAGGCTGTTCTCCTGCATGGCGCTCATCAGGAACTTGCCGTCGGGGCTGAAGGCGACCAGCGAATGGGCGCCGGCCCACTTGAGCAGACTGGGCTTCTGTTCGGCGATGCGGGCGTACCAGAGGGCCGCCCCGCCGTAGGTGGCCGCGGCGATTCGCCGGCCCTTGGGATCGAAGGCGACGTCCGACACCGACTTTTCGTGCGTGAACACCCGGCTGAAGGCGGCGTCCTTGCCGTCGCGCACATGCAGGTCGCGGCCGGCGGCGAAGGCGATCAGACCCGATTCGGCCGAGGCGGCGACGGCGTCGATCCAGCGCCCCTTCACCTCGGCGATCAGGCCGGCGGCGATTTCGTCGCCGTCGAAGCGGGTCCAGACCACGCGGCCGTCGTCGCCGCCGGTGAGGAGTCCCTCGCCCGACGGGTGGAGGCAGGCGGCCAGAATCGCCCCGTCATGGGCCTCCACGGTGACAAATCCGCCGGCCGCAACGGCCCGGACCGTCCCGTCCCCCAGAGCGAACCATGTTCGGCCTGAGCGGTCGAACAGCGCGGCGGTCACATAGGCGTCGAAATCGAAGGTCATGGTCCCGGCGTTTACCGCGTGGGAACAGGTTTTGCCCAGCGTGTCGGCGTTTTCGTGTTCGGCGAGAGTCGGGCTTTACAACCGCTGCCATCCGCGCAATGGGTGGCCGGAATGATAGCCGTCGCATCGGAAGCGATGGCCTACTGGGAGTGTCCGAATGGGTGCGAAGCTCGGCGGCGGCGGTGGCGGCAGCAAGTACGACCTTGGCCAAAACAGCGAAATCAACGTGACGCCCTTCGTGGACGTCATGCTCGTGCTGCTCATCATCTTCATGGTCGCCGCGCCGATGGCGACGGTGTCGATCGCGCTCGACCTTCCGCCGGCCGTCCCGCCCGATCCCACGGCGCCGAAGCCGAAGGAACCGACCTTCATCTCGATCCAGGAATCGGGCGCGATCTTCATCGCCGAGAAGCAGACCAGCCTCGAGAACCTGATCCCGGACATCAACGACTCGATGACCGCCAAGGGCGTCACCGGTCCGCTGACCGAAGAGCGCGTGTTCGTCCGCGCCGACGCCGAGGTGACCTACGAACAGTTCATGGCCGTGCTGAACGTCCTGCAGGCCAACGGCTACTTCAAGCTGGGCCTGATCAACGAGGACATCGAGTAGTCCTCGAGCTCAGCCAGAGACGCGAAAGGGCCGGTGGAAACACCGGCCCTTTTTTCGTTTTCCCTCTCCCCGTGGGAGAGGTGGCCTCGCAGAGCGAGGTCGGAGAGGGAGACGCCGAGCCTGAACGTCTAGCCGGCGCGCCTCCCTCTCAGTCATGGCTTCGCCATGACAGCTCTCCCAAGGGGAGAGCGTGCCGCGCTACTAAGCCACGCACCCCGCAAAGCCCGCCTGCAGCGCCGCCTCGTCGAGGTCGCGGCCGATGAAGACCATGCGGCTGTATCGGTTGTCGGCGTCGGTCCAGGGGCGCTGGTAGTCGCCCTCCAGAATCATGTGCACGGCCTGGAAGACCAGCCGCCGGTCGTCGCCCTTGATGTCGAGGATGCCCTTGGCGCGCAGGATGTCCGGTCCCTTGTCCTGCAGCAGGGCGTTCAGCCAGTTGGTGACCTTGATGCCGTCCAGCGGCTGGTGCGAGGTCAGCGAGATTCCGCGGATGCCGGCCTCGGCCGCGTGATCGTGGGCCTCATGGGCGTGGTGATCATGGCCGTGGTCATGATGATGGTGGTCATGGTCGTGATGATCGTGCTCGCAGGCTTCGTCGTGGACGTGGCCCGGCTCGCCGTGGGCGGGGTTCAGGAACGCCGGCTCCAGCTCGACGATGCGGTCCAGGTCGAAGCCGCCGCGGCCGAGGATGGCGTCCAGCGGCACGGCCGAGCGCTGGGTGCGGTGGATCGGGGCCAGCGGATTGATCCGGCGGATCGAGGCCTCGACGGCGGCCAGCTGCTGCGGCGTCACCAGGTCGGTCTTGTTGAGGAGGATCTGGTCGGCGAAGGCGATCTGCTCGACCGCCTCGCGGCTGTCGGCCAGCCGCAGCGGCAGGTGCAGCGCGTCGACCACGGTGGTCACCGAATCGATGCGGGTGCGGGCGCGCACGTCGTCGTCGACGAAGAAGGTCTGGGCCACCGGGCCGGGATCGGCCAGGCCGGTCGTCTCGACGATGATGGCGTCGAAGCCGCCCTTGCGCTTCATCAGGCCCGAGACGACGCGGATCAGGTCGCCGCGCACCGTGCAGCAGACGCAGCCGTTGTTCATTTCGAACACTTCCTCGTCGGCCCCGACCACCAGGTCGTTGTCGATGCCGATCTCGCCGAACTCGTTGACGATCACGGCGTATCGCTTGCCGTGGTCCTCAGTGAGAATGCGGTTGAGCAGCGTGGTCTTGCCGGCCCCGAGATAGCCGGTGAGGACGGTGACGGGGATGCGGGCGGAGGAAGCGGCCTGGGTCATGGCCGCCTAGATAGGGGCGGCGGTGCGCGGGAGCAAACGCCCGTTCAGGTCTCCAGCGCCAGGACGATGACGCCGAGCGCGATCAGGACGCCGCCGAGGATGGCCGAATCATAGCGCGCCAGCCGGTCCAGCCGCAGCCGGGCGACGCCCGCCCAGGCCAGGCTGATCAGCCCGACCATGCCGGCCAGGGTGCCGGCCAGGAAGACAAGGCTGAGCAGGGTCAGCTGCGCGACGCCCTGCGCGGCGTCCGTAAGATAGAAGGAGAGCAGCACCTCGCCCGGCGAGAGGGCCAGCAGGCCGACCAGGCCCAGGGTGGCGGCGCGGTCGGTGACCCGGCTCGGCGGCAGGGCGTCGGCCCCGAAGCCCCCCGCCATCACCGTCGTCGTCCGCTGCTGCATCGCGCGCAGCAGATAGAAGCCGCCGAAGCCGAACAGCACCACCGCCGCGCCGTAGTGGAGCCACCCCTGCGCCTGAACGCCCATCAGCTGGCCCGCGCCCCGCAACAGCAGGCCGACCAGGGTCGTGAACAGGATGTGTCCGGCGGCCGCAACCGTCGCTACGGCCAGCACGCGCCGCAGGCCCCATCCCTGCGCCCGCCCGACCAGGACGAACGGCAGCCAGTGGGTCGGGAACAGCGCGTGCAGCAGCGCCGAGCCGAATCCGATGACGACGAAGGACAGGAAGAGGGCGGAGGTCACGACCGCCTTTTGGCATGTTACACTGTAACAGTCGAGGCTGTTTTGCGGGTGGGCCTTCCAAGTCCGGGAAATCGCCTCGCCGACGTTGACTCATCACCACTCGGCTGTATAAGTCCGGCCCCTCGCCCGCAGGTCCATCTTGCGGGCGCGTCCTATTTTGCGAACTCATAGAATTTCAAGGCGATAACCGATGTACGCGGTGATCAAGACAGGCGGCAAGCAATACCGGGTCCAGGCGGGCGACGTGCTTGTTGTCGAAAAGCTGGCTGGTGAACCCGGCGCGGACGTCGCTTTCGGCGAAGTCCTGATGCTGGGCGACGGCGACGCGATCACCCTGGGCGCTCCGCTCGTGGATGGCGCGACGGTCACGGCGACCCTGATCGAAACCCGCAAGGGTGAGAAGGTGAAGATCTTCAAGAAGATCCGCCGCCAGGGCTACCGCCGCACCCGTGGCCACCGCCAGACCGAGACGGTCCTGCGCGTCACCGAGGTCGCCGGCGCCGGCAAGACCGAGAAGTGGGACGGCACGGTCGACCTGACCACCAAGGCCGAGCTGAACGCCCGCTCGCGCAATCTGAAGTTCGTCGCCCCCGTGGCCGCCGACGCCGCTCCGGCCGCCAAGGCCGCGCCGGTGAAGAAGGCCGCGCCGAAGGCCGAAGCCGCCGCTGACGCGCCGGCCAAGGCCGCGCCGAAGAAGGCCGCTGCGCCGAAGGCCGCCAAGGCCGATGACGCCGCCGCCCCCGCCAAGAAGGCAGCGCCGAAGAAGGCCGCCGCGAAGAAGGAAGCCGACGAAGCCTGAGGGCCTCGTCGCTTTAAGTAGGAGAGCACAATGGCTCACAAGAAATCTGGCGGTTCTTCCCGCAACGGTCGTGACTCGGCCGGTCGCCGTCTCGGCGTCAAGAAGTTCGGCGGCGAGAAGGTCGCGGCCGGCAACATCATCATCCGTCAGCGCGGCACCAAGTTCTGGCCGGGCGACAATGTCGGCATCGGCAAGGACCACACGCTGTTCGCCCTCGTGGCCGGCGCCGTGCGCTTCGTAACCAAGCGCAACAACCGCACCTACGCGACGGTCGTTCCGGCCGAGCTCCAGGCCGCCGAGTAGGCGATCCTGGACCTCCATCCGGATCGCCCGACACAGGCGATCCGGACATGAAATTCCCAAGCGGGGAGTCCGGACGCCGGGCTCCCCGTTTTGCTGTTTCAAGGCCATCGCCCCCGTCCCGGTCCAGCCGGGCGTCAATGAAAAGGGGGACAGGCCGGGAGGATTGACCATGTGTGTGATCGACATCTCGCCGACGATCGAGACGCGTCGCCTGACCCTGCGCGCGCCCGGCATGGCCGACGCGCCCCGGCTGGCGCGACTGATGAACGACTACGACATCGCCAGGATGACCAGCCGCGTGCCCCATCCCTACGGCCTCGCCGACGCCGAGGACTTCGTCGCCCTCTGTCAGGGCGCCGATCCGCGCGCCGGCCGCAACTTCCTGCTCGATCTCGAGGACGAGGGCGTGGTCGGGGGGCTGGGCTTCTTCACCCCGCCCGATGGGCGGCTGGAGGTCGGCTACTGGATCGGCCGCGACTGGTGGGGCCGGGGCCTGGCGACCGAGGCCCTGTCCGGGGCCCTGGCCTGGGCGGCCCGGGACTGGCGCAGGCGCTACGTCGTCGCCGGCCATTTCGCCGACAACCCCGCCTCGGGCCAGGTGCTGGTCAAGGCGGGCTTCCTCTACACCGGCGAGGTGAAGTCCCTGCCCTCCCGCGCCCGCGGCGAGCCGGCCGACGCACGGATGATGGTGTGGCTGGCCTGACGCTACTGCGCGGCGGCGATGGCGGCGTCGAGCGTGGCCAGGTCCATCTCGCCGGTCGGCGGCGTGCGGACCTTGACGCCGTTGACCTTGAAGGTCGGGGTGCCGGCGACGCCCTCCTCGTTGGTGGCGCGGTTGACCCGCTCGTCCATGGCGGCGAAGGCGGCCTTGTCGGCCAGGCAGGCCTCGACCTGCGGCTGGCCGAGGCCTGCCTTGGCGGCCTCGCGGATCAGGATGCGGCGCATGCCGGCGACCGTGCCGTCGCTGTAGATTTCCTGCTGGGCGGCGAACACGCCGTCGATGACGGTGAAGTAGCCCGCCTTGCCCGCGCAGCGCGCCACGATGGCGCCGGCCACCGCCACCTGGGCGGGCGCGGTGATGTACTCGCGATAGACGAACTGGACCTTGCCGGTATCGATGTATTTGGCCTTGAAGGCCGGGTAGACGTCGTTGTGGAACCGGGCGCAGTGCGGGCAGGCCAGCGAGGCGTACTCGACCACCACCACCTTCGCCTGCGGATTGCCCAGCGTCATGTCGTCGGGCCAAAGCGCCGGCCGGGCGCTCATCGACACCGTCGGCAGCAGGAGCACGGCGCTCAGCGCCATCAACAGTCCGGACACGACACGCATGGAATTTCCTGTTCCCGCCCCAGGGCGCCTGTCGTTCTAGGACGGAATCCGGAGCGCTGGAAAGCCCCGGCGCCCTTCCCCGCGCGCGCGCCTTGCCTCATAAGGTCCCGATGAAATTTCTCGACCAGTGCAAGATCTACATCCGCTCCGGGAACGGGGGCGGCGGCGCCGTGTCCTTCCGGCGCGAGAAGTACATCGAGTACGGCGGTCCGGACGGCGGCGACGGCGGTCGCGGCGGCGATGTCTGGATCGAGGCCGTCGAGGGCCTGAACACCCTGATCGACTACCGCTACAGCCAGCATTTCAAGGCCGAGACCGGCACCCACGGCATGGGCCGCAACCGCCACGGCGCGGCCGGCGCGGACGTCGTCCTGAAGGTGCCGGTCGGCACCCAGGTGCTGGAAGAGGACAAGGAGACGCTGATCGCCGACCTCGACAAGGCCGGCATGCGCGTGCTGCTGGCCAAGGGCGGCAATGGCGGCTGGGGCAACGACCGCTTCAAGGGCCCGGTGAACCAGGCGCCCAAGCACGCCAACCCCGGTCAGGACGGCGAGGAGCGCTGGATCTGGCTGCGGCTGAAGCTGATCGCCGACGCCGGGCTGGTGGGACTGCCGAACGCCGGCAAGTCGACCTTCCTGGCCGCCGTCAGCGCCGCCAAGCCGAAGATCGCCGACTATCCGTTCACGACCCTGGTGCCGAACCTGGGCATCGTCGACCTGTCGTCGGAGGAGCGGTTCGTGATCGCCGACATCCCCGGCCTGATCGAGGGCGCCTCGGAGGGCGCGGGCCTGGGCACCAGGTTCCTCGGCCACGTCGAGCGGGCCGGGGTGCTGATCCACCTGGTCGACGCCACCCAGGACGACGTGGTCGATGCCTGGCGCACGGTCCGCACCGAACTGGAAGCCTATGGCGAGGGCCTGGCCGACCGGGCCGAGATCCTCTGCCTGAACAAGATCGACGCCCTCGACGCCGAGGAACGCGAGGAGAAGGCCGCCGCGCTGGAGGCCGCCTGCGGCCGCCGACCGCGCCTGATCTCCGGCGTCTCGGGCGAGGGCGTGCCCGAGGCGCTGCGCGCCGCCTTCCGCGAGGTGCGCCGCCATCGTGAGGCCGAAGCCGCCGCGTCCGGTCCGCCGGTCAGCGACGATGCCGGCTGGTCGCCGATCCAGGGAAACGAAAGATGATCCTCCAGGCGCTTCTTGTCGCGATGCTGCTCGCCCAGCCGGCCGCCTGGCCGGCTGCCGCCCCGGCCCCGCCCCCCGCCGCGCCGGCGACAGCGGCGCCCGCTTCCCCCGCGGAGGCGCCGGCCGAACCCGCGCCGATGACCACCGAGCAGGCCATCGCCCGGATCGACGCCCTGATGACGCCCTGGAAGGGCAAGTCGGGCGAGCGGCTGCGCGGCCGGCTGGGCCTCAGCGAAAGCACCAAGATCGCCAGCGACGGCCAGGTCGGCTTCTGGATGCGTCGGTCCGAGGCCACCGCCTGCGGCATCGGCGAAGGCGGGGTGATCCGCTGCGGCGTCATCGGCGGCGCCGCCTGCCGGCTGGCCGTGGCCTTCGACAAGACCGGCAAGGTCACCAACTGGAAGGCGTCCGGCGTCGGCGAGGCCTGCGAACTGTTCTTCGAAGATATCGGCGCGCCCGGATGAGCCTCGACGGGTCGGAACTCGCCCGGGCCCGTCGTATCGTCGTCAAGGTCGGCTCCGCCCTCGTCGTCGACGCCCAGGACGGCGTCCCTGACCGCGACTGGCTGGCCGCCTTCGCCGCCGACGCCGCGCGCCTGCAGGCCCGTGGCCAGCAGGTGCTGGTGGTGTCCTCCGGCGCCGTGGCGCTGGGCCGCCGGCGCCTGGGCCTGTCGCGCCGCAAGCTGACCCTGCCGGAGAAGCAGGCCGCCGCCGCCGCCGGCCAGTCGCTGCTGATGCGCGCCTGGGAGGAGGCCTTCGAGCCGCACGGGATCGCCGTGGCCCAGGTGCTGATGACCCGCGACGACACCGAGGTCCGCCGCCGCTGGCTGAACGGTCGAGCCACGATCGAGACCCTGCTGTCGCTGGGCGTCGTTCCGGTGGTCAACGAGAACGACACCGTGGTCACCGAGGAGATCCGCTACGGCGACAACGACCGCCTGGCCGCCCGCGTAGCCCAGATGATCGCCGCCGACGCCCTGGTGCTGCTCAGCGACATCGACGGGCTCTACACCGCCGATCCGCGCCGCGACCCGTCCGCCCGACGACTGGACCGGATCAGCGAGATCACCCCGGACATCGACGCCATGGCCGGCGGGGCCAACGCCGGGGCCGGGGTGGGCACCGGCGGCATGGCCACCAAGATCGCCGCCGCCCGCATCGCCCGCGCCGCCGGCTGCGCCACTATCATCACCCTGGGCCGTCGGCCGAAGCCGCTGCAGGCGCTCGAGGACGGCGCTCCAGCCACGGTCATCGAGGCCTCGCTCAGCGCGGCGGCCGCCTACAAGGGCTGGATCGCCGGCTCGCTGTCGCCGCAGGGCGCGCTGGTCGTCGACGCCGGCGCTGCCGGAGCGCTGAGCAAGGGCAAGAGCCTGCTGGCCGCCGGCGTGCGCGGAGTCGAGGGCCGCTTCGGCAAGGGCGACGCGGTCGCGATCCGCGCCGAGGACGGCCGGGAGCTGGGCCGGGGGCTGGTCCGCTACGACGCCGCCGACGCCGAGAAAATTCTCGGCCTTCGCAGCGACGCCATCGAGGCGGCGCTCGGCTATACCGCCGGGCCGATGATCCACGCCGACGACCTGGCGATGGCCTGACGGCCGGAAACGGGCTAAGGCTCATCCTGAGCATATCCGGGGACGGACGGAAGATGGACGACGCGGGCGCCGGTCTGCAGGCGATGATGGCGGCGACGGGCCGGGCGGCCCGCGAGGGCGCGCGCGCGCTGCGCCTCAGCACGCCTGACCAGCGCACCGCCGCCATCACCGCCATGGCCGCCGCCATCCGCGCCGACGCCGCCGCCATCCTGGCCGCCAACCTCAAGGACCAGGCCCGCTCCCGCGAGGCCGGGCTGTCGGTCCCGATGATCGATCGCATGCTGCTTGACGCCGGGCGGCTGGAGGCCGTGGCGCAGGCGGTCGAGACCGTCGCCGCCATCCCTGATCCCGTCGGCGCGGAGACCCAGCGCTGGACCCGGCCCAACGGCCTGGACATCGCTCGCGTGCGCACGCCGATCGGCGTCATCGCCATCATCTACGAGAGCCGGCCCAACGTGACCGCCGACGCCGCCGCCCTGTGCATCCGCTCCGGCAACGCGGCCATCCTGCGCGGCGGGTCGGAATGCCTGCTGACCAACGCCGCGATCCACGCCAGCGTCGTGAAGGGCCTCGCCGCCGCCGGCCTGCCCGCCAGCTGCGTGCAGGTGGTCAAGACTGCCGACCGGGCTGCCGTGGGCGCCATCCTGTCGGGCCTGGACCGCACCATCGACCTGATCATCCCGCGCGGCGGCAAGAGCCTGGTCGCCCGGGTGCAGGCCGAGGCCCGCGCCCCGGTGCTGGGCCATCTCGAGGGGCTCAACCACGTCTTCGTTCATGAAGCCGCCGACATCGCCAAGGCGCGGGACATCGTCCTGAACGCCAAGATGCGGCGGGTGTCGGTCTGCGGCGCCGCCGAGACGCTGCTGATCGACCGCGCGGCCGCCGGGCGGCTGCTGCCGCCGATCGCCGACGCCCTGATCCAGGCCGGCTGTGAGCTGCGCGGCGACGCCCCCTCGCGGGCCATCGAGCCCTCGATGACCCCGGCGACCGTCGAGGACTGGACCACCGAGTACCTGGCCCCGATCATCTCCGTGGCCGTGGTCGACGGGGTGGAGGGCGCAGCGGCCCACATCGCCGCCTTCGGCTCGGGCCACACCGACGCCATCGTCACCGAGGACGCCGCCGCCGCCGACCGCTTCATCGCCCTCGTCGACTCCGCCATCGTACTGGTCAACGCCTCGACCCAGTTCGCCGACGGCGGCGAGTTCGGATTCGGGGCCGAAATCGGCATCGCCACCGACAAGCTGCATGCCCGCGGCCCGGTCGGCGCCGAGCAGCTGACCACCTTCAAGTACGTCGTCCGGGGGACCGGCCAGACGCGTCCCTAGACGCGGCGGCCGGGGGTGAGCGCTTGATCCTGTCCAGACACAAGCCCTTTGGCGGCCCGGTCCGCGCGACGCTCCGGAGCGGCGCCGCCGCGTTGCGCACCGGCTTCCACCTGGAGGCGGGCATGCGGGTCGGCCTCTACGGCGGCTCGTTCAACCCGGCCCACGACGGCCACGCCCACGTCGCCGAGACCGCCCGCAAGCGGCTGGCGCTGGACAAGGTCATCTGGCTGGTCTCACCGCAGAATCCGCTGAAGTCCTCGCGCGACACCGCCCCGCTGGCGCAGCGCATGGCCGGCGTGCGTCAGCAGGCGCGCGACCGGGGGATGGTGGTCTCCGACGTCGAGACCCGCATGGGCTCGCAGTACACGATCGACACCGTCCGGGCCCTGAAGGCGCGGTACCCGGGCGTGAAGTTCGTGTGGATCATGGGGGCCGACAGCCTGGCCACCTTCCACCGCTGGAAGGGCTGGACCCAGATCATGCGCGAGGTCCCTGTCGCGGTGATCTCCCGCCCCTGGGCCAGCCTGAGGAGCCGCTTTTCGCCCACCGCCCGCCGGTTCGCCGCCGCGCGACGGCCCGCGGCCGAGGCGGCGCTGCTGCCCGACCTCGTCGCGCCGGCCTGGGTCTATCTGCACGGCCCGCTGAACTTCGCCTCCTCCACGGCCCTTCGTGAGGGCCGCCACAAGGCCGGAAAGTGATTCGCTGACGGCGGCCGACGGACGTGCTATGAGGTCTCGCTTGCGAGGCTAACAAGGAGCACTCCGCTGAACCGCGAGTTCGCGCCCGTGGCGCACGAAGCCCATACCGGGGCTTCAACCGACGAACCCCGACAGATGGGATCGCTCGAAGACCTGATCATGGCCCGGCTTGACGACGACAAGGCCGAGGACATCGTTCTCATCGATCTGAAGGGCAAGAGCCCGATGGCGGACGCGATGATTGTCGCGTCGGGCCGTTCGCACCGTCACGTCGGCGCGCTGGCCGACCACATCCTGCGGGCGCTGAAGGAATCGGGCCACGGCAAGGCGCGGGTCGAGGGCCTGCCGCACTGCGACTGGGTCCTGATCGACGCCGGCGACGTGATCGTCCACCTGTTCCGCCCCGAGGTCCGGACCTTCTACAACATCGAGAAGATCTGGTCGGTCGATTCCGCCCACATCACCCCGGCGGCGAACTGAAGCCCGGCGGGCTTCGACACGCGCCTTCAGCGCTGCTCAGCATGACGTGGGTTGATAGCCTTTAGACTACGTCATCCTGAGCAGGCCCGAAGGGCCGTGTCGAAGGACGCAACGCGCCCCATGAAGATCACCCTCCTTACCGTCCATCGCCTGGGCCGGGCCCCTGAAGCCCTGCTGGCGAAGGACTATGCCGAGCGGGCCACGGCCAGCGGGCGGGCGCTGGGCCTGGGGCCCGTCGAGATCATCGAGGTCGAGGCGCGCAAGAGCGGCAAGGGTCCCGAGGCCGAGGTGATCCTGCCCCACCTCAAGGACGCCCACGTCGTCTGCTGCGACGAGCACGGGACGGTGCGGACCTCCCGCGACTTCGCCGGGCGCATCGGCCGGCTGCGCGACGACGGCGTGCGGCGGCTGGTCTTCGTGATCGGCGGCGCCGACGGCCTGGACCAGGCCGTGCTGGCCGCCGCCCACGAGAAGCTCGCCTTCGGGCCCCAGACCTGGCCCCACGCGCTGGCCCGCGCCATGCTGGCCGAGCAGGTCTACCGCGCCGTGACCATCCTGGGCGGGTCGCCTTACCACCGCGACTGAGCTACTGCTTTTCCCATGCGCCGCCGCCTGATCCTGTCCGCCGTTCTCGCCCTCGCGGGCGTCGCCGGGGGCAGCGTGGCGCAGGAGCCGGCCAGCGCGCCGTCGCAGGCCATGGCCGCGGTGCAGTCCGGCTCGGTCGCCGGTCGCATCGAGGCGCGGCGGCAGATCGAGGCCCTGCGCGGCGAGCTCAAGCGGCTGGCCTCGCGTCAGGCCCAGGACAGCCGCGACGTGGCCAGCGCGCGCATGCGGCTGCAGATGCTGAACGTGCGCGAGACCGCGCTGACGGCCGAGCTGGGCCGCGACCGCAACCGGCTGGCCCGGCTGCTGGGGGCGCTGCAGCTGTTCCGCCGCCAGCCGCCGCCGGCCCTGCTGGTCCGGCCCCAGGACGCCCGCGACGCGGTGCGCGCCGCCATCCTCATCCGCGCCATGACCCCGGCGCTGGAAAGCCGGGCTCGCGCCTATGCCGAGGAGGCGCGCGAGATCGCGGGCCTGCGTCGACAGGCCGCCGCCGCCGACGCCGAGCGCTTCACCGCCGAGAGCCTGGCCGCCCAGCACCGCGGCGATGTCGAACGGCTGCTGGCCGAACAGTCGCAGATCGAGAAGCGTTTCGCCGATGACGCGCTGCTGGCCGGCCGGGACGTCGGCAGCCCGGGCCAGCTGGTCGACAGCTTCCCGCGCCAGACCGGCGGCGACAGCGGTCCAGGCGCGCTGCGGCGGCCGGTCGACGGCCAGGCGGCCCGCCGCTTCGGCGCCGCCCTGCCCGGCGGCGGCAAGTCGGAGGGCCTGGCCTTCTCCGCCCGTCCGGGCGCGGTGGTCTCCAGCCCCGCGCAAGGCGTGGTTGAATTCGCTGGGCCGGTCACCGGCTGGGGCGTCATCTTGATCTTGCGGACGGCGGGCGCCTACCATCTGGTGCTCGGCGGCATGAGCGAGGTGACGGTGGCGCCCGGACAATCGGTCGCGGCCGGAACGCCTGTCGGCCGGGTCGCCGATGGCGGCCGATCCGGATCGGAGCTCTATCTGGAGCTTCGACGCTCGGGAACGCCGGTCGATCCGGCGCCCTGGCTGCCGGGGGGGAGCCGGGCCTCGGCGGCGACGCCTTAATTTCGGCCCGGCCTCCGCGCGAGGTTGGCGTGGAACTTGTATCGATCACGGCGTGTAAGGCCGTTTAGGGAGCCCCGACGGGCGATGACGAAGAAGAACCTGCTGATCGGCGCTTGCGCCTTTGTCCTGGGCGCCGGGTCGATGGCCTATGTGAGCCAGAGGGCCGAGGCCACGGCCAAGCCCAAGGGTCAGGCCTATCACATGCTCGAACTGTTCGGCGACGTGCTGGACAAGGTCGAGCGCCAGTACGTGGTGCCCGTCGACGAGAAGAAACTGATCGAGGCGGCGATCGAGGGCATGGTCGCCTCGCTCGACCCCCACTCGGCCTATCTGCCGGTCGAGAGCTTCGAGGACATGCAGGAGTCGACCCGCGGCGAGTACGGCGGGCTCGGCATCGAGATCACCAGCGAGGACGGGGTGGTCAAGATCATCGCCCCCATGGACGACACGCCCGCCTCGCGCGCCGGCCTGCAGCCCGGCGACTACATCACCGGCGTCAACGGCGAGAGCGTCATCGGCCTGCCCAGCAATGAGGCGGTCAAGCTGATGCGCGGCAAGCCGGGCGAGAAGGTCACCCTGACCATCGCGCGCGAGAAGACCGATCCCTTCGACGTCACCCTGGTCCGCGAGGTCATCAAGCCCAAGTCGGTCACGGCGCGGATGGAGGGCGACTACGGCTACGTCCGCCTGTCGGGCTTCAACGAGAAGGCCACCGACGAGGTCATCGCCGCCATCGAAATGCTCAAGAAGCAGAACCCGCGGATGAAGGGCCTGGTCTTCGACCTGCGCAACAATCCGGGCGGCCTGCTCGACCAGGCGGTCGGGGTCAGCGACATCTTCCTGGACGGCGGCGAAGTGGTCAGCCAGCGCGGCCGCCAGCCGGACGACATCGAACGCTATCACGCCCGCCCGGGCGACCTGCTGAACGGCCTGCCGGTGGTGGTGCTGGTCAACAGCGGCTCGGCTTCTGCGGCCGAGATCGTCGCCGGCGCCCTGCAGGACCGCAAGCGGGCCGAGGTCGTGGGCCTGACCAGCTTCGGCAAGGGCTCGGTGCAGCAGGTCATCCCGCTGCGCGGCGGCGAGGACGGCGCCCTGAAGCTGACCACCGCGCGTTACTTCACCCCGTCGGGCAAGTCGATCCAGCGCACCGGCATCGAGCCGGACCTGGAGGTGGCCGCCAGCCGTGAACAGGCGGAGCTGATCGCCACGCGGTCGATCCAGTACAGCGAGGCCATGCTGCGCAACGCCCTGGACGCCGAGGAGGGCAAGACCCGCCGCGGCGCCCATACCCCGGCCGAGGCGCCGCCGATGACCTTCAACGAGGAGGCCTGCAAGAAGGTCACCCTCGCCACCCTGACCATCGCCTGCGATTTCCAGCTGCAGCGGGCGATCGACGTGCTGCGCAACGGCTCGGTCTCGGCCACGCCCAAGCTGCCCAAACCGCAGCCGCGCGTCGCCGTGGTGGACGGCAGGGTTCAGCCGAAACCCGAGGCGAAATAGCGCTTCATTAACCATACCGGGCGAGGCTGGGGCGGGTTAGACTCCCCCCTGCTTCGCCATGTTCTCAAAAAAACCGCTCGCCCCTCCTGTCGTCGAGTCCGCGCCGAGCCGTCTGGCGCGCGCGCAGGCGCTTGCACTGGGCGCGGCGCAGAATCCCTACATCTCGGCCGGCGGCGCGGGCCTGCTGTTCCTGACCACCCTGGCCGTGCTGATCATGATCACCGGCGATCCGAAGGCCGGCGCGCCGGTGGTGCGCATCTCGCTGGCCCAGGCCGCCGCCAGCGGCGTCGAGGTGCCCGGGTGGCGCGAGGCCCTGGCCCCGGAGACCGACGGCGAGGCGGCCTTCAGCACCGGCTACTACTCCCTGTCCGAGGACCCGATGTCCTTCGCCGCGACCGGGCCGGTCGAGGGCTCCGCGGTCATCACCCTGCCCGGCGGCGGCGTCGCCGAGGGCGGCGGGACCGGCAGCGCCCTGCCCATCGCCCCGCTGGCCGGCCTGACCGCGCCCGGACCCGGCGGCGCGCCGCTGCCGGTGATCGGACCGGGCGGCCAGACGCCGGCCGAGGCCTACGCCCGGCCCTTTACCCCCAACGGCAAGCCGCGCGTGGCGCTGGTGGTCGGGGGGCTCGGCCTCAACGCCGCCCTGACCCGCCGGGCCATCGAGACCCTGCCGGCGGAAGTCACCCTGTCCTTCGCGCCGTATGCGGAGGGCCTGCAGGGCTGGATCGACATGGCCCGCGCCAACGGCCACGAGGTGCTGCTCGAGGCGCCGATGGAGCCGACCGACTACCCCTCGAACGATCCGGGCCCGATGACCCTGCTGGCCGCCAGCCAGCCGGCCGAGACGACGCGCAAGCTGGAGTGGCTGCTGTCGCGGGCCACCGGCTATTTCGGCGTCACCAACTACCTGGGCTCGCGGTTCATGGCCACGCCGGCGGCGATGAACGGCTTCACCGGCTCCCTGCGCCAGCGGGGCTTGGCCTTCATCGACGACGGCAGCGCCGGGCGGGCCGGCGGCGCGCTGCGCCTGTCCGCCGACCGGGTGGTCGACGACGATCTGTCCGCCGAGGCGATCAACCGCCAGCTGACCCTGCTGGAGGCCGCCGCGCGGTCGAAGGGCCAGGCGCTGGGTTCCGGCTTCGCCTATCCGGTCACCGTCGACGAAGCCGCGCGCTGGGCCCAGGGCCTGGCGGACCGCGGCTTCCAGCTCGCGCCGGCGTCGGCGCTCGTCAAGAAGTGAGCGATCCGCACCCGGAGCACCGGCCGAACGTCGGCGTGGTGCTGTTCAACGCCGAGGGCCGCGTGTGGCTCGGACGGCGGGCCCGCACGCCGGCGCCGTGGAACTGGCAGTTCCCGCAGGGCGGGGTGGACGAGGGCGAGGATCTGCTGGACGCCGCCTTCCGCGAGCTGGAGGAGGAGACCGGCGTCCGATCGGCCGAGTACCTGGGCCGGACCGACAGCTGGATCGTCTACGACTTCCCGCCGGAGGTGGCGGCGCGCGGCGGACGCTGGCGCGGACAGAAGCAGGTCTGGTTCGCCCTGAAGTTCACCGGGGACGAGCAGGAGATCCGGCTGGACGGTCACCACCAGGTCGAGTTCGAGGCCTGGCGCTGGGCGCGGCTCGACGAGGCGCCCGAACTGATCGTACCCTTCAAGCGGGCGGCCTATGAACAGGTCGCCACGGCATTCAGACGGTTCGCCGGGTCCTGAGGCGCGGGACTTTCGCGCCCGCGGTCCGGTCCGGCTCTCACAGAGGCGACGATGACCACGATCATCATGGTGCATGGCGTAGGCGGCACGGCCGATGCGTACTCCCGGCTGGCGCCGGCCTTCCGCGATCTGGGCTGGACGGTCGAGACCCCGACCCTGCGGCCCGACAGGCGCACGGCGGACAATCCCCCCGCCGACCTGCCCGGCCTGCGGCTCAAGGACTATGTCGACGACATCGAGGCTCTGGCCCGCAAGGTCGAGGCGGCCGACGGCGTCGCGCCGGTGCTGTTTGGCCATTCGATGGGCGGGCTGATCGTCCAGAAGGTGGCCGAGCGCGGCGCCGGCCGGGCGGCGGTGCTGCTGACCCCGGCCTCGCCGGCCGACGTTCACAGCCCCCCGTCGCTCGCCCAGGCCTTCACCTTCGCCAACGTTCTGTTCGGGGGCAAGATCGAGACCCGGGGCCACAAGATCTGGAAGACCGGCTTCTCCTGGGGCGTGCTCAACCGCGTGCCGGCCGCCAAGCACCAGGGCATCTTCGCCGGTACGGTCTATGACAGCGGCGGCGTCTATGCCGACCTTGCCTATCCGGACAAGGACCCGAGCCGAACCGCCTTTGTCGACGAGACGAAGATCACCATCCCGATCCTGACCATCGGCGGCGGCAGGGACCGGGCGACCCCGATCGCCGGCGTCCGCAAGGTCGGCGAGAAGTACGCCCGCGTCGGCGGCGACTATCGTGAGTACCCTGACAACGCCCACTGGATCGTCGATGAGCCGGGCACCGACCGGGTGATCGCCGACATCGCCGCCTGGTTGACCGCCAGGGGCGTCACGCCGGGCAAGGCGGCGAAGGCCGCCGCGAAGACTGCGCCCCCGGTCGCACCTGCCGCCAAGCCGAAAGCCGCAGCCAAAAGCCCGGCCAGGACAAAGCCGACGGCGAAGCCAGCCGCGGCCGGGACCGCCAAGAGCCCGCCGCCGAACGTCGACAAGCTGGCGGCCGGGCCTGTGAAGGCCGCGCCGCCCAAGCCGGCCAGGGCGCCCGCCAAACCTGCCGCCGCCAAGGCTCCACCCAAGCCGGCGGCAAAGCCGACGGCGAAGGCGGCCGTGAAGGCCAGGCCTGCGGCCAAAGCGGCGCCGGCGGCTAAAACATCTGTTTCGAAACCCAAATCGAAGTAAGCTTTCCGGCGAACGGACAAGGCGGCGCCAGGCAGCGCCGCCGCCGTATCGAGCAAGGGGATTCATGCCAGCGCCTGTCGTCATGGTGCACGGCGCCTTCTGTGGCGGCTGGGTGTTCGAACGCTTTCGCGAGCCGTTCGAGGCGGCCGGTCACGTCGTGCTGACGCCGGACCTGCGCGGTCGCGGGCCCGGCGGCTCGACGGCCGGCGTCGGGATGCGGGACTACGCCAGCGACGTCGCCGCCCTGTGCAAGGCCCTGCCCGAACCACCGATCCTGATCGGCCACTCCATGGGCGGCCTGGTCGCCCAGCTGGCCGCCGCCCAGGCGCCGTTGAACGCGCTGATCCTGCTGGCGCCGTCGCCCCCCTGGGGCGTCAGCTGCAGCACCATGGAAGAGGCGGTCAGCGCGATGAGCCTCTATGCGCTGGGACCCTTCTGGCTGCAGTCGATCGATCCTGACTATGCGCTGGCCAAGCGCTTCAGCCTCGACCGCATGACCCGCGACGAGCGACGAGCGGTGTTCGCCCGCATGACGCCCGAGAGCGGGCTGGCGCTGTGGCAGACGCTGAACTGGTGGCTGGATCCGTTCATGACCACCTCCGTGGGCCGCGTCGCCGCCCCGTCGCTGGTCGTGGCCGGCGGCAAGGATGTGATCCACCCGCCCGCCACCGCTCGCCAGACGGCCCAGCGGCTGGGGGCGCGATTCGAGACCCTGGCGGCCATGAGCCACTGGATTCCCGGCGAGCCGGGCTGGGACGAAGCCGCCGCCCTGTGCCTGGACTGGCTGGCCGCGCGGGACCAGGCCGCGGCCTGACGCTGCCGGCGGCGTCCCGACAAGTTTATCGGACGGGTTTGCCGGCCTCTGGTACAGAAACGGGCGGCGCCGGCGTGGCCACCGCGCGTGGAGACCCCAGCCGATGACCTCCGACCCGGCCGCGCCCCAGCTCTCGCAAGGCCAGCTCGAGGCGCTGCGCAACCTGGAGCGCAAGCACGGCGGCGGCGACGTTGACTGGATCCGCATTTCCGACGCGCTGTCGCTGACCGAGCTGGGTCTTGCGTCGCGCAACCGCGAGGGCTGGGTGATCACGCCGGCGGGCCTGCAGGTGCTGGACGCCCTGGCCCCCGACGGCCCGCCCCGGACCGATCCGGACGCGCCGGTGCCGATCCGCTAGCCGGCCACGCCCGGCGGCGAGAACAGCTTCAGGCCAAGGATTCCCGCCACGATCATGCACAGGCAGACCAGCCGCGCGGCGGTGGCCGGTTCCTTCAGAACCAGGATGCCGAACAGCGCCGTGCCCACCGCTCCGATGCCGGTCCAGACGGCGTAGGCCGTGCCCAGCGGCAGCGACTTCAGCGCCCAGCCGAGCAGCGCCATGGACATGACCAGGCTGACGCCGGTGCCGAGGCTGGGCCACAGGCGGGTGAAGCCTTCAGTGTACTTGAGGCCCACGGCCCAGCCGACCTCGAACAGGCCGGCGACGAACAGGATGATCCAGGCCATGACCACGCTCCCTGTGGTGATGACAGGGCCGTCCCCGTCGCGGATGGAGACCGGCCGGGTCGTCCCGGCCGGGGCTTCCGAAGTCTACTGGGTCTTGTAGAGGCTGTAGAGCAGCTCGGCCCGGTCTGCCTTCTTGGAGAACGGCTGACCGTTGGGCTTGCGGACCGTCACCAGAACCACGGCCTCGAGCTCGCTCTCGCCGCGCATTTCCCAGGACCGGGTCGTGCGGTCCATGTCCGTCAGGATCTGGTCGTTGCGGTACAGATCCCAGCCCTTGCCCATCGCCCAGTTGTGGACGTCGACGATCACCGGGGTGATGCCGTTGATCGGGTGGTCGAGGGTCACGCTGCAGACCTGCGGGTTGGTGCCCGGAGGGGCGATCGAGATCTGGTAGCCCTTGGCGTACTGCTTCACCCACATGTCGCGCTTCAGCTTGAAGCCGGCCTGGGTGGCCAGGGTCTTCATGTCGCCGCCGCGCACGCTTTCGGCGCAGACGCGGGTCAGGACGTCGAGCACGGCCAGGGAGGTGACATCGGTGGGAACCGGCGGCGGCGCGGGCGGCGCCTCGACGACCGGAGGCGCTTCCACGGCCGGCGGCGCTTCGACGGCCGGAGCCGGAGCGGGCGCGGCCTCGGTGGCGGGGGCGGAAACCCATCCGGCCGGGGGCGTCTGGGTATCCTGGGCGAAAGCCATCGTGGTGAAGACCGCCGCGGCAGTCAGACCCAGAAGCGCGGGGTTACGCATGTTCATCACATCCCTATGCTGTCAGCCGGCACTAAAGACCGCCCGGTGTTCCCTCGCAAGTCGTTCTTAACGCGGCTTTACGGCGGGATGAGGTCAGGTCGAGGCTTCGACCGCGTGTTCGGCCAGAATGGTCAGGCCCTGGGCGTTTACGTCGGCGAAGCCGCCGTGGATCTCGAAAGCGCGGGTCTGCGAACCGTTCACCACCGTCACCACGCCCTCGCGCAGCGCGGTCATGAACGGCGCATGGCCGGCCAGCACGCCGAAGTCGCCTTCGGCGCCGGGGGCGTCGACGCGGTCGACCTCCCCCGAGAACACCTCGCGTTCCGGCGCGACCAGCGAGAAGTGAAGCTTGTCGGCCATCAGGCGGCTTCCATCGCCATCTTCTCGGCCTTGGCGACCGCTTCCTCGATGGTGCCGACCATGTAGAAGGCGCCTTCCGGCAGGTGGTCGTACTCGCCGTCGCAGATGGCCTTGAACGAGCGGATCGTGTCCTTCAGGTCGACGAAGGCGCCGGGCGTGTTGGTGAACTGCTCGGCGACGTGGAACGGCTGGCTGAGGAAGCGCTGGATCTTGCGGGCGCGGGCCACGGTCAGCTTGTCCTCTTCCGACAGCTCGTCCATGCCCAGGATGGCGATGATGTCCTTCAGCTGCTTGTACTGCTGCAGGACTTCCTGGGTCTGGCGGGCGACGCGGTAGTGCTCCTCGCCGATGACCAGCGGGTCCATGATCCGGCTGGTGGAGTCGAGCGGGTCGACGGCCGGGAAGATGGCCTGGGCGGCGATGTCGCGGCTCAGCACGGTGGTGGCGTCAAGGTGGGCGAACGAGGCGGCGGGCGCCGGGTCGGTCAGGTCGTCGGCGGGAACGTAGATGGCCTGGACCGAGGTGATCGAGCCCTTGTTGGTCGAGGTGATGCGCTCCTGCAGGTTGCCCATCTCGGTAGCCAGGGTGGGCTGATAGCCCACGGCCGACGGGATGCGGCCCAGCAGCGCCGACACTTCGGCGCCGGCTTGCGTGAAGCGGAAGATGTTGTCGACGAACAGCAGCACGTCCTTGCCTTCCACGTCGCGGAAGTACTCGGCCTGGGTCAGGCCGGTCAGGGCGACGCGGGCGCGGGCGCCGGGAGGCTCGTTCATCTGGCCGTAAACCAGGGCGCACTTGGAGCCGACGGTCGAGCCGTTGTTTTCCTTCGGGTCCACGTTGACGTTGGACTCGATCATCTCGTGGTACAGGTCGTTGCCTTCGCGGGTGCGCTCACCCACGCCGGCCAGCACCGAGTAGCCGCCGTAGGCCTTGGCGATGTTGTTGATCAGCTCCTGCATCGTCACGGTCTTGCCCACGCCGGCGCCGCCGAACAGGCCGATCTTGCCGCCCTTGGTGTAGGGGCACATCAGGTCGATGACCTTGATGCCCGTGACCAGCACTTCGGCCGAGGTCGACTGCTCCTCGAAGCTCGGGGCCTCGCGGTGGATGACGTTGTAGGTCGGGGTGTCGATCGGGCCGGCTTCGTCGATCGGCTCGCCGATGACGTTCATGATGCGGCCGAGCGTGGCGGGGCCGACCGGGACGCGGATGCCGGCGCCGGTGTCCGTCACCGGCTGGCCGCGGGTCAGACCCTCGGTGGTGTCCATGGCGATCGTGCGGACGGTGTTCTCACCCAGGTGCTGGGCGACTTCCAGCACCAGGCGGAAGGGCTCGCCCGAGCGCTGGTCGACGTTGGTCGTTTCCAGCGCGTTGAGGATGGCCGGCAGGTGACCTTCGAACTCGACGTCGACGACGGCGCCGATGACCTGGACGATCTTGCCGGTGGCCACGGCGGTCGAGGGCGACACCGCCTTGGGGGCGGCGGTCTTCGGAGCCGCAGCCTTCTTGGCGGGGGCCTTCGGCGCGGCGGCGGCCGCAGCCTTCGGAGCGGCGGCGGCCTTGGGCGCAGCGGCGGCCTTGGGGGCCTTGGCGGCGGCGGGCTTCTTCGGGGCGGTTGCCATGGGTCTGGTCTTCCGTGCGGTCTTTATGCGGTCAGAGGGCTTCGGCGCCGGAGATGATCTCGATCAGCTCCTTGGTGATCTGCGCCTGGCGGGTTCGGTTGTACTGGATGGTGAGGCCGCGGATCATGTCGCCGGCGTTGCGCGTGGCGTTGTCCATGGCCGTCATCTGGCTGGCGTAGAAGCCGGCCATGTTCTCGAGCAGGGCGGAAAGGATCTGCACCGTGATGTTGCGCGGCAGCAGGGTTTCCAGAATGGCTTCTTCCGACGGCTCGTATTCGTAGGCCGCGCCCTTCAGGTCCGGCGCCAGGGCGGCGTCGGTGATCTGGGCGGGGATCAGCTGCTGGGCGGTCGGCACCTGGCTGACCACCGACTTGAAGCGGCTGTAGAACAGGGTGACCACGTCGACCTCGCCGGCCTCGAAGCGGCCGATGATGTCCTCGGCGATGGGCTGGGCCACCGACAGGGTCAGGGTCCGCTGGGCCGACAGGTCGTAGGAGGCCACGATCTTGTCGCCGAACAGCCGGCGCAGCGGCGGAACCGCCTTCTTGCCGATCGTGATGATCTGCACGTCCTTGCCCTCGGCGATGAGGGCCTGGATGCGATCCCGCGCGGCGCGGGTGATCGAGGTGGTGAAGCCGCCGGCCAGGCCGCGGTCGGCGGCGGCGACGACGATCAGGTGGCGCTTGTTGCTGCCCGTGCCGGCCAGCAGCCTGGGCGCCCCGTCGCCGGACACGCCGGCGGCGAGGTTGCTGATCACCGCGCTCATCCGCTCGGCGTAGGGCCGGGCGTTCTGGGCGGCGTCCTGGCTGCGCTTCAGCTTGGCGGCCGCGACCATTTGCATGGCCTTCGTGATCTTCTGCGTGGCTTTCACGCTCGAGATCCGATTGCGCATTTCCTTGAGGCTGGCCATCGAGGGCTACTCTCTCCCGCTCGGCCGGCGCTACGCGAACGTCGCCTGGAAGCCTTCGAGGGCGGCCTTCAGCTTGTCCTCGAGATCCTTCGACAGGGTCTTGGTCTCGCGGATGGCGTCCAGCAGGTCCTGGTGCTTGCTGTGCAGGCGGGCCAGGAACTCGCGCTCGAAGCGACCGACGTCGGCGGTGGCGATGCCGTCCAGGTAGCCGCGGGTGCCGGCGTAGATCACGCAGACCTGCTCCTCGACCGACTGCGGCGCGTACTGGGGCTGCTTGAGCAGCTCGGTCAGGCGCTCGCCGCGGGCCAGCTGGCGCTGGGTGGCGGCGTCGAGGTCGGAGCCGAACTTCGCGAAGGCGGCCATTTCACGGTACTGGGCCAGCTCGCCCTTGATCGGGCCGGCGACGGTCTTCATCGCCTTGATCTGGGCCGAGGAGCCCACGCGGCTGACCGAGATGCCGACGTTCACCGCCGGGCGGATGCCCTGGAAGAACAGGTCGGTCTCGAGGAAGATCTGGCCGTCGGTGATCGAGATCACGTTGGTCGGGATGTAGGCCGACACGTCGTTGGCCTGGGTTTCGATGATCGGCAGCGCGGTCAGCGAGCCCGAGCCGTTGTCCTCGTTCAGCTTGGCGGCGCGTTCCAGCAGGCGGCTGTGCAGGTAGAAGACGTCGCCCGGGTAGGCTTCGCGGCCCGGCGGACGGCGCAGCAGCAGCGACATCTGGCGGTAGGCGACGGCCTGCTTGGAAAGGTCGTCATAGATGATGACGGCGTGCATGCCGTTGTCGCGGAACCACTCGCCCATGGCGCAGCCCGAGAACGGAGCCAGGAACTGCAGCGGGGCCGGTTCCGACGCCGTGGCGGCCACGACGATGGTGTATTCCAGAGCGCCCTGCTCCTCGAGCGTCTTGACGATCTGGGCGACGGTGGAGCGCTTCTGGCCGATGGCGACGTAGATGCAGTAGAGCTTCTGGCTCTCGTCGGTGCCGGCGTTGGCGGCCTTCTGGTTCAGGATGGTGTCGATCGCCACGGCGGTCTTGCCGGTCTGACGGTCGCCAATGATCAGTTCGCGCTGGCCGCGGCCGATCGGGATCAGGGTGTCGATGGCCTTCAGGCCGGTCTGCACGGGCTCGTGCACCGACTTGCGCGGGATGATGCCCGGGGCCTTGACGTCGACGCGGCGACGCTCGGCGGCGCCCTTGATCGGGCCCTTGCCGTCGATGGGCTCGCCCAGCGGGTTGACGACGCGGCCGAGCAGGGCCTTGCCGACCGGAACGTCCACGATCTCGCCGAGGCGGCGGACTTCGTCGCCCTCGCTGATCGCCTGGTCCTGGCCGAAGATAACGATGCCGACGTTGTCGCGCTCGAGGTTCAGGGCCATGCCCTTCACCCCGGCCTTCGGGAACTCGACCATTTCGCCCGCCTGGACGTTGTCGAGGCCGTAGACGCGGGCGATGCCGTCGCCGACGCTGAGGACGGAACCGACGTCGGAGACGTCAGCCTCTTCGCCGAAGCCGGCGATCTGCGACTTGAGGATGGCCGAAATTTCGGCGGCGCGGATGTCCATGGTCTCTACGCTCTCTTGAGGGCGAATTTCAGGGAGTCGAGCTTCGACTTCAGCGAAGCATCGAACAGGCGGGAACCGACGCGCACCTTGATGCCGCCGAGGATGGCGGGATCGACACGGGTCGAGATTTCAGGGTCCTTGCCGAGCGCGGTGCGCAAGGCGGCGGCGACGCCCTTGGCCTGGGCGGCGCTCAGCGGCTGGGCGGTGACGACCTCGGCCGAGACCACGCCGCGGGCGTTGGCCGACAGCTTGCGGAAGCTGTCGATGACGTCGAGGAGGGCGTCGGCCCGCCGATTGGCGGCCAGCAGGCCCAGGAACTTGGTCGTGATGGCGTGGAACTTCGCCCGGGCAGCGATGCCGGCGAGGCCCGCGCCCTTGTTCTCGGCGGAGAAGGACGGGGAGTGCAGCAGGACGCGCAGGTCCTTGCTGTCGGCCGCCATCGCCTTCAACGCGACAAGGTCGCGCTCGACGGCGGCGGTCGCCTTGGCCTCCTCGGCCAGCTCGAAAAGGGCGCGCGCATAGCGCTGGCCCACGTCCGTCACCCTGATGTCGTCAGCCACTTGAATCCAACCGTCCGGTGCGTCGCGCGCCGCGTCCCGGAAGAGTATTCCCGGCGCGGCGCTAAAGTCTTGAAAGTGCTTGGAAAAGCACATGTGCCAGCGGGCCGTATGAGTCCACCGGCCCTAAGCCGCGCGCCTGATAGCATGCGTTCTGTTGCATCGCAACGGCGGCAGGCGACCAGAAATCGGCCTTCCCCTACGTCTCGCGCACCCGGAACACGCCTGAAGCGCTCGCCGCGCGGCGGCCGTCGGCCAGCACCGCCTCGCCGTGGACGAAAATCAGGCTGCGCGTCGCGCGGTCGACACGGGCGGAGACGACGGCGCCGACGGCGTCGCCGGGCGCTCCGTAGTCGAGGGTGAAGGACACGGGCGACACCGGGCGGCCATCGCCGCCGGCGGCGTCCGCCAGCGCCTTTTCGAGCGCGCCGGCCAAGGAGGGATTGTCGGTCATGGCGGGCTCCTTAAGGCCATCCGCCCGAAAAAGAAAAGGGCGGCGGTTCGTTGACCGCCGCCCTTGCACAATTGGCGAGTTGCTCGAGGAAACACCGGACAGGTACGCGTCCGGGATACTGAACGTCGTCTCTCTTAAGAGGCGGCGGCGTTGCAGGTGGCCAGGTCGTCGCCTTCGATGGCGCGCTTGGCGTTGGAGAAGGCGGTCAGTTCGCCGACTTCCTTCACCAGGGCCTTGCAGCCGGAGACGGTGACCGCGCGGGACGGCGCGGCCAGCGAAACGCAGGTGGAGCCTTCGCAGTTGAAGACGGCGCCGGCGACGACGACCTTGGTCTTGGCGGCGACAGGAGCCTTGAGGGTGGCGGTCGCGACGGCCTGGGAGTCGGCCTGGGCGACGCCCGCGAAGGACAGGGACAGGATGGCGGCAGCCGCCAGCATACGGAGTTTCATTGTGCGCTCTCCGGCGAAGTTCGGGGTGGAGGAAAAGTCCTGGATCGATAGGTCTGAGGCGCCGAGATCGTCCCGTAGTCCCGGCCGCCGGTATCCCCACCAGCGCCGCACGACGAACTTAGCAATGCTTAGATATCAGCGGTAACCCAGAAGGCGCAAGCCCTATCTTCACAGTGTTCAGATTTTTTCGCGACTCGCTCTCAGCGATCGAGGAGCGCGTTCAGCCGCTCGTGGGCGGCGGAATGGACCTCGCGGTCCTCGACCAGGTCCATGGAGCGCAGGCCGTTGCGACGGCCGCTCCCGTCATCGGAGGGCAGCCAGAAGGCGTCGGTGGACTCCTTGCGCAGCACCGACCAGGCCACCGCCGCCAGCAGCGTCCCGGTCCCGGCCGCGGCCATCACCGGCCAGATGCCGTGAACATCGCCGAAGGTGATGTAGTCGAGCACTTCCCGCACCGGGACCTCGTTGGCGGCGCCCTTGGTCAGGCGGCCGACGAAGACCAGAATGAGGTGGATCGCGCCGGACACGGAGAGCGCGATCGCCAGCGCGAACAGCCGGGGCTGTACGTACAGTCCGACGGCGGCTCCCAGGATGGCGGCGGCGACGATCAGGATCATCCGACAGCCTTACGCTCGGGCATGTGAACATCCCGTTCACTCATCCCGGGCTGCTTACGTCGGGTCACGGTTGCCGCGCACGTAAGCAGGGGCATACTGGCGGCCAAGCACAAGAAACATAACGGAGGCGCGCCATGGACTTCGCCCTGCCCAAGGAACTCGTCGATTATCTCGCCGAGCTCGACCAGTTCATCGAAGACAAGATCATGCCGCTGCAGCGGCAGGACGATAACGACCGGTTCTTCGACCACCGGCGCGAACACGCCCGCACAGACTGGGACAACGACGGCCTTCCCCGGCACGAGTGGGAAGAGCTGCTGGCCAAGGCCCGCAAGCTGGCCGACGACGCCGGCCACTACCGCTTCGCCTGGCCCAAAGAGATGGGCGGCAAGGACGGCAGCCAGCTGTGGATGGCGGTGATCCGCGAGCACCTGGCCGCCAAGGGCCTTGGCCTGTTCAACGACCTGCAGAACGAGCACTCGATCGTCGGCAACAACCCCTTCGTGCTGATGTTCAAGGAGTTCGCCACCCCCGAGCAGGTCGCCCGCGACGGCGACGCGCTGCTTCACGGGACCATGCGCGCGGCCTTCGGCCTGACCGAGCCGAACCACGGCTCCGACGCCACCTTCATGGAAACCACGGGCGTGCCCGAGATGCAGGACGGCAAGCCCGGCTGGCGCATCAAGGGCGAGAAGATGTGGACCACCGGCATGCACGTGGTCACCCACGTCATGGTCTTCGCCCGCACCAGCGGCAAGGACGGCGACGCCCTGGGCATCACCTGCTTCCTGGTCCCGCGCGACAAGATCAAGATCGAGGAGTGGATGTGGACGTTCAACATGCCCACCGACCACCCGCGCATCTCGTTTGACTGCTGGATTCCGGAGGACAGCTACTGGGGCCAGGTCGACCGCGGCCTGGGGCTTGGCCAGTCCTTCGTGCACCAGAACCGCATCCGCCAGGCGGCCAGCTCGCTGGGCGCGGCGGTCTACTGCATAGAAGAGAGTGTGAAGTACGCCCGCATGCGCAAGCCGTTCGGCAAGGCGCTCAGCGACAACCAGGCCATCCAGTTCCCGCTCGTGGAACTGCACGCCCAGGCCGAGATGCTGCGCCTGCTGATCCGCCAGACCGCCTGGCAGATGGACACGATGGACCACAAGACCATCGAGCGGGAGATCTCCGACAAGGTCTCCATCTGCAACTACTGGGGCAACCGCCTCTGCTGCGAGGCGGCCGACCGCGCCATGCAGGTGCACGGCGGCATGGGCTATTCCCGGCACAAGGCCTTCGAGCACATCTATCGCCACCACCGCCGCTACCGGATCACCGAAGGGTCGGAAGAGATCCAGCAGCGCAAGGTCGCGGCCTTCCTGTTCGGCTACCTCGGCCCGCGGCGGAAGGAATTCCAGGCGCTTGAGGCCGAATGGGCCGAAGGCCGCGCCGCCGGCAAGAACGACCGCCTGCTCGGGATGTAGGACGCGCCTCAACCCCCTCCTCCTCGATGGAGGAGGGGCAGGGTTGGTGGTGGGGCCGCTGGGTTGAAGCGATGGGCTCAGGGTGGCTCGCAGCCTCATGCGCCCACCCGGACAGACATCGCCTTCACCACCATCCCCGGCCCTTTCTCCATCGAGGGGGAAGGGAGAAGAGGCGCCTCTTCCCAAACCCTTGTTCGAAAAATCGACGCCCCCGTTCTTCTCAGGGGCGCAGGCCGGGGCCATATCTGCGGCGCGGCCCACCCGAGGGCCGCCTCAAGGGGCCATCCATGAACGCGATCTCCCGCTTCCTCCGACTGGCGCCGGCGCTTGCCGTCGCCGCGCTGCTCTCCGCATGCGGCGTGAACACGATTCCGACCCAGGACGAGGCCGTGAAGGCCCAGTGGGCCGAGGTGCAGAACCAGTACCAGCGCCGGGCCGACCTGATCCCCAACCTGGTCAATACGGTGAAGGGCTACGCCGCCCAGGAGAAGGACGTCCTGACCGCCGTCACCGAGGCGCGGGCGTCCGCGACCCAGGTGCGCGTCGACGCCTCGACCATCACCGACCCGGCGCAGTTCGCCCAGTTCCAGCAGTCGCAGGACAGGCTCAGCGGCGTGCTCGGCCGGCTGATGATGATCCAGGAGAACTATCCGGACCTGAAGTCCAACCAGAACTTCATGGCGCTGCAGAGCCAACTGGAAGGCACCGAGAACCGCATCGCCATCGCCCGCCGCGACTACAACCAGGCGGCCCAGACCTACAACACCACCCTGCGCACCTTCCCGCAGGTGATCTGGGCCAAGACGCTGTACGGCGGCCAGAAGCCGGCCCAGCTGTTCCAGGCCGCCGCCAGCGCCCAGACCGCGCCGTCGGTGGACTTCAGCGCCCCGCCGGCCCCGGCCGTCCCGGCGCCGACGACCGCTCCGGCGGCGAAGCAGTAACTTGAACCGCCTGATGTCATTCCTCCCCGGCTTGCCGGGGAGGGGGACCATGCGGAGCATGGTGGAGGGGGCGGCGCGGGCGACTGACGTCGCCCCTCCAAACGCGCCATCCCTTCACGCTCGGAGCCGCCCCCTCCACCGCCGTCCCGGCGGTCCCCCTCCCCCTCGCTTCGCTCCGGGGAGGATTGTGCTCGCCCTCGCCATTACCCTTATCGCCCTCCCGGCCCTCGCCGCCCCGACCTTTCCCAAGCTGTCGGGCCGGGTCGTCGACGAGGCCAACCTGCTGTCGCCGGCGACGGAAGCGGCGCTGACGCAGAAGCTCGAGGCGCTGGAAACCGCGACCGGCCGCCAGCTCGTCGTGGCCACCCTGCCCTCGCTGCAGGGCTACGAGATCGAGGAGTACGGCTACCAGCTCGGCCGGGCCTGGAAGCTGGGCGACGAGAAGAACGACGACGGCGCGGTGCTGATCGTGGCGCCCAACGAGCGCAAGGTGCGGATCGAGGTCGGCTACGGCCTGGAGCCGGTGCTGACCGACGCCCTGTCCAGCGTCATCATCCAGTCCGCCATCCTGCCCCGCTTCAAGGCGGGCGACATGGAGGGCGGCGTGGTGGCAGGGACCGACGCCCTGATCCAGCAGCTCAGCCTGCCGGACGAGGCGGCGCAAGCCCAGGTCGCGGCGGCCACGGAACGCCCGCGCGCCGAGGGACCGCCCAAATGGATCCTGGTGCTGCTGGTCTTCGGCTTCATCATCATGCTGACCACCATGATGCGGGCCGGACGCGGCGGACGGCGGGCGATGCGCGGCCGTGACGGCCGGCGCCGGCGCTACGACGATGACGACAACCTCGCCCCGCTGATCATCGGCGGCATCCTGGGCCATATGCTCGGGGGCGGCGGTGGCGGCGGCGGCGGCTGGTCCGGCGGCGGCGGAGGGTTCTCCGGCGGCGGCGGATCGTTCGGCGGCGGCGGCGCCTCGGGAGGCTGGTAGGATGCCCATGCGAATGACGGAAGCCGACCAGCAACGGATCGCCGACGCGGTCGGCGCCGCCGAGGCGACGACGGCCGGCGAGATCTACTGCGTGCTGGCTCCGGCCGTGTCGGACTACCGCGAGACCCCGCTGGCCTGGGCGGCCGGCGCGGCGCTGGTGCTGCCGGCCCTGGCGCTGCTGCTCGGCTTCGAGCCACAGATGCTGGTCGGGATGTTCGGCGGCTGGACCACCGGCCACGCTCCGACGGGCCAGACCATCTTCACGGCCCTGGCTATCTATGTCGCCCTGCAGGCGGCGGTGTTCGTGCTGGCGGCGCTGGTCGTCTCGATCCCGCCGATCCGCCGGGCCCTGACGCCGGCCTCGCTGAAGGCCGAGCGGGTGCACCGCGCGGCCATGCAGCAGTTCCTCGGCCACGGCCTGCACGCCACCCGCGAGCGGACCGGCATCCTGCTGTTCGCCTCCCTGGCCGAGCACCGGGCCGAGGTGATCGCCGACGAGGGCATCTACAGCGTCGCGCCCCACGGCGTCTGGGACGAGGTCGTCAGCCTGCTGATCGCCGGCCTCAAGCGCCGCGACATCCCCGGCGGCTTCGAGGCGGCGGTGAAACGCTGCGGCGAGATCCTCGCCGAGCATGTGCCGCACCGCGCCGACAACCCCAACGAACTGCCCGACCGCCTGGTGATCCTGCCGACGCCGGGCCGGCCATGATCCCCTGGGTCCACCTCGATACCGCGACCGTCCCCGGTGGGGGCGGCGAGCTGAAGCTGATGCAGCGCGGCCAGGAGTTCTCGATCATGGCCGGCGGCATCGAGCTGATGAACAGCCGGCTGAGCGACTCCGAGCAGGCGCTGGCCCGGCTGGCCCGCGAGCGGATCGGCGACCGGCCCAAACCCCGGGTGCTGATCGGCGGGCTGGGCATGGGCTTCACCCTGCGCGCGGCGCTGGAGGCCTTCGGTCCCAGGGCGGAGATCGTCGTCGCCGAGCTGGTGCCGGCGGTGCTGGCCTGGGGCAAGGGTCCGCTCGCCGGCCTCTACGGCGACAGCCTGACCGACCCGCGCACGACGGTGAAGATCACCGACGTCGCCGATCTGATCGACAGCCCGCCGGGCAGCTGGGACGCGATTCTGCTGGACGTCGACAACGGCCCCAGGGGCCTGAGCCGCGCCGGCAACAACGGCCTCTACAACGGCCGCGGGTTGGGGGTGGCGAAGAAGTCCCTGCGTCCGGGCGGGGTGCTGGGCGTCTGGTCCTCGACGCCCGACCACGCCTTCACCGGGCGCCTGCAGCGCTCCGGCTTCGAGGTAAAGGAGACCATGGTCCGCGCCCACCGCGGCCGCGGCGCCCGCCACATCGTCTGGATGGCGGCGACGCCGGGATGACAGCTTCCGGGGACTGAGTCACAGTCTCCCCATGACCGGCTCCATCGATCCCACCCGCCCGCAGTTCGACGCCTTCAAGGCCCTGCCCCGCGACCAGCCCATCCATATGCTGAACCTCGTCCGCGTCCGGCCGCTGGCCGCCTATCCGGAAGGGCACCCCAATCACGGCAAGGGCATGACGGGGCTGGAGGCCTACCGCGCCTATGGCCGCGACAGCGCCGAGGTGTTCAAGCGGGTCGGCGGCCGGCAGATCTGGGCCGGACGGCCTGACGTCGTCCTGACCGGCCCGACCGACGAGCGCTGGGACATCGCGTTCATCGCCTTCTATCCCGGCGCCGGCGCCTTCCTGGAGATGGTCACCGACCCCGGCTACCGCGAGCACGTGAAGCACCGCCAGGCGGCCGTCGAGGACAGCCGGCTGATCAGGATGGACCCGGTGGAAGAACTGGGCGAGGGGTTCGGGGAGTAGAGGCCCTGCGTGGTTCCCCCGGATCAAGTCCGGGGCGGCCCAAGTGCCGGCTCCTCACCATGACGAACTCTATTCCCCTTCGTCATCCTGAGGAGCGAGCTTGCGAGCGTCGCGAAGGACGCAAACCTACTCCGCCGCCAGCCGCATCGGCGCGCCCTGCGCCCCGCGCACCAGCCGGCCGGGGAGCGCGCCCGTCGGTTCGCCGTCGCGGTAGGTGATCTGGCCGGCGACGACCGTGGCCACATAGCCGTCCGCTCGCTGCACAAGCCGACGCCCGCCGGCCGGCAGGTCGTAGGCGACGCCCGGCGCGTGCAGGGTCAGGCCGTCGTAGTCGATGACGTTGAGATCCGCCCGCAGCCCAACCTCGATCAGCCCGCGATCCAGCAACCCGACCGCCTCGGCCGTGTCGCGGGTCTGCATGCGGATCATCTGCTCCAGGCCCAGCTTGGGCCCGCGCGTGCGGTCGCGGGTCCAGTGGGTGATGTTGCTGGTCGGGAAGCTGCCGTCGCAGATCATGCCGACGTGAGCGCCGCCGTCGCTGAGGCCCGGCACCGTGTCGCGGTGGCTGAGCATGGCGAAGCTGGGGTCCAGCGAGCCGTTCGCGTAGTTCAGGAACGGGTGGTAGAGCATCCCCCGCCCGCCGTTGCTCAGCATGTGGTCCAGCGCCACCTCGTCGGGCCAGAGGCCCTGGGCGGCGGCCAGTTCCTTGATGGTGTCTGCGGCCGTCGGCTCGTAGTCCGGCTGCTCGCGCATCAGGAACATGTTGTCCCACGCCCGAAGCGCGCTGCCGGCGAACGGCCCCTTGGGATCGAGCTCCTCGGACAGCAGCCGCGCGCGGACCGCCGGGTCCTTCAGCTGCGCCACCCGCTCGGCCAGCGGCAGGTGGGCGATCGCCTTGTAGGTCTCGTGCTGGCTGAACGGGTTGAGGGTCAGCTCCAGTCCGAACAGCACCCCGACCGGGCGGCCGGCGACCTGGGCCTTCATCGGCAGGCCGTCGTCATTGGCCTGGGTCAGGGCGGCCAGCAGGATCTTCCAGCTGTCGGGCCCCTTGGGGCTCTGGGCCAGGGAGAAGCTCAGCGGACGGCCACTCTTCTCGACCAGTCGCCGGAACATGGCGAACTCCTCGGCCGGCTGCTGGAAGTCGGACACGAACTGCAGCACGCCCTTGCCGGCGGCCTTGAGGCCCAGGGCGATGCCCTCCAGCTCGTCCTCGCCGGCCGTCAGGGTCGGGGTCGGCTGACCGTCGCTGGTGCGGTGGTTGAGGGTGCGCGAGGTAGAGAACCCCAGCGCCCCGGCCTCGACCGCGCCCTTGGCGATCACCGCCATGTGGGCGATGTCCTCCCGCGTCGCCGGCTCGCGGTTGGCGCCGCGCTCGCCCATCACATAGACCCGCAGGGCTGCGTGCGGCAGCTGGGCGGCGATGTCGATGTCGAACGACCGGCCCGACAGGCTGTCGAGGTATTCGGGGAAACTCTCCCAGTTCCACGGCAGGCCCTGGGTCAGCACCGGGAAGGGGATGTCCTCGACTCCCTCCATCAGTCGGATCAGCCGGTCGTGGTCCTGCGGCTTGCAGGGGGCGAAGCCGACGCCGCAGTTGCCCATCACCGCCGTGGTGACCCCGTGCCAGGACGAGGGCTGCATGCGCTCGTCCCAGGTCGCCTGGCCGTCGTAGTGGGTGTGGATGTCGACGAAGCCGGGCGTGACGATGCGGCCGGCGGCGTCGATCTCCTGCGTCCCGGCCGGCAGGCCCTGGCCGACAGCGGCGATCAGGCCGTCGCGGACACCGACATCGGCCACAAAGGGCGCGCCGCCCGAACCGTCGATGACGGTTCCGCCCCGGATCACCAGATCGAACGCGCGCTCGGCCATGCCAAAACTCCCTGATCGTGTTTCTTATCGTTGATCAGGATCGTCCCGCCGGGTGACGCGCAGGTCAAGGCGTGCGGCGCCTATTTCGACTCCACGGCGACCAGACGGCGGCAGTCGGCGGGCGCGCAGCCGGCCGGGCTGGCCATCGTCGCCTTGACGTACAGCACGCCCATCGGCCGGCCCCGCGCCTTGGCGTCGAGCGCGATGCGCAGCACCGGGTCGAGCAGACGGTCGTTGGTCTCGATGGCGAAGATGCGCGGATTGTCGGCTCCGGCCAGGCCGCCGCACTTCACCACCATCCGGTCGCGCAGCAGGGTGACGGAGGTCACCGCGCAGTCCGTCCACGCCCCGCCCTCGGGCGGATCCTGGGCGAGAGCCGGCGCAGCAAGGGTCGAGACGGCGGCGAGAGCGAGGATCAGCGTGCGCATGAAGAGGGTCCGGAGGATGAGGCTGCGGCAGCAAGCCAGCCGCCGCCCCGAATGGCAAGACGGCCCCCCTCCCAGGTTGACGTGCGCGTGATCTTTTTCTTTCCGCGACGTTCGCCTAGGGTGCGGCGCACCATTCGAACGAGTGTTTGAGAGACAAAGGGAAAACGCCAGATGCGCGAAGCCGTCATCGTGTCCTACGCCCGCACCGGCCTCGCCAAGGCGGGCCGCGGCGGATTTAACGTCACCCCGCCCATGAGCATGGCCGCGCACGCCATCAAGCATGCGGTGGCCAAGTCGGGCGTCGACCCGGCCGACATCGAGGACTGCTACCTGGGCAACAACGCCCACGGCGCGGCCAACATCGGTCGCCTGGCGGCGCTGCTGGCCGGCATGCCGGTGACCACCGGCGGCGTGACCATCAACCGCTTCTGCTCCTCGGGCCTGCAGGCCATCGCCATGGCCGCCAACCACATCCGTGGCGACGGCGCCGACTGCGTCGTGGCCGGCGGCGTGGAGAGCATCTCCATCCCGGGCGGCGGCATGGGCGGTTCGGGCACGGTTGATCCCAAGCTGATGGACATCGCCCCGGCGATCTTCATGGCCATGATCGACACCGCCGACATCGTCGCCAAGCGCTACGGCGTCAGCCGCGAATACCAGGACGAGTACAGCCTCGAATCCCAGCGCCGCACGGCCGCGGCCCAGGCCTCGGGCAAGTTCGACGACGAGATTGTCCCGATGGCCACCAAGATGAAGCTGGTCAACAAGGAGACCAAGGAAGAGACCCTGGTCGACTACGTGGTCGACAAGGACGAGTGCAACCGTCCCGAAACCACGCTGGAAGGCCTGAACAAGCTCGCGCCGGTCAAGGGCGAAGGCAACTTCGTCACCGCCGGCAACGCCAGCCAGCTGTCGGACGGCGCGGCCGCCGTGGTGGTCATGGAAGCCAAGGAAGCCGAGCGCCGCGGTCTCGAGCCGCTGGGCCGCTTCGTGAGCTGGGCCGCCGCCGGCTGCGAGCCTGACGAAATGGGCATCGGCCCGGTCTTCGCCGTGCCCCGCCTGCTCGCCCGCCAGGGCCTGAAGGTCGACGACATCGACCTGTGGGAACTGAACGAAGCCTTCGCGTCGCAGTGCCTCTACAGCCGCGACAAGCTGGGCATCGACCCGGCCAAGTACAACGTCAACGGCGGCTCGATCTCGATCGGCCACCCCTTCGGCATGACCGGCGCGCGCTGCACCGGCCACCTGCTGCAGGAAGGCCGTCGTCGCGGCGCCAAGTGGGGCGTGGTGACCATGTGCATCGGCGGCGGACAAGGCGGCGCCGGCCTGTTCGAGATCTACTAGGACAAGAAGGCCGATCCGGACCCGGGCTTAACCGCCCGGGCCGGCTCTATGCCTGACCGGACTGAAGCGAGGCAGGAGGACCCCACCGGTTCTCCTGCCTTTGCCTTGCGTGAAACCCGGGGACTTGGCGGTTCGTTAACCCGTGCAGCGCAACCCTGACGCGTCGCATCCATGGAGCGTCCCATGGCCGTCAAGGCCGTCTTCGCCATCGCCGCCGCCGCGGCCGTCGCCATCGCCCTGCTGCTGCCCATGCCGGGCGGCCAGACGCAGGCCAGGACCTCGCAGTTCGAGACCGTCGCCGTCGGTCAGGGCTGAATGGGGAGGCGCTCTGCGTGCTTCGACACGCCGCCGGCCGGGTCCTGGATCGCCTGCGGCGTCCGGGATGACGGTTGAGGCCTACTCCCCTTCGCGCGGCTCGGCGCTCAGCGGGAAGGCGCAGCCCTTGAAGACGGCGTCGCCCTCGCGAAGCTCGGCGGTGTAGTCGTACTTCAGGTCGCTCATGCCGTCGCTGCAGGGCGCCTTGCTCACCACCAGCACCACCGGCGTGGTCCCGGCCTGGGCGGTCCAGGTGCCGGTGGTCCCGGAGGTCCCCAGCGCGGCGTTGGTGGCCACGACCTCCGGCGGTTCGGGCCGGGTGATGGTGATCGTCGTTCCCTTCACGTCGGCCCGCCAGAAGGGCTCGTTGCCCCGGGCGGCGAAGTCGACCGCGTACTCGCTGACCGGCTCGACCGGCGCGGCCGCCTCGGACGGCGCATCGGCGGGCGGGGGCGCGTCGGCGCCGCCGGGCGCCTCCTGGCCGCAGGCGGCGAGCAGCAGGGCGGCGGTGAACAGGATGGCGGTGCGGCGCATGGCGCTTCTCCTCGAAAGGTCGCGCGCAGGTTAGACTCATTTCGCGATGAGTCGGAATCCTCCCCTCGGCTTCCTGGAATTCTTCGCCGGAGGGGGCATGGCCCGGCTCGGGCTCGGCGAGGGCTGGTCCTGCCTCTACGCCAACGACTTCGACCCGGTGAAGGCGGCGACCTATCGCGCCAACCATGCGGGCGCGGGCGCCCATTTCCATCAGGGCGATGTCTGGCAGGTCCAGCCTGGCGACCTGCCCGGCCGCGCCGATCTGGCCTGGGCCTCCAGCCCCTGCCAGGACTTCAGCCTCGCCGGCGCGCGGGCGGGGCTGACCGGCGGGCGGTCGAGCGCCTTCTTCGGCTTCTGGCGACTGATCGAGGCGCTGAACGCCCAGGTCCGGGCGCCGCGCGCCATCGTCATCGAGAATGTCGTCGGCCTGCTGACCTCGCACGGCGGCAGGGATTTCGAGGCCCTGTGCGCGGCGCTGGCCGGCCAGGGCTACCGCTTCGGGGCGCTGGAAATCGACGCCGCCGCCTTCACGCCGCAGAGCCGGCCCCGGGTCTTCGTCATCGCCACGCGGGAGAGCGCCGGCGCGCGGACCGGGCGCTGCGGCTTCCACAGCAAGGCAGTGGTGGAGGCCCACGACCGGTTGCCCGCCGCGCTCAAAGCGTCGTGGGTCTGGTGGGATCTGCCGGCGCCGCCCGTCCGCAACACCGACCTGTCGGCCCTGCTGGAAGACGACGACGCCGTGTCCTGGCGATCGGACGTCGACACCGCCCGGCTGCTGGCCCAGATGACGCCGCTGCATCGCGCGCGGCTTGACCAGCCCGGCCGCACGGTCGGCGCCGTCTACCGCCGCACCCGCGCCGGGACGCCCCAGGCCGAGGTGCGCACCGACGGCCTCGCCGGCTGCCTGCGCACCGCCCGGGGCGGCTCCTCGCGGCAGACCATCGTGGTGGCGGAAGGCGGCGCCGTCCGATCCCGTCTGCTCACCCCGCGCGAGGGCGCCCGGCTGATGGGCCTGCCGGACAGCTACGCCCTGCCGGCCGGGTCGACGGCGGCGTTCCACGTCATCGGCGATGGGGTGGCCGTGCCCGTCGTGCGCTGGCTGGCGGCGCATCTGCTGGAGCCCTTGCTGAGAGATTCCCTCACGCCCCTCGCAGCCGAATGAGCGCTGACAACGCCCGTGGGCGGTTCTAGGGTCGCGGCAACGGAACACGCTCCCCCCGGAGACTATCGATGACCACCTATGACGCCGCCCGCTTCAAACGCGCCGGTCGCGGCCGCATCTACGACAGCATCGTCGACACCCTGGGCGACACGCCGCTGGTGCGCCTGCCCAACCTTTCCGCCGAGCTGAAGCCGAAGGGCGAGGTTCTGGTCAAGCTGGAATTCTTCAACCCGATGGGCTCGGTCAAGGACCGCATCGGCGCCTCGATGATCGAGTGGCTGGAAGCCAACGGCCTGCTCAAGCCCGGCGGATCGATCGTAGAGCCGACCAGCGGCAACACCGGCATCGCGCTGGCCTTCGTCGCCGCCGCCAAGGGCTATCCCATCGTGCTGGTCATGCCCGACAGCATGTCGATCGAGCGGCGGAAGATGCTGCTGATCCTCGGCGCGCGGCTGGAACTGACGCCGGCCGAGAAGGGCATGCGCGGCGCCGTCGCCCGGGCCCAGGAGCTGCTGGAGGAGATCCCCGGCTCGGTGATGCCGCAACAGTTCGAGAACGAGGCCAACCCGCTGATCCACCGGGTCTCGACCGCCGAGGAAATCTGGAACGACACCGCCGGGACCGTCGATGCGGTGGTCTCCGGCGTCGGCACCGGCGGCACCATCACCGGCGTCGGCCAGGCGTTGAAGGCCCGCAAGCCGTCGCTGCGCATGGTCGCCGTCGAGCCCGAGGCTTCGCCCGTCCTGTCCGGCGGCGCGCCGGGCGCCCACAAGATCCAGGGCATCGGCGCCGGCTTCGTGCCGGGCATCCTGGATCGTGGCGTGATCGACGACATCGTCAAGGTCAGCAACGACGACGCCTTCGAGATGGCCCGCAAGGTGGCCCGCACCGACGGCCTGCCCGTCGGCATCTCCTCCGGCGCCGCCCTGACCGCCGCCTTCGACCTGGCCAGCCGGCCGGAGTACGCGGGCAAGGTGATCGTCACCATCATCCCCAGCTTCGCCGAGCGGTACCTGAGCACGGCGCTGTTCGAGGGGCTGTGATCTCTCTGTTCCGCTCATCCCCGCCTCCGCGGGGATGAACGGATTGCGGATGTGCCTGTGACGGATGTGTTTTCCCCCGAGAAGCGCTCCGCCGTCATGCGGCGGGTCAAGGGGCGCGACACCGGGCCGGAGAAGACCGTCCGCCGACTGCTGACCGCGCTGGGCGCGCGCTATCGCTTGCACCGCAAGGACCTGCCCGGCAAGCCGGACATCGTCATGCCGGGCCGTCGGCTGGCGCTGTTCGTCCACGGCTGCTTCTGGCACGGCCACGACTGTCCGCGCGGCGCGCGGGTCCCGCAGCAGAATCGCGACTACTGGCTGGGCAAGGTCGGGCGAAACCGCGCGCGGGATGAAGCGTCAACGGCGGCGCTCGAGGCAGCCGGCTGGCGGGTCGAGGTGGTCTGGGAGTGCGAGCTGAAGGATGAGGCGGGGCTGGGGGAGCGGTTGAGGGCGATGCTTGAAGCCAACTCCTCTATGTCATCCCGGCCGTAGCGTAGCGGAGCGCCGGGACCCAGCAAACGCGGGCGCACGGCATCGGCTGGGTCCCGGATCGCCTGCGGCGTCCGGGATGACAGTGAAGGGCGATGCCTAAGCCGCTTCCACGTCCCGCGCCGGCGTCCCCGAAAGCGCCGCGTCCAGCGCGGCGTAGAGCTGGGCCGGTTCGATGGGCTTGGCGACGTGGCCGGTCATGCCGGCGGCGCGGCAGGCGTCCCAGTCGCGCTCGGTGGCCGAGGCGGTGATGGCGATGACGGGGACGGCCTGGTTGGGACCGGGCCTGCTGCGCAGCAGGCGGGTCGCCTCGCGGCCGTCCATGTCGGGCATGTAGACGTCCATCAGCACCACGTCGAAGATCTCGCGGGCCAGCAGCTCCAGCCCCTCCTCCGCCGAGCCGATCGTCACCGGCGTGATGCCGAGCGGGGCCAGCACCAGAGTCAGGGCCTGACGGTTGACCGCGTGGTCGTCAACCACCAGCACCCGGGCCTCGACCGCCTCGAGCGGCGCCGCCGGCGCGGCGGCCTGCGCAGCCGGCAGGGTCAGGCTGAGCGTGAAGGCGGCGCCTTCGCCCGGCGCGCTGGTCGCGGTCAGGTCGCCGCCCATCAGGCGGGCCAGTTCGCGGCTGATGGCCAGGCCGAGGCCAGAGCCGCCGTGCTTGCGCGCGGCGCCGGCCTCGAGCTGCTCGAAGGGCATGAACAGGCGGTCGACCTTCTCCGGCGTCATGCCGGGGCCGGTGTCGGCGACGCACAGGGAGACGGTCCAGCCGCCGGGGGCCTGGACGCTCTCGATCCGCACGGTCACCGATCCTGTGGTCGTGAACTTGATGGCGTTGGACAGCAGGTTGTTGAGCACCTGACCCAGGCGCGTGGGATCGCCGACGACGCGGGCGGGCAGCGCGCGCGCGCCCTCGATCCGCATGCGCAGGCCCTTCTCGCGCGCCTGCGGCCGCCACATCTTCACCGCGTTGCTGACGTTGGCGCGCAGGTCGAAGGCGATGGTCTCGACCTCCATGCGGCCGGCCTCGATCTTGGACAGGTCGAGCAGGTCGTCGAGCAGCGCGCGCATCATCTGGCCGGCGTGGCCGATCAGGCGGGCCGGAGCCTTCGCCGCGCCGGCGCCGTTGCGTTCCAGCTCAGCGGCGCCGGCCAGGATGGCGCTGATCGGGGTGCGCAGCTCGTGGCTGATGGCGGCGACATAGGCGCTCTTGGCCTCGACAGCGGCCTCGGCCTCGGCGCGGCGGCGCTCGGCCTCGGCCTTGGCGCGGTCCTCGGCGCGGCGGGCGTCCTCGGTGGTGATCCAGGCGCCGATGATGTTGAGCATGATCAGGCCGGTGGCGATCATCATCGTGGTCAGCAGCGGGCTCGACACCCGGCCCACGTCCATCAGCGGCATGGCCAGCAGGAACAGGCCGTAGGGCACGGCGGAGGCGGCGAAGGCGATCCGCGAGCCGCGGCTCAGCGCGATGACGTTGGTCATGGCTCCGGCGATCACCGAGACCCCGAGCGCGGGACCATAGACGCCGGCGTTGCTCCACAGCGCCATCCCCAGTCCGCCGAACACCAAAGCGCTGGGCATGAACAGCACAATGGCGACGTTGGCCGCCGTGGCGGCATTGTCCAGCGGCCGGGCCAGCAGGCGAGGACCGATCCAGGTCTCGACCAGCTGCACCACGATGTAGGCGGCGGCCCACAGCCACATGGCCGGCCAGCCCATGACAGCGTGGAGGCCCGCGGCGATCAGGACGGACGTGATCATCCGCGACGGCAGGTGGCGACGACGCGCCCGCACCGCCGCCCGCAGACCGAACCTGTCCTCCGCCTCGCGTTTGCTCATCGTCGTTCCCGTTCTTTCGATGACGATGCGTCAGGCGTTCCTAAGACTCAGTGAAAGAACGTGGGTAGGTGGCCCATTTTGGGCGCCCCTGCCCCGGAACGGGACGTCAGGGCGCCTCGACGACCACCTCGGTGGTGACCGAGTTGGCGATGAAGCAGTCCTCGTGGGCGGCGTGGTGCAGGGCCTCCAGCGCCGCGGCGTCGGGCCCCGCGCCCTCGAACGCGATCACCGGGCGCAGCGTCACGCGGGTGACGGCGATCCTGCCCGCGGGCGTCTTGCGCATGACGCCTGTGGCCTCGTCGCGATAGGCAGCGACGACGTAGCCGGCCTCCCGCGCCTTGTGCAGGAAAGTCAGCATGTGACAGTTGCTCAGCGCCGCCACCAGCATTTCCTCGGGGTCGACGGCGGCCGGGTCGGACCAGGGCGGCGGCACGACGCCGGGCGACGGCGATCCGGGAATGGTCACGCCGCCATCGAAGGCGACGGTGTGGACGCGGCTGTAGCGGCCCTTGAGGAAGTCCTCGGGCGATGCGGTCAGCGACCAGTCGATGGTGGCGACGTGGTGGGACATCAGTCCTCGCTCCTTGGAAAGCTGGCCGCTTCCAGCTTCGCCCCGTCCGGGTCGAGGATGAAGGCGCCGTAGTAGCTGGTCATGGCCGCCTGCCGCGGACCGGGCGCGCCGGCGTCGGCTCCGCCGCGGGCCAGGGCGGCGGCGTGGAAGGCGTCGACCGCCTCGCTGCTCGCGGCCCGCAGGCAGACGTGGTGGCCGGTGTCCGGGTCGGCGCGGGTCATCCCCGGCCGGTGGTTGATCCAGACCTCGGGATAGCGCTTGCCAAGGCCCACCGTCCCCGGCCGCTCGACCAGCCGCGTATAGCCGAGCGGCGCCAGGACAGCCTCATAGAAGGTCGCGCTGCGCGCCAGGTCGCTTACGGCGATGGAGAGGTGGTCGATCATCAGACGCCGACTTTCGCCGGATTCTGCGCGATCTGGCCAGACGCGCCGGATCTGGCTGTGAAATCCCGCCTACAGCGTCCTGGCGATCAGCACCTTCATGACCTCGTTGGCGCCGCCGTAGATGCGCTGCACGCGGCTGTCGCGGTACATGCGGGCGATCGGGTACTCGGCCATGTAGCCGAAGCCGCCGAAGAACTGCAGGCACCGGTCGATGATGCTGTTCTCCAGGTCGGTGACCCAGTACTTGGCCATCGAGGCCGTCGCCGCGTCCAGCTTGCCCTTCAGGTGCTGTTCGATGCAGTGGTTGACGAAGACCCGGGCCACGGTCGCCTCGGTCTTGCACTCGGCCAGCACGAACTGGGTGTTCTGGAAGTCGAGGATCGACTTGCCGAACGCCTTGCGCTGCTTGACGTAGTCGATGGTCAGGGCCAGCGCCCGCTCGATGGTGGCGATGCCCTGGACGGCGATGTTCAGGCGCTCCTGCGGCAGCTGGCTCATCAGCTGGAAGAAGCCGTGGCCTTCGCCCTCGCCCAGCAGGTTGCTGGTCGGCACCCGGACGTCGTTGAAGAACAGCTCCGAGGTGTCGGCCGCTTCCATGCCCAGCTTGTCGAGGTTGCGGCCGCGCTCGAAGCCCGGCGCGTTGTCCGTCTCGACCAGGATCAGCGAGGTGCCGCGCGCGCCCTGGGTCGGGTCGGTCTTGCAGACCACGATGATCAGGTTCGCCGTCTGGCCATTGGTGATGAAGGTCTTTGAGCCGTTGATGACGTACTCGTTGCCGTCCAGCTTCGCGGTGGTCTTGATGCCCTGCAGGTCGCTGCCCGCGCCCGGCTCGGTCATGGCGATGGCGGCCACGTACTCGCAGGTGGCCAGCTTCGGCAGCCAGCGGCGCTTCTGGTCCTCGGTCCCGTAGTGGAAGATGTAGGGCGCGACGATGGAGTTGTGCAGGGACAGGCCGAAGCCGTCGACGCCCTTGGCGCCCAGCTGTTCCATGAGCACGACTTCGTGGCGGTAGTCGCCGCCCATGCCGCCGTACTCCTCGGGGATCGACAGGCAGGCCAGGCCGGCCTCGGCGGCCTCATTCCACATCGCCCGCTCGACGATGCCGTCCTCGCGCCATTTGGCCACGCGGGCCTCGGGCGCATGCTCGTCGAAGAACTTTCCGACCGCGTCCTCGAAGATGACGATGTCCTCTTCGGCCAGGGCCGGAAGACGTTCAACCTGAAGCGCACTCATGTTCAGAAGGCCTCCGCGGGCATGGCCATCATGGTGGCCGACCCGGTCTTGAGTTTGGCGAGGTGGGCGCCGGTGTCCGGCAGCACGCGCTCGAGGAAATAGCGGCCGACGGCCACCTTGGACGCATAGAAGGGGTCGCTGTCGCCGCCGGCGATCTTCGCCAGCGCGACCTTGACCATGAGCGCCCACATGTAGGCCAGGCCCGTGATCCCGAAGAGATGCATGTAGTCGGTGGACGCGGCCCCGGCGTTGTCGGGGTTGGCCAGGCCGTTCTGCATCAGCCACATCGTGGCGTCCTGCAACTGCGCCTTGGCGCCGGCCAGCCCGTCGAGGAAGGGCTTCAGCTCGGCGTCGCCGGCGTTGGCCTCCACGAAGGCGTCGATCTCGGCGAAGAAGCTCATCACCGCCCGGCCGCCGTTGGCGGCCAGCTTGCGGCCGACCAGGTCCAGCGCCTGGACCCCGTTGGTGCCCTCGTAGATCAGGGCGATGCGGCAGTCGCGCAGGTACTGGCTGGCGGGGAAGTGTTCGGTGAAGCCGCTGCCGCCGTGGATCTGCATGGCGTCGACACAGACCTTGAAGCCCTTGTCGGTCAGGTAGCCCTTCAGCACCGGGGTCAGCAGGCCCATGTAGTCGCCGGCCTTCTGGCGGACGGCCTCGTCCTCGTGGCCGTGGGCCAGGTCGCCGTGCAGCGCGGTCCAGAACAGGAAGGCGCGGCCGCCCTCGATCATGGCCCGGCTGTCGAGCAGCATGCGGCGCACGTCGGGGTGGACGATGATCGGATCGGCGGGCCCGTCCGGGTTCTTCGGACCGGTCAGGGAGCGGCCCTGCAGGCGGTCCTTGGCGAAGTCGCGGGCAGCCTGGTAGGCGGCTTCGGCCTGGGCGATGCCCTGCAGGCCGACGCCGATGCGGGCCTCGTTCATCATGACGAACATGATGCGCAGGCCGCTGTTCTCCTCGCCGATCAGATAGCCCTCGGCCTCGTCATACTGCATCACGCAGGTGGCGTTGCCGTGGATGCCCATCTTCTCCTCGAGGCCGACGCACTTGACGCCCTCGTTGCGGGCGCCGACCGAGCCGTCGGCCTTGGGGAAGAACTTGGGCACGATGAACAGGCTGATGCCCTTCACCCCGGCCGGCGCGCCCTCGATGCGGGCCAGCACCAGATGGACGATGTTGTCGGCCATGTCGTGCTCGCCGGCGCTGATCCAGATCTTCTGGCCGGAGATGCGATAGGAGCCGTCGGCCTGGGGAACGGCCTTGGTGCGCAGCAGGCCCAGGTCCGTGCCGCAGTGCGGCTCGGTCAGGTTCATGGTGCCGGTCCATTCGCCGGACACCATCTTGGGCAGGTAGGTCTGCTTCTGCTCGTCCGTGCCGCCGGTGTGGATGGCCGAATAGGCCCCGTGCGCCAGGCCCGGATACATCGAGAAGGCCATGTTGGCGCTGCTCGACATCTCCGAGAAGGACAGGTTCACCACATGCGGCAGGCCCTGGCCGCCGTAGGCGGTGTCGGAGCCGAGGCCCGTCCAGCCGCCCGCGCAGAGCTGCCTGTAGGCGTCCTTGAACCCGGCCGGCGTGGTGACCGAGTGATCCGGATGCCAGGTGCAGCCCTGCTTGTCGCCGACACTGTTCAACGGCGCGAGCAATTCGCCCGTGAACTTCGCCGCCTCCTCGATGATCTGCTCGACGACGTCCATCGAGGCGTCGGCGAAGCCGGGAAGGTTTGCGTAGCGATCGATCTCCAGCACATCGCGCAGGAGGAATACGTGATCGCGAGCCGGCGGCTGGTAAGCCATGGGCGCTCCGTTGAGGTCGGGGTCTGTTGTGGTCGTCGCAGCCTTACTTGGCGGCGACGGGTTCCGCGTGGCCGTCGACGCGCGCGCGCATCATCTGGTCGTAGTCGGCGGCCTTGGGCAGCAGATCGGGACGCTTGTCGGCCAGGTGCTTCTCGAGGCGGGCGCAGGCTTCGTGAAGCTCGGCGATGGCGCCGTCGATATCCTCGCGCTGCTGCTCGAGCACGACGATCTTCTCCTTGAACTTCTTCAGGGAGTGGGCGTTCTGGGCCATCACTTCGTCTTCTTCGCCGTACAGCTCGAAGATCTCGCGGATTTCCTGCAGCGACAGGCCCACCCGCTTGCCCCGCAGGATCAGGATCAGCCGCGCCCGGTCCTTGTAGGAATAGACGCGGTTCATGCCGTCGCGGGCAGGCGTCAGCAGGCCCTTGTCCTCGTAGAAGCGCAGGGCGCGCGGCGTGGCTTTGAATTCGGTGCAGAGCTGGCGGATGGTGAAGGTCCGCTCAGGGCGACGCAGTTCGGTCGGCATTCTTTCCTCCCTTGGCTTACGTTTTTTCTCGTTGGGCACGAGGTATAATGCCCTTTACGTCAACGTCAAGCATCGCGATGCCGCGACACGACGCCGCCCGCGCGCTTGACGGCGCGAGGCGGATGCGGGACTGCGCAAGGGTCGACCAGCCGCAAGGACGCCGCCCGCGTGCTCTCCCCCGTCCAGATCGCCTTCATCCTGCTGATGCTCGTGACGATCACGGGCGCGGTGATGCGCGGCGGCCCGATCGAGCGACGGGGCGCGGCGCTGTTCTTCCTGGGCTGGACCGCCACCGTCGTGGCGCAGGCGATCACCTTCGGCCTCACCGAATCGCTGACCCTGGCGGGCATCGATCTCGCCGTGCTGATCGGCCTGGTCGCCCTGAGCTGGAAGTCGCCCAGGCCCTGGCCGGTCTATGCCTGCGGCTTCCAGGTGATGACCCTGGCCATCCATGTGGCCGGCTGGGTGGACCAGGACCTGGACCTGGCCTTCCGCCAGACCTTCCTGGCGCTGATGGGCTTCTGCGCCACCCTGACGCTGGCGATAGGGACATGGCTGCGTCCGAAGATCGCAGCAGATCGAGGTATACATTCCTAGCCTGGTGGACTATTTTCCTATCTCCACCTGAGCGGACCTTGCCATGTCGCGCCCTTCGCATTCGCAGATCTGGACCGCCATCGACCAGCTGGCGGCGCGGTTCGACATGACCACCTCGGCGCTCGCCAGGGTCGCCGGGCTGGACCCGACCAGCTTCAACCGCTCCAAGCGCTTCTCCAGCGACGCCGACGCCCGGCCGCGCTGGCCTTCCACCGAGAGCCTGTCGAAGGTGCTGGCCGCGACCGGCGTCAGCTTTGGCGAGTTCGCGGCCATGGCCGAAGGCGGGGTCGCGGCGGGCGCAAAGGGGGTGCCGCTGATCGGCTTCGCCCAGGCCGGCGATGACGGCTATTTCGACGACGCCGGCTTCCCCGTGGGCCAGGGCTGGGACGAAATCGACTTTCCGGGCCTGGCCCGCGAGGGCGTCTATGCGCTGGAGATCAGCGGCGACTCCATGGCGCCCGTCTATCGCGAGGGCGACCGCATCGTCGTCGACCCCACCGGCGCCGAGCCCCGCCGGGGCGACCGGGTGGTGGTCAGGACCACGGCCGGCGAGGTGCTGGCCAAGGAAGTCGCGCGCATCACCGGCAAGGCGGTCGAGCTCAAGTCGCTGAACCCCGAGTATCCGGGCCGCACGCTGGAGCGGAAGGACGTCGCCTGGATCGCCCGCATCCTGTGGGCCAGCCAGTAGCCGACAGGCGAAAGGGCCGGTCCCTTACGGAACCGGCCCCTTCAGTTGATCCGACGTCACACCTTACCAGTTGGCGGTGCGATAGCCGTTCACCGGGCGGACGTAGCCGGCGTGGACGTAGCCGATGCCGACGCCGTCGCGGCTGACGAGCACCCACTGGCCGCCGTTGGCGTAGGCCGCGGCCTGGAAGGTCTGGCCCCGCTGCAGGACGCCGACCCTGGACGTCGCGGTCGAGGGGCCGGCCCGCAGGCTGACGTTGGTCACGGCGGTCATCCGCATGCTGGTCCGCTCATAGCGGGCCGGCTGGACGTAGGCGGCCAGGCGTTGGCCGCCGCGGCTGTAGGTTCCCTGGGCGTAGGCGTCCTTGGTCTGCGACTTGCAGCCGATGTAGGAGCCCGCGGCGGCGCCGAGACCCGCGCCGACCACCGTACCGGCGGTGCGCTCGTTCTTCACGACCTGGTTGCCCAGCAGGCCGCCCAGCAGGGCGCCGATCACCGCGCCGCTCTCCTGCTTGGAGCCCGGCGCGTCACAGCGGAAGACGCCGGCGTTCTGGGCCGAGGCGGTCACCGGGACGGCGGTGGCGGTCATGGCGGCGGCCACGGAGAGGGCCAGACCGACCTTGGCGATCTTGTTCGTGACGTGGGTCATGGTGGTTCTCCTCAAATGGGTTTCGACCGGCTTTCACCCGTCGATGAGAAGAACCCTAGAGGACCGTCCCTGAACGCGATCAGGACGCGTCGTTATGTTCGGTTCAGGCTTGCAGCAGCTTTGCGGCAAGCCCGTCCTCGATCAGCTGGATCGTGCGATCCAGGCCGAAGATGGCCGCGAAGGAGCCGAAGCGCGGCCCCTGGCTCTGGCCGAGCAGGACCTCGTACAGCGCCTGGAACCAGCTGCGCAGCGGATCGAAGCCGCCGGCCTTGCCGGCCTCATAGACCTCGTTCTGGATCAGTTCGGCGTCCTGGCAACCGGCCGGCAGGGCCCGCAGGCGCGCCAGCAGGTCCTCCATCGCCGCGCGCTCCTGGTCGGTGGCCGCGCGGAAGGCCTTCGTGGGAGCCACGAAGTCCTCGTAGTAGTTCATCGCATAGTCGGCCAGGCGGTCGAGCAGCGGCTCGCTCTGCGGCGTCGCGCCCGGGATGTAGCGGGTCAGGAAGCCCCACAGGACATCCTTGCTCGAGGCGTTGCCGGCCGAGACCAGGTTCAGCATCAGCGAGAAGGACACCGGCGAGCCCTTGGCCGGCGGCTGGCCCATATGGACGTGCCAGGCCGGGTTGTTCAGGTCGACGGCGTTGGCGCCCTCTTCCCGCTTGCGGTTGAAGGCGTCGAGCTGTTGCAGGTACTCGTCCGTCGCCTTCGGGATGACGTCGAAATAGAGCTTCTTGGCCGACTTCGGGCTCTGGAACATGTAGTAGGCCAGGCTCTCGGGCGCGCCGTAGCGCAGCCACTCCTCCATGGTCAGGCCGTTGCCCTTGGTCTTGGAGATCTTGTGGTTGTTCTCGTCCATGAAGAGTTCGTAGTTGAACCCCTCCGGCGGCGTGCCGCCGAGCACCTTGCAGACCTGGTTCGAGAGCCGGACGCTGTCGACCAGATCCTTGCCGCTCATCTCGTAGTCGACGCCCAGCGCGGTCCAGCGCATGGCCCAGTCGGGCCGCCACTGCATCTTCACGCCGCCGCCGGTGACGTGAACCTCGGTGAGTTCGCCGTCTTCGTCGCGGAAGACGATCGTGCCCTTCTCGACGTGGCGCTCCAGCGTCGGGACCTGCAGCACCTTGCCGGTCTTCGGACTGATCGGCAGGAACGGCGAATAGGTCGCGCGCCGCTCCTCGCCCAGGCTGGGCAGCATGATCTTCTGGATGGCGTCGAAGCGGGCCAGCGCGGTCAGCAGGGTCTGGTCGAAACGGCCCCCGCGGTAGCAGTCGGTCGAGGACACGAACTCGTACTCGAAGCCGAAGCTGTCGAGGAAGGCGCGGAGCCGGGCATTGTTGTGGTGGCCGAAGCTCTCGTGCTCGCCATAGGGATCGCGGACCACCGTCAGCGGCTTGTCGAGGTCGGGGATCATGACCTCGCCGTTCGGCACATTCGGCGGGATCTTGCGCAGGCCGTCCATGTCGTCGCTGAAGCTGATCAGCCGCGTGGGCAGGGCATCGTCGGTCAGGGCGCGGAAGGCCATCCGCACCATGGTCGTGCGCGCCACCTCGCCGAAGGTGCCCATGTGCGGCAGGCCCGAGGGGCCGTAGCCGGTCTCCAGCACCACCGGCTTCTGCAGGGCTTCGAAGGTCCGAAACGCCTCGTCGGCCTTGCCGGCGAGGATCAGCGTGGACGCGAGGTCGCGCTCGGCGTCGTCGAGACGCACGCGCAGGACACGGGCGAGCAGGTTGCGGGCCTGCTCGAACGGCCAGGCCTTGGCGTCGCGGGCGGTGTGGGAAAGTCCTTCGAACATGGGCTGGCGGTATAGGGATTAGGGGTTGCGGGTCAAGGAAAGCGGTCCTTGGGGACGGCTTCCGGTGTCCCTCAGGGACATCGGCAGCTGTCCCCGATCTTCAGGCTCCGCTTCGGGGACAGGAAACAATGTCCCCTGCGGGGACACCGTATCCAGTCCCCTACAGCATCCCGCCGCCGAACCAGATCTGCCAGCCAGCCACCTCCAGCCAGTGCAGCAGCACCGCCGGCCACAGCGAGCCGGTCCGCCAGCGCATCCAGCCGCAGGCCAGGCCCAGCACCACCGTGGTGGCCAGGAAATCGGCGCGCAGGAACACCGGCGCGGCGGCCGGCATGAAGGTCAGCGCCTCGAAGACGTGCCAGAGCACAAAGATCACCGTCGCCGGCAGGATGGCGCGCGCGGCCGATCCGACCTCCCCTCGCCCGGGGACAAGCAGGCCCCGGAAGACCAGCTCCTCGCCCAGCGCCGGAACGAGCACCGCCAGCGCCAGCGCTGCCGGCAGCACCGACCAGTCGCCCGGCGCCGGCCGCAGGAATCCGCCCGCAAGACCGATCACCAGCTCCAGAACCAACGCGCCCGCGCCGACCGCAGCCGCCAGCGCCCAGCCGCGCGCGTCAGGCCAGGCGAGGATGGACGCGAGCAGTCGCGCCCGCAGGCGATCATGCATCGGTGCGGCCAGCGCCCGGCGGCCAGGTCCGGATCTCCGGTTCGGACTGGTCACCCTCAAACGGGAAGGGGTCAGGCAGACGCCGCCGTATCGACTCGGCCTCGGCGCGATGGCCGGCCTCTTCGAGCAGGTCCGCGAACGCGTGCGCCTCGTCGACGATGGTGACCGTCGCGCCGGTCGTGTCCGGCTGCAGTCTGGCGAGTTCGTCCAGGGCGCGCTCGAATGCCCCGAGGCCCTCGTCGAGGCGCCCGTTGCGGACATAGAGGCCGGCCAGATCGAGATAGCCGAGGGCGACGGCGTCCATGAAGTTCGAATCCACCCCGATCCTCATCGCCTCGATCGCCTGAAGCCGAAGCGCGATCGCCGCCTCGACACGCTCGGGCCTGCCGTCGATGCGCGATGGCAGGGCCGCCAGCGCCGCGAGCCGCCCCAGGGTCCAGGCCGTTTCCGGGTGGTTCGGTCCAAGCGTCGCGACGCGAATCCGCCAGGCTGTCCTGAGCGCCTCGTCGACCTCCAGGGGCGGCGGCTCATCCTCGACCTGATCCCACAGAGCCATGGCGACGTCGGTGACGGCCAGTGCGAACTCAGGGTGCTCGGGACCATAGACAGACCGCGAGACCTCCACTGCGGCACGCAGGTAGGGGATCGCCTCCTTCCGGTAGTCCGCCGCTGTGAGCGCCACGCCGAAGGCCGTCAGCAGGTCGGCGACCTCGGTGTTCTGCGCGCCATGCTGCTTGCGGCTGGCGTCCAGAAGCGACTCGAAGGCCTTCACCCCGGCCTCCATGTCCCCGTCGTTGACCAGCGCCATGGGCCCGGCGACCATCGCATCGAGCTCCGCTTCGCTGATGCGGTCCTTGGTCAATGCGGGCGGCTCCGCCGGCGGAGAGATCTGCGCGGCGGCCCCTCCCGCCAGCAGGGCGGCGACCAGGGCCAGACCAATCAACCGCTTCATTCATCACCTCTGGCGACCGCTGCCGGCGGACTTGCATCAAATGCTGTTTGGTCCAAGCTCACCCTGCCCTCAAGGGCGATCCTCGGGGAGGGGAAAGACAACCATGGAAATGCTTCCGGTCACGTCGCTGCTCACGGGCGCCGCCGCGCTCTTTCTGGTGCTGCTCAGCTTTCCGGTCGCCAACCACCGTCGCAAGAACAAGCTCAGCACGGGCGATGGCGGCGACGAGGCCTTCAACCGCAAGGTCCGCGCCCAGGCCAACTTCGTCGAGTACACGCCCATCGCCATCCTCGCGATCGGCCTGCTGGAGATGAACAGCTTCCCGCAGATCTGGGTCTGTGGGTTCGCCGCCATGCTCGCCGCCGCCCGCGTCCTGCACGCCATCGGCCTGATCTGGAATGTGATCATCGGCCGGATGCTGGGCGCGATCCTGACCTTCGCCACGCTGCTGCTGGCCGGCGGCGCGCTGGTGCTCCACTCGTTCGTCTAGGCGCAGCCTAGGGATCGAACAGGCTGTCGTCGGCCAGCGTCCGCGCCGTCTTCCTGCGCGGGCGCTGCCGCATCACGCCCGGATAGCCCTTCAGCGGCGACACCGCCTCGCCGCTCCAGGTCCAGTCGGCCTGCTGGTCGAGATACAGGTGGTAACGCGGCTCGCGACCCGTCCTCGTTTCGAACAGGGCGCGGGGAATGTTGATCATCTTCGGCGAGCGCCGGCGCCCGTAGAACAGCGGCGTGCCGCAGCGGGCGCAAAAGCTGCGCGTCGCACCGGCGACCTCGTCCTCCCAGTGGCCGACATGGTCGTCGCCGGCAAGCATGCGGAACCGACTCCTCCAGCTGCCGACCCAGGTCGAATAGGCCGCGCCGGTGGCCCGGCGGCTGGCTGCGGAGTGGTCGTGCCAGGCCCACACGGCGGGCACGTCGATCTCGAACCGCACGGCCCCGCAGGCGCAGCCGCCCCGGACCTGAACGGCGGACTTCCTGGACTGCGGGACGGCGGGCTTTGCCATGGGGCGACCATAGCAACGAAATCGGTCCGCTACAGGGGCGCGCCCTGCTGAACCCGAATTCCGCCTACCGTTCGACGACGTCCCGTTTCATCGGCGCCAGCTTCGCCAGAAAGCGGTTCTGCGCGGCGAAGGGCACGCCTTCCTTGTCCATGGCGTGCTGCAGATGCTCGACCAGGATGTTCATGTCGCTGGCCTGCAGCCCCATGTCCCTGTGCGTCGTCTTCATGTCGCGGCCCGTGTAGGCGCAGCCGCCGTTCAGGATGTAGCAGAACTGCTCGATCAGGGTCCGCTGCAGGCGGGCCCGGTCGTGACCCTGGAAGATGTCGCTGCTGCGCGGGTCGCTGAAGCTCTGGTCCAGCATGCCGATGACGATCCGCTCGATGCCCGCCTTACCGTTGAAGGCCGCCAGCATCTCGCCGCCCGAAAAGGGCGTCGCGCCGGCGTTGGCGTCGGACGGCGTGTAGGCGTCGACCGCCTCCTCGCCCGGCATGGCCCAGGGGTCCTGGGCCAGCGCCGGCGCGGCGACGGCAAGGGCGGCGATGAGGCCGAGGGTGGCGATCTTCATGGTCAGAACCCCGCTTGCAGGGAGAGGTAGACGCCGCGCTGATCCTTGAAGGTGGCGATGTCGCCAAGGTCGACATATGCGGCGGTGATGGACAGGTTCTTGTTCACCGCATAGGCGGCGAAGACATCGAACCAGTCGTCTTCGCGGGCGAAGGCCAGGTTCCCGGACTTGGTGCGGTACTCGGCGCCGAAGGCCAGGCGCTTCGACGCCAGCCAGGCGACCGATCCCTCGAACTCCGGCGCGTGGTCGTCGCCGTTCGGGCCGCCGAAGCCGAGCAGGCCGGTTTGGTTGGCCCGGGTCATCCGGACCGTGCCGCTGACCAGCAGGCTCTTGTCGAGCAGCAGCTTGGTGGCGGCGATGTAGTAGTCGACCCCTTCGTCATCGCGCCCGCCGACCGCCGCGATGATCCCGCCCTGGTCATTCTTCTTGTACTGGGCCCCGACGGCCACCTGCGGCAGCCAGCGGTCCTGGTCATAGACGGCGTCGCCCAGCACCACGACCTTCACGCCCCAGACGTCCTGGTTGAAGGTGAAGCCCTTGCCCAGGCCCAGGGCCGCGCCTGCATCCCCGGTGTCGAAGCTTTGCCGGGCGTAGGAAAGCTCGACCCGGTCGAAGGCCGCGCCGGCCACGCCCCAGGTGGTGAACTCGAAGTCCGGGAGGCTGACCAGGGTTCCGTGCACATTGGCGCCGATCCCCTCGTCGTCGCCGTAGCCGGTGGTGGTCGCCCAGGTGGACAGGCCGCCGCCGCCGGAGCCTTCGATCGTGCTCACGCCGCCGGTCAGCAACAGCTTGGTTCCGTTGCGAAGCTCGTCCGCCGCCGCCGACCCGGACAGCGCCGCCGCCAGCGCCACGCCCATGAACAGACGCCGCATGTGTTTCCCCGCCGATCTCATCGGTCCTGATCTCCGACCGACGACACTTTCGGGCATTTGGTTAACCGATCATCTCATCTTCCGGAGCCCCGGTTGCACGGCGGCCGGCGCACTCCCCAAACTGGGGATTTACAGTCGCTTCATGGGCTCTGTTCACAATCGACCCATGCGAGTTCTTCTCCTGATCATGGCAATCCTGTTCGCGCCGGCCGTCGCGGTGGCCGGCGATCTGGTCATGACAGTCAGGGATGGCGCGGGGAGGCCGGTGCCGAACGCGGTCGTCATGGTGAAGCCCGCCGCCGGCATCCCGGCCGGACCGATCCGCTTCCCCTGGACCTACACGGTGGCCCAACAGGACATCCGGTTCGACCCGTTCGTCCTGGTTGTCCCGGTTGGCGCCAGCGTGGCCTTCCCGAACAAGGACAAGGTCCGGCACCACGTCTACTCCTTCTCCGCCGGCAACAAGTTCGAGCTGAAGCTCTTCGGCAGGGACGAGAGCCGGTCGGTCGTGTTCAGGGCCGCCGGCGTCGCGGCGATCGGTTGCAACATCCACGACGGGATGGTCGGCTTCATCCAGGTCGTCGACACCCCGTTCGCGGTCAAGACGGACGCCGCCGGGGTGGCCACGATCCGCGGGATCACCGCCGGCGCCGCCACGGTCCGCATCTGGCATCCCTACCTGCGCGCGCCGAAGAACGAGCTGGTCCGCAAGGCGACCTTCGCCGCGTCCGGCGTGGTGCGCGACGCCGTGGCGGTCGAGCTGCGCGCGCCGGCGCACGGCGCGCACTAGGGGCCGCCGCATGTTCACCAGTCTCCGCGCGCGCCTGACCGTCCTCTACGCCGGCCTGTTCGGCCTGGCGCTGCTGGTCACCGCCCTTGCCGTCTACGTTTCGGTGACGGCCAACGCCCGCGGGCAGGTCGAGCGCGAACTGGTCGCGGGCGGCGCGGTCTTCGACAGGCTCTGGGCGTTGCGCGCCCGCCAGCTGACCGACGGGGCCACCGTACTGTCCCGCGACTTCGGCTTCCGCGAGGCTGTGGCGACGGGCGATGCGCCCACCGTGGAATCCGCGCTGGACAACCTGCGGGGCCGGCTGGCGCTGGACCGCGCCATGCTGGTCGGGATGGACGGCGCCGTCACGGGCGGCGAGGGCCTGGACGAGGCCGCCGCGTCCGAGCTCTGGTACGCGCTGGACGGCGGCGCCACGTCGGGCGTCCTCACCATAGGCGGCGCGCCGCACCAGGCCGTCGCCGCGCCGATCCTGTCGCCCGAGCTCACCGGCTGGGTCGTGTTCGCGGTTCGGCTCGACCAGGCCGAGCTGGCGGCGCTCGAGAAGCTGTCCTCGATCCCGCTGACCGCCGACGTGCTCAGCCACAACACGGCCGGCTGGAGCACCGCCGCCGGGCGGCCGGCCGATCCGATGGTCTCCCGCTTCGTTGACGCCGCGCTCATGGCGACGTCCGACGCGCCGCGCAAGCTGGACGGCCAGGCGGGCGAGGCGATCGCCCTGGCCAAGCCGCTGGCGGCGCTGGGCAAGGAGCGCAGCGTCCTGGTGCTGCGCTATCCGCTGGCCCTGGCGCTGGCCCCCTACAACAACATGCTGCTCGGCCTGTTCGCCGTCGGCTTCGTCGGGCTGGCGGTGCTGGCGGTCGGCAGCTGGCTGTTGGCCCGCTCGATCACGCGGCCGGTGCAGGCGCTGGACGAGGCCGCCCACCGCCTGGAACGCGGCGAGGACGCGCTGGTCGAGATCGCCACCCGCGACGAGATCGGCCGCCTGGCCGGCAGCTTCAACGCCATGGCCGCCGGGATCCGCGAGCGGGAAGGCCGCATCACCCACATGGCCCTGACCGACCAGGACACCGGCCTGCCCAACCGCCGGGCCCTGGAGCAGGCCCTGACCGCGCGGACAGGCGACGACCTCTGGGTCCTGGCGCTGGGCATCGAGCGCTTCGGTCAGGTGCGGGCGGCCGTCGGCTACAGCGTCGCCGCCGGCATGGTGCGCGAGATAGGACGGCGCGCCGAGGCCGTGGCGCCGGGCTGCGCTTGCGCGCGCCTGTCCAGTGAGCGACTTGCGCTGCTGGTCACGGCGGCGGACGGCCCGACGGCGGAGCAGGCCGCCGAAACGCTTCTGACGATGCTGAGCGCGCCGGTCAGCGTCGAGGGCGTCACCATCGACGTCGTGCTGACGGCCGGCCTCGCTCCGGTCGCCGACCCCCACCCCATCGCGCCGGTCGAGCGGGCGAGCATCGCGCTGGACCAGGCCCGCGAGCGGCAGCTGGCGAAGGCGGTGTTCAACGCCGACGCCTACGGCGACCCGGCCTCAAAGCTGACCATGATGAGCGAGATGCTGGCCGCGCTCGACGACGGCGCCATCAGCCTGCACTACCAGCCCAAGCATGATGTGCGGGCGGGCGCCATCACGGGCGTCGAGGCGCTGCTGCGCTGGCGCCGGCCCGAGGGCGGCTTCGTGCGGCCCGACCTGTTCGTGGAGTTGGCCGAAGAGACCGGCCATATCCGCGAACTGACCCGCTGGACCATCGCCCGGGCCCTGGTCGACCAGACCGCCATGCGGGCCGCGGGCTCGGACCTGCTGGTGTCGGTGAACCTGTCGGGGCGGCTAGTGGCCGATCCGCTCTTCGCGGGCGAGATCATCGCCATGATCGAGGAGGCCGGCGGCCGGCTGTGCCTGGAAATCACCGAGACGGCCGTCATCGGCAACCCGACCGTGGCGCTGGACGTCGTCGACCGCTTCAGGGCGGCGGGCATCGGCGTGTCGATCGACGACTACGGCTCGGGCCTGTCGTCGCTGGCCTATCTCAAGCAAATCCACGCCGACGAGCTAAAGATCGACAAGGCCTTCGTGCTCGGCCTGTCGGAGAACGCCCGCGACGCGCTGCTGGTGAAGTCGACCATCGACCTGGCCCACAGCCTGGGCCTGAAGATCGTCGCCGAGGGCGTGGAGACGGCCGAGGCGCTGGCTCTGCTGGCCGGCATGGGCTGCGACATGGCCCAAGGCTATTTCATCGCCCGGCCCATGCCGATGGCCGAGCTGCTGGCCTTCCTGCAGCCGGCGGAGGTGGCGGCCCCGAAGCGGTCGCCCCGGCGCGCCTAAACCGGGACCGACTCCGGATCGGGGATCGCGTCCTCCGCGTCGCCCGGCCCCTTGAGCAGGGCCGTGACGCCGAGGTCGCCGGTGACGTTGCCGATCGTGCGGAAGATGTCGGGGATCACCTCCACCGCCAGCAGGATCGGCAGCAGGTCCAGCGGCACGCCCAGCGCCAGGCAGATCGGGGCCATGCTGACGAAGAACGAGATCTGGCCCGGCAGGCCGACGGATCCGACGCTGATCGCGAAGGCCACGAAGACCGCCGCGACCATCTGCGGAACGCCCGGCTGGATGCCGAAGATGTGGGCCACGAAGTACGCCACCGCCAGGTTGGCGACCGGACTGGTCAGCCGGAACACCGCCACCGCCAGCGGCAGGACCAGGCCGGTGATTCGCGGCGGGATCTTCAGGTCGTCATTGGCGCGTTCGATCATCGCCGGCAGGCAGGCGAGCGAGGACTGGGTCGAGAAGGCCAGCACCTGCACCGGCGCCGCTGCGCGGGCGAAGGCCCGCAGGCCGACACCTTCGCGGCGGGCGGCGATGAGCAGATAGGGCAGCAGCGCGATCCCGACGGTGATGACCGAGACGACGACGACATACTGCAGCAGGACCCCGGCCGCCCCGAGCCCGGCCCGCAGCCCCACGCCCAGCGACAGGGCGAAGACCCCGACCGGCGCGGCCCACAGCACCCAGCGCACGATGATGATCATCGTCTCGGCCACCGCTTCGAACAGCGTGACCAGCGGGACTCTCAACCGGTCCGGCAGGCGGGTGGCGGCGAAGCCGACGAAGACGCCGAACACCACCAGCGGCAGGATGGCGTCCTCAGCGGCCGCCTTGATGGGGTTGGACGGCGCGAGGCCCTTGAGCCAGGCGGCGAATCCCGCCGACTCGGCGGCCACGGCCTGGCCGGCGCCGGCCCCCGCGCGCAACGCTTCCGCGCCCTCGGCGCTGACCGGCCAGAGGGCCAGCAGGCCCTGCGTCGCCAGGGTCGAATAGACGGCGGCGACCACCAGCAGGACGGAGAACAGTCCGATCGCCCGGGCCGCGAGGCGTCCGGTCGAGGCGGCGTCGGTCACGGACGCGATACCGGTCACCAGCAGCGAGAACACCAGCGGCACGACAGTCATGCGCAGCGCATTGAGCCACAGGCCGCCAACCGCCTCGACCGGCTCGACCGCCGAGGCCCAGCCCGCATCGCCCCAGGCCGCCAGCGCCGCGCCGCCGCCAAGGCCGAGGGCGAGCGCGACGAGCACGCGGACGCTGAGTGATCGAAGCATGCGGGACCCCTGTGACCGAGGCCGATCCTAGGGGCGCTTCGGCGCGGACGGCAATCACCCGCGGCGCCGAGGGCGCGGTGGACGCTTCAGCGGGGCGCGCTAGGCTCGCGGTGCTGATTCCCGGAATGCTGCGATGACCGACGCCCCGCTTCTTCCCTGCCCGCCGCTGGACGCCGGCATCCTTGTCGGGCGGACCGTCGACCTTGAACGGCTGGACGTCGCCCGTCACGGCCCCGGCCTCTGGGCCTCGATAGGGTCGAAGGACGACCTGTGGACCTGGATCCCGTCGGGCCCGTTCGCAGACGAGGCCGCCTTCAGCGCCTGGCTGACGGACCGGAACCAGAAGCCGACCCAGACCCTCTATGCGGTGATCGACAAGACCGACCCGTGCGGCCCGACGCCGGCGGCGCTGTACATGGTGCTGAACGTCAATCCCGACATGGGCGTCAGCGAGATCGGCCTGACGCTGGGCGAGGCCGTCACCCGCCGCGTCGGGGGGACCGAGGCCTTCCGCCTGCTGGCCGGCTGCGTCTTCTCGCGGGGGTATCGGCGGCTGGAGTGGCGCTGCAGCCCGGAGAACGTCGCGTCCAGCCGCGCGGCGGCGCGCTTCGGCTTCACCCTGGAGGGGACGCTGCGCCAGACCTACTGGCTGAAGGGCGCCAACTGGGACACCGAGGTCCACGCCATCCTCGACCATGACTGGCCGACCATCGCCGCCCGGCTCGACGCCTGGCTGGCGGCGGAGAACTTCGATGCGGACGGGGCGCAGCGGGCGCCGCTCTCGGCGTTCTGACACCTACCTCCGTCATCCTCGGACTTGTTCCGAGGACCCATGAACACCGTCGAAGCGGATGAGCGCGCGGAACCCTCGAGGCTCCTCCTGACAAGCACCACGCATGGGTCCTCGCGACGAGCGCGAGGATGACGAACAGTGAAGCGTCAGAACCCCGCGAACCGCTGCGCCGCCTCGGCCCAGGTCTCCACCACCTCATGCGCCCCGGCCTGCGCCAGGCGCCCGGCGCCGTGCGCGTCCACATGTCCGCCGCCCGCGAAGCCCCACACCGTCATGCCCGCCGCCAGCGCGGCGCGGACGCCGTTGACGCTGTCCTCGATCGCAAGACATCGGGCCGGATCGACGTCCAGCCGATGCGCGGCATGAAGGAAGATATCCGGGTGCGGCTTGGCGCGCTCGACCAGGTCGGCGGAATAGACATGCGGGTCGAAGGCGGCCAGCAGGCCGGTGAGCCGCAGCTTCTCACGCAGGAACGCCGCGCCCGACGAACTGGCGACCGCTTTCGGCAGGGTCAGGGCCGAGACGGCGGCTGCGCAGCCCGCGACCTCGACGAGCCGGGTCTGGCAGGCGTCCCAGCGCTGGCTGTGGGCGCGGTGCAGGAAATCGACCGGCAGCGGCCGACCCGTCCGCTCCCGGGCGTCCAGGTCGAGCGCGGCCTGGTAGGCGGCGTCGTTCAGGCCGAGGAAGCGGTGGTGATAGTCTTCCGGCGCATAGATCAGGCCGCATTCGGCCAGCAGCGCGATCTCCACCTCGATGGCGAGGATCTCGGAGTCCACCAGAACTCCGTCGCAGTCGAAGATCACGGCGGCGGGGCTTTGCATGCCCGCCGATAACAAAAGGGCCTCCCGCGGGGGAGGCCTTTTCGTGTCACTTCTGGTTACGCGACGTATCGCGTGAGGACTCCGCCGGGTCTGACCTGGGTTCTGGGGGGAGGAGGGTCAGGCCCGGCGGAGCGCAGCGTCGCCGGTCACAGGCCGGCGGCGCCGACGATCTGGCTCGCGTTGATGGCGGCCAGAACCACGAACACCGGCAGGGCGGCGAGGGCCAGGCTGGCGATATTGCTGAACTTGGAAACGGTCATCGGTTAGTCCCCTTGGATCGAGTTGGGCGCGGAGGAGCGCGTCCGGTGATGTCGATATAGGAGAAGGCCGCCGTGAATACCCGTTAAGTCTGCGTCATGACCTATGTTTAAGGAAACGCAGACATCGATTACTTGGCTGTAATTTTTGTCGACGCCATTTCCCTGTCATCCCGGCCGAAGCGCGTAGCGCGCAGAGCCGGGACCCAGAGGTGGTCGCGCGGCATCGGCTGGGTCCCGGCTCGGCCTGCGGCCGTCCGGGATGACAATGGTGGAAAGGATCACCCCTCCGTCGGGGTCACCAGGAAATGGCCGCGCAGGGCGGCGATCGGGGCGGCGCGGCGGTCCTGCCAGGCCTCGACATGGACGTTGGCGATCCGGCGGCCGACCTTCTTGATCTCGGCGCGGGCGTAGGTGGTCAGCGGGCGCCCCGAGCGCAGGTACTCGATGGAGACGTCGATCACCCGCGGCTGACGGGCCTGGCCCTCGGTCAGCAGCAGCTGCGCCAGGGCGGTCATCTCCATGAAGGCGCCCAGCACGCCGCCGTGGATGGCCGGCAGGGTCGGGTTGCCGACCAGATGCATGCCGAATGGCAGGACGGCGGTCATCTCGTCGCCGGCCAGCTCGATCTTCACGCCCAGGAACTGCGCGTAGGGGATGCGGGCCAGCATCGTGTCGACGCGTTCGGTCGGCTCGCTCATTTGCCGCCCTTCCGATCCTTGAGGTTCGCGCCGAAGCCGCGGCCGCCGCTGGAGTCCAGCATGAAGGCCGCCTGGGCCGCCGCCACCGGGTCGTCGGGATTGTCGTCGTAGGCCACGGCCCGAACGAAGGCGACCGAGCGGGTCACCTTGTAGCAGTGCGCCCGGGCGAAGAGATCCTTCCCGGGCTCGGCCGGGCGCATGTAGTCGATACGCAGGTCGAGGGTGGCGATGGTCTTGAACTCGGTGAGCCCGGTGTGCACCGCCTGGCCGCAGGCGTGGTCGAGCAGGGTCGTCACCACCCCGCCGGCGATGACGCCCGTCTCCGGATCGCCGATCAGCTTCTCGTCGTAGGGCACGCGCAAGGTCGCGCCCTCGCGGTCGAGCGCCACGGTCTCCATCTTCAGGGCGATGGCGTGCGGGCTGCCCTGGTTCATGGCCTGGACGAAGTTGCGCATGGCGTCGAGATGGTCACTCATGCACCCGGTTTAGACGCGAGGCGTTCCCATATCCAGATGGTGAAACCCGAGAGCCTGCTTTGTCCGACCCCGGCCGGCCTCTACTGCCCGCCTGGCGACTTCTACATCGACCCCGTCCGCCCGGTGCCGCGGGCGGTGATCACCCATGGCCATTCCGACCATGCCCGGGCCGGCCACGGCGATGTGGCCGCCACGGCCCAGACGCTGGACATCATGGCCTGCCGCTACGGAGACGACTTCGCGGCCCGCCGGGTCGGACTGGCGTTCGGCGAGACCCTGTCCCGCGACGGCGTCGAGATCAGCCTGGCGCCGGCCGGCCATGTGCTCGGGTCCGCCCAGGCGGTGATCCGCTGGAAGGGTTTCACCGCCGTGATCTCGGGCGACTACAAGCGCCGCCGCGATCCGACCTGCGCGCGGTTCGAACCGGTCCCCTGCGATCTGTTCGTCACCGAGGCGACGTTCGGCCTGCCGGTCTTCCGCCATCCGGACGCCGCCGACGAGGTCGCGCGCCTGCTCAAGTCGATCAACCGCTTCCCGGAGCGCACGCATCTGGTCGGCGCCTACGCCCTGGGCAAGGCCCAGCGGGTCATCGCTCTGCTGCGGGAGGCCGGATGGGACCGCACCATCCACGTGCACGGCGCCCTGCTGTCCCTGAACGCCCTCTATGCCCGCCACGGCGTCGACCTGGGCCCCCTCGCCCACGCCGGCGAGGCGGCGGGCAGGCTGCCCGGCGAGATCGTGGTCTGCCCACCCTCGGCGCTGGCTGACCGCTGGAGCCGCCGCTTCGCCGATCCGGTCAGCGCCTTCTGCTCGGGCTGGATGCGCGTCCGCGCCCGGGCCCGGCAACGGGGCGTCGAGTTGCCGCTGGTGATCTCCGACCACGCCGACTGGGACGAGCTGACCGACACCCTCGCCGAACTGTCGCCGGGCGAGGTCTGGATCACCCATGGCCGGGAGGAGGCCCTGCTGCGCTGGTGCGAACTGCGCGGCCAGCCGGCCCGGGCCCTGGCGCTGGTCGGGTACGAGGACGACGACGACTGATCCCGCTGGACAGACGGCCCGATCGCGGGCCTCCTCGCCTGAAACAACCTCGGGGAGAGGCGCGATGCGGGTTCTGGCGATCGGACTGTCGGTGCTGATGCTGGCGGGCTGCGGCAGCCCATCCGAGCGGAGCGACGCCTACACGGGCGGGGGCAAGGAAGTCCTGTACGCGGACGCGGCCGCGGCAGCGGCTGACGCCACCGCTGCGGCAGCGACCGCCACCGACGCCGCCGCGAGCGCCGCCACGGAATCAGCGGCGGCCGCCCCGGACTCAACCTCCGTCCGCACCGTGCCCGCCGGCGTCCCGATGCTGGCCTACAGCTATCGCTACGGGATCGAAACGCCCGCCGGGAAGGTCCGCCAGCTCGCCGGTCGGCACGAAGCGGCCTGCGTCGCCGCCGGACCGGCGCTTTGCCAGATCACCAGTTCCTCGGTGGCGGAAGCCGGCGAGGACAGGCTGATGGCCCGGCTGGAGCTGCGCGCCGCGCCGGCCTGGCTGAAGCGGTTCCGGGAAGGGCTCTCCAGCGACGCGAAGGCCGCCGGCGGCCGGGTGACCAGCAGCAACGTCTCGTCCGAGGACCTGTCCCGCCAGATCGTCGACACCGAGGCGCGCCTGCGCGCCATGACCACGCTGCGCGACCGGCTGCAGGCCCTGCTCGCCGATCGCCCGGGCAAGCTCTCGGACCTGGTCGAGATCGAGCGCGAACTGGCCCGGGTGCAGGGCGACATCGACAGCACCACCTCGCAGCTGGCCGTCATGCGCGGCCGGGTGGCGATGTCGGAAGTGACCCTCACCTACGAGTCCCGCAGCGTTCTGGCGCCGCGCGGCGTGTGGTCGCCGCTGGTCGGCGCCTTCACCGACTTCATCGGCATCGTGGCCTGGACCCTGGCCGCCATGGTGCGGCTGGTCGCCTGGCTGCTGCCTTGGGTGTTGATCGGCGGGGGGCTGATCTGGTTGTTCCGCAAGCGCCTGCCCAGGCGAATCCGCCTCCCCTGGTCGCGGACGAAGTCGGACGCCGCCGCATGAAGCACCCGTCCTCCCCTGACTACCGCGTTCTGAGCGCCGACGAGATCGTCAAGACGGCGGGACGGCTGGCCGACCGCGTCTCCGAGCGGTTCCCGGGATCGGGCCTTGCCGGCGCCGGCGCGCAGCTGCGGGTCACGGCGCAGGACACGGCGCGCCGCGCCAGGGCCCTGTCCCGCCCCTATCTGGGCCTGAGGATGCTGGTCGGGCTGGTTTCCATTGCCGGTCTGGCCGGCCTGGCCCGCGTCCTTCGGGACGTCGACTGGAGCGACATCCTGGCGCGGACCAATGACCTGGCGCTGTCGGGGACCCTCGAGTCGTCTGTCAATCTGATCCTGCTGATGGCGGCCGGCCTGTGGTTCCTGCTCAGCCTTGAGGAGCGCTGGAAGCGCGCCCGCGCCCAGGCGGCGCTGCATGAGCTGCGGTCCTTCGCCCACGTGGTCGACATGCACCAGCTGACCAAGGACCCGACCACGCTGCTGTCCGGCGGACCGCGCACGCCCTCCTCGCCGGAGCGACGGATGAGCCGGTTCGAGCTGACCCGCTACCTGGAGTATTGCGCCGAGATGCTGGCCCTGACCGGCAAGCTGTCGGCCCTCTACGCCGGCGAAAGCCATGACCACGTGGTGGTGGCCGCCGCCAGCGATGTCGAGAACCTCTGCACCGACCTGGGCCGCAAGATCTGGCAGAAGATCACCATCCTGGGCGAGCTGCAGGAGAGGTAGCGCACCGTCGCAACCCCTCGCCGCCGCGCTACATTGAAGAGCCATGCGCGCCTTCGCCCGCCTTCTCGACGACCTGTCGTTCACCGCTTCGCGGAACGCCAAGCTGCGGCTGGTGCGCGACTTTCTGGCGGAGCAGCCTGATCCGGACCGGGGCTGGGCGCTGGCGGCCCTGACCGGTTCGCTCAGCTTTTCCGCCGCCAAGCCCGGCGCCATCCGCAAGGCCGTCGAGGCGCGGATGGATCCGGTGCTGTTCGGATGGTCGTACGACTATGTCGGCGACCTGGCCGAGACGGTGGCCCTGGTCTGGCCCGCCCGGCCCGGCGCCAACCGTGAGCCGGACCTTTCGGAAGTGGTCGAGGCCCTTCGCACCGCGGCGCGAGGGCAGGTCCAGCCGCTGATCGAGGGCTGGCTGGATGCGCTGGACGCCGACGGCCGCTGGGCGTTGCTCAAGCTGCTGACCGGCGGCCTGCGGGTCGGGGTCTCCAGCCGCCTCGCCAAACAGGCCTGCGCCGATCTGGGCGGCGTGGCGGTCCCGGAGGTGGAGGAGGTCTGGCACGCGCTGGCCCCGCCCTATGAGGACCTGTTCGCCTGGCTGGAGGGCCGGTCGGAGCGGCCGAGCGCCGACAATCCCGGCCGTTTCCGGTCGGTGATGCTGGCCCAGGCCATTGACGAGGCCGTCGATTTCGCCCGGCTCGATCCCGCCGACTACGCCGCCGAGTGGAAGTGGGACGGCATCCGCATCCAGGCCGTCAGCGAACGCGGCGAGCGGCGGCTCTACACCCGCACCGGCGACGACATCAGTCACACCTTCCCCGATGTCCTGGACGCCATGACCTATGAAGGCGCGCTGGACGGCGAGCTGCTGGTCATGCGCGACGGCCAGATCGGCGCCTTCGGAGACCTGCAGCAGCGGCTGAACCGCAAGACCGTCGACGCGAAGATGCTTAAGGCCTTCCCGGCCGGGATCAGGGCCTACGACCTCCTGCTGGACGGCGAGGAGGATCTGCGCGGCCTTCCGTTCGCGGAACGCCGGAAACGGCTCGAATCTTTCGTTTCCGCCATCGAAAGTCCGCGGATCGACCTTTCGCCGCTGCAACCGTTCGACAGCTGGGAACAGCTTTCGGCCCTGCGCGCCGATCCGCCGGAGGGCGATCCGCGCCTCGCCGAGGGGCTGATGCTCAAGCGCCGGGACAGCCCGTATGAGGCCGGGCGGCCGAAGGGTCCGTGGTTCAAGTGGAAGCGCGATCCGCACCTGGTCGACGCGGTGCTGATGTACGCCCAGCGCGGCCACGGCAAGCGGTCCAGCTTCTACAGCGACTTCACCTTCGGCGTCTGGCGCGAGGACGCCGCCGGCGACCGCCAGCTGACCCCCGTCGGCAAGGCCTACTTCGGCTTCACCGACGAGGAGCTCAGGCAGCTGGACAAGTTCGTCCGCGACAACACCGTCGAGCGGTTCGGTCCCGTGCGGTCGGTGAAGGCGGGCCGCGACTTCGGCCTGGTGCTGGAGGTGGCGTTCGAGGGCCTGCAGCGCTCTTCCCGCCACAAAAGCGGCGTGGCCATGCGCTTTCCTCGGATCAGCCGCATCCGTTGGGACAAGCCCGCGCGGGAGGCGGACGAGCTCGCCACACTGGAGCGGATGCTGGAGACGCAATGAGGCTCGCAACCCTGCTGGCGCTGCTGCTGGTCCTCGCGCCGGCGGGCGCGATCGCCCAGACCCTGGTGCGGGACGGCCGCCCCGTGGCGCGCATCTACCTTGAGCCGTCGGACGGGCTGGAGACCGCTGTCGAGGAGCTGAACTACCACCTTGGCAAGATGTCGGGCGCGACACTGGAGGTTGTCCGCACGTCCGACCCCAAGGCGGTGAAGGGTCCGGCCGTGGTGCTGGGCGCCCTGGCCGTGAAGATGGGCGCCGCGCCCAAGGGAGCCACGCCCTCCCGCGAAGGGTTCCGGTTGCTGACGACGGGCAAGACCCTGCTGATCGGCGGGGAGAGCGACGAGGCGACCCTGTTCGGCGTCTACGCGCTGCTCGAGAAACTGGGCGTGGATTGGGTGATGCCGGGCGAGATCGGGGAGGTCATCCCGCGCAGGGCGACGGTGGCGGCGCCATCGCTGGACGAGAGCCAGAAGCCGGACTTTTCCATGCGGCGGCTGTGGTACCGGGGCGGAAAAGACACCGTGACGGCACAGGACAAGGCGCGGATGTCGGTCTGGCTGCGCCGCCAGCGGGCGGGCGTCTACCGGCCCGTCTCCGCCCAGACGGCGGGGCACTACTGGCCCGCGTTCGTCAAGCGTCACAAGGCGGCCTTCGACGCCGACCCCACCCTCTACGCCCTGCGCAGGGACGCGCAGGGGCGACTGGTGCGCCGGGGCCCTCAGATCGAATCCACCGACCCGCGCATCGCCGCCATGATGGCCCAGGACATCCGCGAGACGTTCGAGACGAAGGGCTGGCCCCGGGACAAGGTCGTGGGCTTTCCGATCGGACCCGCCGACACAGCGGGCTATTCGCTGTCGCCGGAGTCCACAGCGGCGGGCTCCGGCGCGCTCGATCCGATCACCGGCGAGCCCGACCAGACCGACCTGCTGGTCAAGCTGGCCAACGATGTGCTTGCGGCGCTGGGGCCCGCCTATCCCAACGTCCACCTCGGCTTCTATTCCTACGGCGCGCACGGGGGCTATCCGGGCCGCTACACGCCCGACCCGCGCGTGGCGGTGATCTTCGCGCCCATCAACTTCTCGCGCTACCACGCCCTGACCGATCCAACCTCGCGCAGCCAGCCCCTCTACCGGGCGGTGTTCGATCAGTGGGCGGCGCTCGCCCGGCGCCAGGGCAACCCGATGCTCTACCGTGGCTACAACTGGAACCTGGCCGAGAACATGCTGCCCTATTCCAAGCTGCAGATCTGGGGCGAGGAGCTGGCCTACTACCGGGACGCCGGGGTGGAAGGGCTGAATGTCGAGGCGACCAAGGCCTGGGGCGTCAACGGGCCCAGCGACTGGCTGTTCATGCAACTGGCCTGGGACGCCTCGCAGGACTGGCGCGTCCTGCTGGCGGACTACTGCGTCAAGGCCTTCGGCGACGGCGCCGAGCCCATGCGCCGCTATCTGCTTCGCCTGGCCGAGACGCAGGCCGCGGCCGGTCAGGAGGCGGGCTCCTACCACGCCATCCCGCTGATCTTCGACCACGCCTTCGTCGAGGCGGCGCAAGCCGACATCAGCGAGGCCGAGCGGCTCGCCAGATTGCCCGCCGAGAAGGAACGGATCGCCTACTTCCGGTCCGGCGTCGACTTGCTGGACCTCTATCTCGCCTGCTACGAAGCGGCGAACCGCTTCGACTTCACGACCGCGCTGCAGCGTTACGAGGCCATGCACGCGACGTGGAAAGGCTACTATGCGCGCAACCCGGACATCGTGGCCAGGGAGGCGCCGGCCTATCTGGAGCGGTTCATCGGCCGGTTTGTGCGCGAGGCGGCGCGCCATGAGGTGCTGCAGCCCCTGCCGGAGACGCTGAAGACCGCCTTCGGGGACGGCGACTACCAGGATCCGTCCTTCGACGACTCCGCCTGGCCCCTGACCTCAACCTGGGCCTCGACCTGGGACGCCCAGCGTCTGGCCGGCAAGACGGTCTGGTATCGTCACCGCTTCACCCTGACGGCGGCGGAGGCGGGAGGGCCGCCGATCCGCCTCTTCCTGGGCAGTTTCGACGACCGCGCGGTCGTGTGGCTCAACGGCAAGCTGATCGGCGACAGCGGGCGCCGGTTCTCGGCCCCGGTGATCTTCGATCTCCCGGGCGCGGCGACGGGCGAGAACCTGCTGGTCATCAAGATCGTGCGCGACAGCCCGATCAACGAGGTCGGCATCGGCGGCCTGATCCGCCCGAGCTTCCTGTTCAGCCGTTGAAGCCCTTCACGGCGTCGATGATCCGGTCCTGGGTCTCGATGTCCATGTAGGGGTGCATCGGCAGGGCCAGGACCTTTCCGGCCAGGGCCTCGGTCACCGGCAGGCCGCCGACGCCTTGCGGGAAGTGGGCGTAGGGCTCCTGCACATGCATCGGCACCGGGTAGTAGACGGCGGTCGGCACGCCCTGGGTCTTCAGGTGGGCGGCGAGGCCGTCGCGGTTGTCGTGTGTGATGACGTACTGGGCCCAGACCGACTGGCCGCCCCTGATCACCGTGGGGGTCGAGGCGACGGCGCCGGCCAGACCCGCGGCGTAGCGGTCGGCCACCGCCTGCCGCATCACGATCTCCTCGGCGAAGATGGCCAGCTTCTCGATCAGGATGGCGGCCTGGATGCTATCCAGCCGCGAGTTCATGCCGATGCGGGCGTTGAGGTACTTGGACTCATGCTCGAACACCCGACCGTTCAGGTCGGCGGCGATCGCCTTGCCGTGCACCCGGAAGCTGTCCATCAGGTCCCAGAGCGCCTGGTCCTTGCACAGCACCGCGCCGCCGTCGCCGTAGCAGCCCAGCGGCTTGGCCGGGAAGAAGCTGGTGGTGGCCACGTCCGCCCAGTGGATCGGGTGCCGGCCGTCCAGGGTGCAGCCGAAGCCCTGGGCCGAGTCGCTGACCAGCTTCAGGCCATGGCGGTCGCAGATGGCGCGCAGGGCCGGGTAGTCGGCCGGCTGGCCGAAGAGGTCGACGGCGATGACCACGGCGGGCTTCAAGGCTCCGTCTGCCTTCACCGCCACGATGGCCGCCTCAAGCTTCGCGGGGTCGAGGTTGCAGGTGTCCGGCAGTACGTCGACGAAGACCGGCGTGGCGCCGACCCAGGGCACGACTTCCGGCGTCGCCGTGAAGGTGAAGGACGGGCAGAACACCGCGTCGCCCGCACCGATCCCCCAGGCCATCAGCGGCAGGGCGATGGCGTCGGTGCCGTTGGCGCAGCTGAGCGACAGCGGCGCCTGGCCGAACGCGGCGAGCTTCGCCTCGAACTCGCGGACCTCCGGCCCCATGACGTAGCCGCCGTGGTCGAGCACGCGGCCGATGGCGGCGTCGAGGCGGTCGCGGATCCGGCGCTGCTGCGCGGCGAGGTCGATGAAGGAGATGGACATGTGCGGGCCTCTTACGCACGGGGAGCCTAGCGGACGACACAAACCCTGTAACCGGATGTTTCGCCTGATAAGCTTGGGCCGCTGGCGGGATAGAGCAGGAGCATAGATGCAGTTCGCGGAACAGGTGGATCAACGGGTCCGCCAGACGCTGGCCGGCGACGACGAGCTGGTGCGCAAGTTCACCGACGCCGCCGGAGATCTGGCGGTGAACCTGGTGGTCGCGGCGATCATCCTGGCGGTCACCCTGTGGACCGCCGGCTGGCTGTCGAGCCTGGTCCGTCGGGCCCTCGGCCGGGTGCCGGGCCGTCGCGGCGCCGACACCACCCTGCAGAGCTTCATCGGCTCGGTCGTCCGCTACGGCGTGGTGATCATCGGTCTGGTCGCCATTCTCCAGCAGCTGGGCGTGCAGGCCACCTCGATCCTGGCGGTCCTGGGCGCGGCCTCGCTGGCCATCGGCCTTGCCATGCAGGGCACGCTGTCCAACGTCGCCGCGGGGGTGATGCTGCTGCTGCTGCGGCCCTATCGCATCGGCGACTTCGTCGAGGTCAACGGCCAGATGGGCACGGTGAAGGCGCTGGACCTGTTCACCACGGAACTGGCCAGCCCGGCCGGGCTGAAGGTGGTCATGCCCAACAGCAAGGTGTTCGGGGAGATGATCATCAACCACTCCTCGCCGACCACCCGCCGGATGGAGATCACCATCGGCATCGACTACGAGGACGACATCGAGACGGCGCTGCGCATCATGCAGGACACCGCCCGGGCGGATGACCGCATCCTTCTCGATCCTGAACCCTGGGCCCAGGTCACGTCATTCGGCGACTCGGCGGTCAACGTCACCCTGCGCGCCTGGGCGGCGACGCCGGTGTTCTGGGATGTCTACCATCACATGCTGACCGCCCTGAAGACCGGCTTCGCGGCGGGCGGGCTGTCGATCCCCTACCCGCACCAGGTCCATGTCGAGAAGGTCGCCGCGCCGGCCAAGGTCAGCCCGAAAGGGCCTGCGACAGGTCCGCGATCAGGTCGTCGCAGTCCTCAATCCCCACCGACAGCCTGAGCAAGGTGTCGCTGATCCCGATCGCCGCCCGCTGCTCGGGCGGGATCGAGGCGTGGGTCATGATCGCCGGATGCTCGATCAGGCTTTCGACCCCGCCCAGCGACTCGGCCAGCGTGAACAGCTGCGTCCGCTCCAGCACCCGTCGGGCGCGGGCCAGATCACCGTCGATCTCCACCGAGATGATGCCGCCAAAGCCGTTCATCTGACGCTTCGCCAGCGCATGCTGCGGATGGCTCTCGAGGCCGGGATAGATCACCCGCGTCACGTCGCTGCGGGCCTCCAGCCACTGGGCGATGCGCAGCGCGCTCTGACAGTGGCGTTCCATGCGCAGCGCCAGGGTCTTGAGGCCCCTCAGCGCGAGGAAGCTGTCGAACGGCCCGGAGATGGCGCCGACGGCGTTCTGCAGGAAGGTCAGCTGGTCGCGGGCCTCCGCGTTCTCGCCCACCGCCACCACGCCGCCGACCATGTCCGAATGGCCGTTCAGATATTTGGTGGTCGAGTGCAGGACCAGGTCGAAGCCCCGCTCGAGCGGTCGCTGCACGAAGGGACTGGCGAAGGTGTTGTCGGCGACGGTGATCAGCCCGCGCTTCGACGCCAGCGCCGCGACAGCCTCCAGGTCCACCAGCCGCAGGGTCGGGTTGGTCGGGGTCTCCACCCAGATCATCTTCGTCTCGGAGCGGATCGCCGCCCCGATGTTGGCCACGTCAGTCATGTCCACGAAGCTGAACGACAGGCCCGCCGACCGCTTCCTGACCCGCTCGAAGAGGCGGTAGGTGCCGCCGTAGAGGTCGTCGCTGGCGATGACATGCGCGCCGCTGTCCAGCATCTCCAGCACCGTGGAGGCCGCCGCCAGGCCGGAGGCGAAGGCGAAGGCTTTCGTCCCGCTCTCCAGGTCGGCGACGCAGCGCTCGAAGGCGAAGCGCGTCGGGTTCTGGCTGCGCGCGTACTCGAAGCCCTTGTGCACGCCCGGGCTCTCCTGGGCGTAGGTCGAGGTGGCGTAGATGGGCACCATCACCGCGCCGGTGGTCGGGTCATGGCTCTGGCCGCCGTGGATGGTGCGGGTGGCGAAGGCCAGGCGGTTCTTGCCGCCCCCTTCGTGCTTGGGAGTTGTCATGCTCACGCGCTCCGGCGCAGGTGGTTGATCAGATCGACCTTGGTGATCAGGCCGACCAGTTTGTCGCCGTCCATGACGACCGCCACCTGGTCGCGCTCGAACACCGGGTTGAGGTGTTCCAGCGGCTCGCCGACCTGCAGGGTGTGCACGTCGCGGGTCATGGCGGCCGAGACGGTCTGGCCGAAACGGTCGGCGCGGCCCTCGCGCGGACCGACGGCGCTGAGGATGTCGCTCTCATCGAGGATTCCGACCAGCCTGCCGTGGTCAACGACCGGCAGCTGGCTGATGTCGGCCGCCCGCATGCGGTTGTAGGCGGTCAGCAGGCTGTCGTCGGGCCCGGCGCTGATCACCCCGCCCTCGGAGAAGTCGCGGGCGATCAGGTCGCGCAGGTCGCCGTGGCGCGGGCGGTCCTCGAAGCCGTGGGCGGCCACCCACATGTCGTTGAACATCTTGGTCAGGTACTTGCCGCCGGTGTCGCAGACCAGGCTGACCACCCGCTTCGGCTCGGTCTGTTCGCGGCAGTACTTCAGCGCCGCCGCCAGCAGGGTGCCGGACGAGGAGCCGGCCAGGATGCCCTCCTTCTCCAGCAGTTCGCGGGCCGTCTCGACGCTCTCGCGGTCGGTGATCTCGTAGGCCTTGGCGACGAGATCCATCTGGGCGTTGTCGGGGATGAAGTCCTCGCCGATGCCCTCGACGATCCAGCTGCCCGCCTCGCCGTAGGTCCCGGTGTTGACGTAGTCGTAGAGGATCGAGCCCTTCGGGTCGGCCAGGATCATCTTCGTCTTGGGCGAGGTCTTCCGGAAGTAGCGGCCCAGGCCCGTCAGCGTGCCGCCGGAGCCGACCCCCACGACCACGGCGTCGAGGTCGCCGTCCATTTGCGCCAGGATCTCGGGGCCGGTGGTCTGCTCATGGGCCAGCGGGTTGGCCGGGTTCTCGAACTGGTTGACGAAGAAGCCGCCGGTCTGCTGGGCGATGGTCTGGGCCATGTCCTGGTAGTACTCGGGATGGCCCTTGCCGACGTCCGAGCGGGTTATCCGCACGTCCACGCCCATGGCCCGCAGGTGCAGGATCTTCTCCCGCGCCATCTTGTCGGGCACGACCAGGATCAGATTGAAGCCCTTCACGCTGGCGACCTGCGCCAGGCCGAGGCCGGTGTTGCCGGCCGTCGCCTCGATGATCGTGCCGCCGGGCTTCAGGCGGCCGTCCCGTTCCGCCGCCTCGATCATGGAGAGGGCGATGCGGTCCTTGATCGAGCCGCCGGGGTTCTGGTTTTCAAGCTTGAGGAACAGCCGGCAGGGGCCGGTGTCGATGTGGGTCACCTCGACCATCGGCGTGTTGCCGATCAGGTCGAGCGAAGAGCGCGCGGCGCGCGGAAGCGGGCGGTCGGTCATCGGAGGCGTGGGTTCCGCAAAGGAAAGGATTGCCCCCTGCCTAACGCGCCTGAGGGCACGAAGGAAGCCGCCAAACCGCCTTTCAGGAAACGTCCGTGCCCATAAGGTCCGCGAGGCGCTCGGCGACGAAGGCGTCCAGGTCGCCGCCGCGGTACAGGAATCCGGCCACCCCGGCGCGGCGAGCCGCCTCCATGTCCGACTCCTTGTCGCCGATCATGATGGCGTGGGACGGGGCCACGGCGAAGTCGGCCAGGGCCTTGAGCAGCATGCCGGGATTGGGCTTGCGGTCGGGGTGGTCGGCGACGCGGTAGCGGGCCTCCGGCGCGTCCTCGTGGTGGGGGGCGAAGTAGATCCTGTCGATCCGCGCACCCTCGGCGGCGAGCTGGCGCAGCATCTCGGCGTGGAAGGCGTGCATCTGGTCTTCGGTGTAGTAGCCGCGACCGATGCCGGACTGGTTGGTGGTGATCACCGCCACCGCGCCGGCGGCGTTGACCCGCGCCACGGCGGCCCGGGCGCCGGGCATCCACGCAAGCTTGTCGGGATCGAAGGCGTAGCCGGTATCGACGTTCAGCACGCCGTCGCGGTCGAAGATGACGGCGAAGCGGCGGACGGGCTGGAGCATGGCTCTTCCATATCATCAGCACATCGGAGAGAAAGACCTGTGTCCGCCCCGCCCGCCATTCGCGCGCTGAATGACCAGCTGAAGGACTGGCTCTTCGGCCACGCCCTGCCGCTCTGGTGGGAGACAGGCGCGGACCATGCGCGGGGCGGCTTCTACGAGCGGATCGACCTGGCCGGCCGGGCTGTCGATGGGCCAAGGCGGGCGCGCGTCGCCGCGCGGCAGACCTGGGTGTTCGCGACCGCCGGCAGCCTGGGCTGGAGCGGCCCGTGGCGCGAGGCGGTGGCGCACGGCGTCCGGGCGCTGGACGTCTACGCCCGGGCCGACGGCCTGTACGGCATCCTCGCGGACGCCGAGGGCCGCATCCTCGATGACACGCCCGCGCCCTATGAGCAGGCCTTTGCGCTGCTGGCCCTGTCGTCCGCGCACGCGGTGCTGGGCGGCGACTTCGAAGCGCGCGCCGTGCGCCTGCGGGATGCGCTGCTCGCGTCGGGCATCGTGCGGCCGGACGGCGGCGTGCTGGAACAGGGTGCGCTGCAGGCCAATCCGATGATGCACCTGTTCGAGGCCGTTCAGGCCTGGACACGGGTCAGCGACGATCCGGCCTGGGGCGCGCTTGCCGACGCTATCGCCGCCTCGGCCCTGGCCCGGATGATCGACCCCGCCACCGGGGCTCTGTGCGAGCAGTATGCGCCCGACTGGACGCCGCGCGCAGACGGCGACGTCGAGCCGGGCCACCAGCTGGAGTGGGGCTGGCTGCTGCTGGCGCACGGCTCGGGCGGCGAGGCCGCCCGCCGCCTTGTCGAGATCGGGGAGTCCCGGGGCGTGGAGCGCGGCGTGGCCATCTTCAGCCTGGGCCGCGACCTGGCCCCGCGCGACCGCTCCGCACGGCTCTGGGCCCAGACCGAGCGCATCCACGCCCATGCCGTCGCCGGGCGCTGGAACGATCTTGCCCCGGCGGTGGAAGGGCTGCGGCGCTTTCTGGACGTGCCGGTCGTCGGGACGTGGCGCGACCGCCTGCTGCCGGACGGTACCTTCGTCAAGGAGGCCGCTCCGGCCAGCTCGCTCTACCATATCCTCTCGGCGGTCCAGGCCCTGGACGTCGCCTGTCGAACGGACACGTGAAACGGAATCAGGATTTCTGCGGTCTCTTCAAGGGTGCGCGCGCTTGCGCCCGCCGCGCCCGTTCCGTACTTGCCAGGGCTGGCGCCCGTCCGGGGCCGTCAGGCCTGATCTAGCAATTCTCCACGTCCGGTTCCGCCTCGACCCCACCTGCGCGCCCGCGCGTCACCCCGTACGATGAGTCCATGTCCGCGCCCCTCTCGCCCGCCCGTCTGACCCACCTTCAGCGCCTCGAAGCCGAGAGCATTCACATCATGCGCGAGGTCGTGGCCGAAGCCGAACGACCGGTGATGCTCTATTCGATCGGCAAGGACAGCGCGGTGATGCTGCACCTGGCCGCGAAGGCCTTCTATCCGAGCCGGCCGCCGTTCCCGCTGCTGCACGTCGACACCACCTGGAAGTTCCAGGCCATGTACGAGATGCGCGAGCGCATGGCCCGCGAGCTCGGCTTCGACCTGCTGGTGCACAAGAACCCCGAGGCCGAGGCGGCCGGCATCAACCCCTTCGACCACGGCCCCGCCCACACCGACATGTGGAAGACCGAGGGCCTCAAGCAGGCGCTGGACAAGTACGGCTTCGACGCGGCCTTCGGCGGCGCCCGCCGCGACGAGGAGAAGAGCCGGGCCAAGGAGCGGATCTTCTCGTTCCGCTCGGCCGAGCAGCGCTGGGACCCGAAGAACCAGCGGCCCGAGCTGTGGAGGCTCTACAACGCCCGCAAGAACAAGGGCGAGAGCATCCGGGTGTTCCCGATCTCCAACTGGACCGAGCTGGACATCTGGCAATACATCCACCTGGAGAACATCCCCATCGTGCCGCTCTACTTCTCCGGCGTGCGGCCGGTGGTCGAGCGCGACGGGACGCTGATCATGGTCGACGACGACCGGTTCCGCCTGCGCGACGGCGAGGTTCCGATGATGAAGTCGGTCCGCTTCCGCACCCTGGGCTGCTACCCGCTGACCGGGGCGGTCGAGAGCACGGCCGCCACCCTGCCCGAGATCATCCAGGAAATGCTGCTGACCACCACCAGCGAGCGCCAGGGGCGGGTCATCGACCACGACCAGGCCGCCTCGATGGAGAAGAAGAAGCAGGAGGGCTACTTCTGATGAGCGCCTACAAGCCCGCCGATCTCATCGAGACGGACATCGACGCCTACCTGCACCAGCACCAGCACAAGACGCTGCTGCGCTTCATCACCTGCGGCAGCGTCGACGACGGCAAGTCGACCCTGATCGGGCGGCTGCTCTACGACAGCAAGATGATCTTCGAGGACCAGCTGGCGGCGCTGGAGGCCGACAGCAAGAAGGTCGGCACCCAGGGCGGCGCCATCGACTTCGCGCTGCTGGTCGACGGCCTGGCCGCCGAGCGCGAGCAGGGCATCACCATCGATGTCGCCTACCGCTTCTTCGCCACCGACCATCGCAAGTTCATCGTCGCCGACACCCCCGGCCATGAGCAGTACACCCGCAACATGGTCACCGGCGCCTCGACCGCCGACGCCGCCGTGGTGCTGATCGACGCCCGACGGGGCGTGCTGACCCAGACCCGCCGCCACAGCTACCTCGTCAACCTGCTGGGCATCCGCAAGGTGGTGCTGGCGGTCAACAAGATGGACCTGGTCGACTGGGACCAGTCGATCTTCGACGGCATCGTCGCCGAGTACCGCGACTTCGCCAACCTGATCGGCCTGACCGACTTCACCGCCATTCCGATGAGCGCGCTGGACGGCCAGAACATCACCGAGCAGAGCGCCGCCGCGCCCTGGTACGACGGTCCGCCGCTGATGCGCTGGCTGGAGTCGATCGAGGTCGAGGACGCCCTGCCCTCGCAGCCGTTCCGCATGCCGGTGCAGTGGGTGAACCGCCCCAACCTCGACTTCCGCGGCTTCAGCGGTCAGATCGCCGCCGGCACGGTGAAGCCCGGCGACCGGGTCAAGGTGCTGCCGTCAGGCCGTGAAAGCCGCGTGGCGCGCATCGTCGTTCTGCCCGGAGACCTGGGCAGCGCCCAGGCCGGGCAATCGGTGACCATCACCCTGGCCGACGAGATCGACATCTCGCGCGGCGACGTCCTGGTAGCTGCCGACAATCCCTCGCCGGTCGCCAACCAGTTCGAGGCCACCATCGTCTGGATGGACGACGAGTCGATGCTGCCGGGCCGTCCCTATCTGATGAAGATCGGGGCCCAGACGGTGGCCGCCACCATCACCGAGCCCAAGTACCGGGTGCAGGTGAACACGCTGGAGCACATCGCCGCCAAGCGGCTGGAGCTCAACGAGATCGGCGTCTGCAACCTCTCGCTGGACCGGGCGATCCCGTTCGAGGCCTACGAGACCAACCGCGACCTTGGCGGCTTCATCCTGATCGACCGCCTGAGCAACCGCACCGTCGGGGCCGGGATGCTGCACTTCGCGCTGCGCCGTGCGGACAACATCCACTGGCAGGCGACCGACGTGCACAAGGCGGCCCGCGCCGCCCAGAAGGGCCAGAAGGGCCGCGTGGTCTGGTTCACCGGCCTTTCCGGCGCGGGCAAGTCGACTATCGCCAACCTGGTCGAGAAGCGCCTGCACGCGCTGGGCCGGCACACCTACCTTCTGGACGGCGACAACGTCCGCCACGGCCTCAACAAGGACCTGGGCTTCACCGAAGAGGACCGGGTCGAGAACATCCGCCGCGTCGCCGAGGTTTCGAAGCTGATGGTCGACGCCGGCCTGATCGTGCTGACCGCATTCATCAGCCCCTTCCGCGCCGAGCGCCGCATGGCCCGCGAGATGCTGGAGGACGGCGAGTTCGTCGAGGTCTACGTCGAGACCCCCCTGGCCGTGGCCGAGGAGCGCGACGTGAAGGGCCTCTATCGCAAGGCCCGGGCGGGCGACCTGAAGAACTTCACCGGCATCGACAGCCCGTATGAAGAGCCCGAGAACGCCGAGATCACCGTCGACACGACCGGGATGACCGCGGTCGAGGCGGCCGAGGCGATCGTGGCCTGGCTGGAGCAGTAGGCGATCGGGCCGGACGGTCGTTGACGTTGCGTCCGCGTTGACTCGACCAGCCTGAACGCCGCTAACCTGTCGCGACGGCCCGTGAGAGGCTGCGCGACAGGGAGAGACTGCATGTCCGGCTGGAATTTCGCCGACGTCTGGGAAGAGATCGCCGCGGCGACGCCGGAGCGGCCGGCGCAGATCCAGGGCGATCGCGTCCTCAGCTGGCGTGATTTCGACCGCCGGGCCAACGCCCTGGCCGCGCATTTCCTCAAGGCGGGCCTGGGCAAGGACGCCAAAGTCGCCGCCGACCTCTACAATGCGCCCGAGTACCTTGAGACCTACTACGCCGCCTTCAAGGCGGGCCTGGCGCCGGTCAACACCAACTATCGCTACGAGGCCGAGGAGCTCTTCTACCTCTTCGACAACGCCGACGCCGAGGCGATCGTCTTCCATGCCGGCTTCGCGCCCAAGCTGGACGAGATTCGCGCTCGTCTGCCGAAGGTAAAGACCTGGATCGCCGTCGAGGATCAGGGCGCGCCGATCCCCGACTGGGCCGTCGAGTACGAGAGTATCGTCGGCAAGGGCGCCGACCGCGTGATCGCGCCCTGGGGCCGGTCGGGCGATGACCTGCTGCTGCTCTACACCGGCGGCACCACCGGCATGCCCAAGGGCGTGATGTGGCGCCAGGACGACCTGTTTCAGGTGCTCGGCGCCGGCGGCAACGCGCTGCTGATGATCCCGCCGTTCGAGAGCCCCGCCGAGGCCGGCGTCCGGGCGAAGACCGGCATGGCCGGCGACATGCCATTGCCGCCGCCGTCGTCTCTGGTGGTGGCCTGCCCGCTGATGCACGGCACCGCGCAGTTCAGCAGCTTCGGCGTGCTCAATGCCGGCGGCTGCATCATCTCGCTGCCGTCGCGGCGCTTCGACTCCTGCGAACTGTGGGACGAAGTCCATCGTCTGCGCGCCAACAGCATCTCGATCGTCGGCCTGGCCTTCGCCCAGCCGATGCTGGAGGCCCTGGAGGCCAACCCCGGCCGCTGGGACCTTTCCTGCATCACCCGCATCGGCTCGTCGGGCACAGTGTGGAGCCACGAGAACAAGCAGGCGCTGCTGACCCATCTGCCGCCGGGCGCCATGCTGATGGACAGCCTGGGCTCGTCCGAGGCCGTCGGCCTGGGCGGCTCGACCTCCGTGGCCGGCGCCGAGGCCGGCACCGCCCAGTTCCTGGTCGGGCCCAACTCGGCTGTGTTCACCGAGGATGGCCGCCGGGTCGAGCCGGGTAGCGGCGAGCGCGGCCTGGTCGCCGTCGGCGGCTTCATTCCGTCGGGCTACTACAAGGACCCCGAGAAGAGCGCCAAGACCTTCCGCATCTTCGAAGGATCGGCGCTGGTCGGTCCCCGGCGACTTCGCGGAGGTCAACGAGGACGGCACGATCAAGCTGCTGGGTCGCGGCTCGCAGGTGGTCAACACCGGCGGCGAGAAGGTCTTCCCGGAAGAGGTCGAGGAAGCGCTGAAGACCCACCCCGACGTGCGCGACGCGGTGGTGGTCGGCATCCCGGACGCCCGCTTCGGCGAGAAGGTCTGCGCCGTGGTCGATATGGGCGATGCGGCCCCGCTGACGTTGGCCGACCTGACCGCCCACGTGAAGGGCCGGCTGGCCGACTACAAGATCCCGCGCGCCCTGGTCGCCGCGCCGGTGGTCCGGGCCGCCAACGGCAAGGTCGACTACAAGGCCATCCGCGCCCAGGCGCTGGAGGCCCTGGGGGTGAAGGCGTAGGCCTTAGTCTCCATGACAATTTTGTAAGGCGCGCGGGTTCGGTTGACGGTGCATGGTCCGCGCCAATCGAAACCTCGGAATTTCGCCTTATGAAACGCATTCTGCTTTCGGCTGCGGCGGCCCTGGCGCTCAGCGCCGCCGCCGGCGCCTTCGCTCTCGCCAACGCCGCCGACACCGCGCCCGCCGCGACATCCGCCGCTGTGGCCGCAGACCCGACCCAGGCCGCCCGCATGGGACCCTGGGGCTTCGACGTCTCCGGCATGAACCGCAAGGTGGCCCCGGGCGAGAACTTCGTCAGCTACTCGAGCGGCGCCTACCTGGACGCCCTGCAGATCCCGGCCGACCGTGTCAGCTGGGGATCGTTCAACATCCTGGCCGAGCTGTCCAACAACCGCACCCAGGCCATCATCGATCGCGCCTCGGCCACGCCCGGCGCCGTCGGCGAGGCCCAGCAGATCGGCAGCCTCTACAACAGCTTCATGGATGAGGCCCGGCTCGAGACCCTCGGCGCCAGGCCGCTGGCGGCCGACCTCGCCCGCATCCGCAGTGCGACCACCCGCGAGGCCCAGGCCGGCCTGATGGGTCGCACCCAGGGTGCGTTCGGCGCCAGCTTCTTCGGATCCTACATCTGGCAGGACGCCAAGGCGCCGACCCAGTACGCCGCCTACGTCTCGCAGGGCGGCCTGGGCCTGCCCGACCGGGACTACTACCTGGACGCAAAGTTCGCGGACAAGAAGGCCGCCTACCAGGCCCATGTGGCGAAGATCCTGACGCTGGCCGGCTGGCCGGACGCCGAGAAGGCCGCGACGACCATCCTGGCGCTCGAGACGAGCATCGCGCAGGCCAGCTGGACCAAGGTCGAGCAGCGCGACGCCGACAAGACCTACAACCCCATGACCATCGCCGAGCTCGAGAAGGCCGCGCCGGGCTTCCCCTGGGCCGCCTGGGCCAGGGGCGCCGGCCTCGACAAGGCCAAGCTGATCGTCGGCGAACCGTCGGCGTTCACGAAGATCGCCGCCATCTTCGGCAAGACGCCGATCACGACCCTGCAGGCGTGGCAGGCCTTCCACACCGCCGACCAGGCCTCGCCCTACCTGTCGAAGGCCTTCTCGGACGCCAACTTCGACTTCTACGGCAAGACCCTGTCCGGCCAGCCCGAGCAGCGCGCTCGCGCCAAGCGCGGGTCGTCCCTCGTCGGCGGCAACCTCGGCGAGGCGGTGGGCAAGCTCTATGTGGCGGCCTACTTCCCCGCCGAATCCAAGGCCAAGATGGAGAAGCTGGTCGACGACCTGCTGGTCGCCATGAAGGGGCGGATCGACAAGCTCGACTGGATGAGCGCCGAGACCAAGGCCAAGGCGCAGGCCAAGCTGGCCACCTTCACCGTCAAGATCGGCTACCCCGACAAGTGGCGTGACTACAGCGCCCTGGTGATCAAGGCCGACGACCTCTACGGCAACATGGAACGGGTCAACGCCTTCAACTGGGCCTACGAGACCGCCAAGCTGGGCAAGCCGGTCGACCGCGACGAATGGGGCATGTTCCCCCAGACGGTGAACGCCTACTACAACCCGACCATGAACGAGATCGTGTTCCCGGCCGCGATCCTGCAGCCGCCGTTCTTCGATCCCGACGCCGATCCGGCCATCAACTACGGCGGCATCGGCGCGGTCATCGGGCACGAGATCAGCCACGGTTTCGACGACCAGGGCGCCAAGTACGACGCCGACGGCTCGCTGCGCGACTGGTGGCTGCCGGCCGACACCGAACAGTTCAAGAGCCGCACCACCCGGCTGGGCGCCATGTACGGCAAGTATGAACCCCTGCCGGGCGTCTTCGTGAACGGCGACCTGACCATGGGCGAGAACATCGGCGACCTCGGCGGCCTGCTCATCGCGCTCGACGCCTACCATCTGTCGCTGGGCGGCAAGCCGGCCCCGATCATCGACGGGTTCACCGGCGACCAGCGGTTCTTCCTCGGCTTCGCCCAGATCTGGCGGGCCAAGTACCGCGACGATGCGATCAGGCAGCAGGTGGTCGCCGACCCGCACTCGCCGGCCTACTTCCGGACCTTCGGGACCGTGCGCAACGTCGACGCCTGGTACGACGCCTTTGACGTCCAGGAAGGCGACCCGATGTACGTCAAGCCGTCGGATCGCGTCCGCATCTGGTAGCGGCGAGCGCGTCAGGCGGACGTGGTCACGGTTCCGCACCCGGACGCGCCCAGCCGAGGATCTGACGGCACAGTCGTGCGCTGAATCATCCCTCCCCGCCTCGGGGGGGGGGGATTTTTCTTGCGCGATCAAGGAGATGACAAAAATTTAAAGTTCGGCTCCCCGCCCGGCTGTGCATTGTCCCGCCATCGAAATTTCCGGAGACCATCCGACCATGAAGAAGCTGCTGATGAGCGCCGCCGCGGCGGCCGTGCTCGCCCTCTGCGCCGCGCCGGCGACGGCCACCGACCGCGACTGCCTGGACGCCTTCTGCTTCGACGAGGCGCTCTACCGCACGGCCAGCGCCGACGCGGGCGGCGGCGCGGCGGTGTCCCTGGAAAGCCCGCGCTACGGCAACTGGGGCTTTGACCTGACCGGCATGGACCGCAGCGTCAGCCCCGGCGACGACTTCTACACCTGGGCCAACGGCGCCTGGTTCAAGCGCACGGAGATCCCGGCTGACCGCACGCGGTTTGGCAACTTCGACGCCCTGGCGGTGCTGTCGGAAGCCCGCGTGCGTGCGATCATCGAGGACGCGGCCGCCGGCAAGGTCGACAGCGCCGACGCCGCCCGCATCGGGGCCGCCTGGGCCGCCTTCATGGATGAGGATCGCATCGAGGCGCTGGGCGCCGCGCCGATCGCCCCGGAGCTCGACGCCATCCGCAAGGCGAAGTCGCGCGACGACATCACCGCCCTGATGGGCAAGCCCGGCGCCAACTACACCGCCCTGATGGGCGTGTTCATCAACGACGACGCCAAGGATCCGGGTCGCTACGCCGTCTACGCCGGGACCGGGGGACTCGGCCTTCCGCGCGACTACTACCTGGACCCCAAGTTCGCGGACAAGAAGGCCGCCTACGAGGCCTACATCACCAGGATGCTGACCCTGATCGGCTGGGCGAAGCCTGCGGAAAGCGCCAGGGCCATCGTGGCCATGGAGACCCGGATCGCCGACGCCAGCTGGACCCCGACCGAACGTCGCCAGCGGGAGAAGACCTACAACCCGATGAGCCTGGCCGAGCTGCAGGCCTTCACGCCGGGCTACAGCTGGAACCGCTACTTCGACGGCGCCGGGCTGAAGGGCGTCGATCGCATCATCGTCACCACCAACACCGCCTTCCCGAAAATGGCGAAGATCTACGGCGAGACCGACCTGGGCACGCTGAAGGCCTGGCAGGCCTTCCACGTCGCCGACGGCGCCGCGCCCCTGCTGTCGAAGGCCTTCGTCGACGCCAGCTTCGACTTCAACAACCGCATCCTCGCCGGCCAGCCGGAGCAGCGGCCCCGCTGGAAGCGGGGCGTCGACGCGGTCAGCGGCATGGTCGGCCAGCCGATCGGCCGGATCTACGCCGCCCGCTACTTCCCGCCCGAGTCCAAGGCCAAGATGGAAGACCTGGTCGCCAACATCCGGGCGGCCATGAAGGCCCGCATCGAGCGCCTCGACTGGATGAGCCCGGCCACCAAGGTCCAGGCGCTCGACAAGCTGGCCAAGTTCGGCGTCAAGATCGGCTACCCGGACACGTGGCGCGACTACAGCGGCCTGGAGCTGAAGGCCGACGACGCCTACGGCAACGCCATGCGGTCGGCCGAGTTCGAGTGGGCCTACCGGGTCGGTCGCCTGAACGGCCCGGTCGACAAGTCCGAGTGGAGCATGAACCCGCAGACGGTGAACGCCTACTACAGCTCGATCAAGAACGAGATCGTCTTCCCGGCCGCCATCCTGCAGGCGCCCTTCTTCCACCCAGACGCCGACCCGGCGATCAACTATGGCGGCATCGGCGGGGTGATCGGCCACGAGATCAGCCACGGCTTCGACGACCAGGGCCGCAAGAGCGACGGCGACGGCGTGCTGCGCGACTGGTGGACGGCCGAGGATGTGTCCCGCTTCACCGCCCAGGCCGAACGTCTCGGCGCCCAGTACTCCGGCTACGAGCCGATCCCGGGCTACAAGGTGCAGGGCGGCCTGACGATGGGCGAGAACATCGGCGACATGGGCGGCCTGTCGCTGGCCTATGACGCCTACATCCTGTCGCTGGACGGCAAGCCGGCGCCAGTGCTGGACGGCATCACCGGCCAGCAGCGCGTCTTCCTCGGCTGGGCCCAGGTCTGGCGCGGCAAGTACCGCGACGAGGCCATGCAGCAGATGGTCACCTCCAACCCGCACTCGCCGCCCTACTTCCGGGTCAACGGCACGATCCGAAACCTCGACCCCTGGTACGACGCCTTCGGGGTGAAGGGCGGCGACAAGCTGTGGATCGCGCCGGAAGAGCGGGTGCGGATCTGGTAGCCGGACCGGACAGCTGAACCGAAGGGAGGGGCGGCCTGCGAGGGTCGCCCCTTCTGCTATGGGAGCCGCTCCAGCACGAAGTCGGCCCTCGCCGCCACGCCCGTCTTCGGCAGGTCGACCAGCCGGTAGCCGAGCCGCTCGTAGGTCGCCCGTAGCGGTCCAATCTCGGCCAGCGCCTCGTCCAGGCCGTGGCGCCGTTCACTGTCAGTCGCGAAGATCTCCGGCCAGGGCGGCGCGACGAACACGAGTCCGTTGTAGCGACAGCGCGCCGCCGCGCCCGCGACCGCCGCCGGGACCGGCAGGCCCAGCCGCTCGAGCCCGGCCAGCTGGTCGATCGGGCTACGGTCAAAGAACACCGGGCCCGGTTCGCGCGCCACGCCGATCAGACCCTGCACGCAGCGCGACACGGCCAGTTCGGCGAACCGCGCCGGCGCCGTCCAGGGCAGCGCGTCGCCGCCGGTCCAGTCCTGCTCGCGGACGATCTGACGGCCGGCCTCCGGGACGACCGCGAAGCCGCGTCGCGCCAGCTCGGCCAGCAGCGTCGACTTGCCGCCGCCGGAGCAGCCGGTGATGACCACGAACCGGTCGGTGTCGGTCTCGGCGGGCATGGGGTCGTGGGGGTCGGAAGTCATCTGTCGGCCTGGAATGGATAGGCAGCGGGTCGGTCGTGCGTCCTTCGCGACGCTCGCAAAGTGCTCGCTCCTCAGGATGACGAAGACTGTGGAACGCAAACCAGGTTCGTCATGGTGAGGAGCCGGCACTCGGGCCGGCGTCGCGAACCACGCAATGACGCGGCTCAAGAATTTTTGACGATGGAGTCAGTTTTTAGCGACCGTCCCGGAAAGGACTAAGCCCGCCGCGGGGGATAATCGCGGCGGGCTTAGCTTTTTCCTCGATCACTCGATCCAAGCGGGCGTTTCCTCCCCGAAACGCCGTGAGACCAGAACTCTCTGGGGTTCTTGTGTCTCGCGCACCGTCAAAAGACGGCATATCCCTTTCGCTGTCAAGCAACCTAGGACGCATCCCGCGCAAGAAATTGCGGCGAAACTGCGCAAAACGGGTTATTTCTTGGACCGGTCCGTCAAAAGAACGCGCTCTGGTCGAGTGTTTTTGACTCATTCGTCAAATTTACAGCGTCACGCGCGCCGCCAGCGACTCGGCGGCCTCCGACACGGGCTCGAACAGGTGCTCGGGGCGAGTCGCGGCCACCGGACCGACGCCGGCGGCCGCCAGCGCCGCCTGGGCGGTCAGCAGGTCGCCTTCGCGCAGCAGCAGGCCGTTGGCGCGGGGACGGGCCCCTGCCTCGACCAGCGCAGCCAGCGCCGCGCGGGCCCCGGCGTCCTGCTCGGCCGGCCAGACCAACATCACGCTGCCTCGCGCCCGGGCCCGGGCCTCGACCACGCCCAGCAGCTGGCGCACCACGGCCAGACGGCCGGCGTTCCAGTCGGCTGTCAGCGAGGCGGCCAGTCGCGCCTGGCTCTTCAGGATGACGCCGTCGCTCAGGATCTTCAGGTGGTTGGCGGCCAGGGTCGCGCCGGTGGTGGTGATGTCGACGATGATCTCCGCCGCGCCGGACGCCGGGGCCCCCTCGGTGGCGCCGCCGGACTCGACGATGCGGTAGTCCGCAACGCCGTTCTTCGTGAAGAAGGCGCGGGTCTGGGCGATGTACTTGGTCGCCACCCGCAGGCGGCGGCCGGTGCGGACCAGGTGCAGGTGCGCCACCTCCTCCAGGTCGGCCATGGTGTCGACATCCAGCCAGCCGCGCGGCACGGCGACGATCAAGTCTGCGCGGCCGAAGCCCAGCGACCGCAGCAGGGCGACCCGGTTGTCGAGGTCGGCGATCTGCTCGCGCAGCAGGTCCTCGCCGGTGACGCCAAGGTGGACCTCGCCGCTGTCCAGCGCCGAGGCGATGTCGGAGGCCGACAGCAGGCGCACTTCGACCGGCGGCAGAGCGGCGATGCGTGCGGTGTAGCCGCGGCCGCCGGACGGGGCCGACAGCGGCAGGCCGGCGTCGGCCAGCCAGGCGTCGACCTGTTCCTTCAGCCGCCCTTTCGAGGGCACGGCCAGAATTAGGGGACCGCTCATTCCATGCCTCCCGCGAAGGCTCGCGCCGGGCGGACCATGCAGCCCACCGCGCCGAGCGTCGTGGCCGCGCCGAGCCGGGCCGGCAGGCCGTCGTAGCGGCCGCCGGCGGCGACCGGGCGTTCGGCCCCCAGCGCGGCGCTGCGCACCTCGAACAGGGCGCCGTCGTAGTAGCCGAAAGCCCGGCCGAAGGCGGCGGCGAAGGTCAGTCGGTTGGCGGGAACGCCGCGTTCGGCCAGACCCGCCAGCCGCCGCGTCCAGCCCTCCGTGGCCGCATCAAGCGACGCCGTGGACGGACCGGCCAGCCGCCGGACCTCCGCCAACGCCGACTCCGGTGATCCCGAAACCGCCAGGAAGCCGCGCACGGCGGCGGCCTCGGCCGGCGACAGGCTGGGCGTGCGCGAGGCTTCGGCGCGGTCGGCCAGCCGGCGGACGATCTCCTCCGGCGGCCGGGTTCCGACCGGCTCGATGCCGGCGATGGCCCACAGCTGGCGCAGCGCTTCCGGCCCCTGGCCCTCAGGTACGCCTTCCAGCGGATTGACGATGCGCTCGCCCGTCTCGCCGCCCTCGGCGCGCTCCAGTTCGGCGGCCAGCAGGCGCGGGCGGGTGAACAGGCGCTTGAGCCGCGCCGCCAGCGCCGGCGCCAGGGCCAGGCTGTCGACGAAGGCGCCGAACAGCGCGATGTCGCCGAAGGTCAGGGTCAGGTCGTCGCGACCGCCCGCCGCTGCGGACTGCCAGGCCAGGGCCGCGACCTCGGCGTCCGACACGGCCGGGTCGCCGTTGCCGAACACCTCCACGCCGATCTGCAGGAACTCCTCGGCCCGCTGCGAGCCGGCCGGGGCGGCGCGGAAGGCCTTGCCCTCATAGGCGTAGCGACCCTGCGCCGCGCCGCTGTCGATGTGGGCCCGGGCGACAGGGATGGTGAAGTCCGGCCGCAGGGCCAGCTCCTCGCCGCCCTCGGCCTGGACCACGAACAGGCGCGGGCGCATGGCCTCGCCGGACAGGTCGAGCAGCAGGGCGAGCGGCAGCAGCACCGGCGCCTCGACCGGAGTCGCGCCGGCGTCCGCGAACGGCGCCCGGATGGCGGCCAGCGCAGCCTGCGGAATGGCGGGCTCCAGCCTCATTGCGCGGCCTCGACGATCTTGCGGACCGTGGCGACCAGGTCGGCGCGGGCGACCGTCTGCTGCCCCGGGCGCTCGGCCTTCCAGGCGGCGTTGTCGGTCACGCCCTTGGACAGGTCGCGGCCGAGGTCGAGGTCCTTGACCGTGGCCGTGCCGGCGGCGAACTCGTCCTCGCCGATGATGACCGCGGCGGGCGCCAGCCGGCGGTCGGCGTACTTCATCTGCGGCCGCATGCCGGAGGTTCCCAGATAGACCTCGGCGGCGATGCCCGCGTTCCGCAGCTCCCCCGCCACGGCGAAGTAGTCGGCCATGCGGGCCTGGTCGAAGGCGATGATGACCACCGGCCCGCGCCCCTCGCCGGCCGCCTCGCGCCCGGCCGCCTTCAGCGCCGCCGCCAGGCGTGACACGCCGAAGGAGAAGCCCGTCGCCGGGGTCCGCTCGCCGGTGAAGCGGGCGACCAGGTCGTCATAGCGCCCGCCGCCGCCGATGGAGCCGAAGCGGACCGGATTGCCCTTCTCGTCCGGCGTCTCGATCAGCAGGTCTGCCTCGAACACAGCGCCGGTGTAGTATTCCAGCCCGCGCACGATGGAGGGATCGAAGAGCGCCTGGGTCTCGTCGACGCCCAGACCCCTGAGCGCGGCGATGATCGCCTCCAGCTCGCGGAAGCCGTCCATGGCCGCCTCGGCCTGGGCGAACGGCGCGGCGGCCAGCTGGTCCAGCGGCGCACCGGCCACGGCCATGTCGAGGAAGTCGAGCACCAGGCCGGCCGCCGCCGTCGACAGTTCCGCGCCCGGCGTGAAGGCGCCCGACTCGTCCAGCCGTCCCTTGCCGAGCAGATCCCGGACGCCGTCGCGGCCCAGCCGGTCCAGCTTGTCGAGCGCGCGCAGCACGGTGAGCTTCTGGCGGCCCTCGGCCACGCCGGCGGCGACCATGACACCGTCGAGGATCTTGCGGTTGGAGAACTTCAGCACCGCCTGGCCCTTGGCCAGCCCGGCCGCCTCAAGGCCCGCCGCCGCCATGGCGATGATCTCGGCGTCGGCCTCGGGACGGGCCGAGCCGACGGTGTCGGCGTCGCACTGGATGAACTCGCGGAACCGGCCCGGGCCCGGCTTCTCGTTGCGCCAGACCGGCCCGAAGGCGTAGCGGCGGAACGGCTTGGGCAGGGTCTCCCAGTTTTGCGCCGCGAACCGGGCCAGCGGCGCGGTCAGGTCATAGCGCAGCGCCATCCACTGCTCGTCGTCGTCCTGCAGCGCGAACACGCCCTCGTTGGGCCGGTCGCTGTCGGGCAGGAACTTGCCCAGGGCGTCGGCATACTCGAAGGCGCCGGTGTCGAGCGGCTCGAAACCCCACAGCTCATAGACCTTGGACACGGCCTCCACGATCCGCCGCTCGGCGCGCAGGGTCGCGGCGCGCTTGTCGGCGAACCCTCGGGGGGCGCGGGCTTCGGGTCGGAAGGTCTCTTCGGTCATCAGGCGGCTCTACATCAGGACTTTGCGGGTCGGATGGAGCCGTGAATGGCCCCATCCGCGTCGGGCGGGGCCGGAGGGTGGGCGTCTGGCCTTCAGGCCGCGCGAACCCGATCCGTCCCGCGAGGGATGGCGTGGCAGACGTGATGGTGGTGCGCGGAGCGGGTCATCGGGGCGGGGGTATAGTCGAAGAGTTGCGACATTCCTAGCCACCCTCCCCACAAGGGGGAGGGTGGGCGCTACCGCAGCCGTCCGATCAGCGCCGCCGTCGACGGATCGTGCGCGCCGTCCTCGCCGCCCTCCAGCTCGGCGAGCACCTTGCTCGCCAGCGTCTTGCCCAGCTCAACGCCCCACTGGTCGAAGCTGTCGACGCCCCAGAGCGTCCCCTCGACGAAGACCTTGTGCTCGTAGAGCGCCAGCAGGGCGCCCAGGGCGTGCGGGGTCAGGCGGTCGAGCAGGATGAAGCTGGACGGCCGGTCGCCGGGGAAGTGGCGATGCGGCTCGCCTTGGTTGGCGCTGCCGGTCATCAGCGCTTCTGCCTGGGCGATGGCGTTGGCCAGCAGGATGGTGTGCTGGCGCGGCGGGCCCTCATCGGCGCGGGCGACGGCGACGAAGTCGACCGGGATGACGTCCGTCCCCTGATGCAGCATCTGGAAGAAGGCGTGCTGGTCGTTGGTGCCCGCGTTGCCGAACACGGCGGTCGAGGTGGCGTGGGCTACCGGCGCGCCGGCCTCGGTCACCCGCTTGCCGTTCGACTCCATCTCCAGCTGCTGGAGATAGGCGGCCAGCAGGCCCAGCCGCTCCGAATAGGGCTCGACCACCCGCACGGATCGACCCAGGCCGTTGCGGTTGAACACGTGGGCCAGCGCCAGCAGCACCGGGGCGTTGCGCTCCAGCGGCGCTGAGCGGAAGTGCTCATCCATCGCGGCAGCTCCCGCGAGGAAGTCGCCGAAAGCGTCCCAGCCCAGACCAATCGCCACCGACAGGCCGACGGCCGACCAGATCGAGTAGCGGCCGCCGACCCAGTCCTCGAAGCCGAACACGCGGCTCGCCGGGATGCCGAAGGCGGCGCAGGCCTCGAGGTTGGTCGAGCAGGCGGCGAAGTGGTCGTCGGCCCCCTCGCCCAGCGCGTTCCGCAGCCAGGCCTTGGCGGCGGCGGCGTTGGCCATGGTCTCCTGGGTGGTGAAGGTCTTGGAGGCGACGACGACCAGGGTGGTCTCCGGATCGAGCCGGGCCATGGCGGCGGCGATGTCGGACGGATCGACGTTGCCGACGAAGGCGACATCCACCTGCGGGACCAGGGGCTTGAGCGCCCGCCAGACCATGCGGGGGCCCAGGTCGCTGCCGCCGATGCCGATGTGCAGCACGGTGGTGAAGGCCTTGCCCGTCGCGCCGCGCAGGCGCCCCTCGCGCACATCGGCGACGAAGGCGGCCATGGCCCGGCGCACCGCCTCGACCCCGGCGGAGACAGGCTTGCCGGCCGCCGACCAGTCGGCGCCGTCGGGCGCCCGCAGCGCCATATGCAGAACCGCCCGGGTCTCGGTGACGTTGATGGCCTCGCCCGCGAACTGCCGGTCGCGGCGCGCCTCCACCCCGGCGGCGCGGGCCAGATCGAGCGCGACGGTCAGGCCGGCGGCACTCCACGGCTGTTTGCTGAGATCGAGACTCAGGCCCGCGACCTCGACCGACAGCCGCGCCAGCCGGTCCGGCTCGGCCGCGAACAGGTCGACGATCCGGGTGGCGGAGTCGGTGCGGGCGGCGGCCTCGAGGGCGGCCCAGGCGGCGGCGAGGTCGGTCATGAGCGCTCCGGCGGTAAAGAGCCGTTTACCATGCGCCGCGTAACTGGGGAGACCCCTGCAATCACGAGGCGCGGCCCATGTCCTGCGACGCCATCGCCGTCACCGCAACCCTCTGGCTGGCCTTCGCCGCGCCGTCGGACGGCGCGACCCTTCGTCCAACCGCCGCCGTGAGCGCGCCAGCCACGCCGCTGACGGCCGAGCCGCTGTTCGCCGACATCGTCGCCCGGGCCGGGTCGCTGAAGACCCGCGTCGAGGGCTGGCGCGGCCAGACCGGCCCGCTGGACGGCTTCGCGGCGTTCAAGACCGAGCTGGCCACGCTGACCGCGCTGGACATGAAGGCACACCATCTGCTGGCCGAGCGCGGCACCGACGGGGACCTGAAGTGCATCCTGCGCGGCATCGCCCAGGACCTGCCGGTGCGGCTGGGCCAGGTCGAGGCCGCCGCCGACCCCCAGGCCCGCGACGCCGCCCTGCGCGAGATGGTCTGGCTGCTGCGCGACAACGTCGAGGTGATCACCACCCCGGCAAGCGTGACGTCGGGAGTCTGACGGGGCCGGCTTCGTGCGTCCTTCGACACGGCGCTACGCGCCTGCTCAGGATGACTGGACTGGAACGCTGCCCGCCCTAGTCATGCTGAGCAGCGCTCGAAGAGCGCGTGTCGAAGCACGCAGGGAGCCGGCGGCGCGCTTTACCGCGTAGCCGGGCCGCTCGCCGCCTTGTCGAGTGCCTGCGCCACCATCCCTTCGCTCAGCAGCTGCGGCAGGATCACAGGCTCAGACCCGCCCACGCCATACACAAGATAGAGCGGAACCCCGGCCCGGCCATGCTCGGCCAGGGCCGCGGCGATCACGGCATCGCGTCTGGTCCAGTCGGCCTTCAGGTAGACGGCGTTGTTGCGGGCCAGCGCGTCGGCCACCGTCCTTGTCGAGAGCGAGGTTCGCTCGTTGACCTTGCAGGTCACGCACCAGGCGGCGGTGAAGTTGACCAGCAGCGGGCGGCCCTCGGCCCGCAGCGCCGCGACGCGGTCGGGCGACCAGGGCTCGCTCGGAACCTCGGCGGCCTCTCCCGACGCCTGCGCGGCGCCTGCCGGGGCGGGCGCCTCCATCGCCAGCAGACCGGTCACGGCGATGACGCCGACGGCCAGGACAGCGGCGAGGCCGCGCAAGACCGGCGCGGGCGGGCGCCGCTGCGCCAGCCCCCAGAGCCAGGCGGCGAAGGCGGCCAGCACGCCGGCCGCGAGCGCCAGCGCCAGCCCCGCCGGCCCCGTCTGCTGCGCCAGCACCCATACCAGCCAGGCGACGGCGCCGTACATCGGGAAGGCCAGGACGTGGCGCAGGGTCTCCATCCACGGGCCGGGCCTTGGCATGTGGCGCAGCAAAGGCGGGGCGAAGGACAGCGCCACGAACGGCGCGGCCAGGCCCAGCCCCAGCGCCGCGAACACGGGCAGCGACAGCCAGGCGTCCTGGGTCAGGGCGTAGCCCATGGCCGAGGCCATGAAGGGCGCGGTGCAGGGGGCGGCGACGACCACGGCCAGCACCCCGGTCAGGAAGCTGCCGGTCAGGCCCGTGCGCGAAGCCGCGCCCGCGCCGGCCCCCTGCAGCGAGGATCCGGCCTCGAACACGCCCGAGAGATTCAGCGCCACCAGCAGCATGACCAGCGCCAGGGCCGCCACCATGGCGGGCGACTGCAGCTGGAAGCCCCAGCCGATGGCCTGTCCCGCCGCCTTGAGCGCGATCAGGGCCCCGGCCAGCGCCAGGAAGGTCGTCAGGACGCCCAGCAGATAGGCGATGCCTTGCCGGCGGGCCGCGGCGGCGTCGTGGGCGTGGGCGGCCAGGGCGGCGGCCTTCATCGACAGCACCGGGAAGACGCAGGGCATCAGATTGAGGATGAGGCCTCCAAGGAAGGCGAAGGCCAGGGCCAGCGGCAGGCCGATGGCGGCGCCCGGCGCCGGGCCATGATCGTCGATCGGCGCCGGGGGCAGGATGCCGCCGCCCACTGCGCCCGCCGGGATCGTCCCCGCCGTGGCCGAGACCTCGAAGGCCCGGTCGCCCAGCGACAGCACCCCGGCGAGGGTTGGCGGCGTCTGGCCGGCGCTCACCGCGACCCCGGCCGGCAGGCTGAGGGTCAGGCCCTGGGCGCCCCGCTCGATGGGCTGGGGTTTGGCGTGGTCGAGCACGGTGGCGTCGAACGGGAAGAAGTAGGCTCGCGACAGATCCGCGCCCTTCAGCGGCCCGCCGGTGACAGCCAGCCGGACGACATCGCCCTCCACCGCATAGACGGCGGCCAGACCCGCGGCCCGTGGCGCGGCGGCCAGTGTGGCGGCGACCTTGTCGCCCCAGCCAGGATTGGCGCCGGGCGCGGCGGCGACCACCGGCACGGTCAGGGTCAGGCTGGCGTACTCGGGCACACAGGTCAGCTCACAGACCAGGAAGGTGACGTCCGCCTTCAGCGTCGCCGTCGATCCGACCGTGGCGGTCGCGGGGACCTGGATCGGGACCGGCAGCAGCACCTCGCCGGAGTAGCCGTAGTTGAGCAGCGGCCCGATCGGCATCCGGGCGGGCGTCGGCCAGACGATGTCGCCCGCCTGCCAGCCGGCCGGCAGCGTCCATTTGATCGTCGTCGGCTCGCCGGAATCGCCCGGGTTGCGCCAGTAGGTGTGCCAGCCCTTGTCGATCGTCTGGCGCAGGGCGACGTAGACGGTTCCACCGGGGACCGCGCCCCGTTCCTGGACGACCAGCTCGGCCTCCAGGTGGCCGGTGTCGACAGGCGCAGCGGCGGCCGGAATCGGGCCCAGCAGCGCGAAGAGGCCCATGAAGGCGGCGAGAAGGCGGCTCATGACCCGTCTATATGGCTCAGGGCATGTCTCCTGCCACCGCAATCGGCCCAAGACCCCTCGACTTCCCCAAGGGCCGCGCCATGATCCTTTGCGAAACAGGGAGACGCGCATGTCCGTCAATCGCCAGTGGATCCTCCGAAAACGTCCGGTCGGGGAGATCGCCCCCGGGGACCTGGAGTTCACCGAGACGCCGATCCGCGCGCTCGAGGACGGCGAGGTGCTGGTCCGCAACATCTACCTTTCCCTCGATCCGACCAACCGCATCTGGATGAGCGACCAGGACCAGTACCTGCCGCCGGTGGGCCTGAACGAGGTCATGCGCGGCGGAACGATCGGCGTGGTCGAGGACAGCCGGTCCGAGCGCTTCCCGGTGGGGACGGTGGTCAACGCCGGCCTGTCGGGCTGGCAGAGCCACACGATCGCGCCGGACGCCACGCTGAGCCCCGTGCCGCTCCTGCCGGGCGTGCCGCTGACCGCCTTCATGAGCGTGCTGGGCGCCACGGGCCTCACCGCCTGGTACGGGCTGAACGACTTCGGCAAGCCGCAGCCGGGCGAGACGGTCGTCGTCTCGGCCGCCGCCGGCGCCGTGGGCTCGATCGCCGGCCAGCTGGCGAAGATGCGCGGCGCGCGGGTCATCGGCATCGCCGGTGGTCCGACCAAATGCGCCTGGCTGACCGAGGAGCTCGGGTTCGACGGGGCCATCGACTACAAGAACGAGGACGTCGGCGCGGCGCTGGACCGGCTTTGCCCCAATGGCATCGACGTCAACTTCGAGAACGTCGGCGGCGCGATCATGGACGCGGTGATCAGCCGGATGAACAACTTCGGCCGCGTGCCGCTGTGCGGCATGATCAGCGGCTACAACAGCGAGGGCGTCGCCGCCGGACCGACCGACTTCGGCCGCATCCTGATGCACCGGCTGACGATCCGCGGCTTCATCGTGATCGACTTCATTCCGCGCGCCATGGAGGCCATCGCCGAACTGGCGCCGGCGGTGATGAGCGGGCAGATCAAATGGAAGGCGCATGTGGTCGACGGGCTGGAAAACGCCGCCGAGGCCGTGAAACTGCTGTTCACCGGCGCGCATGACGGCAAGCTGCTGGTTCGCATCTCACCGGAGCCCTGAGTCTTGCCCGCAAGCTTTGACGAGATCCAGGTCGGCATGGTGGTCAACCTCGGCGCCGCCGTGGTCGATCCCGCCGCCCTTGAGGCCTTCGCCCGCGCCTTCGCGCCCGGCTGGGACACCGACGGCGGCGCGCCCGACGCCATGCTGTTCGCCATCTGGTCGCGGCTGGACGAACAGGCCAGCGCCGACTGGCCGATGACCAAGCGACTGGGCGTCGACGCCCTGCGCTGGGCGCGCAACCCGCCGCCCGGCGAGTTGCTGCGGGGGCGAATGACCATCATGGGCAAGGACCCGGTCGGCGACGACAAGGGCATCGTCATCGCCCAGCACGACCTGCTCGACGAGGCGGGCCGCCTGGTGTTCTCGTGCCTGACCCGGAGCGTCTTCGCGCGCTGAGATCGTGCGTCCTTCGCGACGCTCGCTTGAGGCTCGCTCCTCAGGATGACGAAGTCAGAGGGCCGCCAACAAACTTCGTCATGCTGAGGAGCGGACCTTCAGGTCCGCGTCGCGAAGCACGCAAACGAAAAAGGGCCCCGCCGTCACCGGCGAGGCCCTTCCATCGTTCAGCTCGCTTCGGCCTCAGGCGCCGTTGGCGGCCTTCAGCTGACGCAGCATCGCCTGCTCGGTGGCGATGGCGATCAGGCGATCCCAGCCGACCAGCGAGGTCAGGTGGTTGTAGATCTTCTCCAGCGCGCCGCTGTCGCGCAGCTCGACCAGCTTGTCCGCCGGCAGGGCGTTCAGCTTCTCTTCCGAGACGGCGAAATACTCGGCCATCTTCACCGGGGTGGCGGTGCCGTCCGGGTTGGGCTGCTGGTAGATCGCCTCGCGGGTGTGGAACAGGTCCAGCTGCGTCAGCACGGCCACGAAGGCCTCGGTGCGACGACGCTCGGTTTCGAAGTCCTCGCAGAACTTGATGGCGTTGGCGGTGTATTCCGACGGCTCGCCGGTCGGGGTGAACAGCGGCACGCTGCCCGCCTTGCTCTTGTCGCAGAAGATCTCGGCGTTGCGCTCGATGCAGACCACCAGTCGGCTCTGGGTTTCGTCGGAGGCGAGGACGAACGGATAGCGACGGGTGTAGGCCGGGACATAGGCGCCGACGGTGTAGGTCCCGTCCTTCACGAACATGTTCTCGCCGCCGTTGATGCCCATCACCGCCAGCGGCATGTAGCTCGCGCCGCCGAAGATGATCGGGTAGCTGACCGCGGCGAAGCCGAACTCGGCGACGGTCAGCGGCACCACATGGCCCTGCTCGGCGAACGCGAACGGGCGCTCCAGCTGCTGGACGGCCAGGCCGCCGTGCGCATCACGGCTGAGCGGCTCGGGGACCGTGTAGAACTGGAGCTGACCGGTGACGCCGGCGGGGGGAGCTTGTTCGGTGGCCATTCTAGTCTCTTGTGGAGGCGCGCGGGCGACGTCCGGCCGCGCAGGAAGGTCGAGGCGGCGCTTCTAGCCGATCCCGTGGAAGGCGGCAATGCAACCACCCGTCTTGCGCTCCCTAGGGGGAAGCGGGTTCAATCGGGGCAAGAAAATCAACCATAAACCCGGGACGAAGCCGATGCCCATCGCCTACCCAGAAATCCTGTCGCTGACCAGCGAGCCCCAGGCCTTCGCCTGGACCGAGAAGGAAACCATGCTCTACGCCCTGGGCATCGGGCTCGGGAACGACCCGATGAACCTGCAGGAGCTGCCGTTCGTCTACGAGAGCGGCCTCAAGGCGGTGCCGACCATGGCCACGACCGTCGCCTGGGGCGCCGGGCCCAGCGTGGGCAAGATGGGCATCAACTTCCTGCTGGTCGTCCACGGCGAACAGAAGGTGGAGTTCCACAAGACCTTCCCGACCGAAGCGTCCATCACCGCCGAGGGCCGGATCATCGGCGCCTACGACAAGGGCGACAAGGGCGCGGTCATCTACAATGAGACGGTGCTGAAGGACGCGAAGACCGGCGAGAAGATCGCCACCCTGACCGGCTCGACCTTCGCCCGTGGCGACGGCAACTTCGGCGGTCCCTCGGACGGCGCGCCGGAAGCGCATGAGGTCCCGACCCGCGCGCCGGACATGACGGTCGACATCCCCACCAAGCCGGACCAGGCGCTGATCTACCGCCTGAGCGGCGACCGCAATCCGCTGCATTCCGATCCCGGCATCGCCAGGGCGGCGGGCTTCCCGCGCCCGATCCTGCATGGGCTGTGCACCTACGGCATCACCTGCCGCGCGGTGCTGCAGGCCTACGCCGACTTCGACCCCTCGCGGATCAAGAGCCACCAGGTGCGGTTCTCCAGCCCGGTCTTCCCCGGCGAGACGATCAGCGTCGACCTGTGGAAGGACGGCGACGTCGTCTCCTTCGAGGCCCGCGTCAAGGACCGCGGCGTCACCGTCGTGAAGAACGGCAAGACGGTCCTCGGGTAGCGATCAGCCGGGGACATGTACTTCAGTACGTGTCCCCATCCGTGGAGGATTGCCGCCCTAGAACCTGTAACTGAACCCCGCCCGGACTCCGCGTCCGGGCTGCGGGGCGATGTCCTTCAGGAACGAGGCGTGTTCGCGGATCTCCTCGTCGCCGAGGTTGCGACCCTCGACGAACAGCTTGGCGCCCTGCAGCGCCGGCGGGGTCCAGGAGGCGCCGGCGTTGAGCAGCGTGTAGCTGTCGGTCGGCAGTTCGAAGTCGGAGACCCGGTCCTGGCCGGCCACCCGGCGCAGTTCGACCCAGCCGCCGAGGGTGGCGTCCTCCCAGACCAGCTTGCCGCTGGCCGCCCAGGGCGGGATGCGCGAGGGCGGGCCGAGGTCGCTGGTCGCGCGGACGTAGTCGGCGCCCAGGTCGAGGGACAGGCTGCGCTCCCCTTCCCGCCAGATACGGACGCTCGCCTCGGCCTCGAAGCCGTGGAAGCGGGCGTCGGTCTGGACGTAGGCGAACACGTCAAGGTCATCCACGACCGCGCCGGTCGGCGCCAGGTCGATGAAGCCGGCGTAGTCGACCACGAAGAGGTGGAAGTCGGCCTGCAGCCGGTCGTCGCCGTAGTGGATCGTGCCCTCCAGCGAGGTGGCGATCTCGGGGTCGAGATCGGCGTTGCCGATCTCGTAGCCGCGGGTGGCGACGTGGGGGCCGTCAGCGAACAGCTCCGCCTCCGTGGGCGCGCGGGACGTGCGCGACAGGCTCAGGCCCAGGAACCAGCCCTCCGCCGGCCGTGCAAAGACGCCGACCGAGCCTGAGGCGCTGGAGAAGTCGCGGTCGCCGGCGACGCTCCTGAGCTCGCGGCGATCCAGGCGAAGGCCGCCCTCATAGCCCCAGCTGTCCAGGTCCACGCGCTGCAGGGTGAACACCCCGATCTCCGAGATCTCCGTGCGCGGTACATAGGCCTCGTCGCCGGCCGCATCGAAGTCGCGCTTCAGGGCCTGGACGCCGACGGCGCCGTTCCAGCCGTCGCGCTCGGCCTGGACCAGCTCCAGACGCCCTTCCCAGCCATCGGAGAAGAAGCGGGTCCCGACCTCGTCGCCCTCGAACTCGGTGTGGGTGTAGTCGGCCCAGCCACCGCTGAAACGGACGGTGTCGAACGGGCCCAGGGCGCCGCGCCACTCGCCGCGCAGATCGACCCGCGTCTGCTCCAGGCCGATGGTGACGAACGCCTCCGGCTCGGGAACCGGCGGCGGGACCGGCGGCTCCTCGTGGGCGTGACCGGGCACGCCGTAGGTCGTCTCGGTCCGCTTCACCGCCACGCCGAGATAGCCATCGGCCCCGACCCAGCTGACGCCGACGCCCCAGGCGTCAAGGTCGACAGCGCTGTTCTCGAGACGCTCGGGGAAGGGCGCCTCGGCCGTCTCGCCTTCCTCGGCCAGCTGGCGGGCGGACTCGGGATAGGCCGGGATCTCATAGTCGTCGCTCTGGCGGTGGATCCCGTCGATCGTGAAGACCAGCGGGCCGGCGCCGAAGGCCAGGGCGCCGCCGATCGAGCGGCTGTCGTCGACCGACCCGGCCGAGCCGTTCAGCCGCCCGGACAGGGGCGCGTCCGGCGCGCGGCGGGCGATGCGGTCGTCGATGACGTTGACCACGCCGCCGATGGCCGACCCGCCGTAGAGCAGCGCCGCCGGACCGCGCAGAACCTCGATCCGCTGCGCCTCGCCGGGATCGGACGCCACCTGGTGGTCGGGTGACAGGGCGCTGGCGTCGATCAGGCCGACGCCGTTGTTGAGCACCAGCACCCGGGGGCCGGCCAGACCGCGCACCACTGGCCGGCTGGCGCCGGGACCGAACGAGCTGGACCGCAGGCCCGGCACGCCGGCCAGCATGTCGCCCAGGCCGGCCGGCGGGGCGGTGTCGAGCTGGTCACGGCCGATGACCTCGATGCTGGTGGTGGCCGAATCCAGGGAGATCGCGAAGGGCGCGGCGGTGACCACGACCTGCTCCACCTCGGTGGACGGCGCCTCCTCGGCCAGCGCCGGCAAGCCGATCAGGGCCGGACCGCAGGCAGCGGCGAGCAGAAGGCGACGAAGGGACATGACCGGTTCCACTGAAATGACCGCGAACTGTTATGAAATAACATATCAGGCCGTCAAGTCCGTTCGAGATCGGCAAGCCTTGACGGCGCAGCGCGCCGCGGGCCTTGTCAGTCCTCACGCGCTTGCATGGAAAACAGGCAGATGAAGCGATCTCTCACGTCCGTCCTTCTGGTGATCGCCGCGCTGGCGCTGTCGGGATGGAGCGAGCCCCCCAAAGGCTACCTGCCCGCCGGCGCCCACCCGGACGGCCAGAAGATCCTGCCGCCGCCGCCTGAAGTCGGGTCACCCGCCTGGAAGGCGGAGCTGGCGCAGTTCGAGGCGACCCGGGCGCTGGAGGGCTCCCCGCGCTGGGCGCAGGCGATCCGCGATACGGACATCTACGGCCAGGAGATCTTCCGCGGCTTTTCCTGCGCCGCGGGCGTGAAACTGGGTCCCGACACCACCCCCGTGCTGGCGCAGATGCTGCTGCGCCTGATCCACGACGCCCGCCCGCTGTACAATCCGGCCAAGGATTTCTACGCCCGCAAGCGGCCGGCCGTGGGCAACACCGCGCCCATCTGCGTGCCGCGCGAGACCTGGATCGAGACCAACGGCTCCTACCCGTCGGGTCACGCCATGCTCGGCTATGCCTGGTCGCTGATCCTGGTCGAGCTGGCGCCGGACCGGGCGACGGAGCTGACCATCCGCGGGCGGGATTTCGGCGACAGCCGCGCCATCTGCGGCGTGCACTGGCAGAGCGACGTCGAGGCCGGCCGCACCCTGGCCACGGCGCTCGTCGCCCGGCTGCACGCCGAGCCGGAGTTCATGAGCGACATGGCGACGGCGAAGGCCGAGGTCGAGGCGGCGCGAAAGCTGGGCGCGCCGGAGGGGTGCGTGTAGAGCCTTGTATGCCTTGCGTGCTTCGACACGCACCCTGCGGGTGCTGCTCAGCATGACTATGGAGGGAAGCCTTCCAACTCAGTCATCCTGAGCAGCCGCGAAGCGGCGTGTCGAAGGACGCACGGCGGCAGAGCTAGCCGCCCGCCTCCGCCACCCAGACCACATGCCGCTCCAGCACATGGCCCTTGGGCAGCGCCGGGTGGTCGAAGTCGAGGTCCGCGCGGCGGGACATGCCGATGCGGTCCATGACCGCCTGGGAGCGCAGGTTGCCGGTGGCCGTGAAGGCGACGATCTGCGGCAGGGCCAGCTGCTCGAACCCGAAAGCCAGGGCGGCGCGGGCGGCCTCGCTGGCGTAGCCGCTTCCCCAGGCGTGGCGGGCGAAGCGCCAGCCGATCTCCACGCCGGGCGCCAGCGGATTGGACTCCCGCAGCGGCATCAGGCCGGTGAAGCCCAGGAAGGCGCCGTCGCCGCGTCGCTCGACCGCCCACAGGCCCCAGCCGTTGTCGGTGATCCGCGCCTGGTTGGCGGCCAACATGGCGGCGGCCTCGTCAGCGGACAGCAGCGCCGGAAAGTGCTCCATGACCTGCGGGTCGGCGTTCATCGCCGCCCACGGCGCCAGATCGGACGGCAGCCAGTTGCGCAGGACGAGGCGGTCGGTGGCGATCATCAGGCCGGACGCGGGCTGGCCAGCGCGCCGTATAGGTCCGGTCGCCGGTCGCGGAAGAAGCCCCAGGCCGCGCGGTGCGTCTGCAGGAAGTCCAGGTCCACGGTCGCCTGCACCAGCCCCTCGTCGTCGCGGCCCAGCTGCGAGACCAGGTCGCCGCGATGGTCGGCGATGAAGGACGATCCGTAGAAGGTCTGGCCGCCGTTCGGGTAGTCGTCCCAGGGCTCGAAGCCGATGCGGTTGGCGCCGACCACCGGGATGACGTTGCTGACCGCGTGGCCCTGCATCGCGCGGCGCCACGGCAGGGCGGTGTCGAGGCTGGCGTCGTGCGGCTCGCTGCCGATGGCGGTCGGATAGAGCAGCGCCTCGGCGCCCATCAGGGTCATGGCCCGGGCGCACTCGGGGTACCACTGGTCCCAGCAGATGCCGACGCCGATGCGGCCAAAGCGCGTGTCCCAGACCTTGAAGCCGGTGTCGCCGGGGCGGAAGTAGTACTTCTCCTGGTAGCCGGGGCCGTCGGGGATGTGGCTCTTGCGATAGACGCCCAGCAGCGAACCGTCGGCGTCGGCCATCACCAGGCTGTTGAAGTAGTGCGGCCCCTCCTTCTCGAAGATCGAGATCGGGATGACCACGCCCAGCTCACCGGCCAGCGGGGCCAGCGCCCTGACCGCCGGGTGCTCGCGCCAGGCATGGGCGGTGGAGAACCAGCGCTCCTCCTGGCTGACGCAGAAGTAGGGGCCCTGGAACAGCTCCGAGGGCAGGATCACCTGCGCCCCGGCCGCCGCCGCCTGGCGGATGAAGTCCCCGGTCTTGCGGATGTTGGCGTCCATGTCGGCGCCATAGCGGGTCTGGATCGCCGCGAGGGAGAGGGTTCGGGCCATCAGGCAGGCTCCTGCTGGGTGATGCAGTGGAACGAGCCGCCGCCGGTCAGGATGGCCTTCGACGACAGGCCGATGGCCTTGCGCTCGGGGAACAGGCTCTGGACCGCGTCGACCGCGAAGGCGCCGGCCTTCTCGTCCTCGTACAGGGGCACGATCACCGCGCGGTTGGCGATGATGAAGTTCATGTGGCTGGCGGGGGCCGGGCCGCCGTCGCCGTCCATCCAGCCGGGCGAGGGAATGCGCATGACCTGCAGCGGCGCGCCGCGCTGGCTGGTCATGGCGCCCAGCTGGCGGGCGGTCTCGTCATAGAGCTCGGCGTTGGGGTCGGCCTTGCCCCAGCCGATCGGGCTGGCCACCACGCCGGGCGCGACGAAGCGGGCCAGGTTGTCGACATGGCCGTCGGTGTGGTCGTTGCGAAGGCCGTCGCCCAGCCACAGGACCTTGCGGGCCCCGAGCGCCTCGCGCAGGGCCGCCTCGGCCGCGGCCTCGTCCCAGCCGGCGTTGCGGTTGGGGTTCAGCAGGCACTGGCGGGTGGTCAGGACCGTGCCCCAGCCGTCGTGGTCGACCGCCCCGCCCTCGAGGATGAAGTCGTTGGCGACCAGCGGCGCGCCGGCGGCGGCGGCGATCTGGGCCGCGACCTGGTCATCGCCCTCAAGGTCGTACTTGCCGCCCCAGCCGTTGAAGCGGAAGCCGATGGCCTTGCCGTCCTCGCGGAAGATCGGGCCGGTGTCGCGCAGCCAGATGTCGCCGAACAGCGCGCGGACGATCTCCACGCCGCGCACATCGTCCAGCCGCTTGCGGGCGGCGGCCTCGGCCTCGTCGCCGCAGACCATCAGGCGCACCCGCTCCTCGCCCGGTCCGGCGAGCGCGCGGGCCAGGTCGGCGACCTCGTCCTGGGCGGGTTCGAGGTCCTCCTGCCACAGCTCGCCATGGCTCGGGAAACCGAGCCACATCGCACGGTGCGGGGCCCATTCGGCGGGGATGATCGGGGTGCTCATGAGGCGAGGGGAAGTGATGGTGAAGGGGGGCGACGTCAAGTGTAACGCACAAAGAAGAAGGGCGGCCCGTTTCCGGACCGCCCCCCTGTCTGTCGTTCAGGTCCGTGAGGACTAGAACTCGTAGCGGATGCCGATCTTGATCTGCCACAGCGACGGGTTGGTCACCGTGAACGGCTTCACGTCGCTGTAGGCCGAGTAGCGGAACGACGTCGCGCCGGCGCAGGAGGCCGCCGCCGTCGGCAGGACCAGCCCGCCCACGCAGTTCATGGTCACGGCCGGAACGCCGCGGTGGAAGGTGTACTGCTCGAGCACGCCCCACTCGTCGTTCAGCAGGTTGCCGAAGTTCTCGATGTCCATGTAGGCCTTGAACTTCGCCGCGCCCGGGAAGAAGGCCGGGAACTCCTGGCTGATCCGCAGATCCCAGGTGGTCACATCGTCGGTCGTGAAGGCGTTACGCGGAGCGATCTTGCCCGAGTAGGCCATCAGGCCGCTGGACTTCAGGAAGTCGTTGAAGCCCGTGATGTCGAAGCCGCCGGCGTAGGTCACCTTCGGGTCGCTGGTCAGGGTCACATTGCCCGAACCGTCGCGCTGCGGAACGTAGAGCAGCTGGTTGGAGCTGGCCTGCAGACCGCTGTAGCTCTGGGTGACGAGGTTGCCGAAGTCGTTGTCGAAGCTGCCCGTGCGGCTGCCGGCGAAGGTGTAGCTGAACGGCAGGCCGGTACGCTTCTGGCCGAAGATGGTCAGGCGGGTTTCGTTGTCGCCGAAGAACTCACGACCGTAGTCGATCGACAGGCTGAACCGGTCGCGGATCTCGTAGTCCGAGGTCGCCTCGCCGGGGTTGTTGTGGTCGTCGGTGTCGAAGCGGACGAAGCTGGAGTCCGCGATCGAGCTGGTCATCGGGTTGGCGTCGGTCGAGCGCGTGTTGGTGTAGGTCGCGCGCAGCGACAGGCCGTCGAGCAGGCCCGAGTCGAAGTCCTTGAACAGGCTCAGCGCGATCGACTTGGAGTAACCCACGTCGGTGTTGGTGAGCATCATGTCGAAGACGTTGGCGCCGATCGTGCCGGTCGTGGACCGGGTGTAGACCGGGCGGCCGTCAGGGGCGACGCCGGCCTTCACGGCGCGGAGGTCGTACCAGAACAGCGCGTTCTCGTTCTTGCCGTAGATGTAGTCGAGCTGGACGCGCCAGTTGTCGCCCACCACCGGCACCGGCAGGTCGAAGTTGTAGCCGGCCGAGAGGTTGGTCTTCCAGACGGTCGGGATCTTGAAGCCCGGATCGAGCACGTTCACGTTGCCGTTGCCGGGCGTGAAGGTGCAGCCGGCCGGCGCCTGGGTCAGGTCGACGTTCAGGAACGGACCCGCCGGGCAGACGGCGTTGGTCTGGGTCACGCCGGTGTTGGCGAACGGGTTCGACATCCAGACGTTCAGGCCCTGGCTCGAGAAGCGGCCGATGCCGAACGCGAAGTCGAGGTCCGGGGTCGGCTTCCAGGTCGCGTACAGACGCGGCAGGAAGACGCTCTTGCCGTCCAGGTTCTGCTGGTTGGAGAAGCCCTGACGGGTGACGAAGGCCGCGTTGCGGACCGGCTTGTCGTCCATCACGTACCAGTCGTACCGGGCGCCGAAGAGCACGGTGATGGTGTCGGAGAAGCGGAAGCTGTCCTCGGCGTAGATCGAGTTCAGGCTATAGGAAAACTCGGCCGCGCCGGCGCGGGCGGTGCCCGTGTTGGCCGCGACGGTCCCGCCGGTCGGATCGACCGCGCCGGTCAGGGTGAAGCTGGAGGCGGTGCGGGCCAGGAAGTTGGCGTAGCTGCTGAAGGTGTAGCTGCCCAGCGAGTTCGGCACGAAGACGTTGATGATCTCGAGCTCTTCGGTGCGGGCGCCGACGGTGAAGTCGTGCGCGCCCATGCTGTAGCGGCCGATCAGCTCGTAGTTGGTCGTCTTCACGTCCAGATAGTTGTCGTGACGGAAGGTGTCGCCACCGAACTGGATCTGCGGTGTGCCGGCGCCGCCCTGGACGCCGGGCAGGTCGGTGATGGTCACCTGCGTGGCGCCGACCGTCAGACCGCCCAGCGGGATCTGGGTCGTTTCGGTTTCCTTCCAGCCCGCGCGGAACTGGGTCGAGAACTCCGGGGTCCACTGCGAGTTGACCTGCAGCGTGTAGGCGTCGAGCACCTCGACCTTGTCGTACTGGCGCGAGGACAGGCCGATACGCGGCTGGCTGGTGCTGTTGCCCTGGGCGAAGCTCGAGGAGGTCGAGCCGTTGAAGGCGTTGCCTTCGGTGCGCTGGTAGGTCAGGGCCGCGCGGTGGTCGTCGTTGATGTTCCAGTCGAGCTTGGCCAGGTACTTCTTGTCGGCGACCGGCGGAACGCCGTCCACCCAGCTGCCCGGGTCGTAGTTGTAGGTCGCGATGGTCGCGGCCTGGAAGGTGTCGACCGCGGCTGTCGTGATCCGCGGGATCGGCGTGGTCTTGCCCGAGTCGACCGGACCCTGGTCAAGGTTGAAGATCGCTTCAAACTCTTCGTACGACAGGAAGAAGAACAGCTTGTCCTGGATGATCGGGCCGCTGAACGACAGACCCCAGGTGGTTTCCTCGAAGAGCAGGTCGATATCGCCGGAGGGCAGGGAGTCGCCCTTCTTGCTGTCATCGGTGGTTTCGTAGAAGGCCGACCCGGAGAAGGCGTTGCCGCCCGACTTGGTGACGGCGTTGATCGAGCCGCCCAGGAAGCCGTTGTTCAGCACGCTGAAGGGCGCGATCGAGACCTGCACCGCCTCGACGGCGTCCAGGGAGATCGGCGAGCGCTGGGTCGGATAGCCGTTGTTGTTCAGGCCGAAGTCGTCGCTCTGGCGGATGCCGTCGACGGTCAGCTGGTTGAAGCGGTTGTTGACGCCGCCGAACGACAGGGCGTCCTGGTTGTCGGGGTCGCCGATGACCGCGAAGGGGTCGAGGCGGGCGACGTCCTTCAGGTCGCGCGAGATCGAGGGGAGAGAACCGACCTGGTCTTCGCTGAAGTTGGAGCCGGCGCCCTGGCTGGGACGCGAGGTCGTGGCGGCCGTGACGACCAGTTCTTCGACCGTCGATCCGGCGCTGGCCAGGACCAGGTCCACCGTCGCGGGATCGCCGACGCCGATGGCGCCGACCGTCAGCTGGGCGCTGTTGCGGTCAGGAGCCGTGGCGGACACCGTGTAGGGGCCGCCGACGCGAAGGCCGCGGACCGTGTAGTAGCCGGTGTCGCCGGTCATCGCGCTGATCGACGCGCCGGTCGGCGTATGGGTGATGACGACGGTCGCGCCGGCCACCGGAGCGCCGCTGTCGTCTGTGATCTGGCCGCGCATCGCGCCGGTCGTGTCCTGCGCGTAGACCGCGCTCGCGGATGCGAGCGCGAGGGCGGCGATGGCCGCGCCGCCGGCGAGCCTGTTCATCAGTTGCATGTTTGAGTATCCCCTCTTGTCCCGACGCGGGTCAGAAAAACCTGAAAACAGACCCGGCCCTGGTATTGTCAGCACGCCTTAGCGACTTAGTGCGAAGCTTAGGTGACGAATGCCGGAAGGGTCTCAACGCCTGAGATCTGTCTTTGAAGGCGGGGCCCGGACTAAGCAAGTCGCCGTTAACAATTGGAGCGATTTTGGGGCGCCTTGTCGCATGATTGCGACACCTTCGGGCATGGATCGACTTTACAGAGGCGTCCCGGAGGGCCAGCGTCCCGCGCCGACATGACCCAGACCGAAATCACCCTCACCTCCGAATCCGCGCGCGCCGCCCGGGCGACCCTGTTGCTCGTCCTTGGGCTGACGGCCCTGCGGCTGGCGGCCCTGTTCATCTCGCCGCTGGAACTGTACCCGGACGAGGCACAGTACTGGCTGTGGTCGCGCACGCTGGACTTCGGCTACTTCTCCAAGCCGCCGATGATCGCCTGGAGCATCTGGCTGACCACCCTGATCGGCGGCGATTCGGAGGCCTGGGTGCGGCTGGCCGGGCCGCTGTTCCATGCGGTCGCGGCGACGGCGCTGTTCGCGGTCGGGTGCAGGCTCTATCGCCCCTGGACCGGCGCGGCGGCGGCGGCGCTCTACTTGTTGATGCCCGGCGTGGCCCTGTCGTCCTTCGTCGCCGCCACCGACGCGCCGCTGCTCTGCTTCCTGTCGCTGGCGCTGCTGGCCTACGTCTCCCTTCGCGACGATCCGGCCGACCTGAAGCCGGCCTTCGGGCTGGGCGCGGCGCTGGGCCTGGCGCTGCTGTCCAAGTACGCGGCCCTCTACTTCCTGGTCGGCATGGCGCTGCACCTGGCCCTGTCGAGCGAGGCGCGCGGGGTCTGGACGCTGCGCCGCGCGCTCTCGGCCGGTCTGACCCTGACGGCGGTGATCGCGCTGAACTTTGTCTGGAACGCCGCCCACCAGTTCGCCACCGTCAGCCACACGGCCGCCAACGCCGACCTCGGCGGCTCTCTGTTCAATCCCGGCGAGATGCTGGGCTTCATCGGCGAGCAGTTCGGCGTCTTCGGGCCGATCCCGTTCGCGGTGCTGGCCGGCGCCGGGATCACGCTGGCTGTCCGCCGCCGGCTGACGGGTCCGGACCTGCTGCTGGCCTGCCTGACGCTGCCGCCGCTGGCGGCGATGATCGTCCAGGCGCTGATCTCGCGCGCCAACGCCAACTGGGCGGCCAGCGCCTATGTCGCCGGCGCGGTGCTGACCGCCGCCCTGCTGACCCGCGACTGGTCCGGCGGCTGGACCCGCGCCGCGCGGGTTGGCCTCGGCGCGGCGGTGGCGATACAGGCCGCGGTCGCGCTGTTCCTGGTGGTCGCCGTCGCCCAGCCCCGCATCGTCGACCAGATGGGCCAGTCCAACAGCATCAAGCGGCTGCGCGGCTGGGAGGAGGCCAGCGACCTGGTCATCCAGCGGGCCCGGACCGAGGCCCTGAACGGCGGGCTGACCGCCATCGCCGTCGAGGACCGATTCCTGTTCAACGCCATGGCCTACTACGGCCGCGACTACTTCGCCGAGCCGGGCGCTGCGCCGCTGACGATCTGGGTGCGCGACAAGGCCGGCAACCAGGCCGAAGCCGAGGCGCCCCTCACGGCCGGCCGGGGCGGCCGCGTCGTGGTCGCCATCCTCGACGACAAGGCCGAGCGCAAGCAGACCCGCATCGGCGCCGACTTCGGCGAGGCCTCGCTGATCGAGGTGCGCCGCATCACGCTGAGCGTGCCTTGCAAGGGTGAGCCCGGCGAGACGGACGCGAAGTACGACCACCGCTGCATCCGGCGGGTGAGCCTGCTGCTGGGCGAGGGGTTCGCTCCGGTCCCGCGGGAGGGCGCCGGCGCCGGCCGTTAGGCGAGACAGGGTTGGCGCCGCGTTGACGCCGTTTCTTCACACGGCGGTCACAACCTGCGGCATTTGAGCCACTGCGACATGCAGAACCCGTCGAGGGTCGATTAAGTCTTCGTCACGGAGGAACGCGCGGCCTTTACGGAGCGCTTGAGGCTGCACATATCGGTTATGCAGCGACGCGGTCCCCCAGAACGCCGAGCTCTCCGCCCCGTGTTTTGGTCACCATGTCCCTCGTCCTGACGATGCCCCGCGCCTTCACGTCCGCAGATGACGCCGCTCGAGCCCTCGTGGCCCGCGTGGCGCGCTGGGCGTTGATCGCGCTCGGGGCGGCGGTCGTCCTGCTGGGGATCGCCATCGCGCCCCTGCCCGGCCCCGGCGGGCTGCCGGTCATCGTCGTCGGGCTGATGATCCTGCTGCGCAACAGCTTCTGGGCCAAGCGCCAGTTCGTCCGCTTCCAGCGCGCCCATCCGCGGACGGTGTTCCCGATCCGCCGGCTGCTGCGCCGCGAGCCGGAAGTCTTCCCGGTCTTCTGGCAGGGCATCCTGCGCACCGAACGGGTGCTGCTGGCGAAGGAGCGACGCTTCGCGCGCAAGCTGCGCCGCCGGTTCCGCAAGGACCGCGCCCGGCCGTAGGGCCTCAGGTCCCGCCGTTGGTGATGATCTCGCGCGCCAGGATTGCGAACACGTAGAGCGCCAGGTCACGCATGGCGGAGGACGGAAGCCCCAGCTTCGCGCCCATCGCGACGATCGCCTCGGCCCCGCCGTCGTCCTTCGGCCCGTTGGCCAGGGTGCTTGCGACCGAGGCCCGGGCCTTGGCCCGGGTCGCCGGATCCAGGCCCGCCCAGGCCGCCGAGAGGGCGGCGGGCTTGACGCCATGGCTGGCCTGCAGCGCCTCGACCACGCCCCGCTCGATGATGACGGTGCCCAGCAGCATGCCGGAGGATTCGGCGTTCTGCTCGGTGACGCCGCAGCGCGCGGGCCAGGTCGCCACATCCTGATCGCTGATCTGCAGGCTCTGCAGCGCCGCCATGCCGCGCGCGCGGTAGTCGGCCATCAGCGCCGCCCGCTTGCTGTCGGAAAGGTTCGTCCAGAGGCAGTCGGCCTCCAGCGCGGCGGCCGGGGTAGCCGCCAGGCCCAGGATCGACACGGCGATAGCGGCGGCGGCGATGGACAGTCTGGACATCTGCGAAACTCCCTGGGCAGGCCGGGAGGTTAGCGTCCCGCGCCGTCGCCGGCCAAGCGCCGCGACAGCTCCCGGCCAGGAAAAAACCCCGCCGGTCGCCCGGGCGGGGTTTGATCGGTAGCGCTGGTCGCAGCGCCTACTGCAGGCGGCCGGCCAGGCTCTTGATCGCCGCGTCGACGGTCGGGTCGGCCTGACCGGCAGCTACGCGGGCGGCCAGGATGGTCTCGGCGGCCTGGGCCGACAGCTCGGCGGCGGCGGCCTTCACCTCCGCGGCGGCCTGCGCCTCGGCGGAGGCGATCTTGCGCTCGGCCAGGGCGGCGCGGCGGGCGATCTGCTCCTCGAGCTTGGCCTTGGCCTCGATGGCCAGGCGCTCAGCATCGGCCTGGGCGGCCTTCAGCATCTCGGAGGCCTGGCGTTCGGCGTCCTCGCGCTGGATGCGCAGGTCGGCCAGCATGGCCTCGGCCTCGGCCCGAAGGCGGGCGGCCTCGTCCAGATCGGCCTGGATGGTCGCGGCCTTCGCATCGAGCTGGGCGGCGACCATCTTCGGCACGCCGGCGCGAATGACGATGGCGATGAACAGAAGCAGGCCGACGCCGACCCACAGCTCGGCGTTCGCGAACGACCAGAACTCGGCGTGGAAGAAAGCGGGCATCAGGCGGCTCCTCCGCGCGCGGCCAGGGCGGCCTTGATGTCGGCGGCGGACGCGGCCTTGCCGGTCAGCTTCTCGACAATGGCGGCCGCGGTCTCGCCGGCGATGGCGCCGACGTTGGACATGGCCGCGTCGCGCATGGCGGCGATGCGGGTCTCGGCCTGGGCGACCTGTTCGGCCACCTTGGCTTCTTCCACAGCGGCGCGTTCAGCGGACTGCGCGGCGGCCTTGGCGCGCGCCTCGGCGGCGACACGCTGCGACTGGGCGCGGGCGTCGGCGACCTCGGCGGCGGCGGCCTTGGCCTGATCAGCGGCTTCGGCCTGGACCTGACGCGCGGTTTCCAGCGCCCCGGAAATGGTGCTGGTCCGCTGGTCGATCACGGCCCGCATGCGAGGCGTGAAGACGCGCGCGATCAGCACATAGAGGATCACGAACAGGATCAGCAGCCAGGCGATCTGCCCGCCCCAGTGTTCGAACTGGAACTGCGGAAGTCCGCCCGAGCCGTGTTCGGCCTCGGTCGTAGCCGTATGCGCCGTGTCGGCGCCGTGGCCTTCAGGGGTAGCCATCACGTATCCGTCGGATTAAAGGCGCGGCGGCGCCGGAGGGCGCCGCCGCAGGACGTCTGCGAGATCAGCCGAAGTAGATCAGCACGCCGAGCACGAAGGCCAGGATGCCCAGGGCTTCGGCGAGGGCGGCGCCCACGAACAGGTTGCCGATCTGGCTGGCCGCGGCCGACGGGTTGCGCAGGGCGCCCGCCAGGAACTGGCCGAAAATGGTGCCGACGCCGATGCCGGCGCCGATCATGCCGAGGGTCGCGAGGCCCGCGCCGATGGCCTTAGCCGCTTCAACTTCCATGGTATCAGATCCTAGTGTTGGTCAGGGTTGGTAGGGATTGTCCTGGAGACCCGGTTAGTGGGCGTGGTCCAGGTTGACCACATCGTTGAGGTAGATGCAGGTCAGAACGGCGAAAACGAAGGCCTGAAGGAAGGCCACGAGAAACTCGAGCGCGGTCAGGCCGACGACCATGGTCATCGACAGCGCGGCGCCGGGAATGCCCAGCAGGCCGAAACCGCCGCCGGCGGCCATCGCGCCGAGCGTGACCACGAAGCCGGCGAACACCTTCAGGGCGACGTGGCCGCCGAGCATGTTGCCGAACAGACGCAGGGCCAGGGTGACCGGGCGCAGCATGAAGGAGAAGAACTCGATGAGCCCGACCACCGGGCGCATGACCAGCGGCGCGCCGGTCGGCCAGAACAGCTTGAAGAAACCCAGGCCGTTCTTGGCGAAGCCGATGACCAGCACCAGACCGAAGGTCACCACCGCGAAGGTCGCGGTGATCGCCAGCTGCGAGGTGGCGGTGAAGGTCAGCGCCATGCCCAGCAGGTTCATGGCCAGGATCATCACGAAGACGGTGAAGACGTACGGGAAGTACTTGCGGCCGTCATGGCCGATGATCGAGTCGGTGAGGTTGTCGATCAGGCCGAACAGGCCCTCGCCGACAGTCTGGAGCCGGCCCGGCACCACCTGGGCGTTGGACGTGACCAGGGTCAGGAACAGGACAACCGCCGCGAAGGCGATGGTCATGGCGATGTGCGAGTTGGTGATCGCGAGATCCACCAAGCCGACGAACGGAAGGGTGACGTCGGGAAGGTCGACGACCTTGACGATCTGGAACTGATGAATCGGATCGGCCATCGGGCCTATCGCTCCCCTAGTCTTCCCTGGCGTCCAGGGCCGCGATACGCGCAGCCTCTTCCGCCTTCGCCTGCGCCATAAGCCGATTGGCTGTACGGCGCGCCATGAATACCGACAGGGCGAAACCCGAAAGGACTCCGCCGATCAAACCCCAGGGCGCCGTGCCGGCGAGCCAGTCCACGACGGCCCCGGCCGCGATCCCGACCAGAACCCCGCCGAGAAGCTCGGCCAGGATCTTGTAGGCCTGGCTCGACGCGTTCAGCTCGCCCACCTGGGAAGGCGGACGCGCCGTACGGGCTTCCAGCGCTTTGGCCCGTTCGTCGAGGCTGCGCAGCGCCTCTTCGCGCGGGTCGACGGCCTTGGACATGGGGGCGGTCTGGTCCGGAACGCTCGGCTCGGAAGAATGCCTTCCGGGCCCTGCTTGATCGCGGCGGAACCTATAGATCGCGCTGCGGTGCGTCAAGGTTAGGCGGGGACATTGTAAGTCGCTGATTCTAATGGCGTTTCCGGCCACGTTGCGGGACGTCCGAATCCCCGGTCGCGCCGCACGGCGGGTTCCCTTCGGTCAGGCCGGCGATGGCGCACGGCTCTTCAGTCCGGGACTGGATGGCGTGGCCTCGCAGAGGACGCGCCCTCCTGTCCCTCGACAGCCTTCGGACGGTGTTTAGGGACAGCTACGCTGCGCGAAGCAGTCCCCGCCGGCTTGGAGCGGCATGTCCCCGCGCACGGCAAAGGGGCCGGTGTTTCCACCGGCCCCTCGCTTTGGATCAGTCGTGTCGGATCAGGATCAGAAGTTGATCGAGATCGTCGAACGGCGGTTCAGGGGTTCCTTGACGCCGTCGCCGGTGGCGACCGCGAGTTCAGCTTCACCCTTCCAGTCGACCGACAGGGCGCCGGCGTTGACGCCTTGACCCACCAGGGCGTCAGCCACGGCCTTGGCCCGACGTTCCGACAGGCGGACGTTGTAGGCCGGCGAGCCGGAGCTGTCGGTGTGGCCGACCACCACGATGCGGCTGGCGCCGCCCGCGTTGGCGTACTGGGCCGCTTCAGACACCACCGTCTGGGCTTCCGGCGTCAGGACGTACTGATCGAACGGGAAGTAGACGATGAATTCACGCGCTTCGTACTGCAACGGCCGGCGGAGGCGGCGGAGGCGGCGGCGGGGGAGGCGGCGGCGGGGGCGGCGGCGGCGGCGGGGGCGGCGGAGCCGCTTCCTGGCCGAACGAGTAGCGCACGCCGATCGTCACCGACTGGTCGTTGTAGCTGCCGTTCAGCGGGCCGGCGGTGCCGGTGTTCACGAAGTCGAAGTCACCCGTCTGGAAGTAGCGGTAGGTCAGGTCGACCTGCATGCGGTCCGACGCCTTGGCGGTGACGCCGGCGATGGCCTGCCACGCCCAGGCGGCGTCCTCGTCATCCACCAGGATGAGCGGGTTGACGGTGCCGGTGGCTTCGGCGCGGGCGATACCGGCGCCCAGGCCCAGGTAGGGGTGCAGATCGCCTTCCGGGAAGAAGTCGACGATCACGTTGCCCATCAGCGAGAAGACTTCGAACGAGTCCGCCACGCCATTGGGAACGGTGCCGGGACGGTAGCCGCCCTCGAGTTCGACGCGCCAGCTGTCCGACAGACGGTAGCCGAGGCGGGCGAAGCCGACCCAGTCATCGTCCGGGTCGACGGTGAAGTCGCCGAGCGTGGTTTCAAAGGTGCTGTCGTCGGACCAGTGGTAGCCGAGGTCGAGAGCCCCGTACCAGTCTTGCGCCGAGGCGCCCGACGCAACGAGCGATGCGGCGATCGCCGCTCCCGCCAGAAGCTTGAATTTCATGATTGAGAGCCCTCTCCTGCCCGTGCGGCCATAAGCCGCTGAACCTCTGTTATATCAACCAAGTTGCGCGCGCAAAGTGACAGTGAAGCCACACAGCCGTCAATTCTCTCGCAGCCAACGGTGAACGGCGAGTTTCTCAGTCAAGGGTTGTGCGGTAGCGCGCCATGGCGAGGGCCACCACGACCAGCACGAACACCGCCAGGGCCGCAAGGCTGGGCCAGAGATCGGCCGTTCCTAGCCCCTTGAGCAGGGCGCCGCGCACGACGCGGAGAAAATGGGTGACCGGGATCAGCGTCCCGAGGGCCTGGGCCCAGTCCGGCATGCCGCGGAACGGGAACATGAAGCCCGACAGCAGGATCGAGGGCAGCATGTAGAAGAAAGACATCTGCATGGCCTGCAGCTGGGTGCGGGCCACGGTCGACAGCAGGAAGCCCAGCGCCAGGCTGCCCATGATGAAGAGGACGATGCCCAGCGACAGCGCGCCCCAGCCGCCCTGCATCGGCACGCCGAACAGCAGCTTCGCCAGACCCAGGATGAAGACGGTCTGGATCAGGCCGACCAGCACATAGGGGGCCAGCTTGCCGATCATCACCTCCAGCGGCCGGACCGGCGTGGCCAGCAGGCTCTCCATGGTGCCGCGCTCGTATTCGCGGGTCACGCCCAGCGAGGTCATCATCACCAGGGTCATCGACAGGATGACCCCCAGCAGCCCGGGCACGATGTTGTAGGCGGTGATGGCCTCGGGATTGTAGCGGCGGTGCACCACGACCTCGAACGGGGCCGGCGCGCCGGCCCGCACGGCCAGCGGGCCCGTCAGGTCATGGCGCAGCGCTTCCCTCGGCAGGGCCGACAGGGCGGCGACGGCGTTGCCGGTGGCGCTGGGATCGGCGGCGTCGGCCTCGACCAGGATCTGCGCCCTGTCGCCGCGCACCACCCGCCGGGTGAAGTCGGCGGGTATGGTGATCGCGAACTGCACCCGCCCCAGGGCCAGCGCCTCGTCGAGCTCGGCGGTCGTGCGGGCGATCTCGGTGATGTCGAAGTAGCCGCTGTTGCGGATCGCCCCCAGCGTCGAGCGGGCGAAGGCCCCGTTATCCTGCACCAGCACCGCCGTCGGCAGGTTTCGCGGGTCGCCGTTGATGGCGTAGCCGAACAGCAACAGCTGCACGACCGGCATGGCCAGGATCAGGGCGTAGGTCAGGCGGTCGCGGGTCAGCTGGGTGAACTCCTTCACCAGCACCGCCAGGATCCGGTTCAGCGACAGGCCGCTCATGAGAAGTTGTCCCGCGACTGGTTCATCAGATGGATGAACACGTCCTCGAGCGTGGGCTCGACCTCGGTCCAGCGCAGCGGGTCCTTGCGCCAGGGGGCGATGGCGGTCTCCAGCGCGGCGCGGTCGGTCCCGCTGACATGGAGGGCCGAGCCGAACGGCGCGGCCATGGCCACGCCGGGGCGGCCGGCCAGCGCGCGCGACAGCCGGTCGGCCCCGGGTCCCTCGGCGCGGAAGGTGACCAGCCCTGAACGGGCGATGACCTCGTCCCCCGTCCCCCGGGCCATCATCCGGCCGTAGGCGATGTAGGCGATGTCGTGGCAGCGCTCGGCCTCGTCCATGTAGTGGGTCGAGACCATGACGGTCAGCCCCTCGGCCGACAGGGCGTGGATCTCGTCCCAGAACTCCCGGCGGGCCTTGGGATCGACCCCGGCGGTCGGCTCGTCGAGCAGCAGCAGCCTGGGTTCGTGCATGACGCAGGCGGCCAGCGCCAGGCGCTGCTTCCAGCCGCCCGACAGGCTGCCGGCCAGCTGGCGGCGGCGGTTCTCCAGCCCCAGCCGCTCCAGCGACTGCGTCACCCGCCGTCGGCGGTCCGGCAGGCTGTAGACCCGGGCGACGAAGGCCAGGTTCTCCTCGATGGACAGGTCCTCGTAGAGCGAGAACTTCTGGGTCATGTAGCCGGTCTGGCGCTTGATCCGCTTGGCCTCGCGCCGGAAGTCCAGGCCCAGCACCTCGCCCTCGCCCGCGTCCGGCCTGAGCAGACCGCAGAGCATGCGCAGCGTCGTGGTCTTGCCCGAGCCGTTGGGCCCCAGGAAGCCGGTGATCCGGCCGGTCTGGACCTGGATCGACAGGTCCTGCACGACGTGCTTGTCGCCGAACCGCTTGTCGAGCCCGGAGACGTCGACGGCGAAGGTCACCGGCCCGCTCCCGCCGGCGTGACGTCGACCGGCTGGCCGGGGTTGAGGCCGCGCGGATCGGCGGGCCGCGCCTCGACCAGGAAGACCATGCGGTCGCGACTGTCGCGGCTGTAGATGACCGGCGGCGTGAACTCCGGGCGGGGGCTGATGTAGTCGATGGCGGCCGTCAGGCCCGGCGGGCAGCCGTCGCAGGCGAAGCTCACGCTCTGGCCGATCCGGTAGGCCGACAGCGCCTGCTGCGGCACGAAGAACCGCAGGCGGACCCGGTCGTCCGGGATCAGCGACACCACCGGCTGGTTGGCGGCGGCCCACTCGCCGTCCTGGTAGTAGACCTCCTCGACCCGGCCGGCGGCCGGCGCGACCGGCCCGGTGCGGTCCAGCAGGCTCTGGGCCTCGGCCAGCGCGTCACGGTCCTGCTCGACCTGGGCCTCGGCGGCGCGGACGGCGTCGGGACGGGCGCCCAGGGTTCCGGCCTCCCGCTGGCGGGCGACGGCGCGCAGGTTGGCGGCGGCGCTGTCGCGGGCGGCGCGGGCGCTGTCGAGCCGGGCGGGGGCGTAGATACCCTGGCGGACCAGCGGGGCGATGCGGTTGTACTCGGCCTGGGCCTGGTCGAAGGCGGCCCGGGCGGCGGCGCTCTGGGCGTCAAACACGGCCAGTTCCTGCGGCCGCTGGCCCTTGCGGGCGTCGTCGAGCCGCGCCTGGGCCTCGGCCAGGGCGGCGGCGGCGCGGTCGCGCTGGGCGACGAGCGGACCGGCGTCGAGCGCGAACAGCGGCTGGCCGGCGACGACGCGCTGGCCGCGCCGGACGCTGACCCGCGACACGGCTCCGGCGGTCGAGGACGACAGGTAGAGGGATTCGCCCTCGACATAGCCCGACAGCGCCCGGCCCTGCTCGTCCTTCGGGCCCCAGGCCCACCAGGCCGCCGCGCCGCCGGCGATCAGGACCGTGGCGGCCACGGCGATGCGGATCCTGCGGTTCATGCGCCGCCCCCCTCTGTCAGGAGTCCGAACAGCGCGGTCTCCACGTGTTGCCCGGCCAGGGCAGCCAGATCGATCGGCTCGGCGCCTACGGGTTCGAGAACCTCGCGCCAAAGCACCCCCATCAGCATCGGCCCGGCGAGGGACAGCGCGTGGTAGCGGGGATCGCCCGGCCGCACCTCGCCGCGGGCCTGGGCCGCCCCGATGACGCCGGTCAGGAAGCCGAGCGCCCGGCTGACCACCTGGTCGTGCCAAACCCTGGCGAGGTCGGGGAAATTGCGAGACTCGGCGATGACCATCTTGGCCACGGCCGGCACGCGGCTGGTGGTCAGCACCTGCGCGACGCGCGCGGCCAGGATCGGCGCCAGCTGTCGAAGCGTCAGGTCCGGATTGGTCGCCGCCTGCCCGACGGCGTCGAGGTCGGGCAGCACCGCGTCCCGCACCACGGCCTCGAACAGCTCCTGCTTGGTCTCGAAGTAGAGGTAGAGCGCGCCCTTGCTGACCCCCGCCCGGGCGGCGATGTCGTCCAGCCGCGCCGCGGCGAAGCCCTTCTCGGCGAAGACTTCGAGGGCGGCGGAGACGATCTCGGCGGGCCGGGCATCCTTGCGGCGACGCCATCTGGGTTGGCCGGGGATCATGCTGCAGGCTCTTTGATAACTGACTGGTCAGTTATTTAAGTCGCGGCTGGCGGGGAGTCAACGATCGGCGGGCCAGAGCCTTGTTCAGGGGGTCAGCTTATTGCGTCCTTCGCGACGCTCGCTTGAGGCTCGCTCCTCAGGATGACGAATGCAGGTGCGTCCATACTGACTTCGTCATGCTGAGGAGCGGACCCTCGGGTCCGCGTCGCGAAGCACGCACTGCTACCGCGCTGCGTCGCGCATCCGGCGGCGGCCGCCCAGGGCGTCGGGGCGGTTGAGCTCCTGGCGGTACTCGTCGCGGCGCTCGTGGATCGAGGCGATGACCAGGCCCATCGGGATGCCGATCTCGACGAGGGCCGCCTCGGAGAGCTGCAGCGAGGCCTCGATGGTCTCCGGCACCGCATCGGTGGCGCCCAGCTCGTAGAGCCGTTTGGCGTGGCGGGCGTCGCGGGCCCGGGCGACGATGGTGAGGTCGGGCCGCAGCTCGCGGGCGGTGGCGACCACCGCCTCGGCGCCCTCGGGACTGTCCATGGTGACGATCAGCGCGCGGGCGTGGTCCAGGCCGCAACGGCGCAGGAACTCCGGCCGGGACGCGTCGCCGAAGAAGATCGCCCGGGCGCTGCGCCGACCGGCCTCGACCAGCCGCGGATCGCGCTCGGCCGCCACCCAGGCGATGTCGTGCCGGTTCAGCATCTCGCCGACCAGCTTGCCGACCCGCCCGTAGCCGACGACGAGCACCACAGGGGCCTCCTCGCCCATGGCGGCGGGCTCGACCGGGGTGCTGACCTGCGGATTGGCCGCCGGACGACCGCCCAGCCGCGCGCCGAGGATGGCCAGGAACGGAATGCAGAACATGGTCAGGGTCGAGGCCACCAGGATGGTCTGGCCGACAGGTCGCGGCACGATGCCGCTGCCCATGGCGCTGTCCAGGATGACGAAGGCGAACTCGCCGCCGGCGGCGAGCAGCAGGGCCGACTCGATCGCCTTGCGCGGCGGCAGGCCGAACAGCAGCGCCAGGCCGAACACCACCGACCCGGTCAGTAGCAGCAGGCCGACGGCGATCCCCAGGATGGTCACCGGATTGGCCGCCAGCAGCGACAGGTCCAGCCCGATGCCGATCGAGACGAAGAACAGCCCCAGCAGCAGGCCCTTGAACGGCTCGATGGTGACCTCGACCTCGTGGCGGTACTCGGTCTCGGCCAGCAGCAGGCCGGCGACGAAGGCGCCCAGCGCCATGGAGAGGCCCGTCAGGGCCGCGATCAGGCCGGCGCCGATGACGATCAGCAGCGAGGCGGCCATGAACAGCTCCTCGCTCTTGGCCTTGGCCACCGACCGCATCATCGGCCGCAGGAACAGCCGCCCGGCGACGACCAGCGCCAGCAGGCCGATCAGGGCCGGGGCGAAGGTCAGCAGCAGCCGGGGCGAAAAGCCGTCCGCCTCGCGGCTGCCGACCACCGCCAGGGTGATCAGGATCGGGGCCACGGCGAGATCCTGGAACAGCAGCACCGAGAAGGTCGCCCGGCCGGCCTGGCTGTGCTGGCGTTTGCTCTCGGCCAGCAGGGGCATGACGATCGCGGTCGAGGACAGGGCCAGGGCCGCGCCGATCGCCGCCGCCGCCGGCAGCGGAAGACCGAAGGCCATCGCCGCCCCGGCGATGGCCGCCGTGCACAGGGCCACCTGCAGCCCGCCCATGCCGAACACCAGCCGCCGCATCAGCCGCAGCCGCTCCCAGCTGAGCTCCAGCCCGATCATGAACAGCAGGAACACCACCCCGAACTCGGCCAGCTGGGCCATGTCCTCCGGGTTTCCGACGGTGACCACCGCGAGCCATGGGACGGTGTCGGCCAGGGCGCCCAGGCCGTAGGGGCCGAGCAGGACGCCGGCGCCGAGGAAGCCGAGGATGGGGCTGATCTTCCACCGGCGGAACAGGGGTACGACCACCCCCGCCGTCGCCAGGAACAGCACAACATCCTTGTATTCGCCCGGTTGGACCTCGCCCGCCATGCCGTCTCCCGTTTGATGATGCGGCAGTATGGCCCGCGCCACGCCGCTTGCGTAACCCCGGCGGGGGGAATATGCGGGCCGGTCATGGGGCTTCGCCGCGAAAATCATCGCCGGACACGCCGCGGGATGCTTCCCGTGGCGCTGGCGATCCTGTCGCTGCTGACCCAGCTGTTGATTCCGGCCGCGTCGCTCGCCCATGAGACGGCGCCGGTCGAACAGCAGACGACGGTCGTCTGTACGGCCGACGGCGCGGTCACCATGGCGGTTCCCGGCGAGGCCGGGGAACACGACGGCTTCGCCGGCTTCAAGTGCCACGACTGCGTCATGGCCGGGGTCGCGACGGTTCAGGCGTCCGGCCTGACCGTCGATATCGCGGTCTATGCCGTCGACCTGGAAATCGCGCGCCCCGGCCGCGATCGCCCGGCGAGCCGGAGCCACGCGCCGCCCCGGCCGCCCTCCACCGCGCCCCCTGCCCGCCTGAACGCCTGAGCCCTTCACCGGGCGCGCCACGTCGCGCGCTCCGTCAGACTCCGTTCGGAATCCGGAAATCATGCCCGTCTCTCAACGCGCGCGCCTGCGCGCCCTGCTGCTCGGCGCGGCCGCCAGCGCCCTCGCCACCGCCGCCCTTGCCGAAGCCCCCGAAACAACCGTCGACTCGGTGATCGTCACCGCCCGCCCCGATCCCGAGGACCCCGCCGTCGTCGCCGACGCCCGCCGGCGCCTGTCCGAGACCCCGGGCGGCGTGTCCGTCATCGCCGCCGAGTCGTACGAGAAGCGCTTCGCCCTCGGCCTCGACGACATGCTGCGCGACGCGCCCGGCGTCTACGCCCAGAAGAAGTGGGGCGGCGACATCCGCATCTCCATCCGCGGGTCGGGCATCGGCAACGCCAACCACAACCGCGGCCTGCTGATCGCCCAGGACGGCCTGCCGCTGAACGAGGCCGACGGCTACGGCGACAGCCAGATCGCCGATCCGCTGACCACGCGGTTCACAGAGGTCTACCGCGGCGGCAACGCCCTGCGCTTTGGCGGGGCCCTGCTGGGCGGGGCGATCAACATGGTCACCCCGACCGGCGAGACGGCCGGGTTCGACAACCAGGTCCGCATCGACGGCGGCTCGTTCGGCCTGCTGCGCGAGAGCCTGGCCCTGGCCCGCCGGAACGGCGACTGGGACCTCTACACCGGCGTCACCAACCAGACCGGCCAGGGCTGGCGGTCGCAGAGCCAGCAGAACATCCAGTTCGTCTCGTTCAACCTCGGCCGCGCGTTCGGCGAGGATCGCGAGGTCCGGCTGATCGTCAACGGCTCCAACATCGACCAGGAGATCCCCGGCGCCCTCACCTGGGCCCAGTTCCGGGCCGACCCGAGCCAGACGGCGGCCAGCAACTACGCGCTCGACTACCAGCGCAACCAGCGGGGCGTTCGTGGGTCCCTGCGGACGCGCTGGCGTCTCAACGACAGCCTCGTGTTCGAGGGTGGCGTCTATGGCCTGTGGAAGGACCTCGACCATCCGATCTTCCAGGTGATCGACCAGCAGAGCCGAAACTGGGGCGCCTTCGGCCGCCTGGACTGGGACGGCGAGATCGGCGGGATGCGGGCCGACGCCTGGGGCGGCCTGTGGCTGCGCAAGGGCGACCTCGACTCCAACTTCTACGTCAATCTCGCGACCGCCCGGGGCGCGCCGCGCTCGCGGACGCTGCAGAACGCCGAGGCCGCCGACCTGTTCGCCGAGGGGCGGCTGTTCGTCACCGACACCCTCGCGCTGGTCGCCGGGGGGACCTGGGGCCGGGCCGGCCGCGACTACGAGAGCTTCGCCATCCCCGGCGTCGGTGGAACCTTCAACCTGAAGGCCTCGACGGACTACGACTGGCTGGCCCCGCGCATCGGCCTGCTGTGGGAGGCTGCCGACGGCGCCCAGGTGTTCGCCAACCTGACGAAGTCGGTCGAGCCGCCGAACTTCGGCGCGATGTCGCCGACCGGCACAGGCTTCGCGCCCGTCGAGGCCCAGGAAGCCTGGACCGCCGAGATCGGGAGCCGCGGGCGCCGCGGCCCCTTCACCTGGGACGTGACCCTCTACCGCGCCGAGCTCGACAAGGAGATGCTGCAGTTCACCGTGGCGCCCGGCATCCCGGCCTCGACCTTCAACGCCGACAGGACCATCCACCAGGGGCTCGAGGCGGCGCTGGACTGGCAGGCGACGCCGCAATGGCGGCTGCGCCAGACCTGGACCTGGTCGGACTTCCGCTTCGATGGCGATGTGCAGTACGGCGACAACCGCCTGCCGATCGTGCCCGAGCACGTCTATCGCGCCGAGCTGCGCTACCAGTCGCCCACCGGCTGGTTCGTCGCGCCGTCGGTGGAGTGGTCGGCGTCGGACATCGTGGTCGACTACCGCAACACCACGACCGCGCCGTCGTACGCGGTGTTCAACCTCAACGCCGGCTGGATGATGACCGACGAGGTCTCGGTCTTCCTCGACGTCCGGAACCTGGCCGACGAGGCTTATGTGTCGAACGTCCAGGCCGCCATCCTCGCCGCCCCCGCCACCGCCGCCTACTGGCCCGGCGACGGCCGGTCGGTGTTCGCCGGCCTGACGGTCGCGTTCTGAGCCCGGGTCGGAGAACGCCATGTCCTCCATCGGCTCCACGGCCACCCACCCCGCCGGGGCTCTCTATCGCCTCGTCTGGCGCTGGCACTTCTACGCCGGCCTGATCTGCCTGCCGTTCTTCGTGCTGCTGGCGACGACCGGCGCCCTGTATCTGTTCCGCGATGAGCTGAGCCTGATCGTCGAGCAGCCGATCCTGGTCGCCGCCGACAAGGGCCCGTCCCTGCCCGCCGACACGCTGCTTGCGCGGGCGGCCGGGGCGCAGCCGGGAACGCCGGTGCGCTTCACCCCGCCCCCGGCCCCCGGCCGCTCGGCCGAGGTCGGCATCCGCGACGAGCACCACCGCATCATCGGCGTCTTCCTCGATCCCGCGTCGGGCCGGGTGCTCGGCAAGGTCGCCGATGAGGATCGGCCGATGAAGGTCATCAGCCGCATCCACAGCCTCGACATCCTGGGGCCACTGCCCAACCTGGTCATCGAGGTTGTGGCGGGCTGGGCGATCCTGCTGGTCGTCTCGGGCGTCTTCCTGTGGTGGCCGCGCGGGCGCAGGGCGGGCGTCGTCACCGTACGCGGTCGGCCCTCGCAGCGCCTCTGGTGGCGCGACGTCCACGCGGTGACCGGGGCATTCGCGGCCGTCGTCTTCCTGTTTCTGGCGGTCACGGGCATGCCCTGGTCGGGCTTCTGGGGCGAGAACTTCCGCACCATCGTCAATGCCTCCGGTCTGGGCATGCCGGCCGGCGCGAAGGCGACCTCCGTGGCCTCCGACGCCGCGCTGGCGGCGGTCGCCCCGGGCTCCTGGACCATGGACCCGGCCGCCGCCCCGACCGTGACGGCCTCCGGCGCCGGCCGCCTGCCGCTGGCGTCGATCCTCGACATCGCCCGCGAGCGCGGCCTTGCGCCGGGCTATGTCGTGCGACTGCCGGCCTCGCCGGGCGGCGTCTACACGCTGCAGCTCTACCCCCGGCAGGCCACCGGCCAAAGGGTCGTGCATATCGACCAGTACAGCGGCAAGGTCCTCGCCGACGTCGGCTTCGGCGACTACGGTCCGGTCTCGAAGGCTACGGAGTGGGGCATCGCCGTCCACACCGGCGGCCAGTACGGCCTGTTCAACCAGCTGCTCATGCTCGCCGGGTGCCTGGCCATCATCACCCTGTCGGTCGCCGGCGCGGTGATGTGGTGGCGACGCCGACCGTCGGGGTCCCTGGCGGCGCCGCAGCCGGCAGGGCCCGCGCGGCTGTCGGCCTTTGCGCTCATCGCCCTGGCCCTGGGCCTGATCTTCCCGCTTCTGGGGCTGTCCATCCTGGCCGCCCTCGCCATCGACCGCCTCGTTCCGGCGGCGCTAAAATCCAGACACGCCCTCTAGGAGTCACCCCCATGCGCTACATCCGTCCCCTTCTGGCCGCCGCCGCCGTCGCTGCGGTGGCCGCCTGCGCCCCGGCCAAGCCCGCCAGCTACACCACCCAGGGCGTCGCCGTGGCCGAGCCGTTCAGCCGCCCCGCCCCCCAGGGCGGCAACGGCGCCGGCTTCTTCACCGTGACCAACGCCAACAGCGGTCCCGACACCCTGCTGCGGGTCGAGTCGCCGGTCGCCCTGCGCGTCGAGCTGCACGAGACCTCCACCGAGGGCGGCGTGATGCGGATGCGCGAGCTGACGGGCGGCCTGAAGCTGAAGGCCGGGGAGACGGTCGTCTTCAAGCCCGGCGGCAAGCACGTGATGTTCCTGGGCCTGACCCGGCCGCTGGCCGTGGGCGACAAGATCCCCGCCACCCTGGTGTTCGAGAAGGCCGGCCGCGCGCCGATCGAGCTGACCGTCAAGGCCCGGGACGTCGCCGCCGGCGGGGGCATGGAAAACCACGGCCACTAGACCCGGTCCGATCCTGCGGGCCGGGACCGACCCGGCCCTGTCAGATCCCGAGGCGCTTCTTCGCTTCGGCGGGCCAGCGGTCCAGCGACTCGCCCAGCCCGCAGAACAGGGCGTAGATGAAGCGCTCGTAGCCCCAGCCGGTGCAGCCGCTGACCAGGGCGCCGTCGACGTCCTGGCCGGCCTCGATGCCGAACTTGCCGACCAGCGAGGCCTGGTGGTTGTTGAACGAGGCGATGGCGGTGGACCTGCCGCCGAACAGGGGCATCTTCACCTCCCGCTTGAGGTCGAAGACCGACTGCATGAAGCGGCTGCTGGCGCCCCGGTCGGCGAAGAACGGATCGGACGCGGTGACCAGCTCGTAGCCCAGACCCAGGCTCTCGATGAAGTCGCAGGTCCAGCGACTGGTCTCTTCCAGCATGGCGGCCACGTCCGCCGCCGGACCGAAGGTGACGATCTCGCGCATCCAGTAGGTGGTCAGGCGGCTGAGGGAGGCGACGTTCACCGGCTCGTGGCGATGGCACTTGTTCAGCGCGGTGATCGAGTGCGGGCCCTGGGCCAGACCCCGGCGGGCCTCGAAGGTGTGGTAGCAGACGGTGGGCGCCAGGATCTGGTCCGGGGTCGACAGATGCCGGGCCGTCTCCTCCCGGTTGTCGAGATCGAGGATCCGCGGATCGTTGATCTCGACCAGCGACTGGCTGTCGAGGTGGGCCGGCGCGACGAAGAAGGCGAACTGCGGATGCAGGCCGAGGTAGCCGCTGTCGAGCAGCGTGCGGGTCTGCACCGTGGTCGGATAGAGCTCCGCCGCCGCCCCGAAGGTGCGGGCCAGGTCGACGATGAGCGCGTCGAGCGCCTGGAACACCGTCACGAACTCGCCGGAGTAGACGAACTTGCCCCGGCCGGTCGGCGTCACCGCGCGGGCCGCCACCAGCGCCTCATAGGGATCGGTCGCCGCCGGCGTCGCCCGCGCCTCCTGGGCCCGGACCACCTTGGTCTTGATGTTCCTGAAGCTCGCCGCCAGGCCGGTGATCAGCGTCTCCACCGCGGCGCGCGTCTCATCGACGGCGCCGGACTCGATGCCGGCCTCGATCTCGACCCCGGCTTCGTCGAACCGGGCGTCGACGAAGCGCGGCACGTGATAGGGCAGCGCCTCATGCAGGGACTTCTGGAAATCGCTGTCCCAGCGTCGGTCCGGCGATACCTCGACCCTGAACTGCGTCATCTGGAATTCCTCGTTTCGCCGGCCCGTCGGGTCAGAAGAGATTGTAAGGCGACTCATTCAGCCCCGGCGTGACAAAGACAAGCAGCGCGGCGGTCGCCGCCGCCAGCAGTAGCCACCTGGCCAGTTCGCTGCGCAGCAATGTCTCAGGAAAACGCATAGTTCCCTACGTAGGACAGTGCGATCACGGCGACCAGTGTCAGTAGCCGCTCGATCCAGATTCGTGTCGCCGAGGCGTGTTCGGGACGCTCGGGCCACAGCGCCAGAAGCAGGCCGTGGCCGACGCCCCAGAGCAGGTAGCCCGGCGACACCCGGTGCCAGAGCCCCATGAACATGAAGGCGACGAAGATCGCCACGCGGGGATTCACGCCCGCCAGATTCAGCGGGATGAAGATGTAGTTGCGCACGAACTCGGCCATCGAGATGTGCCAGCGGTTCCAGAAGTCGCGGATGTCGGTGGCCAGCCAGGGCCGGTCGAAGTTCTGCGGCACGGCGAAGCCGAGCAGCCGCGAGGTGGTCTCGGCCATCAGCGACTGGCCCCAGAAGGCGCCGAATAGGGCCAGGAACATGGCGACGACCTGCGCCGTGGTGGTCCCGGCCCCGGCGAGCCCCGCAACGATCTCGGGGCTCGACCGAAACAGGGGGTCGACGAAGCCCGGCAGCCGTTCGCCGACCTTCATGAAGAACGGTGAAGCGATCACGGCCAGGACCAGGCCGGAGGCCATGACCCGGAACTCCGCCGACAGGCTCTTGCGCGGCGCCGGCCCGACCCGCGAGGCTTCCCACAGGGTGTAGGCCGAGAACACCGGTCCCACGAAGAGGGTCGGCAGGTAGAACAGCGCCACGGCGCTCCAGGCGTAATACTCGTGGGTCAGTTTCCTGCGGGAGCTCAGGAACTGCTTGATGGCGATGAAGATCCTGACGATCGAGAACGACACCCCGATCAGGATGACGTCGAACTTCAGCAGGATGCTGGAGAAGTCGACGAAGAACAGGTTCAGCAGCAGCGCGTAGGGCGCGTACTTGCGCCAGTTGTCGCCCCGCGCCCGCCCCTTGAGCACGACGTACAGCACCGCCGCCTGGGCCCAGACGAAGACGAGGATCGCCGCCGCCAGGGGCGCGTAGAGCGCCAGGAAGACCAGCCCGGCCGCCGACGCGGCATAGGCCCGAACCGGCAGCGACGCGCCTGCGAACACTGCGATGACCGCCAGCGTCCAGACCAGATGAACGATCGGATCAACCATCGCTGTCGACCAGCAGGCGAGCGACGACGCCGGAAGCGACCACGGCGCCGCGCGGGGTCAGGTGGGCGGCGTCGCGATACTCGCGCCGCATCGCCTCGCGTTCGGCCGGGGTGGCGAGATCGGCGATGCCGACGATCTCGACGTCCGGGAACAGGGCCCGGGCCCGGGCCATGGCGGCGGGGCTCGGGTCCGCCTCGGTCGAGGCCGGAACGGCGATCAGGGTGACGCGCCGGACGCCGCCCGCCTTGAGCAGGCGGACGGTGTTGCGGATGTAGGTCACGTCGTAGAGCAGCGTCGCATCGGAGGCGGTCGCCAGCAGCGGCGGCCTGGGGACGGCCGCCGGCTTCGCCTTCTGGCGCCAGACCGAGTCCGTGGGCGGCGCGCCCAGCGAGTCGAACACCAGGCCTGTGCCCCGTCCCTCGTCGCGGCGGCGCGCGGCGTCGGAGCAGTCGGCATCAAGGTCGCGGAACAGGCCCAGCGGATTGTCGATGAAGTGGTAGAGGCCCTGGACCAGCTTGGCGCTGACGAACTCGACCGAGTTCATGTGGCTGGCGCGCAGGAATCCGAACCGTCCGGCGGAAGCGGCCGGGATCTGCGGGTCCGCCATAAGGTCGCGGTAGTCGGCCAGGTCCGCATAGCGCAGCGAATGAACGTCCAGCACCGGCAGGGCGTCGGCCCTTCCCCAACGGCGCACGCCTGGATCCTCGTGAACCGTCATCTCGAGGAACACCCGGTCGGGCGGGCCCCTGTGGCGAAGATAGGCGCGCAGCAGCAGGTTGAGATGGACGTGGTCCGAGCCCCAGGTGATGAGCCTGTCGACGCGGGCGTCCGGCCGCCCTCCGGCGCGGAGCCGCGCCTGGATGTACTTCGGATCGAGGGCCGCGCCGGTCCGGCTGCTGCCCACGAACAGGACATCGTCGGGGGCCCCGTCGCCTGTCGCCAGCGCGGCGGCGCATCGGTGCACCGAGACGGTGTTGAAGTTCATCCGGTCGAGATTGACGACCGCCAGGACGACGGCGGCGATCACGATCAGGATGGAAACCAGACGAACGCCCACGGCCGCTCCTGCCCCTTCGACCGGACTATTCGAACTCGCCGAGGAATTCCACGATCTTGCGGACCGACGTGAAACGGATCGCGTCGTCGTCGTCGACGTCGATTCCGAAGTGCGCCGACACCGCCAGGAACACGCTGACGAAGGCCAGGGAGTCCCACTCCTTGGGCGACCCCATCTCGGACTCGGCCGTCACGGCGCCGGAAAGCTCGGCGTGCGTGCTCGACGCCAGCAGCGCCTCGGTAATCACCGCGCAGACTTCATCGACCTTACTGTCCATGGCCCCATCTCTCCAGAATCTCTCGGCGCGCTTCGGCCAGCATCCTGCGATGCGGCTCGGGCCAATCCGTCTCGGCCGGCGCTTGGTAGCCGGTCGTCTTGCGATTCTGGAAGCGGCCCGCCTGATCCAGCACCGTATCGAAGTCCGCCGGAAGATGGATGTCCAGCCCCCGGGCAAGCGTCTTCCAGAAGGTCATGGCGTCCGTCGCCATGGTCTCGAAGGGGATCAGCGTGACGCGATCAGGAAAGGCGTCGCGCGCGTCGATCAGCAGGCGGTTGGTCTCCGCCCACAGCCAGATGTTGCGCTGGATCGCGTCCCAGTCGCCCCAGGCCTGCGCCTCCGCAGTGCCGGGCCGGGGGCGGAGCCGGCCCATGGCGATGAAGCGTTCACGCGGCGACAGCGGCTTGCCCGGGTCGGCCCAGCCGACCGGCAGCGGGTCCTCCCCCTGGAGGTGGGTGGCGGAGCGCACGAAGGCGGTGGCGTCGCGGATGATCCCGACGGCCCGCGCGCGGGGGTGGGCGGCCAGATAGGCCTTCAGCATCGGCGCGTTGTAGTAGGCGACGTCGACCGCGACGGCGGTCCCGTGCGCCGCGCAGAGGGCGTCGATCCGGGCCTGGCTGCGCTTGTCGGCGACAACGTCGGCGGCATGAGCGGGCGTCTTGTACATGGCCGCGTTGTCGAGGTTGATCAGCGGCAGCAGCGCCGGCGAATCCTTGTCGCCGTCCAGGTGCCCCTCGTGGGTCGCCCCGACGCCGGCGATGCGGTTCAGGCAGTGGGCGATGAAGGTGGTGGCAGTTCGGCCGGTGCTGGCGACCAGATGCAGGACTCCCGCGCCTGGTATCGTCGCGTTGGCGCCGTCCGCCCCGTTCATCACAACCCCGACCCTGCGCGCCGCCCCGCCCAATGCCGGGGCCGGCTGTCTATTTCACATGCGGCCCGTCGTCTCAACCGCCCGGGCGGCGAGGCCGGCGGCGCGGCCCTAGAGCACCCCGTTGTAGCCGCGGTACCACTCGACGAACTTCTTCACGCCCTCCTCGACGGTGACGCGCGGCTTGTAGCCGACGATCCTCTGCAGCTCGCTGACGTCGGCCACCGTGTCGGGCACGTCGCCGGGCTGCAGCGGCAGCATCTCCATGATCGCCTTCTTCCCGAGGCACTGTTCCAGCACCTCGATGTAGCGCAGGAGCTCGACCTGCTCCTCGGCGCCGATGTTGAAGATCCGGTAGGGACCGGCGCCGCTGGTCGCCGGGTCGGGCGCAAGGCCGCTCCAGTCGGGGTTGGCGGCCGGCGGATTGTCGAGCGCCCGGATCACGCCTTCGACGATGTCGTCGACATAGGTGAAGCTGCGGCTGTGCTTGCCGTGGTTGAAGACCTTGATCGGTTCGCCGGCCAGGATGGCCTTGGTGAACAGGAACAGCGCCATGTCCGGCCGGCCCCAGGGGCCGTAGACGGTGAAGAAGCGCAGGCCGGTGCAGGGCAGGTCGAACAGGTTGGCGTAGCTGTGCGCCATCTGCTCGTTGGCCTTCTTGGTGGCCGCATAGAGGGTCAGCGGGTGCTCGGTGCTCTGGTGCTCGGAGAACGGCATCGCCGTGTTGGCGCCGTAGACCGAGCTGGTCGAGGCGAACACCAGGTGCTCGACGCCGTTGTGACGGCAGCCCTCGAGGATGTGCAGGAAGCCGGTGACGTTGCTCTGCACATAGATGTGCGGGTTCTCGGCGGCGTAGCGGACGCCGGCCTGGGCGGCCAGGTTGATCACCCGGTTGGGCCGGTGCTCGGCGAAGGCAGCCTCGATGGCCGCACGGTCGGCCAGGTCGATAGTCAGCTGCACGTAGTTGGGGTGGTCGATGTGCCGCGCCAGCCGCGCCCGCTTCAGCGCCGGGTCGTAGTAGTCATTGAGGCAGTCGACGCCGATCACGCTGTCGCCCCGCTCGAGCAGGCGCAGCGTCGTCGCCGAGCCGATGAAACCGGCGGACCCGGTGACCATAACCTTCATGGACATTCCCTCAACGCGTTACTCGGGTGGAAGCGGGTCCATAGGCCGCAACCCGGCGGGCGGATCAAGCGAAGTCTTGCCGTCGGAGGCCGCGCTACGACGGAGGCGGGGTTTCGCCGGGCCTTGTCAGCGCCAGGGGCGCGACGACCAGCCTGGCGCCGGCGCGGTTGAGGTGGTCGTCATCGAAATACAGCACCTCGCCGTCCCGGAGCGTGGCGCAACGGTCTGCGTCGCAGAGCCGGTCCAGCACCGGCAGGACCTCCACGTTCGGATAGCGTGCGGCGACCTCGGCGAGCCGGTCCCGGGCAAAGGCCTGGCGGGCCGCGACGGCGGCGCTCGAGGGTCCGGCGCAGGCCGTCTCGGGAGCCTTCCACATCCGTGAGCGGGCGTAGCAATCGGCGGCGCGGAAGCCGAGCTCCGGCGTCGGCTCGACCAGCACGATCCGGACCTGCGGGCCGAGGTCGCCGCGAAGCTCGGCCACCGTGCGGTCGAGGCCGGCGGCGAAGGCCGCGCGGCTGGCCTGGACGGACCGTGTCCGGTCCTCGCCCGCGACGAGGAAGAAGCGTCCGCCGCCCTCGTCGCCGACCGGCTCGGTCTCGGTCACCAGGGCCCAGCGCGACATGATCACCAGGGTGGAAAGCGACTCGTTGGCCTTGAGGGCCTCGACGGCGCGGCGCGCGCCGGCCGCGCAATCCTCGTCCGGTGCGCCCCTGGCGTTGAGCCGCAGCACACCGAGCAACGGTGCGCAGGCCGATCGGCTGATGAGGCGGAACCGCAGGCCCGCGGCGCCCGCCGCCTCGGCCACCCCCGGCGCGAGGGCCCAGGCGTGGGAGTCGCCCCAGAGCACCACCTCCTCGTCCCCGGGCGGGCCGGCCCGGCATCTCGCCTTGCCCGGCTCGCACAGGGCCGGAAAGGCGCTGCGGTCCTTCAGCGCCCGTTCGGCGACGAGCACGCCGTCGGTCACGCGCTGGGGCAGACCGCGCGCGACGAACAGGCCGACGCCGACGATCCCGACGGCCAGGGAGGCCGCGGCGGCGATCGCCACCACGCGGACCGTCTCGCGCCGGCCGAGCGAGGGCCGACGGAAGGGCCGCTCGACGAACCGCCAGGACAGGGTGGCGGCGACGCCGGCCAGTCCGACCAGGGCGAGGGCCAGCGGGATCGGCGGCGGCTCCATCAGCCGATAGTGCGCCAGCGCCAGGAACGGCCAGTGCCAGAGGTAGAGCGAATAGGAGATCAGGCCGATGAAGGTCATCGGCCGCAGCGACAGCAGCCGGGCCCCAACCGTATCGCCGCCGCGGTTGGCGGCCAGGCACAGCGCGGTCCCGGCACAGGGGACGAGCGCCATCGGCCCCGGAAAGGCGGTCGCCTCGTCGAACAGGACCACGCTGGCGAGAATCAGCAGCAGGCCGGCGGCGGAGGCCAGTTCGCGCAGCCAGGCGGCGCGGATCGTCACCGGCCGCAGGGCCAGCAGCGCGCCGATCAGCAGTTCCCACCCGCGGGTGTGCGGCAGGTAGAAAGCATGCGCGGTCTCCCGGGCGGTCCACCACACCGACAGCGCGAACGAGACCAGCGCGATCACCGCCGTCACCGGCAGGATCAACGCCCGGGCGCGACGGTGCAGCAGGGCCAGCAGGATCGGCCAGACGATGTAGAACTGCTCTTCGACGGCCAGCGACCAGGTGTGCAGCAGCGGCTTCTGGTCGGAGACATTGCTGAAGTAGCCGCTCTCGGCCTCGAAGACGAAGTTGGAGGCGAACAGGGCCGTGCCGCCGAGGCTCTTGGCGAAGCCCCTCAGGTCGACGGGCGTCATCAGCAGCAGGCAGGCGAGCGTCGTCCCGGCCAGCATGACGAACAGGGCCGGCAGGATCCGGCGGACCCGACGGTCGTAGAACGACAGGATCGAATAGCGTTCGCCGGCCATCTGACCGGCCAGGATCGAGGTGATCAGGTAGCCGGAGATCACGAAGAACACGTCGACGCCGACGAAGCCGCCCGAGAAGCCCGGGATGCCGGCATGGAACAGGACCACCGGCAGCACGGCGACCGCGCGCAGGCCATCAATGTCGGGGCGATGGCCTGAGGCGGCGGCGGACGCGTTCAGGCCCGTCCCGGTCAAGGGTTACAGCCTTCCGTCGACGTCATCACGCGGCAGGGCGGACTTGACGTCGTAGAGCACCGACGGGTCCTTGCCGAAGGCGCGGATGCCGGCGGCGCCCAGCTCGACGAACTGGCGATGCGCGACGGCCAGCAGGACGACGTCGTAGTCGCCGGCCTTCGGCGCGGGGGTCAGTTCGACCCCGTACTCGTGGCGGGCGTCGGCGGCGTCGACCCAGGGGTCATGGATGTCGACCGTCAGCGAGTGTTCCTTCAGCTCGGCGACGATGTCGACGACCTTGGTGTTGCGCAGGTCCGGGCAGTTCTCCTTGAACGCCAGGCCCAGAACCAGCGCGCGGGCGCCGACCGGGTTGATCTTCTTGCGCAGCATCAGGCGCAGAACCTGGTCGGCGACATAGGCGCCCATGCCGTCGTTGATGCGGCGACCGGCGAGGATCACCTCGGGGTGGTAGCCCAGTTCCTGGGCCTTGTGGGTCAGGTAGTAGGGATCGACCCCGATGCAGTGACCGCCGACCAGCCCGGGCCGGAAGGGCAGGAAGTTCCACTTGGTGCCGGCCGCCTGCAGGACCTCGAGCGTGTCGATGCCCAGGCGGTTGAAGATCATCGCGAACTCGTTGATCAGCGCGATGTTGAGGTCCCGCTGCGTGTTTTCGATGACCTTGGCCGCCTCGGCCACGGCGATCGAGCTGGCCAGGTGGGTGCCGGCCGGGACAATGGCCGAATAGAGGGCGTCGACCAGCTTCGCGGCCTCCGGCGTCGAGCCGGCGGTGACCTTGGTGATCGTCGACAGCCGATGCTCGCGGTCGCCGGGGTTGGCCCGCTCGGGGCTGTAGCCGCAGAAGAAGTCGCGGTTGTAGGTCAGGCCGGAAATCCGCTCCAGGATCGGGACGCAGACCTCTTCGGTGCAGCCGGGGTAGACGGTGCTTTCGTAGATCACCACGGCGCCGGGCGTCAGGTGGGCGGCGATGGCGCGGCTGGCGGCCGAGATGGCGCCCAGGTCCGGGCGGCGGGCCTGGTCGATCGGGGTCGGTACGGTGACCACGAAGATGTTGCGGCCGTCGAGGTCGGCGGGGTCGGCGCTGAAGCGCAGCCGCGGCGAGGCGGCCAGTTCTTCGGCGTCGATTTCCAGCGTGCGGTCGTGACCGCGCCGCAGTTCGTCGATGCGGCCCGAGTCGAGGTCGTAGCCGACCGTGTCGAAATGACTGCCGAAGGCGGCGGCGAGCGGAAGGCCGACGTAGCCCAGGCCGAGAACGCAAATGCGGGCGTCTTCCAACGAAATCATCGACGGGTCCCATACTGGCGGGCTGACGTCGCCCGCGGGAAGGCAATCACCGATCCCGGCGGGGCTGGCAAGAGCGGTCGCGCCAATTGCGGGCGTCAGCGCGGCGCCGTGTCCGGACCGGTCAGTTCTGGGGCGGCGATCCGACGCGGACCGACAGGACACCGTCCCAGGGCAGGCGACGCACCACGAGGGTCGGGCCGGTCGCCGCCTTGGTCGCCTTGTCGTCGGCATAGACGGCGAGCACGGTCAGCGGGCGATCGGTCAGGATCTCGACCTCGCACTGGAGCTTGATGGTCTTTGCCGCGCCGGCCGGCCAGGGGCTGGCCGCCGTCGGGCGCCGATCGGCCGTGCCGCAGCTGGTCGAGCCGACCACGATGCCCAGCTTCTGGACCGCTCCGGCCACGTTGGCCGTGGAGGTGCCCGAGGCTTCGATCAGATAGCGGCCGGCGGTCATGGCCGGGATGGTGCACGCTGTCTGGGCGGCGTCGACCCGCCGACAGGCGCTGGCGCCGATGTCGGGCTGGGTATAGCCGACGAAGGCGCGGGGCGGGCCGAGCGGCGCCGCCGGCGCGGCCGCCGGGGCGGCTGCGGGCCGGGCGGCCGGCGTCTGGGCCGCCGGGGCGGTGGCGCCGATCGAGGCGATGGCGGCGGCGAGGATCAGGGTGCGCATGCGGGACTCCGGGTCCGGGGCCGTCAGCCCTTGCGGGGCTGCGTCTTGATCACGCCCAGGTTCTGCATGGCGGCCTGAAGGCTGTTGATCTTGTTGAACAGGTCGACGGCGCCCTCGAGGTCGAGCACCAGGCGAACCACCGGGACGGCGCGGCCGCTTTTGCGCTTGGCCTTGGGATCGGGTTCGTCGGCGCGGCGGACGCAGAACTCGATCCGCATCGTGCGGCCGTCGAAGCTCATGCGCTGGACGTTGTCGGCGAAGGTCTCGACCAGGTCGAGGCGATCCTCGTAGCGGAGGTCCATCGCGGCGTCGGCGGCGGGAGCGGGGGCAGGAGCGGAGGCGGGGGACTTGGCCATGGTGATGGTCTCTTCAGGCAGAGCTTCGGCCGCGAGGGCCGGAAAACAGGAGAGGCGATATCCGGCGCGACGCCGGGCGGAAACGGAAACGGGCCGGTCTTGCGACCGGCCCGCTCCTGATGTCCTGGCGGACTACCAGCGCCAGCGGAAGCCGAGGGTGGCGTCCGTCGACTGGTAGTCGTCGTTGAACTTCACACCGGCGTTCAGGAAGGCCGAGAAGGCGGCCTCGTTGCTGAACAGGTTGATCGTGCCCTGCACTTCGCCGAACGAGCCGGAGAAGTCGTCGGTCAGTTCCAGGTCCGGGCCGAGGTTCTCGATCGTCAGGGTGTTCTCCCCTTCGAACTCGTTCCAGGCGCGGGCCGTGAGGCCGAAGCGGGCGTCGAAGCGATCGGTCGAGACCAGGGTGCTCAGACGCGCGCCCAGGCTGCCCCGGAGGCTGGTCTGCTCATCCCAGTTGATCGTCGCGCCCGGGACATCGATCGCGTCGATATCGGTCTTGACGTAGGACACCGTAGCCAGCGGCTCGAGCGAGGCGTTCTCGCCGAGGGCCAGCTTGTAGCCGCCTTCGATCTGGAAGCCGGTGCTGTTCACTTCGCTGGCGAAGATGTTGTTCGGCGCGGCGGCCAGCGTCGGAGCCTGGTAGTCCAGGTCCATGGTGTTGATGGCGAAGACGCCGTCAACGAACCAGGCGCCGGTCATGTAGGTGCCGTAGAGGCCGAACACGGCGCCTTCCATCGAGGCCATGGTCGGGGACGCATCGAAGTTCACGTCGCTGTCGATGTAGCCGACCATGCCGCCGACCACCCAGGAGGTGTCCGCCGTGCTGGCTCCGACGAAGTCCAGGCCGCCGATCAGCGAGACAGTCTGCTGGTCGTAGCTGGTGTCGAAGCTGTAGGTCACGCCGAACAGCTCGTAGGAGTTGATCAGGTCACGTTCGGCGGCGCCGCCGACGATCTTCATCCAGATGCCCGCGCCGGGTTCGGAGTCGCCCAGCTGATCGCGCAGATCAGCCTGACGGTCCAGCCAGGTGCCGGTGGTGGAGTACCAGGCCGACTGGGCGGCCTGGCCCATGGTCGTGAACTCGAACGCCTCGCCGTCGGGCAGGCCGACCAGAAGCTGCTGATTGTTGCCGTTGACGGTCAGGTCGTAGAAGAACAGGCCCTTGTCGAGCACGCCGTCGGCGGAGTTGAGGTCCGCGCGCCAGTAGTCCGAGTTCGGGTCGAGGCTGAAGTGCCCGGCCGCCGTCGTGCCGCCGGAGACGTCGACCAGGACGATGCCGTCCGGGTTGAAGGCGCCGAAGGCGTTCAGGCTGGTGTCGTTGACCAGGATCTGCGTGCTGCCGGCGGTGGAGCCGCCGGTGAGGCCGAAACAGTCGGCCGCCGTCAGCGCGCCACAGCCGCCCTGGATGATCTCGGCCAGGTTGGCGTCCATCACCAGTCGGCTGGAGCCCGAGCCCGTGAAGGCCGTGCCCGCCGACAGGATGCGGTCGTTGATCTGACCGTCGGAGACGGCGGTCATGTCCGTTCCGGCGCTGCCGAAGACGATGCGACCCGAGTTGTTCCAGGTGTTGAGGCTGGTGATGGTCAGCGTCGCCGCACCCTGGGCCGGTTCACCGACGACCAGGAGGCCGGAGTTGGTGAACAGGTCCGCGCCGCCGCCGAAGTCCCAGGAGGTGGCGACCGCACCGGCGTTGGTGAAGATCGCCCCGGTGTTGGTCAGGGTGTCGGCCCCGGCGCTGAACACGCTGGCGCCGGTCGTGTGCCAGCTGTTGAACGAGGTGTTGTTGAACGTCACGGCGGTGGCGCCGGTGAAGTCCACGCGACCGTTCACTCGACCGGCGTTGTTGACGACGATCGTGCCGCCCGTCCCGCGGATGACCCGGTCATCGTAGCCGGTCACCGTGGCGTCCGTGGAGCGGACGGTGGTGTTGGCGGCGATGTTCAGAGTCGTGGTGCTGGCGCCGGTGTTGGCGATGTCGATGACCCAGCTGGACGCGCCAGCCCCGACGCTGGTGACCAGCGTGGCCGGGGCCGCGTTGGTCGGACCCGTGCCGAGGTTGATCGTCACCGCGCCGCCGTTGGTGGAGGTGCGGACGCCGCTGCCGTTATTGCCCGCGACCGTGACGCCGTTGGCGACGTCGATCGTGGTGGCGCCGGTTCCGGTCGTGGCGGTGTTGATCGCCGCGAAGCCGGCGGCGGTGGAGCCGCTGACGTTGGCGTTGACGTTGACGTCGGTCGTGCCGGTTCCCGAGTTGGCCGTCACGATGGCGTTGTCGTCAGCGGTGACCACGGCGTTGGCGTTGACGATGATCGTCCCGCCGGCCGAGGCGGCGCTGACGCCGTCCTGGGTCGTGGAAGTCACCGTGCCGCTGGTGGTCACGGTCACCGCGGCGGCGCCGGAGGCTTCGGCGTTGATGCCGTCCAGGGTCGCCAGGATGGTGGCCGTATTGCCGACCACGATCGCGCCGGTGCTGGAGTCCGCCTCGATCCCGTCGCCGCCGGCCGTGATGGCCCCGGTGTTGGTGATCGTGTTGGCGCCCGTCGTCGACAGCGAGGTGATGCCCCAGCCGCCGGTGTTCAGGACGCCGGAGTTGACGACGGTGTTCGTGCCATCCGCGCTGGCCGTCTGGATGCCGTTGCCCGTGGCGGTGATGGCCGCGGAGTTGGTCACCGACGAGGTCCCCGCGCCGGCAGTGGCGGTCTGGACGCCCTCGTCACCGGCGGTGATCGCCGCTGCGTTGGTGACCAGCACATCGCCAGTGCCCGACGAGGCGTAGATGCCGTCGGACACCGCCTGGATCAGGCCGCCAGCGTTATTGGCCACCGTGTTGGAGCCGGTGTCGGTGTCCGTCTGGATACCGACATCGCCCGCCGTGATGGCAGCCGAGTTGGTGACCAGGGACGTACCGGCGCCGCCGGTCGAGGTGTCGATGCCGTCCGCGCCCGTCGAGGTGATCGCCGCCGCGTTGGTGACGATCACGTCGCCTGAGTTCGAGTTGGCGAGGATGCCGTCGGCGGCCGCCATGATCACGCCACCGGCATTGTTGTTGACGGTGTTGGTCCCGCTGTCGGTGACGGCGAAAATGCCGCCGCTGTTGGTCGAGGTCACGGCGGCGGAGTTGGTGACCAGGGAGGCGCCGGCGCCGGACGAGACGTAGGAGGAGATCGCGTCCTGGTTCACCACGGTCACCGCGGCCGAACTGGAGACGGTGGACGTGCCGGCCGTGGACCAGCTGTAGAGGCCGAAGTTATCACCCGTAACCGCCGCCGAGTTGGTCAGCGTCACGTCGCCCGTGCCATCGGAGAAGCTGTAGGCCCCCACCCAGTCGGCAAAGACCGCGCCAGTGTTGGTGAGCGTCACGTCGCCCGTGCCGCCGCCCGTGTTCCAGGCCGCGACCCCGTAGTTGGCGACATGGTCGCCGGCCGAGCCGACCGCTGCCGCCGAGGTGACGATCACGTCATTGTTGGTCACGCCGGTAGCGTCGGCGAGGATGCCGTTGAACGAGGAACCGTCGATCGAGGTCCCGGCCAGGGCCGTGACGGTGATGCCGCCGCCGCCCGAGGTCGTGGCCTCGATGCCGCTGCCGGCGGCGCCCGCGTCGATGACGCCGGCGTTGAAGTTGACGGTGTTCTGGCCGGCCGAGGTGGCCGTGACGACGCCGTCATCGGCCGCCGTGATGTTGGCCGCCACGGTGACGGTGGACGTGCCCGCGCCGCCGGTGGAGGTCTCGATGCCGTCGTCGCCGGTCGAGGTGACCGCCGCCGCCGTGTCTACCGAGATGTCGCCCGAGGTCGAGGTGGCGATGATGCCGTCGTCACCCGCCATGACCACGCCGCCGACGTTGTTGTCGATCGTGATCGCGCCGGTGGTGCTGTCCGAGGTGATGCCCTCGCCGGCCGCCGTGACGGCTGCGCTGTTGGTCACCAGGGTGGCGCCCGTTTCGGCTTCGGTGACGATGCCGCCGTCCGACGAGGTGATGGCGCCGGTGTTGGTGACGCCGATCGTGCCCGTGAGGAGGGTGCCGGCGTAGATGCCGGCGGCGTCGAGGGCCGTGTTGTCGACGTTGATGACAGCGCCGTTGGTGATCGAGACGTTGCCGCCGTTGGAGAGCGCGGCGACGCCGGCCGAGCCCGGGAAGTTGCCCGCGCCGTCCGCGCCGTCGCCGGCGACGATGTCGATCGTGCCGCCGTCGACCGCGATGGTGACGCCGCCGAGATCGGACACGCCGACCACGCCGATGCTGCTGTCGCCGACGATGTCGACGTTGACCGTGCCCAGGTCGATGTCGACGCTGGCCGTGCCGGCCGACGAGGCGACGCCGAGGACGCCGGCCGAGCCGTCGGCTTCACCGGCGGCGCCGTCGTCGACCGTGATGGTCAGGCCGTCGCCGAAGGTGATTTCCACCGCCGGATCCGCCGCGCCGGTGTCGGCCGCGGCCGTGCTTTCGGCGTAGGCGCCGATCGACAGGAAGTCGCCTTCGTCATTGACGTCGAGCGTGACGTTGATGCCGCCGGTGATCGTCGCGTCGGTCGCGGCGACCGTGCTGACGCCGAAGTCCTGCGGATCGATGGTCACGCCGTCGGCGATGATCACCGTCGAGGAGGCCCCGGTGGACTCGGCGTCCACGCCGGCCGCGCCGTCGGCGCTGATGTCGGCGTTCACGGTCACCAGAACCACGCCGGCCGAGTCGGCCGAGATGCCGTTGCCGGTCGCCGAGATGGCGCCGTTGGAGGTCACCGTGACCGCGCCGGTGGTGGCGTCGGCGTCAATGCCGTCACCGCCGTTGGCGATGGCGCCGCCGGCCCCGAGGGTCACCGTCAGGGCGCCGCTGGTGCTGCTGGCCGAGATGGCGTCCCCGCCGGTGCCGGTGACCTGGCCGGTCGTGGCGACCTGAACCGTGCCCGTGCCGGTGGTGGCGGCGTTGATGCCCGTCGTGCCGGACACGATGCCGTTGGAGAAGGTTTCCACCTCCACATTGCCGGCGCCGCCGGTGGTGGCGTTGATGCCGAAGCCCGTCCCGCCGATCACCGAACCCGGGCCGCTGAAGACTTCGACCGTGCCGCTGGTGCTGGTCGCGTCGATGCCGTCGACCGTGCCGGACACGCTGCCGATGATGTCGACGGTGTTGGTCCCGCTGTTGGTGGTCGTGGTGATGCCGTCGCCGGCCGTGCCGGTGAAGGTTGTCGCCGGGAAGTCGAAGACCGAGACCGAGCCGGTGCCCGTCGCCGAGGCGAAGACAGCGCTCGTGCCCTGCACCGAACCGCCGAAGGTGTCGATGTCGATGGCGCCCGCGCCGCCGGTGGAGGCGGCGATGCCGATGCCCGTGGCCGTGGTGGCCCCGGAGGCGTCGATGTTGATGTCGCCGGTCGTGCTGGCCGCGTTGACGCCGTTGCCGCCCGTGGCGCTGACGCCGTTGGTGGTGACGTCGATGGCGCCGCCGACCGTGCTGGCGTTGACGCCGATGCCGGCCGTCGAGGTGACGAGGGCGGCGGTGTCGATGGTGACCGTGCCCGTGGCGCCCGTGCTCGTGCCGGAGACGCCGGAGGCGCCGCTGACCGCCGCGTCAGCGTCGATATCGACGTTGCCCGCGGTGCTGGCGGTGATGCCGGTTCCGGTCGCCGTGACGGCGGCGGTGGTGTCGACGAAGACGTCGCCGGTCGTGCTGCCGGCGTCGATGCCGTCGCCGCCGGTGGCGCTGATGCCGCCGCTGGCGGTCACCTGGACGGTGCCGTCGTTGGAGCTGGCCGTGATGCCGTCGCCGGCCGTCGAGGTGACCAGGGCCGAGGTGTCGACCGTGACCGTGCTGCCCGCGCCGATGGTGACCGCGACCACGCCGGTCGAACCCGTCACCGCCGCATTGGCGTCGACGTCGATGCTGCCGCCGGAGAAGGCGAAGATGCCCGTGCCCGTGGCCGTGGTGGCCCCGGCGGTGTCGACAAAGACGTCGCCGGTCGCGCTGGTGGCGTCGATGCCGACGCCGCCGGTGGCGCTGACGCCGTTGGCGGTGACCTGCACCGTGCCGTCAACCGAGCTGGCCTCGATGCCGTCGCCGGCCGTCGAGGTGACCAGGGCCGCCGTGTCGACCGTCACCGTGCCGCCCGCGCCCGTCGAGGACGCGTCGACGCCGGTGGCGCCGGAGACCGTGCCGTTGGCGTCGATGTCGACGCTGCCGCCGGTGGTGGCGAGGATGCCGACGCCCGTGGCCGTCGTGGAGCCCGAGGTGTCGACGTTGACATTGCCCGTGCCGCTGCTGGCGTCGATGCCGTCGCCGCCGGTGGCGCTGATGTCAGCCGAAGTGACCTGGACCGTGCCGTCGAGCGAGCTGGCGACGATGCCGTCACCGGCCGTCGAGGTGACCAGGGCCGAGGTGTCGACCGTCACCGTGCCGCCCGCGCCCGTCGAGGACGCGTCGACGCCGGTGGCGCCGGAGACCGTGCCGTTGGCGTCGATGTCGACGCTGCCGCCGGTGGTGGCGAAGATGCCGGTTCCGGCGGCCGTCGTGGCCGCCGTGGTGTCGACGTTGACGTCGCCCGTGCCGCTGGTGGCGTCGATGCCGTCGCCGCCGGTGGCGCTGATGCCGTTGGCGGTGACCTGGACCGTGCCGTCAACCGACGAGGCGTTGATGCCGTCGCCGGCCGTCGAGGTGACGATGCCGGCCGTATCGACCGTCACCGTGCCGCCGGCGCCCGTCGAGGCCGCCGTGACGCCGGACGCGCCGTTCACGTCGCCGTTGGCGTCGATGAGCACGTTGCCGCCGGTGGAGGCGTTGATGCCGCTGCCGGTCGTGCCGGTGATGACGCCGGCCGACAGGATGTCGATGTTGCCGGTCGTGCTGTTGGCGTCGATGCCGTTCACCGAGCCGGTGACCGCGAAGGCGCCGACATTGATGTCGATCAGGCCGGAGGTGCTGGCCGCGTCGATGCCGTCGCCGCCAGTGCCCTCGACCGTGCCGGCCGTGGTGATCGTCGTCGTGCCCGTGGCCGCGCTGGTCGCGATGCCGGCGGTGACGCCTTCGACCGCGCCACTGTTGTCGACAGTGATCGTGCCCGCGCCGTCAACGGTGGCTGAGACGCCGCTCGTCGTGCCGGTGGCCGTGAAGACGTCGATGTCGACGTTGCCGCCGCCGAGCGCGGAGCCCGCGACGCCCGAACCGGCGGTGCCGATGACATCGCCGAGCGTGTTGATGGTGACGTCGCCGCCCACCAGGGCGCTGGCAGACACGCCGCCTTCACCCGTGATGGTCGTGCCCGCGTCGGAGGTGACGGTGATCGCGCCGCCGGCGCTCGTCGTGGCCGAGATCCCGAAGCCAGCCAGATCGGCGTCGTTGTCGCCCTGCACGGTGGTGCCGGGGTTGTTGACGTTGAGCGTGATCGAACCGGTGGTGTTGGCGGCCGTGATGCCGCCGGCGTCGCCGGTGACGTTCGCGTTGGCGTCATAGAGGATCACGCCGCCGGCGCTGTTCAGCACCACGCCCGGATCGCCGATGACGGCCGCGTTGGTCGACAGCGTGATGTTGCCGGTGTTGGTCGAGATGTCGATGCCGTCGTCGCCGGCGCCCGCGCCGCCGTCCACGACGCCGTTGAAAGTCAGGCTCACCAGGCCGGTGCCGGTGACATCGACCTCGACGCCGTCGCCGTTGGCCGAGGTGAGGGCGCCGCCGAACGTGCCGGTGACGTCGCCGTTGACCGTGGCGATGCTGACGGCGTCGCCTTCAGTGCCGGTGGCCGTAACGCTGCCGTCGTAGGCGATCGTCACGTCCCCGTCGGCAGTCGACAGATTGACCGCAGCGAAGCCCACGTTGTTGGTGATCGCGCCCTCGAGAACCGAGCCGGCGCCATCAAGCGTGATCGTGCCGGCGCCCGCAGTGTCGACATCGACACCGCCCTGGCCGACCGAGCCATCGATCGTCAGCGCGACGTCGCCGCTGGTCGAAAGGATATCAACGGCGAAGTTGCCGACGTTGGTGGACGCCACCGAGCCGCCGAGCGCAACGGTGTAGCCAATGTCGCCGGAGGTGGTGACCACATCGGAGCCGGAATTGCCCGAAACAGAGCCTTCAACCGTCAGGCTCACGGCGCCAGCGCCGCCGGTGATGATAACGCCGTCGCCGAACGTGCCCGTCGCATCGCCGATGGTCGCCGTGACCGCGCCATCCGTCGAGATCGAGACGCCATGGCTGGATCCGCCCACAGCGCCCGCCGTGGTGTCGACCGTCACGGCGCCGCTGGTCGAGGCGACCGAGACGCCGATGCCGCCGTTGCCCGTGACGGCCCCGGTCGTGATGCCGATCGCGCCGGTCGTGCTGCTGGCCTGAATGCCGTTGGTCGAGCCGGTGATCAGGCCCGCGGTGGTGTCGATGGTGGTCGAGCCGTTGTTGGCCGTGGCCAGGATGCCCGCGCCGCCGTTGCCCGTCACCGCGCCGGTGGTCAGGTCGAGGTCGCCGGTGACGACCGAGGCCGAGACGCCGTTGGTGGCGCCGGTGACCAGGCCGGCCGTGGAGTCGAGGGTGATGTCGGCCGTCTGCAGGCCGGTCATCGCGATGCCGTTGCCGGTCGTGCCGGTGACCGTGCCGCCCGTGGTGACCGAGCCGAGGCCCGCGCCGGCCAGGCCGTTCACCGAGAGCTGGATGCCGGTCGAGCCGGACACGTTGCCGGTGTCGACCACCGTGGCGCTGCCGCCGGTGGAGGAGATGTCGATGCCGATGCCGGTCGCGGTGACGTCGCCGACGCTCACCGAAACGGTGCCGCCGCCGGCGGTGACGCCAACGCCGGCCGAGGTCACGGCGCCGGTGATGTTGGTCGTCGAGGTTTCGCCACTGACGAAGACGGCCGTGTTGGCCGCGTCGGCGTTGGAGATCGTGCCCGAGCCGGTCAGGCTGGCGACATCGCCAAGGCCGCTGCCGGCCGCGACGCGAACGCCGCCCGAGGCGCCGGCGACCGTGGTCGAGCCGAGGTCGGCCGAGGCCGAGGCCGAGGTCTGCACCACGATGCCGTTCTGGGCCGTGGAGCTGACCGCGCCGCCGTCCATGGTGAGGTTGACATCGCCGCCGGCCGAGGAGTTGGCCAGGACGCCGCGGTCGCCGCCGAGGGTGGCCGCGCCGAGGTTGAGCGTGACATCGCCCGAGGCCGTCAGCGCGGTGACGCCCGACGAGGTCCCGCCGGTGACCGTGCCGTTGGTCAGGGTGACATCGACGTTCCCGGCGCCGCCGGCCTGGGCGTAGATGCCGACGTTGGTGCCGGACACGATGGCGTCGGCGTCGCCGGCGTCGGTGTCGGTCAGGTCGACGACGACATTGCTGTCGGGGCTGATCACCACGATGCCGGAGCCGGCGAGGTTCGTGATGCTGACGTCGCCGGTGTCGGCGAAGATCTCGAGGGTTTCGACCGTCAGGTCCTCACCGGCGTTGCCAACGACCTGGATGCCGCCGGTCGTGGTCGTGAGGCCGTCCTGCAGCAGCAGGCCGAGGCTGCCGTTGGTGGTCGCCGTGTAGTCGATGCCGGTCGCGTAGACCGCCGCGTCGGTACAGACAAAGACGTCATCGGCGCCGGCGTTGCCGCTGGGGTTGCCGCATTCATCGGCCGCCAGGGCCATGCCCGGGGTCAGGGCGACGACGCCGAGGCCGCCGAAGCCGGCCGCGAGGCTGGCGAGGGCCACAGAGGAGCTGGCGAAGAGCGAAAGACGACGGCGCGCGGCGCGATTGTTGGAACCGGACATAAAAATGACCCCCTCGGATGTGCGAAATACGCCGGGCGCAGGACCGCCAGCGAACGCTGTTGTGTCAGCATATAGATTAACCGCCGCGGGGCTGTCCATCGCCATTTCGGGGACTCACGCGCAACTTCACGCAACCGACGAATTTGCAGTCGCCCCACGCGCGAGTTTCCCGTCCGTCGACGGATGACCCCGCCGGCGCCCCGATCAGGTCGCGCCGCCGATCGGCCCCTCGGGCATTCGCGCGGACGACTGACAGCCGGAAACGGTCGTGCTAACGGACGCATGGATGCGGGCTTCTCTCACGACCCGCGTCCCGCGATTACGGCCTAAACCAGCGCGCGTTTCGCGGGGGATATCGTCGCGACGCGGAGTCTGGTGCTTGCCTATGGTCATGAGAGATGTCTCGCATGTGTCCCGCCGCTACGGCGCGATGAGGGCGCTGCGCTTCGTGGTCGCGGACCGGCGGGGAAGAGGCCTCTACACGCCGGAGTTCTCCCGCACCCGCAGCCTCTTCATCCATGTGCCGAAGGTCGCAGGGAGCAGCATCTTCGAGGCCCTGTACGGCCAGGAGGGGCGGCACCACCCGAGCTACCTCTACAGGTACGTCAACGGGCGCAAGTACGACGCCTACTTCAAGTTCGGCTTCGTTCGAAACCCCTGGGACCGGCTGGTTTCCGCCTACCACTACCTTAGCCAGGGCGGGAAGCGGGGCGTCGGCACCAAGGACCACAACTGGTTCCTGGCGAACATCGCGCAGTACCGGGACTTCGAGCAGTTCGTCCATGAATGGGTGAACGAGGCCAACATCCGCACCGGCGTTCACTTCATTCCGCAGAGCTACTTCCTCTGCGATCCCGAGAGCGGAGAGGTCATGGTCGATTTCGTCGGGCGCTACGAGACCCTGGCCCGGGACTTCGAGCATGTGCGCAGCCGGCTGGGCTCCCAGGCCGAACTGGCCGTGAGGAACCCCAGCAGCCGCGGCTCCTACCGCGACTACTACACCCCCGACATGATCGAGATCGTCGCCAAGGCCTATGCGACGGACACCGGCACCTTCAACTACGGCTTCGAGTAACCCGATGGACAGGCGCATTGAAGTCGACGGGCTGCGGTCGGTCGCGGTCATCCCGATCATTCTCTATCACTCGGGGCTCTCCCAGCTGCACGGCGGGTTCGTCGGCGTCGACGTGTTCTTCGTGATCTCCGGGTTCCTGATCACCTCGATCATCCAGCGGGAGATCGCGGCGAGGGACTTCTCGATCTTCGCCTTCTACGAACGCCGGGCGCGCAGGATCCTGCCGGCGCTGGTGTTCATGATGATCCCGGTGCTGCTGTTCGGCTACCTGGCGCTGGCGCCGTCCGCCTTCGAGGAGCTGGCCAAGTCGGCCGCGAGCGCCGGGCTGTTCGCGTCGAACATCTTCTTCTGGCAGGAGATCAACTACTTCTCCTCGGACGCCGAGTACTGGCCCCTGATCCACACCTGGTCGCTGGGTGTCGAGGAACAGTTCTACCTGATCCACCCGATCCTCATGATCCTCATCCTGAAGCTGCGCTCGGCCGCGTGGCAGAAGGCGATCATGGCGACCCTGCTGCTGGGCTCGTTCGTGCTGTGCGTCCTGGTGACCCATCGCTGGCCCTCCGCCGCCTTCAACCTGCTGCCGACGCGGTTCTGGGAGCTGGGCGTGGGCGCGGCGCTGGCCATGGGCATGATGCAAATTCCCGATCGCCGGATCCTGCGGGAGGGTCTCGCTGGCCTGGGCGTGATCCTGCTGGGCGTCGGCATCTTCCTCTATGACGAGTCAGTCGCCTTCCCCGGCTGGTGGGCGGCGCTGCCGGTGGCGGGAACCGCGCTGGTCATCGCCACCGGCGGCCAGACCGCGGTCGGGCGGGTGCTGTCGACGCGGCCGCTGGTGTTCATCGGCCTCATCTCCTACTCGCTCTATCTGTGGCACTGGCCGATCCTGGCCTTCGCCCGCCATGCCCACGGCACGGTCGACCTGCCCGCGCCGGTCGCCATCGCCTGCGTGATCGCCATGTCGGTCATGGCCTGGGTCTCCTGGCGCTTCGTCGAGCGGCCGTTCCGCAACCGCAACTTCCTGACCCGTCGTTCGGTCCTCGGCGGCGCGGCGGCGACGATGGTCGTCTTTGCCGGCTTCGGTCTGGTCGCCGCCCTGACGAACGGCATGCCCGGGCGGTTGACCAAGGAGCAGTTGCAGATCGCGCGCGCCGGCAGCGAGTTCCGCGGCGGCGGCCCCTGCTGGGATCGCACGGCCAAGGAAGGCTATTGCCGGATCGGCGACCCGAAGGTGGCGCCCACCGTCCTCATCTGGGGCGACAGTCATGCCGGGGCGCTCATCCCGGCCTTCGACAGGGCGCTGGCCGCGACCGGCCAGAGCGGCTTCATCGCCACGATGGGCGCCTGCCCTCCGCTCCTGGGGGTCCGGCGGTCGGACTACGAAAGCAGCGACTGCACGGCCCTCAACAATGATGTGCGTGACTGGCTCAAGCAGGGCGGCAAGGGCGTCCGCCATGTCATCATCACGGCGCGCTGGAACCTGAACGCGACGGGCACGCGCCCCCCCGGAGAGGCCGGGCGAAAGGCCCGGCTGGCGCGCCTGGACGACCAGCCGGGCGGCGACATGCCGTCTGTCTTTGACTACGGCCTGCGCACCACCGTGAAGGAAATGACCGACATCGGGCTGAAGGTGACCCTCCTGGACGACGTGCCCGAGATCGGCTGGAATGTGCCCAGCGCGACCGTCTTCCGCATGCGCTTCGGCCTTCCGCAACCTGCGGCGCCGACGCTCGACAGCGTCCGCGCGCGCGGACAGGTCGCCGACCGCATCCTGGTCGCCACGGCCCGGGACTATTCGGCTCGCTTCATCTCGCTGAACGACCTGCTCTGCACCCCCACCTGCGCCACCATCGTGGACGGCGAGGCCCTCTATGCGGACGACGACCACCTCTCCGTCAGGGGCGCGCGGGAGTACGTCTCGGGCCTGCTGCTCGAACGCGGGGTCACCGCCCCATGACGTCCCAGGTCGGCGGCCGGTCCGGTGATCGCCCGCCGCTCTTCCTTGTCGGATCGCGCTTCCAGGCGGTGATGGCCGGCGCCGTCCGCGACCGTCTCGACCTGGGGACCTACGACCTCGTCCTCTATCACCATCGCCACGGGCCCGACCCGGGCGAGGACCTGGCCATCGCCGACCTCCGGTCACGGGCCGGCGCGGTGACGGCGATCGATCGGGAGGCCCCGACGCTGGACCAGTGCCGCGCGCTCTCCCGCGCCATCGGACGGGGCCGGCGGACCGTCCTGCTCGCCCAGCTGGCCAACCCCTTCATCATGGCGGTCGTCCGCCTGCATCCCGACGTCCGCCTGATGACCTTCGACGAGGGCGGCTTCAACATCGACCCCGAAGGCCCCTTCTTCCGACCGCCGGCGAGCCGGCTTCGACGGCCGCGGGACCTCGTGACGCGCTTGCTTCTGCCGCGGGGCCCGATCGCCTATGCGGCGCGGCGGACCGAACGGCACTTCACCGCCTTCCCGCCGGCGGTGAACCTCTTCCACGACCGATGCGACCAGCTGGAGCTGGACTGGGAACGCCACATCGCCGCCGGGGAGCGCGACCTGGCGCGGGGCCTGGCCTCGATCATGGTCCTGCCCTGCTTCAAGGACTTCACCGGATCGGCCGAGGCGCTGGCGATGATCCGCGACCGCGCCGCGGCCTGCGACCTGGTGGTGCGGCATCCGCGCGACGGCGACGACCTCGATATGGCGTCCCGCAGGCTCGCCTCGCCGATCGAGGCCGTGGCGGCCCTGGCGGCCCGCCATCGCCCGGTCACGGTTCTCCACTATCGGAGCACGGTCGGGACTACACTGCGGAACTGGCCCAATGTTTCCGTCGTCGATCTGGGCCGTCACCCGTGACGGCGACCCAGGCCCCGGGCGGCCCCAGACCCAAGAGTTCCCGAGCATGCTGAAGAACAACGCCCTCTTCCGCGACATCAAGACGATCACCAGCCTGATCCCGCGGCCGCGACGGCGTCAGTTCATGCTGCTGGTGTGCCTGATGGTGATGGGCGCCCTAGCGGACACCTTCACGCTCGGCGCGATCGTGCCCTTCATCAGCATCATGAGCGATCCGGCCGCCTTCACCAGCAGCGAGATCGGCGGCTATGTCGCCCCGTTGGTCGCCGGCATGACCCTTGAGACGCAGATGCTGCTGCTGACCGGGATCTTCATCACGACGCTGCTGGTGGCGGGCCTCTTGCGGGCGGTGATCACCTGGTCGTCGGGCCGCTTCGCGATGCGGGTGGGCCAGGACCTGGGCAACAAGGTCTACAGCAACATCGTGCGGCAGGATTACAGCTTCCACCTCAACACCTCGAGTTCGAAGCTGCTGGCGGCGGTCCAGAAGATCCAGGTCTTCCCGCAGAACGTGCTGGTTCCGGCGACGCAGGCGATCACCTCGCTGGTGACGTCGCTGTTCATCATCACGGCCCTGCTGATCATCAACCTGACGATGGCGCTTTCGGCCCTGGCGGCGGTGGTCATCCTGTACGGGCTGGTGGTCGCCGTCTTCAACCCGATCCAGCGCCGCAACTCCTTCTTCATCGCCCGCATCCAGCCGGAGAAGGCCAGACTGGTCCAGGAGGGCGTGGGCGGCGCCCGCGACATCATCATCAACGACCTGAGCGGCTTCTACGAGCGGCTGTTCGACAAGGTCGAGCACGGCCTGCGCAGCCGGTTCGCGACCAACCTGTTCCTGGCCCAGGTGCCGCGCTACTTCGTCGAGACCACGATGCTGGTGCTCGTCGCCGTCGTCGTCTACCTGGCCGCGGCGAACACCGGCGACATCAGCTCGCTCATGGCCACGGCGGCGGCCTTCGCCCTGGGCCTGCAGCGGATCCTGCCGAGCATGCAGATGGTCTATCGCGGCTGGGCGCAGATCTCCTCGAACGCCGGCTCGATGGAGATCATGGTCAAGTATCTCGAGCTCGAGCCGCCCCCCGTCTCGACCGGCGCCGACGCCGCGATAAGCTTCGAACGCGACATCCGGCTGAGCGCCATGGACTTCAGCTATTCCGAAGACGCCAAGCCGGTGCTCAAGGGCCTGAACCTGACCATCGCCAGGGGCGAGTTCATCGGGCTGACGGGGCGGACCGGCAGCGGCAAGTCCACGCTGGTGGACATCATCATGGGGCTGCACCTGCCGACCGGCGGCGAGATGCTCATCGACGGGGTGGCGCTGTCCCAGGTCACGCTGGCCGACTGGCGGCGGCGGATCGCCCACGTGCCGCAGGCGGTCTTCCTCGTCGAGGGCTCGATCCGGGAGAACATTGCCCTTGGCGTCAATCCCCAGGACGTCGACGAGGCCCTGCTGGCCAAGGTCGTCGAGCTGGCGGAACTTGAGCCCGTCGTGGCGGCGCTCGACGCGGGCCTGGAGACCACGGTCGGCGAGCGCGGCGCGCGGCTCAGCGGCGGCCAGCGGCAGCGCATCGGCATCGCGCGGGCGCTCTATCTTTCGCGCGAGATCCTGGTGCTCGACGAGGCGACCAGCGCGCTGGACGAGGCGACCCAGACCCGGGTGATGGCCAATATCCGCAGTTCCCGGGCAGGCATGACCGTCGTGGCCATCGCCCACCGCCTTGAGACGCTCACCGCCTGCGACCGGATCATCCGGCTCGACCGGGGCAAGATCGCCGCCTGAAGCCGGTCAGCAGCGGTTTCCCGCTGTGCTGAAAGCCTTTAGCGTACGATGGACGCTTGCGGCGGCGGCGACGCCCCCGGGCATGGAGAGATGGGCGGACCCTTTCGAATGAGCTTGTCGACAACGCAAAGGGTGCGCGGGCTGCTCAAGTCGGCCGAGTTCCATCTTCCGCTGCCCGCGCACCGCCTGCTGCTCCGGACCCTCAAGCTGGCGCCCAATCCCTATGACGCCATGGACGACGAGAACCGGGCGATCTTCATCCATATTCCCAAGACCGCCGGCTCCAGCGTGGTGGAAGCCCTCTTCGAGCGCCGGACGACCCATATTCCGCTGGCCCGCTACCGGGCCGCCGACCCGGCGCGGTTCGACGCCTACTTCAAGTTCGGCTTCGTGAGGGATCCGTTCGATCGCCTTCACTCGGCCTTCAACTACCTGCACGGCGCGATCGGACGCGGGAAGTCGCCGGACCATGTCTGGGCGGGGCGGAACCTCGCCCGGTTCGAGAACTTCGAGGCCTTCGTCCACGCGCTGGAGGTCCCGGCGACCCGGCGCGTCATTCTCGATTACATCCATTTCCGGCCGCAGCATCACTGGGTGCGCCTGCCGGGCGAGACGGCGTGCGCCCTGGATTTCACCGGACGGTTCGAGCGGCTTGAAGAGGACTTCGACGCCGTCTGCGAACGGCTCGGCAGAGCCCGGCCGCTGGATCACAAGCGCCGCCGCGTCCGGCCCGAGGGCGAAGGCTACAGCCGACGGATGAAGGCGATCGTCGGCGACCTGTACAGCGCCGACTTCGCGATCTTCGGCTACGATCCCGGCTGACGCCGCGCGGCGAGCCCGGCCGCGATCTCGACGTAGGGCGTGATGCAGTGCCGCTCGGCGAACCGGTCCTCCATGAGGCGGCGGGCCGCCTGGGACAGGCCGGCCACCGCCGCACCTTCCAGCGCCGCCATCTCCAGAACCGCCGCCGCCACGGCGTCGGCCGACCTCGGCGCGAACAGCTGTCCGGTCTCGCCCGGACTGATGGCGTCGCGACAGCCCTCCACGTCGGTGACCAGCACCGGCCGGCCCATGGCCTGGGCCTCCAGCACCGTGCGCGGCATCCCCTCACGGTAGGAGGGCAGCACCAGGCAGTCGGACTCCAGCAGCGCCGGCCGGACGTCCTTCATCTCGCCGCGGTAGTCGATGTCGGGCGCGTAGGTCGCGACCTCCTCGAGCGACACGCGCCCCGGACCATCGGTCTCTTCCGGCCCCACCAGCAGGAAACGCAGGTCCGGCCGCTGCCGCCGGCAGATGCGCGCCGCTTCCAGGTACTCCACGACGCCCTTTTCGCGGATGAGCCGCGAGACCATCACGAAGGTGGTCACCGGCCGTTCGACCGGATGGTAGGCGAAGCGATCGGTGTCGACGCCCGAACCCGGCAACAGGGCGGTGCGGCGTCCGGTCGACAGCCCCAGCCGCGTGAAGAGGTCCCGGTCCCCCGCGTTCTGGAAGAAGGTCGCGTGCGCCATCCCGTTGGCGACGCCGTAGAGCCGTCGGAGCAGCCGGTATGACAGACGGTCGTCGAGGAAGGCCGTGCCCAGCCCAGAGACATTGGTCACATAAGGTATGCCCAGCGGCAGGCAGGCCAGGCTGACCGCGAGATTGGCCTTGAAGGTGAACGAGAAGACCACGGCCGGCCGGACCCGGCGCAGGACGGCGTTGATGCGGCTGACCACGCCCAGTTCGTGGACCGGATCAAGACTGCGCAGCTTCCAGTCCAGGGGCGCGACCTCGCAGCCCATCGCTTCCAGCGTCTCGGCGCCGGCGCCGCCCTGCCCCAGGCAGACCACGCGAAAGCCGTCCGCCAGGAACCGCGCGATGGTCCCCTGCCGGAAGTTGGCGAGGTAGAAGAGCTTGTTGGCGCAGAAGGCGACGCAAGGGCGGTCATCACGCTCGTCGGCCAACGTCAAACCCCGTCCTGGCGCCCGGCGGGGCTCGCCCCCGCCATTGATCTGTCCAGGCGAACGTCTAGACGATCAGCGCCGGGCAGGCCACGGGCCAGGCCGGGCCAAGGGGCAAATTGTATTGGCGGGCGACGGCCGCTTGCGCCATTTTGGCGACCGGCGCCCGACCGGCAGACGAACGGGCCGCATGTCACGCGCGTTGAGGGTCCATGGAAGTCGAACGTCTGGCGATCCCCGAGGTTCTGCTGCTCCGCCCCCAGCGTTTCGCCGACGACCGCGGCTACTTCGTGGAGTCCTTCAATGCGCAGCGCTTCGCCGACGCGACCGGCCTGGCGATCACCTTCGTTCAGGACAATCAGTCGCTGTCACACGCCGTCGGCACAGTGCGCGGCCTGCACTTCCAGCGCCCTCCGGCCGCCCAGGCCAAGCTGGTCAGCGTCTCGCAGGGGCGCATCCTGGATGTGGCGGTCGACGCCCGGCGGGGTTCGCCGACCTACGGCCGCCATGTCGCCGCCGAGATCTCGGCGGAGAACGGGCTGCAGATCTTCGTGCCCGAGGGCTTCCTGCACGGCTTCATGACCCTCGAGCCGGACACCCTGGTGTCCTACAAGGTCAATGCCTTCTATAACGCCGCCGCCGACGGCAGCGTGCGCTGGGACGATCCCGATCTGGCCATCGACTGGCCGGAGCCGGGTCCTGCCCGCCTGTCGCCCAAGGACGCCGCCGCCCCGGCCTTCGCCGGGTCCGAGTTCGGTTTCGACTATGTCGCTGGAGAGGTCGCTTGAAGCTGTTGGTCACCGGCGGCGCCGGGTTCATCGGATCGGCCGTGGTGCGCGCCGCGCTGGCGCAGGGCCATGAGGTCACGGTCATCGACAAGCTGACCTACTCGGGGAACCTGGCCAACCTGGCCGAGGTGGCGGGCCACAACGGCTACGCCTTCGAGAAGGTGGACATCTGCGACCGCGCGGCGCTCACCGAGGTCTTCAATCGCCACCAGCCCGACGCCGTGATGCATCTGGCGGCGGAATCGCACGTCGACCGCTCGATCGACGGCCCGACCGTCTTCGTCCAGACCAACGTCATGGGCACGGCCGTGTTGCTGGAGGCGGTGCGAGCCTACCGTAGCAGCCTGTCGCCGGAAGCGGCGGCCGCCTTCGTCTTCCACCATGTCTCGACAGACGAGGTGTTCGGCGAGCTGGGCGACACCGGCGCCTTCGACGAGACCACGCCCTATGCGCCCAGTTCGCCCTACTCGGCGTCGAAGGCCGCGTCGGACCTTCTGGTCCAGGCCTGGGGCCGCACGTTCGGCATTCCCTATGTGCTGACCAACTGCTCCAACAACTACGGCCCGCGGCAGTTTCCCGAGAAGCTCATTCCGGTGGTGGTGCTGGCCGCGCTCGAGGGCCGGCCGATCCCGGTCTACGGCAAGGGCGCCAACGTGCGCGACTGGCTGCATGTCGAGGATCACGCCGAAGCCCTGCTGCTGGTGCTGCGCAACGGCCGGCGCGGCCAGACCTACTGCATCGGCGGCGAGGCCGAGCTGTCCAACCTGGACCTGGTCCGCAGGCTCTGCGCGGTCATGGACAGGCTGCGGCCGGCCGGCGCGCCGCACGACCGGCTGATCACTTTCGTCGCCGACCGGCCGGGGCATGACGCCCGCTACGCCATCGACATCTCCCGTATCCGCAGCGAACTGGGCTGGACGCCCGGCAAGTCGCTGGACGAGGGCCTCGAGGCGACCGTGCGCTGGTACCTCGAGAACGAGACCTGGTGGGCGCCGCTGCGCAAGTCCGGCGCGGAGGCCGGCGCGAGGCTGGGCCTGGCCGTCGCCGGGACCTGACGTGCGCGCCCTGCTCTTCGGCCCCGCCGGCCAGCTCGGCCGCGAGATCCTGGACCGCGCCGGGCGCCATGGCGTGACGCCCGTCCCCGTCGACCGGGCGATGGCGGACCTGACCGACGCTGAGGCGGTGGCCGGCCTCATCGCGAGGGCCGACGTCGACATCGTCATCAACGCCGCCGCCTACACCGCCGTTGACCAGGCGGAGTCGGAAGAGGACCTCGCCCACGCTGTCAACGCCGCCGCGCCCGCCGCCATGGCCCGGGCCTGCGCCGCCCGCGACCTGCCGTTCATTCATGTGTCCACCGACTATGTGTTCGACGGCTCCGGTGCGACGCCCTGGCGCGAGACCGATCCGGTCGGGCCGATCGGCGCCTACGGCCGCAGCAAGCTGGCCGGCGAGCGCGGCGTGACGGAAGCCGGCGGCCGCGCGCTGATCGTGCGGACCTCCTGGGTCTTCTCCCCCTACGGTCGCAACTTCGTGAAGACCATGCTGTCGCTGGCCGACCGGCCGGAGCTGCGCGTCGTCGACGACCAGCACGGACGGCCGACGGCCGCCGGCGACCTGGCCGAGGCGCTGCTCGTCGCCGCCCGCCGCATGGTCGAGGCGCCCGGCGGTCCGGTCCGCGGCCTGCTGCATTTCGCCGGCGACGGCGCCACGACCTGGCGCCGGTTCGCCGAGGCCGTATTCGCCGAGGCGGGCGGCCCGTCTCCGGTCATCATCCCGGTCACCACGGCCGAGTATCCGACGCCGGCGGCGCGGCCGGCCAATTCGGTGCTGGATTGCGGACGGGTCGAGACGCTACTCGGAATCCGGCCCCGCCCCTGGCGCGACGGCCTCGCCGAAACCGTCCGCACCCTCGCGGACAGGACTGGAGAACCGAAGGCATGAGACGCGGCATCATCCTGGCCGGCGGCGCCGGCACCAGGCTTCACCCGCTGACCCTGGCGGTCTCCAAGCAGCTGCTGCCGGTCTACGACAAGCCGATGATCTACTATCCGCTGTCGGTGCTGATGCTGGCCGGCATCCGCGACATCCTGATCATCACCACGCCGGAGGACCAGGCGGGGTTCAAGCGGCTGCTCGGCGACGGCTCGTCCCTGGGCGTGCGTTTCGAGTACGTGGTTCAGCCCAGTCCCGACGGCCTCGCCCAGGCCTTCATCCTGGGCGAGGCGTTTCTCGAGGGCGGCCCAAGCGCCCTGATCCTGGGCGACAACATCTTCTACGGCGCCGGCTTCAGCGGTCAGCTCGCTTCGGCGTCGGCCCGTGTCGATGGCGCCACAGTCTTCGGCTATCGCGTGGCCGACCCCGAGCGCTACGGGATCGCCACGGTGGACGCCGACGGAAAAGTGACCGGCGTCGAGGAGAAGCCGGCGCGGCCGCGGTCGAACCTCGCCATCACCGGCCTCTATTTCTATGACGGCCGGGCGAGCGAACTGGCCCGCGGCCTGAAGCCCTCCACTCGCGGCGAACTGGAGATCACCGACCTCAATCGCCTCTATCTGGAGGCGGGGGAGCTCAACCTCGAGGTCCTCGGGCGCGGCTTCGCCTGGCTCGACACGGGCACGCACGAATCCCTTATCCAGGCAGGGGAATTCGTGCGCACGATCGAGCAGAGGCAAGGGCTCCGGGTGGGATGCATCGAGGAGATCGCCCTGGCAAAGGGGTGGATCGACCGCGACCAGTTGGCGCGACTCGCCTCCGGCTCGAAGAGCGCCTACGCCGACTATCTCCGGCGCCTGGCGACCGGCGATTCCGACGGCGTCGCGTAAAAAAGTTCGCGACAGGCCGCCGCGCTGAGACGGAACGTTCACCATCACGCGTTAGGAGAGTCGGACGCGTCGATTTCGTGGAACGCAAACCGCGCGAGCACGCTCTGTCTGTTTATTGGTCGGACTACCTCGGCGGCCCCAACGCAGCGAACTACAGGTTGCGGTGTTAGGTCGCAGGAGTTATGAAGACATCGATCAATCGGAGTTCCAGGTCGGAACCCCTTGAGGGGAGTTACAAGGATGTACCGTAGCATTGCTGCGTTCGCCGCGGCCGGTGTGCTGCTCGCGGGTCAAGCCGCTGTCGCGGCCGAGGGGGCCCGCATCAGCGCCGTGTCCGGTTCGGTGATGATCAGCCAGAACGGTCGGTTCGTCCCGGCTTCGAACGGCGCCGTTCTCCGCGCCGGCGACCGCGTGGTCGCTTCGAGCGGTTCGGCCCGCGTCGTGTACGGCGACGGCTGCAACGTGGCGGTCTCCGCCCGTTCGATGGCCACCGTTGCCGCCGCTTCGCCCTGCGTTGGCGGCTCCAGCGGCGTCGTGAAGATTTCGACCCGCCAGGATGACGACGATCGCGGCGCCTACGGGTACGGCGACAACACCGACCTCTATCTCTGGCTCGGCTTTGGCGTCCTGACCGGCGTCGTCACCGCCGTCGCCCTTGACGATGACTCGGATCCGAACAGCCCGTAGGCTTTTCGCCTTCTGAGACGAGATTTTGACACCCCCCGGTTCCGCCGCGGGGGTGTCTTCGTTTGCGCGTTGCAGGTGACCCGAAACGGGCCGGCGAAGGTGACGACGTCCGACTGGACGACGCAGGGGCCCGGACGTCGCACGAGGTCAGGGAAGACTGCAGGGTGGGCGGACCGGGACGCCCGCCGCACCTGACGGACCCGTCACAACGCCAGCGGCGGATCGCCTGCGCGGATGCCGACAGACAGACCCCGGCCATACACGCGCGTCAGCCGCCGGCCGGTGCGGTCGACCTGGAAGAGGCCCTTCGGCCTGGATCGGCCTGGCGCGCCGTTGCCGCCGGGCCGGCGCAGCCGAGCTCTAGAGATACTGGTACTGGTCAACCCGCTTGGGCGCGCTGAACATCAGTGCGACCCGTGATCCAAACCGGGCGAGGAAGCTCCGCGGCCTCTTGAACGCGATGAGCGCGATGGCCATCAGGAAGTAGGGCATGATCTGGGTCGTCCACCGGAACAGGGCCCCGGCGTTGGTCGTGCCGCCGACGTAGACGGCCAGAACCGTCCCGGCGATCAGGATCACCGGCCAGGTCCGGCGACGGGCGCGCCACATCTCAAGCCCGCCAAGCGCCAGCGGGTACAGCAGATAGCCCATGATCAGGACGAACGGGACGGCGATCAGCTGGCGGGCGCTGGCCGCCTCCAGCGGGTTCACCGGGATGAACACCGAGAACAACGTGAAGGCCGCGGCGCGGACGTCGTCCCAGAAGCTCACCCCCCAGACGTGCACGTCGCCGTGGGCGAACAGCGCCCCGCTGCCGTGGTCGCCCATCGCGACGCGAACCTGGTTGATGTAGTCGAGGTCGAAATAGATCGAGTCCTTGAGCTCGCCCGACGCGAAGTAGCCGTAGCCGAGCATCAACGGCAGGGCGCCAATCACCGCCGGAATGAGGAATGTCCGCAGTCGCATGGAGCCGGATGCCGGAAACAGCATGAAGGCGGCGGGAATGACGATGATCAGCACCGTGAACAGGTAGGTCCGCACCCCGACCAGGATCAGCAGGCCGGCCACGATGGCGGCCAGCGGCAGCCAACCAAATCGCCGCCGCAACGCAACCACGCCGTAGATCACCAGGGCGATCGCCAGGATGGAGGACGGGTCCTTCAGCATCAGCGTCGACCAGTAGACGATCGACGGGAAGAAGGCGATCAGGACCGCCGCGAACCGCTGCACCCGCACATCGTCGGTGATGTTCTTGATGATGCCGAAGATCGGCAGGACGAGCACCGCGCCCAGGGTGATGTTGATCAGCTGGAGAATGAAGGGTTCGGGCGCGATGAGGTAATAGACCAGGCCGGTGAACTGGAACCAGCCGTGGTCGACCCACGGCTTGAGCGCGAAGTCGCCGTAGGCCATCGCGTTCATCGATTCGATGCCTTCGCGGTGGTAGCGGGCGGAATCAGGCGACAGGCGCAGCTTGTTGATGGCGTCGGTCAGCGCATAGACCACGATGATCGTGAACCGGAGGAGCCAGCCGGCCAGCACGACGCGCCACAGGAAGTTGCGGTCTGGCGAAACGCTCAGCGTGTAGGGCGGATTCGACGTACTCTGCATGCTGTGTCTCGATATTCCCGCTGGCCGCGACAGCCTTGGATACGGATACCTTCATATGCGGGACGCCTCAAGGAATCGGCTTGGAACAGGGACAGTGTGAACAGCGCGACGACCGGTCATCACGGAACGAAGCGCGCGTGAGGACGGCCGCCATGTCTCCTCGTGCGCCCGATGTCGCCTTCCTGCTTCCCGACCTTCGGCCGGGCGGCGCCGAGCGCGTCTGCGTCACCCTGGCCAACGCCTTCATCGAGGCGGGCCTGACGGTCGATGTCGTCCTGCGCCAGAAGCAGGGCGAGCTGCTGGACAGCCTGTCGCCGGCCGTGACGATCCACTCGCTCGAGGCCCGCCGCGTGCGTGACGCCCTCTGGCCCTTCGTCGCCTACCTCAAGGCCGCCAGCCCGGCATCTGTGCTGGCGGCGATGTGGCCGATCACCTCGCTGGCAGTCGCGGCCAGGGCCCTGTCGGGCGTGCCCTGCCGGGTGGTGACCAGCGATCACGGCGTGCTCAGCCGCAGCGGGCCGGGCCGCCCAGGCCTGCCGCGGCTGGTCATGACCCTGTCGATGCGGGCCAGCTACGGCCGCGCCGACGGCGTCGTCGGCGTCTCGCGCGGCGTCGCGGCGGACGTCGCCGCTCTCGCCGGCCTGCCTGTCGGGCGCACGACGACGATCTACAATCCGATCACCCCCTTGCCGGAGCCCGCCGCGCCGGACCCCGACATCATGGCGGCCTGGACGGCGGGCGGGCCCCGGCTCGTCACCGTCGGCACGCTGAAGGCGGTCAAGGACCACGCGACCCTGCTGCAGGCGCTGGTCCGGGTCCGGCAGGCGCACGACGCCCGGCTGCTCATCCTGGGCGAAGGCTCGGAACGGTCGAAGCTGGAAGCGCTCGTGGCGGAGCTGGGCCTGACCGGCGCGGTCCAGATGCCCGGGTTCCGGCCCGATCCGCACGGCTATGTCGCCCATGCGGACGCCTTCGTGCTCAGCTCGCGCAACGAAGGGTTCGGAAATGTGCTGGTCGAGGCCATGGCCTGCGGGACGCCGGTGGTCAGCACCGATTGTCCGACGGGCCCTGGCGAGATCCTCGACGGCGGGCGGTTCGGGCCCCTGACGCCGGTCGGGGACGCCGATGCGCTGGCGGCGGCGATCCTGGAGACGCTCTCCGCCCCGCTGGACCGGGCGCTCCTCAAGGCGCGGTCCGACGCCTTCTCGACCGCCGCCGCCGTCAGCGCCTACCGCGGGCTTCTCGGGGTCTGACGGAACCTACCTCCGGCGTTGCGCCGCCGTCGCCCGGGCCCTATCAATCCGGAGATCAAGGCGCATGGCGTCCGTAGCCGATCGAGGCAGAAGCGTGCGGAGCCGGGTGCTCTATATCTCCTACACCGGGCTGCTGCAGCCGCTCGGTCAGTCGCAGGTTCTGCAGTACCTCCTGGCGCTGGCGGCGGACCACGACATCAGCCTGATCACCTACGAGCGCCCCGAGGATCTGCGGGACAAGGCGCAGGTCGCCGTCCTGCAGCGCCAGTGCGACGAGGCCGGCGTGCGCTGGACGCGGCTGCGCTACCACAAGTCCCCGTCCATCCCCGCCAGCCTCTACGACATCGCGGTGGGCTTCATCGTCTCGCTGTGGATCGCGGCGGCGCGGCGGATCGGCATCGTCCACACCCGGAGCTATGTGCCCGGCGTCATCGGCCTGCTGCATCGCAAGCTGGCAGGCCGCAAGTTCATCTTCGACATGCGCGGCTTCTGGCCGGACGAGCGGGTCGACGGCGGCATATGGCCGGCCGGCTCGCCCCAGTACCGGGTGACCAAGGCGCTGGAGAAGCAGCTGCTGCTGGGCGCCGACGTCGTCGTGTCCCTGACACGCATGGGCGTCGAGGAGATGAAGCAGTTCGACTACCTGAAGGACCGGCCGGTCCGCTACGAAGTGATCCCGACCTGCACCAACATGGAGGTCTTCCGGCCCGCGCCGGCCGCGTCGACCGCCGACGGCATCACGCTCGGCTACGTCGGGTCGGCGGGCGTCTGGTACATGTTCCCGGAAACGGCGGCCTGCATCCGCATCCTGTTCGACCTGCGGCCGGACGCCCGGCTGCTGGTCATCAACCGCTCCGAACATGACTACATCCGCAGGACGCTGGAGGCCGCGGGCGTCGACATGGCCCGCGTCGAGATGCGCGCCGCCCGCTATGACGAGGTGGCGGCCCAGATCGCGCGGATGGACGCGGCGATCTTCTTCATCAAGCCGGTGTTCTCCAAGCGCGCCTCCTGCCCGACCAAGCTGGGCGAGCTGCTGGCCTGCGGCAAGCCGGTGCTGACCAACCGGGGCGTGGGCGACGTCGACGCCTATCTGGCCCAGGGCCGGGCCGGCGCCTCGATCGCCGCCTTCGACGACGCCGCCTACGGCCAGGCGCTGGCCGAGCTGCTCGACCTGGTGAAGGACCCGGACGTCGCCGCCCGCTGCCTGCAGCTGGCGCGGGACGAGTTCAGCCTGGAGTCGGGCGTGCGCCGCTACGACGCCATCTACCGTTCGCTGGAGTCGGCGGCATGAGTGACCGCCCGCTGCGCGTGCTGTTCCTGACCCGCTATCCGCTGGAGGGCGCCAGCAGCCGCTATCGCGTGTTCCAGTACCTGCCGCACCTGAAGGCGCTCGGCGTCGACTGGACGGTGTCGAGCTTCATGTCCGCGGCCATGTACCGGCTGAGCTTCTCGCCCGGACGGACGATCGCCAAGATCCTGCACACCCTGGCGGCCACTGTCCGACGGCTGGGCGTGCTGGCGGGCGCCCGCAAGTACGATGTCATCTATATGCAGCGGGAGCTGTTCCCGTTCGGCGAGCCGGTCATCGAGCGCTGGCTGAAGCGGCGCGGCGCCCGACTGGTCTTCGACCTCGACGACGCGCTGTTCATCGGCAAGCCCAGTCGCTTCAACCCGATCGCCACCTGGCTGCGGGCGCCTGGCAAGACGCTGGAGGTCTTCGCGCTCAGCGACTGCGTGATGGCCGGCAACAGCTATCTGCGCGACGTCGCCGCCGAGCACGGCGCGAAACGGGCCGAAGTCTTCGAAGTGGCCGAGGACACCGACCGCATTCGCATGCGCCCGCCCCAGGTCGACCGGCCGGAGGTGGTGATCGGCTGGCTCGGGTCGAAGACGACGGTGAAGTACATCCTGACCATCGAAGACGCGCTGCGCGAGGTTCACCGTCGCCACCCGGCCGTCAGGCTGAAGATCATGGGCGGCGGCGACTTCGACCTGCCCGGCCTTCCGGTCGAGACCGTCGAGTGGTCGCTGGACGGCGAGCTGGAGGCCCTGGCCAGCTTCGACATCGGCATCATGCCCCTGCCGCTGGAGGACTGGTCGCAGGGCAAGTCGGGCGGCAAGGCGCGGACCTACATGGCCGCCGGCCTGCCCGCCGTCTGCTCGCGGATCGGCTACAACATCGACCTGATCCGCCATGGCGAGACCGGGATGCTGGTGTTGACGCAGGACGAATGGGTCGCCGCCCTCTGCGCCCTGATCGAGGACGCGGGCCTGCGCCAGCGCCTTGGCGAAGCGGCGCGGGCCGACGTCATGGAGCGCTTTCCGGTGCAGGGTCAGGCGGCGGAGATGGTGCGCATCCTTCGCGAGGTGGCGGCGTCATGAGGCCGGCCGTCGTCCTGGGCCTGTCGCCGACCGGCCTCTATGCGATCCGCGAGCTCGGCAGGGCGGGCATCCCCGTGCTGGGCGTCGCGGCCGAGCCCCAGACCGCCTCGCGGTCGCGCTATCTCACCCACGGTCCGGGCCGGCTGATCGAGCCCGACGAGGGTCGTCGGCTGCAGCGCCTGCTGGAGCTGTTCCCGGCCGACCAGCCGGCGCCGGTGCTGATCCCGACCTCGGACCAGGACATCGACTTTGTGATCCGTCACGCCGACGTCCTGCGCGGCCGTTTCCTGTTCCAGGACAGCTATGTCGACGGCGTCTGCGACCGGGTGTTCGGCAAGGCGCCCTTCTACGCGGCCTGTCGCGAATTCGGGCTTGAGGCCCCAGCCTACTGGGAAGCGCCCGTCGGGGACCTCGCCGGCCTGCGTGGCCAGATCGTCTTCCCCTGCCTGGTCAAGCCCAGCGAGATCCACGCCGTGAAGGACTACATGGCGGGCCGCAAGGTGCTGATCGCGCGGACGCCGGAGCAGTTCGACGCCATCGTCGCCGCCCTGCCCCCAACGCCCATGGTCTGGGTGGTGCAGGAAATCGTGCCCGGTCCGGAGTCGAACATCACCCTGTGGTGTGCGTACCTCGACCGGGAGGGTCGGCCCCGCCAGGCCTTCACGGCGAAGAAGCTGCGCCAGTTCCCGCCGGGCTTCGGCTCCGCCTCGCTGGTGGCCAGCGCGCCGGACGAGGAAACCCGCGCCCTCAGCGAGCGGCTTCTGACCGGCATCGGCTTTCGGGGCATCGCCGCAGCTGAGTTCAAGCGCGACCCGCGCGACGGCCGGCTCAAGGCGATCGAGGTCAACGCCCGGCCCTCGCTGTGGTTCGCCGCCAGCACGGCGGCCGGCCGCACGGTGACGCTGGCGGCCTATCGCGACCTGGCCGGCGAGCCGCCGCCGCCCGAGACGCCCCAGCGCGACGGAGTCCGCTGGCGCTACATCCTCAAGGACGTCTATGCGGCGCTGTTCTACCTCCGCCGTCGCAACTTCATCCTGCCGCCGCCGGAGCTGGGCGCAGCCGGACCGGTGACGGGCAGGGTCTATCCGGTGCTCGACTACGCCGACCTTCGACCAACCCTGGACGAACTGCTAAACTACGCCGGCAAGTTCCTCCGCAGGCTCGGACCCAAGACCCGTTCATGACAGGCGCCTTCGTCATCTCGCTCGATCTCGAGCTCATGTGGGGCGTGCGCGACAAGCGCACCGTCGCCAGCTACGGCGACGCCGTGCTCGGCGAGCGGCAGGCGATCCCCGGCATGCTGCAGCGGTTCGCCGCCAACGACATCCGCGCGACCTGGGCCACGGTGGGCATGGTCTTCGCCCGCGACCGCAAGGACCTGCTGGCCCACGCCCCGGCGCTGAAGCCCGCCTATGCCGACGCCAACCTGTCGCCCTACGACGCGCTGGAGACCGGCATCGGAATCGACGAGGGCGTCGATCCCTTGCACTACGGGCGCGACCTGGTCGCCCAGGTCGCCGCCACGCCCGGGCAGGAGGTCGCGACCCACACCTTCTCGCACTTCTATTGCCTGGAACCGGGCCAGACGATCGCCGCCTTCGAGGCCGATCTCGAGGCGGCCAAAGCCATCGCCTCCGGCGAGGGCCTGTCGCTGCGCAGCATCGTCTTCCCGCGCAACCAGATGACGCCCGAGCACATCGCCGCCGCGCACCGGCAGGGGATCGACTGCTATCGCGGCAATCCGGGCAGCTACGCCTACCGCTCGCGCAGCGGGGCGGAGAACTCGGCCATGGTCCGGGCGACACGCCTCCTCGACGCCGTCGCGCCGCTGGACGGGGCCCATGGCTATTCGCTGCGGGAAGTGTCGGAAGGGCCGTTCAACATTCCGGCCAGCCGCTTCCTGCGGCCGTACATGCGCAAGGCGCCGGCCTTCTCGGCCCTGCATCTGCGGCGTGTGATGGGAGAGATGACGGACGCCGCCCGCAAGGGGCTGATGTATCACCTGTGGTGGCACCCTCATAACTTCGGACGGGACACCGCGCAGAACCTGGCCATGCTCGACCGGCTGCTGGCCCACTTCCAGCACCTGAAGCGCGAACACGGCATGACCAGCGCCAGCATGGGCGACCTGGCCGAGCGGCGGCTGAGCGCGGCCTGACGGCTACTTTTCAAAGATCGGCGCGTAGATCGGCGCGATCCGGGCCATGCCCACGCTGCTGAGGTGGTTGGTGTCGGAGTAGTTGGGCAGGCCTCCGGTCTCGAAGGCGCAGGTCTCCCCGCACAGTCTGGGCGTCGGATCCATCACCGTCACCCGATCGCCGTACTCGGCGTCGAGGGCGGCGAAGACCCGGTTCTGCACCGCGTATTCGCGGTCGTACTGCGCCTTCGTGTAGGCCGGGAAGGTCAGCCCCTCGGCGCGGCGGGCCGGGTCGAACCAGGCCGCATTGGGCGCCACCTTCTGCAGATGGACGGTCAGGCCGGCGTCGACGAGCCGCTTGATCCCGGCCCGGTACTCGGCCTCGGTCACTTCCGGCTTCCAGAAGCCGACGACGATGACGGTCCTGATCCCGAAGCGGGCGAGATCCCGCTCGACGTTTCGCCAGACCTTGAGCGGGCAGTTGCGCTTGGACCCGAAGTCGATGGGACGGCAGTTGCGCTTCATCAGCATGAGCGGGACGCCGCGCTCACTGGCCATAGCCATCAGCGTGGGCTTGGCGCGGTTGGCGTGGGAGTCGCCCATGAGCAGGATGGGCGCGCCCTCGCCCGGAACCAGGCGACAGAACTCCGAGTCGAGGAGTTCGGCCTGGCGGACGATCGAGCATCGGCGCGTGACCCGGTCCATCTCGGCGGCGAAGAGCGCGCGTTGCTCAGGCGGGAAGCGGAACAGGGCGCCGTGGCTGGCGGACAGGAAGACTCCGGCCCCGACCGAGAACAGCATGGCGACGCCGAGCAGAGACAGGGCTCCCCTGGGCCGGCGCAACGCCGGAGTCGCGAGACCCCGCTGCTCGACGAAACGCCAGGACGCCACCGCCAGCAGGTAGCCGAGCAGCAGCAGGCCCAGGCCCTCGACCAGGTTCGGCAGCCGGCCGACGCCGACGAAGAAGAACACCACCACCGGCCAGTGCCAGAGGTACCAGCTGTAGGAGATGCGGCCGAAGTGCTGCGCCGCCCGGTTGGTCAGGGGCAGGCCGGCGAGGGGCGAGACCTCGCGCTCGATCAGGCAGATCAGGGCCGCGCCGCCCACCGCCAGCAAGGCCTGGATGTCCGGGAAGATGTTCTCCTCATTGAACAGGATGCAGGCGGCGAGGATGGCGCCGATCCCGAGCGCGAACAGCAGATCGGCCAGGCGGCCGACCCGGACACGGCCGTGGATCAGCGCCACCCCCATGCCGGCGATGAACTCCCAGGCCCGCATCGGCAGGAGGTAGAAGGCGGTCTTGGGGCTGCTTCCGGCGCTCGCCAGTCCCAGCAGGAGCGAGACCATGAAGGCCGTGGCCAGCAGGGCGATCCCCAGGTTGCGGTGCTTGCGGAAGGCCAGGATGAGCAGCGGGAAGAACAGATAGTACTGCTCCTCGACCGCCAGGCTCCAGGTGTGCAGCAGCGGCTTGAGCTGGGCGCGGTCGAAGTAATCGCCCTGGCTCCAGAACACCAGGTTCTGCACGTAGAAGGCCTGGGCCGTCAGGCTCTCGCCGAAGTTCCGCAGGTCCTTGGGCGCCAGCATCAGGAAGGCGACCACCGTGACCGCCAGCACCAGGACCAGATAGGCCGGGGCCAGGCGCTGGATCCGGCGCAGGAAGAAGTCGCCGGCCCGGATGTTTCCGGCGACCATCGGCGGGATGTACCGATGGGCGATGACGAAGCCGGAGATGACGAAGAAGACGTCGACGCCGATGAAGCCGCCCGCGACGCTGGTCGGGAAGACGTGGAACAGCACGACCGCGATGACCGCGATGGCGCGAAGGCCATCGACGATCGGCAGGCGATGGGAGCCTGAGCTGTCGGCCGGCGCTGTCACGGACGCTAGCTTCCCCGCAGCCAGAGGCGCGACCGCGTCCCCCGCGGCAGGCGCACCCGGGTGCGATCACCGCCCGGGCCCTCGACCGCCTTGCCCGGAGGCTGGGGCGCGGTCTGGCCCGCGTAGGGAAGCATCAGCGCGCAGGCGAAGCCGAACAGCGCCGACATGGCGCCGGTCCGCAGCGGATAGTCGACGAGCGAATGAAGCGCGAGGGTGGCGACGATGATGGCGCCGGCGCTGGCCAGGTCGCCCTCGACGCCCTGCGCGCGCCACGCCTCCAGGCCCCGTCGCGTCATCCACAGCAGGAACAGGATCACCAGCACGACGCCGGGAAGTCCCGTCTCGAGCGCGACCTCCAGATAGTCGTTGTGGGCATGGTTCAGGTAGGCGTTGCTCAGGGACTCGACCGGTTCGCGGCTACGGTAGATTTCGTCGAAGGTCCCCAGCCCGGTTCCGAACGGAAGATTTCGCGCCGCTTCCGACGAGACGATCGGCAGGGCGCGCAGGCGGGCGTCGTCGCGCAGAACCTCAATGACCTCGGGCCGCGACCAGAGCGCCGCCGCCCCGGCCAGCAGGACAACCACGCCGACGCCGGCGAGCGCCGCGAGCAGCCTGCCGTTTGACCAGCGGGGCAGGCGGTCCCGCAGGGCCATCAGGATGCAGGCGGCGACGACCGGCAGGTAGAGGACCATGCCTGCGCGGGACTCCGAGAGCACGGTCGCCACCGCCAGGACCATCAGCAGGACCGCCCCGGCGACCAGCGCGCCAGCCTTGATCCCCGTCGTCTGACGGGTCCAGCCAATCAGGATCACGGCGACCAGCGGCATGGCGACCAGCTGCAGCGACGCCTGGTGGTTGCGGTTGGAGAAGAAGCCGACCGCCGCCGAGGCGTTGGTCGTTTCATAGAACCGCAGCGCCGACTCGGGCCCGTCGCTGACCTGGGCGATGCCCAGGAAGGTGCCGGCGAAGGCGACGACCGCCGCCGCCACGGCGACGGTCAGGCGCGCGCGGGTGTCCAGGCTCAGCCCGACGACAAACATCGCCAGGCCCGGCAGCAGCGCGAAGGCCGCGTTCAGGCTGCCTTCCGGGTTCAGGCCCAGGCCGTGCCAGGGCGCGGGCATTCCGGCGGCGTCATAGAGCGCGGCGATCTCGCCCCGCCCCGGAAGATGGCTCCAGATCAGCGGCGGCAGCGGGATCAGCTGGAGCAGCGGCAGGAGGGCGATCGCGGCGGCGAGCAGAAGCGGGCGCTTCCACTCGGCCCGCAGGTCGTGGCGGGTCAGCTGGAAGGCGGCCAGGAGCAGGACGACCAGCGCCAGGATCCTGACGCCCGCGTTCAGCAGATCCCCTTCGCGGGTGGCCCCGCCAAGGACGATGGCGGAGACGACCAGCACGGCCGACAGGAGGCCCAGCGTCCGGACGGGAAGCGACTGTCCGCCGATGTGATAATCCCGCATGCCTAGCCTTCCGCGCCGAGCGGTTCGATCCGGACGTCGTCGAACCAGCCCCAGGCCGCAGCGGTCCCCTTGCCTCCGGTCCGCAGTTCGATCTGCTGAACGTCACAGCCCTCCGGTACGGTGAAGGTCGTCGACAGGGGCGTCCAGTCGTCGCTCGGTCTGGCCGGAAGGCGGGCCAGCGAGCCCGGCCGGTCGCCGGCGCAGGACAGGGTCCAGGCCATGCCGCCGTCACCCGATCCATCCAGCCGGGTGTCCAGGCTCAGACGGTAGGATCCGGGCGCCAGCACCAGCGTCTGTCCCGCCAGACGGTCCTCACGCCTTGAGGAGGGCGCCGCCCGCAACGCCTGGCCCCGGCGCGCCGGCCCCTGGCCGATCTCGGTGGTCTTGCGCTGCAGTGTCCAGGCGAAGGGACCCGCGCCGGGCGGGCCGTCGAATCCGCCGTTGTAGACGTTGCCCAGCACGTCATACCCCGAGGGTGGCAGCAGCAGCACCCAGGCCAGGTAGGCCTCGCGCGCGCGGCCCTCCCGGAGCAGGCGGGTGGCGACGACGGACGACTCGTCGGCGGAGATCGGCGATCCTGCCTCCTTCACCGCCAGCAGGATCGAGAGGGTGACATCAGGGTCCTGGCTTGCGACGAGCTCGCGGACAAACCGGGCGCGCCAGGCCGGACCGTAGCGGAGGCGCTGCTCCAGCGCCCTGGCGGCGGCCTCGTCCGCGCCGGCGGCCGAGGCCATCAGAACCGCGGCCTCGCGGAAAGTCGCCGGGTGGCGCAGCAGGGCGTCGCCATGGGCGAACGCGGCGGTGAAGTCGCGCGCCTTCAGGCGATCACGGAACATCCAGAGGTGGCTTGAGACGTCGCGCTGGCTTCGCGAGGCGGCCAGTCCCATCAGCCGGCGCGCCCGCCGGTCGTCGCCCTCCTCGCTGGCGACCCAGGCCAGGACGCGCAGCGCGCGAACCTCGAGAGGACCGGCCTGGAGGGCCTGGCGGGCGAAGGCGCGGGCCTCGACCGGCGCGCGCCCGCTGGTGGCGGCGTCGGCGAACTCCTGTTCCGCCCGGTAGGCCAGCGCGCGGGGATCAGCGGCGCGCCAGGCCAGCGCCTGCTCGGGCGCGTTCTGGGCGAGGCTCCTGGCCTGGGCCACCGCGATGATCTGCCAGGCGCCGACCGTCGCGACCGCAAGGCCGCCAACGAGTGCGACCAGGCCGGAAATCCGGCGCCGCGGGCCGCGGCCGCCGCGGCGACGCGGAACAGGCGTCTCCGCGACGGACACGGGCTACTTCCTGCCCTCGATCCTCTTGTTCCCGTAGTCGTACGAGTAGGCGTAGGCATACCCGTAGCCGTAGCCGTAGCCGTAGCCGGCGGTGCGCACGTTGAACTTGCTGAGGATGCCGCCCAGGATGCGGGCGTTGCCGAGCCCGAGCCGGCGGAGCGCCGCCTTGGCGAGGCCGCGCCGGGTCTGGCCGGCCTCGATGACCAGCACGGTCCCGGCGACGGCGCTGGCCAGCAGCGGCGCATCGGCCAGGCCCATCACCGGCGGTCCGTCGATGACCAGCAGGTCGAAGTTGGCCTCGGCCTCGGCGATCATCGCCCGGATCGTGGCGCCGGCCAGCAGTTCAGCCGGGTTGGGCGGCAGCGGCCCGCAGGGAATGAACGACAGGTTGGGCTGGTCGGTGGCCTGGATCAGCTCCGCCATCGTCGCCGAGCCGGTCAGGTAGTTGGAAATACCCGAACCGGAATCGGCGCGCATGACACGGTGCAGCGACGGGTTGCGAAGGTCGCCGTCGACCAGCAGCACGTTCATGCCCAGCTTGGCGAAGTTGCGCGCCAGGGCCGTGGCCGTGGTCGACTTGCCTTCCGACGGACGGGCGCTGGTGACCAGCAGACTGCGCGGCACGCCGTCGTTGGTCGAGAACTGCAGCGCCGTCCGGACCGAGTAGTAGGCCTCCGACAGGGCGCTTCTGGCGTCCGCCATGGCCTCGTCGATCGACACGCCCTTGTCGAGCATGGGAATGGCGCCCATCAGCGGCATGCCCAGCTTGCCCTCGATGTCCTCGGGGACCTTGATGGTCTCGTCGAGGCTTTCGAGGCCGAAGGCGGCGCCCAGGCCGAGCAGCAGACCGATGCCGAGCGCGACCGCCAGGTTGTTCATCAGGTTCGGCTTGTAGGGCGACCTCGGCATCTGCGCCCGGTCGACGATCGAGATGTTGTTGGCGCCGATGCCGCCGGCGACGCCGATGTCCTTGTAGCGCTGCAGAAGGCCGTCATAGAGGCTGCGGTTGGTGTCCACCTCGCGCTGCAGGATGTTGTACTGGATGGATCGGCCGCGCAGGTCCATGACTCCGCCCTTCAGGGAGGCGACCTGGCCGGCGAGTTCCTGCTCCTGACGAAGCGCCAGCTGGTATTCAGCCTGGACCGACTGCCGGACCGACTGCGCCTCGGCGGCGATCTGGCCCTCGATGGCGTCGATCTGGGCCTTGAGGGAGATCATGGCCGGGAAGTCGGGCTTATAGGTCTGCAGCTTCTCCTGGTACTGCTGCTGCAGCGTCGCCTGCTGGCTGCGCAGGGCCTGGACCGTGGTGCTGGCCATGATCTGCGGCAGCGACATGCCGGAGGACCGGGCCTGGTTCCAGCGTTGCTCGGCCGCGATGCGGTTGCCCTTGGCCACCGCCAGCGCCGAGTTCATGGCCACCAGGTCGGAGGCCGCCAGCGAGCTGCCGGCCGTTTCCGCCGCGCCGGCGGTCGGGGACGAGGTGGTGGAGAGGTTCACGATGCCCTGGCTTTGCGCGTAGGCGACGAGATCCCGCTCGGACTTCTCCAGCTGGGCCTTCACCGTCGCGAGCTTCTCCTCGAGGAAGTTGCGCGCATAGCCCGCGCCCTCGAAGCGGCGGTCGAGATTGGCGCCGATGAAGTTCTCGGCGACGGCGTTGACCACGCGCTGGGCGACCTCGCGGTCGGAGCTTTCATAGCTGATGTTGACGAGACGCGAGCCGCGGACCGGCTGGATCGTGATGCCGGCCTTGAGCCGGTTGGCGGCGGCGCGCGCGCGCTGCTCGGGCGTGCCCGACAGGGCGGGGGCTTCCTGCCCGCGATCGAACAGGCGGGTCAGGGCGCCGAAGGACGAGCCCGTCTTCTGGGCCATGAAGTCCGGATCGGACGCCAGGTTCTCGCGCTGGACCACCCGTTCGGCCAGGGACCGGCTCTGCAGCAGGGCGTACTGCGTCTGGTAGAAGTCCGCATCGCCGCCCTTGGAGGGGTCGGTGCCCTCGATGTCCACGACACGGGTGGCTTCGCGGTCGATCTGGATGGTGGCGGTGGCCCGGTAGATCGGCGTGGTCATCAGCGTCAGGACGACGCCCACGGCGAGCGCCAGCAGAACCGCAGCGCCGATGACGAGCCGATGCTTGACGATGATGTGCCAGTAGAGGGCGAGGTTCAGGCCGCCCCCTTCTTCGTCGACGGCGTCAAGGCCTGCGTGGCTGGACGCCGCCAGCTGGCGACCGCCGCGCACGACGAGCGGCTGCGGGGACGCGGTCGTCAGGTAGCTCCGCCCACCGGGCGCTTCGCCCCAGTCCCTATCGTCTTCTGCGCCGCTCATACGTCCTCACACGATTGCCGAGCATCGGTCCGGATCAGCTCTGGACCAGAATTCCGTTCTAAGAAGTCAAAAGCGACTAACGCTTACATCAGCGGCCTGAACAGGCCAAACACCGGCAGCACGCCGCGCAGCTCCTGGAAGGCGCTCTTCATGCCGGACCGCTCCACCACGATGACGTCCCGCGCGTAGACCTCGGGATCCTCGAGCGTGCCCGAGCGGATCGCCGACAGGTCGTAGAGGGCGCCCATCTTCTGGTTGTTGATCGTCCGGTAGATGATGATCCGCTTCTCGTTGGCGACCCTGTCGGTCCCCTTGGCCATGGCGATCGCCTGCAGCAGCGTCGTGCGGCCCTGCAGGGGGTAGACGCCGGGCGCCGAGACCGCGCCGTCGATCGTGACCCGCTGGCTGGCGTACTGGCTGATGTAGATCGTCACTTCCGGCGACTGCAGATACTTCTGGCGCAGGGCGGCGGCGACATCCTCCTGGAGCTGCGGCACGGTCTTGCCGGCGGCGTTCAGCGGTCCGATGAGGGGCAGGATGATCTGCCCGGCGGCGTCGACCTGAACGGTGCGGGTCAGGTCCGGCACCTGGAACACATTGACGTCCAGCTGGTCCATCGGGCCGATCAGATAGCCGGTCGAGGCTGTCACCGGGTCCATGCGCACGGGGTCGGGCGGCGCCATCTGGCCGCCGGTCTGGACGCCGGACATCCGCGCCGGAGCGCAGGCCGCCGCGAGCAGGGCGGTGGCGCCGATCATGGCGACGACAGCGAACTTCCTGAGCATCAATCTCTCCAAACGCTTGTGCGTCATGATTCAAGCCGCCCTGAACAGACGACGCAAGGCCCCGATGCCGCCGGAGGCCCGGGCGGCCGTGCCGGTAGTGCGGGGACCGGTCGCCGGGAGGGCGTTGGCGAGGACCATTTGCGGGCGCGTTACGACCATGTCCCGCGCCGCGGCGTCGCCCAGCCTGGCGGCGACCATGGCCACGGCGTCCGCCAGCAGTGGCTTGCGGTTGCGCAGATTGTGGGCGTCGGTGGCCACCAGATGCACCAGACCCTCGTCGAGCATCCGCTCTGACCAGTACTGGGCCCGCTTGCCGAAGCGGCCGGTGATCGAGCCGGCGGTCAACTGCATCCAGGCGCCGGACCGGGCCAGGGCCTTCATCGTGTCATAGTGGCTTTCGATCCAGGACAGGCGTTCCGGATGGGTGATGATCGGCATGTAGCCAGCTTCGAGCGTGGCCATCACCGACTGCTCGAGCCGCGGCGGGGCGACGTGGTGAGGCGGCTCGAAGAGGAAGTAGCGCGACCCGGCCAGCGTCGGGATATGGCCGCTGTCGAGCTCCGCCACCATGGTCGGCGTCAGATGGGCGTCGCAGCCGGCCACCAGGGCCAGGGCGATGCCGGCGTCGTCCAGATCGGCCTGAAGGGCGGCAACGCGGCGGAGGATATCGGGGCCGTTGTTCTCGTAGAGGCCGGGATAGATGTGCGGCGTGCAGGCGATCGTGGTGATGCCGTCCGCCACCGCGATCCGCGCCATCTCCAGGGCGGTCTCCAGGTCGGGGGCGCCGTCGTCGATGCCGGGCAGAAGATGACAGTGCAGATCAATCAAGACGGTTCGCGCCCTTGGGCCTGTTGATGTCACCATGCGGACAAGCGAAGGAAGCGTGCAAAGCCGCTCCGCAGCGCCCGCCCACCTCGACGGCGCCTTATCCGGGATCGCGCAGGCGGGCGTCAAGGCGGATCGCCGCGCCCGAAGACTTTATTCCACTGCGGGATACATAACGGTCACAAAGATTGGTTTAGGTCATCGTCTGGACATGTTCCGAATTCGCACACCGCCCGGGCGAATTCGCTTCAGACGGGCCGAACTATACTGCGATCGTATAACCGGAACGGCCAATTGCCAGTCGTCCGACGGGACGCTATGTCGGGCGCCGGCCCGCTGGCGATCCGTCGTCAGTTGACGTTGCGTGGGGAGAGACTTGTCTTGATGGTGAAGACAGCGCTCGAGCTGGTGGGAAGTTTCAGCGGCGTCATCGCCCTGATCTACCTGCTGGACCCACTTGCGCGGCGGATCGGTCTTCTCGACCATCCGGGCGGCCGTAAGGATCATGCCGCGCCCACGCCGGTGACCGGCGGGCTGGCCATTGCGCTGGGGACCATGGTTCCGGCGCTGCTCCTCACCGAGCTGACCCCGCAGCTCCTGGGACTGGGCCTGGCGGCGATCGTGCTGATCGCCACCGGCGTCGTCGACGACCTCAAGGACCTGCGCTGGCAGTACCGCATCCTGGCGCAGATCGCCGCCGCCCTGTGCATCATCCTCGTCGGGGATGTGAAGGTCGAAGCCATCGGCCCGGTGTTCGGGCTGCGCCAGATGGATCTCGGCTCCCTGTCGATCCCGTTCACGGTCCTCGCCACGGTGGGCCTGATCAACGCGCTGAACATGGCCGACGGTCTGGACGGACTGGCCGGCTCGATGGCGCTGTGCGCGCTGGTCATGCTGATCGCGGGGTCGATCTACTCCGGCAACACCGAACTGACGCACGGCCTGACCGTGCTGGCCGGCGCCGTGGCCGGCTTCCTGGCCCTCAACCTGCGCACGCCGTGGCGCAAACGGGCCTATGTCTTCCTGGGCAACTCGGGGAGCGCCTATCTGGGACTGGTCATCGCCTGGGCGGCCTTCCGCCTGACCCAGAACCCCGAGCATCCGGTGACGCCGGTGCTGGCGCCCTTCCTGATCGCCCCGCCGGTGATCGACTGTCTGGTGCTGATCGTGAAGCGCCTGCGGCAGGGCCGCTCGCCGTTCGCCGCCGACCGCACCCACGCCCACCACCTGATGCTCGACAGCGGCTTCACGCCCACTGGCGTGGTGCTGACGATGGTGGCGGTGTCCTGCGGCCTTGGCCTGCTGGCCGGGGTGGCGCTGCTCGCCGACGTGCCGATCCCGCTGTTCGCGCCGGTCTATCTGGTCATCACCGGGGTCTGGCTCTGGCTTTCGGTGCGGGCGGGACGGGCGACCGCCCTGTTCGCGGCCATGCGTCGCCTGGTGACGGGCCAATCCCGCACGGCGCCGGCCAAGGCCGACCGGGTCACCGAACCCGTCGACTGACAACGCAGGTTCCCCGGGCGAAGCGCAGGCGGCCTGAAGGGCCTGCCGGCTTCGCCACGCGACGGAGCTACGCCTCGGCATGACGTTGGAGGGCGGCCGTCGCTTGCCGGTCGTCCCGAGCCGCCGCGAAGCGGCATGTTGAAGGACGCAGTGAGGTCGCGCGTCCTTCGCGACGCTCGCCCGAGGCCTCGCGCTCCAGGATGACGAAGGGGGTGGAGCGCCCGATCTTGCTCGTCAGGCCAAGGCGGGCGAAGCGGGTCGCGAACCCACACGGCTCTTCAGTCCGGGACTGGATGGCGTGGCCTCGCAGAGGATGCGCCTTCCAGTCCCGGGGCCGCCTTCGGGCGGTGTTGAGGGACAGCTACGCTGCGCGAAGCAGTCCCCGCCAGCTTGAAGCGGCATGTCCCCGCCCACAGCAAAGGGGCCGGTGTTTCCACCGGCCCCTCGCCTTGGATCAGTCGTGTCGGATCAGGATCAGAAGTTGATCGAGATCGTCGAACGGCGGTTCAGGGGTTCCTTGACGCCGTCGCCGGTGGCGACCGCGAGTTCAGCTTCACCCTTCCAGTCGACCGACAGGGCGCCGGAGTTGACGCCTTGACCCACCAGGGCGTCGGCGACGGCCTTGGCCCGACGTTCCGACAGGCGGACGTTGTAGGCCGGCGAGCCGGAGCTGTCGGTGTGGCCGACCACCACGATGCGGCTGGCGCCGCCCGCGTTGGCGTACTGGGCCGCTTCAGACACCACCGTCTGGGCTTCCGGCGTCAGGACGTACTGATCGAACGGGAAGTAGACGATGAATTCACGCGCTTCGTACTGCACCGGCGGCGGAGGCGGCGGGGGCGGCGGAGGCGGCGGGGGAGGCGGCGGCGGGGGCGGAGGCGGCGGCGGCGGAGGCGGCGGAGCCGCTTCCTGACCGAACGCGTAGCGCAGGCCGAAGGTCAGGGAGTGATCGACGTAGTCGCCCTGGAACACTTGCGGATCGAAGCCGGCGGCGGTGTTGGTCGCCGGGCCGAAATCCGCGTCAGAGGTGTTGAGGTAGCGGTAGGTGACGTCGACGTTCAGACGGTCGGTGGCTTCCCAGGAGAGGCCCGCGAGCCACTGGTAGGCGAAGACCGTGTCCTGGTCGTCGATGCCGATCGACATGTTGCCCGAGTTGGCGCGGGCCGCGAGCTGGAAGTCCAGCTTGGCCACGCCGACGCCGAAGCCCACGTAGGGGTTCAGGGTCGAATCCGGCATCACGTCCCAGATGAGGTTGCCCATCAGGGTGTAGGCCTGAAGCGAGCCTTCCGGCGCTTCACAGGCCGGCAGGACGCTGGCGATGCTGCAGAGGTTGTTCGGCAGCGGACGGGCGGGGTCGCCGGTCACGCCCTCGATGTCACCGGCGCGGGCGCCGGCTTCGAGCTCGAGGCGCCAGTTCGGCGTCAGGCGGTAGCCGAGACGCGCAAAGCCCGCGATGTCCGATTCCATCTCGAATTCGAACTCGTAGGGATTGCCGGCCGGCGCGGACGTCGTCATGTCGACGTGGTCGGGCCAGTGGTAGCCCAGGTCGAAAGCGCCGTACCAGCCCTGATCGGGCTCGGCCATCGCCGCCGACGGCGCAAAGGCGAGCGCAGCGAGCACGCTCCCCAGCATCAATGCTTTTTTGTTCACGGTGAGCCCCTCGCTCAAGTGTTAGACCACGCCGAACAGCCGGCGCCGACCTTCCAGGCTGGTACCGCGAAAACCGATGAGTGATCTAGCCCGAGCTCTCCGAGCTCACCGGGCCATCCCCCCGTCGCCTTCGCCATACGACCGACCCCCCAAACGCCCCGAAACCGGATTGGTTCCGCATCGCCCAGAGCCGTCGCAGCCCGCGCAGTCGCCTGCAACTGCGACCATACGCCACCTTCACCCGATTTGCCAGCGCGCGGGCGCTCGATGTTCATCTGTGTGGCGAGCCTGCATCACGGCTCAGTCCGGGACGTTGGCGTCCAGATCGGCCAGCCAGGCGTCCACGCGCGCATCGGAGGGCATCCGCCAGTCTCCTCGCGGCGACAGGGCGCCGCCCGAGGATATCTTCGGGCCGTTGGGAACAGCCGACCGTTTGAACTGGTTGGCGAAGAAGCGCGTCAGGAACAGGCGCAGCCAGGCCTTAATCTCGGCGCGGGAGTAGGCGCGCCGTTCGGACGCCGGCACCGCCGAGGGCCAGGCGCCGCGGGCGGCGTCGCCCCAGGCGCAGCCCGCCAGCCAGGCGATCTTCGAGGGCGCCATGCCGTAGCGGGTCAGGTGGAAGAGGTTGAAGTCCTGCAGGGCGTAGGGGCCAACGAAATCCTCGGTGGCCTGGGTCCTGCCGCCCGCGTCGGCGGGCACCAGCTCGGGCGAGATCTCGGTGGCGAGGATGTCGCGCAGCACCGCCTCGCCGGCCGCCCCGACCTCGCCGGAGCCGGCCACGAACCGGATCAGGTGCTGGATCAGCGTCTTGGGCACCGAGCTGTTGGGATTGTAGTGGCTCATGTGGTCGCCGACGCCGTAGGTGCACCAGCCGAGCGCCAGTTCGGACAGGTCGCCCGTGCCGACCACCAGACCGCCCCGCTGGTTGGCGATGCGGAACAGATAGTCGGTGCGCAGACCGGCCTGGACGTTCTCGAAGGTCACATCATAGGCCGGCTCGCCGGCGGCGAAGGGGTGGCCCAGATCGGCCAGCATCTGGCGGGCGGTCGGGCGGATGTCGAGCTCGGCGCCGGTCACGCCCAGGGTCTTCATCAGGGTCCAGGCGTTGGCCTTCGTCCGGTCCGAGGTCGCGAACCCCGGCATGGTGAAGGCCAGGATGTCGGCGCGCGGCAGGCCGAGCTGGTCCATGGCGCGGCAGGCGACCAGCAGGGCCTGGGTGGAATCCAGGCCGCCGGACACCCCGATCACCAGCCGCTTGAGGCCGGTCGACCGGAGCCGCTGGGCCAGCCCCTGGACCTGCACGCTGTAGGCCTCGAGGCACTGCTCGGCGAGCTTGCTCTCGTCGTCGGGCACGAACGGAAACCGGTCGACCGCACGGGTGATGGCCAGCGGCCCGGTCGGGGCGTCGAAGGCGAAGGTCTGGATGCGGAAGACCGTCTCGGCCTGGCGCGCGGCGATGCTGTCGCCAAACGAGCCGGTGCGCATGCGCTCCTGCCGCACCCGGGCGACGTCGACGTCCACGACCGCCATCGTCGAGTCGGTCGGGAAGCGGCCGCTCTCGGCGAGCAAGTCGCCGAGCTCGAAGATCGAGGCCTGGCCGTCCCAGGCGTTGTCGGTCGTCGACTCGCCCAGGCCTGCCGCCGAGTAGGCGTAGATCGCCTGGCAGCGCATCGACTGCGAGGCGCACAGCAGCCGGCGGGCGTCGGCCTTGCCGATGACGATGTTGCTGGCCGACAGGTTGAGCAGGATTTCCGCCCCGCCCAGCGCCCCGAGCGTCGACGGCGGGTTCGGCGTCCAGACGTCCTCGCAGATCTCGGCGTGGAAGGTGAAGGGCGCGTTGCCGGTCGACGAGAAGAGCTGGTCGGTCCCGAACGGCGCGTCCCGGCCGGCCACGGTGATCGTGCGGCCGGTCACGCCCAGACCGCTGGCGAACCAGCGGCGCTCGTAATACTCGCGGTAGTTCGGCAGGAAGGTCTTGGGGACCACGCCCAGAATGCGGCCGCGGTGGATGATCACGGCGGTGTTGAACAGTCGCCCCTCGAAGCGCAGCGGCGCGCCGACGGCGAACACCGGCGACAGATCGGCGGAGGCCTCCGCCAGGGTGGCGATCGCCGTCTCGACCGCCTCGAGCAGGGCGTCCTGCAACAGGAGGTCGTCGATCGAGTAGCCCGACAGGCCCAGCTCCGGGAACACCATCAGCGCGACGTCGCGCTCGTGACCCTGGCGGACCAGCTTCAGCGTTTCGGCGGCGTTGGCGGCGGGGTCGGCCAGGGTGATCGCCGGGACGCAGGCCGCCAGCCGCACGAACCCGTGGCGGTAGGGGGAATCGAAGGCGATGTCCGCCTTGCTGCGGTCTGTCTTCGGCATGAGCGTTCCCGGCCGTCTGGAGATGGGGACTTACCAGTCCGGTTCCAACAGCCGCAAGGCTCAGGGAACGGCGGCGAACTCGGGCTCGTCCGCCGCACGGGTCGCCGGCGCCTCCGGACGGGCCAGAACGATGAGGCCCAGCGCCTCCAGCAGGGCGTTGACCTCCTGCCGCGCGGCCAGCTTGGGACTGCTGACATTGTCAGGCCGCAGGCGGGGCGACACATCGGCGAGGGTGAGGCCGAAGGGGAACATCTCGCGGTAGGCGACACGCTCGCGCAGGGAGGGGCCGATCCGGAAGCCGACCTCTTCGGACAGGCTCTTCAGCGCCAGGCCGACGCGCTCGCGGTTGTTGGTGTCGGCGCCGGCCAGACGATTGCGCACCACGACCCAGTCCAGCCTTCGGTTTGCCCGGGCCCGCAGGTCGCGGGCGTTCAGGATCGTCTCGGCATAGTGGCTGGGCCGGATCAGCCGCATGGTGACCGGATCGACGTTCCCGATGACGTCGAAGTCGACGAAGCTGTCGTTCATCGGCGTGACGATCAGGTCCGCCTGCAGATGGGCGGCGCGGGACACGGCGGTGTCGCCCCCGGGCGTATCGATGACGATCAGGTCGGAGTCGCCCATGGCCATGGTCATGGCTTCCTCGAACAGCCGCAGGGCGATCGGCTGGTCATCGGCGATCCGCGCGGGATCCTCGACCAGCTTGTACTCCAGCGGGGAGGGCGCCTCGACGCCGGCGGCCGGCAGCCAGCGACGACGATTGGCGAGCAGTCGCGACAGGCTCTGCTGGCGGAGGTCGAGGTCGATCACCGAGACCCGCTGGCCCCGGTAGAGCATCGAGATGGCGATCAGCGCCGCCAGGGTCGATTTGCCGGCGCCGCCCTTCTCGTTCCCTACCACCACCACCCGGGCGCGGTATCGACGCTGTCCCGGTGCAACCCTCTGGTGCCTTGGCCCCAGTGCACCCCCCTGCGTAGCGCCGAACATCCTTAATCCCCACGAACCCTGTTCGCCGAAACCAAGGTCGAGAACGCTGCAGGAGTCAATCGCGCCCGCCGGAAAGGCGAAATATCAGGCGCCCGACGCCACCAGAAGGCTCAGCGCCGTCAGGGCGAGGATCGCCCAGGGCGCAGCGGCGATCACCAGTCGCCGCCAGCCAGGCGCAGGGGACTCGTCATAGGGAGAGTGCGGGATCAGTCGCATTGTTCGGCGCCCCACCGTCGGAGAAGGAGACAATGCCGACTGTGCGTTAGAAAATGGTGTTCGTCGCCGGTTTGTTTCGCCCGGCGACGAAGCGTCGCGGCTGTTGATCCCTGACGCCCGCCGGGGGCAAGGTGCGGGCATGACAGCCTACTCGCATCTCCACTGGCGCTCGGCCGACGGTCTGGCCCTGCATGCCCGCGACTATCCGGGCGCCGCCGACCGCGCGCCGGTCATCTGCATCCATGGCCTGACCCGCAACGCCCGCGACTTCGAGGACCTGGCGCCCGCGATCGTGGGGGCGGCCGGACGGCGGGTCATCGCCGTCGACGTGCGGGGCCGGGGCGCCTCGGCGCGGGCGCCCGATCCCATGACCTACCACCCCGGCATGTACGCCGCCGACATCATGGCCCTGCTTGATGACCAGGCGATCGGACGGGCCGCCTTCGTGGGCACCAGCATGGGCGGGCTGATCATGATGACCCTGGCCCTGATGCGGCCGGACGCCATCGCCGCGGCGGTGCTGAACGATGTCGGGCCCCAGATCGCGCCCGAGGGCCTTGCGCGCATCGCCGGCTATGTCGGGGTCAGCGCCGAGGTCGCCGACTGGGCCGGCGCGGCAGCCTATGTGAAGGCCGGCAACGGCGTAGTTTTCCCGGACTACGGCGACGCCGACTGGGACCGGATGGCGCGCCGGACTTTCCGCGAGGAGGCCGGCCGGCCCGTGCTGGATTACGACCCCGACATCGCCGCACCGATCCGGGCCGCCGATCCCGCGGCGCCGGCGGCGGACCTGTGGCCCCTCTTCGGCGCGCTGGTCGCCGGCCGGCCGGCCCTGCTGATCCGGGGCGCGACCTCGGACATCCTCAGCCCGGACATCGCCGCCCGGATGCGGGCCGCGGCGCCGCATATGGCCTATGCCGAGGTGCCCCGCGTGGGCCATGCGCCGATGCTCGACGAGAGCGAAGCCTTCGACGCCATCCTGGCGCTTCTGCACGCCGCCGACTGAACGTTCATTTGCGCGTCAGCCGCGGACCGATAAGGTCGTCAGCCTGCCGCCCTCGCCCAGAGTACCGCCGTGACCCAGACCGATCCCGTTCTCGCCGTCGAAGACCTGAAGGTCACCTTCCAGACTCACGACGGGGCGGTGGAGGCGGTGCGCGGCGTCTCCCTGACCGTCAACGCCGGCGAATGCCTGGGCGTCGTCGGCGAAAGCGGCAGCGGCAAGAGCCAGACCTTCATGACCATCATGGGCCTGCTGGCCGGCAACGGCACGGCCAGCGGCTCGGCGCGATTTGACGGCAAGGAGCTGATCGGCCTGAAGCCGTCGGAGCTCAACCGCCTGCGCGGATCGAAGATGACGATGATCTTCCAGGATCCGCTGACGGCCCTGACCCCGCACGTGAAGATCGGCGAACAGATCGCCGAGCCGCTGCGGCTGCACCTGGGCCTGTCGCACAAGGCCGCACGCGCCCGGGCGCTGGACTGGCTCAAGCGGGTGCGGATCCCAGAGGCCGAGCGGCGGATGGAACAGTATCCGCACGAACTCAGCGGCGGCATGCGCCAGCGGGTGATGATCGCCGGGGCCATGGCCTGCGGGCCGCGCCTTCTGATCGCCGACGAGCCGACCACGGCCCTGGACGTCACGGTCCAGGCCGAGATCCTCGACCTGATGGCCGAACTGCTGCGCGAGACCGGCGCGGCCATGGTGCTGATCACGCACGACATGGGCGTCATCGCTCGCCTGGCCGACCGGGTCTGCGTGATGAAGGACGGCGCCTATGTCGAGGCCGGGCCGGTCGAGCAAGTCTTTGCAGAGCCGAAGACCGACTACACGCGCGACCTGCTGGAGGCGATCCCGCGGCTCGACCGCGACGACCGCGGCGGCCGCCCGACCATCGATCCGGCGCCGGCCGACGGCCCCGTGGTCGTCGAGGGCAAGGACGTGAAGGTCTGGTTCGACATCCACAAGGGCATGTTCGGCCGCAAGGTCCCGCTGCGCGCCGTCGACGGCGTCAGTTTCCACGTTCGCCAGGGCGAGACGCTGGGCGTGGTCGGCGAGAGCGGCAGCGGCAAGTCGACCCTGGCCCGGGCGGCCCTGAACCTGCTGCCGCCGGGCGGCGGCGAGCTGGGCGGCACGGTGACCGTGCTGGGCCGCGACATCACCAACGCCGACCGCGAGTCGCTGCGAGCCGCGCGCAAGGACCTGCAGATCGTCTTCCAGGACCCGCTGGCCAGCCTCGACCCGCGCATGACGGTGGGCGATTCCATCGCCGAGCCGCTGATGGTGTTCAGCCCCGGTCTCAACAGACGCCAGCGCGAGGCCGCCGCGGCGGCGATGATGGAACGCTGCGGCCTGTCGCCGACCCTGATCAACCGCTATCCGCACGAACTGAGCGGCGGCCAGAACCAGCGCGTCGGCATCGCCCGGGCGATGATCCTGGAGCCGAAGCTGGTGATCTGCGACGAGGCGGTCAGCGCGCTGGACGTCACCATCCGGGCCCAGATCATCGACCTCTTGATCCACCTCCAGAAGGAGCTGGGCATGGCGATGATGTTCATCAGCCACGACCTGGCCGTGGTACGCGAGATCAGCCACCGCGTGCTGGTGCTGTACATGGGCCGGGTCATGGAGCTGGCCAGCCGCGAGCAGCTCTACGAAAATCCGACCCATCCCTATACGCGGGCCCTGCTCTCGGCCGCCCCGATCCCCGACCCGACGATCGAGCGGAGCCGCGTGCGCGTGAAGCTGGTCGGCGAGCCGCCCTCGCCGCTCGATCCCGGCGCCGGGCTCCGCTTCCTGCCGTCCCGCGTATCGGCGGACAAGGCGGCCCCGGTCTATGTGCCGAAGCTCATGGAGGTGGCGCCGGGCCACCTCGTCAGCGAGTTTGATCCGATCTGACCGGCCTCGCCGACGAGGTCCGTCGGTCAGCTCAGGACGATGATGGTCACGCGCCGGTTCTGGGCGCGGCCTTCGGGCGTGTCGTTGGAGGCCACCGGCGAGTCCTCGCCGTAGGATATGGTCGCCATCCGGTTCAGCGCCACGCCCGCCCGGTTCAGGTAGCGCCGCACCGCCTCGGCCCGGGCCTCGCCCAACTTCTCGTTGTAGAGTTCGTCGCCGGCCGCGTCGGTGAAGCCCTGGATTTCCAGGTAGACGTTGCGGTCCTCGCCCTTCAGGCGTTGCGCCAGTTCGGCCAGGCGCGCCTCGGCTTCCGGCGAGAGCGCATGCTCATCGGTCGGGAACTTCACCGAGTCGTCCGACAGCACCACCTGGTAGAGGAACTTGCCCTCGGCCAGCTTCTGGGCGGACTTGGCTCGCTCCAGCGCCTCGCGGGCCGTACCATCGACCTGGGTCACCCGGGTATCGACCACGGCGACCTCCTCGCGCACGAAGTCCTTCGTGGCGCAGGCGGTGGCGCCGAAGGCCGCGACGAGAAGCACGCCGCCCGTCGCCGCCGATCTGAAGATTGATCTGTTCAATTCAAGGTCCTCCATCCGGTGCGCGAAGCGAAGTGTCGCGCGTCCCGGGAAACTGCAGGACTCCAGACGGCTTCAAGATGGCCGACTTGGGACAAGAAAGTGACGACATGTGATATGTATCCGATGACTCAAATACTGCTGTCGTTCGCTGGAACAGGATCGTCCCTGATGCGTTTTGGCGCGATTTCGTCTGATAGCGCCGTGACTATAGACGCGATGACATTCTTCATCGTCAACGACCCGCCCGGATGCTGTCCCGGCGCGCCATGATCCTGACGCGGGGAGGTGATCTTCAGGAGGCGTGGCCAGATTCCGCCCCGAAGACACCGCGCCGGACGGCGTCCGGACGCGCCCGGCGGGGCGGCGCCGGGCGGCCGCGCGCCTCCTCGTCGCCGCGCCGGTCGCGGCGGGACATCTGCTGCTGCTCCTGATCCTGGCCGGGCCGGCGCAGGAGTCCCTGCCGCCCGAGCGGCCGGTCGAGCCTCCGGTAACGGCGCTGCTTCTGGAACCGCCGCCTCCGGCCCCGGCGCCCGCCCCGGCCGAAGCGCCCGCCCCGCCTGCGCCCGCCGCCGCCGCGCCCCCGGTGCGCCCGGCGTCCGCGCCGCCCCTGTTGACGCCGCGACCGCCGCGCCGCCCGCCCCCGGCCGATGTCCGCCCGCTCGCCGCCGCCCCCGCACAGGCGGACGCGGCCGGCGTCTTCCTGGGCGAAGGCGCGCTCGCCGGCGCGCGCGTCGCGGGCCCCGGCGCCGGCGGGGGTGGGGACGGCTCCGGCCAGGGTTGCGACATGGTCCGTCGCCTGCAGGACGCCCTGGCCGCCGACGCCGACATCCGCGCGGCGGTGGACCGGAGTCACCGCGCCATGGGTCCCCGCGACGGGGCCATCCTGGTCTGGAACGGCGAGTGGCTGCGCAGCCCGGGACAGGACGGCAAGGGCCTGGCCGGCGTGCGTCAGGCCATCGCCATGGAGGTCGCCTTCGCGCCCGAGGCCTGCCGCGCCGAGCCGGTGCGCGGCCTTGTCGTCATCGCGCTGGACGACGGTCCGGCCGGTCCGAAGCTGGCGCTTGGAACCGGACACTGGCGATGGTCCCAGCTGCTGTCGGCCCGGCGATAGTCGAAGGCGTTCGCCGTCAGGCCGCCCGCAGGGCCGACTGGCGCGCCAGCGGCAGGTCGAGGATGAAGCAGGACCCCTCGCCGGGCGCGCTTTCGACCGACACCGTCCCGCCCATCAGGGCCGTCAGCTCGCGGCAGATGGCCAGTCCCAGGCCCACGCCGCCGAAGCGGCGGGTCGCCGCGCCGTCGACCTGGGTGAACTTGCGGAACAGCGCGCCCTGCTGATCGGCCGCGATGCCGATGCCGGTGTCGCGCACGCTGATCCGCACGCCGCCCTCGGCGGGCGCCGCCCTGAGACAGACCCGGCCCTGGGGCGTGAACTTCACCGCGTTGGAGGTCAGCGCTCCGACCACGCGGGTCAGCAGCGCCACATCGCCCAGCCAGGCCCCCTCGACCGCCTCATCGACCTTCACCGACAGCGCCAGGCCCTGGGCCTCGGCGGCGGGCGCATGAACCGCCGCGACGCCTTCGAGGACGTCGCGCAGGTCCAGCGGCGCCAGCCTCAGCTCGGCCTTGCCCGCCTCGATCTTGGCCAGCTCGAGGATGTCGTCGATCACGGCCAGCAACGCCTCGGCGGACTGCCGGGCCAGGGCGGCGCGGTCGGCCTGCGCCGGCGCCATGGGGTCCAGCTGCATCGCCTGGATCATGCCCAGCACGCCGTTCAGCGGCGTGCGGATCTCGTGGCTCATGTTGGCCAGGAACTGGCTCTTGAGCCGATCGGACGTCTCGGCGGCGTCGCGCGCCTGGCTGAGGTCGTCCATAGCCCGGCGCAGGGAGAGGTCGTGCCACTTCAGATCGGCGACCATCTCGTTGAAGGCCGTGGTCAGGCGGCCGATCTCGTCGCGACCCGGCGGGCTCGACAGCGCCTCCAGGCCCTCTCCGGCGCGAACCTTTTCCATGGCGCGGGCCAGGCTGACGACGGGCCGGGCGATGACCCGGGACAGCCACCATCCGGCCAGCATGGTCAGCACCAGGGTCGTGACCACGCCGATCACCAGGGTCACGCGCAGCAGCGCCGCCGCCTGGGCCTGGACGGCCGTCTCTTCCAGGATGCGCGCGCCGGCCTCGGACATGGCGCGGTCGACGGCCGCCTCGGCCGGCTTGATGGCGCGGTCGGCCTCGCCGTCGGGCTTGACCAGCGCGAACGCCGCCTGTCGGCCGGCCGGATCCTGCTCGAGGGCGGCGATCGGTTCGATGACGCGCCGGCGATAGTCGGCGTAGGCCGCCGCGATGGCGTCCGCCCGCGCGCCGGCGCCGGCGGCCTTGAGGTCGGAGAGCGCGGCGCTGAAGGCCGGAGCGTGGGTCCCGGCGATCCGCCGCAGGTAGTAGGGATCGCCCGACAGCAGGAAGCCGCGCAGGGAATTCTCCTGCCGGATCAGGCCGAACTCGACGCGGCTGGCGGCGAGCATTGCGCGATCGGCCTCGGCCATGCGGGCCACCGAACGCTCGTGCGCGCTGGCGTTGACGTGTGCGATCGCCCCCGTCGCCGCGATGGTCAGCACCAGCGCCGCGAAGACCAGGGTCAACTTCGCGGGAATCTTGATGTCCCCGAAGCCCATGCGCTTCCCCCTCGCCCATCCGGTCCGCCCGGCCTCCGCGATGGAGTCCGCGCCAGTGGGCGTTGAGTCGCCAGAAGACCACTGTGCGCCTTGCCGACCGGTTAAAGCCGGGAACCGGGGTCGCATCGGAGAACGGTTCCCGCCGTTTCCAACGGCCGCCAAACATTCTAGGAAGCGCGCCATGACCTACGCCGTCCAGATCCGCCCCCAGCCGGTCGTCCCTGTCGAAGGGTCCGACCGGTCCTTCCCCGTACGCCGCATCCTCTGCGTCGGCCGCAACTACGCCGCCCACCGGCGCGAGATGGGCGGGGACGACCGCGACCCGCCGTTCTTCTTCTCCAAGCCGGCCGACGCCGTCGTCACGCCTGGCGTCGACGTCCCCTATCCGACCGCGACCAGAGACCTGCACCACGAGATCGAGCTGGTCGTGGCGATCGGCGAGGGCGGCGCGATCTTCGGCTTCGCGGTCGGCGTCGACCTCACCCGCCGCGACCTGCAGAACGGCTTCAAGGCCAAGGGCCAGCCCTGGGACGCGGCCAAGGGCTTTGACGCCAGCGCCCCGATCAGCGCCATCCGCCCGTTCGACGGGACCATCCCCCAGGGCGCCATCGCCCTGTCGGTCAATGGCGAGGTGCGGCAACAGGCGCAGGTGGCCGACATGATCTGGTCGGTCGAGGAGATCATCGCCGAGGCCGGCAAGCTCTGGGCCCTTGAGGCGGGCGACCTGATCTATACCGGCACGCCGGAGGGCGTCGCCGCCCTGCAGCGCGGCGATACGGTGACCGGCGAGGTCGAAGGCGTCGGAGCCATCGCCTTCAGGATCGTCTGATGGGCCTCAAGCTGCACAGCGCCTGGCGGGCCTCGGCCCCCTACCGCGTCCGCATCGGTCTCAACCTCAAGGGCCTGGCCTATGAGGTCGTTCCCGTCGACCTGGTCGCCGGCCAGCAGAAGAGCGACGCCTATCACGCGGTCAACGCCCAGGACCTGGTGCCGTCGCTGGTGCTGGAGGACGGCCGGGTGCTGACCCAGTCGCTGTCGATCCTGGAATGGCTGGACGAGACCCATCCGGCGCCGCCGCTGCTGCCCGGCGACGCGTTCGACCGGCAGGTGGTCCGGGCCATGGCCTTCATCGTCGCCTGCGACATCCATCCGGTGAACAACCTGCGCATCCTCAAGGCGCTGGCCGGGCTCGGCGCGGACGAGCCGGCGCGCAACGCCTGGGCCCGGCGCTGGATCAGCGACGGCTTTGCGGCGCTGGAGCCGATGGTCGCCCGCCACGGGCGCGGCTACGCGTTCGGCGACGCGCCGACCCTGGCCGACGCCTGCCTCGTGCCGCAGGTCTACAATGCCGCCCGGTTCGCGGTGGACATGACGCCCTTCCCGGCCATCGCCGCCGCCACCGCAAAGGCGGCGGAGCACCCGGCGATCGCCGCCGCCCATCCCAACCTCCAGCCTGACGCGATTTTGTAGGATGCCGATGCTTGAAGATCTGAAGGCCAACAACCGCGCCTGGTCGGCGAAGAAGACGCAGATCGATCCCGACTTCTTCAAGCGACTCGAGAACCAGCAGAGCCCGGAGTACCTGTGGATCGGCTGCAGCGACAGCCGCGTGCCGGCCAACGAGATCGTCGGCCTGGACCCGGGCGAACTGTTCGTCCACCGCAACGTCGCCAACCTGGCCCCGCCCCAGGATGCCAACTACCTCAGCGTGCTGCAGTTCGCGGTCGACGTGATCAAGGTCAAGCACATCATGGTCGTCGGCCACTACGGCTGCGGCGGCGTGCGGGCGGCGGTCGACGGCCAGCGGCGCGGCCTGGTGGACCACTGGCTGCACCCGATCCGCGAGGTCTACGCCGCCAACCGCGAGTCGCTCGAGGGGCTCGATGATCACGACCGCTGGGACCGGCTCTGCGAACTGAACGTCATCCGCCAGGTGCAGAATGTCGCCTCGGACGTCTTCGTCCAGGACGCCTGGGCCCGCGGCCAGACCCTGTCGGTGCACGGATGGGTCTACCGCCTGTCGAACGGCCTGGTGAACGACCTCAACGTCACGGTCCGCAATCCGGCCGAGTACGAGGAGCTGGCCGGCCTCGCGCCGGAAAGCTGAGTTCAGTCGCGGATCCTGACGCGGGACCGGGCCGAGCGGTCCTGGTCGTCGATGACGGTGACCTCGTAGAAGCCCGGCGCAGCGGGCCGCCAGATGCTGCGACCGCTGACCGGGTCGGCCGGCACGGGCGCGCCGTCCACGTACCAGCGCAGACCCTCGCCCGAGGCGGCCAGCACCAGCCCCCGGGCGCGCGGCCCCAGCGCCTCGACCTGCACCGTCGCCCCGTCGGGCGGGAAGATCACGCCCGGCCCGCGTGCTGACCGGTCCAGGCTGGCCAGGGCGCCCGGCGCGGCGCGGGGGGCGATGGCCGGCGCGGCCGCCGACGGCGCGGCCAGCACGTCGGCGGCGTCGAACAGCATCGGCAGCGCCGCCTCGCGGCCGGTCAGCCCGCCGCGCGCGCCGCCGTCGGCTCGCCCGGTCCAGACGATGACGACATAGCCACCGACCACGCCTGCCGCCACCGCGTCCCGGAAGCCGTAGGAGGTGCCGGTCTTGTAGGCCATGCCGGGGCCGCCCCGGGTCAGGGCGGTCGGCATCCGGCCCTTGGGCGCCGGCGCCTCGCGCAGGATATCCAGCACCTGCCGCGCCGCCTCGGGCCGCACCAGCCGCGTCCCGCGCGAGCGGGCGCGCTTCTCCGCCTCCGCCTCGGTCCAGGCCAGCGGCTTGGCGAGGCCCTCGTCGCCCAGCGCGCAATAGAGCACCGCCAGGTCGCGCAGGGTGATGCCCTCGCCGCCCAGCGCCAGCGCCAGGCCCGGCGCCCGGGTCTGCGCTTTCGCGCGCACCAGCCGCACATCGACGGCCTCGAGCCGGGCGAGGAAGCTGGCCGGGCCGATCTTCTCCATCATCGCCACGGCCGGCACGTTCAGGGAGTGGGACAGCGCCTCGCGGGCGGTGACCTTGCCCCGGAAGGTGCGGTCGAAGTTCTCCGGCTGGTAGTCGGCGAAGCGGGTGGCCACGTCCTGGATCTCGGTGTCCGGCGCGGCCACCCCGTCGTCGAAGGCGAAGGCGTAGACGAAGGGCTTCAGGGCCGAACCGGGCGAGCGCAGGGCCGTGGTCATGTCGATCCAGCCGCCCGGCCGGTCGAGGCCGCCCGAGCCGACGGCGGCGCGCACCGCCCGGCTCTCGATCTCGACCACCAGGATGGCGGCGGTGGCGTCCAGCCCCTGGCTGCGGGCGTAGGCGGCGGCGATGGGCTCCAGACGCGCCTGCAGCCCGGCGTCGATCGTCGACAGCACGGTCGCCTGCGAGGCCGGCGCCTTGCGCGCCAGCTCCCCGGCCGCGTGCCAGGCCAGGGCCGGGAACCGTCCCCGCGCCGGCATGGGGTCGGCCTTGGCTTCCTCCGCTTCGGCGGCCGTCGTCAGGCCGGCCGCCGCCATGCGGTCCAGGACCAGGTCCCGCGCCGCCCGCGCCGCCGCCGGCCGCCGGTCGGGCCGCCGCGCCTCCGGCGCCTGGGGCAGCGCGATCAGCAGCGCCTGCTCGGCCAGGGTCAGGCTCTCCGGCTCATGGCCGAACCAGCTCAGGCTGGCGGCCCGCACGCCTTCCAGGTTGCCGCCATAGGGGGCCAGGGTGAGGTAGAGGGACAGCACCTCGCGCTTGGACAGCCGCGCCTCGATCTGCACCGCGCGGATCATCTCAATCAGCTTGGCGCCGAGGGTGCGCGGGCGCGGCTCCAGCAGACGGGCGGTCTGCATGGTCAGGGTCGAGGCGCCCGACACCACCCGGCCCCGCGCCACCGCCGTGCCGGTCGCCCGAACCACGGCCCAAGGGTCGACGCCGCCGTGTTCGAAGAAGCGCCGGTCCTCGATGGCGATCAACCGCCGGACGAAGGTCGGGTCGGTCCGCTCCAGGTCGGCGCGGATCCGCCAGCGACCATCCTCGACCGGCAGGGCGCGCAGCCACTGGCCGCGCCGGTCCAGCGTCACCGGCGAGGACCGCTCGCCCCGCGACAGGTCGGGCGGCAGCAGGGCGTCGACCGCCAGGACGACGACCTGCAACGCCAGGAACGCGATCAGACCCAGGACGAAACGGCGCACGCGGTGAGGTTAGCTCCCCGCCGCGATGACCGTCCGGCCGGACCCGCCGCGCCCGTTGACGCTGGGCCGGTACATGTCCCGCACCTCAGGCGCCGGCAGGAAGAAGTCCCCCGGCGTCACGGCCCGCGCCACATAGGCCACCGCAAACGGACGGTTGCCGGGCAGGTCGACGGCGGCGATGTAGCGGTCGTCGCGCGCCTCCTGCACGTCCACGCCGGTGAGGTCGCCCAGGAACTTGAACGGTCCGTCCTTGGCGTCCTCGGGACTGAGGGTGGTCTCGATCTCCCAGCCGGCCGGCAGGGCGTCGTCGATGACCAGCGGCAGCGTCCGGCCCTGGGCCGAGCGCCCGGAAACCAGCACGATGACCCGGTCGCCCTGGCGCAGGCCGGTCGGGTCGACGCCCGCGCCGGTCATGCTGAAGAACCGCTTGCCGACCGAGACGCCGTTCGATTCCGCGCCCGGCGAGGCCACCGTCGTGCCGCGCACCGTCACCGTCCGCCACAGGGCCTTGCCGCGGTTGATGAACTTCGCGTCGGCCAGCCGTCCGACGATCCAGCGGGTCTGGCCGGCGGTCGGGGCGGCGGTGACGCCGGTGGCGTCGATCCGCATCGCTCCGGCTTCCTTCAGCATGAAGAAGGCGGCCTGCAGCAGGCGGGCCTGCTCCTGGGTGTTGAGGGCGTCGGGATCCTTGACCGCGTTCTCCAGCCGCTTCTGCAGGTCGCGGGCGACGCCCGGCTCTCCCGCTTCATAGGCCAGCGCGATGATGGCGGCGGTGTCGCGCAGCTGGCTCTGGTACCAGTCGCTCTCCTCGCGATAGCCGAGGCTGGCGACCGCCTTGCGGAAAGCCGACCGCGCCCGCGACCGGTCGCCCATGAGGGCGAGGCCGGCGCCGACCTGGGCCCGGGCCAGCGGCGATTCGTCGTTCTTCATCTGCACGTCGTGCCACCAGCGCAGCCGGGCGAGATCCCCTCGCCCGGCCTTGGCCAGGACGTAGAGGGCGTAGGCCGAGGCGCGCGACCGCATGCGCTGCGTCGCCCGCTTGCTGTCCTCGGGACTGCGGCCCCACCACTGCGGATACTCCATCCGGTAGGAGACGTTGGCCCAGCCGTCGGGACGGCTGATCTGGCGCATGGCGCCCAGCGCCCGGTCCATGGCCTGGTCCGGCACCGGAGCGCCGCGCGCCTTCGCCTCCCACAGGAAGTCAGTGACGTAGGCGCCCAGCCAGGCGTCCGCCTCGCCGTCGCCGACCCGCCAGAGGCCGAAGGCCCCGTCGAGGGTCTGGCGGTCCAGCAGCCTGCCGACCGCGTCGTTCAGCGCCGCCGAGCTGGTGCGCTTCTTCGGGTCGGGCGCCAGCTGGCCGGCGTAGAGCAGCGGATAGGCGACGCTGATCACCTGCTCGGTGCAGCCGTAGGGGTAGCGCGACAGCGACAGGGCGATAGGCCCGGGGTCGAAGCCGCGGAACGGCGAGTAGCTGACGTTCATCGACACGTCGCCCGCCGCCAGGCCCGCCAGCAGCTCGGCGGGCGGGGTGTAGGCCGTCCCGGGCTGCTGGAGCTCGGTATAGGTGCGGGTGACCGGGCTCCAGCCCAGCCGGGTCTGGATCGGATAGTCCTTGGCCGTGGTGAAGCCACCCGGACCGCTGACCTTGAACCCGACCTTGCCGACACCCGACACCGTCGGGGCCAGGAACGGAATCCGCTCGGCGATCCGCTGGCCGAGGATCAGCTGGAACACCTTGCGGAACACCATCTGCACGCCGCCCGAGGAGCTGGTCTCGGCGGTGTAGCCGCCGGCCGCGCCCTCGACATTGTGCAGTTCCAGCGTCGCCACCGGCCGGTCGCCCGGCGCCAGGAAGCGCGGCAGGTTGAGATCGGCGACCACCGCCTCGCGGACGGTCATCGCCTTGCTGCCCGAGCCGACGGCTTCGTCGGTCCAGGCCACGGCCATGATGCGAAGTTCGCCGTTGAACTCGGCGGCCGGCAGCTTGATGCGCGCCTTGCCGTCCAGGCCGGTCTCGACCACGCCGGACCACAGGGCCACCGACTTGATCGGGGTCACGGTCAGGCCCTCGCCGCCGAGCTGGTCGGCGCCGAAGTTGACGTTGGCCGGGGCGCCAAGGTTGGGATCGAGCAGCCGGCCGTAGTCGTCACGATAGTCGAGCGTCAGGGCCCGCTTGCCGAAGTACCACTTCACCGGATCGGGGGTGTCGAACTTGGTCAGGCGCAGGATGCCCTCGTCGACGGCGGCCACGGTGACCCGCGCCCGCTGGCCGATGCCAAGACCCTTCACGGCCAGGGGCACCTCGATCTGCTGGCGGCTGTTCAGCTTGGCCGGCGTGCCGAGCTCGACCTCCAGCTTGCGGCCCTTCGGGTCGAGCGGGACGTAGAGCAGGCCCAGCGCCCGCCGGGGCTTGGGGGCCGCCGTCGGGTCGCGCGGCTGGATGACGCTGACCAGCACATAGGCGCCGCCGCCCCAGGAGGCGTCGGTCTTGAGGGTCACCGACCCGCCGTTGGGACCGACGCTGAAGGTCTTGAAGTCGATGACGCGGTCGGTGGCCACCGCCACCTGGGCCTCGCCGGCGTAGGGGGCCTTGATGGTCAGGGTGACGCTGTCGCCCTGGGCATGGGTCCCGGTTCCTGCGCTGACCCGCACGATATCGGGAGCCTCGGCGTCCTTGGCCGGCGCGCCCCAGCCGGCGGCGAAGCGGATGACGCTTTTGGCGCCGCCCGGCCCCTCGACCACGAGGCGGTAGTCGCCCCAGCCGAGACGGCGGTTGATGCGGGCCGGCGCGCCGGCGGCGACATTGATCGTCTTCCTGTCGACCACCACGTCGCGGCTGGTCCGCCGCCACTGCCAGCGGCCATCCTGCTGGAACCAGTCATAGTCCCAGTTCTCGGCGATCAGGGTGTATGTCGTCCCCGGGGCGGCGATGCGGTTTCCCAGAGCGTCTACCGCGATGACGTCCAGCGACACCGGCGCGGCCTGGCCGCCCGTGGCGTCGCCCTGCTCGACCTTGACGCCCAGATAGACCGGGCGGGTGCGGACCTTCAGGAACAGGCTCTCGCGCACCGGCCGGCCGCCGGGCTCGAACACCGAGGCGGTGACCGTGGCCTTCAGCGGCGCGGTGACCTCGCCGATGTCGCCGGTCGGCACGTTGAGCACCGCGCGACCCTCGCCGTCGGTGACGCTCTGGCCCAGTTCGATGAACGTCTCGTCGAAGGCCTTCTGCTGGTCGCCCCACTCATAGCCCTTGAAGGCCGGGAAGGGGTTCGTGTCGGCCATGATCCGGGCTTCGCCCTGGGTCTGCAGTCCGGCCCCGGCCGCGCCGTAGAGGAAGCGGGCGTTGACAGTGACCTGACGGGTCTCGCCGGCGGCCACGGGATCCTTCTCCCGGCCGTCGGTGTCGACGGCCAGCCGCTGGGGCGCGAAGTCCTCGACCGAGAACGACATCTCGCCGACCGGGGCCTTGATGCCCTCGATCTCCAGGCTGGCCCGCCAGCGGCCGCGCGGCGCGCTCCTAGGCAGCGCCAGGTCGGCGGTCACCGCGCCGTTGGCGGCGCGGTCGAAGGCGACGCGCTTGAACTCGACCCCCGAGGGCCGGCGCACGATGATGACGCCCTTGCGATCCTTGACGGCCCGCGATTGCAGGTCGCGGACCAGGGCGGCCAGGTGGACCGTCTCGCCGGGGCGGTAGATGCCGCGGTCAGCGTAGAGGTAGCCGTCGATGGCGCCCTCCACCGTGCGGCCGCCGGTGTCGTCGCCGGCCTCGCCCGGAGCGGTGCGGCCGCCCATGCCCTGCTTGCTCAGGTCGACCGGCGAGCGGTCGAGGTCCAGCACCGCCAGATCGCCCTGCGGCCCGTAGGCCATGACCATCTTCGGGCGCATCGACCCTTCGCCCTCAAGCAGCGGGCGCAGGAAGCGCACGCGGCCGGAGCCGTCGGACTTCGCCTCGGCCAGGTCCTCGCCGTTGCTGGCGACCAGAGCCACGCGGACGCCGGACTGCACCTTGGCGCTCTTGAGCGAGCGCACGACGATGTCGAGGGATTCCGCGCCATCGTAGCCGATCAGCGCCATGTCGGTGAACATGATCCAGCGCCGCGCCTGGGCCGGCTGGACCCCTTCGTCGTCGTCGGTCCGGACCCCGGCCGAGGCGTCGCGCGCCTTGATGACATAGCCGCCCGGCGCCATCTCCTTCAGCACCGCGCCGAGCGGGAAGACCGTGGTGGCCCGCTCGCCCTGGCCGCCGCGCACGGCGACCTCGCCCTTCCAGACCACGCGGCCCTCGTCATCGGGGCTGTCGTCGCCGTAGTCGCCGGGCCACTGGCCCTCGCCGGTCGCCTCCGGCGCGCTGATCGACTTGCGGACCAGGTTGCGGTCGGAGACGCGCCAGACCTCGATGGCCAGCCGCGAGACGTTCACCGTCTCGATGCCGACGCCGTCGCTGTCCTCGCGCGGCAGGATCACGCCGTCGCCGGCGAAGCCCACGTACGGCGGCTTCTCCCCGAAGGTGAAGTCGACGTCGGCGTTGGCGGCCAGAGTCTGGTCGCCGGCGCCCGGCAGGCCCTTGAGCAGGGTCACGCGGCGCTCGGTGAGGCCCAGCCCGCCGATGCAGAGCTCGGCCTTGTTCCTTGAGTTGACGCTGACCGCCGGCGTGCCGCCGATGTCGGGCGAGATCAGCACGAAGTCGGCGTAGGACTTCGACGGATCGAGCGGCTTGCTCATCTCGATGCAGGCCAGCGGCTCGGCGCGGCTGGTGTCCAGCCGGGTCTTCCAGACCGCGAAGCCGTCAGGCCGGGGGATGCCGCGGCGGGGCGCGTCGGCGCCGCGCGGCTTGCCGAACAGCGACCAGGACGCGGCCTTGATGTTGGGCTCCGACACCGTCGAGCCGGACGGGCCCGACCCGCCGCCCGACAGCAGGCCCGGCACGACGGTCGCGGCCACGTAGCCGCCGCCGAACCCCAGGGCCAGCGCCGCCGCGGCGGCCAGCGCCACCGGGCTCTTCAGGCGCTCCCAGAACGGCGCCTTGCCGGCGGAGTCGGACTTGAGCGCGAGCGGCTCGTCGACCGGATCGGTCGGCGTTTCGTCTGACGGCGCCATGGCCCTTTCTCCCCGCACCCTGCGTTTGAATAACGATGTGAGCCCAAGCCCCCGGAGCGGTCAATCCGCGCCTGATAAACTCACCTGAGGCGCGAGTGACGGCAAGATCGTGCTTGACCTTACGTCATGAGCGGGACATTCCCCCGCCAAACGATGTTCAAAGGGAAACGACCATGCGCGTAGGGGTTCCTGCGGAGATCAAACCGGGCGAGCACCGGGTCGGCCTGACGCCCACCGCGGTCCGCGAGTATGTGTCCCGGGGCCACGAAGTCCTCGTCGAGGCGGGCGCGGGCCTGGGCGCCGGCTACAACGACGACGCCTTCCGCAGGGCCGGCGCGAAGATCGCCGTCGACGCGGTGGAAGTCTTCCAGGCCAGCGAGATGATCATCAAGGTCAAGGAGCCGCAGAAGGTCGAGTGGGAGAAGCTCGAGCCGCGCCACATCCTGTTCACCTACCTGCATCTGGCGCCCGATCCTGCCCAGACCGAGGGCCTGCTGAAGTCGGGCTGCGCGGCCATCGCCTATGAGACGGTCACCGACGCCCGGGGCGGGCTGCCCCTGCTGGCCCCGATGAGCGAAGTCGCCGGCCGGATCGCCGTTTTCTCGGCCGCCGAGACCCTGCTCAAACACAACGGCGGCATGGGGCTGCTGCTCTGCGGCGTGCCCGGCGTGGCGCCGGCCCGCGTGGCGGTGCTGGGCGGCGGCGTCGTCGGCATGAACGCCGCCCGCATGGCCATGGGCCTGAACGCCGAGGTCGTGGTGCTGGAGCGGTCGATCCCGCGCATGCGCGAACTGGACGACATCTTCATGGGCCGGGTCCTGACCCGCTACTCGACCCTGGACGCCGTCGAGGACGAAATCCTCAAGGCCGATGTCGTGATCGGGGCGGTCCTGACGGCTGGCGCCGCCGCGCCCAAGCTGGTCAAGCGCGAGCATCTGCAGCGGATGAAGCCCGGATCGGTGCTGGTCGACGTCTCCATCGACCAGGGCGGCTGCTTCGAGACCAGCCACCCGACCACCCACGCCGAGCCGACCTACACGGTCGATGGCGTCGTCCACTACTGCGTGGCCAACATGCCCGGCGCCGCGCCGCGCACCTCGTCCGAGGCGCTCGGCAACGCGACGCTGCCGTTCGGCCTGGCGCTGGCCGACCACGGCCTCAGGGCGCTGGAGCGCGACCCGCACCTGGCGAAGGGCCTGAACGTGCTGAAGGGCGAGCTGACCCACCCGGCGGTGGCCGAGGCGCTCGGCAAGCCGTTCGTCGATCCGTTCCACGTCTGGGCGAAGTAGGCCGATGGGCGAGCCGGCGGATATCGGCCTGTTCGCCTATGGCACCCTCCGGGACGCCCCGATCCAGCAGTCGGTCTTCGGCCGGCTGCTGATCGGCGACCCCGACAGCCTCGCCGGCTGGCGGCGCGGTCAGGTCATGATCGAGGGCCAGGTCTATCCGATGGCCGAGCCGGACCCGGCGAGCGAGCTCGATGGCCGCCTCTATCGGCTTACGCAGGACGACCTTTCAAGGGCCGACGCCTATGAGGGCGAGACCTACAGGCGCATCCGGGTGACGCTGACGTCCGGTCGGCAGGCCTGGTTCTACGTCGCCGCCTGACCGCCTACGCCGCGTAGCGTCCAAGGTCGACGCCGCCGCCGACCAGATCGAGCACGTCATCCATCCCGAACTGCGGGTCGGACGGATGGAGCGCAGCATAGACCGACCGGGCGAAGCCGAGGTCGGCGGCGGTCTTGACCCGCCAGTCGAGGCGCGAATGGTCTTGCGGACACCGGAAGGCGGCCTGGGTGAAGCGATCCGGCTGGGCGCGGATGGCTGCGGTGGGTGAAACCCGGGCCAGGTTTTCGCGCGGATCGGCGGCGGCTTCGCGCAAGGCCTTCGCGGTGATCACCTCGACCTCCATACCCATCGGGTAGGTGGCCGGCTCGCGGTTGGAGACGTAGTCGGCGCCGCTGGACAGCGACAGGCGGATCGCCTCGTCGACGATGCGGCTGTCGACGAACGGCTGGTCGCCCTTGATGCGGACCACATGGCTGACCGGCCCGGCCGAGGCGGCGCAGCGCGAGAAGCGGTCGAGCAGGTCGGTGGGGGCGCCGCGGAACACGGTCTGACCCTTCGACACCAGCCAGGCGGCCAGGGCGTCGTCGGCGGCTTCACAGCTGGTGGCGACCACGACCCTGGTCGGGCACCGGCCGGCGCGGAGCCGCTCGAGTTGGCGCCAGATCAGCGGCTGGCCGTGAAGCGAGGCGAGCGCCTTGCCGGGGAGCCGCTTGGAGCCCATCCGGGCCTGGACGATGGTGAGGATCATGGCGCTGCTCCTTCTGAGCGTTTGCCGGACCGCGCCCCGTTAGGCGGCGGCCCACCTGCGGGGATCGAGAACCACCTCGTCATCGAGGGCCATCTCGTTCCAGTCGAGATCGGGGGGCGGGCTGGAGGCCGCGGCGATGACGGCGGACAGCTCGGCGGCGGAATGGACGTTGACCAGCACGGTGCTGGCCTCCGGACGCGACAACGCAAAGCCCAGCGCCGCCTGCAGCGGATCGCTGCGACCCTCGGCGATCATCCGGCGCACCTTCGACAGCCCGCGCGTGGCGCTCTTGAGCTGGCCGGGAATGCGGTCGATGGGCAGGAACAGCAGGCCGTTCAGGAAGATCGAGCGCAGCTGCACCTCGATGCCCATGCCGGCGATCCGCTCCAGGGTGCCGTCGGCCAGCAGCCGCTGGTCGAGCAGCGAGCCCGGCGCCTGGATCAGGTCCGGCCGAAAGCGGCGGGCGACGCCGACCGGGTCGTCCGAGGCGTGGACGGCGATGCCGATGCGCTTGAACAGGCCCGCGTCCTTCATCTGGCGAAGCCGGGTCCACATGGCCTCGCCATGGGGTCCGAACAGGTCGGAGACCATCGGCACGACGATGGCGTCGGCCCGTTCGATCGCCAGGCGCGCCAGGCTGGCGCGGGCCTCGCCCTCGACAAAGTCGGGACCGCGATCGGGACGCACCGAGCCGATGACGACCCTGAACGGGACGGGACGCGGCATCAGGTCGCCGAGCAGGGTCTCGGCGCTGCCCCAGGACCCCGAGGCGTCGAACACGCCAAGGCCGCTGCGTCCGGCGATGTTCAGGATGTCCCGCGCCTCGGCTTCGGGCGAGCGGCCGCGCGGCGGCGTCGAGCCCCCGGGCACGAACTGGGACGACCCCAGACCGAGCTTGGACAGTACAGGCGTCATGAGAGTCCTTCTGGACAGGCCGGCAGGAGGAAGAGGCCCCGGTCCGCGGGCGGGCGCGGGCGGGCTTCATCCACCATCATCGGCAGGATCCGGGCATAGGCCGCGATCAGGCGGGCGAGCTCGGGCTCGCCGTGCGCGGTGCTGAGGGCGTGGGGTCCGATGACGCTCAGACCGCGGGCGGCCATCTCGCGCAGCCACAGGCCTTCGAGCCAGGGCGCGCCGAACAGCGGGGTCGGCAGCGACGGATCGCCGGCCAGGGCGAAGCTGCGCGCGGCGGTGCAGGCGTCGGCCAGGCGGGTCACCTCGGCCTGGAGCTCGGCGCCGAGCACGGCGATGTGCGGCGCGGCGGGCGTCCGGGCCAGCAGGCCCAGGGTGGCCGCCGCCGCGGCGATGGCCTCCGGGCGAGGCGGCGGCAGGTCGTGTTCGTCGAGGGCGGCGATCAGGTCCGGGCGGCCGGCGAGCGCGCCGAGCGGGCGGCCGTTGGCGATCTGGGCGCCGAAAACGGCCAGGTCAGGCGCGACGCCGGACAGCCCCTGGACCCCCCGCTCGTGCACCCGGAAGCCGGACAGGCCCTCGTCGAAGATCAGCACCGCGCCGCAGGCGTCGGCGTCCCGCCGGGCCGCGGCGAGGTCGGCCGGGCGCGCGCCCAGCGGATCGAGCACGATGGCCGCCACGTCGCCCGCGCCGCCGAACACGCCCGCAGAGGCGTCCCAGACGGCGGCCCGGCGGCGGCCGGTGACCCGGCGAGCGGCGTCGATGGCGGCGGGCAGGGCCTGGGCCTCGTCAGCGGTGAACCGCACGCGCGGGGCGCGGGGCAGCATGGCCGACAGGGCCGCCTGGGCGTCGTGGAGGATGGCGCGATTGTCGGCGACGGCGGCCTCCACGACGGGATGGGCGTGGCCGAGCAGGGCGGCGGCGCCGGCCATGTCGAAGTCCAGCCGCTCGGCCCCGTCCGCGTCCCAAAGGCGGCAGCCCTGGGCGCGCAGGCGCGGCCCCCCTCGCGGGGCCGGTGGCGAAACAAGAAAGGCGGCGCGGCCCATCCAGGGATCCCGGCTTCGTGGTGAAATCGAGGATAACCATGCGCCCCAGATGCTTAAGGAAGCGGTATCGAGACCGTTTCGCAGGGGTTAATCTGGTCCGATGCTCGAGCGCCTCCCCGACTGGCCGGACTACGGCCTCTGCGACGACCAGCGGCCGGCGCTGCGCCGGTTGCTGGATGCCGGCCGGCCGGCGGCGCTGGCGACGATCGTGGCGCTGGACGGCGGCGGGCCCCGGCCGGTCGGGACCCAGATGGTGTTCGGCGAGGGGCTGGTCTCCGGCTTCCTCTCCGGCGGCTGTGTGGAGGGCGATGTGGCCGGTCACGCCGCGGCCTGTCTTGCCGACGGCGAACCGCGGCGGCTGGTCTACGGCGCGGGCAGTCCCTGGCCCGACATCCGCCTGCTCTGCGGCGCCCGGATCGAGATCCTCGTCGAGCGGGTGGCGCCGGGGGACCCCGCGGCGACCGACCTGCTCGCCCGGATGGACGCCCGCCGTCCCTCCGTCTGGATCAGCGACGGGCGGCGCAGGACCTGCGGCGACAGCGAGGTCGCGACCTGGCCGGGCGCCGTCGTGGTGCGGCAGGCGCCGGTCTGGAGGCTGGCGGTGCTCGGCGGCGATCCGACCGCCCTGGCCATCGCCGCGCTGGGCGCCCAGGCCGGGCTGGAGACCACCCTGATCCGGCCGCGCGGGCCCTCGACGCCGCCGCCGCTGGCCGGGGTCGCCTATCGCCGCGACGATCCGGGCGAGGCCCTGGCCGCCATGGGCCTGGACGCCTGGAGCGCGGTGGCGATCTGCGGCCACGACATCGAGCTGGATCACGCCGCCCTGATGGCCGCCCTGCCCTCGCCCGCGCCCTACGTCGGCCTGCTGGGCGCGCGGCGGCGGCTGCCGGAGCGGCTGGAACGGCTGCGGGCGGACGGCCTGACCGACCGCGACCTGGCCCGCCTGCGTTCGCCGATCGGCCTGGACCTCGGCGGCAAGGCGCCGTGGGAGGTCGCGGTGGCGACCCTCGGCGAGATCATCGCCCTTCGCGCGACGCCGCGCGGCCGGCCGCCGGTTCTTGATCTCGATCAGTATCGGGCCGCGCCGATCGAGACAGACTGAGCCTGGCCGCCATCGGGGCGGCGGGAGACAGACCATGATCGAGGATGGACGGACGCTCGTTGTCCTGGCCGACGGTCGCCGGGTGCGACTGCTGGAAGAGGCCCGGCTGGCCGGACCGCTGCATGAACGCGCCGAGTGGCTGCGGGGCATGGCGCCCTTCGAACAGCCGGGCGGAACGCAGCGCGTGACGGTCCATGCCCGCGCCGGCGGTTCGACGCACGCCAGCCACGAGCCGCCCCGCGACAAGGGCGAGCGGCAGTTCCTGACGGACCTCGCCGAGCACCTCGAGCAGGTGGTCCACGATCACCGCTTTGACCACGTGGCGATCATGGCCCCGCCCCGGGCGCTGGGGGTCCTGCGCAAGGTCCTGCCGGCGGCGCTCGCCAAACGCGTCGCGGTCACCGACCCCCATGACCGGCTCGACGAGTCCGTGGTCCTGGTCGAGACCCATCTGCGGGCGGCGCGGCTGCGGGCGGCCGGATGAGCGCGGCGGGCGAGCCGACGCTGGCCTTCCACGGCGCCGCCGGCTGCGTGACCGGCTTCTGCGCCGAGTTGCGCGTCGGCGAGTCCCGGGTGCTGATCGACTGCGGGATGTTCCAGGGGTCCAAGACGCTCAAGGCGCTCAACTACGAGGCCTTCCCGTTTGACGCCGCCGACATCGACGCGGTGCTGCTGACCCACGCCCACATCGACCACTCCGGCCTGCTGCCCAAGCTGATGAGGGCCGGGTTCACCGGGCCGATCTACGCCACGGCCGCCACCCGTGACCTGTGCGCGGTGATGCTGGCCGACGCCGGCGGCATCCAGGAGGCGGAGGTCCGCCACCTCAACCGTCGCAACGAAAAGCGTGGGCGCCGGCCGGTCGAGCCGATCTACACCGAGAAGGACGCCGAGGCCGTCATGGCCCAGTTCCGGAAGGTGAAGTTCGACGCCCCCGAGACCATCACGCCGGACATCACCGCCCTGTGGACCCCGGCCGGTCACATCCTGGGCGCCGCCTCGATCACCGTCGACCTGACCAGCGGCGAGCGGCCCCAGCGGCTCCTGTTCTCCGGCGACCTGGGGCCGGGCGGCAGCGAGTTCACGCCCGAGCCGGCGGCGCCGGCCGGCCTCGATCACCTGATCCTCGAGTCCACCTACGGCGACCGCGAGCGCGACCTGATCGACCCCGTGCTGCGGCGCAAGGCGCTGGCCGAGGAGCTCAAGGCCGCCCACGACGCGGGCGGTCCGCTGCTGCTGCCGGCCTTCGCGGTCGAGCGGACACAGGAACTGCTCACCGACCTGATGGCGGTGATGGACAGCGGCGAGGCGCCGTCCGGCGACATCTTCCTGGATTCCCCGCTGGCCATCGAAGCGACCGAGGTCTTTCTCAGCCGCGGCTGGAACCCGGCGCTGGGCCGCAATCCGTTCGACACCGTCCGGCCTTCCGGCCGCCTGCGGTTCTTGCCCAAGCCCTGGGACAGCGACACGCTGGAGCGCCTTGACGGCTGGCACGTGATCATGGCCGCCAGCGGCATGTGCGACGCCGGGCGCATCCGCCGCCATCTCAAGCGCCTGCTCTGGCGCAAGGAGGCGACCGTCCTGCTGACCGGCTACCAGGCCGTCGGCACCCTGGGCCGGCTGCTGCACGAAGGCGCCGAGCGGGTGACGATCCAGGGCGAAGAGATCCGGGTGAAGGCCCGGGTGCGGATGCTTGACGTCTACTCCGGGCACGCCGACGCGCGCGGCCTGACGGCCTGGGCCTCGGACCGGCGGCCGGTGACGGGATCGGTGTTCCTGGCGCACGGCGAGCCCGAAGCGGTCGACGGCCTTCGGACCCGTCTGGAGACGGCGGGCTTTGCGCCCGCCCAGCTGAGGTCGCCGCAGATCGACGATGTCTACAGGCTGGCGCCCGACGGCGCGACGGTCGTCGAGGGCGGCGATCACCGCATCGCGCCAGGCCGGGCCGCGCGCCTCGACTGGCACAATGACCGCGCCGCCCTGATGATCGCCCTGAACCGCACGCTCGAGGCGGCGCCGGACGACGCGGCGCGCGAGGCGATCATCGCCCGGCTGCAGGCCATGCTGGCCGGGGAGGCTTGATCAGGGTCAATGCGGCGATCGCCGCACAGGCGCCCAGTATGGGTCAGCAACGGAGAGGACCCATGACCAAATCTGTAGCGAAAGAGCTCAGGCACGAGATCGACGACGTCCTGGACGACGTGGTGCACAGCCTCAGGAAGCTGTCCAAGCACCTGGGCGACGACGTCGCAGACGAGCTGTCCCAGACCACGGCCAACCTGGCCGACGCCGCGGTGAAGCTGGCCGACGAGGCCAAGACCAAAGGCAAGGCCCTGGCCAAGGCGGCGGGCAAGGAAGCCCGCGAGCACCCGGCGGCCACCGCCGCCCTGGTCGCGGCGGCTGTCGCGCTGGTCGGCCTGGCCGTGGCCCGCCGGACGGCGGAAAAGGCCTAGGCTGGCCGCGCCCAGTCGCCCGACTTGCCGCCGGTCTTGGTTTCGAGCCGCACAGCGTCGATGACCATGGCTTTGTCGGCCGCCTTGAGCATGTCGTAGACCGTCAGGCAGGCGACCGAGACGGCAGTCAGGGCCTCCATCTCCACGCCCGTGGGGCCGGTGGTCCTGACCCGCGCGGTAACGGCCAGCCCGTCGGCGTGGGGCTCGACCGCCACCTCGACCTTTGACAGGGCCAGCGGGTGGCAGAGCGGGATGAGGCTGGAAGTCTGCTTGGCGGCCATCACCCCGGCGATCTCGGCCGTGGCGCGGACGTCGCCCTTCTTCGCGTCGCCGGAGAGGGCCAGGTCGCGGGTCGCCGTGTCCATGCGGACCAGGCCCGTGGCCACCGCCTCGCGCACCGTGTCGGGCTTGCCGGTGACGTCGACCATCCGGGCCCGGCCCTGGTCGTCGATGTGGGTGAGCCTGCTCACTGTTCCAGAAGCCTCGGCATCAGCTCGACCATGTTGCAGGGCCGGTGGCGGGAATCGAGCTGGGCGGCGATCACCTTGTCCCAGCCATCCTTCACCGCCCCGTTGCTGCCGGGCAGGCAGAAGACGAACACGCCCCTGACGATGCCGGCCAGCGCCCGCGACTGCAGGGTCGAGAGGCCCACGCTCTGGTAGCTGACCAGATGGAAGATCACCGAGAAGCCGTCGATCTCCTTGTCGAGCAACGGCCGCACCGCCTCGGGCGTGACGTCCCGGCCCGTCAGGCCGGTGCCGCCGGTGGTGACGATGGCGTCGACGGTCCCGGAGTCGACCCAGGCGTTGATCCGGGCGCGGATGGCCTCGACGTCGTCGCGGACCAGCTGCTTGTCGGCGAGGTCGTGGCCCGCCGACGTCACCCGCTCGGCCAGCAGGTGGCCGGAGGTGTCGCTTTCCTCGTCGCGGGTGTCCGACACGGTGAGGACGGCCACGCGGACGGGCTTAACCGCCAGGGTCTCGTCGATCTTGCCGCCGATGGTGATGGTCATGGTGTCTCCCAGCGTTCGACGTCGGTCCTATCGCGGTCGGTCGGCTCGATCCAGCGGGCGCCGTCCGGGCCGTGGCTCTTCTTCCAGAAGGGCGCGCGGCTCTTGAGGTAGTCCATCAGATAGTCGCAGGCCTCGAACGCCTCGCGGCGGTGCGCCGAGGCCGTGGCCACGAAGACGATGGCTTCGCCCGGCGCGATGCGGCCGATGCGGTGAACGACAAGCCAGTCCTGCAGGCCGAACCGCTGCGCCGCCTCGCCCGCGATGCGGGCGATCTCGGCGTCGGTGAGGCCCGGATAGGCTTCCAGCTCCAGGATCTCGGTTCCGCCCTGCTCGGCGCGGGCCAGGCCCGTGAAGCTGGCCACGGCGCCGGTCTCGGCCCGACCGGCGCTGAAGGCGGTCAGCAGCGCGCCCGGCTCGAAGGGTCCGGTCTGGAGGATGACGCTCATCCGCCGCTCATCGGGGGCATGAAGGCGACCTCGGACGTCGCCGTCAGCGCCGCCTCGCCGCGCACGAGGGCCTTGTCGACGGCCACCTGCACCCCCTTGCCGGTCAGCGCCTCGGCCAGGGCCTCGTCGGCGGCCAGCGCCGCCCGGATGTCGGCGAGGCTGGCGCCCTCTATGGTCCGCTCGCGCCAGCCGGCGACGTCGGCGAGACGGCCAAACAGCAGCACGCGCGCCATCTCAGCCGCCCGTCGTCGACATGTGGCGCCGCGTGGCCGGGGCGGCGTCGCGGGCGATCTGGAAATCGTGGCCCTGCGGCTTGGCGTCCACGGCCAGGCGGATGGCCTCCACCAGCTCCGCGTCGCTGGCCCCCGCCCGCAGCACGGCCCGCAGGTCGCTGGCGTCCTCGCGGCCCAGGCAGGTGTGCAGCGTGCCTGTGCAGGTCAGCCGCACCCGGTTGCAGGCCTCGCAGAAATTGTGGCTGAGCGGGGTGATGAAGCCCAGCCGCCCGCCGGTCTCCTCAACCCGCACATAGCGGGCGGGGCCGCCGGTGTTCAGCGGCAGGTCGGTCAGGGTCCAGTAGCTGGACAGCTCGCGCCGCACCTCGCCCAGCGACAGGAACTGGTCGGTGCGGTCGGCCTCGACCTCGCCCAGCGGCATGGTCTCGATCAGGGTCATGTCCAGACCCCGCCCGTGGGCCCACCGGATAAGCTCCGGGATCTCGGCGGCGTTGTCCTGCTTCAGCGCCACGGCGTTGATCTTCACCGCGATGCCCGCCGCCTGCGCCGCCTCGATGCCTGCGATGATCGCGGCCACGTCGCCGCCGCGGGTCAGGGTGCGGAACAGGGCGGGCTTGAGCGTGTCGAGCGAGACGTTGATCCGCTTGACCCCGTGGCGCGCCAGATCCCCGGCGAACCGGGCCAGCTGGGTGCCGTTGGTGGTCAGGGTCAGCTCGTCCAGGGCCCCGGACCGCAGGTGCCGCGACAGGCCCTCGACCAGGTCCATGAAGCCCTTGCGGACCAGGGGCTCGCCGCCCGTCAGCCGCAGCTTGCGCACGCCCAGGCCGATGAAGGCGCTCGACACCCGGTCCAGTTCCTCGAGCGTCAGCACCTCCGCCTTGGGCAAGAAGGTCATGTGCTCGGCCATGCAGTAGACGCAGCGCAGGTCGCAACGATCGGTCACCGACACCCGCAGATAGGTGACGGTGCGGCCGAAGCCGTCGACCAGGGGTTGTCTGGCGGCTGGCGTCTGCGCGGCGCTGGAGTCATACGGGGTCATGTCAGGGGCCAAGATAAGCCGGGGGGCGACGTGGCGACAGGGGTAGATGCGCTGGACGCCATTGTTCTGGCCGCCGGCGCCGGAAAACGCTTCGGCGGCGGCAAGCTGACGTCGGCCTGGGGCGATGGGCTGTTGCTGGACGCGGCGCTGGCGGCGGCCTTCGCCTCGCCCGCCCGCACCGTCAGCGTCGTCTGGGGCGCCGACGGCCGGGTGCTGGAGGCGGCCAGCCGCTTCGCCAGCCGCACCGGCCAGGCCCCCCGTCTGCGGATGATCCATGCGCAGGACCACGAGGAGGGGATGGCCGCCTCGATGCGGGCCGGCGTCGAGGGCCTGCCCCGCGACTGCGCCGGCGCCTTCATCTTCCTGGGCGACATGCCGAAGGTCCCGCACGATGTGCCCGCGAAGCTGGCGCAGGCCCTGGCCGCCGGCGCCTGGGCGGCCGCGCCGGTGCATGGCGAGCGGCGCGGTCATCCGGTGCTGTTCGGCGTCAAGCTCTTCGCGGTGCTCAGGACCCAGACCGGCGACCGGGGCGCCAGCAAACTGCTCGACGCGCTCGGCGAGGACCTGACGCTGGTCCCGGTCGGTGATCCGGGCGTGCTGTTCGACGTGGACGAGAAGGCCTAGCCAATCCTTCCCCTGTTGGGGGAGGGGGACCATGCGAAGCATGGTGGAGAGGGACGCACGGACATTCGACGGCGATGCGCCGCGTCCGCTTCGGAACTTCGGACAGCCTTCCAATAGCGGCGACTCCCGCTCCACCACCCGAAGGGTGGTCCCCCTTGTTTGTCGGAGGCCTGCTAGCTTGTGGGTGTCTTCCGGGACGTCCGCCTGACGCAGCCACGCCAGGCGGACTGTCGTTGGAGGGGCCGTTTCCCCCTGAGCTGTTGGGCTGTGGGAGAGCAGGGCCGCCGACGACGTTTCACTGACCCGGATGGTTGCAGGGACGATTGGGTCCGGAGCCACAAGGAGGGGTCGATGGAACGGGAGCAGTTTAGCATGAAGGTGGCCGGCGTCGATGTCGGCAAGCACTGGCTGGACGCGGCCGTACACGGCCTGGAGGACAAGGGCCGCTGGCGGAACACGCCAGCGGGGATCGACGAGCTGATCGCGTGGCTGAGAGCCCGGGAGGTCGGCCGTGTCGGTCTCGAGGCGACGGGCGGCTATGAGCGGGCGCTGCGGTCGGCGCTTGAGGCGACGGGGCTTGAGGTGGTGGTCCACCAGCCGATGGAGGTGAAGCTGTTTGCGCGGCTGATCCGGCGGCGGGCCAAGAACGACACGATGGACGCCTGGCTGATCGCGGCGGCCACGGTGCGGATCGACACGGTCAGGGCGGCGAGCGACCCGCGTCTGGTGGAGCTGGCCGAGCGGCTGACCGCCTATGAGCAGATCAGCGATCAGCTCGCCGAGCTCAAGACCTTCATGGAGCACGTCACCCTGAAGGACCTGGCCGCCGCGCTGCGGGCCCAGATCGCCTCTCTCACCCGGTTGAAGGCCAGGCTGCTGGCCGCAGTGCTGCAGCGGCTCAAGGCTCACGACGACCTGCTGGCCCGCTACCGGCTGCTGCTGAGCCTGCCCGGCCACGGCCCCGTCGTCGCCGCCAGCCTGACCATCCGCATGCCCGAGCTCGGCTCCATGACCCGGGGCCAGGCCGCCTCGCTGATCGGCGTCGCGCCCTTCGACCGCGACAGCGGCCAGCATCGAGGCCAGCGCTTCATCAGCGGCGGCCGATCCCGGCCACGCCGGATGCTCTACCTCGCCGCCCTCGCCGCCAAGCGCTGCGATCCCGCCCTCAAGGCCTTCGCCCAGCGCCTGCTCGACAACGGCAAGCCGCCGAAGCTCGCCATCGTCGCCGTCATGCGAAAGCTCATCGAGGCCGCAAACCTCGTCCTACAGCGCGGCCAGCCATGGCTAACCCCCAAATCCGCCTGACATGGTTGCTCTCCCACAAGGGAGAGGAAGGTTACGCCACCGACCGCACGATCGGCAGGCGGTAGACCGGCGCCTGGCCGGCCGCCAGCATGGCGTTGGCCAGGGCGGCGGTGATCACCGGGGTGCCGGGCTCGCCCACGCCGCTGGGCGGATTGCCCGACGGCAGGATGTGGGTCTCCACCGTCGGCGCCTCGGTCAGCCGCAGCACGCGGTAGCTGTCGAAGTTGGTCTGCTCGACCGCCCCGTCCTTCAGCGTGACTTCGCCGTACAGGCCCGCCGACAGGCCGTAGCAGGTGCCGCCCTCCATCTGGGCGGCGATCTGGTCAGGCGAGATGGCCGTGCCGCAATCGATGGCCGTGACCACGCGATTGACCTTGGGATCGGCGCCCTCGGCCAGGGTGACATCGGCGATCTGGGCGACCACCGAGCCGAAGCTTTCGTGCACCGCCACCCCGCGGTGCTGGCCGGCCGGGACCGGTCCGGCCTTGGACAGCGCCAGATCGAGCACGGCCAGGTGCCGCTTGGCGCCGGCCCGGGTGAAGAGGGTGCGGCGGTACTCGATCGGGTCCTTGCCGGCCTTGCGGGCCAGCTGGTCGATGGTGTGTTCCATGACGTGGGCGGTGTGGGTCGCGCCGACCGAGCGCCACCACAGCACCGGCACCCCGACGTCGGGCAGCGCGACCTGCGCGTCCACGATGGGTGTGGCCTTGAGGTAGGGCGAGCCCTTGGTCCCCTCGACGGCGGTCTCGTCCAGCTCCGGCACGCCGGTGGGCGAGCCCTTCATCAGGGACTGCGTCACGATGCGGTGGGTCCAGGTCGCCGGATAGCCGTCCTTGTCGACCGTGATCTTCACCGCATGGTGGGTGATAGGGCGGAAGTAGCCGGCGCGCATGTCGTCCTCGCGCGTCCAGACCAGCTTCACCGGCTTGCCCTTGCCCGCCTTCTTGGCGATGTGCACGCACTCCACCACGAAGTCGGACTGGAAGTTGGCCCGGCGGCCAAACGAGCCGCCCGCGAACAGGGTCTCGATCTTGATCGCGCCCGGCAGGTTGCCGACGATCTTCGCCGTATTGAGCTGGTCGAGCGTCGGGGCCTGGGACCCGAAGGTCAGGGTGGCGTTGTTGCCCTTGACCAGGGCCACGCAGTTCATCGGCTCCATCGAGGCATGGGCCAGGTAGGGGAAGTCGTAGGTCGCTTCGAACGCCTCGCCCGCGGCGCCGGCGGCGTCGCCCTTGGAGTCGAAGGCCGCCCACTTCAGGTCGGCCGGGCCCTTGCCGGCGGCGATGGCGCGGTACTCGGCCATGATCTGGTCGGACGACCGCGTCTCGGCCTTCGACTCGTCCCACTCGACCTTCAGGGCCTCTCGACCCTTCAGCGCCGCCCAGGTTCCGGTCGCCAGCACGGCGACGCCGCTGGGAATCTCGACGACATCGACCACGCCCTTGACCTTGCGGGCCGCCGTGTCGTCGAAGCTCTTCACCTTGCCGCCGAAGCGGGGGGCGTGGGCGACCACGGCGGTCAGCAGGCCGTCTTCCCTGACGTCCTGGGTGAAGCGGGCCGTGCCGTCGCTCTTGACCTGGCTGTCCTTGCGCCGGACCCGGTCGCTGCCGATCAGGGTGAAGGTCTTGGGGTCCTTCAGCACCGGCTCCTTGGGCGGCTTGACCTTGCTGGCGTCGAACAACAGCTCGGCGAAGGTGGCGCTCTGGCCGCCGCCGCTGACGATGCTGTCCTTGACGGTGATCTGGCCGGCGGGCACGCCGAACTTCTTGGCCGCAGCCTGGACGAACATGGCCCGCGCGGCGGCGCCGGCGGTCCGCAGCTGGGTCCAGCTGTTGGCGATGGCGGTGCTGCCGCCGGTGCCCTGGACGCCCATCAGCGAGTTGGCGTAGGCCTTGGCGACCGCCGGGGCCTGCTCGACCCGGACGCGGTTCCAGTCGGCGTCCAGCTCCTCGGCCACGATGGCCGCCAGGCCCGCATGGGTGCCCTGGCCGAACTCGATGTGTTTGGAGACGACGGTCACCTGGCCGTCGTCGGTGATCTTGATGAAGGGGCCGAAGGCGCCGAACTCGGTCTCCGAGCCGAGGCTCATCAGGTCCCCGAGCGAGCAGCCGACCAGCAGGCTGCTGCCGGCGACCACGGCGCCGACGACCAGCACCTCGCGGCGGGACGGATCGGCTTTGGCGACGGGCGTATGGGCGTTCATGATCGCTTCCCTCACGCCTTGGCCGGCAGGGCCGCGGCGATGCCGGCCGCGTCCTTGATGGCCGCGCGGATACGCTGGTAGGTGCCGCACCGGCAGATGTTCCCGGCCATGGCCGCATCGATGTCCGCGTCGCTGGGGGCCTTGTTCCCGGCAAGCAGCGCGACGGCGCTCATGATCTGGCCCGACTGGCAGTAGCCGCACTGCGGCACGTCGGCCTTGACCCACGCCTGCTGCACCGGATGATGGCCACCTAGGCCTTCGATCGTGGTGATCTTCATGCCCGCCATGGCGCTGACCGGGGTCGAGCAGGACCGCGCCGGCTGGCCGTTCACATGCACCGTGCAGGCGCCGCACTGGGCCACGCCGCAGCCGTACTTGGTGCCGGTGAGCCCCAGCTCGTCCCGGATCACCCACAGCAGCGGGGTGTCGTCCTCGGCGGTGACGGTGACCGCCTTGCCGTTCAGTTCGAATGCGATCGCCATTCGCGGGTCTGCCTCATCTGATCTCTCGCGCAGCGCTCCAGCTCCGCGACCATCGCTATCGTAACGTTGTTAAGCCCGGGGCTGGCCAGCGAATTTTTCTGGGGCGCCGAAGGGCGTCTGCGGCGTTTCCACCAGGCGGCAAGGCGAGGTAGGCTGGCCGCCTCAAGCCGGAGTTCCGCATGCGCCTGATCCTCGCCGCCGCCCTTTCGCTGTCCTGCCTCGCCGCACCGGCCGCCGCCCAGGACGGCGCGGCCCTCTACAACACCCAGTGCAAGACCTGCCACAGCGTGACGGGGCCCAGCACGCCCGCCGGCCCCACCCTGAAGGGCGTAGCCGGCCGCAAACTGGCCTCGGCCCCGGGCTACAGCTACTCGCCGGGCCTGACGAAGAAGGGCGGAACCTGGACCGATGCGGCCCTCGACGCCTACCTGACCAACCCGGCCGGCTATGCCCCCGGCACAAAGATGTTCAATCGGGTGGGGAGTTCGCAGGCGCGGACGGCGATCATCGCCTATCTGAAGACCCAGAAGTAGCGGAGCGCGCCATGCGCCGGAGCCTCATCATCGCCCTGGCGATCACGACCGTGGTCGTGGCCGGCTGCGCCAGCGTCGAGGCCGCCCCCGGCTCGACCAGCGCGCCGCTGCGCTACAGCTGCGCCGGCGGCAAGGGCTTCACCGCCGCCTGGAACCAGCCGGGCGACCAGGTGAAGGTCACGGCCGGCGGGGTGAGCAAGTCGCTGCCCGGCGTCAGGGCCGCGTCGGGCGCGCGCTACGCGGCGGGCGGCTTCGAGATCTGGGGCAAGGGCGACACCGCCATGCTGTCGGGCTTCCCCGGCGGTCCCTACAGCAACTGCCGGGCCGGCTGACGGAGTCAAAGTGGACGTATTTCCCGCCTATTTCCCCCTGGCCGGGCGCAAGGTCGTCGTCGCCGGCGCGGGTGAGGCGGCGGACGCCAAGGCGCGTCTGTTCGACGGCTCGCCGGCCACGCTCGTGCGGGTCGAGGGCCCCACCGCCTTCCTGCCCGGCTCCTACAGCGGCGCGACCCTGGCCTTCATCGCCGGCGACGACCTGTTCGTCCAGGCTGCCGCCGGCGCGGCGCGGGCGGCTCGGGCGCTGGTCAATGTCGTCGACCATCCGGCCCTGTCGGACTTCCACACCCCCGCCCTCGTCGACCGCGGCGAAGTGGTCGCCGCCGTCGGCACCGCCGGCTCCGCGCCCCTGCTGGCCTCGCTGATCCGCAACGCCATCGAGACCCGCATTCCCGAGGGCGCGGGCAAGGTGGCGGCCCTGCTGCGCCGCAACCAGGCCGCCGTGCGGGCGGCGGTTCCCGACCTGACCCAGCGCCGGGCCTTCCTGCGCGACATGCTGGCCAGTCCCGCCGCCGAGGCGGCCATGGCCGGCGACATGGTCACGGCAGACCGGCTGTTCGGCGAGGCGCTCGCCAACGGCGGCAAGGCGGCCGGCCGGGTGCGGTTCGTCGCCGGCCGGGGTCCCGCCGACCTCTTGACCCTGCGCGCCAGCCGGGCGCTGGCCGAGGCCGACGTGCTCGTCATTCCGCCGGACGTGGAGTCCGCCATCCTGGCCATGGCGCGCCGCGACGCCGGCCGGCTGACGCCCGAGGAGGCCTCCCCGGAGTCCCTGATCGCCCTGGCCCAGGCCGGACGGCAGGTGGTGCGGCTGATCACCGGGCCGCTCGATCCCCGCGACCTGAAGGCGCTGACCGTGGCGGGCGTGCCGGTCGAGGTCCTGCTCGCCGCGCCGTCGTAGGGTCGCCGCGGGTCAGAAGTCCAGCGAGCGGCCCTTCGTCTCCGGCAGCAGGAGCAGGGTGGCGACCACGCTGATCAGGGTGAAGATGAACGGGTACCAGAGCCCGGCGTAGATATCCCCGGTCGCCGCCACGATGGCGAAGGCGGTGAAGGGCACGAAGCCGCCGACCCAGCCGGTGCCCACATGGTAGGGCAGCGACAGCGCCGTATACCGCACCCGCGTCGGGAACAGCTCGACCAGCGCCGAGGCCTGCGGGCCGTAGAGCGCTGTAGCGGCGACCACGAACACCATCAGCACCGCGAACAGGCCGGGCAGGTTCATCCGCTCGGCGGTGGCGCCGGTCGGGTAGCCGGCTTCGACCAGGGCCGCCTTCAGCCGGGTCTCGAAGTCCGCCTTGGCGGTCTTCAGCGTCGCCGCATCCATCGACGCGCCCTCGAAGGCGGGAACGGTGGTCGCGCCGACCGTCACCGAGGCGGTGGCCCCGGGCAGGGCCGCGTTGTTCCGGTAGGAGATGCCCGCGTTGGCCAGGGTGCTCTTGGCGATGTCGCAGGAGCTGACGAACTTCGCCTTGCCCACCGGATCGAACTGCAGGTTGCAGGTCGCCGGGTCGGCGATGACCATCACCGGCGTCTTCGCCTCCGCCTCGGCCAGGGCCGGGTTGGCGTAGGTCGACATCAGATGGAAGCCCGGGAAGAAGGCGACCAGCGCCAGGGTCATGCCGAACCACAGCACCCACTTGCGGCCGACCTTGTCCGACAGCCAGCCGAAGAAGACGTAGAGCGGCGCGCTGGCGGCGGTGGCCGCCATGATCAGCAGGTTCACCGTCCGCGGATCGACCTTGAGGAACCGCTCCAGGAAGATCGGGGCGTAGAAGAAGGCGCAGTACCAGACTGCCCCCTGGGCGAACATCACCGCGGTCAGGGCCAGCAGCACGGTCTTGAGGTTCTTCCACTGGCCGAAGGCCTCGCGGAACGGGGCCTTGGTCGCCTCGCCGCTCTCCTTCAGCTTCTGGAACGACGGGCTCTCGGTCAGTTTCATGCGCATGTAGACCGAGACGCCCAGCAGGCCGACCGACACCAGGAACGGGATGCGCCAGCCCCAGGCCGTGAACGCCTCCTCGCCCAGCAGGGTGCGGGTCACCAGGATGACGATCAGGGCGCCGAACAGGCCGAAGGCGGCCGAGGTCTGGATCCAGCCGGTCATGAAGCCGCGCTTGTGGTCGGGCGAATGCTCGGCGACGTAGATGGCCGCGCCGCCGTACTCGCCGCCCAGCGCCGTGCCCTGGATGATCCGCATGATGATCAGCAGGATCGGCGCGATGACGCCGGCCTGTTCGAAGGTCGGCAGCAGGCCGATGGCGAAGGTCGCCGCGCCCATCATGATGACGGTGATCAGGAAGGCGCCCTTGCGGCCGTTCTTGTCGCCGATGCGGCCGAAGATCAATGCGCCCAGCGGCCGGAAGAAGAAGCCGGCGCCGAACAGCGCCAGCGCGGCCAGCACCCCGGCGGTCTCGCCCAGCTCGGAGAAGAAGTTCTTGCCGATGATGGTGGTCAGGGCGCCGAAGACGAAGAAATCATACCATTCGAACGCGGTGCCCGCCGACGAGGCCGCCACCACCGTGGTCATCGACGCCTTCGGTTCAGCGTCCGGCTGCGCCGCCGTGGTGTCCGCCATTGCCGTCTCCCCCTGGATTGCAGGAGTCCTCTAGCATCGCGGCGCGGCGCTACGGAAGACGGTCAGGCGACACGGGTATTGGAGGATGAGTCCGGCGCCTGCGCGAGGCGGGCGATCTCGGTGACCAGGGCGACCGGGGAGATGGGCTTGCCGACAACGCCGTCCATGCCGCCGGACAGATAGAGCTGGCGCTGGTGGGCCAGGACATTGGCGGTCAGGGCGATGATCGGCGTCGCCGCGGCGTGGCCGCCCAGCGCGCGGATGCGGCGGGCCGCCTCCATGCCGTCGATGCCGGGCATCTGGATGTCCATCAGGATCAGGTCGAAATGCCCGATGGTGGCGGCCTGGACGCCGGCCAGGCCATCGGCCGCCGTCGACACCCGGGCGCCCAGGCTGTCGAGCAGCTTGACCGCGATCGTCCGGTTGGTGGCGTTGTCCTCGACGACCAGCACCCGCAAGCCGTCCAGCAGCGGGGCGTCCTCCTGGAGCGCGGCCGTCACCGGGGTCGCGGGCTCGGCCGCGATCTCGAGGCGGAACACAGAGCCCTCGCCCGGCGCCGACCGGAAGCTGACGTCGCCCCCCATCAGTTGCGCCAGCTTGCGGGCGATCGACAGGCCCAGCCCCGAGCCGCCGAAGCGACGGGTCGTCGAGGCGTCGGCCTGGTGGAAGCGTTCGAACAGCTGGGCCTGGGCTTCCAGCGGGATACCCACGCCGGTGTCGTGCACGGCGAAGGCGATGCGGCCGGGCGCGGCCTGCTCGCAGACGATCCGGATCCCGCCCTTGAGCGTGAACTTCACCGCGTTGCCGACGAGATTGAACAGGCACTGGCGCAGCCGCACCGGATCGGCCGACACCCAGCCCAGTTCCGCCTCGCCCTCGATGGTCAGCGTCAGACCCTTGTCGCGGGCCTGGGGCGTCAGCAGCCGCGCCACGCTGGCCGCCAGATCCCCGGCGTCGACCGGGCGCACGGTGAGATCCAGGCGCCCGGCCTCGATGCGTTCGAAGTCGATGACGTCGTCCAGCAGGGTCGACAGCATTTCGCCGCAGCCCAGCGCCTCGTCCAGCAGGTGCAGGCCGTCGGCGCTCATGGCCTCGTTCTTCAGCAGATGCAGCACGCCCAGCACGCCGTTCATCGGCGTGCGGATCTCGTGGCTCATGTTGGCCAGGAAGCGGGCCTTGGCCTCGGCGGCGGCCTCGGCGGCGCGCTGGGCCTCGACCAGCGCCAGTTCCTGGCGCTTGCGCGCATCGATGTCGAGCACAAGGCCGACGCCTTTGCGCGTGGGTCTGTGCAGCCGGTAGAAGACCCGCACCCACCGCGCGTCTCCGCCGGCGCCGACGATGCGGAACTCCATGCTGACGTTCTCTTCGCCCTCGGCCCACCGCGTGTTGACCGTCTCGACCAGGTCGCGGTCCTCAGGATGGACGAAAGGCCAGACGGGCACGGCGATGGCCGCGTAGTCCATGGGCTGGCCGATCAGGCGGGTGAACTGCTCGCTGGCCCAGAAGGTCTTGTGGACGTGGTCGATCTCGAAGGCGCCGGCCTCGGCGGCGCTGAGCGCCAGCTCCTGGCGCCAGGCGTCCATCCGGGTCTGCTCCATGAGCGCCTCGACCCGGGCCTGGCCTTCACGCGCCGCGTCACGGGCGACGACCAGGGCCGTGACGTCCTGGGAGATGCCCCGCAGCGCGAAAAGCCGGCCGCGCGGCTCGGTCTGGAAGGTGGCCCGCATCGACAGCCAGCGCCCGTCGCGGGTCCGCATGCGGTGCTCGATCGTGCCGCCCTGGCCATTCTGCACGCCGGCCGAGAAGGCGTCGCGCACGGCGTCCAGCTGGGTCGGATCGAGCCGGGCGTAGAAGTCTTCCGGATCGGCGATCTCCTCCGGGCTCCACCCCGACAGCGCGTGGATGTCGGCCGACCATTCAATGGTCTGGGTGCGAGGCTCGAAGTTCCAGGTGCCGATCCCGGCCGCCTCGGACAGCATGGACCGCGTCCGGCGCGCCGCCTCGAGCTCTTCGCGCTGCAGGACCGATTCGGTGATGTCGTGCAGGGTGCCGACCATATGATCGTCGGGATCGAGCCGCGAACGACCCTGGATCCACATCCACCGACCGTCCTTGCTGCGGATCTTCAGCTGGTTGACGGTATAGCCGTCGCGCTTCATGCGCCGGCGCGAGTCGACGGCTTCCTCGTAGCAGTCCTCGTGCAGCAGATCGAAGATCGGGCGCCCGACAAGGTCCTCGCGGGTCCAGCCGGTGTTCCGCTCCCAGGCGTCATTGACCTCGATGAAGACGCCCTCGCGGTTGACCACCGCGAACATGTCCAGGGAGTTGTCGAAGAACCATCGCGCGGCGGCCGATTCGGTCCGCCGGGCCCTGGAGGTTCGTGTTCCGGTCTTGCCGCCGGCCATGTCTGGTTCCACCCGTTATCCGGGCGGACCATGCAGCGGGACATGTAAACGTCCGGTTCTCAGGCCTGCGCCCACATCCGCAGCAGGTTGTGATAGGCGCCGGTCAGCGAAACCACCGCCGGGTCGCCCTGGCCCAGGCCCTGGGCGGCGCGCTGGATAGCCAGGTCCATGTCGAACAGCAGGGCCCGGCGGGCGTCCTCGCGGATCAGGCTCTGGATCCAGAAGAAGGAGGACACCCGCTCGCCCCGGGTGATGGCCTCGACGCGGTGCAGACTGGAGGCCGGGTAGAGGATCGCGTCCCCGGCCGCCAGCTTCACCTGGTGGACGCCATAGGTGTCGTCGACCGTCAGTTCGCCGCCGTCGTAGTCGTCCGGTTCGCTGAGGAAGACCGTCATCGACAGGTCGGTGCGGATCCTCACCGATCCGTCGCGGGACTGGCGGATCGCGTTGTCGATATGGTCGCCGAAGCCCTCGCCGACGCCGTAGCGATTGAACAGCGGCGGGAAGATGGTCGCCGGCAGGGCGCCCGCGACGAACAGCGGGTTGCGGTTGAGGGCGGTCACGATCGCCGCGCCGGCCTCCCGCGCGGCGGGGGAGTCCTCGGGCAGTTGCCGGTTGCGCTTGGCGAGGCCCGACTGGAAGCCGGAGGTGACATTGCCGTCCACCCAGTCGGCCGCGTCGATCAGCGCGCGGAGGCGGGCGACCTCGGTCCTGTCGAGCACGCCGGGAATCTGCAGCATCATTGCCGTCGCCTACCGCGAAAGGTGAGACGCCCCGCCCGTGAGGGACGGGGCGCCAGGGTTGCCGGATCGAGGCCGGGGAGGATCAGAACCTGTAGTTCAGGGCCACCTGCGCCGAGCGGGCCTCGCCCGGCGTCGCCCAGCCGAAGCCGTTACTGGAGCGGATGTTGGTGTAATAGTCCTCGTCGGTCAGGTTCTTGATGTTGAACTGGACCGACACCGCGTCGGTGGCCGTCCAGGTCACCGCGGCGTTGTGCACCCAGTAGTCGGGGGCGTGGAACAACGTCGCCGAGCCGTTCGCACGGTTGAACGCATACTCGCCGGAATAGGTCGCGCCGTAGCCGACCATGATCCTGTCGGTGACCATGTATGTCGTCCACAGGTTGAAGGCGTGCTCCGGCGTCATCGGGATGGGATCACCCTTCCGCGTATCGATCGTCGGGACGGTGGCGTTGCCGGCGATGCTCTGCAGGACCTCGCTGTCCAGCCAGGTGTAGTTGGCGATCACCGTCCAGCGGTCGTTGATCTGGCCGGCGACGCCCAGGGCGACGCCGCGCACGCGGGAGGCGCCGTCCAGCTGCTGCTCGGGTTCGGCCGGATCGAGCGAATTGACGCGGTACTTGCTGCGTTCGTTCTGGAACAGCGCCCCGGTCAGCGACAGGCGGCCGTCGAGAACCTCCCACTTGCCGCCGATCTCGAGGACCTCGCCTTCCTCGGGATCGACGTCGCAGTTGCCGTTGGTCGCGGCGACGGAGCAGCCGCCGTTCACCGTCGCCTGCGAGGGCGTCTGCGTGTTGCCGTAGGCGATGTAGAGGCTGGCGTTGGGGACCGGCTTGAACACCACGCCGAGGCGGTACGACAGCAGGGTCTCCTCGCTCTCGCCCCGGGTGGTGACGCCCGGGACCCGCGTCGGCGGCGTTCCGACGGTGTAGGTGGAGGGCGTCGAGATGAACTCGCCCGCGTTGCGCTCGACCCGGATGCCGCCGTCCAGCTGCCACTGGTCGTTCAGCTCGACTGTGTCGAAGGCGTAGATGGCCTGGTTTGACAGCTCGCCCTCGCTGACCGTGGTCTCGAAGAAATTGACCGGGCCGGCGTAGAGGTTGTCGGGACTGGCGAGGCTCATGGCCGGGTAGGCCGGGGTGGTCGAGTCGACGTTGCGCTGCGTGTTGCCGGTGGAGAGGTCATAGGTCTCGTTCGAGAACGAGACGCCGACCACCAGGTTGTGCGACCAGCCGCCGGTGGTGAACTTCATGTTGAAGTCGGTCTGGCTGACGATCTGGTTGTTCTCGGTGTCGCGCAGGTTCCCGCGGGGGCCGCTGAGCGCGTAGAGGCCCGGCGTCGCGCAGGCCGCGCCGCCGTTGGCGTTCAGGCCGCTGGCCAGGCACCAGGTCCCCTGCGGCGGGTTGACGACCAGGAGCTGGGTGACGCGCTGCCAGCGGGTGATGTTGCTGATGGTCAGCCGGTCGCTGAAGTCGTGCTCGAACCGGGCGGTCAGCGAGTCGACCTGGGTCTCCTGCCTGTCCATGTTGCGATAGCCGAAGTAGCTCGACGGATCGACGCCCGGCAGCGGGCCGTTCAGGAAGGCGTTGGAGGCGTAGGGCGCGCCATAGCGCGGCGTGTTGTCATCCTCCTGGTGGAAGGCCGCCAGAGTGATGCGGGTCGGGCCGTCGATGCCGAAGGTGACCGCCGGCGCGATGCCCCAGCGCTCGTAGGTCTCCACGTCCCGGCCGGCGACGTCATTGCGGTGGACCATCAGGTTCAGGCGGCCGGCGATCCCGTCGGCCAGCCGCCGGTTGGCGTCGACGGTGAACCGGCCGTAGCCGTCGGTCCCGAGGGCGCCGCTGACCAGCACGCTGTCTCCGGCGCGGGGCTGCTTGCTGACCAGGTTGATCGAGCCCCCGACCGAGCCGGCGCCGGCGTAGACGGAGTTGCTGCCGTTGATGACTTCGATCTGCTGCAGGTTGAAAGGGTCGGTGCGGCTGTACTGGGCGCTGTCGCGCAGGCCGTCGGTGGTGATGTCGTTGTTGGCCGAGTAGCCGCGCAGATTGATGCTGTCGCCGTAGCCGCCGCCGCCCTCGCCGGCCCCGAAGGTGATCCCGGGCACCGTGGTCAGGATGTCGCGCAGGGTCAGCAGGTTCTGGTCGCGGATGGTGCGGTCCGACACCACAGTGATGGTCTGGGGCGTGTCGAGCGGCTCGGCGGTGAGCTTCGGCGACGAGGGCCTGGCGACCCGCTGGCCATAGACGTCGACGCTCGACACCTCCGTGCCGGCCTCGGCGGCGCTCAGCTCCTCTGCGAGGGCGAGGCCCGGGGCCAGGCCCAGGCCGGCGGCGCCGGCGACGGCGGCGAGGTTGAGGGCATGTTTGGCGCGGGCCGTGACGCCCGCCCGGTCGATTGTACGCATGAAGATTACTATCCCCGTCATCCTGGCGGCCGGTCCGGCGCCTTGCGATTGCGAGTCGTTCTTAGATTCGGTGTTTCCAACTTGCAATGAGAATTAGTCGCAACAAGAGATTATTGCGATTGCGGCGCCTTGAGGTGCGCGCGGCGGGCGCGGCGGCGCAGCCACATCACCGTCCCGGTGACGCCCAGAAGCGGCGGCGCGATCCCGGTCAGGAAGACCAGCAGCTGCCAGATGAACGGCGTGTCCTGGCCGTCGTGGATCTTGCGCATCAGCGGCGAGAGTTCATCCGGCCGCTCGGACGCGCCGGCGCCGGCCTCGCGCCCGCGGGCCTTCTGCGGCTTGCCGTTCCTGTCGTCGATCTGGACGGTGGCCGGGTCACCGTCGCCGACGGGGGCGAACTGGATGCGCCAGGACGCGCCGCGCCCTTCGGTCGGCAGGCTGATCGACGCCAGGGTCAAGCCCGGCGTCTCCGCGGTCGCGGCGGCGACGGCGGCGTCGATCGGCGTGGTCTGGACCGCCAGCGGCGGCGGCGGGACCGGGCGCGGCGGACGGGGCCCCTGCTGCCATTCGGCGACGCCGAACAGCGCGCGGCTGGTGGCCGGGAAGGAGATGTAGACGCCGGTGAGGGAGACGACGAGCAGCGGGACCAGCACCCAGAAGCCGAACATGTGGTGCAGGTTGTTCATCGTCGACGGCGAGCGCCGCCAGCGCAGACCCCGGGCGACCTTGCCGTTGCGCGGCCACCACAGCCACAGGCCGGTGAGGCAGGAGAGGGTCATCGCCCAGCCCATCCAGCCGACGATCTTGCGGCCCAGGCCGGGGGTGGTGATCAGCAGGCTGCCGTGCAGCCGGTGCATGACGCTGACCAGTTCATTGCGGGTGTTGGCCGTATCAAGGACCTTGCCGGTGGCCGGGTCGAGCCAGGCGGTCAGCGACTGCGGCCGGCCGCCGGGCGCCGGGGTCTGGCCATTGATGCGGGCCGACACCACCACCGGGTCGCCCTCGGCTTCCGGCATGCGGATCTGCGAGACGGTCGCCCTGTCGCCGAACGCCGCGCGCGAGGCGGCCAGATAGGCCGACGGAGCCAGCACCGCGCCGCCCTCGCTGACCGCGAACCGCTGCGGATGCAGAAGCTCGTCGAGGGGGTCGTGCCAGACCAGCAAAGCCCCGGAGACGCCCAGCGGCACGAGGAGCAGGAACAGGCCCACGCCGAGCCACAGATGGACGTCGAGCCAGAAGCGGCGCAGGCGGCCGAGGGCGGACTGGGTCAAGGGAGGCTCCGGAACAGCAGTGGCTCGTCGCTTAATGCGAATGGTTCTGATAATCAAGAGCAGCTTCGCCGCCTTGACCCCCGGTGGTGACAGGACTAGCCGGACGGTCCAGACAGGGAGGCGACCATGAGCTTCAGGCTTGAGCCGATCGGACATGTGCGGGGCGGTCGCGTCGAGGCCATCGACGACGACTGGGGTCCCAGCCGCGCGCGCATTGAGCTGGATGCCGCGACGTTCGGACCCGAAGCCCTGTTCGGTCTCTCAGACTTCTCCCATGCCGAGATCGTCTTCGTGTTCGACCAGATCACGCCCGACCAGATCACCACCGGCGCCCGCCGGCCGCGGGGGCGGGAGGACTGGCCGCTGGTCGGCATCTTCGCGCAGCGCGGCCGCAACAGGCCCAACCGCCTCGGCGTCTCGGTCTGCCGCGTGGTCGCGGTCGACGGCCTGACCGTCGAGGTCGAGGGCCTGGACGCCATCGACGGCACGCCGGTGCTCGACATCAAGCCGGTGATGGGCGAGTTCCTGCCGCGCGGCGAGGTCCGCCAGCCGGCTTGGGCCACCGAACTGATGGAAGGCTACTGGTGAGGCGACCTCTGGAGGGGGTCCGCATCCTGACCCTCGAACACTTCGGGGCCGGGCCCTACGCGACCCTGCTGATGGCCGAGCTCGGCGCCGAGGTGATCAAGATCGAGAGCCCGTCGCTGGGCGGCGACGCCTCCCGGCCGACAGGACCCTTCCTGCTCGGCGAGCACGACAGCCAGTATTTCCAGACCTTCTCGCGCGGCAAGAAGAGCGCGGCGGTGGAGCTGAAAACCCGCCAGGGCCGCGCGGACTTCGAGCGGCTGGTGGCTTCGGCCGAGGCGGTGGTCAACAACCTGCGCGGCGACCAGCCGGCGAAACTGGGCCTGACCTTCGAGGCGCTCAAGGGCATCAATCCCGCCATCGTCTGCGGCCACCTGTCGGCCTATGGCCGCGGCAACAGCCGCGAGGGCTGGCCCGGCTACGACTATCCGATGCAGGCCGAGTGCGGCCTGATGAGCCTGACCGGCGAGCCGGACGGTCCGCCGACCCGCATGGGCGTTTCGATTATCGACTTCATGAGCGGCGCCACCTTCGCGTTCGGCGTCGTGTCCGGCATCCTGTCGGCCCGCGCGACTGGCGTCGGCTGCGACGTCGATGTCAGCCTGTTCGACGTCGCCCTGCACCAGCTGAGTTACCCGGCCGTCTGGGCGATGAACGCCGGCCATGTGACCGAGCGGCTGCCGGCCGGCGCCCATCCCTCGCTGGCGCCGGTCCAGCGAGTGAAGACCGCCGACGGCTACGGCCAGCTGATGTGCATGACGCAGAAGTTCTGGGAGGAACTCTGCAGCCTCGCCGCCCGACCCGACCTGTCCGCCGATCCGCGCTTCGCCGACCTCGCCGCGCGCCGCGCCAACCTGCCGGCGCTGACGGAGGCGGTCGACGCCCTGTTCGCCACCCGCACCAACGCCGACTGGACCACCCTGCTGGCCGGCCGCGTGCCGTTCGGCCCGGTCAACGACCTGCCCCAGGCGCTGGACAATCCGTTCGTCGCCGAAGTCGGCATGCGCGACGTGGTCGATCATCCGGACAAGCCGGACGGCCTGCACATGCTGGCCGCGCCGCTCAGGATCGACGGGAAGCGGATGCCGGGCAAGCGTTCGCCGAAGCTGGGTGAACACACCGAAGAGCTGCTGGGTTAGCGCTCAGCGGGCGCCGCTCGTGCTCCCACTCTCGTCATCGTCGGACTTGTTCCGACGACCCATGAACGCGGGCGGAGGGTGATCAGGGAGATGTCGGAAGCGCCGCGCGCCACCGGTCTTGCTCACCACGCATGGATCGTCGGAACAAGTCCGACGATGACGGGAAATTATCTGCACCGAGCGAGGCGCCTCAAACCCGTAGATTCTCGCCCGTCATCCGCCGGTAGAGGTCCAGATACCGCGCCGACATGGCGTCGATGACCGCCTGCGGCAGCGGCGGGGGCGGCGCCTCGCCATTCCAGCGGCCGGCGGCGCGCTCGACGTCGAGGTGATCGCGCAAGGGCTGCTTGTCGAAGCTGGGCGGGACCTCGCCGACCGACCAGTCCTGGGCCGGCCAGTAGCGGGAGCTGTCGGGGGTCATGACCTCGTCGATCAGCACCACCTTGCCGGCGGCGTTGCGCCCGAACTCGAACTTGGTGTCGGCGAGAACGAGCCCGCGTTCGGCGGCGGCGTCCCGGCCGGCCGCGTAGACCGTGCGGCTCAGGCGCTCCAGCTCGGCGGCCAGATCGGCGCCGATCAGCTCGGCCATGCGCGAGACCGGGATGTTCTCGTCATGACCGGTCTCGGCCTTGGTCGCCGGGCTGAACACCGGCGGATCAAGCCGCTCGCTCTGGCGCAGGCCGGCGGGCAGCGCCTCCCCCGCCAGCGTTCCGGTCGCCGCGTATTCCTTCCAGGCCGAACCGGAGAGATATCCGCGCACCACGCATTCGATGGGCACGACCTCGACCCGGCGACAAAGGGTGGCGCGCCCCACCAGTTGGGCGCGGTGAGACGCCAGCACCGGCGCAGCGGCGATAATCTCGTCCGCGTCGACCGACAGCAGGTGGTGATCGACCACCCCCTCCAGCCGCCGGAACCACCAGGCGCTCAGCTGGGTCAGCACCGCGCCCTTGAACGGCACCGGCTCTGCCATGACCACGTCGAAGGCGCTGACCCGGTCGGTGGCGATCAGCAGCAGCCGCTCGGCGTCGACGATGTAGATGTCACGCACCTTGCCCCGGCCGACGAGTTCCAGGGGCAGATCGCTTCGGGTCAGCAGGTCCAAGGGATCGTCCTCGCTACAGGGTCTTGCGGATATCGGCCCAGGCGTTGGCCAGGGCGTCGCGGTGAGCCGGCTCGGCCACGCCGATCAGCGCCTCCGCCCGGCCGTCGAGCGTCAGGCCGCGCAGATCGGCGACGCCATGCTCGGTGATGACCAGCCCGACGTCCGCACGGGGAACCGACACCGCCGTCTGCGGCAGGCGCGGGATGACCCGGCTGATCGCGCCGCCCTTGGCCGACGACGGCAGGGCCAGGATCGGCAGGCCGCCCTCCGACAGCCGCGCCCCGCGCAGGAAGTCGGTCAGCCCGCCGGTGCCGGAGATCTGGCGGCCGCCCTGGAACTCGGCGTTGGCCTGGCCGAACAGGTCGATCTCCAGCGCGGAATTGACCGCCACAAGCTTGGGGATCGCCGCCAGGGTGCGGATATCGTGGGTGAAGCCCGAGGGCTCGAAGCGGATGCGCGGGTCGCGGCCGCAGAGGGCGTAGAGGTCGGCGTCCCCGGCGGCCAGGCCGGTGACCACCTCGGTCAGGGCCCCAGAGTCGAGCACCGCCTGCAGCGGCCCGGCCACCATGCCGGAGTGGATGCGCAGGCCCTTGAGGCCCTCCATCGCCTGCACCGCCGCCACCCCGGCCTTGCCGAGTCCGAACTGCAGGCTTGAGCCGGGCGTCAGCAGGGTCTGCAGATGCCCTTTGATGCTGTCGAAGGCCGGATCGAGGGTCCCGGCCTCATAGGTCAACAGCGGCGTCTCGTCTTCGGCGACCAGGTCGAAGGCCGACAGGTCGTAGAGCGGGCCCTGCACCCGGGGCATGTGCGGGTTGATGATGGCGGCCTTGAAGACGCCGCGCGCCAGGACGGCCGGCGCCAGGTCCGAGGCCACCCCCAACGACACCCGCCCGTCGGCGTCCGGCGGGCTGACCACGACGACGGCGGCGTCGAGCGGCGTCGTCCCCAGCCAGCCCCAGGCCTGGAACCAGGTCATCGGCCGCAGCGCGAAGGCGCCGGCCTCGAAGCTGGCCCGCCAGTCGCCCGACAGGAAGGTCCCCTCCGCCCGCGCCGTCTCGTGCAGGCCCGCCCAGTCCGTGCGGTTGATGCCGGGCACATGGGCGCCGACGAAGGTGATCCGCGCGGCCAGTTCCGGGTCGCCCCGGAAGGCCTCGAGCAGGCCCAGCGGCTCCCCCGGACCGCCGGGGAGGAACAGGCGGCCCGCCGTCCCGTTCAATCGCGAGGCGAGTTTTTCGGCGAGCTTGTCAATCGGGAGGCGAATCACGTCATTCTCGGTTCAGACGACGCCTGCAACCGTACGCGGCGCCGATGTGTTCAGTGAGTTGAATACCCGGCCCCCTGAAGGACCAGACCGCGTCATGAAAGCCTCGATCGACCATCCCTACGACATCGCGCGGCCGTTCCTGTGGATCGCCGCGGCCAGTTTCGCGACCGGCTTCCTGGGCTACATGGCCCTGTTCGGATCGCCGCTCTAGGCGCATTCAGGCTCAGGCCGCGCCGGTCGAGCCGAAGCCGCCGGCGCCGCGCTGTGTCTCTTCAAGACTGTCGACTTCGACCCAGGTCGCCGACGCCACGGGCGCAATGACCAGCTGGGCGATGCGGTCGCCCCGGCGGATGACGAAGTCTTCCTCCCCCAGATTGATCAGGATGACCTTCACCTCGCCGCGATAGTCGGCGTCGATGGTGCCCGGCGTGTTGAGGCAGGTGATCCCGGCCTTGGCCGCCAGGCCCGAGCGCGGCCGCACCTGGGCCTCGAAGCCGGCCGGCACGGCGAAGGCCAGGCCCGTCGGGACCATGGCCCGCGCCATGGGCTTGAGGATCAGCGGCTCATGGTCCGGCACCGCCGCCCTCAAGTCCATGCCGGCGGCCAGCGCGGTTTCGTAGGCCGGCAGCGGGATGCCCTCGGCGTGCGGCAGGCGGGTGATCGGGATGGTCGGGGTCATGCCAGCGCCTCGGCGATGCGGGCGGCCAGCCTGGCGCCCACGGCTTCCTTCACATCGCGGTCCCAGCGTTCGACGCCGGCCTTGCTGATCAGCAGCACCGCGTTCTCGCCGCCGCCCATGACGCCCGGCTCGGTGACGTCGTTGGCGATGATCCAGTCGCAGTTCTTGCGCGCCAGCTTGGCCCTGGCGTGCGCCTCCACGTCGTTGGTCTCGGCGGCGAACCCGACCACCAGCTTCGGCCGGTGCGGGCCGCCGGCGGCCAGGGTGGCGAGGATGTCGGGGTTCTCGACGAGGCGAAGCTCCGGAGGCCCGTCCTTGCCCTTCTTCAGCTTGACGCCGAACGCCTCGTCGGGTCGCCAGTCGGCGACGGCGGCGACGCAGACGGCGGCGTCGGCCGGCAGGGCGGCGGTGCAGGCGGCCAGCATCTCGCGGGCGGACTCGACGTCGACGCGCTTGACGCCCGACGGCGTCGGCAGGCTGACCGGCCCGGCGACCAGGGTCACCCGCGCGCCCAGCGCTGCCAGCCCGGCGGCGATGGCGAAGCCCTGGCGGCCGCTCGAGCGGTTGGTCAGCAGCCGCACCGGATCCAGCGCCTCGGCCGTGGGGCCGGCGGTGACCAGCACATGTTTCCCGGCCAGCGGGCGGCCGCGCGGACCTTCCAGCATGGCCATGACGGCGTCGAAGATCGCCTGCGGCTCCGCCATCCGCCCGGCGCCGAACTCGCCGCAGGCCATGGCGCCCTCGTCGGGGCCGACGAAGCTGACGCCGTCTGCCTGCAGGGTGGCGAGGTTCCGCTGCGTGGCCGCGTGCTCCCACATGCGCACATTCATGGCCGGGGCCATCAGCACCGGCTTGTCGGTGGCCAGCAGGGTGGTGGAGGCCAGATCGCCGGCCAGCCCCTGCGCGGCCTTGGCCATCAGGTCGGCCGTCGCCGGGGCGACGACCACCAGGTCGGCCGAGCGGCTGAGCTCGATATGGCCCATCTCCGCCTCGTCGGTGAGGGAGAAGAGCTCGCTGTAGACCTTGTCCTCGGCCAGGGCCGACAGGGACAGCGGCGTGACGAACTGCGCGCCGGCCGCCGTCAGGATCGGCCGCACGGCCACGCCCGCCTTGCGCAGGAGCCGCGTCAGCTCCAGCGCCTTGTAGGCCGCGATGCCGCCGCCGACGATCAGAAGAACCCGTCGCTCGCCCAAACCGCGCCCTCGCCTTCAAAGCCTGTCCGCTCCTTACGGCGCGGGCGGGCGCTGGACAACCGGCTCGACCTGTGTTCCTAGTTCGTTCGTTATTCTCGTTCAGGTGGCATAGCGAGGGTTCTCATGATTAGATTGTCAGGCGGCTCCGCCGTCGTCGCGGGCCTGTGCCTGCTCATCAGCGGCTGTGACGGCGGCGCCTCGGCCGTGCCGGTGCAGAGGGCCGGGGACGCCGGGCAGGCGACGGCGGCGTCATCGCAGGCGTCCTTTGCCGACCGGCCGGGGTCTTCCGACGCCGACCGGTCGCCGGTCCCGAAGGTCGACGGCCGGCCGATGTGGTCGGCGACCCGGCGCTACACCGCCGAGCAGAACGCCCGCCGCGCCTTCGAGCGCAACGGCGCGGCCTTCGGCGCCGACACGGTCGACGCCTTCGTGCGCAAGGCCCACGCCTTCACGGCCAGACCGCCGAAGGGCTCGCTGTTCCTGACCCGGGACAACGGCGACCGGCTGATCTACGACCCGGCCGGCAACGTCTTCGCCATCGCCTCGGCCGACGGCGCCCCGCGCACGATGTTCAAGCCCGACACCGGCATGGCCTACTGGGAACAGGTCAAGGTCCAGGAAGCCGACCGCGCCGCGAGACGGCGAGCGCGGGCGGATGGGGAGTAGCCTTCCTCCCCCGCTATGGGGGAGGGGGACCTTGCGAAGCATGGTGGAGGGGGAAGCGCCTGTGCCTGGAGTCCTGGCGCGGACGGGTTGAGGCCGAACACCGTTGCCTGACGGCTGACAGCGGCGCGTCCCTCGCCACCAGCCTTCGGCTGGTTTCCCTCTCCCAAGTGGGAGAGGCGATTCAGGGTCTACCCCAAAAGATAGCCCAGCACGCCCGCCAGTCCGGCCACGGCCGCGCCGAAGGCGAACCAGGCCAGGCGCGAGGGGCGCGGCTCGATGACGGCGACGGTGGTCACGCCGGCCTCCTGGGCCTCGGCCATGCGGGCGATGGCGCGCAGGGCGCGAACGGCGTCGTCGGCCAGCTCCCGGACACGGGCCACCGGCGAGAGTTCGCGGCTGATCCAGCGGCGCACGACCGGGTCGGCGGCCTGCCACATGTCGTGGTCGGGGTAGAGCCGGCGGGCGACGCCCTCGACGGTGACCATGGTCTTCTGCAGCAGCACCAGCTCGGGCCGCAGCCGCATGTCGAACAGGGCGGTGATCTCGAACAGCTGGGCCAGCAGCCGGCCCATGGAGAGCTCGCTCGCCGCCCGGCCGAACACCGGCTCGCCCACCGCGCGCAGGGCCTGGGCGAAGGCGTCGATGTCATGGTGGCGCGGCACGTAGCCGGCGTCGAAGTGGACCTGGGCCACCCGGCGATAGTCGCGGTTCAGGAAGCCGTAGAGGATCTCGGCCAGGAAGCGCCGCTCGACGGGCCCCAGCCGGCCGATGATGCCGAAGTCCACGGCGATGATCGAAGAGGGCGCCGACACGAACAGGTTCCCCTCGTGCAGGTCGGCGTGGAACACTCCCTGGTCCAGGGCCTGGGCCAGGAAGCCGCGGATGACGTTGTCGGCCAGCGCCCGGCGGTCGAGGCCCGGCGCGTCCAGCGTCTCCGGGTCGGACAGCGGCAGGCCGCTCGCCCATTCCAGGGTCAGGACCCGCTTGCCGACGCCCTCCCAGACCACGGCCGGCGCACGCATGTAGCTGTCGCGGGCCATGACCTCGCCCACCTCGCCGGCGCCGGCGGCCTCCATACGCAGATCGAGCTCAAGCTCCAGGGCGCGGACGACGATCTTCGCGAACAGAACCGGCTCCAGCCGGCGGGCCGGCGCGATCAGCCGCTCGACCAGACCGGCGACCATCAGCAACACGCGGCTGTCGGAATCGACGCGGCGCTCGATGCCGGGCCGCAGGACCTTCACCGCCACGCGGCGGCCGTCGAGCAGCGTCGCCTCATGGGCCTGGGCGATGGAGGCGGCGGCCACCGGCTCGCCGAAGGTCGCGTAGAGGCTCTCGATCGGCCGGCCGAGCTCACGCTCGACCTCGGCCCGGGCGATGGCGGTCGCGAACGGCGGCAGCCGGTCCTTCAGGTGCGACAGGTCCTCGGCGAACTGGCCGCCGAAGATGTCGGCGCGGGTGGACAGCACCTGGCCCAGCTTGATGGCGACGGGGCCGAAGCTCTCCAGCGCCGTGGCCAGCCGCTCGCCCGGACGCCCGACCCTGGCCTGCCGCCCGGCGAACAGCCGCAGGACCCTGCCCAGCGTTTGCACGCCCGTCGGCAGCAGCGGATCGACCTCGCGCGGGATCAGCGCGTCCGCGCGGATCAACGTCCAGCCGACGGCCAGCAGGCGGGCGAAAGCGGCGAGGTCCATGCCTAGATGGCCCGCCCCGTGTGCATGGCCGCGACGCCGTTGGTGAAGTTCACGAAGCCCGCGTTGGAGAAGCCGGCGTCGGTGATCATGCGGGCGAAGGTCTTCTGGTCGGGGAAGCGGCGGATGCTCTCGACCAGGTACTGGTAGGAGTCCCGGTCGCCCGCCACCCACTCGCCGATCTGCGGGATGGCGTTGAACGACCAGGCGTCATAGGCGGCGCGGACCAGGCTGTTGGTCGGCCTCGAGAACTCCAGGCAGACGAACCGCCCGCCGGGTTTGAGCACCCGCCGCGCCTCGCGCAGGGCGGCGCTGACGTCGGTGACGTTGCGGATGCCGAAGGTGATCGAATAGGCGTCGGCGCTGGCGTCCGGCAGCGGCAGCCGCTGGGCGTCGCCCACGGCCCAGCAGACCTCCGGCGGATAGCCGCGCTCGCGGCCGGCGGCGATCATCTCGGCGTTGTAGTCGATGACGTGGATGGTCGCATCCTCGCCGCCCCGGCGTTCCTGGGCGGCGCGGGCCATCTTCGCGTAGCGGTGGGCCATGTCGCCGGTGCCGCCGGCCACGTCGAGGATCATCTCGCCCGGCTGCGGGTTCAGCCGCGCGGCCACGGCGTCCTTCCAGAGCCGGTGCACGCCCGCGCTCATCAGGTCGTTCATCAGGTCGTAGCGGCCCGCGACGCGGTCGAAGACGCCCCGGACCAGGCCGGGCTTCTCGGAGGGGTCGACGTCGCGGTAGCCGAAGGTGGCGCTGCTCTGGCTCATGCCTTGCCTCATAGACCCGGGACGGCGCCTAGGCTAGCCAACGGCGGACCCCGCCCCGGCGAAAGACCCCCATGCCCGAGCTTCCCGAAGTCGAAACCGTCCGCCGCGGCCTGCAGCCGGTGCTGGAAGGCGCGCGGCTCTCCCGCGTCGAACAGCGGCGGCCGGACCTGCGCTTCCCGTTTCCCGACGGTTTCGTTCAGCGCCTGACCGGCGCGCGGATCGAGCGGCTTGAGCGGCGGGCCAAGTACCTGCTCGGCCATCTGGACCGGGGCGACGTGCTGGTGATGCATCTGGGGATGACCGGCCGGTTCGAGATCGACGCGCCCGGGCTCGTCGGGCGGCCCGGGGACTTCGTCCACGCGGTCGCGCCCGATCCGAAGCACGCCCACGTGCTGCTGGAGACCGAGGCCGGGGCGCGCGTCACCTACTATGACCCGCGCCGCTTCGGGTTCATGGGGCTGGTCCCGGCCGAGGGGCTGGCCGCCCATCCCTGGTTCGCCGGCATGGGTCCCGAGCCGCTGGGCCCGGACCTGACCGCCGACCACCTGGCCACAGCCTTCGCCGGCCGCAAACAGGGTCCCAAGACCCTGCTGCTCGACCAGCGGATCGTGGCCGGGCTTGGCAACATCTATGTCTGCGAGGCGCTGCACCGGTCGGGGATCTCGCCGCTCAAGCCGGCCGGGACGATCGCCCGCGCGAAGTACCCGCTGCTGGTCCAGGTGATCCGCGAGGTGCTGGGCGAGGCCATCGAGGCCGGCGGCTCGACCCTGCGCGACTTCGCCGCCACCGACGGGGCGTTGGGCTACTTCCAGCACAGTTTCCGCGTCTACGGCCGCGAGGGCGAGCCCTGCCCCACGCCCGGCTGCGCCGGCGTCATCGAACGCGAGGTCCAGGCGGGCCGCTCGACCTTCTTCTGCCGGACGTGCCAGACGTAACCCGTGCGTGCTTCGACACGCGCCTGCGGCGCTGCTCAGCATGACTTGGGTGGTTAGCCTTCTTCCTCAGTCATCCTGAGCAGCCGCGAAGCGGCGTGTCGAAGGACGCACAGCCTACCCCCGCATCGGCAGGCCGTACCCGAAGTCGTACTTGAGGTGCTCGCGCAGGATGCCATCGAGGATCGCGGTCGACGCCTCGTCCCAGTGGCGGTCGTCGCTGTCGGCGCGGACGCCGTAGACCGCCACGTCGGGATTGTGGTGCTGCGCCATGAAGTCCTTGCCGCCCGCCGCCACGCCCGCATCGATCGCGGCGTCCGATAGCGTCACGCCGAACTGGGCCAGAAGCCTGACCAGGCTGGCGCGCGGGTCGGCGCGGAAGTCCTCGTACTTCAGGACCAGGGTCTGGTCCGGATACTTCGCCTGCACCGCGCCCCAGCGGTTCAGGAAGCGGATGTACCACCAGACATCGCAGTTGAACCGCTTGCCCAGCGGGTCGCCCTTCACATACTCGGCGAAGGGGACGTCGTACTTGGCCTTCCACTTCTCGTAGTTGGAGACCAGCACGTCGCGGATATCGCGCACCACCACGCCGTAGGGCGGCAGGGGGGCGAGCGCGCGCAGCCAGCCCCATTCCAGCTCATAGGGGGCGATGGTGTGGGAGCTGGCGATCCGAGGCACGGGCCAGTCGGCCGGCCGGCGGTGCTTGGGATGGCCGATCACCTCGTTGGACGAGGCATTGTTGTAGAACTTCGGCGGGGTGACGCCGTACTCCGCGGCCAGGGCGTAGCTCAGCATCCACTTGATCCAGTGCGTGCCGGAGTGTTGACCTGTGACCAGATAGCCCTGCCAGTCGCGGTATCGGAACAGCGACAGGTTGGTGAGGTCGCGATTGAGGGCGTGGAGCTGGAATGTACGGTTCATGGAGTCGCTCGTAGCGTGGCCCTGAAAACCCTGTCGATTTGGTCGGGATTGGCCGCGCTGGCCGCCGCCGCCGGTCTCGCCGCCGCGCCGGTTCCGGCGAGGGCCGAGCCGTCGGTCTGGACCGTGCGCGACGCGGACTCGACCATCGTGCTGTTCGGCTCGGTGCACCTGCTGCCCGACGGGCTCGACTGGCGGCCCCCGGCGCTGGACGCGGCGCTGGAGACGGCCGACGACCTCTGGTTCGAGACCCCGACCGAAGGCGGCGAGGGGCGGCTGGCGACCCGCGCGCTCGGCCTGCTGCCGGTCGGTGAAAGCCTGTCGGTGAAGTTGTCGGCCGAGGGACGGGCGCGGCTGGAGAAGGCCTCCGCCGCGCTCGGCCTGTCGCCGGCGGCGATCGACGGCCTGCGCCCCTGGCTGGCGGACATCACCCTGAGCGTGGCGGCGCTGGTGCGGGACGGCGCCCGCGTCGAGGCCGGCGTCGAGGCGGTGCTGGCGGACGCCGCGCCGATCGCCGAGCGGCGCTACTTCGAGACGCCGTGGGAGCAGATCGCCTTCCTGGCCGACGCGCCCGAAGCCGACCAACTGGCGTCGCTGGAGGAAACCCTGCGCCAGCTCGAGGAGGATCCGGAATTGTTCGCGCGTCTGGTTCGCAGCTGGCTGGCCGGCGACCAGGCCGCCATCGAGGCCCTGGGCGTCGCGCCGCTGCGCAGCCTGTCTCCGGCGCTCTACGAACGCCTGCTGGCCGGCCGCAACCGGCGCTGGACGGCGCTGATCCTCGAGCGGCTGGCGGGGTCGGGAACCACCGTGATCGTGGTCGGGGCCGGGCATCTGACCGGACCCGACGGCGTCCCGGCGCTGTTGCGGGCGCGCGGCGTGGCGGTCGAGGGGCCCTGAACGCACTTGAGCCGGCGCGACGGGGCGGGCACAAACCGCCCATGACCGACTTCCAGACCCTCCTCGTCGAAACGCCGTCCGACGGCGTCCTGCTCGTGCGCCTCAACCGGCCCGAGGCCCTCAACGCCCTCAACTCGACCCTGCTGGGCGAGCTGGGCCAGGTGCTGGACGCCGCCTCGGCGGACGACGCCGTCCGCGTCCTGGTCCTGACCGGATCGGAGCGGGCCTTCGCCGCCGGGGCCGACATCAAGGAGATGTCGGACAAGTCCTACGCCCAGATGATGACGCTCGACTTCTTCACCGCGCCGGCCCGCAAGCTGGAGCAGTTCCGCAAGCCGGTCATCGCGGCGGTCAGCGGCTTCGCCCTGGGCGGCGGCTGCGAGCTGGCCATGATGTGCGACTTCATCATCGCCTCGGAGACGGCGAAGTTCGGCCAGCCGGAGATCAACCTGGGCGTCGCGCCCGGCATCGGCGGCACCCAGCGCCTGACCCGCTTCGTCGGCAAGGCCAAGGCCATGGACATGATCCTGACCGCCCGGATGATGGACGCCGCCGAGGCCGAGCGCGCCGGCCTGGTGTCGCGCGTGGTCCCGGCCGACAAGCTCATCGAGACGGCGCTGGAAGCGGCGGTGAAGATCGCGGGCCATTCGCCGCTAGCGGTGATGATGAACAAGGAGCTGGTCGAGGCGGCCTACGAGACCACCCTGACCACCGGCGTGGCGCTGGAGCGGCGCCTGTTCCACAGCCTGTTCGCCTTCGAGGACCAGAAGGAAGGCATGGCCGCCTTCGTCGAGAAGCGGAAGCCGGACTTCAAGGGGCGGTGAGCAGGGCGGCGGCCTCGTCGGTCGTCAGCCACCTGGCGAACGTCACGCCGGCCCCCTCGCCCGGACCGCGCGTGGCCACGACCTGGACCTCACCGGCCCCGATGCGGGGCTTGAAGCGGTTCTGCAGCCGGGCGTGGCCGTAGCGCTGCAGCCGGTCGGCCAGCATCGGCTCGCGGGTGGCGATCACGGCGCCGGCGCCGGACTCGCCCGCCGCCAGCAGGGCCTTCGCATCGGCTGCGTCCAGGGTGAAGTCCGTCGCCTCGCCCTTGCGCACCCAGGCCGCCAGGGCGGCGTTGAGCGGCGCGACCAGGTCCGGGTCGCAGACGACAACCGGACCTGATCCGCCGCCGGCGCATCCGGCAAGCGCGGCGGCGCCGGCGAGAAACAGTCTTCTGTCCATGCCCCGCTTGTACAGAAGGACGGCCGATCCGCCAGAGTCACGTTGACCGGCCCCGGTCCTTCCTGTATTTGCCCGCCCTTCGATTTATCCGGCGTACGCGACGTCCGCGCGCGCCCCGTCCGTTTGAGGTCTACAGGCACATGGCCAATAATCCCGGCGCCAAGAAGGCGATCCGCAAGATCGAGCGCCGCACCGAGGTGAACAAGGCCCGCCGTTCGCGCGTCCGCACCTACCTGCGCAAGTTCGAGGAAGCCCTCGCCGCCGGCGACGCCGCCGTGGCCAAGGAAGCCTTCATCACCGCCCAGTCGGAACTGATGCGCGCGGTGTCCAAGGGCGTGGTGCACAAGAACACCGGCTCGCGGAAGGTCTCGCGCCTGAACGCCCAGCTGAAGAAGCTGTCGGCCGCCTGATACAGGCCGGGGACGGAGCGCCTTTTTCGGCGCAACGCCTTATATTTCAGCACTTCGATGAACCGGCAGACGCTTCCGCGTCGGCCGGTTTTTTCGCGCCTGCGTTTCGCGCGTGCGGCGAATTTACTCATCCTTCAGGGGCTGGTTAACGGATTCCCTTGCCCAGTTCGGGGCGACGGCGAGTCAACAGAAATATCCGTATCGGGACTCTAATTTCCGGTTTGACCGGCCGTTTTCGAGGTCGCTAGTGTGGCGCTCTAGACGCTCTGGTTCATCTCCATTTTTGGTCATGAGTAAGGCGGCGGCGGACGCATTGCATCCGCCGGTCAAGCCTCTGTGCGTCGGACTTTGGCTTCATCGTCGTGGGGGCGGCTGAGGCTTCGCGGGCAAGAGACAGATAAAGATCGGGTGGGGCTGAATATGACTTCCGTGGGTGGCCAACAGATGCCTTCGCAGACTCCGGCCGGCGCCGTCTGGACCAAGGCTTGCCTGGCGCTTCGTCACGAGCTGGGCGAGGCCGCCTTCGGGTCCTGGCTGGCCCAGGCCGCTCTGCGCGAAGCCGGCGGCCAGCTTTATCTCGTCACCCCGACCGGCGTCGCCCGCGACTGGATCCGCCGCAACGCCTGGCGCCGTATCGGCGAGCTGTGGGCGCAGCACGATCCGGAGGGCCGCATCCTGGACCTGAAGTCCCGGATGGAGTTCGAGTCCGCCACCGGCGGCATGGAGATCATCGCCGAGGCCATCGAGGTCATGGACCCGGTCGCCACCGACGCCCCGGCCATCGCCCAGATGCCGCCCGTCCGCCCGACGCGCACCGCCGGCCTGCAGGAGCGGTTCACCTTCGACAGCTTCGTGCCCGGCCCGGCCAACGAATTCGCCCACGCCGTCGCCCGCCGGGTGGCCAGCTGGGCCGACGGCCACTTCAATCCGGTCGTCTTCCACAGCCCCTATGGCTTCGGGAAGACCCACCTGCTGAACGCGCTCGCCTGGGAGGCCATGCGCGCGGCGCCGGAGAAGAAGGTGGTCTACCTGACCGCCGAGCGCTTCCTGTCGACCTTCGTGCGGGCGGTGATGGATCGCTCCACCACCCTGTTCAAGGAAGAGCTGCGCGCCGCGGACCTGCTGCTGATCGACGACGTGCACTTCGTGGCCGGCAAGCAGTCGACCCAGGAAGAGCTGTTCCACACCCTGACGGCGCTCATGGAGGACGGCCGCCGGGTGGTGTTCTCGGCCGACCGGCCGCCGGCCCAGATCACCGAGATGGACGCCCGCCTGCGCAGCCACCTGTCCGCCGGTCTGGTCTGCGGCATCGAGCCCGCCGACCGCGGCCTGCGCATGGGCATCCTGGAGCGCAAGCTGGCCTCGCTGGGCCGCCAGGGCGGCTTCATCGCCCAGGCCCGTCCCGAGGTGCTGCAGTTCCTCGCCGACCGCTTCACCGACAGCGTGCGGGAGCTGGAGGGCGCGCTGAACACCCTGGTGGCCCGCATGGGTCCGGAGGTGTCGGCCCTGTCGCTGGACGAGGCCCAGAACATCCTGCGGCCGCACCTGCGCGGCGCCGAGAAGCGCATCACCATCGACGACATCCAGAAGGCGACATCCGAGCACTTCGGCCTGCGCCAGGCGGACCTGATCAGCGAGCGCCGCAACCGCTCGGTCGCCCGGCCGCGCCAGGCGGCCATGTGGCTGGCAAAGCAGCTGACCACCCGCTCGCTGCCGGACATCGGCCGGCGCTTCGGCGGCCGCGACCACACCACAGTCCTGCACGCGGTGCGCCGCATTGAGGCCCTCAAGGCCGACGACGCGCAACTGTCCCGCGACCTGGAAGCCCTGACGCGGAAGCTGCGGGGGTAGGTCCACCACCACCACCCGTCATCCTCGGACTTGTTCCGAGGATGACGGGTGGTGAGCCAAGCGAAAAGGGCGCGGAGTGATCCGCGCCCTTTTTTGTTGTTTGCCGTGTTCATGGGTCCTCGGAACAAGTCCGAGGATGACGGATGTGGGGATAGCTAGAACCGCTTCCCCTTGACCCCGTGTCTGCCGAAGTGGTCGATCATCTTGCGCCAGCCGTCCTGGGCGGCGTCCAGGTCGTAGCTGGCGCGGTAGTCGGCGTGGAAGCCGTGCTGGGCGTCGGGATAGACCAGGATCCGGGCGCCGTCCTTTTCGAACTCGCGCAGCCGGGCGTTCATCAGCTCGACATCGCTGACCGGAATGCCCTGGTCCCTGCCCGCGTAGAGGCCCAGCACCGGGGCCTTCAGGAAACCGGCGAGTTCCAGCGGCCATTCGCGCTCGGGCTCGGACAGGAACTGCCCCTCGGCCGGCCGGGTCAGGCGGCCGTACCAGGCGACGCCGCAGCGGAAGTGCCGGTACCGCGAGCAGGCCAGCCAGACGGCCGCGCCGCCCCAGCAGAAGCCGGTGATCGCCATCTTCTTGCGGTCGGCGAAGGCCTGGGCGCCGGCCCAGGCGGCGGTGGCGTTGATGTCGTTCATCATCTCCGCGTCGGTGACGGCCGAGACGATCCGGCGGATCGCTGCGAAGTCGGTCAGCGGCGCCGGATCGCCGTGGCGGGCGAAGTAGTCGGTGGCGATGGCGACGTAGCCGAGCTTGGCCAGCCGCCGGCAGACATCGCGGATGTACTCGTGGATGCCGAACACTTCCGAGATGACCAGCACCACCGGGAAGCGGCCCCGGGCGTCCGGGCGAGCCACATAGGCGGGGATTTCGCGGTCGCCGGCCGGGATCATGGCCATTTCGGCGACCAGACCGTCCAGGTCGGTGACGATCGGCTCGGCGGCGGCGGACACGGCGGCGGCCGCGTAGCCGGCGAAGAACAGCCCGCCCAGCGCGCGGCGGGAGACGTCCAGATCCCCGGGCAGGTTCCCCTCGGGACGGGTGAGCTTGAGCATGGCGGTTCCCTCGACGGCGTTTTGTCGCACCCTATCGCGACGGGAGCGGCGCCGCAAAGGGCGCGGCCGGGGCGGCCCGCCGCAGGGTGATGTTGATCCGGCCGCCGCCGGGGATCAGCCTGGAGGAGCCGGGGATGATGCGGTCGACGCCGTGGTAGGCCAGCCGGGACTCCCCGGCCAGCAGGCAGACATCGCCCGAGGCGAGCCGCAGCGAGCGCGTCGGCGCCGTTCGCGTCAGCCCGCCGAGGCGGAACAGCGCCGTATCGCCCAGCGAGATCGACAGCACCGGAAAGGCGAAGTCCGCCTCGTCCTCGTCGCGGTGGAGGCCCATGCGCGCGCCGGGGCGGTACAGGTTCACCAGGCCGGCGTCGGCCGGGACGACCGGGCTGACCAGGTCGGCCCACAGGGTCAGGAGCAGCGGCGGCAGCAGCGGCCAGGGCCGGCCGGTGAGCGGGTGGCGCGGTTCGTACCGGTAGCCGAGCCGGTCGGAGACCCAGGACAGCGGTCCAAGGCCAGTGGTCTCGACACTCATCGGCTTGCCGCCGGGGGTCGACTGGACATGGAACGGCGCGTCCCGGGCGGCCTCCAGGACGGCGTCGACAAGGCCGGCCTGCTCATCGGGCGACAGGCGTCCGGGCAGCAGCGTGAAACCGGTCTGGTCCTTCATGATCACCCCGTGGAGCGCCACAGGGTGCGCGCCGCGACCTTGCGAGGCAAGGCGTCCGCCGGGCGGGCGGAACCGGCGCGGACGATGTCCGCGCCGGCGGCCGTTCAGTCTTCGGTGTAGCGGTAGGACGAGATCTTGCAGACATCGATGCGCGAGCGGACCAGCTCGTCACCGTCATCGAACACCGCCTTGAAGTCGTACAGGCAGTAGCCGGTGCCATCGTCGACGTTGACGGTGACCGACTGGCCGGGGCGCAGGACGTCGCGCCCCAGGATATCCTCTTCCCAGTCGTTCTCGCTCACGTTCGAGGCATAGAACCGAACGATGGTGTAGCGGGTTTCGTTGATGATCCGGACGCGCCGGTCCTCCGCGGACGCGCTGGCGGCGGTCAGCAGACTGGCGGCGGCGAATACGGCGATCGCCGCCGCCGCACGGAATTTTCTGGATAGTTCGATCATGGCATCCCCCTCAGGATTGCAGCCCCTCAATGGCGCGATAGAGCGCTTGCCCCCCCGCTGCGCCATGCCCCAAACGGGGGGTTCTGCGCAATCGGGGTCGACTCCCCGACAAAGCCCTCAATTTGGCTGGGGTTTTGCACTTGCAGCGGGGGGTGTGCTTCCCATATGGCGGTCTTGACGATGGCTTCCGCCACATCGGGAGCCGGTCCATTCCCGATCAGAGGATCCACCGGGGACGGAAGAGAAAAACCGGAGCGCTTCACGCAAGGCTCTTGTCGCCGCCGTCCGCCAACTTTGGAGTAGAAAGACCTCAAGATGAGCAAGATCATCGGTATCGACCTGGGCACCACGAACTCGTGCGTGGCCATCATGGACGGCAAGAACCCCCGGGTGATCGAGAACGCCGAGGGCGCGCGCACCACGCCGTCGGTCGTCGGCTTCCTGGATGACGGCGAAAAGCTCGTCGGCCAGCCGGCGCGCCGCCAGGCGGTGACCAACCCGACCAACACCCTGTTCGCCATCAAGCGCCTGATCGGCCGCTCCTACAGCGATCCGGTGGTCGACAAGGACAAGGGCATGGTGCCCTACGAGATCGTCAAGGGCCCGACGGGCGACGCCTGGGTCCGCGCCCACGGCAAGGACTACAGCCCGCAGGAAGTCTCGGCCTTCATCCTGATGAAGCTCAAGGAAGACGCCGAGCGTCACCTGGGCGAGCCGGTCACCAAGGCCGTCATCACCGTTCCGGCCTACTTCAACGACGCCCAGCGTCAGGCCACTAAGGACGCCGGCAAGATCGCCGGCCTGGAAGTGCTGCGCATCATCAACGAGCCGACCGCAGCGGCCCTGGCCTACGGCCTGGACAAGAACGACGGCAAGAAGATCGCCGTCTATGACCTGGGCGGCGGCACCTTCGACGTCTCGATCCTCGAGATCGGCGACGGCGTGTTCGAGGTGAAGGCCACCAACGGCGACACCTTCCTGGGCGGCGAGGACTTCGACCTTCGCGTGGTCGACTACCTGGCCGACGAGTTCAAGAAGGAAACCGGCACCGACCTGCGCAAGGACAAGCTGGCCCTTCAGCGCCTGAAGGAAGAGGCCGAGAAGGCCAAGAAGGAACTCAGCTCGACCGCGCAGTACGAGGTCAACCTGCCGTTCATCAGCATGAACGCCAACGGCCCGCTGCACCTGAACATCAAGCTGTCGCGCGCCAAGCTGGAAGCCCTGGTCGAGGACCTGATCGCCAGGACGATCGCGCCCTGCGAACAGGCGCTGAAGGACGCCGGCCTCAAGAAGAGCGACATCGACGAAGTGATCCTGGTCGGCGGCATGACCCGCATGCCCAAGGTCGTGGACGCGGTGAAGGAATTCTTCGGCCGTGAGCCGCACAAGGGCGTCAACCCCGACGAGGTCGTGGCGCTGGGCGCGGCGGTGCAGGCCGGGGTGCTGCAGGGCGACGTCAAGGACGTGCTGCTGCTGGACGTCACCCCGCTGACGCTGGGCATCGAGACCCTGGGCGGCGTGTTCACGCCGCTGATCGAGCGCAACACGACCATCCCGACCAAGAAGAGCCAGACCTTCTCGACGGCCGACGACAACCAGTCGGCGGTGACGATCCGGGTCTTCCAGGGCGAGCGCCCGATGGCCACGGACAACAAGATGCTGGGTCAGTTCGACCTGGTCGGCATCCCGCCCGCGCCGCGCGGCGTGCCGCAGATCGAGGTCATCTTCGACATCGACGCCAACGGCATCGTGCACGTCACGGCCAAGGACAAGGCGACCAACAAGGAACAGTCGATCCGCATCCAGGCGAGCGGCGGCCTTTCGGACGCCGACATCGAGAAGATGGTCCGCGAGGCCGAGGCCAACAGGGCCGAGGACGAGAAGCGCAAGGCGAGCGTCGAGGCCCGCAACCAGGCCGACGCGGTCATCCACTCGACCGAGAAGGCCATGGCCGAGCACGGCGACAAGGTCGGCGCTGACGAGAAGGCCGCCATCGAGACGGCGCTGGCCGACCTGAAGGCGGTGATCGAGGGCGGCGACGGCGAGGACATCGCCGCCAAGACCCAGACCCTGATCCAGGCGTCGATGAAGCTGGGCGAGGCCATGTACAAGGCCCAGCAGGGCGAAGCCGGCGACGGCGAGGCCTCCCAGGCCGCGGACGACGGCGTCGTGGACGCCGAGTTCGAGGAAGTCAGCGACGACGACAAGAAGTCGGCGTGACATCGCGCCTCATGGCGGCGAGGGGCCCGGATATGATCAAGACCTGTCCGGGGACCGTCGCCGCCGCCTTCGCGAAGGCAGACGTCCCGTCCCTCTCGGTCCCGTCGACCCGCTGGTCGGCCCCGGACTTGCAGAGGGACGGGCGCTCCCCCACCTCAGAAGACAAGCTTTTCCGAATGTCCGTCCATGCGTGACTACTATGACATTCTCGGCGTCCAGCGCGGATGCGACGAGGCCGCTCTGAAGAGCGCCTTCCGCAAGAAGGCGATGGAGCACCACCCTGACCGCAACGGCGGTTGTGGTGACGCCGAAACGCGCTTCAAGGAAGTCAACGAGGCCTATTCGGTCCTGTCCGACGCCCAGAAGCGCGCGGCCTACGACCGCTACGGCCATGCCGGCGTCAATGGCGGCGCCGGCGGCGGCGGACAGGGCTTCAACGACGTCCACGACATCTTCAACGAGGTGTTCGGCGACGCGTTCGGCGAGATGTTCGGCGGCGGCCGCCGGCGGCAGAACAACGGCCCGGCCCGCGGCGGCGACCTGCGCTACGATCTCGAGATCACCCTGGAGCAGGCCTATGCCGGCTCGGACGTCGAGATCACCGTACCGGCCTCCATCACCTGCGAACCCTGCGACGGCTCGGGCGCCAAGCCCGGCACCAGCCCGACGGTCTGCGGCAGCTGCGGCGGCGCGGGCCGCGTGCGGGCCACCCAGGGCTTCTTCGCCATCGAGCGCACCTGCCCCCGCTGCGGCGGCACCGGCAAGCTGGTGCTCGATCCCTGCAAGGCCTGCCACGGTCACGGCCAGGTGCGGCGCGACCGCACCCTGTCGGTGCGCATCCCGTCGGGTGTCGACGACGGCGCCCGGATCCGGCTGGCCGGCGAGGGCGACGCGGGTCAGCGCGGCGGCCCGCGCGGCGACCTCTACATCTTCCTGTCGGTGGCCCCGCACGACCTGTTCGAGCGGGATGGCCTGGACCTGCTCTGCACCGTGCCGGTGGCCATGTGCACGGCGGCCCTGGGCGGCGAGATCGAGGCGCCCTGCCTGATGGGCGGCGAGAACTGCGACGGCGAATGCCGCATCCCGGTGAAGATCCCCGAGGGCGTCCAGACCGGCAAGACCATCCGCATCAAGGGTCGCGGCATGCCCTCGCTGCGCACCCGTGAGCGCGGCGACCTGATCGTGGAGCTGTTCGTCGAGACCCCGACCCATCTGAGCGCCCGGCAGAAGGAGCTGATGCGCGAGCTGGCCGACCTCTGCGGCGACGCCCAGCATCCGCAGGCCTCCGGCTTCATGGGCAAGGCCAAGAAGTTCTGGGACGGCGTCACCGGCCAGGTCTGATCGTTACCCGAACCGGGTGCAGAAAGGTCCCGCGCGCCCGCGCCGGGGCCTTTTTTGCGCGCGCCATCGTGACACCGGCGTCATTTTCTGGCCTCATGTGAACAATGACAAGATGAGGGAGGCTTCGATGGCCGACGGTGGGTTTGATCTGGGCCAGTCCCGGCGCGAGAAGGCTGAGCGGGATGCGGCGGCGCGGGCGCACGCCTGGTCGCTGCCGATCGAGCAGATCGACGTGGCCAACCCCGACCTCTGGGTCAGCGACACCCACTGGCCCTACTTCGAGCGCCTGCGCAAAGAGGCGCCGATCCACTTCTGCGAGGTCAACGAGGAAGTCGGCCCCTACTGGTCGGTGACCCGCTTCGACGACATCATGGCCATCGACACCAACCACCAGGTGTTCAGCTCGGACGCGCACCTGGGCGGCATCACCCTGCGCGACATGGATGACGACTTCATCCTGCCGATGTTCATCGCCATGGACCCGCCCAAGCACGACGTGCAGCGCAAGACGGTCAGCCCGGTGGTCAGCCCCGCCAGCCTGATGCAGCTGGAGCCGATCATCCGCGAGCGCGCCGCCGGCCTGCTGGACAGCCTGCCGATCGGCGAGACCTTCGACTGGGTCGACCGCATCTCCATCGAACTGACCACCCAGATGCTGGCGACCCTGTTCGACTTCCCCTTCCACGACCGCCGCAAGCTGACCCGCTGGTCGGACGTCGCCACGGCGGCGCCGGGCATGGGCGTCATCGAGACCGAGGACCAGCGCCGCGCCGAGCTTCTGGAGTGCCTGGAGTACTTCACCGGCCTTTGGAACGAGCGGGTCAACGCCCCGCCGGCCAACAACCTGATCTCGCTGCTCGCCCACGGCGAGTCGACCAAGAACATGGCCCCCATGGAGTACCTGGGGAACCTGATCCTGCTGATCGTCGGCGGCAACGACACCACCCGCAACACCATGACCGGCAGCGTCCTGGCCCTGAACCAGAACCCCGACCAGTACGACAAGCTGCGCGCCGATCCCGGCCTGATCACCAGCATGGTCTCCGAGACCATCCGCTGGCAGACGCCGCTGGCCCACATGCGTCGCACGGCCCTCGTCGACCACGAGATCGGCGGCAAGACCATCAGGAAGGGCGACAAGGTGGCCATGTGGTACGTCTCGGGCAACCGCGACGACACGGCGATCGAGAACCCCGACGCCTACATCATCGACCGCGAACGGCCTCGCCACCACCTGTCGTTCGGCTTCGGCATCCACCGCTGCGTGGGCAACCGCCTGGCCGAGATGCAGCTGCGCGTGGTCTGGGAAGAAATCCTCAAGCGCTTCCCGACCATCGAGGTTGTCAGCGAACCCAAGCGCGTGCCGTCGGCCTTCGTGAAGGGCTACGAGAGCCTGATGGTGCGGATCCCGTCCAAAAATCCGGCGTGAACCCCGGCGACGAGGACCTGATCACCGACAGCCTCGAACAGGCGGCGGCGCTCTGCGACGACCTGACGCCGCGCGTCTACGCCCGCCTGTTCGCGGCCCATCCGCAGATGGAGCCGCTGTTCTTCGCCGACCGCAACGGCCAGGTGCGCGGCGAGATGCTGGCCCGGGTGATCGAGGCCATCCTCGATTTCGCCGGCGAGCGGAAATACGCCGCCACCCTGATCCAGACCGAGGTGGTCACCCACGCCGGCTACGACGTGCCGCCCGCCGTGTTCGGGGTGTTCTTCGGCACGGTCGCGGCGACGCTGCGAGACCTGATCGGCGAGGCCTGGACTCCCGAGATCGACGCCGCCTGGACCCGCCTGCTGGCCGAGCTGGACTACTACGTGAAGCACCCGGACCAGGCGCAGACGGCGGCGGGGTCGCGATAGCGGTGGGCGTCGTTGCCGTCCGTGCGTCCTTCGACACGCCGCTTCGCGGCTGCTCAGGATGACTGAGTAAGAAAGCCAACCCCCATAGTCATGCTGAGCAGCGCCGGAGGCGCGTGTCGAAGCACGCATGGAGCCGGCAGGACCCTACCCCTTCCAGAAGCCCACGATCTCGCGCACTTCGGCCACGGTCGGCGCGGCGGCTTCCCGCGCCTTCTCCGCGCCGGCCGCCAGGATGCGGTCGATCTCGGCCGGGTCGGCCAGGAAGCGGCGCATGGCCTCGCCCACGGGGCCCAGCTTCGCCACCGCCAGGTCGGCCAGGGCCGGCTTGAAGGTCCCGAAGCCCTTGCCGCCGAACTCGGCGATCACCTGGGCCTTGGTCATCTCGGCCAGCGCCCCGTAGATGCCGACCAGGTTGTCGGCTTCCGGCCGGGCGGCCAGGTCCTCCAGCGCTTCGGGCAGCGGCTCGGGATCGGTCTTGGCCTTGCGGATCTTCTGGGCGATGGCGTCGGCGTCGTCGGTCAGGTTGATGCGCGAGTTGTCCGACGGATCGGACTTGCTCATTTTCGCCATCCCGTCGCGCAGGCTCATGATCCGCGCGCCCGGCCCCTGGATCAGCGGGTCGGGCAGCGGGAAGAAGCCCGGCCGGTCGAAGTCGTGGTTGAACTTGCCGGCGATGTCGCGGGTCAGCTCCAGATGCTGCTTCTGGTCCTCGCCGACCGGCACGTGGGTGGCCTTGTAGACCAGGATGTCGGCCGCCTGCAGCACCGGGTAGGTGTAGAGGCCGACCGAGCTGCGCTCCTTGTGCTTGCCGCTCTTCTCCTTGAACTGGGTCATCCGGTCGAGCCAGCCCAGGCGCGCGACGCAGTTGAAGATCCAGGCCAGCTCGGCGTGCTCGCGCACGGCCGACTGCGGGAAGATGGTGGCCTTCTGCGGGTCGAGTCCGGACGCCAGGTAGGCGGCGGCGATCTCGCGGGTCTGGCCGGCCAGCAGGGCCGGGTCCTGCCAGACGGTGATGGCGTGCAGGTCGGCGACGAAGATGAAGGTGTCCATCTCGTGCTGCAGCCGGGCGAACTTCACCAGGGCGCCCAGGTAGTTGCCCAGGTGCAGGGCGCCGGACGGCTGGACGCCGGAGAGCACGCGGACGGGACCGGCGTAGGGGACGGGGGCTTGGTCGGTCATGGATCGGTCTTTTCGGAATACGGTTTGGTCAGGCGCGCGGGCAGACCCCGCGCGAAGCTCGGCGGTGAGGCGTCAGGCGCTGCGCCATCGGCGCGGAGGATGTGCCGCGAGGACCATGCAGGCTCGATACGGCGCCGCCGGGATCAGGACAAGCCTCGCGGCCTACAGGATGTCGGCGGAGGGCGGCGCGGTCACGCCGGGGCGGCGGCGCAAGGCGGCCTTGACCTCGGCGATCGTCACCCCGCCCGAGGCCAGCAGCAGCGGCGGATAGATCGCCGCGCCCGCCAGGCACAGCAGCAGGACGACGATCTCCTTGGGGCCCAGCCCCGGCAGGCGGAAGGCGCCGACCAGGGCCTCGAGCTCGGCGCGGTAGAACTGGGCGGCGAACAGGGCCAGGCCCATCACCGTGCTGGCCAGCAGGATGCGGACCAGCTTGCCGGCGGCGGTGGGCGAAGGCGTCCAGTCGCCCCGCCTGCGCAGCGTCCAGACCATCTGGGCGACGTTGAGCCAGGAGGCGAAGGCGGTGGCCGCGGCGATGCCCTCGAAGCCGATCAGATAGAACAGCGCGACGCCCAGCACGATGTTGACCACCATCGAGATGATGGCGAACCGCATCGGCGCCTTCGTATCCGACCGGGCGAAGAAGACGGGCGACAGCACCCGCGCCAGCACGAAGGCCGGGGTGCCCCAGCCGTAGTGGAACAGCGCCTTGGCCGTCTCCTGGGCGTCGAAGGCGGTGAACTCGCCGCGCTGGAACAGGCCGTCGATCAGGTAGTGCGGGACGGCCAGCAGCGCCGCCGCCGCCGGCAGCGTCAGGGCCATGGCGAAGACGATGGCCTGGTCGGTCGTGCGCTGGGCCTCGACCTTGTCATCCAGGCTGATGGCCCGCGACAGGGTCGGCAGCAGGGCCACCCCGATGGCCACCCCGACCAGGCCCAGCGGCAGCTGGTAGAAGCGGTCGGCGACGGCCAGCCAGGTGCGGGCGCCGTTCACCTGGCTGGCGATGATGCCGGAGATGAAGATGTTGATCTGGGTGACGCTGGCGGCGATGGCCCCGGGGATGGCGGTGGCGATGAGGGCGCGGATCTCCGGCGTCAGCCGCGGGAGGGTCGGCCGGATCTTCGCCCCCACCCGCCAGACGCCCCACCACAGCAGCCCGGCCTGGGCGACGCCGGCGGCGAGCACGCCCCAGGTGGCGGCGTAGGCCGAGTCGATGGCGGTGTTGGGGGGGATCACGGCGATCAGGATGCCGGCGTTGAGCAGGGTCGGCGCCGCCGCCGAAAGGGCGAACCGTCCCCCGGCGTTCAGCACCCCCGACAGCAGCGCCACGATGGCCATGCAAGGCAGGTAGGGCATGCTGATCTGGGTCAGGATGACCGCAAGCTTGTACTTCTCGGTGCCGAAGCCGAAGCCCGGGTTGATGGCCAGCATCAGCCAGGGCATGGCCAGCTGGAAGGCGATGGTCAGGACCAGGGTGGCCGCCGCCAAGGTGGCCAGGGCGTCGGTCGCCAGCCTGTCGGCGGCCTCCTGTCCCTCCCTGGCCAGCACCTTCGAATAGGCCGGCACGAAGGCGGCGGTGAAGGCGCCCTCGGCGAAGATGCGCCGGAACAGGTTGGGGAACGACTGGGCGGTGTTGAAGGCGTCGGCGGCGGGCGTGGCGCTGGCCCCGAGCCGGGCGGTGATGAACAGGTCCCGCGCCAGGCCCATGAACCGGCTGACCAGGGTCAGGCTCGAAAACACCATCGAGGAGCGGATCAGGCCGCCCTTCGGAGTCTTCACGGGTCTGGACGGCTGCTCGGTGCTCACCGGCCGCTTGTGCGACGCGCCGCGGAGGTGGTCAAGGCGAGGTCAGGCGGCTGCGCTGAAACTCCTTCGGCCCTACCGCGCCACGCTGGCCCGCGCCCGCTCCAGCCGCGGCCGGCCGCCGCGCGCCGGGCCGGCGTCGTCGTCCTCCAGCGCTTCCATCAGCGCCGCCTTCAGGGCGTTGGAGGCGCGGCTGTCGGTCAGCTTTCCGCCGCCCGGCGTCTGCACGTAGAAGGCGTCGACGGCCCGCTCTCCGTAGCCGTCGATATGGGCGCTGATGATCGACAGCCCGGCGTCGGCGACGGCGCGGGCCAGGGCCTCGAGCAGGCCCGGCCGGTCGCGGCCGGAGGCCTCCACCACCGTGGCGTCTTCCGAGGCGTCGTTGTCGAGCATCACCGTCGGGGTGATCGAGAAGGCGGCGGCGCGGCCCAGCTCCTGGGGCTTGCGCGGCTCGAAGGTCGGGGCCTCGCCCTTGCCGGCCGCCTCCAGCGCGTCGGCCAGCCGGCGCAGGATGCGCGGATTGTCGGCGCCGATCGGGGCGCCGGTGACGTCCTGGACGTGGAAGACGTCCAGCGCCTGGCCCTGGGCGGAGGTGAAGACCCGAGCCCCGACGACGTTGCCGCCCAGGCCGGAGATGGCCAGCGCCAGGTCCGCGAACAGGCCGCGGCGGTCCTTGGCGGCGACGACAATCTCGGCGGCGTTGCGATCAGGCCGCACGCGGGTCTCGGCCGCGGCGCCGCCCTGGATCTGGGCGCGGCGGGCCAGTTCGGCGTGGGAGGCCAGCTCGTCGGGCCCGAAGGCGGTGAAATAGGCGTCCTCCATCGAGGCCGCCCAGCCCTTGGAGACAGGATCGCGGTCGATCAGCGCCTTGCGGGCCTCGGCGGCGACGGCGTTCTGGTGGCGACGGGCGCTGGCGGCGGGATCGGAGCCCCGGCCGCCGCGGAACACCGCCTCGGTCGAGGCGTAGAGCTCGCGCATCAGCTGGCCCTTCCAGCCGTTCCACACGCCCGGGCCCACGGCGCGGATGTCGGCCACGGTCAGGACCAGCAGCAGGCGCAGCCGCTCGGGGTTCTCGACGATGCGGGCGAAGGCGGCGACGGTGGCCGGGTCGGTGACGTCCCGCTTCTGGGCGTAGTCGCTCATCACCAGGTGATGCTCGACCAGCCAGGCGATCAGCTCGATCTTGGCCCGTTCGACCCCGAGCCGTTCGCAGGCCGACCGCGCGGCGCGGGCCCCGGCCTTCTCCTGTCCGCCGACGCCGCCCTTGCCGGTGTCGTGCAGCAGCATGGCCAGGAACAGCGCCTCGCGATCGTCGATCAGCGGCATGATCGACACCGACAGCGGATGGTCCTCCGCCAGGCGCCCGTCGGCGATGTCGGCGATCACCCCCACGGCCCGCAGCGTGTGCTCGTCGACCGTGTAGGAGTGGTACATGTTGAACTGCATCTGGGCGACGATCCGGCCGAACTCCGGCAGGTAGCGCCCCAGCACGCCGCTCTCGTTCATCAGCGTCAGGGTGCGGTAGGTGCGCTTGCCCCGCGCCAGGACGTCCAGGAAGGCCTTGGCCGCCTCCGGATCGCGCCTCAGCTTCGGAGTGATGAGCGCCAGGCTGCGCGTCACCGCCGTGAAGGCGTCGGGGTGCAGGTCGAGGTTCCGCTGGTCGGCGATGCGGAAGATGCGGATCAGGTCGACGGGGTCCTTCTCGAACACCTGCGGCCCGTCGATGGTGAGCCGCCCGCCCTCCTCGACGAAGCCCGGGATGTCCAGCGGCTTGCGCCGGGGGCCGCCCTGGCCGGGAAGGAAGCGTGACAGGCCCTTGGGATGGGCCTTCACATGCTCGGTCTCCAGCTTGGCCGAGAAGGTGCGGGTCAGGGACCCGACCTCGCGGGCAATCAGGAAGTAGCGGCGCATGAACCGCTCGACGGCGGGATTGTCCGCCCGGTCGCCGTAGCCCATCCGGCGGGCGATCTCCGGCTGCAGGTCGAAGGTCAGCCGTTCCTCGGGCCGGCCGGTCGTGAAGTGCAGATGCGCCCGCACCGCATGCAGGAAGTCGAAGGCCCGGACGAAGGCCCGCACCTCGCGCCGGTCGAAATAGCCCAGGGTGAAGACGTCCTCGGGCTTCTCCACCGGATGCAGGTATTCGGCGATCCACATCAGGCTGTGCAAGTCGCGCAGGCCGCCCTTGCCCTCCTTGACGTTGGGCTCGACCATGTAGCGGCTGGCGTCGGCGCGGCCGTGGCGGTCGTCCCGCTCCTTGAGCTTGGCGGCGACGAACTCCGCCCCCGTGCCCTTGACCACATCGTTGCGGTACCGCTTCTTCAGGTCGGCGGCCAGCGCCTCGTCGCCGGTCAGCCTGCGGGCCTCCAGCAGCGAGGTGCGGATGGTGAAGTCCTCGCGGGACAGCTTCACGCACTCCTCGACCGTGCGGGACGCATGGCCGACCTTGAAGCCCAGGTCCCACAGCGCATAGAGCATGAACTCGATGACGCTCTCGGCGTGGGCGGTCTGCTTGTACGGCCGCAGGAACAGCAGGTCGATGTCGGAGTAGGGCGACAGCACGCCCCGGCCGTAGCCGCCCACCGCCAGCAGGCAGAGCCGCTCGCCCTCGGTCGGGTTGCGAGCCCGGAACATGTGGACGGTGGTGAAGTCGTAGAGGGCGGTGATCACCTCGTCGGTGACGCCGCACAGCAGGCGCGCCGTCTCGACCCCGCCCGCCCCGTTCTCCAGCCGCTCCTTGGCGATCATCCGGCCGCGGAACAGGGCGGCCTTGAGGATCTCCAGCGCGAGCTTGCGCTGCTCCGGCTCGTTGCCCGCCGCGTCGTGGGCGGCGGCCGTGAGCCGGGCCCGAAGCGCGTGGCCGTCGACGACATGTTCAAGGCGGGTAGGGCGGAGGCGTGCGACCATGATGGTCCTATGTGCGACGCAACATCGGGCGGCGCAATGGATTGCGGCGTTGTCGAGGGACGGCGCCTGTCTTGTGAACAGCTGTTTCGATGGTAGGCTATGTCAAGCTTTGACATATGAGGCGGCCATGGCGACCAACGTTCATCTGACCCCCGAACTCGAACGTTTCGCCCGTCAGTGCGTCGAGGAGGGCCGCTACAACAACGTCAGCGAGGTCGTCCGCTCCGCGCTGCGGATGTTGCAGGACGCCGAGGACCGCAAAAAGGCGTTCATGGCCATGCTGAAGGCGGCGGAGGACGAGGCTGACCGGGACGGCTGGCTAACGATGGACGACGCCTTGGTGGCTGCGGAGGCGGCCGTCGCCGAGGTCGAACGAAAGTTCAAGGGCAAGGGCGAGTGAAGGCGGTCCCCACCCCGTCAGCCGCACGCGACATTGCGCTCGCCGCCAGCGAGATGGCCGGAGACAATCCGCGTGTAGCCCGGGCCTTTATGGCGGCGACGAACGAGGTCGCCATAAATCTCGGCCGCTTTCCTGAGATGGGTGACGAACGTCCCGAACTGGCTGACCCACCGATCCGGTTCTGGACTCTGGCTCGATACCGGTACGTCGTCGTGTACCGGCCCGATACCGTCCCGCCCCGCATTCTGCGCGTCCTGCACGGCGCCCGGGACATCCCGAGTCTGCTGAGCGGACTCAGGTCCGACTGACCTACAGCATACCCCGCAACCGATAGAGCGCATCCATCGCCTCGCGGGGGCTCATGCCGTCGGGGTCGAGAGTGCGGAGGGCCTCCTCGACCGGGCTGGGGCCCGTCTTCACGGGTGTCGGGGCGGTGGCGGCGAACAGGGGCAGGCCTTCGAGGCGCGCGGGCGACTCCGCCTCGCTTTCCAGCCGCTCCAGCACCTGCCGCGCCCGGGCGACCACAGCCGGCGGCACCCCGGCCAGCTTGGCGACCTGGACGCCGTAGCTGCGGTCGGCGGCCCCCGGTCCGGCTTCGTGCAGGAAGACCAGATCCCCGTTCCATTCCTTGGCCCGCAGGCTGAGGTTGGAGACGTAGCTCAGCTTGTGCTCCAGCGCTGCGAGCTCATGGTAGTGGGTCGCGAACAGGGCCCGGCTGCGGTTGGTGGCGTGCAGCGCCTCGGCGCAGGCCCAGGCGATGGCCAGGCCGTCCCAGGTGGCGGTGCCCCGGCCGATCTCGTCCAGGATCACGAAGCTGCGCGGCGTCGCCTGGGTCAGGATGGCGGCGGTTTCGACCATCTCGGCCATGAAGGTCGAGCGGCCGCGCGCCAGGTCGTCGCCCGCGCCCACGCGGCTGAAGAGGCGGTCGACGACGCCCATCGTCAGGGACCGGGCCGGCACGAAGCAGCCGGCCTGGGCCATCACCGCCAGGATGGCGTTCTGGCGCAGGAAGGTCGACTTGCCGGCCATGTTCGGGCCGGTGACGATCGACAGCCGCGCGCCGGTCTCGCCCGAGCCGTCCAGGCAGCAATCGTTGGGGGTGAAGGGATCGCCGGCCCGCTTCACGGCGGCCTCGACCACCGGGTGGCGGGCCCCGACGGCCTCGAAGGCGAAGGAGCGGTCGACCACCGGTCGCACGGCCTGCTGGTCCTCGGCCCATTCGGCCAGGGCGGCGTCGACGTCCAGCGTGGCCAGGGCCCGGGCCGCCGCCTGGATGGCCGGGGCCAGGGCGCAGGCGGCCTCGCGCCAGGCCTCGAAGGTCGCCATCTCGATGGCCAGCGCCCGCTCGCCGGCCTGGGCGATGCGGGCGTCGAGGTCGGCCAGCTCGACCGTGGTGAAGCGCACCTGGTTTGCCAGGGTCTGGCGGTGGATGAAGGTGGCGTTCAGCGGCGGCTGGAACAGCGGGTCGGCCTTGTTCGCCGTGGTCTCCACGAAGTAGCCGAGCACCGCGTTGTGCTTGATCTTCAGCGGCACGCCGCTCTCGGCCGCCAGCCGGCTTTCCAGCGCGATGATCACCCGCCGGCTGTCGTCGCGCAGGCCGCGGGCCTGGTCGAGTTCGGGCCGCACCCCGGCGGCGACGAAGCCGCCGTCGCGGGCCTGGGCCGGCAGGTCGGGACCAAGCCCCTGTTCCAGCGTCGCCAGCAGGCCTGACAGGTCGACCGACAGCGAGGGATTCACCGCCGCCAGCGCCTGGTCGATCTCCAGCGGCGCGGCGGTCAGCTGCGCCCCCTCGTTGGACAACAGGGCCGACAGCGCCTCGCCGGCTTTCAGACCGTCGCGCAGGGTCCCCAGATCACGCGGGCCGCCCCGGCCCAGCGCCAGCCGCGACAGGGCGCGGGCGAGGTCGCCGGAGCGGCGCAGGCTCTCGCGCAGGCGCTCGCGCAGCGGACGGCGCTCGACCATCCACTGCACCGCGTCGAGGCGGACGTTGATCGCCTCCGGGTCCAGCAGCGGCCGGGCCAGCCGCGCCGCCAGAAGGCGCGAGCCGGCGGCGGTGACGCAGCGGTCGATGCAGCCGAGCAGCGAGCCGTCGCGCTGGCCCGACAGGGTCTTCTCGATCTCCAGCGAGGCGCGGGTGGCCGGATCGATGGCCATGACGTCGGCCTCGCCCGCCCGGCGGGGCGGCGACAGGGCCGGCAGCTTGCCGGCCTGGGTCATCTCCAGATGCGCGGCGATCAGGCCGAGCGCTGAAACCTCCGCCCCGGCCAGGCCGCCGAAGCCGTCGAGGGTGTCGACGCCGTACAGCCGCTTGAGCCGGGCCTCGGACGCGGCCGGCTCGGCCAGGGCCTGGGCGACCGGCTGGACCAGCCCGCCGGCCCCCTTGAGCGCCTGGTTGACCGTCTCGTCGGCGAACAGGCGGTCGGGGACCAGGGTCTCCGACGGCTGCAGGGCCGCCAGGGCGGCGGCCAGGCCCGAGGGCGCGATCAGCAGGCTCTCGACCTCGCCGGTGGAGAGCTCGACGCTGGCCACCGCCGCCTGCCCGCCGCGCAGCGCGATGGCCGCCAGGCGGTTGGCGCCGCGGGCGTCGAGCAAGCCTTCTTCGGTCAGGGTGCCCGGGGTGACGATCCGGACCACGTCGCGGGCGACGATGGACTTGGAGCCGCGCTTCTTCGCCTCGGCCGGGCTCTCGATCTGTTCGCAGACGGCGACCTTGAAGCCTGAGCGGATCAGCTTGGCGAGATAGGCCTCGGCGGCGTGCACGGGCACCCCCGCCATCGGGATCGGCTGGCCGTTATGGGTGCCGCGATGGGTCTGGGCGATGCCCAGCGCCGCCGCCGCCTTGACCGCGTCGTCGAAGAACAGCTCGTAGAAGTCGCCCATGCGGAAGAAGACCAGCGCGTCGGGCTGGCGGCTCTTGGCCTCAAAGTACTGGGCCATGACCGGCGTGGCCCCGGCGGCGTCAGGCGTCGGTGCGATCGGGGCTGTGGGGGCGTTCATCGGCGGCGACCCTAGCGGGGTTCGCCGGACGCGTTAAGGGCCGACCACGGGTGGTGGCCGGCCCTTGACGATCAGTCGAACAGGTCGCGATCAGGCGACGTTGGAGTAGCGATCGGCGTAGCCGTCCTGGCCGCCCTCGTCGGAGATCCGGAAGCGGCGGATCATCGAGCCCAGCTGTTCGGCCTCCTGGCGCATGGCGTGGGAGGCGGCGGTCGATTCCTCGACCATGGCGGCGTTCTGCTGGGTGATCTGGTCCATGCGGTTGACCGCGATGTTGACCTCTTTCAGCCCGTTGGCCTGTTCGCGGACCGAGGCGCTGATCTCGGTGATCAGGCGGGTCACGTCGCCGACGCGGCCGACGATGCGCTCCAGCGCCTGGCCGGCTTCGCCGACCAGCGTGGCGCCGCTGTTGATCTGGTTGCTCGACGAGGCGATGAGGGCCTTGATCTCCTTGGCCGCCTCGGCGGAGCGCTGGGCCAGGGCCCGCACTTCCTGAGCGACGACCGCGAAGCCCTTGCCGGCGTCGCCGGCCCGGGCCGCTTCGACGCCCGCGTTGAGCGCCAGCAGGTTGGTCTGGAAGGCGATCTCGTCGATCACGCCGGTGATCTGGAAAATCTGCTTGGACGAGGCCTCGATCTCGCTCATCGCCGAGACGGCGCGGCGGACGACCTCGCCGGACTCGCGGGCCTCGACGCCGGTCTCGCCGACCATCTTGTCGGCCTGGGCCGACCCCTCGGCCGTGCGCGACACGGCGTTGGTGATCTCGTTCAGCGTGGTCGCCGTCTGTTGCAGGTTGGCGGCCTGGTTCTCGGTGCGGCGCGACAGGTCGTCGGCGGCGGCGCTGGTCTCGCTGGAGGCGGTCTCGATGCCCGAGGCGCGGTGCGAGATGGTGCGCATGATCTCGGCCAGCTGGGTGACCGTGGCGTTGAAGTCGGCGCGCAGGGACTCGTAGGCCGGGGCGAACGGCTTATCCAGGCGGCAGGTCAGGTCGCCGGCCGTCAGGCGCTGCAGACCCTCGGCGAGGCCGTCGACGACCTCGGCCTGCTCCTTGGCGGAGGCGGCGCGGGCCGCTTCCTGTCCGGCGCGGGCGGCTTCCTGGTCGGCGGCCTGGGCCTGCTCGCGCTCGTGCAGTTCGGCGAGGCGAAGCTGGTTGTCGCGGAAGATGACCAGCGACTTGACGATGGCGCCCAGTTCGTCGGCGCGCTTGAGGCTGTCCAGGTTCACCCGGTTGTCGCCGCCGGCGAGCGTTTCGGTGGCGGCGGCGATGCGGATGACGCCCTTGCGGATGGCGACGACCAGCGCCGCGGCGATGCCGGCGACGGCGACCAGGGCCAGCACGACCAGCACGGTGGCGATGGCGCCGATGGTCTCGGCCTCCTTCACCGACTTCTCGGCCCGGGCGACCGTGGTGTCGCTGGAGGCCTTCACGGCCTTGGCCAGCGTCGCGTTCATCTGGATGTAGGATTCCTCGAACGGCACGGTGAACTGCGCCGCCGTGGTGGCGTCGGCGTCGAGCATGCCGGTGACGAGGTCGACGGCGTCCTGGTAGCCGGACAGCTCGCCGGCCAGCGCCTTGAACTGTTTCTGGCTGGCGGGGTCGGCGGACTTGACGACGGCATCGACCTCCTTGCGGATGGCGGTGATCTCGGCCGAGAGCGCGGCGGCGCGCTCGGGGATCTTCGCGGTCTCGATGTCGGCCAGCTTGCCGGTGGTCAGAAGATAGAGCTCGCCGTGGGCGGCGGTGATTCGCTGCGAGATGGAGGCGAGGCGCAGCGCCTGGGGCACATCGGACTCGACGACGTGGGTCAGGACCGACCGCTGGTTCTGGTTCATCCACCAGGAACCGCTTGCCACAAGGGCCAGCGCGATGATCGCGAGCAGCGGCGCGAAGCCGATCTTCACCGCCAGCGGCGCATCATCAAGTCTCGGCATACGCATAGAAGTTTCCCCGCCCACCAAAAGCGACAGGGCACCTTCCCCTGAATTGGGTAATCTTGAGGTTAACGCCGAAAACGCATCGGGGCGCCCCGGCGGAGGCGCCCCGAAAATCGTTCTGGTGGCCTGGCGGCCGGACTCACGTTCCGGCGCGCCGAACCTTCAGAGGGTCCGTCGGCGGGCTAGGCGCCCGGGAAGCGGACCGGGACGCGGATGGTGCCCGTCTTGCCGGCCATCGGCAGGACTTCGGCCACGCAGATGGCGGCCTTCTCGAAGCCCGGCGACGGCGACTGGCTCTGCACGACCTTGCAGGCCGAAAGCTTGCCGGCGTCCGCGTTGCACTCGAGCGTGATCGACGCCGCCTGACGGGTGTTGGCGTGCTTGGTGAGGCACGACTCCATCTGCGACTGGAGGCTGGCGGCCGAAGCCGGGCCGGCGAGGGTGGCCGCGACCATCAGGCCGGCGGCGACGAAAGCGGGATATTTCATCCTGAGTTGCCCCTTCTGAGCATTGATAACCAATACGGGTTTAGGCGCAGGGTGTTAAACAGCTCCTTACGGCGTCCCGGTTTTTGACTCTTTTGCATTGCCCTTGCCGTCTGCTTCGCGCGCCGCCATCTAGAGAGCGTCATGTTTATCCAGACCGAACCCACGCCTAATCCCGAAGTCCTGAAGTTCCTGCCCGGACGGGAGGTGCTGTCAGGCGGCGCCCGCGAGTTCCGCGACGACGAGGCGGCGGACGCCTCCCCGCTGGCCCGCGCCCTGTTTGACCTTGGCGATGTCGTGCGGGTCTTCTTCGGGTCCGACTTCCTGACCGTCACCAAGGCGGAAGGGACCGACTGGAGCCATCTGAAGGCGCCGGTGCTGGCGGCGATCATGGATCACTTCACCTCCGGCGCGCCGATCCTGACCACGGGTGCGTCAGATGGTCACGACCAGACGGTCTACGAGGGCGACACCGCCCAGATCGTCGAGGAGATCAAGGAGCTGCTCGACACCCGCATCCGCCCGGCCGTGGCCCAGGACGGCGGCGACATCGTCTTCTCGCGGTTCGAGGCCGACACCGGCGTGGTCTATCTGCACATGCGCGGCGCCTGCTCGGGCTGCCCGTCCTCCTCGGCCACGCTGAAGGCCGGCGTCGAGAACATGCTCAAACACTATGTGCCGGAAGTGACGCGGGTCGAGCAGACGCTGTAGAGAGCGCGGGTGATCCTCGCCCTCGACACCTGCCTGACCGCCTGTTCGGCCGCCATCCTCGATGGCGAGACCGTGCTGGCCGCGCGCTCCGAGGCCATGCCACGCGGACACCAGGAGCGCCTCGCGCCGATGGTGCGCGAGCTGGCGGACGAGGCCGGCGTTCCCTTCAAGGCGCTCACCCGCGTCGGCGTCACCGTCGGCCCGGGGTCGTTCACCGGCCTGCGGGTCGGCATCGCCTTCGCCAAGGGCATGGGCGCGGCGCTCTCCATCCCGGTGGTCGGAGTCGGCACGCTGGAAGCCATGGCGTTTAGGCGGACGGGCTTCGTCGCCGCCGCCATCGACGCCCGCCGGAGCCAGCTCTATCTGCAGCTGTTCGGCGACGGCGCGGCCCTGACCGCGCCCGACGCGGTGACGCTGGAGACTGCCGCCGCCCGCATCGCCGAGGTTTACGCCGGCGGCCCCGCGACCATCACCGGGTCCGGCGCGCCGCTGCTCGAAGGCATCCTCGCCGGCGCGGTGATCGAGACGCCGGACGGTCCCGACCCCGTCGCCGTCGCCCGGCTGGCCGCCGCCGCGCCGGTCCGGCCCGTGCGCCCGCTGTACCTGCGGGCCCCGGACGCCAAGCTGCCGATATGAACCTGCGCGCCGCCCCGCCCGAAGATGCGGTCCTTCTCGCCGCCCTGCACGCCGCCGCCTTCGACAAGCCCTGGAGCGCCGGCGAGATCGCCGCCCTGATGGCGACCCCCGGGGTGTTCGCCCTGATCCTCGACGGGCAGGGCTTCATCCTCTGCCGCTCCATCGCCGGCGAGGCGGAGATCCTGACCCTGGCCGTTGATCCCGCCGCGCGTCGCGCTGGCGTGGGTCGCGCGCTGGTGGAGGCGGCGGCCGGCCTGGCCCTGCAGGGCGAGGCCGACAGCCTGTTCCTCGAGGTGGCGCACGACAACGCCGCGGCGCTCGCCCTCTATGCAGCGGCGGGCTTCGAACGGGTCGGATTGCGCAAGGGATACTACGCGTCCGGCGCGGACGCGGTCGTGATGCGGCGCGCGCTTAACACCTGAGCGGTCAGCGCCTATCTTGGCGCGACTCAGGACGGAGGACTGCCTTGGACCGGCTCGAAAAACTGTGCGTCGAAAAAGGCATGCGGATGACCGACCAGCGCCGCGTCATCGCCCGCGTCCTGTCCTCGGCCCAGGATCACCCGGACGTGGAGGAGCTCTACCGCCGCGCCCACGCCATCGACCCGCACATCTCCATCGCCACGGTCTACCGGACTGTCCGGCTGTTCGAGGAGTCGGGCATCATCGAGCGCCACGACTTCCGCGACGGCCGCAGCCGCTATGAAGAGGCGCCCGACGTCCACCACGACCACCTGATCGACATGAAGACCGGCAAGGTCGTCGAGTTCGTCGACGAGGAGATCGAGGCCCTGCAGCAGGCCATCGCCCGCAAGCTCGGCTACCGGCTGGTGGATCACCGGCTGGAGCTCTACGGGATGCCGATCGAGGAGTAGGACCCTGTCCCGTCTTCCCGGCGAAGGCCGGGATCCACAGGACAGCTGGAGTGGCGGGCGGATTTCACATGGACCCCGGCCTTCGCCGGGGAGACGGTGTTTCTTGCGAAACGCAAGCGCCAACCCCATAAACCCGGCATGACCCAGTCCGCGCCGGAAAAGCGCCTCTACATCAAGACCTACGGCTGTCAGATGAACGTCTACGACAGCGAGCGCATGGCCGATGTCCTGCGCCCGCTGGGCTATGCCGTGACCGACCAGCCCGAAGGCGCTGACCTGGTGGTGCTCAACACCTGCCACATCCGCGAGAAGGCCACCGAGAAGGTCTATTCGGAGCTCGGCCAGATCAAGCTGATGAAGGGCCGCAAGGCCCAGGCCGGCGGGACGATGAACATCGTCGTCGCCGGCTGCGTCGCCCAGGCCGAGGGCGAGGAGATCATGCGCCGCCAGCCGGCCGTGGACCTGGTCGTCGGACCGCAGGCCTATCACCAGCTGCCCGAGTTGATCGCCCGCACCCACAGGGCCACCGGCGAGCGCCTGTCGGCCGACTTCGCCGCCAACGAGAAGTTCGACGCCCTGCCGGCCGAGCGGCACGTCACCGGCGTCACCGCCTTCCTCACCGTGCAGGAGGGCTGCGACAAGTTCTGCACCTTCTGCGTGGTGCCCTACACGCGCGGCGGCGAGTGGTCGCGGCCGGCCGACACGATCCTGGCCGAGGCCCGGGACCTGGCGTCCAGGGGCGTGCGCGAGGTCACCCTGCTGGGCCAGAACGTCAACGCCTACGACGGCTGCGACGGCGGCCTGGCCGGGCTGGTGCGGCAGCTGGCGAAGGTCGATGGCCTGGACCGCATCCGCTACACCACCAGCCACCCGCGCGACATGGACGAGGCGCTGATCGCCGCCCATGGCGAGGTCGAGGCGCTGATGCCCTATCTGCACCTGCCGGTGCAGTCGGGGTCCGACCGCATCCTGAAGGCCATGAACCGCGGCCACACGGCCGAGCACTACCTGCGGCTGGTCGAGCGCATCCGCGCCGCCCGGCCCGACATCGCCATGAGCTGCGACTTCATCGTCGGCTTCCCGGGCGAGCGGGAGAGCGACTTCGAGGCGACGCTCAATCTCGTCCGCGAGGTCGGCTACGCCGGCGCCTTCTCGTTCAAGTACAGCCGCCGCCCGGGCACGCCGGCCTCGGCCATGCCCGGCCAGGTGGCCGAGGCGGTCATGGACGAGCGGCTGCAGCGGCTGAACGCGCTGCTGCAGGACCAGGCCGCCGCCTTCAACCAGTCCGTCGTCGGCCGGGTCGCCCCGGTGCTGATCGAGAAGACCGGCCGGCACGACGGGCAGATCGGGGGCCGCTCGCCGTGGCTGCAGCCGGTGCATATCGACGGTCCGGCCTCGCTGATCGGCAAGATCGTTCCGGTGCGGATCGAGGCGGCCACCCGCAACAGTCTGACCGGTTCGCTCGTTCTGGAACCAGCATGAGCCGACCCCCCGAATTCCTGCCGCTGTCCGCCGACGCGGCCCGCGCCGTCTACGGTCCCGGCGGTCGCCACGCCGCGCTGATCGAGGACGCCTTCAAGGTGCTGATCGAGACGCCCGGCGGCGGGGTGTCGTTGCAGGGCGACGCCCGCGGCCGCGGTCAGGCCAAGCGCGCCATCGCGGCGCTGGAGGCGCTGGTAGACGCCGGCTCGGACGTCAGCGAGGCGGATGTGCGCGTCGCCGTCGGCGAGGCCCGGCCGGCCGCCTCGGGCGGTCCCGCCGCCGTGGCGCGGACGGGCGGCGCCCGGCAGGGGCCGGTCTCGCCCAAGACCGCGACCCAGGCCCGCTACATGGACATGCTGGGCCGGCACGACGTCACCTTCGGCCTCGGCCCGGCCGGCACCGGCAAGACCTTCCTGGCCGTGGCCCACGGCGCGGGCATGCTGATGCGCGGCGACGTCGACCGGCTGATCGTCACCCGCCCCGCGGTCGAGGCCGGCGAGAAGCTGGGCTTCCTGCCCGGCGACCTGACCGAGAAGGTCGATCCCTACATGGCGCCGGTCTGGGAGGCCCTGACCCAGATCGTCGGGACCGAGCAGCTGCGCCGCCGCCGCGACAAGGGCGAGATCGAGGTCGCGCCGATCGCCTTCATGCGCGGCCGCACGCTCGCCCACGCCTATGTCATCGTCGACGAGGCCCAGAACACCAGCCGCCTGCAGATGAAGATGGTCCTGACCCGGCTGGGCGAAGGCTCGCGCATGGCGGTGACCGGCGATCCGAGCCAGGTCGACCTGCTCAACGCCGCCGACTCCGGGCTCGCCCACGCGGTGTCGATCCTGGAGGGGGTCGAGGGCGTCGGCGTCACCCGCTTCACCTCCGAGGACGTGGTCCGCCACCCGATGGTGGCTCGCATCGTCAAGGCCTACGACGCCGACGCCGCCAGACGCGCGGGCAAATGATCGACATCGAGATCGAGGATGCGGCCTGGTCGGCGGCCCTGCCCGGCGCCGAGGCCCTGATCGTGGCGGCGGCGGAAGCGGCGCTGGACGCGGGCGGCGGCGGGGTGACCATCCTGCTGACCGACGACGACACGGTCGCGGATCTGAACCAGCGCTTCCGCGGCAAGGCCGGGCCGACCAACGTCCTGAGCTTTCCCGCGCCCGACAATCCGGAGGATCACCTGGGCGACATCGCCCTGGCCTTCGGCGTGTGCGCCCGCGAGGCGGCCGAGCAGGACAAGCCCCTGGCGCATCATCTGCAACACCTGGTGGCGCACGGGGTGCTACATCTTCTAGGATACGACCACCTCACCGAGGCCGAGGCCGAGGAGATGGAGGCGCTCGAGCGGCGGATTCTCGCCGGCCTGGCCGTCCCTGATCCTTACGCCTGACAGCAGGGACGACATGCCGAGCGACGATACCGGGACGCAGCCCGAGACGCCCCCACGACGAAGCCGGGGGCTGCGCGCCCTCTTCAGGCGCCTGCGCCACGCGGTCATCGAGCCGGTGCAGGACCTGGGAACGCCCCAGGGACAGGCCGCCGCCAGCGCCGCCGCCACCCTGGTGGGCCAGGCGCGCGCCTTCCAGACCCTGATCGTCGACGACGTGATGACGCCCCGCGCCGATATCGTGGCCGTGGAGATCACCACGTCGTTCGAGGCGCTGGTGGCCCGCTTCATCGAGACCGAGCACAGCCGCCTGCCGATCTATCGCGACACGCTGGATGACCCGATCGGCGTCGTGCACATCAAGGACGTGTTCAAGGCGGTGTCCGGCAAGGGCCGCAAGCCCGCCGCCACCTCGACCCTGCTCAAGCGCCTCAAGCGCGAGACGCTCTACGTCCCGGCCTCGATGCGCGCCGCCGACCTGCTGGCCCAGATGCAGAAGACCCGCATCCACATGGCCCTGGTCATCGACGAATACGGCGGCACCGAGGGCCTTGTGACGCTGGAGGACCTGATCGAGGCCGTGGTCGGCGAGATCGACGACGAGCACGACGAGGCCACGGTCAGCGGCGTGCGGTCCCGGCCCGGCGGCGTGTTCGAGGCCGACGCCCGCGCCCCGCTGGAGGATCTGGAGGAGGCGCTGGGCAACGGCGAGCTGGCGCCCAGCGAGCTTGAGGAAGAGATCGACACCGTCGGCGGCCTGGTCACCGCCATCGCCGGCCGCGTGCCGCGCCGGGGCGAGGTGATCCAGCATCCGGCCGGCTACGAGCTGGAGGTCCTGGACGCCGATCCCCGGCGGGTGAAGCGGATCCGCATCCGGCCGCGGCCGGAGCTGCCGGCGCCCGAGGCTCCGGCGGCGTGATCGTCGCGCGGATGGCCCGGCGGGCGCTGGCGGCGCCGCCCTGGCTGCTGGCCCTGGTCGCCGGCCTCGCCGCGGCGCTGGCCCATCCGCCCTTCGGACTGCTGCCGGGCCTGCTCGGCTATCCGCTGCTGCTGTGGCTGGTCGACACGGCCGACGAGGCCCGGCCGCTGCGCTCGGCCTTCTGGCGCGGCTGGCTGGCGGGCCTGGCCTATTTCGCGATCGGGACATGGTGGATCGCCGAGGCTTTTCTCGTCGACATCGTCGCCCACGGCTGGATGGCGCCCATCGCCGTCGCGGCCATGGCCGGCGGGGTGGCGCTGTTCTGGGGCGCGGCCATGGTCGCCTACCGCCTGACCGGCGCGAGGGCCCTGTCCCGCGTGCTGGTCTTCGCCGGCGTCTTCGCCGCCTTCGAATGGGTCCGCGGCCATGTGCTGACCGGCTTCCCCTGGAACCTGCCCGGCGAGACTTGGCGGGCAGGGTCGGCGATGTCCCAGACGGCCTCGCTGGTCGGCGCCTACGGCCTGACCTGGATCACCCTGGCGGCGGTCTCGACCGCCCTGCTCTGGCGGGAGGGCCGGCGTGGCCGGATCGCGGTCGGCTGCGCGGCGGCGGTGCTGGCCGGGCTGTTCGTCTGGGGCGCGGCAAGGACGTTCGAGACCACGCGCCCCTCGCCCGGCCCGGAAGCGCTGACCGTGCGGATCGTCCAGGCCGACGTCAAACAGGCCGCCAAGTACGACCCGGCCCACTTCCAGCGCATCGTCGAGGCCTATACCGGCCTGACGGCCCGCCCCTACCCCGGCCGGCCGGCCGACATCGTCATCTGGCCGGAGGGCGCCATCCCCGCCGCCGTCAATGACTACCTGGCGCCCGGAACCTGGACCCGGCAGGCGATCGAGCAGTCGCTGCGCCCGGGCCAGGTGCTGCTGGTCGGCGCCTACCGCTACGAGGGTACGCCGGCCGACGTCCGCTATTTCAACACGCTGGCGGCGGTGCGTCACACCGGCGAGGGCCTCGAGCCGGCGGGCGTGTACGACAAGCACCGTCTGGTGCCGTTCGGCGAATTCCTGCCGCTGGAGGACCTGCTGACCCGCCTGGGCGTCAAGGCGCTGGTCAAGGCGCCCGAGAGCTTCGCGACCGGACCGACGCCGCAGCCGATGACCGTGGCCGGCCTGCCGCCGTTCCAGCCGCTTATCTGCTATGAGTCCCTGTTCCCCGGATTCACGCGCCGCGGCGCCCTGACCGCCGGCTTGGCGCCCGACTTCATCGTCAATGTGTCGAACGACGCCTGGTTCGGCCGCACGAGCGGGCCGCTGCAGCACCTCAACCTGGCCAGCTATCGCGCCATCGAGGAAGGGGTCCCGATCCTGCGCTCGACCCCCACCGGCGTATCGGCTGTGATCAACGCACTGGGACAGGTGGACGCAGGTGCGTTGCGTCTTGGAGATACCGGCGTTATTGACGCGGCCGTACCCCGGCGGCGCGCAGACACCCTGTACCGTCGTTACGGCGATCTTCCCTTCGTCGCCCTGTTGCTGGTCTCGACAGCGTTCATCCCGCGTATTCGGGTAGTCCGGGCCTTGAAAAGGCGACAGAATGGCGTGAAGGGGGATCAGTGAAACCGGTATCTATGCTAACCAGGGCCTCATGAACGCTACGACTGATACTGACCGCTCCCCCAATCCCGTCGACCTGCATGTGGGCGGACGCATCCGGATGCGGCGCAAGCTGCTCGGCGTCTCCCAGGAACGTCTCGCCGACGACCTCGGCCTGACCTTCCAGCAGGTGCAGAAGTACGAGCGCGGCGCCAACCGTGTCAGCGCCTCCAAGCTGTACGAGATCGCCAAGTCGCTGCAGACGTCGATCTCCTATTTCTTCGACGGTCTGGTCGATCCGTCGACCGCCCGCGCCGAGGGCGTCTCCGACAGCGGCGCCGAGCCCTTCATCCATGACTTCCTGATGACCCCGGAAGGCCTCGAGCTGGCGGCCCTGTTCCCCAAGATCAAGCGCGGCCGCGTTCGTCGCCGGATCCTCGACCTCGTCCGCTCGATGGCCGAGGAAGAAGAGAGCGCCGACAGCGCCGAGGACTGACGGTTTCTGTCGACGGCGGGAAATTACGGGGCCCAGGAGCGCCGGACCCGCCCGTCGCCTTGCGGACATAAAGATATCCTTATAGGTTTCGGGGCCGCTTCGAGGCGGCCCCGTTTCCATTGGAGTCCGTCTTGAGCCGATCCTCCTACATCTTCACCAGTGAAAGCGTTTCGGAGGGCCACCCCGACAAGGTCGCCGACCGCATCAGCGACACCGTGGTCGACGCTTTCATGACCGTTGATCCCGAGGCCCGCGTGGCCTGCGAGACGCTGGTGACCACAAACCGGATCGTGCTGGCCGGCGAAGTCCGGGCCGGCAAGCCGGGCGGCGACAAGGCCGCCAACAAGGCGCTGACCAAGGACATCATCCGCTCCCTGGAGCCGAAGGTCCGGGCGGCGATCAAGGACATCGGCTACGAGCAGAAGGGCTTCCACTGGGAGAAGGCGAAGTACGCCTGCTACCTGCACGGCCAGTCGGCCCATATCGCCCAGGGCGTGGACGCCAGCGACAAGAAGGACGAGGGCGCCGGCGACCAGGGTATCATGTTCGGCTACGCCTCGACCGAAACGCCCGAGCTGATGCCGGCGACGCTGCAGTACAGCCACAACATCCTCAAGCGCCTGGCCGAACTGCGCCACAGCGGCGAACTGTCGGCGCTGGAGCCTGACGCCAAGAGCCAGGTGACGCTGGAGTACGACGGCGACGGCAAGCCGGTGCGGGTGGTCTCCATCGTCGTGTCGCACCAGCACAAGAAGAAGATCGACGGCAAGGCCGCCACCAGCAAGCGGATGCTGGACCTCATCAAGCCGCACGTCCTGTCGGTGTTCCCCGAAGGCCTGGTCACGAAGAAGACCCAGTGGCTGGTCAACCCGACCGGCCGCTTCGAGATCGGCGGCCCCGACGGCGACGCCGGGGTGACCGGCCGCAAGATCATCGTCGACACCTACGGCGGCGCCTCGCCCCACGGGGGCGGCGCCTTCAGCGGCAAGGATCCGACCAAGGTCGACCGCTCGGCGGCCTACGCCTGCCGCTACCTGGCCAAGAACGTCGTCGCCGCCGGCCTGGCGGACCGCTGCACGATCCAGATCGCCTACGCCATCGGCGTGGCCCGGCCGGTCTCCTTCCACGTCGACCTGCATGGCACCGGCAAGGTCGATCCGGCCGAGCTGGAGAAGATCCTGCCCGACATGATCGGCGGCGCCACGCCGCGGGCCATCCGCGAGCACCTGCAGCTGAACCGGCCGATCTACGCCCGCACGGCCGCCTACGGCCACTTCGGCCGCACGCCGGACAACGAGGGCGGCTTCAGCTGGGAAAAGACCGACTTGGTCCCGGAGCTGCAGAAGCTGGCGTAAGCCGCGCAGGCTTCCGGCCCGGACCCACGAAAAAGGGGCGCTGTCGCAAGACAGCGCCCCTGATCGTTTGCGGTGAAGGGCGCCCTACAGCGAGCGCTTCACTTCCTCGACGGTGAAGCACTCGATGGTGTCGCCGGCGCGGATGTCCTGGAAGCCGGCGAAGTGCATGCCGCACTCCTGGCCCGCATTGACCTCGTTGACCTCGTCCTTGAAGCGCTTGAGCGTCTGCAGGGTGCCCAGTTCCAGCACGACCACGTTCTCGCGGACGATCCGGACCTTGGCGCCCTTGCGGACCACGCCCTCGGTGACGCGCGAGCCGGCGATCTTGCCGATCTTGCTGATGTCGAACACCTGCAGCACCTCGGCGTTGCCGAGGAAGGTTTCGCGCTGGATCGGCGCCAGCATGCCCGAGAGCACGCCTTTGATGTCGTCGATCAGGTCGTAGATGATCGCGTAGTAGCGGATCTCGACGCCTTCACGCTCGGCCATGGCCCGCGCCTGGGCGCTGGCCCGGACGTTGAAGCCGATGATCGGCGCGCCGGCGCCCTTGGCCAGCTGAACGTCGCTTTCGCTGATCGCGCCGGCGCCCGACAGGATGATCCGCGCGCGGACCTCGTCGGTGGCCAGCTTGTCCAGCGAGCCGACGATGGCTTCGACCGAACCCTGCACGTCGCCCTTGATGACCAGGGGCAGCTCGCTGACCTTCTTGGCCGAGAGCTTGGCCATCATGTCGGTCAGGGAGACCCCGGCCGCCGCGCCGCCGACGGCCGCCTTGTCGCGCTTGAGGCGCTGGCGGTAGTCGGTCAGCTCGCGGGCGCGGGCGTCGTTCTCGACCACGGCGAAGGCGTCGCCGGGCGAGGGGGCGCCGTCGAGGCCGAGAATCTCGACCGGAGTCGAGGGACCGGCTTCGGTCAGCTGTTCGTCACGCTCGTTGAGCAGGGCGCGGACGCGGCCGAACTGGCCGCCGGCCACGACGATGTCGCCGCGCTTGAGCGTGCCGCGCTTGACCAGGACCGTGGCGACGGCGCCGCGGCCCTTGTCGAGCTTGGCTTCGACGACCACGCCCTCGGCCGTGCGGTCGGGGTTGGCGCGCAGCTCGAGCACTTCGGCCTGCAGCAGGATGCGCTCGAGAAGCTCGTCCAGGCCCTGGCGGGTCTTGGCGGACACCTCGACGGTCTGGACGTCGCCGCCCAGGCTTTCGGCGACCAGCTCGTGCTGGAGCAGCTCGTTGATGACCTTGGTCGGATCGGCGCCGTCCTTGTCGATCTTGTTGATCGCCACGATGATCGGAACACCGGCCGCCTTGGCGTGCTGGATGGCCTCGGCCGTCTGCGGCTTGACGCCGTCGTCGGCGGCCACGACCAGCACCACGATGTCGGTGACATTGGCGCCGCGGGCGCGCATGGCGCTGAACGCCGCGTGGCCCGGGGTGTCGAGGAAGGTGATGCGGTCGTCGTCTTCCAGGCGGACCTGGTAGGCGCCGATGTGCTGGGTGATGCCGCCGGCCTCGCCGCCGACGACGTCGGTGGCGCGCAGGGCGTCGAGCAGCGAGGTCTTGCCGTGGTCGACGTGGCCCATGATGGTCACGACCGGCGGACGCGGCTCCAGATCGCCCTCATCGTCGTCGGCGACCAGGAAGCCTTCTTCAACGTCGGCCTCGGACACGCGGCGGACGGTGTGGCCGAACTCGGTGGCCACCAGCTCGGCGGTGTCGTTGTCGATGACATCGGTGATCTTCAGCATCACGCCCTGACGCATCAGGAACTTGATGATGTCGACGCCGCGCACCGCCATCCGGTTGGACAGCTCCTGCACGGTGATGATGTCGGGAATGACCACCTCGCGGGCGATGCGGGCCTGCTCGGCTCCGCCGCCGCGACGCTTTTCCTTCTCGCGTTCGCGGGCCCGGCGAACCGAGGCCAGCGAGCGCATGCGCTCGGCGGCGCCCTCGTCGTCGCCGGCCAGGACCTGGATGGTCAGGCGGCCTTCGCGACGCTTGGGCTCGCCCTTGGTGCGCGAGACGGCCTTGCCGGGCGCGGCGCCCTTGCGGCGATCATCATCCTCGTCCGGACGACGGTCGAGGAGCGCGCCGCCGGGGCGCGGGGCCGAACGGGTGGCGCGCTGGATCTCGGGCGCGGCCGGGGCGGCGGGCTGGCCGGGACGCGGCGGACGCGGGCCGCCGGGACGGTCGCCGGTGCGCGGCGCCGGCCGCGGGGCCAGGGCCGAGTAGCGGACGGTCTCGCCGCCGGGACGCGGCGCGCCGCCCTGCGGACGATCGCCGTCGCGGGGCGGGCGGGCGCCCTGGTAGCCGGTGGAGGCAGCGCCCTGCGGACGGTCGCCGCGCGGACGGTCGCCCTCGGGACGATCGCCCGGGCGGGGCGCGCGCTGGCCGTAGGGATTGCCGGCGCCTTCACGCGGGGCGCGCTGGTTGAAGGACGTGCCGCCCCGGTCGGGACGGTAGGTCGTTGTGCTGGGACGGTCGTCGCGGCGTTCGCGCGACGGCTCGTAGGTGCGGGTCTGGTTGCCCGGCTGCTGCGGCGCGGCGGCGCGGGGCGCCTCGGCGGCCGGTTGCGGAGCCGGGGTCGGCGCGGGCGCGGGCGCGGGCGCGGGCGCGGCGGGCGCGGGCGGCGGGGTCGGAGCAGCGGCCTGGGGCGCGGGCGCCACAGGAGCGGCGGGCGCGGCAGCCGGGGTCGGCGCTGCGACCGGCGCCGGACGCGCGGCCTCGGCGGCGGCGCGGGCGGCGGCCTGCTCGGCGGCCTGGCGACGCGCTTCTTCCTCGGCGCGGGCGCGGGCCTGGGCGGCCTGGCGTTCCTGGGCTTCACGCGCGGCGTCGATGGCGCGCTGGCGGGCGCGCATCTCCTCGGCCGACAGATTGCCGGACGGATCGATGGCGGACGGGCCCGTCGGGCGCGGCGCGGCGGGACGCGGATCGTAGGTCGTGCGCTTCTCGGCGGCGGACGGTCCGGCGAGGTTGCCGCCGGCGCCCGGGCCGTGCGTGCGCACGCGCTTGGTCTCGACCACCACAGTCTTCGACCGGCCGTGGCTGAAGCTCTGCTTGACCACGCCTGCGCTCACCGAGCCCGCACGGGGCTTCAGGGTGAGGGAGGGCCTGGGGGCATTGGGCCGGCCGTTGTCGTTCTCGTCGCTCATGCGTCTCGCTTAACTTACTGCCGGCGTATCCGGCGCATACGTAACGTTCAAAACCTGAAGGGACCGCGGCGCAAACCGCCCGGCCCCTCTATTCCTCGCGCCAACCCTCGGGAAGAAGCGGACGGAACCCCGCCAGTCTGTGGACGTCCTTGGTCCAGTGACTTGAGGCTCGCCCCGCAAGGAAGGCGGTGTGTATCACATTCTCGCCCCCCAAGGCCAAACCCAATTCGGCCGAGGAGAAAACGCCAATAAGCTGTGGCGGCGAAGGCGATGTCCGGAAGGCGGACAGGAGCTTGCGGCGGCCGTCGGCGGCGCCGTCGGAGGCTTCCACCAGCCAGGCGGCCTTGCCGCCGCGGATGCTGGAGAGCACCTTTTCAAAGCCCGAGATAATGTCCCCGCCCCGGCGTGCAAGGCCCAGGCTGTCCAGGCAGCGCCGGTGCAGCAGGCTGTCGACCTGGTCGGCCAGGCCGGCGGGCGCGACCAGTTTCGCCTTCGCCGCCCGCGAGAACAGGCCCTTCTTGACGGCCGTGTCGACGCTGGCGCGGTCGGCGGCGACCCACAGGCCGCGGCCCGGCAGCTTGCGCGCCAGGTCGGGCGTGACCACGCTGTCCGGTCCGGCGACGAACCGGATCAGCTGGTGTTCCTCCATCACCGAGCCCGAGACAATGTCCCGGCGCTCGCGAGAGGCCTCCCCATGGGTCCGAGGGGTGCGGGGTTGAGGGGCGGCCATGTCGGTTTCGCCCTCAATGAGCAACGCCCTCAGGCGTCGCTCGCCTCGCCTTCGGCAACGGCCAGGTCGTAGTCCTCGGGATTGTCGAGGCCCTCGGACACGAACTCTTCCTCGTACTCGGGCTCCGGCGGCGCCTCGACCCAGCCCATGATGACCCGGGCCCGCATGATCAGGGCCTCGGCGTCGTCCGGCGACAGGTTGAAGGCTTCCAGGATGCCCGGTTCGCGCACGCGCTCGCCGTCCTTGGTCTCGAACCAGCCCCGCAGGTCGTCAGGGATCAGCCCGGCGAGATCCTCGACGGTCTTCACCTCGCCCTCGCCCAGGGCGACGGCGATCGGCAGGGTGACGCCCTCGATCTCCAGCACGGCGTCCTCGACGCCCAGCTCGACGCGGCGGGCGTCCTGGGCGGCGGCCTCCTTGTCGAGGAACTCGCGGGCGCGGGTCTGCAGCTCGTCGGCGGTGTCGTCGTCGAAGCCCTCGATGGCCGCGATCTCGTGCGGCTCGACGTAGGCCACGTCCTCGACCGACATGAAGCCTTCGGTGGCCAGCAGCTGGGCGATGACCTCGTCCACGTCCAGGGCTTCCTGGAACAGGGCCGTGGTCTCGGCGAACTGCTTCTGACGGCGTTCGCTCTCCTGGGTCTCGGTCATGATGTCGATCTGCCAGCCGGTCAGCTGGGAGGCGAGGCGGACGTTCTGGCCGCGGCGGCCGATGGCCAGCGACAGTTGTTCGTCGGGCACCACGACTTCGACGCGCTCGTCTTCCTCGTCCATGACGACCTTGGAGACTTCAGCCGGGGCCAGGGCGTTGACGATGAAGGTCGCCTCGTCGCCGTTCCACTGGATGATGTCGATCTTCTCGCCCTGTAGCTCGGCGACCACCGCCTGCACGCGCGAGCCGCGCATGCCGACGCAGGCGCCGACCGGGTCGATGCTGGAGTCGTTGCTGACCACGGCCATCTTGGCGCGGCTGCCCGGGTCGCGGGCCACGGCGCGGATCTCGATGACGCCGTCGTAGACTTCCGGCACTTCCTGCGCGAACAGCTTGGCCATGAAGCCGCCGTGGGCGCGGCTGAGCATGATCTGCGGACCCTTGGTCTCGCGGCGGACGTCGTAGATGTAGCAGCGGATGCGGTCGCCGAGGTTGAAGTTCTCGCGCGGGATCGACTGGTCGCGGCGCATGATGCCCTCGCCCCGGCCCAGGTCGACGATGACGTTGCCGTACTCGACCCGCTTGACGGTGCCGTTGACGATCTCGCCGACGCGATCCTTGTACTCCTCGAACTGGCGCTCGCGCTCGGCCTCGCGGACCTTCCCGGTCACGACCTGGCGGGCCATCTGCGTCTGCACGCGGCCGAACTCGAAGGGCGGCAGCTCCTCGTCGGTGACCTGACCGACGAAGGCGTCGCGGTCGAGCGCCAGCGCGTCGCTCAGCCGGACCATGCCCAGCGAGGTCTCGTCCAGCTCGGCGTCGTCGGGCACCACGGTGACGTAGCGCTTGATCGTGGTCTCGCCGGTCTTGGTGTCGATGTGCACGCGGATGTCGTGCTCGGCGCCGTAGCGGCTGCGGGCCGCCTTCTGGATCGCTTCCTCGATGGAGGCGATCACGATCTCCTTCTCGATGCCCTTCTCGCGGGCGACCGCGTCGGCGATCTGGAGCAGCTCAAGGCGGTTGGCGGAAATGCCGGTGGCCATGGTGGTTTCCTACTCTTCTTCGGATTGGATGCGGGCGGCGCGCTCGGCGGCCCCGTGTTTCATCAGTTTGTCGTTGAAGACCAGCTTGGCCTCCACGATCCAGTCGAACGGTATGTAGAGGGTGGTCTCGGCCTCGCCCTCGACGTTGATGCCGACCTGGCCGTCTTCAACGCCGGCCAGTTCGCCGCGGAAGCGCTTGCGGTTCTCGGCCAGGCGGTCGAGCTCGAGGCGGGCCTCGAAGCCTTCCCAGGTCTCGAAATCCTTCAGCCGTGTCAGCGGCCGGTCGATGCCGGGGCTGGAGACCTCCAGCGTGTACTCGCCGGTGATCGGGTCGGCGGCGTCCATCACCTCGGACACGGCGCGCGACAGCAGGGCGCAGCCCTCGACGGTCATGTCGCCGTCCGGCGTCTCGGCCATGATCTGCAGCCGGCGGCTTTCCTTGCCGGCCATCAGACGCAGGCGGACGATCTCGTACCCCGCCGCTTCCGCGACCGGATCGAGCAGTTCGAGCAGCGTGGCGTCTTCCGCCGTGCGTGCGCGCATCCGTTCTCAAGCCCAAACAAAAAGCGGCGGCCCGAAGACCGCCGCTCGACTGCGCTATCCAGCGCGATCAAACGATGTGACCGGCTCTATAGCGCGGCCTGAACGGCTTGTCAGCCCCTCAGGCCTCGCCACGGCGCGCCCTACGCCTTCGTCGGGGCGCCGCCCAGGAAGTCCATCTTTCCGATCGGCGCGCCGACCGACCGCAGCAGGGCGTAGGCGGTGGTAATGTGGAAGAAGAAGTTGGGCAGGGCGAAGCCGGTCAGGAAGTCGCCGCCTGTGAACTTCAGCTCCATGTTGGGGAACTTCAACACCACCTCGCGGTCCGCGGCGCCGTCGAAGGCGGCGGCGTCGACGCTCTCGATGAAGGCGATGGTCGCGGCGATACGGGCCTTCAGCTCGGCCAGGGTGGTCTCGGTGTCGGGCATGGCGGGAACCTCGACCCCGGCCAGCCGGGCGATCGCGCCCTTGGCGGCGTCGGAGGCCATCTGGATCTGGCGCGGGAAGGGATGCATGTCCGGCGCGAGGCGCGCCTCCAGGATCGCCGTCTCCGACAGACCGGCGGCCAACGCCTTGTCGATGATGGCGGCGGTGTTGGTCAGCGCGCGCACGAAGACCGGCGCGGATGCGGCGTGGACGGAAAAGCTCATCGGAAGTGCCCCAGGGGTTTGATCAGGGACGACAGATCGGGTGCGTCGCGGCCAATTGCCAGAGGGGTGGTTGCAGTTTGCTCAGACCCGCTCGAAATCCAGGAACACCGGCGCGCAGTCGCCCAGCTTTTTCTCTTCGTAGCGGGTGGTCAGGTGGTCGGCGGGCGGGACGGCGGTGTCGCCGAGGGGGCCGGTAAACAGGCCGCTGGCCTTCATCCGGTCCAGCGTCCAGTCGGCGTAGGCGGCCCAGTCGGTGGCGAAGCGCAGGCGTCCGCCGGGCTTCAGCAGCCGGTGCAGCTCGAGCAGGAATTCGGCCTGGATGATCCGCCGCTTGTGGTGGCGCGACTTGGGCCAGGGGTCGGGGAACAGGATGAAGATCCGGTCCAGGCAGCCGTCCGGCAGCCGGCCGGCCACTTCGCGCGCGTCGCCCTGGTGGACCTTCACATTGGTCAGGCCGCCCTCGTCGACATGGCGCAGGGCGCTGGCCACGCCGTTCAGGAAGGGCTCGACGCCGATGATCAGCAGGTCCGGATCCCGCGCCGCCTGCCCGGCCATGTGCTCGCCGCCGCCGAAGCCGATCTCGAGCCAGATCTCGCGGGCCTCGGGCTTGAGGTCGCGCGGATCGAACGGGCCCTGCGGGATGTCGACGCCCGGCGCCACGGTGTCGAGCAGCGCCGCCTGCCGCGCCTTGAGGACGCGCGCCTTGACGCGGCCATAGCTGCGCAGGGCCCCGTGGGGCTGCTGGGGAGTGAGAGTCATGGCGGCTCCTCTAGCGTTTCCGCCCGGCGCCCGGAAGGGAGTCCCTTGAGCCGGAGGCCAAGACCGGCGATCCTGCGCCGCATTCAGGGGCCGCGCCGGCCCCCGCCACGGTCATGGAGGGCTCCGTGTCGACCCGTTCCATCCTCGCCGTCTCGATGGCCGTTCTGCTGGGCGCCTGCGCCACGGCGACCGACCGGCTCGCCGCCGCTGCCGCCTGTGCGCCGGAGCGCCAGGTGACGGTGACCACCCAGGGCACGCGGCTGGCGCTGCGTCCCGGCGCGAACGCCCGGCTGCAGCGGGTGTCCCTCAAGCCCAACGAGAGCGGCGTGGTGCTGTCCTGCCGGCCCGGCGGCGGATCGCTGAAGCGCTGCGTGGTGCTGTTCGAGGACGCCCCGGGGCAGGGCTACGGCAAGGCCGCGCGGGCCTGGGCGCAACGGGTCATCTACCCCGCCGACGAGGACTCCCGCACCGTCGAGGTCCGGGTCCGGTTCGGGCCGACGCCGGCCGAGAGCCGCCGCTGCAGCTGACGGCGCCCAAATTCCGCCCCGAGCGGACGTGAATGAGGCCGACATGATCCGCACGATCACCCTGCTGGCCGCCCTGGCCCTGACGCTGGCCGGCTGCGCCACGACCGCCCGGTACGACGCCGCCGGCGACGTCCATGCCCTGCTGGTCGCCATCCGCGACAACGACCGCGCCACGTTCGACCGCCATGTCGACCGCCGGGCGCTGAAGAACAATCTGGAATCCCGCCTGGTCCGCGAGGCCGGACGCCGCGACATGGACGACAGCGCCCGGGCCCTGGCCGCGCTCGTTGCGCCGAGCCTGGCCGAGGTAGCGGTCGAGACCCTGCTGCGGCCCGAGGCCTTCCGCGCGGCAGCCAGCTACTATGGCTACACGCCCGACCAGCCGCTGCCGGGGCGCATCGCCATCGGCGGGGCGCTGCGCTATCGCGACGACGGCTCGGTCTGCGCCACGAAGAAGAAGGACGGCCCCTGCCTGCTGGTCTTCACCCGGACGGACGGTGTGTGGAAGCTGTCCGGTTTCGAGGGCGACCTCGCGGACCTGCGCGGCAAGCCGCGCCCGAAGCGCTAGGATCCTGGACAGACCGTGATGACGCGTACCCTCCGCCGCTTCGCTCCCGTGCTGGCCGGCGTGGCCGCCCTGGTCGCGGCCAGTCCCTCGACGGCCGCCGTCAAGCGGATGGTCACCTATGATTCCGCCTCGCCCGAAGCCCGCCGGCTGACCGGGGCGGGCCTGACCTTCGTGTTCACCAAGTCCCTGCTGCGCCAGCGGGTGCTGGCGGTGCGGGCCACCGCCGTGGCGGTCGGGGTCGTGCCCGAGCCCTTGCGCGACAGCAACATCATCCGCGCGCTGGATGGCCTGATGGGCGAGGACGCCGGCACCGGGACCCTCTACGCCATCGACCCGGCCAAGGCCGAGGGCAAGGTGATGATCCAGGCCTTCTGCCCCGGCGCCACGCAGGGCTGGCTGGCGATCAGCCCGATCGCCCACAACCGCGACCTTCGGGTCCACGCCTTCGGCGCCGACGCCGCCGGCCAGGCCCGCCTCTGCGCGGTGATGGACTTCGCCTGGCGCGGCGAGTGGCGGATGCCCAACCCCAATACCTCCGACGTCACCGCCCGGGTGATGGCGCCCGACTACTACAAGTCGCCGGGGAACTAGCGACGGTCGCCGAAAGGGTTGCGAGGACACGTACGCTTCGCGAACATGTCCCCGGGGGACCTGACATGGCCGACATCGACATCCTGAAGGACTACGCGCGCTTCGACTTCGCCGACGGGCCGTGGACGCGGCCGGTCTTCCGGCGCGGGTCGGGGCCGGCGGTCATCATAATGCACGAGATCCCGGGCCTGCATCCGCTGGTCGTGCGCTACGCCGACGGCGTGGCGGCGGCGGGGTTCACCGTCTACCTGCCCAGCCTGTTCGGCGAGCCGGGGCGGCCGGTGTCGAACGGCTATGTCGTCCGCGAGATGTTCCTCAATGTCTGCATCCGGCGCGAGTTCAACGTCTGGGCCAACGGCAGGTCCTCCCCCATCGTCGACTGGCTGAGGGCCCTGGCGCGCCAGGCCCACGCCGACTGCGGCGGGCCGGGCGTCGGGGCGCTGGGCATGTGCTTCACCGGCGGCTTTGCGCTGGCGATGATGACCGAGCCCTCGGTGATCGCCCCGGTGCTGAGCCAGCCGTCGATGCCGATCGGCAAGGGCCGCGAGCGGGCCATCGACTGCTCTGCGGCGGAGTTTTCCTGCGTGAAGCAGCGGCTGACCGAGGAGGACCTGAGCGTGCTGGGCCTGGCCTTCCACGGCGACCGCTTCGTGCCGCCGGGCCGGTTCGAGATGCTGAAGGAAGAACTGGGCGACCGCTTCGAGGCCTGGCAGCTGAAGCCCGAGGACGGCCAGCCGGGCACCGGCGTCCCCAGCCACTCGGTGCTGACCATCCACCTGGCCAACGCCGGCCCCACCCGCGAGGCCGAGGCGCGGACGATCAGCTTCTTCAGGGAGCGGCTGGCGCCAGCGGCCGCGGGCCCCACGGGGTGAAGTAGACGAAGGCGGCGGTCAGGGCGCCCATGGTCACCATGCCCAGCGCCACCAGCGCGAACAACGCCCAGGCCGGCGCGTCGACCGCCACCAGGATCAGGCCGCCGATGCCGACCACGGCGAGGCGCAGGGTGCCGGCCAGCAGCGGGCCGACGATCTTCCCCGCCCCCTGGGAGGCGAAGTAGAGCGCCAGGCTGAGGCCGAAGAAGGCGAACACCGGCCCGACGAAATGCAGGTAGACGGCGGCGGCCTTCCGCACGCCGGGCTGGTCGGTGAAGATCATCACCCACAGGTCGGGGAACAGGCTGAGCAGCAGGCCAAGGCCGCCCAGACCAACGGCGGCCAGGCCGCCAGCGGTCCAGGCGACCTTCCGGGCCCGGGCCACGTCGCCGGCCCCGATGGCCAGACCGACCATGGGCAGCGAGGCGACGCCGACCGAGAAGGCGATTGGCACCAGCAGGAACTCCAGCCGCGAGCCGATGCCGTAGCCGGCCAGGGTCTCGGCCCCGAAGCGGGCGGCGATAGCGGTCAGGACCAGGATGGTGGCCACCGTCTGGATCGGCGACAGCAGCGCCGGCGCCCCGACCTTGAGGATGTCGTCGAAATGCGCGCGACTGAGGGGGCCCCGCAGGCGCAGCTTCACCCGCGCGGTCGAGCGGCGCAGCAGCAGGAACAGGATGACCGTGACCAGGGTCCCGGTGATCGCCTGGCCCAGGCCCACGCCGACGATGCCCAGCTTCGGCGCCGGGCCCCAGCCGAAGCACAGGGCGCCGCCCAGGATGACCTGCAGCGCCGCCCCGGCCAGCATCGCGGCCGAGGGCCCGACCATGTTGCCCGACCCGCGCAGCACCGAGGCCAGCATGTTGCTGAGCCAGATGGCGCCGGCGAAGGCGAAGATCACCGTCGAATAGAGCACCGCCTGGCGCAGGGTCTCGCCCTCGCCGCCCAGCATCGCGAACACGTTGCGCCCGAACAGGGTCAGCAGGAGCGTGAAGGCCAGGCCCAGCGCCAGGCCGATCACCGCCGCATGGCGGGCGAGCGCCTCGGCCCGTTCGGTGTCGCCGGCGCCCAGGGCCCGGCTGACGGCCGAGGACACCCCGCCGCCCATGGCGCCGCCGCTCATCATCCCCATCAGCATGACCAGCGGCAGCACCAGCGCCGCCGCCGCCAGCGGCTCGACGCCCAGCCGGCCGATGTAGGCGGTCTCGGCGATGGCCACCGCGGTGGTGGCCGTCATGCCCAGCAGATTGGGCGCGGCCAGCTTGATCAGGGTCGGCGCGACGGGCGCGACCAGCAGCGGATGGGGGGCCGCCGCCCCGGTCGTGTCCGTCATGCCCTGTCCCGCCCGCGTTCGTTTCGATTGACTACTATAGTGACAGGAGACGGCGCGGCCGCAAGCCAACCTCTCCCTTGTGGGAGAGCAACCATGTCAGGCGGATTTGGCGGTTAGCCATGGCTGGCCGCGCTGTAGGACGAGGTTTGCGGCCTCGATGAGCTTTCGCATGACGGCGACGATGGCGAGCTTCGGCGGCTTGCCGTTGTCGAGCAGGCGCTGGGCGAAGGCCTTGAGGGCGGGATCGCAGCGCTTGGCGGCGAGGGCAGCGAGGTAGAGCATCCGGCGTGGCCGGGATCGGCCGCCGCTGATGAAGCGCTTGCCTCGATGCTGGCCGCTATCGCGGTCGAAGGGCGCGACGCCGATCAGCGAGGCGGCCTGGCCCCGGGTCATGGAGCCGAGCTCGGGCATGCGGATGGTCAGGCTGGCGGCGACGACGGGGCCGTGGCCGGGCAGGCTCAGCAGCAGCCGGTAGCGGGCCAGCAGGTCGTCGTGAGCCTTGAGCCGCTGCAGCACCGCGGCCAGCAGTCGGGCCTTCAACCGGGTGAGAGAGGCGATCTGGGCTCGCAGCGCGGCGGCCAGGTCCTTCAGGGTGACGTGCTCCATGAAGGTCTTGAGCTCGGCGAGCTGATCGCTGATCTGCTCATAGGCGGTCAGCCGCTGGGCCAGCTCCACCAGACGCGGGTCACTCGCCGCCCTGACCGTGTCGATCCGCACCGTGGCCGCCGCGATCAGCCAGGCGTCCATCGTGTCGTTCTTGGCCCGCCGCCGGATCAGCCGCGCAAACAGCTTCACCTCCATCGGCTGGTGGACCACCACCTCAAGCCCCGTCGCCTCAAGCGCCGACCGCAGCGCCCGCTCATAGCCGCCCGTCGCCTCGAGACCGACACGGCCGACCTCCCGGGCTCTCAGCCACGCGATCAGCTCGTCGATCCCCGCTGACGTGTTCCGCCAGCGGCCCTTGTCCTCCAGGCCGTGTACGGCCGCGTCCAGCCAGTGCTTGCCGACATCGACGCCGGCCACCTTCATGCTAAACTGCTCCCGTTCCATCGACCCCTCCTTGTGGCTCCGGACCCAATCGTCCCTGCAACCATCCGGGTCAGTGAAACGTCGTCGGCGGCCCTGCTCTCCCACAGCCCAACAGCTCAGGGGGAAACGGCCCCTCCAACGACAGTCCGCCTGGCGTGGCTGCGTCAGGCGGACGTCCCGGAAGACACCCACAAGCTAGCAGGCCTCCGACAAACAAGGGGGACCATGTCGAAGGCATGGTGGAGAGGGATGCTCGGACGAAAGGCGGGTGTGCCACACGCGCTTGTGTCGGATGGCGGCGGGGCCCTGAGGCAGGGATCGCCGATGGGGCACCATGCCAAGTGCGCCAACCGCCCGCGCCGCCCTCTCCACCGCCCTCCGGGCGGTCCCCCTCCCCCACGAGGGGGAGGATTCCCAAACTGGACATCCACAGCCATCGCGCCTAGAAGCCCGCCCTTGTTTTCGCCCGCCCCGGGTTCGATCCCCGCCGCCGGCCAGAGGTAGACCGCCATGTCACGCGCCAGTCCCAAGCACGGGAAGTCCCGCCACCAGGCCCCCGCCGGCCCGACCCAGCGCCAGCTGCGCGCCGGCGAGCTGATCCGCCACGCCCTGGTCGAGGTCCTCCGCGAGGAGGAGTTCCAGGAGCCGGCGCTGCAGGGGATCTCGGTGACCGTCTCGGAAGTGCGGATGAGCCCCGACCTCAAGCACGCCATCTGTTTCGTCGAACCTCTTGGCGCCGGCGTCACCGGCCAGGCCACCGCCGAGATCGTCAAGGCGCTGAACAAGGTGAGCAAGTTCCTGCGCGGGCGCCTGGGCCGGCACATCGACATGAAGTTCACCCCGGACCTGAAGTTCTTCCACGACGACAGCTTCAACAACGCCGCGCGGATCAACAGCCTGTTCGACAACCCGCGCGTCCAGGCCGACCTGCACCCCGAGGACTACCCCGCCGCCGACGACGACAGCGGCGAAGCCTGAGCATGGCCCGCCGCAAGAAGGGCGACGCCGTCTCCGGCTGGGTGTGCCTGGACAAGCCCTACGACTTCGGATCGACCCAGGCCGTGGGCCGGGTGCGCTGGCTGTTCAACGCCCAGAAGGCCGGCCACGCCGGCACCCTGGACCCGCTGGCCACCGGCGTCCTGCCCATCGCGCTGGGCGAGGCGACCAAGACCGTCCCGTTCATGATGGACGCCGACAAGGCCTATCGCTTCATGATCGAGTGGGGCCGCTCGACCACCACCCTGGACCGCGAGGGCGAGACCACCGGGACCTCCGATGTGCGACCCTCCGTCGCCCAGGTCGAGGCCGCCCTGCCCGCCTTCGTCGGCGAGATCCAGCAGATCCCGCCGCAGTATTCGGCCATCAAGGTCGACGGCGAGCGCGCCTATGACCTGGCCCGCGCCGGCGAGGCGTTCGAGCTGGCCGCCCGCACCGTGGTGGTCCACGCCGCCCGGGTCAGCGCCGCCCCGGACGCCGACCATGTCGAGATCGAGGTCGAGTGCGGCAAGGGGACCTACGTCCGCTCCATCGTCCGCGACCTCGCCGCCGCCCTGGGGGCCGAGGCGCATGTCAGCGCGCTGCGCCGCACCCGGGTCGGGCCGTTCGGGGAAGATCGTGCGATTACGCTGGAAAATCTGGAAGATATGAGCCATAAGGCCGCGCTTCCGGAGGTATTGCTCCCGGTCGAGACCGCGCTGGACGACATCCCGGCGCTGGCCGTGACCGCGGAGGACGCCTTCCGGCTGGCGCAGGGAAGACCCATCGTTCTCGTTCCCCGACAGGTCGAAAACCTCAAGGCCCGCCTCACCGGCGGCTCCCGGCTGGTTTCGGCGATGGACGGAGACAGGCTGGTGGCCCTCGCCGAGATGCGCGCGGGAAAGCTCAATCCCGTCCGGGTCTTTCTTCAAGCCTGAGCGGAGACCACACGATGTCGATCACTCTCGAGCGCAAGGCCGCGCTCATCACTGAACATGGCCGCACCCCCGGCGACACCGGAAGCGCCGAAGTCCAGGTCGCGATCCTCACTGAGCGCATCGCCAACCTGACCGAGCACTTCAAGACCCACAAGAAGGACAACCACAGCCGTCGTGGCCTTCTGCTCATGGTTTCGCAGCGCCGGTCGCTGCTCGACCACCTCAAGAAGTCCGACGTCGCACGCTACCAGTCGATCATCGAGAAGCTGGGCCTGCGCCGCTAGGCCAATCCATCAGTCGGGGCGGGATCTTCAAAGCAGGGTCCCGCCCCGATGCTTATCCGCCGAAAGGTTCCTCCAGGCCTTGGAACCGCCGGCGCGAAGTCTCCCATCGGGGACTTCTGACGTACGAACGAGGGTTCAAACGAAATCCTCATCGGGCCTGACATCTGGAGAGGATTTCGGAAACGACACCTGTCCGCCCCCGCGGGAATACGCCCTCGGGACACGAGAGAAAGACACCAAATGTTCGATATCAAACGCAAGACCATCGAGTGGGGCGGCAAGACGCTCACGCTCGAAACCGGCCGCATCGCCCGTCAGGCTGACGGCGCCGTTCTGGCCACCATGGGCGAGACCGTCGTCCTGGCCACCGCCGTGTTCGCCAAGACCCAGAAGCCGGGACAGGACTTCTTCCCGCTGACGGTCAACTACCAGGAAAAGACCTTCGCCGCCGGCAAGATCCCGGGCGGCTTCTTCAAGCGTGAAGGCCGTCCGTCGGAAAAGGAGACCCTGGTCTCCCGCCTGATCGACCGTCCGATCCGCCCGCTGTTCGTGAAGGGCTTCAAGAATGAAGTCCAGGTCGTCGTCACCGTGCTGCAGCACGACCTCGAGAACGACCCCGACATGCTGGCCATGGTCGCCGCCTCGGCCGCCCTGGTCATCTCGGGCGCCCCGTTCATGGGCCCGATCGGCGCCGCGCGCGTCGGCTGGATCAACGACCAGTACGTCCTCAACCCCACCGTCGACGAACTGAAAGAGTCGAAGATGGACCTGGTCGTGGCCGGCACCGCCGACGCGGTCATGATGGTCGAGTCCGAGATCCAGGAACTGAACGAAGAGATCGTCCTGGGCGGCATCAAGTTCGCCCATGAAGGCATCCAGCCGGTGATCAACGCGATCATCGACCTGGCCGAGCACGCCGCCAAGGAGCCGTTCGACTTCGCCGTCGAGGACACCGACGCCATCAAGGCGGAGATGAAGACCCTGGTCGGCGCCGACATCATCGCCGGCTACAAGATCCAGAAGAAGCAGGACCGCTACGAAGCGATCGGCGCCGCCAAGAAGAAGGCCATCGCGGCCCTCGGCAAGAGCGAAGCCAATCCGGACGGCGTCGACCCGCTGAAGCTGGGCGGCGTGTTCAAGGAACTGGAAGCCGACGTCGTGCGTCGCGCCATCCTCGACACCGGCATCCGCATCGACGGCCGCGACGTGAAGACCGTGCGTCCGATCATCGGTGAAGTCGGCGTCCTGCCGCGCACCCACGGTTCGGCCCTGTTCACCCGCGGCGAAACCCAGGCCCTGGTCGTGGCCACCCTGGGCACCGGCGATGACGAGCAGTTCGTCGACGCCCTGGAAGGCACCTACAAGGAATCCTTCCTGCTGCACTACAACTTCCCCCCCTACAGCGTCGGTGAAACCGGCCGCATGGGCACGCCCGGCCGCCGCGAAGTCGGCCACGGCAAGCTCGCCTGGCGCGCCCTCCGCCCGATGCTGCCGGCCAAGGAAGACTTCCCCTACACGATCCGCCTGGTCTCCGAGATCACCGAGTCCAACGGCTCGTCCTCGATGGCCACGGTCTGCGGCTCGTCGCTGGCCATGATGGACGCGGGCGTTCCGCTGATCCGTCCGGTCAGCGGCATCGCCATGGGCCTGATCCTGGAATCGGACGGCTTCGCGGTCCTGTCGGACATCCTGGGTGACGAAGACCACCTGGGCGACATGGACTTCAAGGTCGCCGGCACCAGCGATGGCATCACCTCGCTGCAGATGGACATCAAGATCAGCGGCATCACCATCGACATCATGGACAAGGCCCTCGCCCAGGCGAAGGAAGGCCGCGACCACATCCTGGCCGAGATGAACAAGGCCATGGACGCGCCGCGCGCCGAGCTCGGTGAGTTCGCGCCCAAGATCGAGACCATCAAGATCCCGGTCGACAAGATCCGTGAAGTGATCGGCACCGGCGGCAAGGTGATCCGCGAGATCGTCGCCGAAACCGGCGCCAAGGTGGACATCGGCGACGATGGCACCATCAAGATCGCCGCCTCCGAGCAGTCCAGGATCGACGCGGCCAAGGACTGGATCAAGTCCATCGCCAGCGAGCCGGAACTGGGCGCCATCTACAACGGCAAGGTCGTGAAGGTCGTCGACTTCGGCGCCTTCGTGAACTTCTTCGGCGCCAAGGACGGCCTGGTCCACGTCAGCCAGATCAGCAACGAGCGGGTCTCCAAGCCCAGCGACGTGCTGACCGAAGGCCAGATGGTCAAGGTGAAGCTCCTGGGCTTCGACGATCGCGGCAAGACCAAGCTGTCGATGAAGGTCGTGGACCAGGAAACCGGCGAAGACCTGTCCAAGAAGGAAGAGGCGACCGCCGAGGCGTAAGCCACGAGCGTCATCGCTGAAGATTGAGGGCGGTTCCGGCGACGGGGCCGCCCTTTTTCTGTCTGTCCTCCCCGCAGGCGGGGAGAATCGGCGCCGCGTCATCCCCCCATTCGGGCCGCGCGCGCCGCATTCCCCCCGCCCTAACCTCCTCCCATCCGGAGGACCCCATGCGTATCCCGCTGCTCATCGCCGCGCTCGCCCTGCCCATGGCGACGCCCGTCGCCGCCCAGACCCTGACGCCCGACTACTTCGCCATCGAGAAGTGCGCGGCGGCATATCGGCGGCTGTCGCAGATCGATGGCGAGGCGCTGGACGGCTATCCCGGCAAGCCGCCGGTCTGGGAGAAGAAGACCCAGGCCGCCGTCGCCCGGCTGAAGGCGCGCGGCGAACAGCCCAACGACACCGAGATCTGGCTCGGCATCGGCCACGCCAACCTGATCTTCGAGGACGCCTTCATCGCCGGCACGATGAAGCGGACCGACGTTGTGAAAATCGCCAACGCCTGCACCGCGACGTGGAAGTTCTGAAAGGGGCGACGGTGACGCCTTGCGTGCTTCGCGACGCCGGCCCGAGAGCCGGCTCCTCAGCATGACGAAGGGGTTTGCGTTCCACTGATTTCGTCATCCTGAGGAGCGAGCACTTCGCGAGCGTCGCGAAGGACGCACAAACACCCGGCCTTCGCCGGGAACACCCAGGGGGCGCAGAGAGCGAGACTCCGGAGACCTATAGTCTGGAGACAGACCGGGACATTTCGCCCCTTTCCGCCCCATCGCGAGACGCTGTCCGACGGAATCCATCCACCCCCTGCGAGACGGACGGATAATGGTCCGATGCAGGCCGTCCCGATCATCGTCAACAGCGCCCCCGCCCTTGCCCTGCAAAGGCTTAAGCCGGCCTGGCGCCCTGCCCCCGGCCGCCAGGACGACCGCCCCGGCGCGCGGTTCGCCCGCCCGGCCGCTCCCGCCCGCCCCGGCCCGTGCACGCTGAAGCGGCCGCTTCAGCGTCACGCGCGACTCCGGAGACAATCGGCCGCGCCTTCGCGCCATCGAAGTAAACGCCCCTTAACCCTCTGCGGGCCAGATAGGCGGCTCAGAACGAACTTGGGGGCGCGGATGGCGCGGGCGGCGAGGCGGACCGGGCTGGACATGGCGATGGAGCTGGCGGCCTGGGCCTGGACCCAGCCGTTCAGCGCGCGCCTGCGCGGCGGCGTGGTCGCGGCGGCCGGGGTGGCGCTGATCGCCGCCTTCGCCACCTGGAATTCCGCCGACCCCAGCCTGAACGTCGCCTCCGCCCTGCCGGCGACCAACATCCTGCGCGGGCCGGGCGCGGTGGTCGCCGACATCTTCGTGCAGTCGCTGGGCCTCGCCGCCTGGGGACTGGCGCTGTTGATGGTCGTGTTCGGCCTGACCCGCGCGGTCGATGCCGATCCCGACGCCCATCGCGGCGCGACCCGCATCCGGGCGCTGGTCGGCGTCGCCGCCGTTCTGGCGCTCGCCGGCGCCATCGCCGCGCCGAGCCCGCCGAAAAGCTGGGCCCTGGCCCGGGGCCTCGGCGGCTTCTGGGGCGACGGCCTGCTGGGCGCCCTGTCGGGCGTCATCGGCTTCGCCCGCATCCCGGGCGCGGAGATCATCGCCGCCCTGGTGCTGCTGGCCGTGGGCGCGTTCGCCGCGACCTGGGCGCTGGGCGTCAGCCGCGCCGGCATGGCCCGCGCCGCCGAGGGCGCCCTGGAAAACCTGCTGGCCCGCCGCCCGGCGCCGCGCGCGCCCGAGCCGGTCGCCGCCCGCGCCCCCGCGACCCGTCGCCGCGCCGAGAAGACCGCCGCCACGCCAAAGCCCCTGCGTTTCGCCGACGATCCCCCGGCCGAGGTCGCCGAGGACGAGGCCGACATCCCCGCCGCCGGCCGCGCCGGCGCCCCGGCCATCAAGCCGCCCAAGCCAGCGCCGAAGAACAGCAGCCGCGAGGTGCGCGAGCAGCAGAAGACCTTCGACTTCGTGGCGCCCGGCGGCTTCATGCTGCCGGAACTGGCCATGCTGGCCAAGCCCAAGCCCCGCGTCGGCGGCTTCGACGAGGAGGCCCTGCGCCAGAACGCCCGGCTGCTGGAAAGCGTGCTCAGCGAGTTCGGCATCCGCGGCGCCATCGACCAGATCCGGCCCGGCCCGGTGGTCACCCTCTATGAGCTGGTGCCGGCGCCGGGCGTGAAGCACGCGCGGGTCGTGGCCCTGGCCGACGACATCTCCCGCTCGATGGGCGTGGCCGCCTGCCGGGTGTCGGTGGTGTCGGGCCGAAACGCCATCGCGCTGGAGCTGCCCAACGCCAAGCGCGAGACCGTATATCTGCGCGACCTGCTGGCCAGCGCCGACTACGAGAAGGCCTCCCAGACCCTGCCCATGGCGCTGGGCGAAACGATCGGCGGCGAGCCCTATATCGCCGACCTCGCCCGCATGCCCCACCTGCTGATCGCCGGCACCACCGGCTCGGGCAAGTCGGTCGGGGTCAACGCCATGATCCTGTCGATCCTCTACCGGCTGAGTCCCGAGCAGTGCCGGTTCATCATGATCGACCCCAAGATGCTCGAGCTGAGCGTCTACGACGGCATCCCGCACCTGCTGGCGCCGGTGGTCACCGACTCCAAGAAGGCGATCGTGGCCCTGAAGTGGACCGTCCGCGAGATGGAGGATCGCTATCGCCGCATGGCCAAGATCGGCGTGCGCGGCATCGCGGCCTACAACGAGCGGGCCAAGGAGGCGCTGGACAAGGGCGAGCACTTCGAACGCACCGTCCAGACCGGATTCGACGAGGCCGGCCGCCCGATCTTCGAGAGCGAGAAGATCCGTCCCGAGCACATGCCCTATCTGGTCGTGGTCATCGACGAGGTCGCCGACCTGATGATGGTGGCCGGCAAGGACATCGAGGGCGCCGTGCAGCGGCTGGCCCAGATGGCCCGCGCCGCCGGCATCCACCTGATCATGGCCACCCAGCGCCCGTCGGTCGACGTCATCACCGGCACCATCAAGGCCAACTTCCCGACCCGGATCAGCTTCCAGGTCACCTCGCGCATCGACAGCCGCACCATCCTGGGCGAGCAGGGCGCCGAGCAGCTGCTGGGCCAGGGCGACATGCTCTACATGGCCGGCGGCAGCGGCGGGCGGCTGACCCGCCTGCACGGCCCGTTCGTGGCCGACGAGGAGGTGGCGGCGGTGGCCAAGTTCCTGCGCGAGCAGGGCACGCCGCAGTACCTAGACGAAGTCACCGCCGGCGGCGACGACGAGGACGGCGACGGCGGCGGCTATGGCTCCGGCGGCGGCGACGGCGATGAGAACAGCCTCTACGACCGCGCCGTGGCCGTGGTCACCCGCGACGGCAAGGCCTCGACCAGCTACATCCAGCGCCGGCTGCAGATCGGCTACAACCGCGCCGCCTCGCTGATTGAACGGATGGAGCAGGAGGGCGTTGTTGGTGCCGCCAACCACGCCGGCAAGCGCGAGATCCTGGCCCCGCCGCCTCCCTAGGGGCGCGAGTGGTCAAGAAATTGCCGTTCGGCCCTGCTAGAGCGATGACATGACCACCACCAGACGCGCCCTTCTCGCCGCCGCCCCTGCCCTGCTGTTGGCCCCCGGACTCGCCCACGCGGCCCTGTCGCCGGCCCAGCAGGCGATGGTCGACAAGGCCACGCGCTACCTGCAGGGCCTGCAGTCGGCCCGCGGCAAGTTCGTGCAGACCGACGCCCGCGGCACCCAGACGACCGGCATGCTCTACCTGCAGCGCCCGGGCAAGGCGCGTTTCGAGTATGAGGCGCCGTCCAGCCTGCTGGTGGTCTCCGACGGCCGCGTGGTCTCGGTGTCCGACAAGCGGCTGAAGACGGTGAACCGCTATTTCCTCAGCCAGACCCCGCTGAAGCTGTTCCTGGCCGACGAGATCCGCCTCGATCGCGGCGTGCACATCGCGGCGGTGAAGCCTCTGAACGATGGCTTCGAGATCACCGCCCAGGACCGGGCCGGGAAGACCAAGGGGCAGATCATCATGACCTTCTCCGACAATCCGGTGCAGCTCCTCGGCTGGACGGTGACCGACGCGCGCAACGCCCCGACCCGGGTGCGGCTGACCAGCCTGGTGCGGGCCTCCGGCCTCGATCCGGCCCTGTTCCGGGCTCCTGTTCCGACGCCCACGCCACGCGGCTGACGCCGGCGCGGTTTGTGACACATTCGCAACAGGCAAATACCTCGATTCAACCGGTTGACGTTTCTGCGTCCTCGTTGCAATAATGCCACGCATAACGGTAGCGCGCCCGACCTCGCGATACCGTCGCACCGTGCCGGAACCTATCCCCTCCCGGCGGCGGCATGAGAGACCACTTTTCGCGCCCGGATGCTCCCTGCATCCGGGCGTTTCTTTTCGACCGAAACCCCGTATCTGGGAGCCCATGCGCCTTCGTCTCGCCACCTGGAACATCAACTCGGTCCGCCCGCGGGGCGAGCTCATCGGCCGGATGGTCGACGAGGTGGCGCCCGACGTCCTGTGCCTGCAGGAGATCAAGTGCCAGACGGCCGAGTTTCCGAAGGCGATGTTCGAGGCGCTGGGGTTTTCCCACTTCCGCATCGCCGGCCAGAAGGGCTGGCACGGCGTGGCCATCGCCTCGCGCCATCCGATCGAGGATGCGCAGCCGCTCGAGGTCTGCCGCGAGGGCCACGCCCGCTGCGTCGGCGCGACGATCGCCGGGGTGGAGATCCACAACTTCTACATCCCGGCCGGCGGCGACACGCCCGACCGGGCCCTGAACCCCAAGTTCGACCACAAGCTGGACTTCTACGAGGGCCTGACGCGCGAGCTGGCCAAACGCGATCCGAAGGCCCCGCTGGTGGTCACCGGCGACCTCAACGTGGCGCCCGGCGAGTTCGACGTCTGGAACCATCGCTACATGTCGAAGATCGTCAGCCACACGCCGGTCGAGATCGAGGCCTTCCGGGCCATGCAGGCCTCGCTGGGGCTGATTAATCTGGTGCGGGAGGCCACGCCAGAGCCGGAGAAGCTGGCCAGCTGGTGGAGTTACCGCGCCGCCGACTTCCGCCAGTCCAACCGCGGCCTGCTCCTGGACCACATCCTGGTCACGCCCGGCCTGAAGGACGCCGCCTTCGCCACCGGCCGGGCCCAGGCCCGCATCCACGACGACGTGCGCGGCTGGGACAAGCCCAGCGACCACGCGCCGGTGACGGCCGACTTCCTGGTCTAGGTCAGCAGGCGATCGCCTGAACGTGACCGGTCACGGCGTAGTCGAGGATCGGACGATCCCGGGTCATGATGCGGAAGCCCTGCGCACGAGCCGTCGCGACGATGATGCGGTCAACGGGATCCCGCAGCGGCGACTGCGGCAGGAAGGACGAGGCCACGAGGATCGCCGGGCTCATGACAGAGAGTTCGACGCCGGTCTCCAACAACGCCTCGAACCAGCGCTGAGGATCTTCGCTGAGGGCCAGTCGTCCCCGGGCGACCAACATGCCGATCTCCCAAGCCGTCATCGGCGAAACCAGCACGGAAGCTCCTGCGCGGCCAGCCGCCTCGATAGCCTCCTGAGCTTCCGGAGAGAGCCCGTCGTCGGTCCTCGTGGCCCAGATCGCCGCGCAGGTGTCGAGCAGGATCGGGGTAACCGTCACTGCTCGTCCCAGTCCTCTCCCGAAGGATCCGTGAGATCGACCCCCGTCGGAACCGTCACAGTGCCGCCGAGCCGCGCCTGGATGCGGGCCACGAGACTGCTCCCGTCCCCTGGCGACCTCTTCACACGCCGGAAGACTAGACGCTCATTGCCCGTATCGACCCGCTCAGTCTGGAAACCGGCCGCAAGCCAAGCCTTGGTCATGACGTTGTTGGACGGGTTATTGCTCCACCAGGCTGGATACTGCTTGGAAGCCGGGAGCGCATGGCCGGTCACCTTTTCGATGTCAGCGAAGGTCATCGGAACTTCGGAGCCCGATGCGCGCGCCAGAAAGTCTTTCAGCGGGGCATACTTGCTCATGCTTTCCTCCTGCTTCGAGGGAAAGCTACATATAGACTTAGTAGTGTGTCAACTAAGGCTGCAGCCGGTAGCCCCCCGCCTCGGTCAGCAGCAGCCGGGCGTTGGCGGGATCGGGCTCGATCTTCTGGCGCAGGCGGTAGACGTGGGTTTCCAGCGTGTGGGTGGTGACGCCGGCGTTGTAGCCCCAGACCTCGGTCAGCAGCTCCTCGCGCGACACCGACTTGGCGCCGCTGCGGTAGAGGTACTTGAGGATGTTGGTTTCCTTCTCCGTCAGCCGCACCTTCCTGGCCTTGTCATCGACCAGAAGCTTCTGGGCCGGACGGAACTCGTAGGGACCGATGCGGAAGACGGCGTCCTCGGACGCCTCGTGGCTGCGCAGGTGGGCGCGGATGCGGGCCAGCAGCACCCCGAAGCGGAAGGGCTTGGTCACATAGTCATTGGCCCCGGAATCGAGGCCCAGGATGGTGTCGGCGTCGGTCGCCGCCGCCGTCAGCATAATGATCGGGGCGGTCACCCCGCCCTTGCGCATCAGCCGGCAGGCCTCGCGGCCGTCCATATCGGGCAGGTCGACATCGAGCAGGATCAGATCGGGCCGGGCTTCGCGCCCCAGGCGTCCGCCCTCCCCCGCCGTCTCGGCCTGGACCACCGCGAACTCCTCATGGAGCGCCAGCTGCTCGGCCAGAGCGCCCCGGAGGTCGTTGTCGTCGTCGACGATGAGGAGAGTCTTGCGTTGCGCCATCAGCAGACCATGCACCGGTTCGCGGTCTCTGGCCAACAGCCGGGCGAGACCAGGGCTACAGATAGGGCCCGCACGCGGCTATTTCACGGCCCCGGCCCGCGCCGTCAGCCCCGCGCGCCGAACAGCGCCGAGCCGACCCGGACGCTGGTGGCGCCCAGGCGGACGGCCTCAGGGTAGTCAGCGCTCATGCCCATGGAAAGTTGCGTCAGCCCGTTGCGAGCGGCCATCGCGGCCAGCATCGCGAAATGCGGCGCTGGCGGCTCGGCGTCCGGTGGAATGCACATCAGACCCTCGATCGTCAGGCCAAGATCTCGGCAGAAGGCGACGAAGGCGTCGACATCCTCGGGCGCGACGCCGGCCTTCTGCGGCTCCCGGCCGGTGTTGACCTGCACATAGAGGCGAACGGCCGTCGCCGTCCGCGCCATCTCCCGCGCCAGGGCCTGGGCCAGCTTCTCGCGGTCGACGGTCTCGATGACGTCGAACAGGGCGACCGCCTCGCGGACCTTGTTGGTCTGCAGCGGCCCGATCAGGCGCAGTTCGACGCCCTCGCGGCGCGGGATCCAGCGTCCCATGGCTTCCTGCACGCGGTTCTCGCCGAACACCGTCTGTCCGGCGGCCAGCATGGCGTCGATCTTCTCGTCCGGCTGTTGCTTGGAGACCGCGACAAGGGTCACATCCTCCGGTGACCGTCCGGCCTCCCGCGCCGCGGCGGCGATGGCATCCAGCACGGAAAGGCGCGCGTCGGCGACAGCGGATGAATGAGGCAACGGGTGATCTCCAGCGGCTGGCGGACCTTGCGGCGTCCTTACGACCCCGGCTGCCCGGCGCAAAGCCCCTGCCCCGGCTGATCTTCGTCACCGACCCGGCGCGGACGCCCGATCCCGCCGCCATCGCCGCTCAGCTCCCGGCCGGCAGCGGGGTCATCTACCGGGCCTTCGGCGCGGCGGACGCCCTGGACCAGGCTTGCGCGCTGTCGGCCATCGCACGCGAGCGGGGGCTGCTGCTTCTGATCGGGGCCGACGCCGCACTGGCCGAGGCGTCGGGCGCCGGAGGCGTGCACCTGCCCGAACGCGACCTGGCCCGCGCCGGCGGCCTGAAGGCCGCGCACCCCGACTGGATCGTCACCGGCGCCGCCCACTCGCTGGAGGCCGCTCGCCTGGCGGGCGACTTCGGCTGTGACGCGGTGCTGGCCTCGACCGTCTTCGCCAGCGCCAGCCCCTCCGCAGGGCCGCCCATGGGAGCGGCGGCGTTCACGGCCCTCGCCGCCGCCGCGCCGCTGCCCGTCTACGCCTTGGGCGGCGTGAATGTGAAAACGGCGCGCGAGCTGGTCAGCTCGGGCGCCGCGGGCTTTGCGATGGTGGAGGCCTTCAGAACTTGAAGGCGGTCTCGAGACGCACGCGGGGCGTCTCCTCGCGGCCGTCGCTCTTGCGGATCGGCGCCGGCTGATTGGGTCCGACGCCGACAGCGCCGCCGACGCGCAGTCGCGGCGTGACCTTGAAGAAGGCGCCGGCTTCAACGTCACGGCCGGACGGGCCGATGTCCGTGCGAGGCTTGATATCCAGCGTCAGACCCCAACGGCCCTTGGCGGCGTCCCAGACCAGCCGGCGGCTGTCCTGCGGCGCGAACCGGGCGTCGGAGGCGTTGAAGTCGCTGCGGACCGAGAACGCGGCGGGCGGCTTGGGCTTGGCGGGAGCGGACTGGGCATGCGCGAACGTCGCCGAGCCCGCCAGGGCCAGCGCCGAAATCGCAACGGTGCTCAGAAGCTTGTTCATAATCGCCTTGCCGGCTCCCCCCAGCCGTCTCGCTCTTGCCATCATTCCTGATGAAACATGGTGAGCCTTGGGAGCGATTAAAAGCCGCTTGGGGCCGGGGTCAACTGTCAGCAGACAGACTCGGGGAAGGAGTCCATCGATTCCCCGGTCGCCTGTGGCGCGAAGGCCACGAGATTCCCGTTTGGCGGCGAGGCGGCCCTGTTGTAGACGGGCAGTCGAGGCGTCGGGGGTGTACGCCGCCGCGCGAACATGACACGCGCGGCCCGAAACGTTGTTGGAGCGATTGAACATGGCGTTTGCGCGCGGGTCTTGGATGCGGGTCGCCTCTGTCGGGGTTCTGAGCCTGACACTCGTCGGCGTGGCCGCCTGCGGAACGGGCGGGTCACGGAACGTCGACGGCGGCGGCTGGTCGCCGTTCGGCCGTGGATCGAGTGAGACCAAGAGCGGCGGGGCGGCGGAAATCGGCGTCAACGCCTACCTGTGGCGCGCGAGCCTGGACACCCTGTCCTTCATGCCCCTGGCCTCCGCCGACCCCTACGGCGGCGTGGTGATCACCGACTGGTACACCAATCCCGAGAAGCCGGACGAGCGTTTCAAGGCGACGGTCTACATCCTCGACACCCGACTTAGGGCGGACGGCCTCAACGTGACCGTGTTCAAGCAGGTCAGCGATGGCGCCGGCGGCTGGACCGACGCTCCGACGGCGGCCCAGACCGAGACCGACATCGAGAACGCCATCCTGACCAAGGCCCGCCAGCTGCGTCTGGCCAACATGGCCGGCTAAGCCGGCCCGGACCGCCCGAAAGCCTCTATGGCCCGATACAATCCGAAGGACGCGGAGCCCCGTTGGCGTGAAGCCTGGGCCCGCAAGGACGTCTTCCGCGTCGGCAACGACGATCCGCGGCCGAAGTACTATGTGCTCGAGATGTTTCCCTATCCGTCGGGACGCATCCACATGGGCCATGTGCGCAACTACGCCATGGGCGACGTGGTGGCGCGGTATCGCCGGGCGCAGGGCCATGCGGTGCTGCATCCGATGGGCTGGGACGCCTTCGGCATGCCGGCCGAGAACGCCGCCATGGAGCGCGGCGTCCACCCCAAGGGCTGGACCTACGACAACATCGCCGGAATGCGTGAGCAGCTGAAGGCGCTGGGCCTGTCGATCGACTGGAGCCGCGAGTTCGCGACCTGCGATCCGGAGTACTACGGCCAGCAGCAGGCCTGGTTCCTGAAGCTGATGCAGCGGGGCCTGGTTTACCGCAAGGAGGCCACGGTCAACTGGGATCCGGTCGACATGACCGTCCTGGCCAACGAACAGGTGGTCGACGGCCGCGGCTGGCGCTCCGGCGCTGTGGTCGAGAAGAAAAAGCTGACGCAGTGGTTTCTGCGGATCACCGACTACGCCGATGACCTGATCGAGGGCCTGCAGACCCTGGACCGCTGGCCGGACAAGGTCCGGACCATGCAGGAAAACTGGATCGGCCGGTCGACAGGCCTGCAGTTCGCCTTTGACTTCGACGGCGCCGCGCCCGCGGGCTTCGAGGCGGGGCTGGAGGTCTACACCACCCGCCCTGACACCCTGTTCGGCGCGGCCTTCGTCGGCATCGCGCCCGATCATCCGCTGGCCGAGCGCCTGGCCGCCGACCCCAAGGTGGCCGCCTTCGTCGCCGAATGCCGCAAGGGCGGCACTTCGGAAGCCGACATCGAGGGTGCGGAGAAGCTGGGCCTGGACACCGGCCTGCGGGTGAAGCACCCGTTCGTCGAAGGCGAGACCCTGCCGGTCTGGATCGCCAACTTCATCCTGATGGACTATGGCACGGGCGCCATCTTCGGCTGCCCGGCCCACGACCAGCGGGACCTGGACTTCGCGCGCAAGTACGGCCTGCCGGTCAAGCCGGTGGTCCTGCCCGGCGACGCCCACCCGGCCACCTTCATGGTGGGCTCCGAGGCCTTCACCGGTCCCGGGAAGATCTTCAACTCCGGCTTCCTGGACGACCTGACCATCGAACAGGCCAAGGCTGCCGCCGTCGCCCGCATCGAGGCGATGGACAAGGGCAAGGGCGCCACGGTCTATCGCCTGCGCGACTGGGGCGTCTCGCGCCAGCGCTACTGGGGCTGCCCGATCCCGGTCATCCACTGCAAGGCCTGCGGAACGCTGCCGGTCCCGGCAAGCCAGTTGCCGGTCATCCTGCCCGACGACGTCACCTTCGACCGACCGGGCAACCCGCTGTTGCACCATCCGACCTGGCGGTTCGTGGCCTGTCCGTCCTGCGGCGGCGAGGCCGAGCGCGAGACTGACACCCTGGACACCTTCATGGACTCGTCCTGGTACTTCGCCCGGTTCGCCAACCCGGACAGCGATACGCCGATCGACAAGGCCGCCGCCGACAGATGGCTGCCCGTCGACCAGTATATCGGCGGGGTCGAGCATGCGGTGCTGCACCTGCTGTACGCCCGCTTCGTGACCCGCGCCCTGAAGGACGAGGGCCTGCTGTCGGTGGCCGAGCCGTTCGCCGGGCTGTTCACGCAAGGCATGGTCACCCACGAGACCTACCGCAGTCAGGCCGGAGACTGGGTCGAACCCTCGCAGATCGTCATCGAGACCGAGGGGAATACCCGTCGCGCCCGCGTGGCCAACACCGGCGAGCCGCTGGTCATCGGCGACATCGAGAAGATGTCGAAGTCGAAGAAGAACGTCGTGGCCCCGGAGGAAATCTTCGAGACCTACGGCGTCGACGCCGCCCGCCTGTTCGTGATGTCCGACAGCCCGCCCGAGCGGGACGTGCAGTGGACGACGGGCGGGGTCGAGGGCGCCGGCCGCTTCGTCAACCGCGTCTGGGCCGAGTTCGACGCCGATGGCGTCCCCCCGTCGGGGCCCGATACCGACCCGCGCGCCGAGGAGCTGCGTCGCGCGACGCACAAGACCATCAAGGCGGTCACCGACTCCATCGAGAATTTCCGTTTCAACAGCGGCATCGCCCGGCTGTACGAATTCCTGAATATTCTCAAGACCTTCCCGGCCGCCGACGCGGGCGTGGCCGGGGCGCGGGCAGAGGCGCTGTCGGTGCTGGCCCGCCTGATCGCCCCCTTCACGCCCCACCTGGCCGAGGAATGCTGGGTGCGGATCGGCGGCGAGGGCATGGCCGTGGACGCGCCGTGGCCCGAGGCCGACCCGGCCCTGACCGTCGACGCCGAGCTGGTGCTGCCGGTGCAGATCAACGGCAAGCGCCGGGCCGAAGTCCGGGTGCCGGCCGACGCTGACGAGGCCGCGGTGCGCGAGAAGGCGCTGGCGGACCCGGCGGTTACGGTTCACCTTGAGGGTCAGACCGTGCGCAAGGTGATCGTCGTGCCCGGTCGCATCGTGAACATCGTCGCGGGGTGATCATGAAGGCGCGTTGGCTGGCTCTGGTTCTGATCGCGGCCGCCCCGCTGCTGGCCGGATGCGGCTTCACGCCGCTGTACGCCCAGCCGGGCGTCAGCCCGGGCCTGTCGGCCATCGAGACCATCGCGCCGGAGGGCCGCACCGGCTACTTGCTGCGGGAGTCCCTGGACGACGCCCTGGCGCGCGACGCCGCCGTGCCGGCCGCCTATGTCCTGAAGATCGATCTCAAGCAGATCCGTACGCCGCGCGGTCGTCGCGTCGACTCCGCCGCCAGCCGCTACGAGCTGGTGCTGGACGCCGACTGGACGCTGACCGAGGCCGCCACTGGCGTTGTCGCCTTCAAGGGCGTGACCAGCACCGAAGTCACCTTCGACCGCGCCGACCAGCCCTACGCCTCGATTGCCGGGCACCAGGACGCCGAGGAACGCGCCGCCGCCGAACTGGCTCGCAAGATCCAGCTTCAGCTGGCCATCTGGATGATGCGCGGCCGGGCGGGGTAGGGCCCCGCCGTGATCATCTCCAAACGCCCCGACGTCGAACGGTTCCTCAAGGGGCCGGACGCCGGCGTGCGCGCCGCGCTGATCTACGGCCGCGATCGCGGCGGCGTCCGCGAGCGGGCCGACAAGCTGGCCAAGGTCGTGACGGCCAACCCTGACGATCCGTTCGACACCGCCATGCTCAACGAGGACGAACTGGGTGACGGCCGACTGGAGGGTGAGCTGGCCGCCATCTCGATGATGGGCGGCCGCCGGCTCGTGCGCGTGCGCTTCACCGGCGACAAGGCCGCGCCCGACAAGGCCGCCGCCGAGGCGTTGACCGCCCACGCCGAGGGCAAGCTCAATCCCGATGCCTTCCTGCTGATCGAGGCCGGCGCTTTGGGCCGGGATTCGGCGCTGCGCAAGGTGGCCGAGAAGGCGCCTGCCTGTGCTGTCATCCCCTGCTACGACGACGAGCCGGGCGATGTCGCCCGGCTGGTCCGCGAGTCTCTGGCCGGCGACAAGGTCGGGCTCGACAGCCAGGCGCTGGAGCTCTTCGTCTCACGTCTGCCCCGCGAACGCGGCGTAGCGCGCCAGGAGATGGAGCGCCTGGCGCTCTGGCTTGGCCCGGGCAGCGGCCGGATCGCCACCGCAGCCGACCTGGAGGATTTCCTCGGTGTGGAGCCAGAGGCGTCGCTGAGCGACGCGGCGACCGACGCCTTCGGCGGCCGGCTGGCAGCGGCCCAGGCCGGACTTCGCCGCGCGGCGGCTGAAGGGGAGGGCGGCCCCGCCGCCGTCCGCGCCATGGGCATGCATCTGGCCCGGCTGCGACGCATCCTCACCCTGGCCGGCAACGGCGCCAGTCTGGCCGAAGCGGCCAAGGCTTCCGGCGTATTCTGGAAGAATGAGCGGGAGATGCTGCGCCAGGCGCGAGCCTGGACGCTCGAGCATCTGCTCGCCCTGCACCCCGAAGTCCTGGCCGCCGACATGGCCTGCAAGACCGCCGGAGCGCCCGACGACCTGCTGGCCGAGCGGCTGGCCCTGACCATCGCCGGCCGGGCCCGTCGCTTGGGACTGTAGGATTCCGCAGCCGGCCCGGAGCCGAGGACCACGCTTTCCGCTGACACGTTATAGGCTTTACAGTATAGTCCATAGATGGACTCCGAGACGCCTGCCAAACCGACTTCCGGACGCGCCGCGCGGGCCCGCGCCGACGCCGCGCGCTCCGAGGCCGCCATTCTCTCCGCCGCCAGGGTTCTGTTCCTGGACGCCGGCTATGACGGGGTGAACCTGGACCAGGTCGCCGCCACGGCGGGGGTCTCGCGGCAGACCGTCTACAATCGCTTCGGCGGCAAGGAGGCGCTGCTGCGCGCCATGCTGCGCCGGCACTGGGGCGGCATGCTGGCCTGGGCCGACTGGGTCCGGGAGTCGATCGGCGAGGTCACCTTCGACGATCCTGCCGCCAAGCTGGTCCAGATCGCCGGGGCTATCTACCGCTTCGCAGAAGAGGGCGACCAGATCGCCTTCACCCGGCTGGTCGTGGCGGAGTCGCGGGCTCGCCCGTGGATCGGCGAGGAGTTCTACCGTTTCGGCAAGGCGCCGACGCTGGAGGCGCTGGCCGGAGTCCTGGCCGCGATGGACGCCCAGGGGGTGATCGACTGCCCGCACCCGGACATCGCCGCGCGTCAGTTCCTGGGCCTGATCCAGGAGTTCGCGATCTGGCCCCATGTCATGGCCATTGGCCCGGCCGCGCAGGCGCTTCCGCCCCGTGAGACGGTCATCGCCGAAGCCGTCGCCACCTTCCTGTGCCGGTACGCCGCCCGGCCGCGTGGAGCGGTCTGAATCAGGATGCTTGACTCATAGATTAGACTGGATCGTATAATCAATTGTTGATCCGGAGACCTTCCATGCGCCTGACGCCTGCCCTGACCGCCCTGGCCCTGCTGGCCGGCGCCTGTTCCGCCCCGCCGCCGCTTACCGTGCCCCCGGTCGAGCGGTCTATCACCGTGCCGGCGGCCCGTCCTCCGGCCGACATGCGCATCGCGATGGTTCCCTCGGGCAGCATGTACGCCTGGGCTGGCCTGGCCTACGAGGGCGGTAGAATGGACGATGCGCGGACCTTCTTCATCGGGGCGCTGCTGGTCGAACACCCGAAGGGGACGCTGCTCATCGACGCCGGCTTCGGTCCCGGCGTCGATGAGCATTTCAGGATCGGCACACCACGTCTGATGCGACTGGCGTCGAAGTACGACCGACGGACTACTGTCGCCGATGAGCTTCGAAAGGCCGGGATCGCACCTTCGTCCCTGACGGCCGTGGTGCTTACCCATGCGCACTGGGACCATGTCAGCGGCCTGGAGGCGCTTCCCGGCGTTCCGGTCTGGGTCTCGGAGGAAGAGTTGGCCTTCGTAAATGGCCGCGACAAGGCGACGGCGCTTGCGCGCCACCTCGGCACGGACAGCTACCGGGCCTACGACTTTCCGGGCGGGCCCTATCTTGGCTTTCCGCGGAGCCGCGATGTCTTCGGCGATGGCAGCGTCGTGCTGGTCCCGGCGGGCGGCCACACACCCGGCTCGATCATCGCCTTCCTCGCCCTGCCGGACGGAAAGCGCTACGCCCTGATCGGGGACATCGCCTGGCAGGCCGAGGGCGTCGACCGGCCGGCCGAGAAGCCGTGGATCACGCGGCGCGTCGACAACGATCGGGACGGCACGCGGGCCCTGCTCGTTCGGCTGAACCAGCTGAAAGCGTCCATCCCGGGCCTGGTTATTGTGCCGGCCCACGACGCCCGGGTCTGGCAGGCGTTGCCGCCGCTGAAGCCGGCGAAGCCGGCTGCAGCATCCACGGGGCCCAAATAGCCGGCATTTTTCCTGTGTGATTTCAACGGTTTGAAATCGCGGCTGCAAAAATCCGCTCTGTGGCGAAATTGGCGGCGTCGGTCGGCCTCGGCTACGGCTCCCTGCGCCTCAGCCGCCCCGCGTGAGCCGCCGGCAGAGGTCGTCGAGCTGCTCGAGCGTCTTGTAGCGGATGCGGATCTCGCCGGCGCCGCCCGCGTCGAGAATCTCGACCGGCAGACCGAGGACCTCGGACAGGTCATCCTCCAGCGCCAGGGTGTCGGCGTCCTTGCCGCCGGGCCGGCCCCGGACGGCGGGTCGGGCCGACTTCGTCTCCGGCGCGCCACGTTTGACCAGCGCCTCGGTCTCGCGGACGTTCAGTTCGCGGTCGATGATCTCCCGCGCCAGGCTGACCGCTTCGGTATGGCCGACCAGCGCCCGGGCATGACCGGCGGTAAGCTGACCCTCGGCCAGCATCAGTTGAACCGCTTCGGGCAGGGTCAGCAGGCGCAGCGCGTTGGCGACATGCGGCCGGCTCTTGCCGACCACCTGGGCCACTTCTTCCTGGGTGCGGCCGAACCGGTCCATCAGGGCCTTGTAGCTGAGCGCCTCTTCGACGACGCCCAGGTCGGCGCGCTGAACGTTCTCGACGATGGCGATCTCGAGCACCTGGCGGTCGTCCAGCTCGCGGATCAGCGCCGGCATCGCGCGCAGGCCCGCCTGCTGCGAGGCCCGCCAGCGCCGCTCGCCCGCCACCAGCTGGTACTCGCCGGGCAGATCGGGGGCGGGACGCAGCAGCACCGGCTGCAGGACGCCCTTTTCACGAATGGAATCCGCCAGTTCGGCGATCTCGACCTCGCCGAAGCGATGACGGGGCTGATCAGGATTGCGGTGGATCAACTCGATCGGGATCTCCCGCACGCCCGCCGGCTCGCCGGCCGGCGTGGCGGCGTTCTCCGCCTCGGCCTCGCCGAGCAGCGCGGACAGTCCGCGTCCCAGTCCCCTGCGACCTTCAGCCATGGACGTCGTCACTCCGTTCATTCCGGCGTCAGGCGGCCCGCAGGCGCCGTTCGCGTTCGCGGCCCACGACCTCGCGGGCCAGCTTGAGGTAGGCTTGCGACCCCGCGCACTTCAGGTCGTAGATCAGCACCGGCTTGCCGAAGGACGGCGCCTCCGACACCCGCACATTGCGCGGTATGACCGTCTCGTAGACCTTCGACCCGAAGTGGGCCCGCACATCGCGCGCCACCTGTTCGGACAGACTGTTGCGGCGATCGAACATGGTCAGCACCACGCCCTGGATCTCCAAGGTCGGGTTGAGGCTGCCACGCACCAGATCGACCGTCCGCATCAGCTGCGTCAGGCCTTCCAGCGCGAAAAACTCCGTCTGCAGCGGCACGAACACCGCGTCGGCCGCGGTCATGGCGTTGACGGTCAGCAGGTTCAGCGACGGCGGGCAGTCGATCAGCACATAGCCATAGTGGCCGGCCGCTCGCAGCGGCTCAAGCGCGTCGCGCAGGCGGTACGACCGGCGCGGCGCATGGCCCAGCTCGAGCTCGATTCCGGACAGGTCCGGGTCGGAAGGAATGATGTCGAAGCCGGGCAGGGCGGTCGGCACGGCCGCTTCCGCCGCCGCCATCTCGTTCATCAGCACGTCGTAGAGGTTGGTCTTGCGCTGCTGGCGCGTGATCCCGAGGCCTGTCGAGGCGTTGCCCTGCGGGTCGGAGTCGATCAGCAGGACCCTCTCCCCGACCGCCGCCAAGGCGGTGCCCAGGTTGATGGCGGTCGTGGTCTTGCCGACGCCGCCCTTCTGGTTGGCGACCGCCAGAACGCGCATCGGGGCCGGCGGTAGGACCGGGTCAGGCCTGTCAGGCACGGGAAAGTCCCTTCACTTCGACAATGCGGCCGCGCGGGTCGCTCAAACTCTCGATCAGGCGGCTGGAGAACTTCCACGATGTGGTGGCGTCCTCAATTTCGGATACCACATCTTGGCCCTTCAGAAACAGACCGGTCGCGCCCCGCTTCAGGTAGGGCCTCGCGTACCCGAGCAGGCGGGTCATCGGGGCGCAAGCCCGGGCGGTGACGATATCCACAGTCAGGGACAGGTCTTCCGCACGCATGTTGTGAATGACCACCGGCAAGTCGAGGGCGTCGGAGACCGAGGTCAGGAACCGGCAGCGCTTGGCCATGCTCTCGACCAGATGGACTGTGGCGCCAGGAATGCCCTTGAACAGGATGGCCAGGACCAGGCCGGGGAAGCCGGCGCCGGCGCCGAGATCCGCCCAGGTTCTGGCGTCAGGCGCCAACCGCAGTAGCTGGGCGCTGTCCCACGCATGGCGGTTCCAGAAATCGGGCAGGGTGGCGGGACCGACGAGGTTCATCACCGCGTTGCCGGCGGTCAGCATCCCGAGGAAGCTCTCGAGATCCGCCATCTGGGCGTCGGTGGCCTGGGTCAGGGCTTGAAAGCCCGCGGCGTCCAGCGCCGCGCCAGCCGCCTCAGGCGGCGCGGGGACGTCGGACATGGGCGAGCAGGGCGGTCAGGGCGCCGGGGGTGACCCCCTCGATGCGGGCCGCCTGGCCAAGGGTCAGCGGCCGGACGGCGGCGAGCTTGGTGCGGACCTCATTGGAGAGGCCACCGATCGCGTCATAGTCGAGATCGGCCGGCAGGCGCAGGGCCTCGTCGCGGCGGAAAGCTTCGACATCGGCGGCCTGACGGTCGAGGTAACCGGCGTAGGCGGCGTCGATCTCGACCTGTTCGCGCACCGCCGCAGGCCAGCTGCTGATCTCGGGCCACAGGCCAGCCAGAACATCCAGCGTGACCTCGGGATAGGCCAGAAGCTGGGTCAGATCGCGCCGCTGGCCGTCCGCCTTGACCGACAGGCCAGCCTTCTGGGCGGCTGCCGGCGTTAACGACCATGAACGAGCCTGGGCGCGAGCCTCATCGAGGGCTCGTTGTTTCACGTGAAACACGCCAGCCCTTGCAGAGCCAACAATTCCAAGGTCGATCCCGCGCTGCGTGAGCCTCTGATCGGCGTTGTCGGCGCGCAGCAGAAGCCGGAACTCGGCCCTACTGGTAAACATCCGGTAGGGCTCGGTCACACCCCGCGTAACCAGATCGTCGATCAGCACGCCGATATAGGCCTCGTCCCGCGCGAAGGTCGCCGCCTCGGCGCCCGAGGCCGCTCGCGCGGCATTCATCCCGGCCATGAGCCCCTGGGCGCCGGCCTCCTCATACCCCGTCGTGCCGTTGATCTGGCCCGCCAGATACAGGCCGGGCAGCCGCTTGACCTCCAGCGTCGGGAACAGCTCGCGCGGGTCGACATAGTCGTACTCGATGGCGTAGCCGTAGCGCCGGACTTCGACGGCCTCGAGACCGGGAATGGTGCGCAGGAACAGCAGCTGGGTCTCTTCGGAGACCGACGTCGAGATGCCGTTCGGATAGACGGTGTCGTCATCCAGCCCCTCCGGCTCGAGGAAGACCTGGTGGGCGGTCTTGTCGGCGAAGCGGACGACCTTGTCCTCGATCGACGGGCAGTATCGGGGACCGCGGCCCTCGATCCGACCCCCGTAGACGGCCGATTCCGTAAGCCGCTCGGCGATGATCCGGTGGGTCTCCGCAGTCGTCCAGGTGATGCCGCACTGGATCTGCGGCACGTCGATCCGGTCGTTGAGGAAGGAGAAGGGGGTCGGCTCGGCGTCGGCGGGCTGCATCTCCAGCCGGTCCCAGGCGATGGTCGAGCCGACCAGCCGCGCCGGCGTTCCGGTCTTCAGCCGACCCATGTCGAGGCCCAGGCTGTAGAGGCGATCCGACAGGCCGATGGCCGGCGCATCGCCGACCCGGCCGGCCGCGATGCGCTGCTCGCCCAGATGGATGACGCCCTTCAGGAAGGTGCCGGTAGTCAGCACCACCTTCGGGGCGTGGTACGCGGTCCCTGACCCGCCGACCACGCCGGCGACGGCGCCGTCGATGACGATAAGGTCCTCGACCGCCTCGGCGATGATCTCGAGATTGGGCGTCGCGGCCAGTTCGGCCTGCATCGCCTCGCGATAGAGCTTTCGGTCGATCTGGGCGCGCGGACCCCGCACGGCCGGGCCCTTGGACCGGTTGAGCATTCGGAACTGGATGCCGGCCCTGTCCGCCATCCGGCCCATCAGCCCGTCGAGGGCGTCGATCTCCCGCACCAGGTGGCCCTTGCCCAGTCCCCCGATGGCCGGGTTGCAGCTCATCTCGCCGATGGTCTCGAGTTTGTGGGTCAGCAGCAGGGTGCGGGCGCCAAAGCGCGCCGAGGCCGCCGCGGCTTCACAGCCGGCGTGGCCGCCGCCGATCACGATCACATCCCAGGATTGGGTCATCTGCACAGGTCCGAACGCGAACGCCCCCGGCAAGCGGGGGCGACGGGGTTCATCTATACAGGAAGCGCTCCCCGCTTGGGAGTCCGTGCTTGCTTCGACATGCGCCTGCGGCCCTGGGCAGCATGACGTAGGCGATCGGCATTCTCATCCCGTCATCCTGAGCAGTCCGCGCAGCGGGCGTGTCGAAGGACGCGGGGCCTATCCGTGTTTCACGTGAAACATCTCATTTACCAATGCAGAAGCTGGCGAAAACCCGGTCCAGCACCGCCTCCGGATCCACACGACCCGAGACCCGTTCCAGCGCCCGGGCGGCCAGCCGGACGTCCTCCGCCGCCAGCTCCGGCTCGACCTGGGCCAGCGCCCGTTCCACGCGCGCCGCCGCCTCGCCAAGGCTCTCGGCGTGACGCATCCGCGTCGCCGCCGGAAACTCCGAGGCCCCCAGCGCCGCCACAACGCGCGCCTCCAGCGTCACGCGCACAGCCGCCGCCCCGTCGGCCTTCATTGAAACGTCGAGGATCCCCAGCCCCAGTTCTACTGCCGCGGCCCGGGCCCGACTGCCGTCCAGGCTTTCCGGCAGGTCCGCCTTGTTCATCACGCAGAGGTCGCCCGGCCGGACCAGGTCCCGGGCGAAGCGCCAGCTGCCGTCCGAGGCGTGGCCATCGACGACCCAGAGCCGCAGATCGGCGTCCGCAGCCCAGGCCTGGGCCCGCCGCACGCCCTCGGCCTCGATGGCTTCTTCGGTCTCGCGCACGCCGGCGGTGTCGGCCAACAGGGTCTTGTAGCCGCCCAGCACCAGCGGAACCTCGATCACGTCCCGTGTGGTGCCTGGCGTGGCCGTGACGATGGCGGCGTCCCGCCGGGCCAGGCCGTTGAGCAGACTGCTCTTGCCGGCGTTCGGCGCGCCGATCAGCGCCACCCGGAAACCCTCCCGCACCCGCCGGCCGCGGTCGACGTCAGAGAGGGCGTTGTTCAGTTCGGCCAGCAGACGCGCCAGATGCGGCCGCGCCCGGGCGGCGACATCCTCGGGCAGGTCCTCATCGGGAAAGTCGACCGCCGCCTCCAGCACCGCCAGGCTCTCGATCAGCGCCTCCCGCCAGGCGTCGTAGCGGCGGGACAGGCCGCCGCCCAGCTGGTCCAGCGCCTGCCGGGCCTGCGCCGCCGTTTCGGCGTCGATCAGATCGGCGACAGCCTCGGCCTGGGCCAGGTCCAGCCGCCCGTTCTGGAAGGCCCGACGGGTGAACTCGCCCGGCTGCGCCAGCCGCAGACCCAGATCGGCGAGCGCCGTGACGAGCGCGTCGACGACCGCCAGTCCGCCATGGACATGAAACTCCGCGCAGTCCTCGCCGGTATAGCTGGCCGGTCCCGGGAACCAAAGGGTCAGGCCTTCGTCAATCAGGCGGCCATCCGGCCCCGTCAGCCGACGCAGCGACGCCCGTCGCGCCGCCGGGACCACGCCGGCCAGGGCCAGGACGGCGGCCCGGGTTCCAGGCCCCGAGAGGCGCACGACCGCCAGCGCCGCACGACCGGGCGCGGTGGCCGGCGCGAAAATGGTGGTCGTCATTCGCCCGGCTTGGTCCCGAACCCGGCCGCACCGGGCATGGCCGCCGTCATCAGCTTGCGGAACTGTTCCTGCGCGCCCGACCCGAAGGCCATCCAGCTCTTCATCAGCTCATCGGGCGCCAGGGCGGCCATGTTGGAATCCATGCGCTTCTGCATCTCGGCCACCATATGGTCGTTGAGGACGGTGACGTCCGGCAGGCCCATGAAGGTGCGGGCCTCCACCGGGGTGCAGTCGATCTCGATGGTGACCTTCATGGTTCGATCTTTCCTTGCTCGCGGGCAGGGTTACCTATGGCCGCGAGACGCGCGGCCGCGCTAACAACCACATCCTGACACAAAATGGAGACCGACGATGAGCGGAGAACGCGTGACCATCAAGACGCCCGACGGCGAGTTTTCGGCCTATGTCGCCCGTCCGGCGGCCGCGAAGGCCCCGGCCGTGGTCGTGATCCAGGAGATCTTCGGCGTCAACGCGGTGATGCGCGACATCACCGACGGCCTCGCCGCCCAGGGCTACCTGGCCATCTGTCCCGACCTGTTCTGGCGGATCGAGCCGGGCATCGACATCACCGACCAGTCGAAGGCGGAGTGGGACAAGGCCTTTGAACTGTTCAACGCCTTCGACGCCGACAAGGGTGCCGAAGACTTGCAGGCGACGATCAGCGCCATCCGCGCCGACCCGGGCTGCACGGGCAAGGTCGGCTCGGTCGGCTTCTGCCTGGGGGGCAAGATGGCCTTCCTGACCGCCACCCGCACCGACGTCGACGCCGCCGTCTCCTACTATGGCGTGGGCCTCGACTCCCTGACCGCCGAGGCGGAGAAGATCACCCGCCCGGTGATGCTGCACATCGCCGGCGAGGACGGCTTCGTGCCCAAGGAGGCCCAGGCGGCGATCCACGCGGCGCTGGACAACCATCCGCTGATCACGATCCATGACTATCCGGGTCGCGACCACGCCTTCGCCCGCCAGGGCGGCGAACATTTCCACGCCGGCGACGCCGAGACGGCGGGCCGTCGCTCGCTGGGCTTCTTCGCCGAACATCTGGGGTAGGGTGCATGCTGGCGATCCAGGCGGCCCGCACCGGCGGGCCCGAAGTCCTCGAGGCCGTCGACCTTCCCGTCCCCGCGCCGGGGCCGGGCGAGATCCTGATCCGGCATGAGGCCATCGGACTGAACTTCATCGACACCTATTATCGCTCGGGCCTCTATCCCGCGCGCCTGCCTGGCGTGATGGGTGTCGAGGGCGCGGGGGTGGTCGAGGCGGTCGGGGAGGGCGTGACCCGCTTCGCCGTCGGTGATCGCGCCGGCTACGCCGGCGGACCGCTGGGCGCCTATGCCGAGGCCCGCACCTACAAGGCCGACCGGGCCGTGAAGCTGCCCGCGGGCGTCTCCTCGCAGGTGGCGGCCGCCTCTCTGCTCAAGGGCATGACGGCGGAGTTCCTGCTGCGCCGCTGCTACCCGGTGAAGGCTGGCCAGACCATCCTGGCCCATGCCGCCGCCGGCGGGGTAGGCCAGATCCTGGTCCAGTGGGCCAAACACCTGGGCTGCCGCGTCATCGGCACGGCGGGCGACGCGGACAAGGCGGCGCTGGCCCGGACCCTCGGCTGCGACGAGGTCATCCTCTATCGCGAGGAGGACGTGGCGGCCCGGGTTCGGGAGATCACGGACGGGCAGGGGGTGTCGGTCGTCTATGACGGCGTCGGCGCCGCCACCTTTGAGGGGAGCCTCGGCGCCCTGGCCCGGCGCGGCATGCTGGTCAGCTATGGCAACGCCTCCGGGCCGGCCCCGGCCGTCCTGCCCTCGCGCTTGGCCCAGGGCGGATCGCTGTTCCTGACCCGGCCGGGCCTCTTCGACTACATCGCCACCCGCGAGGAACTGGACGAGAGCGCGAGCGCCCTGTTCGAGGTGCTGGTGTCGGGCGCGGTGAAGGTCGACATCGGCCAGACCTTCCCGCTGGCGCAGGCCCGCCAGGCCCACGAGACGCTGGAGGGCCGGGGCACGGTCGGCTCGACGCTGCTCATCCCCTGACGGCCGGACCTTGCACGGACGAACGAAAAAGGGCGCGGAGTGATCCGCGCCCTTCCTCGTATCAACGATCCCCGGGGGATCAGGTGTTCATCGACTGGAAGAAGTCGCCGTTGTTCTTGGTCTGGCGCAGCTTGTCGAGCAGGAACTCGATCGCGTCCTGGGCGCCCATCGGGTTGACGATCCGGCGCAGGACATAGGTCTTCTGCAGCTGGTCCTTGGGGGTGATGAGCTCTTCCTTGCGGGTGCCCGACTTGAGGATGTCGATGGCCGGGAAGATGCGCTTGTCGGCGACCTTGCGGTCGAGGACGATTTCGCTGTTCCCGGTGCCCTTGAACTCTTCGAAGATGACCTCGTCCATCCGCGAGCCGGTGTCGATCAGCGCCGTGGCGATGATGGTCAGCGAGCCGCCCTCCTCGACGTTGCGCGCCGCGCCGAAGAAGCGCTTGGGACGCTGCAGGGCGTTGGCGTCGACGCCGCCGGTCAGCACCTTGCCCGACGAGGGCACGGTGGTGTTGTAGGCGCGGCCGAGACGCGTGACCGAGTCCAGCAGGATGATGACGTCGCGCTTGTGCTCGACCAGGCGCTTGGCCTTTTCGATGACCATCTCGGCGACCTGCACGTGGCGGGTGGCCGGCTCGTCGAAGGTCGAGGATATGACCTCGCCCACGACCGTGCGCTGCATGTCGGTGACTTCTTCCGGCCGCTCGTCGATCAGCAGGACGATCAGGTAGCACTCAGGGTGATTGGCCGCGATCGACTTGGCGATGTTCTGCAGCATCACCGTCTTGCCGACCCGCGGCGGGGCGACAATCAGGCAGCGCTGACCCTTGCCGAGCGGCGAGACAATATCGATGATCCGGCCGGAGCGATCCTTCAGCGTCGGATCCTCGATCTCCATCTTCAGCCGCTCCTCGGGGTAGAGCGGCGTCAGGTTGTCGAAGTGGACCTTGTGGCGGACGTTCTCGGGCGCCTCGAAGTTGATCTGCTCGACGCTGACCAGCGCGAAGTAGCGTTCGCCTTCACGCGGCGCGCGGATGACGCCGACGACCGAGTCGCCGGTGCGCAGGCCGAACTTCCGGATCTGCGAGGGCGAGACGTAGATGTCGTCCGGGCCGGGCAGGTAGTTGGCTTCGGGGCTGCGCAGGAAGCCGAAGCCGTCCGGCAGCACTTCCATGGTGCCCGACCCCGAGATCTCGATGCCTTCCTCGGCAACGGTCTTGAGGATGCCGAACATCATGTCCTGCTTGCGCATCGAGTTCGCGTTATCGAGCTCGAGCTTCTCGGCCAGGGCCAGCAGGTCGGCGGGGGAGGTTTCCTTCAGCTCCTGAAGGGACATGCGGGTGACGCCGAGCGCGGCGACGACGGCAGAAACCTGGGACTCGTCGCCGTCGTGGCCGTCATGACCTTCGGCGCCGTTGTCGGTCGCGTCGTCGGCGGCCAAGGCTTCGTTTTCGGGGGTGTTGTCTTCAGACATGGACAGACTCTGGGCGTGAGGGCCTTGGCGGCCCTCTGGATAGACAGGCGCCGGACTGGACCTTTGACGGTCCGGGGGCGGCGGGTGGATGGCGCTTGCAGCAAGCGCGAAAGGACGTTCGGGGAGCCGGATCATGGGCGCGCCGCTGACGGGCGCGGATCCGGCGGTAAGGAGGGAGCGCGAACCGAACCGGTTCACGTAAGGGGCAGGGGAACCACACCGCCCCCGCCTCGTCAAGGAATCCGTTGTCGCGGAGGGAGTCTAGCGGGCCAGGAACTCGGTGGTGACCGCCAGAACCATGACGACGGCCGCAAGGAAGGGCAGCTCGTTGGTCATCCGCCAGAATTTCCCGGACCGGGTGTTGGTCCCGGCGGCGAACTTCTTCCGGGCCCCGGCCAGGAAGCCGTGCCAGCTGCTCAGGAACAGCACGCCGGCCAGCTTAATCCACATCCAGGGTTGGGCCAGCACGTCGGGACGGGCGGCCATCAGGCTGAGGCCGAAGAGCCAGGCCAGGATCATCGCCGGATTGATGATGATCCGCAGCAGCTTCACCTCCATGACCTGGAGGGCGCCGTCGAGCTCGCCGCCCGGGATCGCCCCGGTGTGATAGACGTAGAGCCGCGGCAGGTAGAGCATTCCGGCCATCCAGGCGATGACGGCGATGATGTGCAGCCCGCGCAGCAGGTCGTAGTGCTCCGAAAACCAGCTCATGCGACCCTCTCCCGGCACGGACATTGCGTGAAGCCCCGGTCGCACGCCGGGCCGACCGGCGCAACACCGGTTCGACCCAGGGCCTCGACCGCCACCTCGGCCAAGCCCTCGATGAAGGCCAGGTCCGTCCCGACCGCCGGCGCCCGCAGGTAGAACGGCAGCCCCAGGGTCCGCGCCAGGTCGGCGTACTCATGATCCAGCTCGACCAGGGTCTCGACATGCTCGGAGACGAAGGCGATCGGCGTGACCAGAACGCCCCGGCCGTCACGGCCGGCCTCTTCGATGGCGTGCTCTGTGGACGGCCCGATCCACTTCATCGGCCCAACCCGGCTCTGGTAGCAGACACGCCAGTCCCAGTCGGCCGCCCAGTCCGGGCCCAGCTGGGCGACCACGGCGGCGCAGGTGCGCTCGATCTGGCGCTGGTAGGGATCGCCGCCGGCGATGACCTTCTCCGGAAGGCCGTGAGCCGAGAACAGCAGGCGCAACGGGCCTGGGGCGCCCATCGCCCGGTGGGTGCGAACGATGGACCGCGCGTGGGCCTCGACCAGGCCCGGCTCCTGGGGATAGCAGCAGACGGTGCGCGTCCGACCGGAACCCCTGTAGGCCTTGGCCCAGGCCTTGGCGGAAGATCCCGTCGTGGTGGTCGAGAACTGCGGATAGAGCGGCAGCAGCACGATCTCGTCAGGCGCGAACGCGGCCACGGCCTTTGCGGTCTCGTCGGTCAGCGGATGCCAGTAGCGCATGGCGATGAAGCAACGGACGTCGTCGGTCGCCAGGCGGGCGCCCAGCGCCGCCTCCAGCGCCGCCGCCTGCCTGAGCGTCTCCGGCAGCAGCGGCGATCCGCCGCCCATGATGGCGTAGTTGGCCTTGGCCGACTCCTCGCGCCGGCTGCTGATCAGAGCGGCCAGGGGCGTACGCACGATTCCCGGCAGGCTGATGATCGCCGGGTCGTTGAACAGGTTGAACAGGAAGGGCCGGACCGCGTCCGGTCCGTCAGGTCCGCCCAGGTTGAACAGGACGACGGCGATCCTGCGGCCGCCGGACTTGGCGTCTGTCACTGACCGGTCACCCGCTTGAGCACCTGTTCCACGTGCGCGATCGGCGTGTCGGGCAGGATGCCGTGGCCGAGATTGAAGATGTAGGGCCCGCCTCCCCACTGGTCCAGCAGCTGCTCGACGCGGCGGTCCAGCGCCGGCCCGCCGGCCCGCAGCAGCAGAGGATCCAGGGCGCCCTGGATGGCCTTGGTCTTCTGGATGGCCTGGCCGACGTAGGCCGGACAGGCGGTGTCCAGCGCCACGCCCTGCACGTCGACGGTCTCGGCGTAATGCTGCGCCAGGCTGGAGGCCCCGCGCGGGAAGCCGATGACCGGGGTGTCGACGCCCAGGTCGCGCAGGCCCTTGATGATCGTCCGGTGCGGCTTGCAGACGATGCGCTCGAACAGGTCTTCGGGCAGGCCTTCCGCCCAGCTCTCGAACAGCTTCAGCACCTGGGCGCCGGCCTCGGCCTGCATGGCCAGGTAGCGGACGCTGGCCCGGGCGACGATGTCGAGCAGGCGGTCCATGTCCTCGGGACGTTCGTAGGCGAAGGTGCGGGCCCGGCTGCGGTCCGAGGAGCCGCCTTCGATCATGTAGCTGGCCACGGTCCAGGGCGCGCCCGCGAAGCCGATCAGCGCCCGCTCAGGCTCCAGCGCGGCCCGGACCAGCGACAGGGTCTGCCCGACCGGCGTCAGCTTGAAGGTCGAGGCCTCGATCTCGCCCTCCAGGGCGTCGAGCGACGGCAACTCGCCGAGCTTTGGCCCCTCGCCTGCCTCGAACCAGACCTTCTGGCCCAGGGCGCCGGGGATCAGCAGGATATCGGCGAACACGATCGAGGCGCTGAACGGAAGTCGCCGCATCGGCTGCAGCGTCGCCTCCGCGGCCATCTCCGGGTTCAGGCAGAAGGAAATGAAGTCCGGGGCGGTCGCCCGCAAGGCGCGGTACTCGGGCAGGTACCGGCCCGCCTGGCGCATGAACCATACCGGAGGCCGCTTGAGGGTCTCGCCCGAGAGGACCTTCAGGAGGTCCGGTTTTGAATGCTCGCTCATCGCCTGCTTGATAGGCCCCATACCGCGAGAGGCAAGGCCCCCCTTACTTCCCTGATAGAAAGTTAAGAAGGATGGGGAGGTAGGCGTAGGGCACGGGCGCCGACGGGACAGTCCGGCCGCGAAGCGCGATCTCCATACGGCATACAGACTTGTCCTCCCGGTTACGCACAGCGGCATGACCGCCTGTGAATATCGGGGACGTTTGGCCAGCGCGCCGAAATCCTTAATAAAACCCTAACGGCCCGGCGCGCGCCCATGTCGCGACCGCCGGCTCGCGTCCCCGGCGGGGGAGGGTTAACAAATCCCTAACGCCGGAAGTCGCACCAACCTGGGGATGATCCTGCGCCAAACCGGGCAAGGCGTCCCCGTAACCCACCGACCGGCCCGGACGGCCCGAAAAGCGTCCGCGACCGTCCCCGAAGGGTTAAGAGAACATTAACGGACCATGCACAGGGTTGGTCGAACACCCGAGCTCGCTCTATGGAAGGGTGATGAGCACAGCGCCCCGCGTCGCCACCTATTTCCACATCCATCTCGTGTCCGATTCCACGGGCGAGACGCTGAACGCCATGGCCCGGGCCGTCTGCGCCCGGTTCACCGACATCCTGCCGATCGAACACATCTACGCGCTGGTCCGGTCGCCCCGTCAGCTCGAGCGCGCGCTGGAGGAGATCGCCGGCGCGCCCGGCGTAGTCATGCACACCATCGTCGACGGCGCCCTGCGCGCGGCGCTCGAGGAAGGCTGCCGCCGGCACGAAATCCCGTGCATCGCCGCGCTCGACCCGGTGGTCGCGGCGATGTCGCGTTATCTCGGCGCGCCGATCTCCAGCCGGGTGGGCGCCCAGCACGCGCTGGACACCGACTATTTCAATCGCATGGAGGCCCTCAACTACGCCATGGGCCATGACGACGGCCAGGGCGCCCAGGACTTCGAGCAGGCCGATGTGGTCCTTGTCGGGGTGTCGCGAACCAGCAAGACGCCCACCTGCATCTACCTGGCCCATCGCGGCGTGCGGGCGGCCAATGTCCCGCTGGTGCCCAACATCCCGCTGCCCAAACAGCTTCTGGAAATGAAAAAGACCCTGGTCGTCGGCCTGATCGCCTCGCCCGATCGCCTGATCCAGATCCGTCGCAACCGCCTGCTGTCCCTGAACGAGCAGCGCGAGAGCACCTACATCGACCAGGAGGCCGTCCGCGAGGAGATCATCGCTGCCCGTCGCCTGTTCGAGCGCCAGGGCTGGCCGGTGATCGACGTCACGCGGCGCTCGGTCGAGGAGACCGCGGCCGCCATCATCAACCTGCTCTCGGGCGGCCGGGGGACTGTGGAGGTCCTGGGATGATCGTCCTGGCCAGCAAGAGCGCGGCGCGCACCGCCGTCCTGCGCGCCGCCGGCGTGCCGTTCGAGACCCAGGTCGCCGGCGTCGACGAGGCGGCCGTGAAGACCGGACTGCTGGCCGAGGGCCATGGCCCGCGCGACGTCGCCGACGCCCTGGCCGAGCTGAAGGCGGTAAAGGTTTCCCGCGCCCGACCCGGCGACCTGGTGATCGGCGCCGACCAGACGCTCGATCTGGCGGGGGCGCTGTACGACAAGGTCGAGACCCTGGCCGAGGCCCGCGAACGGCTGAAGCTCCTGCGCGGCAAGACCCACAAACTGCACTCGGCCGTGGTCGTGGCCCGCGACGGCCGGGCGATCTGGCGCGAGGTCCCGCCCGCCAGACTGACCATGCGGGACGTCAGCGACGCCTTCATCGACCACTATCTGGCGGCGCGGGGAGACGACATCCTCGGTTCGGTCGGCTGCTACCAACTCGAGAACGAAGGGGTGCAGCTCTTCTCCCGCATCGAAGGCGACTATTTCACCATCCTGGGACTACCGCTCATGGGTCTCTTCGACTTCCTGCGCCTGCACGGGGAGCTGGAGAGGTGAGCGGGATCACGGGCGCCGCCCTCGTCGCCGGGATCGTCGGGAGGCCCGTCACCCATTCGCTGAGCCCGGTGCTGCATAACGCCTGGATCGCGGCGGCCGGTCTGAACGCCGCCTATGTGCCGCTGGCGCCGACGGCGGGCGGTTTCACCGCCCTGACGCAGGGCCTGCGCGGCGGCGTCATCCGGGGCGTCAACGTCACCATCCCCTTCAAGGAAGACGCCCTGGCCTGCGCCGATGAGGCCAGCGAAGGCGCCAGGCTGGCCGGAGCGGCCAATCTGCTGCTGTTTCGCGACGACGGGTCGATCTTTGCCGACAACACCGATGGCCTCGGCCTGCTGGCGGCGCTGGCGGTCCAGGCGCCGGGGTTCGATCCGAAGGCCGGGCCGGCCGTCATCCTCGGGGCGGGGGGCGCGGCGCGGGGCGCGGCGGCGGCTCTGGTCCTGTCCGGAGCGCCGGACATCCGGATCGTCAACCGCACGGTCGACCGCGCCTTCGCCCTGGCCGCCGACGTCGGCGGGACGGTCAGGGCGGTTGATCCCAAGGGCGCGCTGGCCGGCGCCAACGTCATCATCAACGCCACATCGCTGGGGCTCAATGGCGGGCCCGGCCCGGAGGCTGATCTTGACGAGGCTCCGGCGACGGCGGTCGTGATGGACATGGTCTACAAGCCGCTGCGCACCGAGCTCCTCATCCGCGCCGAGGCGCAGGGCCTTCGCACCGTCGACGGACTGGAGATGCTCATCCGCCAGGCCGTTCCAAGTTTTGAAGCCTTCTTTGGCGTTGCGCCGCCGGCGGGGGTCGATGTCCGCGCCCTGGCCCTGAAGACCCTCGGAGAAACCGCATGATCACCGTCGGCCTCACCGGCTCCATCGGCATGGGCAAGTCGACCACCGCGGCGATGTTCGCGGCCGAGGGCGTGCCTGTCTACGACGCCGACGCCGAGGTTCATGCGCTCTATGCGAAGGGCGGCGCGGCGGTCGGTCCGGTCGGGGAGGCCTTTCCCGGCGTGGTGGTCGACGGCGCCATCGACCGGACCCTGCTCAGCCATCAGGTCGTGGGCAAGCCGGACGAGATGAAGCGGCTGGAGGCCATCGTCCATCCGCTGGTCGGCGCCTCCCGCGTCGGCTTCTTCCAGGAGGCCGTGGCCAGGGGCGCCGACATAGTGGTCCTCGATATTCCCCTGCTGTTCGAGACCGGGGGCGAGGCGCGCATGGACGCCGTCGTCGTCGTCTCCGCCCCCGCCGACGTCCAGCGCCAGAGGGTCCTGGCCCGGCCCGGCATGGACGAGGCCAAACTCGACGCCATTCTCGCCCGACAGATGGCCGACGCCGAAAAGCGCGCCCGCGCCCACTTCGTGATCGACACCGGCCACGGCCTGGATCACGCTCGCGGCCAGGTCCGCGAGGTGCTCAGGGTTCTGCGCGATCCGTCCACAGCGCGACCGCTTGCCCCGCTTGCCGCCTCCGCCGAACCGGGTCAATGAAGAGGCCATGGCGCGTCACCTCGTCCTCGACACCGAGACCACCGGCCTCGATCCGCGCAACGGCCACCGCCTGATCGAGATCGCCTGCGTCGAGGTGATCGACTTCATTCCGACCGGCAAGTCGTTCCACGAGTACGTCCACCCTGACCGCGAGATCGACCCCGACGCCGAGCGCGTGCACGGGATCTCGCTGGCCTCGTTGCGCGACAAGCCGCGTTTTCCCGAGATCGTCGACCGGCTGCTGGACTTCATCGGTGAGGACAAGATCGTCGCCCACAACGCGCCGTTCGACCGCAGCTTCGTGAACGCCGAGCTGCAGCGCTGCAACCGCGCGATCACGGCCGACGACCAATGGATCGACACCCTGGCGCTGGCCAAGAAGAAGTTCCCGGGGATGTACAACTCCCTGGACGCGCTCTGTAAGCGGATGAAGATCTCCCTGGCCGCCCGCGACAAGCACGGGGCCCTGATCGACGCCGAACTGCTGGCCGCCGTCTATCTGGAGCTGCAGGGCGGCAAGGAACGGGCGCTGGACCTGACGATGAGCGCGGTCGAGCGCGCCAACCAGGTCATCCATACCATCGTCTACGGCGCCCGGCCCCGTCCGCTGGCCCCGCGCTCGACTCCGGACGAACGCGCCGCCCACGAGGCCTTCGTGCGTGGTGTGCTCAAGGACAAGGCCGTCTGGGTGAAGTACGGGATCTGACCCTTCCGGCCATCCGGTGACCCCGCCAACGCAAAAAGGGGCGCAGCCGACCGGCCGCGCCCCTTCCTATTGGTTCAATCCGTACGGCTGGCCCGAACACGTCGGGCCATGACGGCGGGATGTCCTAGGCGTTGCCGACCAGCGAGCCGTCACCCTGCGCCTTGCGGGCGGCATAGACGCCGGCGAAATCGATCGGGTCGAGCTGGAAGGGCGGGAAGCCGCCTTCCGAGGTCACGTCCGAGATCAGGCGGCGGGCGTAGGGGAACAGGAAGCGCGGGCATTCGATCATCAGCACCGGCTCGATCTCGTCCTGCGGCACGCCGCTGATCGCGAACAGGCCGCCGTAGAGCAGCTCGACGTGGAAGGCGACCTTGTCGCCCCGCGTCGCCTGGGCCGACAGCTTGAGGTCGACCTCGAACAGGCCGTCCGTGCGGCCGCGGGCGTTCATTTCAACGCCGATATCGATCTGCGGCTGCAGGCCGCTGGCGTCGGCCCGGAGCGATTCCGGGGCCAGCGGGTTCTCGAACGAGAAGTCGCGCACGAACTGCGCGAGGATACGGAAGCCGGGTTGGGCTTCGGCGCCGTTCTCGGCCGGGGCGGTGAACGTATCGCTCATCGGTGGATCAGGTCCTGGACTTGGGAAGGGGTCGCCGCCCGGACATGAGCGCGACAATATTGAGGCGCGCTGCTATCACGCAGGCCCTGCCTGTGCAACGGCAGGCCCCTGACGCGGGCGCAAGCCCGACCTATATTCGCCTGAGTACAACCGGAGCCGGGTCTGACGTGAAGTATCTCGAACTGGTCATCTTCGCCGTGTTCGCCGCCGTGGTGCTGTATCAGCTCTACGCCGTGCTCGGCCGCCGCATCGGTCGTCAGCCGGAGGACGATGCGCCGAAGCCGGAGGCCGCGCCGATCGACGCCGATCCCCTGGCCCCGGCAGCGCCCGCGCCGCTGGACAGCCCTGCGCCCACTGGCCTCAACGCCGTGCGCGCCAAGGACCCGACCTTCGATGTCGGGCATTTCCTGACCGGCGCCCGCCAGGCCTACGAGATGATTGTCATCGCCTTCGCCGCGGGCGATCGGGCGACGCTGCAGAACCTGCTGTCCCCGGCCGCCGCCGAGAGCTTCGAGGCCGCCATCGACGCCCGCGAGGCCGAGGGCCGCACCGAAACGGTCGAGTTCCTGCATGCCCCCCGCGCCGACGTCGAGAAGATCGAGGTCAGGGATGACGTCGCCCATGTGATCGTCCGCTTCCTGGGCGAGTTCCGCTCGCGGACCAAGGGTCCCGAGGGCGAGGGGGTTGATGACCGCCGCACAGCCGAACTGTGGACGTTCGAACGCAATCTTAACAGCCGCGACCCCAACTGGACCCTGGTTCATGTAGACGCCGCGGAGGCGTGATGCGGATTCGGGTTCTCGGCGCGGCGGCGCTGCTTCTCATCCTGGCCGCCTGCGCCACCCCGAAGTCCGGCGGCGCCGTCGTGACACCCCCGGCCCCTGCGCCGACGCCGGCGCCGGTTCCGACTCCCCCTCAAACGCCGACGCCCCCGCCGATTGTGTCCTTCGCCGATCTTCCGGGCTGGGAGACCGAGGATCACGCCGCCGCGCTGGAGGCCTGGCGGGCAACCTGCTCTGTCGCGCGGGACGCCGACAGCGCCGCGCTCTGTCGCAAGGCCCGCGGCCTGGGCCCCGTCGACGCCGCGGCCGCCCGCGCATTCCTCGAGGCCAACTTCAGGCCCTCGCCCCTGGACGCCGAGGGCCTGCTCACCGCCTATTTCGCCCCCCAGTACGAGGCGCGCTTCTCGCGCCGCGACGGGTTCACCGCCCCGGTGCGGGGCCGGCCGGCCGATCTGGAGATGAAGGGCTCGCTCGAGGTCACCCGATCGGTCGACGGTCGGACCGAGGCCTACCCCGACCGCGCCGCCATCGAGGCGACGGAGCCGGAGGTCATCCTCGCCTGGATGCGGCCCGAGGACCTCTTCTTCCTGCAGATTCAGGGCTCCGGCGTTCTGGTGCTGCCTGACGGGACCCGCAAGCGCGCGTCCTTCGCGGCCCACAATGGCCAGCCGTTCGTCGGCATCGCCCGCCCGATGCGCGAGCGGGGCCTGCTCAAGGACGCCAACACCTCCGGCGATGCGATCCGCCGCTGGCTGGCCGAGCATCGCGGTCCCGAGGCCGACGAGATCATGCGGCTCAACCCGCGCTACGTCTTCTTCCGCATGAGCGATGACGACGGCAAGGAGGCCACAGGTGCGGCCGGGATCCCGCTGCCGGCCGGCCGGGCCATCGCGGTCGACCTGTCGCGCCATGCCGTCGGCGAGCTGTTCTGGATCGATGCCAGCGCCCCGATCCTGACCGGAGCCTTCCCGACCTATCGCCGGCTGGCGGTCGCCCTGGACACCGGCGGGGCGATCCGCGGCGAGGTCCGGGCTGACCTCTACATCGGCAGCGGCGACGCCGCCGGCGTCGAGGCCGGCCGCGTTCGCCATACCCTGCGGATGTGGCGCCTCGTCCCCGTCCCGTCCGGCGGGTGAGGCCATGGCGCGCAAGCTGAAGCCGGAAGAGGCGCGGCTCTGGAGCCATGTGGCCTCCACGGTGAAGCCGCGCCCCGGCAAGGCGGCGCCTGTTCCTCACGCCGAAGCCGCGAGGCCAGAGCCCGATCCCCGCGCGGCGCCCGCTCACCTGCCCGTGGCGGCTGTTGCGGTCAGGCCCGCGCGGCCAAAGCCTGCGCCGCCGCCCGATCCGATCGAGCCCGGTCGCAAGCGCCGCATCGTGCGCGGCCGTGATCCGCTTGAGGCGCGCATCGACCTGCATTTCATGACCCACGACCGGGCCCGCGCCGCGCTGGAGGCCTTCCTGCTGCGCGCCCATGCGGAGGGCCTGCGCGAGGTGCTGGTCATCACGGGCAAGGGAACGCTTGGCGAGGGCGTCCTGCGCCGCCAGACGCCCGAATGGCTGGCGGCGCCGCCCCTGCGGGCCATCGTCGCGGGCGTGTCGAAGGCCGACCGGCGGCATGGCGGAGAGGGCGCGCTCTATGTCGCCCTGAAAGGAAAGGCGCGGGCTTGACCCCGCGTCATGCTGGCGGCCTTCCGGGCCGCGGGCCATAGTCACGACGGGTCCCGGGGGACAGAGATGAGCGAGCGCGTTCTGGTGATCGGCGCCGGCATGGCGGGTCTGTTCACGGCCCTGGCGCTGGGCGCGGCCGGCTGGCAGGTGGATGTTCTGGAACGCGATCCGCCGGCGCCGGAGGGCGGGGCTGATGAGGCGTTCGAGAGCTGGGGCCGGCGCGGCGTGGGCCATCTTCGCCACAGCCATGCCTTCCTCGCCCGGCTGCGTCGGGTCATCGCCGACAATCATCCCGGCCTGCTCGATGATCTGCGCGCCGCGGGCGTCCAGGAGCTGAACTTCTTCGATGGCCTGACGCCCCATGCGCGGCAGAAGTACCGGCCGATGCCGGAGGACAGCCAGCTCACCGTCCTGACCAGCCGCCGCACCACACTCGAGCTGGTCATGCGCCGCTATGTCGAGCGCATGAACAGCGTCCGTATCCACAGCGGCGTCAACGTCGTTGGACTGCTGGGCGAGGTGGACCCCGAGGGCCGCTATGTCTGTCGCGGGCTGACCGTCGAGGACGCATCCGGCCGGCGGGACGAACTGGCCGACATCGTCGTCGATGGCGCCGGCCGCCTGTCGCAGACCTTCGAGTGGCTGGAACAGGCCGGGGTCAGGGTCGCCGAGGAGAGCGAGGACGCCGGCATCCTCTATTACACCCGCCATTGGCGCCTGCGCCCGGGTCAGGAGGAGCCGCCCCGCGGCGGGCCTCCGGGGGCCGGCGACATCGGTTTCATCAAGTACGGGGTCTTCCCGGCCGACAACGGCTGCTTCTCGATCACCCTGGCGGTGCCCGAGATCGAGGAGACCCTGCGTCAGGCGGTGATACGGCCCGAGACCTTCGAGCGCATCTGCCAGCTGATCCCCGGCGTCGCCCGCTGGACCGATCCCGATCGTGCCGAGCCGATCAGCAAGGTGTTCGGCATGGGCGACCTCAAGAGCCGGTGGCGCGACACCGTCGCCGACGGCAAGCCGGCCGCTCTGAACCTGTTCGTCGTCGGTGACGGCCTGATCCGGACCAATCCGCTCTACGGCCGCGGCTGCTCGTTCGCCGCCGTCGAGGCGCATCTGTTGCGCGACGTGCTGGTCGGCCACAAGCGTCCGGCCGCCCGCGCCATCGCCTACCGCGACGCGGTTCAGACCGAGCTTCGCCCCTTCTACGACGGCATGCGCTTCCAGGACCGCCAGGCGATCAAGCGGGCCCGCCAGACCCTGACGGGCGGCCAGCAGCCGGGCTTCAAGGCGCTGATGGCCCGCAGCTTCGCCAATGACGCCCTGACCCCGGCCCTGCGCTCGGACCCGGCGCTGCTGCGCGAGTTCATGCGCGGCTTCCACATGCTGGAGCCCAGCAACGACTGGCTGAAGCGACCCGCCAACCTGGCCAAGGTGCTGAAGGTTTGGGCGACGCCGAAGCCGGCGAAGGAGAAGCATTATCCGCCGCGCCTGGGACCGCGCAGGCCGGAGATGTTCGAGGCCCTGGGCCTCAGCGCCACGGCCGACGCCGAGCGGCTGGGCATCACGCCGGGGGGCTAGCCGCGGGAGGCCTTCTCGTCGACGCCCGAGCGGCCCTCGCGGGCCTCGAGCTTCGCGGCCACCGCGTCCAGCGGCACCCCGCTCGCCGCCAGCAGCGCCAGCAGGTGGTAGAGGACGTCGGCGCTCTCGGCGGCCAGGCCGTCCTTGTCCTTCAGCGCGGCGGCCAGCACGGCCTCGACGGCCTCCTCGCCCAGCTTCTTCGCCGCCAGCGTCGGATCGGCCAGCAGCTTCGCGGTCCAGGAAGAGGCCGGGTCGGCCCCGCGGCGGGCCTCGATGGTGGCGGCCAGGCGATCCAGCACTTCGGTCAGGCGGCTCATGCGGCGGCTCCCTCGATCAGACGGACGGGCACCCCGGCCTCGGCCATGGCCTGCTTCGCCCGGGCGATCGACACCTCCCCGAAGTGGAAGATCGAGGCGGCCAGCACGGCGTCGGCATGGCCCTCGGTCACCGCCTGGACCAGGTGATCGACGTTTCCGGCCCCCCCGCTGGCGATCACCGGCACGCTCACCGCGCCGGTCACCGCCCGCAACAGGCCGATGTCATAGCCGGTCTTCGCCCCGTCGCGGTCCATCGAGGTCAGCAGGATTTCGCCCGCGCCCCTGGCGACCGCCCGGGCGGCGAACTCGACCGCGTCGATGCCGGTGTCGTTGCGACCGCCGTAGGTGAAGATGTTCCAGCCGCCGTCGCCGCGCGCCTTGGCGTCGACGGCGACGACCACGCACTGGCTGCCGAAGGCGTCGGCCATGCGGCTGATCAGGTCGGGATCCTCGACGGCGGCGGTGTTGACCGAGACCTTGTCGGCCCCGGCCCGCAGCAGCGCCCGGGCGTTGTCGACCGAGCGCACCCCGCCGCCGACCGAGACCGGCATGAAGCAGACGTCGGCGGTGCGGGCGATCACGTCCAGGATGGCGCCGCGGCCCTCGTGGCTGGCGGTGATGTCGAGGAACATCAGCTCGTCGGCCCCGGCCGCGTCATAGGCCCGCGCCTGCTCGACCGGGTCGCCGGCGTCGCGCAGGGCGACGAAGTTGACGCCCTTCACCACACGGCCGTCCTTGACGTCCAGGCAGGGGATGACGCGGACCTTGAGCATCAGCCGGCGATCTTCAGGGCCTGGGCCGGGTCGACCGCGCCCTCGTAAAGCGAGCGGCCCAGCACCGCGCCGGCGATCGGCACGCCCTTGCGCGCCTTGAGCAGCTCGATGTCGCGCACCGAGGCGATGCCGCCCGAGGCGATGACGGGAATGGAGACCGCGTCCGCCACCTCGCCGACCTGGTCGACATTGACCCCGACCATGGCCCCGTCGCGGCCGATGTCGGTGACGATCAGCGCCGCCACCCCGGCGTCCTCGAAACGCTTGGCCAGTTCGATGACGCCCAGGTCCGAGGCGCCGATCCAGCCCTCGGTGGCGACCATGCCGTCGCGGGCGTCGATGGCCACGGCGATCTGCTCGGGCCACTGGCGGGCGGCGGCCTTGACCAGCGCCGGGTCCTTCACCGCCACGGTGCCCAGGATCACCCGGTCGACGCCGGCCTCGATCCAGCCCTCGATGGCGGCCATGGTCCGCACCCCGCCGCCCAGCTGCACCGGGATCGAGATGGCGTTCATGATGTCGGCCACGGCGGCGGCGTTGACCGGACGGCCCTCGACCGCGCCGTTCAGGTCGACGACGTGCAGCCAGGAAAAGCCCTGCTTCTGGAACTGCTGCGCCTGGTCGGCCGGGGAGGTGTTGAACACCGTCTCCTTGCTGAGGTCGCCGTGCAGCAACCGCACGCAGCGGCCGTCCTTCAGGTCGATGGCGGGATAGAGGATCACGCGCGCGTCTCCAGGAAGTTCTGCAGCAGCCTCAGGCCGGAACCTTGAGACTTCTCGGGGTGAAACTGGACGCCCATGATGTTGCCCTTTGCGACGGCGGCGGCGAACAGGCCGCCGTGGTCGACACTGGCCGCCACATGTGACGGCTCGTCGGGCGTGAACGCGAACGAATGGGTGAAGTACATGTGCGGGGCCGGGCCGAGGCCGGCCATCAGCGGGATGTCGCGCACGGCGGTCAACGGGTTCCAGCCCATGTGCGGGATCTTGGCGGCCGGATCGGACGGGGTCAGCCGGGCGACCGTGCCGCCGATCCAGCCCAGGCCCGGCGTCTCGCCGAACTCCAGGCCCCGGTCGGCGAGCAGCTGCATGCCCACGCAGATGCCGAGGAACGGCGCGCCGCGGGTCAGAACCGCCTCGCTCATCGCCGCGATCAGCCCGTCGCGCGAGGCCAGCGCCGCCATGCAGGCGGCGAACGCGCCGACGCCGGGCAGCACCACGCGGTCAGCCCTCGCCACCACGGCCGGATCGGCCGTCACCACGATGTCGGCGGGCGCGGTCATGCTCTCCGCCGCCTTGCGGAGGGCCTTTTCGGCCGAGCGAAGGTTGCCCGACCCGTAGTCGATCAGGGCGACGCTCTGCATAGGGGTTTCCTAGAGCACGCCCTTGGTCGACGGTGCGCGGCCATGGGTCTTGGGGTCCAGCTCCACCGCCTCGCGAAGCGCCCGGGCCAGGGCCTTGAAGCCGCTTTCGGCGATGTGGTGGGTGTTGTCGCCGTACAGGGTCTCCAGATGCACGCAGGCGCCGCAGTTCATGGCGAAGGCGTGGTGGAACTCCTTGAACAGCTCGGTGTCCATCTCCCCGACCTTGGGCCGCGCGAAGGCGACCTTCCAGATCAGGTAGGCGCGGTTGGACAGGTCCAGCGCGCAGCGGGTCAGGGTCTCGTCCATCGGGATGTAGGCGGTCCCGAAGCGCCGGATGCCCTTGAAGCCGTCCAGCGCCTGCTTCACCGCCTGGCCCAGCACGATGCCGGTGTCCTCGACGGTGTGGTGCATGTCGATGTGCAGGTCGCCCTTCGTCTCGACCTTCAGGTCGAAGCCGCCGTGGCGGGCGAAGCCCTCCAGCATGTGGTCGAAGAAGCCGACGCCGGTCGAGATCGTCGACTCGCCCGTCCCGTCGAGATCGATCCAGACGCGGATCTGCGTCTCCTTCGTCTCGCGAACCACTTCGGCCGTGCGGGCCATCAGATCAGTCCTTCCGCCTTCGCCAGGGTCTCGAGCGAGACCTGCGGTCTGGGGCCGTAGTGGCCGATGACTTCCGCCGCCGCCAGGGCGCCGAGCCTGCCGGCGGTCGCCAGCGGCAGGCCGCGCGCGATCCCCAGCAGGAAACCCGCTGCGTATTGGTCGCCGGCGCCCGTCGTGTCCACGACTTTTTCGACCGGGAAGGCCGGGATCATCGCCGAGTCCCGCCCGGCGAGCACCAGCGAGCCGGCCTCGCTGCGGGTGATGGCGCAGATGCGCGTCATGGCGCCCAGCTTCGCCGCGGCCGCGTCGAAGTCATCGGTCTCGAACAGCGCCTTCACCTCCGCCTCGTTGGCCAGGACGATGTCGCACTGGCCCTCGATGAAGCCCAGCAGCGCGGCGCGGTGACGGTCGACGACGAAGGCGTCCGACAGGGTGATGGCGATCTGCCGCCCCGCCGCGTGGGCCAGGCCCGCCGCCTTGGCGAACGCGCGGCGCGCCTCGCTGGGGTCGAACAGGTAGCCTTCCAGATAGACGATGGACGAGCCCTCGATGATCTCCGGCTTCACATCGTCCGGGGTCAGTTCGATCGAGGCGCCCAGATAGGTGCACATGGTCCGCTGGCCGTCGGGCGTGACGTTGATCATGCTGCGGGCCGTGGCCGGGCCGCCGGTCAGGCGCGTGGTGTCGAAGGCCACGCCGATGGCCTTCATGTCGTGCTCGTAGACATCGCCCAGCTGGTCGGCCGCCACCTTGCCCAGATAGGCGGCCCGCCCGCCCAGGCTGGCGACGCCCGCCACGGTGTTGCCGGCCGAGCCGCCCGAGGTCTCCATCCCGGCCTTCATCCGGCCGTAGAGGGCGATGGCCTGGGCCTCGTCGACCAGCTGCATCGAGCCCTTCGACAGGCCCTCGGCGTCCAGGAACGCCTCCTCGCAGGGGGCGATCACGTCGACGATGGCGTTGCCGATGGCGGCGACGTCGTAGAGGGCGGTCATGGGGCAGGGCATCTCGCGCGGAAACAGAAGGCGGTCGTTAAGGGAAAAGGGCTTTCGGGGCAATGAACGCCATGGACCTGAGGCGGCTCGACTTCCCTTCCGGCAGCGCCGCCAGGGTCCCTCGCCGTAATCATCGCAGGGAGCGAAACCATGGCCGCCTATCTGATCTTCACCCGGGACAAGACCACCGACGCCGGCGAACTCGCCACCTACTCCGGCCTCGCCGGGCCGTCGATGGCCGGCCACGCGGTGACCCCGCACGTGGTCTACGGTAAGCACGAGGTCCTCGAGGGTCCGGACGTGGAGGGCGTGGTCGTCGTCTCCTTCCCGACCGTCGAGGAGGCGAAGGCCTGGTACGACAGCCCCGCCTACACCGCCGCCCGCGCGCACCGCTTCAAGGGCGCCGAGTATCGCGTGGTCCTCGTCCAGGGCGTTTGACGACACGGGGCGGAGGGCGGTACCGGGCGTCGCATGACCCGGATCGCCCTCCTGACCCCCGCCGCCGACAGTCCCTACGCCGACTTCTGGCCGGCGTACTTCGAGCGCTACGCCGCCGCGCTGGCGCCGGCGGGGCTGATCGCCGAGCCGCTGCCGTGGACCCGGGCGGGCGAGAGCGACGCCGATGTCGTCATGCCGCTGCTCACCTGGGGCTATCACCTGGAGACCGGGCGATGGCTGGCGATGCTGGGCGCCCTGGCCGCGTCCGGCGTGCGGACGCTGAACAGCGCCGCGATGCTGCGCTGGAACACGACCAAGACCTATCTGGCCGACCTCGAGGACGCCGACGTGCCGGTCGTGCCGACGATCTTCGCCGACCGCGCCACACAGAAGACCGTCGAGGAGGCGCGTGAGCTCCTCGGCGGCGGCGAGCTGGTCATCAAGCCGCAGATCTCCGGCGGCTCGCACGAGACCATTCGCCTCGCGCCCGGCGCCGTGCTGGGGAACGGCCCGACCGGCCCGGCGATGATCCAGCCCTTCCTGCCCTCGGTCAGCGGCGAGGGTGAGCTCTCGATGCTGCATTTCGGCGGCGTCTTCAGCCACGCGGTCGGCAAGGTCGCCCGCGCCGGCGACTTCCGCGTCCAGCCGCAGTTCGGCTCGACCATCGGCCCGGCGACCCCGTCGGATGAGGCGATGGAGGTGGCGGCCGCCGTGTTCGCCGCCCTGGACGAGACCCCGGTCTACGCCCGCGTCGACCTGATCCGCCATCTGGACGGCACGCTGCGGGTCATGGAGCTGGAAGCCATCGAACCGGACCTGTTCCTCGAGCATGACCCGGAGGCCGGCGCGCGGTTCGCGGCGGCGGTGAAGGCGGCGCTGTAGCGTTGGGGGCCGATGCTCAAGCGGCCGCTTGAGTGTCCCCGGTGTCTTCAGGGCGTTTTGCGGGGCGGTCGTGGTTGCGTCGACAGGGGGACAGAGGGCGGTCGCGGCCGGCCGTGAGGCGGCGCGGGGCCCGGGCCCGGTGATGCTGCGCTCGGGTTCGATCCCTTGCCCGCAAAGGCATCCGCCCGCCGCCATCCCGTGAAGTCCACCCGTCATCCCGCCAGTATGACGCCGCCCGGGCGAGGGGGGACGGATCGGCGGGCGCGATGTCCCGCAAAGCGGTCGAATGTCCCGCTTTGTCCCGGGAGTATAGGTCTCGGGAGTCTCGCTTTCGCGTCAGCGGAGAAGCGGAGCGTGCGAGGTGAAACCCGCTCGCTATTCCCTTCCCGTCATGGCCCGACCTGTTCGGGCCACCCATGAACGCTGCCCATGCGGTGCGTCCTTCGACACGCCGCTCCGCGGCTGCTCAGGATGACTGAGGAAAAAGGGCTACCCTCATAGTCATGCTGAGCAGCGCCGCAGGCGCGTGTCGAAGCACGCAAAGCCTTCCGGCCCACCACGCATGGGTGGCCCGAACAAGTCGGGCCATGACGGAGGGAGTGGACGCTCCGGGATGCGGCCAGACTTGAGATATCCACCATTCCCGTCTCCCCGGCGACCCGAAGGGCGGCGCGGAGCGCCAACGCCGGGGTCCATGGGGCAAGGGCTCCGAGCGGGGTCATGGATCCCGGCCTTCGCCGGGAAAACGGAGGAAGGGGGCGCCCCGGCAGCTTCAAGCGGCGGGGGACACGCACTGAAGTGCATGTCCCCGTTCCCCCCCCCAAACTCCGCTCATCCTCGCGGAAGCGAGGACCCAGGTTTACGGCGGGCGCAATCAGCGCAAGGGATTGCGAGCGGCCAGACCCCCACACTGTGTGCACGTTCAACAAAGCCTGGGTCCTCGCTTCCGCGAGGATGAGCGGTGAAAAAGTGGGGGTGTAGGGTCAGCTCAGGGTGGCCAGCAGCACATCCCTTCTAGCGTTCGGAAAGAGTGCTAGCGAGCCTCGCCGATGGCGACTTGGACGGCACCGCCAAGATCATCCACCTGTAGAAATGCGATGAGCGCCTGAAGCCCGCTGGCGCTCTTGATCCGGTGGTTGCTGAGCAGATTGAGAATCTTCTGCCCCCACTCTGTCACATCCCTGAAGGCAACTTCTGGATGCTGCTCCGGCCGACCGAGGCTCTTCAGGCTTCCACGGTGCAGGACATCACCGCACAATCCCCACAGTACCGGCAGTTCAATCTTGGTCAGGTAAGGCCGATCATCATATTCAGCCATATGCCACCCATCAGGCGTCTTCTGAGGGATCATCGGCACAGGATAGAAGTCAGGGTGCAGAGATTCGAGCGCCTTGATTATTTCTCCCGGCGCATACGCTTTGCGGAGCGCCTTCGGACCCTTCCCAACCAGATCGCCATGCGCGACGAGGCAACTCAAGCCGATGATCTCGCACAGCATCCTGAGCTGAAGGTAGCCGTATTCCCGCACGAACCGCGTCGATAGCCCCCGCTGATCGCCCACGAGCGCATTGATGCTGAAAGCCCGCTCTTTCGCCTCTTCCATGAGGCGTGTGTAAACGGGGATGGCGGCAAGTTCTTGCGGTGTGGCCATGAGACTCACCTGCTGAAAGCGACGATCCTTCTTTCGTCGCAAGGGCCGACCGCCGGGGCAACAAGTAACCTTTCGTTCAGAATGTCCGCAACGGGTCGATAGCGCACAACCCGCCTAACCCCCCACGAACAACTCCCGGCTCGGACACAGGTCGCTGACCCGGCACTCCAGGCACTTCGGCTTCCGCGCCACGCACACATACCGCCCGTGAAGGATCAGCCAGTGGTGGGCGCGCGTCAGGTAGGGCTCCGGCACGATGGCCATCAGGTCCTGCTCGACCTTGTCCGGCGTCTTGCCGGCCGAGAGCTTCAGCCGGTGCGAGACGCGGAAGACGTGAGTGTCGACGGCGATGGCCGGCTCGACGCCCAGTTCGTTCAGCACCACGCTGGCGGTCTTGCGACCCACACCCGGCAGGGCCTCGAGGTCTTCGCGGTTCAGCGGCACCTCGCCGCCATGCTTCTCCAGAATGATCTCCGACAGGGCGATGACGTTCTTCGCCTTGTTCCGGAACAGGCCGATGGAGTTGATGTAGGGGATCAGGCCGTCGACGCCGAGCGCGGCCATGTCTGCGGGCGTGCTCGCCACCGGAAACAACTTCGCCGTCGCCTTGTTGACCCCGACGTCGGTCGCCTGGGCCGACAGGGCCACGGCCACCACCAGGGTGAAGGGGCTGGTGAAATGCAGCTCGGTGCGCGGGTCGTCCGACAGGGTCGAGAAGCGGTCGAACAGTTCGTCGACGCGGGCCCGCTCCTTCGGGCTCAGACGTTTGCGTCGCGCGGCGGGCTTCTTCATCGCCGCGAAGATGGCGTGACCCGGCGCGCTCGCCAAGACGGGGGCCGCGGCCTATCTTTCCGCCCATGTCCGGCCGGCTCTACATGGATGCGGAAATCCGCCAGAACGCCTCGCTGAGCCCGCTGGGGTTCAAGGTCATTCTCGGCGTGGTCGTGGCGGCCAGTTCGGTGTTTTCGCTGTTCTTCTTCGTCATCGGCGCCTGGCCGGCCCCGATCTTCCTGGGGCTGGACGTGCTGGCCATCTGGCTGGCCTTCCGGGCCAGCTTCCGGGCGGCGGCGCGCAAGGAGCGGGTGCGGGTCAGCGCCGAGCAGGTCGAGATCTGGCTGGAGTCGGAGAAGGGCAAGCGCACGGTCTGGACCTCGCCCACCGCCTTCACCGGCCTCGATGTCGAGCCCTGGGGCCAGGACGACACCAAGGTGCGGCTGCGCATGCACCGCAAACGCTACCTGGTCGGCCGGGCGCTCAGCCCCGAGGAGCGGGCGGACCTTGGCCGCGCGCTGGACGACGCGCTGCGGGCGGCGCGGGCCGAGCGGTATCCGGCCGCCGCCGCCCTGCCGGCCTGACCGCAAGAACCGGGTGGAGCGATCCGCGCCCGGTTCCTAACTTGCGCTCATGGCCCGTGACATGATCGATGACCCGATGACCGCCACCCTTGTCCAGCTCGAGGACCGCGCCCGCGACTATCATCGCATGGAGCGGGCGCTCGGCTGGCTGGCCGACCACTGGCAGGACCATCCCTCGCTGGACGAGGCCGCCGAGGCGGTGGGCCTCTCGCCCTTCCACTTCCAGCGCATCTTCACCCGCTGGGCCGGGGTCAGCCCCAAGACCTTCGTGGGGGCCATCGCCCATGCCGAGGCGCGCCGCAGCCTGGAAGCGGGCGCCAGCGTGCTGGACGCCGCCTTCGACGCCGGCCTGTCGGGGCCCTCGCGGCTGCATGACCTGTTCATCGCCCAGGAGGCGGTGACGCCGGGCGAGGCGCGGCGGCGGGGCGAGGGCCTGATCCTGCGCTGGGGCCTCGCGCCCACGCCGTTCGGCCGGGGCCTGTTCGCCATCGCGCCGCGCGGGCTGGCCGGGCTGGGCTTCGCCGGCGAGGGCGAGGAGGACGCGGCCTTCGCCGACCTGCACCGCCGCTTTCCCGCCGCCGACTGGGTCCGCGACGACGCGGCGGCCGGCGAGATGGCGCTGGCGGCGTTCGGCGGCGGCGGAGGGCCCCTGCCGCTGGTGCTGATCGGCACGCCGTTCCACATCCAGGTCTGGAAGGCCCTGCTGCGCATCCCGGCCGGCCGCACCGCCACCTATGGCGAGGTCGCAGGCTGGGCGGGCAAGCCCCGCGCCTTCCAGGCCGCCGGCGCCGCCATCGGCGCCAACCCGGTCAGCCTGCTGATCCCCTGCCACCGCGTCATCGCCCGCGACGGGCGGCTGACCGGCTACCACTGGGGGCTCGGGCGGAAGGCCGCGATGCTGGGCATGGAGGCGGTGGCGCGGGCGGGCTGAACGCCCCTGGCCCTGACCGGGGCCGGTGCCGGCGGCGGGTGGCTAGCCCCGTCCGAAGGCGTGCAGACGGGCGCCCTCGCGGCGCAGCCAGTCGCGGTGCGGCGCGTGGTCGCCGACCAGGCCGTGGACCAGCGCCCAGAAGCGCGGCCCGTGGTTGGCCTCGATCAGGTGCGCGCACTCGTGGGCGGCCACGTAGTCGGCGACGGTCGCCGGGGCCAGCGCCAGGCGCCAGCTGTAGCGGATCGAGGCCCCGGCCCGCGGGCTGGCCGGCCGGCAGGAGCCCCAGCGTCCCCGCGGATCGGTGATCGCCACCTTCGGCATCGGCCGCCCGAGCCGGACAGCGTAGACCTCGGTCCGCTCGGTCAGCCAGCGCCGGGCCTCGGCCTTGACCAGCCGCAGGACCCGGTCTCCGAAGGCGGCGTCGTCCGGGGCGCAGAGCCTGGCGGGCCCGTCCTCCGACGGCGGCGCGTACCGGGCGCGTCCCGGCGCGGCGACCAGGTCGCAGGGCGTTCCGAACAGGGTGATGGTCATGCCGGGCGAAAGGGCCAGGCCCGAGGGCAGGTCGGCCAGCTGGCCGGCGATCCAGTCGGCCTTCTCGCGGGCGAAGGCCACGGCCTCCGGCAGGCGGCGGGCCGACGGCGCGGTGGCGATGACTTCCCGCCGGATCCGGTCGATGCGCAGGCTGACGCGGCGGGCGCGGGCGTTCACCGACAGCCGCACGGGAAACCCGTCGGCCTCGATGCGATCACCGTGGGACAAGCCCGACCCGCCGAACAGCTTCATGGCCCTGGAATAGGCCCGCCGGCGACCGCCGGGAAGTCCGTTTCAGAAATCGGGATCGCAATGGCGGATGAAGGCGGCGACCTTGGGGAAGATTTCCTCGCGGAAGCGGCGGCCGTTGAACACGCCGTAGTGGCCGACGCCCTCCTGGACGTGGTCCAGCTTCATCCCGGCGGGAATGTTGACGCAGAGGTCGTGCGCGGCCTGGGTCTGGCCGATGCCGGAAATGTCGTCCAGCTCGCCCTCGACGGTCATCAGGCCGATGTCGGTGATCGCGGCGGGCTTCACCAGACGGTCGCGATGCATCAGCTCGCCCTTGGGCAGGGCGTAGTCCTGGAACACCTTGTCGATGGTCTGGAGGTAGAACTCCTCGGTCAGGTCCATCACCGCCAGGTACTCGTCGTAGAAGGCGCGGTGCTTGTCGGCGCTGTCGCCGTCGCCGGAGACCAGGTGGTCGAAGTAGCGACGGTGGGCGTCCTTGTGGCGTTCCATGTTCATCGACATGAAGCTGGCCAGCTGCACGAAGCCCGGATAGACGCGCCGGCCCACGCCCGGATAGGGCGCCGGCACGGTGTAGATCATGTTCGACTCGAACCAGGTGAAGGGCCGTTCCTCGGCCAGCTTGTTGGTCACGGTCGGCGAATGGCGCGCGTCGATGGGCGAGCCCATGAAGGTCATGGTCCTGGGCCGGCGCGGGTCGTTGTCCTCGGCCATCAGGGCGGCGGCGGCGAGCACCGGCGGGCCGGGCTGGCAGACGGCGACGACGTGGGCGCGGTGGCCCAGCGTGCGCAGCATTTCCTGGATGTGCTCGATGTAGTCGTCGAAGTCGAAGCGGCCCTCGAGCATCGGGACGTCGCGGGCGTTCTTCCAGTCGGTGATGAACACCGCATGGTCCGGCGCGAAGGCCTCGACCGTGCCGCGCAGCAGGGTGGCGTAGTGGCCCGACATCGGGGCCACGATCAGGACGGCCGGATCGAGCTGCAGCTTGCCGGCGTGGCGCATGTCGGCCATGTCGCGGTCGAACTGCACCAGGCGGCACCATGGGCTTTCCCAGACCACGGTCTGGCGCACCCGCACCGGATGGCCGTTCACCTGGATCTCGTCGATATGCCAGTCGGGCTTGCCGTAGCGACGGGTGACGTTCTCGTAGAGGTCGGCGCCGGCCGACAGGCTGCGGCCGAGCGTCGAGTTGCGGGCGGGATTGAGCGGCGAAGACCACCAGTCGCGCGTCAGGCGCGCGGCGGCGCGCATCGGTGTGGCCGCGTAGTAAGCCGCTTCGTGCAGGGTGTAGAGCATCGAACCTCGGTCTTTGTGCAGCGCAGCATAACACGAGGCGCCTTAACGAAGTCCAGATCGATTCGTCGCGGCGTGATCAATCGCCGCGCAGGGTCTTGCGGATTTCCTCGGCCAGCTGCTCGGGGGTCATGCCGAAGGCCAGCGGCCGGCGGAACCGGCCCTTGGGATCCATGACGTACATCGCGGTGGAGTGGTTGATGAGGTAGTCGGGCCCGTCGCCGGCCTTCTCGTGGAACACCCGGTAGGCCTTGGCCGCGGCGTTGGTCTGCTCGACCGTGCCGGTGAGGCCCAGCGTGCCTTCGGGCGGGCGCTGCGCGGCGAGCCAGTCGCGGACCTTGGCCGGGGTGTCGCGCTCCGGATCGACCGAGATGAACACGATGCGGACGTCCTCGCCCAGCGGACCCAGCTGGTCGTGCGCCACGGTCAGGGCCTGCAGGGTGCCCGGGCAGACGTCGGGGCAGTAGGTGAAGCCGAAGAAGACCAGGCTCCACTTGCCCTTCAGCACGCTCTCGTCGACCGGACGGCCGGTCTGGTCGACCAGGGTGAACGGGCCGCCGACCGCACCGCCCTGTGCGTCCTGTCCCTCGAACACGCCGGCCCGCCAGGCCAGGGCGCCGGCGATGAAGATCCCGGCGATACAGGCGATGAGGAGCAGGAGGCGTTGGCGGGTCACAGGGCTCTCCGTGGGGGCTCGCCATCGGCCGCGAATTGGGGCCAGACTGGCGGCATGGCGCTGACACCAGAACCGGCGACGGCCGCCGACCTGAAGCCCGGCTTCGATAGGCCGGGGCGCCCGGCCGCGCAAGGGTGGGACGCGCTGTGGCCGACCGGCGTGCCCCGCCGGGGCCGACTTCGCGTCCGCACCCTGACCACCCTGCGCTGGCTGGCCGTGGCGGGACAGACGATCACCGTCGTCATCGTCGGCTTCGTCATGGACCTGCCGGTTCCGTTCGCCGCCTGCTTCGCGCTGATCGCGCTGTCGGCCTGGCTGAACGTCCTGGTCGGGCTGGCGACCTCGGGACAGCGGCTGGCGACGGACAACGAGGCCGCCGCCCACATCGCCTTCGACATCCTGCAGCTGTCGGGCATGCTCTATCTGACCGGGGGGATCCTCAATCCCTTCTCGCTGCTGCTGATCGGCCCGGCGGTGCTGGCCGCGGCCAGCCTGCCGGTTCGCCACGTCGTGGCCCTGTGCCTGCTCGCCATTCTGGCCTGCACGGCGCTGGCCATCCAGGCGATGCCGCTGCCGGCGCCGCAGGCCGAGCCGTTCAACCCGCCGCTGACCAACCGCATCGGGGCGGTCACCGCCCGCATCCTGGGGATCGCCTTCTGCGCCGGCTATGCCTGGCAGGCGGCGCGGGAGGCCGCCCGCATGGAGCTGGCGCTCGACACCGCCCACACAGTGCTGGCCCGCGAGCAGCGGCTGTCGGCCCTGGGCGCCCTGGCGGCGGCGGCGGCCCACGAGCTGGGCACGCCGCTGGCCACCATGACCATCGTCGCCAGGGAGATGGCGCGGGAAGCGCCGCCGGGACCGCTGCGGGACGACGCCGAGCTGCTGGTGTCGCAGGCCGCCCGCTGCCGCGATATCCTGCGCGGCCTGACCCGCGCCCCGGACGCCGGCGACCAGGTGCACGAGCGGATGAGCCTGCTGCAGATGGTGCAGGAGGCGATCGAGCCCCACGCCCGCGGGCCGGAGGTCCGGGTCGAGGCGGTGGTCTCCGGCCCCCCGGACGAGCCGCCGCCCGACATCTGGCGGCTGCCCGAGGTGCTGCACGCCCTGACCGCCTTCGTCGAGAACGCCGTCGACTTCGCCCGGTCGGAGATCCTGGTGACCGCCCGCTTCGACGCCCGGCACATCGCCATCGAGGTGCGGGACGACGGGCCCGGCTTCGCCCCGGAGGTGCTGGCCAAGCTCGGCGAGCCCTATGTGACCAGCCGGCCCGGCGTCGAGGCCATGCGCAGCGGCCACGTCGGGATGGGCCTGGGCTTCTTCATCGCCAAGACCCTGCTGGAACGGACCGGCGCCGCCGTGGATTTCCGCAATGGCCGCGGCGGCGGCGCGGTGGTCACCGCGCGCTGGCCGCGGGCGGCGATCGCCGCGCCCGAGGTGCCCGATCCATTCTCGGGGCTTGATGAAACCCCCGGGACCGCGACACAATGACGCGTGCCGAATTCAACCGCGACACGAAGTCGATCCGGAGCTGATCCATGACCGATATTGCCGATGTCGTCGCAGGGCTTGCCGACCGCAGCCTGCTGGTGCTCGACGACGACGCGGCGCTGCGAACGCGGCTCGGCCGGGCGCTGGAGCAGCGCGGGTTCGAGGTGCGGCTGGCCGGCAGCGTGTCGGAGGCGCTGGACGCGGTCAGGGCGGCGCCGCCGGCCCATGCGGTGCTCGACATGCGCCTGGACGACGGCACGGGCCTGAGGATCGTCCAGGCCATCCGTGACGCCCGGCCGGAGGCGCGGGTCGTCATGCTGACCGGCTACGGCAACATCGCCACAGCCGTCGCCGCGGTGAAGGCCGGCGCCGTCGACTACCTGGCCAAGCCGGCCGACGCCGACGACGTGGCCCGCGCGCTGCTGGCCATGGGGGTCAACCCGGCGCCGCCCGACAATCCGATGAGCGCCGACCGGGTGCGGTGGGAACATATCCAGCGGGTCTACGAGCTGTGCGGCCACAATGTCTCGGAGACCGCTCGCCGCCTGTCGATGCACCGGCGGACCCTGCAGCGGATCCTGGCCAAGCGCGCGCCGCGCTAGATGTCGAAGCTATGAAGGTTGTTCACCCGGGGTCGGGTTGAGAGAGTGGGGTTGCGAAGCTCCAACCTCTGAACCGGGAGACCCCGGATGAACGTCCACAAGAATGCCCGTCTGACGCCGGCTGGTCGAGCCTTGCTGGCGGATCGCGTGGAGCGAGGCTGGCCGATGAAGGCGGCGGCTGAAGCGGCCGGGGTCTCCCGGCGAACCGGCTACAAGTGGCTGGGCCGGCATCGTCTCGGGGGCGAGCGAAGGCATCACGACCGCAGCTCGGCGCCGAGACGATGTCCGCGCGAGACGCCAAAGCCGCTGCTGGCCCAGATCGAGCGCCTGCGTCGGGAGCGGCTGACGGGGCCGGCGATCGCCGCGCGGCTTGGCATGCCGCGCTCGACGGTGGGGGCGATCCTTCGTCGACTGGGCCTTGGCAAGCTGAAGGCGCTGGAGCCGAAGCCGCCGGTGATCCGCTACGAGCGCAGTCGGCCCGGCGAGATGATCCATCTGGACATCAAGAAGCTCGGCCGCTTCCAGGTCGAAGGCCACCGGGTGACGGGCGACCGCCGGGCCGGGCGCTCGCGCAAGGCCGGCTGGGACTTCCTGCACGTCTGCGTCGATGACGCCTCGCGGCTGGCCTACACCGAGATCCTGCCTTCCGAAGGCCAGCACGACGCCACGGCCTTCCTCGAGCGCGCCCTGGCCTGGCTGGGCCGCCACGGCGTCACCGTCCAGCGGGTGATGACCGACAACGGCTCGGCTTACCGCAGCAGGCTCTTCGCCGCCGCCCTCCAGAAGGCCGGGGCCCGCCACGTCCGAACACGGCCCTACACGCCCCGCACCAACGGCAAGGCCGAGCGCTTCATCCAGACCAGCCTGCGGGAATGGGCCTACGCCAGGCCCTATGCCTCATCGCAACATCGAACCGCAGCCATCGGCCCCTGGACCGACAGCTACAACACCGCCCGACCTCACTCCGGCATCAAAGGCCTCACACCATGGCAGCGTGTGAACAACCTTCTTGGAAACGACAGCTAGATCAGCGGTCCCTGATCAACGCCGAAACGCCGCCAGCCGCGCGAAGGCCAGGGTCAGCGCCTTGCGGCGCGCGGCCACGAGCGGCGTGTAAGGCGCGTCCCGCACCACCGCCCCGCCGAAACCGTCGGCGACGATCAGCCCCGGCTCGGGGGGCAGCAGGTCGACCGGAAAGTGCGGCGCGACCGCGAAGTAGAAGGCGTCGCACCAGGGCGCGTACTCGCCCCATTTGTGGTCGGTCAGGAAATCCTCGGCCGAGGACTTCACCTCGACGATGACGATCTCGCCCTTGGGTCCCAGCGCCATCAGGTCGGCGCGCCGGCCGTTGGGCAGACAGACCTCGGCCAGCGGCGCATAGGCCATCTCCGTCAGCAGCCGCGCCGCGCCGCGCGTCACCGCGAGCGTGGTGTCGGGTCGCGTAACGGTGACAATGGACAGGGCGACGGCTTCCATGTCGCCATTTATGTTCCGGTTTCGTTCGGGGTCAAGCAGGCGGTTGAATCCGCTGCGACCTCCCATTCTCCGGCTTCGGCCTTAAGCCGAAGCCACTCCTGCCTTAGGAGCTTTTGGGCAGACCGTATCAGCTTTGTACGAGCCCTCCGGTGATCGCTACCGGTAGCAGGTATTACTGCCATGACCGCCCTGTAGAGCTCTTGATGGTGCGGCTTGTCAGGATTCAGTCGAAGCTGAATCCGCCTCTGCATGAGCCGGCGGTCGCGCTTTGCTAATCTGACCAACTTCATCTGCTCTAGCTGCATTGCTTCGCTTAGCTCGTCCTCGTCTTCGCTAGCGTCATCTAGAAGCACAAAGTCAGCGGCAAGGAACGCCGCTAAGTCCTCTCGTAGCCCGTCGATCCACTTTTGTCGGTTGGCGGAGACAACGCTCGCGCGGGCGGTTCTTGCAGCGATCTGCCGCTGTGCAACGATCTGATCGACCACATTGTCGCGACTTACCTTGATGCCTCGAAGCGCCACCACGGTGGCTAGTGTCGCGGCAACTATCGCAGCGAACCCCGCGAAGTACGGACCTCCGTAGGCAACCCACTGTGGAGGCATGGTCGTAGGCGACGTGATCGCTTCGACCTTGCGGGCAGAAGCCGGCAGGCTCAGCGTGTAGTTGACATGTGCGCTCGCGGCGGCCGGTGTCGCTTCATTCGCGACTGTGTTTTTCTGCAATGCCTAGCCCCCCGAAGTCCCCGTACGAAGTTGGAGGATCGGATGCGAAGGCACAACCTATAGGACAACCTGTCGCTGCGCCCCTGCGGCTTTTCCCGAACCAATGCCTACCCCTGCGCCGGGAACTCCAGCGTCTGCCGGTACCCCAGCGCCCGGATGCGGCCCACCGCCGCCGCCTTGGCCGCCTCGCTCATCGCCGGGCGGCGCGACAGCAGCCAGACGTAGTTGCCGCCGGGGGTGGCCATGATCGCCCAGCCGCCGTCGGGGGCGGTGTCGAGGACCCAGTATTCCTGCGTCTTCAGGCCGCCGAGGAAGGCCATCTCGAACCTGGCGTTGCGGCTGCCGGGCAGGATGCGGCCCTTGGTGGAGAAGATCTTGGCCGGCCCGGCGGCGGACCCCTTGCGACAGATCTGACGGACGGCGAACTCGCCGGTCGAGCCGACGAAGGCGACCTCGCCCTTGCCGCCGATCGGGGTGAACTCGCTGCGCGGGGCCTGGCAGTCGCGCTGGCCGGCGTTGGGGACGCGGGCGACCTCGTACCAGCGGCCGCTGTAGAAGCCGGCGGACACGGCCCGGGTCGGCGGCGGCGCGGCGGCGGCCGCCGCGGTGGCGACGGCCAGCATGGCCGCGGCGGCGATGGCGGATGTCGATTTCATGGGTCTGACCTTCTAGCCGAAGGCCGGAAAACGCGAAACGCCCCGCCGCGGTTGCGACGGGGCGTTCCGTGGATTGTGAACAGCGCGCCTATTCGGCGGCGATGCTGACCGGCTTGTGCTCGCGATCCTTGAAGTTGATCGCCTGCAGGTAACGGATGCCGTCCTCGGCGATGTCGTCGCCGACCATGCGGTCGCCCTCGGACTTCAGTTCCTCGAGGTCGACGTACATGGCGTAGAAGGCGCGGGTGCGGTCAGTGATGATGCCGGCGTTCAGCAGCGTCTTGACCAGCACGCGGAAGATGTTGGTCTGCTCCTTCATGCCTTCGCGGCGCTGCTCGTCGGTCATGATCTTGGCGAACTCGGCGACCACCTTGTCGGGGTCGAGGCCGAAGGACTCATAGAGGTCGCGCTGCTGGTTGGGGCCGACCAGGTTGAACAGCACCGCCTGGAAGCAGTGGGCCGCCCAGTCCTCGATGACCGCATGCTCTTCCGGCGACAGCTTGGGGATCGTGCGATCGGCCCAGATCTTCCCGAACTTGTGATGGAAGGCCTCGTCGGTCATGACCAGCTGCATCAGCTTCTTGCCGACCGGGTCGTTGAGCTTGTTGTAGAAGGTGGCGAAGGCGCCCATGGCCAGGCCCTCGACCAGCATCTGCATGCCGATGATCTTCTTGTAGACCTCCGGCGCGCCGATGATCTCGACCAGCAGGTTCTTCAGGGTCGGGCCGCACTCGACCGGACGACCCCAGCGCGCCTTGACGTACTTGGCGAAGGCCGTGACGTGGCGGGCTTCCTCGCGGGTCTGGTTGGCGGCGTATTCCTGCGCGCCCTGGTCCTTCAGCACGTGGCAGAGGCTGGCCGACAGGTTCAGCGCGCCCTGCTCGCCGTGCAGGATCGAGGAGAAGCTGCGCAGCGTGGACTCGTTGATGAAGCGGATGCGCTCCAGCGGGTCCGACAGGTGGTTGGAGACGTAGTCGGTCGACAGCGACACCACCATGTCCTCGGGCACGAGGGGCTGGTTGATCATGTCGAACGGTTCGTCGAAGTCGATGTAGTCCTTGTCCAGCGGATCCCAGAAGTGGTCGTGGGTCGCCGAGATGATCTTGTCGAAGGCCGTCGAGCGGTTGTTGTAGCGGTCGAGCTCGAGCATCGACTCGAAGTCGTCCGGCGCCACCGCGTCGTACATGGCGTCCTTGGTGATGTTCTTGTCGCTCACTGCGAACTCCTCCGGCCCATTGGGAAAGCGGGGTCCGTTGGTCGGACCTCTCGCACAATGTAAACACTGTCCACTTGGCGCGACGTGAGGTCAACTGGAAAATGACGGGGGCGTCATCTTCTAACGCCGAATTAACCTTCGATCCTGGCGGCGCGTGGGCCGCCCGCCGCTTCATGGTCTTGCGGGGTTCGCGACGCTCGCCCGAGAGCTCGCTCCTCACCCTGACGAACTTTTTTGCAACCCACCCACCTTCGTCATCCTGAGGAGCGGCGCAGCCGCGTCGCGAAGGACGCAAGCCGGTGGGCGCTGCTAAACATGTGAAGTGAATGCCGCTCAGGCGTCCTCGTCCCAGTCCGGCTCGCCACCTTCAAGTTCATGGAACAGGTCGGGACGACGCTTGATGAGACCCATGATCCGCTCGATCAGCTCATCCTTGCTGTCGAGGGCAAGACCTTCACGGATCAGTGCAAATCGAGTGCGGGCAGTCTCGATCTCGGAGGCCGTCATGCCATTCGCTGTCAATGCCACAGCCGCAAGGTGCTTACAGACCTGCCAGTCTTCGAAGGCCGGGCAGGTGCAGTGGGCGCCAAAGCCACCGATCTCGGGAGTCATCTCGACAGCGTAGGTATCCTCGCCGGTGACGTGAGCCAGCACGGTGTCGCCGTCCACGCCCACGACATCGACCCGTCCGCCCTCATGATAGCCGACACCACGCACGAACAGACGGTCTGTCAGGCGCTCACGAACGATATCGATCTCGAACTTCACGACGGCTCCAGGGAACTTGCCCAAGGGACAAGGCAGCGAGCCGTAGCAGATTCGTTCATGCTTTGTCTTCGATGCGGTCGATGTCGTCGTCGGAGAGGCCGAAGTGGTGGCCGATCTCGTGCACCAGCACATGGGCGATCAGCTCCTCGAGCGTCACGTCGCCGCGCTCGGCCCATTCGTCGAGGATCGGCCGGCGATAGAGGAAGATCATCGGCGGCGGCGAGGCCTCGAACACCGAGCGCCGGGACAGGTCGACGCCCTGGTAGAGCCCGGTCAGCTCGAAGGGATCCTCGATGCCCATCTCGTCCAGCACCGTCTCGTCGGCGAAGTCGTCGACGCGGATGACGGCCTCCGAGGCCAGGCCCCGGAACGGCTCGGGCAGGTCGCCGAACGACCGCCTGGCCAGGGTTGCGAAGTCGTCGAGGGAGGGCGCCGGGCCGAAACTGCGGGTCATCGGCTGAACATGGCGCCGGGGGCGGCCGTTCGCCAGTCGCCGGGGGCGACCGCCTTGTCTATCTTGGCCGGAAGATGATTCGGGCTGGATCCCAATGACGCAGATGGACCTGATCGTCGCGGCGGCGGCCGGCGCGGTCTGTCTGGCGCTGTGCGCGGCGCTCTGGAGTCTCGCCCAGCGCCGGGCGATGGACCGCCGGCTGCGGCGCCTGCAGGACCAGCTGGAGATCGCCCAGCTGGGCGCCGAGGCGGCCAAGGCCTCGGCCGAGGCCTTCGACAGCGCCCTTCTGGTCATCGATGACGGCCGCGCACACCTGGCCTCCGGCGACGAGAGCCTGGCCGCCTGCGCCGCCGCCCTGGGGCTGGAGGCCGCCGAGCCGCAGCCGGTGGTCAACGCCCTGATGCGGGCCGATCCCGACCACGCCGCCCGCCTGCGCGCCCTGTTCGAACGCGGCGAGGCCTGCGCCTTCGAGGTGCGCGGGCCGAAGGGCGCGGTGTCGGTCGAAGGCCGCGCCGCCGGCGTGCTGGCCTGGCTGCGCCTCACCGCCTCGGCGGAGGAGGAGGCGGCGCTGCCCAGCGCCGCTCGCCTGGCCGCCTTCCTGGACGCCTCGGCCGACCCGGCCTGGATCGCCTCGGCCGACGGCGCCGTGCAGTGGGCCAACCGCGCCTGGCTCGACGCCGTGGGCGCGGCGACGGCGCAGGACGCCGCCGCCCGGGGCCTGTCGCTGGACAAGGGCGCCGACATGCTGGCCGCGGAGGCCGCCAACCTGGGCGAACGGCGCGAGGCGCTGCGCTGGGTGTCGCTGGGCGGTCGTCGCCGGGCCATGAAGCTGGTCGCCCAGCCGCTGGAAGGCGGCGGCGTGGGGGTGCGCACCACCGACGTCACCCAGGCCGAGGAGACCCAGGACGCCTTCAAGCGCCATGTCGAGGCCCACGACGAGACCCTGAACCACATCGCCGAGGCGGTCGCCATCTTCGGCGCCACCCGGCGGCTGGTCTTCCACAACGCCGCCTTCGCCCAGCTCTGGAGCCTGGAGCCCGCCTGGCTGTCGGAGCGCCCGACCCACGGCGAGATCCTCGACCGGCTGCGCCAGCGCCAGCGGCTGCCCGAGACGTCCGAGTACGCGAAGTGGAAGGCCGCCGAACTGGCCCGCTACGAGACGCTGGGCCGCCAGCCCGACGACCTGTGGATGCTGCCGGACGGCCGCACGCTGCGTCTGGTGCGACAGCCGCACCCGATGGGCGGGCTTTTGCTGCTGTTCTCCGACATCACCGACGATCTGAAGCTGAAGGCCCAGTACAACGCCCAGCTCAAGGTCCAGAAGGCGACGCTGGACAAGCTGAACGACGCGGTCGTGGTGTTCGGCTCCGACGGCCGGCTGCGGCTGCACAACGAGGCGTTCGAGCGCTTCTGGAACGTCAGCGCCGCCGACATGGAGGCGGCCGGCGACTTCGAGCGGGTGGTCGAGATCTGCGTGCCTCGCCTGCACGACATGGCCTTCTGGCGCGAACTGAAGGGCCGGGTGGCCGACCCCGATCCGGAGGCGCGGGCCCCGACCTCGGGCGAGAACCGCACCTCCGACGGCCGGATCGTCTCCTGGCAGTCGCGGCCGCTGCCCGACGGCGCGACCCTGATCGCGTTCGCCGACATCACCGACGCGCGTCGGCTCGAGGGGGCCCTGGCCGACCGCGAGCAGGCGCTGGACAGCGCCGAGCGGCTGAAGCGGGAGTTCGTCGGCAACGTGTCCTACGAGCTGCGCACGCCGCTGACGACGATCATCGGCTACTCCGAGCTGCTCGACCGCATGGGCGAGGCCATTCCCGAGCGCGGTCGCTCGCACCTGGCGTCTGTGCGGCAGGCGGCGACACAGCTGGGCCGGTCGATCGATGACGTGCTCGACATCGCCGCCATCGACGCCGGGGAGATGGCGCTGGAGATGGGCGATGTCCGGGTCGACGAGCTGATGTCCGAGACGGCCGGGCGCTGGACGCAGCAGGCGGCGACCCAGAAGGTCGAGCTGACGCTGGAGATCGGCGAGGACATCGGCCTGATCCGTGGCGACACCCGGCGGCTGGGCCAGACCCTGGATCACCTGGTCGAGAACGCCCTGCGCCAGACGCCGCCGGAGGGCCGCGTGACGCTGTCGGCAGTGCGGGCGGCGGGCGAGGTGCGGCTGGCGGTGACCAACACCGGACGCGGCGTGCCCTTCCACGTCCAGGCGCACATCTTCGATCGCTTTGTCGGGCGCGAGCGCGGGGGGCCGGGCCTGGGCCTGGCGCTGGTCAAGGCGCTGGTCGAGCTGCACGGCGGCTGGGTGGCGCTGGAGAGCGAACCCAACCAGGGCGCCACCTTCACCTGTCACCTGCCCGAGGCCGCCCTTGTGGTCAGCGGCCAGCGGGAGCTGGGGTTCTAGAACCGCCGACCCGGGACTGCTTCGGGCGATAGCCCGTAGCTGTCCCTCAAAGGCGTCAAACGGTGTCGGGGGACAGGAAGCGCGACCCTGCGGGCCGCTTCATCCAGTCCCCGCCTGCCTAGTGCTGGCTTTCCGGCAGGCGGACGATCAGGCCGTCGAGCTCGTCGGTGACCTTGATCTGGCAGGACAGCCGGCTGTTGGCCTCGACGTTCTCGGCGAAGTCGAGCATCGACTCCTCCATGGCCGACTTCTCGCCGGTCTTCCCCTCGAACGCGGCGTCGACGTAGACGTGGCAGGTCGCACAGGCGCAGGCCCCGCCGCAGTCGGCGTCGATGCCCGGGACGTTGTTCTTGATCGCACCTTCCATGACGGACAGGCCGGTCTTCACGTCGACCGAATGCTCCGTGCCGTCGTGCTCGATGTAGGTGATCTTCGCCATACGCTCCCCTGACGCCTCTTCTTTCTCGGGTTATCGCCGTTCAGGCGACGACCTCTTTCATGGAAATTGCCGTGTTCGCAAGCTTCTCGCGCGAGACGGGCTTGCGATTGCCGATGAGCTGGCGGCCCATCATGAACTCGGGCGGGCTGTTGACCGCCTCGACCGCCTGGATCTGGTCGCCCTTGAGGTGGAAGACCGCGAACTTGGCCGTGGCCGGGTCGCCGCGCACCAGGATGGTGTCGGCGTCGAACGGCATGCCGGCGATCTGGAGCTTGAGGTCGTACTGGTCGGACCAGAACCACGGAACCTCAGGGGTCAGCGGCGGCTTGCCGGCGATGACCCCGGCGGCGACCTTGGCCTGCTCCAGCGCGTTGGGCACGCTCTCCAGCCGGAACATCCGGTCATAGAGCGGCAGCGGCCGGTGCGTGACATCGCCGATCGCGAAGACGGCGGGATCGGCCGTGCGGGCGTCCAGGTCGACGACGACGCCGTTGACGCACTCCAGCCCGGCGTCCCTGGCCAGATCGTCGTTGGGGATGGCGCCGATGCCGACGAGGGCGGCGTCGCAGTCGATGGCGCGGCCGTCGGCCAGACGCACCCGGCGGATCCGGCCGTCCTCGCCTTCGAAGGCGGCGATCTGGGCGCCGAGCTCGAAACTCACGCCCCGCGCCTGATGGTAGGCGGTGAAGAAGTCCGACAGCTGCTCGCAGGCCACCCGCGCCAGGATGCGCGGCTCGCGCTCCAGCACCGTGGCGTGGGCGCCCAGCGCCCGGGCCGAGGCGGCAGCCTCCAGCCCGACATAGCCGCCGCCGATGATGGCCAGGCGCTTGCCCTCGCCCAGCGCCGCCTTCAGTTGTTCGGCGTCGGCGGCGGTGCGCAGTTCCAGCACGCCCTTCAGGTCCGCGCCCGGAATCGGCAGCTTGCGCGCCCGCGCGCCGGTGGCGATCACCAGGATGTCGTAGGCGACCGTCTCGCCGGTCGACAGGGTCACCGCCTTGTCGCCGCGATTGAGCCCGGTCACCCGCACGCCCAGCCGCAGGTCGCAGCCGTTCTCGGCGTACCAGGACGCCTCCTTGAGCGCGAGACTGTCGGCGTCGGCCTCGCCCTTGAGCCAGGCCTTGCTGAGCGGCGGACGCTGATAGGGGCCGATCGGCTCCTCGCCGATGAGCACGATCGGACCCTCGTGCCCGGCCTGACGCAGGAACGCCGCCATCGCGCCGCCGCCATGGCCCGCGCCAACGATCACGACCTTCGCCTTGAGATCAGACACCCAGGGTCTCCCCGAACTTCGCGCGGAAAATGACGACCGCGTCACTTTTTTGCAAGCGGCCGTCCGCCTGTCGGCGCATTTTGTCTCAGCCCGGATGGCTCAGCCAGAACCAGCCATAGAACAAGACCCAGCCCAGCGTGAAGACGGCCAGCCCAATACGGGGTGAAATCCGCTCGCGGACCAGGCCGCCGATCAGGGCCATGGCGACCGCCGCCAGCAGGAACCGGGGCAGCCGCACCGGCCAGGCCGCCGCCATCCAGGCCGGCAGGCCGATCCCCTGCGCCGGAGCCAGGGCGGCGTAGACCTTGTAGGGGGTGCTGGTCAGAGGGCCCTTGATCGCCGCGCCCAGCCAACCCGCCGCCATCTCGCGGTCGGCGCGGGCGATCATGGCGTCGGAGACGGCGGGAACCGCGGCCACCGCGGCGCGGGCCTGCGCCGGCCGGTGTTGGGCCCACAGGTACATGGCCCCGCCGCCGATCGCCGCGCCGGTCGCCGCCAGCAGCGCCGCCAGCAGCCCGGCCCGGAGGCCCTTCCGCAGGGCGACAAGGCCGATGATCACGTCCGGCACGATGAAGAACAGGAATCCCTCCGCCGCGCCCCAGACAAGGGCGGCCCAGGACCACGGTTTGGTCAACTTGCCAGCATTTGGCGCCATATCGAAGTTATGGCATGATCCGGCCATGACCGAGATGAAGAAAATCACCGCCTTCGTCCCTGCCGGCCTGCTGGCCTCGGCCCAGGAGGAGACCGGCGTCGGCATCTCGGAAACCCTGCGCATCGGCCTTCAGAAGATCGCGCACGAGCGCTTCTACAAAGGAATGCAGGAGCTCCGCGGGAAGGTCGACTTCGAGTACGATCTCGAAGCCTCGCGAGAGGATAAGGACTACGATTTCGGCGGTGAGCGGTGATCGCGGCCGATACCTCCGCGATGATCGGCTATCTGAAGGACGATCCTGATCCAAGGATCGAGAGGCTGCATTCGGCCCTTGCAAACCAACTACTTTGGCTGCCGCCACCTGTCGTGACGGAGTTGCGCGCAGGCCGGGTCCAGCCTGCCAGCCTCGACCGGTTGCTGAAGGATGCGCCTGTACTGCCGCTGGAGGAAGGGTTCTGGGACCGGGCAGGCGCGATACGCCGGACGCTGTTGCTCAAAGGGGTGCGGGCCCGCACGCTCGACGCCCTCATTGCCCAGTGCTGCATTGACGCCAACGTGCCGCTGCTCACGCTCGACAGCGACTTCCGGCACTTCGCGGCCTACTGCGGCCTGGAACTCGGGTAGCGCCTAAGCGACCCGCTCCACCATCATCTTCTTGATCTCGGCGATGGCCTTGGCCGGGTTCAGCCCCTTGGGGCAGACCTGGGCGCAGTTCATGATCGTGTGGCAGCGGTAGAGCTTGAACGGGTCCTCGAGCGCGTCGAGGCGGTCGCCGGTCGACTCGTCGCGGCTGTCGATCAGCCAGCGATAGGCGTGCAGCAGCGTGGCCGGGCCCAGGTACTTCTCGCCGTTCCACCAGTAGCTCGGGCAGGAGGTCGAGCAGCAGGCGCAGAGGATGCACTCGTACAGGCCGTCCAGCTTGGCGCGGTCGGCTTCCGACTGCTTCCACTCGGTCTGGGGCTCGGGCGTCTCGGTGTGCAGCCAGGGCTCGATCGAGGCGTACTGGGCGTAGAACAGGGTCAGGTCGGGGACCAGGTCCTTGACCACCGGCTGGCTGGGCAGCGGGGCGATCTGGATTTCCTTGCCGACGACGTCTTCCCAGCCTTGCGTGCAGGCCAGCGTGTTGCGGCCGCCGATGTTCATGGCGCAGGAGCCGCAGACGCCCTCGCGGCAGGACCGGCGGAAGGTCAGGGTCGGGTCGACGTGGTTCTTGATGTGGATGAGGACGTCGAGAAGCATCGGGCCGCAGGCGTCGACGTCGACGTCATAGGTGTCCCAGCGCGGGTTCTCGGTCGCCTCGGGATCGTAGCGGTAGATCTTGAACGTCTTGACGCGCTTGGCGCCGGTCGGGGCGGCGTAGTGCCGGCCCTTGCCGATGCGGGAATTCTTGGGGAGCGCGAGTTGGACCATGACGCCGCTTCGTTTCCGTAACCTTGCCTGGGTGACGATCTAGAGCGCGTAGCGGTCCCTGTCCACGCCGGACAGGGACCGTTTCGTCACGTTATCCCTGCTGGGGCAGGGGTTGTTGCGAGTCGGTCGCGACAACAGGGGTCTTGCCGCCGTACCAGTCGATGTTCCGGGTCAGCCACATGGCGGCCGTCAGGCCGGTGAAGGCGGCGACCGAGCCGGCCACCAGCGCGAAATCCTCCAGCCGCATCAAGAGGTAGATCAGGCCATAGACCAGGCTGAAGACCACGATCGCCTGGATCCTGTAGCGCGCGGCGCGGAAGGCGGCGCCGGCGTAGAGGCCGATCAGCAGCACCGTGGCCACCGCGGCGATCGCAAAGCCCCAGTCGAAGCCGACGTACTCCGAGAGGCTGAGCAGCAGCAGGTAGAAGACCATCTGCGCCAGGCCGATGAGCACATACTGGGCCGCGTGCAGGCGGCGTCCGGACAGGGCCTCGAACACGAAGAAGGTCAGGAAGACCAGACCGATGAACATCACCGCATACTTCAGGGCTCGCATAACGAACTGATAGGGGTTGTTGGCCGGCACGAAGCTGACCCCCAGGTCCTTGCGGCCAAGCTCCAGCAGCGAGACCGCGTCCGACGGCCCCTCCGCCGCCAGGCCCCGGGCCATGAAGGGCACGGACCAGTCGGCCTTGAAGCCGGCGTCGCTGACCTGTCGCACGGTCGGCGAGAAGCCGCCGTCGAAGCCGGGATCGGGCCAGTCGCCGGTGACGGTCACCCGGGTCGACCGGGCGAAGGGCATGATCGACAGCCGCCGGGCCCCGGTGAAGACCAGCCTGGTCCTGAAGCTGCCGCCGGCCAGCAGAGAGGCCGCCGGGGCGCTCATCAGGCCGAAGCTTCCGCCGTCCGGGCCGGCCTCGCCCGCGTCGGTCGCCAGGCCGGGTCGGCCCAGATCCATGTTGGACGCCGGGGCGAAAGCCAGCTGGGCCGGCCCGTTGGGGCCGGTCACGACGCCCGCCGGGTCCAGCTTTGCGCCGCGCAGGTCGGAGAAGCCGAGCACCACCCGGGCGCGGCTCCAGTCCACCGTGGCGCCGGCCGGGACGCTGGGCGCGGTGGGGGCGGCGGGGAAGGTCGCGTCGATGTCGACGGCGGCCTCGTAGACCGGAACGGTGAAGATGCCGCGCTTGAGCGTGCTGCTGGCCACCTTCGCCGTCGCCGAGCCGGTGTCGGGCGACAGCACGTACCAGCCGTAGCGGGCCTCCTCGCCCGCCCTGGCGGCCGGGATGACGTACGGCGCGATGATCAGCGGGCCGAGCACCTGCTGGGCGCCGCCCTTCATGCCGGAGACCTCCGCCACCACCTTTTCGGAGCGGTTGGCCCGGTCGTGGACCAGGCCGAGCACGAACAGGCCGGGGATGGCCATCAGCAGGGCCAGCAGGCAGACGAGCAGCGCCTTGCCGCCCCAGCCGGCGGACTTCGGTCTGGGCAGCCTGATGTAGGCGCCGGCGGTTTCGGGTAGCGGGTCGGACATCATGCCCCTCCGTGATGATCGGAGGCGGAGCAGACGCCCCCGCCGTGCAGACGGCGTGGAGGGCGGGCGCGGCGGCTGTGAAGCCTGCGTCCTGATGCAGCCCTGAAACGAAAACGGCGCGCCGCCCGACCGGGTGACGCGCCGCCTCGGAAAGCCTTGCGGCGTTGAGGGCCTAGTACACCCGCGCCTTGGGCGGGATGTAGCTGATTTCGTTGGTCATCGTGTAGTTGTGGACCGGCCGGTAGTCGATCTTCACCTTGCCGCTGGCGTCGTCGAACCAGGCCAGAGTGTGCTTCATCCACTGATCGTCGTTGCGGTCGGAGAAGTCCTCGCGGGCATGGGCGCCGCGGCTCTCGGTGCGGTTCAGCGCGCCGTTCACCGTCACCGCCGCCTGGCCGACGAGGTTGTCGAACTCCAGCGTCTCCATCAGGTCGCTGTTCCAGACCAGGCCCCGGTCGGAGACCTTGATGTCCTTGCGGGCGGCGACCACGGCGGCGATGCGGTCGACGCCGCTCTTGAGCGACTCGCCGGTGCGGAAGACGGCGGCGTCCTCCTGCATGGCCCGCTGCATCTCCAGCCGCAGGTCGGCGGTGGTGCGCGTCCCGTCGGCGTGGCGGAAGCGGTCGAAACGGGCCAGATGGGCGTCGGTCATGACGTCCTTCATCTCCGGCTGGACCTCGCCCGGCTTGACCATCTCGGCGCAGCGCAGGCCGACGGCGCGGCCGAACACCACCAGGTCGATCAGGCTGTTGGAGCCCAGGCGGTTGGCGCCGTGGACCGAGACGCAGGCCGCCTCGCCCACCGCCATCAGGCCGGGGACGATCTCGTCGGCGTTCTTGCCACTCTTGGTCACGACCTCGCCGTGATAGTTCGTCTGCAGACCGCCCATGTTGTAGTGCACGGTCGGCAGCACCGGGATCGGGGCGCGGGTCACGTCGACGCCGGCGAAGACCTTGGCGGTCTCGGAGATGCCGGGCAGGCGCTCGTGCAGGATCTTCGGATCCAGGTGGTCCAGGTGCAGGAAGATGTGGTCCTTGTTGGGACCCACCCCGCGCCCTTCACGGATCTCGATGGTCATGGCGCGGCTGACCATGTCGCGGGGCGCCAGGTCCTTCACGCTGGGGGCGTAGCGCTCCATGAAGCGCTCGCCCTCGGAGTTGGTCAGATAGCCGCCCTCGCCGCGGGCGCCCTCGGTGATCAGGCAGCCGGCCGGGAAGATGCCGGTCGGGTGGAACTGCACGAACTCCATGTCCTGCAGCGGCAGGCCGGCGCGCAGGGCCATGCCGCCGCCGTCGCCGGTGCAGGTGTGGGCGCTGGTGGCCGACAGATAGGCGCGGCCGTAGCCGCCGGTGGCCAGGATGGTCCGCTGCGCCTGGAAGCGGTGCAGGGTGCCGTCGTCCAGCTTCCAGGCCGTCACGCCGCGGCAGACGCCGTCGTCCATGATCAGGTCCAGGCCGAAGAACTCGATGAAGAACTCGACGTCCTTGCTGAGCGCCTGGCCGTACATGGTGTGCAGCATGGCGTGGCCGGTGCGGTCGGCCGCCGCGCAGGTGCGCTGGATCGGGGCCTCGCCGTAGTTGCGGGTCATGCCGCCGAAGGCGCGCTGGTAGATCTTGCCCTCCGGCGTGCGCGAGAAGGGCACGCCCCAGTGCTCGAGCTCATAGACCGCCGCCGGGGCGTTGCGCGTCAGGTACTCGATGGCGTCCTGGTCGCCCAGCCAGTCCGAACCCTTGACGGTGTCGTACATGTGCCAGCGCCAGTCATCCTCGCCCATGTTGCCGAGCGAGGCGGAGATGCCGCCCTGGGCGGCGACCGTGTGGCTGCGGGTCGGGAAGACCTTGGTGATGCAGGCGGTCTTGAGGCCGGCGGCGGCGCAGCCGAGCGCGGCGCGCAGGCCCGAGCCGCCCGCGCCCACCACCACGATGTCGAACTTGTGGTCGATGAACTTGTAGGCGGCCATCAAAGGGCTCCCGACAGCAGGGCCACCTTGAGGATGGCGAACAGGCCCAGGGCGGCGCCCAGGACGCAGACGAAGAGGTTGAGCAGCAGCAGGCCGCTCTTGGTCACGAAGCCCTCGATGTAGTCCTCGACCACCACCTGGATCTGCAGACGCAGGTGGAAGAAGCCGACCACGACCAGCAGGCCGGCCAGAACGGCGTTGAGCGGCTGGGCCAGCCAGGTGGAGGCCGAGGCGAAGTCGCCCTTGGCCAGCATCGGGCCGGAGAACGCGGCCCAGAGGGCCAGCGGGACCAGGGCGATGCCGCTGACCCGTTCGGCGATGAAGTGGCCGGCGCCGTGCTTGGCGGCGCCCAGGCCCCGGGCCCGCGACAGCGGGGTGCGGAAGTTGCTGCTTGTCCCGGCCATCACAGGGCTCCCGTGCTGGCGGCGATCAGCCAGACCGCGGCGGTGGCCACGGCGGCGAACACGAAGCTGGCGATGGTCATGGTGTCGGCGAACTTGGGCCGGAAGCCCTTGCCCACGTCCCAGATCATGTGCCGCACCATGCTGGCCAGGTTGAAGAACAGCGCGAAGGTCAGCCCCAGCAGCACGAGCTTGCCGACCGGCGATCCCAGCAGGCCCATGTAGCCGGCGTAGGCCCCCGGGCCGGCGGCCAGCGACAGCAGCCAGCCGACGAGGATCAGGATCCCGACATAGAGGGCCATCAGGCTGCCGCGATGCAGGATCGAGCCCGCCATCGTCACGTGCCAGCGCCAGACCTGGAGATGGGGCGAAAGGGGCCGTTCGCGGACCCCCGGCGAAGCTTCGGTCATCTGGGACTCGTTGTTGCGCGGTCTTCTGGAGAAGGCCGGACCGGATTTAACCCCCGGGGCGCGGGTGTCAACGCGAGCGGGGCCTTTTCGGCGAACGACTTGCGCTTCCCGCACGGGAAACGGGGTGCGAAGGGAGCGACGGCGAGCGCCGCTCCCTTGCCATTACATGCGGTGCAGGCCGCAGAGCTTGTTGCCGTCCGGGTCGCGCAGGTAGGCGAGGTACATGCTGCCGGGGCCCTCGCCGCGCACGCCGGGGGGATCCTCGCAGGTGGTCCCGCCGGCCGCGAGGCCCGCGGCGTGCCAGGCGTCGGCCTGGGCGGGAGAGTCGCAGGCGAAGCCGATGGTGCCGCCGTTGGGCGCGGTGGCCGGCTCGCCGTTGATCGGCAGCGACACCGAGAACACGCCGGTGGGCGTGCGGTAGAAGATCCGGTGGCGGTCGACGAAGCCGGCGGGCACGCCCAGCGTGCCGAGCAGCGCGTCATAGAAGGTCTTGGCGCGCTCCAGATCGTTGGTCCCGATCATGATGTGGGAGAACATGGTGGTTTCCTTCCCTTGTTGTTGGTCGTCCAGGGCTTGCGCCACAGGCGTCGGCTCTAGCTTCGGAACACCGTCAGCGCCAGATGCTGCAGAAGCATGATGGTCTTGGCGTCCCGGATCCGGCCGTCGGCGATCATGGCCAGGGCCTCGTCGATGGTGGTCTCCAGCACCTCGATGTCCTCGCCCTCGTCGGGGTGGCCGCCGCCGTCGCCGATCCGCATGCCCGCGTCGTACTCGGCCACGAAGAAGTGCAGGATCTCGGTCACCGAGCCGGGGCTCATGAAGGCCTCGAAGACCTTGCTGACCGCCCCCAGCCGATAGCCGAGCTCTTCCTCGACCTCGGCGCGGATGCGCGTCTCCGGCTCGGCGTTGTCCAGCAGGCCGGCGGCGGCCTCGATCAGCAGGTCGTCGTAGCCGTTGACGAAGGCCGGATAGCGGAACTGCCGCACCAGCAGCACCGTGCGGCCGGCCAGGCTGTAGGGCAGCAGCACCGCGCCGTTGCCCCGGTCGTAGTGCTCGCGGTGCTGGGTCTGCCAGGTCCCGTCGCGCCGCTTCCAGTCGAAGCTGGTCGTCTTCAGGACATACCAGTTGTCCGAGAGCAGCCTGGTCTCGCGGACGCGGACCCGATCCTTGACGCTCATGCCCCGCTCCTCAATCCCGCACCCGTTCCAGCCAGTCGGCCGAACGCATTTCCTGCAGCCGCGAGACGGTGCGCTCGAACTCGAAGGCGCCGTCGCCTTCCGGATAGAGCCGCTCGGGTTCGACCTCGGCCAGCGCAACCAGCTTGGCCTCCGCCTCGTAGAGGGCGTCGATGAGGGTGTTGAACCGTTTGGCGGCGTCACGCTTCGCCGGGACCAGCCGCGGAATGTCCTCGAGGAACACCGTGTGGAAGCGGGCGGCGACGGCCAGGTAGTCCTGCGGCCCGAGCGCATGGTCGCAGAGGCTGGAGAAGCTCGCCCGCAGGAGGCCGCCGCTGGCGCGCGGCAGGTGCAGCTTGCGGCCCAGCACCTCCAGGGTCGCGCCGGTCTCGGTCGCCCCGTCCAGCATGTCGGCCCACAGCCGGTCGAAGGTGCGGTCGTTGTCGGGATCGGCCGGGGCCAGCCAGGTGCGGGCCCCGCGCAGGCGGTCGAGGCGGAAGTCGACCGGCCCGCGCACCGACACGACCTCGAGCCTGTCCTTCAGCATGGCGATGAAGGGCAGGAAGAGCTGGCGGTTGATGCCGTCCCTGTAGAGGTCGTCCGGCGGCCGGTTGGAGGTGACCACCAGGGTCACGCCCAGCGCGAACAGCTGCTCGAACAGCCGGCCCAGGATCATGGCGTCGGCGATGTCGGTGACCTGGAACTCGTCGAAGCAGAGCAGCCGGGCGTCCTCTGCGATCAGCTCGGCGGTCGGGGCGATCGGATCGTCGCCCTTGCTCTGGCCAAAGCGCGCCTTGCGGGCCGCTGCGTCGCCCTTGCGCCAGGCGTCGATGCCGGCGTGAACCTCGGCCATGAAGACGTGGAAGTGGATCCGCCGCTTCCGGGCGATCGGCGCCGACTCGTAGAACAGGTCCATCAGCATGGACTTGCCGCGCCCGACCGGCCCCCAGAGATAGACGCCTCGCGCGCCCTTCGGCTTGCGGAAGAAGGAGAAGCCCGGCTCGGACAGGGCGTTGAGGTCGCCTTCCAGCCGTGACAGCGCGCCGAGCGCCGCCTCCTGGGCCGCGTCGGGCCGGATATCCCCTGCGGAAAGGCGCTCGCGGTAGGCGGCGCGGACGGATAAAGGCATCGCAAACCCGGTTAGCGCGCGTTGCCCCGCGCTTCAATGGATACAGACCACATGAGAACCATCATTGAGCCCTTCCGCATCAAGGCGGTCGAGCCCATCCGCATGACCACGCGGGACGAGCGGGCCGGCCTGATCGCGGCGGCGGACTACAATCTCTTTTCGCTGCACTCCGACGACGTGCTGATCGACCTTCTGACCGACAGCGGCACCTCGGCCATGAGCGCCCGCCAGCAGGCCGCCCTGATGTCGGGCGACGAAAGCTACGCCGGTAGCCCGTCCTTCTTCCGCTTCGAGGCGGCGGTGAAGGACCTGATGCCGTTCAAGTACGTGATCCCGACCCACCAGGGCCGGGCGGCCGAGGCCATCCTGTTCTCGATCCTGGGCGGGGCGGGGAAGTTCATCCCGTCCAACACCCACTTCGACACCACCCGCGGCAACATCGAGTCGACGGGCGCCGAGGCCGCCGACCTGGTCATCGCCGAGGGGCTGGATCCGACCAGCACCCACCCGTTCAAGGGCAACATGGACCTGGACCGGCTGGAGGCCTACCTGGCCCTGCACGGCGCGGCGGTCCCCTGCGTGATGATCACCGTGACCAACAACGCCGGCGGCGGCCAGCCGGTGAGCCTGGAGAACATCCGGGCCACGGCGAAGATCGCGAAAGCCCACGGCAAGCCCTTCATCATCGACGGCTGCCGGTTCGCCGAGAACGCCTACTTCATCAAGATGCGCGAGCCGGGTCAGGGCGACCGGCCGGTGAAGGATATCGTGCGCGACATGTTCGCCGACGCCGACGGCATGACCATGTCGGCCAAGAAGGACGCCTTCGCAAACATCGGCGGCTGGCTGGCGCTGAACGACGACGACCTGGCCCAGGCGGCCCGCAACCGGCTGATCCTGACCGAGGGCTTCCCGACCTACGGCGGGCTGGCCGGCCGCGACCTGGACGCCATCGCCCAGGGCCTGACCGAGATCATCGACGAGGACTACCTGCGCTATCGCCTGCGCAGCATGGCCTACATCGGTGAGCGGCTGGAGGCGATGGGGGTGCCGATCGTGCGGCCGACCGGCGGCCACGCGGTGTTCATCGACGCCCGCCGGCTGCTGCCGCACATCCCGCCGAGGGAGTACCCGGGCCAGGCCCTGGCGGTGGCGCTGTACCTCGAAGGCGGCATCCGCTCCTGCGAGATCGGCACGGTGATGTTCGGCCTCAGGCCCGACGGGACCGAGGTCGAGGCGCCGATGGACCTGGTCCGCATGGCCTTCCCGCGCCGGGTCTACACCCAGAGCCACGCCGACTACATCGTCGAGGTCTTCGAGGAGGTCGTGGCCCGCAAGGACAGCCTGAAGGGCATGACGATCACCTGGCAGCCGTCGGCCATGCGCCACTTCACCGCGAAGTTCGCCCCGCTGTAGGAACGCGAAAGGCGGTGGAGATCAGACCCCCGCCGCCTTCTTCAGGACCTCGTTGATCCTGCTCTGCCATCCCGGCCCGCCGGCCCGGAAGCGGTCTATGACGTCCTGGTCCAGCCGCAGGGTGACCTGCTTCTTCGGTCGTTCCAGCCGGGGCCGGCCACGTTTGGTGAGCGTGCCGGTCGCGGCCCGGATAAGCTTGTCGCCATGCCGGATTTCAGCGCGCTCAAAGACTTCGTCTGACCATTCCGGCGCATCATCCGGGTCGACCCAGGGCTCGCTCATAGGCTTCTCGTTCCTTGGCATTGCAGTCCCTCATCGAGATGATGCGGCGAGCATCACGCCGTAGCGTCCAGACGACCATGACAGTCCTGGCGTCCAATCGTCCCACGGTTTGGAAGCGTTGTTCGCCGTAGCTCTGACGGTCATCTTCGACTGTGACAACGGGCCCTTCGAACACGGTCGCCGCTTCCGAAAAATCCAGGCCCCGATGTTCGAGGGTCAGTGCGCGTTTTCGATCGTCGTACTCGATTTCCATGCAACGGAGTCCGCCAGAGCGCCGGGCGATCTATACCGCCATGATTGCTGTCCGTACATTTCCATTGCAAGGTTGTATTCCGCTACCACACCGGCCCGTGCCGGCGTCTTTTTATGTAACTACGAAATAGAGTGGTTGTCAATTTTAGTAGCTACAATAACAAGCAACTTGACCTTCGTCGCCGTTGCGGGCGCTCTCCGCGTTCGCACCGGAGCCCCGCTTGTCCCGTCATCCGCCGCCGCCGCAACTGTCAGACGTCCCGCTGGAGCCCGGCCTCTATGTGGTGGCGACGCCGATCGGCAACCTGCGCGACATCACGCTGCGGGCGCTGGACGTGCTGAACGGCTGCGACCTGCTGCTGGCGGAGGACACGCGGGTCACCGGCAAGCTGCTGGCCGCCTATGGCCTCTCCAAGACCATGGCCCGCTATGACGAGCACGCCGCCGAGCGGGCGCGGCCGCGGATCATGGCGGCTCTGGAAGCCGGCCAGAGCATCGCGCTGGTCTCCGACGCCGGGACGCCGCTGGTCTCCGATCCCGGCTACCGGCTGGTGAAGGAAGTGGTCGCGGCGGGTCACCGCGTGTTCCCGATCCCGGGCCCGTCGGCGGCGCTGGCGGCCCTCACCCTGGCCGGCCTGCCGACCGACCGCTTCCTGTTCGCGGGCTTCACGCCGCCAAAGAGCGCCGCGCGGCGCACCTTCCTGGCCGAGTTCGCCCAGGCCCGGGCGACGCTGATCTTCTACGAGACCGGGCCGCGCCTGCGCGCCAGCCTGGAGGACATGCTGGCCGTATTCGGCCCACGTCAGGCGGCGGTGACGCGGGAGCTGACCAAGCTCTACGAGACCGCCGTACGCGGCACGCTGGACCAGCTGGCCGTCGATCCGGCGCTGGAGGAGCCGAAGGGCGAGATCGTCGTCCTGGTCGGCCCCGGCGTCGCCGAGGTGGCCAGCGCAGCCGACGCCGACCTGGCCCTGGCCGAGGCCCTGACGCGGCTGGCGCCCGGCGAGGCGGCTTCGGAGGTGGCGAAGTCGCTGGGTCTCAATCGCCGTGATCTCTACCGCCGGGCCCTGGCCCTCAAGGACGATCGATGACGACGGCCCGCAGCGCGCGCGGCCAGGCGGCCCGGCGCTCGGGCCGGCGCGGCGAAGTGCTGGCCGCCCTGCTGCTGATGGCGCGCGGCTACCGCATCCTCGGCTTCCGGCTGGCCGCGCCGCAGGGCGAGATCGACATCCTGGCCCTCAAGGGCGGCGTGCTGGCGGTGATCGAGGTCAAGCGACGCACGACGCTGGAGACCGCGCTCGAGGCGGTCCACGCCGGGCAGCGCGAGCGCCTGCGCCGCTCGGCCATGGCCATCGTCGCCGGACGCCCGGCCCTGAAGGACGCGACCATCCGGCTTGACCTGATCGCCCTCGCCCCCGGCCGCCTGCCGCGCCATATTCCCGATGCGTGGAAAGGCGCCTGAGCATGACGCGGGACGAGGCCGAGCGATTTCTGACGCAGGTCGGAGCGGGACCGGACGAGGGCTTTCCCCTGTTCGAGGCCGCCTTGGCCTGCGCGGTGCATGACGACGACAGCCGTGACGAGGCCGCGGCCCGCGCGCTGGGCGCCGAGGGCGCGGCCCATCTCGCCCACCGTCTCGAGACCGAGTCGCCGGAGGAGGCCATCGCTGAATCGATGGCCGGCGACCTGCGGCTGCAGGGCGACCTGATGACCTTCGAGGACCAGGCCAACGCCGACATCATCGCCGTCGCCGAGCGGCGCAAGGGCATCCCGGTCTCGCTCGGCGTCTTCTACCTGCACGCCGCCCGCCAGACCGGGCTGGACGTGAAGGGCGTCGACTTTCCCGGCCACTTCCTGCTGCGCATCGAGACGGTCGAGGGGCCTCTGGCGCTCGACCCGTTCAGCGAGGGCCGGGTGGTGCTGCCCTCGGAGCTGTCGCGGCGGGCGCTGCGCACGGGCCTGACGCCGGACGTGGCCGGACGGCTGGACCTGTTGATGGCGCCGACCACCGACCGGCAGGTGCTGATCCGGCTGCAGAACAATATCTTCGCCCGCGCCCAGTCGGCCGGCGACTGGCCCCGCGCCGAGCGCTCGGCCCTGCGCCGCGCGCTGCTCGACCCCTCCGACCACCGCCCCTGGCTGGACGTCGCCCGCGCCCGCGAAGGCCAGGGCGCCCTGGCCGGGGCGTTGCAGGCGCTCGGCCGCGCCCAGCAGCTGGACGGCGGCGCGGCCATCGCGGCGCGGGCGGCGCGGGAGCGGGTGAGGCTGCGGCTGAACTAGAGGGCTATGCTGTTGGGGGACGTAGAATTCCAGATCAGGCAATCGCCCTTGAAGGCGACGCTCGGTCTTGCCGGCTGTATCGCCTTTGTCGCCATGGGTTGGTGGCTGCAGGACGAACCGGAGGTGAAATCCAAGCTCATTGGCTGGGCCGCCATCGTTACATTCGCCGCCTTCACGCCATCCTGGCTCGCGGCGGTCTTCCGGCCCGCAACGCTCTCCGTCAGCAGGAGCGGCCTGGCGTATCATTCGGCCCTTCGCAGCCGGACCTTCGCGTGGTCAGAAATCCAGGAGATCGAGAAGCGGAAGATTCGCGGCACAACCATCGTACAGCTGTTGTTGAACGAGCCTCATTCACCGCTCGACTTCCTGGGACTGGGCCGTGGAAAGTTCCATCTCGGCACGGCTTGGACGATTTCCCAGATCGAGCTGGCGGATCGACTCTTAGCCGCCCGAGCGCGCTTTGCTACCGACGCCCCCTCCCGCCCGGCCAATCCCATCGCTATGTAGCGGCGAACACCGTCGGGTGGAGGAGCTCCCATGTCGTTGAAGGTCGCCGTGCAGATGGATCCCGTCGAAGGGATCAACATCGAGACCGACTCCAGCTTCCTGATGATGATGGAGGCCCAGAGCCGGGGCCACCGGCTGTGGGTCTACACGCCCGACAAGCTGTCGCTCGAAGAGGGCCGCGTGCGCGCCCGGGCCCGGCCGGCGACGCTGCGCGCCGTGAAGGGCGACCATGTCACCCTGGGCGAGCCGGTGCTGCTGGACCTGGCCGACGACATCGACGTGGTGCTGATGCGCCAGGATCCGCCGTTCGACATGGCCTACATCACCGCCACCCACTTTCTGGACAAGGTCCATCCGAAGGTGCTGGTGGTGAACAACCCGACCGAGGTGCGCAACGCGCCGGAGAAGCTGTTCGTCACCGACTTCCCGGGCGTGCAGCCGCCGACCCTGGTCACCAGCGACATCGACGCCATCTACGACTTCCGCGAGCGGCACGGCGACATGGTGCTCAAGCCCCTCTACGGCGGCGGCGGCTCGGGCGTGGTGCGGCTGAAGGCCGATGATCCCAACCTCGACGCGCTGCTGGAACTGCACGCCATGATCAGCCGCGAGCAGGTCATCGCCCAGAAGTTCATTCCCGCCGTCAGCAAGGGCGACAAGCGCGTGCTGCTGGTCGACGGCGAGCCGGTCGGCGCCATCAACCGCATCCCCGCCGAGGGGCAGGTGCGCTCCAACCTGGCCCGCGGCGGCCGGGCGGCGGCCGTCGAGCTGACCGCGCGCGACCTGGAGCTGTGCGCCATCATCGGGCCGGAGCTGAAGCGCCGGGGCCTGCTGTTCGTCGGCATCGACGTCATCGGCGACTACCTGACCGAGATCAACGTCACCTCCCCGACCGGCGCCCAGCAGCTGAAGCGCTTCGGCGGCGCGGACGCCGCGGCCGTCCTGTTCGACCGGATCGAGGCCATCCGAAGCAACGGATGAAGTCCGTCGTCTACCCGACTGATTCACCTCGTTTTCTTTTTTGGTTCACTTTTCGTTCTTGATCTTTCCTGCCCGTCATGATTGCATCTGTGGATAAGTCACAGATCCTGTAGCGGGAGGCGGCATGGTCGCGCGCGTGGTGACGGTCGCCTTTCAGGGCGTGGAGGCCCGTCGTGTCGACGTCGAGGTCCAGCTGACCGGCGGCGAGCAGGTGATGGTCGTGGTCGGCCTGGGCGACAAGGCGGTGGCCGAGAGCCGGGAACGGGTGCGCGGCGCCTTCACGGGCCTGGGCCTGGCCATGCCGGGCAAGCGGATCGTCGTGAACCTGGCCCCCGCCGACCTGCCCAAGGAGGGCAGCCACTACGATCTGCCGATCGCCCTGGCGGTGATGGGGGCCATGGGGGTGATCCCGCCGGACGCGCTGAACGGCTGGGTGGCGGTGGGCGAGCTGTCGCTGGACGGCACGATCAGCCCTGTGGCCGGGGTGCTGCCCGCCGCGGTGGCGGCCGGGGCCATGGACCTGGGCCTGATCTGCCCCGAGCCCTGCGGGGCGGAGGCGGCCTGGGCCGGCGGCACGCGGGTGATCGCGCCCCGGTCGCTGATCGGCCTGATCAACCACTTCCGGGGAACGCAGCTGCTGTCGGAGCCCAGGCCCGGCCCCATCGTCGACGGCGGGCGCATCCCCGACCTGCGCGAAGTGAAGGGCCAGGAGCAGGCCAAGCGGGCGCTGGAGATCGCCGCCGCCGGCGGCCACAACCTGCTGTTCTCCGGTCCGCCCGGTTCAGGCAAGTCGATGATGGCCCAGCGGCTGCCCGGCATCCTGCCGCCGCTGTCGCCGGCCGAGCTGCTCGAGACCTCGATGGTCCATTCGGTGGCCGGGTTGATCGCGCGGGGCGAGTTGACGCGCGCCCGGCCGTTCCGCGCGCCGCACCACTCGGCCAGCATGGCGGCCCTGACCGGCGGCGGGCTGAAGGCCAAGCCCGGCGAGGTGTCGCTGGCCCACAACGGCGTCCTCTTCCTTGATGAACTCCCCGAATTCAGCCCGCAGGCGCTCGACAGCCTGCGGGCGCCGTTGGAGACCGGCGAGGTGATGGTCGCCCGGGCCAACGCCCACATCCGCTATCCGGCCCGGGTTCAGCTGGTCGCCGCCCAGAACCCTTGCCGGTGCGGGCATGGCGGCCCGGGCAAGGGCTACTGCGGCAAGGCTCCGCGCTGCCAGCGAGACTATCAGGGCCGGGTCTCGGGGCCGCTGATCGACCGCATCGACCTGCAGATCGACGTGCCGCCGGTCAGCGCCGCCGACCTGGCGCTGCCGCCGCCGTCGGAGGGCTCGGCCGAGGTCGCCGCCCGGGTCGCCGCCGCCCGGCAGGCGCAGGTCGACCGCGCCGCGGCATGGCCGGCCGGCGCGCCGCCGCTCAACGCCATGGCCGACGGCGACTTCCTGGAGACGGCCGCCGGGCTCGATGACGCCGCCCGGTCGCTGATGGCCCGGGCCGCCGACGCCGGCCACCTGACCGCCCGCGGCTGGACCCGGGCGCTGCGCCTGGCCCGCACCATCGCCGACCTGGAGGGCGCGGCGAGCGTCAAGCGGCTGCATGTGGCCGAGGCGCTGATCTACCGCCGGGTGGGCGCCGCGCCGACGCCGGCGTAACGCTGGGGACGGCTTCCGGCGTTAGCCGGTAGCTGTCCCTCGACACCTTCCGGCGCTGTTGAGGGACAGGAAATGCGCCCCTGCGGGCCGCCTATCCAGTCCCGAATAGACCGTAGCTTGGAAGCCCCGACCAATTCCGGTACGCCCGGCGTCCGCAACGAGGATCGCACATGGCGCCGCGACAGGCTGTCCTGGGCATGGAGAACGCCAGCTTCCACCACGGGGTCACGCCCGTGTTCGAGAACGTGTCCTTCCTGCTCGACGGCGCCCGCACCGCCCTGGTCGGCGAGAACGGGGCCGGCAAGTCGACGCTGCTGCGCTGCCTGACCGGCGAGCTGGAGCTCGACAAGGGCCAGGTGATCCGCTCGCGCAGCCTGCGCGTCGGCTCGCTGCCGCAGGACACGCCCGAGGGCCTGGCCGACCTGCCGGTGCGCGAGGTGCTGCGCCGCTCGCTGGAGACCATCGGCTGCGGGGACGACGACTGGCGCATCGACGTGCTGCTGGACGAGATCGGCGTCGCGCCCGAGGTGGCGGACCAGACCTTCGGGTCGCTGTCGGGCGGCTGGCAGCGGCTGCTCCTGATCGCGGCGGCGGCGCGGCTCGAGGAGCCGGACATCCTGCTGCTGGACGAGCCGACCAACCACCTGGACCTGGCCAACATCAACACGCTCGAACTCTGGCTGACGGCCGGGTTCGACGTGCCGATGCTGATCGTCAGCCACGATCGCGAGTTCCTGAACCGGGTCACCGACCGCACGCTGTTCCTGCGCAGCGACGGGGTGCACGCCTTCAGGACGTCGTTCTCGACCGCCCGCGAGGAGCTGCTGCGCCGCGACGCCGTCGCCGCCGCCTACCGCAAGCTGGAGGAAAAGGAGGTCAAGCGGCTCGAAGCCGCCGCCGCCCGCTACAAGGTCTGGGCGGTCAAGAACCCGGAGCTGAACAAGCGCAAGGCCGCCATCGAGACCCGCATCGCCCGCATCGAGGCCGACCGCACCAGCGCCTACGTGTCCCGCGAGCGGCGGCTGGAGCTGTCGGACGCCGAGATCGACGCCAAGGTGGCGCTGCGCCTGCAGGGTCTGACGGTGAAGACGCCTGACCAGGCCCGCACCCTGATCACCATCGACCGCCTGAGCATCGCGTCCGGCGACCGGGTGGCCATTCTGGGGACCAACGGGGCGGGCAAGTCGACGCTGCTGACCGCGCTGGCGGCGGCGTACGACCCGGCGCGCGAGCACTACGACGGCCAGGCGGCGGTGCGGTTCAACCCGGCCACGCGGCTGGCGGTGTTCGACCAGTCGATGAAGGCCCTGCCGCTGAAGTCGACCCTGCTCGACTATGTCGCCTCAGCGCCCGAGGCCACCGACCGGGACGCCACGCGCCTGCTGGCCCAGGCGGGGTTCTCCTTCACCCGCATCCAGCAGCCGATCGCCCTGCTCAGCTACGGCGAGCGCTCGCGGTTGATGTTCCTGCGCATGAAGCTGGAGCGGCCCAACCTCTACCTGCTCGACGAGCCGACCAACCACCTGGACATCGAGGGCCAGGAGGCGCTGGAGGCGCAGATGGAGGAGAGCGAGGTCTCCTGCCTGTTCGTCTCCCACGACCGCTACTTCACGCGGACGGCCGCGACCCGCTTCCTGGAGATCCGGCGGGGCAAGCTGGTCGAGGTCGAGGACCCGGACGCCTTCTTCGACGCGCAGGGGTAGTCATCTGCCCCCCAAACGGAGGGCGCGCGCCTTCCCCGCTACCTCTCAAACTAAGCCCAGCCCAGCGAATTCAGGAAGCCGTCCCATGCGCCTGCGTCTCGTCACCCTTCTGCTGCTCAGCGCTGTCCCGACCATCGCCCTGGCCCAGGATTCCGTCACCCTGACGCCCAAGGAAAAGACCGCGATCCTCTGCGCGGAACGGATCAACCAGGTCCACGACGGCCTTGAAGGGGCCACGGTACAGGCCACCGGTGCGAAACTGGAGCGGATGAAGGCCGACATGGTCGCCCTGGAAAGGCTCTCGAAGCTCAACGAGGCCAACCTGCCGGCCTACCCGTCCGCCCTCCCGGCGCTCTACGCCGTGCTGCGCGCCCAGGCCGCGTTGCTGGAAGCCGATACCGTGACCACGGAAGCCTCCGCGAAATGGAACAAGGGCGACGCCGGCCCCATGGTGAGACTGGTCCGGCAGTGCGAGGCCGGCCTCGGCGCCAAGGTGCTGGGCCCCACCTTCGGGTCCTGGTATCCCCTCGTCGCGCGCTCGTCTTCCGGCTGTATAGTCTCCGGGCCCTGGCGGCTGTCGGAACCTGACTCGACGGGACGTCCTTGGGGTGTAGGCTCGCCGCCGTGAGCCGGACCTTCAGGGAGGACGCGCCTTGTCTCACGCCATCCAGCTTCTCGTCGGGACCCGCAAGGGGGCCTGGATCTACCGCAGCGACGCCGCGCGACAGGCCTGGACGGTCGACGGCCCCCATCACCTGGGCGCCATCGTCAACCACCTGGTCATCGACCCGCGCGATCAGCAGACAATGCTGATGGCCGCCAGCACCGGGCATCTGGGCCCGACCCTCTTCCGCTCCACCGACGGCGGGGCGACCTGGGCCGAAGCGAAACAGCCGCCCGCCTTCCCCAAGGCCGCCGAGGGCGAGACGCCCCGCGCCGTCGACCACAGCTTCTGGGTCCAGCCCGGCCATGCCAGCGAGCCTGGCGTCTGGTGGGCGGGAACCTCGCCGCCGGGCCTGTTCGTCAGCCGCGACGGCGGCGAGACCTGGGACGGGGTCGCCGGCTTCAACGACAACCCGATGTACTGGCAGTGGTGCCCGGCCGACGGCGGCACGCCGGACGGGGCGCTGCTGAACCAGATCGTCATCGACCCGCGCGACGCCGCCCACATGTACATCGCCACCTCGACCGCCGGGGTGTTCGAAAGCAAGGACAGGGGCGGCAGCTGGGCGCCGCTGAACCGGAACGTCGAGGCTAACTTCTTCCCGGACCCCTATCCGGAGTTCGGCCAGGACGCCCACTACATCGCGCTCGCCCCCACCAACCCCGACCGGCTCTGGCAGCAGAACCACTGCGGCATCTATCGCCTCGACCGGCCCTCGGACGTCTGGGACAGGATCGGCAAGCAGATGCCGGAAGAGATCGGCGACATCGGCTTCACCATCGTGCCCCACGCCCGCGACGCCGACACGGCCTGGGTGTTCCCGATGGACGGCACGGATGTCTGGCCCCGTGTCAGCCCCGGCGGCAGGCCCGCCGTCTATCGCACCTCCGACGCCGGCGCCTCCTGGGAGCGGCAGGACGCCGGCTTCCCGGCCGAGCAGGGCTGGTTCACCGTCAAGCGCCAGGCCTTCTGCGCTGATGGAAGCGATCCCGTCGGCCTGTACCTCGGCACGACCGGCGGCGAGCTGTGGATGAGCGATGACGAGGGCGGCAATTGGCGCTGCATCGCCCGCCACCTGCCGGAGATCTACTCGGTGGTCGCGGCGCCGCTCTGATGGCCCGGGTCTCACTGCCCTCGCAGCTGCAATCCTACTCCGGCGGCCTGTCGCGGACGCAGGCGACGGGCGCGACGGTCGCGGCCGTGCTCGACGCGCTGGACGCCCGGTATCCGGGGATCCGGTTCCGCGTCATTGACGAGCAGGGCCGGATCCGGCGGCACATGCGCGTCTATGTCGGCCAGGACCGCATCCTCGACATCGACCGGCCGGTCGGCGAGGATGACGAGGTGCTGATCTTCGGGGCGCTCAGCGGGGGCTGAACCATCATGCGTGTCTGGACCGTGATCTTCGTCGTTGCGGCGTTGTTCAACTTCGCCGTCGGCGTGCCGATGCTGCTGGCGCCGGACGCCATGCTGGCGAGCCTGGGCCAGCCGGTCCCGGACGACCTGCTGATGACCCGGCTGGCCTCGCTGCTGATCGTGGTGCTGGGGATCGGCTACGCCATGGTCGCCCGCGACCCGGTCGCCAACCGCCCGATCCTGTGGCTGGGCGTGATCGGCAAGGCGCCGATCCCGCTGCTGGTCTGGCTGAGCGGCGGCGCCGCGGCCCTGTCGTCCTCGGCCTTCATCCTGTCGCTGGGCGACCTGGCCTTCGCGACGCTGTTCCTGCTGTACCTGCTCACCCACCGCCGGGGCGCTTGACCGCCCGTTAAGCCGCCCGTGGCAGGGTGCGTGGGCATGCCTGACACCCGCGCCATCACCCCCGAACAGCTGGCCACCCTGAGCCACGAGTTCCGCACGCCTCTCAACGGGGTGCTGGGCATGGCCCGGCTGCTGGACGGCACGCGCCTCAGCGCTGAGCAGAAGGCCTATGTCAGCGCCCTGCGCGAAAGCGGCGACCATCTGCTGGCGCTGGTCAACGACGTGCTCGACCTGGCGCGCCTGGGCGAAGGCAGGATCGAGATGCACCCGGCCCGTTGCGATCTGGCCGACCTGCTGCGGCAGGTGACCGAGCTGATGAGCCCCCGCGCCCACGAGAAGGGGCTGGAGATCGCCTGGACCGTGGCCGCCGACGTGCCGCCGGTGATCGCCGACGAGGGCCGGCTGCGGCAGGTGCTGCTCAACTTCGCGGGCAACGCCGTCAAGTTCACCGAGACCGGCGGCGTGCTGCTGTCGGCGCAGGCCGCGCCGGACGGCCGACTGCGGCTGGTGGTGTCCGACACCGGGCCCGGCGTGCGGCCGGCGGTGCGTGCAAAGATCTTCGAGCCCTTCGTCCATGCCGACCCGGCCCACGGCGGGACCGGCCTGAACGGCGCTGGGCTCGGCCTGGCCATCGTAAAGCGGCTGGTCCGCGCCATGGACGGCGAGGTGGGGGTCGAGGACGCGCCGGGCGGCGGCGCCGCCTTCTGGCTCGAGGCGCCTTTCCCGGCGGCCGGCCCGGCCGGCGCCGAGACCCCTCTGGCCAGCCGGCTGGTCGGCGTGGCCTCGCCCAACGCCCTGCTGCGCGAGGCGGCGGCCCGCCAGATCGAGGCGCTGGGCGGCCGCGCGGCCGTGGCCTCCAGCCTGGACGATCTGTTGCTCATCGCCCCGCCCGAGGCGGTGCTGCTGGTCGACAACGCGCTGGCCTCCGGCCGCAAGGGTCTCAAGGCGCCTGCCGGGCGGGCCTGCCTGATCCTGCTGCGCCCCGACGAGCGCGGCCGCATCGCCCGCAGCCGCGCGGCCGGCTTCGCCGGCTACCTGATCAAACCGCTGCGGCCCGCCTCCATCGCCGCCCGCGTGCTGGCCGCCCTCGGCCTTGAGGAGACCGGCGCGCGACCGCAGGACGACGAGCGCATCGCCGAGGCCTCCGCCCCCGGCGCCCGCGTCTTGCTGGCCGAGGACAATCCGATCAACGCCCTGCTCGCCCGTACGCTGCTGCAGCGGGAAGGCGCCCAGGTCGACCGGGCCGGCAGCGGCGAGGAGGCCGTCGCCGCGATGGCCGCCGCCCGCTACGATCTGGTGCTGATGGACGTGCGCATGCCCGGCATGGGCGGTATCGAGGCGGCGCGCGCGATCCGGGCCCGTGGCGTCGCCACGCCCATCGTCGCCCTGACCGCCGACGCCTTCGAGGACGACCGCCGCGCCTGCCTGGCGGCGGGCATGGACGACTTCCTGGTCAAGCCCCTGACCGAGACCGCCCTGCGGGCCGTGCTGGCCCGCTGGGTCGGCTGGACGGACGCCCCGCGAGAGGCCAAGGTCGCCTCCTGATTTGCGGGGCGTCGCCCCGCTTCGGGGGAAGCGCCAGATGACCACGCAAGCCGAGAGCAGCGCCGAGCCGAAGGCCAAGCCGACCTTCCTTCAGTCCCTCGCGACCTTCGGCGAACGCCGCACGCTGGTGATGCTGGTCCTCGGCTTCTCGGCCGGGCTTCCGAACCTTCTGGTCTTCGACACCCTGTCCATCTGGCTCCGCGACGCGGGGCTGTCGCTGGCCACGATCAGCATCTTCGGGCTGGCCACCCTGGCCACGGCCATGAAGTTCCTGTGGGCCCCGCTGGTGGACCGGACGCGTGTGCCGTTCCTGACCTCCATCTTCGGGCACAGACGCTCCTGGATGCTCGTCTCGCAGGCGGTCATCATGCTGGGACTCTGGCTGATCGCCGGCGTCAATCCCGCCACCAACCTGGGCCTGATGGCCGTGTTCGCGGTGATGGTGGGCTTCGCTTCCGCCAACCAGGACATCGTCATCGACGCCTGGCGGATCGAGGCTGCCGACGATGCCCGACAGGGGCCCATGGCGGCCGCCTATCAGTGGGGCTACCGCATCGCGATGATCGTCGCCGGGGCGGTGCCGCTGATCCTGGCCGAAGCCTATAGCTGGAGCCTGTCCTACGCGGCGATGGCCGCCCTGATGCTGGTCGGCGTCGCCGCCGTCTTCGCCGCGCCCCGGGAAGCGGAACACAAGGTCCGGCCGATCGACATCGGCGACGCCGCGCCGCGACCGGTGGCCGAGGTCATCGAGTGGGCCTTGAGGCTGGTGGTCCTCGTCATCGGCGGACTGCTCGTCGGGTCGGGGCTGGCGGCCAGCGCGACCTTCCTCGCCGATATCCTGTCGGCCCTCGGCGCCGGACCGCTCGGGGAGGCCATGGAGACGGCCTGGGCCTCGGACAACAAGATCTGGTTCCAGCTGCTGGCGGTTGTCGCCGGTTTCGGGATCATCGCGCTGGCGGCGCGCCGGATCCCCGGCGTCCAGACCCGGCCCGGGGCCTACCTGTCCGGCGCCCTCGGACAGCCGCTGACCGACTTCTTCACGCGCTATGGCAAGATCGCCGGGCTCATCCTGGCGCTGATCTGTCTGTATCGCGTCTCCGACTTCGTGCTGAACATCAACGGCGCCTTCTACGTCGATCTTGGATTCAGCAAGCTGGAGATCGCCGAAGTCCGCAAGGTGTTCGGCGTGGTGATGTCGGTCATCGGCGTCGCCCTGGGCGGCCTGGCGGTCATCCGGCTGGGCCTGATGCGGGCGTTGATCATCGGGGCCTTCGTGGGGACGTTGAGCAACCTGTCGTTCGCCTGGCTGGCGACGCAGGGCCACAGCGTGCCCGCGCTGCTCGTCGCCATCGCCATGGACAATGTCGCGGGCGGCATCGCCGGCACCTGCCTGATCGCCTACATGTCGAGCCTGACGACGGTCGGGTTCACGGCCACCCAGTACGCGCTGTTTTCCTCCCTGTACGCCCTGCCCGGAAAGCTGCTCGCCAGTCAGTCGGGCCGCATCGTGGAGGCCACGGCGCGCGCCGCGGACGCGGGCGGACCGGTCTCTGCGCTGAAGGGCCTGTTCGACCGCGTGCCGCCCGAGAGCTACGTGACCGCCATGGAGAAATCACAGGTCACGGCGGCCGCCCTGGGGACCGGCTACATGGTGTTCTACCTGTACTCGACGGCCATCGGCGTCTTCTCGATCGCGCTCAGCTTCATGGTCGCCGCGCGCCAGGCCGATCTGCCGAAGACCGAAGACGCCCCCGCCTAACCCCCCAGGCAGACGACCTGCGCGACGCGCAGGTCGCGGCGCAGGCCGTCGGCGACGCGGCCGTAGTTCTCGACATTGACCGGCTCGCCGGTGGCGAAGGACGCCGGGCGGCGGCGCGAATAGCCGAGGGCGCGGCCCATGGTGGCCGAGGCGGTGGTGTAGATGCGGCCGCGACGCGGCGCCTCGGCCACCGTGACGCCGATCACCCGGCCGGCCGAGTCCAGCGCCGGGGCGCCCGACAGGCCCGCCAGCGTGCCCTTCAGATTGTCGGTGCGGCCGACCTCGGCCCAGACCAGCACCGGCTCGGTGCGGGCCCCGCGACCGCGCACGACCAGGTTTTCGCGGCCGAGCAGTCGGGAGACCGCCTCGCCCGGCCGGCCCTGCGGAAAGCCGGTGTGGTAGCCCAGGTCGCCGCGCTTGAGCCGGCTGTCGTCCAGCATCAGCGGCAGGGCGGGGGCGCCGCCGTCGGTGGTCAGGACCGCCGCCTCGCCGCTGGGATCGATCTGGACGGAGGCGGCCACGCCGCGGCCCTCGGCCACCACCAGCGCGGTCTGGCGGCAACCCTCGACGACGTGGCGGGCGGTCAGCCAGACGCCGGTGTCGGAGACCGAGAAGGCCGTGCCCGAGCCCGGCGCCCGCTTGCCCGGCACCTCGACCACGACGGCCGGATCAAAGGGCGACGAGGGGCCCAGCGGGACCCCTTCCTCGCCCGGCACCGGCGGCGGAGGCGGCGGCGCGTCGGCCCGCTCGCGCCGGCTGACCGAGGCGATCAGCAGGGCCGCGACGATGGCGGTGTAGACCAGCCAGTCCGGAAGGCGGGGGAAATGCACGCCGTCGCCGCCCCTAGCGCATGGCGGCGGCGAGGATCAGGGCGCTGCCGACCTTGGCCCCGACCAGCAGGGTCGCGGCGGAAATCTCCCCATCCTGGATCCGCTGCGGCAGACCGTGCAGGAGGAGGTCGATGATCCGGAAGACCAGCAGCTGGACGGAGATGATCATCACCCCCCAGATGGCGATCTCCAGCTTGGAGTTCGACGCGCTGAGCGAGGCCGCCAGCGGGATGGCCAGGCCGACCAGCACGCCGCCCAGCGACAGGGCGGCGGCGGTGTTGCCCTCGCGGATCAGGGTGATCTCGCGATGGGGCGTCAGCAGGGCGTAGGCCGCCGCGCCGATGACCAGGATGAGAAGGGTGATCCCGGCATCGCCGAGCGCGACCGGAATGCCGGTGGCGAAGGCCTGGATCTCGGGGGACTGCAGCTGCGGCGGCATGGAGACTTCCGACAGGGGAGACGGCGAGCAACGGTTAGCACGGCCTGCCCCCCGCCGTGCAAGGTTCTAGCTTGAGGCGAGCGCCGCCGCGTCGCGACGTCGCACCGAGGCGCGGACCTTCTCGCTCTCGCTCTTCAGCTGGCCGCAGGCGGCCAGGATGTCGCGGCCGCGCGGCGTGCGGATCGGGCTGGAGTAGCCGGCGCGATTGAGGATGGCGGCGAAGCGCTCGATCGTCGCCCAGTCGGAGCATTCGTACTGCGTGCCCGGCCAGGGATTGAACGGGATCAGGTTGATCTTGGCCGGGACGCCCTTGAGCAGCTGGACCAGCGCCCGGGCTTCGTCCGGGCTGTCGTTGACGCCCTTCAGCATCACGTACTCGAAGGTCACGCGGCGGGCGTTGGAGATGCCCGGGTAGTTCCGGATGCCCTCCATCAGCGTGGCGATGTCGTACTTCTTGTTGAGCGGCACCAGCACGTCGCGCAGCTCATCGTTGGTGGCGTGCAGGCTGATGGCCAGCATGGCCTGGGTGCGCTCGCCCAGCGCCTGGAGCTGGGGGACCACGCCGCTGGTCGAGACCGTGATCCGGCGGCGGGAGATGGCGATCCCCTCGTTGTCGCTGATGATCTCGATGGCGTCGGCGACGGCGTCCAGATTGTACAGCGGCTCGCCCATGCCCATGAAGACGATGTTCGAGAGTTTGCGGTCCTCGCCGTCGACGGCCCATTCGTCGAGGTCGTCCTTGGCCACCTGGACCTGGGCGACGATCTCGACGGCGGTCAGGTTGCGGACCAGGGCCTGGGTGCCGGTGTGGCAGAAGGTGCAGTTGAGCGTGCAGCCGACCTGGCTGGAGACGCACAGGGCGCCGACGCGGCCGACGTCGGGAATGTAGACGGCCTCGACCTCGATGCCGGGGGCGACGCGGATCAGATACTTGCGGGTCCCGTCCTTCGACACCTGGCGCTCGACGATCTCGGGCCGGGTCAGCACGAAGGCCTGCGCCAGGGCGGCCCGGGTCTCCTTGGCGACGTCGGTCATCTGCTCGAAGTCGGTGACGCCCCGAAAATGCACCCAGCGGAAGATCTGGCCCGCGCGCATCTTCGCCTTCGGGGCCGGCACGACGCCGGCCTCGACGAGGGCCGCGGCGAGCTGACCCCGGGTCAGGCCGGAGAGATTGACGGCGGCGACGGCGGGCGTCGCGCGAGCAAGATCGAGGGTCGCGCCCAAGGCTTTGGATCCGGAAAGCTGAGAAGCATCCATCATAGCAGGGAATGCGGCGCTGGACCAATCCGCCGGGGCGCCGCTATGGCTGGGCCGTGAAAGACCCCGGGGCCGCCGCCTTTGCCGACCTGATCGAGCGCATCGCCCTGCACGGCGACAGGGCGGCGTTCGCCGAACTGTTCGACCACTACGCGCCGCGCGTGAAGGGCTACCTCGGCCGGCTGGGGCTGGAACCGGCGCGGGCCGAGGACCTGACCCAGGACGTCATGGTCGCCGTCTGGCGCAAGGCCGCCAGTTTCGACCGCAGCAAGGCCAACGCCTCGACCTGGATCTACCGCATCGCCCGCAACCGCCGCATCGACCTGTTCCGGCGCGAGCGGACGGCGACGCTGGATCCGGACGAGCCGATGCTGAGTCCCGAGGCGGAGGTCCTGCCGGACGCGGCGCTGCTGGCCGGGCAACAGGGGACGCTGATCGCGCTGGCGCTCGCCGAACTGCCGCCCGAGCAGCGGGAAATGATCAGGGCCGCCTTCTACGAGGACCTTAGCCACAGCGAGATCGCCGAGCGTACCGGGCTGGCCCTGGGCACGGTGAAATCGCGGATGCGGCTGGCGTTCGAGAAGCTGCGGGTCCGGCTGGAGGCGATGCGGTGACCGCCTTGACCGCGCATCGTGGCGCTCCATATCGGGTCTTTTCAAGGAGTTGCCTGACCGCATGAACGCCGAGACGACCACGCCGGACACCAGCCGCCACCCGGGCCTGCGCCTGATGGAAGCGACGGCGGCTGTCCTTCGCGGCGCGCCGGTCATGCCCGGCGACGTCGTCGGCGGGACGTTCCTGGAGGACGAGGCGCCGGCCGTGCTGGCAGCCGGGGCGGCCGATCAGGTCCTGGCCCGGATCGACGCGCTGGCCGCCATAGATACCCGCGCCAGGACAGCCGCGGGCGCCGCCGGGCGGGAGCTGGGCGAGGTGCTCATGCTGCCTGATCCCCTGCGGGAAGCGGTGTTCGACGCCATGGGCGAGGGCCATCGCTGGAAGTTCCTGGGCTTCGGCATCCGCTCGCTGAGGCTGCCGGTCGAGGGCGGCGGCGAGACGCAGCTGCTGCGGATCGAGCCGGGGGCCAACGTCGCCGAGCACGACCACGAGGGCGAGGAATACACCCTGGTCGTCACCGGGGCCTTCCACGACGGGCATGATCGCTACGGCCCCGGCGACGTCAACGTCGGACGGCCGGGCTTCAGCCACGAGCCGAAGGCCGAGCCGGGCGAGGTCTGCTACGCCCTGGCGGTCAGCTTCGGCGCGCCGCGCTTCGGCTTCCCGATCAACATCCTGCAGAAGCTGACGGGCCACTAGGCCCGGTTCAGAACGCCGCCGAAACGATGTTTCCGTCGGGCAGGAGCGCCGCGCGTTTCATCCCGGCCGAGACGAAGGGCATGGCGACATTGCCGGCCGCGTCGACCGCGATCAGGCCCCCGTCGCCGCCGAGCGCGCGGATGGCCGCCAGCACCGCGTCGGCGGCCGGGGCCAGCGCCTCGCCGCCGAAGGCCATGCGGTGGGCGATCTGGACGGCGGCGGCGACCCGGATGAAGTACTCGCCCTGACCGGTGCAGGAGATCGCGACCCGCTCGTCGGCCCAGGCTCCGGCCCCGATCAGCGGGGAGTCCCCCACCCGGCCGGGCAACTTGCCGAACACCCCGCCGGTCGAGGTGGCGGCCGCCAGCCTGCCCTCGCCGTCGCGGACCACGCAGCCGACGGTGCCGTGGGCCAGGGTTCCCGGCGGATGGTTGGACTCGCCCCGGCCGGCGTGGGTGAACCAGGCGGCCGGATCGGCGATGGCGGCCAGGTCCTGGGCGGCGGCGAAGCGGGCCGCGCCGTCCCCGGCCAGCATGACGTGCGGCGTCCGGTCCATGATTGCGCGAGCCACCGCGATCGGGCTCTGGAAGCCCTGCAGCGCCGCCACCGACCCGGCCCGGCCCGTCCCCCCGTCCATCAGGCAGGCGTCCAGCTCATAGGCCCCGGCGGTGTTGGGCGAGGCGCCTCGCCCGGCGACGTAGAGGCCGCTGGCCTCCAGCGCCCGGACCGTCTCCTCGGCGACATCGAGCGCCAGGGCGCCGGCGGCCAGCCGGTCGCGGCCGGCCTCGACCAGCTCGCGCATATGGACGATCTCGCGGCTGTAGTCGCGACCGGGCCGGGCGCCCGCGCCGCCGTGGATCACAAGACTCAAACAATTGTTCGCCAACGCCGGGCTCCGCCCTGTAGACTGAAGTCAGGCCCGCGATACTCCTGTGGGCCGATCAATGAAAGAGCATGGGAGAGACGGCATGAAGGCGGTGCTGAGCAAGAGCGTGGGCGGACCCGAGACCCTGGTCCTCGAGGAGCTTCCGAGCCCGCAAGCCGGCCCCGGCCAGGTGGTGCTGTCGGTCAAGGCCTGCGGCGTCAACTACCCTGACGTCCTGATCATCGAGGACAAGTACCAGTTCAAGCCCAACCGGCCGTTCGCCCCCGGCGGCGAAGTCGCCGGCGTGGTCAAGGCCGTCGGCGAGGGCGTCACCCACCTGCAGCCCGGTCAGCGCGTTCTGGCCTCCACCGGCTGGGGCGGCATGGCCGAGGAGCTGGCGCTCGAAGCCCACCGGGTCACCCCGATCCCCGACGCCATGCCGTTCGACGAGGCGGCGGCCTTCATGATGACCTACGGCACCAGCTGGTACGGTCTGAAGGACCGCGGCCACCTGAAGGCCGGCGAGACCCTGCTGGTGCTGGGCGCCGCCGGAGGCGTGGGCCTGGCGGCCGTCGAGCTGGGCAAGGCCATGGGCGCGCGGGTCATCGCCGCCGCTTCCAGCCAGGAGAAGGTCGACCTGGCCATCGCCCGCGGCGCCGACGCCGGGGTGGTCTATCCGACCGGACCGTTCGACAAGGACGGCAAGAAGGCGCTGGCCAACCTGTTCAAGGACGCCTGCGGTCCCAACGGCTGGGACGTGGCCTATGACGCCGTCGGCGGCGACTACGCCGAGGCGACCATCCGGGCCGCCGGCTGGGGCGGTCGCTTCCTGGTCATCGGCTTCCCGGCCGGCATCCCGGCCGTGCCGCTGAACCTGACCCTGCTGAAGTCCTGCGACATCGTCGGCGTCTTCTGGGGCGCGGCCGTGGCGCGCGATCCCAAGGCGCACCAGGAGAACGTCCGCCAGCTGATGGAGATGTACGCGGAAGGCAAGATCAAGCCGCACGTGTCGGAAACCTTCCCGCTGGCGCGGGCGGGCGAAGCCATCGCCCACCTCGCCAGCCGCAAGGCCATGGGCAAGGTGGTCGTGCTTCCTTAAGGACGCGCGACCGTCCCCGCGCAGGCGGGGATCCGGACTGAACTTTCGGGTCAGGGAACGCCGGAGACACGGCGACCCGGCCCGAAGCCCCCGCTCAAGGGGAAAAACACATCAAGGGGAAGAGACAGATGGCGGGACGTCTTGAGGGCAAGATCGCCCTGATCACCGGCGGCGTATCGGGCATCGGCCTGGGTGCGGTCGAACTGTTCGTGGCCGAGGGCGCGCACGTCGTCGCCGCCGACCTGCAGGACGAGAAGGGGGCCATGCTCGAGAAGCGGTTCCCAGACCGCGTCCGCTACGCCCACTGCGACGTGACGGTCGAGGCCGACATCGCCAGGGCGGTGAAGCTGGCCGCCGACAGCTTCGGCGGGCTGGACATCCTGTTCAACAACGCCGGCCACGGCGGCGCGCCGGGCAATGTCTCGGAGATCGACGCCAACGGCTGGGATCACACCTTCGCCCTGCTGGTCCGCGGGCCGGCGCTGGGCATGAAGCACGCCCTGCCGGAAATGCAGAAGCGCGGCGGCGGCTCGATCATCAACACCGCCTCCATCGCCGGCCTGCAGGCGGGCTTCGGCCCGCTGGCCTACTCCGCCGCCAAGTGCGCGGTGATCCATATGTCGAAGTGCGCCGCGGCCGAGCTGTCGCCGCAGAAGATCCGCGTCAACGCCATCTGCCCGGGCCTGATCGCCACCTCGATCTTCGGCGCCTCCATGGGGCTTCCCCGTGAAGTCGCCGACCAGATGGCCGCGCGCATGGAAGAGATCGCCCCGAAGATCCAGCCGATCCCCAAGGCCGGCATGCCCGAGGACATCGCCCGCGCGGCCCTGTACCTGGCCTGCGACGACTCGCTGTTCGTGACCGGCACCCACATCGTCGTCGACGGCGGCCTGACCATCGGCGGTCGTGGCTCCTGGGACCCCAACGCCGGCAGCCCGATCCTCGATGCGCTGGGCATCACGCCCGAGCAGGCCGAGCAGATGCGTACGGCGATGGCGGCCCAGCAGAAGACCTGACCGGTGCCGGACGAACTTCCTCCGGTCGCGCCGCTGCCCCAGCGGCCGACCCTGGCGCCCAACGTCCGGGGCGCGCTGTGGATGCTGGCCTCGGCGCTGGGCTTCACGGTCATGACGACCCTGATCAAGTTCCTCGGCGACGACTATCCGGCCGCGCTGCAGACCTTCTATCGCCAGGCGGCGGGCCTGCTGGTGCTGGCGCCGCTGATCCTGCGCGACTGGCGCGGGGCCTTTCACACCACCCGGCCGGGGATCCTGTTCTTCCGCTCGGCGGTGGGGACGGTGTCGATGATCCTCAGCTTCTACGCCTTCCAGGTGCTGCCGCTGGCCGAGGCCAACGCGCTGTCGTTCACGCGGACCCTGTGGCTGGTGCCACTGGCCTTCTTCGTGCTGCGCGAGCCGCTGGGCCCGCTGCGCATCGGGGCGGCGCTGGTCGGGTTCGCCGGGGTGCTGGTCATGCTGCAGCCGGGCGCGCCGGGGCACGGCTTCGGCTGGGGCCAGGCTGCGGCGCTGGGCGCGGCGCTGGGCTTCGCCATGACCATCACCGGCATGAAGGTGATGACCCGCGACCACAGCCCCTTCACCCTGCTGGTCTGGTCAGCGGTGCTGGGGCTGGCCTTCGCCCTGCCGCCGGCCCTGTTCGTCTGGCGCTGGCCCGAGCCCGTCGACCTGGCGCTGCTGGCCGCCATGGGCGTGATGGGGACCATCACCCAAGGCTGCTACATCAAGGGGATGCAGATCGGCGACGCCGCCGCCATGGCGCCGATCGACTACACCCGGCTGGTGTTCTCCGCCGCCATCGGCTTTGCGATCTTCAACGAGGTCCCGACCTGGGCGACCATCGCCGGGGCGGTGATCGTGGTGATCTCGACCCTGTTCATCACCCTGCGCGAACACCAGCTGTCGAAGAAGGCGCGGGCTACGTCGTGAAGCCGATGAACTCGCTGCTGATCATGTACTGGGCGATGAAATAGAGGAACCAGACGGCCCAGTTGGTCGCGCGCGTCGAGCCGAACAGAACCTCGCCGCGGAACAGGCTGATCGCCAGGATCGCGTCCGACAGCATGAAGGCGACGGCCCCGACGACGGCCGGCCAGTCCCACGACAGCGGCAGTCGGAAGGCCGTGCCGACCATCACCGAGATGACCACTGCATACAGCACGACGGCCGGTCGCAGGTCTCCGACGTGCTTCCAGACGAAGGCGAGAAGCGTCACCGCCAGAATCGCGATGAGACTCCAGGCGACGTACTGCACGGGACCATCGACATGGCTGGGGTCAGTGAACTGGACGAACAGGGCGATGTAGAGGGCGTGGCCGATGAGGAAGGCGAAAAGCCCCCAGGGCAGCCAACGCTGCGGGTTGCCGGACAGAAAGGCGTCGCCGACGGCGCACGCCGCCAGCGCCAGGACCAGAAATAGCGGCGACCCCCAGAGCAGGGCGTATAGCGCCATCCCGCCCACCGGAAGCGTCTTGACGACGGTGCGCAGCAGCGACGGAGGGCGACCTGCCAGCGTCAGGCCATAGACCAGCGCGCAGAGGGGACTGAGTATAAGCGCGGCGCCAATCACCGGGCCGAGCACGGGGTCAAGCATGTAGCCGCAATGCGACATGCACTGTAGCCGACCCGCAAAGGCGTCCAGCGTCGGCGGCGGCATCTATGCGGTTCCCCCCAGAACCATCCCCTCAGTCGCCTGCGAACCGGTCGAGGAAGGCTCTGGCCGAGGCCTTGTGCGTCGGCTTCAGGTGCTTGCCGACCACCGCGATCAGGGCGGCGAACACCGCTGCGTCGTCGGTGAAGCCCAGGCCCGCGATGATGTCCGGGATCGCGTCGGTGGGCAGCACGAAATAGGCCAGCGCCGCCAGCATCATGCCCTTGGCCGCCCGGGGCGTGTCCGGATCGCGGGCGCACCACCAGACCGACAGGGCGTCGGCGGCGAACGGAACCTTCGTCGCGACCTTGCGGATCTTGGGCCAGAATCCCTTGGCCACCCGCTGTTCATTGACCTTCACGACCTCCGGAACGAGGGCCTTCGAGGGGTCGATGATCGAGTTGACGTCGGGTGACGGCTTGGAATTGGCGCTCATAGGACTAAACCGCTGTTCGACTGTAGTTCAACACAACGCACGGGGAGCCGTCCATGAAGCTTGATTCCTCCATTTCCGCCGTCGTCACCGGCGGCGCGTCCGGCCTCGGCGAGGCCACTGTCCGCGCCCTGGTCGCCCAGGGCGTCAAGGTCGCCATCTTCGACCTCGACCGCCAGGCCGATCGCGGCGCCGCGCTCGAGAAAGAGCTGGGCGTGACCTTCTGCGCCGTCAACGTGACCAGCGACGCCGAAGTCGACGCCGGCTTCGAGAAGGCCCGCGCGGCCAACGGCCAGGAACGCATCCTGGTCAACTGCGCCGGCACCGGCAACGCCGCCAAGACGGCCAGCCGCGACAAGACCACCGGCGACATCAAGCACTTCCCGCTGGCCCACTTCGACATGATCATCCAGATAAACCTGGTCGGCACCTTCCGCTGCATCGCCAAGTCGGCGGCCGGCATGCTGACCCTGGATCCACTGCCGGACGGCGATCGCGGCGCCATCGTCAACACCGCCTCCGTGGCGGCCGAGGACGGCCAGATCGGCCAGGCGGCCTATTCGGCGTCCAAGGGCGGCGTCGTCGGCATGACCCTGCCGATCGCCCGCGACCTGTCCAGCGAAGGCATCCGGGTGAACACCATCCTGCCGGGCATCTTCAACACCCCGCTGCTGAACGCCGCTCCGGAGGCCGTCAAGGCCGCCCTCGGCGCCCAGGTGCCGTTCCCCAAGCGTCTCGGCCAGGCGGAAGAGTACGCCTCGCTGGCGCTGGAGATGATCCGCAACGGCTACTTCAACGGTGAAGACGTCCGCCTGGACGGCTCGATCCGCATGGCGCCGCGCTAGCACGCGACCCGTGACCGGAGATGAAGGGCGGCTCGCGAGAGCCGCCCTTTTTCGTTGCGCGCTCAGTTGGTCGCCGGCCGCTGGATGGTCGGGCCGAGGTTGGCCATCACGTCGCGGGCGTCGAAGGCGCTCGGGTCTCCGGACGGTTTGGGGCCCTTGCCGAGCAGGATCTCGGCCGAGGCCTCGAACCGCTCGACCGTGCGCACGTCCACGCGGTCGGCCCAGAACGGATCGCCGTACCACGGGTCCCAGCGCCGCCAGCCCCAGCCCGCGCCGTAGTAGCGCCAGGACGGCCGCCAGTAGGCGTAGGGTCCGAACGGTGACGGCGCGGGATCGACATAGGTCCGCGCCTTGCGGTCGGTGCTGCGGTCGGCCAGCGCGAACCAGTCGTATCCCTCGCCGACGGTGATCTCCGCGGCGCGGTAGAGCAGGTAGCGCTCCACCGTCTCGCGCGAGGTCAGGCTGTTGCCGGCGAAGGTTACGCGGAACCGGTCCGCCTCCAGCCGCGACTCGGAGAAGCCGCCCGAGACGGACTGTCCCGGCAGGTTCGGCTGATAGGGCGTGGCGGTGGCGCAGGCGGTCAGGGCCGTTGTCGCGGCCAGCAGCCCCGCCATCGCGACGGCTTTGAAGGTCATGATGGTCCACTCCAGCGCGAGGCCGGCGCGCCGGGACGGCGCGGACAGCCCCTGTTTGTCCCTCGCGACTCAACACATGGCGCCGGGCGAGGGTTGCGCCAAGGGCTAGTGAAGGCTCTCCATGTGCCGGGCGATGCGCAGCCGGGCCGGCTGGATCAGGCCGGGCGAGGCCACGGTGACCGAATGGATCGTCGCGTCGATCTCGCGCCGCCAGAAATCCAGGAACCGGTGCACGCGCGGAAACTTCGGCGCCAGGTCGAGCGTCTGCCACAGGAACCGCTGCAGCAGGGCCGGGCAGTCGGGCATGTAGTAGAGCACCTCGGTGGTGGTCAGCCGCTCCCCGCGGAGCTGGCGTTCGAAGTCGTCGTTCATGGTCACCTCCTTGTCGTGAACCGCAGGCTGGGTGACTCGATGGGACGACCGCAAGGGTTAACGGCGCAAAAATACCGTGTCTGCTCAATATGTTGGCGGCAGCACTCCGGCGCCCTGGCTGCTAGCGACGCGTGAGGATCAGCGCCGCCGCGGCGATCAGGAGCAGGCCGACCAGCAGCGAAAAGCCGCGCCGGAAGGCCGGCTCGTTCATTCGGGCGGACAAGGCCGCGCCGCCAAGCCCGTAGGCGCTCATGGCGATGACGTCGAAGCCGATGGTGGCGGCGGCGAACAGCAGCAGCTGCGGGACGACCGGCCGGCCGGTGTCGATGAACGGCGGCAGGACGGCGGTGAAGAACAGCAGGGCCTTGGGATTGGCGATCTGCACCGAAAAGCCGTCGAGGAAGGCCGAGCGGGGCCTGTGCACGTCGGGCGTCGCCGCCGCGTCGGCCTGCTGTTGCGTCCGCAGGGCCGACCAGATCGATTTCAGGCCCAGCCAGGCGACATAGAGGCCGCCGGCGAAGGCCAGCAGCCGGAAGGCGGCGGGGAAGGCGGCGACCAGGGCGCCCAGCCCGAGCGCCGCGCCGCCGAACCAGACCAGGGTGGCGGCGTTCATCCCGGCCACGCCGATCAGGGCCTGAACGCGGCCCCGCTGCATGCCCGCCGCGATGGCGAACAGATTGGCCGGGCCCGGCGTCACGGCCATCACCGCCATGATGGCCAGGAAGGCGCCGTAGCGGGCGGGATCGATGGGCAGGATCATCGCCGCGCCATGACATGATGATCACGCCGCGGACAAGAGGGCGTGAGCGGCAGATTTCCTGAGGCTCGCCCCAGCGAATCCCGAGTGACGCGGGTGGGATTACCTGCGAAGGCTTCCATCTCAGTCATTCGCCGGGTGGACATGGATCCCGATTTCTGGATTTTCTTCGCCGTGGGCGTCGCCGCCCAGCTGGTCGACGGGGCGCTGGGCATGGCCTACGGCGTGGTCTCCTCGACCGTGCTGCTGGCGCTTGGCGTGCCGCCGGCCAACGCCTCGGCCAGCGTCCACGCGGCCAAGGTGTTCACCGGCGCGGCCTCGGCCGTGTCGCACATCGTCTATCGCAACGTGAACTGGAAGCTGCTGGGCCTGTTGTCGGCCGGCGGCGTCGTGGGCGGGATCATGGGCACCTACGTCCTGACCTCGATCGACGGCAAGGTGGTCAAGCCCTGGGTCGTGGCCTGGCTGGGCCTGATGGGCCTGGTGATCCTGTGGCGCGCCTGGAAGGGCACGCGGCCCCGGGTGCTCAGCTGGAAGCGGCCCGCGCCGCTCGGCCTGATCGGCGGCTTCTTCGACGCCATCGGCGGCGGCGGCTGGGGCCCGGTTGTGACCAGCACCCTGATGGGCTCGGGCGCCGAGCCGCGGCAGGCGATCGGCACCACCAACGCCGCCGAGTTCTTTGTCGCCTCGGCCATCTCGGCCACCTTCGTGGCCGCCATCCTCAGCGGACACTGGGACGCCACCGGCCTGAAGGACCACGCCTGGTCGGTCGGCGGGCTGATCGCCGGCGGCATGCTGGCCGCGCCGTTCGCCGGCTGGATGACCAAGGTCCTGCCCGTCCGCGCCCTGACCTGGCTGGTCGGCCTGCTGGTGACCGGCCTGGCGATCTGGCAGGGCGTGGTGCTGGCGGGGCTGAAAGCTTAGCGCTTGCGACCTGCTCGGTAGCGCGACGGTCGCCCTGCGTCCTTCGACACGCCGCTGCGCGGCTGCTCAGGATGACGTTGTTGGAGACCTGCCCACCCACGTCATGCTGAGCAGCGCTCGAAGAGCGCGTGTCGAAGCACGCAAGGGGCTAGGCGACCAGGATCCACACGGCCTTGCCGAGCGCGCCGAACAGCAGGACGGCGGCGGCGAGCGCCTGGATCATGAAGCCGAGCTCCCGCTTGGCCGGGTCCTTCACATAGCCGAGCGCGTAGAGGATGCGGCCGATCACCCACACCGCGCCGACGCCGGCGGCGACGACGCCGCTCGGGTCCTGCGGCGTCCAGAACAGGTGGAACAGCCACAGCGACGGCAGGAAGATCGGCAGCCACTCCAGCGTGTTCATCTGCACGCGCACGGCCCGCTCCAGCAGCGGATCGCCGGTCATGGTCGGCGCGGCGATGCCCGACTTGCGGCGGGCCCCGCCGACGCCCAGGCCCATCCAGACGTAGACCAGCAGCGCCACCAGGGTGACGATGGCGACCAGGGCGTAGGTCTGCATTTGACGATATCTCCCGAAAACCCCCGACGGTCTGCGCCGTCACATGAGCGGGAAGCCTGTCATGCTTCGCCGCCGGCCGGAACCCTTGGCGGGGGCGGGCATTCCCGCACTGTGGGAGCCTTTTTGGGGGGTCTTGCCGCGGAGGGAGACGGCCATGCAGGTGGACCAGGTCGCCATCACCGACATCGAATACGAGACCGAGCACGGCAAGCTGTACGTCCGCTTCGCCGACGGCGATCGCTACGTCTACGTCGGCGTGCCGGGCGAGGTGCACCGCAGCTTCGTCGAGGCGCCGTCCAGGGGCGGCTTCTTCGCCGAGGAGATCAGCGGCGTCTACCCGTACAACCGCCTCGAGCCGTGGAACGGCTGAGGCCGGCTAGCCGGCGTCGCGCTTGTCGCGCTTGGCCAGCACCCGCAGGCGCAGGGCGTTCAGCTTGATGAAGCCGCCGGCGTCGCGGTGGTCGTAGGCGACCTTGCCCTCCTCGAAGGTGACCAGGTCCTGGTCGTAGAGGCTGTAGGGGCTTTCGCGGCCGATGACGGTGACGTTGCCCTTGTAGAGCTTCACCCGCACCCGGCCGGTGACCTTGGCCTGGCTGTAGTCGATGGCCGCCTGCAGCATCTCGCGCTCGGGCGCGAACCAGAAGCCGTTGTAGACCAGCGATGCGTACTTCGGCATCAGCTCGTCCTTCAGGTGCATGGCCCCGCGGTCGAGCGTGATCGACTCGATGCCGCGGTGGGCGGCCAGCAGGATCGTGCCGCCGGGGGTCTCGTAGACGCCGCGCGACTTCATGCCGACGAAGCGGTTCTCGACCAGGTCCAGCCGGCCGACGCCGTTGTCGTGGCCCAGTCGGTTCAGCTCGGTCAGCAGCGTGGCCGGCGACATGGCCACGCCGTCGATGGCGACCGGGTCGCCCTTCTCGAAGTCGATGGTGAAGACGTGCGGGCGGTCCGGCGCGTCCTCCGGCGCGATCGTGCGCATGTGGACGAACTCGGGCGCCTCGACCGCCGGATCCTCGAGGACCTTACCTTCGGACGAGGAGTGCAGCAGGTTGGCGTCGACGCTGAACGGCGCCTCGCCGCGCTTGTCCTTGGTGATCTGGATCTGGTGCTTCTCGGCGAAGTCGAGCAGCGCCTCGCGCGACTTGAAGTCCCATTCGCGCCAGGGCGCGATGACGGTGATGTCTGGCTCCAGGCCGTAGTAGCCGAGCTCGAAGCGGACCTGGTCGTTGCCCTTGCCGGTGGCGCCGTGGCTGACCGCGTCGGCCCCCATCTTGCGGGCGATCTCGATCTGCTTCTTGGCGATCAGCGGCCGGGCGATGGAGGTGCCGAGCAGGTACTGGCCCTCGTAGACCGTATTGGCGCGGAACATCGGGAAGACGTAGTCGCGGACGAACTCCTCGCGCACGTCCTCGATGAAGATGTTCTCCGGCTTCACGCCCGCCGCCAGCGCCTTGGCGCGCGCGGGCTCGATCTCTTCGCCCTGGCCCAGGTCGGCGGTGAAGGTGATGACCTCCGCCCCGTACTCGGTCTGCAGCCACTTGAGGATGATCGAGGTGTCGAGGCCGCCGGAGTAGGCGAGGACGACCTTCTTGACGGACTTGTGGGCGGGCACGGGCGGTTATCCTGCGACGGCGAGAAAAGTGCGGGCGTTCAACGGCGTTCCGGCCCGTCGGTCAACCCAAAACCGGCGCGAAACGAAAGCGCCCGACCACCCCGGCCGGGGCCATCGGCTCGGCCCGCGTCCCGGCGCCGATGTTGTGGATGACCATCGGCGTCGCCCCCGCCGCCGCCTCGGCCGCCACGATGGAGATGTGCGGCAGCGATCCGCCCAGCCGCTGGGTGACCAGATCGCCGGCCCGCCAGCCCCCGGCCAGCGGCAGGGAGGCGCCGCGCCGGGTCAGGAAGGTCTCCAGGTTGGGCACCCGCCGGTGGTCGATGTTGCGGTCCGGCCGGCGCAGGCCCCAGGCCTTCGGATAGGCGGAGAAGGCGCGGGTCATGTCCTCGTGGACCAGCTTCTGCAGGTCCAGCCCGAAGGCGGCGCGATAGGCGCGGATCACCACGTCGGTGCAGACGCCCCGGTCGGCCGGCGCGTCGCCCCCCGGGTAGGCCAGGCGGACATAGGCGGGATCGTAGAGGACGGTGCGTCCGATCTGCGCGCGGGCGGCGGCCACCAGCCTGGCGGGCCAGTCCGGCTCTGCGCGCACCCGGAGCGGCAGCGCCAGGGCGGGCAGGGCGACGATCAGGGCGCGACGGTCGATCATCCGGCCAGCAGAACGCCGGTTTGTGGCCTTTATCGGGGCGGACCGAGCGCGCCCTCGGCCTCGAGGAGGACCAGGGTCTTCTGCACCCGGCCCAGGTGCAGCAGCGCAAACAGCGGCGCCAGCGTGGCGCGGACGCCCAGCACGACCAGCGCGCCGGTCAGGTCCAGCCCCGGGCCCATGCTCTCGATCTTCAACCAGGCGCCGAGGGCGAAGGCGACGACGGGCAGCGTCAGCAGCGCCGCCCAGCGCGGAGCCCGCATCGTCGCGACAGCGTTCTTCCACAACACCGGCACGCTCGCGCCCGCCGGGATCCGCTTCCAGGTCGCCAGGGTGACCGACGCCATCAGCGCCAGGATCAGGATCCAGAAGACGTCGCCGGCGATGGACAGGCCCTGGATCAAACGGTCACCTGGGCGCCGAGCTCGACCACGCGGCCGGGCGGGATCTTGAAGAAGTCGGTCGGGTTGGCGGCGTTGCGCATCAGGAAGATGAACAGCTTGTCCTGCCACAGCGGCATGCCGCTATGGGCCGAGGCGATCACCGAGCGCCGGCCGAGGAAGAAGCTGGTCGACATGATGTCGAACTTCAGACCCTGCTGCTTGCGCAGCAGCGTCAGGGCCTTGGGCACGTTGGGCGTTTCCATGAAGCCGTAGCTGATGATCAGCTTCTTGAAGTCGTCATTGACCACCTCGACCCGCACCCGCTCGCTCTCGGGCACGCGCGGCGTCTCGGCGGTGCGCACCGTGGCGATGACGTTCTTCTCGTGCAGCACCTTGTTGTGCTTGAGATTGTGCATCAGCGCGACCGGGGTCATGTCCGGGTCGCTGGTCAGGAAGATGGCGGTGCCTGGCGCGCGATGCGGGGCGCGGGCCTTGAGGATGTCGATCAGGTCGACCAGCGGCACCGAGTCGCGCCGCGTCTTGTCGGTGAGGATCTGGGCGCCCTTGGTCCAGGTCCACATGATCAGCACCAGCACCGCGCCGAACACCAGCGGCATCCAGGCGCCCTGCGGGATCTTCAGCAGGTTGGAGGAGATGAAGGTCAGGTCGATGGCCACCAGCGGCGCCAGCACCGCCACGGTCGCCGACCAGCGCCACTTCCACAGGAAGCGGACGATGACGAAGGCCAGCAGGGTGTCGACGAACATCGAGCCGGTCACCGCGATGCCGTAGGCGGCGGCCAGGGCGCTGGAGGTCTGGAAGCTGAACAGCAGGACCAGCACGCCGACCAGCAGCATGGTGTTGACCTGCGGCACATAGATCTGCCCGGCCTGGGTCTCGCTGGTGCGGCGGATGTCGATGCGCGGCAGCAGGCCCAGCTGGACGGCCTGCTGGGTGACCGAGAAGGCCCCGGTGATCACCGCCTGGCTGGCGATCACGGTGGCGGCGGCGGCCAGCGCCAGCACCGGCCAGTAGGCGATCTCCGGCACCATCTCCCAGAACGGATTTTCGCGCGCGCCGGGGTGGGCCAGGATCAAGCCGCCCTGGCCCAGGTAGTTGAGCACCAGGCAGGGGAAGACGATCCACAGCCAGCCGGCCTGAATCGGCTTCTTCCCGAAGTGGCCCATGTCGGCGTACAGCGCCTCGGCCCCGGTGACGGCCAGGAAGACGCTGCCCAGGATCACGAATCCGAGAAAGCCGTTCTGGAACAGGAAGATGATCCCGTAGTGCGGCAACACGGCGCGCAGGATCGAGGGGTCGTCGAACAGGTGGTAGAGGCCAAGGCCGCCCAGCACCAGAAACCAGAGCAGGGTGATGGGGCCGAAGAAGGCGGCGACCCGGTGGGTGCCGCGCGACTGGACCATGAACAGCGCGATCAGGATCCCGGCCGAGATCGGCAGGATCCAGTTGTCGACCCGGCCGCCCAGCCCCGGAGCCTCCTTGAGGCCCTCGACGGCGGACAGCACCGAAATGGCCGGGGTGATGATGCCGTCGCCGTAGAATAGCGCCGCGCCGACTACGCCCAGGAAGAACACCGTCGCCGAGCGCTTGCCGTTCGGCTTGGCGAGTGTCCGGCGGGCCAGGGCCATCAGGGCCAGGGTGCCGCCCTCGCCCTTGTTGTCGGCCCGCATCAGCAGGACGACATACTTGAGGGTCACGACGAGGATCAACGCCCAGATGACCAGCGAGACCACGCCCAGCACGGCCAGCTCGGTTTCGACGCCGCTGCGGGTGTGATGCAGCGCCTCGCGCATCGCATAGAGCGGGCTGGTGCCGATGTCGCCGAAGACGACGCCGATCGAGCCCATGACGAGGGCGAGAAAACCCTGCGGCTTGTGGCCGTCGTGGCCGGAGGACGGGTTGGTCTTGTCCGGAACAGAGGCGCCGGCGGCGTCGGAAACCATGGGATCCCTCCGGGCCCGCGCCGGGCGAACCCCGACGCCAGTTCCCAAGCGACTGCGGCGGGCGCGATACACCCAATCGGGAGCCGGTTCAATCGCGGGCTGGCGTAACGCCTGTCGTCGAATTTAATGGCGCACGGCCCTGTCCGTTCCTACCTTTCGGTCACGCCATGTCCGACAGCCAGAAGTTTCCCGTCGCCGCGCACGCGCTGGCCTACCTCGCCCACAAGGGGGCGACGACGGCCGAGCATGCCGTTTCGAGCGCTGAGCTGGCCGCCTCGATGCCGACCAACCCGGTGGTCGTCCGGCGGGTGACGGCGATGCTGGCGAAGGCCGGACTGATCGACACCCGGGCCGGGGCCGGCGGCGGCGCCTGGCTGAAGCTGGCGCCGGCGCAGATCGGTCTGGACCGGGTGCTGCGGGCCGTGCACGGCTGCACCCACCTGGGGGTGCCGCCGCCCGGCGCCGCCGGCTGCCCGGTCGGGGAGCGCATTCCGGAAGCGGTCAGCGCCGCCATCCGCGCGGCCGACCTGGCCGCTGCCTCGCGGCTGTCGACAATCACCGTCGCAGACCTTCTGGTCGCCGAGCCCGGGGATCTGTAGCCCCCTTCGGTCGCCGCTCCCCCTCTGACTTGAACCGGCGCGGCCGGCGGGCCACTCTCAGGGCCTGTCTTCCAAGGTCCCGAAAGGTCCGCCCGCATGGCCCGCCGCCTCGCGCTGGTGACCGGCGCTTCCGCCGGCATCGGCGCCGCCTTCGCCCGCATCTACGCCAGCCACGGCTATGACGTCGCCCTGACGGCCCGTCGCGCCGACCGGCTGGAGGCGCTGGCCGGCGAGATCCGCCTGCGGTTCGGGGTCGAGGCCCTGACCCTGACGGCCGACCTGGCCGAACCGGGCGCTACGGACGCCATCCTGGCGGACCTGACCGGACACGGCCGGGTGGTCGACGCCCTGATCAACAACGCCGGCTACGGGCTGCCCGGCGTCTATGCCGAGACGGACTGGGCGGCGCAGCGCGACATGCTGCAGGTGATGCTGATCGCCCCCTGCGAGCTTGTGCACAAGCTGCTGCCGGGCATGGTCGAGCGCCGGTTCGGGCGCATCGTCAACGTGGCCTCGCTGGCGGGCCTGGTTCCGGGCCCGGCCGGCCACACCCAGTACGCGGCGACCAAGAGCTTCCTGGTCAAGTTCTCGCAGAGCCTGCACCTGGAGAACCTGGCCACCGGGGTGCATGTCAGCGCCCTGTGCCCGGGCTTCACCTTCTCGGAATTCCACGATGTGAACGCCACCCGGGCCCAGGTCAGCCAGTCCACGCCCGAATGGCTGTGGCTCGGCGCCGACGAGGTCGCCGCCACCGGCTACGAGGCGGCCGAGGCCAACCGTCCGATCTGCGTCCCGGGCGCGCCCAGCAAGGCCATCGCGGCGATCGCCAAGCTGCTGCCCGACGACTGGGCGCTGGCGCTGATGGCCAGCCAGGGCGCCCGCTTCCGGAAGGTGTGACCTACTTCTCCGCCGTGTAGGGCGTGACGACGTCGGTCTTGATGATGCCGCTACGGGCGGCGTCGGAGACGCCGATGATGATGAACTGCACCGCCATGGCACAGAGGATCAGGCCCAGCACCCGCACGATGATGGTCAGGCCGATGCGGCCCAGCAGCTTGCTGATCACCGGGGTCAGCCAGAAGCAGAGCATGGTCACCAGGCTGACCGCCGCGATGACCCCGATGCCGGTCGCCATGCCCTGCAGGCCGAATTGCTTGGCCTCGCTGGCGAAGATGACCACGCTGGAGATCGCGCCGGGTCCGATGAGCAGCGGCATGGCGAAGGGCACCACCAGCCGCTCGAACCGGCGGCGGGCGTAGGCGCGCGCGCCTTCCGTCTCGGCCCCCTCGGCGGCGTCGGCGAACATGGCGGTGAAGTCGTCGCGCGCCATCTCCAGTCCCATCAGGAACAGGATCACCCCGCCGGCGATGCGGAAGGCCGGCAGCGAGATGCCGAAGAACTCCAGCAGCGCCAGGCCGCTGAAGAAGAAGAAGGTCATGAACACGAAGGCGAAGAGGCTGATGTAGACCGCCACCCAGCGTCGCCCGGCCGCCAGGGCGCCCGCCGTCGCCGCCGCGAACACCGGCACGTTGCCGATCGGGTCCAGCAGCGCGAACAGGGCGACGAAGAAGTTGACGGCGTATTCGGTCAGGCTCATGGAACGCTCTTAGCCCAAATCGCCGTCTTTCGCGCCATTTCTGCGCGCCAGGAGCCGCCATGCCCGTCGCCGACCCGCGCCTGATCGTCGCCCTCGACCTGCCCGGGCGGGCCGACGCCGAAGCCATGGTCGAGGCGCTGGGCGACAGCGTGTCCTTCTACAAGATCGGCCTGCAACTGCTGGCCACGGGCGGCATGGACATGGCCCGCGACCTCAAGCAGCGCGGCCGCCAGGTGTTCCTGGACTGGAAGCTGCACGACATCGGTGCGACGGTGGAGAAGGCGACCGCGGCCATCGTCGGGACCGGAGCCTGCGACCTGCTGACGGTCCACGCCCAGCCGCAGGTGATGCGCGCCGCCGTGAAGGGCCGGGGCGGCGCGACCTCGGCGAAGATCCTCGGCGTCACGGTGCTGACCAGCCTCAATGGCCAGGACCTGGCGGAGATCGGCTACGGCATGGGAGTCGAGCAGCTGGTCGAGCGCCGCATCCGCCAGGCGGTCGACGCCGGCGTCGACGGCGTGGTGGCCAGTCCGCACGAGGCGGCGCTGGCGCGGCGGATCGGCGGCCCGGACTTTCTGGTGGTGACCCCCGGCGTGCGGCCGGCCTGGGCCGGCGCGGACGACCAGGCCCGCGCCGCGACGCCCGCCGACGCCCTCGGAAACGGCGCCAGCCACCTGGTGGTCGGTCGCCCGATCACCGCCGCGGGCGATCCCCGGGAGGCGGCGCTGAAGATCGGCGCCGAGATGGCGGGCGCCTGATCAGGCCTAGTGGCAGCCGCCGCAGCCCTTCTTGTGCCGCTTGTGCGGCGGCTTGTGCGGCGGCTTGTGCGGGGGCTTGTAGGGCGGCCGGTAGCCGCCGCCGCGAACGCTGACCCGGGCGCTGGCCGAGGCGCTGGCGTAGGCATAGGAGGACGCGCCGGCCTCGGCATAGGCGTAGCCGCCGCCACCGCCGCCGCCCGGAATGTACTCGGGCCCGACGCCGCCGCCGCCCCAGAAGAAGCTGTCGTTCAGCGTCACCTCGCCCCAGTTGGGCGGCGGGCAGCCATGCGGCGGGTGCGGAGGTTGCTGCGCGCAGGGCGGACGCGGCGCAGGGGGCGCGCAACAGCCGCCGCTCCAGGTCGGGGGCGGCGCCGGGGCGCAGCAGCCGTAGCTGTAGGTCGGCGGAGGTGGCGGTGCGGGCGGCGGCGCGGGCCGGTAGCCGCCGGCGCAGCAGGGCGGCGGGCCGCCGTAGCCGACGCTCTGGGCGTAGCCCTGCGTGTAGCCATCGTCCCGGGCCGCCGGAGCGGCGTACCCGGAGGGCTGGCTGTAGCCATAGCCTTGCGGGGCCTGAGCCGGCGCGGCGCCGTCCGGCTGATAGACCTCGGCCGGGGTCACCGTGCCGTCGTCCTGGACGAAATAGACCTGGTACTGCGGTGTCTGCGCCGAGGCGGCGCGCGCGAGCACGAGAAGGCTCAGCACCCCCAGGGTCAGCCTTGCGAACCACGTCATGGCGCTGCTCCGGATTGCGAAGGGGCGACACTGGGCCCTCCACCCGCACGGCGCGACTGGTTGCCCCTCAGGGGCGAAGGCCTCGTGGTTAAAGTTCGCGCGTGGCGAGGCGGGTCAGCGGCCGGTCAGAAATCGACCGCGATGCCCTTGCGCTCCCAGTCGCCGTAGCGGGTCGGCTCGGGGCCGGCCGGACCGCCCTCCTCGACCGGGCGATCCGCCTCGCCGGCGGCGGCGCGGCGCGCGGCGGCCTCTTCCAGCGCCCGGCGGGCGGCGGGCGTCAGGCGTTTGTCGGGATTGGCCCCGGGCGGAAGCGGGCTGTCGTCGTCACCATGCATGGACAAGATTTAACCGAACTCCGTCTTGCGAACAACGATCCGTGGTGATTTAGGGCGCGCCGCAACAAAAGCAAGAAACCACGGAGTATTACAACTATGTTACGTTGGCCGAACGCCTTCTTCATGATGGCCGCGATCTATATCGTCATCGGAACCTGCTGGGGCATGTACATGAGCGTTACTCATGACTTCGCCACATCGCCAGCTCACGCCCACCTCAACCTGCTCGGCTTCGTCAGCCTGTCCGTCATGGGCGCCTTCTACGCGCTCGTCGGCAAGGACACCCCGCGCTGGCTGGTGAAGACCAACTTCTTCCTCAACAACATCGGCGTCATCGCCATGATCTCCGCTCTGGTGCTGCTGTTCACCGGCAAGGCCACCCAGGCCCAGCTGGCGCCGCTGCTGATGCTGGGCGGCCCGCTGATCATCCTGGGCTTCGTCGCCTTCCTGGGCGCGGTGGCCCTGAGCTTCCGTCGTCGCGGGCCGGCGCTCGCCGCCGCTTGATCGCTTCGTCGAACGCTGGTTTCGTTTCCCCGCCCGTGGGGAGACGGGCCAGCTCAGGGGACCTTCGACAATGCCACGCGTCTCAACCGCCTTCTTTCTCGTCGCCGCCCTGTGCGGCCTGGCCGGCATGGCCTGGGGCACGCATATGGGTATCTCCGGCGACCACAGCCTGTCGCCCGCCCACGCCCACCTCAACCTGCTCGGCTGGGTGACCCTCAGCATCATGGGCGGCTTCTACGCCCTGTCGCCGAGGCGCGGCTGGCTGCCCTGGGCCAACCTGGTCCTGTCGGCGACCGGCGCGATCCTGATGGGCGTGCTGCTGCCGCAGGTGCTGACCGGCAAGCTCGGCGGCAAGGTGATGATGGCCGCCGAACTGCCCGCCATCCTGGGCATGCTGCTGTTCATCGCCGCGATCGCCTCGGGCCTGCGCAGACCCGCCGCGGCCTGACCGCCTTTGCGCCTCGGGCCGGAAAAGGGTACGGGGCGCGCGTGACCGAGATCGAAGAAGCCGGACTTCCCGCCCGGGAAGCCGCCGTACATTTCCTGGAAGCCGCCCTGGCGCGACGCGCGGGCCTCGACGAGGCCCTGTCTGCGCCCGCCTCAACGCGGCTGGACCCGCGCGAGCGCGCCTTCGCCCGCGCCCTGACCATGGCCACGCTGCGGCGGCTGGGACCGATCGACCGCGCCATCGGCGCCAAGCTGACCCGCGAGCCGCCCGAGCGGGTGCGCACCCTGCTGCGGCTGGGCGTGGCGCAGCTGTTCTGGATGGGCGTGCCCGACCACGCGGCGGTCTCGACCATCGTGACCCTGACCGACAAGGCCAAGGTCACCCGGCCGTTCAAGGGGCTGGTCAACGCCATCCTGCGCGGCCTGCTGCGCGACGGTCCGCCGGCCGACGATCCCGAGGCCCTGGCCCCCGAGTGGCTGATGGCGCGCTGGAAGGCCGCCTTCGGGCTGGAGACCGCCCGCGCCGTCGCCGCCACCATCGCGCTGGAGCCCTCCACCGACCTCACCGTCCGCGATCCCGCCGACGCAGAGGCCGTCGCGGCCCTGCTGGAGGGCGAGGTCCTGCCCGGCGGCAGCGTCCGCACCCCGCTGCGCGGCGACGTCGCTGAATGGCCGGCCTTCAGCGAGGGCCGCTGGTGGGTTCAGGACGCCGGGGCGGCCATTCCCGCGCGGCTGCTGAACATCGCGGCCGGCGAGACCGCGCTGGACCTCTGCGCCGCGCCGGGCGGCAAGACGATGCAGTTGGCCGCGGCCGGCGCGACCGTCGTGGCCCTCGACCGCTCCGCCGACCGGCTCAAGCGGGTGACCGAGAACCTCGCCCGCCTGAACCTGGAGGCCGAGATCGTCGCCGCCGACGGCATCCTGTGGAAGGACACGCGCAAGTTCGACGCGGTGCTGCTGGACGCGCCCTGTTCGGCGACCGGCACGTTCCGCCGCCACCCCGACGTGCTGTGGGCCGCCTCGCCGCTGGACATCGCCAAGCTGGCGGCGGTGCAGAAGCGGCTGCTCGACTCGGCCGCCGACCGCGTCAAACCGAAGGGCCGGCTGGTCTACTGCGTCTGCTCGCTGGAGCCGGAAGAGGGCGAGGGCCAGGTCCGCGCCTTCCTCGCCCGGCGTCCGGACTTCGACCTCGACCCCATCGAGCCCGGCGAGGGCGGGGCGCCGGAAGCCGCCGTGCCGGACGGCTGGCTGCGCCTTCTGCCGCAGCATCTGCCCGGCGGCGTCGACGGCTTCTTTGCCGCAAGGCTGGTCCGACGGTTCTGATACGGCCTCCCGTCCTTGTTCCGCCGCGCCCGCGCGGTTAGACCAAGGCATGCCCGCCCCGATCATCTCCCCGTCCATCCTCGCGTCCGACTTCTCGAAGCTCGGCGAGGAATGCCGCGCCGTTGAAGCGGCCGGCGCCGACTGGTTGCACATCGACGTGATGGACGGCCACTTCGTGCCCAACATCACCATCGGCCCGGACGTGGTGAAGGCGCTCAAGCCGCACGTCTCGATCCCCTTCGACGTCCATCTGATGATCGCGCCGGTCGATCCCTACCTGGAGGCCTTCGTCGCCGCCGGGGCAGACATCGTCAGCATCCACCCCGAGGCGGGCCCCCACCTGCACCGCAGCCTCAAGCGGATCCGCGAGCTGGGCGCCAAGGCCGGCGTGGTCTTCAATCCCTCGACCCCGGTCGAGCACGTCGAGTGGATCCTCGAGGACATCGACCTGATGCTGGTGATGACCGTGAACCCCGGGTTCGGCGGCCAGAGCTTCATCCCCGGCCAGCTGCGCAAGATCGAGCGGCTGCGGAAGATGATCGATGCGTCGGGCCTGGACATCCACATCGAGGTGGACGGCGGGGTGACGCCGGTCACCGCGCCCCAGTGCATGGCCGCCGGCGCCACCGCGCTGGTCGCCGGCTCGGCCGTGTTCAAGGGCGGCCCCGCCGCCTACGCCGGCAACATCGCCGCCCTCAAGGGCGGCTGACCGGGGTCGTGGACGCGCCCCGCCTGCCCTCTCCGTCCTCCGCCGCGCTCGCCCTCCAGGCCGCGGGCGAAGGCGTCCGCCGGTTCCTGGAGCGGGAGTGGTTCGGCACGCCGTTCCACCGCATGGCCATCGCGGGCCCCAGGCCCGACGGCCTGGCCGCCAATCCCCGCGACCTGCGACCGGTCGAGCTCGAGCGGGGCCGCAAGATCCTTGGCGGGCTCTTCGACCTGGCCGGGACCCAGATGGCGGTGGGGCCGCAGGGCGACCCGTTCGACCGCGCCAGCCCCGACCGCCGCTTCGCCGTCGCCCTGCATCGCATGGACTGGCTGGGCGACCTGCTGGCGGCCGGCGACGCGGGGCCCAAGACCGGTCTGCGGCTGATCGGCGACTGGCGACGGGTGTTCGGCCGCTGGAACGGCTTTTCCTGGGGCCCGGACATCCTCGAACGGCGGGTGTTCAACCTGGCCTGCGCGGCGCGGCGCCTGACCGCGCCCGCGTCCGACGCCGAACGCTCGGTGTTCCTGCTGGATCTCGCCCGACAGGCCCGGCACCTGACCCGCATCAGCCAGGCGCCGGACCGGGCGCTGGAGCGGGCGGTCGCCGCCGGCGTCGCCGGCTGCGCCCTGGCCGGTGAGGCGGGCGAGCAGCTGATCGACCTGGCCATGACCCGCCTGCGCCGCGAGCTGACGCAGACGGTCGGGACCGACGGGGTCCATGCCTCGCGCTCGCCGCAGGCGGGGCTGGAGCTGCTGTTCGACCTGCTGACCCTGGACGACGCGCTGCACCAGCGCGGGCAGGCGGGACCTGACGAGCTGCCGCGCGCCATCGACCGGCTGAGCGCGGCGACGCGGTTCTTCACCCTGCCCGACGGCCGGCTGGCCGCCTTCCAGGGCGGTGAGGCCGCCCCGGCCCGGCGTGTCGCCGCCGCCCTGGCCCATGAGGAGGGCGAGGACCGGGTCCGCCGCCGCGCCCCGCACGGCGGCTTCGAGCGGCTGGAGTCGCCGGCCCTGACCATCATGCTCGACGCCGGGGCGCCGGCGCGCGGCCGCTGGAGCGTCACCGCCTGCGCCCAGCCTCTGGCGATGGAGATCTGCTGCGGCCCTGACCCGATCATCGTCGGCTGCGGCTGGAGCGCCGCCTCCGGCGCGTCGCACGCCCTGCGGCTGACCGACGCGGCCTCGACCGCCAGCCTCGCCGACCTGTCGACCGGCCAGCCGTTGCGCGGGCTCGCCGCCGGGGCGCTGGGCGCGCGGCTGACCGGCGCGCCGCGGGCGGTGGAAGCCCGCCGCCACGAGTCCGACGCCGCCGCCTGGCTGGAAGTCAGCCACGAGGGCTGGGTCCGGCGCTTCGGCCTGATCCACGACCGCAAGCTCTACCTCGACCGGGTCACCGACGAACTGCGCGGCGAGGACAGCTTCCGGCCGAAGGTCGAGAAGGAGCAGACCGGCCCGCGCCGCTACTTCCCCTTCACCGTCCGCTTCCACCTGCACCCCGACGCCCGCGCCTCGCTGGCCCGCGACGGCAAGAGCGTTCTGCTCAAGGGCCCGCACGACCAGGGCTGGTGGCTGCGCAACGACGCCATCGAGGTCTCGGTCGAGCCGTCGCTGCACGTCGACGGCGGCATTGCCAGACGCACCGTCCAGGTCGTCCTCAAGGGCCAGGCCAGCGCCGACAAGGGCGGCCGCGTGCGGTGGAAGCTTTCAAGGGCGGAGGGGTGACACTGTGCGTCCTTCGCGACGCGATCCCGAGGGATCGCTCCTCAGGATGACGATCTCAGAGACGCTTCAACAGACTTCGTCATGGTGAGGAGCGAGCGAGAGCGAGCGTCGCGAACCACGCATTGACTCCCCGCCGCCGCCTCGTATTTTCCGCCCGTTCGCGTGACTGGCGCATGAGGTGGTCGACCACCGGGGAGCGTGAACCTCATCGCCGCGCGCCTGGGCTCCTTCCTGACAGACCGGAGAGCCGAACCATGCCTGCCGCCCCCGACTATCCCGCCGCCCCCGACGCCGCGCCCGTGAAGCGCGCGCTGCTGTCGGTCTCCGACAAGACCGGCCTGGTCGAAGCGGCGAAGGTGCTGAGCGAGCTGGGCGTCGAGCTGGTCTCGACCGGCGGCACGAAGGCGGCGATCGCGGCGGCCGGCCTGCCTGTGAAAGACGTCAGCGAGCTGACCGGCTTTCCCGAGATGATGGACGGCCGGGTCAAGACCCTGCACCCGATCGTGCACGGCGGGCTTCTGGGCGTCCGCGATGCGGCCGAGCACGCCAAGGCCATGGCCGACCACGGCATCGGCGGCATCGACCTGCTGTACGTCAACCTCTACCCGTTCGAGGCCACGGTGGCGGCCGGCGGCGACTACGCCGCCTGCGTCGAGAACATCGACATCGGCGGCCCGGCGATGATCCGCTCGGCGGCCAAGAACCATGGCTATGTCGCCGTCTGCACCGATCCCGCGGACATGGCGGAAGTGCTCGGCGAGCTGAAGGCGACCGGGACGACGAGCCTGGCGCTGCGCAAGACGCTGGCGGCCCGCGCCTACGCCCGCACGGCGGCCTATGACGCGGCCATTTCCACCTGGTTCGCCCAGCCAGCTCGGCGACGCCCAGCCGGCGCGCAAGGCCATCGCCGGGACGCTGATCCAGACCATGCGCTATGGCGAGAACCCGCACCAGGCGGCCGCCTTCTACGCCGCCGGACCGGCGCGTCCGGGCGTCTCCAACGCCCGCCAGCTGCAGGGCAAGGAACTCAGCTACAACAACATCGCCGACACCGACGCCGCCTTCGAGCTGGTCGCCGAGTTCAGCGAACCGGCCTGCGTCATCGTCAAGCACGCCAATCCCTGCGGCGTGGCCACCGGCGGGGACCTGCTCAGCGCCTACCAGCGGGCGCTGGAATGCGATCCCGTCTCCGCGTTCGGCGGCATCGTGGCGGTCAACCGCAAGCTCGATAAAGCCGCGGCCGAGGCGATCGTCGAGACCTTCACCGAGGTGGTGATCGCGCCCGACGCTGACGACGACGCCGTCGCCGTGTTCGCCGGCAAGAAGAACCTGCGCCTGCTGGTCACCGGCGCCCTGCCCGACGCCCATGCGCCGGGCGAGGTGTTCCGCTCGGTGGCCGGCGGCTTCCTGGTCCAGAGCCGGGATACGTCGCTGATCAAGCCGGCCGACCTGAAGATCGTGACGAAGCGCGCGCCGACCGATGAGGAGGTCCGCGACATGCTGTTCGCCTTCACCGTCGGCAAGCATGTGAAGTCCAACGCCATCGTCTTCGCCCGCGCGGGCCAGACCCTGGGCGTCGGGGCCGGCCAGATGAACCGCAAGGACTCCGCGCGCATCGCCGCGATGCGGGCCGGCGACTTCGGCCTGGACCTGAAGGGCAGCGCCTGCGCTTCGGAAGCCTTCTTCCCGTTCGCTGATGGCCTGATCCAGGCGGCCGACGCGGGCGCCACGGCGGTGATCCAGCCGGGCGGCTCGATCCGCGACGAGGAGGTCATCGCCGCCGCCGACGAACGCGGCCTGGCCATGGCCTTCACCGGCGTGCGGGTGTTCCGGCACTGACTTCGGCGATCCTCTCCCCCTGGGAGAGGGGGACCACCCGAAGGGTGGTGGAGCGGGCCGCCATCAGGAGCATCAAAAAGGATAGGCGCTGCAACCGTGCAAGGCTCTTCGCACGCCCTGCACCGAACCCTCTCAACCATGCTTCGCATGGTCCCCCTCCCCCGATGGGGGGAGGGTCGTGGTGGGACTTGACGATGTGAGCGTTTGCTCACATTCTGCGCCCATGGCAGCCCTTCCCACCACCGTCGCCGGCCACGCCGAGCGGATGACGCCCGGCTTCACGGTCACAAAGCCGTTCGGGCCCGGGCCCTTTCCGGTGGCGCTGCAGCTGCACGGCTGCGCCGGCGCCCAGCCGTTCCAGAAGGCCTACGCCGCCGAGGCGGTGAAGGCCGGGTTCGCGGTGGTGATCGTCGACAGCTTCCGGCCGCGCGGCCTGTCGCGCATGGACGGCAGCCTGCTGGTCTGCACCGGCGCGACCCTGCGCGGCGCCCAGCGGGCGGCAGACCTCGACGCGGTGATGCACTGGCTGCGCGACCAGTCCTGGGCCGACGCCTCGCGCGTCGTGGCGGCCGGCTGGAGCCACGGCGGCTGGACGATCATGGACGCCATGGCCCAGGGCGACGGCGCCGCCCGGATGACCGGCCTGAAGGACGCCGGGCCGGACCTGCTCAAGGGCGTGCGCGGGACCTTCCTGGTCTATCCCTACGCCGCCTTTCCCTCGCTGACCTCGGCGCGCGGCTGGCAGGGCGCGAAGCCGAAGGTGTTCGCGGTGCTGGGCGGCAAGGACGCCGTGGTGGGGGTGCGCTACCCGCAGACGGCGCTCGACCGGCTGCGGCGCGACGGCCTGAGCGTCGAGGCGCTGGTCTTCCCCGACGCCACCCACGCCTTTGACGACGACGACGCCAACGACCCGCGCACCCGCTACCGCCCGGACCTCAGCGAGCAGGCGCGGGGCTTCTATGTGAAGGCGCTGAAGGCGACGGTGGGGTAGCGGAAGCGAGCCCCTGAAGTTCGTCATCCTCGGACTTGTTCCGAGGACCCATGGACACGGCCAGACGTGAAGTGAGCGCGGATTCCTCCCCGCCCTCTTCGTTGGACTCATCACGCATGGGTCCTCGCGACGAGCGCGAGGATGACGGTGAAAAGGGGAGAGCGGCCCTCGCGACTAACCCGTCGCCACGCCCGCCAGTTCGCGCAGCGCGGCGTTGGCGATGGTGAGCTTGGCGAAAGTCCAGCCGCCGCCGGCCTGCTCGATCTCCTCGATCGTGCGCTTGACCGCCCGGCCGGGGCCGGAGTGCAGCTGCGCCCAGGACGCGACGGTCGACTTCGCCTGGTCCGGCGCGCCCGCCGCGTCCGCGGAGCCGGCGAAGGTCATCACCGCGCGGGTGACCTGGGCCTGCTCGGCGAGCATGTCCTCGACCAGGCGGCGCACGGCCATCCGCTCGAAGTGGTCGCCGCCGCGCTTCTCTCCGGCCGCCGCCCGCAGGCGGTCGAAACTGAAGGCCGCCCCGACCTGGTGGTAGAGCCGGGCCGCCGCGCCGACCGGCCAGGCCATGCCGCTGGCCAGGTCGACCAGCTCGGTGGCCGTGGTCAGCGGCTGCAGGGCGGCGATCCGCTGGGCCAGGGCCTCCGGCGCGCCGTCCTTGACGAAGATCGCCGCCCGGCGGGCGACGGTCTTCTGCTCGAAGCTCGACAGGATGCCCGGCGTCAGGGCGCGCAGCTCGTCCATGCCGGCGCCGTAGCGGGCGGTCAGGGCGTCGACGCCGCCATCGCCCGCGCGGCGCGCCAGCCAGTAGGTCTGGCTGCGCAGGGTGTGGGCCAGGGCGCGGAACAGGGCCAGTTGGCCCTCGGCCGGGGCCTTGCCGTCCAGCGCCGCCACCGCGTCCCAGGTCTCGCCGAAGCCGAGGATCCGCCGCGCGGCCTCGAAGCCGGTGACCAGGGCGCGGGTGTCGCAGCCCGCCGCCGCGCGCAGCCGTGAGGGGAAGGTCGGGCCGCAGATGTTGACCAGCTCGTTGTCGATCACCGTGGCGATGATCTCCCGCCGCAGCCGGTGACGCTTCATCGCCTCGTCGTACTGGCCGAGGGCCGTCGGGAAATAGGCCTCCAGCACCTGTTCGAAGGCGGGATCGTCAGGGGCCTTGGAGGCGACGATCTCGTCGAACAGGTCGAGCTTGCCGTAGGCCAGCAGCACGGCCAGCTCGGGCCGGGTCAGGCCCGCGCCGCCCGCCGCCAGTTCGGACATCTGGGCGACGTCGGGCAGGCCCTCGACCTTGCGGCTGAGACGCCCGCTGGCCTCCAGCTCGGTCATGAACCGGCCGTGGTTCTCCAGCTCGCCAGGGGCGTCCTGCTCCAGCAGCGAAATGGCCAGGGTCTGGTCGTAGTTGTGGGCCAGCACATGCTGCGCGACCTCGTCGGTCATCGAGGCCAGGAGGACGTTGCGGTCCTCGCGGTTGGTGATCCCGCCGGCCCGCTCGACCATGCCGGTGAGGATCTTGATGTTGACCTCGTGGTCGGAGCTGTCGACCCCGGCGGAGTTGTCGATGGCGTCGGTGTTGATGCGGCCGCCGCTTCTGGCGAACTCGATGCGGCCGGCCTGGGTCAGCCCCAGGTTGGCGCCCTCGCCGACCACCTTGACCCGCAGGTCGGCGCCATTGACGCGGATGGCGTCGTTGGCCTTGTCGCCGGCGTCAGCGTTGCTCTCGCCCTTCGCCTTCACATAGGTGCCGATGCCGCCAAGATAGAGCAGCTCGGCCTTCGCCTTGAGGATGGCGGTCATCAGCTCGGCGGGCGAGACGGCGTCGGCCTTGATCTCCAGCGCCGCCTTGATCTCCGGCGTCAGGACGATGGACTTCAGGTTCCGCGCGAAGACGCCGCCGCCGGCGGAGATCTTGCTCCTGTCGTAGTCCTCCCAGGACGAGCGCGGCAGCAGGAACATCCGCTGGCGCTCCTCGAAGGACGTGGCGCTGTCCGGGTTCGGATCGATGAAGATGTGGCGGTGGTCGAAGGCGGCGATCAGCCGGATGTGGCGGCTCAGCAGCATGCCGTTGCCGAACACGTCGCCGGACATGTCGCCGACGCCCACGACGGTGAAGTCGGTGGTCTGGATGTCCTTGCCGGCCTCGCGGAAGTGCCGCTTGACCGCTTCCCAGGCGCCGCGGGCGGTGATGCCCATGACCTTGTGGTCGTAGCCGGCCGACCCGCCGGAGGCGAAGGCGTCGCCCAGCCAGAAGCCGTAGTCCTCGGCCAGACCGTTGGCGATGTCCGAGAAGGTCGCCGTGCCCTTGTCGGCGGCGACGACCAGGTAGGGGTCGTCCGCCTCGTGGGCGATCACCGCCGGCGGCCGCAGGACGCTGTTGTCGGCCGCGATGTTGTCGGTGATGTCGAGCAGGCCCGACAGGAAGGTGCGGTAGGCGCGGATGCCCTCGGCCCGGACCGCGTCCGGCGCGCCGCCCCGCGGCAGCTGCTTGGGATAGAAGCCGCCCTTGGAGCCGACCGGCACGATGACGGCGTTCTTGACCTGCTGCGCCTTCACCAGGCCCAGCACCTCGGTGCGGAAGTCGTCGCGACGATCGGACCAGCGCAGCCCGCCGCGGGCCACGGGCCCGAAGCGCAGGTGCACGCCCTCGACATGCGGAGCCGAGACGAAGATCTCGCGATAGGGCTTGGGAGCCGGCAGGTCGTCCAGCTCGCGGCTGGCGACCTTGAACGAGATGTAGGGCTTGGGCCGGCCGTCCTCGCCGGTCTGGTAGAAGTTGGTCCGCTTCACCGCGCCGACCAGCAGGGCCAGGCGACGCAGGACGCGGTCGTGGTCCAGACTCTCGACGGCCTGCAGCGACTGGACGATCTCGTCCATGACCGCCGCCGCCTGGATGTCGCGCGCCTTGATGTCGACGGCGATGGCCGGGTCGAACTTGATGCGGAACAGGTCGAGGATCAGCCGGGCGACGCCGGGGTGGTCCTTGAGCGCCTGCTCCTGCACCGCCTGGCTGGGATCGAGGCCCGACTGCTGGCGGTAGCGGGCCAGCGCCCGGATCAGGGCCGCGTCGCGCCAGCTGACGCCCAGCTCCAGCACCAGGCGATTGAAGCCGTCGCTCTCGGTCTGCCCGGTCCAGGCGGCGGTGAAGGCCGCCTCGAAGGCGTCCTGCACATCGGCGAAGACCAGATGCTCGCCGCCCTCGTCCTCGAGCAGGAACTCGTGGACCCAGACCGTCTCGTGACTGCCGTCCGCCGCCACGGGCGTCAGGTCGAACGCGTCCTCGATCAGGGCCTTCAGGCCCATGTGCTCGAGGATCGGCATGACGTCCGACAAGGGCGCCGACTCGCCCCGGCGATAGACCTTGAACCGGAACCGGATCGAGGAGTCGCCCACGTTGCGGAAGGCGCGGGTGCGGAACCCCTCCTCGCCCATGGCGTCGATCTCGGCCAGGTCGATCAGGGCCTCGTCGGCGGGGTAGTAGCCGCGGTAGCCGACGCTGAAGGCGCCGGCCCAGCGGGCCAGGGTCGGGGCGACCCCGCCGGCGGGCGGCGCGGCGCGGACGGCGGCGTCGAAGCGGTCGCCCCAGGTCCGGGCCGTCTCGGCGATCTCGGCCTCGACCGCCAGCAGGTCGGGCTCGGCCCGGGCGCCGGGTTCGAGGCCCAGGATGAAGTGGACCCGCGCCAGCGGCGCGTCCGAGAAGCTGGGATACCAGGCCGAGACGCGGCCGTTGAAGGCCTCGGCCAGGATGCGGCCGGCGCGCTCGCGGACGCCGGAATCGTAGCGCTCGCGCGGCACGAACATCAGCACCGAGACGAAGCGGTCGAACGGGTCGCGGCGGGCGAACACGCGCACGCGGGGCCGGTCGTGCAGGTGCATGACGCCCAGCGCCAGCGTCCGCAGTTCGTCCTCGGAGGTCTGGAACAGCTCGTCGCGAGGCCAGGTCTCCAGGATGTTGCGCAGCCGCTTTTCGCTGTGGCCGCCACTGCTCACGCCGGCGCCGGCCAGCACGCCGGCCACCTTGCGCCGGATCAGCGGGACCTCGCGGGCCGGGGCGTCATAGGCCTCGGCGGTGAACAGCCCGACGAAGCGGACCTCGCCGGAGGGCCGGCCGTCGGCGCCGTACCGCTTGATGCCGACATAGTCCATGTAGCCGCGCCGGTGGACGCGCGAGCGCAGGTTGGACTTGGCCACGGTGAGCGGCGGCGTGCTCTCCAGGTGGCTCTGCAGCGTCCTGGACAGGATGGCCGGCTCGCTGGCCCGGCGCAGCACGCGCCGGTCGGCGTCGCGCAGGACGCCCAGGTTGCCTTCGGTCTGGTAGAGCGGCTCCTCCGACGCATAGCCGCCGTCGGCGGTGCGCGGGTATTCGTAGACGCGGGCGCCCAGGAACACAAACTCCTCGCCCTCCAGCCACTCGAGGAAGGCGACGTCCTCGGCCAGCTCCTCGGGCGAGGCCGGAACCTTCGCGGCGGCCAGTTCCTCGATCGTGCGGCGCATCAGCGCCTGCATGGCGTCGAAGTCCTCCACCGCCATGCGCACGTCGGCGAGGGTGGCGTGCAGCGCGGCGATCAGCGCCTGCTCGCGGTCGTCGCCGAGCGGATCGAGATGCACCTGGATCATCGACAGGCGGCGGCCGCCGCGCTCGATCACCGGGTGAAACAGCGCGCGGATCGGAAAGCCGGCCTCGGCGATCTCGCCCATGATCGAGTCGACCAGGAAGGGACGATCGGGCTGGACGATCTCCAGCAGGTCGCGGCCCCGGGGCCCGTCGGAGCCGGTCCAGGCGCGGATGCGGATGGCGGGGGCCTCGCCCGCAGCCTTGCCGCCGAAGGCCCAGAAGTCGGCCAGGGCCGCGGCGAAATCCGCCAGCGCGCCCTGCGGCAACTCCTCGACGTCGGCGTCGGCGGCGACCTGGCCGATGAAAGCGGCCTCGTCAGGCTTCAGCGCGCCGGCCTTGCGGCCCAGGGCGGTGGCGAAGGCGTTGCTCAGGCCGGCGGCGTCGAGCCCCTGCGCGGCAGGGTGAAGGCTTTCGCCTTTCATGGCGTTTCCCCGTGGATCGTTCCCGCGAGCCTAGCCCGCTTGGGTGGCGGATCAACCTTGACCCGCCGATTTAGGCAAGAACTTTCCGTTAGGTCGCCCCTGTCGGTTTGGCTATGGGCCGGCCGACGGTGTCCTGAAACGGAATGCGCCGCCGGAGGGGGGATCCGGCGGCGCTCCGGGCGCGGCGTCTGGGGGATGACGCGGCGCTTTCTTCACGGCGCCCTTTCGGGGGAGGGCGGGGCGCCGGGGCGTCCGGGCGGGCAGGGGAGTGCGTCCCGGACAAGACTTCAGATAGGCGCCGGATGCGGGGGTTCAAGTGTTCTCGCGCGAATCCCCGAATCGCCGGCCGCGGCGGCGCTTGCCGTTCTCGTCCAGGCCCTGCGGATCGCCATTCTCGCTCATCAGGACGGCGATCCAGCGCGAGCCGGGAAACTCCGCCAGGATGATCATCGCCATCACCGCCAGCGGCGTGGACAGGAACATGCCCGGCAGGCCCCAGAGCAGGCCCCAGGCGGCCAGCGAAAGCAGCACCACCACCGGGTCGATGTTCAGGCTGTCGCCCTGCATCTTGGGCTGGATGACGTTGCCGACCGTGAACTGGATCGCCTGCAGCGCCGCCAGCATGACGATCGCCTGCCAGAGGTCGGGAAACTGGACCAGCGCGAACACCGGCGGCAGCACCACGCCGATAAAGCCGCCGATGATCGGGATGTAGGAGGCCAGGAAGATCAGGAAGGCCCAGAACAACGCGTTCTCCAGGCCCAGGGCGACCATGACCAGCCAGGATCCGCCGGCGATCATCAGGCCGGTCACCGTCTGGACCCAGAGGTAGCGTTCGACGCCGTCGCGGATGCGGGTGAACACAAGGATCGCCTCGTCGCGATCGCTGTTGTGCGGGAAGAGGGCGACGATCTTGCGCCGGAAGCCGCGTCGGGCGGCGATGATGAAGCCCAAGTAGATCAGCACGAAGAAGGCGTCCGAGGCGACGCCCTGCAGGCCGGTGGCGAACTCGCCCAAGTACTGCTTGGGATTGATGTCGGTGATCAGATCGGTCAGCGACGGCGGCGCCTGCATGCCGAACAGGCCGTAGACCTGGGCGATCAGGCCGTCGAGCCGCGGACCGTAGCCGACCAGCTGGTCGACGAAGCTGCGCGCATTGTCGGCCACCACCATGACGGTGAGGCCGAAGATCCCGAGCGACAGGACGATGGCGGCCAGCAGCGAGAGCGCGTCCGGCAGCCTGGGCCACTGCCGCTCCAGGCGGCGCGCGAAGCTGTCGACCATGATCGCCATGAACATGGCCAGCGCCAGCGGCGTCAGGATTCCGCGCAGCAGCCAGAGCGCGCAGCCGGTGGCGATGACGGCGATGATCACCACCGCGTTGCGGGTGATGCTGTCGCCGCCCGCCGGCTCCGCGGGCGCGGGCTTGGCGGCGGCGGGCTTGGCGGGCGCTCTGGCCATGGAATCCTCTCGGGCTGGCGGGACTGTCGCGGTCGTCCGAACGGCCGTCAATGCGCCAGCTTGGCGAAGCGACCGGCCCGGCCTAGCTTCAGCCCCACGGTATCACGGAGAACGAGATGAACGGCGCGAACGATCCGGGGCTTCTGTTCGTCGGCTTCTCCGACAAGCCCGAGACGATGCGGCTCGACCGCGCCAACCGGCACGGGCTGGTGGCCGGCGCCACCGGCACCGGCAAGACCGTGACCCTGCAGATCCTGGCCCAGGGATTTTCCGACGCCGGGGTGCCGGTCTTCGCCGCTGATGTGAAGGGCGACCTGTCCGGCATCTGCCTGCCCGGGACGCCGGGGGAAAAGCTGCTGGCCCGGGCCGCCGGCATGAACCTGGACCTGCGCGCCGAAGCGGCGCCGACCGTGTTCTGGGACCTGTTCGGCGAGCGGGGCCATCCGATCCGCACCACGGTCTCGGAGATGGGCCCGCTGCTGCTGTCGCGGATGCTGGAGCTGAATGACGTCCAGGAGGGGGTGCTCAACATCGTCTTCAAGGTGGCCGACGCCGAGGGGCTGCTGCTGCTCGACTTCAAGGACCTGCAGGCGGCGCTGAAGTACGTGGCCGACAACGAGAAGGAGATCGACACCGAGTACGGCAACGTCTCGGCGGCGACCATCGGCACCATCCAGCGCGGCCTGCTGACCCTGGAGACCCAGGGCGGCGCCAACCTGTTCGGCGAGCCGGCGCTGCAGCTCTCCGACCTGATGCGGGTCGACGGCGCCGGGCGGGGGATCGTCTCGGTGCTGGCCGCCGACCGCCTGATCCAGAGTCCCCGACTCTACGCCACCTTCCTGCTGTGGCTGATGGCCGAATTGTTCGAGGAGCTGCCCGAGATCGGCGACCCGGAGAAGCCCCGCCTGGTCTTCTTCTTCGACGAGGCCCACCTGCTGTTCCGCGATGCGCCCAAGGCGCTGCTGGAGAAGGTCGAGCAGGTGGTCCGGCTGATCCGCTCCAAGGGCGTGGGCATCTATTTCGTCACCCAGAGCCCGGCCGACATCCCCGACACCGTGCTGGCCCAGCTGGGCAACCGCTTCCAGCACGCGCTGCGGGCCTACACCCCGGCCGAGCAGAAGGGTCTGCGGGCGGCGGCGTCGAGCTTCCGCCCCAACCCCGCCTTCGACACCGCCGAGGCCATCCAGGCGCTGGGCGTGGGCGAGGCGCTGGTCTCGGTGCTGGACGAGAAGGGCGCGCCCTGCGTCACCGCCCGGGCCCTGATCCGGCCGCCGGCCTCGCGCCTGGGCCCCGCCACCGAGGCCGAGCGCGGCGCGGTGATCGCCGCCAGCCCGGTGCGCGGCCTCTACGACACGGCCAAGGACCGCGAGTCGGCCTTCGAACTGCTCAAGGTCCGCGCCGAGCAGGCCACGCGCCAGGCCGAGGCCGCCGCGGCCGAGGTTGAGGCCGCCAGACGCCGCGAGGCCGACGAGAAGGCCTGGGAGAAGGAACAGGCGCGCCGTGATCGCTACGACCGCGCTCCGGCCCCGCGCCGCTCGTCCGGCCGCCAGACCATGGGCGAGGCCTTCGGCAAGACCCTGGTCCGCACCATCGCCAGCCAGGTCGGCCGCGAGATTCTGCGCGGCGTGCTGGGGAGTTTGAAGCGGCGGTAGTCTACGGCAAGAAGGGCGCGGATCACTCCGCGCCCTTTTCGTTTGGCTCATCTCGCATGGGTGGTCGGAACCGGTCCGACCATGACGGCGTGAGGGGCCCCCTAGGCCGCCTTCTTCCGCCGCCGCGGCGGCTTGATCTCCGCCAGCTTGGCGATGACCTCGGCCGGGGCCGTGATGACGAAGCCGACGGCGTCGCCGCAGGTCCAGGCCGACAGGGTGTCGGCCGGGGCCGGGCGGCCGATGGCATAGCCCTGGACCTCGGCGCAGTCCTCGCCGCGCAGGAACTGCAGCTGCTCGTCGGTCTCCACGCCCTCGGCGACGACCGGGATGTCCAGGCTGCGGCCCAGGCCCAGCACGGCCTTGACGATGACCGTGGCCCGCGCGTCGCGGTGGATGTTCTCCACGAAGCTCTTGTCGACCTTGATCTTGTCGAACGGGAAGGACTGCAGCGTCGACAGCGACGAGAAGCCGGTGCCGAAGTCGTCCATGGCGATGCGCACGCCCAGGGCCTTGAGCCGGCGCAGGTTATCCAGCGCCCGCTGGTAGTCCTTGAACAGCGCGCTCTCGGTGACTTCCAGCTCCAGCCGCGAGGCGGGCAGGCCGGTCTCGATCAGAATCTGGTGCACCAGGGCCGGCAGGTTGGGCTGGTTCAGCTGCAGTGGCGACAGGTTGACCGCGATGCTCAGCGGGCGGGTCCAGGCCGCAGCCTCGACGCAGGCCTTGCGCAGCACCCACTCGCCCAGCGAGACGATCAGGCCGGTCTCCTCGGCCAGCGGAATGAAGTCGATCGGCGGGATCATGCCGCGGGTGGCGTGTTTCCAGCGGACCAGGGCCTCGAAGCCGCAGATCTCGCCGTCGCAGGCGCGCGCCTGGGGCTGGTAGTGGACGACCAGATCCTCGTCGATGATGGCCTGGCGCAGCTCGCGGGCCAGGTTGCGGCGCTCGCGGATCGACTCGTCCATCTCGCGCTTGAAGAAGCGATAGGCGCCGCGGCCGCTTTCCTTGGCCCGGTAGAGGGCCATGTCGGCGTTGGCCAGCAGGGCCTCGCCGGTGCGACCGTCGTCGGGGAACAGAGAGACGCCCAGGCTCGCGGCCATCGCCAGTTCCTGGCCCTCGTACTGGACGCCCTCGCGCAGGGCCTCGAGCAGCTGTCCGGCCAGCTCGGCGGCGGCCGTGGCCTGGTCGTGGTCCTGGTCGGTGACGTGAACGACCACGAACTCGTCGCCGCCCAGCCGGGCCGCGAACGAGGGCGAGGTCACGCTGTCCTGCAGGCGGCGGGCGGTTTCCACCAGCACCGCGTCGCCGGCCAGGTGGCCGTGCAGGTCGTTGGCTTCCTTGAAGTGGTCCAGGTCGATGCAGACCAGCGACAGCCGCTCGCCGGAGGCCTCGACGCGGTCGAGGGTGGCGGCCAGCCGCGCCTGAAGCGCATTGCGGTTGGGAAGGCCCGTCAGGCCGTCGTGCTCGGCCAGATAGCGGATCTTCTCTTCGGCGGAGCGGCGCTCGCGCAGGTCGCGGATGGCCAGGACGGTCAGGCCTCGGGTCTCGGCCCGGGCGCCGTCGTCCATCAGGCGGGCGAAGATCTCCACCGGAATGGAGCGCCCGCCGTCGATGGGCTGCATGCGCCCCTCGCGGCGATCGGCGCCGTCGGTGTGCACGCCGCGGGAGTCGTCGAAGGTCAGCATGCCGTCCATCAGCGGCTTGCCGACCAGGGTCTCGAGCGGCGCGCCGGCCATCTCGCAGAAGGCGGCGTTGGCGTCCTTGATGGTGCCCTGCTGGACGACGACGATGCCTTCATAGGCGGCGTTGGCCAGGGTGCGGATGCGCTCGAGCGCCGACTGGGTGGTCTGGGATTCGATGAACACCGCGCCCAGGCCGGCCAGCACGATCAGGCCGGTGATGCTGGTCACCGCCAGGGTCATCAGGCCGCCGGAGAACAGCTGGTCGGGCACGACGATCGAGGCGTCGGGGACCATGGTGATGGCGCCCATGCCGGTGAAGTGCAGCGCGCAGACCGCCAGGGTCAGGGTGACGCCGCCGAGGGCCTGGCGGAGCATGCCCCGCGAGTCGCCCGCCAGCAGCAGCGCCGCCGAGGCGCCCGCCACGCCGAGCATCACCGAGGCGCCGATGGTCGCGGCCTCCCAGACGATATGGCCCTGGGTCACGAAGGAGGACATGCCGGTGTAGTGCATGGCGCCGATGCCCAGGCCGATCAGCAGGCCGCCGGCCAGCTGGTTGACGGCGTCGCGCTCACGGTTGGCGGCGGCGGCGAAGAAGCCGGCGGCCATGAACAGCACCGCGACCATCAGCGACATGATCGTGCCGGTGGGCGAAAAGCCGGTCTTCACGCCCGGATCGTAGGCCAGCATGCCGAGAAAGTGGGTCGCCCAGACGCCGGACCCGGCCACCAGGGCGGTGAACAGCAGCCAGGCGGCGCGCGCCAGGCCGCGGGCCCCGTTCATGCGCGAATACAGCCGGAACGCCGTCAGCGAGGCGCACAGACAGACCAGCCCCGCAATGGCCACCATGCCGTAGTCGTGCTCGTTGACGAGACACGAGAAGACCTTGAACAACGCCCCGCTCCCCATTCTGGAGAATTCACAGACGCCCACTATGAGGAGCAGTTCCAAAGAAAGCGTTTCAAAGCGGGACTGGCGTTCGATGAACGCGCCCGACCCGGTTCGGGGAGCGGCGGGCCGGCCGCAAACGCGAAAGGCCGGGCGCTGGGCCCGGCCTTTGACGAGATCGATCTTCTAAATGGAGCGGGCGATGAGATTCGAACTCACGACCCCAACCTTGGCAAGGTTGTGCTCTACCCCTGAGCTACGCCCGCGCTCCAGAGACGCCTGAAAGAAACGCCCCGAAAATCGAGAGGCGGCTTATGGCAGAGGGCCAAAGCGTTGGCAAGCGGCGCGCGGCGAGATTCTCGCCGTCGGCCCCGACGCCGGCTCAGACCCCCAGTTTCGGCGCCTTGAGACGGCGCTTGTTGACGTGGCTGGCGGGGGCCTCGCCGGTGTCCTCCGGCAGTTCGCCCTTGAAGTAGTAGCGCTGCCAGGCGTCGCGCATCGCCTCGGGGTCCGACTTGGCCAGCCGGGTGTTGAAGTCCTGCCGCTGACGGAACCAGGCGTCGTACTGGTCGCGCAGGGCGGTGTTGGCCTCCAGTGAGCGGGTCACCGGCTGGACCTGGCCCAGCTCGCGGTCCTGCAGCAGGGTGATGAAGCAGAAGGGCTCGCCCTTCTCGAACCGCACCTTGCCCGGGCGGGTGAAGATCCAGTTCATCGTGAAGGGGAAGGGCAGCCAGTCGGTCTCGACCAGCCCCTGCAGCGCCTGGATGCCGTCCTTGACGTGGTTGGGCGCGCCCTGGACCCACATCGACCAGCCCGGCGGGGTGCGGAACAGGTAGCCGGGGTGGAAGGTGATGATGCCGCGCGAGAAGTGGCTCTTCACCAGGTCATGGAAGTCCGGATGCGGGTGGTCGGCCCGGAAGGTGATGTCGGCCTGGTCGGGGCCGCCGTTCCACTCCGCGGTGAAGCCGACCGGGCAGAGGATCTCCCAGCCGCTGGTGTTGGCCATGGTCAGCGGCAGGCAGCGATAGGCGTGTCGGTCGAGGAACCCCTCCATCCAGGCGCGCTGCGGGCGGCCCGGCACGATGTCCGGCGGGCGCAGGCTGGTCGGGTAGCACTCCAGTTCCATGTCCATGGCCGGTCCTCGCGCTGACAGCTGATCCGATCCTGTGGCGCGCCGGGGCCGGTTCCGCAAGGCCCCGGATATCGGCTAAGGAGCGCGGCATGAAGACACGCGCCGACCTGTTCGCCTTCCTCGACGCCGAAGGCATCGCCCACGCCACCACCGACCACCCCGCCGTCTTCACCGTCGGCGAGGGCGAGGACATCAAGGCGACCATGCCCGGCGGCCACACCAAGAACCTGTTCCTGAAGGACGCCAGGGGACAGCTGTGGCTGATCTCGGCGCTGGGCGAGACCCGCATCGACCTAAAGAAGCTCCACCACGTCATCGGCTCGGGCCGGCTGTCGTTCGGCAGCCCGGAGCTGATGCTCGAGACCCTCGGCGTCACCCCGGGCTCGGTGACCGCCTTCGGCCTGATCAACGATGCCGGCCATCGCGTGCGCTTCGTGCTGGACGCCGCGCTGGCCGCCGCCGACCCGGTGAACTTCCACCCGCTGACCAACACCGCCACCACCGCCGTGTCGCAGGCCGGCTTCCGCGCCTTCCTGGCCGCGCTGGGCGTCGTGCCGCTGATCGTCGATTTCGAGGCGATGGAAGTCGTCTGACACGTTGAAGACCGGCCCGCATGAGACCATCTTGGCGGAAACACGTTTGAACCTCCGGCCGCGCGCGACGCAGCCTCTACGGAACACCGCATGACCCTGATCGGCGAAACCACCGCGAGCGAAGACCTCATCAAGGACGGCTCCGACGCCACCTTCATGGCCGATGTCATCGAGGCCTCGAAGACCACGCCGGTGATCGTCGACTTCTGGGCGACCTGGTGCGGCCCCTGCAAGCAGCTGACGCCGGTGCTGGAGAAGGTCGTGCGCGAGGCGAAGGGCGCGGTGCGGCTGGTCAAGATCGACGTCGACAAGAACCCCGGGTTCGCCGGCCAGCTGCGCGTGCAGTCGATCCCCACCGTCTATGCCTTCGTCGACGGCCAGCCGGTGACCGGCTTCCAGGGCGCCCAGCCGGAAAGCGAGATCCGCCGCTTCATCGACCGGCTGTCGGGTCCGCCGCCGGCCTCGGAGGTCGACGAGGTGCTGGCGCAGGCGAAGGAGTCCTTCGAGCTGGGAGACGTCGGCGGCGCGGCGCAGGGCTACGCCGCGGTGTTGCAGATGGATCCGCAGAACGTGAAGGCGCTCGGCGGCCTGGCCCGCTGCTGCATCCTGGGCGGCGATGTCGAACAGGCGGCGGCGATCGTCGCCATGGCGCCGGCCGACGCCAAGGACCCCGACCTGGACGCCGCCCGCGCCGCCCTGGCGCTGGCCGACAGCGCCGCGTCCGAGACCGCGCCGCTCGAACAACGGCTGGCCAGTGATCCGGATGACCATGAGGCGCGTTATGAACTTGCCGGGGCCATGGCCGCCCAGGGCCGGTTCGACCAGGCCGCCGACCACCTGCTGTCGATCATCGCGCGGGACCGGACCTGGAACGACGAGGCGGCCCGCAAGCAGTTGCTGACGGTGTTCGAGGCGGCCGGGGCGACCTCGGACGTGACCAGACAGGGACGACGGCGGCTGTCGTCGATCCTCTTCAGCTAGGAGACCGCGATGCCCACGGGATACCGCAAGGCCGTCGACCTGCCGCTGGCGATCCCTGTCTTCCCGCTCGACGGGGCGCTGCTGCTGCCCGGCGGCCAGCTGCCGCTGAACATCTTCGAGCCGCGCTACCTGAACATGATCGACGACGTCATGGCCGGCGACCGGCTGCTGGGCATGGTCCAGACGCGCGGCGGCGGACGCGATCTGCCGGCCCTGGCGCCGGTGGGGTGCCTGGGCAAGGTCACCAGTTTCGCGGAGACCTCCGACGGCCGCTACCTGATCACCCTGACCGGCCTGTGCCGCTTCGAGATCGGCGAGGAGCTGCCGGTGCGCACGCCTTATCGGCAGGTGCGGGCGCGGTTCGACCGCTTCGAGGCCGACCTGCGCGAGGACGCGGCGCCGGGCGGTCTCGACCGCGCCGCCTTCCTGGCGGCCCTGGGCCGCTACCTTGAGCATCGCGGGCTGGGGATCGAGTGGGAGTCGGCCCAGGCCGCGCCGATCGACGCCCTGGTCAACAGCCTGGCCATGGGCCTGCCGTTCGAGGCGGCGGAGAAGCAGGCGCTGCTGGAGGCGGTGACCATCGAGGACCGCGCCGCCACCCTGACCGCCCTGCTCGAGATCGACGCCGCCGGCGGCGACGAAGACCACGGGCCGATGCAGTAGCGATTGGGCGGTAGCGATTGGCGCTGCCGCCAACCAAGGCTAGAACCGGGCCATGAGCGAAGCCGCCACCCCCAAGGTCGATCCCCGCCTGCTTGAGATCCTCGTCTGCCCGGTCACCCAGGGCCCGCTGACCTATGACCGCGACAAGGGCGAGCTGATCAGCGCCTCGGCCAAGCTGGCCTACCCGATCCGCGACGGCGTGCCGATCATGCTGCCGGACGAGGCGCGGGTGCTGGGATAGGTGCGTGCTTCGCGACGCGGACCTGAAGTGAAGGTCCGCTCCTCAGCATGACGAAGGTGGATTGCGCTTCTCTGAGCTCGTCATCCTGAGGAGCGAGCCTGAAGCGAGCGTCGCGAAGGACGCACGGCGCTAAAGCGCCTCGCCCCGCAGCAGCCTCGGCAGATCCCCCACCGCGCCGCCGGCTTCCTGCATGAAGAAGCGTCGCGCCGGGCCGATGCGGTTGACCACCGACATGCCGACCCCGCGCGCCAGCCGGATCAACGGGTGGTCGTTGGAGAACAGCCAGACGAAGGCGTCCATGCCGGCGGCCAGGGTCATGGTGTCGAACCGCCGCCAGGCGGCGTAGCGGTCCAGCACCAGCTCCGAGCCGATGTCCTCGCCCAGTCGGGCGGCCTCGACCAGCACCTCGGCCAGCGCCGCCGCGCCCTTGAGGCCCAGGTTCAGCCCCTGGCCGGCGATGGGATGCACCCCGTGAGCGGCGTCGCCCAGCAGGGCCACGCGCGGGGCGCTGAACTGTTCGGCGATCGACAGGGACAGCGGGTAGGTGAACACCGGCCCGACCACCTCGACCGCGCCCAGGAACTCGCCGAACCGGCGGTGCAGATGGGCCAGGAAGACTTCCGGCCGGGCGGTCCGCAGCGCTTCGCCCCGGTCCCGCTTCTCGGTCCAGACCAGGCTGGCGCGATCCTCGGTCAGCGGCAGGATGGCGAACGGGCCGCCGGGCAGGAAGTACTCATGGGCGACGCCGCCGTGCGGCCGCTCCAGCTTGACTGTGCAGACCACGCCGGTCTGCGGGTAGTCCCAGCCGACCGCCTCGATGCCGGCGGCCTGGCGCACCGTGGAGCCCCGGCCCTCGGCGCCGACGACCAGCGGGGCGGTCAGGCTTGTCCCGTCGGCGAGCAGGACCTTGCCGCCGGCGGCGCTGACCTCGACGCCCGCCACCCGCGCCGGCGCCATCACCCGGATGCCGGCGGCGGCGACCGCGCGAGCCACCGCGGCGCGGACGTGACGGCTTTCCAGCATGTAGCCCAGCGGTTCGCCGTCCACCCGATCGGCGATCTCGGCGGCGTCGAAATGCAGGAAGAAGGGCGTCTGACCCGGGGTCGCCGCGCCCGGCGAGCGGCCGTCGGTGACCAGGATATGGTCCATGCGCTGAGCGTGCGGCTCCAGGTCGCCGGCCAGGCCAAGGGCCCGCCATTGCCGGAAACAGGAGTAGGCGATCGCCCAGGAGCGGCCGTCGAAGTCGGGGGCCAGCTGGGTATCGAAGGGGGCCGGATCGACCAGCACCGGTTCCAGGCCGCCGCTCTTGAGCGCCAGCGCCAGGGTCGCCCCGGCGACGCCGGCGCCGGCGATCACCACGTCCGCGTCGTAATGAATACTCATGTCAGTAAGGAACCGGAGGGGTGCTCTGCGAGGACGACGGCGGGTCGAGAAGGTCGCCGACCGGATCTTCCGAGGGCGCGGGTCGCGCGGCCGGCGGGGGCGTGACGGGTCGGGGCCTCGGCTGCGCCGGCTGGGTCGTCGGCTGCACGACGGGCGTCGTCACCGGCGGCGGCAGGACCGGCGGGGCGATCAGCGGCGCCTGGGGGGCGTCCTCCCCCTCCACGGCGTCCTCGGTCTCGGCGGCCTTCGGCTTCGGCTGCGCGGCCTGGACCGGGGCGGTCGACTGGGTCGGAGCGTTGGGGTCGAAGGCTGTCGCATCGCGGATGACCGCGTCGCCGGGCTGGGCCCCGGGTGTCACCGGGTCGGGCGCGCCGGTGTACCAGGCCGGCGGGTTGCGCCGGATCTGGTCCTTGAAACCCAGCCACAGGCCCAGCACCGCGCAGATCGCGAGGAAGGCGACAACCCAGCGCAAGGCCGGCGGGGCGGCTCGTTCGAACACCATGGGCGCAGACTATCGCGCCGAGCGGTGCGACGAAAGCGCGCGAGATGGGGTTTTACGCCGCAACTGCGGCGATACGCCGCCGGGGCGTTAAACTCTGGGTGCTCGGGTCTGGTCTAGCAAGGCGTCATGACAAAGGCCGCACCTCCTTCCCGTACCGATCTCGTCGACACGCCGTGGCCCGCCTGCGCGGGTCTGCGGGCCAACGCCATCGACGGCGCCGCCGCCCTCATCGTGATGGAGGTGCTGGTCGAGGCGCTGGCCCGGTTGCCGGACGGACGATCGGCGCTGGCCGAGGCCTGCGACCGCCACGCCGCCCGCCGTGGCGAGACGCACATCGACGCGACGCCGACCGAAGCCGCCGCCGGGGCGGTCGCGATGGCGCTCATCGAGGCCGCCAGCGACTCCGCCCCTTCGGCCGCGGCCCTGGCCTGAAGACTGGACGGCGCGGTCCATTAAACGCTTGCCGGGGTCGGCGGACGAGAGCTACCTTTCCGGCTGAGGGGCGGTCTGTCATCCGCCCGCTGGCGTCGCGCGGGTCCGTCCATGTCTTTCATTCCCAGGGACCAGATCCTTCCCGCCACGGTCGCGGCCATCGCCGGCCTCGCCATCCTGATCGGCGGCGGCGCCTGGTGGATCGAGAAGCAGTCCTGGGAGAAGACCGACAACGCCTTCATCCAGGCCGACACGGTCCAGGTCAGCCCGCAGGTGTCGGGCTACGTCGTCGAGGTGCTGGTCGCCGACAACGCCCATGTCGAGGCCGGCCAGGTCCTGGCGCGGATCGACCCGACCAGCTTCCAGGCCCGGCTCGACCAGGCCATCGCCAACGCCAACGCGCTCGAGGCCGCCGTCGCCGCGGTCGATGACCGCGCCGCGCTGGAAGAGGCGGTCATCGCCGAGCGCGCGGCCGGGGTGACCATCGCCCAGGCGGAGGCCGGCCGCATGGAGGCCGACCTCAAGCGCTATCGCGACCTGGCCGGACAGGGCTGGGTCTCCGACCAGAAGCTGCAGACCGTGCGCGCCGGCGCCGCCCAGTCGCAGGCCGGGGTCTCGCAAGCCCAGGCGGCGCTGGAAGCTGAACGCCGCAGCGCCCGGTCCCTCGGCTCGGCCCGCGCCCAGACCGTCGCCCAGGCCCAGGCCGCCCGGGCCGCCGTCGAACAGGCCCGCATCGACCTGGAGCGCACCGTCATTCGCGCGCCCGCCGCCGGCGTGGTCGGGGCCCGCGCGGTGCGGCCCGGCCAGCTGGTCCAGCCGGGCATGTCGCTGATGAGCATCGTTCCGCTCGGCAAGGCCTATGTGGTCGCCAACTTCAAGGAGACCCAGCTGTCTCGCCTGCGCATCGGCCAGGCGGTCGAGATCAAGGCCGACGCCTTCGGGGGCGAGGCCATCGCCGGCAGAATCGAGAGCTTCGCCCCGGCGACCGGCGCCGAGTTCGCGCTGATCCCGGTCGAGAATGCGGTCGGCAACTTCACCAAGATCGCCCAGCGCGTTCCGGTGCGGGTGGCCGTGGACGAGCGGGCGCCGCTGGCCGCCGCCCTGCGCCCGGGCCTGTCGGTCGAGGTCCGCGTCGATGTGCGCGACAGGACCGGCCTCAGCTTCGCGGAGTCGGGCGCCGCCCCGACCCGCTACGTCCGCACCGGCCAGTCCCGGTAGGCCGATGACCGCCGCCACCCTCACCGGCGGGCCGGCGGCGCCGGTCCAGTCCGTCGACTGGGTCAAGCTGTTCCTCGGCTTCGGCGGGATGGCCATCGGCCAGTTCATGGCCATCCTCGATATCCAGATCGTCGCCGCCTCGCTGCCGCAGATCCAGGCCGGGGTGGGCGCCAGCGCCGACCAGGTCAGCTGGATCCAGACCGCCTACCTGATCCCCGAAGTGGTGATGATCCCGCTGTCGGCCTACCTGTCGCGGCTGTGGGGCACCCAGAAGGTGTTCCTGGTCAGCTGCGGCGGCTTCCTGGTCATGAGCGTCCTGGCCGGGATGTCGAACAGCTTCGAGATGATGATCGTCTGCCGCGCGCTGCAGGGGTTCGTCGGCGGGGCCATGGTGCCGACCGTCTACGCCATCGCCTTCACCGCCTTCCCGCCCGAGCGGCGGATCACGGCCAATGTGGTGACCGGCATGATCGTCACCCTGGCGCCGACCGTGGGACCGACGCTGGGCGGCCACCTGACTGAGCTCCTGAGCTGGCGCTGGCTGTTCTACATCAACGTCCTGCCGGGCCTGCTCAGCCTGGCGCTGGTCTGGCGCTTCGGGAACTTCGACAAGGGCGACAAGGACCTGGCCCATAACTTCGACTGGTTCGGCCTGGCGATGATGGCCACCTTCCTGATCACCATGCAGTACGTCATCGAGGAAGGCGCCCAGGACAACTGGTTCGAGGACGACCTGATCCTGTGGCTGAGCGTGCTGTCGGCCGGCGCCGGGGCGACCTTCGTCTGGCGACAGCTCAACTATTTCAGGCCGATCGTCCAGCTGCGGGCCTTCGCCGACCGCAACTTCGCGCTGGGCATCCTGATGTCGACGGTGTCGGGAGCGGCGCTGTACGGGGGCACCTTCCTGATGCCGCTGTACCTGGGCCGCGTGCGGCAGTTCTCGGCGGCCGAGGTGGGGACGACCATGCTGGTCTCCGGGCTGGCGATGTTCATCACCGGGCCGCTGGCCGGGCGCTGGGTGCGCCAGATCGACGCCCGCATCCCGATGTTCTGCGGCTTCTGCATGATCGCCTGGGGCATGTGGCTGGGCCACGCGATCAACGACGAATGGGGCTTCTGGGAGTTCGCCTGGCTGCAGGCCTTCCGCGGGGTGGGGGTGATGATCGCCATGATCGCCACCACCCAGCTGACCATGAGCACCCTGACGCCGGACCTGATCAAGGACGCCTCGGGCCTGGTGAACCTGTCCCGCAACGTCGGCGGCGCGGTGGGCATGGCCATGCTCTCGACCAGCCTGACCACGCGGACGGCGGTGCACATGAACGAGCTGTCGGCCAAGGTCAGCAGCGCCTCTGCCGAGGCCCAGGGCATGCTGGCCGGACTGACCGCCCGCATGCAGCAGCTGGGCGTGGCCGACGCCGAGGGCGCGGCGATGAAGGCCTTCCAGTACATGATCCACCAGAAGGCCCAGGTCCTGGCCTTCGGCGACGGCTTCGCCCTGCTGACGATCGGGGCGCTGGCGGCGGCGACGCTGTCGCTGCTGACCAAGCCCGGCAACACGCCGATCCCGCAGCTGGGCGCCAACGGCGGGGACGACCACTAGATGCCCAGGCTCGCCGGACAGATCGATCTCGCCAAGACCGAAGCCATCCTCGACGCCGCCTCCGAGGTGCTGGGCGAGCGGGGCCTGGCCGCGCCCATGGAGGCCATCGCCCGCCGGGCCGGCGTGTCCAAGCAGACGGTCTACAATCACTATGGCAGCAAGGCCGAACTGATCCGGGCGCTGGTCGACCGGCGGGTGGACAGCATCACCGCGCCGCTGCGCGACCCGGGGGCGCAGGCGCATCCGCAGGACGCCCTTCAGGCCTACGCCCGCACGGTGCTGCAGGTGGTCGCCGGCGGCAACTACGGCCTCATGCGGGTGACCATCCAGAGCGCCGGCGAGATGCCGGATCTGGCCCGCGCGGTGTTCGAGGCCGGCCCGATGCGCTCGCGCGCCCAGCTGGCCGCCTTCCTCGAGATGGAAACCCGGGCCGGCCGCATGAACGTCGCCGACCCGCTGCAGGCGGCGGAGTTCTTCAGTGGCATGGTGCTGGGCCAGCGCCAGACCCAGGCCCTGATGAACCTGGGCCCGGACCTGACCGACGACGAGATCGAGACCCTGGCCGCCGAGGCGGCGCGGATCTTCATGCGGGCCTATGCGGTGTAGTCAGCCTTCCGCCGACTCGCCGTCCGGCAGGCCGATCATGTGGAAGCCGGCGTCGACGTGGACCACTTCGCCGGTGGTCGAGAAGCCGAGGTCCGACAGCAGCCACAGCGCCGCCCCGGCCACGCCCTCCATCGAGGTGTCTTCCTTCAGCGCGCTGAACGCTCGGCCCTGGCTGAGCATGCCGCGGCCGCCGGAGATGCCGGCCAGCGACAGGGTGCGCATGGCCCCGGCCGAGATGGCGTTGACCCGGATGCCCTTGGGACCCAGGTCCCGGGCGATGTAGCGGGTCGCCGCCTCCAGCGCCGCCTTGGCCACGCCCATGGTGTTGTAGTTGGGGATGACCCGCTCGGCGCCCAGGTAGGTCATGGTGATCATCGACCCGCCGTTCGGCATCATCCTGGACGCCCGCTTGGCGCAGTCGACGAAGCTGAAGGCCGAGATGTTCATGGCCCGCAGGAACCCCTCGCGGGTGGTGTTCTCGACGAACGAGCCCTTGAGCTCATCCTTGTTCGCGAAGGCGATGGAGTGGACGAAGGCGTCGAGCGTGCCGAACTCCTTTTCCAGCTGGCCGAACGCCGCGTCCATCGAGGTGTCGTCGGTGACTTCCATCGGAATGAAGGTCTTGACCCCGATGCTCTCGCCCAGCGGCCGGACGCGCTTTTCCATGTCCGGCAGGTAGGCGAAGGCCAGCTCGGCGCCCTGGGCGGCCAGCTGCGAGGCGATGCCCCAGGCGATGGAGTTGTGATTGGCCACGCCGGTGACTAGGGCCTTCTTGCCCTTCATCAGCTCGCCCTTGGGGAAATTGTAGTCGTCGGCCATGACCGTATCCTTGTCGGTGCGTGGTTCGAGACGCGCCCTTTCGGGCGCTCCTCACCATGACGAAGGGGAGTGCGATCCCCAGACTGCGTCATCCTGAGGAGGCTGCGTAAGCAGCCGTCTCGAAGGACGCAAGATGGTTATGCGGGCGGTCGCTACACCCGCGCCATGATCAGGCAGCCGTTGGTGCCGCCGAAGCCGAAGCTGTTGGACATCACCGTTTCGACCTGGCGGTCGGCCCGCTTGCGCAGGATCGGCATGTCCTCGAACGCCGGGTCGAGGGTCTCGATGTTGGCGCTCTCGGCCAGGAAGCCGTTGTTCATCATCAGGATCGAGTAGATCGCCTCCTGCGCGCCGGCGGCGCCCAAGCTGTGGCCGGTCAGGGACTTGGTCGAGGAGATGGCCGGGGCGTTCTTGCCGAACACCTGGCGGACCGCCTCCATCTCCTTGATGTCGCCGACCGGCGTCGAGGTGCCGTGCGGGTTGAGGTAGTCGATGGTCCGGCCGCCGGCCCCGGCGAGCGCCAGGTTCATGCAGCGGGTCGCGCCCTCGCCCGAGGGGGCGACCATGTCGAAGCCGTCCGAGTTGGCCGCGTAGCCGACCACCTCGCCGTAGATCTTCGCGCCGCGCGCCTTGGCGTGCTCGTACTCTTCCAGCACCACGATGCCGGCGCCGCCGGCGATGACGAAGCCGTCGCGGTTGGCGTCATAGGCGCGGCTGGCCGTGGCCGGGCGGTCGTTGAAGTTGCTGCTCATCGCGCCCATGGCGTCGAACAGGTTGGACAGCGACCAGTCCAGTTCTTCCGTGCCGCCGGCGAAGACCACGTCCTGCTTTCCCCAGGCGATCTGCTCGTAGGCCGAGCCGATGCAGTGGGTGGAGGTGGCGCAGGCCGAGCTGATCGAGAAGTTCAGGCCGCGGATCTTGAACCAGGTGGCCAGGGTGGCCGAGGCGCCCGAGCTCATCGCCTTGGGCACAGCGAACGGGCCGATGCGCTTGGGGCCCTTCTCGCGGGTCGTGGCGGCCGCCTCGATGATGATCTTCGTCGAGGGCCCGCCGGCGCCGACGATCAGGCCGGTGCGGTCGTTGGAGACCTCGGTCTCCTCCAGGCCGGAGTCGGCGATGGCCTGCTCCATGGCCACATGGGCCCAGCCGGTGCCTTCGGCCAGGAACCGCGCCGCCCGGCGATCGACGATCGATTCCCAGTCGCAGTCCGGGGCGGCCTGGACCTGGCTGCGGAAGCCGAGGTCGGCGTACTCCTGGGTGAATTTGATCCCGGACTTAGCTTCGCGCAGGGAGGCGATGACCTCATTGGCGTTGGAGCCGATGGACGAGACAATACCGAGACCGGTGACGACAACGCGCCGCATAGCTGTTCCCCAGGTTTTTCCCTTGTGGCCGCCCCGTGATGGAGCGACCGCCCGTGCAGGCCTTTTAGGTCAGACCATGTCTTTCGGGTCGAAGAGGCCGACCCGCAGGTCCTTGGCCTCGTAGATAACTTTGCCGTCGGCCTCGAGGATCCCGTCGCCGATGCCCATGACCAGCTTGCGGTTGATCACCCGCTTGAGGTCGATGCGATAGCGGACCTGCTTGATGTTGGGCGTCACCTGGCCAGAGAACTTGACCTCGCCCACGCCCAGGGCGCGGCCGCGGCCGGGGCCGCCGATCCAGCCCAGGTAGAAGCCGACCAGCTGCCACATGGCGTCCAGGCCCAGGCAGCCGGGCATCACCGGGTCGTTGTTGAAGTGGCAGGCGAAGAACCAGAGGTCCGGTTTGATATCCAGCTCGGCGAACACCTGGCCCTTGCCGTAGGCGCCGCCCTCGTTGGTGATGTGCGTGATGCGATCGAACATCAGCATCGGCGGCATGGGCAGTTGGGCGTTGCCGGGCCCGAAGGTCTCGTCGCGGCCGCAGGCGATCAGTTCGTCGTGGCTGTAGCTGGACTGGGCCATGGGCGGCGGGGTCGTCGAGGTCATGCATCACCGGGTCTTCACCGCCCCGAAGGCGGCCGAACAGGGGTTGGGGTTAGCACTTAAGGCAGGCGGCCTCAATGTTCCCGCGGACGGCAGGGCGTCGGCCCGCCCGCGCCCCAGACCTCGGACGCCCTGACCCAGCCCTTGCGGCCGCCCGCCTTGACCCGTCGCCAGTCGCCGTCCGCCGTCTCCAGCGCCGCCACCGCCTTGGGGTTCAGCCAGGCGACGACCTTGGCGTCGTCGCGCGGCTCGGCCAGCAGGGCCGTCTGCCCGGGCTTCACCCGCATCACCGCCTGGTCGCCGATCAGGCCGCGCTTGTGCACCCAGGCCGGCGCCCCGTCGGGGCCGCGCACGCGCCGCCAGTCGCTGGTTTCGGCGATCACCTCGACCGGCATGCCCTTGGCCCGCCAGGTCCAGAGGATGCGGTGATCCTCGCCCGGGCCGTTGCGGGCGTTGATCTCGTTGTACTCCAGCGCCACGAAGCGGGGCACCGGCTGGCGCGAGGGCGTGTCGCACTGCGCCTCGCCCCGGCGGTCGCAGCCGGCCAGCAGGACCACGCCCGCCACCACCGCGAGCAACAGCGCTTTGTTTGTCGGCGCCAGCATTTCTGAACGCATCACAATCCAGCCTTCCCTTGGCCCCCCGCCGGGCCTTTGCTAAGGGTTCGCCGAGCCCTTCAAGGGCCCAACGTCCGCACCGAAAGCGTCCATGGCCGCCAAGAAGCCGAAAGTCATCGTCACGCGCAAGCTGCCCGACCCGGTTGAAACCCGGATGCGGGAGCTTTTTGACACCGAGTTGAACGTCGACGACCGTCCGATGACGGCCGACGAGCTGGTCGACGCCATGGGGCGCTGCGACGTGCTGGTGCCCACCATCACCGACCGGCTCGACTCGCGCCTGCTGTCGCGGGCCGGCGAGCGGCTGAAGCTGATCGCCAACTTCGGGGCCGGGGTCGACAACATCGACGTCGCCACCGCCAACCAGCGCGGCTTCATCGTCACCAACACCCCGGGCGTCCTGACCGAGGACACCGCCGACCTGACCATGAGCCTGATCATGGCCAGCACCCGCCGCATCGTCGAGGGCGCCGCGGTGGTGCAGGCCGGGGGCTTCCAAGGCTGGTCGCCGACCTGGATGCTGGGCCGCCGCCTGTGGGGCAAGCGGCTGGGCATCATCGGCATGGGTCGCATCGGCCAGGCCCTGGCTCGTCGCGGTGCGGCCTTCGGCCTGTCGATCCACTACCACAACCGCAAGCCGGTCAGCCCGCGCGTGGCCGAGGAGCTGGGCGCGACCTACTGGGAGAGCCTGGACCAGATGCTGGCCCGGATGGACATCGTCTCGGTCAACTGCCCGCACACCCCGGCCACCTACCACCTGCTGTCGGCCCGCCGCCTGAAGCTGCTGCAGCCGCACGCGGTGGTGGTGAACACCGCCCGAGGCGAAATCATCGACGAGGGCGCCCTTGCCAACATGCTGGCCCGGGGCGAGATCGCCGGCGCCGGCCTGGACGTCTACGAGCACGAGCCGGCGGTGAACCCCAAGCTCCTCAAGCTCCCGAACGTCGTGCTGCTGCCCCACATGGGCTCGGCCACGGTCGAGGGCCGCATCGACATGGGCGAGAAGGTCATCGTCAACATCAAGACCTTCATGGACGGGCACAGGCCGCCCGACCGGGTCATTCCGTCGATGCTGTGATGGCGTGGGGACATGTTCCGGCAAGGCCGGTGCGTGTCCCCGTCAGCTGATCGCGGCAGCCGCCTTGCGTGCTTCGACACGCGCCTGCGGCGCATGCTCAGCATGACGCTGGTGGGTAGCCTTCCTTCCCAGTCATCCTGAGCAGCCGCGAAGCGGCGTGTCGAAGGACGCACGGCTTCGGCGAGCACCGGGACACGTACCGGCGGGGTCGCAAGACATCCCACCAACCTTGATCGGGGACAGCTTCGCGAAGCGTAGCTGTCCCTCAACAGCGTCGAAGGGTGTTGAGGGACAGCTACCGGCAGTCGCCGGAAGCTGTCCCGGACTCACCGCCCCGCCACGAACACCTTAGCCTTCAGCCACGCCGCCAGGTCGGCCGCCGAGCGGTCGGGGATCTGTTCCATCGGGACGTGGCCGACCTTGTCGTAGACGATGACCTGCGCGCCGGGGATGGCGTCGCCGAACTTGCCGGCGGCCGAGACCGGGATCAGGCGGTCGTCCGTGCCGTGCAGGACCAGGGTCGGGGTCGTGATCGCCGCCAGCTTCTCCTTCGTGGCGGCGTCCTTCGGATCAAAACCGCTCATCAGGTTCAGGATGATGTCCTTGTGACCCGGCGCGCGGGCCATCTCGACGTAGCGGGCGACCATGGCGTCGGTCGCCATGTCCGGCGTCGGTTCGAACGCGTCGCGCAGGCCGGCGCGGGTCATGGCGCTGACGTCCAGGTCCTTGACGATGGCCCGGCCGACCGGGTTGCGCAGGACCTTGAAGATGAACGGCCCCTCCTTGCCGTCCTCGCGGGCCTCGAGCCAGCCGGCGGCGTTGACCAGCACCGCGCCCTGCAGCTTCTCGGGATGGGCCAGGGCGTAGGCCCAGGTCACCCCGCCGCCCATCGAGTTGCCGATCAGCACGAACTTTTCGACGCCCAGCTTGCCGACCGTCTCGTCGACGATGTCGACGAAGCCGGTGCGCTTGAGGGTGTAGCCCTCCGGCGCGCGGGTCAGGCCGTGGCCAGGCAGGTCGAGGCTGATGATGCGGTACTCAGCCCCCAGCCGCTTCACCCAGGGCTCCCAGGTCTCGAGGTTGGCCGAGAAGCCGTGGACCATGACCAGCACCGGTCCGGCCTTGTTGCCCTGGTCGCGGTAATGGACGCGGACGCCGTCCTTGAGGGTCACGTACTGCGAGGCGGGCGTGGCGTACTTCGCCTCCAGCGTCTCGTACGGGATGGCCGGACGGCGCAGCATCAGCCAGCCGCCGACCAGCACCACGGCGGTGGCCACCAGCAGCCCCACCAGCACCTTGCCCAGCGTCTTCATCTTGCGTTCCCCCGTCTCTTTCGTTGCGGGGATGAGATGGCGCTAACCCCGTCAGGTCAAGCGCAGGAGGGGCAGTCGGGGTCGGCGCCGATGCGGACGGTGCGCGTCTCGCCGGCCAGGGCGTCGTAGATGAGGAGGCGCCCGTCCAGCGGCTCGCCCGCCCCGGTGATGACCTTCACCGCCTCCAGCGCCATCATCGAGCCGATGACGCCGCCGAGTGCGCCGATGACCCCGACCGAGACACAGGTGTCGGCGTCCGGCGGGATCTCCGGCACCAGACAGCGGTAGCAGGGCCGACCCGGAAAAACCCCGACCTGGCCGGTCCAGCGGGCGATGGCGCCGCTGACCAGGGTCTTGCCCGCCGCCAGGCAGGCGTCGGAGACGGCGAAGCGGGTGGCGAAGTCGTCCGTGCCGTCGAGGACCAGGTCGTAGCCCGCGACAAGCGCGCGGGCGTTGTCCGGCGTCACGGCGACGGGATGGGTCTCGATCATGATCTCGGGATTGAGCGCCGACAGATGCTCCGCGGCCGCCTCGACCTTCAGCCGGCCGACGTCGGTGGTGGCGTAGATCACCTGCCGCTGCAGGTTGGACAGCGCCGCTGTGTCGGGGTCGGCCAGGCCGATGCGGCCGACACCGGCGGCGGCGAGATACAGCGCGGCCGGCGCGCCCAGCCCTCCGGCCCCGACCATCAGCACGCTGGCGCCTTTAAGCTTTTGCTGCCCGGGCCCGCCGATCTCGCGCAGCACCAGATGGCGGGCGTAGCGTTCGACCTCGCTGTCCGAAAACGCCATGTCCTTGACCTCACATGTCGGCGCGGCCACATCGACAACCATGCAGAGCGCGACGAACTTCCCCGACTGGCACGGCACTACCATCCTGGCGGTGCGCAAGAACGGCAAGACCGTGGTGGCCGGCGACGGTCAGGTCTCCATGGGCCAGACCGTGGTCAAGGGCAACGCCCGAAAGGTGCGCACCCTCGCCGGCGGCAAGGTGATCGCCGGGTTCGCCGGCGCCACGGCCGACGCCTTCACCCTGATCGAGCGGCTGGAAGCCAAGCTGGAACAGTTCCCCGGCCAGCTGGCCCGGGCCTGTGTCGAGCTGGCCAAGGACTGGCGCACCGACCGCTACCTGCGCCGGCTGGAGGCCATGCTGCTCGTGGCGGACGAGAGCGCCATCTACACCGTCACCGGCGTCGGCGACGTGCTGGAGCCGGAAGGCGGGGTGGCCGCCATCGGCTCGGGCGGCAACTACGCCCTCGCCGCCGCCAAGGCGCTGGCCGAACACACCGACCTCGGGGCCGAAGACGTCGCTCGCAAGGCGATGGGCATCGCCGCCGAGATCTGCGTCTACACCAACGGCTCGCTGACGGTGGAAAGCCTGGGGTGAAGCATGGCGGGCGACCCGTACGCCTTCCGGGAGATGACGGCCGAAGACCTGCCGATGATCGCCCGCTGGCTGGCGACGCCTGAAGTGGTGCTCTGGTGGGGCGATCCGGAGGAGCAGTACGCGCTGGTCTCCGAAGACCTCGAGAATCCACACATGCTCCAGTGGATCGTCTCGTTCGAGGGGCGGCCGTTCGCCTACGCCCAAGCCTATCAGGTGCATGTCTGGCCGCAACCGCACTTTGAGCACCTGCCGCCGGGGTCGATGGCCATCGACGCCTTCACCGGCGAGCCGGACATGATCGGGCGGGGACACGGCGGCGCGTTCCTGCGGGCGCTGGCGCAGCGGCTGCAGGTACAGGGCGCGCCGGTGGTGGCCATCGACCCGGATGAGGACAACCTGCGCGCACGCCGCGCCTACGCCCGGGCGGGCTTTGTCGGCGATGCGGTTGTCGAGACCGGCGAGGGGCCGGCGGTGCTCATGCTGTTTGGGGGGTAGCTGAAGCTCCCGATCGCACCACAAACCGTCATCGTCGGACTTGTTCCGACGACCCATGAACACGGGCAGATGACAAATGCGCGCGGAACACTCGGCGACCTTTAGCCTGCGGCATCACGCATGGGTCGTCGGAACAAGTCCGACGATGACGAAAGGGGGAGGGCCGCCGCCCCGCCTTGCGTCCTTCGACACGCCCGCGGAGTTTATCCTCGGGCGCGCGCTGCTCAGGATGACTGGGTTGGAAGGCCACCCTGCCGTAGTCATGCTGAGCAGCGCCGGAGGCGCGTGTCGAAGCACGCAGGACCTGTCCGCGAATTAACGGGACTTCCCGGGAGCCCGCGACCTCAATGAGGATGGGAGGAACCATCCATGCGCCGTATCGCCACCCTCGCCGCCCTGCCGGCGCTGTTCGCCACCACCGCCCTCGCCGAGCCGGTCACCCCGGCCCCCGTGGTCGCCGCCGAGCGGGCGTTCGCGGTCGACGGTTCTGCGCTTGGGTTCAAGGCCTCGTTCCTGAAGCACTCCTCGCCCGACGCCATCGTCATCCAGCCCGGGCCGGTCAACGCCCACGAGTCGCTGGCCGAGGCGCCCGACGGCAAGCCGGACGATCCGAAGCTGGAATGGTGGCCGGTCTTTGCGGGGATCAGCAAATCAGGCGATCTGGGCTTCACGACCGGTCCCTATGCCTTCGCCGGCCAGCGGCGCGGCCACTATTTCACGGTCTGGAAGAAGCAGTTGAACGGCGAGTGGAAGTGGCTCTTCGACGGCGGAACGCCCAGCGACGCCTCCGGTGCGCCGGGGCCGGGCGGGGCCGTGGGCTTCCTGCAGGTCTCTGACGTGCCGCCGATGGACGCCGCCCAGGCCCTGGAGCAGGTGTTCGCCGTCGAGGAGGCCCTGGCGACCGTCGCCCTCACCGACCTGAAGGCCGGCTTCCTGACGGTCTACGCCTGCGACGGCCGCATGCAGGGCTCGGCCCTGCCGCCGGCGCAGGACTGCGAGGGGGCGGAGGCCGAGATGGCGACACGGCCGGCGACCGCGCGGCTGAAAACCCTGGGCGGAGAGGCCTCGCAGGCCGGCGATCTGGCCTGGACCTACGGCGTCATGGACTGGTCCGGCATTGGAGGGGAGACGAAAGGTCACTATGTGCGCGTGTGGCAACGCCGCGCCGACGGCTGGCGGATCGTTTTCGACGAACTGCTGGTCCCGCCGCCGCCGCCGAAGCCCAACTAGGACAGGCAGCACCAGGGTCCGTATGACCGAGTTTTCCCCGCGCGAGATCGTTTCCGAACTCGACCGCTACATCGTCGGCCAGGACGAGGCCAAGCGCGCCGTGGCCGTGGCCCTGCGCAACCGCTGGCGCCGCCGCCGCGTGCCGGACGACCTGCGCGACGAGGTGACGCCCAAGAACATCCTGATGATCGGCCCGACGGGCGTCGGCAAGACCGAGATCGCCCGGCGGCTGGCCAGGCTGGCCCAGGCCCCGTTCCTCAAGGTCGAGGCCACCAAGTTCACCGAGGTCGGCTATGTCGGCCGCGACGTCGACCAGATCATGCGCGACCTGGTCGAGAGCGCCATGGCCATGGTCCGCGACAAGCGACGCGCCGCCGTGCGCGCCCGCGCCGAGGCGGCCGCCGAGGAGCGCATCCTCGACGCCCTGACCGGCCCCGGCTCGACCGCCGCCCGCGAGTCCTTCCGTCGCAAGCTCCGCGCCGGCGAGCTGAACGACAAGGAGGTCGAGCTGCAGCTGGCCGACACCTCCTCGCCGTTCCAGGGCATGGACCTTCCCGGCCAGCCGGGCGCCTCGATGGGGGTGCTCAATCTGGGCGACATGTTCGGCAAGGCCTTCGGCGGCCGCACCCGCACCCACAAGACCACGGTGGCCGGCGCCCACGCGCCGCTGATCGCCGAGGAGAGCGACAAGCTGCTCGACCAGGAGGCCCTGACCCAGGAGGCCCTCGAGCTGGCCGAGAACCAGGGCATCGTCTTCCTCGACGAGATCGACAAGGTGGCCAGTCGCTCCGACCGGCCCGGCGGGGGTGATGTCTCCCGCGAGGGGGTGCAGCGCGACCTGCTGCCGCTGATCGAGGGCACGACGGTCTCGACCAAGTACGGACCGGTGAAGACCGACCACGTCCTCTTCATTGCCTCCGGCGCCTTCCATGTCGCCAAGCCGTCCGACCTGCTGCCCGAGCTGCAGGGCCGGCTGCCGATCCGGGTGGAGCTCAAGGCCCTGACCCGCGACGACATGCGCCGCATCCTGACCGAGCCTGAGGCCAACCTGATCCGCCAGCACCAGGCGCTGCTGGCCACCGAAGGCGTCGAACTGGTCTTCACCGAGGACGCCATCGACGCCCTGGCCGACGCCGCCGTGGCGGTGAACGGCAGCCTCGAGAACATCGGCGCCCGCCGCCTGCAGACCATCCTCGAAAAGGTGGTCGAGGAGATCAGCTTCACCGCCGCCGACCGGGGCGGCCAGACGGTGACCATCGATGCGGCCTATGTGAAGGACCGCATCGGGGCGCTGGCGGCGGACGTGGATCTGTCGCGCTTCATTCTCTAGAGCGCCGACCCGCTGACCCGTCAGTAAGGCACTTCTTCCGGCAGGCGCGGCGGCGGGGCCTTCTGCTCGGGCGCCGGGGTCGGGTCGGGCGGCGTGTCGCCGCCGCCGAGACCGAGGTTCGACAGCAGGTCGCCGATCGCGTCCGGTTCCTGGGCGGGGGGCGTGGCGTAGCCGCCGGGGATGGCCTGGGCGCGCAGCCTGGGCAGGGCCTGGGCCATGAAGCTGCGCCAGATTCCGGCCGGAACCCCGCCGCCGCTGACCCCCTTCATCGGCTTGTTGTCGTCCTTGCCGGTCCAGACCGCGGTTACGAAGCCGCCGGTGTAGCCGACGAACCAGGCGTCGCGATAGTCGCTGGTCGTTCCGGTCTTGCCGGCGATGTCGTAGCCGGAGACGCGGGCGCGCTTGCCCGTGCCGGTGACCACCACGTCGCGCATCATCTGGTTCATGTACTGCAGGGACGGCGAGCCGATCACCGAGCGCTTGGCCCGCTTCTCGAGATTGTGGTCGTACAACACCTTTCCGCCCGCCGTGCGGATGCGCTGGATGCCGTAGCCGCGGGCCAGGAAGCCGCCGTTGGCGAACGGGGCGTAGGCCTGGGCCATCTCCAGCGGGCTGACCTCGACCGCGCCCAGCGCCATCGACGGGTCGAGCTGGATCTTCGAGGCGATGCCCAGCCGCCGGGCGACCGAGGCGACGTTGCTGGTGCCGACCTCGTTGGCCAGTCGGGCGGCGACGGTGTTCACCGACTGGGCCAGGGCCGTCTGCAGGGTGATCGCGCCCAGGTACCGGCCGGTGTAGTTGCGCGGCTCCCAGCTGCCGATGCGCACCGGTTCGTCGGTGACCATCACGGCGGGCGTGCGGCCCGCCTCCATGGCGGCCAGGTAGACGAAGGGCTTGAAGGCCGAGCCGGCCTGGCGACGGGCGGTGGTCGCCCGGTCGAACTGGCTCTCGCCGTAGTTGGCGCCGCCGACGTAGGCCCGCACGCGGCCCTCGCCGTCGATGGCCACCAGGGCCGCCTGTTCGGCGCCCTGGGCCTTGCCGGTGCTGACGCCGGACCGGACCGCCGCCTCGGCGGCCGCCTGGATGGGCAGGTCCAGCGTGGTTTCGACGATCAGGTCCTCGGTCGGCTCGCCCACCAGGGCGCGCACCTGTCCGTCGACCCAATCGGTGAAGTACTGCGCCCGCTGGTTGGCCAGGACGGACGACACCCGGACCGGCGTGCGGATCGCCTCGGCCCGCTGCTCCGCCGTGATGGCCTTGGTCCGCACCATCTCGTCGAGCACGATGTTGGCGCGGCGTTCGGCCCGGCCGGTGGCCGTCACCGGGCTGTAGCGCGACGGACCCTTCATCATCCCGGCCAGCAGCGCCGCCTCGCCGATGGTCAGCCGCGAGGCGGGCTTGTTGAAGTAGCGCTGGGCGGCGGCCTCGATGCCGTAGGCGCCGGCGCCGAAGTAGACCCGGTTCAGGTAGAGGGCCAGGATCTCCTTCTTGGTGAACTTCATCTCCAGCCACAGCGACAGGATCAGCTCCTGGGCCTTGCGCCGCCAGTTCTGGTCGAGCGTCAGGAAGAGGTTGCGGGCCAGCTGCTGGGTGATCGTCGAGCCGCCGGCCGCGACGCACATGCAGGACAGGTTCGTCACCGCCGCGCGGCTGATGCCGACGGGATCGAACCCGGGGTGCCAGTAGAAGCGCCGGTCCTCGATGGCGATGAAGGCCTTGGGCACATAGTCCGGCAGCTTGTCCAGGTCGACGGGCGGCGCGTACTGGCTGCCGCGCACGGCGATCAGCGCCCCGGACCGGTCCAGGTAGGAGATCGACGGCTGGCGCGTCACGTCATTGAGCTTGGAGACGTCCGGCAGGTCGGTGGCGAACATGGCGAAGAAGGCCACGACGAAGATCAGGCCCCAGACCCCGACTACCGCGCCCCAGTAGGTCAGCGCCTGAAGCGGCGTGCGCCGCGCGCCCTGTGGTTTAGCCATCGTCTCTTCGCTTGTCCGGATATCAAGAGACGCGATTCTTCGCGCCGCGCCTGTCAGGCCCCATGATGATTGACGACATATGAACGCGACGTTTTCGCGGCGGTAAAGCCGTTCGATATGGAGGTTTGGTGCAGCCGCGTGATCAGGGGGTTAGCAAGACTCGCGACGCTCGCCATAACCGCCCTGTGACCGATTCCCTCCAGCCCGCCCGCGAGATCCTGCGCCGCGTCTTCGGCCATGCCGAGTTCCGCGGGCTGCAGGGCGAGGTCATCAGCGAGATTCTCGCCGGACGCAGCGCCATGGCCGTGTTGCCGACCGGCGGCGGCAAGAGCCTGTGCTACCAGATCCCCAGCCTGATCCGGCCGGGCCTGGGTCTGGTCGTCTCGCCGCTGATCGCGCTGATGGCCGACCAGGTCGAGGCGATGAAGCAGTCGGGCGTCGCCGCCGAACGGCTCGACTCCAGCGCCGACATGGACCAGCGCCAGGACATCTGGCGGCGCATCGACGCCGGCGAGCTGGACCTGCTCTACCTGTCGCCGGAGGGGCTGGCGCAGCCGGCCATGCTGAACCGGCTGTCGCGGATCCCGCTGGCCCTGATCGCCATCGACGAGGCCCACTGCGTCAGCCAGTGGGGCCACGATTTCCGCCCCGACTACCGGATGCTGGGCCGGCTGGCCGACATCTTCCCGGGCGTGCCGCGCCTGGCCGTCACCGCCACCGCCGATTCCCGCACCCGCGAGGATATCCGCGCCGAACTGCGGCTCGAGGACTCCGCCGAGTTCGTCGACAGCTTCGCCCGGCCCGAGCTGATCCTCTCGGCCGAGCGCAAGCGCGGCCAGGGTCACGGCCGGGTCGAGGAGCTGGTGCTGGCCAGGCCCGGTCGCTCCGGCGTCATCTACGCGGGCTCCCGCGAGGGGACCGAGAAGCTGGCCGAGCGGTTGGTCGCGGCCGGCGTCCCGGCGCTCGCCTACCACGCCGGCCTCGACAAGACCGTCCGCTCGCAGCGGCTGGAAAAGTTCCTCGAGGCCGACGCCGCCGTGATGGTGGCGACCATCGCCTTCGGCATGGGCATCGACAAGCCGGACGTCCGCTTCGTCATCCACGCCGACCCGCCCGCCTCGATCGAGGCCTACTGGCAGGAGATCGGCCGCGCCGGACGCGACGGCCAGCCGGCCGAGGGCATCACCCTCTACGGCTCGGCCGACATGGCCTGGGCCCTGCGCCGCATCGACGGCCGCGAGGTCGCCGACGAGGTCCGCGCCGTGCAGGTGCGCAAGGTGCGCCAGCTCTACAACATGCTCGACGGCACGGCCTGCCGCGCCGCCGCCGTGCGCCGCTACTTCGGCGAGGAGGACGTCGCCCGCTGCGGCCAGTGCGACCTCTGCGTCAGTCCGCCGGCCTCGATCGACGCCACCGTCGCCGCCCAGAAGGCGCTGGCCGCCGTCCACCGGCTGGGCGGCCGGTTCGGCCGGGGCCGGCTGGTCGACCATCTGCTGGGCAAGACAAAGGACGTCTCGGAGTCGGAAGCCGCCCTCTCCACCTATGGCGTGGGCAAGGAGTTCAGCGCCGTCGGCTGGCGCGACCTGATCGACCAGCTGCTGTTCGAGGGCCTGCTGCGCGAGGACCCCAACGACGGTCGTCCGCTGATCGGCCTGGGCGACGCCGACGCGGTCAAGGCCACCTACCGGGGCGAGCGCAAGGTCGCGGTGCGGACGCCGCCGGAGGGCGCCGACGTCTCGGGCCGCATCGGCCGGTCCTCGGCCCGCAAGCGGGGCAAGAGCGCCGGCGACGAGCTGACCGGCGACGCGGCGGTGCTGTTCGAGGCGCTACGGGCCTGGCGCCGCGACGAGGCCCACGAGCAGCATGTGCCGCCCTACGTCATCTTCGCCGACCGCACCCTGCAGGACATCGCCCGCCTGCGCCCCCGCTCGGCCGGCGAGCTGCTGCTGGCCAACGGCGTGGGGGTCTCCAAGCTGGAACGCTACGGCGAGGCGGTGCTGAAGGTGGTGCGGGAGAGCTAGACGTCCACCGCCGCGTCGAGCGCATTCTCCTGGATGAACTCGCGGCGCGGTTCGACCAGGTCGCCCATCAGGCGGCTGAACATGTCGTCGGCGTCGTCGGCGTGGTTCACCCGGACCTGCAGCAGGGTGCGGGCTTCGGAGTCCAGGGTGGTCTCCCACAGCTGCTCGGGGTTCATCTCGCCCAGGCCCTTGTAGCGCTGGATCGACAGGCCCTTGCGGCCGGCGTCCATCACCGCGCCGACCAGGTCGAGCGGACCACGCACGGTGGTGCTCTTGTCCTTGCGGCGGAAGACGGCCGGCGCGGAGAAGGTCTCGGCCAGGGCGGCGGCGCGCTCGGACAGGCGGCGCGCGTCGGCGGCCTGCAGCAGGGCGTCCTCCAGCACGATCTTCTCCGACACGCTGCGCTTGATGCGGCTGAACACGAAGCCGGTCGCGCCGCGCTCGCCCGACCAGGGGCCGTCGCCCTCCTCGGCGTAGAGGTTCAGGCGTTCGGCGGCGGCCTGGGGATCGGGGGTCTCGCTCATCAGCCCGGCCAGGGCCGACTGCTCGATGGCGAAGGCCGGGGCCCGGGCCGACAGGCGGTCGATGTTGGCCTTGGCCGTGCGGGCCAGGTTGACCAGGGCCAGCAGGTCCTGGCCGGTCATCCGCTCGCCGGACGACAGGTCCAGCTCGGCCCCGTCGACGCCCTCGTCGATCAGGAAGGTCTCCATCTCGGGGTCGTCCTTCAGGTAGCGCGAGGACTTGCCCTTGGTGGCTTTGTAGAGCGGCGGCTGGGCGATGTAGAGGTAGCCGCGCTCGATCACCTCCGGCATCTGCCGGTAGAAGAAGGTCAGCAGCAGCGTGCGGATGTGGGCGCCGTCGACGTCGGCGTCGGTCATGATGACGATGCGGTGGTAGCGCATCTTCTCGATGTTGAACTCGTCCCGCCCGATGCCGGCGCCCAGCGCCATGATCAGGGTGCCGACCTGGTCGGACGACAGCATCTTGTCGAACCGCGCCCGCTCGACGTTCAGGATCTTGCCGCGCAGGGGCAGGATCGCCTGGTTGTCGCGGTTGCGGGCCTGCTTGGCCGAGCCGCCGGCCGAGTCCCCCTCGACGATGAACAGTTCGGACTTGGCCGGGTCGCGCTCGGAGCAGTCAGCCAGCTTGCCGGGCAGGCTGGTGATGTCGAGCGCGCTCTTGCGGCGGGTCAACTCGCGGGCCTTGCGGGCCGCTTCGCGGGCCGAGGCGGCCTCGGCGATCTTGCCGACGATGGCCTTGGCCTCGACGGGATGTTCCTCGAACCAGGTCGCCAGGCCCTCCTGGACCAGGCCCTCGACGGCCGGTCGCACCTCGGAGGAGACCAGCTTGTCCTTGGTCTGGGAGCTGAACTTGGGATCGGGCACCTTGACCGACAGCACGCAGGTCAGCCCCTCGCGCGCATCCTCGCCGGTGACCGAGATCTTCTCCTTCTTGGCCATGCCGGAGCTCTCGGCATAGTTGGTGATGACCCGGGTCAGGGCCGCGCGGAAGGCCGACAGGTGGGTGCCGCCGTCCTTCTGCGGGATGTTGTTGGTGAAGCACAGCATGTGCTCGTGATAGCTGTCGTTCCACTCCAGCGAGAGGTCGATCTCGACCTTTTCGCGCGCGCCGCGGATGACGATCGGCGCCTTGATCAGCGCCGTCTTGGCCTTGTCCAGGTGGCGGACGAAGGCCTCGATGCCGCCCTCGTAGTGCAGGATCTCTTCCCACGGCTCGGCGTCGCGGTCGTCGCGGAAGTGGATGGTCACGCCGCTGTTGAGGAAGGCCAGCTCGCGCAGGCGGTGCTCCAGCGTCTTCCGGTCGAACTCGATGAAGGCGAAGGTGGTCACCGACGGGAAGAAGGTCACCTGGGTGCCGGTCAGGGGCTGCCCCTGGCGGCTGTCGCCCTCGCCGCGGATCGGCGCGTCGCCGGTGATGGTCAGGGACGAGACCGCGTCGCCGCGCTCGAAGCGCATCTGGTGCGCCTTGCCATTGCGGAAGATCTTCAGCTCCAGCCAGTCGCTGAGCGCGTTGACGACCGAGACGCCGACGCCGTGCAGGCCGCCGGAGACCTTGTAGCTGTTCTGGTCGAACTTACCGCCGGCGTGCAGCTGGGTCATGATGACCTCGGCGGCGCTGACGCCCTCGCCCTCGTGCATGTCCACCGGGATGCCGCGGCCGTCGTCGGTGACGGTGCAGCTGCCGTCGGCGTTGAGGATCACCTCGACCTTGGTCGCGTGCCCGGCCAGGGCCTCGTCGATGGCGTTGTCGACGACTTCATAGACCATGTGGTGCAGGCCGCTGCCGTCATCGGTGTCGCCGATGTACATGCCGGGGCGCTTGCGCACCGCGTCCAGGCCCTTGAGCACCTTGATGGAGTCGGCGTCGTATTCGCCGTTGTGCTGCGGCTCGGAAGCGTCGTCGATTTGGTCGGTCATCTATCGGTCCAGAACGGTCAGGCCGGACGGCTCCACACGGACGCCGAGGGCCCGACCCTTGAAGGGGTCGAACAGCGACTCGTCGGTTCCAGTCAGGAAGGCCTGGAGGTCGAGCGCCGCGATTTCGTCGGCCAGCGCGGCCCGGCGGAGCGGGTCCAGATGCGCAGCGACTTCGTCGAGTAACAATACAGGACTTGGCGCTGATTCTACACGGGAAAGTCTCGCCGCCTGGGCCAGGACGAGGTTCAGAATCAGGGCCTTCTGTTCGCCGGTCGAACATTCCGCCGCCGGGCGGTCCTTTTCGGCGTGAACCACGGCCAGATCGCCCCGGTGCGGCCCGGTCAGCGCCCGTCCCGCCGCCCCGTCGCGGGCCCGCGCGGCGGCCAGCGCTGACGCCAGCCGGGCCTCGAGATCGGCGACCTCGACGCCGCTCTGCGCCAGCTGCTCCCACTCGCCGGTCAGGCTCAGCACCGCCTGCGGAAAGGGCCGGTCGCCCCGGTCGTCGATCTCCGACTGCAGCACCGCCAGCGTCCGGGCCCGCGCCTGCGCCATCAGGGCGCCGGACTCGGCCAGTCGCGCCTCCAGCGCCGACAGCCAGACCGGGTCCGGTTCGGCGCCGCTCTCGCCGGCGTCGGCCAGCAGCCGCATCCGCTCGCGCATCGCCTTGTCGTAGGCGGCGGCGTGGGCGGCATGCTTCGGCTCAGCGGCGAACACCAGCCGGTCGAAGAAGCGGCGGCGGTCGCCCGCCGCCTCCAGGAACAGCCGGTCCTGGGCCGGGGTCAGCCAGATCGGCCGGATGTGGTCCGCCAGCCGCCCGGGCGGAACCGTCTCGCCCTCGATGCGCACGATGCGTCGCGCCGCGCCGGGTGTCTCGACCCCGGTGCCGATCCGCACCGCGTCGTCGTCGCCCCAGACCAGCGCTGACACCGCCCAGGCCCGGCCGGTCTTCTCGCCCGGCAGCCGCCGCCCGACCTCGGCGATCGGCGAGCCGCGCAGGCCCCGCCCCGGCGATAGCAGGCTGATTGCCTCCAGGAGGTTGGTCTTCCCCGCCCCGTTCGGCCCCCACAGGCAGACGCTCGCCCCGTCCGGCGACAGCTCCGCCCGCTCATAGGAGCGGTAGTCGGTCAGGGTCAGGTTGGTGATCACCGAGCGCATGGGGCGTCCGTACCATGCTCCTCTTTCATCCGTCATGGCCCGGCTCGTCCGGGTCACCCCTGCGCGGTGAGTCGGCCGGCGTCCTGCGTGCTTCGACACGCGCTCTTCGAGCGCTGCTCAGCATGACTTTGGGGTGTAGCCTTCCAACCCAGTCATCCTGAGCAGCCGCGCAGCGGCGTGTCGAAGGACGCACGGCGATCGCAGTGGTCATGGGTGGCCCGAACAGGTCGGGCCATGACGAGGTAGGGGGGAGACTAACGCGCGCCCAGCCGCGCCAGCACCTCTTTCGGGATACCGTAGTGCTCGATCAGCGGCTTGTGGTCCCGTTGCCCGGCCAGTTCGCGCTGGATGAACAGGGCCCAGACGGCGTCGGCGGCGGCTTTCAGCGCCGCGGGGCGGGCCTCGTCGTCGGCCTTCGCCAGCGCCGCGAGCGCCTCTTCGACCCGTTTGCCGGTCGCGCCCAGGGCGGCCGCCTTCTCGCCCTCGATCTCGGTCTGGACAGACGACAGCGCGCCCTCGCGGGCGGCGGCGCTGGTTAGGGACCGGGGCAGGCGGAACGACATGGGTGGAAAGATAGGGGATGTCGGGGACAGGTTAAGGTGTCCCAAGGGACATCTTAACCTGTCCCCTCATGTCGGCATCGGCCCCGCTCGCCCGTCCTTGGACGGAACAGCGGCCGTGCCCCGGCCGCTTTAGCTGAAGGAGGACCATCCCATGAAAGTCACCCAGCATCTGTGGTTCGAGAAGGACATGGCCGCCGCGCTGGCGCTCTACACCTCGCTGATCCCGGGCTCGAGGATCGTCCGGACCACGGCGGTCATGGGCGACAACCCGGCCGGGCCGGCGGGCAGCGTCGCCATCACCGAGTTCACGCTGGGCGATCAGCGCTACATGGCCATCGAGGCCGGGCCGCTGGATCCGTTCAACCACAGCTTCTCGATCATGGTCGAGGTCGACACGCAGCAGGAACTCGACCGGCTGTGGGACGCCCTGAAGGAGGGCGGCAGCGTCGAGGAATGCGGCTGGCTCAAGGACCGCTGGGGCCTCAGCTGGCAGATCGCGCCCCGGCGCCTGGGCGAGCTGATGAACGATCCCGACCAAGCCGTGGTCCGCCGCGTGACCGAGCAGATGCTGAAGATGGTCAAGCTCGACCTCGCCCCGCTCGAGGCAGCGGCAAGGTCGGGGACAGGTTAAGATGTCCCTCGGGACACCTTAACCTGTCCCCCTCAGCGACCCCGGAACTGCCGCATGAGTGCTTCCTCGGTGTAGGCGCGCCGCTCGTCGTTGCTGACGCCCCGATACGGCCCCAGCTCCATCAGCCGATGAAAAGTCACCATCGCCTCATACGGCGAATGGGCCTCGAACGTGGTCACCAGCCGGGCGTCGATATCGAGCTGTGCGCGAAGGTCATCCCCGTCCGGACCGGAGATCATGCAGACGGGCAGCCAGCGGCCGTTGTCGTCCGTCGATTCCCAGATCTCGTGGAGAAGCGCCGCCAGGGGGCCTACACCCGCAGCGGCATCAGCACGTACTTCACCCCGGCGTCGGTCGGGTCCAGCACCAGCGTCGGGGACGCGGGATCGGCGAAGCGGAACTCGGCGATCTCGCCGCCGATCTGGCCGGTGACGTCGAGCAGGTAGCGGGCGTTGAACCCGATCTCGAAGCTGTCGCCGTCGTAGTCGATCTCCAGCTCCTCGACGCCCTGGCCGGCCTCCATGTTGCGGACGGTCAGGGTCATGCGGCCGGGCTCGACGGCCATCTTCACCGACCGGCTCTTCTCGGTCGAGATGGTGGCGACGCGGTCGACGGCCTGGGCGAACAGGGTGTTGTCGACCAGCATGATCTTGGCGTTGTCGCGCGGAATGACCCGCATGTAGTCGGGGAAGGAGCCGTCGATGACCTTGGAGGTCAGGGCGGCGGCCTGGCCGAACTCGAAGCGCACCTTCTGGGCGCTGACCTGGAAGTCGACGGTCTCGCCGGCGTCGTCGAGCAGGCGGCGGACCTCGTTGATGGTCTTGCGCGGGATGATCACGCCCGGCTGGCCGGCGGCGCCCTCGGGGGCCGGCATCTCGGCCAGCGCCAGGCGGTGGCCGTCGGTGGCCACGCAGCGCAGCATCGGCTGGCCGTTCTCGACCACCGTGTGCACGTAGAGGCCGTTCAGATAGTAGCGCGTCTCCTCGGTGGAGATGGCGAAGCGGGTCTTGTCGATCAGCCGGGCCAGGTCGTTGGCGTCGACCGGAATGCGGCCTGACAGGCCATCGGAGCTCATCACCGGGAAGTCGCCGGCCGGCAGCACCGGCAGGTTGAACTTCGAACGGCCGGCCTGGACCTGCAGCCGGGGATCGTCGCCGGTGAAGGACAGCGAGACGTCCGCGCCTTCGGGCAGCTTGCGGACGATCTCGTACAGCGTATGGGCCGGGGCGGTGATCTGGCCGGGCACGTCGACCTGGGCCACGCCCTGGTCGATGATCTCCATGTCCAGGTCGGTCGCCGAGAAGCCCACCTGCTCGCGCTCCGCCGTCAACAGGACGTTGGAGAGGATCGGAATGGTGTTGCGCCGCTCGACGACGCTCTGCACATGCCCGAGGGCCTTCAGCAGCGCCGTCCGCTCGATGGTAAGCTTCATGTCTCGTCCGAAGTCAGGAAGTGCGGGCGAATCGTCGAGGCCCCCGCCGGTTCGCCTTCAAGGGGACTTGCGACATTAGCGTAATCAGCGGCTTGCGGAAGGGGGCAGGGGACCACGCTGACAAGGTAGCGCTCTCTAATTTTCGTCATCGTCGGACTTGTTCCGACGACCCATGCGCGGTGAGCCGAACGAAATGGGCGCGGAATGACCCGCGCCCTTCCTGTTGCCTGTCGTGTTCATGGGTCGTCGGAACAAGTCCGACGATGACGGCAGAAGGGGGAGCGCGCGCTCTAAGCCTTCGTGTCCACTGCCCCGCCGCTGGTCTCGCCCTCGGCGGCGTAGGGGTTGGAGGCCGGCGCATCCGCGGCCGGCTGGGCGGTTCCGCCCTTGGCGGCGACCACGACCATGGCCGGGCGGACGATGCGGCCCTGCAGCTCGTAGCCGGCCTGCAGGGTCTTGATCACCGCGCCGGGGGCCACGCCGTCGCCGGCGGGCTGTTCCATCATCGCCTGGTGCTGGTGCGGGTCGAACTTGCCGCCCTTTTCCGGGGCCAGCTTCTTGAGGCCGTTGCGCTCGAAGGCGCTCATCAGCTCCTTGAAGGTCATGTCGACGCCGACGACGAAGTTCTTGACGATCTGGTCGTCGCTGTCGCGCGGCGCGTGGGTGGTGGCGGCGGTCAGGTGGTCGGCGACCCCGAACAGGTCGCGGGCGAACTTCTGGATCGCATAGGCCCGGGCGTCGTTCTGCTCGCGCTCGGCCCGGCGGCGGGTGTTGTCCGCCTCGGCCGCGTAGCGCAGCACCTGTTCCTTCAGCGCGGCGTTCTCCGCCTTCAGCGCTTCGATGTCGGCGTCCAGCGCCGCCTCGATGGTCTCGAGGTCCTCGTCGTGGCCGTTGGCCGGGGTCTCCTGGTCACTCATCTCTTCATCCGTCCAGCATTCGGCCGAGCACCCGCGCGGTGTAGTCCACCAGCGGGATCACCCGGGCATAGTTCAAACGCGCCGGCCCGATCACGCCGATCGCGCCCAGCACCTTCTGTCGGCCCGACATATAGGGCGCCGCGATGACGGCGGAACCCGAAAGCGAGAAAAGTCGCGTTTCCGCGCCGATGAAGATCCGCACCCCCTGGGCGTCGCGGACGTCGTCGAGCAAACCGATCAGCTGCTCCTTCTGTTCCAGGTCGTCGAACAGGCGGCGGACCTTCTCCAGGTCTTCCAGCGCGCCGGCTTCGCCCAGCAGGTTGGCGCGGCCGCGCACGATCAGCGAACGGTCGGCGTCCTCGCCGCCGCTCCAGGCGGCCAGGCCGTCCTCGACCAGCCGGGCGGCGGTCTCGTTCAGCTCGCGGCGGGCGCGGTCCAGCTCGGCCCGCATCTCGCTGCGGGTCTCGGTCAGGGTGCGGCCCTTCAGACGCGAGGCGAGGAAGCTGGAGGCTTCCAGCAGCGCCGAGGGCGTCAGGCCGGGGGCCAGCCGCATAAGCCGGTTCTCGACCTGTCCGTCGTCGAAGACCATGACCGCCAGCGCCTGGTCGGGCCCCAGCGCCACGAACTCCACATGCTTGACCCCGGCCTCGCGCACCGGGCTGACCACGATGCCGGCGCCGCCGGCCAGGCCCGACAGGATTCCGCTGGCCTCGTTGAGAGCGTCCTCGAAGCTGCGGCCGCGCACCGACAGCCGGGCGTCGATCTCGCGCTTCTCGGCCTCGCCGACATCGCCCACCTCCAGCAGGCCGTCGACGAACAGCCGCAGGCCCGCGTGGGTCGGCAGGCGTCCGGCGCTGGTGTGCGGCGAATCAAGCAGACCCAGCTGGGCCAGGTCCTGCAGGGTGTTGCGGATCGAGGCCGGCGACAGCTGGATGCCGCCGCGCGACAGGGTTCGCGAGCCGATCGGCTCCCCTGTCTCCAGATAGGCCTCCACCACGCGCCGGAAGATGTCGCGGGCGCGCTCGTCCAGGTCGGTCAGGGTCGGGGTCGGCGCGAGGCCGCCGGTGAGGATCGAGGACATGTTGTTCACTTCAAGGGCCGTGGACGACCCTTCCTCCGATAGGATAGGCAGCCCCTGCCCGCGCGCAAGCCGCGCAACGCTTTGAAGAGACAGATGATGCGACCGTCAGAACGCGCCCCCGACCAGATGCGGGTCGTGACCCTCGAAACCGGGGTCAACCGCTACGCCGAGGGCTCGTGCCTGGTGACCTTCGGCCATACCAAGGTGCTGGTCACCGCCAGCGTCGATGAGGGCGTCCCCGGCTGGATGCGCGGCAAGGGGGCCGGCTGGGTCACGGCCGAGTACGGCATGTTGCCTAGAGCCACCCACACCCGCGGCCGGCGTGAAGCCGCCCAGGGCAAACAGTCGGGCCGCACCCAGGAAATCCAGCGCCTGATCGGCCGCTCCCTGCGCGCCGTGGTCGACATGAAGGCGCTGGGCGAACGCCAGATCCAGATCGACTGCGACGTGGTCCAGGCCGACGGCGGCACCCGCACCGCCTCGATCACCGGCGCCTGGGTCGCGCTGCGGCTGGCGACGAAGTACCTGCTCGACGAAGGCGTCATCAAGACCGACCCGATCCTGGACCAGGTGGCGGCGGTGTCGTGCGGCGTGTTCAACAACCTGCCGGTGCTCGACCTCGACTACGAGGAGGACTCGACGGCCGAGGCGGATTCGAACTTCGTGCTGACCGGCGTGGGCGACATCGTCGAGATCCAGGCCACCGGCGAAAAGCGCGGCTTCACCCGCGCCGAGTTCGAAGCCCTCTACGGCCTGGCCGAGAAGGGCATCGGAGAGCTGTTCCTGCTGCAGCGGGCGGCGGTTCAAGGATAATCCTCTCCCGGAGGGAGAGGTGGCCTCGCGGAGCGCGGTCGGAGAGGGATGCGCTGAGCTTGATCGTCAGCCGCCGCGCCTCCCTCTCAGTCATGGCTCCGCCATGACAGCTCTCCCGAGAGGAGAGCGAGGTTCATCAAGCCCCGCCGTAGGCCTCTTCCTCCTCGTCCTCCTCCACGCCCGCGCCGCCGCCGGGTTCGAAGATGACGATGTCGCCGGGCTGGCAGGACAGTTCCCGGCAGAGGGCGTCCAGGGTCGAGAAGCGGATCGCGCGGGCCTTGCCGGTCTTGAGAATCGACAGGTTGGCGATGGTGACGCCGACACGGTCGGCCAGCTCGGTCAGCGACATGCGTCGCTCCTGCAGGATCCTGTCGAGGGTGACTTTAATGGCCATGCCGCACGCTCCCGAACGCTAGATCGTCAGCTCGGCTTCACGACGAAGGCGGGCGCCCTCGCGGAAGACCTCGGCCAGCACGAAGACGACCAGCACCGAGAACCAGACGGTGATGTTGAAGCCGTCGATATCCCACGTCAGGACCGGGGCGATGGCCAGCAGCAGGGCGCCCAGCGCATAGCGGGCCAGTTCCATGCCGGCCAGCACGAAGCCGATCAGCCGCAGCCGCGGGATGTTCTCCGGCTGGAACGGATCGCCCGCCGTCAGGGTTGCGAACACCTTGCGAAGTCCGCTGAGGATGGCGATCAGCGCGCCGAGATAGAGCATGCCGTAGACGGCGAAGGCGACGCCCAGCGCCGCCAGCCGGCCCGGGGTCACGTCGCCCTCGATCTTCAGGCGGTCGCCGATTTCGCCGAACAGGTCGGGCACGAAGCTGACAGCCAGCAGGCCGGCGATCAGCCCGACCGTCAGCAGGGCCAGGATGGCGGCCGTGCCGTAGTAGACAACGTCCAGGACGGTCTTCAGGAAGCTCGACACCGAGCCAGGTCCCAAGGCGCGCATGGCGCAACTCCCCCAATGCCGGCGCCTGCGCGCCGGGTCGCTCCGTCCGCCCGGCGCGAACGACAGATACGGGCGGCGGCAGGCCGCTCGCCCGTGGCTGTTGTTTCCGGGCGCCCTCCCAGGAGCCGGATTCACCGGAAGGAACCGTCGTCGGTTCCCTCGGGAGAAGCCGGCCCTCAGGCGGGCGGCGAGAATGCCCTGACCGGGACCCTCATGAAAGAGAGCCCGATCAGATCGAGCTGGTCACGAACAGCACCGCCGAGATCGGCAGAGCGGCCAGAAGAGCAGCGCTGACCAAGGTCATCGCGATGGTGTCGACCAGGTTGGTCATCTTTTGCGCGGACATGATGTCCTCCATTGTGCAGTGCAACATGAATGAGGACCCTTCCTCACCCGGCGGGCGGCCCGTTGCGGCCCGTCCACGTCATCTATGTACGCAATCATCGATCTTCAATCAAAGGAATTATCGTTTATCGATATTAAACTTGCGTAACATCATTACATCAGCGTAATGCAGTGCAGCATAAATCCCCGGCCTTGCGCGGTGGCGCGTTCGGGGCGAGGAAGACCGGGAGAGGATCCCGCCATGCCCCTGCTGCTCGCCCCCGGAACCACCCTGGTCGCCGCCACCCACAATCCGGGCAAGGCGAAGGAACTGGTCGCCCTTCTGGACGGCCGCTTCACCATCCTGTCGGCCGGCGAGCTGAACATCCCCGAGCCCGACGAGACCGAGAGCACCTTCGTCGGCAACGCCCTGCTCAAGGCCCGTCACGCCGCCGACCTGTCGGGGAAGATCGCCATCGCCGACGACAGCGGCCTGTCGGTCACGGCTCTGGACGGCGCGCCCGGCATCTTCTCCGCCCGCTGGGCCGGCCCGTCGAAGGACTTTGCCGAGGCGATGGCCAAGGTCGAGGACCGGCTGATCGAGACCGGCTCGGACGATCGTTCCGCCTGGTTCACCAGCGCCCTGGCCGTGGCCTGGCCCGAGGGCCCCTCCGTGGTGGTCGAGGGCGTCGTGCGCGGGGAGCTCGTCTTCCCGGGGCGCGGTGCGAACGGCTTCGGCTATGATCCCATCTTCGTCCCGACCAGCTACAGCCAGACCTTCGGCGAGATGGACCCGGTCGCAAAGGACGCCATCAGCCACCGCGCCGTCGCCTTCGCCAAGCTCAAGGCCGCGCTGTTTTGAGCGAGCTCCCGCCGCGAGAGCCTGCCCCGATCGGGGCAAGGCCCGATCGGGAAGTGCAGGCTCGCCAACAGGAAGCAGAGCGCGACCGCGCTCTGGGCGTCTACGTCCACTGGCCCTACTGCGCGCGGATCTGCCCTTACTGCGACTTCAACGTCGTTCGCGACCGGGGGCAGGTCGAGCAGGCCGCGCTGGCCGCCGCCATCGTCGCCGACCTGACCGCCCAGCGGGCGCTGACCGGCGACCGGCGGCTGGTCTCGGTGTTCCTGGGCGGCGGCACGCCCTCGCTGATGGACCCTGACTGGGCGGCGCGAATCGTCGAGACGGCGAGAAGGCTCTGGACGCCGGACGGCGAGGTCGAGGTGTCGCTGGAGGCCAACCCCACCGACGCCGAGGCCGGCCGCTTCGCCGCCTTCCGCGACGCCGGCGTGACCCGGCTGTCGCTCGGCCTGCAATCCTTCGACGACGCGGCGCTCAGGTTCCTCGGCCGTAACCACGATGCGGCCCAGGCCCGGCGCGCGGCAGGCGTGGCGGCGGCGACCTTCCCGCGCCTGTCGGTGGACCTGATCTACGCGCTGCCGCAGCAGACCCCGGCCCAGTGGCGCGAGCAGCTGGCGGCGGTGATCGACCTCGGCGCCGAGCACGTCTCGCCCTACCAGCTGACCATCGAGGCGGGCACAGCCTTCGACCGCGCCGTCCGACGCGGAACCTTCACGCCGCCGGACGACGAGACCGGTTCGGCCCTCTACGAGATGACGCAGGTCACGCTCGCGGCCGCCGGGTTCGAGGCCTACGAGGTTTCCAACCACGCCCGGGGCGAAGCGGCCCGCTCGCGGCACAACCTCGTCTACTGGCGCGGCCAGGACTACGTCGGCGCCGGCCCCGGCGCGCATGGGCGGCTGACGCTGGACGGCGCGCGTACGGCGACGACGGCGAAGGCGGGCGTGGCGGACTACATCGCGGCGGTCGGGCAGACAGGCGTGGGGTTCGAGTCCGAGACCCTCACCCCGGCCCAAGCCGCCGAGGAGCGCATTCTCATGGGCCTGCGGACTTACGACGGCGTGGCTTGGGGCGACCTGGCGGCGCTAGGGCTGGGGCCGGAGAGCGGCGTGGTCACGGGGCTGGTGGAGCAGGGCCTGCTCGCGGAGGACTCCCACCGTCTGCGCGCTACGCCGGAAGGCCGCTTCGTGCTGGACGGGGTGACGCGGGCGCTGATCGTCCGCTGACGGGGACAGGCTCCGAAGGGGCCTGCCCCAACGCCTTGCGTGGTTCGACACGCGCTACGCGCTGCTCACCATGACTATTCTGGATCCGTCATCCTGAGCAGCAGCCGAAGGCTGCGTGTCGAAGGACGCACGGGACCGACCACGCCCCCTCGAAGCGTGTCCCCGTCCACATCACTTCATCGTCGGAATGACGAAGCTCGAGTCGCCGACCTCGCCCTCGGGCCAGCGGGCAGTGATGGTCTTGACCTTGGTCCAGAACTTCACGCCTTCCATGCCGTGCTGGTTGGTGTCCCCGAACGCCGAGCGCTTCCAGCCGCCGAAGGTGTGATAGGCGACCGGCACCGGGATCGGCACGTTGATCCCGACCATGCCGACCTGGACGCGCGATGCGAACTCGCGGGCCACGCGGCCGTTGCGCGTGAAGATGGCGACGCCGTTGCCGTACTGGTGCTTGCTCGGCAGCTCGACCGCTTCCTCGAAGCTGTCGGCGCGGACCATCTGCAGGACCGGGCCGAAGATCTCCTCGTGGTAGGTCTTCATGCCGGGCTTCACGCCGTCGAAGAAGCTGGGGCCGATGAAGAAGCCCTTCTCATAGCCTTGCAGCTTGAAGTCGCGGCCGTCGACGACCAGCTCGGCGCCCTCGTCCTTCCCGATCTGGATGTAGTCGGCGATCTTCTGGCGGTGGGCGGCGGAGACCACCGGGCCGTACTGGGCGTCGGCGTCATTGGAGAGGCCGACCTTGAGGGTGTCGATCTCGGCCACCATCCGCTCGCGCAGTTCGTCGGCCACCGCCTTGCCGACCGGCACCACGACGGGCAGCGCCATGCAGCGCTCGCCGGCCGAGCCGAAGGCCGCGCCCGACAGGTCCTTGACCACCTGGTCGAGGTCGGCGTCGGGCATGACGATGCCGTGGTTCTTGGCGCCGCCCATCGCCTGCACCCGCTTGTTGTGGAGCGTGCCCTGCGAATAGACATAGTGGGCGATGTCGCTGCTGCCGACGAAGCTGACGGCCTTGATGTCGGGGTGCTGCAGGATGGCGTCGACGGCGGTCTTGTCGCCGTGAACGACGTTCAGCACGCCTTCCGGCGCGCCGGCCTCCATCATCAGCTCGGCCAGGCGCACCGGGACCGTCGGGTCCTTCTCCGAGGGCTTGAGGATGAAGGTGTTGCCCACCGCGATGGCCACGCCGAACATCCACATCGGGATCATGGCCGGGAAGTTGAACGGGGTGATGCCGGCCACCACGCCCAGCGGCTGGCGCATCGAGTAGACGTCGATGCCCGGGCCTGCGCCCTCGGTGTATTCGCCCTTCAGCGCGTGCGGGATGCCGCAGGCGAACTCGATGACTTCCAGGCCGCGCTGGATGTCGCCCTTGCTGTCGGCGATGACCTTGCCGTGCTCGGCCGAGAGCATCTCGGCCAGGTCCTGCATGTTGGCCTCGACCAGACGCTTGAACTCGAACATCACCCGCGCCCGGCGCTGGGGATTGGTCGCCGACCAGGCGGGGAAGGCCTTCAGCGCCGCCTGGACCGCCAGTTCCAGCTCGCCGGCCGTGGCCAGCTGCACGCGGGCCTGCACCTCGCCGGTGTTGGGATTGAACACATCGCCGAAGCGGCCCGAGGCGCCCTCGAAGGACGAACCGTTCACGAAATGGCGGATGTCCCGCATGGCGATCTCCCGGAGGCGTGTCTGAGGCGGGCGTTCTAGGCCTTTGACGCCCGTCCGACCAGACCGCTTTGCGCACGCGGCGGGCGCTACTAGTCTCCTCCCATGGCCGACGCCGTGACAGTCCCGACGCAGACCGCCGCCGCCGCGCGGGCGGCCCATATCGTCGATGTGCTCATCGAGGAGCGGGCGCCGAAGCTGTCGGCCTCGCCGCTGTGGCCGCTCGTGCGCCCGCCGCTCTATCGCCTGCTCGACTATCGCAAGGCGCGCGCCATGGCCGACGCCATCTCGGTGATGGGCGGACGCGAGGCGCTGGACTTCGTCTCCGACCTGCTGGCTCTGGAGGTTGAGGTCTCGGGGCTGGAGCGGCTGCCGCCGGACGGCCGCTGCATCGTCGTGGCCAACCATCCGACCGGCATCGCCGACGGCATCGCGGTCTATGACGCGCTCAAGGCCGCCCGGCCGGACATCGTCTTCTACGCCAACTCCGACGCCCATCGGGTCTGCAGCCGGTTCGACGAGACCCTGATCCCCGTCGAGTGGGTGCCGGCCAAGCGCAGCCGCGACCGCACACGCCTGACCCTGGCCATGACCCGGGACGCCATGGAGGCTGAGCGGACCCTGATGGTCTTCCCGGCCGGCAAGCTGGCGCGACGGGGGCCGGACGGGGTCCTGGTCGATCCCGAGTGGATGCCCACGGCCCTGTCGGTGGCGGCGAAATACGCCGCGCCGGTCGTGCCGTTGCATGTCGCAGGACCCTGGGCGGCGATGTTCCACTTCTTCGACCGCTTCTCGCCGGAACTGCGCGACGTCACCCTGTTCCACGAGCTGCTGAACAAGCGCGGGCGCCGCTTCCGGATCGTGGTCGGCGAGCCGCTGGCGCCCGATCGCCTTCCGCCCGACGCGGCGGTCGCCAGCGCCGCGCTGAAGGCCTATGTCGAGCGGGTGCTGCCCGTTTCGCCCGACACCCCCTTCGCATGATCCCGCCCGCCATGATCGATCTGGCGGACGACGCCGCCACCGCGCGACTGGGCCAGGCCGTGTCCCGCGCCCTGCGCGCCGGCGAGGCGGTCTGCCTGACCGGTCCGCTGGGAGCCGGAAAGTCGACCCTGGCCCGGGCGTTGGTGCGGGCGCTGACGACGCCGGACGAGGATGTCCCCAGTCCGACCTTCACCCTCGTCCAGTTCTACGAGGCCGCGGCGTTCCCGCTCGCCCACTTCGACCTCTACCGGCTGACCAGTCCGGACGAGGCGCGGGAGATCGGGCTGGACGAGGCGCTGGACGACGGCGCGGCGGTCATCGAATGGCCTGAGCGGCTCGAGGGCGATCTGCCGCCCGACCGACTCGATATAGACATCGCCTTTGAGGGGGAGGGGCGTCGCGCGCGCCTGACCGCCCACGGAGCCTGGGAAGGACGACCGCTTGAGTTCTGATCGCGAGACCCTCAAGGCCGCCTTCCTGGTCAGGCACGGCTACGGCGACGCGCGGCGCCAGCCGTTGAGCGGCGACGCCTCGACCCGGGCCTACGAGCGGCTCCACACGGCCGGCGGGGACAGCCTGATCTTCATGGACCAGCCGCCCAAGGCCGAGAGCCCGGCCTGTCCGCCCGGCGCCACCCCGGCCGAGCGCGAGGCGCTGGGTCCCAACGCCGTCTACCGCCTGGCCGCCGGCCGGGTGGACGCCTTCGCCGCCTGCGCCGGCCACCTCTGCGCCCTGGGCCTCTCGGCGCCGCGGATCCTCGCCTTCGACGCCGAGGCGGGCCTGGCGGTGCTGGAGGATCTCGGCGACGGGCTCTACGCCGCCGAGATCGCCGCCGGGACCGCCGATGAGGGCGAGCTCTACGACGCCGCCATCGACGCGCTGGTCGCGCTGCATGCCGCCCCGCCGCCGGAGACCCTGGAACACGACGGCGTCGCCTGGCCGCTGCTGACCTACGACGACTTGGCGCTGCGCTATGCGCAGGCGCTGTTCCCTGACTGGCTGCCGAAGCTGCGCCCGGCCTTCGCGCCCGACGCGGCCGCGCTTGCGGAGTGGGAGGCGCTGTGGGCGCCCATCCGGGCCCGGGGCGAGGCGCTGGCGGAGGTCTTCTGCCACCGCGACTATCACGCCGAGAACCTGCTCTGGCTGCCCGCGCGCGAGGGCCCCGCCCGCGTCGGCCTGATCGACTTCCAGGACGCGGTGAAGGCCCACCGGGTCTGGGACCTGTCCATGCTGCTGCACGACGCGCGCCGGGACGTCTCGCCGGCGCTCGAAGCCCGCGCCCTCGACCGCTATCTCGCCGCCCATCCACGGCTCAACCGGGGTGAGCTGCTGGCCGACTACCACGCCCTGGGGGCGCTCAATGTCGCCCGCATCATCGGCATCTTCGCCCGGCTGGTCGTCCGCGACGGCAAGCCTCGCTACGAGGCCTTCCTGCCGCGCCTGTGGCGCTATCTAGACAGCTGCCTGGCGGATCCCGGTATGGCCGGGATGAAGGCCTGGTTCGACCGGCAGGTTCCGGCGGAGGTGCGGTCGTGAGCGGGGCCTCAAAGGGACCAAAGGTCGCCATGGTGCTGGCCGCGGGCCTGGGCACCCGCATGCGCCCGCTGACCAACGACCGGCCCAAGGCCCTGGTCGAGGTCGGCGGCCGGGCCCTGATCGACCACATGCTCGACCGGCTGGCCCAGGTCGGGGTCGAGACGGCGGTGGTCAATGTTCACGCCTTCGCCGACCGGCTGGAGGCCCACCTCAAGGCGCGCGATGCGACCGGCGCGGCGCCGCGCATCATCATCTCCGACGAGCGGGCCGAGCCGCTGGAGACCGGCGGGGGCATCAGGCACGCGCTGCACCTGCTGCCAGATACGCCCTTCTGGGTGGCCAATATCGACTCGGTCTGGATCAACGATGAGGACGGCGGCGCGCTCAGGGCCGTGGCAGCCGCCTGGGACCCCGAGCGGATGGATGTCTGCCTGCTGACCGCCTCGACGGCAGAGTCCATGGGTTTCCACGACACCGGCGACCTTTTCCTCTCGACGGCCGGCGAGGTCCGCTTCAAGGACGCCGGAGAGCAGGCGCCGCTGGTCTATGTCGGCGTCCACATCTGCAAGCCCTCGGTGGTGGCGGACGGTCCGGACGGCCCGTTCGGCCTCTTGCCGATCTGGAAGCAGCTGACACAGGCGGGCCGCGTCCACGGCGCGTGTCGCCCCCGGGCCTGTGGATGCATGTCGGCGACCCGGTCGCCCGCGACGCCGCGCAAGCCAGGCTGGCCGCCGGATGACCGGGCCCTTCGAGCGTGCGGCCCCCCGCTGGTTCTCGATCCCGGCCCACCGGCCCTTTCTCGACGATCTGGCGACCGGACTGGTCGCGGCCCTGCCGGATCCCGAGGCCCTGGCCGGGGCGGTGGTGCTGGTCCCCACCCGTCGCGGGGCGCGCGTGCTGGCCGAGGCCCTCGTCGGCGCGGTCGGCGGGCGGGCGACCCTGCTGCCGCAGATCCGCGCGATCGGCGATCTGGACGAGGGCGAGCCGCCGTTCGAGCCCGGCGACCTGTCGCTCGACATCCCGCCCGCTGTTGACCCAAGGACCCGACGCTTTGAGCTCGCCCGGATGGTGGCCCGCGACGGCAAGCTGGGTCGCCGCCTGGACGCCGCCGGGGCGCTGGAAATGGCCGACGCCCTGGCGCGCTTCCTGGATGACCTGCAGATCGAGGAGGTGAAGCGGCCGCTCGATCGCCTCGACAGCCTGGTCGAGCTGGAGATGGCCGCCCACTGGCGGCGCTCGACCGGCCTCCTGCGGATCGCGCTGGAGGCCTGGCCGGCCTGGCTGGCCGCGCAGGGGCTGATCGACGTCGCCGAGCGGCGGGTCCGGCTTCTGGATGCGCTGACCGACCAGTGGACCCGCCACCCGCCGGCTCACCCCCTGATCGCCGCCGGCTCGACCGGCACGGCGCCGGCCACCGCCCGTCTGCTGGTCGCTGTCGCGCAAGCGCCGCGCGGGGCCGTGGTGCTGCCGGGTCTCGACGAAGGTCTGGCCGACGACGCCTGGGCCAGGATCGAGGACCAGCACCCGCAGGCCGCCATGAAGCGGCTGCTCGACATCCACGCCAAGGTCGGCCGGGATGGCGTGATCCCCTGGCTCCCGGACGCCGACAGCCGGGGCCGCTGGCGCCGGCGAGTGATCAACGAGGCGCTGCGCCCGGCCGAGGCCACCGCCGACTGGCGCGATGTGCTCGACAGTCTGCGCAGCGAGGGCGAGGCCGACGGCGTCGACCCTCTGGCGGAGGGCCTGGCCGGCCTGTCGGTGATCGCCGCGCGGCACGAGGAGGAGGCCGCCGACGTCTGTGCGCTATTGCTCCGCGAGACGCTGGAGGACCCCGAGCGCACCTGCGCGCTGGTCACCCCCGACCTGGCCCTGGCCCGGCGGGTCAGCGCCCGGCTGGCGCGGTTCGGCGTCATCGCCGACTCCTCGGCCGGAACGCCGCTGGCCGGATTCCCGGTCGCCGTGCTGGCCCGGCTGATCGCCGACTGGGCCGTCGATCCCCTGTCGCCGGTGCTGCTGCTGGCGATCCTCAAGCATCCGCTCACGGCCCTCGACCGCCTGCCGGACGATCTGGCGCAGGCGGGCGCCGGACTGGAGCGCACCGCCCTGCGCGGGGCCAGGCCGGGCTACCGCGACAGCCTTCTGGCCCGTCTCGATGATCCGGAGGCGTTGGCCCTGGCCGAAGACCTGCTCAGCGCGCTGGACATCCTGGCCCTGGCCTTCGCGGACGGCGAGGCCGCCGTCGATGACGCGGCCCGCGGCCTGACCCTGGCGCTCGAGGCGCTGGGCGGTCCTGGCGTCTGGAGCGGAGCCGACGGCGAGTGCGCCGCCGCCCTGCTGGCCGGACTGATCCAGGACGGCGCCGCCCTGCCGCCGGTCTCGCCGCGCAATTTCGTCGACCTGCTGGCCATGCTGCTGGACGGCGAGACCCTTCGGTCGGGCGGGGTGCATCCGCGCCTGCGCATCCTGGGCGCGCTGGAGGCCCGCCTGCTGCGCGCCGACCGGCTCGTGCTCGCGGGGCTCGAGGACGGCGTCTGGCCGCGCGGCGCGCCGATCGACCCCTTCCTGTCTCGGCCGATGCGCGAGCGGCTGGGCCTGCCGTCGCCCGAGCGGCGGCTGGGCCTGACCGCCCATGACTTCGCCCAGGCCGCCTGCGCGCCGGAGGTGGTGCTGGTGCACAGCCAGCGTCGGGAGGGCTCTCCCGCCGTGGAATCCCGCTGGCTCTGGCGGCTGCGCACCCTGGCGCGCGGCGCGGGCGTCCCGCTGCCCGGACGGCCGGAACTGCTCGACTGGGCCCGCGCGCTGGATGCGCCGGACGCCTATGCCCCCTGTTCGAGGCCCAACCCCAGGCCGCCGGTCGAGGACCGCCCCGACCGCTTCGCCGTCACCCGCATCGAGGCCCTGACCCGCGACCCCTATGGCGTCTGGGCCCGCGACATCCTGCGGCTGTTCCGCCTCGACCGGCCGGACGAGCCGGTGGAGGCCAAGGCCCGGGGCACCGCCATCCACACCGCCTTCGAGCGGTTCGCGCAGGCCTGGGAGAGCGGCGAGCCTGCCGACTCCGCCGGTCTGTTCGAGCGGCTGTACCTGGACGCCCTTGTCGCCCAGGGCCTGCCCAGGGCCGCGCTGGCCCGCGAGCGGGCGCTGGCGCGGGAAGCAGCGCAGTGGGCCACGAATCTGGAGCGCACGCGACGCGCCGACGGCCGGGCGGTGCATGTCGAGCGGGAGGGTCGGCTGCCGCTGTCCATCGAGGGGCGGACGATCACCCTGACCGCCAAGGCCGACCGCATCGAGGTCACGCCCGAGGGCCTGGGCCACGTCATGGATTTCAAGACCGGCGGCGCGCCCACGCCCAAACAGATCAACACCGGCTTCTCGCCGCAGCTCACCCTGACCATGGCCATCCTGACGTCCGGCGGCTTCGAGGGTCTGAAGGTCTACGCCGGCGACCTGACCTATCTGAAGGTCACCGGCCGCAAGCCGGCGGGCGAGGTGCTGGTGCGCAAGGCCGCCGGACCCGAAAGCGAGGAGGCCGCCGCGGCGGCCTATGATGGCGTCAAGAAGCTGCTGGCCCTCTACCAGGACCCCGACCGGGGCTACCTGTCGCGCACCGCGCCGCAGTTTGTGAAGCAGTACGCGGGCGACCACGACCACCTGGCGCGGGTGTTCGAATGGTCGACCGGCGGCGAGGGGGACGGCGAGGAATGAGCCTTCACGATCCCCACCAGCGCCGGGCCGCCGACCCCGCCCTCAACGCCTTCGTCACCGCCAACGCCGGCTCGGGCAAGACCAAGACCCTGATCGACCGGGTGGCCCGGCTGCTGCTCGGGAACGTGCCGCCCGCCGCCATTCTTTGCGTGACCTACACCAAGGCCGCCGCCGCCGAGATGCAGCGGCGGCTGTTCGAGGTGCTCGGCGACTGGTCGGTCATGGCGGACGCGGAGCTGACGCAGGCGCTGGCGCGGCTGGAGGGCGAGGACGCGCCGCGCGATGCGCTGGGCCTGTCCCGCGCCCGCACCCTGTTCGCCAAGGCGCTGGAGACGCCGGGCGGGCTGAAGATCCAGACCATCCACGCCTTCTGCGAGAAGCTGCTGCGCCGGTTCCCGCTGGAAGCCGGCGTATCGCCCACCTTCAAGGTCATGGACGACCAGGCCTCGGCCCTGATCGCCGCCGAGGCGCGGGCCGACGTGGCGCGCTACGCCCTCGACATCGAAGGGCCTCTGGCCGACGCCTACGCCCGCCTGTCGGTCGCGCTCGACTTCGAGGCCTTCAACAAACTGTTCTCCGACTTCGAGAACCGCCGCGACGCCATCGCCGCCTACGTCGATCGCTGCGGCGGCTACGACGGCGTGCAGGCGCATGTGTGGGAGACCTGCGGCTTTGCCGCGCCGACCAGTCCGCAGGCGATCGCCGAGGCGGCTTTCGCCGCCACCAACCGCCGGCTCTATGAGGAAGCGGCCCAGGTGCTGGAGGCCGGCGGCGTCACAGACTGCAAGTGCGCCAGCAGCCTTCGGTCTGCCGAATCCATCAGCGACGCCCTGCTCGCGCTCTTCACGGAGAAGGGAGAAGGCACGCCGGTCAAACACTATGCAACGACCAAGACGCTGAGACCCCGCGAAGACATCCGCATGGCCCTGCTGACCGAGCAGGACCGGCTGGAGAAGGTCCGGGCGGAGCTGCGCTCGGCGCGGGTCGCCGAGATCACGGTCCAGGTCCTGGCCATGGCCAGCGCCTACGCCGAGGCCTATCGCCGGGCCAAGGCCGAGCGCGGCGCGCTGGACTTCGCCGACCTGATCGGCCGCACGCGCCAGTTGGTCGCCGACCGGCCGGACGCCGCCTGGGTCCTCTACAAGCTGGACGGCGGCATCGACCACATCCTCGTCGACGAGGCGCAGGACACCGCGCCCGAGCAGTGGGACATCGTCCGGCAGCTGACCGGGGAGTTCTGGGCCGGCGCCGGCCAGCGCCGGCAGGGCGCCCCGGATCGCACCCTGTTCGTCGTCGGGGACGAGAAGCAGTCGATCTACAGTTTCCAGGGGGCTGACCCGCGCCGGCTTCTCGACGAGACGCAGCGCTACATCACCGACATCGTGGCGGCAGGCCAGCCGGCAGACGGCGTGCCGCTGGTGGTCTCCTACCGGTCGACGCCCCAGGTCCTGACCTTCGTCGACACGCTGTTCATCGCGCCCGAGACCCGGACCGGCGTGCCGCCGCCGGGGAAGGACGACGTGATCAAGCACGTGCCCTTCCGCGCCGACCACGCCGGCTGCGTCGATCTCTGGCCAGTGGACCGGGACGAGCGCGGCGAGGACCGCCAGGCTTGGGACGCGCCGCTCGACGAGGAGGCGGAGACCTCGGCCAACCGTCGCCTGGCCCGTCGAATCGCGGCCGAGGTCATGGCCCTGGTCGAGCGCGGCGATGCGGTGTTCGACAAGCAGACCCGGGAATGGCGTCCGGCCGGCTATGGCGATGTGCTGGTGCTGGTCCGTCGGCGCAAGGTGCTGTTCGAGGAGATCATCCGCGAGCTCAAGCGCGCCGGCGCGCCGGTGGCCGGCGCCGACCGGCTGACCCTGTCGGCCCATATCACCTTCGATGATCTCATGGCCCTGGTCCGGTTCATCCAGTTCCCGGACGACGACCTGACCCTGGCCGGCCTGCTGAAGAGCCCGTTCTGCGGCCTGGACGATGACGACATCTACGCGCTGGCGCGGGGCCGCAAGCCCGACAGCCTGTGGACCGTGCTGCGCCGGCGGCCGGGGGAAGCGCCGGCCTGGACCGCCGCGCTCGATTTCCTGGACACCGCGCGGGACCTGGCCCGCACGCGCGCGCCGTTCGACCTGTTCACCCGGGTGCTCGGCCTGACCGGTCCCGACGGCCGGTCCATGCGGGCGCGCATCCTGACCCGCCTGGGGTCCGAGGCCGGGGACGTGCTCGACGAAGTCCTGGCACGAACCCTGGCGGCCGAGGCGCAGGGCATCCGCGACCTCGAATCCCTGGCCCACGCCTTCGCCGGTCTGGACATCGCTGTGAAGCGCGAGATGGAGGCGGCCGGCGACCAGGTGCGGGTGATGACCACCCACGGCGCCAAGGGCCTGGAGGCGCCGATCGTCTTCCTGCCCGAGACCACCCTCACCCAGACCGCGCGCGGCACGCCGCTGCTGGAGACGCCCGAGCACGGCTTCCTGTGGAGCGCGAAGAAGGACGACGATTGCGAGGCCAGCGCCCGAGCCCGGCAGTTCCGCGCCGACCGCGAGGCGGACGAGGCCTGGCGACTGCTCTATGTCGGCCTGACCCGGGCGCGCGACCGGCTGGTGCTCTGCGGTCGGGTCGGCGCGACGATATCGGACGACAAGATCGGCGGCTGGTACGCAGCCATGCGCCAGGCCTTCGCCCACCCGGCCGTGGCCGGCGATGTCCGCGACGTCGAGGTCGATGGCTACGGCTTCCAGCGGTTCGGGCCGGATCCTGCCCGCCTGCCGCGCGAGGCCCGGGCAGGCGCCGCCGCCTCGCCTCTGCCCGGCTGGGCGCGCGGGGCCGCGCCGGCGGAGGCGCCGGCCCGGCGGTACGCCTCGCCCTCGCAACTGGCCGACCAGACCTTCGGCCCGGCGCCGTCGCCGCTGGCGCTGGTCGAGGGGCTGGGTCGGTATCGCCGCGGGGAGCTGATCCACCGGCTGCTGCAGCTGTTGCCGGATGTCCCGGTCGCCGATCGTCGGGACGCCGCGGTGCGCCTGCTCGACCGCGAGCGCGACCTGACCGCGCCGCAGCGGCGGGAGATGCTGGCCGCCGCCTTCGGGGTGCTGGACGACCCGCTGTTCGCCGACGTCTTCGGGCCCGGCTCCCGCGCCGAGGCGGCGATCGGCGGGACCTCGTCCCGCCTGCCGCCCGGCCTCGCCGTCTCCGGCCGCGTCGACCGCCTGCTGGTTACGCCCGAGCGGGTGCTGGTGGTCGACTACAAGACCAATCGTCCGGCCCCGGCCGATATCGCCGACGCCGATCCGGCCTATCTGATCCAGATGGCTGTCTATGCCGCCGTGCTGGAGGAAGTCTTCCCCGGCCGACGTGTCGAGGCGGCGCTGGTCTGGACCGATGGACCGCGTCTGATGCCGGTGCCAGAAAACATCGTGGCCCGCACGCTTGCCGCCCTCCCCGGCGCCCATTGATGGGGACGGGCGAGGAGCCTACATCGTTTGGTGAAGCGAGGGCCGGATTGAGTCCCCGCGCAAGGAGATCCCCGTCATGAGCACCGTTGCTGTGACCGACGAGACTTTCGAACGTGACGTGCTGCAGGCCGAGAAGCCCGTGCTCGTGGACTTCTGGGCCGAATGGTGTGGCCCCTGCAAGCAGATCGCCCCGGCGCTGGAACAGATCGCCGAGGAGCTGGCCGACCACGTCACCATCGCCAAGGTGAACATCGAGGACAGCCCCACCACGCCCTCGCGCTACGGCGTGCGCGGCATTCCGACCATGATGCTGTTCCGCGGCGGCCAGATGGCGTCGATGAAGGTCGGCGCCATGCCCAAGCAGAAGATCCTGGAATGGCTCTCCGAATCCGGCGTGCAGGCGGCATAAGACCGCGTCTGCCGGATACCCGGTCTCTCATGGAACGGCCGTCGGGGCGACCCGGCGGCCGTTCTGCGTTGTGCGTGCTTCGACACGCGGTCTGCGACCGCTGCTCAGCATGACGTAGGAGGGAAGCCTTCTTGCCACGTCATCCTGAGCAGTCCCGAAGGGCCGTGTCGAAGGACGCACGGCCGTCACTGCGGCCAGGTCGCCTCATCGAGCGCCAGCACCTCGCCCGCCAGGTAGAGCGATCCGCAGATCACCACATGCGGCGGCGGGCCGTCGGCGGCCAGCGCCGCCGCGACACCGGCGGTCACGTCGGGATGGGCCCCGGCGTGCAGGTCAAACGACCGCGCCGCCTCGACCAGCCGCCCGGTCGGGCTGGCGGCGTCGGCCTCGAAGGCCACGGCATGGATTCGGGGCGCGAGGCCGGCGAAGGCGCTGAAGAAGCCCTCGGCGTCCTTGTTGGCCAGCAGGCCGCAGACCAGCGCCACGGGGCGGCCGTCGCGGGCGGCCATGTCGCCGAGCAGGTGGGCCAGCGCTCGGGCCGCGTGCGGATTGTGGCCGCCGTCCAGCCACAGGTCGGCGCCCCGCGCCTTCGCCATCGCGGCCAGCGGCCCGGCGGTCAGACGCTGCATCCGCGCCGGCCAGACGGCGGAGGCCACGCCCTGGCCGATGGCGTCCTCGTCGATCCGCGCCTCGCGCAGCTGCAGCGCCGCCACGGCCGCCAGCGTGGCGTTGTCCACCTGATGAACGCCGGGCAGCGAGGGCGCGGGAAGGTCCAGCAGCCGGTCCTCCAGCTGCACGCAGAGCCGGCCGCGCTCCAGCCAGCCGTCGAAATCGACGCCCAGCGCCAGCAACGGCGCGCCGAGCGCCCGGGCGCGGGCCTCGATCACCGCGAAGGCCTCCGGCGACTGGCGGCCGACCACCACCGGCGCGCCCGGCTTGATGATCCCGGCCTTCTCGCCGGCGATGGCGGCCAGGTCGTGGCCGAGGAACTCGTGGTGGTCGTGGTCGACCGGGGCGATGACGCTGACGGCCGGCCGCTCGATGACGTTGGTGGCGTCCAGCGAGCCCCCCAGGCCCACCTCGAGCAGGCAGAGATCGGCCTCGACCTCGCTGAAGGCCTGCAAGGCGGCGGCGGTGGTGATCTCGAAGAAGGTGATCGGCTCGCCGGCGTTGGCCGCCTCGACATGCTCCAGAACGGCGGCCAGGTGCGCGTCGGTGATCAGGGTCCCGGCCAGCCGGATGCGCTCGGCGAAACGGACCAGATGCGGCGAGGTGAAGACATGAACCCGCAGGCCCGCCGCCTCGGCGATGGCGCGCAGGACGGCGACGGTCGAGCCCTTGCCGTTGGTGCCGGCCACATGGACCACCGGCGGCAGCCGCCGCTGCGGATCGCCCAGCGCCGCGCAAAGCCGCCGCATGCGGCCCAGCGACAGGTCGATCAGCTTGGGGTGCAGAGCCCGCAGGCGCTCAAGGGCGGCGTCATGGGCTCGGAGATGGTCGCTCATGGTTTCACCGCTCTTTCTCGCGGAGGCGCGGACCCGGGTTTGTCGTCGGCGCACGCACGCGCACCGCCATGCTTCCCCATTGTCGTCATCGTCGGACTTGTTCCGACGACCCATGAACACGGGTGAGGGGGAGGTAGCGCCGCGAACACCGAGCCGTATTGATCGCGCTCACCAGGCATGGGTCGTCGGAACAAGTCCGATGATGACGGGGGAGGGGTTACCCTACGCCGCCTTCAGCCCGTCGCGGCCCATCATCAGGGTCTTCAGGATCGAGCCCAGCACCATCGGCAACTCATGGCGCGGGGTGACGCGGTCGACCATGCCCTTTTCCACGAGGAACTCGGCGCGCTGGAAGCCCGGCGGCAGGGTCTCGCGGATGGTCTGCTCGATCACGCGCTGGCCGGCGAAGCCGATCAGGGCGCCCGGCTCGGCCAGGTGAATGTCGCCCAGCATGGCGTAGCTGGCGGTCACCCCGCCGGTCGTCGGGTCGGTGAGGACGACGACGTAGGGCAGGCGGGCGGCCTTCAGCTCCTGGATCGCCAGGGTGCTGCGGGCCATCTGCATCAGGGACAGGGTGCCCTCCTGCATCCGCGCGCCGCCGGCGGCGGTGAAGGCGACGAACGGCGACTGGCGGTCGATCGCGGCGCGGGCCCCGGCGATGAAGGCCTCGCCCGCCGCCATGCCCAGTGAGCCGCCCATGAAGGCGAAGTCCTGGACCATGACCACGGCGGGGGCGCCGCCGATGGCGCCGGCGGCCAGGGCCACCGCGTCCTGTTCGCCGGTCGCCTTGCGGGCCGCGGCGAGACGGTCCTTGTAGGGCTTGCCGTCGCTGAACTTCAGCGGGTCCTCGACCACGGCGGGCGTGGGCAGGATCTCGTAGGCGCCGTCATCGAAGGTGTACTTGAAGCGCAGCTCCGGCCCGATGCGCATGTGGCGGCCGGCCGGGGTCACCCACCAGGCAGCCTCCAGGTCGGGCCGATAGATCATCTCCCCGGTGTCGGGGCACTTTACCCAGAGATTCTCGGGCGTCTCGCGCTTGACGAAGGCCCCGCGCACGCCGGGCGCGATGCGCGACAGCCAGCCCTGACGCTCGCGCGCGCCGCCCCGCGTGGGTTTGTCGTTCCTTGGGTCAGCCATAGCCATCGCTTCAAGCGTCCCTGACTCGCGCCGAGCGCACAGCCTCAGCCAGAGCGGACGCCTTGGAAAGAACTCTTTCAGTCACGTTTTCGTTCGTTCCCGCTTCCAGGGCGCCCACGATTTCATCGACGAGGGCCGATCCGACCACCGCCGCGTCGGCCACGCGCGCCACCTCCGCGGCCCGTTCGGGGGTCCGGATGCCGAATCCCACGGCGACCGGCAGGCCCGAGGCCGCCCGCAGCCTCTGCACAGGTTGGGCCACCGCGTCGGCGTCGGCCTCCTTGACGCCGGTCACGCCGGCCACGGAGACGTAGTAGACGAAGCCGGAGGTGCGTCGCATGACGGCCGGAAGGCGCTTGTCGTCGGTCGTCGGGGTGGCCAGCCGGATCAGCGCCACGCCGTGGGCGTCCAGCTCGTCGGCCAGCGGGTCGGACTCTTCGGGCGGGCAGTCGACGACGATCAGGCCATCGACCCCGGCCGCCGCGGCGTCGGCCGCGAAGCGATCAAAGCCGCGGTTCAGCACCGGGTTCAGGTAGCCCATCAGGATGATCGGGGTGTCCTGGTCTTTCGCGCGGAAGGCGGTGACCATGTCCAGGACGCCCTGCAGGGTCATGCCGGCCTTCAGCGCGCGTTGGGAGCCGAGCTGGATCGAAGGCCCTTCGGCCATCGGGTCCGAAAACGGGAAGCCCACCTCGATCAGGTCGGCGCCTGCCCCCGGCAGGCCGTCGAGAATGGCCTGCGAGACAGCACGGTCCGGGTCGCCGGCCACCATGTAGGCGACGAAGGCGGCGCGGCCTTCGGCGGCGAGGGCCGCGAAGCGCCGGTCGATACGATCTTTGGTCAAAGCTTGCGTCCAAGCGCTTCGGCGACGGTGAAGATGTCCTTGTCGCCCCGTCCGCACATGTTCATCACGATGATCCCGTCCTTGCCCAGATCGCGGGCCAGGTCGCCGACCCGGGCCAGGGCGTGGGCCGGCTCGAGCGCCGGGATGATGCCCTCCAGTTCAGCGCAGAGCTTGAAGGCGGCCAGCGCCTCGTCATCGGTCGCCGACAGGTACTGGGCCCTGCCGGACTCGTGCAGGAAGCTGTGCTCCGGCCCGATGCCGGGATAGTCGAGGCCCGCGGAGATCGAATGGGCGTCGATGATCTGGCCGTCGCCGTCCTGCAGCAGGTAGGTCTTGTTGCCGTGAAGGACGCCGGGCCGTCCGCCGGTGAGCGAGGCGGCGTGCATGCCGGTCTCGATGCCGTGGCCAGCCGCCTCGACCCCGATCAGGCGCACGCTCTCGTCGGCGAGGAAGGGGTGGAACAGGCCGATGGCGTTGCTGCCGCCACCGATGCAGGCCACCAGCGCGTCGGGAAGCCGGCCTTCGGCCTCCAGGATCTGGGCCCGGGCCTCGATCCCGATGATGCTCTGGAAGTCACGAACCATGGCGGGATAGGGATGCGGGCCGGCGGCGGTGCCGATCAGGTAGTAGGTGTCGGCGACATTGGTCACCCAGTCGCGCATCGCCTCGTTCATGGCGTCCTTGAGCGTGCCGGTGCCGGAGGTGACAGGCCTCACCTCGGCGCCCAGCAGGTTCATGCGGAAGACGTTGGGCTTCTGCCGTTCGACATCCAGGGCGCCCATGTAGACCACGCAGGGCAGGCCGAAGCGGGCGCAGACCGTGGCGGTGGCGACGCCGTGCTGGCCGGCGCCGGTCTCGGCGATGATCCGGGTCTTGCCCATGCGCCGGGCCAGCATGATCTGGCCGAGCGCGTTGTTGATCTTGTGCGAGCCGGTGTGGTTCAGCTCGTCGCGCTTGAACCAGATCCGGGCCCCGCCGAAGTGCTCGGTCAGGCGCTCGGCGAAGTACAGCGGACTGGGCCGACCGGTGTAGTTCTTGTGGAAGGCGGTCAGCTCGGCCTGGAAGGCAGGATCGGCCTTGACCTCGGCGTAGGCCTGCCCGAGCTCCAGCACCAGCGGCATCAGCGTCTCGGGAACGTAGCGTCCCCCGAAATCGCCGAACCGGCCACGTTCGTCCGGATGGGCGGACCAGTCGTTGGGTTTGGCTGGGGCGTTCATGGATCCAGAAGCTTCAGGCGCGGCGAACCGCTTCAAGAAAGGCCGAAATCAGGAGCGGGTCCTTTATCCCCGGCCCGCGCTCCACGCCAGAGGAAACGTCGACCAGCGGTGCGCCGGACTGTTGCAGGGCTTCGGCTACGTTCCAGGGATCAAGGCCTCCGGCGAGCAGATAGGGCCGCTCGAAGCGGCGTCCAGCCAGCATCGTCCAGTCGAACGTCGCGCCCACCCCGCCGGGCCTGTCCGATCCTTCCGGCGGCTTGGCCTCGAACATCAGGTGGTCGACGACGCTCTCGAAGGCGCGGGCCGCGTCGATGTCGCCCGGCGAGGAGACGTGCAGGACCTTGATGATCCCGGCGCCGGTGCGCTGGCCGATCTCGCGGGCGCGGGCCGGGGGTTCCTTGCCGTGCAGCTGGATGAACTCCGGGCGCAGGGTGGCCATCAGCTGGTCGAGCAGGGCGTCGTCCGGATCGACGGTGACGGCCACGGCGGGCACGTTGGCCGCCCGGGCCGGCCGGACCAGCCGCGCGGCGGCGTCGGGCGCGATGTTGCGCGGGCTCCTGTCGAAGAACAGGAAGCCGATGAAGGCCGCCCGCCCGTCGACGGCGGCCTTGACGGACTCCGGTGTCGACAGGCCGCAGATCTTGGCGCCGGCGGTCACGTGGTCTTGCGCGGCGGCGTCTTCTTCGCTGCCGCCGGCGCCTTGTCGGACACCGGCGTGACCCTCGGCGCCGGCGGGGCCTTGGCCGCCGCCTGCTGCGCCTTCAGCAGATCGCGGATCTCGGTCAGCAGGGCTTCCGAGGGCGTCGGTGCGGCCTCCTGGGGCGGGGCCGGATCGGCGGCCTGCTGGCGGCGCAGGCTGTTGATCGCCTTGACCATCAGGAACACGACCAGGGCGACGATCAGGAACTGGATGCCGGCGTTGAGCAGCAGGCCGTAGCTGCTGACCACCGTCTCCACCGCCTCGGTGGTCGGATCGTCCCGCCGCCAGACCAGCTCCAGCTTCGAGAAATCGACACCGCCCATCAGCAGGCCGATCGGCGGCATGACGACGTTGTCGACAAGGCTCTTCACGATGGCCCCGAAGGCGCCCCCGATGATCACGCCGACGGCGAGATCAACGACATTGCCGCGGGCGATGAATTCTCGGAATTCCTTGGCGATGCTCATGGCCGGCTCCTGCTTGCTGACGCGCGGGCCAGCCTTCTGTGACCTGACCGGAAGGTCAAGCTCAGTCAGCGTTCAGACGCTCGCGCAGTTCCTTGCCGCTCTTGAAGAACGGGACGTGCTTGCCCTTCACCGACACCGGCTCGCCGGTGCGCGGGTTGCGGCCGGCGCGGGCCGGACGCGAGCGGACGGAAAAGGCGCCGAAGCCGCGCAGCTCGACCCGGCCGCCGCCCTCCAGGGCCTGCGTCATACGGTCGAGGATCACCCCGACCACGCGCTCGATGTCGCGCTGGGTCAGGTGCGGGTTCTCGTGGGCGAGCCTCGCGATGAGCTCGGACTTGATCATGGGGCCCCCCGGGCGTCGGCGGCCCGACCTTTGCCCAATCATTCCTGAGTCTTCAAGAGGTTGTCGGCGCCGATCTGGTCAACCATCGTTAACGCCCAGGTCGTGGGCGCCGCCGATCCCGTACTAAAACGGCGGCCGGGGGTGTCCCCGGCCGCCGCATCGATCTTCAGCCGTGAGGCGTGAAGCCTAGTCCTTCGAAGCCCGCTCGCGCAGGGCCGCGCCGAGGATGTCGCCCAGCGAGGCGCCCGAGTCCGAAGACCCGAACTGTTCGATGGCTTCCTTCTCTTCGGCCATTTCCAGCGACTTGACCGACACCGACACCCGACGGGCGGCCTTGTCGATGTTCGTGATCTGGGCGTCCATGCGATCGCCGACGGCGAAACGCTCGGGGCGCTGTTCGTTGCGATCACGCGACAGGTCCGACTTGCGAATGAAGGCGGTCATCGGGGCCTCGTCGTCACCGAACTTCACTTCGATGCCGCCGGTGGTGATTTCCGTGACCGTGACGGTGACCGTCTGGCCCTTGCGGAAGGTGTCGCCCGTCATCGGATCGCCGGCCAGTTGCTTGACGCCCAGGCTGATGCGTTCCTTCTCGACGTCGACGTCCAGGACCTTGGCCTTGACGATGTCGCCCTTCTTGAACTTGGCCATGGCTTCTTCGCCCGGGACGTTCCAGTCCAGGTCGGAGAGGTGGACCATGCCGTCGATGTCGCCGTCCAGGCCGACGAACAGGCCGAACTCGGTGGCGTTCTTGACTTCGCCCTCGACGGTCGAGCCGATCGGGTGCGTGGACAGGAAGGCTTCCCACGGGTTGGCGGCGGCTTGCTTCAGGCCGAGCGAAACGCGGCGCTTGGAGCTGTCGACGTCCAGGACGATGACGTCCACTTCCTGGGAGGTGGAGACGATCTTGCCCGGGTGGACGTTCTTCTTGGTCCAGGACATTTCCGAGACGTGCACCAGGCCTTCAACGCCGGCTTCCAGCTCAACAAACGCGCCGTAGTCGGTGATGTTGGTGATGCGGCCGGTGTACTTGGCGCCGACCGGGTACTTGGCTTCGACGCCGTCCCAGGGGTCGGACTGCAGCTGCTTCATGCCGAGGCTGATGCGCTGGGTGTCCGGGTTGATCTTGATGATCTGCACCTTCACCGTGTCGCCGACGGCGAGCACTTGCGACGGATGCGAGACGCGCTTCCAGCTCATGTCGGTGACGTGCAGCAGGCCGTCGATGCCGCCCAGGTCCACGAACGCGCCGTAGTCGGTGATGTTCTTGACCACGCCTTCGCGGACTTCGCCCTCGAGCAGCTGGCTGACCAGCTCGGTGCGCTGTTCGGCGCGGGCCTCTTCCAGGATGGCGCGACGCGAGACGACGATGTTGCCGCGCGGACGGTCCATCTTGAGGATGGCGAAGGGCTGTTCCTTGCCCATCAGCGGGCCGACGTCGCGGACCGGACGGATGTCGACCTGCGAGCCCGGCAGGAAGGCGCTGGCGCCGCCGAGGTCGACGGTGAAGCCGCCCTTCACGCGGCCGACGATCGAGCCCATGACCGGCTGGCCATCGGCGAACACGACTTCCAGGCGGGTCCAGGCTTCTTCGCGCTTGGCCTTCTCACGGCTCAGGACCGCTTCGCCCAGGGCGTTCTCGAGGCGCTCGAGGAAGACCTCGACCGTGTCGCCGATCTTCAGCGTGGGCTTGCCGTTCTCGTCGACGCCGAATTCCTTGATCAGGATGCGGCCTTCGGTCTTCAGACCGACGTCGACAATGGCGAAGTCCTTTTCGATGCCGACAACGAGGCCCTTGATGACGGTGCCTTCGGCGAAATCGCCGCCGGCGCCGCCCATGGAGTCATTGAGGAGCGCTTCGAAGTCGTCGCGGGTGGGGTTGAGGCTGAGATCGTCGGCCATGGGTGTTGAGATCATTTCTGCTTGCGGAACGCGCCATGGGGCGGGATTGCCACGGAGTCCGGGCGTTCCTGGGTTTTCTGGAGTTTTTTGCGCCCGCGGCCATCGAGGTCCGGCGCGTTGGATTAGCCCTTGGCGGTTTCCCACCGGCTGCGCGCCGTCTCGACGATGCGGCGGGCCGCATCGAAGGCCGCGTCTATAGTCATTTCGGTGGTGTCGAGCAAGACCGCGTCGGCCGCCATGGTCATGGGCGAGTCGGCGCGGGCGCTGTCGCGTTCGTCCCGCACACGGATGTCCGCCAGGATATCCTCGAAGCTCACCGCCTCGCCCTGGCCGGTCAGCTGCTTCCAGCGGCGCTGCGCGCGGACCTCCGGGGTGGCGGTGACATAGAGTTTCGCCGGCGCCTGCGGGGCGATGACCGTGCCGATGTCGCGGCCGTCGATGACCGCGCCCGGCTCCTGGCCCGCGAAGGTCAGCTGGAAGTCGCGCAGCGCCCCGCGAACCTGCGGATAGACGGCCACGCGGCTGGCCGCCTCGCCGGCGGCGCGGGTGCGCACCTGCGGCCGCTCGAGTTCGGCCGGGTCGAGAGACAGGGCCGCCGCCAGAGCCGCGTCCGCGTCGCCCAGGTCCTGGCCGCGCTCCAGCACCTTCACCCCGACGGCGCGGTAGAGCAGGCCGGAGTCCAGCACCGGATAGCCGTAGAGCGCGCCCAGCTTCACGGCGATGGTGCCCTTGCCCGAGGCGGCCGGACCGTCGACGGCGATGACGAAGCCCAAGCCTCAGCCCTCCGAGATGTCGCCGCCCAGCCCGCGCATCAGGCCGGCGAAGGTCGGGAAGCTGGTGGCGATCATGCCGGGCTCATCGACGCTGACCGGCTCGCGGGCGGCCAGGCCCAGGACCAGGTGGCTCATGGCGATGCGGTGATCGCCGTGGGTCTCGACCAGGGCCCCGCCGCGCGGGGCTTGGCCGGTCCCGTGGACGATGAAGCCTTCCGGCTCCTCCTCGACGTCGACGCCGCAGGCTTCGAGCCCCGCGGCCATCAGGGCGATGCGGTCGCTCTCCTTGACCCGCATCTCGCCGACGCCGCGCATCACCGTGTCGCCGGTCGCGAAGGCCGCGGCGACGGCGAGGATCGGATACTCGTCGATCATGCTGGGCGCCCGGCCCGGCGGCACGACCACGCCGCGCAGGGCAGAGTGCCGGGCCGTGATGTCGCCGACCTCCTCGCCGCTGGCGTCCTGGCGGTTCGTGATCGTCAGGTCGGCGCCCATCTCGCGCAGGGTGTCGAACAGGCCGGTGCGCAAGGGGTTGAGCATCACCCCCTCGACGGTGACCTCCGAGCCGGGGGTGATCAGGGCCGCCACGAGCGGGAAGGCGGCGCTGGACGGATCGGCCGGCACGGCGACAGGGCTGCCGGTCAGCCGCGCCCCGGGCTGCAGCGTCACCACGCGGCGATCGTTGTGGTCCGAGACGGTCAGTTGCGCGCCGAACGCCCGCAGCATGCGCTCGGTGTGGTCGCGCGTCGGCTCCGGCTCGGTCACCTCGACGGGGCCGGAGGCGCCCAGTCCGGCGAGCAGCACCGCCGACTTCACCTGGGCCGAGGCCATCGGCAGGGTGTAGGACAGGGCCGACAGCCCGCCGCCCTTGAGGGTCAGCGGCAGCCGTCCCCCCTCGCGGGCGATCCAGGTCGCGCCCATCGCGCCCAGCGGCTCCAGCACCCGGCCCATCGGCCGCTTCCGCAGCGAGCTGTCGCCGGTGAAGGTCGCCGCGATGTCGAAGGCGGCCATCGCCCCCATGATCAGGCGCACGCCGGTGCCGGCGTTTCCGCAGTCGATGACGTCTTCGGGTTCCGAAAAGCCGCCCTTGCCGTCGATCGTCCAGGCGCCCTCGCCGGTGCGGACGACCTGCGCGCCGAAGGCCTGCATGGCCCTGGCGGTGGCCAGGACGTCGTCGCCCTCGAGCAGTCCGGTCACCGTCGTGCGGCCGGTCGCCAGGGCGCCCAGGATCATGGCGCGGTGGGAAATCGACTTGTCGCCGGGGACGCGAATGCGCCCGCGCAACGCTGCGCCAGGGCGGGCCGAAAGCACGGCGATGGTCATGCCGGGCGAAACTCCGGGAAAGGTCGGGGGAAACAAGGGGTTTTGCTTTTGACAGCGCCCCCGCCGCGTGGCAAGGGAGCCGCCGCTTTCGCAAGACCCTTCAGAGGATATCGCCCCTTGGCAAATCCCGAACTGGGCGCAAAACAGATCTGCCCCACCTGTTCGTCCAAATTCTACGATCTTGGCCGCCGTCCGGCCGTCTGCCCCAAGTGCGGCGAGACCTTCGACCCGGAAGAGGCGCTGCGTAACCGCCGCGTTCGCGCCCGGTCGTCGACGCCGGACTACGAGGACGAGCCCGAGAAGGAGGTCAAGACGCCCGACCCCGACGCGGACGGCTTCGAGGAAGAGCCCGATCAGACGCCGGAAATCGACGACGAGGCCGCGGTCGAGCCGATCGAGACCGACGACGATGACGCCGACGCCGAAGGCGCCACGCCGGCGCCCGCCGCCGACGACCTGGGCGTCGACTTCGCCGTGGACGAGGATCTCGCCGACGATGCCGACGAGGATGTGCCCTTCCTCGAGGACGAGGACGAGGACGACTTCCCCGAGGACGAAATCGACGGCCTGCCGGGCGAAGACGACGCCGACGACCGCTAGACTTTCGCTCCGGCGAGGCCCCGCAAAAAATACCGGCGCGGGGCCTTGATCGGCGAGGGATCACGGCATAGAAGTCGCGCCCTCGCCCCGGGCAACCGGTCGCGGGAACCCGGACTTTCCGGGGCTATAGCTCAGCTGGTAGAGCGCTTGAATGGCATTCAAGAGGTCAGCGGTTCGACTCCGCTTAGCTCCACCAACAAAGGCCGCCCGGTAAACCGGGCGGCCTTTGCCATTTCAGGGCTGTGACGCGGGTTGGCGTCAGGCGCGGCCCGTCCGCCCGCGGACCAGCCGCGAGCCCACGAGCAGCACCGCAAGGTTCAGCGCCAGCGCGCCCAGCGTGACCAGCAGGCTGGCCGTGGGCGCATCGCCCGCGACGCCGGCGGCCAGGCTCCAGGGCAGGCCCAGCAGCTGGGCCGGGGCCACCGAAGCGGGGTCGATCGCCAGGCCCGCCAGCCCGAACACGCCGGCTGCCGCCACCGCGCCGGTGATGGCGGCCATCAGGCCGTAGATCGCGCCGGCGACGGCCAGCGCTCGGGACAGGCGGTCGCGTGTTCCGCCCTCGGAGAAATCGAAGTCGTTGATGGCCATGGCCATGGTGCGTTTCCTTATCGACGTTCAGTCCGGCTCCCGTCTCGAGGCGGGGGCTCGGGGCTCGCCACGGCCTGCGCAGCGAGGGCCGACGTTGCGGCCGATTGGCAGAAAGATGCGCCCCTCTGACGAGCAGAGAAACTTTCTTCCCGAATAAACGATGGGTAACGCCGTTTGGGGAAAAATTCAACCCTGATGGGAAAGTGGTCAGCCAGCGACCCTGGCCGACGCCATGACGGATTCCACCTCGGCCCGCTTGGTGCCGAAGCGCCCAGCCCCAAGAGCCCTATCCGCGCGCCAAGGTCGCATGTAGCGTAGGCTGCACCGTTCAGGTGAGCGGCAGAAAAAGGGGGGAGGGCTATGTTTCGCACCACACTTCTAACGCTGGCAGTCGCAGTTGCGCTAACCGCGTGCACCACTACTCAACCGGTACGCCCGAGGGTTGATACTATTGATCGCCCTGCACTGAATACGATATCGACCGCCGAGTTGGGTGATACGATTGTCGAGAAGGGAAAGCTTTACACGTACAACGGCATCGTTCTTTCGAACGAGCTTACATGGGGTGATGGGTTCCTTCTGAAGAAGTTCACGATCTCGCCTGGGAGTCTGAAATCCAGACAGGTCGATAAAAAGTATGAGTACTTCTACTCCGAAAATATGACGTCCTACGACGCGCTGCTGGGAACATCTATGTACCCAGGAGGCGGCTTATGTATTAAAATTGGCGATCCAAGTTGGGTTCGCGCCTTCATAGTTTCAGGTGTTTGCACCATAAAGCCGAAGGCAACGCCTGAGGTGCGACCGACTCGTATCACCGATGTGAGTCAGCCGAGTTTTCGGCAGGAGCTGATCTACAATGGTCGTTCGGGCGATACAGTGCGCTTCCTCTACAGAGAGTTCTCAGGCGACTACGCCCGCCCACCGTTCTCCCAGGACGTTCAGTATGATCTGAAGGACGGCAATCTCATCGGTTTCAAAGGTGTCCGCATTGAGATCGTAGAGGCTTCGAATACACGCCTCTCATACCGCGTGCTCTCATCATTCCCCGACCTCCCGTAGGGAAAAGCTCGTCGCCGCCGCGCTCTTGCGGCGGGGTCGGCCAATCTCCACCTTGGATGCAGACCGCGCGGCCGGCGCTCTTCGGAGGCCGGCGGGTGCGGTGAGTCGCTTGGACGAGGACTCCGACGGGAACGATGACGACACGACCCCTGCTTTTTGACAGCCCTTTCCTGCTGGGCTTCGACCACACGCGGGCCCTGATCGAGCGGGCGGCCAAGGCCGCCGGCGAGAGCTACCCGCCCTACAATGTCGAGGCGCGCGATGACGGCGGCGTCCGCATCACCCTCGCCGTGGCCGGGTTCGCGCCCGACCAGCTCGACATCACCGTCGAGGGCAACCAGCTGACGGTCTCCGGCCGGCGGGGCGAGGCGGCCGAGGCCGGCGACCGCGCCTTCCTCCACCGTGGCATCGCCGCCCGCGGGTTCGTGCGCGCCTTCGTGCTGGCGGACGGCATGATGGTCGAGGCGGCGCTGCTGGAGCACGGCCTGCTGCACATCGATCTGGCCCGGCCCGAGCCGGAACGGCTGGTCAGACGCATCCCGATCCGGACGGCCGACTGACAGGTTCCGTCCCCGAAAGGTCGCGGCCGGCTGAACCGGCGGCGCGCGGCCGCGTTGAGTTAGTGAAGGAGGTGGTCTTATGACGCCCCAGTTCTTGATGACGAAGGAAGCTTTTGCCGCGCTCGGCGCGCCCGACCTGGTCTATGTCCGGCCGGTGAGCGCCGCCCAGGTCATGGCCGAGACGCCCGCGGGCCGGATCGAAGGCTTCGAGCTCGACCCCTCGCAGACCCTCTACGCCGTGCACCGGGCCGACGGGGAGCGACTGGCCGTGATGACCGATCGCGATTCGGCGGTCGCCGCGGCTCTGGCGCACGAGCTGGCGCCGGTGTCTGTCCACTAGAGAAGAGGTTCAGGCCGCCGAGGGCCGCGCTTCGCGATCCAGCAGCGAGAGGATGGCGTCCGGCGTGCGGGCCTGGCGCAGCTGCTGGCGCAGGTCTCCCTGCCGCAGCAGCCGCGACACCCGGGCCAGCGCCCGCAGGTGCTCGGTGCTGCTCTCCAGCGGCGCCAGCAGTGCGAACACCAGATCGACCGGCTGGTCGTCCACCGATTCGAATTCTGTCGGCTGCTCCAGGCGCAGGAAGACGCCCCGCATGCGATCAAGGCCGGCCAATCTGGCATGGGGGAGGGCGACGCCATGCCCCAGGCCCGTGGACCCGGCCGCCTCGCGCTCCAGCAGCGCGTCCAGCACCACGTCGGCCTCCAGGCCGTAGTTGCGGGCCGCGACGTCGGCGATCACCGACAGGACCTGACGCTTGTTGCCGCCACCGACGCGCGGCGTGATCGCGCGCGGTTCCAGCAGATCTCCGATGGTCATGACGCCTGACGCTCGCAATCTTGGGGACGGCTCGCGGGAAGCGGACGTCGCCGTTCAGGCGCTTGCCAGCTTTCCATTGCCGTTGTGTGACTTGGTCCGTTCCGGATCGATCCAGCCGATATTTCCATCCGGCCGGCGATACACCACGGACAAACCGCCATGGGCGGCGTTCCTAAACACGATTGTGCGGGATTCGGTCAAGTCCAGCTCCATCACCGCCATCGAAACGGTCATCGTCTTGAGGACCTCTTCGGTTTCGGCGATGACCATGGCGGCCGGCGGTGCGTGATCGTCCGACTGCCAGTCGTCGACATCCTCTTCGGCGGGCGACTTCAGCACAAAGGCCGCCGCCGTTTCCGCCTGCCGGGCCGTGGCCTGGGCGGTGTGGCTGCGCAGCCGGTTCTTGTAGCGTCGCACACGGGTGGCGATCTTGCCGAGCGCGGCGTCGAAGGCCGCATGGGCGTCTCCACCCATGCCGTGGCTCTGGAGATGCTGCCCCGAGGCCAGGGTGACGGCGCAGTCCACCCGGAACTCGTAGCCATCCTTGGTCACCACGACATCCGCGGCGCCGCCGCGATCAAAATACTTGCCGATGGTGGTGTTCAGTTCGTCCGAAACCCGCTCTCGCAGGGCTTCACCGACGTCGACGTGTTTGCCGGAAACGTGCACTTGCATGACGACAAGAACGCGCCTGACCGCAAAGGGTGTCAAGCGTTCCGCGGGCCGCTCGCCGTTTCGTGAGCGGCGGCGGTCAGGCGAGCGCCAGCCACCTGAGAAGCTCACGCAACGCGGCGATCGCGGCGCCCCCGCCGATGATCAGCAGCGCGACGCTCAGCGCCGAGATCGCATAGCCGATCAGCGCCAGAACGCCGTCCCGCTGCACCATGGCCAGGCCGAAGGCAGCGATCGCGGCCGCCGGCGCCATGTTGCCCAGCGGGATGGGCAGCAGCAGCACCAGTGACAGCAGGAAGGCGGTGAGGCCGATCACCCGGTCGCCGATCGGACCGAACATCCACAGCAGCCGCGGCCGTGAAACCTTCTCCACCCGCTGCAGGGTGGGAACCAGCTTGCGGATGCCTTTGGCCAGATCCGGACGCTTCATCTCCCGATCGTCGATGAAGCGCGGCAGCCAGGGCCCCCTGACGCCGACGGCCACCTGCGGCGTCAGCAGCACCAGCGGCAGCGCCAGGAACGTCGACGAGCCGGGCGGCAGCGGCAACCAATTCGGCGCCGAGAAGAAGAACAGCAGCGCCCCGAAGGCCCGGCGACCGAAGCGGTGCACGATTTCGCCGACCGTGACCGTGGGGTCCGGGTCGTCGCAAATCTCAAGCAGGATCGCCGACAGCGGTCGCCGGCGGTCGGACGGCTCCATGGCGGGCTCCGGACGCTCCGGTCCTAACGCACGAACTGGGAAATCAGACCGCCGCCCGCAACATCCGGCGCCGTTCGACCGATGAGGGGATGCGCATCGCCTCGCGGTACTTGGCCACCGTGCGCCGGGCGATGTCCACGCCGGCCTCCTTCAGGATGTCGACGATGGCGTCGTCGGAGTGGACGTCGGTGTCGGCGTTCTCGGCGTCGATCAGCTGCCGGATCTTGTGGCGCACGCTTTCGGCCGAGTGGGCCTCGCCGCCCGACGAGGAGGCGATCGAGGAGGTGAAGAAGAACTTTAGCTCGAACATGCCGCGCGGCGTGGCGATGTACTTGTTCGAGGTCACCCGGCTGACCGTGCTTTCGTGCATGCCGATGGCGTCGGCGACGGTCTTCAGGTTCAGAGGCCTCAGGTGCTCGACGCCGTAGGCGAGGAACCCGTCCTGCTGGCGCACGATCTCGCTGGACACCTTTAGGATGGTGCGGGCCCGCTGGTCCAGGCTCTTCACCAGCCAGTTAGCGTTGGCCAGGCAGTCGGAGACGAAGGTCTTGTCGGCGTCGCTGCGCGCGCCGCCGGAAATGCGGGCGTGATAGCGCTTGTCGACCAGCACCCGCGGCAGGGTGTCGGTGTTCAGCTCGACCAGCCACAGGCCGCCGGCCCCCTCGCGCACGAAGACGTCGGGCGTCACCGGCTGGGAGGGCTCGCCGCCGAAGGCCGCGCCCGGACGGGGCGTCAGGGCCTTCAGCTCGGCGATCATCTCGCGGATGTCGTCGTCGTCGACGCCGCAGGCCTTGCGCAGCGCGCCCAGGTCCCGCCGGGCCAGCAGCTCGAGATTGTCGAGCAGCGCCTCCATGGCCGGGTCCAGCCGGTTGCGATCCTTCAGCTGCAGGGCCAGGCACTCGCGGACGTCGCGGGCGAAGACGCCGGTCGGCTCGAAGCCCTGCAGCGCGCCCAGCACCTTCTCGGTCAGGGCCTGGTCGCAGCCCAGCCGCAGCGAAATCTCCTCCAGGTCGGCGCGCAGGTAGCCGCCGTCGTCCACCGCGTCGATCAGCACGGCGGCGACGACCCGCTCGGCCTCGCCCAGCCGTGCCACGGCCAGCTGGTCGTGCAGGTGTTCGCTCAGGGTCTTGGCCCGGGTGAGCCGCCCCTCCATGTCGTCGTCGCCCTCGAACGAGCCGCCGCTCCCGGCGCGCGACCAGTCGACCTGGCCGCCGGCCTGGCCCGCGTCGCCGCCGCCGTCGCCATCGCCGCTGTCGCGCTCGCCGGGGGACAGGTCGGTGGGACCCGCGTCCATGTCGGCCTGGGCGGCGCCGTCGGGCACGGAGTCGACGGAATAGTCGGCGGTCGGCGTCTCGGCCTTGACCGGTTCGGGCTCGGGATCGGAATCGCGTTCGTCACGCTGCAACAGCGGATTGCGCTCGAGCTCGGCCTCGACATAGGCCTCCAGCTCGAGGTTGGTCAGTTGCAGCAGCTTGATCGCCTGCTGCAGCTGCGGCGTGATCACAAGGCTCTGGCCTTGTCTCAGCTCCAGTCTTGGACCGAGCGCCACGCGCTTCCCCCAGTCGTTGAAATCGAACAGGGGGTCAGGATCGGACGCGGAGGGTTAACGTCGCCCTTAAGCGGCGCGGTTCTTGCAGTGGCCCGCTTTGGGGAATCGCTAGAACCGGTCGCCCAGGTACACGCGGCGGACGTCGGGGTTGTCGACGATCTCCTGCGGCGCGCCCTCGAACAGCACCTCGCCGGCGTGGATGATCGAGGCGCGGTCGATGATGTCGAGCGTCTCGCGCACGTTGTGGTCGGTGATCAGGATGCCGATGCCCCGGCCCTTCAGGTAGCCGATGACCTCGCGGATGTCGGCGATGGCCAGGGGGTCGATGCCGGCGAAGGGTTCGTCCAGCAGCATGAAGCTGGGTTCGCTGGCCAGGGCGCGGGCGATTTCCACCCGCCGCCGCTCGCCGCCCGACAACGACACCGCCGGTGAGGCCTTCAGGTGGCCGATGTGCAGTTCCTCGAGCAGGGCGGCGGTCGTGGCCCGGGCCTTGTCAGGGTCGCGCTCGCGCATCTCGACCACGGCCAGGACATTCTCCTCGACCGTCATGCCGCGGAAGATCGAGGCCTCCTGCGGCAGGTATCCGACGCCCATGCGGGCGCGCTGGTACATGGGCAGGGCGGTGATGTCGCGGCCGTCGAGCGAGATCACGCCCTGGTCGACCGGGATCAGGCCGGTGATCATGTAGAAGCAGGTGGTCTTGCCGGCGCCGTTGGGGCCCAGCAGGCCGCAGACCTCGCCGCGCGCCAGGGTCAGGCTGACGCCGCGCACGACCTGTCGCTCGCCGAAGGTCTTGGTCAGACCTTCGACGACCAGGCCTGCATCGGTCGGCTGGTCCGGCGTGGCGGCCACGTCAGCGCGACGCCGTTTCGTCGGGATAGAAGACGCCCCGCACCCGGCCGGCCTTGTTCCGGCCGGTGGTGGCGGAGGTCATGGTCGCCTGGCCGGTGCGGGTGTTGATGACCATGCGGTCGCCGCGCACCACGCTCTTGCCCTGCACGACGATGACGCCGCCGGTCAGGGTGATGGTCTCGGTGGTGAACACATACAGCGCCTGGTCGGCGCGCACGGTGCGCTCGGGAGTCACGAAGTAGACCTGGCCGCGCGCCTCCATCCGGTCGCTGGCGCCGCAGCCGTCGGCCTTCTTCGCCGAGTAGAGGCTGACCTGGTCGGCGCGCAGCCGGGTGCGGCCCTGCAGCGCCTCGACGGCGCCGGACCAGCTCGACAGGCACTGGCTCTGGATCGTTTCGGAAGCGTCGGCCGTGATGTCGATCGGCGCGCGTGGATCCAGCTGGGCGTCGGCGGCGCCGGCGACCAGAAGCGCGGCGGCGCCGATGACGCCCGCCAACCCGAGTTTTCCGCTGACGCCGAGGCGGCGCGACTTCGACATGACCATGCCCGTTCTTATTCCGGATTCACGCGCGTGCGAACCCTGCCTCGAAACTCGATGCGGTCGCCCTTGTCCTTGACGGTGTAGCTGTCGGCCGAAACCTGTCCGACAGGGCCGTCGCTCTCGATGCCCTGCTGTCCGACCGCCAGGCCCGTGCGGGTGTCGATGACCGTGTCATTGGTCGCCACCCGGTTGCCGGCGCCGTCGTCGATACGCACGTCGCCGGTCAGGCGCAGCAGGCGCGTCTTCTCGTCATAGGTCCCCTCCCGCGCCATGATCCGCCGGGGCGTCGGGGTCTCGGCCCCCACCACCATGATCGGCTCGATCAGGGTCACGCTGCTGGCCGCGCGCTCGTCGCGCACCGCCTGCCGGGCCCCGATCAGGAAGCTGCGGCCGTCTTCGGTGCGACCCTGGAAGCGGGCGCCGACCATGCGGATGATCGGGTCCTCGATGCGCACCGCCTTGGGCGCCTGCAGGGTGCTGGCCGCCACCCAGCCGATCAGGCCGAGCACGATCAGCGCCATCACCGCCGGCAGGCCCAGCCGCATCTGCGCGATCAGCCGCTCCCGCGTCCGCCAGCGGGCGAAGGCGGCCTCGCGGTGGTCGACTGGCGGAGAGGCGTGGGCGGCGTCGGTCACGGGTTTCTAGCTGTGGGCGAAGATGTCGGTCTCTTCCCAACCGGCCAGGTCCAGCCGGGCGCGGACGGGAAGGAAGTCGAAACAGGCCTGGGCGAGCGCCGTGCGGCCTTCGCGGGCGATCATGGTCTCCAGCTTCGCCTTCACCCCGTGCAGGTGCAACACGTCGGAGGCGGCGTAGGCCAGCTGCTCCGGCGACAGCACGGCCGCGCCCCAGTCGCTGCTCTGCTGCGCCTTGGAGAGGTCGACGCCGACGAGCTCCTTGACCACGTCCTTGAGGCCGTGGCGGTCCGTATAGGTCCTGGCGAGCTTGGAGCCGATCTTCGTGCACCAGACAGGGGTGGTTTCCACGCCAAGGTGGCGCTCGAACATGGCGATATCAAAGCGGCCGAAGTGGAATATCTTCAGCACGGTCGGGTTCGTCAGCAGGGCCTTGAGATTGGGGCAGTCGTAGGCCGGACGATTGAGCCGCACGATATGGGCGTCGCCGTCGCCGGCCGAAATCTGCACGACGCACAGCATATCGCGCGTCAGGCTGAGGCCCATGGTCTCCGAATCGACCGCGACCGACGTGACGCCCTCAAACAGGCCCGCCGGGATATCGCCTTCATGCAGATGGTTGGCCAAGTCGGACCGCTCCCTCACTCATTCCATGTATCATATAGAAGAGGAGGGTGGTGCCCAGGAGAGGACTCGAACCTCCACGGCCGTTAAGCCACTGGCACCTGAAGCCAGCGCGTCTACCAATTCCGCCACCTGGGCTCGCTGACCAATCGGGAAGCCCGACCGGCGCGAAGGCGTGCCTCTTAGGGCGCCCGGTCGGGGCCGTCAACGGCGCATTGCGCGTCGGGCCCGTTACGTCTATCCGGGCGCATTCTCACTGGGTTTCAAAGGCCGCAGCATGCGTGGGCTCGTCACCGTATTCGGAGGTACCGGCTTTGTCGGTCGCCAGGTCGTCCGGTCGCTGGCGAAACAGGGCTGGCGTGTCCGCGCCGCGGCCCGGAACGTGGGTCGCGGCTATCGGCTGCGGATGCTCGGCGATGTCGGCCAGATCGAGGTCGTGCAGGCCAATGTCCGCGACGCGGCGTCGGTCGATCGCGCACTGGACGGGGCCGAGGCCTGCGTGAACCTCGTCGGCGTGCTCTACGAGTCCGGCCGCCAGGGCTTCGATGTCCTGCATGCCCAGGCCGCTGGCGCCATCGCCGGGGCCGCCGCCGCCCGGGGGATCACCCGCTTCGTGCAGATGTCGGCCATCGGCGCCGATGGCGACTCGCCGTCGAAGTACGCCCGCACCAAGGCCGCCGGCGAGGCCGCCGTCCGCGCCGCCGTTCCGTCGGCGGTGATCCTGCGCCCGTCCATTGTCTTTGGACCGGAGGACGGCTTCTTCAACCGCTTCGCGGGGCTGACGAGCTTTTCCCCCGCCCTGCCGCTGATCGGCGGGGGACACACCCGCTTCCAGCCGGTCTATGTCGGCGACGTCGCCGCCGCCGTGGCGAAGGTGCTGGGCGACCCGGCGGCCGCCGGCCGCACCTACGAGCTGGGCGGGCCGACGGTCTACAACTTCCGCGACCTGCTCGAGTTCATCCTGCGCGAGACGGGCCGGTCCCGCCTGCTGGTGCCCGTGCCGTGGTTCGCCGCGAAGGCGCTGGGGGTCATCGGCGATATCCAGGCGGCAGTCCCGATCATCCCGCCGCAGCTGACCAGCGACCAGGTCGACAGTCTGCGCGCCGACAACGTGGTGTCCGAAGGCGCGGCCGGCCTGGCCGAGCTGGGCATCGCGCCCCGCGCCGTCGAGGCGATCGTCCCGTCCTACCTCTACCGCTACCGCAAGGGCGGCCAGTACGCCGCCACGCCGGAAGGTGCGATCTAGGTTCAGCCGGGGGCATGCACCTCAGTGCGTGTCCCCATTTTACTCCGTCATCGTCGGACTTGTTCCGACGACCCATGCACACTGCGTACAGGCAGAAAACGCCGGATTATTCGGCGCCCTTATTGTTCAATTCATCACGCATGGGTCCTCGCGACGAGCGCGAGGATGACGGGGTGGATTGACTGCGGGCAGACACCCTTCGGGGGCATGTCCACGCGACAGGCTAGGTCAGATACATCCAGCCCAGCCCCAGGCCGCCGACCACGATCCGCCACCAGCCGAACGGCGACAGGCCGCGCTTGCTGACGAAGTCGAGCAGCACCTTCACCACCACCAGGCCTGACAGGAACGACACCACGAACCCGACCGCCAGCAGCGGCAGGTGGTCGCCGACCATCAGGCTTTCGCGGCTTTCCCAGAAGTCCTTGGCGAAGGCGCCGACCATGGTCGGGATGGCCAGGAAGAAGCTGAACTCGGCCGCCGCCCGCTTGTCGACGCCCAGCAATACGCCGCCGACGATGGTGGCGCCCGAGCGCGACACGCCCGGGATCATCGACAGGCACTGCATCAGCCCCACGCCGAGCGCGGTCTTCAGCGGCAGGGTCATGGCGTCCTCATGCCGCGGCGCCGGGCTCCAGCGATCCAGCGCCAGCAAGGCGAAGCCGCCGATCAGCAGCGACCAGAAGATGATCTCCGGGCTGCCGAACAGCACCGTCTTGATGAAGTCGTAGAGCAGGAAGCCCAGGAACACCGCCGGCAGGAAGGCGACCAGGACGCTCAGCGCGAAGCGCCGCGCCGCCGGATCGGTCGGCAATCCGATGAGCACCTTCCACAGCCGCGTGAAGTACAGCGCCACCACGGCCAGGATCGCGCCCAGCTGGATCAGCACGATGAAGCTGTCCCACGACGGATCGGTCAGCCCCAGCGCCATCTTGGCCAGCAGCAGGTGGCCGGTCGAGGACACCGGAATGAACTCGGTCAGACCCTCGATGAGTCCGAGGATGACGGCGGCGAGAAAGCTGTTCACAGGAACTCCCGGTGGGCTTGATGGTCAACTATAGAGACCATAGTGGTGCGGACGGTCCACAGGGCGCCGGCGGACGCTGCGGCCTGAGGGTCTTTTTGGTCAAGTTTGAGGACCAGTGCGTTCTTCGCATGCCCATCACGTCCTATGAGCGACCTGACGCGAGGTTTCTCTCTGACAGGGCGGGTGCGCGGCATGGCCGAGCGGATGCTGAAGTTCACGACCATCGAACGCCGGACTCCCGAGAAGCGGGAAGCTGGCGGGCGGAGCCACGACTTCCTCGAAATCTATGCCGACTTCATCGACGCCAGGGCGGCCGAACAGGCCTCGCGCTGCTCGCAGTGCGGCGTCCCCTTCTGCCAGACCCACTGTCCGCTGCACAACAACATCCCCGACTGGCTGCGCCTGACGGCCGCCGGACGGGTCGAGGAAGCCTACGGCCTGTCGCAGGCCACCAACAACATGCCGGAGATCTGCGGGCGCATCTGCCCGCAGGACCGGTTATGCGAAGGCAACTGCGTCATAGAGCAGTCGGGTCACGGCACGGTGACGATCGGCGCCGTCGAGCGCTACCTCAGCGACCGGGCCTGGGCTGAAGGCTGGGTGAAGCCGCTCAAGCCCTTGGCCGAACGGGGCCAGTCGGTCGGCATCGTCGGCGCCGGCCCCGCCGGCCTGGCCGCCGCCGAGCAGCTGCGCGAGCAGGGTTACGCCGTCACCGTCTATGACCGTCACGACCGGGCCGGCGGCCTGCTGATCTACGGCATCCCCGGCTTCAAGCTGGAAAAGGACGTCGTCGAGCGCCGCACCGCGCGGTTGGCCGAGGGCGGTATCGAGCTCCGGCTGAATTTCGAGGTCGGCCGCGACGCGACCCTGCCGCAGCTTCGGGAACGCCATGACGCCGTGCTGCTGGCCAACGGCGTCTATGCCGCCCGCGACCTGGAGGTTCCCGGCGTGGGCTCCGGCGGCGTGGTCGCCGCGCTCGACTATCTGATCGCCTCCAACCGCAAGGGCATGGGCGACGAGGTTCCGGAGTACGACTCCGGCGTCCTGAACGCCGCCGGCAAGGATGTCGTCGTCATCGGCGGCGGCGACACGGCCATGGACTGTGTCCGCACCGCCGTCCGCCAGGGCGCCCGCTCGGTCACCTGTCTCTATCGCCGGGACCGGGAGAATATGCCGGGCTCCCTGCGCGAGGTCGCCAACGCCGAGGAAGAGGGCGTCGTGTTCGAGTGGCTGGCCGCGCCGCGGGCGCTGCTGGGCGATGCACATGCGGTCACCGCCGTCCGCGCCGTGCGCATGCGCCTTGGCCCGCCCGACAGCTCCGGCCGCCGAGCGCCGGAACCCGTCGACGGCTCGGAGTTCGACCTGCCGGCCCAGCTGGTGATCAAGGCGCTGGGCTTCGATCCCGAGGACCTGCCCGCCACGCTGGCCGAGCCCGCCCTGGCGGTCAGCCGTTGGGGCACGGTGAAGATCGACCGCAAGACCCAGGCCGCCAGCCTGGACGGCGTGTTCGCCGCCGGCGACATCGCCCGCGGCGCCTCGCTGGTCGTCTGGGCCATCCGCGACGGCCGCGACGCCGCCGACTCCATCCACCGCTACCTGCTGGCCAGGGCCCCGGCCCTGGTCGCGGCGGAGTGACCGCCATGAGCCTCGACCTCGACCGCTATCTCGCCAACCGCCAGCGGTTGATCGACGGCCACGCCTACGATCCGTCGTCGGAGCGCGACAACTGCGGCGTCGGCCTGGTCTGCGCCATCGACGGCCAGCCGCGCCGGGAGGTGGTCGAGCTGGCCATCAAGGCGCTGAAGGCCGTCTGGCACCGGGGCGCGGTGGACGCCGACGGCAAGACCGGCGACGGGGCCGGCATCCTGCTGTCGGTGCCCCAGGACTTCTTCATCCACCAGGTGAAGAACACCGGCCACACGCTGCGCCCCGGACCGATCGCGGTCGGCCAGGTCTTCCTGCCGCGCACGGACCTGGGCGCCCAGGAGGCCGCCCGGACCATCGTCGAGAGCGAGGCCCTGCGCTTCGGCTTCTACATCTACGGCTGGCGGCAGGTGCCGGTGAACACCTCGGTGATCGGCGAGAAGGCCAACGCCACCCGGCCCGAGATCGAGCAGATCATGCTCTCGCCGCCGCCGGGCATGGAGGGCGAGGCGCTGGAGCGCGCCCTCTACCTGTGCCGCAAGCGGATCGAAAAGCGCGTCGCCGCCTCGGCGATCAACGAGTTCTACATCTGCTCGCTGTCGGCCCGGTCGCTGATCTACAAGGGCATGTTCCTGGCCGAGAGCATCGACACCTTCTACCCGGACCTGCAGGACGCGCGGTTCGCGGCGGCGACGGCGATCTTCCACCAGCGCTACTCGACCAACACCTTCCCGCAGTGGCGGCTGGCCCAGCCGTTCCGGATGCTGGCCCACAACGGCGAGATCAACACCTTCAAGGGCAACGCCAACTGGATGAAGAGCCATGAGATCCGCATGGCCGCCCAGGCGTTCGGCGAGTTCGGCGATGATGTGAAGCCGGTCATCCAGCCCAGTGGCTCGGATTCGGCGGCGCTGGACAACACCTTCGAGATCCTGGTCCGCGCCGGCCGCGACGCGCCCATGGCCAAGGCCCTGCTGATCCCGGAGGCCTGGGCGACCAAGTCCGACGCCCAGATGAAGCCGGAGCACCGCGCCCTCTACAGCTACTGCAACGCCGTCATGGAGCCCTGGGACGGTCCGGCCGCCATCTGCGCCACCGACGGGCGTTGGGTGGTGGCCGGCAAGGACCGCAACGGCCTGCGCCCGCTGCGCGTCGCCTACACCGACGACGGCCTGGTCATCATGGGCTCGGAAGCGGGCATGTGCGGCGTCGCCGAGAGCCGGATCGTCCGTAAGCTGAACATCTCGCCAGGACGGATGATCGCCATCGATCTGGTCGAGGGCCGGCTCTACGACGAAGAGGCCATCATCGACCGCCTCGCCGCCCAGCACCCCTACACCGAATGGCTGGGCAACATGGTCGACCTGGAGGCCACCATCGGCCCGGGGCCCGAGCCGCGCCGTCTCGCCGGCGAGGACCTTGTCCGCCGCCAGGCCGCCGCCGGCATGACGCTGGAGGACCTGGAGATGGTCCTGGCGCCCATGGTGGAGGACGGCAAGGAAGCCATCGGCTCGATGGGCGACGACACGCCGCTGGCCGTGCTCAGCGACGGCTACCGGCCGCTCAGCCACTTCTTCCGCCAGAACTTCAGCCAGGTCACCAACCCGCCCATCGACCCGCTCCGCGAGACCGGGGTGATGAGCCTGAAGACCCGCTTCAAGAACCTCGGCAACATCCTGGCCGAGGACGAGGCCCAGACCGACGTCTATGTCGCCGAGAGCCCGGTGCTGACGACCGGAATGTACGAGCGCATCCTGGGCTACATCGGCGACCGGAACCTGGCCGTCATCGACTGCACCATGCCGATCCCGGCGGCCGAGGCCCGGCCCGGCGACGCGCTGCGCGCCAACCTCGACCGCATCCGGGCCGAGGCCGAGGACGCCGCCCTGCGCGGCTGCTCGACCATCATCCTGACCGACGAGACCATCGCGCCCGACCGCGTCGCCATGCCGATGATCCTGGCCACCGGCGGCGTCCACGCCCACCTGGTCGGCAAGGGGCTGCGCTCCTACGTCTCGATCATCGTGCGCTCGGCCGAGTGCATGGACACCCACTATTTCGCGGTGCTCGTCGGGGTCGGGGCCACGGCGGTCAACGCCTGGCTGGCCCAGGAGAGCTTCCAGGACCGTCTGGATCGCGGCCTGCTGGGCGACACATCGCTCCGCCAGGTATGCGTCAACTACAAGACCTCGATCGAGCAGGGGCTGCTCAAGATCATCTCCAAGATGGGCATCGCGGTCATCTCCTCCTACCGCGGCGGCTACAACTTCGAGGCCGTGGGCCTTTCCCGCGCGCTGGTCGCCGAGTTCTTCCCGGGCATGCCCTCGCGCATCTCGGGCATCGGCCTGGCCGGGCTCGAGAGCCGCGCCGTCGACCTGCACCGTCGCGCCTGGGACCCGGCCTTCGTCGCCCTGCCGGTCGGCGGCTTCTACAAGGCCCGGCGCAAGGGCGAGGCGCACGCCTTCGACGCGCGACTGATGCACACCCTGCAGCACGCCTGCGACACCGGCGACTACGAAAGCTACCGGCGGTTCTCGGAGGGCATGCGCCAGCTGCCGCAGATCCAGCTGCGCGACCTGCTGGAATGGCGCAGCGACCGCGCGCCGATCAGCGCCGACGAGGTCGAGAGCGTCAACGAGATCCGCAAGCGGTTCCTGACCCCCGGCATGAGCCTGGGCGCCCTGAGCCCCGAGGCTCACGGCGCGCTGAACATCGCCATGAACCGCATCGGGGCCAAAAGCGTCAGCGGCGAGGGCGGCGAGGATCGCGCCCGCTACCGGCCGCTGCCCAACGGCGACAATCCCAACAGCGCGGTCAAGCAGATCGCCTCAGGCCGCTTCGGCGTCACCGCCGAGTACCTGAACGAATGCCGCGAGATCGAGATCAAGGTCGCCCAGGGCGCCAAGCCCGGCGAGGGCGGCCAGCTGCCCGGCTTCAAGGTCACCGAGATGATCGCCCGGCTGCGACACGCCACACCCGGGGTGATGCTGATCAGTCCGCCGCCGCACCACGACATCTATTCGATCGAGGACCTGGCCCAGCTCATCTATGACCTGAAGCAGATCAACCCCGACGCCCGGGTGACGGTGAAGCTGGTCTCCATGACCGGCATCGGCGCCATCGCCGCCGGGGTGGCCAAGGCCAAGGCCGACACCATCCTGATCTCCGGCAACGTCGGCGGCACCGGCGCCAGCCCGCAGACCTCGATCAAGTACGCCGGCTCGCCCTGGGAAATGGGTCTGTCGGAGGCCAACCAGGTCCTGACGCTCAACAACCTGCGCCATTCCGTCCGCCTACGGACGGACGGCGGCATCCGCACCGGCCGCGACGTCGTCATCGCCGCCATGCTGGGCGCCGAGGAGTTCGGCATCGGCACCGCCAGCCTGATCGCCATGGGCTGCATCATGGTCCGCCAGTGTCATTCCAACACCTGCCCGGTCGGGGTTTGTACGCAGGATGAATCCCTTCGCGCGCGCTTCACCGGCACGCCGGACAAGGTCATCAACCTGTTCACCTTCATCGCCGAGGAGGTTCGCGAAATCCTCAGCGGGCTGGGCTTCCGCTCGCTGCAGGACATCGTTGGCCGCACCGATCTGCTGACCCAGGTCAGCCGCGGCGGCGAGCACCTCGACGATCTCGATCTCAACCCGTTGCTGGTCCGCGCCGACCCGGGCCCGAACAAGCCCTACTGCACGGTCGAGGGGCGCAACGAGGTGCCCGACACCCTGGACGCCCAGATCGTCCGCGACGCCGCGCCCTTCCTGCAGCGCGGCGAGAAGATGCAGCTGACCTATACGGTGCGGAACACCGCCCGGGCCATCGGGGCGCGGGTCTCCAGCCACATCACCCGCAAATTCGGCATGAGCGCCCTGCCGTCCGGACACCTGACCGTCGAGCTCAAGGGTTCGGCCGGCCAGAGCCTGGGCGCCTTTTCCGTCCGAGGTCTGAGGATCGTCCTGACCGGCGAGGCCAACGACTACGTCGGCAAGGGGCTGTCGGGTGCGACCATCGTGGTGAAGCCTTCGCCGCACCTGCTGGCGCCCGAGAGCAACGCCATCATCGGCAACACCTGCCTGTACGGCGCCACCGACGGCAAGCTGTTTGCCGCCGGCCAGGCGGGCGAGCGGTTCGCGGTGCGCAACTCCGGCGCCGTCACCGTGGTCGAGGGCTGCGGCGCCAACGGGCTGGAGTACATGACCGGCGGCGTGGCGGTGATCCTGGGGTCGGTGGGCGGCAACTTCGCGGCCGGGATGACCGGCGGCATGGCCTATGTGCTGGATCTCGCCGGTCGCTTCGAGGCCCAGGTGAACCCTGACAGCGTCGTGATCCAGCGCCTCGCCTCGCCGCACTGGGAAGAGCAGCTCAGGCGGCTGATCCGCGAGCACGCCCACGAGACCGGTTCGGCCTTCGCCGCGGGTCTGCTGAACGACTGGGACCGCATGCGCGGCTTCTTCTGGCAGGTCTGCCCCAAGGAGATGGTCGGCCGGATCGACCAGCCGCTAGCGGTTGAAGAGGCGGCGTTCGAGCGGGCGTAGAAGCCGTCTCGCTCCCCCGTGGGAGAGCCGTCGCCGCGGAGCGGTGACTGAGAGGGAGGCGCGGCGGCAGGGCGATCAGGCTCAGCGCATCCCTCTCCGACCTCGCTTCGCGAGGCCACCTCTCCCACAGGGAGAGGATCAGGTCGTAGCCGGCCCGGTGTACCGCGCCCGCGGCCGGATCAGCGCGCCGGTCTGGACCTGCTCGACGGCGTGGGCCAGCCAGCCGGCGGTGCGGGCGACCGCGAACAGCGCGAACGGCGCGTCGTCCGGCAGGCCGAACCGCTCGGCCAGCGCGGTGAGCAGGAAGTCGATGTTGGCCGCCTCGCCGGTCGCCGCCTCCACGGCGAGCCTGAGCCGCGCATAGGCCGGCGGCAGGTCGAACGCCGCCAGCAGCGCCGCCGCGCGGGGATCCCCCTCCGGGTACAGGGGATGGCCAAAGCCCGGGACGGGCCCGGCCCGCGCGATGCGGCCGGCGACGGCGGCCTGCGGCCCTATGCGGCCGCTCTCCTCGACGAGATTGCGCACGCGGCCGGCGATGCCGCCGTGCAGCGGTCCCGACAGCGCCGCCAGGCCCGCCAGGGCCGAAGCGGCCAGGGAAGCGCCGGTCGAGGCCGTCACCCGGGCGGCGAAGGTCGAGGCGTTCAGCTCGTGGTCGGCCAGCAGCACCAGCGCCTGCCGCAGCGCGTCGGCCGCTTCCGGCCGTCCCCAGGCTCCGGCGAGCCGCAGATGGATCTGGCCATGCTCGATGCGTCCGGCGGCCGCGTCGGCGACAAGGTCGAGCAGCCCCGCCGCCTCGGCCGCCAGGGCCAGCGGCGCCCGACCCCGGGCCGGCGGATCGAGTCCCGCCCGGTCCGACAGGGCGGTGAACAGGCGCGCCCGGATGGCGTTCGCCTCAGGCGGCGGCGTCCGGACCGCCCCCTTCAACGCCGCGCCGTCGCCGCCGCGCAACAGTCGCGCCACGGCTTCCAAGGAGGCATGGCCGGCCAGCTCGACGGCGTCCCGGCCGCGATAGAACAGCCGGCCGTGGGCGATGGTGGTGATGGCGGAGTCCAGCACCGGCTCGCCCCAGGCGATGGCGCCGGCCGCGACCTGCGCCGCCTTGCGACCTCGCTGCTTGCGCTCCGCCAGCCGGCCGACATCGGCGAGGCGATAGCGGCTGCGGCGCGGGTCGGCGGGATCGGGCCGCGCCTCGATCCGCCCCCGGCTGACATAGGCGTACAGGGTCTGGGGCCGGATCCCCAGCTGCGCCATCGCCTCTTCCGCCGTCAGCCAGTCGCGCTGCATGGTCACACATTGATTATATTGATCAAGATTGACGATATCACGATCCGGGCCGATCTGTCGCGACGAAAGAGACTAGAGAAAGGAAAGTCCGGATGTCTGATGGTCTGGAAAATGTGGTCGCCGCCCACACGGTGTTGTCCGAGGTCGACGGCCTGGCCGGGCGGCTGGTGATCCGGGGGCGATCGCTCGATGAGCTGGCCGGCCGGGCGACCTACGAGGACGTGGTCCATCTGCTGTTCGACGGCTTCTACGAGGGCCTGCCCGCCGAGGTCGGACCCCTGCTGGGCGCGGCCCGCGTCGAGGTCTTCGCTCAGGTCGCCGCGCTGGACGCCGGCCTGCTGGCGCTGGGGCCCGTCGAGGCCATGCGCGCCCTGACGGCGCGCCTGCCGGACGGCGACGACCTGCCCACCGCCCTTCGCCTGCTGGCGGCGCCGGCGGTGTTCATCCCGGCCGTGGTGCGGGCCGGGCAGGGGCTGGCGCCCGTGGAGCCCGACGCAACCCTCGCCCACAGCGCCGACATCCTGCGGATGCTGCGCGGCGCGGCGCCGACGGCGGCGGAGGCCGAAGCGCTCGACGCCTATCTGGTCACGGTCAGCGATCACGGCCTGAACGCCTCCACCTTCGCCGCCCGGGTCATCGCCTCGACGCGCGCAGGCCTGACCTCGGCGGTGCTGGGCGGCGTGTCGGCGCTCAAGGGGCCTCTGCACGGCGGCGCGCCCGGGCCGGTGATCGAGATGCTCGACGCCATCGGCACCCCCGGCCACGCCCGCGCCTGGCTGGAGCAGGCGCTGGACAGCGGCGAGCGGCTGATGGGCTTCGGCCACCGCATCTACAAGGTGCGAGACCCGCGCGCCGACGCGCTGAAGGGCGCCGTGCGGCGACTGACTCAGGGCTCGAACGCCGCCCCCGGCCGTCTGGCCTTCGCCGAGGCGGTCGAGAGCGCGGCCCTGGCCATCCTGCGCGAGCGCAAGCCCGACCGGTCGCTGCAGACCAATGTCGAGTTCTACACCGCCCTGCTGCTGGAAGCCCTGGCCTTCCCGCCGGCCGCCTTCACCGGCGTCTTCGCCATGGGCCGCGTCGCCGGCTGGCTGGCCCACGCCCGCGAACAGCTGGCGGGCGGCCGCCTGATCCGCCCGCAGTCGGTGTATGTTGGGCCGGCGCCGAGACGCGCGGCGTAGCTTCAATCCTCCCCCTCGTGGGGGAGGGGGACCACGCGGAGCGTGGTGGAGAGGGATGCGCACCGGCTTGCCAGCCGGTCTCCACGATCGCCTGTTGGCGGGCAATCTTCGCACCGCCGCGTCTCCCGCTCCACCATCCTTCGGATGGTCCCTCTCTCCCAAGTGGGAGAGGAACAAGAAGCGAGTCGTTCGCGCTGGGGCGGCCTGACGCGACCCGCTAAACTCCGCCGATGACCGTCACCGCCCCCCTCACTCTCGCCCAGGCCACGGCGGTCACCCGTCGGGTGACCCAGCTGTCGGTGACCGTCGCCCTGGTGCTGGTGGCGGCCAAGACGGCGGCGTGGCTGGCCAGCGGGTCGGTGGCGCTGCTGGCCTCGCTGGCCGACTCGGGCCTCGACCTGCTGGCCTCGCTGATCACCCTGTTCGCGGTGCGGTTCGCCGCGAGCCCGCCCGACGCCGAGCATCGCTTCGGGCACGGCAAGGCCGAGGCCTTCGCCAGCCTGATGCAGGGCGGCCTGGTCTTCGCCTCCGCCGCCCTCGTCGGGCGCGAGGCGATCGCCGGCCTCATGGACCCCCGCCCCATCCACGCCGGCGACTGGGCCATGGCGGTCATGGCCCTGTCCATCATCCTGACCCTGGCGCTGGTCGCCGCCCAGAGCCGGGCGCTGAAACAGGCCCAGTCGGTGGCGGTGCACGGCGACCGCGCCCACTACGCCGCCGACCTCGCCTCCAACATCGCGGCCATTCTCGGGATCGCCGGCGCCAGTCTGCTGGGCCTGTACTGGCTCGACGCCGCCGCCGGCCTGATCGTGGCCGCCTGGCTGATCTGGGGCGCCGTCGGCGTGTTCCGCGAGGCGGCCGGCCAGCTGATGGACCACGAGCTCGACGACGAGGCCCGCCGGCGCATCGTGGCGCTGATGACGCAGGACCCGGTCATCAAGGGCGTGCACCAGCTGCGCACCCGCGCCTCCGGCCCCTACATCCATATCCAGATGCACGCCGACCTTGATCCGGGCCTGACGCTGGTCGAGGCGCACGACGCCATGGTCGCCGCCGAGAACCGGGTTCTGGGCGCGTTTCCGACGGCCGACATCATCATTCATCCGGACCCGCGCGGCCGCGCCGAACCCCACGGCGGAGCCTTCGCCGAGACCACGCACTAGAAGGCGGTAAAGGCGGCCTTAACGCGACTGTGCTCTAGCTGCGCGCCTGAATCACCGGACCCGCCATGAGCGTCGAACGCACCCTGCATCACTTCCCGCTCGACCCCGCCTCGCGGCAGGTGCGATTGGCGCTGGGCGAGAAACGCCTCTCGTTCAACGAGGTGCAGGTCCGCTGGTGGGAACAGCCGGAGGACTTCCTGGCGCTGAACCCCTCGGGCGTGCCGCCGGTGCTGATCGAGCGCTCCGCCGAGGGCGAGGTGGTCGTCTGCGAGACGCGCGCCATTCTCGAGCACATCGAGGAACAGAATCCCGAGCCGCCGCTGCTGGGCCGCGATCCCGCCGAGCGCGCCGAGGCGCGCCGCCTGCTGCAGTGGTTCGACCGCAAGTTCGATTCCGAGGTCTCCGGCTATCTGCTGCACGAGAAGATGGAGAAGCGGCTGCTGGGCCTGGGCGCGCCGGCCCTGGCCAACATCCGGGCCGGCCGGGATGCGCTGCGCCATCACCTCAGGTACGTCGAGCATCTGCTGGCCGAGCGGGACTGGCTGGCTGGCCGCCGCATCTCGCTGGCCGACATGGCGGCCGCAGCCCACCTGTCGGTGATCGACTACTTCGGCGACGTGCCCTGGAACGACGTCCCGGCGGCCCGGACGTGGTACATGAAGATCAAGTCCCGTCCCTGCTTCCGCCCGCTACTGGCCGACCGCTGGCCGGGCCTGGCGCCGGCGCCGCACTATCACGACCTTGATTTCTGACGCCCCCAAGCCGCGGATCATCGAACGGGCCAGCCGCCTGGGCTTCGATGTCGTGGGCTTCGCGTCCGCCTCTGATCCCTGGCCGGCGGGGGACCGCCTGCGCAATTTCGTCGCCGAGGGCCTGCACGGGCAGATGGGCTGGATGGAGGAGACGCTCGAGCGGCGCGCCCATCCGACCGGCATGTGGCCCGAGGCGAAGACCGCCGTGATGCTGGGCATGAACTATGGCCCCGACACGGACCCGCTGGAGGCCCTGAAGGATCGCTCCCGCGCCGCCATCTCGGCCTACGCCCAGGGCGACGACTACCACCCGCTGATCAAGGGCCGGCTCAAGAACCTCGCCGGCTGGATGAAGGCGAAGTTCGGCGGCGAGGTGAAGGTCTTCGTCGACACCGCGCCGCTGATGGAGAAGCCGCTGGCCCAGCGGGCGGGCCTCGGCTGGCAGGGCAAGCACACCAACCTGGTCTCCCGCGAGCTGGGAAGCTGGCTGTTCCTGGGCTCGGTGCTGGCCTCGGTCGAGATCGAACCCGACGCGCCGGAGATCGATCGCTGCGGCTCCTGCAGCGCCTGCCTCGACATCTGCCCGACGAAGGCGTTTCCCGCGCCCTATCGCCTCGATGCGCGGCGCTGCATCTCCTACCTGACCATCGAGCACCAGGGCCCGGTGCCGGAGGAATTCCGCGCCGCCATGGGCAACCGCATCTACGGCTGCGACGACTGCCTGGCGGTCTGCCCCTGGAACAAGTTCGCTGAACGCTCTCGCCAGGCCCAGTTGCAGGCGCGGGCCGAGCTGCGGTCGCCGTCGCTGGCCTCCCTCGCGGCGCTGGACGAGGCCGGCTTCCTGGCCCTGTTCCGCCGCAGCCCGATCCGCCGCATCGGCCGCGACCAGTTCGTGCGGAACGTGCTCTACGCGGTGGGCAACAGCGGGGATGCCGCGCTGCTGCCGGCGGCGGAGCGGCTGCTGGGGGATCCCGATCCGGCGGTGCGGGATGCGGCCGGTTGGGCGGTCGAGCGGCTGCGGGCGCCCCAAATTCCGTCATCCTCGCGCTCGTCGCGAGGACCCATGCGTGGTGAATCGACTTGAAGGGCGCGGAGCGGACGGTGCGCTCCGACAACGGCCTGTGTTCATGGGTCCTCGGGACAAGCCCGAGGATGACGAGTGAAGAGGTTACGCTTCCAGCGCCTCCGCCAGCCGCAGCATGAACGCCGCGCCGCGCCGCATCTGCTCGATCTCGACATACTCGTTCGGCTGGTGGGCCTGGTCGATGAAGCCGGGGCCGCAGATGACGGTCGAGAAGCCCGCGCCCTGAAACTGGCCGCCCTCGGCGGCGTAGGGCACGACGCGCATGGGGCTGTTGTCACCGGTCAGGCCGCGCACGAACGTCTCCGCCGCGCCGTCGGCCTCCGGCGCCATGGGCGGCACGTCGGCGATGACCTCGAAGACGGCGGAGGCGTCCGCGTCGCGGGCCTTCAGCCGCGCGTCCAGGTCGGCGACCTGCGCCCGGAAGCCGTCCAGCAGATCCAGCGCCCGCTGGCCGGGCGCGCAGCGCAGGTCGAAGACGATCTCGCAGCGTCGGGCCAGGATGTTGGCCGCCGTGCCGCCGTCGATGCGGCCGATGGTCAGGGTCGAGCCCTTGGGTTCGAACGGCGAGGCCGGGTCGGCCGCCGCGTCCAGCGCCGCCGCCAGCGCGGTCAGCGCCGCGATCAGCTCGGCCGCCGCCATGTTGGCCGAGACGCCCAGGTGCGGCTGGCTGGAGTGGGCCTCGCGGCCGGTGACAACGACGCGGAAGAAGGCCGCGCCCTTGTGGCCGCTGACCGGCGCCATCCCCGACGGCTCGCCCACCACCACCAGCGCCGGCGGCGGCAGCTCGCGGGCGATGACGGCGATCATGTCCGGCGCGCCGAAGCAGCCGGTCTCTTCGTCGTAGGAGAAGGCCAGATGCACCGGGCGCTTCACGGCGGCGAAGTCCGGCACGGCGGCGAGGGCCAGGGCGATGAAGCCCTTCATGTCGGCCGACCCCCGTCCGTACAGCTTGCCGCCGCGCTCGGTCAGGGTGAACGGGTCCGAGGTCCACGGCTGGCCGTCGACCGGCACCACGTCGGTATGGCCCGACAGCACCACGCCGCCCGCCACGGCCGGCCCGACGCTGGCCAGCAGGTTGGCCTTGTCGCCGTCATGGTTGGCGATGCGGCGCGAGGCGACGCCGTGATCGTTCAGATAGCGCTCCACCCAGTCGATCAGCGCCAGGTTCGACCCGCGCGAGGTGGTGTCGAACGCAACCAGAGACCTGAGGATCTTGATGGCGCGGGCGGTCAGGGCGTCGGCGGGAGAGGGCATGGGGACTACCTACGCGCTTCCTCTCCCTCTTGGGAGAGGGGGACCATGCGGAGCATGGTGGAGCGGGAAGCGCTGCCGGCAAGTTGCTATCCAGGAGGTGGATGAAGCCGAACGCCGTGCCTCGACGGCTATCGGCGGCGTATCCCTCTCCACCACCCTGTGGGTGATCCCCCTCTCCCAAGTGGGAGAGGAATCACGCGTTTCATGCCCCACTGGCGCTAAAACTCCCCCGCCCCGCGCAAACCCTTGCCCCAAACCGTCCTCCGCCCTAAAGCCGACGCCTCATGTCGACCCAAGGCCTCATCCTCACCCTGTCCTGTCCCGACCGCCGCGGCATCGTCGCGGCCGTCTCCGCCTTCCTGGCCGAACGGGACTGCAACATCCTCGACGCCCAGCAGTATGACGACGCCGAGACCGGCGCCTTCTTCATGCGGGTGGTGTTCGCGCCCGACGGGCACAGCGCCGCCGACCTGCGCGCCCAGTTCGAGACCATCGCCACCACCTTCGCCATGCGCTGGAGCCTGCGCGACCCGGCGGTGCGCAAGAAGGTGATGATCCTGGCCAGCCAGTCCGACCACTGCCTGTCGGACCTGCTCTACCGTTGGCGGATCGGCGAGCTGGACATGGAGATCGCCGGGGTCATCTCGAACCACCCGGCCGAGACCTATCGCCGGGTGGACCTGACCGGCCTGCCGTTCCACCACCTGCCGGTCAGCAAGGACACCAAGCTCGAACAGGAGGCCCAGGTCTGGGCGCTGATCCGCGACAGCGGCGCCGACCTGGTCGTGCTCGCCCGCTACATGCAGATCCTGTCCGACGGTCTGGCGGCCAAGCTGGAAGGCCGCTGCATCAACATCCACCACTCGTTCCTGCCGGGCTTCAAGGGCGCCAGGCCCTACCACCAGGCGCACGCGCGCGGCGTGAAGGTGATCGGCGCCAGCGCCCACTTCGTCACCGCCGACCTCGACGAAGGCCCGATCATCGAGCAGGACGTCGAGCGCATCAGCCACCGCGACACCCCCGAGGACCTGATCCGCAAGGGCCGCGACATCGAGCGCCGCGTGCTGGCCCGCGCCCTGCGCTGGTCGCTGGAGGACCGGGTGCTGCTGAACGGGCGGAAGACCGTGGTGTTTACGGACTGAGTCTCGCTTTCCTCCCCGCTTGCCGGGGAGGGGGACCATGCGGAGCATGGTGGTGGGGCAGCGCAGACGGTGGACGATCTACCGCTGTGCACAGCGCCCGATCCTGAGACCCCTGCGCCGCCCCCTCCGACCTCGCTCCGCGAGGCCACCTCCCCCTCGCTGCGCTCCGGGGAGGATTGGAGACTAACTACCCCAGCGCCGGCCCACCGTTCGGCAGGCTGTCGATCAGTTCGATCTTGAAGATCAGCACCGCGTTGGGCGGGATCACCCCGCCGGCGCCGTTCTCGCCGTAGCCGAGCTCGGGCGGGACGTAGAGCATCCAGGTGTCGCCGGGCTTCATCTTCTGCAGCGCCTCGGTCCAGGCCGGGATCAGGCCCGACAGGTTCATCACCGCCGGCGCGCCCTTGTCGTAGGAGCTGTCGAAGATCTCCCCCGAGACCAGCTTGCCCTCGTAGTGGACCTTCACGTCATCGCGCGGGCCGGGCGAGCGGCCGCCGGCCGGGCCGGACTTCTCGACCTTGTAGAGCACGCCGGACGGCAGCTTCTGCACGCCCTCTTCCTTGGCCGTCTTGTCGATGAAGGCCTGGGCGTTGGCGGCGCTGGCTTCCAGCAGGGCCGGGTCCGGCTTCCTGTGGCAGCCGGCGAGGACCAGGCCGGCGAGGGCGGCGACGATGAGGGTGCGACGAAGCATGGGTTTTCCTGCCGGTTTCAGACCGCCCGCGGCGGATACCCGCACGCGCGCAGCTCGTCCATGATCTCCTGGGTGTGCTGGGCGTCGCGGGTCTCGATCATGATGTCGAACTCCGCGCCCTTGGCCGGCACGTCCAGGGCAAGGCGGTTGTGGGCCACCTCGATGATGTTGCCGCCCATCTCGCCGATCACCCGGCTGACGGTGGCCAGCAGGCCCGGGCGGTCATCGCCGATGATCCGCAGGCTGACCAGTCGCTGGGCGCGGACCAGCTCGCGGGTCAGCACGCTGGCGAGCAGGCGGGTGTCGATGTTGCCGCCGCACAGGATCAGGCCGCACTTCTTGCCGCGGAAGCGCTCGGGATAGGCCAGCAGCGCGGCCAGCGAGGCGGCTCCGGCGCCCTCGGCGATGGTCTTCTCGACGTTGCAGTACAGCGCCACCGCCCGCTCGATATAGGGCTCTTCCAGCAGCAGCACGTCGTCGATCAGCGGCCGGGCGATGGCGTAGGTGTTGACCCCCACCACCTTGACCGCGATGCCCTCGGCGATGGTCTGGCCGCCGGCCTCGGCGTTCATGCCGCGCATCTTGGCGGTGAAGGACGGGTACATGGCCGGCTCGCAGCCGATGATCCGGATGTCGGGCTTTATCGCCTTGGCCGCCGTCGCCACGCCGCTGATCAGGCCGCCGCCGCCGATCGGCACCGGCAGGACCTCCAGGTCCGGCTGGTCCTCCAGCATCTCCAGCGCGATGGTGCCCTGGCCGGCGATCACGTCCAGGTCGTCGAACGGGTGGACGAAGGTCAGGCCGCGCTCGTCGCGCAGCTTCTGGGCGAAGGCGTTGGCGTCGTCATAGGTGTCGCCCTCGATGACCACCTCGGCGCCGTGGCCCTTGGTGTGCTGCACCTTCACGAACGGGGTGCCGCGCGGCATGACGATGGTTACCGGCACGCCCAGCCGCGCGCCGTGATAGGCGAGGCCCTGGGCGTGGTTGCCGGCGCTGGCGGCGATGACGCCCAGCTTCCGCTGTTCGTCGGTCAGCAGCAGCAGCTTGTTGAGCGCCCCGCGCTCCTTGTAGGCCGCCGTGAACTGCAGGTTCTCGAACTTGACCCACACCTCCGCGCCGGTGATCTCCGACAGGGTGCGGGAATGGCGCAGCGGCGTGCGCTCGATATGGCCGGCCAGCCGGCCGGCGGCCGCCTTGATGTCGTCGAGGGTCAGGGTCATCGCCGCAGACGCTTAAGCGGCCCGGAGGCTCAGCGCAAACCCCTTAGCAGGTCGAACCTGCGCATAGCCTTGCCGGGCAGCTCCGAAACGGGGCCCAGCGGCAGGGTCTCGGCCACCCGGCGCAGGCCGTAGGCCGCCTGGCGCAGCATCGCCGCCGCCGACAGGCCGCCGACGAAGCCATGGGAGACCTCGACGCTCTGGTTGGCCAGCTCCCGCTTGAAGCGGTAGTCCCCGGCGCCCAGGTCCAGCCGGCTGTAGGGGACCTCGTCCATCCAGCGCAGGATGTCCTGGAACAGCATCATGCCGGGCGAATAGCGGTCGAAGGCCGGATCGTGGCCGATGATCCAGCTGTGCACCGTCGCGCCGCCCCGGATGTCGAGCTGGGCGGCGGCCAGGGTCTCGCCGATGTGCAGGGTGAACAACACGCCGCCGAAGTCCGGATCGCGGCTGGCGAACAGCTGGCGCACCAGCCGCAGCGGCCAGCCGGCCTCGAACAGGTCGGTCTGGCCGGTCTCGCGCCAGGCGCGCTGCTTCCAGGCGATCAGCTGGTCGAAGTCGCCCTTCGACCGCGAGAAGGCGGTGAACCGCACCGGGCCGATCTCGCGCTCGACCTTGCGGCGCTTCTTGTCGATGTCCTTGAGGGCCGAGACCCCGGCCGCGCGACGCTCGGCCTCGTAGGCCGCGTAGCCGCCGGAGACGTCGATGATCCGCGAGGTCTGGGCGCCCTTGATGTGCGGCGCGAACGGGGCCTGGCCGTCCAGCATGTGGCTGAAGTCGAGGCGGCCGACGCCCAGGGCCTGGACGATCTGGCGGGGGTCGATGGTCAGGCCCGGCTCGGCGACCAGCCCCTGGTAGTCGCACATCGGCGCCCCGGCCGGCATGGCCGCGAACGGGCCGACGCGCGCGGCCAGGAAGCCCTTCGGGTCGGCCATGCCGCCCAGCACCGCCACCCGCACGCCCCGCACGCCCGTGGATGGCCCCTGGGCCCGCGCGACGGCCCTGGCCCAGTATGGCGACAGGAAGGGCGTTTCCAGCGCCGGGTCGGCCGCCTGCAACGCCGCCCACCGCTCAACGGCATGGGCGGAAAGCTCCCAGGGCCTGACGACGTCGATCTGCACGGCTGGCTGTTCCCCGACCCTTCTGGTCGCCGGAAATGCTAAGCCGCAACCGTTGCGGGAGGGTTTAGACCGAGGGAGAAATCAGACTTCGCACGCCGCCTTGGCCTCGGCGCGCAGTTCGGGGATACCGGTCCCCTTCTCCGCCGAGGTGGCCAGCACGCGCGGGAACGAGGCTGGGCGTTTGCGGATGGCCTCCTGGGTGCGGGCGACCACCGCCTCGACCTCTTCGGCCTTCAGCTTGTCGGACTTGGTCAGCACGATCTGGTAGCTGACCGCCGCCGTATCGAGCGCGTCCAGCGCCTCGGTATCGACGGCCTTGAGGCCGTGGCGGGCGTCGATCAGCAGGTAGACCCGCTTGAGGTTGGGTCGGCCGCGCAGATAGGCCCGGCCCAGGTCCTGGAACTTGTTGGCCACGCCGCGCGAGACTCGCGCGAAGCCGTAGCCGGGCAGGTCGACCAGCCGCAGCTGGTCGTCGAGGTTGAAGAAGTTGATCTCCCGCGTCCGGCCCGGCTCGTTCGAGGCGCGGGCCAGGTACTTCTGGCCGACCAGGGCGTTGATCAGGCTCGACTTGCCGACGTTGGAGCGGCCGGCGAAGGCCACCTCCGGCAGGTCGGGCGGAGGCAGGCCGTCCATCTTCACCGCCCCCATCATGAAGGCGACCGGATGGGCGAAGAGGACCCGCGCGGCCTCCAGGTCCTCGTCGGTGAAGGGCGCGGTCAAACCGCTTCCTTCGGCTGGCCGCGCAGCTTGGCGATGAAGTCGTCGATCGGGTTGTCGACCTTGAACTTCCGCATGTTGATGTACTGCTGGAAGATCGAGAACACGTTCGAGAAGGTCCAGTACAGCAGCAGGCCCGCCGGGAATCCGGCCATGATGAAGGTGAACATGATCGGCATCAGCTGGAAGATGCGCTGCTGCATGGGATCGGGCGCCGGCGGGTTCATCGCCGTGGTCAGCCACATGGTGAAGCCGTAGAGCAGCGGCAGCGGGCCCAGGTGCACCAGGGCCGAGATCCCGCCGATCAGCGGCGTGGACGCCACGTCCCAGGGGATCAGGCCGAACAGGTTCAGGATCGTGTAGGGGTCGGGCGCCGACAGGTCGTTGATGTAGCCGTAGAAGGGCGCGTGACGCATCTCGATGGTCACCGACAGCACCTTGTAGAAGGCCAGGAAGATCGGGATCTGCAGCAGGATGGGCAGGCAGCCGGCGACGGGATTGACCTTCTCCCGCTGATACAGCGCCATGGTCTCCTGCTGCATCTTGGTCGGGTCCTCCTTGTAGCGGGCCCGGATCTCCTCCATCGGCTTCTGCAGCTTCTTCATCCGCGTCATCGACTCGTAGCTCTTCTGAGCCAGCGGGAAGAGCAGCAGGCGCACGATCAGCGTCACCGCCAGGATGGCGACGCCGAAGTTGCCGACCAGGCCGAAGATGAACTCGAGCGCCTGGAAGAAGGGCCGGGTGAAGAACCACAGCATCCCCCAGTCGACGGCCTTGTCGAGGTCGGGGATCGGCTGTCCGCCGGTCTGGCCCTTCTCGTAGGCCTGCAGGTCCTGCACGACCTTGGCGCCGGCGTAGACGCGGGTCGTCTCGCTGATCGTTCCGCCCGGCGCGATGGTGTGCAGGCTGCCGGCGTAGTTGGCGTTGTAGGAGTCGACGTCGCCGATCTTCGGCGCCGAGAACTGGGCGACGATCTTCTCGTCCTGGTCGGGCACGACGGCGGCCAGCCAGTACATGTCGGTGATGCCCAGCCAGCCGCCGTCGGAGGTGTAGCTGGCGGCGATGCGCTTGGCGGCGTCGGCCGACGAGCCGGCGCGGCCGGCGGCTTCCTGGCCCTTCTTGAGCCAGGGCTTGAACTTCAGAAGGCGCAGCTCGGCGCCCTTGCCGTCGTCCGACAGGATGCCGACGGCGCCCTCGTGGACGTTCTGCCCGCGGGCCTGGTGCGGCGCCAGGCCCTGGCGCAGGATCGAGGCGTAGGGGGCGACCTGGACCGGCGCGCCGGTGGTGTTGCGCACGGTGTCGGTGACGGTGAACATGAACCGGTCGTCGACCGACATCACCCGTGTGAAGGTCAGGCCGTTGGCGGCGGCGTAGGTCAGCTCGATCGGCTTGCCCGGCGACAGCACATCGCCCTTGCTCAGGGTCCAGACCGACTGGTTGGTCGGCAGGCCCGGCAGGTTCTGGCCGACCCAGCCGATGTCGGTGAAGAAGGCGTGCTGCGCGCCCTCGGGGCGGAACAGCTCGACCATCGGCGAGCCCTTGGCCAGGGTTTCGCGGTAGCCCTTGAGATAGAGGTCGTCCAGGCGCGCGCCCTGCAGGCGAATCGAGCCCTTCAGGGTCGGCGTCTCGACCGGCACCCGCGCGCTGGCGGCGGCGGCCACGTCACGCGAGACGATCACCGGCGCGGGCGGCGCGCCGGGGGCCGTGGCGGTTTGTTCGGCGACCGCCTTGGCCCGTTGCTCGGCCAACCGCTTCTTGTTGGCCGGGTCCAGAACCAGGAACTGGTAGGCCGTCAGCAGGATGACGGCGATGACGACGAACACGAACGTGTTGCGGGTGTCGTTCTGTTGCATGAAGCGGACTAACCGGAACGGGAGGGATCTGAGGCGACGCCGGATGGCGCGGGCACGGTGTCGGGATCGGTCGCGAGCCTTATCAGCGCGCTTTTCACATCGTCAAGGAGACGGTCCCAGGGCCGGGCCGCCGTGCCGCCCCGGGCGATGAACACATAGTCGCTGCCGGGGACGCCGTGGAGGGGCAGCAGGGCCCGCGCGGCCTCGCGCAGGCGACGCTTGCAGCGGTTGCGCACAACCGCCCCGCCGACCTTCTTAGTCGCGGTGAAGCCGGCGCGCATGGCAGGGTCGCCGTCGGCGCGATCGCGGCGCTGGATGACCACCGCCCCGTGGGATCGGAAACGCGCTTGAGCGGCCAGGAGAAACTCCGGCCGCTTGCGCATGCGTTCGATTGTCGGCTGTTGGTCCAGCATCGTCCCGGTCCCGTCGATCAGACGCAGATAGGGACGCGCCCGGCGCTTACTAGGCGGTCAGGCGCTTGCGGCCCTTGGCGCGGCGACGGGCGACGATCTTGGCGCCGTTCTTGGTCGACATCCGCAGCCGGAAGCCGTGACGGCGCTTGCGCACGAGACGCGAGGGCTGAAAGGTCCGCTTGCTCACGGGAAGGCTCCGAATTCTAAAAGTCTAGGCGCGCCAGGCGGGGCCCGTCGCGGTGAGCGGGGGGAGATACGGGAAGGGGGGCGGGGAGTCAAGCGCGGCCGGTCCGGCTCAGGGGCCGGGTGGTCCTTCCGAGGGAACGCCGCCGTGCCCCGGCGGCGAGACGCCTGGTTCGACCGGCTTCACGCAGGCGCATCGCGCCGCCTGCCGCCAGAAGATCAGGTAGGGACGCGTCTCGACCGCGGTGCAGGCGCTGTCGCCGTCCAGGCAGGTCCCGAGGCACTCGGCGGGGAAGGGCCCCAGCGGCGCGGTGAGCGAGCAGGGCAGGACCTTGCGGACCGCGCGCTCGCGACGCCAGGCCAGCCAGTGGTTCCAGTTCAGAATGATGTAGACGATCAGCCCCAGCGCGATGAGGAGCATAAGCAGCAGGATCATGTCGATGGGCGGCATGGCGTCTTCCCCCGGTGGCCCTGCCTCATCCTATCACATCTACAGATCCGGCCGGATGATCGCCTTGCCGACGACCTTGCGGTCCGCCAGCAGGTCGAAGGCCTCGCGCCAGCGGTCCAGCGGCAACTCGGCGTGGACGCGGGGGCGGATCACCCCCTCGTCGGCCATGCGCCAGACGGCCTCCTGGTTCTCGCGACCCTTCTCGGGGAACTGGCGGCCGTACTCGCCGGCCCGCACGCCCATGACTGAGAAGCCCTTGATCAGCGGCATGTTGATCGAGACGGTCGGGATGCGGCCGGAGGTGAAGCCGATGACCAGCAGCCGGCCGTCGAAGGCGATGCAGCGCACGCTCTCGTCGAAGATGTCGCCGCCGACCGGGTCATAGATGACGTCCGCTCCGCGCCCGCCGGTGATTTCCTTGACCCGCTCGCGGAAGTCGCCGGTGACGTTGACGACAGCGTCGGGCGCGTACTCGGCCGCGACGATGGCCAGCTTCTCGTCGGAGGCCGAGGCGGCGATGACCTTGCAGCCCAGCGCCTTGGCCAGATCCACGCAGGCCAGGCCCACGCCGCCGGCCGCGCCATGGACCAGCACCCACTCGCCCGGCTCGACCCGCGCCCGGCGGACCAGCGCGACATAAGCGGTCAGGTAGGCGGCGCCGTAGGCGGCGGCCTGGGCGAAGCTGAGCCGCGCCGCCTTGGGCTTCAAGCCACGGGGATCCATCACCGCGTACTCGGCGAACCCGCCGGTCTTGGCCCCGCCGACCACCGCGTCGCCGACGTTCCAGCCGGTGACGCCCTCGCCCAGGGCCGCGATCTCGCCCGACAGGTCCAGGCCCGGCGTGAACGGCAGCGGCGGTTTGAACTGGTACTCGCCCTTCGTCATCAAGAGGTCGGGGAAGTTGACGCTGGCGGCCCGCACGCGGACCAGCACCTGGCCCGGACCGGCCGTCGGCGTCGGAACCTCGCGGACATGGGTCCCGGCGTAGAGTTCGCCCAGTTCCTCGACGACCAGCGCGCGCATCTCTTCTCTCCCGTTGCGAGGGGGATTCTGGAGCGCTTCCGTGAGGGGAGTCACGGCGGAAAGGATCGGGGACAGGTCAAGATGTCCCCTGGGACACCTTAACCTGTCCCCCAAGACCCTAAGACAGCTTCCCCTCGTACGCCTGGCGCACGAAGCCGGCGATCTCGCGGCAGGCGGTGTCGGCGGCGGGGATGGCGCCGGTGAAGGCGGTGAAGCCGTGGGCCAGGCTGTCGTAGCAGCGGTAGACCACCGGCACGCCCGCGTCGCGCAGGCGCTTGGCGTAGCTCTCGCCCTGGTCGACCAGGGGGTCGAAGCCGGCGGTGGCCACCACGGCGGGGGCGAGTCCTGTCAGGTCTTCGGTCTTGATCGGCGACAGTCGCGGGTCGGCCGGGTCGGCGTCGGGGCCGATGTAGTGGGCCATGAACCAGTTCATGGTGTCGGTCGACAGCGGATAGGCGTCGCCGAACGTCGTCATCGACTGCGTCTCGCTGGCCACGTCGACGGCCGGGTAGATCAGCAGCTGCAGGGCCGGCTGCGGTTCGCCGGCGCGCTTCATCTCCTGGGTCACGACGGCGGCGAAGTTGCCCCCCATGGAGTCGCCGCCGATCGCCGCCACGCCGTCGGGCGCGCCGAAGCGGGCGGCGTTGTCGCGGCCCCAGCGATAGGCGGCCAGCACGTCCTCCAGCCCGCCGGGGAAACGGGTCTCCGGCGCCAGGCGGTAGTCAACCGACAGCACCGCGCAGCGGGCGATGCGGGCCAGGATCTGGCAGAAGACGTCGCTGGTCTCCAGGTCGCCGATCACCCCGCCGCCGAAGTGGGCGAAGACCATCAGCGGCGCGGCCGGGTCCTGGTCGGCCGGGCGGTAGGCGCGCAGCTTCAGCGGGCCGCCGGGGCCGTCGATGGGGAGGTTCTCGACCCGCACGCCCGGCTCGGGCTTGCCGGCCATGGCCGCCAGTCCCCCGGCGCTGGCGGCGCGGGCCTCCTCCGGCGTCAGGGACGACATGGCCGGCATCCGCCGCGCGCCGGCGGTCAGGAACTGGAACCGCGGGTCCAGGGTGCGGCCGCCCTGATAGACCACCCCGCCGCCGGACATCGCCCGCAGCACGGGCGTGGGCAGCGAAAGCAGAACCTTCAGGATCGCTTTCTGGACCGCGGGGTCGGCCATGGTTGATCTCTCCGGATCAGGTCGATAGGCGCGGCAGGGCGGGGATGCCGCCCATGATCAGCCGGACCGCGAAATCGGCGGCGGCGGCGGTGTCGATCGGCCGGCGCTCCAGCATCTTGTCCCCGACCTCGCGGGCGACGGCGATGCAGGCGGCGGCCAGGTAGTCGGCGTCCACGCGCGGCGCGGCGTCGTGCTCCATGGCCTGCAGGAAGGCGTCGCGCACCTCCTCGAAGACCCGTTCCATCTCCGGGGTCTGCACCCGCATCTGCGGATGCCGCTCGCCGGCCGGCCGATGGGCCTGCCAGGCCTCGTGCTCGTCGGCCATGAAGTCGAAATAGGCCTGGATGGCGGCGCGCAGGTAACCTTCGAAGGTGTTGGAGGCTTCCCAGCAGGCGCGCAGGATCGGGCGGAAGCGGGCGGCGCCGTCGTCGGCCAGGGCCTCGAACACCTCATCCAGCGACCGGAAGTAGTTGTAGAAGGTGCCGGAGGCGAGGCCGGTGCGGCGGATGATGTCGCGCACCGTCGCCGACTCGTAGCCGAGCTCGGCGAACACCTCGCGCGCGGCGTCGAGGATGGCGCGGCGGTTGGCGAGCTTGGTCTGCTCGCGTTTCCCCGCCGAAAGAAGAACGACGTGACTCATCGCTGTCAGGCTAGCAGGCGGGCGGCCTCAAGCAAGCGGACAGAAGGCCTCACGCCCGCGCCTGCAGTCCATTCTGCTTCATCCGCCACAGGAGGACATCCAGGCGGTCCTGCCCGAAGAACGGCTCGCCGTCGAAGACCATGGTCGGGACTCCCCAGTGTCCGGCATTCTCCAGCGCCTTCTGGTTGGCCTCGATGGCGGCGTCGAGGCGATCGGCCTCGTCCCGCGCGGTCTGTTCGAGCGCGTCGGGATCAAGCCCGGCCCGCTCCGCGGCTTTCGCCAGATGGTCGCCCTCGTGCCAGTTCTCGGTCGATCCCGACCAGATCAGGGCGCCGACCTCGCCGATGTAGGCCAGGCCCTTGCCGGCCTCGGCGGCCGCCTGGCCCATGCGGGTGAGGCGGTGGATGTAGGGCTGGTCGGCGGGCACCTCGCCGCTGGCGATGTCCATGACGATGGGGTCGGGCCTCGGCCAGCGGATCGGCGTGCCCTGCATCTGGCCGAGGCGATAGATGTCCCGCGCCAGATAGGGCGGCCAGAGCGGGTTCACCCGCTTGAAGAAGCCGTCGATGCGCACGGCGATGGGCAGCACCGGCCGGACCACGACCTCCAGGTCGTACTCGGCCTGCAGCGCGATCAGTTGCGGCGTGGCGAGGTAGGAATAGGGGCTTCTGAATGACCAGAAGACATCAACGCTGAGAGTCACCCGCATTCCTCCGATTTTTCTTAGTTACCGGTGAGTATAGAGCTAGGCTGCGCGACAGGCGAGAGAAGAAATAAATGCCGTCGGAGTTGAAGATGGAGACCAGGTCGGCGGGCTTGCGGGGCGAGCGGGCCCGGGCCCGGCCGCGCGAGATTCTCGACGCGGCGCGCGACCTGTTCTCCCGCAAGGGTTTCGAGGCCGCGCGCATGGACGAGGTGGCCGCCGCCGTCGGCGTGACCAAGCCGGCGGTCTATCGCTATTTCCCGGGCAAGGACCGGCTGATCGAGGCCTTGCTCGAGGAGGACCTCGCCGTCCCCGGGCGGGCGCTGAACGCCTGGGTGGCCGCCCATCCGGGGCCGATCACCGACATGATCGAGGGCTTCTCCCTGCGCCTGGCCGCGACACAGGGTCACGGCCTGGCCCGCGGCTACCTGCTGCTGGCCATGGACGAGTCTGGCCGCCGGCCCGAGATCGCCGGCTTCATCCGCCGTGAGATCCTGACCCCCGGCCTCGCCTCGCTGGGCGGCGCCTTCCAGGGCGCCATGGATCGCGGCGAACTGGCCGCCGGCCATGACCCGGAGTTCATGGCCCGGCTGTTCTTCGCGCCCTTCCTGCAGGCGACGCTCGGCACGGTCGGCTACGCCCTGCCGGTCGGCGACGACGCCGAACGCGAGCGCTATCGCCGGTTCCATGTGGCGGCGTTTTTGAGGGCGTTTTCGGTGTGATCGCTTCCGGCGGTCCACAGGACATCTACGATCCCGACTTTGTCCGCGACGTGTTCGACCGCTGCTCCGGCCGGTACATCGCCTTCAGCTATGTTTGCTCGCTGGGCTTCACGGAACGCTGGCGGCGACAGTGCGTCGAAGCAATGCCGACACCGTCGGGCGAGGCGCCGACCGGCTACGACCTGATGGCCGGCACCGGCGAGGTCTGGCCGCACCTGCTGAAGCGCTTCCCGCAGGTCACAGCCATCACCGCCGTCGACATATCGCCGGGTATGCACCAGCGCGCTCTGGATCGTCTGCATGACCTGAGGGCGCATCGCATCCGGTTCATCGAAGACGACCTCTTCCGTAGCCAGCTGCCTGCAGAGAGCGCCGACTTCATTGTGTCGACCTTCGGACTCAAGACGTTCAACACCGATCAGCACCGACAGCTGGCTGAGCTGGTGGCGCGCGTGCTGAAGCCGGGCGGCGTCTTTTCGATGATCGAGGCGTCCGATCCGAAGGGCTGGTGGTTGCGCCCTCTCTATCGCCTGCACCTGCTGGGCGTGCTGCCTCTGATCGAAAAGGTGTTCATGCGCGGCGCGCAGGACTTCACGATGATCGGTGCCTACACGAGCAACTTCGGCGACGCCTCCGGGGTGGCCGACATGCTGCGCGAAGCCGGTCTGGAGGTGACCTATCGGCGCTTCTTCTTTGGGTGCGCCACAGCGGTCACCGGGCGAAAGCCTGCAGCCTAAGCCCCCACAGCCTCCGCCCGCGCTTCGACCGGCAGCCGGTTGCCCGCCGCCTTCGCGCGTTTGGCCCCCCGTTCGATCTCCTTCATCAGGTCATGGCAGTAGATGCCGAAGTCGACCTGGATCGTGTGGCGCTTGGCCTCGTAGTACTGGGCGGTGTGGGTCTGCTCGTCCTTGACGATGACCTTCTCCATCTCCGCCTGCGGCGGCGGCAGGTACTGGCCGGTCAGGTAGGCGGCGACCAGCTTGGTCTGCTGCTCGGCGAAGTTCACCAGCGTCGGCAGCGGCTGGGCCAGGGCCATGTAGAACAGGTTGGGCACGCCCGGCTTCATCATGCGCTTGAACAGCGGCAGGCGGTGGTCGGCGTCGGGCACGAGGTCGGCGTCGTCGAAGAACGGGAACTTCATGTCGTAGCCGGTGGCGAAGACGATGGCGTCGACCTGTTCGACGCTGTCGTCAGCGAAGCGGACGTTCTTCCCTTCGAGCGCCTTGATCGCCGGCTTGAACTTGACGTCGCCGCAGCCGGCCCGGGTCAGGAACTCGCCGCTGACCGAAGGGTGGGCTTCCAGCGGCTCGTGATCGGGCTTGGGAAGGCCGTAGTCCTCCATATTGCCCAGGGTCTTCTTGATCATCTTGCGGGCCATGGAGAGCCCCAGCTTGCGCGGCATCCAGTGCGGCATCGACGATTTGTCCGCCGGCTTGCCGTTCATGTACTTGGGCAGCACCCAGACCCCGCGCCGGGCCGAGACCCACAGGTTCTTCGCGATTGGCCGCTGCGACAGTTCGCTGGCGATATCCATCGCCGAGTTGCCCATGCCGACGACGACGACGTTCTTGCCGCGCATGTCGACCGGGTCGAACGGGTCGCTGTAGGCGTGGCTGTGGAAGGCCGGGCCGTCGAACTCGCCGGGATACTCCGGGATCCGCGGGCTCCAGTGGTGGCCGTTGCAGACGAAGAGTACGTCGTAGAGCCGCGTCTCACCGGTCGACAGCTTCACCTCCCACAGGCCGTCGGCGGTGCGGCTGGCCTTCTCGACGGCGGTGTTGAAGGTGATGGTTTCGCGCAGGCCGAAATGGTCGACGTAGTCCTTGAAGTACTGCAGCAGCTGGGCGTGGTGCGGGAAGTCGGGCCATTCGGCCGGAACGGGGAAGTCCTCGAAGGCCAGCCGCCATTTGGAGGTGTCGATGTGCAGGCTGTCGTAGCAGGCCGACATCCCGTTGGGGTTCTTGTAGTACCAGGTGCCGCCGATATCGTCGGACATCTCGAAGCAGTCGTAGGGGACCCCGACGTCCTTCAGCCGCTTGGCGGTGGTGAACCCGCTGCAGCCGGCGCCGATGATGCAGGCCTTGGGCAGACGTGCGGACACGGTGGACCTCCCTGGAAAGTCGTTCTGGTTATCGGTGTTCAGGCGAAGGTGTCCGCGCTTTCCGCGCGCGTCAACCGTGACGCTGGGGCGCCCCGCTCAGCCTCGGCCGCAGCGGGCCGTGCATTTGGTCCAGGCCGGGGCGCAGGTGTCCTCCTCGGCCGAGAGGCAGAAGTAGTAGTCGCGGTTGCAGCTCTGGCGGCATTGCCGCGGTTCGCCGCGGCGGATCGTCCCGACCGGGGCGACTGGCGGCGGCATGGGGACCAGCGACGCCAGCGAGCCGGCCTCGTCCGGCGCCGCGTTGTCCGGCGTCTCGCCGACGGGTCCGCGCAGAGCGGCCGCAGACGAAGTCCCGTCGGCGCGGATGCGGCCGCCGTCCTGCGCGCCCGCCGGCGCGGCGAGGGCCAGACTCATCAGGGCGAGGAGGGCGAGGCGACGCATGGCGGCAGCCTGCCGCGCCGCGGTTAATGTCTGATTAACCATGATCTTGGCGTCACAGTCGGATCGGCTGTCCCGGCGGCCCGTCCCGGAGCAGGGCGAGCAGCAGATCGCCCAGCCCCTCGGGGAAGATGGTCTCCTGGCTATCCACGATTTCGTCCGGCGCCCACCAGCGCAGGGCCTTGACCACCCGGCGCTCCAGCTCGGTCCAGTGGTGGTCGACGACCTCTTCGTGCAGGGCCGTGGCCAGGAAGTAGTGCTCCACCAGCCGGCGGGGCTCGCCCTCGACGGTCAGCACATGCTCCCGGATCCAGACCACCGGGCCCAGGTCGACCTCCGCATGGCCGGTCTCCTCGAACAGCTCGCGGCGGGCAGCGACATCCAGCGCCTCGCCCTCGTCTACCCCGCCGCCGACCGTGCACCACCAGCCGCCGGGGCTGGTGTGCTCGTCCTCAAACCGCATGAGCAGCAGTCGCCCGGCCGGCGAGAACAGCAGCAGCCGGACGGTCGGCCGCTCGCGCGGTTCCGCGGTCAGACCGTGCGCTGGGCCCGGTCCTTCTCGTTGGTCGACTTGATCATGTCCTTCACGGCCTGCCACTGGTCGTCGCCCCATTCGGTCATGCGGGAGAAGTTGCCGCCGCTGGCGTTGTACTGGCCGCCGTCGATGGCGATGGTCTGGCCGTTCACATACTCCGAGCCCTTGGACAGAAGATAGACCGCCAGATTGGCCAGTTCGGCCATCTCGCCGACCCGGTTCATCGGGTTGCCGCTCATGTTCTGGTAGGCGCTCTCCTGCTGGCCGGGATTCAGGCGGGCGCTCATGCCCTCGGTCGGGAAGGGGCCGGGCGCGATGGCGTTGAAGCGAATGCCCTTGGGCCCCCACTCGACGGCCAGCGACTGGGTCATGACGTTGAGGCCGGCCTTGGACATGGCGCTCGGCACCGTGAACGGTCCGCCGTTCCACACCCAGGTGGTCAGGATGGAGATGACGGAGGCCTTCCTGCCCTCGGCGATCCAGCGCTTGCCGCACTCGAGCGTGACGAAGAACGAGCCGCGGAAGACGATGTTGGCGATGGCGTCGAAGCCGCGCGGCGACAGGTCCTCGGTGCGGCTGATGAAGTTGCCGGCCGCGTTGTTGACCAGCCCCGTCAGCGCGCCGCCGTCGGCCCAGATCGTGTCGATCATGTCCTTGATCGCCTCGGGCACGCGGATGTCGCAGGCGATGCCGACGACCTTGCCCGGGCTGTCCGGGTGCGCCGCCATCAGTTCCTTCGCCGTACCCTCGAGGATGTTGCCGCGCCGGCCGCAGATGTAGACCTCCGCCCCCAGCATCAGGCAGGCCTCGGCCATCACCTTGCCCAGGCCGGTCCCGCCGCCGGTGATCAGGATCCGCTCCCCGTTCATCAGGCCGGGGCGGTACATCAGGTCGTCGGGCTTGAAGGTCATGGCGTGTCTCCCTGTTTCGCCCAGAAGGGTCCGCCTTACGGTAGGGCCGTCAAGCGTCGACGCCAGATTACGCCGGCGGCGCGGAACAACCTTGCCGCGACCGCCGACCTCGTGGAACAAGCAGGGCGGGGGCGGCTGGCGAGACCGGGGCTGCCGCAGCAACAAAGCCGCGTCTCGGGAGTCTGATCATGTTTGGCGCTTCTCCGCTCATCTCGCTGGTGATCACCGCGACGCTCAGCGTCGTCGGCCTCACGGTCCTGATGGCGATCTTCTTCCGCCGGGTCGTCAGCACCAACATGGTGCACATCGTCCAGAGCAGCCGGAAGACCACGCCCTACGGCACCGGCCAGACGACCGGGAACGTCTACTACCAGTGGCCCAGCTGGGTGCCGCTCTTCGGCGTCAACGTGATCCGGCTGCCGGTCAGCAACTTCGGCCTCTCGCTCAAGGACTACGAGGCCTACGACAAGGACCGCGTGCCGTTCGTCGTCGACGTGGTGGCCTTCTTCCGCATCTCCAACACCGCGCTGGCCGCCCAGCGGGTGGTCACGACCGCCGAGCTGGAAGAGCAGCTGATGCAGATCATCCAGGGCGCGGTCCGCAAGATCCTCGCCTCCGACACCATCGACGCGATCATGATCGAGCGCGCCAAGTTCGGCGACCAGTTCACCCAGGACGTCGCCGAGCAGCTCAAGGAGTGGGGCGTGGAGTCGGTCAAGTCCATGGAGCTGATGGACATCCGCGACAGCCGCGACAGCCAGGTGATCCACAACATCATGGCCAAGAAGATCTCGCACATCGCCATGGAGAGCCGGGTCGAGGTGGCCAAGAACGACCAGGCGGCCGAGACCGCCGAAATCGTCGCCAAGCAGGCGGTCGACATTCGCGCCCAGGAGGCCGAGGAGGCGGTCGGCAAGCGGACCGCGGAGAAGGACCAGGCCGTCGGTGTCGCCGTCCAGCTTTCGGACCAGCAGATTCTGACGGCCCGGGAACAGACGCAGGAGCGCCAGATGGCGGTGATGCGCGTCGAGCAGGTCCGCCAGGCCGAGATCACCCGCGACCAGCAGGTGGTCGCCGCCGAGCAACAGAAGCAGACGACGATCATTGTCGCCGAAGGGAGTCTTGAGGCCCAGCGGCGCGAGGCCGAGGGCATCGAGGCGCTGGGCGCCGCCAAGGCGACGGCCGAAAAGCTGATGCAGCTGGCGCCCGTGGAGGCCCAGATCGTGCTGGCCAAGGAGATCGGCGGCAACGAGGGCTATCAGGCCTATCTGGTCGCGCTCAAGGGCGTCGACGGCTACGTCCTGGTGGGCACCGCCCAGGCCGAGGGCGCTCAAGGCCGCCGACATCAAGGTCATCGCCAACGCCGGCGACGCCACGGCCGGCGTGACCAACGCGCGCGAACTGTTCTCGCCGCAGGGCGGAACCGCGATCGGCGCGATGCTGGAGGCGATGAGCAACACGCCCCAGGGCGCGGCGCTGCTCAAGGGCATCGTCAGCCGGCTCTCGGCTCGGGAGCCGGAGCCCGAAACACCCACCGCCGCGGCTTAGGGCGCCCGGGGCGCTCCTAATCCGTTAGGATCAGGTCATGAGCGTCGCCTTCACCCGGGAAGAGGACTACGAGTCGGTCGCGGCCAACCTGCCCGACCGGCCGGTGTCTCCCCACGCCAACCTCGTCACGCCGCAAGGCCTGGCCGCCATCGAGGCGGAACTGGCCTCGGCCCGCGCCGCCTATGCCGCCGCCCAGGGCGGGGACGTCAAGGACGACCGCACGGCCATGGCCCGCGCCACGCGGGACCTGCGCTACTGGTCCTCGCGGCGGGCCAGCGCCCAGCTGGTCGAGCCGGCCGGGGACGACGGGACCGTCCGCTTCGGCGGGTCTGTGACCGTCGAGCGCGAGGACGGCCGCCGCCAGACCTGGCGCATCGTCGGCGAGGACGAGGCCGATCCGGCTGCGGGCAGCGTCAGCTACGTCTCGCCGCTCGCCCAGGCCGTGCTGGGCAAGACGGTCGGCGACCTGGCGGTGGTGGCCGGCGGCGAGGTGGAGATCGTCGGGGTGGGGTGAGGTCTCCATGACCCGTGTCCCCGGCGAAGGCCGGGGCCCACGACATCGTCCCGGACGTTGGAATGCCGGGTCCGGCGCCCTGGGAGCCGCATGGGCCCCGGCCTTCGCCGGGGACACGGGAATGGGGTGTTCAGTGACGGATAGCTCGCTATAGACGCCCTCGTGACCGACACCACCCACATCCACGCCGTCTACGGCGCCCCGCCCCGCGACGTCGTCGAGGCCCCCGAGGGGGCGACGCGTTTCTCGCCCTTCGTCCCCGGCAGCCCCGACTTCGCCGCGCTTCAGCCTGGCTCCCTGGTCTCTGCGACCCTGCTCGCCCCGCCGGCCACGGCCGAGCGCCGTCATGTGCTGGCGCTGGCGCTGCGGGCGCTGAAGCCCGGCGGCAAGCTGGTCGCCCTCGCCCTCAAGGACAAGGGCGGCTCGCGGCTGCGCAAGGAGCTGGAGGCCTTCGGCTGCGCGGTCAACGAGGAGGGCCGCCGCCACCACCGCATCTGCACGGCCCGCCGTCCGGACGCGCCGGTCGGGCTGGACCAGGCCACCGCCCAGGGCGCGCCGCGCCTCGACCCGGGCCTGGGTCTCTGGACCCAGCCGGGCGTGTTCAGCTGGGACCGCATCGACCCGGGCAGCGCCCTGTTGATCAGCCACCTGCCGCCGCTGGCCGGCAAGGGCGCGGACCTGGGCGCCGGGATCGGCCTTCTGGCCCACGCGGTGCTGGCCTCACCGCGCGTGGAGCACCTCACCCTGGTCGACCTTGACGGCCGGGCGGTCGAGGCGGCGAAGCGCAACGTCGCCGATCCGCGCGCCGACATCCGCTGGGCGGATGTGCGCGCCACCGGGATCACGCCCGCCAGCCTCGACTTCGTGGTCATGAACCCGCCGTTCCATGACGTGGGGATCGAGGACAAACAGCTGGGCCAGACCTTCATCCGCCAGGCTGCCGGGCTGCTGCGCAAGGGCGGGACCCTGTGGCTGGTGGCCAATCGCCACCTGCCCTACGAGACCCTGCTGGCCGAGCTGTTCCGAACCGTCACGCCCCGCGCCGACCAGGGCGGGTTCAAGGTCATCGAGGCGGTGAAGTGAGCAAGGCTCCGGCCGCGCTGCGCCTCGACCGGCTGCTGGCCAACATGGGCTACGGCAGCCGGCGCGAGATCCAGGCGTTGGCCAGGAACGGCCGCATCCTGCTGGACGGCGAGCCGGTGCGCGACGCCGACCGGCGCATCCCGGTCACCGGCGACCTGCCGGCCCGGATGACGCTCGACGGCAAGGCGATCGACCCGCCGCCGGGCCTGACCCTGATGCTGCACAAGCCGCTGGGCGTCACCTGCTCGCACAAGGAAGCCGGCCCGCTGGTCTACGACCTGCTGCCGACCCGCTGGCGGCAGCGGGACCCGGCGCTCTCGACCATCGGGCGGCTGGACAAGGAGACCTCCGGCCTGCTGCTGCTGACCGACGACGGCGATCTGCTGCACCGGGTGATCTCGCCGCGCAACCATGTGGCCAAGCGCTACCGCGTCACCCTCGACCGGCCGCTGCGGGGCGACGAGGCGGAGACCTTCGCGGCCGGCGGACTGATGCTGGACGGCGAGACCAAGCCCTTGCTGCCGGCGACGATGGAGACCCTGTCGCCGACCCTGGTCCTGCTGACCCTGACCGAGGGCCGCTATCACCAGGTGCGTCGCATGTTCGCCGCCATGGGCAACCACGTGACGGTCCTGCACCGTGAGAGTCTGGGCGGCCTCGCCCTGCCGGACGATCTCGAGCCCGGCGCCTGGCGCGTGCTCGACGACGCCGGGATCGCGACCATCTTCGCCTGACGGCGTCCTACGGAACCTTCCCCGGCCTGCGAAATTAACAGTTTCAGGGCCTGGAGAGAGGCGTGCGTGATGGCGTTCCGGTTGAAGAGCAAGGCAGGTGTGGCGGCGCTGGGCGCAGCCCTTGGCCTGCTCGCGGCGGCCGGCGCGGCTGAGGCCCGGGAGGGTCATCCCTGCACCGGACCGTCGCCTGTGGCCGGCGTCGAGATCCGCGGCCCTGTGCTGCATGTGGTCGACGGCTCGACCCTGTGCGTGGCGTTGGGGTTCGAGACCGACAGCTGGATCCTGCTGCGTCTGGCTGACGCCCCGCGCCCTGCCCCCATTCAGCGGGTTTCGACCGCTGAGGCCCTGACGCCCAACCCGCGCGGCGCCCTGATGCAGGCGGCGCTGGCGAAGATGGCCACCTGCCGAACCGTCCACGGCGAGCACGGGGGCGTCGAAGCCGTCTGCGAGGTTGAAGGGCGTCCGCTCGGCGAGACGTTGCGCGATCCCGAGATCGTGGCGATCAGCCACCTCTGGCGCTAGAGCGCGTCAGGCGTCCGGATCACACGGCCGTTCGCTGGCCCGCGCGATCTCCGCCGCGTTGAACCGCCGCCAGCGCGCCCGCAGGATGCCCGGCCGTTCGGGAAAGCGTTCGTCCAGAAAGGCGGCGGCGGCGACGCGGTCGGTGCGGAAGGTCCGGAAGTCCTGGCGCAGCTCGCACCAGCCGATCAGCAGGCGCTTGGTCTCCATGTAGCCGACGGTGACGGGCCAGATCACCCGGTCGCTCTGCCGGTCCTGCTCGTCGCGATAGGTCAGCCGGATCTTGTGGCCGGCGTGGATCGAGGCCCGCACCAGGGCCATGTCGATGTTGTCGGGCCGGTTGTCCCAGGCCGGCGGCGCACGGCCGGCCGGCTCCAGCACGATGGGCCGCAGGTTGTCGGGCACCGCCTCGGCGATCTTGGCGATCAGGTCGTTGGCCGCCCGGGCCAGGGCCGGGTCGCCGCGCCCGGCCACCCACTGGGCGCCCAGCACCGCGGCCTCGATCTCGTCGGGCGTCAGCATCAGGGGCGGCATGTCGTACCCGTCCTCCAGGACATAGCCGACGCCGGCCTCGCCCCGGATGGGCGCCCGCTGGCCGACGAGGGCGGCGATGTCGCGATAGATCGACCGCTTCGAGGTCTCCAGTTCCCGCGCCAGCGCGTCGGCCGTGACCGGCCCCCGCCCGCGCCGCAGGATCTGGATGATCTGGAACAGTCGCTCCGCGCGTCTCATGCCACCCTCTCACAGTCGTACTGACAGCATGCTGTCAGCAGACGGCGCGAGCAAGGCGTCAGTCCGGGTCGGCGTCGCTCTCGGCCATGCTGCGGGCCAGACGCATCAGCGCTGCGCGGGCCCTGGGGCTCTCGATGGCGTTGAACGCCTCGACGAGCTCGGCGACGCCGCTGTTGGCCAGCCGCGCCAGCTGGGCGCCTTCGAGGCCGCCGGCCGAACCGCCGTCCTCGCCGACCAGATAGCCGACCGAGCAGCCCAACCGTTCGGCGATCCGCACCAGCATCGAGGCCGAGACGCGGTTGGCGCCCCGTTCGTACTTCTGCACCTGCTGGAAGGTGAGGTTCAGGTGCTGCGCCAGCAGACCCTGGCTGACGCCGAGCTCCCGGCGGCGAATGCGGATGCGGGCTCCCACGCCCACGTCGATGGGGTCAGACATGTTTCAACGCTCCCGAGCCGGCGGCGCTCAACCTGGAGCGCCGCTCCTTATCCGACGCTGACGGTCGGCTGCAATCGAGTCTAGTGGGTCGTGGGGGTTGTGGCGAGGATCGATGACACATCTTCGATGAGCAATAACGCCGCGGACTCGCCGTCGGCGTCCTCGACCGCTGCGACCTTGCGCAGCAGCACATCGATGATCCGGCGCCGGTCCGGCGTCAGCTGCTTGAGCAGGTCCAGGAAGTCCTCGTAGTCCTCAAGCGCCGCCTGGCGGGCGGCGGTTACGCGCGTGGTCATGCGTGGAACGCCTCGCTGTAGGCGGCGGGGCCCCGGAAGGCGGCTTCGAGTCCGGCGGGCGTCATCCAGGGCGTGGCGGTCTCAACCTCCAGCTCGAAGGCCGCGGGCCGGGTGACGCCATGGGCGCGCCTCAGCCGGTGGACCAGATCCTCGCTGACCGGGATCTCGTAGCCCACGGCGGCGCCCCCCTCTGGGTAGACCACAGGCAGGCCGATGGGCCGCAGGTCCAGCCAGGCCCGGATGCCGTGGGCCAGAAGCCCGACGTCCACCGATCCGACCAGCTGGGTCACGCCCTTGCGCAGCGCCGCCTCAAGCATGGCGATGCGGAACTCCGCCGCCCGCCGTTTGGCCTCGCCGACCGAGCGGCCCTGCTGTCCGGCCAGATGGCGCGCCATCTCCCAGACGTCGGGCCGGCGCAGGGCCGACACATCGCCCTCGACGCAGCCGCGCATCTCGTCGAGCAGGATCGACCAGTCGGTAACCGGCCGCACCCGGATGCTCACCTGCAGGTCGCCATCGCGGTCGAGCATCATGAAGTAGATGGCCTTGTCGTCGTCGCCGCGGTCGTATTCGCCGCCGTCCTCGCGGGTTTGCAGCTTCCAGCCGCGCCGCCCGACGAAGACCTCGCGGCGCATACGGTGCATGGCGAGCAGCTGCTGGGCGTAGACGAGGCGCTGGGCGTGGGTGACGACATGGATCATGGCCGGCTCCTGGCTGGAGCGAGCCTGCGGCCGGCCGCTCGCGCGGCCTATGGGGCGTTTACCCTATTGTCGGGCGAGCCGGCGCGAACGGCTCAGAACAGCGGCGGCTGGACCAGGCCCAGCGCGAAGGCCCGCCAGGCCAGGCTGGCGCGGCTGGCCACGCCCAGCTTGGTCTTGGCCGACTCCACATGGTGGTTGGCGGTCTTCTTCGAGATCGACAGGATGGCGCCGATCTCCTCGTCCGATTTGCCGAGGCACACCCAGTAGACGCACTCGGCCTCGCGCCAGCTCAACGGCTTCTCGAGCTCACCGGGCGCAGCCTCCGGACGCTCGAGGAAGCCCTCGCCGACCACGGCGTAGAGGCTGGCCAGGGCGTGGGCGGTGGATCGCTCGACCTCGTCAAGCTTGCGACCCTTCTCCATGGTCAGGTCGACGATCGAGATCCCGCCGTTGATGCCCCGCACCGGACAGATCAGCACGTCGCCGCCCCACCATTCGAAGGCCTCGCCGAACAGGGTCCCGGTCTCCTTCTCCATGCCGCGCCCGGCCGCGTCCGACCAGGTGAAGGGCTCGCGCGACTGGAACGACATCGGGATGGCGGTGTCATAGCGGGCGTAGTTGCGGGCGAAGTAGTGCTCGACCCAGCCGTCCGGCGCGCCTTCGCCGAACACCGGCCGGGGCGGCAGCGCCCGGCCGTCGGCGGACAGGCGGATATAGACCGCGCCGGTGAATCCCATGGCGGCGACGGCCTTGCGAAACTCCCGGTTCAGCGCCTCGAGCGTCGCCAGGCCCTGCGCTTCCTGCAGGAAGCGGAAGACGGTCGCCCGCGTCGCATCGTCGAATTCAACCCGCCCCATTTCGGGGACCCTAGCGCTTCGCCGGGAGGTTGAGAACTGTCCGTCAGCCGGAAGGTGCGGCTATTATGTCACGCTGGGCGACCCTCGGTAACCAGCGCCTGCAACGCCTGCGCGCCGTGCGGCGCGCGGACCTTTCCCTCGTGGATGATGAAGGCGAACACATCGCGCGGCGCGGCCGGCGCCAGGTGGCCCGGGTCGACCTTCGGCAGATCCGCGGGCTCGCCGCCGCCGGCCCAGGTCTTCAGCCGGTCGGCCCAGGCGGCCAGCGTCGCCGCGTCATAGGCCGTCTCCACATCGTCCGACCCGGTCTGCAGCCGGGCGTAGACGAAGTCGGCGGTGACGTCGGCGATCTCCGGATAGGTGGCGTGGTCGGCGTAGATGTTGGCGACGCCGTACCGGCGCAGCAGGGCCGGGAACGCCGGCGTGCAGAAGCTGTCGTGCCGCACCTCGACCGCGTGACGCAGCGGCCTGCCGTCCAGCGTCTTCGGCAGGAGCTTGAGGAACCCCTCGAAGTCCTCCGGATCGAACTTCTTGCTGTTGGCGAACTGCCAGAAGATCGGCCCCAGCTTGTCGCCCAGCTCGGCGATCCCCTGGGCGAAGAACTTCTCAAGGCTCTCGCCGGCCTCGGAGAGGACCTTGCGGTTGGTGGTGAAGCGGCTGCCCTTGACCGTGAACACGAATCCGTCGGGCGTCTCGTCCCGCCACTTCCTCCAGCTGTCGGGCTTGAAGCTGGAGTAGTAGGTGCCGTTGATCTCGATCGACCGCAGCTGGCGGCTCATGTAGGCGAGTTCGTCCTTCTGCTTGAGCGTGTCGGGATAGAAGACGCCCCGCCAAGGCTCGAACGTCCAGCCGCCGCAGCCGGTGCGGATGGTTGCGGTGGTCATGGGCGAGTCTCCTTCGGACGGCACCCTAGCAACACGGTCGATGCGCGCGGAAGGGCCAACTCTATTGTGAGGGGACAGGAGAGGCTGGAGTCGCCGGGATAGGGTGGGATACGGCGGCACACTGTGGGATGCCTCATTGATCTTAAACAAAAATTTGTCGCGCGGCGGGTCTTCGCGAAGTGGGACCGCTGTCTAGAGTCGGGGGCCGATTAGACAGGGCCGGGACGGGTCTGGCTAGAGTCGGCGGGCATGGCGCCGAAAGGGCTCTCAGGAGGCCCTCAGAGGCCGCCAAGGCCTTTCTCAGAAAGGGTTGAGCGTTGGCGCCCGAACGGCTGTCGCGGCGCGGACGGCGGCGGGAAGTGGGACCTGACGCCTGGGCGAAGTGGGACCGAACGGCGGCGCGGCCCTAAATCCGGGTCCCACTTCCGGAACGGCCTTATGGATAAGGGGATGGTCGGGCGGCGGCACGACGCCGGCGCGGGAAGCGGGCCCCGGGAAGTGGGACCGTTTCGGTCAGGACTGGCCGGCGCTCGCGCCCAGCACCCAGCCGCCCTCGGTAGGGGCGATGCGGAAGCAACGGGTGGTCGGGCAGAGCGTCGTGCCGGAGCCGTCCAGTCCGTCGGCGGCGGACGCGGCGATGCGGGCCAGGTCGGCCGTCTCGGCGTCGGGCGCGACCAGCTCGGCCATCGCGGCCAGGGACCGGTCCAGCGTGGCGGTCGTGACGCCGGGGCGGGACGTCGCGACCATGCTGGCGACGCGTCCGTCGACCGAGCAGATGCGCACCGAGATCTTCCGGCCGATGAGGGCCTGGCAGTCCTGCCCCTGTTCGGTGGCGGGCACGGGCTCGCCCAGGGTCTCGACTTCGCGCCATCGCGCGACCGCGGCAGCGGTGGCCAGGGCGTAGGTCGCCGCAGGCGCGGCGGGCGCGGAGACCTGGGCGGGGGCCGACTCGGGCTCGGGCGCGCCGCAGGCGGCCAGGGCGGCGGTGGCCATCAGGGGCAGGATCAGCCGGCGCATGTCGTCTCCTAGTTGGCCATCTGCCCGAACCATAGCAGGCGGCCTATTATCTCCAGCTTGGCCAAGTCCTCGCCGGCGACGGTCTCCGCCTCATAGGCGGGGTTGTCGGATATCAGCCGGACCCCGTCGACCATCTTGCGGAACCGCTTCAGCCGGGCGTCGCCGTCGAGGACGAAGGCATAGATCCCGTCCACGATACGCCGATCGTTCTCATCCACCAGCAACAACGCCCCGTCGTTGATTGTCGGCGACATCGAGTCGCCTTTCGCGGTCAGCATCGAGAGGCCGAGCGGCGAGGTCCGGTTCAGCCGCTTGCGTAGGAAGGCGGCGGTGAAGGGGATGTCGTCGAGCCGGCGGCGGCCTTCGTTCCAGCTGCCCGCGCCAGCGGCCAGCGTGGCGTCATAACGGGCGATCTTCACAAAGGCGGCCGAATCATCAGGCCCGTCGCCTCGACCCCAGACCAGCCATTCCAGGGTGACGCCGGCCGCTTGGGCCAGGCAGGCGGCGATGTCGAGCCGCGGCGCGGTGCCTATGCCCTTCACGTACTTCGAGACGGTCGGGTGGGCGACGCCGGCCCGGACGGAGAAGGCCGTTATCTTTTCAGGGGATATCGCCTCGGCCAGGCGCCGGCCGAAGCCGGCGTAGTCGAAGTCCGGAAGCTGTTGTGCGTCGTTCATAACCAACACGCCCACGAGCGCTGGACTGCCCGTCACGTTCGTGCTCTATTCCGTCACGAACGTGACGAAAGGGCAGACGAGCGTGAGCGCCGCCGAAGCGATCGAGACCAACGAAGACAGTCCCGCGATCTGGCATCCTGAGCTGATCAAGGCTCAGATCCGGATGCGGGGCATGACCCTGACTCGGCTCGCCCAGCGCAACGGGCTGGACGCCAGCGCCTGCCGGGTGGCGCTGCTGCGCCCCCTGCCGAAAGCCGAGCAGGTCATTTCCGCGTATCTGGGCGTTCCCCTCCATGAGCTGTGGCCCGACCGCTATGACGCGGAGGGCCGGCGTTTCCGTCACGTTCGTGAGCAGTCTAGTCACGAACGTGATGTGGCGCACCGTCTATCGGCGGGAGCGCGCTAGACATGGCCCCCGCAGCCGCCGCGATGGTGCGCGAAGTCCCCGGCCCGGTCGCCGCAGACCAGGTCTTCGATATCCCCGTCGAGCTGATCGAGATGGGGGATCGGCTGCGGCCGATCGACGTGGTCTGGGCCGAAGCACTCGGCGGCATCATGGAGCGCGAAGGCCAGCAGCAGCCGGTCGAGGTCTATCGCCTGCCCGGCCGCCAGACCTTCGCCCTGGCCCACGGCGGTCACCGCCTGGCCGCCGCCCGGCGCAGGGGTTGGGCCACCATCCGTGGCTTCATCAAGTCCGGCAGCGCCGCCCAGCGGCTGCGCTCGGAGATCTCCGAGAACCTCTGGCGCAAGGGCCTGAGCCCGCTGGACCGGGCCGCCTTCGTCGCCGCGCTGCATGAACAGCTGCGGGTCGAGGCCGGCATCGCGCCCGACACGTCGCTGCACCAGCTGGCGGCCAACAAGCGCTGGAAGGCCGAGGCCGATGATGCGAGTCGCACGATGCGACAGGCATTCGGCTGGGCCGCCGACGTCGCCCTGCAGCTGGGCGTCGACCGGGCCACCATCTATCGCGACCTGCAGCTCTATCGGGGCCTGCTGCCCGGCGTCGTCGCGCAGCTGGCCGACACCCCGACCGGCCGGAATGCCGCCCAGCTGCGCGCTCTGGCCAAGCTGCCGGACGACCAGCAGCGCGCCGCCGCCGAACTGATCCTGTCGGGCCAGGCCCGCACCGTCAGCGAGGCGGTGGCGGCCCTGCAGGGGCGGGTCAAGCCCAGCGCCGAGAGCCAACGTCTGTCGGCCTTCATCGGCGCGTTCCAGCGCATGGGCACGGCCGAGCGCCGGGCCGCGATGGCGACCTTCCGGAAGACCTTCCCGGGGGCGCTCGATGCTTAGGTCCATCGACTGGGTGCTGGCCCACACCGACTCGATGTGGCGGCAGGTGATCCTCGACCGGATCGCCGCCGGCGTCGGGCCTGAGCCGCTGGCCGAGCTGTTCGCGCGCGGGACTGACACCTTCGCCACCGTCCGCTTCGACGGCGGACGCGCCCACCTGGTGCTGGCGGTCAGCCACGCCCCGGCCCGGAGGCGCGCATGAACGAGCCGAACGCCGAGGTGCGCACCCCCTGCTCAATCCCGTTCTGCCGCCGGACAATCAAGGGGCGCTGGGCTTTCTTCATCTGCGGCGTCCACTGGCGTCTGGTCGATCGGGACTTGAAGCGTCTCAGGACCAAGCTCCGTCAGCGCTACGAGCGCCGCGGCGAAGTCCGGGCCACGGACGGCGGCCACTACTGGACGACGCCCCGCGCCTGGCGAGCCGTTTCCGGCCTCCAGAAGCGCATGATCCGCCAGGCCACCGACCGCTCTGCGGGGCTGGCATGACCAAGCGCCGCGCCGCCTTCAATCCCGACCAGCTCGATCTGGGCCTGTGCGTGCCCGAAGCGGCGACCAGCGACGGGGCGCTGAGCGCCCTGGCGCGGGAGACCGCCTCGGCCGTTGCCGAGATCCTGCGCCGGGATCCGCGCAACCGCTACGACGTCGCCGCGGCGATGAGCGCGCTGATCGACGACGACGTCTCCAAGCTGATGCTGGACGCCTACGCCAGCGAGGCGCGGGACGGCCACCGGGTGTCCTTCGACCGGATGCTGGTGCTGATCGCCGCGACCGGCCGCTATGACGTGCTCCGCGCCCTGCTGCGGCGGATCGGCTGCGATCTGCTGGTCGGCGAGGAGGTCTTCCTCGCCGAGATCGGCCACCTGGAAGCCCAGAAACGCACCATCGACAGCCGCCTGCGGACCCTCAAATCCGTCGCCGAACCCCGCGAAGGAGCGCGCCGCAAATGAAGGCAGCGGGGGGCGTCGTCATCACCTGGTCCACGGCCGCCGAGCTGGCGGAACTGGCCCTGCCGGGCCTGCCCCGGACCAAGCGCAAGGTCAACGAGCTGGCCCGCGAACAGGGCTGGCAGCACCGCGTCGACGCGGCCGGCCAGCCTCTGGCCCGGCCCCGGATCGGACAGCGCGGCGGCGGGCTGGAGTATCATCACGGCGTGCTGCCGCCGGCCGCCTCGGCCGAGCTGGTGCGGCGGGGCCTGGTCGCCTCGACCGAGGCGAGCGTCTCCGGACCGATCGTCGCGCCTGTCGCGGCGGCCGACCATCGCTGGGCCTGGTTCAACCGCCAGTCGGCCGCCGTCCAGGCTGAGGCGCGCCGCCGCCTGGAGGCGGTGACCGCCGTCGACCGGCTCTGCGCCGACGGTCACACCCGGACAGCCGCCGTGGCCATGACAGCCGCCGGCCGGTCGGTCAGCGCCGCCACCCTGTGGAACTGGCTGAAGGCGGTCCAGGGCGCGGGCCCGGATCAGCGCCTGCCGCTGCTCGCTCCCAATCGCCAGGGCGGCGGAGCAGAGGCGGAGATCCCGCCGGAGGCCTGGCGTCTGTTCCTGGCCGACTACCTGCGGCCCGAGGGCCCGCCGACCCTGATGAGCTGCTACCGCCGCCTGGTCGAGGAGTGGGCCGCGCCGCGCGGCCTGGTGCTGCCGCACCACAAGGCGTTCGCTCGCAAGGTCGAGCGCGAGGTCGATCCGCTGCTGCTGGCCAGAACCCGCTACGGCGGCGAGCGGGTGCGGCACACGGTGCCGGCGCTGATCCGGTCGGTGGCCCACTTCCACGCCCTGGAGGCGGTCAACATCGACGGCCACGAATGGGACGTCCGCGTCGACTTCGGAGACGGCGACATCGGCCGCCCGATGATGGTGATGATCCAGGACGTGTTCTCGCGCCGGGTCGTGGCCTGGCGCATCGGCCGCACGGAGTCGGCCGGGCTGGTGCAGCTGGCGTTCAAGGATCTGTTCGAGGACTGGGGCATCCCCAGGGCCTGCTACTTCGACAACGGCGGCGCCTTCGCCTCGAAATGGATCACGGGCGGCGCGCCGTTCCGGTTCAAGGGCCGGCCGCTGCAGAGCGACCCGCTGGGCCTGATGGCCAGCCTGGGGGTCGAGGTTCACTGGACGACGCCCTATCGCGGCCAGTCCAAGCCGATCGAGCGGGCCTTCGGCGATCTGGAACGGAACATCGGCACCCACCCGGCCTTCGCCGGGGCCTACACCGGCCGCAGCCCGGCCCACAAGCCTGAGAACTATGGGCAGCGCGCCGTTCCGCTGGATGAGTTCATGGCGGTCGTCGCCAAGGGCATCGAGCGCCACAACGCCCGGCCGGGCCGGCGCACCGAAACGGCCAATGGCGAGAGCTTCGACGCCGTCTTCGCGCGCAGCTACGCCGCCAGCGTCATCCCGAGGGCCGGCCCCGAGCAGCTGAAGCTGGCCCTGATGACGGCGGGCAAGGTCACCGCCGACCGCAAGAGCGGCGCGGTCAGCCTGTTTGGCAACACCTACTGGTCGGAGGGCCAGCTGGGCCTGGCCGGCCGCAAGCTGGTCGCCCGCTACAACCCCGATGATCTGCTCAGCCCGGTCCACCTCTATGACCTGACGACCAACGCCTTCCTGATGGAGGCCGCGATCTGGGGGCCAGTCGGGTTCAACGACGTCGAGGCGGCGAAGGGCAAGGCCCGTCTGGACGCCAAGGTCCGCCGCCACGCCCGCGAGCTGGAGGCGCTGCAGGAACTGGCCAGCGCCGCCGAGATCGCCGCCGTCTACGGCGACCCGATCGAAGGGGCCGAGCCGCCCCGGCCCGCCGCCATCCGCCCCGTCCGCGCCCAACGCGGCAGCGCCGCCGTCGCCCTGGCCGAACCCGGCCGGCGCAGCGTGCTGGATCGTCTGGATCTGGAAACCCTCGCCCCCGCCAGGGCCGAGCCCGGCCGTCTGCGGTTGGTCGAATGAAGCGGCCGGCGGGGGGCGGCAATCCCCTCGCCGGCCTTAACCGACCCCAAGGGGTCAGCGTCAACAGGAGCTAGCGTAGCATGACTACCGACACCCAGGACAAGACCTTCACGCGGGAGGCCATCGACGCGCTGCGCGCCCGGATGGCGGTGTTCAAGGAAGGCCCGCCGGCCCGGACCTGGAAGGAGCTGGGGCAGCTCACCGGCGTCAACGAGAAGACCATCGCCGCCTGGGTGCCCGGGACCTATGACCAGGGCGAATACTGGAAAAACCAGGAGATCCCGGCCAAGGTCGAGCGCTTCCTGACGACCCTCGCCGAGCGGGCGGACCTGAAGGCCGCGATCCCCGCCGAGCCGGAGTTCCAGGAAACCCCGACCGCCAAGGCGATCATGACCGTGCTGGCGCTTGCCCATCAGGGCGACGTCGGCCTGATCTCCACCGCGCCCGGCTGCGGTAAGACGGTGGCCGTCGAGCGGTACCGGAACACGCGCCACCACGTCTATTCGATTACCGGGTCGCCCCAGAACAAGGGGGTCCAGGACGTGTTGGCGACCATCCTGGAAGCGATGGGCGACAAACAGGTCAAGGGAACGCCCCGGGCGCTGGCGCGCCAGATCATGACCCGGCTGTCCGGTGTCGGCGCGCTGATCATCATCGACGAAGCCCAGCACATCACCTTCCAGGCCTTCGAGGCGGTGCGGGCGATCCACGACGCCACCGGCATCGGCGTGGCTCTGGTCGGCGACGAGAAGCTGCCGGCCGCGCTGCGCAACCATGCCCAGCTGCACTCGCGCATCGGCGCGCGCCACGTTCAGGGCCGGTCGCTTCAGGCCGACATCGACGCGCTGTCGGTCGCCTGGGGCGTCCAGGAGGCCGAGGCCCGCAAGTTCCTGCGTCAGATCGGCGGCAAGCACGGCGGCCTGCGCACCGTCACCAAGACCCTGAAACTGGCCCGGCGCCTCGCCGTCGCCACCGGCGGCGAAGCTGTCACGGTGAACGACCTGCAGGACGCCTTCGCCCAACGCTACGCGGAGCACGCCTGATGCTTTTCGACCAATCCCTGACCTTCGCCCGGGCCGAGCTGGCCCGTCTGAAGAACGACGGCGAGACCGGCCTGCTGACCCCCGAGCGGTTCGGCCGCCGCATCGCGCGGCTGTCGGCCGCGCTCGACGGCATGGAGACCGCCGCCACCGAGTCCGGCCTGGGTGTCGAGCCCGGCCTGGAGCTGACCGACGCCGCCCTTGAGGTGATCGCCGCCAGCGAGGCCTGCCGCCACCCGATGCGGCGCATCCGGCACCTGGGCGTCATCGACGGAGACCGGCCGTGAGCGCCCGCCGCCAGCCGGGCCCGCTGCCCGCGACGCTGTCGGGCTTCGCGCCCGGCCGCAGCCGCTGCTGGCTGTCGCGCTGGCTGACCTTCCTGGCAGCCGCCTGGCTGCCGACCCGCCCCACCACCCTGAAAGGACGCTGACGCCGATGGCCAGCAAGACCACCAAGATCAAGACCACCGCGGCCCCGGCCGCGCAGAGCCGGGATGAAGCCGAGGCCATGATCGGCCGCATCGGCGAGATCACCCGCGAGCTGACGCGGCAGGACGCCGACCTGGGCGACGCCCTGGCCCTGGCCAAACAGAACGCCGAGGCCGTCGCCCTGCCGCTGAAGGACGAACTGGAGCGCCTGAAGGACCGGGTCCAGCGGTGGGCCGAAGCCAACCGCAATGACCTGACCCGCGACGGCAAGACCAAGACAGTCGAGTTCACGACCGGAAAGGTGAGCTGGCGGCACCGCCCGGCCAGCGTGACCCTGCGCAAGGTCGAGGACGTCATCGCCTTCCTGACCCAGGCGAAGGGCGGCAAGAGCTTCCTGCGCATCAAGACCGAGGTGAACAAGGAAGCCCTGCGCGACGCGCCGACGTTCGCCGCGACCGTGCCCGGCGTGAAGATCGCCTCGGCCGGCGAGGACTTCGTCATCGAGCCGTTCGGCGGCGAGCTGGCCGAGGCGGTGTCGTGATGCGCGCCCTGCTCGAAGGTCTGCGCAACGCGCTCTTCGTCCGGGACTGGTCGGTGGTCGCCCTCGACGACGACGAGGACGATCTGGCGATCGCGGCGATCCCCACGCGGCTTGTCGAAGGCTGCGACAAGGTGCTGGCGACGAACCTGCGCAAGGGTCAGGCCCGGCGCCTGGCGCGAAAGCTGCGCCAGCAGCGCGAAGACAAGCCGGAGCCGATCCTGTGACCAGGGCTCCCGCCAAGCCTGTGCTGCACGCCGCGTTCGGCGCGTTCTGGGCCGCCTATCCCCGGCGGCCCGGTGACGCCCGCGCGGCGGCGGGCGCGCTGTTCACAGCCCTGGTGAAGGCGGGCGAGGACGCCGGGGCGCTGGTCGCCTCGGCGGCGGTCTTCGCCGCCCACTGCCGCGACCAGGGCGTCGCGGGTCAATTCATCCCCATGGCCCGGACCTGGCTGCACCAGCGCCGGTTCGAGGACTTTGCGGCCTCGGCGAGCGACAGCGCGCCGAGCCCCCAGAGCCCTGCCGCCGACCACCCGCTGGGCTTCCTGCTGGAGGCGGCCGGCGAGGCGGCCTTCGCCAGCTGGATCGCGCCGCTGCGGGTCGAGGACCGCGCCGGCTGCCCGACCGTCATCGCCCGCACCCAACTGGCCCTGGACCGCGTCCGCAAGGACTGGGGCCGCCCCATCGCCGCCCGCCTCGGCGCGGTCGGCTGGATCGTCGAGAGGACCTGACCGTGACCCAAACCGCCCCGCTCGCGCCGCCGCCGCAGGCCTCGCCCCCCGCGCTGACCGCTCGCCGCATCGCCCTGGCGGTCGTCGCCGCGGCCACCGTCTATGGCGACGATCCGGCGCTGGCCCTGACGAAGGGCAAGAACCCCCGGCATCGGCGCTGCCTCGCGCCGGCGATCTCGGGTCTGGCGCTGGCGACAGGGCATCCGGTCAGCGTCGTCTGCCGGGTCGTGGGCTTCAACCAGACCACCGTACCGACCGCGCGGCGTCTGGGTGGCGAGCTGTTCACCTGCGCGACCGTCGCGGCCGAGCGCGCCGTTCTGAACGATCTGAAGGCGGCCCCTTCCGCTGAGCCGAGCGCGCCGCCGCAACCCACTCCGCCGAACGCGACGCCCGCGCCCGAACCCCAGCCTGAGGCGAAGGTCCCGGCCGCGCCGGCGTCCGTGAGGGTCAAACCGGCCGCCCGGCCCAAGCCCGGCGCGGTGCTGGCCAACACCGTGCTGGGCCAACAGCCGGTCATGAGCCGACCACCGGCCCGGCCGGAGCTGAACCGGCTGGACGCCGCCCAACCGGAGCGCCGCACCGCGCCTTCGGTGGTCGTCGACCTGGACAGCCGTCGCCTGCGGCGGGCCGTCCGCATGACGCCGGTGACGCCATCCAAGCTGCGCTATGCGCGCCGGTTCCTCGACGCCCGCTGGCCGCTTGAGGACGTCGCCTTCCTGTTCGACGTCGGACCAGACGCCTTGGCCGCAGCCGTCCAGGCGGAGGCGGGCGCGTGATCCGGGTTCGCGAGATCATCGCCGTCAGCGCCGGCCTGGCGGGCCTGCAGTCCGGCGATCTCCTGGCCCGTGACCAGCGGCGCGAGGTCGCTCGACCCCGCAGCCGGGCGATGTTCCTCGCCCGCCGACTGCGCCCGGAAATCTCCTACCCCGCGATCGGCCGCATCTTCGCCGGGCGCGACCACACCACGGTTCTGCATTCGGAGCGCGCGGTGCAGTCTCGCCTCGACGCCGGCGACAACCAGGAGCGCGCGGATGTCTGCGCGACGCTGGCGCACCTGGGCCTGCCGCAGGATCTCGACCAGGCCGCCGCCGCCGTCCGCCGCGAGCAGGACCAGGCCGAGCGCCGCCAAGCCCTGGAAGCCCGTCGGGCCGCCCTGCTGTTCGAGCTGGGCCTGGTCGAGCTGCAACTCGCCGCTTGCGCCGAAGGAGCGCCGTCGTGAGCCGCCGCCCAAAGCGCAAGCCCTATGCCCGCGTCAGCTGGGAATGGACGCCGGACGTCGCCGCGCTGTTCCTGGCGCTGCCCGCCGGCTGGACGCCGCCGGCTCGGGTGACCGTCTGCCCGGGCAAAGCCCACGTCACCCTGCTGGCGCGGTTCCGCACGGCCGAGGGGTATATCAATACCGGCAAGGTTCGGCTGGAGCGCTGCTGCGTGACGGGCGACCTGGAGGTGGTGTCGAGCGCGATCTCGATGGCGCTCCGCATCGAGGGCGGCGCGCGATGAGAGCCCACCAGGTCACCGCCCTGCCGTTCAACCAGGACGGCCGCGATCGCGCCTGTGATGGCGAAGGCTGCGCCGGGCGGGCGCTGTTCTTCCAGACCAACGGCCGCAGCGTCCAGACCGGCCTGCCGGTCATCGTCCGCCGCTGGTGCGGGGCCTGTGTGCCGGCGTCGTTTTTCGAGCGGGTCACCCGGCGCGGGAGGGCGGCATGAGCGTCGTCCCGACCTTCGTCATCACCTATCGCGATCCCGCCACCGGCGGCGAGCGCACCGCCTATGTCGACGCCGCCTCCTGGGCCGAGGCCGAACGCCAGGTCGAGCTGGTCGCGATGGGCCGGGTCACCGGCGAGCTGGTCGATGCCGGTTGGATCGAGGACGGCCCGCTGGCCGTGGGCAGGGCGTGATGAGCGACCGGCTGCCCACCCACATCCCCGCCGGGTCGATCGACCAGGCCAGCGCGCGCGCCGCCCAGATCCGCGCCGGCGCGGACGGCGCGCTGGTCGAGGCGATGGCGCAGGCCGCCTTCACCGCCTGGCGCGAGCTGATGGGCATTCCGGCCAGCTGGAAGCACGCCCACCCCGCCGACGCCAACACCATCCGCGTGGGCATCCACGCCGCCCTCCTGGCGGCCCGGGCGCACGCCCGAACGAAAGGACCCAAGTCATGACCACCGTCTATCTGCTTGCCGCTCTGGGGGCCGTCATCGGCGCGGTCTGGGGCGTCGTCTGCGCCGCGCGCGGCCATCGGTCGGCCGCCGTCGTGGGCGGTCTCGTCGGCTGGGCCGCGATGCTGATCTTGTACCAGCTGTGGGCCATCGCCGTTCGCGTCTTCGGCATCGAACCGGAAGCGGAACGGGCGATCCTGACCGGCGCCGTCGCCCTGGCGGCCTGCGCCGGCCTGATCGCGGTCGGCGGCTGGCTGGCCGCAAGGGCCGGGCGCACCGGAAGGGTCGTCTTCGTGCTGGCCGCCGCCAGTTTCGCGGTCGGAGCCGGCGTCTACCTGCTGTGCTGGGGGGCGGCGCGATGAGGACGGCCGGCCTGGCCCTCGCGGGAGACACCCGTCCCACGGCGCTGGAGTGGCGTGGGTTCGAGCTGGCCGTTGCCGAGCTTCTGGAGCTTCGGCCGCGCGAGGCCCGTCTGTTGCGCATCCTGGCCGAGGCGGACGGTGAACTTCTCACCCGCTTTCAGTGCTGCTGCAGGATGGCCTGGCGTGGGACCGGGCGCGAGCCGCTGAGCGAGGGTTCGCTGAAGGTCTACGCGAGCCGGGTCCGGCGGGCGCTGGAAGACGTCGGCCACCCCGACGCCATGCCCTACGCCACGCGCAACGCGACCGGCTATGCGCTCGCACCCTCCGCCGTGGCCGCCCTCTGGTCGATGATCGGAGAGCGGCTGTGAGCGCGCGCGGAGCGATGATCGCCAAGGTTCACCTGGGCGCCAAGGATCTGCGCCTGGACGATGAGACCCGCCGCGACCTGATGGCGCGGGTGACGGGCAAGCGCTCAGCGGCCGACTGCACGGACGACGAACTGGACGCGGTGCTGGCCGAGTACCGGGCCCGGGGCTGGACCCCGACCGTGAAGCTGGGCGGCAAACCGGCCCGCAAGGGGCCCGCGCCGGCGCGCCGGGCGGCGGCCGATCACAAGGTGGCCGGCAAGGCCAGGGCCATGTGGATCTCGCTGCACCAGCTGGGCGTGGTGCGCAGTCCGTCCGAGGCGTCGCTGGAAGCCTTCGCCCGCCGCCAGCTGGGCGTCGCCGCCCTGCAGTGGGCCGACCAGGGCGTGGGCTACCGCCTGATCGAGGCGATGAAGGCCATGGCCGACCGCGCCGGTTGGGACCAGGACCTGACCGGCATCCCACCGCGCAACCACCTCAAGACGCTGATGCGCCGGCTGGCGCTGCGTCAGGCGGCCATCCTGAAGGAGGCGGGCATGTCGCACCCGCCCATCGGCGAGCTGGCCGGCGGCGAGGTCGAGGCGCTGCGGCCCCTGATCGCCGAAATGGGCGTCGGCGTCCGCGCGGCCCGCGCCCTGCTCGGAGCTGGCGACTGATGGTCTATCGCCTGCCTTACCGCGACGACAGCTTCGACGGGGACGACGTCGTCGCCCCGGCGACGGCGGACGTCGCGGCGGCGCGGGCGCGGCTTGACCAGGCCAACGCGGCCTGGCGGCAGGCGGTGGTCTGGCATCGGACGGCGACGCCGAAGACCCGCGAGATCCGCAAGCGCCACCTGGACCGCTGTCTCGCCGAGGCGCTGACGGCGGCGCAGCTGCTGCGACGGGCCGGGGGCGAGCCATGAGCGGCGGGCCGATCTATCGCCGCGACGGCGACGCCTCGCCGACGATCGGCGGGCTGACCGCCCTGCTAGGCGACGAGGCGCTGGCGAAGCTGTCGGCGCGATTCGGCGGGCGGAGGATCTACGTTCCCGCCTCGATCACCTCTGGCCATGAACTGGTTCTGGTGGTCGGCCTTGAGGCGGCGAAGGTGCTGGCCACCCACTTCGCGGGCGTTACCCTGTCGGTCCCGATGCCCCAGCACGCGGCCGACCGCCGCCGCCAGGTGATCGAAATGAACGCAGAGGGCTTTACGCGGGCGGCGATCGCGGAGAAGGTCGGGCTGACCGAACGGCGCGTCTACCAGATCCTCGACGAGGATGACGACAGCGCCCCGCGTTCCCAATTGAAGCTGCTCTAGACCCGGCCTGCTGAAGCGTTTCAGCAAGGCCCGGCGCATGGCCCGACCGTAGCGTCCGGGCATGTCCCAGATCGCCACGCCCTCGCCCGCTCCGCACGTCTCCGACTTCGTCCTGGGCCGGGCCAGCCGGCAGCGCCTGGTCGGCGTGCATCCCGACCTGGCCGGGGTGGTCGAGCTGGCGCTGAAGCGATCGCGGCAGGACTTCGCCGTGCTGGAGGGCGTGCGGTCCGAGGAGACCATGTACGCCTACTACGGCAAGGGGCGGACGGCCGCCGAGCTGGCGGCCAAGGGCGTGCCGGCGATCTACGCCAAGCCCTGGGCGGCCAAGATCACCTGGCTCAACAACCCGCTGGCCAGCGAACACCGCAAGCGCGCCGACGGCTTTGGTCGCGCGGTGGACCTGATCCCCTACTACGGCCCGGGCGTGTCGCCCTGGCCCGAGCATCATCCGCCGGCGCTGCGCGCCAAGTACATCGCCGCCTTCGACGAGGTCGCCCGCGCGATGTTCGAGGCCGCCGCCGAGCTGGGCGTTCCCATCCGCTGGGGCGCGGACTGGGACGGCGACGGCAAGGCCCGCGAGAAGGGTGAGAGCGACAGTCCCCACTTCGAGCTGGTGAGGGCCTGATGGAGGGCGCGCACGCAAGCCGTCTCGACGACCTTCTGGCCACGGTCAGCGAGGAGCTGAAGGCGCGCGGCATCGTGTTGCCCGATGTCGCGGTCGGCCAGTGGGGCACCTTCGGCCGCTTCATTCGCGGTGGCTGGCGATCGGCCGCCGCCTGGGTCTGCGTCTTCGCGATCCTCGTCAACGCCATCGTGCTGCCGCTGGCCCGGCTGTTCGGGTTTGCCGGCGAGCCGCTGTCCTGGGAGGGTGTCGCCGCCCTTGTCGGGGCGCTGGGCGTGCTGACCCATTACCGGTCTCATGATCGCCAGGCGGGGGTGACGACGTGATCCCGCGTCCCTGGCAGATCATCGGCCTGGCGGCCGTCGCCCTGACCTTGGCCGGGTCGCTGGCGCTGAACGCACGGCAGGCCTCGACGATCGTCGACCAGAAGCGTTGCGTCGCCGCCGTCGGCGACAAGGCCCGGCCGGGCGATGACCCGCGCAAGCTCTGCCCGCCGGCTGTCGCCGAGCGCTGGGCGGTCGCCGTCCGGTCCGCGACCTGTGACGCGGCTCTGTCGCTGCCCGCCGACAAGGGTGGGTACGGGATCGCGAGCAACTGTTCGGGCCCGGTCAAGGCGCTGCATGGGCGAGCCCTCGCCGCCGGGCGCGAGCGTGACGCCGCCCGGGCTGATCTGATCCAGACCCAACGCGACCAGGTCGCCGCCATCCGCCGCGCCGAAGCGGCGGCCCGTCTTCAAACCGAGAGGTCCACCCGTGCTGCTGCCGTGGTTCAAGCTGCGCCCCGTTCTCCTGCTGGTCGCGTCGTCTGTGATGCTGACTGCCTGTCTGGGCGGCGCGCGTCCGGCGACTGATCGCCCCGGCTCCGGCCCCGCGCCGGACCCGGTCATCGAGACGGTGATCGTGCGCCAGCCCTACTGTCCCGGCGACCTGTTCCGGGACACGGGCGAGGAGCCGCGCCCGGCCGCCGGCGCGGTGGTGGAGCACAACGAGGCAGGCGGCGCGTTCATCGACGGCGTGATCGGCTATGCCCAGCAGCTGCTCTCGATCATCGTCGCAAGCCGGCAGGCCTGCGCCGACATGGGGGCCGTGCCGCAGTGACCCGGATCCTTGAGTACTGGCCCGTCCTCGGCTTCATCATCAATGCGGTCACTGCCTGGGGCATCTGGTCGGTGCGCCAGCTGACCAAGCGCGAGATCGGCGAGGCCGTGGCCCAGGCGGACAGCGCCTGGGAGCGCCGCCACCAGAACGCCGAGACGCATCGCGCGGAGTTCGCCGATGACGTTCGCGACGGTCTGGCCGACCACGAGCGCCGCCTGACGGTCGTCGAGGAGGGCATCAAGGCCCTGCCGACCCGCGAGGATATTCGCGGCATCGAGCGCGGCATCGCCGAGCTGGCCCGCAATCTGTCGGGCGCCACGGCGACCATGGCCGCCGTGAAGGAGTCGAACCACGCCACCCAGGCCGCGGTCGATCGCCTCTACCGCTACCAGCTTGAGCAGACCCGCAAGGGAGTCGCTGAATGACCGGGGGGAGCTTCGCCGAGTTCCTGGCGCAGGATCGCCGCCTGGCCATCCTGCGGCTGCTGGTCGAGGCCCGCGGCTCGGCCAGCGAGAGCGTGATCCAGAAGGGGCTGCGGGCGCTGGGCCATCGCGTCGGCGTCGACCGCGACATCGTCCGCGCCGACTTCCGGTTTCTGGAAGGCGCGGGCCTGTGCGTCGTCGAGTTCTTCCAGGACAGGGTGATGATCGCCGAGATCAGCCGGCGCGGCGTCGCCGTCGCCGACGGCCAGATCACGGTCGAGGGTGTCGCCGAGCCGTCGATGGGGGTCTGACCCATGGCGACCGCATCCCCCGCCCGCGAACGCCGCAAGCGCCAGCCGTCCTCGATCGACAAGCTGCCGGCAGAGCTGCGCGACCAGATCGCCCGGCTGTTCCGCGAGGGCCGCACGGTCACCGAGATCCACGAGCATCTGCGGCAGCTGGACGCCGGCGTCTCGCGATCGGCGGTCGGCCGGCACGTAAAGACCATGGCCGAGGTCGGCGAGGAGATGCGCCGCTCGGCCGAGATGGCCAGGTTCATCGTCGACCAGTTCGGCGAGGAGACCGACGAGCGCGTCGGCCGCGCCAACATGGCCCTGCTGCAGGGCGCCATCCTGGAGCTGATCACCGAGCGGCCGGTCGATGAGGAGACCGGCGAGGTCGCCCGCCTGGACGCCGGCGAGATGAAGGCCCTGTCGCTGTCGCTGCAGCGGCTGATCAACTCGCAACGGGTCGACGCCGATCGGCAGCTGAAGCTGCGCGCCGAGGCCCGGCGCGAGGCCATGGAGGACGCGGCCAAGGCCGTGGACAAGGTGGCCCGCGTCCAGGGCGGCATGACCGCCGACACCGTCGCCGCGATCAAGCGCGAGATCCTGGGGATCTCGGAATGACCGAGGATCAGATCCTTGTCGCCCAGGCGCTGGAGCGCTGCACCATGTTGCCGGGCTCATTCGAGAAGCGGTTCGTGCGGGACATGGCCGCTCGCTCCAGGCTGCGCGAGCCCCAGGCGCTGACGGACAAACAGGCATCGCTGCTCGTCGCATTGCGGCATCGCTTTCGTCGACAGCTGTCGTCGGCCGTTCCGGGGCTGGTCTGATGGCGTTCGACATCGGGCCGATCAGCCAGGAGGAGTGGACGGAGCTGCGCCGCGCGGCCGTCCAGGAGCTGCCCGCGCCGCTGCGCGGGAAGTCGCTGCCCGACATCCTGATGCCGTCCCAGAAGGCGCTGCTGAAGGCGACAGCGACCAATCAGGTCGTCGTCTCGGAGAAGAGTCGGCGCATCGGCTTCACCTGGGCGGTCGGGGCCGACGCCGTTCTCACGGCCGGCGCCCAGAAGGCGGCCGGCGGGATGGACGTGCTCTACATCGGCTACAACCTCGATATGGCGCGCGAGTTCATCGACGTGTGCGCCATGTGGGCCAAGAGCTTCATGCCGGCCTGCACCGAGGTGTCGGAGTTCCTGTTCAGCGACAAGGATGAGAAGGGCGCGGACAAGGCGATCCAGGCCTTCCGGATCTCCTTCGCGTCCGGCTACGAGATCGTCGCCCTGTCGAGCCGGCCGCGTTCGCTGCGGGGCCGCCAGGGCTACGTCATCCTCGACGAGTTCGCCTTCCACGACGACGCCGACGGCCTGCTGAAGGCGGCGATGGCGCTGCTGATCTGGGGCGGCAAGGTGCTGGTCATCTCGACCCACAACGGGGCCGACAACCCGTTCAACGAACTGATCACCCAGATCCGCTCGAAGAAGCGGCCGGGCGCGGTTGTCCATTGCACCTTCGACCAGGCTCTGGAGGAAGGGCTCTATCAGCGCGTCTGCATGATGCGCGGGCTGGACTGGTCGCCCGAGGCGGAGGCGGCCTGGCGCGGCGAGATCTACGCCTTCTACGGCGCGGACGCCGACGAGGAGCTGCGCTGCATCCCGAGCCAGGGATCCGGCGTCTATCTGACCCGGGCGTTGATCGAGGCCTGCGCCACCTCGCCGGGCCCGGTGCTGACGCTGACCTGTCCGCCGGGGTTCGAGCTGCGGCCCAAGCCCGAGCGCCGCTCCTACGTGGACGCCTGGATCGAGGAGAACCTGAAGCCCGAGCTGGACAAGCTGGACAAGCGGCTGCGCCACGCCTGGGGCCAGGACTACGCCCGGTCGGGCCACATCTCCTGTCTCGCGCCGCTGGCCATCCAGCGCGACCTGCGGCGCACCGTGCCGTTCGTGGTCGAGATGCGCAACGTCCCCTACGACCAGCAGAAGCAGGTGATCTGGTACACGATCGAGGGCCTGCCCAACCGCCACGGCGGCAAGCATGACGCCACCGGCCCCGGCGCGGCGATCGCCGAGGAGACCGTCCAGGAGTTCGGCCCCAGCCTGGTCGAAGCCGTCGTGCTCAGCCAGGCCTGGTACCTGGAACACATGCCGCCGCTGAAGGCCGCGTTCGAGGATCGCAACGTCGAGATCCTGAAGTGGGCCGATCACGTCGACGACCTGCGCCAGATCAAGCTGGTCAAGGGCGTGGCCAAGGTGCCCGACAACGCGGAGCACAAGGGCAGCGACGGCGGCCTGAGGCACGGCGACTTCGCGGTCGCTCTGGCGCTCGCCTACGCCGCCAGCCTGAGCAGCTCCACCGAGTACGGCTATCAGCGCGTCGCGCCCAGGGCCGTGCAGCTGCACCCCGACGACGACGACTTCCGCATGCGCCACGGCGGCGCGTTCGCCGGCGACGACGATCGCCGCATCCCTCGCGACAAAGGAACCTTCTGATGCTCCTCGATCATCTGGGGCGTCCGGTTTCGACCGCGGCGCTGAAGCGCAACGAGGCCCTGTCGGAGATCTCGCGGGTGCGGCCGATCATGAGCGGCCATCCGGCCGACGGGCTGACGCCGCAGCGCCTGGCCTCGATCCTGCGCGAGGCCGAGACCGGCAACGCGATGCGCTACCTCGATCTGGCCGAGGCGATGGAGGAGAAGGATCTCCACTATCTGTCGGTCATGGGCACACGGAAGCGGGCGATCAGCCAGCTGCCGATCACCCTGAAGGCGGCCGGGGACACGCCGCGCGACCTGGAGATCGCCACCTTCGTCGAGGACTGGCTGGAGCGGGAGACGCTGGAGGCCGAGCTGTTCGACGTGCTCGACGCCGTCGGCAAGGGCTTCTCGGTTTCAGCCCTGGGCTGGGACACCTCCGAAGGGCAGTGGATGCCCGACGTCATCCAGTGGGTCGATCCCCGCTGCTTCGAGATCGACCAGGACGACCTGCGCACGCTGCACCTGCGCGGGCCGCACGGCGAGCGTCTGCCGCTGACGCCGTTCGGCTACATGATCCATGAGCACCCGGCCAAGTCGGGCCTGCCGATCCGGGGCGGCCTGGCGCGGCCGGTGGCCTGGGCCTGGATGTTCAAGAACTACGGCATCAAGGACTGGGTGGCCTTCGCGGAGGTCTACGGCATGCCGCTGCGGCTGGGCCGCTACGAGAACGGCGCGACGGCCGAGGACAAGGCGACCCTGCTGAGGGCCGTGGCCGACATCGGGGCCGACGCCGCCGCGATCGTGCCCAAGTCGATGGACATCGAGTTCGTCAACGCCGACGGCGACAGCTCCGGCAGCCGGCTCTACGAGGCGATGGCCGAGTTCTTCGACAAGCAGATCTCGAAGGCTGTGCTGGGCCAGACGGCGACCACCGACGCGGTGACCGGCGGTCTGGGCTCGGGCAAGGAACACAACGACGTCCGGGGCGACATCGAGCGGGCCGACGCCAAGCTGCTGTCGACCACAGTCAACCGCCAGATCATCCGGCCGATGGTCGACCTGAACTTCGGGCCCCAGCGGCGCTATCCGAAGGCGCAGATCGGCCGGGCAGAGGCAGTCGATCTGAAGCTGATGGCCGAGGTGCTGGAAATCCTGGTGCCGCTCGGCCTGGACGCCGAGGTTTCGTATGTGCGCGACCAGCTCGGCATCCCCGAGCCGGCCAAGGGCGCCCGCATTCTGGGCGCGCGGATGACGCCGGCGGCGGACGCGCAGGAGCCGTCCGCGACCCCCGGGGCGCTGCCGACGCCCGCCGACCCCGCGCAAGCGGCTCCTGAGGCTTCTCAGGGCTTCTCAGGCGCGAACAAAACGCCAGCCAAGGGCGGCCCGGCGGCAGCCGCGGCGGCGCTGCCGGCGGCGGCCGGCGCGAACCCCGACCCCATCGACCGTCTGATCGACGAGGTAGTCGGCGACGGCGAGTGGATCGCCGCGCCGATCATGGCCGGCGTCGGGGCCCTGATGGCCGGCGCCGCCAGTCTGGAAGAGGTCCGCGACCGCCTAGCCGAGGCCGTGGCCGACATGGACACCAGCCAGCTCGAAGACCTGCTCTACCGCTCGACCCTCAACGCCCGTCTGGCCGGCGCGGCCGGCGCGACCCTGACCCCTGATCCCGAGGCCCAAGCATGACCGTCCAGATCCCGGCGGAGACACCCTTCTATCGGCCGGACGGTTCGGCCGTTCTCTATGCCGGCGTGCCCGCGGCGCTGGGCATCGACCTGACCACCGTCCAGGAGGAGGGCCCGCCGATCCCGGTCGTACTGACAGGCAGGGTCTACGAGCAGCGGATCCTCGACGGCCAGGGCGCGGTCCTGCTGACCATCACCGGGGTCAACGGCTCGGCAGGGCGAGTGACCTTCACCTTCACCCCCGACCACGGAACGACGTTGCTGCCGCCGGGGGACGTGGTCGCCAAGGATCTGACCCACCAGGTGGGCGAGCTGACCGGCGACGGCTTCCAGCCGCTGCTGGCCGGGCCGCTAGCCATTCGCCGGCTGCGGCGCGGCATGCCGGCCACGGTGCTGCAGCTGCAGACCGGCCTCGACATCGTGGTCGTGCGCTACGAAGGCGCGCCCGGGCCGACCCTGCTGGAGACGCTGATCGCCAGCGGCGACCTGGCCGAGGACGCCGACGAGGCGGATCTGCTGGCGCTGCTGCAGAACCCGGCGACCATCGCCGGCCAGGCGGTGCTGACCGCGATCGGCGTGGCCGGCCAGGCGGCGGTGACGGCCGTGGGCGACCAGCAGACGACCAGCGTGGCGGCCGTCGCCGGGGCCGTGGGCGTGGCGGTCGCCGCGCAGGTTCCGCCAGCGGTGGCGGGCGCGGTCGCCGCCAGTGCGGCAGGGCCTGACGGGGCGCTGTATGTCGCCACCCAGGCGGGCGCCACGGCGGTCGAGGCGGCCGGGACAACCCAGACCGGCCTGGTGAACACGGCCGGCGGCACGCAGGTCGCCGCCGTCGAGGCGGCCGGGACAACCCAGACTGGCCTGGTGAACACGGCCGGCGGCACGCAGGTCGCCGCCGTCGAGGCGGCCGGGACGACGCAGGCCGGACTGGTGAACACGACCGGCGGCACGCAGGTCTCGGCGGTAGAGGCGGCGGGGGCCACCCAGACCGCTGGCGTCAACGCGACCGGCGCGGCGCGGCTGGCCGAGATCGTGGCTGCGACCGGGGCGGACGCCTATGAGAGCAAGGCCGATGCGCTGGCGGTGCTGTCGGTCGGCGACCGGTTCGTGGCCCCCGACGAGGACGACGGCGGCCAGCTGAAGCTGTTCGTCATCGAGACCGGTCCGGTCGCGACGGCGCTGTGGTCCTACGCCAGCGAAGCCGACGTGGCCAGGAACAAGGCGTCTCTCACGACTGTCATCGATCAGGTGATCGGTCGGGCCGCGACGCCAGTCACGGGCACTCGGGCAGGGTCGAACAGGACCCGCGTGCTTGGTGTCCCCCGAACCACGCCGGGGGTGCTCGAAGCTATCGAGATGTTCGTCATGGACGAAGAGGAGTTCGTGTTCCACAGGTGGACTCGGACCGGGACCACCGATGACAAGGTCGTCGGCAGCGACGTGTCTCTAGGGTCGATCCCTGTTGGCCTTCAGCGGCGAACCCGGCTCGAAGGGCACTTCCCGCGCATTGTCTTTGACGTGGACGAGTTCCCCGGTTTCTACGACCCGCGCATGATCGCCTCGCGGGTCGTTACCCCGTCTCCGACCGAGCCGTGGCGCAGCAACACCGGAAACCTCAGCCAGCTCGTCAACATGACGACCGTCACCAACCAGGTGTTGGAGATCCGCTTCGAGTTCTCGGATCCCGATGCGGGTCACAATCCGGACAAGCTGGCCCTTGTGACCGCTGACGTGGAGCTTCTGAAGAACCCGGTCATCGAGACTCCGATCGAGGCCGACATGGTCCTGGGCCTGGGGCAGTCGTTCATGGTTGGGCAGGCCCTCGCCCCTTATGCCGCCGCTCCGCAGGCTGAAACGGCGTGGATGTACAAGAACGCCACGGGCACGGTCGTCCCGCTGGCCGACCCGACAGGCAACGACACCGGTTCCTCGCTGGGGTCGTTCTTCCCTGTGTTCGCCACAGAGTATGTGAAGCTCACCGGCGTCGCCCCCGTGGTTGTAAACGCCGGGAAAAACTCAACCGGCTTCACCGGCGGCGGCACGACCAACTGGTCCAGCACCGGCACGCTGCTCGCTGCGGCTCTCGCGTCCTACGACGACGCCAAAGAGTATGCGACGCAAACGTTGGGCCTGTCTCTCAGGTCCACGGTCGTGTTGTACGACATGGGTTATGCTGACGCCACGTCGGGCCTCTCAGCCGCCACGATGACCGGTCACTTCAACGACTTCAAGGCGGCCATCCGGGCGCACCTCGGGGCCACGGTGCCGATCATCATTAACCTGCTGGGCTCCAATCACGCAGTCGACGACACGAACTTCGCCGTCGTCCGGAAGTGGCAGCGGGACATGGCCGCTGCGGACCCCTATGTCGATGTGGCCTTCGCCGGCACGTACGACTTCGAGGACGCAGGGCTGCTGAAAGACCAACTGCACCCGAACAAGGGGGGGAACGACATCATCGGCGTGGCGCTTGCTCGGGCAGCCGCCCGTCGCGCCGGCCAGTGCCCCGTTCTCTACGGCTCGGGGGAAGTTGATGTCTGACGCCCCCGTCCTCGCGTCGCTGGCCAGCGTTTCGGATACGCCTGATGCCTGACGGCGCGCTGGAGCTGAAGCCGCTGCCGCCGGCCGAGGCGCTGGCGTTCTTCCGGAGCAAGGGCCTGCAGGAGTCCTACGCCTGGCAGGACGTCGACGCCCAGGAGCACGCCCGCGCCTTCACCGTGGCCAAGGCCATGCGGCGGGACATCCTCTACGACATCCGCTCGGCTCTCGATCGCGCCCTGGCCGAGGGGCGGACCTTCGATCAGTTTCGCGCCGACCTGGAGCCGATGCTGCGGGCCAAGGGCTGGTGGGGTCGCGGTCGGCTGACCGATCCGCTGGACGGGGAGGAAAAGGACGTCCAGCTGGGCTCGACCCGGCGGCTGCGGACCATCTTCGACGTCAACCTGCGCAGCGCCTTCCAGGCCGGTCGCTGGGAGCGGATACAGGCGACCAAGGCGAGCCTGCCCTACCTTCGCTATGTCGCTGTCGGCGGCAAGGCCGGTGACGGCCGGACCCGGCTCGAACACCGGGAGTGGCACGGGACCATCCTGCCGGTCGATCACCCCTGGTGGCAGACCCACTATCCGCCGTGCGGCTTTCGCTGCCGATGCACCGTGGTCCAGCTGAACCTGCGGACCATCGAGCGCCGCGGCTGGACCGTCACCGAGGAGCCGGTGGCTTTCCCGCCCGTGGCCTATGTCAATCCGCGCACCGGTGAGACGGCCGTGCTCGAGCGCGGAATCGACCCGGGCTTCAACTACAACGTCGGCGAGGCCTGGCTGGACGGCTCGACGCCCAGGGCCGGGAGCGAACTGCCGGAAGTGGCGCGCCTGGTCAGCGGTGGCCGGCCACCGATCGCGCCCCGGCCCGCCCAGGCCGTCGACATCGCGATCGAGCTGCCGGCGCGAGACGACGCCCAGGCCTATGGCGAGGCCGCCTTCATGGAGCGCTTCGGCCTGCCCAGGACTGGCGCGCGCGTCTTCACCGACGCCGGCGGCGAGCCGTTCGCCATCAGCGCGGCGCTGTTCACCCGGCCCGGTGGCCAGGACCAGGACTTCGGTGGTCGGGCCGACGAGCTGAGGGCGGCGGCCGAAGCCATCGCCGACCCCGACGAGATCCGCTGGGTCTGGGCGGAGGCCGAGAAGCCGCTCCTGCTGCGGCGCTACATCCGCCGCATCGCGCTCGCGGGGTCAGTCATCGACGTGGTGGTCGACGCGGCCAGCGGCGGCGCCGCGCCCTGGTGGTCGTTCCGCACATCGTTCGCCGCCGAGCTGGCGCTGGACGGCTGGCGCGGCGGCGTGCTGGCCTGGCGGCGGCCAACAGACAGCTGAGTGTCGGCGGCGACTTCCGCCCCGGCGCGATCCGTGTCTAGATCGGGGCATCCCGACATCGCCCCGCCGTCCTGCTGAAGCGTTTCAGCGTGGGGGCGGATGCGCCGGCAGGCGACATGTGGGGCATGTCCACCGCCGCCGTCGCCCACAGCGCGTTCTTCGCCGCCGCCGCCACCGAAAGCGGCGAGCCCAAGCGCGAGATCATGCTGCTGCCGATGGGTGACATCACCGCCCGCGACGGCCGCAAGTGGTACATTCGCGATCGCGCCCAGGCCGAAGCCATCGTCGCCGCCAGCCAGGAATGGAACGGCGGCACGGATATGCCGCTCGACTACGATCACCAGATCCGGTTCGGCGCGGTCGAGGGCGTCGGCGCCCAGGCCAAGGCGTCCGGCTGGGCCAAGGGCCTGGTCGTGCGCGATGACGGCATCTGGGCGGCTCCGGTCGAGTGGACCGCCGCGGCCGAGGCCATGCTTCGCGGCCGGGAATACCGGTACGTCAGCCCCCTGTTCAACCACGACGCGGATGGCCGGATCACCCGGATCATCAATGCGTCGCTGACCAACACCCCGGCGATTCGAGAACTGCCGGCCGTGGCCTCCGCCCTCGGAGGCGATCCCAACCCCCAGGACCCATCCATGAAGTTCACGGACCAGCTGGCCCAGACCCTTGGTCTGGCCGCGACCGCGACCGAGGCTGAAATCCTCGCCGCGGTGCAATCCAGGACGGCGGCGGCTTCCGCCAGCGTCGTCCTCGCGCCTGTCGCCACGGCCCTCGGCCTGCCGGCGACCGCCGGGGCGGACGACATCGTCGCCGCCGCCGCGGCGGCCGTGGCCGAGAAGGCCGACCCGAGCAAGTTCGCGCCCATGTCCCTGGTCACCGACCTGCAGGGCCAGATCCGGGCGCTGACCGATGGTCAGACCGAGGCCGCCGCCACGGCGGCCGTCGAGGCGGCGATCGACGAGTTCAAGGTCTCCCCGGCCCAGAAGGACTGGGCGCTCGGCTACGCCAAGAAGGACCTGCCGGGCTTCCAGGCCTACGTCGCTGCCGCCACGGCCATCGTGCCCTCCGGCGCGAAGACGACCCGCAAGCTCCCCGCCGACGCCGAGCCCGAGCTGACGCCCGAGCTGGCCGCCGCCGCCGCCGCGATCGGCTGCACCCCCGAGGAAATCCTCGCCACCGCGAAGGCTGAAAACTGATGGCCCTTACTGGACCCCGCGGCACGATCCGCAAGCAAGCCGGCGTGGAGACCTTCCCGGTCGCCGCCGCCGCCGTCTGCATCCAGGGCGGCCTGGCCGTGCTGGCCTCCGGCTACGCCCGCCCGGGCCGCGCCGGCCAGGGCGAGACCGATCCGGTCAAGTCCGCCGACGCCGCCACCTATGCGGCGGTCGGCATCTTCGTCGAAAGCGTCACCGGCGGCGTCGCCGACGGCGACCAGGTCGTGAAGATCCAGGCCGGTGAGTTCGCGTTCAAGAACTCGGCCGGCGCTGACGCCATCACCCTGGCCGACGTCGGCCGCCCGGCCTTCATCGTCGACGACGAGACGGTGGCCCGCACCAGCGCCGCCCACACCCGGGCGCCCGCCGGCCGGATCACCCAGGTCGACGACGACGGCGTCTGGGTCGCGGTCGGCGAACAGCCGCCCGGCCGCCGCACGGTGGCCCTTCCGTTCGCGATCAACGAGACCGACACCCTGGCCGGAACCTCGGCCGAGCTGGTCTCGCCCGTCGCCGGCGTCATCACCAGCATGTCGGTGATCGTCCAGAAGGCCGTGACCACCGGCGGGCCGGTCACCGCCGCTGTCGGGGCGACCGCCGTCGACGGCCTGTCCTGCGTCATCGCCGACGCGGCGACCAAGGGCACGGTGGTCACCGACGTTCCCACCGCCGGCCATGCCAGCCGCGCCGTCCAGGTCGGCTCCCGGATCCAGGTGATCCCGGACGCCGCCTTCAACACCGCCGGAGCCGTTTCCGGCTTCGTCGAAATCACCTTCTGAGGGACCTGAAACCTTGCTGATCACGAACGCGAGCCTGGAGGCGCTGCGGACCGGTTTCCGCACCGAGTTCCAGAAGGGCGTCACCGCCAAGACCCCTCAGTATGAGGTGATGACCACGAAGGTGCCGTCCTCGACCAAGGTCGAGACCTACGGCTTCCTCTCGGACTTCCCGATCTTCCGGAAGTGGCTGGGCGAAAAGCGCATCCGGTCGATGACCGAGCGCGCCTACCAGCTGGTGAACGACAGCTTCGAAGCCACGATCGGCATCCACAAGGACAAGATCCGCGACGACAACCTCGGGCTCTACGGACCGCTGGTCCAGGGCTGGGGGCAGGACGCCGGCGCCCTGAACGATCGCCTGGCCTTCGAAGCTCTGGCCAACGGCCACACCCGTCCGTGCTTCGACGGTCAGAACTACTTCGACACCGAGCACCCGATGGGCAAGGAGGGCGCGACGCTGCACTCCAACATCGACACCACTGGCGCGGTGCAGCCCTGGTATCTGCTCGACTGCAGCAAGCCGCTGAAGCCGATCCTGCTGCAGGAGCGGGAGGCGCCCACCTTCGCCATGGTCGTCGATCCGACCGACAGCCATGTCTTCAAGACCGGCGAGTACCTGATGGGCGGCGAGGCGCGCGCGGCGGCCGGCTACACCTACTGGCAGCTGGGCTTCCGCTCGACCGCCACGCTCAACGAGGCCAACTACAAGGCGGCGTGCGACGCCATGGCGGCGATCGTCGATGACGAGGGCGAGCCGGCGGGCATCAAGCCGACGCACATCGTGGTCGGAACCTCGAACAAGGTGGCGGCCCGCACGCTGTTCAAGAAGGCCAACCTGGCCGGCGGCGAGAGCAACATCTACTTCGAGGATGTTGCGATCGTCGAAGCTCAGCGGCTGCCTTAATGGACGGCCTGGAGATCAGTCGCGCACGGGCGAAGGCTTCGCGGCCTTCGTACCGCCGGGGCGGCCTGGTGCTCGGCCGGGTCGACTGGGTGGAGTTCTCCGAGGAGAGCGTCGACCTGGTCGGCCTGCGGGCGCTGCTCGGCGATCCGATCGTCCTGATCGAGGTCGTCGGCGAGTCGGGCGAATGGGTCCGGCTCTCCGCCGAGCAACGGACCGTGGCGCTGGAGATCCTGCCTTCGCCAGGCGCGATCGACCCCGTCGACGGCGCGCTGACCTTCCATCCGGAGGACTCAGCCGCCGACCTGGGCGGCGCGCCGAACGTCACCGAGTTCAGCGCCATGCGGGCCGAGGTCGACGACCTGAGGGCAAGGCTGGCTACCGCGGAAGAGCTGGTCGCCGCCCTGAAGCACGAGAACGCCCAGCTGAAGGCGAAGGCGGCGGCCAAGCCGCCCAAGCCCGCGCCGGCCGCCAAGGCTCCCAAGGCCGCGAAGCCGTCCGCTTCCCCGGCTCCGGCCGATGGGTCGGCCCCGCCGGCCGCCGAGGCCGCGCCTTCCGAGATCGCGTCCGAGGCCTGACCGGCCCGGGCCATCCATCGTCGCCGGGGCGGCGGTGAGTAACCGATGCGTACCGCGAGCCGGCCCCGGCGGCTCGCAACCCCATTCGCAGGCCCCGCCTGCCCGGCCCGCACCAGGAACCCCATGGCCTACGCCACCCGCAGCGACATGATCACGACCTTCGGCGAGCGCGCTCTGGTGCAGCTGACCGATCGCGTCGATCCGCCGGCCGGGATGATCGACCAGGCCGTGCTGGACGGAGCCCTGGACTATGCCGCCGAGCTGATCGACGGCCACCTGCGCGCCCGCTATCGCCTGCCGTTGACCGGCGTGCATCGGATGCTGACCGGCGTGGCCCAGGATATCGCCTTCTGGCGGCTGAACAACGAGCCCACCGAGGAAGTGCGGCGGCGATACGACGCGGCGCTGAAGACACTGCAGAGCGTGCAGTCCGGCGCAGTCGCCCTGCCCGACGAGACCGGCGGGGAGCCGCCCGCCCTGGCCGATGGCGTGATGGTCTCCGGCGAGACCCGCGCCTTCAGCCGTACCTCCATGCGGGGCTACTGATGAGCGGCCTGACCTACAGCCTGCGCCAGATCGGCGGGCCGCAGATCGAGCGGGTGATGGCCTCGCTGGAGGCGCGCTTCGCCGATCGCACGCCCCTGATGGCGACGATGAGCGGCTATCTGCGCGACAGCGTCCGCCAGCGGTTCGAGGACCAGGAAGCGCCGGACGGGTCGAAGTGGCAGGAGTCGAAGGCGGCCCGCGATCGCGGCGGCCAGACCCTGCTCGACCACGGCATCTTGCGCGACAGCTTCAACGACGCACATGGGGCGGACTTCGCCCAGGTCGGGACCGCCGACGTGCGCGCCGCCGGCTTCCAGTTCGGGCGCATGAAGCCCGAGCCGGTCGAAGCCCACACCCGCCTGGTCCGGCAGGTGTTCGGTCGGCGGCTGAGCTATCCGGTCTACCAGACCGTGCGGGCGCACACCCGCAATCCCAACATCGTCGCCCGGCCGATGCTGGGCCTGTCGAGCGACGACCGCGTCGAGCTGGATGCCCTGGTCGGCGACTACATCCAGGGAGCGGTGGCATGATCATCGCCCAGGTCGAGAACGCCATCATCGAGCGGCTGCGGTCCGCCTCTCTTCTGGACGTGCTGGGCTACCACCTGCGCGAGATCGACACCCTGCCGACCGACCTGGATGAGCGGCTGCCGCAGTACGTCCAGAACTTCCCGGCCGCCTGGGTCGCCTTCGGCGGCTGGCCCGAGGCCTTCGACATGGGCCAGGGCGACGTCCAGGCCGAGGGCGCGCTGTTCCACGTCGTGGTCGGGGCCAGCTCGCTGCGCAACGAGAAGGCCCAGCGCCATGGCGGCGGGCCGGGCGAGGTCGGGTCCTACCAGCTGGTGGCCGACGTGCTCGGCCTGCTCAACGGCCAGTCGTTCGGCCTGCCGATGAGTGGTCTGAGGCCCGGCCGCTGCACGCCGCTCTACGCCGGCAAGACGCAGGACAGCCGCAAGGTTTCGCTGTTCGGGCTGGCCTTCACCACGCGCCTCGATCTGACCGCGCCCGCCGCCCTGGGCGGCTACGCCCGGGCGATCGGCGACTTCTCCACCTTCGACGTGGGCTGGGACATGTCGCCGCGCGACGGCCTGGCCGACTTCTCCGATCACATCCAACTGCCGCAGGAACCCCAGACCAATGGCTGAGATCGCGACCCGCCGGGTCAAGCCCGCCCCTGATCGCCGCGTCCGCTGGCCCGATGGCCGGCTGCTGGCCGCCGAGGGCGAGGCCGTCCCCGCCGCCGACCCCTACTGGATCCGCAGGCTCGCCGACGAGGACGTCGTCGAGGTTCCGGCCCGGGCCCCGGCCAAGGCCGCGCCCGCCACGAAAGAGGACTGATCGCCCATGATCGACTTCAACGCCGTTCCGCTCGACCTGCGCGTCCCCGGCCAGTACGCCGAGATCGACAGCTCCCGCGCCCGCCAGGGCCTGCCGGTTCGCACGCCGCGGGTGCTGCTGCTGGGCCAGAAGCTGGCCGCCGGCAGCGCCGCCGCCCTGACCCTGACCCGGGTGTGGAGCCCGGCCGGGGCTGTCGCCAGCTTTGGCGCCGCCTCCATGCTGGCCCAGATGGCCGCCGCCTTCATCGCGGCCAACACCTCGGCCGAGCTGTGGGCGATGCCCCAGGCCGATGACGGAGCGGCCACCGCGGCGACCAAGACGGTGACCTATGCCGGCCCGGCCAGCGCCGCCGGCACGGCCGTGCTCTACATTGGCGGCCGACGCGTCACCGCCGCCGTCGCCGATGAGGACACCGCCACCGAGATCGCCACGGCCATGGTCGCGGCGATCACCGCCGCGGCCGACATGCCGGTGACCGCCGCCAACGTGGCCGGCGTGATCACCCTGACCGCGCGCCACGCCGGCGCGGCCGGCCAGGGCATCGACGTTCGGGCCGCCTACTACCAAGAGGACGCGCTGCCGGCCGGGGTGACCGTCGCCGTCGCCGACGGGGTGGCCGGCGCGACCGATCCGGTGACCGCAACCGCCCTGGCGGCGCTGGGCGACGAGCCCTTCGACCTGATCGTCATGGCCTCGACCGCCACCGCCAATCTGACCGCCCTGGAGGCCGAGCTGGCCAGCCGGTGGGGGCCGTCGCGGATGCTGGACGGGCTGGCGATCACCAGTCTGCGCGGAACCCAGGGCGGGCTGAGCACGCTCGGCGACGCCCGCAACAGCCCCTATGTCAGCTGTATCGGCGCCAAGCTTCCGCCGAACCTGCCCTGGGAATGGGCGGCGGCGCTGGCCGGCGTGGTGGCCCACTACGGCTTCATCGATCCCGGCCGTCCGTTCCAGACCCTGCCGCTGCCCGGGCTGATGGCCCCGGCCGCCGCCGACCGATTCACCGCCGTCGAGCGCGAGCAGCTGCTGCGCGACGGGATCAGCACCTGGAAGGTCGATGCGTCCGGCCAGGTCGTCGTCGAGCGCGTGATCACCCAGTACCAGCGCGACGCCGGCGACAACGCCGACACCGCCTATCTGGATCTCAACACCCTGCTGCTGCTCAGCTACATCCGCTGGTCGCTGCGGCTGCGGTTCGCGACCAAGTTCCCGCGCCACAAGCTGGCCGACGATGGCGTGCCCGTCGCGCCCGGATCGGCCGTGGTGACGCCGCGCGTGGCTCGCGCCGAGCTGATCGCCTGGGCCCGGGACCTGGAAGCCGCCGGCTACATCGAGAACATCGACGCCTTCAAGGCCGCCCTGGTGGTCGAGCGCGACGGCTCCGACCCCAACCGGCTGAATGCCCTGATCCCGCCCGACCTCATCAACCAGCTCGTCGTCTTCGCGGCGAAGATCGAATTCCGGCTCTAGGAGGCCGCTCGCATGTCTGGAAAACTGTTCGGCCGCGCCACCATCCGCCTCGATGGCGCGGTCATCAAGACGGCCCCGGGCTCGACCCTGGAGCTGGGCGGCGTGGAGCGCACGCCCCGCCCCGGCGACAACGACGCCGACGGCTTCACCGAGGCGCTGGTCCCGGCCAAGATCGACTGCGGCGTGCAGCTGCGCGAGGGCGTCAGCCTGGCCGCGCTGCATGCGATCGTCGACGCGACGATCGTGTTCGAAGCCGACACCGGTCAGACCTATGTGATCAGCCACGGCTACAGCGCCATGCCGCCGAGCCTGGGCAGCGACGGTGTCGCCAAGTGCGTGTTCCAGGGGCCGCCGGCCGAGGAAATCCTCTGATGCCGAAGCTCAGCCACACCCTGCTCGACCCGGTGACGGTCAAGTACCAGCCCGCCGGCGGCGGACCGGTGCGTGAGGAGACGGTCGCCGTCATCGAACTGGACCTTCCCGAGGACGGCAAGCTTCGGGTCTCGCACCTGCGGGCGCTGGACGGTCACGACGGCGAGGCCGGCGCGATCGCGGCCCGGATCAGCCTGTTCTCCGGCCAGCCGATGAAGGTGGTCGACGAGATCACCGAGCGGGACTTCTGCCAGCTGGCCCTGATGATCGAGGGTTTTCTGAAGCCTGGCCGCGCAACTGGCGTGACTGCCTAGGCGAGGTCGGGCTGCTGTTTTCCTTCAGTCGGGCCGAGCTGTTCGACCTGGACCTGGAGGAGCTTCTCTTTTGGCACGACCAGCTGATGCGCCTCCATGCCCGACCTTAGCCTCAAGTTCGTCATCCAGACCCTCGACAAGGGCGGGGTCGCGACCTTTCGGCGGATCCGGCACGAGGTTCGGGGCCTTAACCAGGAGGTCAAGGCCTCGCCTGGGGGGTGGACCCAGGCGCGCACGGCGATCGACCGCACCACGACCGCCGCAGAGCGGTTCAACACCGCCGGCCGGCGTGGCGGCCGGACCCTTGATGATCTGATCGACCGCCAGCGCCGGCTGCGGCGAGAGACCGCCGCCACCGAGACCGTCTGGTCCAGGCTGGCGCGCGCTTTCGGCATGACCAGCGGCGGCTACGGCGCGGGTGACGGCCGGCGGGGCGGCATGGGAAGCGCGGCCGGCGCGGCGGGCGCGGCGCGCCTGGCCGGAGCGGCCGGCACCGTGGCGGTGGCTGGGGGCGCGGCGACGGTCGGACTGGGCTTTGCCGGCGTCAAGAAGTCGATCAGCACCGGCGCCCGGTTCGAGAGCTACCGCGCATCGCTGAAGACCATCGAGGGCGACTTCGCGCGGGCTGATCGCTCGATGAGCTGGGTCCAGGAGTTCGCCAGGAAGACGCCCTATGAACTGGACCAGGTCATGGCGGCCTTCGTCCAGCTGAAGGCCTATGGCATGGACCCGGCCGACGGCACCCTGCGCAGCCTGGGTGACGCGTCCTCGGCCATGCAGAAGGATCTGCTGACCGCCGTCGAGATGATGGCCGACGCCCAGACCGGCGAGTTCGAGCGGCTGAAGGAGTTCGGCGTCCGGTCAAAGCAACAGGGCGACAAGGTCACCTTCTCCTACAGCCGGGCCGGCAAGGAGATGACGGTCACCAGCAGGAAGACCGCGACAGAGATTCGCCGCACCCTGCTGGGCATCTTCGACAGCAGCTTCAAGGGCGCGATGGACGAGCAGTCCCGCACCTGGAACGGCATGATGTCGAACATGGGCGACACCGGGACCGGCTTCCTGAAGAAGATCGCCGACAAGGGATCGTTCGACGCCGCGAAGAAGGAACTGAGCGGCTTCCTGGCCTTCCTCGCCAAGGCCGAGGCGGACGGCCGGTTCGACAAGTGGGCCGGCGAGATCTCCGACAGCCTGGTCAAGCTGATCAGGACCGGCGCGAGCATCGCCCGCGAGGTCGACTGGGTGCAGCTGGCCAAGAACATCAACGGCCTGGCCGAGGCGATCCTGGCCCTGGTGAGGGCCGGCAACGAGTTCGGCGACCTGTTCGACGGCGACATGTTCAACCTGAATGTCGAGCGCAGGGGCGGCCAGGGCCCGGACCTTCTGTACCGCGCCTTCGGCCGCAAGCCGGGCCGGCGCACCAGCGCGGCCGGCGGGCTGATGGACTTCGTCGGCAACCCCTGGGCCTATCGGCCGGACGGCGAGGCCCGCACCCGGCCGACCGTCGCCGCGCCCCGTCGCACGCTGGGGTCCGGCGCGGGCCTTCGCGGCCTGCCTGGCGGCGCGCCGTGGTCGGCGACGCCCGCGCCGGCGCAGAAGCTGAGCGGCGCCATCAGCATCGGGCTGGAACCCGGGCTGGTGATCCGCAACGCCGACTTCGGGCCTGACATCGACTTTCGGCGCGGCCCGGCGGGAGGCGGTCAATGACCGGGTGGCGCGACAGCCTGCGGCCCGGCAGCTTCCGGGGCGCGGCCTTCCGGATCGACGAACACGGCTGGCGCGTGGGCCGCCGCACGGAGGTTCACGAGTATGCTGGCCGGGACGAACCATGGGCGGAGGATCTGGGCCGACTGACGCGCCGCTGGCGCGTCGAGGCCTATGTGCTCGGGCCCGACTACATGGCCGCCCGGGACGCGCTGGCCCGGGCGCTGGAGACCCCGGGCCCCGGGGTTCTGGTTCACCCCTTCCTCGGCGTGCTGACCGTTTCGGTGGATGGCGAGGCCGAGGTCACCGAGTCGTTCGCGGCCGGCGGCCAGGCAGTGTTCAGCATCGTCTTCGTCGAGGCCGGGGTGAACCTGGCGCCGGCGATCGGCGTCGACACCGCCGCCGTGGCGGCGGCAAGCGCAGCGGCGCTGACCGACACGGCCATGACCACCACGCCGCAGGCGTTCAACGTCGCCGGCGCGCCCGGGTTCGTGGCCGCCGCCGCGCAGGACGTGCTGGGTGAGGCGGCGTCGGCGGTCGAGGCGGCCACCGCCGCCTTCGCCCCGTCGATCGCCGTGCTGGGCGATCTGCGGGCGGCGGGCGCGACCCTGGTGGCGCAGGCCGCGGCCTTGATCGCCGCGCCGGCGACGATGGCCGGCCAGGTCAGCCAGCTGGTCGGACAGGTTCGCGGGCTGGCCACGAACCCGCTGGCCGCCCTGCCGGGGCTGAGGTCGCTGATGGGGTTCGGGTCCACGCTGCAGGCCATCCTGGGCGTCACGCCGGCGCGGGAGCGGCAGCGCCTCAACCAGGCGGCCCTGGTGGCCCTGGTCCGGCACACGGCCGCCGCCGAGGCGGTGATCGCCGTCAGCGAGGCGACCTTCACATCCTATGACCAGGCGGCGGGCATCCGCGACCAGCTGGCCGGCGAGATCGACGCCCTGGCCGTGATCGCCGCGGACGGCGGAGACGACGAGGGCTTCACCGCGCTGCAGGAACTGCGGGCGGCCCTGATCCGCGACGTGCGCGAGCGCGGCGGTTCATTGGCGCGGGTGTTCGTCTACCGGCCGTTGCGCACCGAGCCGGCTCTGGTCATCGCGCACCGCCTCTATGGCGACGCCAGTCGGGATCTGGAGCTGGCGGCGCGCAATCGCATCGCCCATCCGGGCTTCGTGCCCGGCGGCCGGGATCTGGAACTTCTCTCGCCGGGCGAGGCGGGCTGATGGCGATCACCGACGTCGTCCTCAAGGTCGCCGGCCAGACCTTTACCGGCTGGAAGTCGGTCCAGGTGGACCGGGCCATCGACGCCCTGGTCGGCAGCTTCCGGCTGACCCTGTCCGACCGCTGGCCGGGCGCGCCCGACAACTGGGGCATCCGCGCCGGCGATCCCTGTGAGGTGCTGCTGGGCGGGGACAAGGTCATGACCGCCTGGATCGACCGCGCCGCGTTCTCGATCGGCCCCGATCGGCACGCCATCGTCATGAGCGGCATGGAGAAGACCATCGACCTGACCGACTGCTCGGCGATCCACACCCCGGGCAGCTGGAAGGGTCGGCGGCTAGAGCAGATCGCGGCCGACCTGACCGCGCCGTTCGGAATCAAGGTCAGCGCCCTGGTCGCCACCGGCGCGGCGTTTCCGACGTTCGCCCTGCAGCAGGGCGAGAGCGTGTTCGAGGCGATCAGCCGCATGGCGCGGCAGCGCGGCGTGCTGCCGGTGACCAACGTCGACGGCGACCTGGACCTTATCCGGCCGGGGCAGGCGCGGGCGGGCTTCACGCTGGCTCACGGCGAGAACCTGGAGGAGATCGCCTTCGAGGACGATCATGGCGACCGCTTCTCTGACTACATCCTGAAGGGCTATGCGCGCGACGGCGCCAGCCGGCCGAAGGCCAGCGCGAAGGATGCCGGGGTCACGCGGTACAGGCCGTTGCTGATCGTCCACGATGACGACAGCACGCCGGGCAACCTGGCCGACCGGGCGAAACACGAGGCGACGATCCGGGCCGGGCGCGGCCAGCGGACCCAGGCGACCGTCACCGGATGGCGCGACGCCGGCGGCGAGCTGTATCGGCCCGACCGGCTGGCGGCGGTGCGCGCGGCCGTGGTCGGGGTCGAGGGCGACCGGCTGATCCATGCCGTAAGCTATCGCGCCGACGACCGGGGCCGCCGGACGGTGTTGTCGCTGGCGCCCAAGGAGGCGTTCAGCCTGCAGGCCATTCCGGCCGCGCCGGCGCGCCGGAGGGGTCGCTGATGCAGCGCCGCGCGCCGAAGGGGACGGCCGACCGCATGGCCAACATCGTCGGGCTGGCGCAGGTGCGCCTGGTCGACGACGGCGATGGCGGGCAGCGGCTGCAGCTGGAGCTGTTGGCCGATGAGGTGCTGGAAGACATCGACCGGCACCAGGACTACGGCTTCGCCAGCCATCCCCTGGCCGGGGCCACGGCCGTCACCGTCGCCCTGGGCGGCACGCGTTCGCGGTCCATGGCCATCGCCGTGGCCGACCGCCGCTATCGGATGACCCTGGCGGCCGGCGAGGTGGCCATCCACGACGACCAGGGCCAGAAGGTGCACCTGACCCGCGACGGGATCGTCATCGAAACCACCGGCACGGTGGCGGTGACGGCCGGCGAGGCGATGACCTTCACCGCGCCCCAGCTGACGTTCGATATCGCCGGGGCCGTGCAGTTCAACTGCGGCAGCTTCGCCGTGACGGCCGAGGGAGCGGTGGCGTTCAACGCGGACTCGGTGGCGCTCGACGCGAGCGGCGCGGTCGTCATCGACGGCGGGTCGATCGACCTGGGCGGGACCGGCGGACAGTTCGTGGCCCGCAAGACCGACACCTATGCCGGCGGGGTGATCACCGGCGGCTCAAGCAAGGTGAAATCGACATGACCGGCCTGGCGCTCAATTGGGCCGGCGATCAAGCCGAGCTGGCCGTTGCCGGGGTCGGCGATCCGCAGGCCGCGCTGCGCACCGCGCTGCTCATCTCGCTATTCACTGACAGGCGGGTCGACGACGACGACCTGCCGGACGAGTTCGCCGAAGACCGGCGGGGCTGGTGGGGCGACGTTTCGCCGCCCGTCGCCGGCGACAGGATCGGGTCCCGGCTGTGGTTGCTGGCCCGGGGCCGGCGCTCGGCCGAGACCGTCCGCCTGGCCCGCGACTACGCCCTGGAGGCGGTCGCCTGGATCGAGGCCGACGGCGTCGGCCGTGTCGAGGTGGAGGCCGAGGCCCACGGCGACAGCGCCATCCTGCTGGGCGTCTACATCACCCGCGCGACCGGCTCCGGCCGACAGCGCTTCGACTTTCTGTGGGAGCCCGCCTGATGCCCTTCGCCCGCCCGGGTCTGACCGACCTTATCGCCCGCACCGAGGCCGACCTGACCGGCCGTCTGGACGGCGGCGACGCCATCCTGCGCCGCTCGATCGAGCGGGTGCTGGCCCGGGTGCTGGCCGGCGCACTGCAGGGCGCCTACGGGGCGGTGGACTACGCCGTCCGGCAGATGCTGCCCGACTCGGCCGACGACGAGCACCTGCTGCGCTGGTGCGGGGTGTTCAACGTCCAGCGCAAGGAAGCGACGGCCGCCACGCGCACCGTGGCCCTTACCGGGGTCAACGGATCGGTGATCCCCGTCGACACCCGGCTTCAGCGCGAGGACGGCGTCGAATTCAAGATCACGGCGGAAGCGACCATCGCGTTGGGGGTCGCCGAGGCGTCGATCGCCGCCGTCGTCGCCGGCGCGGGCGGAAACGCCGAGGCCGGCGACGAGCTGACCTTCGTCTCGCCGGTGGCGGGTGTGGCGAGCCTGGGGATCGTCCAGGCCGGCGGGGCCGACGGCGTCGACCAGGAGGATCTGGAAGCGCTGCGCGGTCGATTGCTGGCCCGGCTGCGCGAGCAGCCGAGCGGCGGGGCGGAGAAGGACTATCGGCGCTGGGCGCTGGAAGTGCCTGGCGTAACCCGGGCCTGGGTGTTTCCCAACCGCGACGGGCTGGGCACCGTGGGCGTCACCTTCGTCATGGACGGCCGCGAGGACATCATTCCCGAGGCCGGAGATCTGACCGACGTGGGCGACTACATCGAGCCTCTGCGGCCGGTGACGGCCGACGTGACCGTGTTCGCCTGCACGCCTCTGGACCTGGACCTGACCATCGCGCTGACGCCCGACACCACGGCGGTGCGGGAGGCCGTGGAGGCCGAGCTGCGCGACCTGCTGGCGCGCGAAGCCGAGCCCGGCGGCACGCTGCTGATCAGCCATATCCGCGAGGCGATCTCCATCGCCGCCGGCGAGACCGATCATGTGCTCACCGTGCCCTCCGCCGACGTCGTGGCCGACCCCGAGGAGATGGTCGTCCTGGGCGCGATCACCTGGAGCTGATGATGCCGACCGTCGAGGCCCATGTTGAACATCTGCTGGCGCTGTTGCCCACCGGCGCGGCCTGGTCGCGCGAGCGGGAGGCGGGGCTGGGCGACCTGTTCACCGGCTGGGCGGCCGAGCTGGCGCGCCTGGATCAACGGATCGACCAGCTGCACGAGGAAGCCGACCCCCGGACGACCGTCGAGATGATCGACGAATGGGAAGGCGTTCTGGGCCTGCCCGACCCCTGCACGGCGGCGGCGACGACGCTTTCGGCGCGGCAGGTGATCGCCTGGCGCAAGCTGGCCTGGCAGGCCGGACAGACGCCGGCCTTCTACGTCGCCCTGGCCGCCACGGTCGGCATGGAGATCGAGATCCACGAGTTCGATCCGGACGTCGATGCCTACGACGCCGCGCTGACCGCACTGATCACTGACGGCCGGTGGCGGTTCGTCTGGCGGGTGCATGTGCTGACCGCCACCGACTTCACCGTCTTTCGCGCCGGCAGTCGCGCCGGCGACTACCTGCGCGAGGGCGGGGCCATCGACCTCGAATGCATGATCCGGGCGGCGGCGCCGGCCCACACCCACGTCATCTTCACCTACGCCTGAGGAGCACACCTTGCACCGCATCGACACCCCCGACGCCGTCGACGGCCTGTTCCAGGACAGCGGATCGCCCGGCACTCGCGTCACCGACGACTGGCTGAACGACGTCCAGGAGAACCTCGCCCTTCTGATCGAAGGCGCAGGGATTGCGCTCTCTAAGGGCGACCACACGCAGCTTCTCGACGCGATCCAGAGCCTGGCTTTCAGGCCGGGCGACTACAAGATGTCAGCCGTCGAAGCCGCCCCGACCGGCTGGTACGTCTGTGACGGCAGCGAAAAGCTGATTTCCGGGGACGGGCCGCTGTACGCCGCGATCGGCGACCAGTTCGGCGAGGCCGCCGAGGGCTATTTCAAGCTCCCTCCCGGCGGGCTCTATATGCGGGCGCTCGACAACGGCAGCGGCAACGACCCGGCCGACCCGGACATCGGCGACACTTACGCCGACCAGGTCGGCTCGCACGAGCACCTGGTCAGGCATGCGACGTCCGCCGGGTCCGGCAACGATTTGACCGTCAACGGCGGGGTGATGACTGACGCGGTCAGCTCCGGAACCGTCGACTGGATCGTCCCGGCCGCCGGGGCGGCGGAGACCCGCGTGAAGACCTTGATCGGTCAGCTGCTGATCAAGCGATGAGATCGCTCCCCTCGGAAGCGAGGGGGGTCGAGGCGCGTCAACGCCTCGAACCGTGGGCGGCCACCCACACCTTCCAGGGCCGCGGCCCTGGTCAGTCCCCCCACCGCGCGCAGCGGCGGGGTCGTTATGAAGAGTGACCTGTGCAGGAGTCGAGTCCGACCCATTCCGCCGTTCAGCCCGTGAAGCCGGCGGCCCCCTATATCGGCGGCAAGAAGAACCTCGCCCGCCGCCTCACGCCCATGATCGAGGCCATCCCCCACGACACCTATGCCGAGCCGTTTGTGGGCATGGGCGGGGTGTTTCTTCGCCGCCGGCTGCGGCCGAGGGCGGAGGTGATCAACGACTACAGCCGCGACGTGGCGACCTTCTACAGGGTGCTGCAGCGGCACTACGCGGCCCTTATGGACATGCTGAAGTTCCAGCTGACCAGCCGGGTGGAGTTTGAACGGCTGGTGGCCGTGGACCCGGACACCCTGACCGATCTGGAGCGCGCGGCCAGGTTCCTCTACCTCCAGCGGACAGCCTTCGGCGGCAAGGTCACTGGTCGGAATTTCGGGGTCAGCCATCATCGGCCCGGGCGCTTCGACGTGACCAGGCTGGGCGCAGACCTGGCGGACATCCATGAGCGGATGGCCGGCGTCATCATCGAGCGGCTGCCGTTCGCCGAGTTCATCGCCCGCTACGACAGCGACCGGACCCTGTTCTATCTCGACCCGCCGTACTGGGGCAGCGAGGGCGACTATGGGAAGGCGCTGTTCACCCGGGCGGACTTCGACGTTCTGGTCGAGGCGCTGGCTGCGTTGAAGGGCCGGTTCATCCTGTCGATCAACGACACGCCCCAGACCCGGGCGCTGTTCGAACGGTTCACGATCGAGGGCGTGGGCACGCACTATTCGGTCGCCAGCGGCAACCACCCCGCCCGCGAGCTGATCGTCACGGGCGGCGGCTGAGGGGGCTCTGAGGCGTCTCTGAGGGGCGGCTCAGGAGCCGCTTAGGGGGCCAGTCGCGGCTTTAGAGTGCTCTAATCGGTCCTGTCCCGGACTCTAAAAGCTTTCGGGCCGCTACATCTATCCTCTCCCTGTTGGGAGAGGGGGACCCTGCGGAGCAGGGTGGAGCGGGATGCGCCGCGCTGTAGCGGCCCCTTCTATCCCCCGTCTTCCCGGCGAAGGCCGGGATCCATGAAACGCCCGAGCCCTTGCCCCGTATGGACCCCAGCCTTCGCCGGGGAAACGGAAATGGGGGGGATAGAAGGGATTCTATCCACGCCGGTTTGGCTGGCCACATACTCACTCCCGTCCCGTCGCACGGGGAGGGCGCATGGCCAGCGACCTTGCGGCGTCGGGATGGAGTTCGAGCGGGGACAGCGGCGAGGGGGTTACTCGCCGGGTCCGGGACGAGGCCGCTGCCTTGCCCGCCCGTCGGAGGCGCTCCGGCTAAGCCCGAACACGGCTGCCGAGCGGAAGCTTCCGGATAACGACCTTCGCGGAGCGCCCTGGTTCGCACCACCGTTCGCACCTTGCACACACAGCCTTCCGGGGCGAACCCGGGGCGCTCCGCACCACCTCCCCAACCTTCAGGGCTTGAGCCCGTGAGGCGGCGACGCCGTGCGTCCTTCGACACGCCCGCTGCGCGGGCTGCTCAGGATGACGTCGATTGAAAGCTACCCACCCACGTCATGCTGAGCAGCGACCGCAGGTCGCGTGTCGAAGCACGCAGGGCCCTCAGGCCGCCGGCGTCTCGCCCACCCCCTCCGCCTCCGGACGGTCGGGGTCCTTGAGCTGGCTCAGCGACAGCAGGATGCAGAGTCCGAAGCCGGCGCCGGCGATCAGCACCGGCGGCGGCGTCCTGCCGCTTCCCAGCAGAACCAGCCCGAGGACAAACTCGCCGAGCATCACCAGCCGCAACCAAGGCAGAACGCCATGACCCATGCGACTGCCGAACGCGCCCCAGGTGGCGTCCATCGGAGATATCCATCTCGCCTTGAACGGCTGGCCCTCCTGCAGCGCGTGATTGGCCTCCATCACCGCCCGCTGAACCGCCGGGTCAAAGGTCACCCGCAGAAACACCACCGCCAGCGCGAAGGCCGAGGCGTAGAGCGCCCGCAGCAGCAGGTCGTCCGAAAGCGCGTCCGTGAACAGCGCCATCGGGAAGAGGACCGCGTCAGCGGCCGCGACCAGCAGGGCCATCAGGGCGAGCGGCCGTCCAAGGCCGTAGAGGCGCGCACGCATGCTCAGCACTCCACCCGGTTCACCGCCAGCCCGACGGCCAGGCCGCCCAGGGACGTCTCCTTGTAGATCTCGTTCATGTCCTCGCCGGTGCGCTTCATGGTGGCGATGACCTTGTCGAGGCTGACCGAGTGCTCGCCATCGCCCAGCAGGGCCAGCCGCGCGGCGTCGATGGCCTTGATGGCGCCCATGGCGTTGCGCTCGATGCAGGGGATCTGGACCAGGCCGCCGATCGGGTCGCAGGTGAGGCCCAGGTTGTGCTCCATGCCGATCTCGGCGGCGTTCTCGATCTGGGCGTTGGTCCCGCCCAGGGCCGCGCAGAGTCCGGCGGCGGCCATCGAGCAGGCGACGCCGACCTCGCCCTGGCAGCCGACCTCGGCGCCGCTGATCGAGGCGTTCTTCTTGTAGAGGGCCCCGATGGCGGCGGCGGTCAGCAGGAAGGTGCGACGGCCCTCGGCCGTGCCCTGGTAGAAGCGGTCGTAGAAGCGCAGCACGGCCGGGATCAGTCCCGCCGCGCCGTTGGTCGGGGCGGTGACGACGCGGCCGCCGGCGGCGTTCTCCTCGTTGACCGCCAGGGCCCATAGGTTGACGAAGTCCAGCGCCGCCAGCGGGTCGCTGATCGACTTCTCGACCTTGGCCATGATGGTCTGGTGCACCTGCCTCGCCCGCCGCTTGACCGACAGGCCGCCCGGCAGCACGCCGTCGATGCGCATGCCCCGGTCGATACAGGCTTCCATGGCGGCGTGGATCGTCTCCAGCCCCGCGACGACCTCGGCCTCGCTGCGGCGGACCTGCTCATTGGCCATCATTGCCTGCGCGATGGTGACGCCGGTCTCCGCCGTCATCGCCAGCAGGTCGGCGCCGGACTCGAACGGATAGGGGACCGGCGGGCCGTCCTCGTCGCCGGTGTTGCGGAAGATCTCGTCCTCGTCCCGCACGAACCCTCCGCCGACGGAGAAGTAGCTGCGCTCGGCGATCAGGGCCTCGCCCGCCAGCGCGGTCAGGGTCATGGCGTTGGGATGTTGCGGCAGCCGCTCACGCCCGGCCCAGACGATGTCCGCCGCTTCGTCGAAGGCGATGGTCGGCCCGTCGCCGCCGAGGGTCATCCGGCCGGTCTCGCGCAGCACCGCCAGCGCCGCCTCGCCGGCGTCCGGATCCAGGGTCGCAGGCTCGAACCCCATCAGCCCCTGCAGCGTCGCCCGGTCGGTGGCGTGGCCCCGGCCGGTCAGGGCCAGCGAGGCGTAGAACTTCACCCGCACGCCGGTGACGGACGCCAGCAGGCCGCGCTGCCGCAACAAGCCGACGAAGCGCACGGCGGCGGTCATCGGGCCCATGGTGTGCGAGCTCGACGGACCGACGCCCGGCTTGAACAGATCGAAGACGCTGACGGTCATGGCGTGGACCCCGGCCTGCGTCGGGGCCTTCGCGTCGCTACGGCTTGCGTTCAGCCTTCGTCGCGTCCCGGGTGGCCTTGAACTCGACGCCCTCGCCCCACTCCGGCCACTGGCGGGAGTTGGCCAGGTCACGCCCGAGGCGGTACAGCAGCCCGACGTCGGCGGCCATGCCGACCAGCGACCAGCTGGGGTCGAAGTTGTCCGCCTGCTGGTGGTAGCGGTCCTTGCGGTAGGCCTCGGCCGAGGCCTTGCCCGCCGCGACGCCGCCCTCGGCCCAGTCCTGGCCGCCGCCGAACGAGATGGCCGGCACGCCGCGCTTGGCCAGCGAGAAGTGGTCCGACCGGAAGAAGTAGCCGGCGTAGGTGTTGGGGTCGGGGGTGTAGGTGCGGCCCGACTTCGCGGCCTCGGCGATCAGCATGTCGAGCAGCTCGACCTTCGTGCTGCCCGAGATGGTGAAGTCCTTGCTCAGGCCAAAGACGTTCATGCCGTCGGCGTTCAGCACCCCGGCCGTGGTGGCCAGCGGATAGAGCGGATTGGCCGCGTAGTATTCCGAACCGAGCAGGCCCTTTTCCTCCGCGGTCACCCACAGGAAGACGATCGAGCGGTCGGCGGGCCCGGCCGCCTTCTGCAGGCGCGCCAGCTCCAGCAGGCCGGCCGTGCCGGTCGCGTTGTCGATGGCGCCGTTGTAGATGCGGTCGCCCGCGGCGTCCGGCGCGCCGACGCCGATGTGGTCCCAGTGGGCCGTGTACATCACCGTCTCGTCCGGATGCGTCTTGCCCGGCAGCAGGGCGACGACGTTCTGGCTGACGATCACCTCGTGCTTGACCTTGTAGTCGCCCGACAGGGTGACGCCCTTCAGCTCGACGGGCGTGAAGGCGCGGGTGCGGGCGGCGGCCTTCTGGGCCTCGAAGTCCAGGCCCGCGGCCTTGAACAGCTCCACGGCGACGCCGCGCTGCATCCAGCCCTCGATGGTCGGGTGAACCGCCGTCGGGTCCTGGCGGACGATGTCGAACATCTCGTTGGTGTTGGAGTTTGTGACCGTCGGCCAGCCGTAGGAGGCGCCCTCGGTCTCGTGCACGATGATCAGGCCCAGGGCGCCCTGCCGCGCGGCCTCCTCGTACTTGTAGGTCCAGCGGCCGTAGTAGGTCATGGCCTTGCCGCCGAAGTCGCCTTCACCGCCCTCGAAGTCGGGGTCGTTGATCAGGACGACGGCGATCTTGCCCTTCAGGTCGACGCCCTTGAAGTCGTCCCAGTTCCGCTCCGGCGCCTTGACCCCGTAGCCGAGGAAGACCAGCGGCGCATCGGCGAAGGTGACCTGGTCGACGTTGGTCTGGGCCGCGCGGATGGCCAGGTCCTGGCCCTGGACCAGCGGCCGGGTCAGGCCGCCGACGGTGGCCGAGAAGGTCGGCGTGCCGACGATCTCGTAGCGGGACAGCGGCACGTCCTGGGTCCAGGCGCGCTTGCCGTCCTTCAGGTCGCCGCCGGGCTGCAGGCCGATCTTCGTCAGCTGCTCGATCAGGTAGGCGACGGTCTTCTGCTCGCCGGCGCTGTTGGGCGCACGTCCCTCGAAGGCGTCCGACGAAAGGACCTTGATGTCCTCCCGCATGCGGGCGGTGTCGGCGGTCGGGGCCGGCGCGGCCGCCATGGCGACCAGGGGAACGGCGCAGACCGCGATGGCGGCGAGCAGGTGACTTTTCATGGAACGGCGCTCTCCCGACGATGTTTTTTTCGCGCGGACCCTATCGCCGGGGAAGCCTGTTCGCCAAGGCCTGAATCAGAGGGTCAATCCGCCGTCGACGATGAGCGTCTGGCCCGTCACATAGGACGCCAGCGGCGAGGCGAGGAACAGCACCGCCCCGGCCATGTCCTCGGGCGTGCCCAGCCGGTGCATCGGGATGCCGCGCAGGCTGGCGGCCAGCCGCTCGGGGTTCTCGGTGGTGACCTTGGTCAGCTTGGTGTCGACCAGGCCCGGCGCCACGCCGTTGATCCGGATGCCGTCGGACGCCCAGGCCTGTCCCAGCGTCCGGGTCAGGGCCACGGCCCCGGCCTTGGAGGCATTGTAGGCCGGGTTGCCCCGCGTGGCGTGATAGGCCGCCGTCGAGCTGATGGTGACGATATTGCCGCCGCTCGCCTTCAGCGCCGCATGGAACTTCATCGCGCAGGCCATCAGGCTGTCGAGGTTGACGCCGACCACCTTGCGGAAGCCCTCCATCTCGAACTCGCCCTTGCGGTAGAGGACCGTGCCCTGGGCCAGGACCAGCACGTCCAGACCGTCGAACGGGGCCGGCGCGGCCTCGACGGCGGTGTTGTCGGAAGCGTCGACGCGGAAGAAGTCCAGGCCCGACAGGTCCGAACCGTCCTCGACCCTGTAGTCGTCCTTGTCGCGGGTGCCCCACACGGCGACCCTGGCGCCCCGTTGGCGGAAGCCGTGGGCGATGCCGTTGCCGATGCCGCTGGTGCCGCCGACGACGAGCACGCGCTTGCCGGTGAAATCGAGGTCGTTCATTTCAGCCTCCGCCTCCCCGGCGAAGGCCGGGGTCCAGATGAAACCCACCAGCCGCTCAGGCTCACCATGGATCCCGGCCTGCGCCGGGAAGAGCGGATGGGGTGTGGATCAGGCCGAAACCCGGCGCGCGTCCACCGCCCAGCGTTCCCATGACCCGTCTTCCGCCACGACATGCAAGGCGTCGTAGAGGTTGATGGTCGGATCGATGTGCCCGGGCTGCAGCCAGACCGTGTCGCCGGCCTTCGGCGCGTCGGCGGGCCAGGGCGCGGCCGGGTCGGCGTCCAGCCTGTCCACGGCGCCGATGAAGTCGCCGCCCTTCAGGAGCGGGATGGCCGAGGGATGCAGGATCATGCCGTGCTCGTCACCCATCGGCCGCCACAGCGAACCGGGCGCCGCGCCGGCCGCGATCCTGGCCGGCGGGCCGTCCACGGAGTTGGCCTTGAAGCCGACGTCGACGACGACATGGCTCTTGTGCACGCTGCTGATCACGCTGGCGGCGATGAACAGCGCCTGCTCGAACGGCCAGCCGCCCTCCGGCGCGCCGCAGGCCTCGTACTCGACGTCCATGAAGGCGTAGGACCCGGCCTGCAGCTCGGTGAAGACGCCGCTCTTGAGGTCATAGCTGTGGGTGCCGGTCCCGCCGCCGGTGACCACGGCGGGCGCCAGACTGGCGGCGGTCAGGTCGGCGACCACGCCCGCCACCATGCCCAGCACCAGGTCGTCGCCCGCCCGGCGCCCCGCGACATCGGCGATGTGCTGCAGGTGCCCGGCGTAGGACTGGATGCCGGCGTAGGTCAGTCCCGCGGTCGAGGCCGCCTGCCGCGCCAGCTCGACGGCGCGCGAGGGATGGCAGCCGGTGCGGTGCGTGCCCGGGTCGATGTCGATGACGCAGTTCAGGATGACGCCGGCGGCCCGCGCCGCCGCGCCCAGCCGCTCGATCTGGATCTCGTCATCGACGGTCGCCCCGACCGTCGCGCCGGTCCGCGCCAGATCGGCCAGCCGGGTCGAGCCCCAGGCCGGGTGCGGCGCGGTGACCAGCACGTCCAGCACCCCGCCGCGCACGAAGGCCTCGGCCTCGCCCACCGACTGGGCGCAGAGCCCGACCGCGCCCCGCTCGACCTGCAGCCGGCCCAGGGTCGAGCACTTGTGCGTCTTGCCATGGGCCCGCAGCCGCACGTTCGAGGCGCGGCAGAGCCCCTGCATGGTGGTCAGGTTCCGTTCCAGGGCCGCGCGGCGAACCATCAGCAGAGGCGTCCGGGGCGGGATGAAGCCGTCGATCATGGTCAGAGTTCCCCGGCGAGGATGGAGGCGAACAGGCCCGGATCAATGTTGCCGCCCGACAGGACGACCCCCACGGTGACGTCCTCGACGTCGACCGCGCCCGACAGCAGAGCGGCCAGCCCGACCGCGCCGCCCGGCTCGATCACCAGTTTGAGCGTCGTGTAGGCGTAGCGGACCGCCTCGGCGACATCGGCGTCGGTCACCGTGGCCACGCCGTCGAGGTTGCGCTGGTTGATCGGGAAGGTGATGGCCCCGGGGGAGGGGGACTGCAGGGCGTCGCAGATCGAACGCGCCGCCGGGTCGATCCTCTCGCGCTGACCGCTCTCCAGCGACCGGCGGGTGTCGTCGAAGTCGGCCGGCTCGACGCCGAGGACCGAGGTGCGCGGCGACAGCGCCTTCACCGCCGTCGAGACCCCGGCGATCAGCCCGCCCCCTCCGACCGGGGCGAGCACGGAGGTCAGCTCGACCCCCAGGGCCCGGGCCTGCTGGACCAGCTCCAGGCCCACCGTGCCCTGGCCGGCGATGACGTCGACGTCGTCGAACGGCCAGACGATGGTCATGCCGCGCTCCTGCGCGATCCGCTCGGTGATCGCGTCGCGGTCTTCGGTATAGCGGTCGTAGTGGATCACCTCGGCGCCGTAGGCGCGGGTGTTGGCGACCTTCATGGCCGGGGCGTCGGCGGGCATGACGATGACGGCCGGGGCGCCCACCATCCGGGCCGCCAGCGCCACGCCCTGGGCGTGGTTGCCTGACGAGCAGGCGACGACGCCGCGCGCCCTCGCCGGCTGGTCCAGCTGCGCGATCCGGTTCATCGCCCCGCGAAACTTGAAGGCCCCGGCCCGCTGCAGCGTCTCGGGCTTGAGCAGGATGCGGGCGCCGAGCTCGGCGTTCAGCGCCGGGCTCTCGATCAGCGGCGTTCGGACGGCCAGCCCGTCCAGGCGGGCGGCGGCGGCTTCGATATCGGCGAAGGTCACGGTGCTCATGACCTCCTCCTAGACCGACGCCGCGAAAAGCGCGACGGTGCGGCGTTCACATCCGGAGTCCTTTTATGAACGCCCTGACCATCGACCGCGAAGGCTGGACCGCTGCGGGCGACGCCCTGCTCCACGACGCCATCGAGCTGCGCCGCGCGATCCACATGGAGCCGGAGCTGGGGCTGCATCTTCCGAAGACGACCGAGAAGGTGCTCAAGGCGCTGGAGGGACTGCCGCTGGAGATCCGCCAGGGCTCGTCGACCACCGGCGTGCTGGCCATCCTGAGGGGCTCGCCCAACGGCCGGACCGTCCTCCTGCGCGGCGATATGGACGCCCTGCCGCTGACCGAGGACACCGGGCTGGACTTCACCTCCCGCACGGCCGGCGCCATGCACGCCTGCGGCCACGACACCCATGTCGCCATGCTGGCCGGCGCGGCCCGGGCGCTCTGCGCCAAGCGCGAGCAGCTGAACGGCACGGTGATGTTCATGTTCCAGCCGGGCGAGGAGGGCCACCACGGCGCGCGGTTCATGCTCGACGACGGCCTGATCGACCCGATCCCGGACGCTGCCTTCGCGCTGCACATCTCGCCCAACATGCCGACCGGCGTGTTCGCGGGTCGCGCCGGGGCGCTGCTGGCCTCGTCCGACGTCATCGAGATCCGTGTCGTCGGGGCCGGCGGTCACGCCTCGATGCCGCAGGACGCCATCGACCCGATCCCGGTCGCCTGCGAGATCGTCACGGCCATGCAGACCATGGTCACCCGGACCATCTCGGTCTTCGACCCGGCGGTGATCACCATCGCCAATGTCGTGGCCGGCACGACCAACAACATCATCCCCGAGGACGCCTTCCTGAAGGGCACGCTGCGGACCCTCTCGGAGCGCACGCGGGAGAAGGCGCACGAGGGCATCCGCAGGGTCGCCGAGCACGTCGCCGCCGCCCATGGCTGCAAGGCCGAGATCGAGATCATCCGCGGCTTCCCGGTCACCGTCTGCACGCCCCGGGAGGTCGACCTGGCCGAGCGGACAGCCAAGGCCCTGTACGGCGAGGGCGCCTGGATGACGATGCCCAACCCGATGATGGGGGCTGAGGACTTCTCCTATGTGCTGCAGAAGGCGCCCGGCCTGATGGCCTTCCTCGGCGCGGCCCCGACCGGCGTCGGCGGCGACTACCGCGCCTGCTGCGCGCTGCACTCCAACCGCATGACCCTGGACGAACAGGTGATGGCGCGCGGCATCGCCATGCACTGCGGCTTCGCCGAAGCGGTGCTGTCAGGCGCGCTGGACGACTAGCCGCCCTGCGAGGCCGGCTGCTTGGCCAGGGTGTCCTGCACCTTGATGATCGCCGGTCCCAGGATGACCACGAACAGCACCGGCAGGAAGAACAGGATCATCGGCACGGTCAGCTTGGCCGGCAGGGCCGCGGCGGTCTTCTCGGCGGCGGCCAGGCGCAGCTCGCGGTTTTCCTTGGCCATGGTGCGCAGCGCCACGCCCAGCGGCGTGCCGTAGCGCTCGGCCTGGATCATCGCCGTCGACACCGCCTTGATGCCCGGGTGGTTGGTCCGCTTGGCGAGGCCGTCGTAGGCCAGCCGGCGGTCGGGCAGATAGCTCAGCTCGGCCGTCAGCAGGGTCAGCTCCTCGGCCAGCTCGATGGAGGAGCCGCCGACCTCGCCGCTGACCTTCTGGATGGCCGCCTCGATCGACATGCCGCTCTCCACGCAAATCAGCAGCAGGTCGAGGGCGTCGGGAAAGGCCGCCACGATCGACTCGCGGCGCTTCTGGGCGATGTTGGTGATGTAGAGGTTGGGGGCGTAGTAGCCGAGCACGAAGCCGCCGACGCAGAAGGTCACCTTGCTCATCGTCGGCAGGCCGAAGTCGTTGATGACGAACAGGTAGAAGGCCGCGAACAGACCCAGGGCGAAGGGCATCACGAACCGGAAGAAGTAGAAGGCGCTGATCGGCCGTGGCCCGCGGAACCCGGCCTGGGCCATCTTCTCGGCGACCTTGGGGTCCTCGAGCAGGCGCGACAGCTGCAGGCGCTCGACGACCTTGCGATAGAGACCTTCGTCGACCTGGCGGATGCTGCTCGACGCAGTGGCGCCGCGCTTGGCGATCTCTTCCCGCGACCGGCGGCGGAGCTCCTCGCGGCGGTTGGCGACGGACTTGAGCCGGTCCTCCAGCCCCTTGGTCTTGAACATCGGCCCGGCCAGGGTGACGATCGTGGCGAAGGCCACCACCGCGACGAAGGCCGTCAGCAGGTTGTCCGGGCTGGTGAGAAGTCTGACGAGGTCCATCGGCCGTCCTCAGAACTTGAAGTTGATCATCTTGCGCATCACCAGGATGCCCATGGACATCCAGAACGCGGCCCCCAGCAGCATCAGGTGACCGCGAGGATCGGTGAACATCGGCGCCATATAGGCCGGTGTCGTCACGGTGATCAGCACCACCACGCCGGGCGGCAGTGAGCCGATGATGAACGAGGAGGCGATGGCCTCCGATGACAGCGCCTTGATCTTCTCGCGCATCATCTTGCGGGCGCGCAGCACCGTGGAGAGGTTGTTCAACGCCTCGGCCAGATTGCCGCCGGCCTTCTGCTGGATGGCCAGCACGATGGCGAAGAAGCGCAGCTCGCTGGTCGGCATGCGCTCGTACATCTTCTCCAGCGCCTGATCCATGGACACGCCCATGCCGACGTTCTCGACCAGGCGGCGGAACTCGCCGGCCAGCGGCTCGGGCGACTCCTTGCCGATGATCTTGAGACAGTCGTGGACCGGCAGGCCGGACTTGATGCCGCGCACGATGATGTCGATGGCGTCGGAGAAGGCGAGGGTGAACTTCTTGATGCGGCGGGTGGCCATGACGCCGACCAGCCACCGCGGCAGGCCCAGTCCGGCCGCGAAGGCCAGGCCCAGCGCGATCAGCGGCTTCTGCGTCGCCACCAGCGCCACCAGGCCGATCGACAGCCCGAACACGCCGCTGAAGATCCAGAAGCTGCGGACCGTCAGGCTCAGGCCGGCCTGCTGCAGGCGCGCGGCGATGGCCAGGGTGGCCTTCTTCTGCTGCTTCTCCTGGGCCTTCAGGGTCTGGAGGATCTGCTTGCGGCGGATTTCCTGGCTGTTGGCCACCGAGCTCCGGCTGCGGGTCCGGGCCTCGCGCGGGCCGCCGGCGACGATGGCCTGGGCGCGCTTGGCGGCCTTGGCGCTGCCGCTGTCGCCGCCGGCGAAGACCCAGCCCAGGCCGCCGATGGTGATGAAGGCGAGAACCGCGACGAGGGCGACCAGCATGCCGCTACTCCGCCGCGTCGAGGGCTTCCGCCAGCTCGCGTTCCAGGCCGTAGTAGCGGGCGCGATCCCAGAACCGCGGACGCGCGATGCCGGTCGAGCGGAACTTGCCGGTCACGCGGCCCTGATCGTCCTCGCCGTTCATCTCGTAGACGAACAGGTCCTGGGTGACGATGACGTCGCCTTCCAGGCCCACCACCTCGGTGACATGGGTGATGCGGCGCGAGCCGTCGCGCAGGCGGGCCGCCTGGATGATCACGTCGATGGAGCCGACGATCATCTCGCGGATGGTCTTCGACGGCAGGCCGTAGCCACCCATGGTGATCATCGACTCGATCCGGCTGATCGCCTCGCGCGGGGAGTTGGCGTGCAGGGTGCCCATCGAGCCGTCGTGGCCGGTGTTCATCGCCTGCAGCAGATCGAAGGCCTCCGGTCCGCGCACTTCGCCGACGATGATCCGTTCAGGACGCATCCGCAGACAGTTCTTGACCAGATCCCGCATGGTGATCTGGCCCTGGCCCTCGAGGTTGGGCGGCCGGGTCTCCAGACGCACGACGTGCGGCTGCTGCAGCTGCAGTTCGGCGGCGTCCTCGCAGGTGATGACCCGTTCGGTCGGGTCGATGAAGGCGGTCATGGTGTTGAGCAGGGTGGTCTTGCCCGAACCGGTGCCGCCGGAGATGACGATGTTGCAGCGGCAGGCGCCGATGACGCCCAGCACCCGCGCGCCTTCGGGACTGATGGACTTGTAGTCCACCAGATCCTTCATCGTCAGCTTGTCCTTCTTGAACTTCCGGATGGTCAGGGTCGGACCGTCCAGCGCCAGCGGCGGCGCGATGACGTTGACCCGGCTGCCGTCCGGAAGACGGGCGTCGCAGATCGGCGAGCTTTCGTCGACGCGGCGGCCGACCTGCGAAACGATCCGCTGGCAGATGTTCATCAGCTGGGCGTTGTCGCGGAAGCGGACGTTGGTCAGCTGGACCTTGCCGCCGACTTCGATGAACACCCGGTTGGCGCCGTTGACCATCACGTCGGCGATGTCGTCGCGGGCCAGCAGAGGCTCGAGCGGGCCGTAGCCGAGGACGTCATTGATGATGTCCTGGACCAGGTGGTCGGTCTCGGCGACCGACATGGAGACGTTCTTGATCGCCACCAGTTCGGCGACGATGTCCTTGATCTCCTCGGCCGCCGACTTCTGGTCGAGCTGGGCCAGCTGGCTCAGGTCGATGGTGTTCAACAGCGCGTTGAAGATCGTGGTCTTGGTGGCGTGGTAGTAGTCGCTCTGTTCCCGGACGATCTGGGCGGTCGGACCCTGTGCGGCGCGTAGCTGGTCCAGGCCGCGGGGCGCCTTTGTGTTCTCGCGCGGCGTCGAGCCGCCGGCGAGGGACGCGGTATCGGCGCCCTCGCGCTGGGTCGCCGGGGTTCCGGAAGCCGTCGCGCCGGGGGTCGACTGCGGACGCGTCGCGATCGGCGCGCCGGCGGGCGGCGGCGGCGGCGCCTTCCGGACAGGGGCGGTGTCTGCGTCGGATCGCTTGCCGAACACGGGGCGCTACTTCTTCTTGCTGAACAGGCCGCCGAGCAGCGACGATTTCTGGACGGGCGGCGGTTCGCGGCGGGCGATCAGCTGGGCCAGCTGGGCCAGACCCTCGGCCGCCTTCGACTTGGGTGCGACCTCGGTGATCATCTGGCCGTGGTTGGCGGCCTGGCCGAAGGCCTTGGGTTCGAACGGCAGGCTCAGGCAGGGGCCCAGGCCCAGCGCATCGCCGAAGTCCTTCACCGGGATTTCCGGTCGTCCGGGTACGCCGACCTGGTTGAGGACCAGGCGCGGCAGGGCGTCGTTGGGACGGGCCTGGCGCACCAGATCGATCATGTTCTTGGCGTTGCGCAGCGAGGCCAGATCCGGCGTGGCGACGATGACCAGGTCATCGGACGCGATCAGCATCTTGCGCTTCCAGGCGCTCCAGGCGTGCGGCAGGTCCAGCACCACGAAGGGCGCCGCGGCGCGGATCTTCTGCGCCACTTCCTCGAACGCCTCGGGCTGGATGTCGTAGTCCTGGTCGAGGGTCGCGGGCGCGGCAAACAGCGACAGCCGGTCGGTGACCCGCACCATCATCCGGTCCATCAGCACCGGGTCGAGCCGGTCCGGCTGGCCCAGCGCGTCGGCGACGCCCTGCAGCGGATCCTGGTTGAAATTCAGCCCGGCCGTGCCGAACGGCAGGTCGAAGTCGGCCAGGACGACGCCGGCCTGGATGCGCTCGGCCAGCGACCAGGCGAGGTTGTGGGCGACGGTCGAGGCGCCGACGCCGCCCTTGGCGCCGACCACCGCGATCTGGCGGCCGGTGAACGGCGCGGCCGGATCGGCGTAGAGGGTGGTGATCGCGCGGATGATCTGCAGCGGGCTCAGCGGCGGGACGAGGTACTCGCTCACGCCGCGCCGCATCAGCTCGCGGTACAGGGCGATGTCGTTGGCCGAGCCGATGGTGACGACCTTGGTGCCCGGGTCGCAGACCTCGGCCAGGCGCTCCAGCTGGTTGAGCAGCTCTGGCGCGGGGTCAAGGCTCTCGACGATCACCAGCGAGGGCGTCGGCTGGTTCTGGTAGTGGTCGATCGCCGCCTGTACGCCGCCGGGCCGCACCAGGGTCGCCGCCCGGGACATGCGCCGGTCCGCCGCCGCCCGTTCGACCATCTCCGCCGTTTCCGGTCGCGAGCAGAAGACGTGGATGGCGATGCGCGGGACGCTCGCCTCGCCCGCGCTCCCGTCCAGGACGTTCGGGGATTCGGGCGCGTTGTAGGTCGGGGACGGGGCGGACAGGTGGTGCAAGGGGGACGCTGCTGGGACCGGGGAACGCGACAGTTCGGCGAAGGGATCGTCTTCGATGGCCGGGCGGGCCGGCGGGAAATCGGCGAACGGGTCGTCCCCGACGCCGGCGGTCTGTCGCAGCAGGGGCGCGTCGTCGCGCCACGGATCGCCGCTGGTCGGGGCGAACTCGTCGTCTGCCTCGAAGCCGAGGTCGAACGGATCCTGATCTGCGGAGCGAGGGGTCATGGCTACTGGATCGCCTGCGAGACCGCGCCGGACGCCTGGGTGTCCTTGGCCGAGGAGGTCACCTCGCCGCGCCGGTACTTGTCGAACACGACCGCGCGGCGAGCGGGATCGGCCGGGTCCATGGTGCGCGGGGCGATCAGATCCTCGGGATTGGCCAGCTGCGCGGCCATGTTGGAGGTGACCGCGCAGCCCAGGTTGCCCATGGAGCCGTTGTCGAAGGTGCGGGTCATGCTCTCCCAGGAGCCGCAGTTGGGCGTGGCCACGGTGTAGCGCTTGAATCCGACCACCACCGGCGCGTCGGCCGGATCGGCGGCGTCATACCCGATCAGCAGGACCTTTTCCGGCGGCGCGCCCTGGCCCAGCAGGAAGGCGCGCGTCTCGCTGCCGATGCGGTAGCCGCCCTGGTTGGGGGCCGCCACGGTGATGAGGCCGCCTTCGGCCTGCATCCAGCGGGCGTGAAACTCCGAGAGCGCCCGCGCCTGGTTGCCCGACAGGCCCGTGGGATGGGCGGCGAGGCGGATCTCGTCGGGCTGCGGCGTGACCTGGATCGCGCCGCTCCAGCCGTCCAGCGGCGTGGGCATCATCGCGCGAGCGACGGCGTCGGGATCGCTGTGGGCGCATCCGGCCAGCAGCAGGGCGCCGGCGAGGGGCGACAATCGGGAAAGGAACAGCTTCTGCATCGCGCTACTCGATCACGTAGCCGATCGGACCCTGCCAGGTCCGTCCGGCGTTGACGCCCGGCGGGGCTTGCACGCTCTTGTTCAGCTTGCCGAACAGAATGGTCTCGGCGTCGTTGGCGAAGCGCAGGCCGTCGGCCGGCGTCTGGAAGGCGCCCGGATTGTTGGGGTCGACCAGATAGGCGGTGACCAGGACCACCATCTCGGTGTCGCCCGACAGGTAGTCCCGCGACCGGAACAGCGACCCCAGCACCGGGATGGAGCCCGCGCCCGGCAGGGCGTCGAGGTTCTCGCGGGTCTGTTGCTGGATCAGCCCGGCGATCATCATCGAGCCGCCCGAAGGCAGTTCGACCGATGTTTCGGCGCGCCGCACCGTCAGGGCGGGGATGGTCAGGCTGGTGCCGCTGGCGCCGCCGCCCAGGGTGAATGCGCCCTGGGTGGTCAGCTCGGAGATTTCCGTCGAGAGCTTCAGCGAGATCCGGCCGCCGGAGAGGACCACCGGCGTGAAGGCCAGGCCCACGCCGAACGGCTTGTACTCGACCGTCACCGAGCCGCTGGAATTGTCCTGGTTGACCGGCACCGGGTACTCGCCGCCGGCCAGGAACCGGGCGGGCTCGCCCGAAACCGCGGTCAGGTTGGGCTCGGCCAGCGTGCGGACCAGGCCGACGCGTTCAAAGGCGCGGATCGAGCCCGTCAGCGTGTCGAGACCGTCGACAAAGCTGCCGCCGACGGTGGCGCCGCCGGGCAGCGTGCCGTTGATGCTGAAGTTGGCGCTCTGACCGACCGTGATCGAGCCGCTGCCCTGCTGAAGCACAGCGTTCAGGTTCACGCCCAGCTGCTTGATGACGCTGCGTTGGACCTCGACGATCCGCACCTTGAGCATCACCTGGTCCTTGCCGGCGACGCTGAGCATGTTGAGCACCTGCTCGGGCTTGGCCACGTAGCGCAGGGCGATCTGTCCCGCCCGGTCGGCGTCGATCGGGTTCTGCACCATACCGGTCAGGATCACGCTGTCGCCGAGCGACTCGACTTTCACCTTCGCGCCCGGAAGCACACGGTTGATGGTCGAGGCCAGGGCCCCGGCGTCGGCGTCGACCCGGATGTTCAGCGACAGGATGCGGCGGCCGGACGAGTCGAACAGGATGGCGTCCGTCTGGCCCGACGTCAGGCCCAGCACATAGATGCGACGGGGCGTGCGCAGCACGGCGTCGGCCACGGCCGGGTTGGTGATCAGGATGTCCCGGACATCGACGGGCAGCTCGATGATCGCCGACTTGCCGCGCGGCAGGGACAGGTCCTGCGACACGCCGCCGGCCGCGAGGTCGACGCGCACCGTGGTCGAGCCCGACCCGGCCATGCCGGCCAGGCCGCTGCTCTGGGCGTCGATGGCCTGGGCCGAAACAGAGGGTGCCGCGGCCTGGAGCAGGGTTGCGGCGATGACGGCCGGCGCCAGGGACCGGAACAGGCTGTTCTTGCTCATCGGGACACCGTCACCTGGCTGGTCTGGCCGGCTCTGACGACCCGAATGGTTTCGCCCGCCCCTGTGCCGGTCGCGGCGCCGCCGCGCGACGTCGGCGCGCCGGCGTCGGCGTAGGATCGCAGGGCGAGGGTCAGGGCGCCGCCCGCCCGGGCCTTGGTCTGGGCGCTGGCGACAAGTTCGGTGTCGGCGGCGGACACTTCCAGGGTGGCCACCGCGCCGACCATGGTCTGGGCGTCCTTGGTCGGTTGGGCGGCCTGGTCGATGGCCAGGATCTTGACGTTGCGCAGCACGGTCTCGGTCAGCACGCCGTGCTCGTCGTCGGTGCGGCTGACGATGAGGTCCACCCGGTCGCCGGGCAGGATGAAGCCGCCGGCGGCGGTGTCGACCGTCACGCCCACGCTCATCGCCCGCATGCCGGGCGACAGCACGATGGCCATGAAGTTGCCTTCGCCGGTCTTGACGATCTTGCGCGCTACGATCGGCTCGCCACTGACAAAGGGCTCCCGCACCACGGCGCCGTCGAGGGCCTTGATGGCGGCGTCGCCGAACAGGCCGCTGGCCGTCGCGGCGGCGTCCTTGGCCGCGCCGGCGGCGCCGGTCGGCTTGATCTGTGGGGGCGCGCCGTCGGTGGTGAAGGCGTCGCTCAGCCCTTCGGCCGGCCAGTCCTGCCAGCCGAGGTCGGTCGGGGCCAGGCGGGCGCCGGTCGGCAGGTCACGCTTGGCGACCAGGACCCGGACGGTCGGCCCGGCGGCGGGCGTCGGCGACGCCGCCGCGACCGACGGCGCAGTCTTGGGCGAGAAGGCGCCGCGCACCACGAACGCCAGCGCTATGGCGGCGACGGCGGCGATCACCAGAATGAGAAGGCGGACGGCGCTCATAAGGTCGGACTGACCCCGGAAGGGACTTGGAAACTCAGGAGCGTCCAGCCGATCCGGCGTGGACACAGGGGCGATTCGTGGCCTGCCCTTCTGGCGGCGGCCTACCTTCGGGGGCGCATGGTTAACGCGCGCCTAAGCCGCCGGTCAGGAAAGGCCCGGGAAGAGCTGCGCCGGAAGACTGGTCGGGAAGGCGACCAGCGCCCCCACGGCGATGGCCACCCCGTAGGGCACGTTCTCGCCCGGCGTCGCCAGGCGGCCGATCCAGCCGCCCAGGCGGACGGTCAAGGGGCGGAACCAGCCCGACCGCACGACGAGCAGCGAGACGGCCAGGGCGCCGCCTGCGATGGCGGTCACGGCCAGGAAGGGGAGGAGGGCCGACCAGCCCAGCCAAAGGGCGGCCGCCGCGAACAGCTTGGCGTCTCCGCCGCCGATCCAGCCGGCGGCGAACATGCCCATGCCGACGACAAGCGCGCCGAGGCCGACGGCGATGGCCAGTCCGACCTGGGTCAGCGAGGCGCCCAGCAGCAGGGCGGTGGGAAAGAACAGCGCGATGAGGGCCAGCGAGATCCAGTTGGGAATCGTGAAGCTGGTCGCGTCACGCATCGCGGCGATGATCGCCAGCGCCGGAAAGGCGACGAGAAGCAGGAACTGGATCAGCGGAAGCATGGACCGTCCGGGGCCTTCGGTGAGGCGGGCAGATTGCGCCCGCAGCGGTGAACCGATCATTGACGCCCAGCGGCGCCAGGCCCTGAAAAGCAGAAGGGCCGCGGATTGCTCCGCGGCCCCCTGTTTTCCGAAGCGACGCCAGATTAGGCGGGCGTCAGGCCTTCGTTGATGTCGCCGAAGGCGGTGTTGAGCTTGCCGCCGAGGGTCGAGACAGCGGTGATGATCACCACCGCGATCAGGGCGACGATCAGGCCGTATTCGATGGCCGTGGCGCCGGATTCATCCTTGGCGAAGCGCGTCATAAACTTGGTCATTGCTTGATCTCCTCATCAGCAAGCTAGCGGTTGCGGGTCCAAGCCGCTTGGCCTGCCTGCCCCCGAAAACAAGGCCACTCTCGCAGGGTGCGTTTAATGGCCAGTAAACAGCAGAACTGGCCCCAACAATTTTCTATGGTTTACTTGGATTTACTATTACGATCGCTTAACCACGTCGCCCGAAACGGGTCGCGAGTCTCTATAGGAATCACGCCCGCCCGCGCGTGAGTCATTTTCAGCCTTTGTTGACCATTCGGGCCGAGTCTTCAGGCTGAACCCGTCACCCCGGAAACCGCCATGCGCCGCATCCTCAGCCTCGTCGTCGCCCTGACGACCCTCGCCGCCGCTGTCCCGGCGCTGGCGCAGAGCCTGCCGATCCGCATCGACCAGGCGGCCAGGGTGACGCTGCCGGGCACGGCCCGCGACGTGATCATCGGAAATCCGGCCGTCGCCGACGTGACCGTGATCGACGGCCGCAACCTCGTCGTGACCGGCAAGGGCTACGGCGTCACCAACCTGCTGGTGCTCGACGGGCGGGGCCGGACGATCCTGGATCGCCAGATCGTCGTTTCGTCTTCCGACGACGGCCGCGTGACGATGTATCGGGGCGCCGGCCTGTTCAACTATTCCTGCGCGCCCCGCTGCGAACGCACCCCGATGCCGGGCGAAAGCGACACCGCCTACCAGGAGTCATCGGGTCCCTACACGGCCGCCGCCGCGCGGGCGACCGGCGCGGCCAGGCCGCAGGGCGAGTAAACCGCCGGTTAGGGACGGCGCGCTATCCTTCCTCCAATCCGGTTGGGAAGGCGTGCGCCCATGGCCCTCAAGGCCCTCAGATCCAGATCGCTCCTTCGGCGTTTCGTCGCGGCTCGCCGCGGCGCCACGGCGGTCGAGTTCGCGCTGGTGGCGGCCCCGTTCCTGGCCCTGATGTTCGGCGTGCTGGAGCTGGGCCTGGTCTTCATGGTGTCGACCACGCTCGACAACGCCACCGAAGCGGCGGCGCGGACCATCCGCACCGGGCAGCTCCAGGGCGCCGGCGGGAGCGCCAGCTCGTTCAAGACGGCGGTCTGCGATAACATGACCTGGCTGGGGTCGAGCTGCAGCGGCAAGCTGACCGTCGATGTCCGCACCTTTCCCAAGTTCGCAGACGTCGCCATGAGCGACCCGGTCACCGACGGCGCGGTGGATGCGTCCAAGACCGCGTTCACGCCCGGCAATGGCGAGGACATCGTCGTGGTCCGCGCCTACTACGAATGGACGCTGATCACGCCGATGCTCAACGCCGGTCTGGCCAACCTGGGCGGCACCAAGCGGCTGGTCTACTCGACCGTGACCTTCCGCAACGAGCCGTACGACTCATGATCGCCCTGCTCAAACGCCTGGGCCGCGACCGTCGCGGCGTGTCCGCCGTGGAGTTCGCGCTGATCGCGCCGGCCATGATCGCCTTCTACTTCGGGCTGGCGGAGATCACCCAGGCCCTGCTGGCCGAGCGCCGCGCCGGCCACGCGGCCTCGGCGATCGGCGACCTGGTCGCGCAGTCCTCGACGATCACCAACACCGAAGTCACCGACATCTTCCAGATCGCCACCACGATCATGCAGCCCTACCCGACCAACACCCTGAAGATGCGCGTCACCAGCGTGAAGGCGAACTCCGCCGGCGTCACTACGGTGGCCTGGAGCAACGGCTCGGGCATGACACCCTATTCGGCCGGCGCGGCGCTCAGCGTGCCGGAGGGCGTCATCGCCGCCGACCAGAGCGTGATCGTGTCTGAGGTTTCCTACGACTACGACTCGCCGGTCAATTTCTTCATGGCCAATGCGGTCACCTTCAACCGCAAGTTCTACCTGCGGCCCCGCAAGTCGGACGAAGTCACCAAGACGGACTAGGATACTTCCGACAGACGGTCGGCCAGGTCGCGCACCACCGGCAGCGTCGGCAGGTCGACGCCATCCAGCGAGGATACGGGCCGCACGCCGATCAGGCTGTTGGTCAGGAACACCGCCTCGGCCTCGGTCAGGGCGCTGGGCGGAAAGCTGCCCTCCCGCTGCGACAGGCTGAACTCGCCCGCCACCAGCAGGACCTGCCGGCGCATCACCCCGTCCAGCACACCGCACTCCAGCGCCGGCGTGAACAGGCGCCCTTCCTTGATCCAGAACAGGTTCGCCGCCGCCGCGCAGGCCAGATCCCCGCTGGTGTTCAGCATCAACGCCTCGGCGGGCTCGGCCTCGCGGCGGGCCATGACGTTGTCGAGGTAGGACAGCGTCTTCATCCGGGCGCCCGGGGAGGTCGGATTGCGCCGGATCGCGCTGGTCCGCAGGCCGATCGCCCCTTCAGGACGAACATGCCGGCTGGTCGTGACGAAGATGTGCGGCTCGATCGTCTCCGGCCTGCCCAGTCCGCGTCCACCGGAGCCGGCGGTCAGGGTCAGCCGCACCGCGAACCGGCCGAGCGTGGCGTCGGTGTCGCCCAGCGCCAGTTCGCACAGACGGCGGGCCGCGTCCGCGTCGGGCTGGTTCAGGCCCAGCTCCCAGCAGGCCCGCCGCATGCGGGCGATGTGGGCGTCGAACAGGACCAGCTCGCCGTCGATGGCCAGGATGGTCTCGAACACCCCGTCGCCCAGCAGCAGCCCGCGATCATCCAGCGGCATCGTCATCGGGTCACTCCGTGGTCAGGGCGCGGAGCAGCGCCGCGATCTTGGCTTCAGTCTCGAGCAGTTCGGCCCGTGGGTCGCTGTCGGCGACGATCCCGGCCCCGGCCCGGGCCTCGAATCGCCAGCCTGCGCCGTCCTCGACCAGGCCGAGAGTCCGGATCAGGACGCTGGAGTCAAAGGCGCCATCGAAGCCGGCCCAGAACAGCGCGCCGCAATAGGGCCCGCGCGGCGGCTCCAGCCGGGCGATGGACTTCATGGCCTGGACCTTGGGCGCGCCGGTGACCGAGCCGGGCGGGAAGGCCGCCTGCAGCAGATCGGCGGCGGTCATGCCGGGCGCGAGCATGCCGCGCACGGTCGAGACCAGGTGGTGGACGTTGGCGAAGCTTTCGACCCGGAACAGCTCCGGCGTCGTCACCGCGCCGGGCGAACAGACGCGCGACAGGTCGTTGCGCATCAGGTCGACGATCATCAGGTTCTCGGCCCGGTCCTTCTCGCTGGCGACCAGTTCGGCGACCAGGGCCGCGTCCGCCGCAGGCGTCGCGCCGCGCGGCCGGGTGCCCTTGATCGGCCGCGTCTCGACGGTCAGCGACCGGCCGACGCCCACACTGACGAACCGCTCTGGCGAGTTGGACACCAGCGCCCGCCCCGGCGTCCGCAGATAGCCGGCGAACGGCGCCGCACTCTGCCCGACCAGCCGGGCGGCCAGATCGAACGGCCGCGCGCCCGGGGTCAGGCGACCGGTCCAAAGCCGGGCGATATTGGCCTGGAAGTACTCGCCGTCGTGGATGCGGGCGACGACCTCGGCCACGGCGGTCTCGTAGGCGTCGGGGGCGGAGGCCTCGACGTCCGTGGCCAGGCGGCCGGTCCGGGCGGTGCGCTCCGGCGCCTCCAGCCACGTCGCGGCGGCGGCGGCCTGCCCAGCGGTCCGGCCGATGGCCAGCACGCGCCGCTGCTCGTGATCGAAGGCCAGCAGGGCCGGATAGCGTCCGATGAGCAGGTCCGGCCAGTCAGCGTGGCGCGCCAGTCCCAGCGGCTCGATGCGGTCCCCAAGCTCGTAGGCGGCCAGACCCGCCAGCCCGCCCTGGAACGGCGGGCCGTCCGGATGGCTGTCGCACGCTCTGCCGAGCAGATCGCCGATCAGGGCGAAGGGATCGCGCGGATCGTCGCCCGCCAGGGTCAGCGTCGCGTCGGGCTCACGCAGCAGATAGGACCACCGGGCGTTCTCGCCCGCTCCGCCCGACAGGAAGGCGCAGGCCCACGGCTCGTCGGCGAAGGCCGACAGCACCGCCTCCGGCCGTCGCCAGGGTTGCTCCAGGAGGGTCGCCGCGCGCATGGGGCGGGAGATAGCGTCCCCCGGGCCCGGCGGCAAACGGCTCAGGCGACCTGCTTGCCGCCGCCCTTGACGAACATCATGCCGACCAGACCCAGCAGCAGCAGTCCGGCGATGGGGATGAAGCCTCCGGTCTGGCTCTGGGTCAGGGCGGTGAACACGCCGACCAGCAGCGAGCCGATCCAGACCGTGATCGACCCCGACAGGGCGTACATCCCGAAGAAGGCCGGCAGCTTCTCCGCCGGCACCAGCCGCGTCAGCAGGGTGCGGCTCGAGGCGTAGTGAGCGGTGACAAAGATGGCCACGCCAAAGCCGATGGCCAGGTAGAGCACCTCCGGCAGGGTGCGGAACATTGGCCCGTCCCACAGCGGCGCATGGGCGGCGGCGTCGTAGGGCCAGAAATAGAGGATCTTGTCCCTGCCCATGCCCAGCCAGGCGATCAGGCAGACGAGCGAGGCGGTGATCTCGAACCGGACCGCGTTGCGGGGCCCCATCAGGCCGTCGAAGAAGGCGCCTGCGAAGCCGCCGGCCACCGCGAAGACGCTGAGCAGGATGCCGTAGGCCAGCATCTCCAGGATCTGCCACTCCATGACGCCGGCGGTGTAGATGCCCGAGAAGATCAGCAGCGCGGTCATGCCGTCGTTGAACAGCATGCGGGCGCCCAGATAGATGACCGCATCACGCTCGGTGACCAGCACGCCCAGGGTTTCGCGCAGGCGCGCCGGCCCCCTGATGGCCGCGGCGATGATCGACCAGACCACCCCGCCCAGCTGGACCCCCGCCTGCTTCAGCGCAGTGACGAGGCTGACGCCGGTCTTCGGCGCGTCGGGGGTGAACAGGAACAGCGGGATGGCGAAGACCACCATCAGCACGGCGGCGATCGGCGCGACGATACGCGAGGTCTCGGCCTGGGCTGGATCCAGGCCGAACAGCGGCTGGTCCGGCACCAGCGGCCAGCCGGCGACTGCCGGGTTCCCGGGCAGGGCGAAGGCCAGCAGGCAGAAGGTCAGGGTGAGGACCGAAAAGAAATTGCCCGCCGACAGAGCAAGGCCCGAGGCCTGCGGCGCGTGCCTGTGCCCGGCCGCGCCGATCAGCATCGAATTGTGGATCACCTCGCAGTAGGCGAACAGGACGCCGATGATCCCGAACAGCCACAGCCCGGCCATCACCGGCAGGCCCTCGCCGCCGGGCTTGGAGAACCACAGGGCGAAGATCAGCGGCGCCATGCCGGCGACGACCGCCAGCATCAGCGGCTTGCGCGCGCCGTAGCGGTCGATGGCCGCGCCCAGGATCGGGGCGGTGAGCGCGATCAGAATGCTGTTGAGGGTGCTGACCGCGGCGATCATCGCCTGGCCCTTGACCGGATCGCCCACCACCGCCGTCGTGAAATAGGGGGCGAAGATGTAGATGGTGATCAGGATCACATAGGGATCCCGCCCGCCCTGGAAGATCGACCAGCTCCAGCCGCCCAGCGACAGTCGGCCGGCCGCCGGGGGCGCCGCAGCCGCGCCGCCGGCCGGTTCGATCCCGTCCGGAAGCACCTCGCCCAGCACGACCAGATCGTGTTCGGCGTCGCCCGGCGTGCGCTCGGTCATGCGGTTGTCGTCCTTCCCTGGGGCAGGCCGTCATGCCGCAGCCTTGCCGCCACGGTGGACGTCAAACACGCGTTTGTCACGGGCGCCCTGACGGAAGCGGCGACGCTTCTATTCGAGGATGCGGGCCTCGATCGCCGCGCGGGTCCTGCTGTCCACCCCCAGCACCGTCTCCAGGTAGTGGTCGATGGAGGGATGGGCGTCGTGGATGGCCGCGAATGCGGTCTCCAGATAGTGCAGCTCGACGCCCAGCGCGGTGATCAGCGCCTCGTCGGAGGCCTCGCGGCCGGTCGTCTCCAGGATGGCCTGGCGCATCATCGGCACGCGCCGCTCGAACCGGACCGGATCGTTGGTCAGCAGGAAGTCGGCGAAGATGTCGTCCTCGTGGACGCCGGCGATGTGATGCGTCAGCGCCGCCAGGATGCCGGTCCGGTCCTTGCCCGCCGCGCAGTGGATCAGCGTCGCACCCTCGGTGTGCCCCAGGCGCTGGAAATAGCGGCTGTAGAGGTCGATGTGACGGCCGACGAACGGCGCCTCGCGGTAGTAGGCGGTCATGTAGTCGGTGAAGGCCTTCGAACTGAGGTCCGACGAGGCGATGAACCGGTGCCAGGGATCGTCGTGCTCGTCGCCCTCGCTGTTCTCGATCAGCTCGGCGGCGAAGCCGTTCCACCGCCGGCTGGGGCTGCGCGTCCGCTCGTTGGGGCGGCGCAGGTCGACGATCAGGCTCAGGCCCAGGGCGGCCAGCGCCTCCAGGTCGGCGTCGGTCGCCTCGGCCTGGTGGGCGGCGCGGTAAAGCACGCCCTTGCGGATGCGGCGCTCGCCGGCGCCGTAGTCGCCGAAGTCGCGGAAGTTCTCGATGGCTTCGAAAGCAAGTTTGCGGGTCATGCGGCAGGTTCCTAGCCGAGCATCGCGACGATGGCGAGACGGCGCGCATCTGACCTGAACGTTCTTTCACTTGCGGCGCGTCGGCTTCGCCTGTCATGTCGGCGGCGGGGAGTGCTGGCTTACGATATCCACTGCGGGGGCAGGCTTTGTCATGTTGATCGTCGAGAATCTCACGCACATCTATCCGAACGGCACCGTGGCGCTGGATGAGGTCAGCCTCACCGTCGCCAAGGGCATGTTCGGGTTGCTGGGGCCCAACGGCGCCGGCAAGTCGACCCTGATGCGCACCATCGCCACGCTGCAGGCGCCGACCTCCGGCCACGTCCGCTTCGGCCAGATCGATGTGCTGAAGGACCCCGAGGCGCTGCGGCGCACGCTCGGCTACCTGCCCCAGGATTTCGGCGTCTATCCACGCGTCTCGGCGCTGGACATGCTCGACCACATGGCGATCCTCAAGGGCGTCTCGGACCGCAAGGACCGCAAGGAAACCGTCGAGACCCTGCTCAACCAGACCAACCTCTGGAAGGTGCGGCACAAGGCCATCGCCGGCTTCTCCGGCGGCATGCGCCAGCGCTTCGGCATCGCCCAGGCCCTGATCGGCGACCCGTCCCTGATCATCGTCGACGAGCCGACCGCCGGCCTCGACCCCGAAGAGCGCAACCGCTTCCTGAACCTGCTGGCCGAGATCGGCGAGAATGTGGTGGTCATCCTCTCGACCCACATCGTCGAGGACGTCTCCGACCTCTGCCCGGCGATGGCGATCATCTGCGATGGCCGCATCGTCGGCCAGGGCGCCCCCCAGGCCCTGGTCGCCTCTCTGCAGGGCCGCATCTGGAAGAAGACCATCGACAAGGCCGAGCTCGAGGGCTGCAAGGCTCGCTACCAGGTCATCTCCACCCGACTGTTCGCCGGCCGGACGGTGATCCACATCATCGCCGACAGCGATCCGGGCGACGGCTTCACCGCGGTGCAGGGGGATCTGGAGGACGTCTACTTCTCCACCCTCTCGACCCACCGCAAGGCCGCCTGAGCGGAGGGCCCGGCATGTTCGCCAAGATCGCCGCCTTCGAGTTCCGCTACCAGGTCAAGTCGCCGATCTTCTGGATCGCGATCGCCATCTTCTTCCTGCTGACCTTCGGGTTCGTCGCCACCGACCAGATCAGCATCGGCGGCGGCGGAAACATCCACGAGAACTCGCCCTACGCCATCGCCCAGACGCATCTGATCCTGGCGATCTTCTACATGTTCGTCACCACCGCCTTCGTGGCAAACGTCATCGTGCGGGACGACGAGACCGGCTTCGGCTCGATCCTGCGATCGACGCAGATCCGCAAGTTCGACTACCTGTACGGCCGGTTCACGGGGGCCTTCCTGGCGGCGGCGCTTTCGTTTCTCGCCGTGCCGCTGGCGATCATGGTCGGCGCGGCCATGCCCTGGCTGGATCCGGAGACCATCGGGCCGTTCATCCCGCAGGCCTACCTGTTCGCCTATTTCGTGCTGGCGCTGCCCGCCCTGCTGCTGACCTCGTCCATCTTCTTCACCCTGGCCACCGTCACCCGGTCCTTGATGTGGACCTATGTCGGCGTGATCGCCCTGCTCGTGGCGTGGATCATCGCCGGCATCGCGCTCGACAGGCCCGAGTTCGACAAGGCGGCGGCCCTGTGGGAGCCGTTCGGCTCAGGCGCCTTCGGTCTGGCTACCAAGTACTGGACGGCTGCCGAGCGAAACACCCTGACCCCGGTGCTGGAGGGCGCGCTGCTCTTCAACCGGGCTCTCTCGCTGGCCCTGAGCGCTGGCTTCCTGATCCTGGCCTACTTCCTGTTCAGCCTTCAGTCGGGCGCCCAGTCCGGCAACAAGGCCCGGCGCGACAAGCTGGCCCAGATCGCTGCGCCGGATGCGCCGCCGCCGCCCCTCACCGCACTGCCGAAGCCGCGCTTCGACGCGGCGACCGCCTGGGCGCAGCTGGGGACCCGGACGCGCCTGGACATGGGCCAGGTGTTCGGCAGCCCGGCCTACGGCGTGCTGCTGTTCATTGGCCTGGCCAACGCCCTGGGCGGTCTGTGGTTCGCGGCCGAGGCCGCCGGCTATGGCGGCCAGGTCTTCCCGGTGACCCGGGTGCTGATCCCGGCCTTGATGGGAACGTTCGGCCTGATCCCGATCATCATCTCGATCTACTACGCCGGCGAACTGGTCTGGCGCGAACGCGAGAAGAAGACGCACGAGATCATCGATTCGACGCCGGTTCCGGACTGGGCCTTCATCGCGCCCAAGGTGCTGGCCATATCGCTGGTCCTGATCTCGACGCTTGTCGTCAGCGTCCTGGCGGCGATCGCGATCCAGGCCGCGAAGGGCTTCTTCGCGTTCCAGGTCCCCGAGTACCTGCTCTGGTACGTGCTGCCCCAGAGCGTCGACTACATCCTGGTCGCCGTGCTGGCCGTCTTCTTCCAGGTGCTGTCGCCGCACAAGTTCGTCGGCTGGGGCCTCATGGTCCTCTACCTGGTGACCACGATCACCTTCGTGACCCTCGGCTTCGAGCATAGCCTCTACAACTACGGCGACGTCTCCGGCGTGCCCCTCTCCGACATGAACGGTCAGGGGAAGTTCTGGATCGGGGCCTGGTGGCTGCGGCTCTACTGGAGCGCCTTCGCCGTCATCCTGCTGGTGCTCGGCTACGCCCTGTGGCGACGCGGGACCGAGAGCCGGCTGTGGCCGCGCCTGCGCCGTCTTCCCCGGCGGCTGACCGGCAAGGCGGGCCTCACCTTCGCCGCAGCCGCCGCGGTCTTCGTCGGGGCCGGCGGGTTTATCTTTTACAACACCAACATCCTCAACACCTACCGGACCAGCATCGACGACGAGAAGTGGCAGGCCGACTTCGAGCGCGAGCTCATCAAGTACGCCGACACACCGCGTCCCAAGATCGTCTCGATGACGCTCAAGGTCGACATCTACCCGGATGAGCCGCGCCTCACGACCTGGGGCTCCTATGTCGTCGAGAACCGCACGAACCAGCCGCTCAAGGAAATCCACCTCGCCTTCGACCGCGACCTGAAGGTCAGCGCCCTCAACATCCAGGGCGGGCGGTCGATCCGGACATACGAGGAATTCAACTACCGGATCTTCGCGCTCGACACCCCGATGCTGCCGGGCGAGCGGCGGACCATCGGCTTCACCACTGAACGGGCCCAGCGCGGCTTCCGCAACAGCGGCAACGAGACCCGCGTCGTCCCCAACGGGACCTTCGTCAACAACGCCGAGTTCGCGCCCTTCCTGGGCATGGAGCGCAGCGGCCTGCTGCAGGACCGCGCCAAGCGCCGCAAGTACGGCCTGCCGGTCGAGCAGCGGATGCCAAAGCTCGGCGACGCCCCGTCGCGGCAGTTCAACTACCTGCGCCACGACGCCGACTTCGCCACCGCCGACATCACCGTCAGCACCGTCGCCGACCAGACGCCGATCGCGCCGGGCTACAAGGTTTCCGACGTCACCCGCGACGGCCGCCGCACCGCCCGGTTTGTCACCGAGGCGCCGGTCCTGCCGTTCTTCTCGGTGCAGTCGGCCCGCTACGAGGTCTCGCGCGAGACCTACAAGGGCATCGACATCGCGGTCTATTACGACGCCCGCCACCCCTGGAACGTCGAGCGGATGAAGACCGGCGCCAAGGCGTCGCTGGACTACTTCCAGGCCAATTTCAGCCCCTACCAGTTCCGCCAGCTGCGCTTCCTGGAGTTCCCGGCCTACGAGGACTTCGCCCAGGCCTTCGCCAACACCATGCCCTGGTCAGAGAACCTGGGCTTCATCGCCGACTTCAGCGACCCGTCCAAGATCGACATGGTCACCTACATCGGCGCCCACGAGATCGGGCACCAGTGGTGGGCGCACCAGGTAATCGGCGCCGACCAGCAGGGCTCGACGTCACTGTCCGAAACCCTGGCCCAGTACTCGGCGCTGATGGTCATGAAGCGGATGTACGGCGAGGACCAGATCCGCAAGTTCCTCAAGTTCGAGCTCGACAGCTACCTGCGGGCCCGGGGCGGCGAGGTGGTCGAGGAGCTGCCGCTCTACCGGGTCGAGAACCAGGGCTACATCCACTACCGCAAGGGCTCGCTGGTCATGTACCGGCTGCAGCAGGAAATCGGCGAGGCGGCGGTCAATCGCGCGCTGCAGCGGATCCTGCGCATCCACGCCTTCAACGGCGCGCCCTATCCGACCTCGATCGACCTCGTCAGCGCCCTGCGCGCCGAGGCCCCCGCCGACAAGCAGGACCTGATCACCGACCTGTTCCAGAAGATCACCCTGTACGACATCCAGACGCGGTCGGTGGCGGTGAAGAAGCGCGCGGACGGCCGGTTCGACGTCACCCTGACGGTGCAGGCCCGCAAGCTCTACGCCGACGGCAAGGGCAAGGAGACCGAGGCCCCGCTCAACGAGACCCTGGACGTCGGTCTGTTCACGGCCATGCCCGGCGACAAGGCCTTCACCGGCAAGGACGTGGTCACGATGGTCAGGCGCCCGATCCGGTCGGGGACCCAGACCCTGACCTTCACGGTCGACACGGCGCCGCGCTATGCGGGGGTTGATCCCTACAACTATCTGATCGACCGCAACTCCGACGACAACGTCGCCAAGGTCGGGGGCTGAGCCCCCGACCCCGACGCCGCAGCTACGACAGGCTGTCGCGAAGCGTCCGCGCCTTGTCCAGGTGCTCCTGGATGATCGGCAGCATCGCCGCCGCCGCGGCCTTGATCTGCGGGGTGTCGCCGTCCTGGGCGTAGCGGCTCACCAGGTTCAGCGTCGCCTGATGGGCGTCGACCTGACCGTCCATGTAGGCCTTGTCGAAGCCCGCGGCGTCCACCGAGCGCAGGTCGGCCAGCGCCGTCGCCTTGTCGTCGGGCAGGGTCGCCGGCGGGGTGAGGGTCAGGCCAGAAGCGGCGATCGCCGCCTTGAGATCGGCCGTGGTCCTGGTGTGGCCGTCGACCATCATCTGCGCGAAGGCCTTCACCTGCGCGTTCGCCGAGCGTTCGAGCGCGATCTTGCCGGCCTCGATCTCGAACATGTCGCTGGCCGCGGCCTTGTTGACGAAGTCGGGCGCCGAGGTCTCGTCGGCAGGGGTCGGGACGGTGGCGGCCGGATTGGCGTCGGGGGCGACGGTTTCGGCCTGCTCGTTGTTCTGGCCGCAGGCGGCGAGCGTCAGTGACAGGGCGGCGACGCCGGCGAGCAGGTAGTTGCGGGACATGGGGATCACTCCAACGAACGTTGACAAGGTCTCCCGCTTCCCCCCAAGCGGGCGCACGACTGATAAAACCTCACGAGGGCGTGATGGGTTCCGACATTGATGCCAGGCCGGGTCCTCTGGACGGTCTCACCGTCATCGAGATGGGCACGTTGATCGCCGGGCCGTTCTGCGGCCAGATCCTCGGCGACTTCGGCGCCACGGTGATCAAGATCGAGGACCCCAAGGCCGGCGATCCCATGCGCCAGTGGGGCCGCTCGCTGCCCAAGGGCCACTCGCCCTGGTGGCCGGTGATCGGACGCAACAAGCGGTCTGTGACGCTGGACCTGCGCACCGCCGAGGGGCAGGACATCGCCCGGCGGCTGATCGGCGGGGCCGATGTGCTGGTCGAGAACTTCCGGCCCGGCGCGATGGAGAAGTGGGGCCTGGGCTACGATCGGCTGTCGGCGGACAATCCCGGGCTGGTCATGGCCCGGGTGTCGGGCTTTGGCCAGACGGGCCCCTATTCTTCCCGCGCCGGCTACGCGCTGATCGGCGAGGCCATGGGCGGGCTGCGATACATCACCGGCGAGCCGGACCGCGCACCGGCCCGGGCCGGCATCTCGGTCGGCGACAGCCTGGCCGGGTTGCACGCGGCGCTGGGGACCATGATGGCCCTGCACGCCCGCCACCGCAGCGGCCGGGGCCAGATCGTCGACGCCGCCATCTACGAGAGTGTGCTGTCGGTGATGGAGAACCTGATCACCGAGTACGGCCTGACCGGCTATGTCCGCGAGCGGTCCGGATCGGTGCTGCCCGGCATCGCCCCCTCGAACGCCTATCCGACGCGGGACGGCGCACTGGTGGTCATCGGCGCCAACCAGGACACTCTGTTCCGGCGCCTGTGCGACGCCATGGGCCGGCCGGACCTGGCGGACGATCCCCGCTACGCCGGCCATGCGGCGCGCGGCGAGAACCAGGCGCAGCTCGACGCCCTGATCGGCGACTGGACCGCGACGCTCGACGCCGACGCCTTGCTCGCGTTGATGGAGGCCAGCGGCGTCGCGGCCGGCCGCGTCTATCGCGCGCCCGACATGCTCGCCGACCCGCAGTTCGCCGCCCGCGAGGCGATCGTCGACGTGCCGCATCCGGTGTTCGGAGAGGTGAAGATGCAGAACGCCTTTCCCCGGCTCACCGGGACGCCGGGCTCGGTGCGCTGGCCCGGCCCCGCGCTTGGCGAGCACACCGAAGAGGTGCTGTCCGGACGGCTGGGGATGTCCGGCGACGAGATCAGCAGCCTGCGGGATCGCGGCGTGATCTAGCGGCCCACGGCCTCGGCCAGGGCGCGGACGATCTGGTGTACGTTGTAGGGCTTGCGGACCACGGGCGCGTCGAAGCCCTCGGGCGCGCCGCGCTCGCCGTAGCCTGTGGCGAACACGAACGGGGTCCCCCGCGCCCTCAGCGCCTCGGCCAGCGGGGCCACCGACGCCCCGTTGAGATTGGCGTCGAGCACGGCGGCGTCGATCTCCAGTCCGAGCATCGCCATGCCCTCCTCGAGCTCGGCTGCGTTGCCCACGATCTCGGCGCCGGCGTCCTGCAGGCCGGCCTCAAGCTCCAGCGCCAGCAGGACCGCGTCCTCGACGATCAGGATTCTCAAGCCGCGAATGCTGGCTTCGGCGGTGGGTTGCCCCAGGGATGCGCCGGCGACGGGGGCGGCGACCTCTTCGGCCGGGGGCAGCAGCGCATCGGCCGCCGGCTTGTCCAGTATGACGCCCGGCGCGCCGACGATCCGGGCCCGCAGGCCGTCCGCCCGGTAGTCGATCTCCACGGCGCCGCCCAGTTCCCGCCCGGTGACCTGCTCCAGCAGCGTCGAGCCGAAGCCTCTGCGATCGGGCGCCTTGACCGGCGGCCCTCCGGCTTCGGACCATTCGATGACGAAGCCGCCATCGGCCGCCCGGGACCATTGGACCTCGATACGGCCGCTGTCGGTCGATAGCGCCCCGTACTTCACCGCGTTGGTCGCCAGCTCGTGCAGGGCCAGCGACGCGGCGTTGGCGGCGCGCGGCCGAAGCGTGATCTCCGGCCCTTCCCAGCGCGCCTGTCCGGGCGCCAGGCCGCCGAGCTCGGCGGCGGCGATGTGGGCCAGGCTGGCGCCGCGCCAGCGGGTCGCGGTGAGCAGTTCGTGGGCCGAGGCCATCGCCTTCAACCGCCCGGCGAAGGCGGCCAGGAATCCCTCGGTCGAGGTGGTCTTGCGCGCGGACTGGGCAGCCAGAGACTGCACCGCGGCCAGCACGTTCTTCACCCGGTGATCGAGCTCGGCCAGCAGCACCTCACGGTGCTCCTCCTCGTCCTTCGATTCGGTGATGTCGCGGATGACGCCGATCACTCTCAGCGGGCGATCAGCCTCGTCGCGGGCCAGCACGCCGGCGCCCTGCATCCAGCGCTCACGGCCGTCGTCGGGCCGGATCATGCGGTACTGCACCGCATAGCGACCTTCGGCGCGCAGACCGCTGTCGACCGCCTCGCGCAGGGTCTCGACATCGTCGGGGTGGACGAACCGGAACGAGACATCGCCGCCCTCGGCCGGCGCAGACGACCGGCTGAGACCGGTCAGCGCCCGCATGCGGTCGCTGATGAAGACCTTGTCCTCGCCCATGTCCCACTCGAACTCGCCCAGTCCGGCGGCGTCCAGGGCCAGCTCAACCCGCTGGTGGTCCAGCCGGGCGCGGCGCTGGCTCTCGATGACCTGGGCGTCGTGGACCAGCATCTCGATGGTCAGGGACGCGAGATCCTCGAGCGCCATACGCTCGGCCTCGTCGTGCGGCGCGTGCGGCTGCGGATCGCCTACCGACAGGACGCCGACGACCTCGCCGCCGGGCGCGATCAGCGGCGCCCCGGCGTAGAAGCGCACATCGACCTGCGTCAGCGCCGTCCGGATATGCTCGAACCGCGGATCGGCGGTCAGGTCGTCGACGAAGACCGTCTCGCTGGAGCGGATCATATGGTCGGCCATGCTGCCGGCGCGCGGGTACTGTCCGGCCGGCACACCGATCCTGGCCTTGTGCCAGAGCCTGTCGGCGTCAACGAGCACGATCGCCGCCCGCGGCGCACGCAACAGGAGGGCCGCCGTGCGGACGATCCGTTCGAACCGGACGTCCGAGCCGCTGTCGAGCGCGTGCAGACTCCTGAGCGCGCGAAGTCTCGCCGCTTCAAGGTCCGCCCCCGCCTGTGCCGTGGCGTCATCCATCCGCCGAGCATAGACGCTCGCCCCGGCTCGCGCGAGACGCGACCGGCGCCGTGCGGCGGACAATCGGCATATCCCGGCTGTCCGGACCGCAAATCGCCGTTCCCTAGACCGCCTTGTGCGGCTAGGGTGGAACCCCTCTCGCGGCGTCGCGTTGGTCCCTCTGATCCCTCCCCCTGGAAGGCTCGCCGGACCCGGCGCGCCCGCGAACCTGGAGAATGCCCATGCCGAGCAACGGCCCGACCAATGTCACGACACCCGCCGCCGGCGAGGCCGAACAGGCCAAGGCTGCGCTGAAGAACGCCGCCAAGCACGCCGAGCGCAGCTTCGTCGACGCCGCCGATCAGGCGCGCGAGAAGCTGACCGAGGCGGCCCATCGCACGGAGGCGGCTGTTCGCGAGGGCATCGAGACCCTCCGCGCCCAGAGCCGCGCCTACACCGACACCGCCGGCGAGCAGTTCGAGGTCGCCCAGCGCTACGTCGTCGAACGCGTCAAGGAACGCCCGGTTACGGCCACGCTCGCCGGGATCGGCGTCGGTCTTCTGATCGGCCTGCTGCTGGCCGGCCGGGGCGATCGCCGCTGATGATGGAACGGACGCTGATGGCGCTCGCGGCCGCCGCCGCCATTGCCGCCGCCGCCGCCGTCGGCGTCTTCTCCGCGTTCTTCGCGCTGTACGCGCTGGTCGAGCCCCGTCTGGGCGCGCCCGGCGCGGCGGCGGTTGTCGCCGCGAGCGCGGCCATCCTGGTCGCGATGGCCGGCTTCATCGCCGCCCGCAAGGCGGACGGCGACCGACGTCAGACGGCCGCGGCGACACCGGACGCCGGTCTGGTCGACACCATCCTGTCCCTGGTTCGCGAGCGGCCGTTGCTGGCGTCCGGCGCGGCGGTGGCGGCCGGCATCTATGCCCTGCGCAATCCGCAACTGATCGCCGCGGTGCTTCGCGCGTTCATGGACAAGCCATCCAACCCGAAACGATGACGGGCGCCTGACTTCCCCGGCGCCCCCGGAGTGAAGTCATGTTCATCCTTCCCGAACTTCCCTATCCCGCCGACGCCCTCGAGCCGGTGATCAGCGCGCGGACGCTGGGCTTCCATCACAGCAAGCATCACAAGGCCTACGTCGAGACCTTGAACAGGTTGCTCGCGGAAGCGGGGGCCGCGCCGGAGTCGCTTGAAGCGGTCATTCGCGAGACCGCCGGTGACGAGGGCCGCAGCAAGCTGTTCAACAACGCCGCCCAGGCCTGGAACCACGCCTTCTTCTGGGATTGCATGACTCCGGACCCCGCTGCGCCGTCAGGGGACCTGGCGACGGTGATCGATGCGGCGTTCGGCGACCTCGCCGCCCTGCGCGAGGCGTTCGTCGCTGAAGGCGTCGGCCACTTCGCATCAGGCTGGGTCTGGCTCGTCGTCGAGGGCGGTGCGCTCAAGGTCATCTCGACCCATGACGCGGACGACACTGTCCCGCGCGACGGCGTGACGCCGCTGCTGGTCTGCGACCTTTGGGAGCATGCCTATTATCTCGACCACCAGAATGACCGGAAGGGTTTCCTGCAGGCGTGGTTCGACCGGCTGGCCAACTGGTCGCTGGCCGCCCGGCAGCTGGCGGCCTCGCGCGGAGAGGGCGACGGATGGCGCTATCCTCCGCCTGCGAACATCTGAGGGAACACAGGTCGTGGAAGAGCGTTTCCAGATCATCAGGCCGCCATCGGCAGGTCGATCTGGAAATGGAGATGCGGGAATGCTCAGGTGGGCGCTTATTTTTCTGGTCGTGGCGCTGATCGCCGCGTTCCTGGGCTTTGGCGGACTTGCCGGCGCGGCCGTCGATATCGCCAAGATTCTGTTCTTTGTCTTCCTCGTGCTGTTCGTCGTCTCCGGCGTCATGCACCTGGTGCGAGGCCGGGCGCCCTGAGGGGCGAGGGATCCTTCGAACTGGAAACGGCGGCGGGGCGACCCGCCGCCGCTTTCGCATCAGGGTGTCCGGCGATCGATGCGCCAGGTTCGCCACGGCTCGAAATGAGAGCCGGTCCAGGCCAGCGCCGTCACGGTCACACAGTCGTCGGCGACCTCAATGCAGTTGAAGCCGATGGGCACGCCGCGCTCGCGGATCGACAGCGTGCTGGCGCCCACCGCCCAGGTGCGGCCGTCGCCCCCGGGATAGGGCAGGGCGAACGGCGCGTGGACGTGCCCGGTGAGGACCAGGTCGACCTGCCCGCGTGAGAAGATCTCCGCCGCTTGCCGTCCGCCATGGACCTTGCCGCTCATCGGCCCCCCGATCATTTCGACGAGCGGATGGTGACAGGCGACCACCCTGAGCGACCCGGACCGGGCGCTCGCCAGCGCTTGCACAGCCCGTTCGGCCTGGCGACGCGTGATCGCGCCCTTGGACCAGTTGGCCCGAAGCTGGGCGCCGCGGGCGGTGTTCACCGGCGCGATGGCCACGCCGGCCCGCTGCACGGCGACCGCCTGCAGGGCGCCGAAGTAGGTTTCATAGCGTTTCCACGGCAGGAACAGCCGGTGGGCGAGGCTGTAGTAGGGGGTGTCGTGGTTCCCCGGCACGATGAGGAACTCCGAAGCGAGGCTGTGGACCCACTTGCGGGCCGCCGCAAACTCCACGGGCGATCCCTCGCGGGTCACATCCCCGGTGATGACGGTCAGGTCCGGTCGATGCTCTGCGATCCAGGCCTTGGCGCCGGCCACCGCCTCGAGGTGCTCCCCGCCGAAATGGATATCCGAAAGATGGGCCAGGCGGCGGACAGTCATGTGTCGGACTCCGCCGGCGGCCGCGGGACGAGCGCCCGGAACGCGGTCGGCAGGAAGCGGAAGTCCGAGACCGCCGCCAGCCGGGTCGGCTCGCCGTCGAGCACCGCGGGGATTGATCGCCCGGCCCAGGCCCGGCCCCGCCGGCACCGCCCGGCCTCGACCACGGGGTCGGATCGCCAGTCGCCCCGGGCTGCGTGGAACCCCAGACGGAAGACCTCCAGCGCGTTGGCGGGATCGAGCGCGGCGGCCTCCAGGCAGCCGTCGAACTCGTCGAGGGCCTTTGACACCAGCGGGGTCATCAGCACCAGAGCGCCGGTCTTGCGCCGGACCCCGCCGTCCAGCGAGAACCGGAGGCGGCCGGAGAAGGCGTTGCTCATGGCGTGACGGGCGCGCAGGATCGCCAGCCGGATCTTGCCCTCCCGCGCCGACTCCCGCGCCCGAGCCCACAGGGCGGGCGCGCCCAGGATCGCCGCCACATAGAAGCGCTGCCCCTCGATCTCGCCTCCCGACACCGGCTTGACGATCCCGTCGGCCAGGATGTCGGTCAGGGCGGCCTTCCAGTCGCGATCGCCGTAGAGCGCGCCGGGCAGCATGTTCATGGTCCCGCCCGGCAGGGGCGCCACCAGCGGTCCGTCGGGCCCCGACATCTCCGCGCCCGCCCTGGCCGTGCCGTCGCCCGCCACGATCGCCAGCAGGTCTGGCCGGGCGTCCAGCGCCTGCCGCAGGCACGCTTCCAGGCCCTCCTCGCCCGGAACCCGGACCGACCCCGTCACGCCGGCGTCGGCGAGGATACGTTCGGCCTCCGCCACGGCCTCGGGGCCCGCGCTGCCGGACAGGGGGTTCACCACGACCTCCACGCGCCTGATCACGACCCTGTCTGGTCCGCTGTCCACGTTTCGATGCCTCGCCCGACTTCAATGCCACTGGCTAACGGGAACCGGGGCCACAGGTTCCTGTCCGGAACTCCCACGGGATCGCCGCGTTGCCAATGCCGACGGGGGCCGAACCGAACTGGAGAGGCAAATGCACAAGACACTGACGAGGACGGCCCTGGCCGTGGCCGCCGCCGGCCTGCTGACCAGCGCCTGCACGAGCACGGGCAATGTGGAGCGCAACGCCGCGGGCGGCGCCGCCCTCGGCGCCATCGCCGGCGCCGTGATCGGCAACAACGTTGGCAGCGGCGACGCCGGAACCGGCGCTGCCATCGGCGCGGCGGTCGGCGGTACGGCCGGAGCGATCAAGGGCTGCCGCGAGGACGGCGGCTGCGGCGCCACCACCAACCGGCGCCAGTACTATGACGAGCGAGCCGGTCGCTACTACTACTACGATCAGGCTACCGGCCGGTACTACTGGGAAGACGGCCGTCCCCGGTAACGGATCGACGGACCACCGTTTTTCAGCGACCATCAGGGCGGTCGGCGTTTTCTCGCCGGCCGTTCTTTTTCATGGGTGAGGCAGGATGAGCGCTATGTGGAAACACGGGCTGACCGCAGCGGCGGTGATATCGACCCTGGTCCTCGCGGGCTGCGCCACCCGCTCCCGGGTAGCCCCGACCAATCTGTGCGAGGATCTCAAGGTCTCCATCTACTTCGACGACGGGTCGGCGAGGATCACGCGCGACGCCCGGCAGGTGCTTGCGGAGGCGAAGGAGATGCGTTCGACCTGTGCGCTCGGCGTGGTGGACGTCCTGGGTCTCGCCGACGCTGTGGGCGACCCGCGGGCGAATCTGGTGCTGTCAGAGCAGCGGGCCAAGGCGGTCACCCAGGCGCTCGGCGGACTCGGGTTCGGCAACGTCCGGATCGCCGCCGCCGGCGCGTCCGATGCGGCCACGCCGGATGGCGAGCTTCGGCCGTTGCGTCGCCGCGCCGACCTGGTCTTCAAAAGCTCAGGTCAGTAGCCGCAAGAAGGAGGGTGGTCCTTGCGGGACCACCCTCGGAAGTTGGCATCATCGAGAAAGGGGGTGCGGAGACGGCAGGCTGACTATTGCCAGCCTCAAGTCGGGGGGGGGCGTCGCCGCCTCCGCAAATCATAAACGTCATCCCCGCGAAATCCGTTCCCGCGCCCGGTGATATTTTTTCGCCCGCTTCGCCAGACCTTTCCGCGCAAGGAACAGCGGGCGCCCCGGGACGTTCCTTCTGTTGAGACCTGAAGCAACAGGAGGCGTCCATGGCCACAATTTTCAACCGACTTCCGCCGACCGACACCGGTCACGATGTCCTTGAGGCGACCGAAGCCCGGCAGGGCCGCTGGGGGCGTCATGCGTTCTGGATGCTGCTCGTCTCGACCACTCTGGCGGTGATCGCGCTGTTCATGGCCTGGGCCTTCTATTCAGGCGCCCTTACGACCGCCAATGAGGCCAGCACGCCGACCGCCGCCGAGGCTCGCGCCACGACGGGACCGGTTTCGAACGTGAAGCAGTAGGCGCGGCGCGCGGAGGTCGCCGGTCAGGCGGCCTTCCGCGTCCGTCCGGGATGGAAGAACAGCGCCTGCCCGATCGCCGCCTTCACCGTCTCCGGCTGGAAGGGCTTGGTGATCAGGAAGGTCGGCTCCGGCCGCTCGCCGGTCAGCAGGCGCTCGGGGAAGGCGGTGATGAAGATCACCGGCACGTCGTAGCGGCCCAGGATGTCCTTGACCGCATCGATGCCCGACGAACCGTCTGCCAGTTGGATGTCCGCCAGCACCAGGCCCGGCATCTTGTTGGCCACCGCGGCCACTGCCTCGGTGCGCGTCGCGGCGATGTCGACGACGGAATGGCCGAGTTCACGGACCAGCGCCTCGATGTCGGCGGCGATCACCGGCTCGTCCTCGATGATCAGCACATCGGTCGCCAGTTCGGCGTCGATCTCATTCTGGGCCTCGGCGATCAGGCGTTCGACGTCCGGAAAGTCGGTGTCGAGGATCTGCGCCGCCTCGCTGGGCGTAAATCCCTCCAGCGCCGTGAGCAGGAAGGCCTGGCGCGAACGCGGGGCGATTCTCAGCAGCCGCTGGCTGGGATCGGGACCGGCATGCTCTTCGACGCGATCCTCCAGCCTGGCGCCGGAGCTGCACCAGATGGCGTGGAACACATGATAGAGCGCCACTCTCGGGGACAGCCGGCTGTCGAGCTGCTTGTCGCCGGCGGCAAGCGCTTCCAGCGCCACTCGCACATACTGGTCGCCGGACATCTGATCGCCCGTCAGGGCGCGAGCGTACCGACGCATGTAGGGCAGATGCGGCGCAAGACGTGCAAGAAGACTCATGACCCCTCCCGTTTCTAGGTCTTCGTTATGGCGTGACGAAAGCCGCCCTGACAGGCGGTACGCACCCCTTCGTGTCGCTGAACGTCCTCGATAAAGGAAGGTTCCCACGGGGCGGCCGCTGCGTCATCATAAAGAACAAAGGTACGGGAACCCGGCAAGCAGGTGCTGCGTTGAGCGAGCGAGGTACAGTTCACAACAGGGGGCAGGCGCCGGTCCGCGCCGACATGATGATCGAACAAAATCCCATGGACGAACGTCGCAAGGGCTCGGCCCCTTTGGATGAAACCCGGCTTCGGCAACGCGCGATCGGCGTGAAGCTTCGTCAGATGTTCGACGAGGTGGTCAACGAGCCTGTCCCGGACGAGTTCCTGGACATCCTGCGCAGGGCCGACGACAAGTCCGGAGACCGCTAGATGGTAGCCGTTCAGGACGAGCGCCACGCGGCCATGACCGACCGTGAGCGCGACACGATCTTCCAGCGCGAGCTGGTCAAGCTGATCCCTCACCTGCGGGCCTTCGCCCGCACCCTGACCGGCGACGCCACGCAGGCGGACGACCTGGCGCAGGATGCGATGATCAAGGCCTGGGACGCCCGAAAGAGCTTCCAGCTGGGCACCAACATGAAGGCCTGGACCTTCATGATCCTCCGCAACCAGTTCTACTCGGACAAACGCCGGTCCTGGCGCCAGATTCAGCTCGACCAGGAAGCGGCCGAGCGCACGCTGGTCGCGGTCGACGATCCCGAAGCGCCGGTTGCGCTGGACGAGCTTCGGCTGGCCATGGCCATGCTGCCCGATGAACAGCGCGAAGCGCTGATCCTGGTGGGCGCCGGCGGATTCGCCTACGAGGAGGCGGCCGACATCTGCGGCTGCGCCGTCGGCACGGTGAAGAGCAGGGTCAGCCGGGCGCGCAAGGCGTTGCACGGCATCCTGGAGGCCGGCGACTACGACCGCGACGGCGGCTCTGCCGGAGACGCCATGCGTTCGATCCTGGCCGATGCGGAGCGTCTGAGCGCCGCCCGGTGAGGCTCCTGGGGCGGCTGCGCTGGGGTCCTGACACCACCATCCGGGTTCGGCTGGGCGTGGCGCTGGCGCTGGCGCTGGCGCCCGTCCTGCTGCTGGGCGCCGGCCAGTCGATCCTGGCCTTCCAGCGCGAGACGGCCGACCGGCAGGCGGTCTTGCAGTCGGCCGGAGAGCGCAGCGCCGCCACGGCGCGGGCGCGGATCGAGGCGGCGAGCGTCCTGCTCGAGACCCTGGGCCCGGGCGCGATCGGCATGGACTGCTCCAAGCGTCTGGCCGAGATCCGTCAGCGTCTGGGCGGGTATGACAACCTGATCCGCTTCGACCGTCTCGGCCGGGTGGCCTGCGCCGCCAGCGACGTGCCGGCCGATCCCGAACGCCGCGACCGAGACTGGTTCCGCGCCCTCAGTGGCGGGCAGGACCAGTTCGTCACCCTCACGCCGGGCGCCAGCTACGCCGATGAGCCCGCCCTGTTCGCCGCCGTGCGGTCAACCGATCTCCACGGCGGCTTCAACGTCCTGGCGGCCGTGATCCCGCTATCCAGCCTGCGCCCGGAACTGGAGGATCGCTCGCTGCCTCGCGGGTCGCAGGTGGCGATCGTGAACCGCCGCGGGGAAACCCTGTCCGTCACCGATCCCGACGCCTTTCCGGCTGATGTCAAAGGCTGGATCGACCGGACTTCAGCACGCAGGTCCGTGCTCACCTACGCCACCGACAGCGACGGCGTGCGCCGCGCCTACTCGGTGGCGCCCCTGATCGACGAAGATCTGTTCGTGATCCTGTCGGCGCCCTCTCGAGGGTTGTTCGCCACGGCCTGGCTCGATCCGATGTCCGGGATCGTGTTCCCACTCATCGCCTTCGTCGTGGCCCTGCTGGCGGTCTACATCGCCGCCGAGCAGGGGGTCGGCCGCTGGGTCCTGTACCTTCAGCGGGTGGCAGCCATCTACGCCCGGGGCCGGTTCACCGTCCGGCCGCTGCAGGCCGACCGGGCGCCGCCGGAAATCCGCGAGCTGGCCGAGACGCTCGACCACATGGCCGCGACGATCGTGGCCCGCGACGCGTCCCTGCACGACAACCTCGCGCAGAAGGACGCGCTGATGCGCGAGATCCATCACCGGGTGAAGAACAACCTGCAGGTCATCAGCTCGCTGCTCAGCATGCAGGAGCGGGCGTTGACCGATCAGGTCGCGCGCCAGGCCATGAGCGACACCCGCCAGCGGATCACCGCCCTGGCCCTCATCTACCGCGCCCTCTACCAGGGCGCCGACATCAAGCATGTCGACCTGCGACCGTTCCTCGAGGAGCTGACCGGCCAGCTTCTCGCCGGCGACATATCGGCCCACGGCAGCGTGCGCACGGAGGTCCGCGCCGACCGACTGGTCATCGATCCCGACAAGCTGGCGCCGCTGGCCCTGTTCGCGGTCGAGGCGGTGACCAACGCCCAGAAGCACGCCCTGACCGAAGTCGGCGGCAAGCTGACCGTCGAGTTCATCGTGCGTGGACCTGAAGCCGAACTGACGATCGCCGACGACGGCGGCGGCCGGAACACGCCGCCCGACCCCGACGACATCAAGGGCGTGGGGCGGACCCTGATGAACGCCTTCGCCCGCCAGCTGCGCGGCCGGTGCACGCTCGAGCGCAATGCCGAGGGCGGCCTGACCGCGCGACTGATCTTTCCAACGCCCGAGGCCGCGCCGGACGGAACCTAGGCCCGAGCGCCACGTTTGCATCCCGTGAAACAACCGCCCGGTGATCGGGCCGAGGAGATGCGCGATGCGTAAGCTTGTGATTCTGGCCATTGCGGCCACCAGCCTTCTGGCCGCCGCCTGCAACACGATCGAGGGCGCGGGCCAGGACGTCGAGGCGGCCGGCCAGGCGATCGAAGAGACGGCCCAGGACGCCAAGTAAGGCTGCTTGCGTACGAGACCGGGGCCCCCGCCAGCGATGGCGGGGGCCTTTTTTCTTGGGCGCTAGTTGAAGCTGTAGCGGATCGGCAGGTGCTTGGGGCCGGAGACGAAGCTGCCGGCGCTCAGCTTCGGCTCGCCGGCGAAAGCCAGGGACTTGAGGCGCGGCAGCAGCTCCTCGAACAGGATCCGCATTTCCATCTTGGCCAGGTGCTGGCCAAGGCACAGGTGGGCGCCGTAGCCGAAGGCCAGGTGCTTGCCGGAGCCGCGGTCGATGCGGAAGGCGTCGGGATCGTCGAACACCGCCTCGTCGCGGTTGCCCGACGGATAGGCCAGCCACAGCCATTCCCCCTTCTCGATGCGGTGGCCGCCGACCTCGGCGTCGGCGGTGGCCGAGCGCATGAAGTGCTTCACCGGCGTGATCCAGCGAATCGACTCGTCGACCAGCCCGCCGATCAGCGAGGCGTCGGCCTTGACCTTGGCGAACTCGCCCGGGTTCTCGCACAGCCCCCAGATCGCCCCTGCCGTGGAGGACGAGGTGGTGTCGTGGCCGGCGGTGGCGACGATGACGTAGTAGCTCATCGCCTCGAAGTCGTTGATCGGCTCGCCGTCCAGCTTGCCGTTGGCGATCACGCTGGCCACGTCATCGCGCGGGTTGGCCTTGCGGTCGTCGGTGATCGCCTTGAAGTACATGAAGAAGTCGGCAATCACGCCCTGCAGCGCCGCCATGGCCTCGGGCCCCTGCAGGTTCTCCTTGCCGCCCGACCGGCTCAGTTCCGGATCCTGGGCACCGAACAGCTCCTGGGTCAGCTTCAGCATGCGTGGCTCGTCTTCGGGCGGCACGCCGAGGATCTCCATGATCACCCGCAGCGGGTAGTAGAGGGCGATCTCGCCCACGAAGTCGCATTCGCCGCCCAGCGCCGCCATGCGGTCGACGTGCTCGCGGGCGATCTGGCGGATGCGATCCTCCAGCTTGCGGATGTTCTGCGGCAGGAACCAGGACTGGGTCATGATCCGGTACTTGGGGTGGTCCGGCGCATCCATCTGCACGAGGGTCCGCACCAGGTGCGGGCTGCCGCCGGTCATCTCACGCACCAGCCGGTCGCCTTCCAGCGTGGTGAAGGTCGAGGCCAGGTCCCCGGAGTGGAACAGGTCATTCTGCCGGCTGATCTCGAGGATGTCGGCATGCCGGGTGACGATCCGGAACGGGGCGACTCCTTCCAGCTCTGCGCGGCCCAGCGGGTTGTTGGCGCGCAGCCAGCGGAAGGCGTCGTGGACGCTGTTGTCCGCGTAGGCCTTGGGGTCGATGGCCTGGAAGGCGATCTCGTCGGGGATGCGATCTGCGCCGCTCATGGGGTGTCTCCTGCCTGCATGCACGATGCCGCCATGACGCGGCGGAAGCAAAGGCCGGGCGAACCTTGGTCGCGTCTGCTAGGAGACCGCCCATGCATGCTTCGCCGCTCTTCCGCCTGGCCGATGAGGCCGCGCTCGCCGCCCTGGTCGCCACGCGCGGCTTCGCCATGATCGCCGTCGCGGGCGGGGGCCGGCCGCTGATCGCCCAGGCGCCGGTGGTGCTCGACGGCCGGCGCCTGCGCTTCCATCTGGCGCGCGGCAACCCGGTCACCAAAGCGCTGCTGGACGGGGCGGCGGCGGTCGCGGTGATCCCCGGCGCGGACGCCTACATCAGCCCCGACTGGTACGGGATCGACGACCAGGTTCCGACCTGGAACTACCAGTCCGTGGAGGTCGAGGGGCCGGTCGCGGCGCTGGACGAGGCAGGGCTCATCGGCCTGCTCGACGACCTGTCGGCGCACTTCGAGGGGCCGCTGGCGCCCAAGCCGCCCTGGACCCGCGCCAAGATGACCCCCGGCCGGTTCGAGGCCATGCTGGCCGCCATCGTCGGCTTCGAGATGACGGCCGAGCGCCTGGAGGGGGTCAGCAAGCTGTCGCAGAACAAGCCGCCTGCAGCGATCGCGCAGGCGGCCGCGGCGCTGGCGGAGCGGACCGAACCCGGGGCGGCGGAGATCGCCGGACTTATGGCGGCGCTTACGCGGCAGCCCTGAACGAGGGGTTGCGGGCGAACAGGCCCGTGCGGCCGCTGACCGGCCGGAAGGCGTCGGTCAGGTCCTGCGGCGACACCTCGGCGTCCAGCAGCAGGAAGCCGTCGGCGGGCAGGGCGGCGGCCAGGCTCTCCAGCACGCGGCGGCGGATGCCGTCGTCCAGCGCGGTCAGCACATGGCGGGCCAGGATGACGTCGAACCGTCCCACGGCCGACAGGTCGGCGGCCAGGTTGATCCGCCGCCAGCGCACCCGCTGGCGGATGCGGGGCGACAGCTGCCAGTTGTCCTCGATCTTGTCGAAGTGCCGCACCAGCTGCTGGATCGGCAGGCCGCGCTGGACCTCGAACTGCGTATAGAGACCGCTCTGGGCCTTCTCCAGGCAGCGTTCGGCGATGTCGGAGCCGTAGATGTCGATGCGGGCGCCGGGCTCCAGGCCATGGGCCTCCTCGGCGATCATGGCCACTGAATAGGCCTCCTGGCCGGTGGCGCAGGCGGCGCTCCAGATGCGGATCGGCTCGGGGCCGCGCATCCGGGTCAGGGTCGGCAGGATGTCGTCGCGCAGCTGGTCGAACGCGGCCCGGTCGCGGAAGAAGGCCGTCTCGTTCAGCGTCATGGCCTCGACCAGCGCCCAGATCAGCGGCTCCTCGCGGCGCACCTTCAGGCCGGCGATCAGGTCCTCGACACTGTTGTAGCCCTCGCGCCGGGCCAGCGGCGCCAGGCGGCTTTCCATCAGATAGGTCTTGGCCGGGTCGATCTTCAGACCCGCCCGCGCCTTGCACAGCGCCACGACCAGCTGGATGTCCTCGGGCGTCATCAGGTCAGGCCCGCCATCTCGAACTTGGCGGCGATGATGTCGCCGTCGAAGGGTTTCATGATGTACTCGGTCGCGCCGGCGGCCAGGGCCTCGCGGATGCGGTCGGGGTGGCTCTCGACGGTGCAGAACACGACCTTGGGCGCGTCGCCGCCCGGCTCGGCCCGCAGCGTGCGCAGGAACTCCATGCCGTTCATCACCGGCATGTTCCAGTCGAGCACGATGACATCGGGCATGGCCGCGCGGCACCAGGCCAGCGCCTCCAGCCCGTCGGACGCCTCGGCGATCTCGTAGCCGAGGTCCTCCAGGATGCGGCGGGCCACCTTGCGGATCACCCGGCTGTCATCGACCAGCAGACAGGTCTTCAAGACGGAACGCTCCTTCCCCAACGATCCGTTTTCGCCTGCGTGGGTTAACGGCCCGTGAGGGCGCGCGGATAACGGACAGTTCGCCGCGCCTCGCTCTCCGGAAGAGGATCGATTCAGCCCGCCGGCACCACCGCCGCCAGCGTCACCTTGTCCTCGCCGGTCTCCGCCGCCAGCTGGCCGCCGACGCCCTTGACGATCAGCCACAGGTAATAGGCCTGCACCCAGGCGCCGCCGACCGCGTCGCCGCGGTCCTGGCCCTGCAGGCCGCGCAGCACCTCGGGCTTCAGGCGGCCGCGCGGACCGATCGCCTCGACGCTGATCGCCACCTTGCCGTCGGCCTCGACCGCCCGCAGCGTCGCGGTCCCGCCCATCGGCAGGGCTCCGGCCGCGATCTGCGCCAGGTTCATGATCACCCGCGCCGCCGGCTTGTTCAGCCCCGCCGGCTCGACCTTCCAGTCCAGCTCCGGCCTCACATGGGTGAAGACGCCTTTTGCCAGGCTCTCCAGCTCGCGGGCGTCGAAGGTCTCGGCCGTCGAGGAGGCGCCGAACGCCACCCGCGCGAACTGCAGCATGTCGGCCAGCTTGCGGGCGCTCTGGGTGATCAGGCTCATGGCGTCCTCGCGCATGTCCTGGGCGGTCGGATCCTCGAGCAGGTCCAGGCCCGAGACGATGGCGCTCGCCGGGCTGATGAAGTCGTGGCAGAGGCGCGCGGCGATCTGCGCGGCCAGCTCGGCGGCGTCCGGCAGGGCCGGCGCAGGCGCGGTCTCGGGGGCGGCTTCGGGCGCCGTCTCCGGCGCGGCTTGGGCGGGGGTGTCGGTCGGCTCGGTCATCGGGGCGGACGTTGCCCTGATTTGAGCCGTTGGCAAACGGGGCCGCGCCCCCTACGGAGGTCGCCATGACCGCCTTCCTCGAGCCGGGCGCCCTGGTGCGCCATCCGGATCGCCCGGACTGGGGTCTGGGGCAGGTGCAGTCGGTGGTCGGCGCCCGCGTGACCGTCGACTTCGAGGAGGCCGGCAAGCAGACCATCGACACCTCGGTGGTCCGGCTGGTGTTCGTGGCCGACGATCCGCGCGACCGCTGACGGGCTGGCGCAGCAGTAGGGGAATGAACGCAATGAGCGACGACGCCGACATCGGCCGCATCCTGGCCGACATCGTGGAAGAGGCCGGCCGGGTGATCATGCCCTTCTGGTCGCACGGCGGCACGGTCGCCCACACCAGCAAGGCCGACTCCAGTCCGGTCACGGAGGCCGACCAGGCCGGCGAGCGGCTGATCGTCGCCCGGCTGAAGGAACATTTCCCGGACATCCCGGTCGTCGCCGAGGAGCACGCCAGCGAGTTCGGCACGCCGGACGCCATCGGCCCGCGCTTCTTCCTCGTCGACCCGGTCGACGGCACCAAGGCCTTCATGAAGGGCGACCCCAACTTCACCGTGAACATCGGCCTGATCCAGGACCGCCGCCCGGTGGCCGGCGCCGTCTGCGCCCCGGCCAGCGACGAGACCTGGTTCACCACGGCCGGCGGCACGATGAAGCGCACCAGCGGCGGCGCCCAGCAGCCCGTCCGCGTGCGCCCCTGGCCGAAGGGCGAGGCCGTCTGCCTGATCAGCCACACCATGAAGCCGGAAACCGTCGAGGCCCTGGCCGTCGAATACGGCTTCGACGAGCGCCTGGCGCTCGACAGTTCGATCAAGCTCTGCCGCATCGCCGAGGGGGCCGCCGACATCTATCCCCGTCACGGCCCGACCAGCGAATGGGACATCGCCGCCGCCCACGCGGTGCTGGAAGCCGCCGGCGGCAGTGTGCGCGGCTACAAGGACGCGGACTTCCACTACGGCAAGGCCGACAAGCGCTTCCTGAACGAGTGGTTCGTGGCGCGCGGCGGGTAGGGCGACACTCAAGCGATCGCTGAAGTTTGTCCCGGGTGTCTTGCGGCACGCGTGAGGGGCGGGCGCGGTCGCCCTCATGGCAAGGGCGATAGGGGGACAGATCCTCCCGGCGCGCCCTCGGACGCGCGAGGATGACCGCGCTCGCGGTGACCGTCTCACCGTCACGCTCTGCGCGAAGCCAGGCGCCACAAGGGTTGGCGCGGCGTGGGTATGGGCGTCGCCCGGATCCATGGACCCAGTCTGAACCCGCCCAGGACCAGGGGGATCGATTGCGTCGGCGGTCGGGCGCGGGAAGGGGCCGATTGTCGCCGAATGTCCCGCTTTGTCTCCGCAGTATCGGTCTCCGGAGTCTCGCTTTCCGGGCCCTAAACCAGCGCGCCAACCGCCGCGACCAGAACCCAGCCGGTCATGAACACGATGATCAGCGAGCCGATCGTCCACAGGGCGGCGCGCAGGTCGTGGGTCCGGGCGGTGAAATAGGCGACGAAGTGCGCCAGCCGCGAGACGACGTAGCCGTAGAGCAGCCATTGGGCGAGCGCGAGCGACGGCTCGGTCAGCACGAACAGCAGGCCGGCCACGAGGAAGAACGGGATGTTCTCCAGGTCGTTCATCTGGATGCGCCGGATGCGCTCGACGCTTTCGTTGGGCGCCAGCTGCTGCGGGTTCGGCTCGGGATTGAGCGGCGTCTTCTTCAGGTCCTCGGGCGACCGATAGCCGCCCTTCACCTGCATCATCCGCGCGACCGTCAGCCAGGACATGGCCACGACCTTCAGGATCATCAGCGACGCGGCGACGGCGTAGGTCGCGATCAGCGGGTTCTGGAAACTGAGACTGTCCATCGGATTGCCCCCGGGGTGTGCCGGGAGGTTAGCGCGGAACAAGGGGGCTGCAATCCGCCAATCCTCCCCGCTCGCGGGGAGGACGAGTTTAGTTCAGGCCCAGCACGTCCTGCATATCGAACGCCCCGGCCTTGCGCCCGGCCGCCCACTTCGCCGCCGCCAGCGCGCCGCGGGCGAACAGGCCGCGGTCGCGGGCCGAGTGGCTGAAGGTCAGGATCTCTTCCTCGCTGGCGAAGGTGACGCTGTGTTCGCCGATGATGCCGCCGCCGCGCAGGACGGAGAAGCCGATCTCGCCTTCGGGCCTTGGGCCGTTCAGGCCGTGCCGCGCCGGCTGCAGAACGTCGGCCAGCACAACGCCGCGGCCGTCGGCGGCGGCCTCGCCCAGCATCAGGGCGGTGCCCGAGGGGCTGTCGACCTTGCGGCGGTGGTGGGCCTCGAAGATCTCGATGTCGAAGTCGCGGGGGTCCAGCGCTGCGGCGGCCTGGCGGACCATGCCCATCAGCAGGTTCACGCCCAGCGAGAAGTTGCCGGCCCGCACGATGGCGATGCGGCTCGCGGCCTCGTCGATGCGGCGGGTCTGGTCCTGCGACAGGCCCGTCGAGCCGATGACCAGGGCGACGCCGCCACGGCCGGCGGCCTTCTCGGCCAGGGCGACGCTGGCCTCGGGCGTCGTGAAGTCGATGACCGCGTCGGCCAGGCCCAGCGCCTCGTCCAGGCTGACCAGTCCCTCGCCCTCGACGCCGGGCCGTTCGAAGCGGGCCGCCACGGTGACATCGTCCCGCCCCTCGCAGGTCGCGGCCACCGCACGCCCCATCCGGCCGAGCGCGCCGGCGATGGCGATCTTCACGGGGGGAAGGGCGGTGTGGGTCATGATGCTTGTGTAGCGTCGATGCCGCCCTCCGTCATCCTCACCACCCCGCTCCGTCTTCCCGGCGAAGGCCGGGATCCATGCGGCGCGCAGTGAGCTTGAAGCGTGGACCCCGGCCTTCGCCGGGGAAACGGTGTTGAGGAAGCCGGCAATACAAGCTAAAATTGCAAAAATGGCGTTCTTCGTCTACATTCTCGCGAGCGGCAAGCGCGGGACGCTCTACATCGGCTCGACCGACAATCTGATCGGCCGGATGGGTCAGCATCGAGAGAAGCATCGTCCCCACGGGTTCACCGCCCGCTACGATGTCACCCGCCTCGTCTGGCACGGCGTCTTCACCACCCGTGAAGCGGCGAAGATCCGGGAGCGGCAGATGAAGGAATGGAAGCGGGCCTGGAAGATCCGGCTGATCGAGGAGGGCAATCCCGAGTGGCGGGATCTCTTCGAGACGCTGTTCTGACTCTCACACCGTCTTCCCGGCGAAGGCCGGGATCCATGCGGCCCGCACTCAGCTTGAACCGTGGACCCCGGCCTTCGCCGGGGAGACGGGGCAGGGTGGCATAGACTCCGGCCATACCCCCGCAAGCAAACTTCCGCCCGCGCCCGGTTGTCCCGGCGGGTCGGCGCCGTTAGGTTGCGCGCCTTCCTGCCTCCGACGCGACCGGCCTGACGACCGGTGACGCCGCTCCAGCGTTTCAAGGACGTCCGCCACCCCATGAGCGATTCCGAAAAGAAGACCTTCACCGACGCGGAGGCGCTCGCCTTCCATCAGTTCCCGACGCCGGGCAAGATCGCCATCGCCGCGACCAAGCCGATGGCCACCCAGCGGGACCTGAGCCTGGCCTATTCGCCCGGCGTCGCGGTGCCGGTGCTGGCCATCGCCGAGAATCCGGACCTGGCCTACGAGTACACCTCCAAGGGCAACCTGGTCGGCGTCATCTCCAACGGCACGGCCATCCTGGGCCTGGGCGACCTCGGGGCGCTGGCCTCCAAGCCGGTGATGGAAGGCAAGGCGGTGCTGTTCAAGCGCTTCGCCGACGTCGACGCCATCGACATCGAGCTGTCCAGCAAGGACGCCGACGAGATCATCACTGTGGTCAAGAACATCGGCGTCACCTTCGGCGGCATCAACCTCGAGGACATCAAGAGCCCCGAGTGCTTCCGCATCGAGACCGAGCTGCAGGAGCTGCTCGACATCCCGGTGTTCCACGACGACCAGCACGGCACGGCGATCATCTGCGCCGCCGGCCTGATCAACGCCTGCTACATCACCGGCAAGAAGCTGGAGGACGTGAAGGTCGTGCTGAACGGCCCCGGCGCGGCCGGCATCGCCTCGATGGAGCTGATCAAGGCGATGGGCGTGCGGCCCGAGAACGTCATCGCCTGTGACTCCAAGGGCGTCCTCTACAAGGGGCGCTCCGACGGCATGAACCAGTGGAAGAGCGCCCACGCGGTCGACACCGACAAGCGCACCCTGGCCGAGGCGGTCGAGGGCGCGGACGTCCTGCTGGGCCTGTCGGCGGCCGGCGCCTTCACCAAGGAGATGATCGCCAGCATGGCGCCCAATCCGGTGATCTTCGCCATGGCCAACCCCGATCCGGAGATCAGCCCCGAGGACGTCCACTCGGTCCGCGGCGACGCCATCATGGGCACCGGCCGCAGCGACTATCCCAACCAGGTCAACAACGTCCTGGGCTTCCCCTACATCTTCCGCGGGGCGCTCGACGTGCGCGCCCGGCGGGTCAATCACGAGATGAAGATCGCCTGCGCCAACGCGCTCGCCATGCTGGCGCGCGAGGACGTGCCCGACGAGGTGGCCGCCGCCTACCACGGCCGGCAGCTGAAGTTCGGCCCGCAGTACATCATCCCCTCGGCCTTCGACCCGCGGCTGATCTGGTACATCCCCCCCTTCGTCGCCCAGGCGGCGATGGACACCGGCGTCGCCCGCAAGCCCATCGAGGACATGGACGCCTACCGCGCCAGCCTCGCCCGCCGGCTGGACCCCAGCGCCGCCTTCCTGCAGCGCCTGTCGGGCGCCGTGCTCAGCGGGCCCAAGAAGCGGATCGTCTTCGCAGAGGGCGAGGAGCCCAGCGTCATCCGCGCCGCCTACGCCTTCCAGGCCCAGGGTCTGGGCCAGGCCATCCTCTGCGGCCGCGAGGAGCTGGTGAAGGACAACATGAAGCTGGCCGGCCTCGATCCCGACGAGGCGAAGATCGAGATCGTCAACGCCCGTCTGTCCGACCGCGCTCCCGACTATGTCGAGCACCTCTACGGCCGTCTGCAGCGCGAGGGCTATCTCAAGCGCGACGTGCAGCGCCTGATCAACCAGGACCGCAACAGCTTCGCCGCCTCGATGGTGGCGCTGGGCGACGCCGACGGCATGGTCACCGGCGTGACCCGCGCCTACGACCAGGCGTTGGAGGAGATCCTGCGCGTCATCGACCAGGCCCCCGGCGGCCGGGTGATGGGGATGTCCATCGTGCTGGCCAAGGGCCACACCCTGTTCATCGCCGACACCAACGTCACCGAGATGCCCGAGGCCGAGGAGCTGGTGGAGATCGCCTGCGAGGCGGCCCGCGCCGTCCGCGCGCTGGGCTTCACCCCGCGCGTCGCCTTCATGAGCTACTCGACCTTCGGCAACCCGATGGGCATGCGCTCGGAGAAGGTCCGCGAGGCGGTGGCCATGCTCGACGAGATGGACGTCGACTTCGAGTACGAGGGCGAGATGCCGCCCGAACTGGCCCTGGAGCCGGAGCGCCGCGCCAACTACCCGTTCATGCGCCTGACCGGCCCGGCCAATGTGCTGATCATGCCGGCCATCCACTCCGCCTCGATCTCCACCAAGCTGGTGCAGTCGCTGGGCGGGGCGACGGTGCTGGGTCCGATCCTGCTGGGCCTGACAAAGTCGGTGCAGATCGCGCCGCTGTCGGCGTCCGTGTCCCGTATCCTCAACATGGCTCTGATGGCGGCGTACGACCAGCCGCTCGAGCCCGCGGCGGAGTAGGGTCATGGCCTCATGAGGATCGACTACGTGTTCGCTTTTTCCCTTCACGACTAGCGACGCGCCCCGGCGGAGACCGGAGGCGCGCGCCTCCGTCTTCTCCGCAGGACCTTCCTCATGACCGCCTCTCCCGAGGCCGCGATCGGTTTCGATTTCGGCACCACCAACACCGTCGTCGCCCTGGAGCGACAGGGGCAGGCGCGCCTCGCCGGCTTCAGCCACGAGGGCGCGCCGTTCAACGCCTTCCGCTCGGCGCTCAGCTTCCACGCGCCCGACCATGACCCGACCGCCCGCGTCGTCGAGGCCGGCCCCTGGGCCATCGACGCCTATGTCGAGGAGCCGCTGGAGACGCGGTTCATCCAGTCCTTCAAGAGCTACGCCGCCAGCGCCCTGTTCACCGACACCGAGATCCTGCGGCGACGGTTCACCTTCGAGGACCTGCTCAGCGCCTTCCTGCTGAAGGTCAAGGAGCACGGTGGCGAGACCCTGGCCGACCTGCCGAAGCGGGTGATCGTCGGCCGCCCCGTCACCTTCGTCGGCAACCGGCCCGACACGGCGCTCGCCTTGCGCCGCTATGAGACCGCCTTCCGGCGCCTCGGGTTCGAGGACATCCGCTATGTGCCCGAGCCGGTGGCGGCCGCCTTCTTCTTCGCGCGCCGGCTTGAGGGCGACGCCACGGTGCTGGTCGCCGACTTCGGCGGCGGCACCAGCGACTTCTCGCTGGTCCGCTTCACGCACGAGAACGGCCACATTCGCTCAAGGGCCCTGGCCAACGCCGGGGTCGGGGTGGCGGGGGACGCCTTCGACTACCGGCTGATCGACCATCTGGTCTCGCCGCGGCTGGGCAAGGGCAGCAGCTACCGCGCCTTCGACAACATCCTGCCGATCCCCAACCGCTACTTCACCGCCTTCGCCCGCTGGGAACAGCTGGCGCTGCTGCGGGCGTCAAAGGACATGAAGGACATCCGCAAGCTGGTCCGCACCGCGACCGAGCCGGAGAAGATCGCCCGGCTGGTCGAGGTGCTGGACGACAACCACGGCTACCGCCTCTACCAGGCGGTCTCGCGGCTGAAGGAGGCGCTGTCGGGCGCCGAGACGGCCGAGTTCGAGTTCAGGGGCGGGTCGGTGCACATCGCCGGCGAGGTCAAGCGCGAGTCGTTCAACCGCTGGATCCAGCCGGAGCTGACCGCCATCGAGGGCGCCGTCGACGAGGCCATGCGCCGCGCGAACCTCACCGAGGCTGGCGTCGACCGCGTGTTCCTGACCGGCGGCTCGTCCTTCGTCCCCGCCGTCCGCGAGATCTTCGAGCGCCGCTTCGGGACGGCGAAGATGGAGAGCGGCGCCGAGCTGGTCTCGATCGCCACGGGCCTCGCCCTCATGGGCGCCGAGCCGGACCTGGACGACTGGAGCGAGCGGGCGGGGTAGGGGGCTATCCCCTCCCATCCGTCATCGTCGGACGTGTTCCGACGACCCATGCACATGGGCGACGGGAGGATTCCGCTGACAGCGCCACCCCTCCCAGCACCGTGTTCATGGGTCTTCGCGACACGCGCGAGGATGACAGGGGAATAGATTGCGCACGGGATGTGCGATCAGGCACTGTGCGCACAGTTTCACAAAGCAACGCACCGGGAGCGCCACCCATGGCCATTTCACTCTATGACGTCACCGTCGGGCAGTACCTGCAGATCGTTGACGCCGCCGCCGGCTTTCTCGAGCGCGGGCTGAAGCACTGCGCCGACGAGGGGGCGAACGCCGATGACCTGGTCGGCAAGCGGCTGACCGGCGACATGCTGCCGCTGTCGTTCCAGGTGTCCTCGATCGCCCACCATTCGATCGGCGCCATCGAGGCCGTGAAGGCCGGCGTGTTCTCCGCAACCGGCGGGCCGTCGATGGCCGAGACCTACGCCGGGCTGCAGAAGACCATCGCCGACACCCAGGCCGCGCTGCGCGCCCTGACCCCGGAAGAGGTCGACGCCCTGGCCGGCAAGGACGTCGTCTTCGAGTTCGGCGCCATGAAGATGCCCTTCACCGCCGAGGGCTTCCTGCTGTCGTTCTCGCTGCCCAACTTCTACTTCCACGCCTCGACCGCCTACGACGTGCTGCGGGCCAACGGCGTGCCGCTGGGCAAGCGCTACTTCCTGGGCGCGCTGAAGCTGAAGAGCTAGGCGCCGGGCCCACATTTCGCCGCCGGCCCGATGCATCCGTATCCCGCGCCCGAAGCCTCATGACTTCGGGTGACGGAGCGCGCCGACATGGGCAGGACGATCACGCTGGCGGCCGACGTCGGCCGGCGGACGACAATCAGTTGGTACGAACCGGGCGAGACGCACCGGGCCCACAGGCATGGCGAGGCGCAGGTCTCCTGCCTGCTGGCCGGCGACTACGCCGAGGACAGTCCCGCCGGTCCGCGCGAGGCGTTCGGCGCCGTGGTCAGCGTCAAGCCGGCGGGCTTCGAGCACGAGAACCGCTTCGGCGGGGACGGCGCCCTGATCCTCTCGACGGCCCTGCCCGATGGGCCCTTCGTCGAAGCCTACCGGATCGGCCGGGCCGGGGCGGCGCGAGGTCTTCTTGCGGCGGGTCCGGCGGGATTGGCGCGGCTGTGCGCCGGCCTTCTCGACGCGGGGACGGACGCCCGGCCGGCGCCCTGGGTGCCCGAGGCGCGGCTGCGGCTGGCCGCCGGCGAGGCCTCCGCCCGGGTGGCGCGGGACCTGGGCCTGCATCCGGTGCGCTTCGCCGCCCTGTTTCGCGCCGCGTGTCAGGAGCCGCCTTCGGCCTGGCGGCAGGGCCGGCGGCTGTCCCGCGCCGTGGCCGGCGTGGTCGCCGGGCGCCGGCGGCTGGCCGACCTGGCGGCGGAGGCCGGCTTCGCCGACCAGGCCCACATGACCCGCGTGATGACGGCCGCGACCGGCTTTTCACCGGGCGCGCTGCGCCGCCTGTTCGCGGACGGCTGAGGATTTCATCCGTTCAAGACCGTAGCCGGGCGACCCTCTAGGCAGGGATCTGAACCGAACGGAGACCCTCCATGCTTCGCCGCCTCGCCGCCCTGGCCGCCGCCGCCCTCGCCCTGCTGACCGGCACGGTCGCGCTCGCCGCGACTCCGGCCGAGGACGCAGCCTTCCGGCGCGACGCCGACGCCTTTATCGACCGGGCGCTCAAGGAGATCGACGTCACGCCGGGCCTGGCCGTGGCCTTCGTCGACGGCGACCGCGCGGTCTATGTCCGCGGGACGGGCCTCGCCGACACGGCGCCGCGGACGCCGGCCGACGCCGACACGCGGTTCTACATCGCCTCCAGCACCAAGTCGTTCACCGCCCTGGCCATCGCGGCGCTGGCGGCGAAGGGTGAGCTCGACCTCGACGCCCCGGTGGCGACCTGGCTGCCGGACTCCGGCCTGCCGCCCGCCATCGCCGCCAAGGTCACCCTTCGCCAGCTGTTGACCCACACCTCGGGTCTCGACAACAGCCCGATCTCGTTCCGCGCGGCCTTCAGCGGCGACCATACGCCGGCTGTGATGCAGGCGCTGCTCGCCGCCACCGTCGAGACGCCGGACACCCCGGCCGGGACCTTCCGCTACAGTAACGCCGGCTACAACCTGGCTACCCTGCTGATCGAGCGGAAGACCGGTCTCGACTGGCGGGCGCTGGTCCGGCGCGAGGTGCTGGACCCGCTGGGCATGACCGCCACGACCCCCTTCGTCTCCCGCGCCGGCGGCGTCGTCGCGGCGGGCCACGTCGCGGGTCCGGACGGGTCGCTGCTGCGCTCGCCGCTGCAGAAGTCCGACGCCACCATGCAGTCGGCCGGCGGGCTGATCTCGACGGCGCGCGACATGGCCCGCTGGCTGCAGGCCCAGATCAACGACGGCGTCGTCGACGGCCGCCGGGTGTTTCCCGCCGGGCTGGTCGCCTCCAGCCATGCGCCGATCGCCACCCAGGATGCCGCCTTCGGACCCTACCGCCGCACCGGCTACGGCCTGGGCTGGGAGGTCGGCGGCTTCGGGGACGACCTGCTGATCCATCACTTCGGCAACTTCGCCGGATCCCGCGCCCACGTCTCGCTGATGCCGGCTCACCGGCTGGGCGTGACGGTCATGGTCAACGAGGACGCGGTGGCCGGCGGCCTCGCCGACCTGATCGCCAACTACCTCTACGAGCGCCGCCTGAACCGTCCCGATGTCGAGGCGCGCTACGCCGCCGCGCTCGAGACGCTGAAGGCCGACCGCGATGCGCGGCGCAAGGGTATGGCCGCTGCGACCGCGCGCTTCGCCGCCCGACCCCGCATGCTGACCCTGGCCGACGCGGCCTACGCCGGCCGCTACGAGAACCCGCTCTACGGCGCCTTCGACGTCACCCCGACCGAAGCCGGGCTGGTGGTGACCATGGGCCCGATGCGGGCGGTCGCCCAGGCCTTCACCCAGCCGGAGAGCGTCCGCGTCGAACTGGTCCCGGGACAGGGCCAGGCGGTCGTCTTCCAGCTCGACGAGACCGGGCGTGTCGTGGGCGCGCGCGCTATGGGCGCCGACTTCACACACCGCTGATACCCGGAACTGAGCGAAATTGTCCGGTGAAGATTGCGCGGCGGCGTCCTCGTCCGCTGTGTGATCGCCGTTCACACTCCTCCCCAAATCAGGGGGCTGCCGAATGGCGCGCCCGGCCGGCCTTTGGCCGGGCGGGCATCGGCATGCGCGGAGCTCCCCCAAGAACAAGATTCATGAGGGAGAGATACACCATGCGCACGCGCGCTCTTTCGCGTGGCCGCCAGGCCCGCACCCCGCTGCTGACCGCCGTCCTGCTGGCCTCGACGGCCCTGGCCACCCCGGTCTTCGCCCAGTCGCAATCGGCCGGCGACGAGGTCGCGGTCGACGAGATCGTCGTCACCGCCCAGCGCCGCGAGCAGTCGCTGAACGACGTCGGCATGTCCATCCAGGCCTTCGGCGCCGAGCAGCTTGAAGAGATGCGCGTCACCAACGTGCAGGACCTGTCGACCGCGGTGCCCAGCTTCACCGTCTCGCGCTCCTACCAGGGCGTGCCGACCTTCACCCTGCGCGGCATCGGCTTCAACACCATCAACATGTCGGCCACCTCGACGGTCGGCACCTATGTCGATGAAGTCGCCTACGCCTACCCGATGATGCTGAGCGGCCCGGTCTTCGACCTGGAGCGCGTTGAAGTGCTGAAGGGGCCGCAGGGCACGCTGTACGGCCGCAACACCACCGCCGGCCTGATCAACTTCGTCACCCAGAAGCCGTCGACCATCTTCGAGGCGCGCGGCGTTGTCGAAGCCGGCAACTACGAGACGATGAACTTCGAGGGCATGGTCAGCGGCCCGATCACCGACACCCTGCAGGGCCGCCTGTCGTTCCGCAGCGAGAACAGCGGCAAGGGCTGGCAGGTTTCGCAGAGCCGCGGCGATCGCCTCGGCGAAGTCAGCCGCTACGGCGTGCGCGGCGCGCTGGCCTTCCAGCCGACCGACAGCCTGTCGATCGACGCCTCGGTCAACTACTGGGCCAACACCAGCGACACCCTCGCCGCCCAGGCCATCGGCTTCACGCCGGGCACGACGCCCCAGGGCGTCAACCCGCTGGGCGCCGGCTTCTGGAATGCTCCGGGCCTGGCGACCTTCATCGCCGGCAATCCGCCGCGCAGCGCCGAGGACGCCGACTGGGCGACCGACGCGCGTCGCACCTCGACCGTTGGAACCACGCCGGGCATCGACAAGCCGCTCGAGGAAGACTCGACCTTCCTCGGCGCCAAGCTGAACGTCGCCTGGGACATCAGCGACGACCTGACCCTGGTCTCGCTGACCAGCTTCAACAAGATCGAGCGCAAGGGCGTGATGGACTGGGCCGGCGCGCCGTACAACGTCCTGATCCAGGACGCCGACGGCGAGATCGAGTCCTTCGCCCAGGAACTGCGCATCCAGGGCGGCAATGACCGCGTCACCTGGCTGGTCGGCGGCTACTACGGCCGTGACGAGATCGTCGACACCAACCAGACGCTGTTCCGCGACAACGCCAACGTCCGTCTGTTCCAGTTCCTCACCGGCCAGCTGCTCGCCACGCCGTTCAACACCGGTCCGCTCCCCGGCGGCGCCGGACCGGGCGGCGTCTACACGCCCGCCCAGGCGGCGAACACCTTCCAGACCTACCGCGACGACGGTAACATCGAGACGACCACGGCCAGCCTCTTCGCCAGCGCCGACTGGCAGCTGACCGACAGGCTCAGCCTGACCACCGGCATCCGCTACACCCAGGACAAGCAGGACGCGAACATCTGCTCGCGCGATGTCGACGGCTCGATGCTGGCGAACCTGAACGTGACCAACAAGTACCTCTACCTGCTGCGTTACGGGGTCGCCATCACCGACAACGTGGTCGCCAACGGCTGCTCGACGACCCGCATCGACTGGAACACCATGACCGCCACGCGCGGCGAGGTCGTCACCAGCCTGGACGAGGACAATGTCGCCTGGCGCCTGGCCCTGAACTGGAACGTCACCGACGACGTGCTGCTGTTCGGCTCGGTGTCGCAGGGCGCCAAGTCGGGCGGCGCGCCGGTCAACACCGCCAGCCTCTACGAACAGAACCTGCCCGCCAAACAGGAGCAGCTGCTCGCCTACGAAGTCGGCGTGAAGGCCTCCATGTTCGAGCGCCGGATGCAGGCCAACGTCTCGGCCTTCTACTACGACTACACCGACAAGCAGATGAGCACCTTCAACCCGGACGCTCTCTACACGGCGCTGGCCCGTCTGCAGAACATCCCGGACTCGCTCGCCTACGGCGTCGACGCCGAAATCACGATGCGCCCGTCGGACAATTTCACCCTGATCACCGCGGCGACGTTCCTGCACACGGAGATCGACGGCTTCGTCGGCACCAACGGCGCTGGCCTGCCGCAGGACTACGACGGGGCCCCGTTCCTCTACAGCCCCGAGTTCCTTGGCAGCATCACGGCCCTGTATAACCGCGAGCTGACCGACGGCCTCGATTTCAAGGCGATGCTCAACGGCCGCTACCAGAAGGCCTCGCAGGCCGACCTCGAGGGCAACCCGCTGTACGAGATCCCCGCCTACGGCGTCTGGAACGCCAGCGTCGGCATCGGCTCGACCGACGGCCGCTGGGATCTGACCGCCTGGGCCCGCAACCTGACGGACGAGTACTACTGGACCGCGGTCGCCAGCAACGCCAACACGGTGGTGCGCTTCCCGGGCCAGACCCGCACCGTCGGGATCGCCCTGACCGTCAAGTACTGATCAGAACTCAGCCATCGGATCCCCTTCCTCCCGTAGGGATCCAGGCCTTTGGGCGCGCCGGCGGGGAGCCGGCGCGCCCTTCTTCTTTTCTGACCCTGCGTAAGGGTGGCTATGCACCCGCCATGGTCGAGCGAGTGCAGTCTGGCGTAGCGTCCGGTCGTGGATCCCGGTTCACGGCCGCCGATTTCCGCGTCCCCGGCGGCTATCTGCCGCTGCTGGTCGGTCCGGAGGCGGCGACGTCGCTCGTCGGGGAGGATTCGCCTGGCGAGCCCATGCCCTCGATGCGGTTCCTGAACCTGTGCCTGGAACACATGCGGGCGACCGGCGACGAGTCCTGCGGCGTGGCGCCGACCCGCGTGCCGCAGGGGACCTTCGGCCTGCTGCTGGCCGCCGCGGCCCAGGGCGACACCTTCGCCCAGGCGCTCCAGCGTTTCGCCGACGCCATCCCGATGTTGCGGCCGGACATGTTCGTCGGCTTCAGCCGGACCCGGCGCGGCCTGGAAGTCTCGTTCGGCTGCCGGGGCGAGCGGGATCCGCGACGCGACCTGCTGGTCGAGATCTTCGCCCTGACCGCCCACTGCGGCTTTCGCTGGCTGACCGGCAAGCGGCTCGCCCCGGACTTCCTGCGCGTCCAGCCGGCGACGCCGCCGATGGGGCCCACGCTGCTGCGTCCGGTGGTGTCGCCCACCGCCCTGCGGCGCGGCCGGGGCGTGACCATCGGCTATGCGCTGTCCGACGGATCCCTGCCCCTGCGCGCGGTGAAGTACCAGCGCTGGGCGACCCACGAGCTGGGGGAGTTCACCGCCCTCCTCGACGAGGCGGCCCGGGTGATCGAGCGCAGCGCCCCGGCCCCGGCGCCGGACATCGTCGTCCAGGTCCAGGCCGTGATCGGTCCCGACGCCTGGGGCGAGCCGGCGGCCGCCCGCGCCCTGGGCATGAGCACGGCCACGCTGCGGCGGCGGCTGTCCGAAGCGGGGACCTCGTTCCGGACCGTGGCCTCGGACATGCGGCGCGCGGCGGCGCAGAGCCTGCTGGCCACCGAGCACTCGCTGGACGACATCGCCGCCCGGCTGGGTTTCTCGGACGCGCGCAGCTTCCGCCGCGCCTGCCAGGGCTGGTTCGGCATGGCCCCGGCCGAGTATCGCCGGCAGTATCGCTAGGCTCGCGCCGCGAACCAGGGCGTCAGGCGGCGCAGGGCTTCCTCGACCTCGGGGGTGGAGACCGCGAAGCTGATGCGGATGAACCGCCGGCCCTCGACCGGGTCGAAGTCGACGCCGCTGGCCGTGGCCACGCCGGTGTCGCGCAGCAACTGCTTGCAGAAGGCCAGGCTGTCGTCGGTCAGATGGGCCACGCTGGCGTAGATGTAGAAGGCGCCGTCCGGCGGGGCGATCTCGCGCAGGCCCAGCCCCGGCAGCGCGTCCAGCAGCAGGGCGCGATTACGGCGATAGACCTCGACATGGCCCTCGAGCTCCTCGCGGCAGTCCATGGCGACCAGGCCCGCGTGCTGGCTCAGCGACGGCGCGGTCAGGAACAGGTTGCCGACGTAGGCGCGGGCGGCGGGCAGCAGGTCGCGGGGCGCCAGCAGCCAGCCCAGCCGCCAGGCGACCATGCTGAAGTACTTCGAGAAGCTGCTGACGATGAGGGCCGAGGGCTCGAACTGCAGCATCGAGCGGCACGGCCCGACGTAGCTGAGCCCGTGGTAGATCTCGTCTGACACGATGCGGATCTCGCGCTCGCGGCAGACGGCGGCGATGCGCTCCAGTTCGGCGGCCTCGATGATGGTGCCGGTCGGGTTGGCCGGGCTGGCGATGATCACGCCCTTCGGCGGCGGGTCGAGCGCCTCCAGGTGCGCAGCGGTCAGCTGGTAGCGGTCGGCGGGCCCGCAGGCGATCTCCACCGGCTCCAGGTGCAGGCTCTTGAGCGTGTTGCGGTAGGCGACGTAGCCGGGCCGGGCCAGCGCCACCCGGTCGCCGGGCTCGAAGGCCGACAACAGCGCCAGCACCAGGGCCGGCGAGGCGCCGCAGGTGATCACGAACCGCTCGTCCTCGACCTCGACGCCGTAGCTGTCGGCATAGTGGCGCGCCAGTCGCGCCCGCAGCTCGGGGCTCTCCCAGTAGCCCATGCCGTCGGTGTCGAGCACATGGTGCGCCCGGTCGATGGCCGCCTTCGGAGCCCCGGTCGACGGCTGGCCGAACTCCATGTGGATGATCGAACGCCCCTGCGCCTTCAGCTCATGGGCGAGGCGGCTGATGGCGATGGCGTGGAACGGGTCGATGCGGACGGACATGGGATTGCCCAATAGCGGTCATCTCCGCGGAAGCGAAGATGGGGGGACAGGTTAAGATGTCCCTTGGGACACCTTAACCTGTCCCCGAGCGCCTACTTCGCCGCCGGAGCCTTCAGCGACGGCGTGTCCAGGTTCAGCTCGTCGATCTTGATGACCTCCGCGCCCGGCAGGGCCGCCGAGACGTCGGCGCCGAACAGCTTGCTGTCGCCGACGACGATGACGCTGGCCTTCGAGGGGTCGAAGATGTCCCGCGCGAAGCTCTGGACGTCGGCGGCGGTGACCGCCTCGACCTTCGTCGTGAACAGGTTCATCTCGTCCAGCGCGATCCCGGAGACGGCCAGCCCGCCGAGGATGCCGGCCAGGCCGTCGGTGGTGCCGAGGTCCCGGCCGAAGTCGCCGACCAGCACCGACTTGCGCGCCGCCAGCTCGGCCGGCGTCGCCGCCACCGTGGCCATGCCGGCCATCTCGCCGCGGATCAGGCCGATGACCTCGCCCGCCGATTCGTTCTTGGTCTGGGTCGAGGCTGTAAAGCCACCGACCACGCGACGGGCGGTCAGGCCGGACCCGGCGCCGTAGGCAAGGCCGCGCTTGACCCGGATCTCCTGGTTCAGCCGGGCCGAGTAGCCGCCGCCCAGCACCGTGTTGGCGACGATGCCGGCGTAGTAGCGGTCGTCGCTGCGGGCGATGCCGCGGCGGGTGACGGTGACCGCCGCCTGGCCGGCGTTGGGCAGGTCGATGATGATGTTGCGCGGCGCGGCCACCACGTCGGCGGTCGGCCGGGCCGGCAGCGGGGCGGCGGGCTTCGCCCAGCCGCCGAACGCCTGCTCGGCGAGCGCGAAGCCTTCCTCCGGCGTCAGGTCGCCGACGATGACCAGCACGGCGTTGTCGGGCCGCCACCAGGTCCGGTGCACGTCGACCAGGTCAGCGCGGGTCAGGGCCGGCAGCGAGCCGGGGGTGCCGCCGGCGACGTGGCCGTACGGCGTCCCGGCGTAGAGCACCGGCGCGGCGACGAAGCCGGCCACCGCGCCCGGGTTCTTGAGCGCGACGCTGAAGCCGTCGACCGCCTGCTCGCGCACGCGGTCGAGCTCTTCCTGGGCGAAGGCGGGGTTCAGCACCACGTCGGCCATGATCGCCATCGAGGCGGTCAGGTTCTGCGGCATGACGTTCAGCGTCACCGAAGAGGACTCCCAGCCCGAACCGGCGCCGAGCGCCGCGCCCAGGGCCTCGGTCTCGGTGGCGATCTGCTGGGCGGTGCGGTTGGTGGTGCCCTCGGTCAGGAGCTCGGCCATCATCGCCGAGGCGCCGGCCCGGCCCTCGGGATCGGCGGCTGCGCCCGACAGCACCGACAGGTCGGCGGTGACCAGCGGCAGGTCGCTGCTGCGCGAGACGATGACGCGCAGGCCGTTGGCCAGGGTCTTCTCCGAGGCGGTCGGCAGCGACGGCGAGACGGCGGCGGCCAGCGGCGGCGGCGCCTGGCGCGCGCCTTCGGGGGCGAGGGTCCAGACCTTGCCGGTGAACTTGCGCGACTTCACCGGCTTGGCCGGCTTTTCGGCCACGACCGTCTCGCCAGCCGGGCGCTGCGACTCGTCGAGGTAGCGGATGACCACGCGGCTGTCGTCGGTCAGGTATTTGCGGGCGACGCGCTGGACGTCCTCGGCGGTGACGGCCTGCAGCTGGGCGATGCCGGTGTTGGCCCTGGCCACGTCGCCCTCGAAGATCAGGGCCGCGCCCAGCGCGTTGGCGCGGCCGTCGATGGTCTCGCGCTCACGGACCTCGCCGGCGACCAGCTCGGTCTTGGCCTCGGCCAGTTCGGCGGCGGTCGGCGGGGCGTCGCGCAGGCGGGCGACCTCGGCCATCAGCGCCTTCTCGCCTTCTTCGGCGGTCTTGCCGCCGGCCATGATGGCGGCGACGTAGAACAGGCCCGGCTGGGCGGCGCCTTCGTTGTTGGAGAAGGCGCTCTGGGCGATCTGCTGCTCGTAGACCATGCTGTTGTAGAGCCGCGAGGACTTGCCGCCCGACAGGATGGAGTCGAGCACGGTCAGAGCCGCGGTGTCCGGGTCGGACGCGGCCGGCGCCTGCCAGGTGATCGCCACCGCCGGCAGCGGCACGTTGGGAGCGTAGGCGGTGACCGTCTTGCTGGCCTTGCGCGGCGGCTCCTTCACCGTGACGCGCGGCATGGCCGCCTTGGGCGTGACCAGCGGGCCGAAGTACTTGTCCACCCAGGCGTTGAGCTGGGCTTCGTCGAAGTTGCCGACCACGATTAGCGCGGCGTTGTCGGGCCGGTAGTAGGTGGCGTGGAAGTTCAGCACGTCGTCGATGGTGGCCGCGTCGAGGTCCTCGATCGAGCCGATGCCCGGCCGCTTGTAGGGGTGGACGGTGTAGGAGGCCTTGGGGATCTCGATGCGGAAGAAGCGGCCGTAGGGATTGGCCAGCACCCGCGAGCGCAGCTCTTCCTTGACCACGTCGCGCTCGGACTTGAACACCGCCTCGTCGACGACCAGCGAGCCCAGTCGGCTGGCCTCGGCCCACAGCAGCCGCTCCAGGTGGTTGGCCGGCACGACCTCGTAGTAGGCGGTGGTGTCGTTGGCGGTGAAGGCGTTGTTGAAGCCGCCGACGTCCTCGGTCATGCGGTCGAAGGTTTCCGACGGCATGTCCTTGGTCGCCTTGAACATCAGGTGTTCGAACAGGTGGGCGAAGCCGGAGCGGCCTTCGGGATCGTCCTTGGCGCCGACGCCGTACCAGACCTGGACGGTGACGTTCGGGGTGGTGCGGTCCAGCGCGTAGAACAGCTGCATGCCGTTGGGCAGGGTCCGGCTCTTGTAGGCGATCGGCGGAACCTCGACCGACGCCGCGGCGGTCGCGGCGGCTGGCGCGCTCTGGGCCAGGCCGACGGTCGGCGTCAGGGCGGTGGTGGACAGCGCGATGGCGAGGAAGAAGGCCTTGGCCGAGCGGTTCATGAAGAGCTCCGGGAAACAGGTCGCCGGGACCCTATCACCCCAGCGCGACACAGGAAGGTTACGGTCCTGTCATGTGGGGCTGGACGAAGCGCGGCGCGGGTGGGCAACCTGACCGGGAAAAAGGGGAGGCCCTCATGAAGATCGTTCGTCTGACCGCGCTGGTCGCAAGTCTGCTGATGGCCGCCGCAGTCCCGGCTTTCGCGCAGGACAGCGACACCTCGGAGATCGTCGTCACCGGCTCGCGCCTGCAGGACTACGAGCCGACCGAGACGCCGTACGTGTCCCTCAAGCGGCGGGCCGACAACCTGATCACCACGGTCAAGGTCGTCTGCGACACCCGCGATCCGACCCAGCGCCGCAACGAGCTCACCGCGACCCTCAAGGCCATGGTCAAGGCCGCCGCCGCGGCCGGGATCGAACTGGGCATCGAGGACGAGGACATCGTCGGGCGGTTCGACCCCGCCACGCTGGGGGAGATGATCCGCGCTGACACCAAGCCGGACACCAGCTACGCCCTGGTCACCCTGAAGACGCGGGTGCTGCCGGCCGATACGCTGGAGACCGCCACGGGCCGCATCGAGACCTTCATCGAGGACACGCCCACCACAGGCCGCACCGAGATCCTCGATATCGGCGACTACAACCTGACCCTCATCGGGCCGGAGCGGTACCGCGCCGAGATCATCGCGCTGGTGTCGGCCGATGCGCGCAAGACCGCTACCGCCTTCGGCGAGAGCTACGGCGTCAGCGTCGAAGGGCTGACCCTGCCGGTCACCTGGTACCAGTCCGGGCCGCTGGAGCTGGCGCTGTACATTCCCTACCGCCAGCGGGTGGAGCGCTGATCACCGCACGCGGCTCTCGCTCTCGCGCTTGAGCGCCTTCAGGGCCCGGGCGACGTCGCGGCGCATGGCGGCGCGGGTGACCAGGGCGGGCGCCGACAGCGGCGAGCTGGCGCGGTTCTCGTAGATCACCCGCGTACGGTCCCGGCCCAGCGGCTCGAGCCGCCACTGGCCCTCGCAGAAGCGGACGTCGCCCGACACGCAGCGGAAGCGGATGCGCCGCCCCGGCTCGAACTCCGAGCGGAAGGCGGTGCGGAAGACCGGCGTCAACGGCGCCCACTGCACGGTCATCTCCCGCACGTCCCACCGGCCCGCCGGATCGCGCTCGGTGACCCGGCAGGACCGGATGCCCGGGGCCATGCGGCCGGCGCGGCCGCAGTCCAGGATAGCCCCCCAGACCACCGCCGGCGGGGCGTCGATATCGACCGCGCCATGCACCAGGCCGTCGGCGCCGCCGGGGTCGGTCATGACGTCGGCGTGGACGTCGCCCCGCTCCAGTCGCGCCAGCGCCTCGGCCGGAGGCGACCAGTCCGCCGCGGCGGGACCGCCCGGCGCGAGGGCCAGGGCGAGGGCGGCGGCAAGGGCGAGGCGTCCGGTCATCGCCTCTGTACGTCTCAGCGCACGATACGGTTCTGAACAAGATCGTCGACCACCGCCGGATCGGCGAGGGTCGAGGTGTCGCCCAGGTTGGAGACGTCGTTCTCGGCCACCTTGCGCAGGATACGGCGCATGATCTTGCCCGACCGCGTCTTGGGCAGGCCCGGCGCCCACTGGATCACGTCCGGCGCGGCGAACGGGCCGATCTCCTTGCGCACCCACAGCACCAGCGCCTTGCGCAGGTCCTCCGTAGGCTGAACATCGGCATTCAGGGTCACATAGGCGTAGATGCCCTGGCCCTTGATGTCGTGCGGGAAGCCGACGACGGCGGCCTCGGCGACGGTGTCGTGCGCCACCAGCGCGCTCTCGATCTCGGCGGTGCCCATGCGGTGGCCCGAGACGTTGATCACGTCGTCGACCCGGCCGGTGATCCAGTAGTAGCCGTCCTCGTCCCGCCGGCAGCCGTCGCCGGTGAAATACTTGCCGGGATAGGTCGAGAAGTAGGTGTCGAAGAACCGCTGGTGGTCGCCGTAGACCGTCCGCATCTGGCCCGGCCAGCTGTCGGTGATGCAGAGGTTTCCGCTCGTCGCGCCGTCCAGCACCAGGCCCTCGGCGTCGACCAGCTGCAGGTTGACCCCCGGCAGCGGCTTGCTGGCCGACCCGGGCTTCAGCGCCGTGGCGCCGGGCAGCGGGCTGACCAGGCAGGCGCCGGTCTCGGTCTGCCACCAGGTGTCGACGATTGGGCAGCGGCCCTCGCCGACCACGCGGTGGTACCAGAGCCAGGCCTCCGGATTGATCGGCTCGCCGACGCTGCCGAGCAGGCGCAGGCTCTTGCGCGAGGTCTTCTTCACAGGCTCCTCGCCCTCGCGCATCAGCGCCCGCAGCGCGGTCGGGGCGGTGTAGAAGATCTCGACCTTGTGCTTGTCGATCACCTCCCAGAAGCGGCTGGAGGTCGGATAGTTGGGCACGCCCTCGAAGATGACGCTGGTGGCCGCGTTGGCGAGCGGTCCGTAGACGATGTAGCTGTGGCCGGTGACCCAGCCCACGTCCGCCGTGCACCAGTAGATCTCGCCGGGCCGGTAGTCGAAGACCAGTTCGTGCGTCCAGGCCGCCCAGGTCAGGTAGCCGCCGGTGGTGTGCAGCACGCCCTTGGGCTTTCCGGTGGAGCCGGAGGTGTAGAGGATGAACAGCGGGTCCTCGGCGTTCATCGGTTCGGGCGGGCAGACCGGCGAGGCCTTGTCCCGCTCGGGCTCATAGGCGACGTCCCGGCCGTTGTGGGTCAGCCAGTGGGCGCCGGTGCGCTTGACGACCAGCACCGTCTTCACGTCCGGGCACTGGGTCAGGGCCAGGTCGACGTTCATCTTCAGCGGCACAGTCCGGCCGCCGCGCAGACCCTCGTCGGCGGTGATGACGAAGCGGCTGTCGCAATCGAGGATGCGGCCGGCCAGGCTGTCGGGCGAAAAGCCGCCGAACACCACCGAATGCACCGCCCCGATGCGGGCGCAGGCCAGCATGGCGTAGGCGGCCTCCGGAATCATCGGAAGGTAGATGGTCACCCGGTCGCCCCGGGCCACGCCATGCGCCTTGAGCACGTTGGCCATCCGGCACACTTCCTCGTGCGCCTCGCGATAGGTGATGCGCTTGCTCTGCGAGGGATCATCGCCCTCCCAGATGAAGGCGACCTCGTCGGCCCGGGCGGGCAGGTGACGGTCCAGGCAGTTGGCCGAGACGTTCAGGACGCCGTCCTCGAACCAGCGGATGTGGAAGTCGTCCTTGTTGAAGGAGACGTCCTTCATCTTCGTCGGGGCCTTGATCCAGTCGAGGCGTCCGGCGACCTCGCTCCAGAAGCCTTCCGGGTCGGCCTGCACGCGCGCCCAGGCGGCGTCATAGCCGGCGGCGTCCATGTGGGCCCGCTCGGCCCACGCCTGAGGCACCGGAAAGATCTCGCCCTCGCTCACGCCACGCTCCCTTGGTCTTGTTGTCCCGGAGTTATGCGGATGACGCGGGGGCTGGCAACGGGCTTGTGGATATGACGCGGTGTGAATAGCTGGAGGCGCCCAGCCCCGAACGCACGAGGATCTCCCGCCATGCTGCTCGCCAAATCCACCTGGCCCGAGATCGAGGCCTTCCTGCAGCGGTCGAGGACGGTGGTGGTGCCGATCGGCTCCAACGAGCAGCACGGCCCCACGGGCCTGCTCGGCACCGACTGGATGTGTCCGGAGATCATCGCCCACGAGGCCCAGAAGGCCGGCGCCGACCTGCTGGTGGCTCCGACCTTCAACATCGGCATGGCCCAGCACCACCTGGGCTTCCCCGGCACGATCAGCCTCAAGCCCTCGACCTTCATGGCCGCCATCGGCGACTGGTGCCGGTCGCTGGCCGGGCACGGCTTTGAGAAGATCTATTTCCTTAACGGCCACGGCGGCAACGTCCACAGCATCGAGGCGGCCTTCAGCGAACTCTACGCCGAGGCCAGCTTCGCCGGCCGCCCGCGCGGCTTCGCCTGCAAGCTGAAGAACTGGTGGGACCTGTCGGGTGTCAACGCCCTGGCCAATCGGCAATTCCCGACCGGCCACGGCAGCCACGCCACGCCGTCCGAGATCGCGGTGACCCAGTGGGCCTACCCCGACGCCATCAAGTCCGCCGCCTACGAGCCGAAGATCGCGCCCAGCGGCCCGATCCGCGAGGCGCTCGACTTCCGCGCCCGGCACGCAGACGGCCGCATGGGCTCCGACCCCGCCCTGGCCACGCCGGAAAAGGGCGGCGAACTGGTCGCCATGGCGGCCCAGGCGCTGATCGAGGACGTGGCGGCGTTCGGCGCGGAGGTGGCGCCGGGTTAGGGCGCCGAACTGTCGCCCCTTTCGTCGAACGATGGTATTCAGCATCATCATCCGGCGGAGGTGTTCATGCGGGTACTAGCGGCGGCGGCAGTTCTCATTCTGGCAGCGACATCCGCCTTGGCTCAATCCACGCCAAGCGCTCCGAAAATCAAGCCAGGAGCCCTGAAGGTCCCGCCGCGCGTGACGGTCGCGCCCTTGCCGGCCTGCGACCTGGTGATCCACGACATGATCGTGCGTTTCCCGAAGGCGAAGAAGCGGCCCTACATCGACATCGTTGTCCGCAACAATGGGGATGCGCCCTGCGGCACGCCGCCAGATAACGGCTACAACATCATCGTCGTCGGGGAACTGTACATCGAGAGCTACTACCGCAATCCGGTCATGGGGGGCGGCACGTCGGGCTTCACCACACTGAAGCTGGTCGCGCACGAGAACGACCGGAAAATTCCTGACTTTCAGCAGTCACTGAAGCAACTCGATACGCTTGGCCCGGGCTACTACGCCAACCTCACGATCTCGACGCCGAACGGCTATTGTGTCGAGCCCGATCCGAACTGCGTCGCGGACTATGCCAAGTTCAACCTGCGCGCCGACGTGCGGTTCTGGGCCGGCGGCAAGCCGCGCATCTCCAAGCCCTTCGTGAAGAGCTCGACCGTGATGGCCAACTAGGCGGTCACGACCCTTCCGTCCGTCACCTCCACCCCCCACGGCTCCAGCCGGTCCCCGGCGCACGGCCCGCTCGTCGCCACGCCGTCGTCGATGCGGAACAGGGCGCCGTGGGCGGCGCAGAGGATCAGATCGCCCTCGCGAGTCAGGAAGCGCCCCACCGGGTTGGCCAGCGGCGAGCCTGCGTGCGGGCAGACGTCGACATAGCCGAACACCTGATCGCCCCGGCGCACCACGAAGCCGGAGAACAGCCGTTCGCCCTCGCGGAACAGGAAGCCCTTCGCGCCGGGGTCGGGGATGTCCGCCAGGGCGCAGAGGCGCGTTCCGGCCGGCGGTCGGGCGGGATTGCTCAGGCCAGCGCTCCGACGGTCACCCGCCAGGGCGAAACGCTCGACTGCTCGAACAGCCCGGCCCGGGTGTAGGGGTCCTGCGCGTGGAAGGCCTCGGCCGCCTCCAGGCTTTCGGCCTCGATGATCATCAGGGAGCCGGCCATCGTCTCGTCGGCGTGCAGGAACGGCCCGCCCAGCTTCACGACGCCGGGCTGCGTAGCGATCCAGTCCAGGTGGGCCTGGCGGGTGGCGGCGCGGATCGCCGCCCCCTCGGGGACCTTGTCCTTCCACTGGATGATGAAGAGCGGCATCGCGGGCTTCCTAGCGTTCGGTGGTCAGGGGACGGGAGAGGAGGGCGAGGATGGCGTCATCCACGCCGACCTCTCCGGCCAGAATCGCGGCGACGGCCTCGCAGATCGGCGTCTCGACGCCCAGCCGCCGGGCCAGCGCCCGCACCGCCGGCGCCGAGGCGACGCCCTCGGCCACGGTCAGCTTGCCGGCCAGCGTCTGTTCCAGCGTCTGGCCGCCGCCCAGCGCCAGGCCGACGCTCATGTTGCGCGACTGCGGGCTGGAGCAGGTCAGCACCAGGTCGCCCAGGCCGCAGAGGCCGGCGACGGTCTCGGCCTGGCCGCCCAGCGCCTCGGCCACGCGGGTCATCTCGGCGAAGCCGCGGGTGATCAGGGCGGCGTGTGCGCTGCGGCCAAGGCCCTTGCCCTCGACGATGCCGCAGGCGATGGCCAGCACGTTCTTGATCGCCCCGCCGGCCTCGGCCCCGATCATGTCGGCGGCCAGGTAGGGGCGGAACGTCGGGGTGGCGATGGCCTCGGCCAAGGCTCGACCGAGGGCGTCGTCCGGACAGGCCAGGGTCACGGCGGTCGGCAGGCCGCGCGCCACCTCGCCGGCGAAGCTGGGTCCCGACAGCACGGCCGGCGCGGCGCTCGGGATGGTCTGGGCCAGCACCTCGGTCATCAGGCAGAGCGTGCCCTGTTCGACGCCCTTGGCGCAGAGCAGGATCGGCACGCCATCCCGCACATGGGGCGCCAGCGCCGCCAGGGTCGGGCGCAGGTGCTGGGCCGGGGCCACGGCCAGGATGAAGTCGCAGGGCGCCAGATCCGCCAGCTCGGTGGTGGCGTCGATGGCCGCATCCAGCGCCACGCCGGGCAGGAAGGTCGGGTTCTCGTTGCGGGCGTTGACGGCCTCGACCACGTCCAGCTCGCGGGCCTGCAGGGTGACGGTCAGGCCGGCGCGGGCGCAGACCTGGGCCAGGGCGGTGCCCCAGGCGCCGCCGCCGATGACGCCCGCGTAGTTGAGATCGCTCATGCCTTGGCGCCCTTACGGCCGGGAACGTGGGTGGGATTGGCGCTCGCCGCCGCCTGGTCCAGCGGCCAGCGGGGCCGGGCCGGAGCGTCGAGCGGATCGGACATCCCCAGCGCCAGCCGCTCGGCCGCCGCCAGCGCGATCATGGCGGCGTTGTCGGTGCAGTATTTCAGCGGCGGGGCGTGGAAGGAAAAGCCATGCTTGCCGCACAGGGTCTCCAGACGGGCGCGCACCGCGCCGTTGGCGGCCACGCCGCCGGCCACCACGAAGCGCAGGTCGCAACCCTCGTGGCGCATCCTGTAGTCGGCCATGGCCATGTCGGTGCGCTCGGCCAGCTGGCGGGCGATGGCGAACTGCACGCTGGCGGCCAGGTCGCGGCGGTCGACGTCGCTGGTCAGGCCGGCGGCGGCGCGGGCGGCGGCGGTCTTCAGGCCCGAGAAGGAGAAGTCGTAGTCCTTGCGTCCGAGCAGGGCGCGGGGCAGCGGGAACCGCTCGACATCGCCGCCGACCGCCAGCTTCTCCAGCTCCGGCCCGCCGGGATAGGGCAGGCCCATGGTCTTGGCGATCTTGTCGAAGGCCTCGCCGGCCGCGTCGTCGATAGTCGAGCCCAGCCGCGTGCAGGCGCCAACGCCGGCCACCTCAAGCAGCTGGCAGTGCCCGCCGCTGACCAGAAGCAGCAGGAAGGGGTAGGGGATGTCGGCCCCCAGCCGGGCCGAGACCGCGTGGCCCTCCAGATGATTCATCGCCACCAGCGGCAGGTCGCGGGCCAGGGCGACCGCCTTGCCGAAGCTCAGGCCGACCATCACGCCGCCGACCAAGCCCGGGCCGGCCGTCGCGCCCACGCCGGTGATGTCGTCCCAGGAGACGCCCGCGTCCGAAAGCGCCCGCGACACGATGCCGTCGATGCTCTCGACGTGCGCCCGCGCAGCGATCTCCGGCACCACGCCGCCGTAGGGGGCGTGCTCGGCGATCTGGCTGTTGATGACGCTGGACAGCACCTCGATCCGGCCGTCGTCGGTCCGCCGCACCACGGAGGCGGCGGTTTCGTCACAGCTGGTTTCGATGCCGAGGACGGTGAGGGTTGTCATGCAGGTTGCGGCTTTGGGACCCCTCCTGTAGCAGCGGGGACCGGTTTCAACCCCGAGGTAGCGTCCCAGCCGTGCCCCCGCAACAGCCCATCCGGATCGGAACCCGCGGCTCGAAGCTCGCCCTGACACAGAGCGGCATGATGCGCGACCGCATCGCCGCCGCGCTCGGCGCGTCTCCGGACCAGTACGAGACCGTCGCGCCGCTCGTCGTCATCACCACCACCGGCGACCGCATCCAGGACCGGCGCCTGCTGGAGATCGGCGGCAAGGCCCTGTTCACCAAGGAGATCGAGGAGGCGCTGCTCGACGGGCGGATCGACGTCGCCGTCCACTCGATGAAGGACGTGCCGTCGCAGCAGCCGGCGGGCCTCGCCATCGCCGCCATCCCCGAGCGCGAAGACCCGCGCGACGCCTTCTGTTCGGCCTTCGAGTCGCTGGATGCGCTGCCGAAGGGCGCCCGACTCGGTACCGCCTCGCTGCGCCGTCAGGCCCAGGCCCTGTTCCGGCGGCCGGACCTCGACGTGGTCATGATGCGCGGCAATGTCGACACCCGCCTGGCCAAGCTGGCGGCCGGCGAGGCCGACGCCATCCTGCTCGCCGCCTCGGGCCTCAACCGCATGGGCCTGGGCGCCACGCCGCGCGGCTTCCTCGACCCGATCGCCGCGCCGCCGGCGCCGGGACAGGGCTCGCTGGCCATCCAGACCCGGGTCGAGGACCAGGATGCCCCCTGGGCCGTGGCCCTGCGCTGCGCCGCCACCACCCTGACCGTCACCGCCGAGCGGGGCGCGCTGGAAGCCCTCGAAGGCTCCTGCCGCACGGCCATGGGCGCCTACGCGCGGCTCGAGGGCGAGCGCCTGACCCTCATCGTCGAGGCCCTGACCCCGGAAGGCGCGCGCCGCTTCCGGCGCGAGGGCGAGACGGTCCTGACCGGCGACCGCCTGGCCGCCGCCCGCGCGCTGGGCCTGAAGCTGGGCCTCGACGTCCGCGACGAAGGCGGCGAGGCGCTCGTTCTCAAGGATTGATCCCGGCTGCCGCCGGTAGCAGGGTGCGCGCCATGTCTTCAGCGGCTCAGAGGGTCTGGATCACGCGCGCCGAGCCGGGCGCCTCGGCGACGGCCGAGCGCGTGGCCGCGCTGGGCCATACGCCCGTTGTGGCGCCGCTCCTGCGCATCGCGCCGGTCGAGGCGCCGCAGATCGACCTGGGCGGCGTCGCGGCCCTGGCCTTCACCAGCGCCAACGGTGTTCGCGCCTTCGCGGCGGTCGAGCCGTCCCGGACGCTGAAGGTCTTCGCCGTCGGCGCTGGCACCGCCGCGGCGGCCAAGGCGGCGGGATTTCGCGACGTCCTTTCCGCCGACGGCGACGTGACGGCCCTCGCGCAGCGGATCGCCGCCCGCAAGCTGGAGCTGGGCGGCGGCGCCGTGCTGCACCCGGGCGCGGCCGAGCCGGCCGGCGACTTGGTCGGCGACCTCAACGCCGCCGGCGTGCTGGCGCGCGGGCTCGCCCTCTACGATTCGGTCGCGGTGGCGCCCGATCCCGCCCTTCTGGAGCGGCTCGCCGACATCGACGTGGTGCTGGTTCAGTCGCCCCGGGCGGCGAAGGCCCTCGGTCTCGCTCTGCGCCGACGGGACGCCGCCCACCTGCGCCTTCTGTGCCAGTCGCCGGCCGTGGCCAGGCCGCTGGCGCGTGCGAAAGTGCGTGAAGTGGTCCGCGCCCCGTTTCCGATCGAGGCGGCGCTGCTTAATCTGATCGCCAGAGGCCGGTCCGGAATCGCTCCGACCATGTCCAAGGGGGCTGTGAAAGCCAGACCATGACCACTGCGCCGGATCCCGCCGAGCTGACCCCGCCGACCGACCCGGCCCGCTATGGCCGCCGCCGCGCCTTCGGTGTCGCCTTCTGGGCGGTGCTGGCGCTGGTCGTGGTGGTGTTCGCGGTCGGCTTCGCCGGCGCCCGGCTGTGGCCGAGGATCTCGGGCGCCGCCCCCGCCGAGCCGGCATCCGGCGCCCAGCCTGTCTTGTCGCTGCCGGACCTGGGCCTGGCCCGTCCTGACGCGCCGCCGCCGGCGCCGCTGGCCGCGCCCGAGCCGTCGGCCGAGATCACCGCCCTGCAGGAGCGGGTTGCCGCTCTGGAAGCGGGCCAGACCCGCACCGTCAATGCCGCAGCCGCCGCGCTGGCCGCCGCCTCCCTGGCCGAGGCGACGCAAGGGTCAGGTCCGTTCGACGCCGAACTGGCGGCGCTGGAGCGGCTGATGCCGCTGTCGGCCGAGGTCCGCGCCCTGAAGCCCTTCGCCGAGAGCGGCGCGCCCAGCCGCGCCGCCCTGGCCGCCGAGTTCGACGCCGCCGCCGCAAAAGCCTCCACCGCCGCGCGCGACCCCGGGCAGGCCGGCGGGTTCCTGGAGAGGCTGCGGCATGCCCTGTCGGCGATCGTCACCATCCGGCAGGTCGGCTCGACCACCGGCGACGCGCCGGACGCCGTGCTGGCCCGGGCCGACGCCGCTGTCGCCGAGGGCGACATCGCCGGCGCCCTGACCCTGCTGCGCGGCCTGCCGCCCAAGGCCGCCCAGGCGATGACGCCCTGGCAGTCCCGCGCGCTGCAGCGCGTCGCGGTCGACCGGCAGGTGGCGGCCATCCGCTCCCGCGCCCTCAGCGACCTGGTGGACGTCACCCGGGAGCAGCCATGATCCGGGTCGCCACGGTCCTCTTCCTCGTCGCGGCCTTCGCTGTCGCGGCCCTGGCGCTCGGCGGCGACGCCGGCTCGGCCCGGCTGCTGTGGTTCGGCTGGCAGGTCGACATGACCGCCGCCGCCGCCGCCTTGCTGGTGTTGTTCGTCTCGCTGCTGGCCACGATTTTCTGGAACGTCCTGAAGTGGATCCTGGAGGCCCCGCAGCGCGCCGCCCGGGCCCGCGCCGAATCACGTCGCAAGCAGGGGCAGGAAGCGCTGGCCCGCGGCTTCCTCGCCGCCGCCGCCGGTGATGGCTCGGAGGCGCGCCGCCTGGCCCAGAAGTCGGCCGAGCTGGCCGACGACGCCCCGGCGCTGGTCCGCGTGCTGGCCGCCCAGGCGGCCGAGGCGGCCGGCGACCTGCCTGCCGCCAAGGCCGCCTATTCGGCCATGCTCGGCTTCCCCGACATGCGGCTGGCCGGCCTCAAGGGCCTGATGCAGACCGCCCAGACCGAGGGCGACCGGGCCGCCGCCATCCGCCACGCCCAGAGCGCCTATGGCCTGGCCAAGACCGCGCGCTGGGCCTGGCGCGCCCTGCTCGAGGCGCGGCTGGAGGCCGGCGACTGGGCCGCCGCGCTCGATCTGGTCACCGGCGCCCAGGAGCGCAAGATCGTCTCGCCGATCGTCGCCGACCGCACCCGCGCCGCGCTGCTCGCCGCCTCGGCCGCCAGCTTCGAGACCGACCCGCAGGAGCGGCTCCGCGCCCAAGCGCTCGACTTCGCGCTGCAGTCGGCCAGGCTCAAGCCGGACTTCGCGCCCGGCGTGGTGATGGCCGCCCGGCTGCTGGCCGCCGACGGCAAGGCCGGCCGCGCCTCGGGCCTGCTGGAGGGCGCCTGGAAGGCCCGGCCGCACCCGGCCCTGTGGCTGGCCTACCGCGACCTGCGCACCGACGAGACCCCGCGCGAGCGGGCCAAACGGCTGGCCGGCCTGGCCGCGCTGAACGCCGAGGCGCGCGAGAGCCGCATTCTCAAGGTCGAACAGGCGCTGATCGCCGGCGAGGTGGGCGCCGCCCGCGAGGCCGCCCGCCTGCTGGAGGCCGAGCCCCTGACCCAGCGGCTGGCCGGGCTGCAGGCCCGCGCCGCCAACGCCGCCGGCGCCGTCGACGAGGCCCGCGCCTGGATCGCCCGCGGCGGCGCCGCCCCGCAGGAGCCCGACTGGTCCGACCTCGACCCCGAGGGCCGCGCCTTCGCCTACCGCCCCGAGGACTGGACGCGGCTGGTGGCCACCTACGGCGAGAGCGGCGAGCTGATCCATCCGCGCTTCGAGCGCCGCGAGCGCAGCCTCAGCGACCTGCCCGAGCTGCCCGCCGCCTACATCGAATCGACCCCCTTCGTGCGGGCCGCCGAGGGCGACGCGGCGGTCATGCCGATCCCCGACGACCCCGGCGTGCCGGACAACGCCGGCCCGCCCCGCGGCGATCCGCCCCCCCGTCCGACCACGCCGCGACGTCGGCGCTTGGCAAGTGCGAGCCGCCCCGCTAAATAGGCCTCCCTTCCGGGACGCCTTCTCACAAAGGGCCGCTTTAGCTCAGCCGGTAGAGCACCGCATTCGTAATGCGGGGGTCAGGTGTTCGAGTCACCTAAGCGGCACCACTCCTTCCATTTTTGCTGGCTATTCTCGCGTGGCGTGACACGGCTGGGCGACGGGCCCCGGCTCGCTCATGTTGCGCGCTGACCTGGGGAGCAGAGGGAAGCATGATGCGGCGCGCAGATGCCATCGTCCGCGACTTTCGCCGGCGGTGGTCGCACGGGGCCGCCAGCTGATGCTCGCCCGCTGGCTGGAAGGCCGCCTTGTCCGCCGGGTGTCGGCCCTGATCGACGGGCCGCTGACGCCCGCCCTGCGCTCGGCAATCGTCGAGACCGCCGCCGGCCTGACGCCGCGGGCGCTCGGGTCAAGGTTCGCGCCCTACCGCGAGGAGCTGATCCTGATCCTCGCCCGCCAGCTGGCGGACGCCAACCGGCGGCTGTCGTCCGGCCACTGGAGCTCGGGGGGCGGCCGCAACGTCGGGATGGATGTCTTGCAGGCCCAGGGCGCCGCGCTCGCGGCGGTGAAGGCCCTGGCCGCGCGGCGCCCGCGCCCGCGCGATCCGCTCGGCGCGCTGCTCAAGGCGCTGGATGAGCTCATTGCCGCGCGGCGCGCCGCGCCGGGCGACGACGATGGCTACGGAATCGCGACCCTCGGCGAGATCCGCCGCGACGTGGAGCGGCTGATCGCCGCCGGCCGCCGGACCTGACGCCACGGCGCCGTTCCATGCGGCGCTTGCGCGCTCTAAGGTCGCGCCCGGACAAGGGAGCGCGCCGCCATGCATTTCGAGCTCAGTGAAGAGCACCGGATGATCAAGGATCTCGTGCGGCGGTTCGTCGAGGACGAGCTGATGCCGCTCGAGGCCACGGTGCTGGAGCGCGAGGCGTCCGGCGGGCCGACGGCGTTGACGGCCGAGGAGCAGGCGAAGATCGACAAGGTCTCCCGCGAGCTCGGCCTCTGGGGCCTGGACGCGCCCGAGGATGTCGGCGGCATCGACCTGCCGGCCGTGGCCCTGGTCGGGGTCAACGAGGAGCTGGGGCGCACGGTCACCCCCTACACCCTGCCGCCGGACAGCCCGAACCTGCGCATGCTGATGGCCACGGTCGACGACCGCCAGCGCGCCGCCTACCTGGCGCCCTATGTGGCCGGCGAGACCATCTCGGCCATCGGCATCTCCGAGCCGGGCGCCGGGTCCGACCCGGCCGGGATGATCACCCGCGCTGACCGGGACGGCGACGACTGGATCCTCAACGGCCGCAAGATCTGGATCACCCGCGGCGCCGAGGCCGACTTCACCATCACCATGGCGGTCACCGACCGCGAGAAGGGCGCGAGGGGCGGCATCTCCGCCTTCCTGATCGACAAGGGCACGCCCGGCTTCAACGTGCTGCGCCGCATTCCGATGCTGGGCGGCCAGTACAGCTACGAGATCGCGCTGGAGGACTGCCGCGTCCCGGGCTGGAAGCTGCTGGGCAAGGAGGGCCAGGGCTTCGCGCCGATGCAGGTGCGGCTCTCGACCCGCCGCATCGAGATGGCCAGCTGGTCGATCGGCATGGCCCAGCGGGCGCTGGACATGCTGATCGAGTACGCGCCGCAGCGCTCGACCTTCGGCGCGCCGCTGTCGGAGCGCCAGCAGATCCAGTGGTGGATCGCCGACGCCGCCACCCGCATCCACGCCGCCCGGCTGATGACCTACGACTGCGCCTGGAAGCTCGACCAGGGCCGTGACGTGCGCAACGAGATCTCGATGATCAAGGCCTATGGCACCGAGATGGCCTACGAGGTGGTCGACAACGTCATGCAGGCCTTCGGGGCCATGGGCATGACCCGCGAGCTGCCGCTGCACCTTATGCAGTCCAAGCTGCGCACCATGCGCATCTACGACGGCCCGACCGAGGTCCACAAATGGGTCGTGGCCCGCAACCTGCTGGGGCTGAAGCGATGAAAGCGAACTACGGCGACGTTCGGGTCACGGTCGAGGACCATGTCGCGGTGCTGGAGATCGACCGGCCGCCCAACAACCACGTCACCGTCGATCTGATCCGCGATCTGGCCGACGCGCTGGACGACGTCGACGCCGACGCCGCCCTGCGGGTCAGCCTGCTGTGTTCGGCCGGGCGGGTGTTCTGCGGCGGGGCCGATCTGGTCACCCCGGGCGCGGCGAGCGTCGTCGATTCGACCCGGGCCCTCTACGCCCAGGCGGCCCGGCTGTTTGCGACGCGCAAGCCGATCGTGGCGGCGGTGCAGGGTGCGGCCGTCGGGGCGGGACTGGGCCTGGCCCTGATCGCCGACGTGCGGATCGCCGCGCCCGAGGCGCGCTTCTCGGCCAACTTCGTCAGCCTCGGCTTCCATCCGGGCTTCGGCACGACGGCCAGCCTGCCGCGCGTCATCGGCGCGCAGAAGGCGGCGGTGATGTTCCTGACCGGACGGCGGATCAAGGCCAGCGAAGCCCTGGCCTGGGGCCTGGTCGACGACGTCACCGACCTGTCGGGCCTGCGCGCCGACGCCATGGCCTGGGCCCAGGAGATCGCCGCAAACGGTCCGCTGGCGGTGCAGGCGACCCGCGCCACCCTGCGGGCCGGTCTCGCCGACGAGGTCCGCGCCCAGACCGATCTGGAAGCGGCCGAGCAGGCGATCCTGCGCCCGACCAACGACTTCGCCGAGGGCGTCCGCGCCGTGGCCGAGCGGCGGCCCGGGCGGTTCACGGGGACGTAAACTCGAAGACTCCGTCTCCCCGGCGCAGGCCGGGGTCCACGGCCATGGGCCCCGGCCTGCGCCGGGGAGACGGAGGAAATCGTTGCGTGCGCGCCTTGCCCGGCGCATCCCCTGCGCATGAGCTCCGACACCCCCAAGACCGTCGTCGTGATCGGCGGCGGGCCGGCCGGCCTGATGGCGGCCCAGAGGCTGGCGCAGGCCGGACTGGCCGTCACCGTGCACGAGAAGATGCCGACCGTCGGCCGCAAGTTCCTGATGGCCGGGCGCGGCGGGCTGAACCTGACCCACTCCGAGGACCTCGAGACCTTCAAGGCCCGCTACGCCGAGGCCGGCGCGCGGCTGGCGCCGCTGCTCGACGCCTTTCCGCCCGAGGCGCTGACCGCCTGGGCGGCGGACCTGGGGCAGGAAACCTTCACCGGCTCCAGCGGCCGCGTCTTCCCGCGCGCCATGAAGGCCTCCCCGTTGCTGCGCGCCTGGCTGGCCCGGCTGGAGGCGCTGGGCGTGACCATCCGCACCCGCAGCGAGTGGCTGGGCTGGGAGGAGGGGGGCGGCCTGCGCTTCCGGTCCGCCGAGGGCGATACGATCGCGACGCCGGACGCCACGGTGCTGGCGCTCGGCGGCGCCAGCTGGGCCCGGCTGGGCTCGGACGGCGGCTGGGCGCCGCATCTGGCGGCGAAGGGCGTGGCCCTGACGCCGTTCAAGCCGTCCAACAGCGGTTTCGCCGTCGCCTGGAGCGATCACTTCCGCGACCGCTTCGCCGGCCAGCCGCTGAAGAGCGTGGCCCTGACCTTTGGCGACCGCACGGTGAAGGGCGACGCCATGGTCGCCGGCTACGGGCTGGAGGGCGGGGCGGTCTATGCGCTGTCGCCGGTGCTGCGCGAGGCGATCCTGGCGGGCGGTTCAGCGACCCTGACCGTCGACCTGCGCCCGGCCATGACGCGCCAGCAGCTGACCGCGCGCCTGCATCGCGGCGAGAAGGGCCAGTCGGTGGCCACCCGCCTGCGCAAGCTGATCCATCTGTCGCCGGCCGAGGCCAATCTGCTGCGCGAGGGTCATGGGGTCGACCTGCCCCTCGACCCGGGCGCGCTGGCCTCGCGGATCAAGGCCGTGCCGGTGACCCTGACCGGCGTCGCGCCGCTCGACCGGGCGATCTCCACCGCCGGCGGCGTGGCGCTGGACGCGGTCGACGATCACCTGATGCTGACGGCGCTGCCCGGCATGTTCGTGGCCGGCGAGATGCTGGACTGGGAGGCGCCGACCGGCGGCTACCTGCTGCAGGCCTGCTTCGCGACGGGCGCAGCGGCGGCGGAGGGGGTACTGAAGCGGTTGGGCTAGTGGCTGCCGGCGAACACCACGCCGACCATGACGGCGGCATACTGCACGGCGGCGCCGGCGACGACGTGGCCGTGCCAGACCGCGCGGCGGAAGTGGAACTTCTTCATCAGGTAGAAGATCACGCCGGTCGAATAGATCAGCCCGCCGATGCCCAGCAGCAGCAGCGCTACCCAGCTCATGCCGTCGATCATCGGCTTGATGGCGACCAGCACGATCCAGCCCAGCGCCATGTACAGCGCCACCCAGAAGCCGCGGCCCAGGCCCGGCAGGAACAGCTTGCCCAGGATGCCCAGGCCGGCCAGCGTCCAGACGCCGACCGTCATGCCGATCGACCAGGCGCCGGTCAGGTTCTGGGTCGTGAACGGCGTGTAGGAGCCGGCGATCATCAGGAAGATGCCGGCGTGGTCGAACCGGCGCAGCACCGGTCGCCAGGTGTGCTTGCCGAAGTTGTAGGCCATCGAGCAGCCCAGCATGGTCATCATGCCGACCGCGTAGATGCCCACCGCCGCCACCTTGCCCAGGTCGCCCACGCCCACCGACAGGCCCAGCAGGATGCCGCCGCCGAACAGGGCGAAGGCCAGGCCGACGATGTGCACGACCAGGTCGGCGCACTTGGCGCCGGACGTCGGATAGTGGGTGGCGGGCTTGTCCATGGACGATGACCCTATCCTGTTCCCGTGACGGCTTGAAGGCGTCACCGGGCAACAGTTGACGAGCGAATGTTACAGCCGGAAGGCGGCCAGCCGTTCGTAGTGCGGCCGAGCGGCGTCGGCGATGCGGCGCAGGTCGTCTGAAAGCGCCGGCGGGGCGGTCTCGTCCGGCGGCGGACCAAAGCCGGTCGACCGTTCCACCGCGTCGTACCAGGCGGGGGCCCAGACGCCGTCGCTGTCGCGCGGTCCGGCCGGCCAGGCCAGCATGGCGGCGTCGAAGGCGACGCCCAGCGCCGCGCAGAGCCGGCCCAGCGTCCCGGCCGGATCGGCCAGCACATCCCGCCCTTCGACCACCGGCGGCGGTGCGCCGAGGCGATCAGCCTCGCGCTCGAAGAGCTCGCGCTGCCGCGCGACCCCGATATCGGCCAGCGTGACCTCGCCGCGCTTGACGACGTAGGAGGCCAGCACCCGGGCCGGGTCGCGGATCAGGAAGGCGTTGACCGCCCCGTCCGCCCAGTCGAGCCCGAACCCGTCCAGCATGTGGTGGGTCATGTGCTTCTGGTACCAGACCGCCGCGCCGCGGGGCGCGGGGCCGGCCAGCGCCGCCGCCACCGCGCGCCAGTCGGTCGGCTGGGAGGCCAGGACCTCGTTCCGCATGGGGTGGTCCAGCCCGGTCTGCGCCAGGTAGGCGGCGTAGAAGGGCTCGTCGCTCACCGCGCAGTCGGAGCGGTTCTCGAACGACCGCATCATCGCGGTGGAGATGTTGCGCGGGCCCGACCACATGCAGATGCGGATGGTCTCGCTCACAATCCGGCGTCCCGGTCCTTCAGCGCCTCGTACAGCGCCCGCAGCTCCGCCGTGCGCGGGCCGGGCAGGGCGTGGGGCAAAGTGCGGCCGTCGATCTCGCGCACCGGGGTCAGGCCGCCGAAGGTGCCGGTGACGAAGGCCTCGTCGGCGTCGCGCGCATCCTCGATCGGGAAGCGGTCCAGCCGCAGCGGGATCCTGGCCTCGCCGCACAGGGCGATGACGTTGGCGCGGGTGACGCCGTTGAAGCAGAACTCGCCGGTCGAGGTGCGCACCTCGCCGTTCTTCACCCAGAAGAAGTTGGTGGCGTTGCAGCTTGAGACGAAGCCGTCAGGGTCGAGCATCAGCGCCTCGTCGGCGCCGGCGCGGATGGCCTCGTTCAGGGCGATGATCAGGTTCAGCCGGCTGTGGCTGTTGAGGCGCATGTCGAACATGTGGGCCGGGGTGCAGCGGACGCCGACGGTGGCGAGCTTGAGGCCCCGGGTCACGATGGCGGGGCTGGGAACCTTCCACTCGGCCAGGATCACGACAGTCGGGACGCCCAGCGCGTTGCGCGGATCCTGGTTGGCGCCGGTCTTCTCGCCCCGCGTCACCATCAGCCGCAGGTGGACGCCGTCCTCCATGCGGTTGGCGCGCAGGAGGTCGTCGAGCGCGGCCGTCATCTGCTGACGGCTCATGCCGATGTCGAGGGCGATGGCGTCGGCGCCCTGGTAGAGGCGGTCGAGGTGCTTCTCCAGGAACAGCAGCCGCCCGCGGTGCAGGCGCAGGCCTTCCCAGACGCCGTCGCCGACGACGAAGCCGGCGTCGAACACCGAGACCTTCGCCGCGTCGCGGGTGACCAGCCTTCCGTTCAGCCAGATCAGCGCGGTCTCGTTGCGCGGGTCGGCGGCGAAGTCCTGGCTTCCGGCCATGGTCAGGCTCCCGGCTGCGGTCCGAAGGCGGCGGCCAGGGTCGCGGGGTCCAGCCCCTCGACCTCGACCTGCTTGAGCCGGCCCGTCTGGCCGGCGGCGATGCGGACGGAGGATTTGCTGACGCCCAGCGCCCTGGCCAGCAGCACCGTCAGGGCCGCGTTGGCCTCGCCCTCCACCGGCGGGGCGGCGACCCGCGCCTTGAGAAAGGGCCGTCCGTCGGCCCCGGTCGCCCAGCCCTCGACCGCGTCGCGCCCGCCGCGCGGGGTGAGGCGGACGGCCAGGCGCATGGTCAGATCAACAGGCCGCGAACGGCGCTGTAGGCCGCCGGCAGCAGGATGCTTCGCGTGCCCTGCAGCAGCAGGAACAGGACGATGAAGCTCAGGTCCACGCCGCCGAGCGGCGGGACGAAACGCCGGATCGGCCGCAGCAGCGGCTCGGTGAAGCGCTGCAGTCCGTAATAGAGGCTGCTCGCCAGCCTGTTGCGCAGATTGATGATGTCGAAGGCGACGAGCCACGACAGCACGGCCGTGACGATCAGCGCGATGACCATCAGCCCGAGCAGGCTGCTGATGATGAAGAAGACGAAGTCGACGAGGGCGAACATGCACGGGCATCCGGGGGCGGTGATCGGACCGCTTCTAGCCGTCGCGCGGCAGGCCAGCAAGGCGCGGCCCGGGCGCGAGCTGACGGGCGTCCGGACTTGCGCTTGACAGCCGGGGAGCCCCCGCCGTATTTGCCGCCCTCTTCTCTCCCGCCTGAGAGGGGGCCGTAGCTCAGTTGGTAGAGCGCCTCGTTCGCAATGAGGAGGTCAGGGGTTCGACTCCCCTCGGCTCCACCAGGGAGCAGCCCATCCTTTAGTGGACAAGGGCTCCCGGGGAACAGCAGACACCTTCGAACCGGTTCCGCGCGTCGCTGCTACACAGGCTGCTACGCGGAGACCCGAAAATGTCCCTCGTCACCAACGTCTTTCGACGGGGTGCGACCTACTACTTCCGCATCCGTGTGCCCGCCCATCTCCGGGCGAAGGTCGGTCGAAACGAGCTCTGGAAGTCGCTCAGAACCTCGCTGGCGGGCGAGGCGCGTCGTCGCTGCGTGTGGGTCCAGACCTTGACGGAAACGCTCTGGCGCGATCTTGAGCGAGCCATGGATTTGAGTGAGTGCAAGGCGCTGATCGATCGGTGGCTGGCCGCCGAGATCAAGGAAGACGCGTACCTGCGGAGCATGCTCGATGGCGAGCGCTACGTCGCCGTCGTGATGCGCCGGGAACCATCCTGGAAGCCCGACACCCTGGTCGAGGTCTACGATCATGAACAGCTGGCGCGCTATCGAAAGCTGTCTCCGGAGCAGCAGCGGGCCGAGATCGGGCCTGACCACTACGTCCGCGAGGATGTGTTCGACCGACAGCTGAGCATCGACGGACACCGAAAGGTCTTCGGCGAGGGCGAGGCCCGGCTTTCGGCCCGGGACGACGAGATCGCGGTCCACCATGTCCGCGAGATGTTCGCCCGCGAGAAGGTCGAGGTGAGCGAGTTCTCCGACCTGTTCGAGGCGGCCACGAAGATGATGATCCGGGCGCAGGGCGACCTGGCGAGGGTCATTCGGGAGCGGGATGCCGCAGCCTGGGAGGAGTGGGTCACAGATGATCCGGCATCGGAGCTTCTGAGCCGGCTGCCTGCTCTGGCGGAAGAACGCTCCTTGCAGCGCGGCAAGTCCACGGTCCTGACCACGAAGGACATCGCCGGGGAGACCTCAGGGGGCGGCCTACTTCTGTCGGAGGCTGCCGGTCGCGCAATCCCGGAACTCGCCCGGATCGAGCAGTTCAAGCCCAAGCGGATCGAGGACTACAGGGGCGCTGTCTCGACGTTTATCGACTGGTGGGGTTCCGATCCGGACGTTGGCGAAATGACCCCCAAGAGGTGCGGCGATTTTGCTGTCGCGCTCAGCCGCTACCCGTCGAACGCTCACAAACGTGTCGCCTATCGGGAGCTCGCCAGCTTCCAGGAAAGGCTCGAAGCTGCGGAGGCGAGTGGGGAGGAGGCCGTCCTCAACCCGGTCACGGTGAACGGAAAATATCTCACACCGTTGCGGCGTATATTCAGCTGGCACCAGGACAAGGGCCTTGGGCTCACCAACCCGTTTGATGGCGTGGTTGTCCGAAAGCCCAAACGACCTGATCCGCGAAAGAAGCGACGCGACTTCACACCCGACGAGCTGATCAAGCTCTTCTCCCTGCCTTTGTTCGTCGGGGCCAAGGGAGAAACTGGTGCATCGCTCTACCTGCCGGGTTCGCTGAAGGTCTCCGACTGGCGCTTCTGGGTGCCGCTGATCTGCGTCTTCACTGGTATGCGCCTCAACGAAGCGTGCGGGCTCGCCGTGGCCGACATCAAGGAGGAGGACGGCATTCCGTTCTTCCACGTCCGGGATGAGGTCGAAGGGCAGAGTCTGAAGTCCGCTGCGGGCCGCCGGAAGGTGCCGATCCACCACGAGGTCATCGACGCCGGCTTCCTGGAGTTCGTCGCCGAAATGCGCGCCCAAGGTCGAGAGCGCCTCTTCGAGGACCTGCAGCCGGACAAGAACGGATACTTCAGCCGCCTGCCGTCCAAGTTCCTGAACGGGCTGCTGCGCCGCATCGAGGACAACGATGCGGATGATCCCGGCAAGCTCAACTGGCACTCAACCCGACATACCGTCGTCACTCGTCTGCGGGCGGGCGGTGTGCGCCAGGATGTGTCCGAAGAGCTCGTGGGGCATGAAAAGGGGAGCACTCAAGCCGGATACGGGACCTCCGAAGTTCCGACGCTCAAGGCCGCTGTCGAGACCATCGTCTACCGGGGTCTCGATCTGTCCGCGATCCGGAGGGGGACCTCGAAGTCTTAGGTTCTTCAAGGTCCCGCCAAAGGGTGCCTCATGCCCGGGGAAGGGTCATGCGGCAAGCGCTCGATAGCCGACATCACATCCGACCTTCTGAAGGACCAGCTGTACGCGGAGGGGGACGGGAAGCGGGGGCAGCAGGTCAAGAACGGCTCGCCGATCCTGCATTGCGGGGCCTCTGTACCCCGGCAGCTGCTCCTCCAAGAAGTCGTTCACGTCGAACTCTTCGTCGTCGAACAGTCCGAGGCTGCCGCGTGCGGACAGTTCATTGGCCAGCGCGATGACGGCCTCGCGCGTCCTGGTCTGCGAAAACGCTTCGTGGGCAGCTCCCCAGACAGAGGTGATGATGTGGTGCTGATCGTCGGCGTCCGTCGTAAGGAATGACATGATCTGCTGGGATTTCCTGAACGCCGGCACACGGGAGGCTTCCCGAGGATCGAGCCATGCATCGAAGAGCGTCTCATTGACGAGAGCTTCGCTGGCGTGACCAGCGCCGGCGACGAAGATCCAGCCAAGGGTGGCTGGCCAGGCGCTGATCACAAGGTCCCGCATCCTGGGGTCCGACCAGGGAGCTGAACTCGTCAGAAGCGGCATTGGGATCGTGAATCCGGAAAGGTCCGCAAGACCCGAGCAGCGCAACGTGCGCCCGTCGCGGGCCTTTAGCTTTTTCTTCTTGCCCGAAATCTGGAGGCTGTGCGTGAACTCGCCGACCAAGTGAGCCCCAACAGCGTAGCCGGCAATGTGGACTGCGGTGTGCCAGCGGTTCTCAGCACGGCGGGACGTCGCCGAACGAAAGAAGGTATTGGCAGTCATTTAGTTATCCTTTCGGTTTGCTTGGGTTGAGCGTTGCCAAGCCATCACGACAGGATGTTCGATCCGGACCGCTTCGGCGTGCCAACGCGGTCAAACTATCTATAGGCTTTTTTCGCCTCTGGTTCTGGGAAATGCGGTCAGAAAAACGCCGCAAAATCAAAGGCGTTTTTCGAAAGTATCGCCTTTGTCGATATTCAGGGCGTTTGCTGGCGGCGCTATGCAGCTCCCCCACACCAAGCAACCACCCTCCAGCTGACGGCCCTTGTCAGTTCTCCCCCTTTGGCCTCACCTAGCCAGGAGAACGGGGGTGGGGATCAATGACCGGTCTTGTGGAACTCGCGGCTCTGCTGGAGCCGCGCTCGACTGCCGTGCTGCTGGTTGGCGGTGCTGCGGCTGGTCTGACCGTAGTGTCCTGGATCATTTCAGACGCGATCAATCGTCCGGAGTTCAGATCGGACAAGGACTCGTGGCCCAGAGACGGTCATGGATACGGCGACGACTTCGATGAGCGCAGAGGTGATCACGGGCATGGAGACGACGGTGGCCACAATTACAATGTCCCGAAGGACGATGGGCAGCCTCAATCCCCATCAACAAACATCACCATAAACATCAATCTCGACGCCTTGCGGGACACCCTCGATCGAATTGAACGCCATGTCTCGCCAACTCGGAGAAAGAGGCTGCTCGATCTGGCCAAGAACACGTTCTTTGCGATTTTCGGCTCGGTCGTTTCGATCTTCATTGCGGCGATGACTGGCTAGCTGCAGCAGCGCTTCTCCGGGAAAAATACACGGTGACGCTCTTTGCGGTCAGACTGGACCAGACCCGCGCGCGACCGCGGAATGTCCGCCACGGATAATCTGGGAGTCACTGAGGGGCACCCCAGCGGGAGGTCCGGGACCGTGAACGATCCCGCGCTTAGCAGCTCGCTTCCCGCACGCAGACGGACTCCGGACCGCTACACCTTGCTCAACAGCACCACACGGTGCGCTCGCAACAGCAAGGATGACGATGACGAAGCACTACAGCCTCACAACCTGGATGGGACAACAGATGGTGCGCGTGGAGCACCTGACCGCCGACGACGATCAGCGTGCGGTCGCCTACTCCAAAGGCCGTCTCGATGAACGGCACGAAGGGGCCGGCGGCACGGTTCTCGAACTTGGCGTCACCTACCGCCTTGATCGCCAGACATCGGATGACCCGATGATCGAACTGACATCCACGTCGCGCGTCGGGGACTGGTTCAGCCTCCGGGGCGACGACCGATCAGAGCTTCTCTGGATCGAGCACCAGGACGAGGTGGGCGTCCGGAACTAGCTTTCCGTGGGAGACGGATGTCTTAGAAGAACTCCGTCTCCAGCCACCCTGGTCCCGTGTGTCAGGCGGTCTCCGGGAGACCTTCCCTTATAGGGGCGGGGCATAAGGACTGAGATGGCGAGCCGGGATTTCCTCCTGACGTAGCCTTGCATCAACTTGACGCCGCAGACGTGATGTCACTGCCCTTATAGTCACGGAAAACGCCGCAAGAGCTTGTCCTGCAAGGCCATGGCGGGAAACGAGGGCGTCGAGCCACCTGACACGAAGGCTCCACTATCCTGCGACCCTCCCAATTGGATGACGAGCGCACTACCGCATATCGCCGGCAGATATCGGTCAAACTAGCCGCCCCCTCGCAGTCCTGGTTCCATTTGCCGAGGTACGGGATGCTGGCGATTTCGCCGTTCTCGAGCCATTCGGCAATCTGACGTTCTCGAACAGGAAGGCATCGGTGGCGGAGCCAACATATACGCCCCAGCGGTTCTTGCCGATCCAAGAGGCACAGACCCAAGAGTAGGTCTTGCGAGGCGCGAGAACCGCGCTGCATTCGCAGCGCCACTGGGTGGCTTCCACTCCATACATTGCCTTCCGATCAATCGCGTCGCCGCTGGCGCATTCAGCACGGTTGCGAAACCGCGCTTGCAACGCAATCGCCGGATGGCGCAGGCGTGTCGTTCTTCCCGGCGCGCGCATGCGCAGGCCGCCGGGCCGGCGTGGCGGTGGAGGCGAAATCGCAGGGAGTCGATTAGCTACAGGGCTTAGCGCTGATCGTCCTCAGGATCTTGCCCTCTCTGCTGATGAACCCGAACTCCGTCGTCCCGACCGCCGCTGCCCCGAAGGTCGACCGGGAAAAGAAGTATGAGCCCGGGCCGTATTCCAACGAGAGGTCGTTGTAGATCGGCCCTGCGACATAACGGCCGCTCAAATCGATCAATCCAACCTTTCCGCCTGCGACCACTTCGGATCGACCCAAGCGATCAAACGAACCCATCGCTTCAAACTGCGGCTGGATCCTAAAGGCACCTTTGTCGTCGATCAGCCCCGCGGTCTCGATGCCGCCCTTTTCGACGGAAACGACCGCCAGCTGACCGGCCGCGGTTGCAACAAAATTATTGGCGCTCTTGAACTGCGGATTGATTCGGAAGGCCCCTTTGGCGTCGACATAACCCCAGAGATCGGCGAGGCGTACGGGGGCCAGCCCTGACCCATCGAACGTGCCGGCACCGTCAAACTGAGGCTTGATGACAAACTTGCCCGTCTTGTCGATGTAGCCGTACAGGGTCTTCGAGACCTGCCGGACGGTTGATTCCGGTGAGCGATTCCATGGTGCCGCTGTTGCTGCATCTGTGGGGTTTTCGTCCGCCCACGCGTCGAACGCCGCCTTTTCGGCAGCCGCCGCCGCGTTTCGGGCAATCGCCTCCCGATCTGGTTCTTCCGTGACGACCGTGATCCCGGCCAATGCAAGGCCGTTGTCGGCAAATCCCCCCGCAGCGTTGAACTGCGGATTGATCACCCAAGCACCAGACTGGTTTACATAGCCAACCTTTGTGCCGACAACCGCCCGAGCCAGACCCTTCCGAAAGATCGGCTCCGCCCGTTGCTCACCTAATCGGATGCCTCCCCGCCCTTCCAGCCAGGCTATTTCTGGATGGCTTTCACCGGAAGTATCTATCGTGTCGAACTGAGGCTGTAACACGTAGGAGCCTTCAGTATCGACGACACCTACTTTTCCGCCAACAACAACCAAGGAGTGTCCATCTTTATCGATCCCCAGAAGGTTGTCATACTGGGGATTTATGACGAAGGTTCCTTTAGAGTTGATCGTGCCCGATTTTCCCGCAACCTGGACAATGTAGATGTCCCGATAGCCGCCAGGACGAATGGACTGAAATTGTGGGTTCACGACGTAGTTGCCCTTGCGATCCACTAGGCCCCACTGGTCGCCCAGTCTGACAATGGCCAAGCCGTTTGAAGCTTCGAAGGGAAGCGCGGTGTCGAACTGCGGGCTGATGACGAGCTTTCCGGCCTTGTCAACGTAGCCACATTTTCCGCCGAAGCTTGCGGGCATGAGGTCCCTGTCAAAGGTCAAACGGCCGGGATCTGCGCGAGACGTTCCCTGGGCGTTCTCCCCTGGCAACAGGCCCAACGCCCAAAGTCCTCCGCCTGCTAGCGCCACGACAAGGGTGGCAGCGCCCGCGCCCAGTAGCAATCTGCGCTTACGCAGTAGGGACATGAAAACGCCGGCCTTCGCCTGGCTCGCTTGGGCCGGAACGTCTGTTCCCGCGACAGCCTCGGCGTTGGAAGTGAAAACGTGCCCGCAGGCCTCACAGGCCGCCCCGTCGTCGGCTCGTTTAGCTCCGCAATCCGGACAGAACTTCATAGTCGCCCCCAGTTGATTTCAATCGAAATGCACTCGATGATGATGCTTACTGGTCGCCTGCCGCGTGAGCAGAAGCGTATATCTTCCGACGCGAGCCGCAACTGGTATTCGGGCGTAGTCTAGCTACCCGCGCCCGGAGGTTGCGTGATGAGCCGGCTGTAGGAATTCCGTCCGACAGAAACGCCGACTGAGCATCTGTGCCAGCGGCCGTGGTGAGGGGTAGTCCGAATGGATGACCGGGTATCAGCGGACCGCCGGGCGTGGAGGCGACTGTCAGCTCTAGCTGCTGTTTTTCTAGCAGTGTCGCTGCTGATGGTGTGGCGGGCCGACGTCAACGCGCAGACCGTCGGGTTCCTCGCGTTTCCGCTTGAATGTGCGAGTCCCAAAGCCCCTTGCCCGCAGGCGTATGCGGACGGACCTTTTACGACCGGGATGGTGAATTCTGTCCTGGATCATTCCATGCGCCCGAATCCGGCATCCGGGAATTTGCCCTACGGGCTCCCCCTGGGTGACGGCAAAGATGAAATCATCGCATTCACCGGGGAGCGTGCCGGCGGACAAGTATTTGATAGAAATTGCCTTGGCGGCCAAATAAAGCTTTCCGCACAATCGGAAACGCGGCTGACAAACTCTTCGGGATGCGCGAACAATTCCGACTTCTCGTCGTACGATGACCATCCCGGCTATGACTATAAAGCTGAAAAGGGAGCGCCGGTCAAAGCGGCGGCCAGCGGCCGAGTTTTGAAGCTAAATGGCAGCCGATGCTATCTGGGGAATATGGACTTTACCTGTGATGCGTGGGGTCTGGTGGGTATTGAGCACGAGAACGGTTACGTCACCCAGTATGGACATCTGAGCCAAATCCTAGTCTCAGCTGGAGCGCCGGTGACAAAGGGCCAGGTCATTGGCTACACCGGTTCCACCGCTCCACCGAGCCGCCCCGTAGGCCCCCACCTCCACTTCGAGGTTTGGAAGGTTGTTGCGGGAAAGTACTTGCTCGTCGATCCATACGGATGGAGCGGGACCGGCAGCGATCCACTCCCAAGCGCCCGGCTGGTTCAACCGACGGTGCTTTGGGAGGGGCGGACCCGATCTGTGGCAACGGCCCCACCGCCCGCGCCACGATTGTCGGTTGAAACCTCCGAGGCGGAGCGCAAATGCACTACAGCGCCGGCTTCTGATCGCCTGTTTCGAGGTGGCCTGCCACAAAGCCAGGCTGGGACGCCCTATCCGGCCGACGCCGTCTGGAGATGTCTGGACCGACGGGTGATCGTCTGCCTGCCTCAGGTCAGTGCCTCGAAGTGCCAGAAACGGTCGAGCCGCCCTACTCTGGCAGCCACGATCTGGTGCCAGACGGATCCCGCAAGCAATGCCACCGTGCCCGCAATGTACTCACCAGGGTCAGCATCGACGTGGCGATGCTCCAACGGAAGGATCGTGGCGGATTCAACGGTAGACCTCGATGCAAAGGGTTTTGTGGTTGGCGATTGGGCTCTGCTGGGCACCGAGCGTTCACCACCCGTATCTGCCGCAGTGGCGAGCCCGCAGTCGCCCGCTCCCAGGGTGGCTGCGCTGGCGTCGCCAGCGCGCCCTGGAGGACCAACTGGCCTTGCGTCTCCTGCAGGCGGTTCTTCCGCCGGGGGCAGGTCTCAAAGCACCCAGCCGGACATTTTGGGCTTTTGGATCGGCATGAGTCGCCAACAGGCATATGCGCGGATCGATGCTTTGGGGGGCGATGCGGTGGGGTTCAAAGCGGCGCAGAGTTACCAGCGCTACCTTCCTCCTCTTGGAATAAAGTACCCGCTCTCAAGGATCACTGTCACGTTTCCGAACAGCAAGATGGTGATCTTGCTCCTCGGAGAAATGGACCGGGAGGTCGTTGTCGGAGTAAGGCGCGATCAGATTTTTTCCCCCGGCTCAGAGCCGTTGATTTCCACCGTCAAGGATCAAGTCTACAATAAGTATGGCGATCTAATCCCGGTTTATAAACGTACGACCCCATCGAGCAGTTACTATGTCTCTAGGCTAGATGCCCATTATGGAGATACAGGAATACTTGGTCCGATGGGATACTGTCTTGAGGCGGCTAGGGTAAAGTACGGAATAGACGAGTTTTCTTATTCTAACAGTCACTGCGGTCTACTGATAACAGTAAAGGCCGTGCCCAAGGATGGGAATTCACTTCTAGTTTCATCCATAGAAACGTCGATTTCGGACGGGAAGTTCGCGGAAGAAATGAAGGCGCTTTATTTGGCCCAGGTGGCTGCTGCCGAAGCTAGAAAGAAGAAGGAAGAGTTGGACCGCGCGCGCGGGAAGAGGGCGGACTTCTGAGGAGGCTTTCAGGCAATTCGCTATCTCAGCTTCTGCCGACGCGTCCGCCCATAATCTGTATGCCGACGAGTCGAGCAGACTGAGCGACTCCCTGCGTCCATCGATCTCTGATGCGACTACATCCGCAACAGGATGCGTCTCCAAGACCAGAAAAATATCCGTGGCGGGCATCGTGTGGCCTTCTGGTCCTTCGGTGGCAGCGCCCGCGAATGTCCGTCAGCGCGAACTTCTGGAGGCGCTTCGCTTCGAGTGCTTCCCGTCGCCCCGCGCTCGCTTGCCAGAACCAGGACCGGATCGCTTTGGTAGAACTTCTCCAGAAGCGCATCGCGACGGTGCGTCCGCGAACTGGAGAACACAAAGAGTGACGAACTACAGCCTCAGCACCTGGATGGGTCAGCGGATGCTCGAGGTCGAGGACATCACAGCGGGGGATGATCGGTACGCCATCGCCTACGCGTCCGGTCGGCTCGATGAGCGTCGCACACAGCACGGCGGGGCGCTTATGCGGCTGGGCATCGTCTATCGACTGGATCGGCAGTTGGATGATGACGACTCCGTCGACTTCACCAACGAGCCGCGGGGTCGGAGGCTGGTTCTCGATCAATGCCAATGGAAATAATGTCCTGCGTTGGCATCCGCACAAGGCAGATGACAGCAGAGCCTGAGAGATGCGGGCTCGCCGAAGCCGGTCGGCGAGCCCCAGCTCCGCCCTACGCCGCGTTGGCGGCGCAGAAGTTCAGATCATGTCGGTCGTTCAAGTGCTGAGGGAAGAGCTGGCCCAGGCGGTCGAGCGCCTCTTGGGCGATGTCCCGCTCAAGCTCGGCCTCGACGAGCCTCCCGAGCGTGCGGTGATCCCATCCGATTAGGGATGCGACGTCGATCAGGGCTGCGGGATTGACCCTCGCGACGCCGGCGCTGTCGATGATGAAGCTGGCGTCGATGAGAAGTTGGACAACGGATTGAGCGATTGTTGGGTTGGAGTGGTCGCAAGGTTTCATTCGTCTCTTTCGTCTGGAGCGCGCTCTCCCGCCTGCCGTGCCGCAAGTATCTTCAGCCGCAGCCAACGTGGCGCGGCCATTCATCTATATGACGCGATCGGCCAATGGTAAGGGAAATGCAGGCCGAAAATATCTGTGTTTTCAACGGCAATTTGTGAAAGTATGGCTCGTCATCAGCGCTTTGTCATCGCGAGAGGCAAGGAAGAAGCCAAAGTTCGGAAGCGCGCTCATGGGATGGGCCTTCGCTTCCGTGTTGCGGTCGAGGATTTTCCGGGCCGTCCCCACATGGTGTTCCCCAAGCATAGAGCCGTTCTGCTCGTGTGCGACTGTGGCCCCTACCAGCATGGCTGCCCGGAAGAGAACGCGTGGGCGGACCAAAACGGGTGGGCACTTCCCCGAGCACGCATCAGCCGGCAGCAGCTAGACGCCGTCGTCTTTGTTCTGAACCGGAGGGGCTGGCGTACCGTAGTGATCTGGGCTTGTGAGGCTGAGGACTTCGATATCCGGAGATTTGTAGTCGAGGGCGGTTCAGGCTGAATTTGGACAAACGGGTCACCAAAGGCGCTCACCCGCGCTCCGCTTGGGTTCGGCCTTGAGTGTTTCGACTAGTCCATCCTCCGGAGTTGAGAAGGAAGGGCGAAGCCGAGGCGGCTCGGAGCGCCAGCGGCGCTCAGCCTCGGCTCTCGCCCTTCCTTGCGTGCCGAAGGCACGCCGAACAATCCTTACTGAGCATTGCTTGGCGGCTTCGCCGCCGGGACCTTCGCCGTCGCACTCACCGCTCGCTTCGCGAGCTGTGCTCCGGCTTGGTCCTGTTCTTCAGCCGGGACCTCGCGTTTGAGAATGTCCTTATACCCAGTTGTGTAGACGTGCGAATTCCCCCCCGCTCCGGACATGACCTGAAAACAGAACCTTCAGGGCGCATAAGCGCGGCGTTATGGAGCGGGGGAATTCTTCGCAGTGTGCGAGCTTGGTGAAGAGCGTTGCAGCGTTGACGTGCTGCGCGATGGCGGAACCCGAGTTTCCATCGCAGGCGCTCCGAATTCCGACTTTCGTCGTTCGGTTATCCGCCAGTGGCGGAAGCATCCTGTGCCGCTAACCACTACGGACACAGGATCGAGCCACGAGGACTCGTCCTTTGGTTTTACCGGCCTAGTGGGAGTCCCTGGCTGGAAGGCTGCACGCTAAACCTGGTGCAAGGGATGGTGCCCGACCGGTCGCATGTCCTGTAGCGTGCGCTCGCTCATACTCACCGGTCAGACTCCCGGCTCGCGTCGTGCCGCAGGGTAGCGGCGGAAGACCCTTGCGCTATGCCCTTCCATCTTGTCCGATGGCGTGGTCGTGACTTAACGACAACACATTGTAGCATAATTACCACGATATTACAGGGCAAAGTTAGGCTGCGGTGTCCTTTCCGAGCCGATAGACGCTGGCGCGCCCGACGCCCAGCTGTCTGGCGATCTCGGTGGCCCCGAGTCCGGACGCGCGAAGCTCCGCGACCCGTTCCGGATCGATTGTCCTGGGTCTGCCCTTGTAGCGACCGGCGGACTTCGCCTTCTCGATGCCGTCGCGCTGCCGCTCCTTCCTGATCTCGGTCTCAAACTCGGCGAAGGCACCGAGAATGTTCAGCATCAGCCGGCCCTCGGCCTTCGTTGTGTCGATACCGCCCTGCTGGAGCGCCCTGAACCCCACCCCCTTCGCTTGGAGCCGATCCACGATCTTCCGGAGATCAACGATCGAGCGCGCCAGCCGGTCCAGGCGTGTGACGACGAGGACATCACCGTCTCGCACCCAGGACAGCGCCTCTTCCAGTGCGTCGCGCCCGTCGGTGGTCGTACCGGACATCTTCTCGGCGAAGATCTTCTCACACCCGGCGGCCCGGAGCTGATCGAGCTGGACGTCCAGGCTCTGCCCCGACGTGCTCACGCGGGCGTATCCGACTGTAGCCATTTCCCTGTCTCGTTTGGTTCTAGACCCCTCGACTCTAGCGTCTCGGAAGCGCGTCGTCGGGTCTAATGAGACAGTGATCGGTGGGAAATGAGACGTCTCAGCGGGGTATACCTTTTCAAACGATACTTGCTGAGTGGTGCCCCAGATCAGGATCTCCAGCGTCATCCTTGATTTGGCTGATAGCTTCTTCGATCTGAGCCACCTCGCCATCTGACAACTCTTCAAACGCCGACCGTTTTCCACCTGACAGCTTGCAGCCATTTTGTAGAATTAGCTTGATCAGCAACGTCGCTCTTTTGTCCGGCATATCAACGATGGACGCTACGGCCTCCATGGACTTGTCAAATATGTCCATAAAGCCAAGTTCCTCTTTCAGATCTCGGTCAATTGTATCTTGGACTCGATCGTAGAGATACTCACATATAGAGGTGGCATCGAAATACCTGTAAAGATGGGCGGTTTGGTTTGTGACAGATAGATTTGTACGGTCGTCGATATTATATTGTATATGAGAGAACAGTGGATTGGAGAAAGACTCCAGCGCCACATCGTAACTTCTTCTGTCTCTCACAATCGATGCAGAGACTGGGAAAATTATGTTTGGCGGACTAAAATTTCTCTTCGAGAGTACATGGTGAATTAGAAATCGGTGAATACGACCATTTCCATCTTCGAATGGATGTATAAATACGAAGACAAAAGAAACTAAAGCCGCTGCGATAACCGGGTCGACTTCTTCCGCGTTGACTCTTTCGGCGAGGTCGGTCCACCCCTGCATTAAATCGGGAACATCTTGAGGCTTCGGACAAATAAAGTGGACTTTTTCCTTATAGCCTGCGACGGTTTCGCCAACAAAATTCTGAAAGTCGCGCCAGTCCTTTGCGGCATATCGCGGGTCAACTATCTGAGACTGAAGATCTATTAGGTCATGCTTGCTTGATGTATCAAATTTGTAGGCGTCTTTGAGGGCCGCAACAAACCTCTCCGCCTTGGGCGCATTGGGCCGCTCGCCTTCTAGCGCAAAAGATGATTTCGTTTCTTTGGTGTAGAGGTAGTTTACGGCGCGAGCCAGCATGTCTGAGTCATAGCCGGCGGTTAGTGCGCGAGCCTCTTGCGATAGGCCCGACGCCATATAAGCGCGCAGTTTTGGAGTGAGGCGAACGGTTGGGCAAAGAAGGCGTGATCCGAGCAGGTTGTTGATTACGCGGTGTCGAGGCGAGTTTATTCTCGAGGATACAACGTTCTTTTCGGGGTCCATCGCCGACACGTAATTGCCTGTTGCGGCGCTCGGGAGGTCGACCTGACGCTCTGTAAAATACTCATATAGGAACCAGGCGCGGCGCGCGTAGGAGCCGGTAGGCTCCGCCGTTACCCACTCCCTGATTTGGTCAGGCTCCACCGTTCTCAGTGCCGCTACCATGACGCCCATGTCGATGGGCTCGTATTTCAGGGCAAATCGGATGTTCGAGAGCGTGGAGTCATCGCCTCTGTATTGCTTTGGATAGAGCTCGGTTGTGACATCGGCTCCGACCTCGGTTCTCCGGGTTCCTGCCGCAGTGAAGCTCTGGACATGAGGCGGTGGTGTAGGGAGCGCCAGGTTGGTCCAAAGCGCATTTTGTCCAATCGGGTCCATCTCTATCCTGATATCAGGCGCTACGCTTTTGCGCACGATACAGCGCAAGTTCCAAAACGCTTACAAGGCTCCAAAAACGTTTACGCAGTCCGGGAGCCGCTTACGAGTGGCATTAAAGAGTGAGTTCGCATCCAAGCCGCTGACGCTCCTAAAACGCTTACGTGGCTCCAGACTCGCTTACGAGCGGCTTTAAAGAGTGAGTTCGCATCCAAGCGCTGACGCTCCTAAAACGCTTACGTGGCTCCAGACTCGCTTACGAGCGGCTTTAAAGAGTGAGTTCGCATCCAAGCGCTGACGCTCCTAAAACGCTTACGTAGCTCCAGACTCGCTTACGAGCGGCTTTAAAGAGTGAGTTCGCATCCAAGCGCTGACGCTCCTAAAACGCTTACGTAGCTCCAGACTCGCTTACGAGCGGCTTTAAAGAGTGAGTTCGCATCCAAAGCCTACGCAGCTCCAAAAACGCTTACGCAGCTCCAGACTCGCTTACGAGCGGCTAGGCGCTGGACTTTACTGGATCGGCTTGTGGCCGCTGCGGTGAACATGGCGTGCCACAAGTGCGCGAAATGCCTGCCGCCTCGCGGCGAACTACGCGGCCAACACGTCTTCGGTCTCTACCAACGCCTGCACCTCGGCATGCAAGTCGGTGATCTCGTCGAAGTGGGGGTGGTCGGCGAACTCGGCGAGATCAAACTGTGCGCAGAAGCTGAGGTCAGTAAGGGACATGTAGCCTGCGTGGATCAGGACCTCCCGCACCTGATCCTCGACACCGGAGTGCTCCCGTGCCTCCGGGTCAGCGGACTCGGCCAGAAATCGCCTGTAGCCTTCAATGATGATGGTCTCGCTGTGGGCCTGGATCTCCGTGACGGCACGGATGATCTCGCGAACCTTGGTGGCGAGCTCTTCCTCGGTGCTGAAGAAGATGTTGCCGTTGGAATGGGCCGTCTCGTTCCGGTCCCTGACCAGCTTCGTGTATGCGCCGATCTTGCCGTTGTCGCACTGGATGAGCTTCAGGAAGCGCATCACGTGGCTCTCGTTGACGACGTGAAAGGTGAACGGGCTGGTCGCTTCGAGAAGGCTCTTCTCCATGTCCTTGCCGAAGCCGATCAAGGCGGTCGCGAACTCCTCCGGCTTGATCTGCCTGATCTGCCAGATGTTGAAGTAGACGAAGCTCATCACGAGCATGTGGTAGGCGAGGAAAGCGAACTGGTATTTGCCGTGCTCTACGTTCGTGTCGAAGGCCTCCCAGAGGAAGCGAACATAGTCGCGCTCCTTTGGCGTTCGGTAGGAGAGCGGCAGGAACCCTTCCAACTCGGAGGCTTCTTCGATCATGCCGCAATTTGATCGCTAGCCTCGCCCCAGACACGGGCGATGGCGGCGTCAATTTTGCTCTCGAACCGGGCGATCAGGTCACGATTGCCGTGGACGAGAGCTTGCTCGGCTTCGATGTCGGCGACGATGGCTTCCTGCACATCCAAGGGCGGCACCGCAAACTTGATCTTTTTGAGCGCCCCCCCATTGAACTGCGGCTGGCCCCCGCCCGTCACAAGCGAGTTTGCTTGATTCCAGTATTCGTAACTCTGGGCGAAGGCCCAGTAGTATTTCGGCTTTACGAGGTTCGGGGGAAACCGCAACCGGATCAAATAGGAAGCAAAAACAGCAGCATATTTCTCGGTGAACATCATGGTCTTTCCGAACGTGGCCCCCGTCCGGGCAACCAATAAGTCGCCAGGGGCCAGAAGGGATTTTTCGGCCTCGGGCGTAAGGGCGACATACTTTGCGTCATCAGGGCGCAGCATCCCATCGGCGGAAATGTCCGTAATCCTAACGAAGCGAGCCTGTCCTTCTGCTTCTGCGCTCGCCGTGTACCCATACTCGGGCACGCAAATTTCCCCCAGTTCCACCATCGGCCATTCGGGATCGACCGGAATATGGGGGCGGTAGTTGTCCAGGACAGCGCGGGCACCGTCGATTACGCGCTGATAGCTCGTGACCTCGGCCACAATCTCGCGCTGGACCGCAAGCGGTGGGAGGGGGATTTCAACAGCTGCAACGATACCGCTGTTCAAGTTGTTGACTACCCCGCCGGTCGCCTGCCTTGCGAACTGATCGTAAACTGCTGATGATCCAAGAATGTGATAGAGATAGTCTTGGTCCAAGACAGATTTGTCTTTTAGGCGAAGTAAAAGCCATCCATCGTGAATGCACCCGTCGGTCGCCATGATATAGGGGCGGCCAAAACTCATAGAATTGGAGAGGAGGAAGTCACCAGGCTGAACATATCGTGACTTTCTGGCACCCTCTGGTGTCACCTTCTCTTTTGTCGAAGTTATATACTTTCCACCCAGAGGGGCGTCTCCGATTTTCACCCAGTTGACGCCATCAGGAGTGTCCGTCATGAAGTCTTGGATCGGTCTTGGTGAGGCCCCGCGCGCGATGTCGCAGACATCGCCAATCTTGACGATTGGCCATTGGGACTTCCCTTCTTCGGTCGCGCGATACCTTTCCGCGCTCAGATTATAATTTCCCTGGTCGATCAGAACGTCACGTGAAACTGAAAACCCTAGACCAGTGTCCATTCCCTCGCCGGCCCCCGCTCGTGCGGCCCGCAACCAGGCCCCAAGCTCAGCCTTTACCTGCGCCAGCTGCGATCCCTTCACCGCCTTTCGCTGTGCGCCGAGACCGAACCCATCATTCTCGACTTTGAAAAAGGCGACGTAGTCGCTGGCCTTGGCCACCGCGCGGTCGAGAATCAGAATTGACGTCTTCACGCCCGAATAGGGGTTGAACACCCCTGCGGGTAGGGAGATGACGGCCGCGAGGTGTTTGTCCACCAACATCTTGCGCAGAGCTACATAGGCGGTCTGGCTCTGGAAGATGACGCCCTCGGGTACAATGATGGCGGCCCGCCCGTTCGGGGTCAGATGCTCGGCCATATAGTCAACGAACAAGACCTCGCTGCGCTTGGACTGAACCTGGAAGCGGTTGTGGGGAATGATCCCGCCTTTAGGCGACATGAATGGCGGATTGGCGAGGATAACGTCGGCAGTCTCGCCCCATTTCTCCTCGCTGGTCAGGGTGTCGTACTCCTCGACCAGAGGCTCCTTGAAGTCGTGCAAGAACATGTTCACGCGGCTGAGGCGCACCATGTCGGGCGAGATGTCATAGCCCTTGATGTTGCGGGCGAGGCGGGCGCGATCGTCGGGTGACAGCAGGTCGCCCTTGTAGCGTTTGGGGCTCTCAAGAGCCTGCTCGGCAGCATCGCCCGTCGCCGGGGTTTCGCCCACCACGACCCCGGTCGTATTCTGCTTCAGGATGTGTTTGTAGGCCGAGATCAGGAAGCCCGCCGTGCCGCAGGCCGGATCGAGGATCACCTCATTCTTTTGGGGGTCTATGATCTCGACCATGAAGTCGATGATGTGGCGCGGGGTCCGGAACTGGCCGGCGTCACCCTGACTGCCCAGGACGGACAGCAGGTACTCGAAGGCATCCCCCAGCCGCTCGCTATGGTCATAGGTGAAGCCGTTGATCTCCCGCAGGAAGCTGCGCAGCGTCTCGGGGTCGCGATAGGGCAAATAGGCGTTGCGAAAGATGCTGCGGAACAGCTCAGGCAGGTCCGGGTTCTCGACCATCTTGGCCAGAGCATCCGAGTACATGTTGAGCATGTCCTGTCCGCCAACCCCCGGCGCGACGAGCTTGGCCCAGCGATAGCGCTCGAACTCGCCGGTGAAGAACTTTCGGTCAAAGCCGAGCTCCTCCGCCTCAAGGTCCATGTCGTCCATGAACTTGTAGATGAGAGCGATGGTGATCTGTTCGACCTGGCTCTTGGGGTCGGGGACCTTGCCGACGAGAATGTCGCGGCAGGTGTTGATGCGGCGCTTGGTGTCTGAGTCGAGCATCGAAGGTTTCTACGGGAGGAAGGGGTTCAGGGACACATAGTCCTTGATGTATTCGGGGATGCCCCGGACCCACTCCCTTGGCACGGCCTTCAGGTCCTTCATGTCGAAGACCGGATTGACGTTCAAGTCGGCGACACTGCCCTCGTCGATGATCCGCCGCACATTGGCGTCGGTGATGTAGGCGGCGAAATAGTAGCGCATCTGGGCGATGCGGTCGGCCTGTTCCGGCTTCTGGTCCAGCAGAAACTTCTGGAATTCGTCGTCGATCAGTTCGGCCCGCGTCCGCAGTTTGGGGATGTGGCCGAAGGCCTTTTCGATCAGCTCGCGCACGCTTAGCCGGCGGTCCAGGCCGGCGGCCCGGCGGAGCTTGTCCAAGCTGAAGAATTCGTCGGGCTTGTCGAACACCTGCTCGACCACGCGGCGGATCGCCCCCTCCCAGTTCTGTTGCTCGACCATGGCGGCCAGCGCCTCGTCCTGTCGGATCACCGTTTCGAACTTCTGGAAGAACTCCCGGTCAACCCGCATTCCCTCGGGGCCGATCTGCTGCTCGTTCTGGGCGGCAATGGCGTCGGGCTGAAACGTCTCAAAGCCCGCAAACGTCCGACCTTGCGACTCGGCGTCGCTGACCAGCGCCTTGGTAGACGGATTGAGCAGCTTCAGCTCTTCGTCGTAGTCAAACCGCTCTTCGAAGAACTCGCAGTTGGCGAAGAAGTCGAACAGGCGGAACTCGGTCTTCACCAAGCCGGACAGATCGGCCTTGCGGCCCGGATCACGCATTTCATCCGCGAACCGATGCTTACGGGTTCCTCGCCCCTTCATTTGGACGAACTCGGAAGGGCTGAAGATGGGGCGCATCAGCGCCAAATTCAGGAGGTCTGGGCAGTCGTAGCCGGTGGTCATCATGCCCACCGTCACGCAGACACGCGTCCTGCTCGTGACGTAGCTCTCATCAAACGCGCCACGCCCGCCGAGATTGTTGTTGGCAAACTGAACGGTCATGGTCTGGGCGTTCATGACTTCGCTGGTGACCTGAGTGGCGAAGTCGGACTGGTATTTGCCCGGCCACATCATGGCGGCCATGATGTTCAGGATTTGGGTGAGTTTGGCCGCGTGGTTCTGGCTGACGGCGAACACGATAGATTTGCCGAATTCTGCAGTGACTGGGTCGCGCAAGCCGTGCTTCAGGAAGGTCTCGCAGAACACCTCATTGGTCGTCTCCGCGAAGAACCTCTTTTCGAAATCCCGTCCGCCAAACGCCTCCTTCACCTCAACGCCGTTCTCGTCGGTGGTTTCGACTATGAAGCCTTCATCGGAAAGCAGCTGAGTGGTGATCTCCGTCCGTGCGTCGACAACATACGGGTTGATGAGGAACCCGTCGCGAACACCGTCGAGGAGGGAGTAGCGAAAGGTGGGCTCGCCGCTATCGCACCCGAAGATGCGATAGGTATCGAGCATCATCCGACGTTCCGCGTCGCGCGGGTCCCGCGTTTTACCCTTGGACTGTTTGAGATAGTCCTTCGGCGTCGCGGTCAGGCCCAGCTTGTAGCCAACGAAATACTCGAAGACGGCCCGCGCGTTGCCGCCGATCGATCGGTGCGCTTCGTCCGAAATGACCAGGTCGAAGTCGGTTGGAGCGAAGGCGCGGCGAAACTTGTCGTTGAACAACAGTGATTGAACGGTCGTGACGACGATGTCCGCCTTACGCCAGTCATCGCGCTGAGCCTTGTAGATGACGCTCGTGAAGTCGTTCTTCAGAAGGGCCTTGAAGGCCTTGTCCGCTTGGATCTCCAGCTCGATGCGGTCGACAAGGAACAGGACGCGCTTGGCATTGCCGGTCTTCAAGAAGAGCTTGATGAGGGCGGCTGAAGTCAGCGTCTTGCCGGTGCCCGTCGCCATTTCAAACAGGAAGCGGACGGCCCCCTTCTGCGCCGCTCGCTGAACGGATTGCACGGCGCGCTTCTGGTAGTCCCGCAGGAAGCGGAGCTTGTTCTTGTCGATGAAGGAGGGGCGCTCTTCACCATTCCGCCAGCCCGCCTCGCTGGCATAGGCCGGCATCTGCGTAAGGGCGATGTAGTCGTCCTCGACGACCTCGTTCGCAAGCCGCTCTGCGTCAGGCTGAAAGGCGTGGTGATCCTTGATGTCGTCTGGACTGGGAAACCGGGTGATGAGACTCGGATTGCCCTGCTTCAAGTCCCACAGGTAGTGGACGTTGCCATTTGAGAGGATAACGAACCGCGCATCCTGTTCGCGAGCATAGCGGCGAGCCTGCTCTTTGGCCGAAAGCGGGTTCTTGTCCTCGGATTTTGCTTCCAGGACGATGAGAGGTCGACCATCGCGGTCAAGCAGAAGGAAGTCTATGTAGCCACTCTTGACCGTCTCGAAGTCTTCACCAAGCGCGTTGATCTGGGCCTCAGTGATCTTCGTGTTCGGCTCGAGAACGATATTTGCCGGCCCATTTTCGTCGTCGAAGAAGCGCCAGTCGGACGCCTCCAGGAGGCGATTGATCTTGATGCGAGCGGCAGCTTCCTTGGCCTTCACAGTTGCCTCACGAGGGCTGCAAGCCTGATTTGGTAAGCAATCATCGGATTGGCTCACTCCCCGTCCGGAGGCGCGGGCAGATAGACCCGCTTAAGCGGGACTGTCGCACGGTAGCGGCTGTCGAACCGTTCGTAGTGTTCCAGCACGAGCTTCACGAGACTCTGCCCATCGATGAGCCGAATATCCGGCACCGTCCGTGAGAACAGCTCAGCCTTGCTGGAGATGGTGCCCAGCGTGACCAGGAGCCCCTTTTCCCCGCCGGAGAGGTTGCCCTTCAGTTGCTTGACCTCAGGCTCCCCGATCGAGCCCTCGCTGCTCTTTACCTGGACCTTGATGATCGGTGGCTCGAACCCGAGTGCATCCTTGTGCGCGATGATATCGACGCCGCCGTCGCCGCTCTTCTTGGTCACCTGGGCGCGGAAGCCCATCGCCTCCAGAAGGTGGGCGACGAAGTGCTCCAGCGCATGGCCTTTGAGGTCACGCGCCAAGCGCTTGAGGATGAAATCCTCAGTGCTCTGCTCACTCTCCATGACGACAGCGGCGACCGCTTCGTCTTCGCTGACAGGCGGCGTGAACTGTGCCCCGGTGAGGGCCGCGCGAAACTCGTCCGCGTAGTTCTTCACCTGAAAGAGGGAAAGCGCCGATCCGATCTCGTACAGCGCGCCCTGACTGAAGGCCGTTCGCTGAAGTGATTTCAGCCATTCGACCGGGCGGCTGTTGGGGTAGGGAGGCGAGGCATCTGGCTTGTGGGCGTAGGGACCGGTGACGCGGCCAATCCTGATCGTCCGATCCAACTTGGCGGGGAAGACGACGAGATCGCCGACCTTGATCTCCTGAAGAAACCGAAAGAGCTGACCCGCAGCCACGGCAACATGGCCGGCGCTTTTGGCAGGGTAGACCTGGGCATAGCGCGCCTTGAAGGCGTCCCTGTTGGGTTTGAGCGCCGAGAGGTCGCCCATGTCGGGCCAGCCAATCGCAATGCAGCTGTGATCGAGGAAGAGCGATTGAGCATCGCCTGTCTTCCCGGCGTGAATTCCCCAGATTGTCGACTCGGCCATGAACGCGCCCCCTATGCCGCACCCTATAGGCGAGTTTTGGTCGCCACAACGCGCCAGGCAGACTAGCGTTAGGGGCAGGGAACTGCGGGGGAGCGTTATGGACGTAACGAAGCTGACTGAGCAGCAGCTCAAGAACGTCATCGCCAATCACCAAAGGCAAATGGCATTCGACCGCCCGGAGTATGCCGCCGCCCTCGAAGAGCTCCAGAACCGAAGCAGCCCCTCGCTAGACCTCGATACGACGATCAGATGCATCTTGAAGTCAGCCAGGGACGACAAGTTTCTGAGCTACGGGGACGTCGCGAAAGCCAACGGTTGCGACTGGACCAAGGTTCGCCGGCAGATGCCGCGTCATCTCGATCTTGTCCTCGCCAAAGCCCATGCACGCGGCGCGCCCTTGATCACCGCGATCGTGGTCAACGACACGAACCGGCACACCGGTGCGCTCGAAGAGTCGTCTATGAGCGGCTTTGTCGCCGGAGCAGAGAGACTGGGCCTCAAAGTCGACGACCCGGAGTCGTTCTTGCGAACCCACCAAGAAGCGACTTTCGAGTTTGCGAAGGGCAGCAGTCCGCTCTGATTAGCGCTCGCTAGTAGAAGTCTTCCCTGACGAAATCCGCATCAAAGCTGCACCCCCGGATGCGTGCCGTTCCGCGCTTGAGAGGCTCGCCGTTGACGGTGACAAACCGAGTCATGCCCGATGCGATGCCGGTCAGAACCCATCCCAAAGCGTCCGGCGGAACGCTGCCGTAGTAGTGAAGCTTGGACTTCCCCGCTTCGAGGTATCCAATCCACTCACCAGATGCGCGCCAGCTACCCTGTTGTGGCTTTGGCAGCTCGCGATCTGCGACGATGTCGATCATTCCAATCCGATCAGCGAACTTGGCCGGGTAGAGGCACTTCCCCGCAAGCTCCAGCTTTGGATGCTCCCAGTACGGCTCCGGATCACGCTTCCGAAGCCGCGAGGAGAAGCTGTAGGCAAACTTCGGCGCGCTGACTTCAAAGACGAAGTGGGCGTATTCCGGTTGAACGGGCTTACGGGGCATCTGTTCGGTTCGAATGACAATCCGAACTTGCTACACACAGCTGCTACGCGCTACCGATTTCCAGTCGCGCGGCATCGATCAAGCGTCTGTTTTTCCTGGATTTTGGTCCGTTGGTGGAGCCTCCCCTCGGCTCCACCAGGGGGTGGCAGTCCCCAGATTCGCATACCGGGGTTCTCCCGCACATCGTCGCATGCTAGCGTGCGACAGTGCCGGGCTGACGGTGCAGCCATCCAGCTAGCGTTGCGTGACCCACGACGGATGCCGATGCGGCGTTCGTCGCCTCAGAGGTTTCCGGGGGACGGCGATGCGGATCATCAAGCAAATTGTCGCGGTGCTGCGACTCCTGGGCCTCGCGGGGGCGCTGGCCGCCGCGGTCGCGGCTCCGGCCGCCGCGCAGGCATCGCCCGATCCGCTCGGCCTGGTCTGGGACGAGCAGGAGTCCGGCTGGACGGGAGTCTGGACGCGGCGACCCGGCGGCAACACCTTCGACGCGACATGGACAGCCGGCAGCCAGCCCGCGGTGCGCGCCGTGCTCGAGATGACGCTGGTGGGCAACCGCGTCACCATTGTCCGTATCCAGGCGCCGGGTCAGGCCTCGGCCGGGCAGCGTTGCGACTACGTCGGCTTCATGGATGCGGCGGGCGTCGTTAGCGGCACATACAGTTGCGCCTGGGCCAGCGGGCCCTTCCCCTGGACGGCGCGCGTGCGCCAGGGCGCTGCGCCGCCACCGCCGCCCTCTGGCGACATCGGCTTCGGCGATGGTCTGGGTTTTATCTGGGACGAGCAGGAGACCGGCTGGGCTGGCATATGGACGCGGCGACCTGGCGGGAACACCTTTGACGCCGTCTGGACCGCGGCCGGGCAGGCGCCGGTGCGGGCGGTGCTCGACATGACGCTCGTTGGAAACCGGGTCACCATCGTGCGCACCATGGGCCCGGGACAGCCGATGGCCGGGCAGCGATGCGACTATGTCGGGTTCATCGACGCCTCGGGCGGCGTAACCGGTACGTTCAGCTGCGCGTGGGCGACAGGCCTGATGCCCTGGACAGCCCGGCTGCGGCCTGTCCAGGGCCCAGGCGGGGCCGGCGGCGGTCCCGGCAGCCTGCCCGGCGGCGGCCCCGGGACATCGGATTGGGGTGTCTGGGCCTATCTGAATCTGCCGCCGTGGAGCTGGAACGACCCCTGCGCCGTCCAGTATGTGGCGAGCCCGTTGGCCGGAAGCCGCTACGATGACAACCCGCTCTACCGGCGCGTCCGGGTGCGCGCGACCCAGTACGAGGCCGACGTCGACATCAAGACCTTCAGCCTGTTCTTCATGGACCAGCCAGACGGCGTGGTGAAGTTCCGCTCATGCGATCCCGAGAAAGGTCTCACGGCCGGCGCCGGCGCCGGCGGGCCTGGCCCGCTGCGGGGAGGTGTCGGCAGCATCTGGCGTGTGCGGGAGGGGCCGCATACCGGGACCTGGACCCGGCGCGGCCAGAGCTCCCTGTTTGACGGCGCCTGGTCGGAAGGCACGCGCACCACCCTGACCATATCGGTCAGCGGCGACCGGGTGACGATCCAGCGCGCCGACGGGTGCTTCTACGAGGGGACGGTGCAGCAGGACGGGCGCAGCGTCTCGGGAACGATGGGTTGCGCCGCCTATGGCAGCAGCCGGGCGGACTGGAGCGCAACCGTCGAACCCTAGAGGGGGTCGCCGCCGCTGCCGGTGTCCTGGCCGTCGGCAGGACGCGGGGCGAGGGCGTTCCGCACTTGACCAGCCATTGTCGGCTAAACAGGGACCTGCATAAGCCTGAGCAGGATCAGCGCGACGACCACGGTCGCCGGAACCGCCAGGCTCCAGTACAGCATATCCTTCACGGCAAGCCCTCCACAGCATCCCGGCCGCAGGACCAACGCCGTCTGTCGGGCGAGGTTCCTCGGGCGGTCCCCTCCCCGGGGACCGCCCGAGGGATGCTGGGGTGATTCTGTGACAGCGGCGCCGGGCCGCGACAGTGCGCCTCAGGGGTCTATCCCCGGATCGGGGACAGATGGCGCGATCGTCCGCCTCTGCGTTGTCGATGGATTCAGCCTGCCCTGCGATAGCTCGCCGTCCCTGCCGACCGAACACCTATCGCCCATGGCCAGACTTCGCGCCGCCCTCAAGATCGACAACGCCGTTCTGACGCCCGCCGCCTTCGCCGCCATGGTGAAGCGTCACGAGGCGTTTGCTTCAGGCCGTCGCGGCGGCGCGCGGGCGATCGGCCGTTTCATCGACGTCCAGGGCGTCCTCTGCGTGAAGGGGATGCTCGCCGACGCCGACTTCACCGGCGCCAACTTCGAGGGCGCGGTGCTGGCCGGCAGCGACCTGTCGCGGGTCAGCTTCTACTGCGCCAACCTCGGACGGACCGACCTTCGCCGGGTCACGCTGCGGCGCGCCGACCTCCGCGGCGCCAAGCTGGGCGGGGCGGTGCTGGCCTCCGCCGTGCTGGACGAGGCCGACCTGCGGGCGGCGGTGCTGTGCAGCGTCGACGACCTGACGGGACTGCGCTGGCTGGGCGCCTCCGTCGACGCCCGCGGAGCCTCGCTCAACGAGGCCGATCTGTCGGACGCAGTGGCCCATGGCGTCGACTTCACCAACTGCAGCCTGCGCGGCGCGTCGCTGCGGTTCGCCAACCTCAAGAACGCCAACTTCGGCAACGCCAACATGACCGGCGTCAATCTGTCGGGGGCCCGTCTGGAGGGCGTGCGCATGCGGGGCGCGATCCTGACGGGGGTCGCGGTGGAGCGGCTCGGTCTGCCACGCTCGGCCCTGGTCGGCTGCGTGCTGGATCCGACACCCGAGGCGGTGATGCTGTCCGGCGTCATCCGCGCGGAGGTCGACCGCGCCGAGCTCTGGATGCTGTCCCCGGTGCGGGACGGAGGGCCGGCCAATGTCGCGGGGCGCGACCTTCGACCCGCCCCGGTGTTCCGCAACCGCACCCTGCCGGGCCTGATCGCCGGCAAGGTCCTGGCGGTCGACATGGACTTCTCGGAGTCCCGACTGCAGGCCGCCTGCTTCGACGGCGCGGACCTGCGCGGCGCCAACTTCTCGGGCGCGGACCTGCGGGGCGCGAGCTTCCGGGGCGCGAACCTGACCCACGCGCGTTTCGGCGGGGCGATCCTGCGGCCTTTGAAGCTGGAGCGCGGCGTCACGCGGCCGACGGACTTCGCCGGCGCGCGCCTGGAGGGCACGGGCCTGGACGTCGCCGAGCCTGTTCTGCTGTCGGCCTGAGGACGGACGGCGCCGTCAGGCCGCCAGGGGCGCTGGAAGGTCCGTCCCCGTCGCGCCGCCGGACAGCAGGCGCTCGACGGAGACCTTGCTGATCAGCTCGCCGTTCATCGAGATCAGACCGCAGATGAACCCGTCCGCCGGCGTGCTGGCGATGTCCGGCGTCGGCTGGATGTCCTCCGGCGCCACGGTGACGATGTCGGACACCTCGTCGACCAGCAGGCCGGCGAGGCGATCGCCGTCCTGCAGCACGATGGTCACGCTGCGCGCCGACGGGCCTGTCGTCGGCAGGCCCAGCCGCATGGCGGCGTCGATGATCGGCAGGATCGCGCCGCGCAGGTTGGTGACGCCCCTGACATAGGCCGGCGACTGCGGCACCCGGGTCTCGGCCGTCCAGCCGCGGATCTCCCGGACGGTCATGATGTCGACGCAGAAGGACTGACCGGCGACCCGGAAGGCGACGTACTCGCCGTGGCCTGGTCCGCGTCGGGCGAGGCTGTCCATGGTCAGAATTCTTCCCAGCTGGATTCGGCCTTCAGCGCGTTGGCGCCGCTGGTTCTGGGGGCCGCCGGGCCGACGGACAGCCTGCGACGCGCCTCCAGCACCTCCGGCGCGGCGGCGGGCGGTCTGGCGGCCGCCCCGGAGCCGGATCTCGTCTCCGCGCCGGCCAGGGTGAACCGGCCGACCAGCCGTCCAAGCTCGGCGGTCTCGGCCTTCAGCGAATGGGTCGCGGCGGTTGATTGCTCGACCATGGCGGCGTTCTGCTGCGTCACCTGGTCCATGTGATTGACGGCGTTGTTGACCTCGTGGAGGCCGTTGGCCTGCTCCTGGGACGAGGCGGCGATCTCCGCCACCAGGCTGTTGATCTCGGCCACCCGCTCGACGATGCGCTTGAGGGCGCCGCCGGTCTCGCCGACCAGCTTGGCGCCCCGGCCGACATGCTGGGTGCTGGCCGAGATCAGGGTCTTGATCTCCCTGGCCGCTTCGGCCGAGCGCTGGGCCAGAGCCCGCACCTCGGACGCCACCACGGCGAAGCCGCGACCGGCGTCGCCGGCCCGCGCCGCCTCAACGCCGGCGTTGAGCGCCAGGAGGTTGGTCTGGAAGGCGATCTCGTCGATGACGCCGATGATCTGGCCGATCTCGTTGGACGAACTCTCGATCTGCCCCATGGCGCTGACCGCGTCGGTCATGATCAGGCCGGAGTGCTCGGCCTCCTCGCGCGCCGTGCCCACCAGGCTGGCGGCCTGGCTGGCGCCCTCGGCCGCCTTTCGGACGGCGGCGGTCAGCTCGTCGAGGGCGGCGGCGGTCTCCTCCAGACTGGCGGCCTGCTGTTCGGTGCGCCGCGACAGATCGTCGGAGGCGAAGGAAATCTCGTCCGATCCGCCACGGATGCTGTCGGAGGATCGCGAGACGGCCTGCAGGGTGTCGGCGAGCGACGCCACGGCGGCGTTGTAGTCGTCCTTCAGCTTCTGGAACTCGGGGGCCACCGACTCGCTGAACGGCGTAGCCAGGTCGCCGGCGGCCAGGCGGGACAGGGCCCGGCCGAGCGCCTCGACGGCGTGCGACTGCCGGGCTTCAGCGGCGAGCCGCACGTCCTCGGCCGCCTTGCGCTGGTCCTCCAGGGTCTCGAGGTAGATCGAGATCGCGAAGTCCATGTCCAGCAGGATGGCCTTGATCAGGCTGGAGACCTTGCGTCCCAGCGCCTCGGCGCCGTCCTTCCTGGCCAGCAAGCCCCTGGGCCAGTCCTCGCGGATCACCGCCTTGACCAGTCGCTCGGTGAGCAGGGCGTAGCCGCCGATGTACCATCGCGGTTCGAGACCGATGCGGGCGTGGACCTGACCGATGGTTCGCACGCCGCGCACGTAGTCATCGCCGTAGTTGGCCGAGGCGATGATGCCCCAGTGCTGCTGCTGTCGGCCCGCCGCCGAGTCGATGTGCGAGTCGCTGGAGAAGAAGGCGCGGGTCTCGGGGAAGGCCCGGACCTGGGCGTAGAACGCATCCAGCGCCGGGCGGATGGCCTTGGCGATGACCGGCTGCAGGCCGCGGATATCGGCGCGGGCCGCCTCGTCCAGCTGCATGAAGTCCAGGCGTTGGCTCAGAGCGTGATCATTCGACACGGGCGGCATCCTCACGGCGGGTGGTGGGTGTTGAGCGGCGCGGCACGGCGAGCGATGCCCCGTTGATCCGGTTCGCCAGCGCCCGGATCAACGGGCCATCGCTGTTCTCACCGGTTCGTCGCAGGGCTCGCATCGACATCGGAGTCGTCAGTCGTCTCTGTCACAGAGGCCGGCGCACAATCGCGCCGACCTGTCGATGAGACTCGGTCTCGGATGGTGAACTTGGGGTTAGGCTGATCTCGCCCTTTGGGTCCAAATGGCCCCGGATTGGGTATGTGCGACCAATTCGCTGATCAAGATCGCCGGGACAATCGGAATGGCGTGTTGCCGAAGCCGGCGAATACTTGCGACTACAAGTTGAAATCCGATTCTCGGCTTCAACCGATCATGAGCGCTTGCTCGGAGTCATGGAACGTCTGGTTCTGGACAGCGCCGATGCGGTCCAGTTCCGAAACGAGGGCGCGCAGCAAGTCCAGGGACCGGTTCACGAAGATGTCGGGCCGCATGTCGGCGATGGCGCTGGTCGGCACAATGATTCCGCCCCGTTCCCCGACCCGGATGCAGCGCCCCTCGTCGATCAACCTGGCGATGTGGCGCCGCACCGTCTCGTAAGGCATGCCCAGTTGCTTGGCGACGGCGTAGGCGCTGACCGGCGTCCGCAGGCTGTCGTCGGGCAGGGTCTGGCCGGCGTCATAGTCGTGATCGCCGTCCGACTGCCGCATCGCCGCGGTGTTCGCGTGGATGATCGACATCAGGATGATGCCGTGCACGACGTCGCCGCCGGTCAGGCTGGCCGCCAGCTGCACGCTGCCCAGCACGTGGCTCCAGCCATGCCTGACGGCGGCGCGTCGGACGTCCCTGCCGTTCCGGGTTCTGCCGGCCTCGAACTTGATCACGAGACGCTCCTGGCCCTGTGCCCGCGTGGCGGGGTGTAGTCTCCAGTCTCAGGATTAGTCCCGGGTCGTATTGATTCTGGTCAAATGCGCGTCGGGTGCGACGATATGTGTCGGCTGGCCTGACGTCCTTCAGTGCGCCTCGTCCCAGTTGTCGGCGGCCCGGGCGTCGACGACCAGCGGCACGGTCAGCTCGGCGGCCGGGATGGCCGCCTTCTCCATCACCGGACGGATCACGGCCATCGCCGCCTCGGCCTTCTCCGCCGGACATTCGAAGACCAGCTCGTCGTGCACCTGCAGCAGCATCTTCACGTCCGTCAGCCCGGCCTCGGCGAGGGCGGCGTGCATGCGCATCATGGCCCGACGGATGATGTCGGCCGCCGCGCCCTGGATCGGGGCGTTGATGGCGGCGCGCTCGCCGAACTGGCGCTCGGCCGCTGACTTGGAGTGGATGGCCGGGATGTGGATGCGACGCCCGAAGATGGTCGAGACGAAGCCGGCTTCGCGGACCTCGGCCCGAGTCCTGTCCATGTAGGCGCGGATGCCGGGGAAGCGCTCGAAGTAGGTCTTGATGTAGGCCCCGGCCTCGCCCTGGTCGATGCCCAGCTGGTTGGCCAGGCCGAAGGCGCTGATGCCGTAGACGATGCCGAAGTTGATCGCCTTGGCCCGACGTCGGGTCTCGGCGGGCATGCCCTCGACCGGCACCCCGAACATCTCCGAGGCGGTTGCCGCGTGGATGTCGAGCCCGGCCCTGAAGGCGCGCTTCAGCTCAGGGATGTCGCCGATGTGAGCCAGCAGGCGCAGCTCGATCTGGCTGTAGTCGGCGCTGATCAGCACGTTGCCCGGCGCGGCCACGAAGGCCTGGCGGATCTGGCGGCCGATCTCGTTGCGGACCGGGATGTTCTGCAGGTTCGGATCTGACGAGGCCAGTCGCCCGGTCGTGGCCGCCGCCAGCTGGTAGGAGGTGTGGACGCGGTGGGTGGCCGGGTCCGCCGCCGCCGACAGGGCGTCGGTGTAGGTGCCCTTCAGCTTCGACAGCTGACGCCAGTCCAGCAGGGTGCGCGGCAGGTCGTGGGTCAGCGCCAGGTCTTCCAGCACGCTGGCGTCGGTGCCCCACTGGCCGGTGGCGGTCTTCTTGCCGCCGGGCAGGGCCATCTCGCCGAACAGGATGTCGCCGATCTGCTTGGGACTGCCCAGGTTGAACGGACGGCCGGCCAGCTCATGGGCCGTGGCTTCCAGCTCGACCATCTTCATGCCGAACTCGTGGCTGAGCCGGCGCAGGCGGTCGGGGTCGACGCGGATGCCCTCCAGCTCCATGTCGGCCAGGACGGCGGGCATGCCGCGTTCGAGGGTCTCGTAGACCGTCAGCAGGCCCTCGCGAGCCAGCCGGGGCTTGAGGATCCGCCACAGGCGCAGGGTCACGTCGGCGTCCTCGGCCGCGTAGCAGGTCGCCGGCTTCAGCTCGACGTGCTTGAACGACTTCTGCGCCTTGCCTACGCCCGCCACCTGCTTGAACGGGATGGGGTCGTGGCCGAGATGCAGCCGCGCCAGCTCGTCCATGCCGTGGCCGTGCAGCCCGCCCTCGAGCACGTAGGAGATCAGCATGGTGTCGTCGATCGGCGCCACGCGGATGCCGCGCCGCGCCATCACCGCCATGTCGTACTTGCCGTTCTGGGTGACCTTCAGGACGGTCGGATCTTCCAGCAGGACCTTGAGCCGCTTGAGCGCCTCGGCCTTGTCGATCTGGACGATTGTCTCGCGGGTGTCGGGCGTGTCCCCGAAGTCGAGACCGCCGGCGCCCTCCATCGGCGTGTGTTCGTGGGTCAGCGGAATGTAGCAGGCGTCGTTGGGGTCGATGGCCAGCGACACGCCGCACAGGCCCGCGTGGGTCGCCGACAGGGCGTCGGTCTCGGTGTCGAACCCGACGATTCCGGCCTGCGTGGCCCGGGCGATGAAGGCGTCCAGCGCCTCGAGCGTCTGGATGCAGTGATAGCTGTCGAGGTCGAAGGTCTGGGCCGTCACGTCGGCGTTGACGCTCTGGGGCGCGTAGCGGGGGGAGATCACCGGCGCCGTGGGCAAGTCCGCGCGCGGCTTGCCCGCGAAGGCCTGGCCGTCGTGGGCCTCGTGCTTGCCGTCGCCGACGCGGCGCTGGAGGCTGCGGAACTCCATCAGCTCCAGGAAGGCCGACAGGGTCGCGGGGTCGGGGTCGCGAACCGCGAAGTCGTCGATGGGCTCGGGGGCCGGCGCGTCGCAGGTCAGGCGGACCAGCTCCCGGCTGAGCAGGATCTGGTCGCGGTACTCGATCAGGGTCTCGCGGCGCTTGGGCTGCTTGATCTCGCCCGCCCGGGCCAGAAGGGTGTCGAGGTCGCCGTACTCATCCAGCAGGGCCGCTGCGGTCTTGGGGCCGATGCCGGGCGCGCCGGGCACGTTGTCGACGCTGTCGCCGATCAGGGCCTGAAGGTCGACCATCTTGTCCGGGGTGACCCCGAACTTCTCCATGACGGCGTCTTCTTCCAGGCGGCGGTCCTTCATCGGGTCGTACATGACGACCCCGCCGCCGATCAGCTGCATCAGGTCCTTGTCGGAGGAGACGATCACCGCCTCGCCGCCGGCGTCCCGGGCTTTGCAGGCATAGGTGGCGATCAGGTCGTCGGCCTCGTAGCCGGGCAGCTCGACGCAGTGGACGCCGAAGGCGGCCGTGGCGTCGCGCACCAGCTGGAACTGCGGGATCAGATCCTCGGGCGGGGGCGGGCGGTGGGCCTTGTACTGGTCGTACAGCGTGTTGCGGAACGTCTTCTCCGAGTGGTCGAAGATGGCCGCCAGGTGGGTGGGCCCATCGGCGCCCTTCATGTCCCGCAGCAGCTTCCACAGCATGTTGCAGTAGCCCTGCACGGCCCCCACCGGCAGGCCGTCGGACTTGCGCGTCAGCGGCGGAAGCGCGTGATAGGCCCGAAAGATGTAGGCCGAGGCGTCGATCAGATAGAGCCGCAGGGCGGGCCCGTCCTGGGTCAGCGGGCGATCTTCGGCGGGCGGCGCGGCGGTGTCGGTCATGGGCCGAATGTAGTGGGTGAGGCGCGCCGGGTCAGCAGCCGATCGTCGCTTGTCCGCGCCTTCGCGCGATGCCACTATGAGGCGAGTTTCGGGGAATGTTCATGCGTGTGGTGTTGGCGGGCGTTGCGGCCGTGGTGGCGCTGTCCTGGGGTTCGGTGACGACCGCCGAGGGCGGGAAGCCCCCCATCATCACCAACCCCGACTGGGCGGAGAAGCCTACGGGCGCAGTTGTTGCACGCTACTATCCGGAAGAGGCCATCGACCGGACCATCAGTGGTCGCGCGACGGTGACCTGCGTGGTCGGCATCAACGGCGCGCTACGGGACTGCAAGGTGGTTTCGGAATGGCCGGTGGGCCTGGGCTTCGGCGCCGCCGTGGAGCGCATGGCGGTGCGCGAGTTTCGCATGAAGCCGATGCTGCGGGACGGCAAGCCGGTGGACGGCGGAACGGTCCGGATCCCCATGGTTTTCCTGGTCGGCAGCGGCAGTCGCTACATCATCCTCGACCCGGTCTGGGCCCGGGCGCCGACCTTCGAGGACATGGCCGCCGCCTGGCCGGCCGAGGCAGGGGATCTGCCCGAGGGCGTGGTCGCCCTGCGCTGCAAACTGGCCCAGAACGGCAGCCTGCGGGAGTGTATTGTCGCGGGCGGCATCCCCAAGGGGTCGATGTTCGGCAAGGCCGCCCTGACCCTGACCGACCGTTTCCAGATGAAGATGAGCCCGGAGGAGGCGACGAAGTACGCCAACTCCGACGTCATCATCAGCTTCCAGTTCTACAATCCGGCCACGCCGGCCGGGAGGGCGAAAAAGGTGGTCAAGCCGACATGGATCACCCAGCTCGACCCCAAGGCGATCGTCGCCCTCTACCCAACCGCCGCCGCCGACAAGGGGGTGACGCAAGGCGTCGGCGTGGCCGATTGCGCGGTCGCCGCCGACGGCCTGCTGGTGGACTGCAAGGTGGCGCGGGAAGACCCGGCGGGCCTCGGCTTCGGCGTCTCGGCCGTCGCTGTCGCGGGCGTCACCCGGATGAATCCCTGGACTGCCGGCGGGCGCCCGGTCCAGGGCGCTCGGCTCAAGCTGCCCATCCGTTTCAACCTTGCTCCTGAAACGGAAGCGCCCGGGGAGGGGTCCGCCGACTAACCCGGCAGCCGCCCCAGCACGTCAGCGGCGAAGGTCGACAGGGTGTCGTCCCGGGCGCCCATGACCACGATGCGGTCGCCCGGGCGGGCCAGCTCGACCAGCCGGTCGCCGACTGCATCGCGGCTGTCCAGCGCCTCGGCCCGGCGGCCGGCGGCGCCAATGTCTGCGGCGATGTCGGCGCTGGTCACGTCCATGGTCGTGGTGCCGCCGTGGTAGACCGGCGGGGGCATCAGCAGCACGTCGTCAGGGGCCAGACCCGAGGCGAACCCTTCGACGAACTCACGGCGCATCATCCGCAGCGGCCCGAAGCCATGCGGCTGGAACATCACCAGCAGGCGGCCCGGGAAGGCGTGCAGCGCCTCCAGCGTGGCGGCGATCTTGTCGGGGTTGTGGGCGAAGTCGTCGATGACCGTGACGCCGTCCCTGCGGCCGACGATCTCCATCCGGCGCTTGACGCCGCTGTAGCCTTCCAGCGCCGCCGCGGCCTTCGCCACGTCGAGACCCAGCGCCTTCGCCGCGCCCAGCGCCGCCATGGCGTTGGCGACGTTGTGGCGGCCAGGCACGCCCAGGGTGACCGCTATATCCAGCCCGTCGCGGCCGGTCAGGCGGAAGGCGATCGACTCGGGCGAGGGGACGATGCCGGACGCTTCCAGGTCGGCGCCCAGGTCCGACAGGCTCCAGGTCACCAGCCGCTCGGGCCGGGCCTTGCTCGCCAGCAGCGCCGTCTCTTCGTTGTCGAGGTTCAGCACCACCCGGTGGGCCCGATCGGCGAAGCCGGCGAACAGGGTCCGCAACTCGGCCATCGACTTGTGGTCCTCGGAGATGTTGTTGATCACCGCCACCGTGGCGTCATAGCGGGCGATCGAGCCGTCGCTCTCGTCGACCTCGCTGACGAACAGGTCGCCCTTGCCGACCAGGGCGCTGGCGAAGGGAATGTCGTCGGTCACGAAGTTCTTCATCACCGCGCCGTTCATGACCGTCGGGTCCTGGCGCAGGCTGTGCAGGATCCAGGCGATCATCGCCGTGGTCGTCGACTTGCCGCTGGTGCCGGCGACGCCGACCGAGCGCGGGGCGCCGTTGAACAGGTCGGCCAGCAGCTCCGGCCGCCGCAGGACCGTCGCGCCCAGTTCACGGGCGCGGACCATGTCGGGCACGGTGTCCTCGACCGCCGCGCTGGCCACGATCACCTGGTCGGCGCTGACGACGCCGCTGCCGTCCTGAGGATGCAGGCCGATGCCCCGGTCCGCGAGGAACTGGAACTTCGCGCCGGTCATGCCCTTGTCGAGCGCCCGGTCCGAGCCCTCCACCCTGACGCCCAGCGCCTGGACGATGAGGGCCAGAGGCAGCATGCCGCTGCCGCCGATGCCGGAAAAGAAGTAGGGTCTGTCGCGAAGCATGTCCGGCCAATATACGGTCGCAGGCAGGGCGGCAAACGGGCCGGAAGGGTGCGGATGGGCGAGCGGGTCAGGATCGGCGTGGTCGCGCCCTCGTCCTTCATCGACCCCGCCGTGCCTGATGAGGTGACCGCTTTCGCCCGGGCGCGCTACGGCGACCGGGTCGAGCTGGTGTTCGATCCGCAGTGCTTCGCCCGCCACGGCCATTTCGCCGGAACCGACGCGCAGCGGGCGGAAGGCGTGCTGCGCATCGCCAATGATCCGGGCATTGACGCCGTCTGGTTCGCGCGCGGCGGCTACGGGTCCTGCCGCCCGGCCGAGGCGATCCTGGCGGGGCTGGGCGAGGCGGCGCGGCGCAAGACCTGGATGGGCTACAGCGACGGCGGCGCCCTGCTGGCCGGACTCTACCGGGCGGGCTTTCCGCACCTGGTCCACGGCCCGCTGCCGCACGACATCCGCCGCGCGGGCGGCGAGGCCGCCGTGGCCCGGGCGCTGGCCTGGCTGGTCGACCGTGACCCCGCCGCGCTCGACGCGTCCCTGACCCCCGGCGAGACGGTCGCCGCCTTCAACCTGACCATCCTCAGCCAGATCCTCGGCACGCCGCTGGAGCCGGACCTGACCGATCATGTGCTGATGCTCGAGGAGGTCGGCGAGTACGCCTATCGCATCGACCGCACGCTCTTCCACCTGACCGGCAATCCGGCGATCCGCCGCGTGAAGGGCATCAGGATGGGCCGCTTCATTGTCGACGAGAACCCGACGGCGGACTTCGCCATGACGGCGGAGGAGATCGTCCGCTTCTGGTGCGCGCGGTCGGGGATCGCCTTCCTGGGCAGCGCGGACATCGGCCACGACGCGGGGAACAGGGTCGTGCCCTTCGGGGGGATTTAGGGGGCGTTCCGGCCGTGCGTCCTTCGACACGCCGCTTCGCGGCTGCTCAGGATGACCGGGAAGGAAGGCTACCCCCATAGTCATGCTGAGCAGCGCCGCAGGCGCGTGTCGAAGCACGCAACGCGGAAGCCCTACAGAAACAGCTTGTTGTAATCACTCGGCGGACCACCCGCCGCGCTGAGCGCGTCCGAATCTCCGGTCTCGAGAAAAGCCGTCGTCGCCGACTTCAGCGCGTTCAGCGCCGCGCGGGCGAGGCCCGTGGCCGACGACAGCCGGCGGGCGCCCAGCACTTCCAGCCTTGCTGCGACCGGCAGGTCCGGGCGGGCCATGACGTTGAGCGGCAGGCCGCACTCGGCGGCCATCGTGGCGATGTGCGCATCTTCGACCACGTAGGGGACGAACAGGCCGTCCGCCCCGGCCTCGCGGTACAGCGCGCCGCGCCGCAGCGCCTCGGCGACGGCCGCCTCTCCCTCGGCCAGTCCCTTGAGGAAGACGTCGGTGCGGGCGTTGATGAACAGGTTCACCCCGGCCTTCGCCGCCGCCGCGCGCACTGCGCCGATCTTCGCCGCGAGCAGCTCCGGCCGATCGCGCCCGTCCTCGATGTTGATGCCCACCGCGCCGGCGTCGATGACCCGGGCGATGTTCTCCGCCACCTGCGCGGGATCGTCGGCGTAGCCGCCCTCGAAGTCGCAGGTCACGGGGATGGAGACCACGCGGGTGATCTCGCGCACCGTGGCGACCAGGAATTCGATGGGCAGGTGATGGCCGTCGGCATAGCCGTGCGCCCAGCAGACGGCGGCGCTCGAAGTGGCCATGGCGCGGGCGCCGAGCGTCTCGATGACGCGGGCGGACCCGGCGTCCCAGGCGTTGGGGAGAATCAGGAAGCCCGAGGCGTGCAGGCTGTGGAAGATGTCGGCGTTGCTCATGGGCCGAAGATAGGTCCGCGAGCGGGAGGCGTCAGCCCCGGCGGTCGCGGAATGCGGACCTCAATGGCCGGCCGCACCCTCGTAGACCCCCGGCGCTAGCCGTTCGTCCTCGTCGCCCGGCGCGGTCGCGGCCACGAAGCGACGGTCGCAGTAGGGGCAGTCGACCCAGCCGGCCTCGCCCATCTCCAGCCAGACGCGCGGGTGGCCCAGCGCGCCGCCGACGCCTTCGCAGGCGATGCGGTGCGAGCGGACCGTCACCGTCTCCGGCGCGGGGAACAGCGCGGCCTGCGGCAGCGGGGTCGCGGTGGGGGTCGTCGCCTTGGGCTTGCGGGCCATCGAGGGTCTTCCGTGCAAAGCGTCAGGCCGCCCTTGGCTGGACGGCGCGCGAGGCATACCTATGCGACGCGCCGCTTTGGCGTCAACGACCCCGGGTCCCCATGCAGCTCCCCGACTACGCGATCGAGGCCGAAGGCCTCTACAAGACCTACGCCGGCACCCGGACGACGCCGCCCAAGCAGGCGTTGAACGGCATCGACCTGAAGATTCCGCGCGGCTCGATCTTCGGGCTTCTGGGCCCGAACGGCGCGGGCAAGTCGACCTTCATCAACATCCTGGCCGGCCTGACGAAGAAGACCTCCGGCACGGTGCGGATCTGGGGCCGCGACATCGACGAGCGTTCGCGCGACGCCCGCGCCGCGATCGGGGTGGTGCCGCAGGAGCTGGCCGCCGACGTCTTCTTCACCCCGCGCGAATCGCTGGAGGTCCAGGCCGGCATGTACGGCGTGCCGAAGTCCGAGCGGCGCACCGACGAGCTGCTGGCCGCGCTGGGCCTTTCCGACAAGGCCGGGGCCTATGTCCGCATGCTGTCGGGCGGCATGAAGCGCCGTCTGATGGTCGCCAAGGCCATGGTCCACCAGCCGCCGGTGCTGATCCTCGACGAGCCGACCGCCGGGGTCGATGTCGAGCTGCGCCGCCAGCTCTGGAACTACGTCGTGGGCCTCAACCAGATGGGCGTGACCATCGTGCTGACGACCCACTACCTGGAAGAGGCGCAGGAGCTCTGCGACCAGATCGCCATCATCAACCGCGGCGAGGTCGCGGCCTGCGAGCCGACGGCGACCCTGCTCAAGCGCCTGGACACCCGCAACGTGGTGGTGACGCCCGAGGAGCCGGTGGCCACGGCGCCGGACCTGACCGGCTTCGAGACGAAGCTGCGCGGCGGCGGCTCGTTCGCCGTCACCTACCGCACCGGCGAATCGAGCGTCGAGCAGGTGCTGGCGGCGGTGAAGGCCAGCGGCCTGCACATCAAGGACATCGCCACCGAGGATCCGGACCTGGAAGACGTCTTCCTGGCCCTGACCTACGAGGCGCCCGGCGGCGTCAGCCCGACGAAGGACTGAGGGTGGATGGCGGGGACTGCTTCGGGCGATGGCCCGTAGCTGTCCCTCAACACCCTTCGACGCTGTTGCTGGACAGGAAGCGCGCCCCTTCGGGCCGCTTCATCCAGTCCCGCCCGCTACAGCTCGATCATGTCGAAGTCGGCCTTGGGCGTGCCGCACAGCGGGCAGACCCAGTCGGCCGGGATGTCGGCCCAGCGCGTGCCGGGGGCCAGGCCCTCGCCGGGATCGCCTTCGGCCTCGTCGTAGAGATAGCCGCAGGTCCGGCACTGCCAGGTCTTGTAGGCGTCGTCCTTGGTCATGCTCGTCTGTCCGGCTGCGGATGGGCGGCGAAGCTGAGGCGCAGCGTCGCCAAGCTGGTTTCGCGGATGGGATCCAGGTCCATGTCCGGGTCGACCAGGCATTGCACCGAGAGGCCCAGCAGCAGGCTGCCGACCATCAGGGCGGCGGCGTCCGGGTCGAGGTCGGCGCGGATGGCGCCCTCGTCCTGCCCGCGAATGACAATGCCCTCCAGCAGCCGCTCAACCCGCTCGTGCGAGGCGGCGAAAGCCGTGCGCAGGGCCGACAGGTCCGACACCGCGTCGGCCAGCAGCATGAAGTAGGCGCGGCCCTCGGCCTCCAGCCGCAGCTGGCGCAGGTAGCGGTCGACATAGCCCAGCAGGGCCTCGAGTCCCGGCGCCGTGTCGATGCCGGCGACGTCCAGCGCCTCGGCCTGCCGCTCGTGCAGATGGGCGATCAGGGCTTCGGTCATGCCCTGCTTGGAGCCGAACTTCTGGGTGGCCAGGCCGCGGCTGTAGCCGGCCCGCGCGCCGATCGCCTCGAAGGTCGCGGCCCGCACCCCCTGTTCGACGATGACCTCGGTGGCCGCGCGCAGCAGCCGCCGTTCGGACTCGTCGCGGCGCTGGGCCTGCGATCGCCGGGTCGTGACGGTCTGGTCGCGGTCGGGCATGGCCAAGTCCTAACTTAATTGTTGGACGTATAGCAACTGGGTGCTAGGCGTCCTTTCGAGGCTGCCCGTCGAGAGCCGCCAGGGGAAGTCGCAAGGAGCGCCAGCATGATCCCGCAGGACGTCGCCAACACCATCATCGATCCCAAGGCCTACGCCGACTGGAACCGGGTCGACGACGCCTTCCGTTGGCTGCGCGCCAACGCGCCGCTGGAGCAGGCCCAGCCCGACGGGTTCGACCCGTTCTGGGTCGTCACCCGCTTCAACGACATCCAGGAGGTCGAGAAGCAGAACGAGCTGTTCCACAACGGCGACCGCGCCACCGTGGTCACCCCCATCGAGGTCGACAGGCGCGTGCGCGAGATGACCGGCGGCTCGCCCCACCTGGTCCGCTCGCTGGTCCAGATGGACAACCCCGACCACTTCGCCTACCGCCGGCTGACCCAGGCCTGGTTCCTGCCGCAGAACATCCGCGGGCTCGAGGCCCGCATCCGCGAGATCGCCCGCGGCTTTGTCGACCGCATGGCGGCCAGGGGCGACCGCTGCGACTTCGCCAAGGACGTCGCCTTCCTCTATCCGCTGCACGTGATCATGGAGGTCCTCGGCGTTCCGGAGATCGACGAGCCACGCATGCTGAAGCTGACCCAGGAGCTGTTCGGCAGCGCCGACGCCGAGCTGAACCGCGGCGGCGCGGTGACGGACGTCGACACCGGCATCGCCAACCTGCAGGCCACGGTCATGGACTTCATGACCTACTTCAACGCCATGACCGAGGACCGCCGGGCCAACCCGCGCCAGGACCTGGCCAGCGTCATCGCCAACGGCCAGATCGACGGCAAGCCGCTCGGCCACCTGGAGGCGATGAGCTACTACATCATCGCCGCCACCGCAGGTCACGACACCACCTCCAGCACCACCGCCGGCGCCATGTGGGCCCTGGCCGAGAATCCCGACCAGTTCCGCAAGCTGAAGGACAATCCCGGCCTGATCCCGGGCCTGGTCGAGGAGTCGATCCGCTGGGAGACGCCGGTGAAGCACTTCATGCGCACCGCCACCGCCGACGCTGAGCTGGCCGGCCGCAAGATCGCCAGGGGCGACTGGCTGCTGCTCAGCTATCCGTCCGGCAACCGCGACGAGAGCGTCTTCACCGACCCCTACCGCTTCGACATCGAGCGCACGCCCAACAAGCACGTCGCCTTCGGCTACGGCGCCCACGTCTGCCTCGGCCAGCACCTGGCGCGGATGGAGATGCGCGTCCTGTGGGAAGAGCTGCTGCCGCGCCTCGAAAGCATCGAGCTGGACGGTACGCCGCGGCGCATGGAGGCCAGCTTCGTCTGCGGGCCCAAGTCGGTGCCGCTGCGGTTCAGGATGAACTGAGACCGAAGGGCGACGTCGGCGGGCTAGCGCGAGGCGAGGAGTTCAGCTAAACACCCGCCTCCCCCAGCGATCCGCACCCGTAGCTCAGCTGGATAGAGCGTTGCCCTCCGAAGGCAAAGGTCACACGTTCGAATCGTGTCGGGTGCGCCATCGCGGTCGAAAAGGTGTTATTTTTCAACGCGCTATTCTCGGCTAGGCATTGCTACCCTAGCATTCGCCCCATCAGAAAAACGGGTCCGCTGTTGGGGTAGCGTGGAACCCCGACGCCACCTCTGTACGGGCCTGCCTTTGAGCGTCGCGGCTTCAGTCTTGTTCGACGCCGCCAAGGCGACCTGCTGGGGTCAGCCTAACCTCTCACGCCCAACGTAACCATCTTCACGTCGAAGGCCCGGTAGGCGGCTGAACTTCCGTGGCCAGCTGAAGGCCTGTCGACAGGAGCCTGGCCAGCAGCGCGAACGTGGCCTCATCCTGCTGGGAAAGCGCCTGGGCCAGGGCATTGATCTGCCGGCGACGCTGGCGGTCCAGATCGACCCCGCCAAACTCGAATAGCTCAGGAAGCGACACCCCAAGCACCTCGGCGATACGCCCGGCGGTCTCGATCCGCGTGCTGTTGGCGCCCCGTTCAATGTTGCTGACCGTGTCGACGGAACGCTCGATGCGTTCGGCCAACTGCTCCTGGGTCAGGCCGCGCGCTTCGCGGAGCGCCTGAACCTTACCCCCAAAACTGCGCTTCAATTCGTCGGTGCCCATGACCGGAGTTTCATTCCGGGTGGGTCCGCGCGAACACCGAGCTAAACTGCGCCTCTTGGTTGATCCGAAGGCAATTGGACTGAATAATACTGCGACTATGGCGGCGGACTTGCCCGCGCGCCCTGAATGAGTCGCGGAGGCAACCATGACACTGGCGGATGGCGAGCAGCTAATCCACGAAGGGGCGGTGAGCGCAGGTTGGGGCCGAGGTTGGCTGGTGCTGACAGATCGGCGGCTAGTGCTACTCAATCGCACCAAGAGCCGGACGCTACGGTTGATCGACCTGGCCGATGTTCGGGGTGTCGGCAGAACGGCGAACATCCAATGGATCCAGGCCGCCATAGCCATCGTGCCCCCCGTCGTCCTGCTTCTGCGCAATGCGATTGGCGTGCGACTTCGGGATGGCCGCACCTCCATATTCGGAGCGAGCAACCCCGAACTCTGGGTCGATCATATTCGGCGCACCTGTGAACCGGAGTTGGGCGGCGCCCTGGGGACTGTCGGATTGCCCTACGGCAAGGCGTTCGCGGTCACCGCGGTGGGTCTCGTCGCCGGAACACTGCTGGTCGGCGCGGCATCAGGCGGCCTGCCTCCTGCTGGCAGCTCGACTTCGGCGGAGGCCTTTGGCATCGCGCCAGCCGCCAACGCGGCTAGCGCGCCGCCCCAGACCGTCAGCTGCACATCTCCATCCACGATCGAGGCCATCCGCAACGCCGTGAACCGCGCCGGGCGAGACGAGGTGCTTGACCTCGGGAACCTTCGAGAAGTCGTTCGAGACCCCGCTGACGGCAGTGTCTACTGCCTGGGCGACATCGTCACATCGGCGGCTGCGGAGAAGCCGATCGCGGTTCGCTTGTTCTTTGGGCCAAGCGGCGCAGGACTGGTCGACGTACGTGATGGCCTCGAGTCTTTCGCCGACAAGGGGCCGGTGCGGCGGTACCTGCTAAGCCAGCTTCAACACCCAAAGAATGATGACGAGTTCCAGCTTCGGCAGCTGCTGCTGGCCGTTGAGCAGAGCGACCGCGAAGCGAGAATGTCCCCGGCCGAAAGGGCCGCCGACGAAGAACGGAAGCGGCTTGAGCGCGAGCGGATGGCGGCTGCCGCGACCCGCGAAGGCCAGATGAAGACCTACTCAGCCGAACCCGTCGAAGAAGAGCCTGGGTTCGATCCGGAATAGCCGCCCCCGTCGGGCCGCAGGCCCTGGTGGCCAGACCGCACCGCTCAATACTCCGCCGGAAGCAAGATGGTCATGACCCTTCGGGTGACCGCCGAGTCCGAGGGGTCCGGCGACATGCTGTCCATGTCGAGGTCGTAGTAATCGATCTTGAAAATCACCTCGACGCCCTCGACCCGCAACACCGCGAAGTCGTGCTCGCCGTAAGGGTCGTTGTCGGTGTTGAAGTCGTCGAAGACCCTGACGGCCTGGACGACGGTCGCCAACCTGTCTGAACCGAGCGCTTGAACGCCCCGGGTGATCAGCACCTGGCCACCGACGCCCGTCCCGCGCAGCTGGTCGTTGAGCAATCGCACCCTTGCGATCTGGGACTCGGTCATGACCGACCCCCGTCGCTCAGGTGGGGCTGTGGGGGGCCCTGCACCGGCCGAAGCACCAGGAGTAAGGCGACAGGTGCAGGCCCGGGCGGCGCCTGGACCGCGACAGGTATGAAGATTGCCGCCGCTGGGGGCTCGGACACCGCCATCACCGGGGCTGCGCTGGGATGGCCCTCCAGCAGGGCCATGAGCTCATCGACGCTCATGCCTGGGCCTCCTCAATGGCGGTGGGATCGGCGGCGAAGGCAAGACTGACGCTAAGCCCGCTGGCGGCGTAGGCGGCCTCGGATAGGCCAGAGCGCTTCAGCTCCTGCCACACAGCCTCGTAGGGACGAAGATCGATGCGGATGGCCGCGTGGGCGCCGGTGTTCTGGTCGGTGCCGATGAGGGTGACGGTCGATCCGGCATCGACGATGAAGGCGATGCTGAGGGCGAGGGGTGTCATGGGCTTCTCCTGCTGGCGCGCATGCGAAATCGCGCCGCCGAGGTCGGCTCGACGGCGTGCCTGGCCCCGGCGCGCGGCGGGGCGTGGGGTGCTGGGGATCAGATCAGGTTGATGAGCCGGCGCTGGGCGTCAGTGTCGCCGTCGATGTAGCGCTGCGTCGTCTCGATAGAGCGATGACCGGCGAGGAGCTGGACGTCACGGAGGCTACCACCGGCCTTGTGGACAGAGCGGGCGGCGTTGGTGATGAAGGTGCGTCTGCCCGAGTGCGACGAGCAGCCTTGCAGGCCGAGCTCGGCGAACATGGCGCGGAACCAGTTCACGAGGGAGTTGGGCCGCAGATGGTCACCTCGCGCCGACCGGACGACCGGTCCCGCCGCACCGGTCTTCCGCCGAATTGCGCCCAAGGCGACCCGAAGCTCGGGGTGCATCGGCACACGCCGCCCGGTCCGCTTCTTGGCGGCCTCATCGACGAGCTCGATCTGGGTCGACACCCGGCCGCGGGAATCGAGCACCATGGGCCAGGTCAGCTTGGCGATCTCGGCCGCCCGCAAGCCCGACTTGACCGCGAGCAAGATGACGACCCGGTCGCGCTCCGGAAAGGCGGTACGGCCCGCGTAGGCGAGCATGCGCCGTATGCTGTGCGGTGTGAGGACTTTGGCCTGGCGTCCGGCCATGGCGGGGTTCCCTTCAGCAATGGGCTTGGTCAGCCTTCGAACAATCGGATCGTGGCGGCGAGGTGAGGCGAGCCGGGCACCGCGACGAACATGGCATCCGTCGCCTGCAGCTTCCGGCCGGTGCGGTGCAGACCGAGCTTCAGATGACGTCGGGCGACGTCCTTGCTGGCCAAGGTCGAGTGGCCCAGGTCATCGGGTTCTGGCAGCCACCACCGATAGTGGGCCGCGCCGGCCGCGAGGCCTCCGCCCAGGCCCGCGCTGGCAACGGCGATGCCATGGCGTTGCCAGCGCGTCTCTCGGCCCGGCTGGTCGAAGCCATGGACGCCGACAAGCGCGACATGAGGACGGTGCTCGCTGATCAGCTGGCCGTGCCGGTCAAGGAAGGCCGCTCGCTCTTCGGCGTCCGGCTCGATGATCACGTGCTTGCCTCGCCAGAGATGTCTGAGGTTCGCGCGCTTGCTGGTCGGCCCGAGGGCCAGTTCGCTGAACACGAAGGCGTCGTAGCAGACACACAACATCGCCTGGCGACCGCCGGAGAGGCCGACGAGCCGGGCCGGATCGTCCGCGTCATGGTCGAATAGCAGCAGCGGACGTCGCTTTCCGGGCGCAGTGTCGACCGGCGAGGGGAATACCTTGCGGGCGGATCCGACGATCGCATCGCCGCGCCAGGCCACCATCATTTGGTCGCCAGAGAAGCCCCGAAGGTAGGGCCGCGTGTCGATGCCGACGACCAGTACGGTGTCGGCGACCCAAGCCAGGCGTGTGGCGGCGCTTCGGCAGGCGAAGGAGATCGCCGACTGGCTGAGGTGCTGATGCCTCAGGTGGGAAGGCATCGGCCCCAGCGGGGCTTCGAGGGCGAGATACCCAGCCGGCAGTAGGAGGGCATCGAGCGCGGCCCAGGCCGGGTTCGTCGCGACCTTATCCACGATCCATGAGAGCAGGCGCTCGCGGCCCGCGTTGTGGTCGACACGCCGCAGGGGCGCCCCGAACACATGTGCGGTCGCGATGCGCACCGGCGGCAAAGCCAGCGACATGAGCAATCCATCATTTTGGTGATGGCTCAGCTTACCATTTTTGGCGGCTGGGGTCTAGAAACGCGCCCTTCGCGTCGGGCTTCGCGGGACGCAGCGATGCCGCCCGACGAGAGAAGCGGCTGCGCCGAAGCTGCGCAGAACAGCCCGGTAAACCACTATTTGAACGTCGCGCCTTCGCGCGCCCGGCAATGATGGTCTTGCGTAGATACGCCAGACTTAGCCGCTCCCAGCTGGGGAACAGGACCTGGAAACCCAGGCCCTGTCGCTCGTCGTATGCGGATGTCGACGAGCTGAGCTCTGTTCAACTCAACAAGCGACCCTCGGGTATGGGCCCCGCCAGCTGATCAACAGCCCCAGGAACCCCAAGATACCAGCCGGCCTAGGAACGCCACTGAACGTGAAACGGTATGCGGTTGGGCGGTTGCCGCGGAGTGCGGCCCATCGGCCCTGCGCCCCCGTCGTCGCGGTGTACGCCAGAGCCGCCCGGTGGCGAGTAGACGAACATTCGGTCAAGGTCGTTGGCTTGCCAGACCTTCTTGGTGATGTATCCGGCGACAGCCTCGCGGTCGTCGGAGATGCGGATATCGCACTGCCCCCGTGGAACTGACTTATGCCAGAATTCGGGGCCGTATTCGTGCAGGTAGGGCGCTACGGCGTCGGGGATGTAGACCGCGCAGTGCAGGTGGGCATTTGAATCCAGACGTTCCCAGAAGCCGACGGCCGTAATGCGATCTGCGCCCCTGCGTTTCGCCCAACGCCCACCGTAAGCCCGGTCCTGTAGCTGATTGAACAGATGCTTTGCTTCTCGCTCACCAGAGGCTGGCAGGGCTGCGTATCCGAAGTTGAAGGTGATGAAGTAGGGCAGGTCGTGGTCGCCGAGCAGGGCAAACAGTTCGTCGCGGATTGTCATGGGGATCTCCTTGCCGGGCGCTGCCGCCCGAGCGTCGAATTAGCGGGGATGCAGAGGGGTATGGCGGCGCCCGCGTGAGCGCCGCCGATTGGAGTCAGCCGGATCGGCGCGCCGAACTGAGCGGCTTGTTCACCGCCCGGAGCTCGCGGCGGAATTTCTTAGCGCCGCCCTTTTTCGCAAACCTCGAAGCAGTACCCAGCTGCCTCGCGCCGACGATCGTTTGGCTCCCAACGGCGTCCTTCTCGAACTGCACGTAAACGAGAAGGCCGCGATCGAAGTCGACCTTGAAGTCGAGAGGAAGCCGGCCGCTAAGCGCGGCTAGAAGTTCGCCTGCCAGCCATTCGACATCCGGTTCACAAGGGCGAAGCGGACGCGGCGCCTTCGCCTGCTGTTTGGCCCGGCGGTCGCCTAACGCCCCCGTCACTTCGGCAGCATCTGCGGCGTCATTGCGCCGCCGCCACGCCTGCTCCCATGCCTTGATGCCGTCGCCGGGCAGCGTCATGCGGCGGCGCACCTCGGCCACGGGATAGCCCTTCGACAGAAGATGGCGGAGGGCCGCGAAGTCCTGGCTCGCGAGCTTAAGCGCGGATTTCTTGGCCGCCGCCTGGTCCGCTTCGGGCAGGCAGAGCCAGCGATCCTCGTATCTCATGCCGCGACGCAGAATGACGGCGGCAGGGTGCATGTTCGCCCCGCGAAGCGCCTGGGCCTGCTGCTTGGCGATGGCGATGAACTCCGGAGAGTTGATCCGCTCGCCGAGACCCAAGATCAGTTCGTAAATGCTGACGAACAGGTCGCGCCGCCCCCGGCGTTCCATCGCGTACGACCGGGCGAACCGAGGGTAGCTATCGAGCCGCTCGAAGAAGGTCGCAGCATCGAGGTCGGCCATGGCTCGAGCCGCCGCGCCGACCTTGAAGTTTTCAAAGGCGATCCGGATGCGATCGTGACGGGCGGCGTCACGCTTGAGCGCTTTCTTCTTGCGCGCGCGCGACGCCTTGGATGAGGCCCTGAGGGCGACGGATGGCTGGCGGCCGTTCTTAGTCTTCTTAGACATCGTTCTTCTCGAAAATGAGGTGATGCGTCGCCGGGCCATCGCCCGACGACGCAGAGTTGGGTTGAGTGGAGCGGTGGCTAGAGATGGTTCAGCCAGGCCATCACTTCCGAGAGCCAGAACCGCGTGGAGGTTTCGACTTTGACCGGGCGTAGATGGCCGCGCTTGATGGCCGCGTAGACGGTCGTGCGACCGATCTGCGCGAGCGCCATGACGTCTTGGACCGTGATCATACGGTCGGATGTCGAGCTGTTTTCGTTGTGGGTAAGCATGGTTGTCATTCTCCATGCTGCCGCGCCATCACTATGAAGAAGCGGATCAGCTCCATGCCTTCACCGGAAACAAAAACCGCCTATGGTGCGCGGAATATGTTCCGCGTTTTTAGCCCGGAGATTTCGATCATGGCCGCCAAGAGAAGCCGCGCACCGGCGCGGCGGAAAAGTCTCTGGGCTCACGCTGTCGCAGAGGCGATCAGCGAGCTTGAAGCGTTCAGGGAGGACCTGCAGCAGAAGCGTAGGGAGCTGAAGCGGAAGACGGCGGCCGAGCGTAAGGCGGAGCTCGTGGCGGAGATGTGCCGCTACTGGGAGGACTGGCGTGCAACGCGTGGTGACTTCACAGTCGCCATTTTCGCCTGGTCACGCAGAAAGAGTATCGCGTTTCGCGGCGATCATCTTGGCGCGCTCCGTGGCTTCGCAAGGTTGACCCTCGGCCTAGGACCCAAACGGGCTTCGGAGTTTGCCAAGATGATGGCGAGGGTGCTCGACACGACTCTACCCGGCCAGGCGGCGGAGCAGATCGAAGCGGACGGTAAACCTTGGTTGATGGCGCGACGCCTCTACACAAAGGATCGGCCGCCGGTGAGGCCTGCGGGGAAGCGAAACATCCCACCAGCAAAAGGTGACCCCATCTTCATTACAATGGGAGGTGAGGCGTTTATCGAGCGAGCGCGTCGGGACGCCGGCTCACCTTGTCGCGCCGCGGCGCACTACGACGATCTGCGAAGACTGCTTTGCAAGGAAGCGTCCGGGGCTCAGCTGGTGGACGTCGAACGCAAGCACCTCAAGAAATCGCTCACCGCGTGGGTCAAAATCCAATGCCCTGAGAGCGTCTGTAATTCAGACCAGTGTGACTATTTGAGGAGCGAGAGGTGGCTGAAGAAGCTCAAGTACGAAAGCCTCTACGAACTGATCGAAGACCGCATCGGGTAGCGGGCCCAGCGCGCCGCCCGGCGCTGGCTTCGTCGAGTTTCGAGCTCCCGGCCGCTGATAGTGCAGATTGGCAGTATTGCACTGTCGGGGCCCTGGCGCCCGGCTCGGGGATGGGCCGGGGGTGCAGTTCAGGGCAAATGCGCTCAAGCGCTGTGTCTGCGTTTGGTTGATCGGCTAAAGGGGGTGCGTCAGGGTGCGCCACATGGAGGTCAGACAGCCCGGCCCATCTCGCACAGCTTACCCTTCTCCTCCAGCCGGTCCCGGTGAACGCTCTCATGCTGAATCGCGATCTGAGCAGACGGTCAGCTGCCAGCGCCGAGTCACAAATAGTGCAGTATTCATATTGATGCACTTATCCGGTTGACTCGGGAGCCCCTGGGTTCCATATCTTTTGCATGATATCGCATCGTGCAAACATTTGGCCGTTGGCCGCAGTGGCGGACATTTCCGCCGGGCATCCGTTGCGCTCGGGGGTCGATGATTTCCCTCCAGGCGATACGGGAGTCGTCCAGATGCGAAATGTCGACCCTGAAGCAGGCGTCGATTGGGCCGGTGTTTCAAGGGTCACGTTACCGCCGGCCCGGCGGATCGAGTTCCTGGCGGCGGGCGACGTGATCTTTTCCACCAGGGGCGCTCGCACCTATGCGGTCGCGCTGACCGAGGTCCCGTTTCCCGCCGTCTGCTCACCCCACTTCTTCGTGCTGCGCGTCCAGGGAGAAGCCATCGAGCCCCGATTCCTCGCATGGCAGATCAACCAGGTGGCCGCGCAGGATTATCTCCAGCGGGAGGCCACCGGGTCGCACATCCTCAACATCCGGCGCGAAGTCATCGAGCGGCTGGAAATTGTGATCCCGTCGCGGGCGCGCCAGGCCGCCATCGTAGCCCTTGCGGAAACAGCGGCGCGCGAGAAGCGCCTGCTTTCCGCCCTCATCGAAAATCGCCAGCAGCAAATGAATGCGCTTGCCGCCGCGCTGCGCCCCAGCATCAAGGAGTAACCCATGGCCGACGCCATCACTCAGGACGAAGTCAACAGAGCCGTCTGGGCGGCCTGCGACACCTTTCGCGGCACCGTCTCGCCCGACATCTACAAGGACTACGTCCTCACCCTGCTGTTCCTGAAGTACATCAGCGACGTTTGGAAGGACCACTACGAGGGCTATCAGAAGGAGTACGGGGACGCACCGGAACTCATTACCGAGCTGATGCGGAGCGAACGCTTCGTCCTGCCGGACGGGGCCAGCTTCTACGCCCTCTACGACCGGCGGCACGAGCCCGGCAACGGCGAGCGGATCGACAAGGCGCTGCACGCCATCGAGGACGCCAACATCGGCAAGTTGCGCGATGTGTTCCAAGACATCAGCTTCAACTCCAACAAACTGGGCGAGGAAAAACAGAAGAACGACCTGCTCCGCCACCTGCTGGAGGATTTCGCCAAGCCGGAACTGAACATGCGCCCCTCGCGCATCGGCACGCTCGACATCATCGGCAACGCCTACGAGTACCTGATCAAGAACTTCGCGTCGGACGCCGGCCGCAAGGCGGGTGAGTTCTACACGCCCCCAGAGGTTTCCGAACTGATGGCGGAGATCATGGACATGGCCGAGGGCGAGGAGGCTTGCGATCCCGCCTGCGGCTCCGGCTCGCTGCTGATGAAGTGCGGCCGGCGCGTCCAGGCCAAGCACCAATCGAAGAAGTACGCCCTCTACGGCCAGGAATCGATCGGCAGCACCTGGGCCCTCGCCAAGATGAACATGTTCCTCCACGGCGAAGACAACCACCGGATCGAGTGGGGCGACACGCTGCGCAATCCCAAGCTGCTCGACAGTGAGGACACGCTGAAACACTTCGACGTGGTGGTGGCGAACCCGCCGTTCAGCCTGGACAAATGGGGCCACGAGGCCGCTGCTAACGACCGCTTCGGGCGGTTCCGGCGGGGCCTTCCGCCGCGCACCAAGGCCGACTACGCCTTTATCTTGCACATGGTGGAGACCATGAAGCCCCGAACCGGCCGCATGGCCGTGGTGGTGCCGCACGGCGTTCTGTTCCGGGGGGCCGCCGAGGGCGCGATCCGCCGCAAGCTGATCGAAGAGAATCTCCTCGAAGCCGTGATCGGGCTGCCCGAGAAGCTGTTTTACGGTACGGGGATCCCCGCCGCGATCCTGATCCTGCGCAAGACCAAGCCGGATCGGAACGTGCTGTTCATCGACGCCTCGCGCGAGTTCAAGTCGGGCAAGAACCAGAACCAGCTGACGGTCGAGGGCGAGGACAGCAATGTCCGCAAGATCGTCAACGCCTACAAGGCGCGGGTCTCCGCGCCGAAATATGCCCACCTGGCTACGCCGGAGGAGATCGCCGGCAATGAGTGGAACCTCAACATCCCTCGCTACGTCGACACCTTCGAGGAGGAGGTCGAGATCGATCTTGTCGCCGTCCGCGCTGAACGGCTCCGGCTCAAGGACGAGCTAGCCGAGCTTGAGCGCAAGATGGACGGCTACCTGACGGAGCTCGGCTACTGATGGCCGGCGAGATCATCCAGTACCAGACGGAGGATGGCGTCACGGTCATCCGCCTCCAGGCCCGTGACGGCAACGTCTGGCTCAGCCAGGCGGAAATCGCGGAGCTGTTCCAGGTGACGCCGCAGGCGATCACCCAGCACATCCGCTCCATCTATGAGGACGGCGAGCTGGAGGAAGCGGCAACTTGTAACGACTACTTACAGGTTCGAACCGAGGGCACGCGGGAGGTGTCTCGCCGGATCGCGCACTACAGCCTCCCGATGATCATGGCGATTGGATTTCGCGTGCGCTCGCTGCGCGGCGCTCAGTTCCGTCGCTGGGGAGCCGCCGCCCTGAGCGAGTATCTGGTCAAGGGCTTCGTCATGGATGACGCCCGTCTGAAGGACCCTGAGACCGACTACTTCGAAGAGCTGCTGGCCCGCATCCGGGACATCCGGGCGTCGGAGAAGCTGTTCTACAAGAAGGTTCTCGACATTTACGCGACCGCAGCGGACTACGACCCGAAGGCGGAGGCCAGCCAGCAGTTCTTCCAGACGGTGCAGAACAAGATGCACCACGCGGCCCACGGCCAGACCGCGGCTGAAACCAAGGTGGCCCGGGCCGATGCCTCCAAGCCGATGATGGGCATCACCAGCTGGCCCGGCGAGAGCCGCGGCCAGCTTCCGACCCGCGCCGACGCCCAGGTGGCCAAGAACTACCTGGTGCCCGACGAGATGGAGACGCTCAACCGCATCACCGTCGCCTTCCTGGAGTTCGCCGAGGCCATGGCGAAAAACCGCAAGCCCATGCACATGGCCGACTGGATCACCAAGCTCGACGACTTCCTCAAGTTGGGGGACCACCCCTTGCTAGCAGGGGCCGGCAGGGTCCAGGCGAAGGCGGCCACGAAGAAGGTCGATGCCGAGTATGACGCCTGGCACGCCCGCGCCATCAATGCGCCTAGCGCGGTGGAGCAGCACTTCGTGGAGGCCATCGGAAAGGCGAAGGCGATCGAAGGCGCGCGCCCGAAATTGGCGAAAGGGGACAAGTCGTGAGCCGTCTTTCAAATGAGTCAGGCCTGCCCGACGGCTGGCGGTCACTACAGCTGAGTGAAGTGGCGTCGGAGAGAATCGTCTACGGGATTGTGCAAGCTGGACCGCACGATCCAACCGGCGTCCCGTACCTGAAGAGCTCTGACGTTGGCGGCGTGATAGTCACGGAGGGTCTTCAAAGGACGAGTTCGGCAATCCACGCCAAATTCGGCAGGTCGAAGGTTGTCCCTGGCAACATCGTGATCTCCCTGCGCGGGAACATCGGCGCCACTAGCGTCGTGCCTCCTGACTTGGGGGAAGCCAACTTAACACAAGGGACCGCCCGGATCGCGGTGTCGAAAGAACACAGTTCAGAATTTGTTCGGCAGCAGATCGCTGGTGCGTCGACACAGCGGCTGATCCAGGCCGCTACAAAGGGAAGCACGTTCGTCGAGATCACGCTGGACGACTTACGGAAGGTCGAAATCCTGTGCCCACCTCCGCAGGAGCAGCGACGGATCGCCGACATTCTGTCCACCTGGGACCGGGCCATCGAGACCGTTGACGCCCTGACCACCAACGCCCGCGAGCAGAAAAGGGCGCTGATGCAGGCGCTGCTGACCGGCCGCAGCCGCTTGCCTGGATTCTCCGACGAATGGATGGGGCTTCGCCTCGGCCAAGCGTTCGCGGAGCGACTTGAACGGGGCGATGACGACCTGGCCCTTTTGTCCGTGACTCAGTCTAGCGGGATCATCCCACAGGAAGACGCGGGGCGACGAAACATCTCGAGCGCCGATCAGTCGAACTACAAGACCGTTCGAGCAGGCGACATCGCCTACAACACGATGCGCATGTGGCAGGGCGCGTCGGCTGTCAGCTCACTCACGGGAAAAGTCAGCCCCGCTTACACGGTAGTCACTCCTCGCGAAGGACACGACGCTGGATTCTATGGCTATCTTTTCAAGAAGCCCGAGATGATCCACATTTTCGAGCGACACTCTCAGGGCCTCGTATCCGACACCTGGAACCTCAAGTTCCCGTTGTTCGCAGCGATCCGCATCTGCGTGCCCGGGTTTGAAGAACAGAGAGCGATCGCGAAAATCATAAGGGTTGCGGACAACTTGATCCGCCAACGCCAAGCGCAACTCGATGCTCTCCGCCAGGAGAAGGCCGCGCTCATGCAGCAACTGCTGACCGGCAAGCGCCGCGTCCGGGTGGCGGAAAGCGAGGCAGCGTGAGCAAGGGCGGCAACAAGAGCCGATCGTTCTCGATCTTTCTGCTGAAGTCGGACGTGAAAGCGCCGGCGGATGCGCTGAAGGCCGGGCACGCTCTGAAGGACACGATCAAAGGCGAAGGGCTACCCGAGGGAGCCGTCCTGTACGTCCTCGACACCGACCCCCGGCCGATCTGGTGGGCCGGCTACTTCGGTCTGGCGGCCAAGCTGGAGCAGATGTCCAAGGGCGCGCTGGTTCTCCTGCCAGTCAAGGGCCGCTGGTTCGCGCTCTCCTTCGGCCACGTGAGCCACTACCTCGACGACGAAAAGTACGAGCACGATTTCGGCCTGCGGGTGACGCTGAACGCCGTCGACCCCGACCTGATCCGCAGCACCGACATCCTGCAGCCCAGCGGCGCCAAGCGACAACGCATCCAACTCCCTGCGCCCGGCGACCTGACGCTGTTCGACTTCGATCAGGACAGCACGATCCTGAAAAGCCTGACCGGAAAGGTGAAGGACCCGGCGCTAAAGGAGCTGTGCCGGAACATCACTGGCGCCGCCAATGTACGGATCAGCACTGACAAGGCGTCGGGCGATCTCGCGGCGGTGTGCGCCACACTGCTCGACCTCTACGGCAAGCATACCTACGCCACGAGCTTCCCGGCCCTGTTGAACGTGTCGCCGGTGCGCGATCCGGCGATCATGAAAGTGCTGAATGGCAAGCTGATCGACGCGGTTCACGCCAAGGACGACGGTGTCGTGCTGACGGTCCCGGAGATCCAGGATTTCAACTCGAACTTCGGCGTGAGCTACGCCGGCGCCGGAAGCGGCAAGGTCTCCGACTACGCCGATATCGAGGAATACTTCCAGTACCTGGCAGACCATGATCAGGACCCGACGGCGCTGGCATTGGACGACCTGAAAAAGCACCGCCTGCTCGTCACCAACGAAGACGGGTCGATCACCCACGCGGACTACAAGATTCTGCGCTGCCTGCTGTTCGATACGGACCACAACGGCGTTGCCTACCACCTGCGCGAAGGCCAGTGGTACGAGGTCAAGCAGTCGTTCATCGACGACCTGAAGGCCTATCTCGATCCCAGGATCGCAGTCACGACCCTGCCGGACTACAACCACACCAGCGAAGGCGCTTACAACAAGGCGGCGGCCACCGCTGCACGCTTGTGCCTCGACACCACAAGCATTGCCCCCGCGGGACAGAAGGCCGTTGAACCTTGCGACCTGTTTGAAGTGGTCAGCGGTGTCGCAGTGCTCCACCACATCAAGCTCAAGACGCTGTCGGGTTCGTTGAGCCACCTGTTCAATCAGGGCGTCAATTCGGTCTGGCTGATCCGCGACGAGCCCAAGGCAAAGGCCAAGCTGAAGGCTCTGCTCACCCAAAAAGCCCCAGCGGGCGCTGACACCGCGTTCCACAAGCCCTTGGACGACGACAAGATGAAGGTCGTGTTCAGCGTCGTCACGCCCAAGAAGCCAGGCGACAAATCCAAGAACCTGCCGCTCTTCTCGCGCATCAGCCTGAGGCGAGCGTTCAGGGATCTCCAAGTCATGGGGATCCAGGCTGAGCTCTGCTTCATCCCGGACAAGTCCCCTCCCAAGCCGGCCAAGCCTAAGACGCGCAAGCCACGGGCCAAAAAGGCTGCGAAGCCGTGACCCGCACCCCCGACACGGCCGAGCTCTATTCCTCCCATGTTCCCGCCCTCGCGACCTTGGTCGCGATGGGATGGGGCTACATGTCCCCGGCCGAGTGCATGGCCGCGCGCGGCGGCAATCAGGGCGTCTTGCTGCTGCCCGTCCTCGTCGAGGCGCTGCGCGCGCGGACGTTCGACTACAAGGGCAAGACCTATCCGCTGTCGATCAACGCCATTGATCAGATCGTGCGGGAACTGGCCTCGCCCGCCCTCAATGAAGGCCTGCTGACCGCCAACGAGCGCCTCTACAACGCCCTGACCCTGGGCGTGACGGTCACCGAGTTTGTCGACGGCAAGCGCCACAGCGTGACGGTGCCCATTATCGACTGGCAGCACCCGCTGGCCAACCGCTTCACGGCCACCGAGGAAGTGGAGCTGCTGGCCACCGGCGGCGTGCACACGCGGCGGCCGGACATCGTCGGCTACGTCAACGGCATCCCCCTGCTCGTCATCGAAGCCAAGCGGCCCGACAGCGGAAACCCGAACAAGGCGATGGTTGATGAGGGCATCAGCCAGATGATCCGCAACCAGGGTCAGGACGAGATCCCGCACCTGTTCGCCTATGCCCAGCTGCTGCTGTCTATCGGCATGACCGACGGGCGGTACGCGACGACCCGGACGCCGAAGAAGTTTTGGTCGCGCTGGCGCGAGGAAGTTCTCGACGAGGCCCACTTCAAGCGGATCAAAAACCAGGCGCTGGAGACCGATCCCCGCGAGGCCTTGCTGCGCGACCGGCTCTCGGACGTGAAGGACCACTTCGTCAGCCTGTGGAGCGAGGAGCAGGAAGTCACCGGCCAGGACCGCCTGTTGATCAGCCTGTGCTCGCCCGAGCGCCTGCTCGACTTCACCCGCACCTTCATGCTGTTCGACCGGAAGGCCGGCAAGATCGCCGCCCGCCACCAGCAGTATTTCGGCATCAAGGCCCTGCTTGAGCGAGTCCGCACCCAGCGCCCGGATGGCGGTCGCGAGGGGGGCGTGATCTGGCACACCACCGGCTCCGGCAAGAGCTTCACTATGGTGCTGCTGTGTAAGGCGCTGCTGCTCGATCAGGTGCTGAAGAATTGCCGAGTCGTCGTGGTGACCGACCGGCGTGACCTGGAAAAGCAGCTGGCCGGCAACTTCCTGACCGGCGGCGCTTTCGGATCCGGGCTGGCTGACAAGGAGGGGGCAAAGGCCAAAGCCTCGTCCGGCCGCGATCTCGCCCGCCGCATCGGCAAGGGAACCGAGCGGATCATCTTCACCATCATCAACAAGTTCGCTAGCGCATCGAAGCTGCCGGAGTGTCACAACGCCAGCCCCGACATGATCGTGCTGGTCGATGAGGGGCACCGAAGCCAGGGCGGCGAGAACCACGAGCGGATGCGCCAGGCGCTCCCCAACGCCAGCTATGTGGCCTTCACCGGCACCCCGCTGCTGAAGGACGACAAGACCGCCGGCAAGTTCGGCCGGATCATCCACGCCTACACAATGCGCGACGCTGTCAGCGACGGCACGGTGACGCCCCTGCTCTACGAAGAGCGCAGGCCGGTGCTGGATATCAACGACGCGGCGATCGACAACTGGTTCGAGAAGATCACGCTGGGCCTCTCGGAGAAGCAGCAGAGCGACCTGAAGGCGAAGTACGGGAAGAAGGGGCCGGTCTATGGATCGGGCAACCGGATCGACTTGATCGCCTGGGACATCGCGGTCCACTTCAAGACCAATTTCAAGGATCTGGACCTCGGCCTGAAGGGCCAGATCGCCACCGACAGCAAGCTCTCGGCGATCCGCTACAAGAAGGCCCTGGACGCGACCGGGCTCGTCAGTAGCGCCATCATCATTTCCTCGCCTGACACCCGCGAGGGTCACGAGGAGGTGGATGAAGCCGAGCTGCCCGAGGTGCTGCAATGGTGGAAGGACAACGTCCCCGGCGACGCCGAGAACTACGAACGCCAGGTGATCGAGGACTTCTCGACCGAGGGGCGGCCCGATCTGCTCATCGTCGTCGACAAACTCCTGACCGGGTTCGATGAGCCGCGGAACGCCGTCCTCTACATCGACAAGCCGCTCAAGCAGCACAACCTAATCCAGGCCATCGCCCGCGTGAATCGCCTGCACGAGGAGAAGAAGTTCGGGCTGCTGATCGACTATCGCGGCATTCTGGCCGAGCTGGATTCAGCCCTCACCGAGTACCAGAACCTGGCCGACCAGACCCAGGGCGGCTTCGACATCGACGACATCGACAGCCTCTATGCCAACGTCAGCACCGAATACAAAAAGCTGCCGGCGCTTCACGACGCCCTGTGGGCGATCTTCGCCAGCGTGCGCAATCGCAGCGACATCGAGCAGTACCGTCAGGTCCTGGTTCCCCGGTACGATGAAGATGAGGCCGGCGACTCGACCGACGTTCATCAGAAGGAGCGGGAGGACTTTTACGAAGCCCTGACTGCCTTCGGCATGTGTCTGAGGACCGCCCTGGCTACGCGGTCGTTCTTCGAGGACGGGTCGTTCTCGGAAGCCCAGATCGCCGCCTACAAGCGGGACCTGAAGTTCTTCTCCAACCTGCGGCGCATGGCGAAGCAGGACGCCCACGAGACCGTCGATTTCAGCGCCTACGAGGATCAGATCCGCAAGATTGTGGATCGGTACGTCATTGGCGAGGACGTGACCTCGGACGGCAACCTGCTGGTGGTCAATGACCTGGCCAAACAGGCCCCGCCTGAGGAGTGGAGCGAGGAGAAGACCCGCAATGAAACCGATATCATCCGAACTCGCCTCACGCGCACGATCGAACAGGACCTCGTGGAGGACCCCTACGCCCAGCGGCACTTCTCGGAGCTGCTGAAGGCGGCGATCGCCGAGGCATCAGCGCTCTTCGACCACCCCCTGAAGCAGTACGCGCTCTTCAAGGACGTTGAGGCTCAGGTCGAGGGGATGAAGGTCGACGGGACACCGGCGGCGCTCAACGGGAAGCGGCACGCCGCCGCCTACTTCGGCATCATCAGGCTCGCGGTGGGCGATGGACGCGCGCTGGGGCCTGAAGCCGAGAGCTTCACCGCCGCCGCGCTGGATATCGAGACGATGGTCCAGACGGCCGTAGCCGAGAACTCCCTCAATCCGGCCAGTGTGGAGGCGGCGATCCGTAAGGCCGTCCTGCCCCGGCTGTTCTCGCTTACGGGTCTCGACCTGGCGCGCTCGATCACCGACCAGATCGTCGACGTCACGCGGGCGGGGCTGTCGCGAGAGCCGTCGTGATGCGCCTGACGCTGCGCTACGGCTCCAAGTCTGTTGAATACGACGTGCGCGAATGCAGCCGGTTGACCGCCAAGCTGCGCATTCACGTAGAGCCGGGCGGTCGGCTGGTCGTGGAGGCCCCGGCGGGGACCCCCGAGGCCAAGATCCGTACCGGAGTGCAGAAGCGTGCCCGCTGGATCATGGATCACATCGATCGCTTCGAGGACTACCGCCGGCACGCGCTTCCGCGCGAGTATCGCAGCGGCGAGGCACATTTCTACCTGGGCCGCCGTCACAAGCTGATGGTCCTGGCGCGGGACGGCGCTGCAAAGACCGTTCGCCTTGTCGCTGGCAGGCTTGAGGTCACCGCTCCATCGGACGACGCCCATGACGTCAGGCTGGCTCTCCAGCGTTGGTATCGCCAGCGGGCGCTATCCTACTTCAACCTGAGAACTGCGCGCATGGCGGCCGACCTGCCGTGGGTCGAAGCCCCCCCGCCGGTCAAACTGCTCAAGATGAAGCGCTACTGGGGAAGCTGCTCCCCGCACGGGTCCATCACGCTAAACCCGGCGCTCATCAAGGCTCCGGTTCACTGCGTGGAGTACGTCCTGCTCCACGAGCTTTGCCATCTGGCCGAACACAACCACAGCCCGCGCTTCTACGCCCTGCTGGACCGACACATGCCGGAATGGCGGAGGGCGAAGGACGAGCTGGATGGGCTGTCCGAGATGCTTCTAGCCGTTTGATCACGTCCGTTTTTCCGGATCACCCCAACACCCCGTCATGGCGCGGAGACAACCTGGTTCCGATGCCACCCCTGATCCTCACGCCTCGGACTTGATTCGGGATTGGGGTGCGGACGATTCACATCAGCGAGGTTGTGTGATTCATTCCCGCCGAATCAGCGGGGCACACCATGCAGACGATGTACGCGAGCATCGCGGGCGTTGTGAGATCACTTGAGTTTCCCGAGCCGGATGAAGAACTGCTGCCGGGCATTCGGTGGGGAGGCTTTGATGAGCTTCTGACGCCGGCTTACTGGCGAGGCCAAGCTTGGCAGCATGAAGCCATTGGGACCTATGCCTGCCTTCGTTTAGGCAGGACCCTGGTGGAGGAGACCGCCGCCTGCTTGCTAGGCGGATACGGAATGCCCGCGGAATTGGGCTTGCAAGCTTACTCGCGCTTGCGGGCTAGAGGGATGCTTCAAGGCACCCCTTCGTCGGCCACCTTGGAAGAAGAACTGTCTGAGCCGTTCGTTACGGGCGCTGGCGTTCGGCGGTATCGTTTTCCACGTCAAAAGGCCCGCTACTTGGCGGGCTGCCTAGCTGTCCTGGAGGCCTTCGATGAGCCGGACGACGACGTGCAATTTCGAGATGCGCTGGCCGAGCTGCCGGGTATCGGGCCCAAGACCGCCTCGTGGATCGTGCGCAACCACAGGGCCTCGGATGAAGTCGCGGTGCTTGACGTTCACATATTGCGCGCTGGCCGGCACATCGGGTTATTCGAAGCCGATCATACGCCAGAGCGCCACTACAGCCGGCTTGAGGATGCGTTTCTCGGATTCGCCGAGGCCATCGATACGCCTGCCGGTACGCTGGACGGGCTAATGTGGGACTACATGCGTCGCATGCCAGCGTCCTCGTCCCAAGCGAAAGGGTCGGCCTGTCTACCCGATCTATTCTCTGCAGTCGCGGCTTAGCTGTTGGCCAGGGCGCCAATCGCCGCGACGCCCACCGCTACGAATCGCTGGTCCTGCCGGATGGCTTCAAGCGCCTGACCCCCAAGAACGCCGAGCGGGCAGAACGGTTGGCGGTAGGCGGTCGCCGTCAGATGAAGTGTTTGGGTCACGACGCCTGCATCGCGCCAAAGTAAGGATTCTGGCTGCTCATACGCGCCAGCAACACGAAGCATGTCTCCCACCAGCAGCAATATGGCGCCCTTAGCGCTCGGGACGAGCTGGCCGATATCTCGGGCCGAGTTTGCAAGGCCTCGTACGTCCGAGACCGCCAGCTTCAACAATTGGTGGTCAAACGGATCGTAGAGAAAGGCGCGAACACGGCGACCCGGCCAAAGGATGAGAATTTCGATCGGATGCAGGGCGCCGCCAGACGGGCTGGGACGCCGCGAACGTCCTAGCGGATCTCCAGCCTTGATCTGCCGAACACTCGTTGCGAAGGCGAGGGTGTTGACCACTTCCTTCAGTCGGGGCCGCCCGATCACGCGGGTGGACCGTCGTTGTTCCATGAGATGGTCGAAGCGTACGGGTGGGGGCGGCACAATTCCCGGCACGTCATACGTCGCGGTCACGCGCCAGCCCGGCGAGATTGATGTGTCCGCCTGCAGCCGTGGCGTGGGGTCAGTAGGGTGTGTGGCCAAGGACTTTCAAGGTCTCGTAGTGCTTGTGGCATCCGCGACAGACGCCGCACGCATACTCACTTACGTGACATGAATGCGCCCAGGCTAGAACATCCATCGGCACGCCAGACTCTCGTACCAACTCCGCTGCAGTAAGCCCAATCGCTGGAGCCGAAAGGCGTAGTTCGCCTTCCTGGATTTGGAGGAGCCGATCCATCGCTTCGATGAACCCAGCGCGGCCATCGGCGTGTTGACCATCGGTGATGAGGCAGCCGATCAGGAGCGTGTCTACGTCGAGGGTGACAGCCTTCATCCCGGCCAAAGTCACGAGCATCTGATTTCGGAAGGGCCACCACTCGGGTACGGGCGCGACACCCAAGGGGGCCTTCCCAGCCATGTCTCCGCTGCCCAACGCGCTGAGGTCGGCCGCTATTAGGTGATGTTCGATGCCGAGCGTTTCACAGACCGCCAGAGCAGCTCGGATCTCGCCTGGGGCGGGCTTCTGCCCATAGTCGATGGTGATCGCGACTTCAGGACGTAGCCAGTAGGCAATCGCGATCGAGTCCATGCCGCCTGAAAGCAAGAGCGCACTTCTCACGTGCGCCACGCCACGTGATGAAGGGCCGTGACGAAGTCTGCGAAGACACGGCAGTCAGAGCCGACAATCATCTTCAGATCCTCGTCTCCGACGGTCTGCGCCAAGGCGTAGACGGGCTTTTTGAGGGCGCGAGCATAGCCGACTTCGAACACCGTCCCGCTGTCGACGCCGTCCAGAATCGCAAACACGGCATCGCATTTATCGAGCATGGCCAAATCTTCAGGCGCCACCATCTCGGCGGGTCCGTGGCCAACGTCGTGGACAGGCGAGAAAACCTGCAGGCCGAACTCAAGCAGGCAGCGTCGGGCTTCATCGACAACCCAGCGCTGCCCCAGAGTGAAGAACGGGCTCGCCAGATAGATGAGGCCAGGCCGCCTTACGATCGGAGTGCCATATTTCTCCAGTTCGATGACTGAAGGCGTCGGCAGGGCGCTTGTATCGACATAGGAAGCGACCGCCTTTGAGGCGAGGGTGGCGGCCTCCACCGGGTCGCGCTTCTGGGCGCCCCAGAGGGCCGCGAACGTCGCTGCGAAGACATCCCCCGATCCCACGCTCCAGACCCGCTCGGTCCGGAATGCTGGAATAGGGGACTCGGAGGTCTTGGTGACAACGTGTGCCCCGGCGGCGCCAAGCTTGGCGACGACCAGTTCCGCGCCGTCGGCTAGCAGGGCCCTGGCGGCGGCGATGGGATCTGAGCCACCACCACCCATGGCGAGCAGCTCGTGGCCGTTGGCGACGATGGCCAGTTGATCAGCCCTGCTGCCATTGGCCTGGAAGCGCTCGGGCTGAAACGCGGACTGTGGATCGTAAACACAGCGGTCCGCCGCCACGAGACCTGATCCCTCCAGCATGCCAAATCGCAGGATGACACTGGCGGTGACGTTGATCGGGTCGTTGGCGCGGATACGTGAAGGGACGGGGTGGATTACCGGATTAGCCAAGGCGTGGACATAGTCGAACGAGATCGTCTCGGGTGCGCTCGTGGGCACCAAGTTGAAGCCATAGGTCTTGGCGTAGAGGGCGAACCGGCTAGCGGCCTCAGCGGTGGCGTAGGCATGGAGCGTGATATCGTCGACATGACCTACCATCGCCGCTGCGGCACGCCCCCCGGAACCATAAAGTTGGTCCCAATCGGGCCAGATGCAGCGTTCGCGATAGACTCCCCCAACGACCGATATCTCAGTCATCTAGGTTGAATTCTAACCTGAACCTGTGCGCCGCGGACGGTCAGTATCAGGGCGACGTAGGCATTCCCCGCGATGATGCACTGGATGAGCTGAAGCATCGACGGCGATGTGATTGAGCCTGCGGTGACGTTGGCCGCCGTGTTCGCGACAAGTCGTTGGGGCGGGCCAGGTTCGTAGACCAGAAAGAGTTCATCGCCCTCGCGGAGGGTTGCGGCTACCGCCCTGTCGACGGAGTTGAGATTGGTCACTTCAATGATGTTGCAGGGATCGTCGGGGCCGCCGTCGCCCCCACCTACTGGGCGGTCTGGCTTACGCCAATCGTCACCGCCACCACCACCACCGCCACCCGACATTTCTCATCCCTCCCGAAACTTGAATGTCATGCTTCCACGGCTCAACTGCCACGGTCAACAGGCCGGGTCTATTCCCATGCGCGCGGACGTGATTGGCTAGCGCCGATCTTCGCCAGGGGAAACAGCTGGAAGCCGTTGCGTGCCGGCTGGCTGGGTCGGCGCAAGGGTAGGCGCGAAGGGGCGGTGATGGTTCGGCCTCATCGCTCCTGCCGTCCCGACGAAACGGCGACCGCGGGTCCGATAGTGCATATTACCACTTTTGCACTATGGGGCCCTGCCCAGGCGGGGCGCAGGCCGCCGCCGACCCGCACGTCAGCAGCGCAGTTTGCTTTTGGCCTCGCAGCCGAAGGCCCGGCCTATCGAAGCCCTGCTTCCTCTTCCGCCGCGACGTAGAAGTCTTTAGCGCGCCCCAAGACATCCAAAGGCTCGATGCCCTCCGCAGACGCTAGGAACAGAAACGCACAGACTTGGCGGCTCAGGATCGTTGTCTTCAGTTCGGGCGATGCCCCCGGCGGCAGTTCTGCGTCCGTCACAGATAACATTCGGCGCGCCTCTTCGACCGCCTTGGTGATCCCGAGCTGGGCCTCCAATGTCGCTACCAGTATCATCAGTTCGGCGAGCTGATCTTCAAGGGCCGCAGTGTCGGCGGCCGAGTCATTGGCGCCCTCGCCGGCCCCGGTTCTGTGCCAATCGAACTGATCGGTAAGCTCAGTCGCTCTTGCGATCAGCCGCGCCGTCTCGGCTGGCGACGACGGGGAACTTAGGGTGTTCTTCGCCCTGGGCATTTGTGCCTCCGTAATTACGCCGACCTCTCGTCGGCGAAATTCCAGTGGCAAAGAGCATGAAGTTTGTAAAATGAACGACTGAGTACAAGCGAAAGCTTAGGTGAACGCCGATGAACACGCGCGAACGCATATCTAGATGCGAGAAATACAGAAATGAGGCTCAATATTACGTGATGGTCGGCGTGTTGCGATTTGCGACGCCCTTCGCTTAGCTTCTCTCCGAGCTGGCGACCTCCAGGCCGCTAGCACTTGGCCTGCCTCGGACCGATCGGATTGCGGACCCCGGCAGTGCCCGCGTCTGACTCGTTGGCGGCGTTGCAATGGTCCGCTCCCCGACCCGCCGAGTGCGCGAGTCAGCCTAGTGGCGCGAAACATCGGCATTGCCCGGCATGGAGGCGCAGGGATAGACGATGAGCATGGTCGTTCGGCTACGGGATTCTGATTTACGGGCGGCCGCGGTACAGCGGCTCTTCGCCCACGCTTGCCAGTCTGCGGACACGCTTGTCCTTCACGAGCTAGGGCTCAGCCACGGCGCTTCCCGCATCGACATTGCCGTCATCAACGGTCACATCCGCGGCGTCGAGATCAAAGCGGAGGCCGATACCCTCGAGCGCCTCCCGCGGCAGGTTGAGGCCTACGGACAGGTGGTTGATCGCGCGACACTCATCGCCTCTGAACGGCACCTCCCCAGGGCGCTCGACCTTCTTCCAGACTGGTGGGGCGTGGTCTCAGCGCGTCGCGCCATAAATGGCGCCGTTGTGTTCCGGCGGCTTCGGGAAGAGCGCGCGAACCGCCAAACCGACGCGTTGAGCCTGGCGCGGCTGATGTGGCGCGACGAAGTCCATGCGGTTCTTTCGGGTATGGGCTGCGAGGCGAAACTACTTCGGGCACCTAGGGCCGTACTCTATGCCAAGTTGGCGGAGCAGGTACCCAAAGCGCGACTGGCAGCGCTTGTTCGCACAACCCTTAAGGCCCGAACAAGCTGGCGAGATCGTCCACAACCTTTGTGATGTGGTGATTAGTGCCGACCCACCGCCAAGTGGTGAGATTGCCGGTCTTTTCGGTCTTTGCATGACACCCTCTTACGTAGTCGCTCCCGGCGGAGTAGCCCGCAGGCAACGCCAGGCCAGAGTTCACGACGTCGCTGCAGCGATCTCGGAATTGCTCGAACCCATTGTCCCGGACATTGCTACCTTTGGTGATCAGCCAGGCGTCGTTGATCGTGTAGCGCACCGAAGCCGACGGCTTCAGGAGCCGCATGTCCCCTTTTGGCATGTCGGCGGACGAGATAGCGTAGTCGCCGAAGGTGGGGGGCTCGAAATTGGCAGGGAGCTTGGCGACGACCTTCTTGTACAGCAGCCATTCCGACCGCGTGACCATCTGGCTTGGGCCCTTGATGTCCGCCATCGAGGCGGGGAACGAGGTGCCGATCAGAATTAGACTTCGCACCGCATCATAGATCGAGTCCGATTGCAGAATGGCGACGACCAGATCCGCCAAATCCTCAAGCGGTTCGAAGTTCTTGGCCGCCAGGTCGATGATCAGGTCAACGTCGGAAAGGTCGCAGCCCAGGTTTTCGCTCAGGCCTTCGAGGGCCTTCGGGAAGCCCGGGTCGGCGATCTCATCCAGGCTGCAGCGAACCGCGATGCCGAAGCCGTCGATCATGACCGCCCCCGCCACGGCGTTGTAGTGGGCTAGGTCCCGTTCCAGGCTAGTGACGGGGGTCAACTGCCCGCCCACGTCGCGGGCTTCCTCCAATAGATAGGTCAGGGGGTGCTTTCCGGTCGGCATGCGCGCCGTGGGTTCCAGGAGAGCTGTGTCCAGGAAGGCGGGCGCGATTCCCCACTTGGCCTTGAGGCGGCGCGCAAATGGCTCCAGCTGCGCTTCGAGGGTCTTCTTGACTTTGCCTTCCGCGAAATCGAACTCGGGCGGCGTGACCTCAATCAAGGGAACGACGCGCTCACGCCGCACCTCATCGAGCCGGAGGAGGGCCTGATACTCCCCCTGCCGCCACTTCAGCACAGGCACATAGTCGCGGACCGTTATGGGCATGTTGGCCTCAGATCAATTGCCGTTTGACTTGGCCGGAGCCGACCAAGTTGGGCAGAAGGGTGTAATCACCGGCCTCTCGGCGGATGCGACCGGCGACGATCGCCGGGTGGACGCCCAGCTTTGCAGCATCCGCGCGAACAGCCTTTTCCGATTGGGTGAACCGCGACACGCAGGTCCGCCACCGCTCGGTTGGGATCAGCGCCTCGTAGGCGAACCGATCGGCTTCCTCCTCGATTGGTGACGTTGCGGCGCTCTCGGTATCGTCGAAGATCGCCCAGACACGGTCGGAGCCTATATGGAGCGCGAGGTGGGCGACCTCGTGCAGCAGCGTGAACCAGAAATTGTCCAGCCGGTCGTGGCGCAGCGTCAGGGCCACTACGTGGTGGTTGGAGGCAGTGCGCAGGGCCGCCCCGTCCAGCAGGGTGCCAGGCAGATGCGGCTCCACGACCGTCGTCACGCCGACCCCGCGTAGATGTTCGACAGCGGCCTGGGGGCCGTCGTCGCGCGCACTCAGGCTCACCAGCTCTCCAAGCCATCCTTCCGTGAGGGCCGCCTGGTCGAAGGTCGCCATTGCAGGGCTGCGCTCGGCCAGGATAGTCACCCGGGCTTCCCAGGCGGCTAGGGATGCCTGCTGTACATTGGCGCCCAGACGCACTGAGCGACGATGCAGCGCCACCGGCGTCCAATTGAAGGCGGCCTGTCGGAAGAAGGCGGGAATCAGCTCGCCAGCTTGCTTGCGCGCCTGCGTGGCTGAGCCGCCGAAGTCCTCAAAGTAGCCGCGCTTGAACATCTCCGTGACCGGGAAGGCCCAGGGGCTCTCCGGCCCGTCGTCCGCCGGCGGTTCTGTGCGTAGCTGCGCGCTCTCGCGCACCCGGATGTCGAGGGCCGCGGCGATTTCCGAAAGCCGCTCGAGGCTGGCGGACCGGTAGCGCTCGGCCTCGTAGCGCTGGATTTGCTGCTCTGCGACCCCCACGAAGACGGCGAGGTCGCGCTGGCTCATACCGCGGGCGATCCTCGCCCGGATCAGGATGTCCGGCAGATCGGCCAGGCCTTCAGCCTCGAAGGATGTCACGGCGCCGGACTGGAGCGCTTCGTAGTCGCCGACCTGTTCAGCGAGCTCAGCGACCTGGCTTTCGAAACCCGCGATTTGGGCGCGTCGCAACGCTGGGTGCACGCCGTCGTTGGCGGCCTTGAGGACGGAGATCTCCTCGTTGAAGCGATCGATGGCAGCTCTGGCGGAGCGGTACTGCTTCTCGTTGGTGATCATAGGGTCGCTCCTTCACCTTGGACGAGCGTGATCCGGATGATGCCTTTGGGGAGATCGGAAGTCTTTTCCGTTTGAAAGAACGGCAGCAGGCCCGGTTGGTGGGGGAGCTGCACCACAAACATTTCTCCAAAATACTTGGCCTTCTGGGCCGCGCGCTTGTTGTCGAAATCGAGCAGCACCGGGTCGAGGTTATCCGGGCCGACGCCGGCGAGGTCCCAGAGCCCATCGAAGTCCCCGGGGTGCGGCTTGGCGGTGATGAAACTCCCATCCAGGAAAATCGTCTTGCATCCGACCTTCCGCAGTTCCGCGACCGCTCTCAGGAATCCGCCGAACAACCACCGCCGATGAGGCGTGATCGCAAAGCGCTCCTCGATCTCCTCGAGCGTCGCATCATGGACGCCTGGCGGAAGGACCGCCCAAGGCGCTGCACCACCGATGTCGACGAGCTCAGGTATCATCTACACAACAATATACTTGTGTTCGGGCATAAGTCAATTTGACGATTGCAGGGCGCGGGCTTAGATGCCCCAGAGGATCGCGACGCAAGGGCCCTGCGAGGAATGAACCGGTCGGCTGCTGAACGTCTTCCCCAGGAGCGGGAGACCTTCGACCTCGCCAAGCGTCACGCTGATCGGTGGTTCGGCTTGCGCCTCGGTATGGGCTACGCCGGCATCATCTTGATGGAGGTGGTGGTCGCGGTCTGCATCTGGGTGATTCTCAACCCCCTTACCTATGGGACCGTTGGTGTGAATTGCGCCCTGGGGGTTCTGTGTGTCGATGTCCTGAGCCAAGTGACCATCATCCTCCGGTTCGTGATGAGCCGAGGAGCGGTCACCCGGCTCGCGCCGATCACGTCGGCTAACGCTCTGGCGGCTCGGAGGCAGAGTCCCGGCGATGGCTCCACCCGGCCGCGCTAGGCGGAGAGGATTGGAGGTCCGCTTCCTAGCCGGGCGCAAAGGTCCAGTGGCGCGGAGCCGAAGTCACGCGATGGGTTGGTCGGAAAACGGGCAGGGGTGCCGCTCAGCGATTCTCCGCCGATACGATAATGCTGAGCGCTTCCGTTAGCTCGCGGCTTTCACCTAGCCAAAGACGCAGGGCGTCAACCTGTTTGAGGCCCACGCTAACGGCCTCGCTCTGTTCGCCGAACGGGCGCTGATTTGGAATCGGCGGGGTCATGGCCACAACCATCAAGCCGCTTCGTCCGGCCTTGCGTTTGTTGACCGTCGGGATCGCCCTAAACCCCGTGCCCTTCAAGGCCAGGCTGAGCGGTGTGACCAAGTCTGCGAAATGGTCACCCCAGCCATAGAACGACAGGTTCGCATTTCCTTCTCGCAGTTGATGCACGAGGCGCATTTGCGGGAGGTGCGGCCACCTTGGCAGCGTCTCCGGCGCGAATATCATCGTGACGCTTTCGCCTGGTGAGCCTGCTTTCAACATCGCAGGGCCGGGCTTGAGGGCCGGGAAATCGCTGCGGCAAAGCGCGACGTAGGATGCGTTGAAGTCAGAAATCACCGGCATGGGCACTTGCCGATAGCCCCGCCGGCTTTTGGTCACAGCCTGATCCATCAGGCGCGCCCTGTGGGCTAACCGCAGCGCCAATTCGCCGCCTAGCAGCTTTGCGCGATCGGCCAAAAAGGCGCGTATGGCCTCGTAGGATACGCAGTGATCAAACCCCGCATCGAAAGCCGGGTTGGTTCGTCCGTAGTGCTCGGGCCTGATCAAAATGGTCTTGGCGATTGAAGCGCTGCCGGTGGCTTCGAGCTGCCGACATTCTTCTTCGTAGGATGATGCCTGTTCGACCTGCTCGGCGGCGTCGAGCTTGTTTTCGATGAGAAGGATGATCGGGGCGCCGCCGCGACGAGTCACCTCGATCGTGATGTCGATCTCACGCCGATTGTGCATTCGCCGGCTGCTGTGCAGCACCCGGTGGGAGGCATAGCCGAGCGCCTCCAGTTCGCGATTGAAGACTTCGCCGACAAGGTAGGTAAGGAATGCGACGCCGCACTCGATCTCTTCGACAAGAAGCAGGTCGATGTCGCGCTCGGTGGCATGCGTCAGGGTGAGAACGTCATCGCTGATCATGGCGCTACCGCATTGAACCTGAGGGACGCTAGGGGCAGTGCGACGTCATCGCAATGCAGGCGACTCGAGAGGTGGCCAGGACCGGCCAACTTGAACCACCGGCCGCCACGCCCATCGAGCGTATTGCTCCGCCAATGCGTAGCCTAGTGACCCGTCAAGCTTCAGTACTGAAGAGGTGCGGTGCGCTGCCTGACCGCCCCCCGGGTAATCGATGTCGCTTCGGGGTGTGTGTTTGGCCCGATGGCGGCGCAAGGCTGTGCACCGTCCCGATCAAGCTTGCCGAATGACCCTCTAAAGTGTGCAAAAGTGTGGCTTACCTGCTACAACCGGCGAATTCTGATCAAAATTTATAGAACAAAATCGATCTAAGTCTGTTCGTAGTTGTTCGCCATGGTTCTCAATAGTTCTTAGTTGCTCGCATATGTGCATTTGTCTTGGATTAGTTGCTGCACTAAATCCAATCGTTACGACAACGGCAACTTCCAACGACAGGATAAACACTATGCCCTATTCACGCAATGGCGGTCCCCCTTCACCGACAATCGCTGCCGAGGCCCTTCGAATCGTCGCGAATTCTATCGTCGCCGCTCGAAAGGCCATGAAGGCGATGGGCGAGAGGTGGCGCAAAGAAGACCCGCCGACCGAACGCGCCTTCGTCATCGGCAACTGTATCGGCGCCTTCATGCACCTCGCCACGGCAGAAGGTCTCGACCCCTGGGACCTTCTAGAGGAGGCCGCTGACCGCTTTTTCCGCGAGGAGCGCGACGCCGGCACCGCGACACACGATTCTCGGTACCGACTAGAAGCCCCAAAAAAAGAGGGGGTGTGAGCGATGCACGTTCGCGAAAACCTCGACATTCTCACGGAGTGCGGCTGCCCGTTCAAATCGAGCATCCTTGGGCTGCTCGTGATGGCTCGAACGATTGACCTTGTCCCCCAAGTTCAGCCGGCGCCGCCATGGGTCGCTGTACTATATCCCGGCGGCGCCAACTTGATCATCGACAAGGGCCTGACGGCTGAGTGGCTCGATGACCCGCCGCCCTATTGGGAGCGGGTCGAGGCCATCGTTAAGCAGTCGCGCAAGGAGCTTCGAAACGGCGGGAAACCCCTGTCGCGCAAGAAGCAGATCAGGCTTGTCGAGGGCGTGTTTCGCGACTTCGCCGGCCCCACCGTCGTGGCCTTGCATCAAGCCCACATGGCTATGCCGCGGGTAAGAAGGAACACCTTCGGCTTCCTTGAGCGCCGGTTGGCCGCGTCGGCGCAAGGGTAGCGTCGCGTGGGGGCGGTGCGGCTCTGGCAGCCTCATCGCCCCTGTCGCCCTGGCGAAACGGCGCGCGTCGGTCCGATAGTGCACATGACGACAAATGCACTATCGGCGAAATGGTGACCAGGAGCCTACGCCGAGTCAGGGTTAAGTCTTCCACATCTCTATCGCCTGCAATCGCCCCGCCCGTCGGCCGATCGACGGGGGAGATGAATGTTTGAGACGGAAGATCGCGTCCTGCCAGCGGCGGTTGCCCGTCTCGCCAATCTCACTTGTCAGTGTCGAACACAACGGCTAGGCACTGCATCGTGAGTCCCATCGAACGCCCATTGCTGAAATCGACGATCGTGACCCTCTGCGTCGCGCTATCGCTCGTTTTCGCCGGCGCTTCCGCCGCCGGGATGGTCAATCGGCTGCAGCATGATCTCCAGCTGGAGCACGCCCACGACGATCATGATGGCTACCTGGCGCTTCAGAGCGTCGAAGTTCATGACGATGGCGACGACGATCAGCCGGTTGATTTGGATTGTCGGGATAACGGATCCGAATTGGGTGAAGGCCCCGGCGGCCACCACCACGCCGACGGACCGGCCGGATTTCTCGCCGCTGACTTCGTCAGTTCCGCCGACGTTTCGTCCAAGGATCTTCGGCTGAGCGGTGGTGCCGATGTTATGTTGCGCGGCTGGCCCCCGCGCGGCCCCGAACGCCCTCCCAGACACATCACGATCAGCGCCTGAGCCCCCGCGTCTTTCGACGCGGGATGACCCTGCCTGCTTCGTGAGACCATCATGCCAATTCACTCCGGCGGGCGCCGTGTCGCCCCCCTCCGCGCTGCCCTCTTTGCGGGCGCGTTCGCCCTGGCCTTGAGTACTGCCGCTCTCGCTGCTGAAGCCCTAAGCCTGCGGGAAGCACTGATGCGAGCTGCCGCGTTCGACCCGAGTATTCCAGCGACACAGGCTCGTCTCGATGCCGCCGAGGCGGGCCTTCGGCAAGCCGGGGTCCGGCCAAATCCAACGGTCGGCATCGATCTGGAGAACTTCGCCGGGACGGGCAGCATTTCGCTGCTCGACCGGTCGGAGACCACCCTCTACTACCAGCAGACCTTGGAACGCGGGGGCAAGCGAGAAGCCCGTACAGATGTCGCCCGCGCGGAGATCATGCTGGCGGGCGCGCGCGGCGATGTCCGGTCTCTCGACCTCCTGGCGCAGGTTCAGACCGCATGGATCGAGGCGTTGGCGACCCAGGCGCAGGTCTCGGTCGCTGAGCAAAGACTGGAGATTGCTTTACGACTTGAACGGGATGTCAGCCGCAGGGTCGCGGCGGCTCGGGACCCGTTGTTTACCGGCGAACGCGCACGCACTGCCGTGGCGCAGGCTAGGATCGCCTTCGATCAGGCAAGAGAGGCGGCCCGGAACGCGCGGGCGGCCCTGGCGGCCTACTGGGGCGGCGATCCGGACTTCACGCTCGATACGACACCCTTCTTCACCCTCGATCTGAGCGCTCCGCCGCCGTTGGGGGAAACGCCGGACCTGATGATGCTGGTCGCTGAGCGTGATGTTGCAACCGCTCGTATCCAGCTTGAGCGCAGCCGGTCAGTTCAGGACCCCAGTGTGCGGGGCGGCGTCCGCTACTTTGGCGACGGCAATGAGGCGGCCTTTATCGTGGGGGGCTCGATCCCGTTGGGCCGCTACGACACCAACAAGGGGGCCATCGAACAGGCGCAGGCTCTGAGAGTCGCGGTGGAGCGGGACCTGGACGTGGCCCGAATAGAGCGGGAGCGGGAAATCGCCCGCCTGACGGCCCGTCGGGCCGCCGCCGCGACGGAGATCGCCCGCATCGACGCCGGGGTCTTGCCCAGCGCGGACCGCGCCGTGCGCCTGGTCCGTGACGGCTTCAACCGGGGCGGCGGCGCCTTCACCTATATGGAAGTCGTCGAGGCCGAGCGGGCCATCATCGACGCCCGCGCTCGCCGCATTGACCTTCTCCGATCCATCCATCTCGACGGCGTGCGGCTCGACCGCATCTTCGCCCGTCACCTTCCCCTCATCGCCCGACTGGAGGCTCGCTGATGCTCCGTTTCTATCGACGCGGCTCGGCCGCCGTTCTGCTCGCTACAAGCCTCATTGCCGTCTTGGGTTTGTCCGGCTGTGGGGACAAGTCGTCGGCCTCTAAGGCCGAGGAAGGCCCGGCTGCCGCCGCGGCCGAATACGAACGCGGGCCGCATCGCGGGCGCATGCTTCGTGACGGCGACCTCGCCGTCGAGATGACCATCTTCGAGGACGGGGTCGATCCCGAGTTCCACGTCTACGCCTATCTCAAGGACAAGCCGCTCGATCCCAAGGCGGTGCGACTGACGGTCGAGTTGACCCGTCTCGGCGGCAAGGTTGACCGTTTCGCCTTCGCGGCGGTCGAGGACTACCTGCGGGGCGACGGTGTGGTGATCGAACCGCACTCCTTCGACGTGCTCGTGCGCGCCGTCGTTGACGGCAAGTCACACGAATGGCGCTACGCCTCGTACGAAGGCCGCACCATCATCACCGCCGACGCCGCGAAGGCGGGCGGGGTGGAGACTGAGATCGCCGGCCCCGCCGACATCTCCGAACTCATCGCGCTCTCTGGCCGTGTCGAGGTCACGCCAGAAGGCAAGGCCGAAGTGCGGGCGGTCTATCCGGGCCGGATCCTGTCGATGTCGGTCGAGCTCGGCCAGAAAGTCCGCAAAGGGCAGGTCATCGCGCGCGTGGAGTCGAGCTACAGCCTGCAGGCCTACAATATCACCGCGCCGATTAGCGGGACCATCATCGAGAAGAACGCCAACGTCGGCGGGGTGGCGGGTGACCAGCCGATCCTCGTCATCGCCGACTCCACCAAGCTGCTCGCGAAGTTCTTTATCTATCCGCGCGACGCCGAGCGCATCCGGCCTGGTCAGATGGTCGAGCTGCGAAGCCTGTCCGGCGACGTAAAGATCATGGCGCAGGTCGAGGCCGTGCTGCCGAGCGCCGATATCGCCAGCCAGACGCTGGTTGCGCATGTCGCGATCCCGCCGGCCTTCGCCGACCGTTTTAGGCCGGGCATGGGGGTCGAGGGTTCGGTCGCGGTCGTGTCGCAGACCGTACCGCTGGCGGTGCGGACCAGCGGGCTTCAGCCATTCCGGGACTTCACTGTGGTCTACGCCAGGGTCGGCAACACCTACGAGGTGCGAATGCTGGAACTCGGTCGCCGTACGCCAGAATGGACCGAGGTCCTGGGCGGCCTGGAGCCGGGAACCGAGTATGTCTCGGCAGGCTCGTTCCTGATCCGCGCTGATATCGACAAGGCAGGGGCCAGCCATGACCACTGAGCCTTTCGGAGCGGCCCGAACGCAAGCGGGCGTGCTCGAACGCATCATCACGCTATCGATCCGCTACAGGTGGATGGTCATGGCGATCGTCCTAGTGATCGGGGCGATAGGGGCCTGGAGTTTCCAGAAGCTGCCGATCGACGCCACGCCAGACATCACCAACGTCCAGATCCAGATTAACACCGAGGCGCCCGGCTATTCGCCGCTCGAAGCTGAACAACGCATCACCTTCCCCGTCGAGACGGCAATCGCCGGCGTCCCGGGGCTGTCCTACACCCGATCGGTCTCGCGCTATGGCCTGAGCCAGGTCACCGCGGTGTTCGAGGACGGGACGGACATCTATCGGGCCCGTCAGCTGGTCAACGAGCGGCTCCAGACCGCGCGGGGCCAGCTGCCTGAAACGCTCTCGCCCGAACTTGGCCCCATCGCGACCGGGTTGGGTGAGATCTTCATGTACACGATCGAGGCCAAGCCGGGGGCCCGCAAACCCGATGGCAGCGCGTACACGCCCGAGGACCTCCGTACGCTGCAGGACTGGGTAATCCGTCCCCAGCTGCGCGACACGCCCGGCGTCACCGAGGTCAACACCATCGGCGGCTTCGAACGGCAGTACCACGTCACCCCCCGCCCTGAGCGTCTGGCCGCCTTCGGCGTCACCATGGCCGAGGTGGTCGAGGCGCTGGAGCGGAATAACGCCAACGTGGGAGCCGGCTATGTCGAGCGCTTCGGCGAACAGTACCTGATCCGGGTGCCGGGCCAGGCCTCGACCAAGGAGGATCTCTCCAACATCGTTGTCGCAACCCGCGGCGGTGTACCGATCCGGGTGGCGGAAGTCGCCGACGTCGGCCTGGGCGAGGAACTGCGCACCGGCGCGGCGACGGAAAACGGCAAGGAAACGGTGCTCGCCACCGTCCTGATGCTGGCCGGCGAGAACAGCCGGATCGTGGCCCAGGCCGCGGCCGAACGGTTGAATGAAGCGTCCAAGGCCCTGCCCAAGGGCGTGGTCGCCTCCCCGGTCTACGACCGCACCGACCTCGTCGAACGGGCGATCAAGACCGTCGAGAAAAATCTTCTCGAGGGCGCGCTGCTGGTCATCGTCGTGCTCTTCCTGCTGCTGGGCAACTTCCGGGCGGCGCTGATCACGGCGGCGGTCATCCCGATCACCATGCTGATGACCATCACCGGCATGGTGCAGGCGGGGGTCTCCGGCAATCTGATGAGCCTGGGCGCGCTGGATTTCGGCTTGATCGTCGACGGAGCGGTTATCATCGTCGAGAACTGCCTGAGGCGCTTTGCCGAGGTACAGCATGCGCAGGGCCGGCTGCTGACCCGCGACGAGCGCTTCTCGCTCGCGGCGGCGGCGTCCAGCGAGGTGATCCGCCCCTCGCTGTTTGGGGTGCTGATCATCACCCTCGTCTACGTGCCGATCTTCGCTCTCGACGGCGTGGAGGGGAAGACCTTCCACCCGATGGCTATCACCGTGGTTATCGCGCTGACCGGCGCGCTGATCCTGTCGCTGACCATGGTGCCGGCGGCTGTGGCGATGTTCGTCACCGGCAAGGTGCAGGAGAAGGACAGCTTCCTGATGCGCTGGGCCCGCGCGGGCTATCAACCCGCGCTCGATTTCGCACTGAAGACCCGTGGACTGATGATTGGCGGCGCCGTCGCCCTGGTGGGGCTTGCGGCATTCGGCGCTTCCCGAATGGGTTCGGAGTTCGTGCCGAATCTGGACGAGGGCGACATCGCCATGCACGCGCTGCGCATTCCGGGCACCAGTCTCAGCCAGGCCATCGAGATGCAGACCGCGCTTGAGGCCCGACTGGCGAAGTTCCCCGAAGTGGAACGGGTCGTCGCCAAGATCGGCACTGCGGCGGTGGCCACCGATCCGGTGCCGCCGTCGGTCGCTGACACTTTCATCCTGCTCAAGGACCGCAGGGAATGGCCTGATCCCCGCAAACCCAAGCTCCAGCTCGTTCGCGAGATGGAAGAGGCCGTGAGCACGATCCCGGGCAGCAAGTACGAGTTCACCCAGCCGATCCAGATGCGGTTCAACGAACTGCTTTCTGGCGTCCGGGCCGACGTGGCGATCAAGGTCCACGGCGACGATCTCGAACAACTGGTGGCGCTAGGCTCGCAGATCGAGACGATCATCGGCTCGGTTCCCGGCGCCGCTGATCCACAGGCCGAGCAGGTTACCGGCCTGCCCATGCTGCAGATCACCCCGGATCGGGCCGCCATCGCACGCCTGGGCCTCAGCGTCGCCGACGTCCAGCAGGTGATCTCCACCTCCATGGGCGGAACGACAGCGGGGCAGGTCTTCGAGGGCGACCGGCGCTTCGACGTCGTCGTCCGCCTGCCCGAGGATCTGCGCGGCAACACCGACGCCATCGGCCGAATCCAGGTGCCGCTCCCGGCAGCTGAAGGCCAGCCCCGCGGTTTCGTCCCTCTCAGCGAGATCGCCGCGATCGCGCTCGAAATGGGTCCGAACCAGATCAGCCGCGAGAACGGCAAGCGCCGTATCGTGGTGACCGCCAACGTCCGCGACCGCGACCTCGGCTCCTTCGTCAGCGAAGCCCGCGATCGGATCGAGAAAGAAGTTCAGCTGCCCCCGGGCTATTGGATTACCTACGGCGGTACGTTCGAGCAGCTGATCTCGGCCGCCAAGCGGCTGCAGTTGGTGGTGCCAGCGGTGCTGGCGCTGATCTTCGTCCTGCTGTTCGCCCTGTTCCGGTCCTGGAAGGACAGCGCCATCGTCTTCTCCGGCGTGCCCCTTGCGCTGACCGGCGGGGTCGCGGCGCTGGCGATGCGTGACTTGCCGCTGTCGATCTCGGCCGGCGTCGGCTTCATCGCCCTTTCGGGCGTGGCCGTGCTGAACGGGGTCGTGATGGTCAGCTTCATCCGAGGGCTGATCGAGGAAGGCAAGCCTGTCGCCAATGCGATCCGCGACGGCGCGCTGACCCGTCTGCGCCCGGTTCTGATGACGGCGCTGGTCGCCAGCCTGGGCTTCGTGCCCATGGCGGTCAACGTGGGCGCGGGCGCGGAGGTGCAGCGTCCGCTGGCGACGGTGGTCATCGGGGGCATCGTATCCTCGACGATCCTGACGCTGCTGGTGCTGCCGGCGCTCTACAGCCTCGTGCACGGCGGTGACAGGACGCGACCGATCCAGGGATGGCTCGACCATCTGCCCTGGCGGTGGCGGAAGCGGAGAGCCTGATGTCTCTTTCTGCCAACGAGGCTGCGGCGACCGGGCCGGCGCGGTCCATCGGGCCGGGTCGGCTTCCTTCCCGTCCACAACTGCCTTCACCTCTTTCCCCCAGACCGGATACCCACTTATGAGTACCGTCATGCGCCACGACCGATGGTCGTGGCTGTGGTCGCCATGGATGCTCGCGCTCCTGGCGATCAGCTTTCTGTTCGTTGAAGGCCTGCTGAGCCAGGTCATGGCTCACGGCGTCGCCGAGGGCGACAAGGGCTATATCCAGGAGACCAGCGGCTTCCTGTTCTGGCCGTTCGTCTATCTCGGCGCCAAGCACATGGTGACCGGCTACGATCATCTGTTGTTCCTGTTCGGGGTGATCTTCTTCCTCTACCGGATGAAGGATATCGGCCTGTATGTGTCGTTGTTTGCCGTGGGTCACTCGACGACCCTGCTGCTCGGCGTCCTGACCAACATCAGCGTCTCCAGCTACCTCGTTGACGCCATCATCGGCCTGTCGGTGGTCTACAAGGCGCTGGACAATATGGGCGCCTACCAGCGCTGGTTCGGCTTCCAGCCTTCGACCAGGGCGGCGACCCTGATCTTCGGCCTGTTCCACGGCTTTGGCCTCGCGACCAAGTTGCAGGATTTCGAACTGTCGCCGGATGGCCTGATCTGGAACCTCGCCGCCTTCAACGTCGGCGTCGAGTTCGGCCAGCTGCTCGCCCTGGGCGCCATCCTGATTGTGATGGGGTTCTGGCGACGGACCAACAGCTTCTGGAAGCATGCCTACGGCGCCAACGTCGTGCTGATGGCCCTCGGCTTCGCCCTGACGGGCTATCAGCTCGTCGGCTTCCTCGTCACCTGATCGGAGTTCGAACCATGTTCAATGCAAACCGTCCCGCCCTCTCGGAACTGCCCACGACGAAGGAGCTTCTCAAGTCCACCGGCATCGCCATCGCCGCCGCCGGGGCGTTGCTCGTCACCGTCGTCCTGCCGGCGGAGTACGGGATCGACCCGACCCGCATCGGTTCGGTCCTCGGCCTGACGGAAATGGGCCGGATCAAGCGCGACCTGGCCCAGGAGGCCAGCGTCGATGTCGCCCGCGACGGTGTCGGCGCGCCGGTGCAGGCCGCCGCCGCTCCGGTTCCAGTCGCCTTGACTCCCCCGGCTGCGACGGAGGGCGGTCGCAGTGACGTGACCACGCTCACCCTTGCGCCCGACCAGGGCGCAGAGATCAAGCTGGTCATGAAAGCCGGAGCCGCAGTGCGCTACAGCTGGTCGAGCAACGGTGGCAAGGTGAACTTCGATATACATGGCGACCGGTCCGGAACCGCCTACCATGGCTACGGCAAGGGGTCCGCTCCGCGCCAGGAGGCAACGCTCGTCGCCGCCTTCGACGGCAACCACGGGTGGTTCTGGCGCAATCGCACCGGCGCGCCGGTCACCATCGTGCTGAAGACACAGGGCGCCTATGCCGCGATCAAGCGGGTGGTCTGACCGACCGCTTCAGTCTTGCGGCGGCCACCGCCTGTGCTGTTCGTCGATGACGAAGGCATGGCTGTGCTCGCGACCGCCGGAAGTCAGATGAGAATCGTCGTCGGCGAGGTCCGCGTGGCTGTGATGCAGGTCAACGGGGTCGGTTGCGGGCCAGACCAACAAAGCAAGCCCCGCGCCGAAGGCGCACAAGCCGGCCAACACCAAAAAGGCAGCCGACGGATTGGCCCTGGCCGACACCAGCCCGGCGACCGGATAGGCGATGAGCCAGCAGGCGTGAGACAGGGCGAACTGGGCGGCGAACAGCGCCGGCCTGTCCTCTGCGCCCGACGAGCGGCGAAGCAGGCGACCCGCCGGGGTGATGGTCAGCGAGTAGCCGAAGCCCATCACGATCCACAGCCCCAACAGCACAGGATAGGAGCGCGCCAGGACGGCGCCCGCGAGCAGCACAACCGCCATCAAGATCGCGCCGCCGATCATCGCCCTGCGCTCAGGCAGCCGGTCGAGCACCTGCGGCAGGGTCAGGGCGGCGACCATGGACCCGCCGCCGAAGGCCGCCAGCGCCCAGGCGGTCGCCTGTTCGCCGAGGCCAAAGTTGGATTGCACCAGCACCACGGTATTGACGAAAGCCATGGCGCCGCCGGCCGCCGTGGCGAGGCTGACCGCCAGCAGGCCCCGCAGACGCGGCGTCAGCGCGAAGATCTTCACCCCGCCGGTAAGGCGCTGGATGAAAGGCCGGGTCGTCAGGACGGGTCGCGGGGGTAACACCGCGCTCATGACGAACAGGCCCGAGATGACAAAGCCGATGGCCGTCCCGACGAACAGATTGCTGAAGCTGATGAAGCTGAGCAGCAGGGCCGCGAGCACCGGGCTGGCGACGCTTTCAAGATCGGCGGCCAGACGGGACAACGACAAGGCCTTGGTGTACTCGACTTCGTCCTCGAGCAGGTCGGGGATCATCGCCTGAAACGCCGGTGTGAAGGCGGCCGAGGAAATGTAGAGAACCGTCATCAGGCTGTAGATCTGCCAGGGCTCGCTGACCAGGGGCAGGCAGCAGGCGATGCCGGCCCGGATCACGTCGAGTCCCACGAGCAAGGTCTTGCGCGGGATGTGGGCGGCGATCGCGCTGGCGAAGGGCGCGACGCCGATATAGGCCACCATCTTGATCGCCAGCACCGCCCCGAGCACCTCTCCGGCGCTGGCGCCGGCCAGTTTATGCGCCAGCAGGCCAAGGGCCACCGTCGCCATGCCGGTCCCCAGCAGGGCGGCGACCTGGGCAATGAAGAGCCTTCGGTAGGCCGCGTTACGAAGAGGGGAAAACATCTGTCGGTCCCGTCAGAGGTATTTGGCGAGGTGGCTCAGCCGGGTGAACTGAACCCGGGCGTCGGGCGACAGGGGGCCGGTGAGGTCTTCGAGATGATGCTCGATGTGATGGGTCACCAGCACCCTGCGAGCCTTCTGCAGGGCGCTGATCACCGCCTGCAGCTGTTGGGCGATGTCGAGGGCGTCGCGATTCTCCTCGACCATCCGCACCGTGGTCGCCAGATGTCCGCTGGCCCGCTTGAGCCGCTTGACTACGGCAGGATCGGTAGCGTGGCTCATGACAGCTCCAAGGCGGCGACATATCCTCCGGGGGAGGATATAGGAAGTACAACTGATCGGGCAATCGGCGATTCCTTCCAGGTGGCCCAACCTTTACGGTGAGAGGCAGAAGCCTGATGACGTTAAAGATCTGGCAAAGCGGCCAACTGAACCTGTGGCTCGGCGCGGCCCTGGCCGTTGGAGGCCTGCTGCGGTCATCCGGATCGTCGCTTTGAGCCATTTCAGTCTGGCAGACGGGCTTGGACATTGTGGAAGAACGAGATGCGAACCCCACCCCCGCATGTTCGCTAAAGCCGTTCCAGCGCAGTTCGCAGTTTATCACCGACAACTGCGGCCTGCGATTTGAGCGCCGGATTGTCGATGGACTGCATCGACGCGGCGGGATCGATGGCGGCGACCTCCACCAAGCCGTCGTCGGCTTCCTGGACGATGACATTGCAGGGCAGCATCAGGCCCACCTTGTCCTCCAGTAGTAGCGCCTCATGAACCAGGGGCGGATTGCAGGCGCCGAGGATGAGGTAGGGGCGGAATTCTACGCCGATCCTGGTCTTGAGCGTCTGGCGGATATCGATCTCGCTGATCACGCCAAATCCCTCGTGGGCGAGCGCGGCCTTCACCTTGACGACGGCCTCATCGAAAGGCGCGTGGAGGATCTTGGAGAAATAGTAGCTCATGGCGGGTCAGATCAGCTGACAAGGGGCGGACGATCTAGTGCGCCATCCCGCTGCAAAGGCCTTTGTCGGCTATGGCCCGCTGGTCCGGTGTCAGGACGCGATAGAGCCCGGCGGTCGCCGCCCGAACCTTTTTGAGCGTCTTCAGGTGCTCCTTCATCATCATCTCATGATGCCCGAGACGTTCCGGGAGCGGCTTGGCCATCATCGTCGCCATCATGCCGTCGCCGCTCATCATGCCCCGCATGCCGCCAGGCTTCATCGGCATGGTCATGCCGGCGGGCATGGGGTGCGCACCGGTCTTCGCCGCCGCCACGAAGGCGTTCCACGCCTTGAGCTGCCTGTCAGTGATGTTGAGCTTTGTCTTCATGGCTGACAGATGCTGCTCGGACAGGCCCATGCAGTGCATCGGCCCCATGCTCATCATCCCGCCCTTTTCGGCGGGGGCGGTCGGCGCGGGTTGCGCTGACGCATAGGTCAAGGGGACCAACCCGAGGGCGGCGACGAGCAAAAGGGGCTTGAAGGACCTGGACATGATGTTTTGGCTTTCTGGATCAGGCTGATCCGATCAGCGCAGTATTCACCGACCTGTCCCTGCATCCTTGATCTGTCGCAAACACTTCGCCGGTCGTTACGTTCCGGCCTGACGGGAAACCGCCGAGCGCCCGCTATTTGAACTGTCAGATCACCGGCTCATGGGGTGGCTCCGACGCCGGCTTTCGCGTGAACGGGTCATGCGCCCGCATCCAGTTCCGCGCCGGGCGTTCGACCAGCTGGTAGGTCGCCATGGCGGCGAGCAGGGTCGCGACGAACACGCCGATCCAGGCGACCCACGCCGCCGCGCCGGTGATGCCCGGCGCCAACCGATCCAGCGCGTGGAAGTAGGCGATGTCGACCGGCAGATGGGCCATGTAGACCGAGTAGGACACCTCGCCGAGGTAAACGAGCCAGGCGGCGCTCATGATGCCCTGCACGCTGGATTTCGAAGCCTCCGCCAGCGAGAAGATCAGCAGGCCGAACGCCGGCCAGATCAGGGCGTCGCTGAGGTCTAGCGATGTGGCGATGATGACCCAGATCACCGCCGCCGCCGCCCCGGTCAGGGCGAGCCCGCGCGGCAGGGAGACCGTCCTGCCGAGCTGGTAGAGCGCCGCGCCCAGCAGGAAGGCCGGGATGATGCGGATGAAGCCGAGGCGAGTAACCTCCGGAAGGGGGAGGCCGTGGCTTTCCATCCACCAGAACACCAGCGCGAACACACCCAACGCCAGCAACACGGCCGCCCATGCCATGCGTCGGAACGCGAGCATAAGGACGGCCGTTGCCGGGAAGGCGAGATAGGCGAACCACTCGGCCGAGATCGACCAGGAGGGGAAGTTCCACTGCACCGAGGGTGTCGTGCCCCATGCGTGGATCAGGAGCAGATGCTGCGGAAGGACCCTTGGATCAAACGCGACAGGATCAAACGTCGCCCCCATCTTCATCGCCGCCAGCCAGATGCCGATCGTCGCCGCCAACGTCACCAGATGGACCGGGTAGATGCGCGACAGGCGCGCCCACAGGAATGAGCCGTAGTTGAACGTCCTGGCTTCCCACCGCGAGAGGTAGACGTGGCTGAGGATGAAGCCGGACAGGATGAAGAACAGATCCACCCCCAGGTAGCCCTTGGCGATCAGGCCGAACCTGTCGACGTCCAGCCCCAGATGGTCGCGGAAATGGTAGACCAGCACCCAGAGGGCCGCCACGATCCGCAAGGATGTCAGCGGCCGGATGTCGTTCGGATACATGGTTCGCCCCCGCGCGACCGCCTGACCCACTGGCCTCACGGCAGCGGGCGCGATCCGTCCCTCTGGGCTATACGGCTGGAGCACGTCTACCCCTCAGGCGCCCGCCGATCTGTCCGTCGCCAGCCGCCGAGCCATGCCGAGCGCCGCTGTGGGGACCACCACCCATTGCATCAGCGGCGACAGGCCCGTGCCGATCAGCGGCAGGGTCGGCATCAGGTCGGAATAGGCCCAGGCGCCGCGCGCGCCGGTGTTCAACCACTCACTGAAGATTGTGTAGGCCAGACCGCCTATCACCGTGAGGACAGCGACCCTTCGGCGACCCTTGAGGGGCCAGTCGGGATCGCCCATGACAACCAGACTGGAGATCAGGGCGGCCAGCGCAATCAGCATATCGCCGCCAGTGCAATGCAGGACGGCGAAGGCGATCTCGCCAGGGCTGGCAGACGACCAGATCGTATAGAGCGGAAGCTGGATCGTCTCCCAGACCAGATGGCCGAGCAGTGAGACCGACAGATAGATTCGGAGGGCGCCGAGCCAGCCCGTCGGGCGCTTGAGCCGAAACGCGGCCAGCGGATTGCGGAACCTCTTCATTCGCCCCGTCACCGTCCCGGGCCAAAATCCTGGGTGACCACCCGCTTCTGTCGGTCCGCCCTGACCGGACTTACTGGTTATACGTCTGATCAAGATCGCCGTCCCATCGCGACTAGAGCCTCACAGCTCTCAACCTCAGCGCGTTACCGATCACGCTTACGGACGAGAGCGCCATCGCCGCCGCAGCGATGGCCGGCGAGAGCAGCAGGCCGAAGACCGGGTAGAGGACGCCAGCCGCGATCGGCACGCCGCCGACGTTGTAGATGAAGGCGAACACCAGGTTTTGACGGATGTTGCGCATAACCGCCCGCGAGAGCGTCCGCGCCTTCAGGATGCCGGTCAGGTCGCCTCCCAACAGGGTCACGCCTGCACTCTCGATGGCCACGTCGGCGCCGGCGCCCATGGCGATGCCGACATCGGCCGCCGCCAGCGCGGGAGCATCGTTGACGCCATCCCCTGCCATCGCCACGACCCGGCCTTCGCCACGCAGGCGCTGGACGACCGAGGCCTTGTCCTGGGGCAGCACTTCGGCGGCCACCTCGGTGATGCCGAGGCGATCCGCCACCGCACGCGCGGTGGTCTCGTTGTCGCCGGTCATCATGACGATGCGCAGGCCGGCGGCCTTCAGTTCATCAATCGTCGCCCGCGCGTTGGCCTTGATCGGGTCGGCGATGCCGATGAGGCCGCCGAGGGCGCCATCCAGCGCCACCAGGACCACAGTGGCGCCCTGGCGCCGCAGGGCGTCGGCGTCGGCCTCCAGAGGTGCGATGTCCGCACCCTGTTCCTGGACGAAGGACCAGCTGCCGATGGCGATCTTGCGGCCATCCACCATACCGACCACGCCGCGACCGACCGGAGAGTCGAAGTCGGTCGCCTCGGCGAGGGTGACGTTCTCATCCTTCGCCGCCCGCAGGATGGCGTCGGCCAGGGGATGCTCGCTGCCGCGCTCAAGACTGGCGGCCAGGCGAAGCAGCTCAAGCCGATCAAGGCCGGCCATCGGCTGCAGAGCGGTCACCGCCGGACGCCCTTCGGTGAGCGTGCCCGTCTTGTCGACGACGAGGGTGTCGACCTTCTCGAAGCGCTCGAGGGCTTCGGCGTTCTTGATCAGCACCCCGGCCTGGGCGCCCCGTCCGACGCCGACCATGATCGAGATCGGCGTGGCCAGGCCCAGCGCGCAGGGACAGGCGATGATCAGCACCGACACTGCGGCCACCAGCGCATAGCTGAACCGGGGGTCAGGCCCGACGACCGCCCAGGCGACGAAGGCCAGCACCGCCACCAGGATCACCACCGGCACGAACCAGCCGGACACCTTGTCCGCCAGACGCTGGATGGGCGCGCGACTGCGCTGGGCCTGGGCGACCATCTGCACGATCTGCGACAGCAGGGTGTCGGCGCCCACCTTGTCGGCACGCATGACGAATGACCCGGTCTTGTTGATCGCGCCGCCGATGACGGCCTCGCCGACCGCGCGGGTGACCGGCATGGATTCGCCCGTGACCATGGACTCGTCGAGCGCGGCGCGGCCTTCGACGATCTCGCCGTCGACCGGGACTTTTTCGCCCGGGCGCACCCGCAGGCGGTCGCCGACGACAATCAAGTCCAGGGTGGCTTCCTCGTCGGTTCCGTCCGCGCGGATGCGCCGCGCTGTCTTGGGCGCCATGTCGAGCAGGGCCTTCAACGCCCCCGAGGTCCGTTCACGGGCGCCCAGCTCCAGCACCTGTCCGAGCAGGACCAGCGCGGTGATCACCGCCGCCGCCTCGAAATACACCGGCACGCTGCCGTCCATGTTGCGGAAGGCGGCCGGGAAGACGCCGGGCGCGGCCACGGCGACCACGCTGTAGACCCAGGCGACCCCGACCCCCATCGCGATCAGGGTGAACATGTTCAGATTGCGGGTTCTGACAGACGCCCAGCCCCGCTCGAAGAAAGGCCATCCGGCCCACAGAACCACCGGCGTTGCGAGGGCGAACTGAAGCCAGTTGGAAGACTGGCCGGGCAACAGGGCGTGCAGGTTGAACAGGTGGTTGCCCATCTCCAGCGCAAGCACCGGCAGGCTCAGAACCACCGCGACCCAGAACCGCCGCGTCATGTCCGCCAGCTCCGGGTTGGGGCCGGAGTCGGCGGTGACCGTTTCAGGCTCCAGCGCCATGCCGCAGATCGGACAGGAACCCGGACCCTCCTGGCGGATCTGGGGATGCATGGGGCAGGTGTAGATCGTCCCGGCTGGCGCGGGCGGTTCGGCTGCGCGCTCCTTCGACAGGTACTTGTCGGGATCGGCCTGGAACTTCGTCCGGCAACCGGCCGAGCAGAAGTGGTGGGTCAGCCCCGCGTGTTCGAGGTGATGTTTCGACGTAGCCGGATCGACCGACATGCCGCAGACCGGATCAAGAACCTTGCCGTCCGTAACCGGACCATGATCGTGACCGTGGTGATGACCGGATGCATGCGTCTCGTTCATAGCGTCTCCTTGGGCAGATCGACCGCGACCACGAGACTTAGCTAGATACCCCGTGCGGGTATTTCAAGGATGCCTTGGCGGACTGGCAGAATTGGAGCGAACGTCGCGCTGGGCGGGTCAGGCCTTTCCCTTGCCGCCACAGCAGCCCGACGCCTTCTCGGCCGCCAGGACAGGTTGTGCGGCCTCAGCGGGAGGCTTTGGGCTACAGCAGCCGGCGACATCCCGCGCATCGCCCGCAGGTTCAGTCAGAGCCGGCGGGTCACTGGCAGGGAAGCTTTGTTCAAGTGCCTGGTCGAGCTGTTGGCTCGTCTTCTCGTGGCGGGAGGTCATGATGTTGATGTCCGTTTCCATGGCCGTGATGCATGAACAGATGCATCAGCGGGCAGGCGAGAAAGAGAAGGTAGGGCATGGCCCCAAGGGTGTGCCCCCAATGGTCTCGCAGCAGCCAGAACAGAACAGCCGAGCCAACCGCCACGGCCGACATCATCAAGAAACCCCTGAGCGCGGCCCTCATGGCCGTGTTGCGGGAGCGCTCGTCTCACGGGGCGCAAGAAAGCGAAACAGGTTGTAGGCCAGCGCCGTCAGGGCGCCCGTCAAGGCGCCGAACGCCAGAGCCGCGCACAGACCGACACCGAGGGCCGTCACAGAGGCTTCCGGCGCGGTGGTGAACAGAGCAACAAACATATGGGAAGCGGGTAGCGCGCTCAGCGCAGTGGCCGCCCAGCACAGAGCGAAGACAACGGCGAGCACCACGGCGCCGGTCGCCGCGCAGCGGACGACGCCCAACGGCGGTGGCGCGAGGGCATTGATCCCAGTCATGGCACGATCTCCGAAGGTTCCTGCACCGTGACTAGCTGACCAGCGAGGGTCACGCGTTGATAGGGATCAAACCCGGGCGGGCGATGCTTGTTCCGCCTGGAAGGGAGCATATTCGCCCTCGAAGCGCGACGTCGGCTGACAACGCGACCGACCCTCCTGACCAACACCCCTGTGGGGTATGTGGAAAATACCCTCGGGCGGCTTATATCCGGGGTCCCAAGAGAGGTGCATCGTGGACCGCGACAACAAGCCCAAACTCCTGAACCGCCTGAACCGCATCGAGGGCCAGGTTCGCGGCATCGGCCGGATGGTCGATGAGGATCGCTACTGCATCGACATCATGACCCAGCTTCAGGCGGTGAAGGCCGCCTTGGTCAAGGTCGAGACCGAACTCATGCGCGAACATATCGACCACTGCGTCAGATCCGCCTTCAGCAGCGGAGACCCGGAAGATCAAAGGCAGAAGGCCGACGAACTCGTCACGCTGTTGCAGCGGTCGATGCGATGACGACCTCCGTCCAAACTCTTCCCCGGAACAACGCGGGCGATAGACCAACCCCTAATGCGCAGGAGGGTTGCGGCGCCTCAGTGCGTAACTCAGGAGGCGGGCGAACGTCTGGTCAGCGATACGCCCCGGAAACCGCTGCGGAGAGACGCTGATGAAACCCGGATTGCGCAATCTGCTGATCACCGTGGGCCTGGCCGTCCTTGCTGCCGGCGGCGGCGCCTCGCTCTGCGCCTACTACGTGATCAGCCACCAGACGACCGGACCTTCGCTGCATGACATGGTCCACAGGGACCTGGACCTGACACCTGACCAGTCCCGCAAGCTCGACGCCATCGAGGGCAGATACGCGGTCGAACGCGAGGCGCTGGAGGCGGACGTTCGCGCGGCCAACCGTGAACTGGCCGCCGCTATTCGCGAGGGCCACAGGGACTCGCCTCAGGTCGAGGCCGCCATCGACCATCTGCACATGGCCATGGGCGCTCTGCAGAAGGCGACCATCGCTCATGTGTTCGACATGCGGTCGGTCCTGACGCCGCAGCAGGCCAAGGCGTTCGACGCGGAAGTGATCGCGGCGTTGACCCAAGAGGGTCGGTGAGCCCGGACTTCGAAGCTCCGGACGACCAGCTCGCCGCGAGCGCAGTCGCGGGCGACGAGCGCGCCTTCGCTCGGCTGATCGCCCGCCACAAGGACGCGCTCTATCGGTTTATTCGCCGCTACACGGGCAACCCGGACGAAGCCTACGATCTCCTGCAGGAGACCTTCGCGGCGGCCTGGACGGCGCTCAAACGCTATGATGCCGGCCGTTCATTCCCAACCTGGCTGCGGAGCATCGCGCTCAACAAATGCCGGGACTGGTCCAGGCGCCGCGCGGTGCGGCGTTGGCTCACACGGAGCGATCCGCTGGACACCCCGGCGGGGCTGAACCTGACAGACGACACGCCGTCGCCCGAAGCGGCGGTGGTGGAACAGCAACGCCTCTCCCGGCTGGACCGGGCCGTGGCGAACTTGCCGCAAGGGCTCAAGGAGCCATTGATCCTGACGGCGCTGGAAGAACTCAGCCAGGAAGACGCCGGCCGCATCCTTGGACTGACGGCGAAGGCCGTCGAACTGCGGGTCTACCGCGCGCGCAAGGCGCTGGCGGAAGCTTTGGCCCTCGACGAGGTCTAGGCTTTCTTTGCGTGTGACGACCAGTGGATGTGGGTGATGAACCAGGCCCCCTTCACCCGCTTCAGCACCATGGTCTCCGTGCCTTCCCGGTCTACAGGCTTGCCTTCATAGGTTCCGGTCGTGCGGCTCTGGGTCATGACCAAAGCGAATGAGCCGCTGGTCGAGACGCGCCGGCTCACCACCTCGTCGGTCATGCCGACGCTGTAGGCGATGTCGCCCGGCAGATGCCCGGTGACGTATTCGCCCTTCGAGGCCTCGGCCCAACCCTGCTCATAGACGACCGCGTCTTCGGCCATCAATGCGGCAACAGCTGCGGCGTCGCCACGCTTCATCGCCGCATGGAACTGCTCGACAACGGCGAGCGGACCCGACGCAGGCGTGGCGGCCTGGACCGGGGTGGCGGGAGCCGATGCGGCGACGGATGCGCCGGCAAGGCAGAGGGAAAAGGCGAGGGCTCTTAGAATCACGGGGAGACTCCGGTGTCGGGGGTTAGAACCATGCGCGCACCCCGATGACGAAGCTGGTGGCTTCGACATCCTCGCCCGCGATGCGGGCGTAGTCGGCCGTGTGGCCGAACTTGCGGTCGAAGGAAACGCCGACATAGGGCGCGAACTCGCGCTTGATCTCGTAGCGGAGTCGCAGGCCCAGCTCGATGCTGGAGACGCCAGGGCCCAGCTCCAGTTCAGGAATGTCCTGGCCGGTGAGATTGGCTTCCACGCGCGGCTCCAGGATCCAGCGTTGCGTCAGGCGCAGGTCATAGCTGCCTTCCAGACGAGCGAGCAGTTCGCCCTTGCTGGACAGGAACAGTGCGCCGGAGGTCTCGAACCAGTAGGGCGCCAAGCCCTCAAACCCGACTGTCGCATAGGTGCGCCTTGGTCCGGACTGCAGGTCCTGCCGCAAACCGACCTGGAGGTCGAAGTAGGGGCTGACCGCGCGCGAGTAGAGCGCCTGCACCTCAGCGGTCTCCAACTCATCCCCGCCCTCACCCTCGGTCTTCACGACGAAGCGATTGAGGTCGCCGCCGACCCAGGCTTCGCCTTCCCAGCGATAGCCATTCTCGCCGTCACGGATCTGGAGTTCGCCCAGATTGACCATCACCTTCGAAAGCACGCTGCCGCCGTGTTCCATCTGGAGTTGGGCGCGGGCGCGGGCCATGGCCGCGGGGTCGAACACCCTGTCGGCGGCGAAGTCGGCCGGCACGGGCGGGGGCGGCTCATCCCCCACCTCCTCGTCGGCGGCGCCATGGTCCATGCCTTCCATGCCCGGCATTCCGTCCATGCTATCGGCGGCCGGATCGTCCCTGGGCGTCGCCGGCTTGGCATCCGCCGCGGCCGGAGCATCACTCGGCGCCGGCTGGGCGGCCGGAGGGGCGACAGGCGGGATAGCCGGCTCGGCCGGCGGCATGGGGTGGCCTGAATGCTGCGCAAAAGCGGGGCTCGCGGAAATCGCCAGCAACCCAGCGAGGATCGCGGCGGTCTTCACGCGCTTTCTCCCGTCATGGGCCGGACGCTGACCACCCGGAACATGCCCGCATGCATGTGGTAGAGCATGTGGCAGTGGAAGGCCCAATCACCCGGGGCGTCGGCGGTCAGGTCGAAGGTCACCTTGCCGCCCGGCGCGACCGTCACTGTATGTTTGCGTGGATGCCGCCCCTTCGGCCCTACAAGCAGCTCGAAGAAATGCCCGTGGATGTGCATCGGGTGGGCCATCATCGAGTCGTTCACCAGCGTGACCCGCACCCGCTCGTTCAGACGGAAGGGGATCGGCTTGGTGATCTCGCTGTATGTCTCGCCGTCGAATGACCACATGAACCGCTCCATGTTGCCAGTCAGGTGCAGTTCCAGCGCGCGCGATGGAGTCCGGGTGTCCGGATTGGGGTCGAGCGCCTCCAGGTCGGTGTAGACCAGCACCTTGTGGCCGACGCCTTCCAGGCCCTGCCCGGGCTCGCCGGTGCGATCAACGGGCATGGGTGAAATTGTCTGCACGCCGGGTCCCATCGCCACCTGAGGAGCGTTGTCACCGTTGCGCATCGACATATCCATGCCGGACATGTCCATCTGCATACCACCGGACGTGTCGTCGGCGGGACCGTGGTCCATGCCGCTCATGTCCATCCCCATGTCCCTCATGTTCGCGAGCGGGCGCTCACGCAGAGGCGGCACGGCCGCGACCATGCCCGGCCGCGGAGCGAGCGTGGCGCGGCCCATTCCCGAGCGATCAACCGCTTCGGCGACCAGGGTGAACGCCTTGTCTTCGGTCGGCTGGACGATGACGTCAAAGGTCTCGGCGACCGAGATCTGGAACTCCTCCACATCCACCGGCTTCACATTCAGGCCATCCGCCTGAACGACCTTCATCGACAGGCCCGGAATGCGGACGTTGAAGATGGTCATCGCCGCCGCGTTGATGAAGCGCAGCCGCACCCGCTCGCCGGGGTTGAACAGCGCGGTCCAGTTGTCGTCCGGGCCGTGCCCATTGATCAGGAAGGTGTAGACCGACCCGGTGACGTCGGACACGTCGGTCGGGTCCATCCGCATTTTCGCCCACTCGACGCGGTCCTTGAAGGGCTGGTCACGGCCAGCAAGCAGCCCGGCGACGGTCTCCTTCTGCAAATTGAAGACGCCTGCCTGCTGCTTCAGCTTCCGGAAAATCTCATGCGGATGCATGAAGGCGAAGTCGGAGAGGACCACCACATACTCGCGGTCATAGGCCACCGGGTCGGCGTCCTTCGGTTCGATCACGATCGGGCCGTAGTGACCCTCCTGTTCCTGAAGACCCGAGTGGCTATGGTACCAATAGGTCCCGGACTGGATGACCGGGAACTCGTAGACGAAGGTCTCGCCGGGCTTGATCCCGGGGAAGCTGACACCGGGTACGCCGTCCATCTGGAATGGCAGGATGAGCCCGTGCCAGTGGATGGACGTGTCCTCGTCGAGATCATTCGTAACCGCGATGCGGGCGATCTGGCCTTCCTTGAGACGGATCAGCGGCCCGGGCACCGTGCCGTTGATCGTAACCGCATGGCCCTTGCGACCATCGACGGGCCAGGCCGTATGGCCGATGCGCAGTTTGATGTCCTCGCCCGAGAGTGTTGGGAGATCCCGGACCAGGCCGCCCGAATTGCTCCGCGCCCAGGCGGGAAACAAGCTGGTCATGGCCAGCCCCGCTCCAAGCAGGCCGGCGTTTCTCAGGAGTGTGCGGCGGGCGATATCGGGCATCAAGAACCTCTGCTACGCCGGACGGCATCCTGAGATGCACCCCCCGCTGTCTTGCGCACTTCAAGCCGCCGCCCCCGGGATCGGCTCAGAGCACTGGATTGGCTTTAGAACTTCATATGCTCGGCGCCGTGCGTGACCACCGCGCCAAAATAGGACTGTACCAGGATCAGCAACACGGTCGCCGCCAGGAGCGCCTCATAACCGCGCGCACTTAGACGCACAGCCGCCTGGTCAGCTGGTCGCTTCAGATACCAGAGCACCAACAGCAGAAACGGCATCGCGGTTCCCAACCATCGATGAACCGTCAGGGCGAGGCTGTCATCGGGCGTCGGCAGGCCGGCGTTCAGCCATCCCATCGGCGCCGCGACGAACGCCCCGGCGACCCCTACCGCCAACAAGACCTTGCTGTTCGCCGCATAGATCGGCCTGCGGCGGACAACGGCCAGAAGCTCAAGGAACGCCACCGTCAGCAGCAGGGCGATGGGGAAATGGATGGCTGCGGGATGCCACATGCCGATCCAGGCCAGGAGCCGCCCCTCGAAAGTCCCGGGCTTCTCCTTGTGGCTCATCATCATGCCGTCAGACTCGGCGGTCGGCCAGGCCATGTCGGTGACCGGGATATCCCCGGGCGTGGTGGGGACCGCCGCCGCCGCGACAGGGGCCGTCGCGGGCGCATCGTCTTCGTGAGCGGTGAGCGGCGAAACCGCCAGGCCCACGGCAAGCATCAGTCCTAGCGCGCCGGCGAGCCACGGCCTGAATGAGTTGTGCGTCATGGCTTGCCCCTCACTTCATGGCGAAACGGCGAGTGGGGCCAAACTGACCCTACTCGCACACCATCACATCACGTGAATCTGCGAGACGACCGGCTTGCCGCCGACGTTCTTCAGCGTGAAACGAACCTTCTTGCCGACCGTCACGCCGTTCAGCACTGCGGCGGACTCGACCTTGAACTTCATGGTCATGGACGGCCATTTCAGGGCGGCGATCGGACCATGCGCGATCACAATCGTACCGGCCTTGGCGTCAACGGCCTTCACCACGCCATCGCCTTCGACCGCCTGAGGCAGGGGCGCATGGTCTTCTCCCTGATGAGCGAGGGCGGGAACCGCGACACTGGTCGTCGAAATCAATGCGGCGAGCGCCACGGTCACAAACTTGATCTTCATCCCACAACTCCTCGGGTCATTCGGTCGGCGCCCCTGGCGCCGTGGCTGGGTATACGCATCGCGTGTCGAGAGCCCTCATTGAGCATCGCCGACCCAACAAGGGGGCTGCGCTCCGCCCTAAGGGGTTTCCGCGCGGACTGCGTATAGGGGTTAGGGCACTGCTTGGGATGCAATCGATGAACGATCAGCTGGATAGTCTTCTGACGCAGCTCCGCGCCCAGGGGCTGGATCGCGAGCTGGGTCTGGTCGAGCATGACGTGCAGCGTCGTCTGGTCCATGAGCGGGCGGCGGCGGCCGGCCAGGGTCCCGCCCGCGCAGCCGCCGTTGGACTTGCCCTCGTGCTGGGAACCGGCGTCGGAGGCCTGACGGCCGCCAGCGCCATCGCCGCGCCCCGGGTTTCCATTTTCGCCGCCACGGACGCTCTGGCGCCATCCTCCCTGCTCGACGGCCATCGCTGATCCGGACAGGCTGGCCTCAAACGCCGCCGCGACGTCCCGCCCGGAGCGACTTCAGGTCGCGCGCGATCTTGACCCACAGCAGGATGAAGCCGGTGATGACGATGCTCAGCGTCAGCGCCGTGGCGACCACGATCAGCGGATGGTTGAAGTTCTCGCCCTTCTCCAGGTCCATGATGTGGAGCCGCCAGAAGAAGTCGTAAAACCGCCAGACGTTGGACCGACGCGAGACCACTTCGCCCGTTTCGGGGGAAAGGTAGAAGCTGGTCCGCTCCCCGTCGTCGAAGTCGACTCGCCACAGAGGACCGGTCTTGCCCGTCTCCTGCGGAGCCTCGGCAAGGAGCTTGACGGAAACCGGCCGCCCTTCGCCCAAGTAGGCCGTCCGGGCGACGGATCGGGCTTGCTCCACGGTCATCGCCGGCAGCCTGGCGCCGGTCGCGGCGGAGACAATGACAGGGTCGCCCTTCGCCGGCTTGAAGGCCCAGACCTGCCCGCGCGGCGTGTTCCGGAGCTGCGCTTCCGTTGGAAGGACACCGGCCCGGCGCGCGGCCTCTCCGGCCGGCAGCACGCCTTCAAACGCCAACGGCCTTGGGGTCACCGTAGCGAGGTGATGCTCGCTGCGAACCGTCTCGATCGGGATGGCGGTCATCACCAGACCGCCGGCCACCCAGAACAGCACCTGGATGCCGACCACCAGGGCGATCCATTTGTGAAGCTGGGTGGAGAGGCGCAGCAGTTTCATGGGGTCATCTTCTGATGGGATGGCATCCTGCGCCGGCGGCAAGCCTGGGCGAAGGCCTCGGAATGATCCGGCCAGCGCAAGTCGCGCCGCCGAAGCTACTGGGCTTGAATGGCGGTGATCTCGCCCGATCCGCCGGTCATCTTCAGCTCGAACGAGACCTTGTCGCCGACCTTGACCGTGTCGAGCAGCGTCGCCGGGGTCGCCTCGAACGACATGGTCATCGCGGGCCACTTCAGTTCGGGGATCGGACCGTGGTCGAGGGTGATCGTGCCGGCGGTCTTGTCGATCTCGGTCACCGTGCCGGTTCCCTTGGCCATGGTGGCGCCGGCCATGTCCATGCCGGCCATGGCGTCGCCAGCGGCAGGCGCTGCGACGGCGGCCGGGGCTTCCGCAGCCGGCTCGGCGGGCTTCTTGCCGCAGGCGGCGAGGGCCGTCCCCATGGCGGCGACGGCGAGCATCAGGGTCAGGCGCTTCATGTTGTGTCTCCTTGGTGAAGCGGTTGAACGGAACGGGAGCGGCGCCGCCGTAGCAGCAGGTAGGCGGCGGGCAGAACGAGCATCGACAGAAGCGGGGCGGTGAGCATGCCGCCGATCATCGGGGCGGCGATGCGGCTCATCACCTCCGAGCCAGCGCCGTGGCCGAGGAGGATGGGCAGCAGGCCGGCGAGGATCACGGCGACGGTCATGGCCTTGGGTCTTACGCGCAGCAGCGCGCCCTCCCTCACCGCCGCCTCGACCTGGTCGGGGTCAGGACACTGGCCCCGGTCGGCCAGGGCGTGCTTGAGGTAGATCAGCATCACGACGCCGAACTCCGCCGAGACGCCCGCCAGAGCGATGAACCCAACGCCGGTGGCGACCGACTGGTGGTAGCCCAGCAAGTATAGGGTCCAGATGCCGCCGGTGAGCGCGAAGGGCAGTGTCCCCATGACCAGGGCGGCCTCGTCGAACCGCCGGAAGATCACGTAGAGCAGGACGAAGATGATCAGCAGGGTAGCGGGAACGACCAGCTTCAGCCGGGCCATGGCGCGCTCCAGATACTCGAACTGGCCGGAGTAGGCGATCGAGACCCCAGGCGACAGCTTCACCTCCCTGGCGACCGCGCCCTGCAGGTCATGCACAACGGACGCCAGATCGCGTCCCCGCACATCGACATAGACCCAGGTCGACGGCCGCCCGTTCTCGGTCTTCAGCATCGGCGGGCCGTCGGCGATCTGGACACTCGCCACCGTTCCCAGGGTGATCTGCTGGCCAGACGGCGTGAGGATCGGCAGGGTGCGCAGCCCCTCCAGGCTGTCCCTGATCTCGCGGGGATAGCGGACGCTGATCGGGTAGCGGGCCAGGCCTTCGACGGTCTGGCCGATGGTCTCCCCGCCGACCGCGCCGGCGACGATCTCTTGCACGTCGGCGATGTTCAGGCCGAACCGGGCGGCGGCGGCGCGGTCAATGTCCACGTCCACATAGCGACCACCGGTCAGACGCTCGGCCAAAGCCGAGCTGACACCCGGCGTGCGCTTGGCGACGGCCTCGACATCGTGGGCGATGCGGTCCAGCTCGGCGAGGTCCGAGCCGGACACCTTGACCCCGATGGGACTTTTGATTCCCGTAGCCAACATGTCGATGCGGTTGCGGATCGGCGGCACCCAGACGTTGGCCAGGCCGGGAACCTGGACCGCGCGGTCGAGCTCCTCGATCAGCCGCTCGGGAGTCATGCCGGCCCGCCACTGGTCGCGAGGCTTGAACTGAATGGTGGTCTCGAACATCTCCAGCGGGGCCGGATCGGTGGCGCTTTCGGCGCGGCCGGCCTTGCCGAAGACACTCTTCACCTCCGGGACGGTCCGGATCATGCGGTCAGTCTGCTGAAGCAGTTCAGAGGCCTTCGCCGCCGACAGCCCGGGCAGCGCGGAAGGCATGTAGAGCAGGTCGCCCTCGTCCATCGGCGGGATGAACTCCCCGCCGAGCTGCGACAGGGGCCAGGCCGTGGTGGCGAAGACGAGCGCGGCGATGACCAGCGCCGTGCGCGGGCGATGCAGCACCCAGTCCAACGCCGGGCGGTAGATGGTGGTCAGCCAGCGGTTCAGCAGATTGTCCCGCTCCGCCGGGATGCGGCCCCGGATCAGCCAGCCCATCAGCACCGGAACCAGGGTCACCGACAGGATGGCGGCCCCGGCCATGGCGTAGGTCTTGGTGAAGGCCAGCGGCGAGAAAAGCCGCCCCTCCTGCGCCTGCAGGGTGAACACCGGCACGAACGACAGGGTGATGATCACCAGGCTGAAGAACAGCGCCGGCCCGACCTCGACGGCGGCGTCGGTGATCACCCGCCAACGATCTTCGCCCTCGAGCCGCTCGTTTGGATGATCGTGTTCCCATCGCTCGATCTTCTTGTGGGCGTTCTCGATCATTACCACGGCCGCATCGACCATGGCGCCGATGGCGATGGCGATGCCGCCCAGGGACATGATGTCGGCGTTCACCCCCTGCAGCCGCATGACGATGAAGGCGATCAGCACGCCTAGCGGGAGGGTGAGGATGGCCACCAGCGCCGAGCGGACGTGCCAGAGGAACAGGCCGCAGACCAGGGCGACGATGATGAATTCCTCGACCAGCTTGGTGGTGAGGTTGCCGATGGCGCGGTCAATCAGCTGGGAACGGTCATAGGTGGTGACGACCTGGACGCCCGGCGGCAGGCTGCGTTTCAGCTCGGCCAGTTTGGCCTGGACCGCCGCGATGGTGGAGCGGGCGTTCTCGCCCGAGCGCAGGATGACAACGCCACCGGCGACCTCGCCCTGACCGTCCAGCTCGGCGATCCCCCGCCGCATCTCGGGGCCGATCTGGACCGTCGCCACGTCGCCCAGCCGCACCGGCACGCCGCCAGCCGCCGTACGCAGCGGCACGGCGCGGAAGTCGTCCAGCGTCTTCAGGTAGCCGCCGGCCCGGACCATGTACTCGGCCTCGGCCATTTCCAGCACCGAACCGCCGGTCTCTCCGTTGGCGCGCTTGATCGCCTCGACCACCTGCTGGTGGGTGACTCCGTAGGCCGCGAGGCGCACGGGATCGAGAACCATCTGATACTGCTTGACCATGCCGCCGATGCTGGCGACCTCGGCGACGCCCGGCAGGCTCTTCAGCTCATAGCGAAGGAACCAGTCCTGCAGGCTGCGCAGCTGCGACAGGTCATGGCGGCCGGTGCGGTCCACCAGCGCGTATTCATAGACCCAGCCGACCCCGGTGGCGTCCGGCCCCAGCGCCGGCTTGGCCGTCTCCGGCAGCCGACCCTGGACCTGGCTCAGATACTCCAGCACGCGGGAGCGGGCCCAGTAGAGGTCGGTCCCGTCCTCGAAGATCACATAGACGAAGCTGTCGCCGAAAAAGGAATAGCCACGCACTGTCTTCGCGCCGGGCACCGACAGCATGGTCGTGGCCAGCGGATAGGTGACCTGGTTCTCGACGATTTGCGGCGCCTGGCCGGGGTAGTTGGTGCGGATGATCACCTGCACGTCGGAGAGGTCCGGCAGGGCGTCGACCGGCGTGGCGCGAACCGCCCAGACGCCGGCTCCGATCACCGCCAGGGCGGCGAGGATCACAACGAACCGATTGGCGACCGACCAGCGGATGAGGGCGGCGATCATGGCTGACCCACCCGCTTCAGGCCGCGCACCGTCGGGCCGGCGGCGGGATGATCGAAGGTGAAGGTAACCCGGTCGCCGACCCTGAGGCCGCGCAGAAGCGCCGGGTCGTCGACCCGGAACAACATGGTCATGGCCGGCCAGCTCAACGTCGGCACGGGCTCATGCGACAGGGTCACGCCGCCCGCGCCGAGCTTTTCGATCCGCCCGGTGGTTTCATGGATCATCGGCGTCGCGGCCGGTTGCGAGCCACCGCTGATCGGGCGGGCTTGAACGCCGGACAAGCTGGCCTCGGAATCGATCAGGAACTGGCCGGAGGCAACGACCTTCTCCCCTTCGGCCAGACCCGCGAGAATCTCCGTCTGACCGGCGGCTTCCTGGCCCGTTCGCACCTCGGCGGGCTGATAGCGGCCCCGGTCCAGCGCCAGCATGACCAGGGTGCGCCGCCCGGTGCGGATCACCGCCTCGGAGGGGACCAGCAGGGCGGGGCGCGAAGCCTCGCCGAGCTGGACGGTGGCGAACATGCCCGGCTTGAGCCGACCACCCCGGTTGGCCAGTTCGATCCGCGCCGTCAGGGTTCGCGTCTCGCCCTGGGCTTCGGGCAGGATCGCCGAGACGCGGCCGGCGAAGGTCTCACCCGGAAAGGCGGCCAGGGTCACCCTCACGGCCGCACCCTGCCGGACCTGACCGGCGAGGGCCTCGGGCACGGCGGCGTTGACCCAGACCGTCCCCAGCCCGTTGATCTCGGCTAGGGTCTGGCCGGCGGTCACCGTCATGCCGGCCCTGACGCTCAGGGTTCGGATCACCCCGCCAGCCGGGGTCGAGATCGTCACCACCGTTCGCGGATGGCCGGACCGTTCGACCTGGGCGACCAGGCTGTCGGGCATGCCGAGCAAGACCAGCCGCTGCCGCGCAGCCCGCGCCAGGGCTGCGTCACCGGTGCGGCGAACCGCCAGATACTCGGCCTGGGCGCCGCCCCACTCGGGAACCAGGATATCGGCCAGGGGCGCGCCGGCCCCCACCACGTCGCCAGGCGCCCGGCGGTAGACCCGCTGGACGAAACCCGGGGCCCGGGCCTGGACGACAGCCACGTCGCGCTGATTGAAGTCGACGACGCCGGTCGCCGTGAGGCCGGCGGGAAGTGTTCCCCGCGTCACGGCAATGACCCGGACGCCCAGGTTCTGCACCCGGGCAGGATCGATCCGAACCCCGGCCTCGCCCGCCTCGTCGGCGTATTTCGGGACCAGCTGCATGTCCATGAACGGCGACTTGCCCGGCTTGTCGAAATGCTGGGCCGGAACCATCGGATCGTACCAGTAGAGGACCTTTCTCCCGGTCCCGGCGTCCTGCGAGGGGGCCGGTGGTTTCATCCCAAGGTGCGCGAGGCCGTAGCCTCCCGCGCCGGCGACCAGCACCAGCGCTACGGCCGCCATGGCGACCTGGACTCGTGAAAGGCGGTTGAAGGCGCTCATGACACGTCCGTCCCATAGGTGAGATTGATCTGCACCGCGTCGCGCATGGTCTCGGCTTCCTTGTCGAGGACATCGAGCTTGGCGTCGGCGAGGGCGGTGAAGGCGGCCAGCACGTCCGGCAACCCGGCGGTTCCGGCGCCATAGCTGGCGGTCTCCAGATCGGCCCGGCGCTGGGCCAGGGGCAGGCGTGTGTCCCGCGCCCGCACCCACAGCTCGTGGTGCATGCGGTGGTCGGCGAGATCGGCGTCCAGGGCGGCGATCAGTTGCCGCCGGGCCGCCTCGCGATCGATCCGCGCCCGCGTGGCGTCGGTTGATCGGGCGTCGATCAGCGGACCCTGGCGCTGTCCCTGACGGATCGGCAGGCCGAGCGTGACCCGCGCCGACAGCATGTCGCCGAACATCGGGTCGCGCCGCTGATAGGCCAGCTCCCAGCTCCAGTCGGGGGACGTCGTCGCCTTGGCGCCCGCCACCTCAGCATCGGCCAGCCGCACCTCGGCGTCGAAGATCAACAGGGTGGGGTGACGATCCAGTCCAGCCCGGAGCGAGACCGGATCGACCTCCCAAAGGGGCGGCATGCCCGTGACGCCGGCGTCAGGATCGCCGGTCCACCGCACGAGCGCTGCGCGCGCCTTGCCGATGTCCGCCTGAAGCGCGCTGCGCCGGTCGGCCAGAGCAACCTGCCATTCCGCCGGGTCGATGGTTTCAGCCGGCCGGGCGCCCCGGGTTACGGCGGACGGAGCCGCGTCCAGCACCGGCTTCAGCGTCGCTTCAAGGTCGTCGAGCGCCGCCAGCCGCGCCTGGGCATAGTAGAGGTCAATCCAGGCCATGGCGGTCGCCAATCGTACCTCGCGGGCCTCGGCGCTGGCCTGGGCGTCGGCCACCCTGATCCGCGCCTCGGCCCCGGCGACCTCGGCCCAGCGGCCGGGACGGCTGGGCATGTCCTGCATCACCCCGACGCTGGCCATGGTCATCTCGTCGTCGCCAAAGCGGCCGGCCATTGGACCGGAGATCGGCACATTCTCGACCCCCAGCGCCAGTTTGGGATCGGGCAGCGAGCCGGCGCTCCGGCTGGCCGAACGGGCGGCGTCCACGCGCAGGGCGGCCGCCCTCAGACTCGGGGCTGTCTCGCTGGCGCGGGCCAGCGCCTGGTCAAAGGTCAGCGGTTCGGCCCGGGCCGAGACAGCGGTGGCGCTCAGGACGAGCAGCCACGCCCATTTCGAAGGAGACATCGCTCCAAACTCCTCATGACGGCGCAAGCGCCAGCGGCCGTCGCGATGGCGACGGCGGTCAATCGAAGGTCAGAGCAAGATGGGAGGTCGGAGGGTTCGGTCCGGCGGCCGGGACTGCAGGTCGCGGGTCGGAGCGGGGGCGGGATCGTTGAGGTCGAAGGCGATGGCGGCAAACTCTACGCTCGCGGCGGGAAGCGCCGCCGCCGTGGCGAAACACGCCATGCCTGGCTTGCAGGGAGCCTTCTGATCAGGCGCACCCTTGTCGTCGCAGCAGTCCATTCCAGCATGATCCGCCGCCATCATGCCGCTGGCTTCCATCGGGCAGGGCGTCGCCGTCATGGCGCGCACCGAAGGCGCAGCGACCAGCGGCAAAGCCAGCGCGGCGGTCCAGACCAGAAGCAGGGTCAGCAATCTCGGCAGGCGACTTCCTCCGTCAGCCAGAAGATGCCGTTTGCGGTGGGCAGTTTCAATAGAACAAGAAAACGGTTGCCGCGAACAGCGATCGATAATCGTTCGCAAAAGACTTGACCCTCTAGCGGCTAGAGGTGCTACGGCCATTTCATGATGAAAGACATTCCAGACTCTTGTGGCGGGCTCGACGGGCGTCGGCATCGCCGGTTGACCCTCCCGTCCGCATGGGTGGTGCCCTGGCTGGCGCTTGCGCTGCTTTTCGGAGCGCCCGGCGTCTCTTTGGCTGCTGCAACGCCGGCGGAAACGATCTGGCGCCTCCTGGACTACGTCGCCGTCGACTATCCCGGAGCGGTTCAGGACGGGCGGGTTGTCAGCGCCGCTGAGTACGCGGAGATGGTCGAGTTCTCCGAGACGGTCAGCACGCAGATCAGGGCATTGCCCGCGAGCAAAGCGAAGCCGGATCTTCAGCAGCAGGCCGATGTCCTCAAGCGGGCCGTTGTCGCCAAGAGGCCTCCCGCCGAGGTCGCCCGTCTGGCTAAAGGCCTCGCCGCCGATCTGCTCGCTGCGTACCCGGTGCCGCTCGCCCCGTCATCCGCGCCTGACCTCGGACGAGGCGGCGCCCTCTATGCCGAGAACTGTGCGTCCTGCCACGGCGCCACCGGAGACGGGAAAGGTCCGGCAGCCGCGGGTCTCGATCCGCCGCCCATCGCCTTCACCGATCGGGACAGGGCGCGGGAGCGGAGCGTGTTCGGGCTATACCAGGTCATCGAGCAGGGGCTCGAAGGAACCGCCATGGGCAGCTTCGCCCAGCTTCCGGCCAACGACCGCTGGGCGCTCGCCTTCTACGTCGGCAGCCTGTCTCAGGATGAAGGGGCCCGGAGCCGGGGTGAGACGCTCTGGAAGAGCGACGCGAACCTTCGCGGACAATTCCCAAATCTGGAGACCCTAACGAAGACCACCCCCTCGGAACTCGCGCAGGCGGTGGGCGGTCGCAAGGCCGACGATCTCATGGCCTATCTCCGCCGCTCGCCCGGCATTCTCACCGAGCAGCGGGACGCGTCCCTGGCGTTCGCCAGGAGCAGGCTGAAGGCCACGGTCGACGCCTATGCCGCCGGGAGCGCCCGCGACGCCGGCGCCCTGGCCCTGTCCACCTATCTGGACGGCATCGAACCGTTCGAGCCTGCCATCGCAGCCCGCGATCCCAAGCTCCTGGCCCGGATTGAAGCCGCGATGGGCGAGTTCCGATCCCGGATCGGAAGAAGCGCTCCGGTAGACAGTGTTCGACAGCAGGCGACCCTTATCGAGGGCCTGCTTGATGAGGCGGACGCCGTCCTCGCTCCTGCCCAGGCCGATACGACGGCGGCCTTCGTCGGCGCCTTGACGATCCTGCTGCGTGAAGGCCTCGAAGCCCTGCTGATTGTCGTCGCGATGATCGCCTTCCTCAAGAAGGCGGAGCGGCAGGACGTGCTTCCCTATGTCCATGGCGGCTGGGCGGCAGCGCTCGGCGCGGGCGTCCTGACCTGGGCGGCGGCGACCTTCTTCATCACCATCAGCGGCGCCCAGCGCGAACTGACCGAAGGTTTCGGCGGCCTGTTCGCCGCCGCCGTCCTGCTCAGCGTCGGGATATGGATGCACGGGAAGAGTCAGGCCGACGCGTGGCAACGCTACATCAAGGAGCGCCTGTCCAAGGCCCTGTCGCGGGGCTCGGCCTGGTTCCTGTTCCTGCTGGCGTTCGTGGTGGTCTATCGGGAGGTTTTCGAGACCATCCTGTTCTTCGCGGCTCTCTGGAGCCCACAGACCGCTGGCGCCGTCCTGAGTGGGGCCGGGTTGGCGTTAGTCGCCCTCGCGGCCATCGGCTGGGCCATGCTGCGCTACAGCACCCGTCTGCCGATCTCCAAGTTCTTCGCGGCCAGCGCCGCCCTGGTCGCCGTCCTGGCCTTCGTCCTGGCGGGGAAGGGCCTGGCGGCGCTCCAGGAGGCCGGAATGGTTCCGGCTACTCGGGTGGCTGGGCTGCCCAAGCTGGAACTGCTCGGCTTTTATCCGACTTGGCAGACTATCCTGGTCCAGCTTGGCGTCATAGCCATCCTGGTTGCCGGGTATTTCTATAATCGGCGTGCGCCCCAGCCCCAACCGGCTGCTTAGGTGTGGCGGCGACACACCGTTGGGGGGTCTACATGGGATCAGCGGCGACTGGGCACGGGTCGGGCTAAGTCAGGAGCTGCGCGATCATCGTTTTGCCGATCAAGTATACGGCCAGACCATAGGCCGCCATCGTGGGGATGACGGTAAGGACCAAGCCAAAAGCCCGTCCGCTCGCGCCTTTGGAGTAGCCCAACAGGAAGCAGACCCGCCCGACGCCGAACAGCACGACGGCGCCCACGATGAGCGACAGTGGATTGCCCACAACCAGCGTCGCAAAAGCCAGATGCGCACCGGCGGCCACCACGGCCTGTTCAAGGGTGTTCTGAAGGAAGGCCACGGGGATCGCGAGGCGACCGCTGGGTGGAGCGTATGCGGAGCCCCAGTTGTCGGCGGCTGACCGAAACCGCCCGTCAGCGACCTGCCTCACACCGAATACGACCCAGAGGAAAACGAAAACGTCGGCCTGAACAGCAAAGGCCATGCGTTCAGCGAGGCTCTTGGGAAACTCAATGAGGGGCGGAAGGCAGACATAGGCGAGGACCAGGACGAGGGCGCAAACGACGAGCGCCGATCCCGCAGCCAGGACCACCCCCCGCTGCTGGGTTTTCAACTCCGCGTCCGATAGAGGCGCCGTGCCGTGTTCTTCGTCGGTCATACCGGCTTCCGCGCCCGATAGATCGAAATCGACCCGGTGAGGGTTGGGATCACACGCCGCTCCTCAACGTCGATGAATCCCGCCTCCTTGATCAGGTCAGGCAACACCCCCAGCGCATTGGGCTCGGTGTTCTCGAAGCCATCGAGACGCTGCACCTGCCGAAACAGCCGTCGCATCAGCGGGGTCCGCTGAAGGCCGTAGTCCGCCACATGAAGGGAGCCGCCCGGCTTGAGCGCTCGCCAGATGGCGGCGAAGCCCGCGCGTTTTCCCTCCATGGGCACCTGGTGAAAAACCAGGCTAGAGGTCGCCTTGTCGAATGGTCCTCCGGCGCTGTCTGCGTCCTGTGCGAAACCTTCCACGAACATTACGGGCGCGCCGCGCCGGACCGCCTTCGCGCGAGCCCGCTCCAGGATCGCGGTATCCGGATCAAGCCCTGTTACCTGGCTCCCCGGCGCCGCCAACGCGATCAAGACGGCAAGCGTTCCTGTCCCGCAGCCCACATCCAGTATGGTGTCGTGAACGCGGGGATCGAGGTCGCCGATAAGAGCCTGCCGCCAGATTTTCTCTCGTGTCAGGAGGGCAATCGCCAGGTCATAGAGGCCCGTCCATTCGGGGCGACCAAGTGCGGGTGTAAACGTAGGGTCGGTCATGCCGTTCGCCTCGGAGCACTGGCCCAGTCCAGCAGCAGGAGGGCTACCCCAATGACGATAGCGCTGTCCGACAGGTTGAAGGCCGGCCAGTGATAACCTCCGGCATGCAAGTCCACAAAATCGGTCACCGCGCCGCGAGCCAGCCGATCCCACAGGTTGCCGAGCGCGCCGCCAATGAACAGCGCGAGGGCCAATCGCGCGAGTGGGCGGGTTTCCTTGGCCAGCCAGAAGACCAGTCCGGCAGTCAGCAGACCGGTAACCCCGATCAAGGGCCACGGCCCCCCTTCGGCGGCGGCGAAGACGCCAAACACGATCCCTGGATTGAAGCCCAGGTTCAGGTCAAGAAAAGGGGTCAGCTCAAGCGGAGCGCCCTGGGTAAGCTGAACACGCGCAAGCAACTTGGTCCCCTGGTCCAGCAGCGCCACGGCGAGGATCACGCCGAGAGGCCAAAACCAGCTCATGCGGCGGGACTTTGGCAGCTCGCGTTGCGCGTCCCGGATGATCTCGAAGGAGGAATGGAGAAACAGGGCCGCGATCCCAAATCCCACAACCACGTCCGGCCATCGGGTTGCGGTCAGTGCGACAAGTCCCGCCGCCGCCAGGACCGCGACATTTCCGATGGCGTCGTTGCGACTGTAGAGCCAAACCGCCCGAACGCTGGCGTCTCCCTTCCGGTGCCTCAACAGCAACAACGCCGCGCCGAGGTTCACGCACAGGCCCAGAATGCCATAGAGACCCATGCCGTATGGCTCGGGCGTGACGCCTCCGAAGGCCCGCGAGACAGCGGAACCCAGAGCGAAGAGGCCGAGCGCGCCGAGCGCGAGCCCTTGCCACAGACTTGCGATCGAGCGGACAGCAGCTGGCCGTCCAATGAGGAGCAGTCCGACCCCGGTCGCAACCGCATCTCCCAGAAAGTCCAGCAGATCGGACCGCACGGAAACCGAGCCGCCAGTAGCGGTGACGAACACGCCGATAACGAACATGGCGGCGTTCATCACGACCACCAGCCAGAGGGTGCGGACATAGGCCGGAGTATTCGCCGCCTCGACCGCCTTCACCCCGCAACCGTCTCCACAATCGTTCATAGCGATACCCTTTGCGGACCAGACCGGCAGGCTAGACCCTCTAGTTGCTAGAGGGGCAAGGGCCGGATGGGCAGGCCGCGTCAGCCCGCGAAAGCACCGCGGAGGGCCAGTCGGAAGTGGAGCTTCCCTCCACTCGGAGGGGGCGGATCAATGGGGTTCGTGCTCACACAGTCCATGGTCGCTGAGAACCTCGATCACCCTGCAGTTGGCGGCGATGCCCAAGCCGCAGTTGGCTGTCATCCGGGCCAGTTCCTGGCGGAGCCGGGTAAGCTGGGCAATCTTCTCATCGACAGCGTCCAGGTGTGAGCGGGCGATGCGATCGGCCTCGGCGCAGGGAAGGTTGGGACGGTCCGCCAGGCCGAGCAGCGCTTCGATGTCCTTGATCTCGAAGCCAAGCTGGCGAGCATGCCGGATGAAACGCAGGCGGCTGACCGCGCCTTCCCCATAGACCCGCTGGTCGCTTTCCGTACGGTCCGGCGTCGGCATCAAGCCTATCTGCTCGTAGAACCGGATTGTCGGGACTTTCACGTCCGCCGCCTTGGACAGTCGTCCGATGGAAATGCCGGGCATCGACTTTCTCTATCTCCGTCAGAATGCGCTTGATCCTCTAGTCACTAGAGGGTGCAGGGTGCGTTCATGACATTGCCGATCACCAGTTCCAAGCCCGTGTCGCGTTCATGCGGCTGCGGGAATTCAGAGCCTTTCGACGGGGCCACGCCGGAGTATCGGCGTATCCTGGTCTGGGTCATAGCGATCAACTTGGTCGCCTTCGTCGTGGTGTCGTCTGGCGGCCTCCTGGCCGGGTCAGCCTCTGTCGCCGCCAACGCCCTCGACTTCCTGGCGGATGGCGCGACCTATGCAATCAGCCTTTGGGCCATCGGAAAAAGCGTGGCGATCCGCAGCGGCACGGCGATCCTGAAGGGTGCCAGCCTGGGTGTGCTGGGTGTCGCGGTTCTGGGCTTCGCCGTCTGGCGGGCCGTCAACGGGACAGCCCCGGAAGGGTTCACGATCTCAGGCCTCGGCCTGTTCGGCGTCGCCGCCAACCTCTCCGCGGCGTTGCTATTGGTCAAATACCGGGACGGGGACGCCAACGTCCGGTCGGTCTGGCTCTGCACCCGCAACGACCTGATACAGTGTCTCGCCATTGTCGTGACCGGCGGACTGGTCTGGTTCACCAGATCGGCGTGGCCGGACATCATCGTTGGGGCCATCCTCGCGCTGGTCTTCCTCCAGTCGGCATGGTCGATCATCGCCCAGGCTCGGACCGAGCGGCGCGATGCCGCTCATGCGGCGGGTTGATCGCCGATCATGGGAGGGCTATTGCGGGCATCAATGACCTTGGTGGCGACTATCGACCGAACGCTCCAGCGGCTGACCAAGGCGCTGATGGTAATCTGTGTCCTGTTCGTGGCTGCGGGCCCGATGGCCGACACCTTCCTGTGTGGTCCGGAATCCGGTGAGGTCGGTTCGGTCCAGCTAGTCGCTGATGTCGACGGTGGTGGTGACCGAGAAACGCCCGAACCCGATCACGCGATTTGCGCCCACGGCCACTGTCATCATTTATCGCCGCTGTCCGGAAGCACAGACGTTCACGCTGCGGCGATGCTCGACGTTCGAGTCGAGCGCGCCCTTTTGGCGGCTCCTGAACCGCCTTCTGCCAGCCCTTCGAGCCTGAAGCGTCCTCCCAGGGTCTGACCGCGACCGCGCCGCCGTGCGCGCTCCGCCCTTGTCAGAACCATTGAAGGACTTTCCATGCCCTCCCCATTTCCGTGGCGCCGCGCTCTTCTGGGCGTCGCCGCGATTGCGATGGCGGCCTTTGCCTCCGCCGCCTCAGCCGAACCCGTAACCCTCGCCGAAGCGCTCGCCCGCGCCGGCAAGTCCTCGCCGACGCTGGCCGCCGCACGCGCCGACGTCGCCGCCGCCGAAGGCCGTGCCGTTCAGGCAGGTCTGCGACCCAACCCCGAACTCGGCCTGGAGGTCGAGAATTTCGCCGGCACAGGCCCTTTCTCCGGTCTTGGCGAAGCCGAGAACACCGTCACGGTCGGACAGCGGTTCGAGCTTGGAGGCAAGCGATCGGCGCGCCAACGTGCCGCCCAGGCCGAAGTCGATGTAGCGCGGCTGCGGCTTCAGGTTGCTGGCGCCGAAATGTTGCAGCAGGTCCGCAACGCCTACGCCGAGGCCTATGCGGACGCCCGTCGCCTCGATCTGGCGCGCGAGCAGTTCCTGCGCGCCGAAAACCTCCAGAAAGTCGCCGTCGAACTTGTCGACGCTGGCCGCGAACCGCCGCTTCGGGCGATGAGGGCCCGAACCGCGACCTTCGAGGCGGTTGGTCGCGTGCGGGCGGCAGAAGCCAAGTACCTCCAGTCCCAACGGGCCCTGGCCGCCCTCTGGGGTGGTGCAGACGACCTGCCCGAGCCGACCGGCGCAGCGGACGAGGCCTTGCCCGAAGGCATCGCCGATCCCACGACCGCGCTCGACGTCCGTCTCGCCGAAGCGGAGGTCACTGTCTCGATCGCCGTTGTCGGTCGCGAACGCTCGCTCGCGCAGCCCGACGTCACCGTCACGGTCGGGGCTCGCCAGTTCCGCGGCACGGACGACACCGCGCTGGTGGTCGGCGCCTCGATGCCGATCGGCGTCTTTGACCGCAACCAGGGCAATGTGGCCGCCGCCAACGCAGAGCGCATCGGGGCCGAGGCGCGCCGCAACGCCGCCCTCGCCGGGGCCATCCGCGGGACACGCGACGCCCAGGCGGCGCTCCGGACCGCCGAGTCCCGTCTGAACTTCTTGCGGACGCGGGCCGAGCCGGAGGCCGTCGAGGCGGTCCGTATCGCCCGGGAAGGCTTCTCCGCCGGACGTTTCACCCTGCTTGATGTGCTCGACGCCGAAGAGGCGCTCAACACCGTGCAGTCCGACATCATCACCGCCGAGCAGGAGCGCGGCCAAGCCGCCGCCGCCCTGATCCGTGCGACCCAGACCCAAGGATCCAACCAATGAAGAAGCTGACCTATCAGCAGCGCCTCCTCGCGGGGGCGGCGGCCGCCGTGATTGTCCTGGGCGGCGGCTTCGCCGTCTGGACGGCGACACGTGCTCCCGAGAAGGCGCCCGAGGCGCAGGCCGAGGCGGAAGAGGCGCACGGGGCCGGCGAGGCCCTGGAGATGGACGCGGCCCGCATCCAGGCCGCGGGAATCGTTCTGGCCCCGGTTGGCAGCGGATCGCTTAGCGCCGAGATCGTGGCCCAGGGAACGGTCGTTGGAACCCCCCAGGGTGAAGCGGTCCTTGCCGCCCGCGCCGACGGGGTGATCAGCCGCGTGACACTGCGGCTGGGCGACAGCGTCGGCGCCGGTCAGACCGTGGCCCTGATCGAAAGCCGGGAGGCCTCGACGATCGCCGCAGAACGCGCGGCAGCTCAGGCCCGCCTGACGGCGGCCCGTCAGGCTTTCGCGCGCGAACAGCGCCTGTTCAATGCTCAGATCACGGCCCGTCAGGACCTCGAAGCCGCCCAAACTGCCTTGGCCGAGGCCGAGGCGGAATCGCGGCGAACCTCGGCCGCAGCCGCAGCGGCCCGTGTCTCCGGCGACGGGCGTAGCACCGGCGTCGTCAGCCCGATCAGCGGGCGCGTGACCGCCGCCAACGCCACGCTCGGCTCCTTCGTCACCGCCGGCACAGAGCTTTTCCGGGTGGCCAATGGCAGCCAGATCGAGATTCAGGCCTCGGTCTCGGCCGAGGATGCTGGCCGGATCGCCCCCGGCGACCGGGCCAGCATCAACCTGCCCGAAGGCGAGGTGCTGGCCACGGTCCGCTCGATCACGCCGGGGGTGAATGCGGAAAGCCGCGCCGCTACGGTCATCCTGAGCCTTGCCGGCATTGGCGGCTTGCGGCCCGGCCAGGCGGTCTCGGTGCGCATCTATTCGCGAGACGCGCAGGGCGCGGGCGGGATTTCCGTGCCCGAGGAAGCCATCCAGACGGTCGAGGGCCGCGAGGTGGTGTTCGTCCGGAACGCCAAAGGGTTCAGCGCCGTGCCAGTGATCGTCGGCCAGCGTAGCGCCGGCCGGGCCCAGATCACCTCGGGCCTGAGCGCCGGTCAGATCATCGCGACCCGCAACGCTTTCCTGCTGAAGGCCGCGCTGGGCGCCGGCGAAGTGGAGCACTAGCTCATGATCGCCAACCTCATGGCCCTGTCGGTGCGGGCCCGATGGATGATCGTCGCGCTCGTGCTGATCGTCTCCACCTACGGCGCCTGGCAGCTGACCCGGCTGCCGATCGACGCCGTGCCGGACATCACTAACAACCAGGTACAGATCAACACCTCGGACGCCTCGCTCTCGCCCGTCGAGATCGAGAAGCGCGTCACCTTCCCGGTCGAGACCGCCATGGCCGGCATCCCCGGCCTGCAATCGACCCGGTCCCTGTCGCGCAACGGCTTCTCGCAGGTCACCGTGATCTTCGAGGAAAACGTCGACCTCTATTTCGCGCGCCAACAGGTCAGCGAACGGCTCGTCCAGGCGCAGGAGAGCCTGCCGGAGGGCGTCCAGCCGCAGATCGGTCCGGTCACCACCGGACTGGGCGAAGTCTTCATGTACGCCATCGACTACGCGCATCCGGGCGGCCGTGGCGCGACAGTGCGCAACGGCCAGCCCGGCTGGCAGTCCGACGGGTCGTTCCTGACCCCCGAGGGAGACCGCCTGGCCGACGAGGTCTCGCGTGCGGCCTACCTGAGGACCGTGCAGGACTGGATCATCGCGCCGCAGCTGCGGTCGGTGGACGGCGTCGCAGGGGTGGATTCCATAGGCGGCTTCGAGAAGCAGTATGTGGTCGAGCCCGACCCGACGCGCCTGGCCCAGTACGGGGTCTCGTACAGTGAGCTGGCCCACGGGCTGGAGGACGCGAACCTCTCGGTCGGCGCCAACTTCGTCGAGCGCGGCGGCGAGGCCTATCTGGTGCGGGCAGACGCCCGCATCCGCAGCATGAGCCAGATTGAGGAGGCCATCGTCGCCACCCGCGGCGGCGTGCCGGTTGCGGTGCGCGACGTCGCCACCGTCAGGCTGGGCGGCGATCTGCGCACCGGCGGGGCGACGATGAACGGCCGCGAGGTCGTCATCGGCACCACCCTGATGCTGATCGGCGAGAACAGCCGCACCGTGGCCCGCGCGGTCGGCAAGCAGCTGGAGACGACCACCCGGTCCCTGCCGCCGGGGATCAAGGTCACCCCGGTGCTGGATCGCTCCAAGCTGGTCAACGCCACCATATCGACCGTGCAGCGGAACCTGATCGAAGGCGCCATCCTGGTGGCCATCGCCCTGTTCCTGCTGCTGGGCAACGTCCGCGCCGCCCTGATCGCGGTGGCGATCATCCCGATCTCCTTCTTCATGACGGCCATCGGCATGAACGTTCTCGGGGTGTCGGGAAACCTGATGAGCCTGGGCGCGCTGGACTTCGGCCTGATCGTCGACGGCTCCGTCATCATCATCGAGAACTGCCTGAGACGGCTGTCCGAGCGGCAGCATCACGAAGGCCGTCTGCTCAACCTACGCGAGCGGCTTGAAGAGACGACCATCGCCACCCAGGAGATGATCAAGCCGACCGTCTACGGCCAGGCCATCATCCTGCTGGTGTTCGCGCCCCTGCTGACCTTCCAGGGTGTCGAGGGCAAGACCTTCTCGCCTATGGCCATTACCCTGATGCTGGCTCTGGTCGCGGCCTTCATCCTGTCCATCACCTTTATTCCGGCCATGGTCGCCCTGGTGATGCGCAACAAGGTCTCGGAGAAGGACGTCTTCGTCATCCGCTGGATCAAGGCGAAGTACGAACCCGTTCTTCGCCAAGCCGTGGCGCGGCCCTGGCCCTTCGTCGGCGGCGGGTTGGCCCTGTTCGCCGTGGCCGGGGTGATCTTCACACTGCTGGGCCAGGAATTCATCCCGACCCTGGACGAACGCAATCTGGCGATGGCGTCCCAGCGGGTGCCTTCGACCGCAGTGGAGCAATCGATCCGCATGCAGCGCGGCGTCGAGCGTGCCATCGCCGCCCTGCCGGAAGTCGAGCTGATGTTCTCGAAGACCGGCACCGCCGAGGTAGCCACCGATCCGATGCCCCCCAACATCTCGGACGGCTTCATCATTCTCAAGCCGCAGGACCAGTGGCCTGAAGGGGTGAAGACCAAAGAGGACGTGATCAAGCGGGTGGAGGCCGCGGCCGCCGGTCAGGTCGGCCAGGGCTACGAGCTCAGTCAGCCGATCGAGCTGCGGTTCAACGAACTGATCGCCGGCGTGCGCGGCGATGTCGCCATCAAGATCTACGGTGACGATCTCGACCGGCTGACCGCGACGGCCAACCTGATCGCGGCGCAACTGAACGCCACGCAGGGTGCGGCCGACGTCAAGGTCGAACAGACCGACGGGGCGCCGTCGCTGGACGTCACGTTCGACCGGGCTGCCATCGCGCGGTTTGGTCTGACCGTGGAGGAGGTCGCCGACACGGTGGCCGCCGCCATGGGTGGGCGTGAGGCTGGCCAGCTGTTCGAGGGCGACCGTCGGTTCGACGTGGTGGTGCGCGTGCCAGGCGCCAGCCGCAGCGACATGGACGCCCTCGGCTCCATCCCGGTGATGCTGCCGGAAGCGGAAGGCCGTACCCGGGCATCCGTTCCCTTGCGGCAGGTCGCTTCGTTCCGCTTCGCCGAGGGACTGAACCAGATCAGCCGCGAGAACGGCAAGCGGCGGGTGGTGGTCCAGGCCAACGTCCGCGGCCGCGACGTCGGTTCGTTCGTCAAAGAAGCCATGCCCAAGGTCGAGACTGTCGCCCTGCCGGCGGGTTCCTGGATCGAATGGGGCGGGCAGTTCCAGAACCTGAAGGCCGCCTCTGATCGACTGTCGCTCGTGGTGCCGATCTGCTTCCTGGCCATCTTCGCGGTGCTGTTCCTGGCCGTGGGGACCTTCGGACGGGCGGTCGCGGTCTTCCTGACCGTGCCACTGGGGCTGGCGGGCGGGGTCTTCGCCCTCGCCCTCACGGGCATCTCCTTCTCGGTGTCGGCGGCGGTGGGCTTCATCTGCCTGGCCGGGGTGGCGGTGCTCAACGGTCTGGTCGTCATGTCCTCGATCCGCCAGAGGCTCGATGACGGGATGGAGCTCTCCCGCGCTATCATCGAGGGCTGCATGGAGCGTGTGCGGCCGGTCATCATGACCGGCCTGGTCCCGGCCATCGGCTTCGTGCCCATGGCCCTGGCTCATGGCACCGGCGCCGAGGTGCAAAAGCCTCTGGCCATGGTCGTCATCGGCGGCCTGATCACCGCGACCCTGCTGACGCTGCTGGTCCTGCCGGCGATGAGCCAGCTGGTCCTCGGCCTGACCGAACGTCGGCGGCCCGCCGCCGGGGAGGAGCCGGCGTCGATGCCTCTGCCGGCGGAATAGTCCGTGGTCGCCGCCGCCGGGCGACCGGCGGCGGCGACGTCTTTCTGGAGGAAACCATGTCCGATCCCATCAAGCTGATGAGAGTCTACACCGACGAGGCCGCCTACTTCGGCGATCGCAAGGTGTTCGAAATCGTGACCGAACGCGCGCGGGCGGCCAGTCTGGCCGGGGTGACGGTGCTCCGGGCCCTCATCGGATTCGGCCACACGCCCCACGTCCACCGCCGTCATGTCTTCGACGACGACCAGGCGCTGATCATCGAAATCCTTGATCACGAGTCGAAGCTGCGCGCCTTCCTCGAAGCCCTGTCGGGTCTGGAGCATCTGGGGCCCGTCACCCTGGAAGCGGTCGAGGTGCTGCGCTGGCCGGGCGGGGCCGGCGCCGAACCGACCGGGCTACCCGGCCGTTAGGACCGACGCGAAGTCGCAAGACAAAGGACGCGTCATGACATCCCGAGCCGACGAAGGACGTCAGCGCCGTATCCTGCTGATCGTGCTGTTTCTGAACGCCGCGCTTTTCGTCGGCCTCGGCATCGGCGGTCTGGTCGCCGATTCCAGCGCGCTCCTCGCCAATGCGGTGGACAACGCCTCGGACGCGGCGGTCTACCTCATCAGCGTTCTGGCCGTAGGACGGTCACCAGGCTGGAAGCGCGGCGCAGCCCGCACCTCCGGCATACTTCTCCTGGCCTTCGCGGTTGGCGTGCTGCTCGACGTCGGGCGGCGCTGGCTGACCGGAACAGAGCCGGTCGGTCTCACGATGTTGGGCATGGCTCTGGTCGCGGCGATCATCAACCTGATCTGCCTGCTGTTGTTGCGGCGGCTCCATGGCAACGACGTCAACATGCGTGCGGCGGAGACCTTCAGCCTCAACGACTTCGCCTCGAACGGCGGCATTCTCGTCGCTGGAGGTCTGGTCATGTGGCTGGGCCAACCTTGGCCGGACCTCGTGGTCGGCGTGCTGGTGGCGCTGCTGGCGATCAAGGGCGGCGTCGAAATCCTGCGAGACGCGGCGGGCACGAAACCAGAAAAGGACCCAGGCGAATGACTTCCAACCCGTCGTCCCACCCAGACACCCAAGGCCATCCGCATGAGCCCGGCAAAGCCCACGCTCACTCCAAAGGCGGTGACCATGGCCATGCGCATGGGGGGATTTTCGGCGAACGCACCGAACTGATCTTCGCGGGCCTGTCGGGGGCGATGCTCGCGGCGGGGTGGCTCCTGGGCCAGCGCATTGAGGGTGTCGTCCCTCTGGGCTTCTACGTCGCGGCCTATGGGTTCGGGGGCTACTTCACCCTTCGGGAGGCGGTCGGCAACATCATCAAACGCCGCTTCGAGATCGACACCCTGATGCTGGTTGCGGCTGCTGGCGCCGCCGCGCTGGGCCAGTGGGCCGAGGGGGCGCTTCTGCTCTTCCTGTTCAGCACTGGGCACGCCCTGGAACACTACGCCATGGGACGGGCTCGTCGGGCCATCGAGGCGCTGGCGGAGCTCGCGCCCCAGACGGCAAGGGTCCGGCGAGGGGACACGACAGTCGAAATCCCGGTCGAAGATCTGATTGTCGGCGATATTGTGACGGTTCGGCCAAACGAGCGCCTGCCCTCAGATGGCGTGGTCGTGCAGGGAGAGAGCAGCGTCGATCAGGCGCCGATCACCGGCGAGAGCGTGCCCGTCGATAAGCGGGCCGCGCCTGATCCGGCGTTGGATTTCGACAAGGCGAGCGCCGAATATCGGGTCTTCGCGGGCACGATCAACGGTCCTGGAGCCCTGGAGGTGCGGGTCGCCCGCGTGGCGTCCGAAACCACCCTCGCTCGGGTGGTCAAGATGGTCGCAGAGGCCGAGGCACAGCAGTCTCCGACCCAGCAGTTCACCAACCGTTTCGAACGCATCTTTGTGCCATCCGTCTTGGCGGGCGTTAGTCTGTTGATGTTCGCCTGGGTGGTCATCGACGAACCCTTCAGCGTCAGCTTCTACCGGGCCATGGCCGTCCTTGTGGCGGCCAGTCCCTGCGCCTTGGCGATCTCCGTGCCGAGCGCGATCCTTAGCGCCGTTGCGCGGGCAGCCAGGGGCGGCGTGCTGGTGAAGGGGGGCGGCCCGCTGGAGAACCTCGGCACGCTGACGGCCATCGCCTTCGACAAGACCGGAACCCTGACGGAGGGCAAGCCGACGATCACGGACGTGGCGCCCGCCGAGGGGGTGGATGAGCGGGAGCTTCTGTCGGTTGCCGTCGCGGTGGAGCGCTTGAGTGACCACCCGCTTGCGGCGGCGGTTGTCCGGGATGGCGAGGAGCGACTGAAGGACCACCCCGTTCCCATCGCCGATGACGTTCAAAGTCTGACCGGCAAGGGCGTGCAGGCCCGCGTGGCGGGCGAGACGGTCGTGATCGGCAAGCCGAAACATTTCGAGGGCGGCCCAGACACCCGACCCTCCGATGCGTTGTGGAGCGCAGTCCAGCAGCTTGAAACGAGCGGGCGGACCGTGATGGTCGTCAAGAGCGGCGACCGATACCTCGGGGCCATCGGCATGATGGACACCGCGCGTCCGGCTGCCGAGGGGGTTATCAGTCGGCTCCGCGCCATGGGGATCAAACGCATCGTCATGCTGTCGGGCGATAATCAGTCGGTCGCCGACGCCATCGCCGCGAAGCTTGGCCTGGACGAGGCCATGGGCAGACTAATGCCGGAGGACAAGGTCCGCATTATTCTTGAACTGAAGGCCAAGGAGGGCAGGGTCGCCATGATCGGCGACGGCGTCAACGACGCTCCGGCCCTGGCGAACGCGACCGTCGGGGTCGCCATGGGGGCGGCGGGATCAGATGTTGCCCTCGAAACCGCCGACGTTGCGTTGATGGCCGACGATCTCAACCACCTGCCCTTCGTGGTCGGGCTGAGTCGACGGACCAGCAGCATCATCAAGCAGAACCTGTGGGTCAGCCTGGGGGTGGTCGCGGTTCTCATCCCGGCGACCCTCTTTGGTCTCAAGATCGGCGCGGCGATAATCTTCCATGAGGGTTCGACCCTGCTCGTTGTGGTGAACGCCCTCCGGTTATTGGCCTATCGGGACAAGGCGGCGTGATCCAGATTGAGACTGAAACGCCAATTTCAGCCCCGCCAGAGCGCGTCTGGGCCGCCCTCGTCGATTTTGCCAGCTACCCGGCATGGCACCCGCACCAAACAATCGAAGGCATCGCCGAGCTTGGCGGCAAGGTCAGAATCAAAGGCAGGCTGCTCGGGTCATCAGAGTTCAGTTCGAACGCGCGCTGGACAGTTGTGCGCTGCGAACGCCATCGACTGATCGATTTTGGCGCCGGATGGTCGTTCTTCTTTCGGTTGAGGCAGTGGCTTGAAATACGGCCCCATCCGCAGGGTTCCCTGCTGGTTCAGGGCACGGGGTATGAAGGCGTGGTCCCCTGGCTGGTGTTTCGCAATGCTTCCAGAATTGAGCGGATACGGGCCTATCACCATGCGGTCGCACGATGCCTTACGGCTTTCCTCGCCGGCTCGCGGCCCGGCCCAACAACTGAAAACCGGCGACAGCGGCGGCTGAAGAGCAAGGAGCCGAAGCCGCGCCGGGGTGAGGCGAAGAATGCGACTTGATCCTCTAGTGACTAGAGGAGCTAGGGCAATGAACCCCTGGAGGATTAACTCATGCCCGCCGCCCTGTTGGCCTACTTCCTGGCCTTCTTCGCAGTCGCCTTTGTCTGGCCCACATGGCGGCTTTGGCGCCGCGACCGCATCAACGCCTTTGTCCTACCCTTCGACGATACGGCCTACGGCGTCGTCTCCAAGGGCTTTCGGCTGCTGATCCTGAGCCTGTTCGCTATGTTGATCGCCGCCCTCTGGATTTCGATGGATCAGTTCGGGCCGCTGCCCTGGCTCGACCTTGCCGCCGTCAGGATCGCTGGCATCGTGTTGATGGTCGGGTCGCTGATACTGATCGTCGTCGCACAGGCCCAGATGGGTCGGTCCTGGCGGATCGGCATCGACACGGGTCGTCCCACGGCCCTCGTCCAGACCGGCGTCTTCTCGATATCCAGAAACCCGATCTTCCTCTCGATGAGGCTCAACCTCCTCGGCTTGCTGCTGCTCTGGCCCAACGCCGCGACCCTGGCCACCTTCCTGCTGGGCGAAGTTCTGATGCAGGTCCAGGTGCGGCTGGAAGAGGATCACCTTGGGCGCATGCTGGGCGCCGAGTATACGAACTACCGGGGCCGGGTGCCCCGGTGGGCCTTTGTCAAATAGGTCGGAGTGATGCAGATGATTGGTCGCCGCACTGTTTTGGGAGGCGTCGTAGGGTTGGTCTCCGCCTCATGCGCTCAGGCCGCGCCGCCGCGCGATCTGGTCGTCTACAAGACACCGACCTGCCCCTGCTGCGGCGGATGGATCGACGCCATGGCCAAGGCGGGCTTCCGGCCAAAGGTCGTCAACATGGAGGACATCAGCCCCCTCTGGCGGCTGCGCGGCGTTCCCGACGAACTGTCCTCCTGCCACGTGGCCACCATCGGCGCCTATTTCACCGTGGGCCATGTTCCGCCTGCCGATGTCGAACGCCTGTTGAAGGAAGCGCCGGACGCCATCGGCCTGTCGGTGCCGGGAATGCCTCTGGGATCGCCCGGAATGGAGACGGCAGGCGGCGATCGCGAGCCCTATGAGACGCTCCTGCTGCTGAGGGGCGGCAAGTCGCGCGTCTTCGCCCGCCACGCCTGATACGGCTACATAGAGAGGGGTTCCTTAGCCGACGCTGCCCAGAGTCCAGTTCCGACGTGCTCCGCGTGAAGTTCGCCGTCGATCATTCGACGACTCGGGCGGACGTGAACGGCTGCGCAGACGAGCTGATTCTGCGCTGACGCCAGATGAAACAGGACGCCGCCCCAGCACCGGAGCGAGTCGGGAAGGCGAGGAGGTCACCCCGTGGGTAACAGAGGAACGATGCTTCGGATTGCGATTGTCGCCGGCCTCGGCGGGCTTCTGTCCGGATGTGCGAGCTATGGGGGGCTTCCGCGAAGCGATGCTAGGGTCGTCGTACTGAGTTCCCGGCAGGTCGAACTGCGACAGCCGGACGTCCTCATTGTTCCGGAGGGAACAAGAGTGCACGGGTGGGCCTGTCGGCGGTCACGCGCGTCCGTCGCGGGCTCAAGTATCCAGGTTGAACGCATTGGCGCTGACGGACGTCCCGTTGCGATCGCCGAGGAGCGGCTCAATACAACGAGGCTTGGAGAGCACCCGGTCGGCTGCGTCGTCTACGACGTCAAGACGTCGTGGCGGCTTGAGGCGGATGAGACGCTACGGGTGTCGGTTCGTCGACGCTAAGTTGCCGCCTCCCGTGGCGTTCCCAACAAGTCTTTGGCCTGGGTGTCCTGTCCGCAGTACCGGCGGTGTGGGTCAGGCCGGTCGCGGGCCGAATAGAATAATCGCCGCCCCGATCATGCAGACCGCCGCGCCGAGGATGTCCCATCTGTCGGGCGCCCGATGCTCGACAGCCCAGAGCCAGAGGATCGAAGACACGATGTAGACCCCGCCATAGCTCGCGTAAGCGCGGCCGGCGGCGTCGCTTTCCACCCGCGTCAGCAGGAAAGCGAACAGCGCGAGCGAGGCCATCCCCGGCAGCAACCAGAGCGGCGACTTGCCGAGGCGCAGCCAAGCCCAGAAGGCGAAGCAGCCGGCGATCTCGGCCACAGCGGCCAAGGCGAAGTAGACCCACGTCAATCTGTCGATCCCTGTTCGTCGGCGGCCGCCGGTTGGTGTTCCGGCCATGCGCCTCCACGAACGACGCCTATCGCAACAGCGCCAGCAGGGGAACTTCGACCAGCGGCCACGCCAGGGCGACCGCGAGCAACGCCGTCGCCAGGATGAGGAGCCGAACGGTCACGCGAGCCGGCCGCCGCCCGGTGCGCCGGCTCTGGAACCAGACCCAGGCCCAGGCCCAGGCCCAGGCTGCGATCACGGCGAGCAGCCCGCCCACGGTCATGGCCTTGTGTACCGGACCGAGGAAAGCGACGCCGCCGCCGAGCAGGGCCAGCGCGACGGCCGGGAAGGCGACGGGCAGCGTGCAGCAGAGCGCGCAGGCGCCGACCACGCCCGCCGTGGCGAGCACCGTGGTCAGGCCAACAGCCTTGCCCTTGTCGGGCGCGGCCGGGGCGTTCGTCGTGGGAACGGTCATCTCAGCAGCACCCGCAAGCGCGAGCCGCCGGTTGGCCGCCGGTGAACCCGTCGAACAGCGTATCGGCGGCCTCTCGGGCTTCCTCCGGCGCGGTCACGGTCATGACGATCCCGTCGACACCGTCCTCGACGCGAAACGCCAGGAACGGGCAGCACTCGCTCTCCTGAGCGACCAGCCGATCGACATCTGGTCGAGCCTCCCGATCGTAGACGAGCGACAGCGTCAGGTCATCCCGCCTGTGCCGGACGAGCCGGCGCTGATTGAGGTCGGCGATCCACGCCAGGCGCTGGTGGACATCGCCGGCGCTCAGGGTGCAGGCGATAGGAACGGGCTGGGACAAGGGTCATCTCCGTTGAGCGCCGGCATGAGCTCTTGGCGCGGGGGAGACAGGGTCATAGAACTTCAAGTGACTTGAGCTTCAAGCCCTCATTTGGAAGACCCCGATGGATCGAGCGCTTTCGATTGGCGAACTGGCCCGCCGCAGCGGCGCGACGCCGCCGACGATCCGCTACTACGAGCAGATCGGCCTCCTCCTCCGCCCGGATCGTGGCGAAGGAGGCCACCGGATGTTCGGCGACGCCGACCTCAAGCGCCTGACCTTCATCCGGCGGTGCCGAGACTTCGGCTTCCCTATCGACCAGGTCCGCGACCTCGTCACGGTGATGGAAGACCCCGGCCGGTCCTGCACGGACATGCGGGACCTGGCCCAGACTCAACTCGCTTCGGTGCGGAACCGAGTGGAGGAGTTGCGGGCGCTGGAGGCGAGTCTCCGCGACCTCGTCATCGACTGCAACGCACGCTGCGCGGGCGGGCCAGGACCAGCGTGCGTGATTATCGACGACTTGGCCGCAGGCGGATGTCGCCGGGGCTAGCACGTGCATTGGAAGACTCGGGCGCGTCTGCTCACCGATGCTGCGCGGGCGTCGAGTTGGTCTGCGTTTGCTCCGCAACGGAAGGCGTACCTTGCGCCGTGAAACGCCAGCGGAGAAGCCGTCACTCCCAGTGGTCGCCAAGGTCTAACCTGCCCGTTCTCGGCAGTCACTAGTTCGTCAGCCTAGCTCGCGCTTCCACAGAATTTGGCCCAATCCGCCATCATCTTGCGGCGGCGCTCCAGGCCCTGCATCCGCCTGTAGGCCCGTTCCGTGTCGTCGCCAACGGCGTGGGCGAGGGCCTGTTCGGCCAGGTCGCGGGGGAAGTTGGTCTTCTCGCCGGCCCAGTCGCGGAAACTGCTCCTGAAGCCGTGCGCCGTGACATCCGTGTCCATCCGGCGGAGCAGCATGCCGAAGGCCATGGTCGAGAGCGGGTGGCCGCGCTTGGCGCCGTGGAAGACGATGTCATTGTCTTCGATCCGCAGTTTCGCCATCTCGGCCAGGATGACCAGCGCGCGGGGGCAGAGGGGCACTTGGTGTTGCTTGCCGGCCTTCATTCTCGGGCCGGGGATGGTCCATACCTTCTTTGCCAGGTCGATTTCGCTCCAGGCCGCACCCATGACCTCGCCGGACCGGGCGGCCGTCAGGACCAGGAACTCAAGCGCCTGGGCCGCGATTGAGTCCTTAGTCCGCAGCTTCACCACGAATGCCGGGACCTCCTCGAAGGCCATGGCCTTGTGGTGGCCCCGGATAAGCTTCTGCGGCTTGGGAAGAAGTCGCTCCAGGTGACCGCGCCATCGGGCGGGGTTCTCTCCGGACCGGAAGCCTTTGACCTTGGCGGCGTCCAGGGTTCGCTCGATGTAGCCCCGCATCAGCTTGGCGGTGTCGGGGTTGGTGGTCCAAAGGGGCCTGACGACGCAGAGCACGTCGTCGACCGATATGGTGTCAACGCGCAGAGGGCCCAGGGCAGCGGCATGCACTTTCAGCAGGCGCTTCCAACGGTCGACGCTCTTCTCCGACCGCACACCTGGCGCCTGCTCTTCGATCACCACGTCGACCAGGTCTCCGAACGTGGGGATGGCCTCGAACGACCGCTTGTGGGCAATCGGGTCGATGCCGTCGGCCAGCAGCGCACGCGCCTCCTCAGCCTTTTCGCGCGCGCGTTGCAGGCTGACCCCGGTAAGCGGTCCAAGCCCCATCTCCCGCATCTTGCCGGAGCCCACAGCGCCGGGTCGCTTCCAGCGGAACATGAAGACCCAGCGTTTGGCGCCGCTCGGGTCGACGACGAGATAGAGATTCCTGCCGTCGCTGTGCCTGCCCGGCTCCGTCAGAGTCTCGACCTTGCGCGCGCTGAGCTTGTTGTATCCGCGCTGACTGTAGCTCCGCCCCAGCATCCGCCCCAACAAATGACCCCTCCTTCTACCCCAGCTTCCACCCTAGCAGGCGACACGAATTGGCGCGAACAGCCAAAATCACCGACGAACACCGATTTCAAAAAACTCTATATAACATATAGATAGGCGCACTTGGGCGAGCGGCGGCGAACACCCGGAGTAAACGTGTCGGGTGCGCCATCGGGCGCTGGAGCGGTCTGCTTCCTTTAGAACCAGCCGGCCGCGCGCAGGGCCCTGGCGTAGGCGCGGCTGACGGGGACCTGGACGCCGCCGACGAGGGTGAGCGTGGCCTTGCCGTCGCCGCGCCGGGCGTCGGCGACGGCGGCGCGGGCGACCCACCAGGAGCGGTGCACCTGCGCGCCCTCCAGCCCCTCGAGTTCGGCCACGGCGTCCGAAAGCCGCATCAGGATCAGGTCCTGGCCCTTGCTGGTGTGCAGGCGCAGGTAGTGGTCCTGCGCCTCCACCGCGTGAATATCGGCTCCCCGCAGTTTGGCGGGCAGCCGCTCCAGGAAGCGGGGCGGCGCGGCGCCCACGGGCGCGGCGTGGGTCTCGGCCGGCGCGCGCTGGGTGAAGTAGTTGAGCGCCGTAATCACGCAGGTCACCACGAAGACCGGGCCCAGGAAGTAGGGCAGCACCTCGAGCTCGAACGCGCGGCGGAAGAAGGCGGTCGACACCGCCCAGATGATCAGGGTCAGCGGGATGGTCAGGACGATGGCGATGGCCGCGCCCTGCAGGGCCGGGCGGTCGTCGAACCAGCCGCCGCGTTCGACGAGCACGGCCGCGACGATGCCGGCCGTCCCGCCGATGAGGGTGACGGTGATCCAGTAGAACAGGCGCCCCGCCAGCGGCGTCTCGCCGGTTCCGAACGCGCCCGCCAGAGCCATGAACACCCCGGCGGCGGCGGCGATCAGCAGGCCGCGCCAGTGTCGCCACCCGAGCAGGGTGGCGATCCACGACGCGTGAACGGCGTCCGGCGGCGTTTCGCGAACGGCGGCGGGCGTCCCGCGTAACGGCGGCTGCGTGTCCAGGTCGGATCCCCTACGCCTTCCGTCATCGACAACCCGCCAGCACAGGCAGACCCCGATGACCTCTCCCCGGATGAAGACCGCCGCCCTCTTCCTGTCAATCGCGACCCTGCACGGCGTGGCGCTCGCCGCCCTGCCGATGGACGCCGCCCTGGCGCAGGAGACGGTGGAGGCCGGCGCGCCGGCCAGCCTGACGATCACCTTCCAGGGCATCACCCGGCGCTCGGGGGAGCTCCGCGGCCAGCTGTTCGCCGACGAGGCGGCCTATGGCGGCAGGGGCGGCGAGCCGGCGGCCATGTTCGCCCTGCCGGTCACCGGCGACAGCGTGTCGACGACCGTCACCGGCCTGCAGCCGGGCCGGTACGCCATCCGGGTCTTCCATGACGTCGACGGCGACGGGCAGATGTCCACCAACCCCTTCGGCATCCCCACCGAGCCGTTCGCCTTCTCGAACGACGCGCGCGGCGCCTTCGGGCCGGCGGCCTGGAGCGACGCGGCCTTCGAGGTGGCCGGCGAGGCCGCAACCGTCATCACCATCGACTGAACCGTCCCGTGACCGCCGGAGCCTCCGCCATGAATCGCCGTTCCTTCCTGACGACCGCCACCGCCGGCCTGGTCGCCGCCGCGCTGGGCCCCGACGTCCTGCATGCCGCGGCCGCCAGCGCCGGCGACTGGACCCTGGGCGTCGCCGACGTCGAGTCCGACATCCCGCGCCAGGCGATGCGCCGCCTGCACGGCCGCGCGCCGGCCGGTCTGTCCGGAACCCTGTTCCGCAATGGACCGGCGAAATTCCATCGCCCGGGCGGCTCGGCCCTGCACTGGTTCGACGGCGACGGCATGGTTCGGGCCTTCCGGATCGACGAGGGCCAGGCCAGCCTGACGGCCCGCTTCCTCGACACGCCCAAGCGGCGCGCCGACACGGCGGCCAACGGCGTCGTCACGCCCGGCTTCGCCACACCGCACCGCAAGGGCGGGCGCGGGGCGAACAACGACGACGCCAACTCGGCCAACATCTCGGTGATGGCGGCGGGCGGCGAGATGTGGGCGCTGTGGGAAGCCGGTTCCCCGGTCGGTTTCGATCCGGTGACGCTGGAGACCCGGGGCTTCAAGACCCTGCGCCCGGATCTGGCCCACATGCCGTTCCTCGCCCATCCACGGGTCGAGCCGGGCGGCCGCGTGTGGAACCTCGGCCAGTCCGGCCAGAGCGCCATTGTCTGGCGGCTGGCGCCGGACGGCGCACTGGAGGCGGCCGAGCCGATCCGCCTGCCGCGGGCCAGCTACATCCACGACTTCACGGCCACCGCCCGCCACCTGGTCATCGTGCTGCAGCCCTGGATCCAGGATCGCTTCGCCATGCCCTACCAGGACAGCCTCAGCTGGCGGCCGGAACTGGGCACGCAGATCCTGGTCCTCGACAAGGCCGACCTCGGCAAGCGCCGGATCTTCGAGGGGCCGCCCTTCTTCTTCTTCCATCTCGGCGACGCCTGGGAGGATGCGGACGGGACGATCCGGTTCGACGCCGCCCTGGACAAGGATCCGTCGTTCGCCATCGAAGGCGGCGCGGCGATCATCACGGGCCGCGATATCGGCGGAGCCGACCCCGCAATGGTTCTGGTCACGCTGCGTCCCGGCGGCGCGGTGGACATCGCCCGGCCCGGCCTGACGGGCGAGTTCCCCAGGACGGATCCGCGCTTCGCCGGGCTGGCCCGTCGGCGAACGGTCCATCTCACCCGGGGGGCGGACACCCATCCGCTGATGCAGGCGGTCGCCGTCACCGACTGGAAGACCGGCGGGACCGACAGCTACGACTTCGGACCCGGCCACATCGTCGAGGAAATGGTCTTTGTTCCACGCCCCGGCGGCGAGGCTGAGCTCGACGGCTGGCTGGTCGGGACGAGCATCAACCTCAACGCTCGCCGCACCGAGCTGCATGCGTTCGACGCCCGACGCGTGGCGGCCGGGCCGCTGGCCAGCTGGGCAGCCGACGTCGCGCTGCCCGTCACCTTCCACGGCGTCTTCGTCGGAGCCTGAGCCATGACCGCACAACCCTCCCGACCCCTCGCGTCCAGTCGCAAGGCCGGCTGGGTCCTGCTCGCCGCAGCGGCCGTCGCAACGGCCGTGCTCGTCGGTCCGCGAATCGTCGCGGTCACGGGCGAGAGCCGGCTTCAAGGCCCGGACCTGGCGCTTTTCGCCGCCCAGCCGCTGGTCCTGCAGCTCCATATCCTCGCGGCCCTGGGCACGGTGGCGCTGGGCGGCCTGATCTTCTCGCTGCGCAAGGGTGGGACCTTCCATCGGACAGCCGGCTGGACCTGGGTGGTCCTGATGGCGGTCACCGCGACCTCGTCCCTGTTCATCGTCGGACTGAACGGCGATGTCTGGTCGCTGATCCACCTGCTCAGCGGCTGGGTGCTGATCGTGCTGCCGATCGCGGTCCGGGCGGCGCGCAAGCATCGCGTCGACCTCCATCGCAAGACCATGAACGGCATCTTCGTGGGCGGGTCGCTGGCGGCCGGCGCCTTCACCTTCCTGCCCGGGCGGTTGATGTGGCGGCTGGTCTTCGGCTGACACCCCTTTTCAGGGCATTCCGGCCGCCGGGTCCGCGCGCAGGGTGAGTCCGTTCCGGAGACTGCCATGCGTGTCCTGTTTCTTGTGATGTCGGCCCTCTTGCTGGCGCCGCAGCCGGCGGCGGCCCAGTCGTCGCTGAACGCCTATGGCCAGGACTATCCCCTGGCGCGGCCGAGTTGCAGCAAGGCGCCGATCTTCGCGCAGGACTGGGACGCCATCGCCGCCAATCCGTTCGTCACCGCCGCGCCCGAGGGGCAGCGCGCGTTCTGCGCCTTCATCGGCCTGGCCCAGCCTGGTCCCTGGCGCCGGTACGCTGTCGTTGAGTTCCGCGGCGACCACTGGTGTGATGCGACCGGCTGCGCCGTCGTGATCTTCATCGAGGACCGCAAGGGCCAATGGCGGGCGGCGATGTCGGCGGCAGAGGCGCCGCGCGGACCGGCGGTCGCCGAGGGCGCCGCCATTGACTTCTCCACGGTTGCGGACGGCTTGCCCGGGATCGCCCTGCCCCGGGCGTCGGGGATGGGCCTCGACTACTGGACCTGGGTCTTCGACCCGGCGCGCAAGGCCTACAGGCGGGCGCCCCTCATCTGACGGCGGCCGGCCCGCCCTCCGGAAAGCCGTTTCCTGCACCGCGCGACCTTGCTATCGGAAGCGGGCCCGTTCGATCGGCGGGCGTCAGGACGCGCGATGACCGCAGCCAAGCCCCGCGCCCGCTCCGGCGGCAGAGGTCGTCCCTCCAAGGGGACTGGCCTCGATCTGAAGGCGGCGATCCTCGATTCGGCCGAGGGGCTGTTCTCGCGCCACGGCTTCTATGGCGTCACCACCCGCCAGGTCGCCTCGGAGGCCGGCGTCGATACCGCGCTGATCCACTACTACTTCGGCGCCAAGCGCGAACTGTTCGACGCTGTGCTGCTGCGCCGGGCCGAGATTCTCAATCAGGAACGCGCCCAGGCCATGAGCGCCTACGAAGCGGCGCATCCGGGAACCATGACCGCCGAGGGCGTGATCGCCGCCTTCATCGACCCGCTGGTCGAGCGCGCGCTCACGGGTGGAACGGGGTGGAAGAACTGGTTCGGCCTCGTCGCCCAGATCAACACCACGCCCGCCTGGGGCGGAGAGGTGATGCACCGGTTCTTCGATCCGGTCGTCCAGCAGCTGATCGACACCCTCAAGCGCGCGCTGCCGGAGGCTGATCTGGCGGACCTCTACTGGAGCTACCAGTTCCTGACCGGGTCGATGACCCTGTCGGTGGCCGAGACCGGCCGCATCGACCAGCTGTCCAACGGGCTGTGCCAGTCCAGCGACCTGGAGGCCGTGCGGCAGCGGCTCTACACCTACTGCGCCGCCGGCTTCGAGGCGGTCATCCGCAAGGCGCGCGCCTGAGGCGATCATGGCGCCCGTGTGGCGCCAATTCATCACATGGTGAAAAATAGCGACGTTCGGTGGTCGCCCCCCTTCCGTGCGCGTCCGCCTTGGATGATGGTTCCCCACAATTCGCGTTCTGGTGAATTTGAAACTTTGACGATCCCGGCAAAGGGATCGCTTGGGAGGATGACAATGAGGACGATGTTCAAGGCCGCCTTGCTGGCCGGCGCCGCGTGGAGCGCGTGCGCGACCTTCGCCGTCGCACAGGATGTTCCCGCCGCCGATACCGAGGTCGAAGCGGTCGTGGTAACCGCGCGGCGCACCGAGGAAAACCTGCAGGACGTGCCGGGCGCGGTCTCCGCCTTCAGCCAGGCCTCGCTCGAGCGGCTGCAGGTCGCCGACGTGACCGGCCTGCAGGGCGCGGTGCCCAACGTGAACATCTCGCAGGGCCGCGGCTCTTCGAACGCGACCAACATCTTCATCCGCGGCATCGGCCAGCCCGATGCGCTGCAGACCTTCGACCCGGCCATCGGCGTTTATGTCGACGACGTCTACTACAGCCGCATCCGCGGCACGCAGTTCGACCTGTTCGACCTGGAACGCGTCGAGGTCCTGCGCGGCCCGCAAGGCACCCTGTACGGCAAGAACACCATCGGCGGCGCGCTGAAGGTGGTCACCCGCAAGCCGGGCGACACGTTCCGCGCCGGTCTCTCGGCGGCCTACGGCAGCTACAACCAGATGGAGCTCAAGGGCTCGGTCTCGGGTCCGGTCAGCGACACGCTCGCGCTCGGCGTCGCCGGGCTGGTGTCCAAGCGTGACGGCTTCGTCGAGGATCCGGTCACCGGGGAAGAGTACAACGACAAGAACACCTGGGCCGTCCGCGCCGCGGCGACCTGGAAGCCGACCGACGACATCCGCGTCGACCTGTCGGCCGACTACAGCCGCGACGACGCGGCCATGTCCGTCGGCCAGGCGACCAGCACCCTGACAACCATCCTGGGCGTGCCGCTCCTCGCCGTCTCCAACCCGCCGCCGTCCTACGACTTCAAGACCCGCACCACCACGGGCCTGCCGAACTCGACCGAGCTGACCCACTACGGTTTTGCCGGCACGGTGACCTGGAACATCAGCGACGCCCTGTCGCTGAAGTCGATCACCGCCTACCGGAATCTGGAGACCGACGACTATATCGACATCGACGCCACCCAGCTCGAGCTGGGCGACGTCTTCGTGGGGGTGAACCAGAACCAGACCAGCCAGGAATTCCAGCTGACCTATGAAGAGGGTCCCTGGACCGTGGTCGGCGGCGTCTACTGGATGAACGAGCAGATCGACTCGCACCAGGAAGCCTATGCCGATGACTTCCTCGGCGCGGCCTTCGGCAACGCCACCTTCCTGCGCACCGTGGACGACGACCTGGAGACCACCAGCAAGGCGGCCTACGTCAACGTCAGCTTCGACCTGACCGAGACCCTGCAGGTCACCGGCGGTCTCCGCTACACCGACGAGGAAAAGACCTACTCGCGCACGACCTCGACCTTCTCCAACTTCCCCGGCTTCACCGTCGATCCGGCCTTCGCCTTCAACGGCCTGACCGAGAGCTGGGAAGACGTCTCGCCGATGGTCGACGTCCGCTGGATGCCGGCCGAGAACATCACCCTCTATCTGCGCGGCTCGAAGGGCTTCAAGTCGGGCGGCTTCAACGGCCGGGCCAACAACCCGGGCGAACAGGCGCCGTACGAGCCGGAGACCGTGGAGAGCTTCGAAGGCGGCGTGAAGACCACCTGGGACGGTGGTCGCTACCTGCTGAACTTCACCGTCTTCACCAACGACTACCAGGACTTCCAGGCCCGCGTGTCGGGCACGGTGACCGATCCGGGCACCGGCCTGCCGAGCGCGGAGCTTACGGTCATCAACGCCGGCAGCCTGAAGACCTCCGGTGCGGAGATCGAGGCGGTCGCCCGTCTGGTTCCCGGCCTGCTGCTCGACGCCCAGATCGGCCTGCTGAACGCCGAGTACGAGGACTTCGACGACGCGCGCTTCACCGGCACCGGCGGCAGCCGCACGTTCCAGAAGCCGGCCTTCGCGCCGAAGTGGACGGCGCGCTACGGCGGCCAGTACACCTTCAACCTCGGCGACAGCGGCTCGCTGATCGTCGGCGCCCAGGCGAAGTACCGGTCGGAGATGGCGCTGGCCGTCGACAACACCGCCGGCATCACCACCGTGCGCCTGCCCGGCATGTGGGACGGCGACCACTGGATCTGGGACGCCCGCGCCGTGTGGGAGAGCAGCGACGGCCGCTACTCCGCCGGCCTGTACGGCCAGAACATCGGCGACGAGCTCTACAAGACGGACGCGCAGGAATTTTCGTCGGTCGGCGGCATCCGCACCGCCTACTACGGCGCGCCGAAGACCGTCACGCTTCGTCTGACGGCGAAGTACTAGAACGCCGGGCCCCCGAGGCCTTCGCATTCGCAACATTGGACCCCGTCGGGCGACCGGCGGGGTTCTTTTTTCCTATCGTCTCCATCGGGTTGCACCTGCCGCCCGACCGCGCCATAACCCGGCCCGGTCCGCGACCGCGGGCCTTCCCTAGCGACATCCGCGAGACCCAATAGCGCGATGAATATCCACGAGCATCAGGCCAAGGCCGTCCTGGCCGAATTCGGCGTCCCCGTCCCCCGCGGCTTTGCCGCCTTCACCCCCGAAGAAGCCCAGAAGGCCGCCGAGACGCTCGGCACGCCGGTCTTCGTCGTGAAGAGCCAGATCCACGCCGGCGGGCGCGGCAAGGGCCGCTTCGAAGGCCTCGGCCCCGACGCCAAGGGCGGCGTCCGCGTCGTCAAGTCGGTCGCCGATGTCCGCAGCAACGCCGAGGAGATGCTCGGCCGCGTGCTGGTGACCCATCAGACGGGTCCCAAGGGCAAGCAGGTCAACCGCCTCTACATCGAGGAAGGCGCGGCCATCGCCAAGGAATTCTACCTGTCCCTGCTGGTCGACCGGCAGTCGAGCATGGTCTCGGTCGTCGCCTCGACCGAAGGCGGCATGGACATCGAGGAGGTCGCTCACGACACCCCCGAGAAGATCCACACCTTCTCCATCGACCCCGCCACCGGCGTGTGGCCGACCCACCAGCGCGCGCTGGCCAGGGCGCTCGGCCTGACCGGCGGCCTGGCCAAGGAAGCGGCCTCGCTGCTGACCCAGCTCTATACGGCGTTCCTGGCCAAGGACATGGCGATGCTGGAGGTGAACCCCCTCATCGTCACCGCCGACGACCACCTGCGCGTCCTCGACGCCAAGGTCTCGTTCGACGGCAACAGCCTCTACCGCCATCCGGACATCAAGGCGCTGCGCGACGAGACCGAGGAAGACTCCAAGGAAATCGAAGCCAGCAAGCATGACCTGGCCTACATCGCCCTCGATGGCGAGATCGGCTGCATGGTCAACGGCGCGGGCCTGGCCATGGCGACCATGGACATCATCAAGCTGTACGGCGCCGAGCCGGCCAACTTCCTCGATGTCGGCGGCGGCGCGAGCAAGGAGAAGGTCATCGCGGCCTTCAAGATCATCACCGCCGATCCGGCCGTCAAAGGCATCCTGGTCAACATCTTCGGCGGCATCATGCGCTGCGACATCATCGCCGAGGGCGTGGTGGCCGCGGTCAAGGAAGTCGGGCTGAAGGTTCCGCTGGTCGTCCGCCTCGAAGGCACCAACGTCGAGCTGGGCAAGAAAATCATCAACGAAAGCGGCCTGAACGTCATCGCCGCCAACGATCTGTCGGACGGCGCGGAGAAGATCGTCGCCGCCGTGCGAGGCGCCAAGTAATGTCCATCCTCATCGGCTCCAACACCAAGGTCATCTGCCAGGGCATCACCGGCGCCCAGGGGACCTTCCACTCCGAACAGGCCATCGCCTACGGCACGAAGATGGTCGGCGGCGTGACGCCGGGCAAAGGCGGCACGACCCACATCGGCCTGCCGATGTTCGACACCGTCGGCGAGGCGAAGGACGCCACCGGCGCCGACGCTTCGGTGATCTACGTCCCGCCGCCCTTCGCGGCCGACGCCATCCTGGAAGCCATCAATGCGGAGATCGGCCTGATCGTCTGCATCACCGAGGGCATCCCGGTGCTGGACATGGTCAAGGTCAAGAAGGCCCTGGCCGGCAGCAAGTCGCGCCTGATCGGCCCGAACTGCCCGGGCGTGCTGACGCCGGGCGAGTGCAAGATCGGCATCATGCCGGGCTCGATCTTCTCCAAGGGTTCGGTGGGCGTCGTCTCGCGCTCGGGCACCCTGACCTATGAAGCGGTGTTCCAGACCACCAACGCCGGCCTTGGCCAGACCACGGCCGTCGGCATCGGCGGCGACCCGGTCAAGGGCACCGAGTTCATCGACGTGCTCGAACTCTTCCTCGCCGACGAAGCCACCAAGTCGATCGTCATGATCGGCGAGATCGGCGGCGCGGCTGAAGAAGACGCCGCCCAGTTCCTGATCGACGAGGCCAAGCGCGGCCGCAAGAAGCCGATGGTCGGCTTCATCGCCGGTCGCACCGCCCCTCCGGGCCGTCACATGGGCCACGCTGGCGCCATCGTGTCGGGCGGCAAGGGCGGCGCCGAGGACAAGATCGCGGCCATGGAGGCGGCGGGCATCCGCGTATCGCCCTCGCCCGCGCGCCTCGGCGAGACGCTGCTCGAAGTGCTCAAGGGCTGACGATTCGAGGCGTCCCGTCACGGACGGGCTCGGCGCAATTCAGGGGAGGGGGCTGGTCGTGAGACCGGCCCCCTTCGCCCGTTCCGGACAGCAGGTCTTGCTGGATGGAGAGCAAAGCCGCCTGATCGCGCGCCCTGCACCGAAAAAACTTCCCTCGCGGGAATTTGGCGGGTCCCCGCGGAGTTAACAGAGACTATATACCCCCGCAGATACACAGCCCTGACCCTAGGGGCTGACAGGCGCGAGACCGATGGCGGACGACGCAGGCATCATCAATCAGGTTCTGACCGAAACCTCCTTCCTCTACGGCGCCAACGCCGCCTTTGTGGAAGACCTCTACGCCCGCTGGTCGGAGAACCCCGGCTCGGTCGATGCGTCCTGGGCCGGCTTCTTCGCCACGCTGCATGACCAGGCCGACGAAGTCCGCAAGGCCGCGAGCAAGCCGTCCTGGACGCCGCGCCAGGTCGCCGCCGCCCGGCCGGACTGGCTGTCGGCCATCGACGGTCTCTGGCCGGCGGTCGAGGCCAAGCTCGGCAAGGCCGTCGAGGCGCGTCAGCCGACCGCCGCCCCCGCCGACGTCCGGGCCGCCACGCTCGACTCGCTGCGCGCCATCATGATGATCCGGGCCTTCCGGATGCGCGGCCACCTGCAGGCCAACCTCGATCCGCTGGGCATGGCCACCACGCCCGGCGACGCCAGCGAGCTGGATCCGGCGACCTACGGCTTCACCGAGGCCGACTACGACCGCCCCATCTTCCTGGACTTCGTGCTCGGGCTCGAAACCTCGACCCTGCGCGAGATTCTCGCCATCCTGCGCCGCACCTACTGCGGCACGGTCGGCGTGCAGTACATGCACATCTCCGATCCGGCCGAGAAATCCTGGCTGCAGCAGCGCATCGAGGGGCGTGACAAGGAGATCACGTTCTCCAGGGAGGGCAAGGTCGCCATCCTCAAGAAGCTGATCGAGGCCGAGGGCTTCGAACGCTTCCTGCACCGCCGCTTCCCGGGCACCAAGCGCTTCGGCCTGGACGGCGGCGAGGCCGCGATCCCGGCGCTGGAGCAGATCATCAAGCGCGGCGGCGCCCTGGGCGTGAAGGACATCGTGCTGGGCATGCCGCACCGCGGGCGCCTTAACGTGCTCGCCGCCGTGATGGGCAAGCCCTACCACGTCATCTTCCACGAGTTTCAGGGCGGCTCGTCCCTGCCTTCGGACATCGAGGGCTCGGGCGACGTGAAGTATCACATGGGCGCCTCGTCGGACCGTTCGTTCGACGACAACAGCGTCCACCTGTCGCTGACCGCCAACCCGAGCCACCTGGAGATCGTCAATCCAGTCGTTCTGGGCAAGGCGCGGGCCAAGCAGGCCTTCACCCTGCGCGAGACGCCGGACGCCGGCCGCGGCCATGTGCTGCCGCTGCTGCTGCACGGCGACGCCGCGTTCGCCGGCCAGGGCGTCGTCGCCGAGTGCTTCGCCATCTCCGGCGTGAAGGGGTTCCGCGTCGGCGGGACCATCCACTTCATCGTCAACAACCAGATCGGCTTCACCACCGCGCCGAGCTTCAGCCGCACCAGCCCCTACCCGTCGGACGTCGCCCTGATGGTCGAGGCGCCGATCTTCCACGTGAACGGGGACGACCCCGAGGCCGTGGTCTTCGCCGCCAAGGTGGCCACCGAGTACCGCCAGCAGTTCGGCAAGGACGTCGTCATCGACATGTTCTGCTACCGGCGGTTCGGCCACAACGAGGGCGACGATCCGACGATGACGTCGCCGCTGATGTACGCGCGCATCAAGGACCAGCCCTCGACCCGCGAGATCTACGGCGCGCGCCTGATCGGCGAGGGCGTGGTCACCGAGGCCGAGATCAACGGCTGGGTCGACGAGTTCGCGGCCTTCCTCGACGCCGAGTTCGAGGCCGGCAAGACCTACAAGGCCAACAAGGCCGACTGGCTGGACGGCAAGTGGGCGGGCCTCACCCTGCCGGGCGACGAGGAACGGCGCGGCCAGACCGGCGTGCCGATGAGCAAGCTCATCGACCTCGGTCGCAAGATCACCGCCATTCCGGACTCGGTCGACGCGCACAAGACCGTCCGCCGCGTGGTCGAGGCCCGTCGCGCCGCCATCGAGTCGGGCGAGGGCCTCGACTGGGGCACGGCCGAGCACATGGCCTTCGCCACCCTGCTGGACGAAGGCTATCCGGTCCGCCTGTCGGGCCAGGACAGCGTGCGCGGCACCTTCACCCAGCGCCACTCCGACCTGATCGACCAGACCACCGAGGAGCACTACACGCCCCTCAACAACATCCGCCCCGGCCAGGCCCACTATGAAGTCGTGGACTCGGCGCTGTCGGAGGAGGCGGTGCTCGGCTTCGAGTACGGCTTCTCGCTGGCCGAGCCCAACACCCTGACGCTCTGGGAAGCCCAGTTCGGCGATTTCGTGAACGGCGCCCAGGTGGTCATCGACCAGTTCATCAGCTCGGGCGAGCGCAAGTGGCTGCGGATGAGCGGCCTGGTCATGCTGCTGCCGCACGGCTACGAGGGCCAGGGCCCCGAGCACAGCTCCGCGCGTCTCGAGCGCTTCCTGCAGTCCTGCGCCGAAGACAACATGCAGGTCCTCAACTGCTCGACGCCGGCCAACTACTTCCACGCCCTGCGCCGCCAGATGCACCGCGAGTTCCGCAAGCCGCTGGTGATCATGACGCCCAAGAGCCTGCTGCGGCACAAGAAGGCGGTCAGCACGATGGCCGATCTGGCCGAGGGCTCCAGCTTCCACCGCGTGATGGTCGACGGCGCCGAGGCCAACTGCGATGTCGGCGGAATCACCCTGGCCGGCGACGACAAGATCAAGCGGGTGATCATGTGTTCGGGCAAGGTCTACTTCGACCTGATCGACGCCCGCGCCAAGGCCGGCCGTGACGATGTCTACATCCTGCGGATCGAGCAGTTCTATCCGTGGCCGCACAAGTCGGTCAGCCAGGTGCTGGCCCGCTTCCGCAACGCCGAACTGGTCTGGTGCCAGGAAGAACCCAAGAACATGGGCGGCTGGACCTTCATCGACCCGTGGCTTGAACTGACGCTCGACCGCCTCGATGTGAAGGCCAAACGCGCCCGCTACGTCGGCCGTCCCGCCTCGGCCTCGACCGCCGCCGGCCTGATGAGCCGCCACCTGAAAGAACTTGAGACCTTCCTGGCCGAAGCATTCGCCTGACCGCGACGCCGCCTCGCCCCGACGACAGACCGAACGAAAGACAAAGACCATGGCCGACATCATGACGCCCGCCCTGGGTGAATCCGTCACCGAAGCGACGGTCGCCCGCTGGACCAAGAAGCCGGGCGATGTGGTCAGGAAGGACGAGATTCTCGTCGAGCTGGAGACCGACAAGGTCAGCCTGGAAGTGGCTTCGCCCGCCGACGGCGTGCTCGAGAGCATCGCGGCCGCCGACGGCGAGACGGTCACGCCGGGCGCGCTGCTGGGCAAGGTGAGCGCGGGCGCCGCTGCCTCCGCCGCCCCGGCCGCCGCCGCCCCCAAGGCGGCTGAACCCGCGCCGGCCCCGGCGCCGGTCGCTCCCGCGGCCCCTGCTCCGGCCAAGGCTGAAGCGGCGCCGCTCAGCCCGTCGGTCCAGCGCATCGTCACCGAGACCGGCCTGAACCCGGCTTCCGTCGCCGGCACCGGCAAGGACGGCCGCATCACCAAGGGCGACGCCCTCGCCGCGCTGGAGGCCCGGGCCGCCGCGCCGGCCCCGGCGGCCGCGCCCGCCGCCCCGCGCGCCATCCACGAGCGTGAGGACCGGGTGAAGATGACCCGCCTGCGCCAGACGATCGCGCGCCGGCTGAAGGAGGCCCAGAACAACGCCGCCATGCTGACCACCTTCAACGAGGTCGACATGAGCGCGGTCATGGCCCTGCGCAACGCCTACAAGGACCAGTTCGAGAAGAAGCACGGCGTGAAGCTGGGCTTCATGAGCTTCTTCGTGAAGGCCTGCGTCGCGGCCCTGAAGGCCATCCCGGACGTCAACGCCGAGATCGACGGTACGGACCTGATCTACAAGAACCACTACGACATCGGCGTGGCCGTCGGCACCGAGAAGGGCCTGGTCGTCCCTGTCGTGCGCGACGCCGACGCCATGGACCTGGCCGAAATCGAGAAGGCCATCGGCGCGCTCGGCAAGAAGGCCCGTGACGGTCAGCTGACCATCGAGGACATGCAGGGCGGCACCTTCACCATCTCCAACGGCGGGGTCTACGGCTCGCTGATGTCGACGCCGATCCTCAACGCCCCGCAGTCGGGCATCCTGGGCATGCACAAGATCCAGGACCGGCCGATGGTCGTGAACGGCCAGATCGTCATCCGTCCGATGATGTACCTGGCGCTCAGCTACGACCACCGCGTCGTCGATGGCCAGGGCGCGGTGACCTTCCTGGTCAAGGTCAAGGAAGCGCTGGAAGACCCGCAGCGCCTGCTGCTGGACGTCTAGCATCTTGGCGAAGGACCGGCTCTTCCTGCTGGCGCCGGGATTCGACAAGGACGGGGCGCCGTCCTTCTGCGGTCCCTGCGCGATGGTCGAGGGCTTCCTCGGCTATTTCCCGCAGGTCCGCGAGACCCTGGACATCATCTACTACCCGTTCCCGCGTCCCCGCGCGGCGATCGTCGATCTGGTCGGCGAAGAGAACCAGAGCATGCCGGTTCTGGTTCTGGACGAGCCGTCCGACCACCCCGATGCGCAGCAGACGAACGGCCGCTGGTTCGTGATCGATCCCAAGCCGATCTGCCGCTTCCTCGCCGCCCGCCACGGCTTGCCCGTCCCGCTCGGCTGACCGGACTGGACAGGGGGACTGCATCGCGGGACGCTGCCCGCGCTTGGCAGGGGGCGGCGGTGTCACTCGTACAGATCGCAAGGTTCGCGGACCTCTACGAGGCGCAGGTCGCCGCCGGCCTGCTGCGCGCGAACGGCATCGAGACGCTGGTCCCGGAAGAGCATCACGGCTCGATGTCCTTCTTCCTGTGGCAGACCCTCGGCGGCTTCCGGCTGATGGTTGTCGAGGAGCAGGCCGAAGCCGCCCACGCCCTGATCGCCCCGCATCGGAAAGCCGACCCCGAGGCGCTGAAATGGGGCGAGCATCCGCAGGTGGTCACCGGCGCCTGGACATCCCTGTTCTGGGCTTTTCTGGAGCCCACCGGCGGTCTGGCCCAGAAGCAGCTACGCAGTGGGATGCGGCCGCTGCCGTTGGCCATGTTGCTGCTTTGCCTGGGCACAGCGCTCCTGAGCCTGTCCTTCCGGTTCTTCTGGCTCTTCCTGCCGGGACGCTGACGACCGCGCCTGGAAGACCCGCCCTTGCTCCTCCCGCCCTCACGCGCCTAGGCTGACGCCGAACAGGGCGGACGGTCATGCAAGGCAAGGACCCGAAGGAAGACGGCCAGGGCGACATCGTCTCCGGGCCGGAGCCCAGCCGCCTGCCGAGGGCGGCGGATGTGCTGGCGGCTGTCAGGGGACTCTTCGCGCCTCGCCCCGGTACGGGTGAGGCCCCCGTCCCTGAGAAGGGGCGGCGCAAGGCCCGCTCAGCCGCTCCGTCCAGGCCCGCTCCGCCGAAGGAGCAGCCGGTCGGCGGCTACCCCGCCGTCTGGATGGCGCCTGTCTTCCTGGTCTTCGCGGCTCTGTACGCGCTGCCGCATGCGGCGAACCTGCTCGAACCGGAGGCGCCGCGCGCCTGGCTGGCTTCGGTCGTGGCGCGCCTGCCGGAACAGGCCGCGCCGCTGACCGACATCCTGGCCGGATGGCTGTGGCTGCCCTGGTGGGTCGGGGCCGCGACGCTGTTGCTGCGGCTGCAAGCGGTGCGGATGACCTCGCGCGGCATCCTCGACGCGGTCGGCTGGGCCATGGCGGCGCTGGTCGTCGAGGGCGCCGCCTGGCTCCTGTTCGGCAGGGCGCTGCTGGCCGAGGCGCCGGAGGCGGTGCGCGACGGCGCCTGGCGGCTGCTGGTCGCCGAGTTCGTGTTCCTGTTCCTGACCGCGACGCTGTTCGGCCCAAACACCCAGCGCCGGGTCAACTGGCAGCACGGCGGCCGGAGCTGATGGCCGGCGAACACAGGAACAGCGACATCGTGTCGAAGGGCGGCGGCGGAATCCGCTGGCCATGGGACAGCGCCCGGGACGTCAACATCGGCTCGGGCGCGCGGACCGAGAACAGCACGGTCAACCTGGGCTCGTCGGCCCGGGTGCAGAACAGCACCGTGAACCTGGGGTCCACCGAGCGGGTCGAGAACAGTACGGTCGGGGCGGAGTCCTCGGGCCGTTCACGCCGGGCTGAACGTCGTCGGGCGCGAGCGGTCCCGTCCGATGAGGCGCCGGCAGGCGCGGGCTGGAGGGGCTTTCTCGTCACGGTCGTCGTCATGGCGGCGTTGGTCTTCCACGCCTTGCCCCACGTCGCCCAGTCGATCGGAGGGCTGTCGCCCGGCGCGGTGCGCGGTCTGCTGGCCGCGCTCGGCGGCGCCCTGCCTCAGATCGGCGACTTCGACGCCGCCCGCTGGCTGCTTCCCGCGGCTGCGGCCTGGCTCTGGCAACCGTTCGTGGCCGGGCTCGGGGCCGGCGTGCTGCGCCTGATCGCCCTGAACGCCGCCAAGCGCAATCCGCTGTCCGCGATCTGGATCGCCGCCGCCGCGCTGGCGATCGACGCGGCGACCTGGGTCTTCGTGGGCCTGCGGCTGTGGGGCGACGCCTACTCGGCTGCCGAAGGCGAAGCCCTCATCACCCTGCTGAAGGTCGAGGCGGGCGCGCTGCTGGTGCTGTTCTTCCTGCTGGCGCCGACCGGGAAGAAGCGACCGGGCCAGACCATCAGCGACTGAATCGGCTGCAACGGGCGTCGTCGGGTGCGCTGGCGCCGTTTTCAGGGTCTCATCTGTTGACCTAGGGGCGAGGCGCCTTAAACCGCCTCGCGAACGGGCGCCCGAGCGCCCATATGTCCGGACATCATCGACACAAGGCGGCTCCATCCCATGGCCCAGTACGACGTCATCATCATCGGCGGCGGTCCCGGCGGCTACAACGCGGCGATCCGCGCCGGCCAGCTGGGCCTGAAGGTCGCCCTGGTCGAGGGTCGCGAGACGCTCGGCGGCACCTGCCTGAACGTCGGCTGCATGCCGTCCAAGGCGTTGCTGCACGCCTCCGAGCTCTACGCGGCTGCGACCGGTGACGAATTCGCCAAGCTCGGCATCGAGGTGAAGCCCAAGCTGAACCTGGCCCAGATGATGGCCCAGAAGTCCGAGAGCGTGACGGCCCTCACCAAGGGCATCGAGTTCCTGTTCAAGAAGAACAAGGTTGAGTGGATCAAGGGCTGGGGCCGTCTCGACGGGCCCGGCAAGGTCATCGTCACCGCCCCCCACGGCGCGGAGATGACCTACGAGGCGAAGAACATCATCATCGCCACCGGCTCCGAGCCGACGCCGCTGCCCGGCGTCGAGGTGGATAACAAACGCATCGTCGACTCGACCGGCGCCCTGGCGCTGCCGGAAGTGCCCAAGTCGCTGGTCGTCATCGGCGCCGGCGTGATCGGGCTCGAGCTCGGCTCGGTCTGGCGCCGGCTGGGCGCCGAGGTGACCGTGGTCGAGTTCCTCGACCGCATCGTCCCGGGCATCGACGACGAAACGGCCAAGACCTTCCAGCGCTCGCTGACCAAGCAGGGGATCAAGTTCAAGCTCGGTTCCAAGGTCACCGGCGCGAAGTCGATGGGCAAGGCCGTCGAGCTGACCGTCGAGCCGGTCGCCGGCGGCGAGGCCGAGGTGCTGACCGCCGACTACGTGCTCGTGGCCATCGGCCGTCGGCCCTACACCAAGGGCCTGGGCCTGGAGACGGTCGGCATCACGCCCGACAAGCGCGGCGTCATCGCCAACGACCACTTCAAGACCGGCGTCGGCGGCGTCTGGGTGGTCGGCGACGTGACCAGCGGCCCGATGCTGGCCCACAAGGCCGAGGACGAGGGCGTGGCCTGCGTCGAGCTGATCGCCGGCAAGGCGGGCCATGTGAACTACGGCCTGATCCCGGGCGTCATCTACACCGCGCCCGAAGTGGCCACGGTCGGCCAGACCGAGGAAGAGCTGAAGGCCGCGGGCGTCGCCTACAAGGTCGGCAAGTTCCCCTTCAGCGCCAACAGCCGCGCCAAGATCAACCATGAGGGCGAGGGCTTCGTGAAGGTGCTGGCCGACGCGAAGACCGACCGCATCCTGGGCGTCCACATGATCGGCCCCAACGTCGGCGACATGATCGGAGAGTACTGCGTGGCCATGGAGTTCGGCGGCGCGTCGGAAGACGTGGCCCGCACCTGCCACCCGCACCCGACCCGCTCCGAAGCCCTGCGCCAGGCGGCCATGGGCGTCGAAGGCTGGACGATGCAGGCCTGATCCCGGCTCTGTGAACCACGATGCGGGCTCCTGTCTCCGGACCGGAGCCCGTTTTCGTTGCGGATGACCTCCCCGACGCCTTACGCTTCCGGAAAAGACAGGGAGCGGGCGAGATGGCGGACGGCGGCAAGACCTACAGGGATCCGGAGATCGGCGGCGTGCGCGCCCTTCTGGCCTCGATGCCGGCGCCGCTGGAGGAGGGTTCGGGCGACTGGACCACGCGGCGCGCGGGCATCGATGCGTTCGGCGACATGTCCCCCCTGCCCGAAGGCCTGACGGTGGAAGCCATCGACATCGCCGGCCTGCCCGCCGAGGTGCTGACCCCGGCCGGCGCCGATCCGGACCGGGCGCTGCTCTACCTGCACGGCGGCGGCTACTGCATCGGCAGTCCGCGCAGCCACCGCGGCCTGGCCGCTAACCTGGCGACGGCCATCGGCGTCCCCTGCCTGCTGCCGGACTATCGGCTGGCGCCCGAACACCGCTTCCCGGCCGCCGTGGACGACGCGGTGAAGGCCTATCGTCACCTGCTGGGCGAGGGGATCGAGCCGGGCCGCATCGTGATCGCCGGCGACTCGGCCGGCGGCGGCCTGACCATCGCGGCGGCCATCGCCATCCGCGACAGCGGATTGCCGCAGCCCGGCTGCCTGTTCGCCATCAGCCCGTGGGCAAATCTCGGCCAGTCGGGAACGGCCTATGCCGCCGTGCTCGACGACCCGATGCTGAGCCGCGAAGGGCTGCAGGATTTCGCCGACGCCTATCTGCAGGGCGAGGGCCCGGGTCATCCGCTGGCCAGCCCGGCGCTGGGCGACCTGCACGGCCTGCCGCCGATGCTGCTGCACGCCGGCGGGGCGGAGATCCTCGCGTCCGACACCACCCTGCTGGCCGAACGCGCCGGCCTGGCCGGCGTCGAGGTCCGCGCCGAGATCTGGCCCGAGATGATCCACGTCTGGCACGCCTTCGCGCCCTGGCTGGGCGCGGGCCGGCGGGCGATCGACGAGGCGGCGGTGTGGGTGAAGGGGAAGCTGGCTTAGGTGCGTTGCGTCCTTCGACACGACGCTTCGCGGCTGCTCAGGATGACGTCGTCAGAAGGGCTATCCTCCCACGTCATGCTGAGCAGCGCCGGACGGTGTTGAGGGACAGCTACGCTTCGCGAAGCAGTCCCGTTCGGGCGCACTACGCCCGCGGATGCGCCTGGCCGTAGGCCTTGAGCAGGCCCTCGGCGTCCACCGCCGTGTATTTCTGCGTCGTCGACAGGCTGGCGTGGCCCAGCAGTTCCTGGATCGAGCGCAGGTCGGCGCCGGCGCCCAGCAGGTGGGTTGCGAAGCTGTGGCGCAGGGCGTGGGGCGTCGTGCGGTCCGACAGGCCGAGGCGCCCGCGCAGCGCCTGCATCCGCGCCTGCACATGCCGGGGGCTCAGCGGCCCGCCGCGCACCGCCCGGAACAGCGGCTCGTCCGGTCCCAGCGCGAAGGGCAGGGCGGCGACATAGGCGTCAAGGGTCTCGCGAACGACCGGCAGCACCGGCACTATCCGTGTCTTGGAGCCCTTGCCCAGGATGCGGACGCTGTCGCCCAGAGGCGCGTCCGAGCGCTTCAGCGACAGCGCCTCGCTGATCCGCAGGCCGCAGCCCCAGAGCAGGGTCAGCACTGCCTCGTCGCGCAGGGCCTCCCAGCCGTCGCGGTCGGGATCGACCGAGGCTTCCTCGATCAGCCCGCGGGCGTTGTCCTCGCTGACCGGCCGGGGCGCGCCGGGCTTGACGCGCGGACCCTTCACCAGCGTCAGGGCGGCGTTGGGCGTCGCCAGCCGGCGGTCCAGGAAGCCGTGGTAGGAGCGGATGGCCGACAGGGCCTGCGACACCGACCGCGCCGCCAGCGGCCGCGCGCCGTCCCGGCGATGGGCGAGATAGGCGCGGACCTCGGCCGGAGTCACCGCGCCCATGGCGGGCAGGCTCGGCGCCTCGCCGCGATGCTGTTCCAGGAACGACAGGTAGGGCGAGACCGCGCCCAGATAGGCCTCGATGGTGCGGGGCGAGACCCGGCGCTCGTTGGCCAGATGGTCCAGCCAGGCGGACAGCGCCTCGCGGGCGGTGGCGGCGGCTACAGCACCGGCCATCGTTCCGCCGTGCGCTCGACCACCCGGGCCAGGAAGGCGACCAGCTCGGCGCCCATGTCCTCGGCGAAGCCCTGGGCGTCGGGCGAGCCGAAGGCCAGCACGCCCTGGCGGGCCGGCTCCCAGATCGCGACCCGGACCATGGCCATCGACATCACCTGGTCGGCCTTCGCGCCGAACAGGCCGCGCGCCGGGGCGTGGAAGCCCATGCGGGCCAGCCGCTGCGGGCCCAGGATCATGTCGGCCTGACCCTCGACCAGCGCATGCCAGCCGGCCGGCACGCGTTCGGGCCCCTCGAGCGCCAGCGTCGCACCGACCAGGCCAAAGCGCAGCGTGGCCATGTCGTCGATGCGGCGGGCGAGATCGGAATGGTTGCGCGCCTCGAGCAGGTCGATGACGGCGGCGTGGGTCTGGGCCTGGGCGGCGAAGTTGGCCCGGGCCGTGGCCTCCAGATGCTTGCGCGCCCGGGACTCGCGCTTGTGGGCGGCGTGTACGCGCGCTAGCGCGGCGGGGCCGAAGTCGACGATGTTGGCGGCGTCCACCCGAAGGCCGAGGTCTGCCAGCAGGTCCTCGTCGTCCCGGATCAGGTGCGGGTGTTCCCGCAGCACGCGGCGCAGGTCTTCCGCCGCCGATTCCTTCCGCTTCGCGTCAGACATTCTCGCCCCCCGAACCGCTCGGTTCCGCAGGGCGATTCTGCCCTACAGGATCGACTGGCCGGTCTTCGCCCAGTCGCTCAGGAACTGTTGAAGCCCACTTTCGGTTAACGGGTGCTTGAACAGCGCCTCGAAGACCGCCGGGGGGAGGGTCGCGCAGTCGGCGCCGGCCAGCGCCGATTCGGTGACATGGGCGGGCGTGCGGATCGAGGCGGCGAGGATCTCGGTGTCGAAGCCGAAGTTGTCATAGACCGCCCGGATGGCGTGAATCAGCTCAATGCCCGAGCCTTGGGTCTGGTCGTCCAGGCGGCCGATGAAGGGCGAGACGTAGGTGGCGCCGGCCTTGGCGGCCAGCAGGGCCTGGTTGGCCGAGAAGCAGAGGGTGACGTTGGTCGAGATGCCTTCGCGCGCGAACTGCGCCGTGGCGATCAGCCCGGCGCGGGTCAGCGGCACCTTGACGACCACGTTGGGCGCGATGGCGGCCAGCTTGCGACCCTCGGCCAGCACGCCCTCGGCGTCGGTGGCGATGGCCTCGGCGCTGACAGGGCCCTCGACGAGGTCGCAAATCTCGGCGATGACCTCGGCCATGGGCCGTCCCGACTTCGCGATCAGGGTCGGGTTGGTCGTGACGCCGTCCACGAGGCCGGTGGCGGCGAGGTCCTTGAGGACAACGGTGTCTGTGGTGTCGAGAAAGAGTTGCATGGCTGGTCTTTTAGCGGTTCGCGCCGCCGGGGACCACCTGTGACCCGCATCGTTTCCGTCCTTCTGCCGATGCCCCTGCCCGAGGCGTTCGACTACGCCGAGCCGGAAGGCATGGGTCTGGCTGTCGGCGACCATGTCGCGGTGCCGCTGGGGCCCCGGGCCGTGCGCGGCGTCGTCACCGCCGTTCGCGATGGCGTGGGCGGCAACCGGCCGCTCAAGCCCGTCCTGGAGCGGATCGACGACCCGGTCATGCCCGCCAGCACGCTCCGGTTCGTAGAGTGGGCGGCGAGATACTCGGTCGACGCGCCGGGTCAGCCGCTCGCCATGGCCTTGCGCGGCCTGCGGGCGCCGAAGCCAAAGCCGGCAAAGCTGCTGCGGGCGACAGGGGCACTGCCCGCCCGCGCCACGCCGGCGCGCCAGAGGTTGCTCGACGCCGCCGCCGAAGGGCCCTTGCCGGCGTCCGAGCTGGCCGCGAAGGCCGGGGTCTCGACCGGCGTGATCAAGGGTTTGCTCGACGAGGGCGTGCTGGCGATCGAACTGGTCACGCCCGAAACCCGCTTTGACGATCTCGACTGGGCCTCGCCCGGTCCGGTGCTGAACGCCAGCCAGCGGGCCGCGGCCGATGTGCTGGTGGAGATGGTCAAAGAGGGCGGCTTCCAGGCGGCGCTGCTCGACGGGGTGACCGGGTCCGGCAAGACGGAGGTCTATCTGGAGGCCGTGGCGGCGGCGCTGGCCGCCAGTCCCGAGGGCCAGGTGCTGGTGCTGCTGCCGGAGATCGCCCTCACCCAGGCCGTGCTGGCCCGGTTCGAGACCCGGTTCGGCGGCGCGCCGGTCGAGTGGCATTCGGCCGTGCCGCCGCCCCTGCGCCGCCGGGCCTGGGAGGGCGTCGCCTCGGGCAAGGCGCGGATTGTCGTCGGCGCCCGCTCGGCGCTGTTCCTGCCCTATCGGGACCTGAAGCTGATCGTCGTGGACGAGGAGCACGACGGGTCCTTCAAGCAGGAGGAGGGCTTCATCTACCAGGCCCGCGACATGGCCGTGGCCCGGGCCCACATCGAGAAATGCGCCATCGTGCTGGCCTCGGCCACGCCGTCGCTCGAGACGATCTGGAACGCCCGCCAGGGCCGCTATCGCTGGCTGAAGCTGGGCGCCCGGCACGGCGCCGCCCAGCTGCCGGACGTCGACCTGGTCGACATGCGGCAGACGCCGCCGGAGACTGGCCGCTGGCTGTCGCCGCCGCTCGTCGAGGCGATGGTGGAGACCTTCGCCCGCGGCGAGCAGACGCTGCTGTTCCTGAACCGCCGGGGTTATGCGCCGCTCGTCCTTTGCCGGGCCTGCGGCGAGCGGATGAAGGCGCCGGATTCCGACAGCTGGCTGGTCGAGCACCGCTACACCGGCCGGCTGGTCTGCCACCTGACCGGCTTTTCCATGCCGCGACCGGACAAGTGCCCGCACTGCGGCGCCAGAGACAGCCTGGTCTCCATCGGCCCCGGGGTTGAGCGGGTCGAGGAGGAGGTGCGCGAGCTGTTCCCGCAGGCGCGGGTGGCGGTCTTCTCGTCCGACACCGTGTTCGACGCCGACGGCGCCCGCAGCCTGATCGCCACAATGGCGGCCGGGGAGATCGACGTGCTGGTCGCCACCCAGGCGGCAGCCAAGGGGCACGACTTCCCGAATCTGACGCTGGTGGGTGTCGTGGACGCCGATCTGGGCCTGCGCGGCGGCGACCTGCGGGCCGGGGAGCGGACCTTCCAGCTGCTGGCCCAGGCCAGCGGCCGGGCGGGGCGTCGCGACCGGCCGGGTCGGGCGCTGCTGCAGACCTATGCGCCCGAGCATCCGGTGATGCAGGCGCTCGCCGCCCAGGACCGCGACGCCTTCGTCGAGGCCGAGATGGAGGCGCGGGAGCTGGCCGTGCTGCCGCCGTTCGGGCGGCTGGCGGCGCTGATCGTGTCAGGCCCCGATCCCGTCGCGCTGGAGGCCTATGTCCGGCAGTTGGCGTCGGTCGCGCCCAACGCCGACGGCGTCGACATCTTCGGACCGGCCGACGCGCCGCTGGCCCTCATCCGCGGCCGACGGCGCAAGCGCTTCCTGGTCCGGGCCGACCGGACCGTCGACCTGCAGGGCTTTCTGGCCGCCTGGCGCGCCCGGGCGCGGCCGCCTGGCGCGATCCGGCTGACCCTGGACGTCGACCCCTACAGCTTCCTGTAGGGGCCTGGCCTCATCAGTGACCGCGGGGCGGCACGCCGCCCGAGGCGTCCGCCAGCTTCGCGGCCTTCTTCTTCGCCGCGTTCCGGGAGGCCATGTTCAGGCCCTCGACGAGGCCGGCGAAGGCCATGGCCGCGTAGATGTAGCCCTTGGGCACGTGAACGCCGAAGCCGTCGGCGATCAGCACCGCGCCGATCATCAGCAGGAAGCCCAGCGCCAGCATGACCACGGTGGGGTTGTCGTTGATGAAGTTGGCCAGGGGATCGGCGGCCAGCATCATCACCGTGACCGCCACGATGACGGCGATGATCATCACCGGCAGATGGTCGGTCATGCCGACGGCGGTGAGGATCGAGTCCACCGAGAACACCAGGTCCAGCAGGATGATCTGGAAGATCGCCGAGCCGAAGTTGGAGATGACCACGTTCTTGGTGTCCATCACGTCGCCGGTCGGGGCCGGATCGACGCTGTGGTGGATCTCCTTGGTCGCCTTCCACAGCAGGAAAAGGCCCCCGGCGATCAGGATCAGGTCACGCCAGGAGAAGGTGGTCTCGAAGCTCGGCTCGCCATGCTCGCCCACAGGACCGGTGATGCCGAGGTCGAAGACCGGCGCGGTCAGGCCGACGATCCAGGTGATCGAGAACAGCAGCGCGATCCGCATGACCAGCGCCAGCGAGATGCCGATCCGACGCGCCTTCTGCCGTTGTTCAGGCGGCAGCTTGTTCGACAGGATCGAGATGAAGACCAGGTTGTCGATGCCAAGCACGACTTCCATGACCACCAGGGTGATCAGCGCCGCCCAGACGGTCGGGTCGGCGGCGAGTTGAAGAAGAGCGTCCATGAGCGGGCGTGGCCTTTCACGTCTGGTGAACCTGGTTGCGCTTATCTAGCGCGTCACGGGCCGGATTGAACCGGCATCCTGCGGATTAATCCACGCGCAGGCTGGAACGGGAGGTCGCCATGCAGGACGCAGCCAACATAAGGCCGCTCACCGCCCTGCGTTTCTTCGCGGCGATGTGGGTCGTGCTCTTCCACTACTGGCCGAAGCTGGATGTCGGGTTCACGCCCACGCTGGTGGAAAAGGGCTACCTGGGCGTGGAGCTGTTCTTCACCCTCTCGGGCTTCATCCTCTGCCATGTCTACCTGAGCGCCTTCGGGGAAGGCCGGTTCAGGTATAGCGACTTCCTGTGGAACCGTCTGGCGCGCGTCTATCCCCTGCATCTGGCGACCCTGCTGGGCATGATCGCATTGGGCGTCGTCGCGGGCGCTGCGGGGTTCGCGGTCGACGCCGGCATCCTGAGCTGGGAGTCGCTTCCGGCCAACGTCCTGCTGCTGCAGGCCTGGGGGCTGGCCCCGCAGGCGGCGTTCAACCATCCGTCCTGGTCGATCTCGGCCGAATGGTTCGCCTATCTGACCTTCCCGGTCTCCGCCTGGGCGGCCTGGAAGCTGCGCAGCCGGCCCTGGCTCTTCACCGGCCTCGTCGTCGCGGCCATCTCGGGGCTGTACGCGCTCTTCCAGCAGCTTTCGGGCTTCTCGCTGACCCAGGCGACGATCGACTGGGGCGCCCTGCGAATCGTCCCCTGCTTCATGCTGGGCTGCGCGATGCACGCGCTGTGGCGGTCCGGCGCGGTGCGCAGCCTGCCCGCGGCCGCGCTGGGCGCCGCATTTTCTGGCGCCGGCATGCTCATTGCGGCGGCGACAGGGGCGCCGGACGTGGTCAGCATCATCGGCTTTGGCGGGCTGATCCTGTGCCTTGCGGGCCTGGCCCAGCATGGTTCGGGCTTCGCCTCGCAACCCGTCTTCGTGTATCTCGGCGAGATCAGCTATTCGACCTACATGATCTGCGTGCCCTGGAAGATCATCTTTGTGAATGCTGCAGCGAAGATCCTGAATCTACCGACGGAAAAGCTGCCCCTCGGCCTGTGGATAATCTTCCTGGCCGGCGTGGTTCCACTGTCCGCCGTCTCGTACCATCTGATCGAGAAACCGGCCCGCGCGCGCATGAAACTGTGGGCCGACTCATGGCGCGCGCGGCGACACGCCGCGGCGACGGCGTGAAAAGACTCTTTTCATTCGTGTGTGAGATGAGTATCCCCTGTCGTTCAGTACCACGGGGGAGCGCTCCTGATGCGTCAACGGACCAGAACCATCCTTGGTTCCCTGGCCGCCGCAACGGTGATCAGCCTTACGCCCACGGCTAACGCCATGGCGGATCTCTATTGGCAATGCGTGCCCTTCGCGCGCCTGCTTTCTGGCATCCAGATCTACGGCGACGCCCGGACCTGGTGGGGCCAGGCGGGCGGCAAGTACGAGACCGGCCGTATGCCGCGCACCGGCGCGGTCCTGACCTTCAAGCCGACCGGCAAGATGCAGCTCGGCCACGTGGCCGTCGTCAGCAGGCTGGTGACCGACCGCGTCATCCAGATCACCCACGCCAACTGGTCGCGCATCGGCGGCGCCCGGGGGCAGATCGAGACCGACGTCACCGTGATCGACGTCTCGCCGCTGGGCGACTGGTCGCTGGTCAAGGTCTGGTACGACCCGATCCGCGACCTCGGCACCTCGGTCTATCCGACGCACGGCTTCATCTACCAGAACGCCCAGGCCCAGCGCCTGGCCCAGACCGATCCGCGCTACTGGTCCGCCCAGGGCGTGACCATGGCCCGCGCCGCGGCCAACCAGACCGCCGGCGGCATCGGCCCGCTGCCGTCGCCGCTGGGCGTGGTCAACCAGGCCGCCGACGCCACCGACCGGATCGCCGCGCTGATCGCGGCCGCCACCGGCCAGGGCCAGTCCGAGCAGGAAGACTGATCCCGACGCATTGACGCCGGCCCCGGCCCGCGCCATTCCGGTCCTCCGACCGGGAGATCAGCACGCCCATGCTCAGGGTGCTTCGCAGCGCAGATGGCGGTCTCCACGAGGTGGAGGCAAGCGACCCCGACCTGGCGCTTCCACGCGACGCCGCGTGGCTGGACCTCGTAAGCCCGACGCGCCAGGAGGAAGTCGCCGCCGAGAAGGCGCTGGGCGTCCTGCTTCCGACGCGCGAGGAAATGGCGGAGATCGAGGTTTCCTCGCGGCTCTACCAGGAGGACGGCGCCCACTTCATGACCGCCTTCGTGCTGGTCGGGGCCGACGGCGAGGATCCGGCCCTGGCGCCGATCACCTTCGTCCTGGCCGGCGGGCGGCTGGCCACGATCCGCTATGTCGAGCCCCGCGCCTTCGTCGCCTACATCGCCCAGGCGACGCGAGACCCCGACTTCTGCACCGGCGGAACCAGCGCGTTCCTCGGCCTGCTGGATGCGTTGGTCGATCGGCTGGCCGACATCCTGGAGACGGCTTCGGCTGACGTCGACAAGATCTCGGGCGAGATCTTCAGCCGTGAGCGAAAAGGGGCGTTCAAGCCGATCCTGCGGCGACTGGGTCGTAGCCAGGCCATCACCGCCAAGGCGCGCAGCAGCCTGGTCAGCCTGGCCCGCCTGGTGTCCTTCGCCGCGCTGGCAGAAGAGATCGCCAGCCTGAAGGACAACCGCGAAAGGCTTCGGTCGCTTCAGCGGGATATCCAGTCGCTGACCGATCATTCGGCCTATCTCACCGAGAACCTCACCTTCCTGCTCGACTCGGCCACCGCCCTGATCAACACCGACCAGAACGAGATCATGAAGGTGTTCTCGGTCTGGGCGGTCGTGCTGATGCCGCCGACGCTGATCGCCTCCGTCTTCGGCATGAACTTCGCGCATATCCCGGGCGCGGGCTCTCCGGCCGGCTTCGTGGCGGCCGTGCTGGCCATGATCGGCACGATGGCGGTCGCCTTGTGGTGGTTCCGCAGAAAAGGCTGGCTCTGACGCCGCCGTTTCCCGAACTTCACACCTTCCATTAAGGCAGCTGCGGCAAAAGTACGCGGGTTCGGAAACCTGTATCCCATGTCCGCCGCCGCCGCCGCGCAAAGCCTGATCCGCCACCTCGACTTCAGCGCCGTCAAGGCCGTGCTGGAGGCGCACGCGCGCTATCTGGGCGGTCGCAACGGCGGAAAGCGCGCCAACCTCTCCTACGTCGACCTGTCCAACATGATGTTCGACGGCGTCGACCTGACCGAGGCGGAGCTGACCGGCGCATGGTTCCACGGCGCCAGCCTGAAGGGCGCGGTGCTCAAGCGGGTGACCATGTTCGGTTGCGACCTGCGCGACGCTGACCTGCGGAATGCCGATCTGACCGCTGCGGACCTGCGCGGCGCCTGCCTGCGCGGAGCCAACATGGCCGGCGCGAACCTGGCCGGCTGCGACCTTCGCGAGGGACGCATCGCCATGCAGGGCTCCGGCAGCGGCTGGCGCATCCTGAAGCACGAACGCCGGCCTGGCGAACTCGACTACGCGGTGCTTGAGGGCGCCAACCTGACCGGCGCGCAGCTCACCGGCGCGCACGCCCTGGCGGCGGACTTCACCGACGCCAACCTGAGCGGCGCGTGCCTGGCCGGCGCCAGGCTCGTCAACGCCGTGCTCGACGGGGCCGACCTGTCCGGAGCGGACCTGTTCGGCAGCGATCTTTCGGGTGCCTCGCTCCGGCAGGCCGTCCTGGTCGGCGTGAAGATGGACGACGCCAACTTCGACAAGGCTGACCTCACCGACGTTCTGAAGGCGCCGCCGCCGATCATCTACGTCGATGACGTGCCCCTTCAGGATCTGCTGCGCGACCATGAGCGCTTCTGCGAGTCCCACGGGGCCGAGGGTGCGGTGATGAAGGTCTCGCGCGTCGACTTCCGGTCGCTGCGGCAGCTTCGCGGGCGCCGGATGACCGGGCTTGTCGCCCCCCGGTCCGTCTTCTTCGGGATGAACCTCACCGGCGCGGAGCTTCAGGGCGCCGATCTCACCGGCGCCGATCTGCGCAGCACGGTGCTCAAGGGCGCCGACCTGCGCGGCGCCAAGCTTTCCGGCGCCCAGCTGAACAAGGCTGATCTGCGCGACGCCCGCCTGGGACCGTTGATGATCGCCGAGGGGCGGTTCATTCGCACCGATCTGACCAGGGCCGTCCTGCGCGGCGCGGACCTGCGCGGGGCGCATGCCCAGAAGGCCCGGTTCCTGGAAGCCGATCTGGCCGGCGCCAAACTCCAGGACGCCGATCTGCGCGACGCCGAGCTCGAAGCCTGATCCCCGGACGCGTGCGAGCGCTTTGCGGCGTCGCCGCCGTGGGGCAGATTATGCGCCTGCGCGCCGTTCCGCCCCTTCGCCGGAGTACCCGTCATGATCGTCACGGATGAGATGCTGATCGCCTACATCGGCGGCAAGCTGTCCGCGCCGGAGCGGGCGGCGGTCGAGGCGGCCGTGGCCAGCGATCCCTCGGTCGCCGAGCGCCTGCGTCGGCATCGGGAGGTCGGCGCCATGATCCAGAACGCGATCTCCTCCGGGGGGCGGAAGGCGAGGGCCGCGGCCGGAGACAAGTCCGCCGCGCCCGTCGTCTCGCTGGCCGACGCCCGCAGGACCCGGGAAGCGCCGCCGCCACCGAAGCCGAAGGCCGGTCCGCCGCCCGTTCGCAGGCCGCTCGATCCGCGCTGGGCGGCCCTGGCGGCCGGAGCCATCGTGGGCCTGGGCGTCGGGATGTTCGCGCCCCGCCCGACCAACGACTTGCTGGACGGCTCCCTGCATGCCCGCGGCGCGCTCGTCGCAACGCTCGAGCAGGGGCTTGCCGAGACCCAGAAGGCCGGCGCCGCCGTAACGCTGCTGGGCACCTACAGGCGCCAGGACGGTGTCTGGTGCCGGACCTTCGCCAGTGAGAGTGGCATCTCGGGCGTCGCCTGCCGGACCGGCGACGGCTGGCGGCTGGTGATGACCCAGGCCGGCGCCCCGGTTCCATCCCCGGTCCTGGCCTCGGCGATCGCCACGCTCGGACTGGGCGCGCCCGTGGACGCCGCCGCCGAGCGCAAGGCCCGGTCGGCGGCCTGGCGCTAGAGTCCGCGTCGCAGGGGCAGCAGGTCCGGGAACACCGGCTCGCGCTTTTCCTGCCGGGCGGCGAAGGTCTCGGCCATGTGCGGACCGGAGAACATGCCCACCTGCCACAGGGCGATATAGTCCAGCGCGTCCTTGATGGTGTGGTCGCGGGCGTAGTTGATCATCACCTTGCTGCCGGCCACGGCCAGCGGCGATTTGGAGGCGATCTCCCGCGCGGTGGCCAGCGCATGGGCGACGACGGCCTCGTGGTCGGGCAGCACCTCGTTGACCAGGCCGATCTCCCTGGCCCGCTGGGCCGGAAGGCGGCGGCCGGTGTAGGCCAGCTCGCGCACCCAGCCCTCGGGGATCAGCTTGCACAGGCGAGGGAAGGTGCCGACATCGGCGGTCATGCCGATGTTGATCTCCATGATGGTGAAGAACGCGTCCTCGGTGCAGTAGCGGATGTCGCAGGCGCTGGTGAAATCGACCGCCCCGCCAATGCAGCCGCCGTGGATGGCCGCGATCACCGGCATCCGCGCTTCGTCCAGGCAGGTGAAGGTGTCCTGCAGGTGGTGGACGTGGCGGCGGAAGCTCTCGCCGGCCACATGGCGGTCAACCGGCGCTCCGTCACGGTCGCCGACGTTGGCGAACACCGACAGGTCCATGCCGGCGCAGAAGTGCTTGCCGGTCGAGGAGATGACGATGCAGCGCGCCCGGGCGTTGTCGTCGATGTCCTTCACGATCGCGGGCAGTTCGCGCCAGAAGTCCTTGTTCATGGTGTTCATCGCCTCGGGCCGCGTCATGCGGATGTGGGCGACGCCCGCCTCGATGGAGACATCGAAGCAGTTCCACTGCGTGTCGGCGGCCGAGATGGCGGCGTGAGCGGTCATGTGTTCCTCCCGTTTTCCGCAGTGTCGCTCTTTGACGCGGGGAAAGCCAAGGCCCCCTAACAGAGGATGCCGGCGACCAGCCGCCGTGGTGCAAGGCCGCATGGACGCAATCGACATCACCGCCCGGCTCATCGGGGTCTTCTACACCTTCGGCGCTGTCGTGACGCTGCGGGCGCTGGCCATGGACTCCGTCCTTGATCAGGCCCTGGCGTCGATCAGCCTCAGCCGCCCCGATCCCGACGACGTGCTCAGGCGGTGGATCCTGGCCGCAACCTCGGTCGTCACCGGCGTCAGCGGATTGAGCCTTGTCCTGCTCAGCGGCTGGGCCCCGTGGCTGTTCCTGCTCAATCTCGGACTTCAGGCGGGCTGGCTGGTCTTCGCCGCCCGACGGTTCCCCCCCACGGACGAATCCGAGGCTCTCGGCCGGCGACGCGTCGCCAACGCCGCCGTGATCTGGGCGGTGGCGACGGCCATGGTCCTTTGGCTGGGCTCCGACGACCGGCTCGGCGCGCTGTCCGATCGACTGCACCTGGCCATCCTCGCGGCCGCGGCGCTGGCGATGGTCGCCTGGGTCGCGCGACAGCTGGCCTGGAACCCCGGGCCGCGGCCGGCCTTCGGCGAGGAGCCCGACGGGATGCCGGTCGTACAGCCGCGGCCGGTGCGGGTGCGTCTGGTCCGTCGGTACGGGTACCAGCCGCTGCTCGACGCCGACACGGGCTATCCGGTCGACACCTTCGAGCATCTCCCGGAGGCGCTCGCCGAACGCCTGAGGACCTGGGAGAACGCCTTTCACGACGCGGTCGATCCGTACGATCCGGACGCCGGGCCGGCGTTCAGCGAAGCCCAGGCGAGGGCGCATGACCTTGAGGGCGAGGCCATCGCCGCCGCCCTGCGCGCCGAGTTCGGCGAGGATAATGTCGAAGGCCCTGTCCACCAGGCCTAGGGACTCGCCGGGGGCGCGGCGGCCGTGACGGGCCGATGCACAATTGCGTGAGGTCAATGCAGCGGTCGCGGACAGGCGCGTACTTGGGTCTTCGTCCGTATTATTTTGATCGAACCGATCCATCCCCGGTCTCACAAGGAGTGAACCATGCGCCTCGCAGTCACAGCCTCCGCTTTTCTGGCCGCAGCCGCGGTCGCCATGCCGGGCGCCGCCCAGGCTCGGGGCATCTTCGGGTGCGACGCCGAGGGCGGGAAGCAGGAGGGCGGCGCGGTGATCGGCGCCATCGTCGGCGGCCTCATCGGCAACAAGGTCGCCAAGGACGATCGCGCGCTCGGAACCGTCATCGGCGCGGGCATCGGGGCGGCCGCCGGCTCGGCGATCGGCTGCAAGATCCAGGAGAACGACCGCAAGAAGGCTGAAGCCGCGCTGGAGGACGCCTTGCGCACCGGCCAGACGACCAACTGGCGCAACCCCGAGACCGGCTCGCGCGGCGATGTCACGGTCCAGCCGTGGAGCGCCTATGGCGAAGGCTACGGCGAACCCTACCGCCTGCAAAGCGTCAGCTTCGCCCGCGGTGTCGCGCCGCAAAGCGCCTGGGAGGGCGGCGGCGGCTGGTGGTACGCGCCGAAGACCGTGAACCTGCGTGGGCGGCCGTCCACCTCCGGCGCCATCGTCGGCAAGCTGGCCGGCGGCCAGGACTTCCAGGTGCTCGCCAAGGTCAAGGGTCAGCCCTGGCTGCTGGTCGGCCAGAACGGCTATGCGACCGGTTATGTCGCCCAGTCCGTGGTCCGTCCGCGCGGCGGCGACAGCGGCGACTGCCGCCGCATCGAGCAGACCATCTACACCAAGAAGTACGGGACCGAGCGCGAACGCTACCGCGCCTGCCGCAAGCCGAGCGGCAGCTGGGATCTGACGAAGATATAGCCCTCTCGACTCACGTGAGGGGAAGGCTCTAGGCAGGGCGGATGACCAATGCCGCCCTGCCTGACGTCTCGCCCGCGCGCCGCCGCCTGATCCCGGTTCCGGGCGGCCAGATCGCGGCCCTGGAGTTCGGTCCCGGCGACCGGCCGCTCGACGTTGTGTTCCTGCACGCCAACGGGTTCAACGCCTCCACCTATCGCTCCATCCTCGCGCCGCTGGCCGGGAGCCTGCGCGTTCTGGCGGTCGACCAGCGTGGACACGGGCGGACGACGCTGCCGGCGGTTCCCTACGAGAAGAACTCCTGGCTGGGCTTCCGCGACGACCTGCTCTCCCTGCTGGAGGCGCTGGGCGAGACGCCTGCCGTCCTCGCGGGCCATTCCATGGGCGGCACGGCCTGCATTCTGGCCGCCGCGCAGCGGGCGGACGCCGCCCGGCGGCTGGTGCTGTTCGATCCGGTGGTGGTCTCTCCCGAGCGGGTCGCCGCCATGGGTCCGGAGGGCATGCGCGAGTCGCCCCTGGCCCAGGGCGCCCGTCGCCGGCGCTTCCAGTTCCCGAGCCGCCAGGCGGCCTTCGAGGCCTACCTCGGACGGGGCGCCTTCAAGTCCTGGCCGGAGGCGACCCTGCGCGACTACCTGATAGACGGGCTGGTCGAGGACGGGGCGGGCGGCATGACCCTCAGCTGTGCGCCGGACTGGGAGTCCTCCAACTTCGGCGCCCACTTCCACGACACGATCGGCGACTTTCCGCGCGTCGCGGCGCCGATCCGGATCCTCAAGGCCGAGATCGGCTCGACCTGTCAGCTGGAACGCCACGAGGCCGACATCCTGGCGCTGGGCGTGGACCTGTCCGTGATCCCGGGAACCAGCCATTTCCTGCCGATGGAACGCCCGGAGCTGGTTCGCGAGGCGCTGCTGGCGGCGGCCATGGGGACTGGATGAAGCGTCCCGCGGGGACGCGCTTCCTGTCCCCAACGATGTCAAAGGGCGTTGAGGGACAGCTACCGACTTCGTCGGAAGCAGACCCCGCTACAGCGCCAGTCCCGGCGTCGCCTGGGTCATCAGCCGCTCGCGCGCCGCGTCGCTGATCGGCACGATCTTGCGGGCGTCGAGATCGAAGGTGATCGCCACCGCCTCCGACGTGCCCCAGGCCTTGCCGGTGTCGGGGTCGATCATCCAGTGGACCATGGTCTTGGTCCGGGTGTCGGCGGTCTTCAGGCCCGAGCGGATTTCCATGCGCTGGCCGGCGCGCGGCCAGTCCAGATGGATCAGCCGGTACTCCAGTACGGCCCCGCCAACGCGTTTGGGCTTTTCTTCCGCAGCCTCGCTGACGGTGTCGCGGAAGCCGCGCACCAGGCGCGGAATGCCGTCCGAGACGCGGCCGATGAACTGCTCGGGCCGCATGCGGCCGAAGATGTCGCAGTCCTGCGGCGAGACCGCGCCCTGGGCGATGCGGACCAGATCAAGGTCGTCGGCGCGGGCGAGGCCGGCGGTCGAGGTCACCGGGTCCAGCGACACGCTGCGCGCGGCGGCCTGCTCGGGAAGGTCCGTGACCAGCGCCTCGGCCAGGGCGCGCGACCGGGCGCTCCAGGGGAACGGGCGACCGTCCCGCGGGGTCACATGGGCGACCACCGTCTGGAAGGTGGCGGCCAGGGCGCCGCTCTCGCTGTGCCAGAGCAACTGCAGCAGGCGGGCTTCGTCCTCGCCGATGGACAGCACGCCGCCGGTCATGTGCAGCGCCGCGCCGGCATGGGCCTCGCGCAGGAAGCGGATGTGCTGCTCGCGGATCAGCAGCGTCGACTCGGCATGGGCGGCGAAGGCGTTGGGCAGGCCCAGGCCGGCGGCCATGCCGACCAGGCCCTCAGCGGCCTTGGTGACGTAGAAGCGCACATTCATGTGCCCCATCTCGTCGCATTCCCAGGTGTTGACGCCCCCGCGCCAGATTTCGAGTCCGGTCTGCGACATCAGGCGGGGCAATCCTCGCAACGGCCATGGGCCTCGACGGTGAGGCCGGTCAGGGTGAAGCCGCGCTCGGCCGCCAGCCGCTCGATCTCGGCCGCGCCGACCGGCGCGATCTCGCGCGTGCGCCCGCAGCAGTCGCAGATCAGGAAGGCCGCCGCATGGCCCTCGCTGCCTCCGCCGCAGGCGATGTAGGCGTTCAGGCTTTCGATCCTGTGCGCGAAGCCGTGCCGCGAGAGGAACTCCAGCGCCCGGTAGACGGTCGGCGGCTTGGCCGGCTCGCCGCCGGCGCCGTAGGCCGCGATCAGATCGTAGGCCTTCACCGGCTGGCCGGCGCCGAGCAACAGCTCCAGCACCCGTCGCCGCGGCGCCGTCAGCCGTTGGCCCGCGGCCGTGCAGCGTGTCTCCGCCGCCGTCAGACCGGCGACCAGCGCCCCGCCGGACAGGCCCGGCTGGTCGTGGTCGTGGTCGCAGGCGTGTGTATGGGCCATGGGGCAGAGGTAGAGACGGCGGACGCCGAGGGCAAGCGCGCGACTACCAGGGCGCCTTCGACAGCGTCTCCGCCTCGGCCTCGCAACCCTCCAGCGGTCCGGCCTTGGCCCGCATTGCGGCCAGTTCCGCACGGGCCGCTTCCATGTCCGCCCGGAAGTCCGGAAGGCCGTGCACCGCGGCGATAACCGCCGCGCCGTTGTCACGGCCCGCGGCGACCGCGCTGGCGGTGTGCACACCGCAGACGGCCCGGCTCTCGCCGTAGGCGCGGGCCCGCTGCAGGATCGGCTCGGCACGATCCGGCGCCAGCTCGGCCAGGATCAGCCCGACCGCCCAGCCCCAGCTCGAATGGCCCGACGGATAGTCCGGGCTTTTGGCCAGTTCATCGCTGCGAGCGGTGCAGATGTCGCCTTCCTGCAGCAGATAGGGCCGCTTGCGGTCGTAGAAGGCCTTGGGCGTGTCGACCGCCTTGGTCAGGTCCGGCGCGACCCGCAGCAGCACACGGGTCAGCTTCGGCGCGTCGCCCAGTTCCTTGATCTCGACGCCGATGGCGCACCGCATCGCATAGACGACCCTGCGCTCATCGAGATCGGCGATCGCCATGTCCCAGCGCGGCGTCCCCTTGAGCGCCCGCGTTGCGGTGAAGATCGCGCGGTCAGCCTCGGCCCGCGGCGAGCCCGGTTGCGGCGCGGGCTGGACGATCGAGGACGTGTCCAGCAGCCGGTCGCCCAGGTAGCCCGGGAAGGGAAACTGCGCCCAGGCGACACCCGCCATCACCAGCGCCGTCGCCCCGCCCACCATCATCATCCGTATACGGCTCATCGTCCGCGCCTCCCGCCCGTTTTTTTCCAGCATGACGACTGCGGTTTTCGTTGCAAGCCCGCATTGGCCAGGCATGCTTGCGACGGGGAGGCTGGCTGCGCATGGAACTGTGGCTCGGGATTGCGGCGGGGCTGGCCATGCTGGCCGCCGGAGGCGACCTGCTGGTGCGCGGCGCGGCCAGCGCGGCCCGGCGGCTGGGCGTCAGCCCGCTGTTGATCGGCCTGACCGTGGTGGGGTTCGGCACCTCGACCCCGGAACTGGTCACGAGTCTGCAGGCGGCGTTCGCCGGATCGCCAGGCATCGCGGTCGGCAACGTGATCGGCTCGAACATCTCGAACGTGCTGCTGATCCTGGGCCTTACCGCGCTGATCGCGCCGCTGACAGTCGACAGGCAGTCCTTCCGACGGGACGGGCTCGCCCTGATCCTCGCGACCGGCGCCTGCATCTGGGCCGTGCTGCAGGGCTATCTGACGCGCGAGATGGGCCTCTTCGCCTTCGGCGCGCTGGTCGTCTACGTCCTGATTGTCTGGATGACCGAGCGACGCCGACCGGATCCGGAAGGCGCGCGGATCGAGGCCGGCGCGGCCGACGCGGCGCGAGCGGCGCCCAGCCTCTGGCTTGCGCTGCCGATGGTCGCCGCCGGGATCGGCGTCACCGTGTTCGGCGCCAATCTTCTGGTGTCGGGCGCGATCGTGCTGGCCAGGGACCTTGGCGTGTCCGACACCCTGGTCGGCCTCACCATCGTGGCCGTCGGCACCTCGCTTCCCGAGCTGGTCACCAGCCTGGTGGCGGCCCTGCGCAGGCAGGGTGACGTGGCGCTGGGCAATATCGTCGGGTCGAACCTCTACAACATTCTCGGCATCCTGGGCCTGACGGCGGCCATCAAGCCCATCGACGTGCCGCCGGAGATCGCGCGGCTCGACATCTGGGTGCTGGTGGCGGCGACCGCTCTGATGATCCTGTTCGCCCGCAGTCGCGGACGGGTGACGCGCGGCGAGGGCGCCACCCTGTTGCTGGCCTATGCCGCCTATGTCGGCTGGCTGGCCTGGTCGGCCTGAGTTCCCACGAAAAAGCCGCGCGAGGGCGGGACCCTCGCGCGGCTCGTTCAGTCCGGCGATAGGCAGGCCTTACGCGAACAGCTTCTGCCAGCGCGGCTTGACGCGGTTCTTCCAGGCGCCGCGGTGGTAGGCGTCCGAGCCGATCAGCGGCACGACCGTGGTGGCTTCGGCGAAGACCATCTGCTCGTGCGTGGTCTGCACCTTGCCCCAGCTGGCGGCCTCCTTGAGCGTGGAGGAGGAGCAGGCGCCGTCGCGGACGTCGGCGACCGTGATCTGCACGGCGTAGCGGTGCATCTCGGCCTCGACGCCAAGGATCTCGGCGCAGACGACGGTGTCCTGGGCGAAGTTCTTGGGCACGCCGCCGCCGACCATGAACAGGCCGGTGACGCCGGCGGCGATCTTGATGTCGGTCAGTTCACGGAAGTCGGCGATCGCGTCCAGCATCAGGTAGGGCTTGCCAGCGGCGGCGCGTTCCTTCTGGTGCTTCACCAGGCCAAAGCCCGCCGAGCTGTCGACGAAGGCCGGGCAGAAGATCGGCACGCCCTCTTCGTAGGCGGTCTGGATCAGGCTGCCTTCCTTCTTGGCGTTACCTTCCGACAGCCACTTGCCCATCTCCCAGATGAACTCGCGCGAGGAATAGCCGCGCGGCTCCAGCCGGTTGGCGATCTCCAGGATGGTGTGATCGCAGGCCTGGAGCTCTTCCTCGTCGATGTAGGTGTCGTAGATGCGGTCGATGTAGTTGTCGCGCAGCACATTGTCGTCGACCGGGCCGGCGGCCTGGTAGTGCTTGAAGCCGAGGGCTTCGAAGAAATCCATGTCGACGATCGAGGCGCCGGTGGCGACCACCGCGTCGATCATGCCCAGCTTCACCATGTCCCGGTAGACGTGCATGCAGCCGCCGGCGCTGGTCGATCCGGCCAGGATCAGCCAGGGCGAGCAGGCCGTGTCTTCCAGGGCCATGTTGAAGATGTCGGCGGCCCGGGCGGTGTCACGCGAGCTGAAGCTCATCTTGCGCATCGAATCGATGATCGGACGGGCGTCGAAGCTGGTGATGTCGATGTGCTCGACGGTGTTGGCGAGCAGCTGGGCCTTGGTGTTGGTCGGAGCGTTCATCGCTTCGGTTTCCCTGACAGTGAGCGCCCGTCCATTGGATGAAGTCCCCAGCCCGGACGGAGCGACGGGCTGGGGCTGGTCTTGATGAAACCGCCCGGAGAGCGGCCGGTTGCGGCCTACCTTTTCCGCTTCCTCTGGCCGGCCTTACCCTTGGGGCGCGACAGCCGGACGACATTGGTGGCTTCAGCCGTGCGCGGCACGGGGATCGACCGACGGGCGAGGCCGAACATCGAGGCCATCGGCGCATCGCCGACCTCGACTTCTTCCACCGAACCGAAGCCATTGAATCGGGTCTGCATGGCCACGCCGTAGGCGCCCAGCATGCCGATCTCCACGAAGTCGCCCTCGCGGATGTCTTCCGGCAGCCAGAACGGGCCCGGCATGTGGTCGATCGAGTCGCAGGTCGGGCCGTAGAACTCGAACGGGCGCAGGGCGCTGTCGAGCTCGCGGGCCGTATCGCCGCCGCGGTAGCCCTTCACGGGGAAAGGCCACTTGGCGTGCGCGGCGTCGAACAGCGAGCCGTAGGCCCCGTCGTTCAGGTACAGCGCATTGCCCTTGCGCAGTTCGACGCGGGTCAACAGCGAGGTCGACTCGGCGACCAGCGCCCGGCCGGGTTCGCACCACAGCTCTGTCGTCTCCGACACCGGCATCTCGTTGAAGCCGCGATCGATGGCCGCGATGTAGTCGCTCATGTCCGGCGGAATCATGCCCGGGTAGACCGACGGGAAGCCGCCGCCGACGTCGATGACGTCCGCGAACACGCCGGCGCGGACCAGCGCGCGGCCGGTCTGGGCCATCGCCGCCTGGAAGGCGGTCGGACGCATGCACTGGCTGCCGACGTGGAAGGACACGCCCATCAGCTCCTGGGTCGACCGACGGGCGGCCAGCATCAGGTCGGGAGCCTGGTGGCTCTCGACGCCGAACTTGCCCGACAGGCTGTAGGCCGCGCCCTCCGCCGACACGCCCATGCGGACGATGAGGTTGAGGTCCTTGGCCTGGCCGGTGGCGTCGAGAATCTTCTCGAGCTCCTCGTGCGTATCGAACGAGAAGGTCTTCACGCCGTGGTCGAAGTAGGCGGCCGAGATGGCGGCGCGGCTCTTCACCGGGTGCATGAAGGCCATGCGGGACCCCGGCGCGTGCTTCGCAACCAGCTCGACCTCATTCAGCGAGGCCACGTCAAACCCGGTGACGCCGTTCTGCGCGAGGGTCTCGATGACCCAGGGCGAAGGATTGGCCTTCACCGCGTAGAGGACGTCGCCCTTGAAATTCGTCTGGAACCAGCGCGCTGCTACGGCTACGGCGTCACGTCGCACAAGGGCGACAGGACGTTCCGGAGACCGCTCGCGGACCAGGTCCAGGGGCAAATGGTACGTGCGCAATTCACGTAACCCCCTGTTGATTGTTAAACCCAGACCGGCGTTAGCAGCGTAGGTGGACACGGGGTCCGCCGGAAGCGCGCGATTTAGGGTCGATAGACCCCGGTGTAAAGAGATTTTGTGGATGCGGCCGTCCTGCCCGGACGCGCCCCGCCCCTTCGCGCAGGGCTACCTGGGGCAGGGGGCATAGACACGGGCGCCTGGGCCAGTCTTGGGACGCACTGCAACAGCGGGCGCATCGACGCTTGTTTCCACGAATCCGCCGCCCTCCACGACGAGGATGTATCGCGACCCCATGACCGCCGGCTCGCCACCGAACCCACAACTCTCGACCAGCCGATATTCGTTCGGCGCCAACCTTTCCACCGAGCGAACCTCGCATCGGGCGAGCATAAGGTCAGTGGTGGTGGCGATGCCGCCCTTGAACGTCCAGCCGACGGCGGGCTGGCCTTTCGACAAGGCCGCACAGTGCCGGGCCAGATTCGGCCCGCCTGGGCCGTAGTCACCCTGAAGCGGGTAGGCCAGTTGCGAACTCGCGCCACAGCATAGCGCCGCCGCGGCGGCGACAAACAAAGTCATCAGCTTCATGACCGTACTCCAGCTCTGCCGATTTCAGCATCGTCAGCCTGCCGGTGAAAACCTCCCCCAAAAAGGTGGGCGTATGAAACGCTCGCCGCGCGCGCGCCTTTAGGCTAACCCGAAGGCGCCCATGGGGAGCTGGAGTTCCCCCGCGTCACGAAACTTTCGCATGCCCCTTCCATGACGGCCGGGCATCTGTGTTAAGGACTCTCCCCGAAAAGCCATGACGTCGGACGCCGTTCTCTCCATTCGCCAGGTCTCCAAGACCTTTGGCCCCCGCCGCGCGCTCGACGGGGTGTCGCTCGACGTCGCCCGTGGCGAAATGGTCGCGCTCATCGGTCCATCGGGGTCCGGCAAGTCGACGCTGCTGCGCTCGATCGACGGCCTGCAGACCATCGACGGCGGCGAGGGGGTCATCGAGGCCTTCGGCGTCAAGACGCAGATCAAGGGCAAGGTGGGCGACAAGGTGCGCGACGCGCGCATCCGCATCGGCTTCATCGCCCAGCAGTTCAATCTGGTCGGCCGCCTGAGCCTGTTCACCAATGTGGCGCTGGGTTCGCTGGGCCGCATCCCCTTCATGCGCGGCGTCCTGGGACGCTGGCCCGAAGAGACGCAGCAGGCGGCCATGGCGGCCCTGCACCGCGTCGGGGTCAGTGACTACGCGGGCCAGCGGGCCAACACCCTGTCCGGCGGGCAGCAGCAGCGCGGCGCCATCGCCCGGGCGCTGGTCCAGAAGGCCAAGATCATCCTCGCCGACGAACCGGTCGCCTCGCTGGACCCGGTGTCCGCCCGCAAGGTGATGGATATCCTGCGCGACCTGAACCAGAAGGACGGCCTGACCGTCATCGTCACCCTGCACCAGGTCGACTACGCCCTGCGCTACTGCGACCGGGTCGTCGCCCTCAAGGCCGGCAAGAAGGTCTATGACGGACCCTCGTCCGGCCTCGACCGCACCCGGCTCATCGACATCTACGGCCCGGAATTCGAAGACGTCTTCTGGGAAGGAGCACCGCAATGATTCTCCGTCGTTCGCTGCTGGCGCTGGGCGCCGTCGCGACTCTCGCGCTCGCCGGCTGCGGCGGCGACAGCGCGTCCAAGGGCGCGTCTGACACCATCACCTTCTCGATCCTGTCGACCGAGGATGCCCAGAACATGGAGTCCTACTGGACCCCGATCCTGGCTGACATGGAGAAGCAGACCGGGCTGAAGGTGAAGCCGTTCTTCTCCAGCAACTACAGCGCCCTGATCGAGGCGATGCGGTTCAAGCAGACCGACCTGGGCTGGTTCTCCAACCAGTCAGGGCTCGAGGCCGTCCGCCGCTCGAACGGCGAGGTCTTCGCCCGCACCTTCGATCCGTCCGGCGAGGACGGCTACAAGTCCGTGATCATCGTGCCGGCCGGCAGCCCGATTCGGACCATCGACGACCTGTTCAAGTGCGACAGGACGCTCAACTTCGGCATGGGTGACAAGAAGTCGACCTCCGGCACCCTGGCCCCGATGACCTACGTCTTCATCCCGGCCGGCAAGAAGCCGGAGACCTGCTTCAAGACCGTGCTGACCGCCAACCACCAGGCCAACCTGTTCGCGGTCGCGGCCGGACGGCTGGACGCGGCGACCAACAACTCCACGGCCATCCGCCTGAACGCCCAGCGCGGCGAGGGCCAGGCCGACAAGGTCCGGGTGATCTGGGAATCGCCAACCCTGCCGGAAGACCCCATCGTCTGGCGCAAGGATCTTGATCCGGCGGTGAAGGAGAAGATCCGCCAGTTCTTCCTGACCTACGGCCAGGGCGACGGGCCCGAGGCGGCTCGCCAGCGCGCCAACCTGGAGGCGCTCAGCATCGGCGGGTTCCTGCCGGCCGACGACACCCATCTGCTGATGGTCCGCGAGATGGAGGCGACCGAGACCCTCCTGCTCGCCCGTGACGCCGGCGACCAGACCAAGATCGCCGCCGCCGAGAAGGCTCTGGCCGCCATCCAGGCCGAGCGGGTCACCGCCGCGGCCAAGGCCGGCGCGGCGCCCGCCGTCCCGGCCCAGTAGCGGACACCGCCATGACCGCCACGGACGTCACCCTTTCGCCGCCGACGCGGTCGCTCTCGGCCCGTCTGTTCGACATCGCCATCTTCGGCGGGGTCGCGGTGCTGCTGCTGATCAGCTTCGGCCCGGCCGAGATCAACAAGTTCCCGCTGCTGTTCAGCGAGGAAAGCGGCATGGGCGGCTTCATCAGCGAGTTCTTCTCGCCGTTCAAGTTCATGTCCAGCGCCTGGACGCCGGCCGACTTCACCGAGCGCGACTGGGGCCTCTACATCGGCAAGATGTGGCAGACGATCCAGATGGCCTTGTGGGGCACCTTCCTGGCCATCATCGTCGCCGTGCCGCTCGGCCTGCTGGGCTCGAGCAACATTGCGCCGGCCTGGATCCAGCAGCCGGTCCGCCGGGTGCTCGACCTGATCCGGTCGATCCCCGACCTGGTGGTCGCGGTCATCTTCATCACCGCCGTCGGCCTTGGCCCGTTCGCCGGCGTCATGGCGATGATGTTCAACACCGGCGGCGTGCTGGCCAAGCTGTTCTCCGAGGCCGTCGAGGCCATCGACAAGGGGCCGGTCGAGGGCGTGCGCGCCACCGGCGCCGGCCGCCTGCAGGAGATCATCTGGGGCGTCATCCCCCAGGTCGCGCCGCTGTGGACCAGCTATGCGCTGTACCGGTTCGAGTCGAACAGCCGCGCCGCCACGGTGCTGGGCCTGATCGGCGCCGGCGGCATCGGCCAGGTGCTGATCGATTCGACCAACACCTTCCGATACGGCGAGACCGGCTGCATCGTGCTGGTCATCGTGGTGGCCGTGTCGGGCATCGACCTGCTGTCCCAGGCGATCCGCAGCCGCCTTCTGTAAGGCTCAGGCCGCCGTCGACTTGCGGCGTAGCCTCGCCAGCCGGCGCAGCCGGCGCCAGAAGCGCGTCTTCTCGGGCTCGGGATAGGGCTCGAGGTTCTTCACGAACTGCTCGGCGCAGGCCCGCCAGGAGAAGGTCTCGGCGAATCGGCGCACGACGCTCCTGTCGATGTCCAGGCAGGCGATGCAGGCCTCGCGCAGGCCGTCGGTGCGGCCGGGCGCCAGCACGCCGGCGCCCGATCCCGGGATGATGTCGGCCGGCCCCGGCGCATTGAAACCGGCGACCGGCGAACCGGTGGCCATGGCCTCCAGGATCACCAGCCCGAAGGTGTCGGTCAGCGACGGGAAGACGAAGACGTCGGCGCTGTTGAAGTGGGCGGCCAGCTCCTCGCCGAACTTCGCGCCGGTGAAGACCACGTCCGGGTATTTCGCTTCCAGCTCGGCCTTCTGGGGCCCGTCGCCGACCACGACCTTGGTGCCGGGCAGGTCGAGGCAGGCGAACGCCTCGATGTTCTTCTCGACGGCCACGCGGCCGACATTGAGGAAGATCGGCCTGGCCAGATGGGCGAAGACGTCGGTCTCGTCCGGCCGGCGCGGATGGAACAGGTCGGTGTCCACGCCGCGCGACCAGGACGAGATGTTGCGGAAGCCGTGGCTCTCCAGCTCCTCGCGCATGGTGTCGGTGGCCACCATCATCCGGCCGGACGGCTTGTGGAACCACTTCATGTAGGCGTAGCCGGCCGCCAGCGGCACCGGCAGCCGGGCCGAGACGTACTCCGGAAAACGCGTGTGGTAGCTGGTCGTGAACGGCAGCTTCCATTCCAGGCAGACCCGCCGCGCGGCCAGGCCCACCGGGCCCTCGGTGGCGATGTGGATCGCCTCCGGCTCGAACGACTTGAACTTCTCCTGCACCGGCTCATAGGCGCCGACCGCCAGCTTGATCTCGGAGTAGGTGGGCAGCGGCACGGTGTTGAACTGGTCGGGGCTGATCACCTCGACCTCGTGGCCCATCAGCCGCATCTCGTCGACGACGCGCGTGAGCGTACGGACGACGCCGTTGACCTGGGGCTCCCAGGCGTCCGTGGCCAGCAGGATACGCATCAGGCGGCGACAGGCTCCGGCAGGTCCGCGGGGACGTCGCGCGGAACATTGGACCAGGATCGCCGCCCGGCCCACTCGATAATTTCCAGCCGCCCGTCGTGGTGCTCGACCAGCGCGGTGCAGCTTTCGACCCAGTCCCCGTCGTTCACGTAGAGGATCCCGTCCATGTCGCGCATCTCGGCCTTGTGGATATGGCCGCAGATGACGCCGTCAACGCCCCGCCTCCGGGCTTCGTCGGTCACGGCCTGCTCGAAGTTCTCGATGAACTGCAGGGCGTTCTTCACCTTGACCTTCAGATAGGCCGAAAAGCTCCAGTACCCCAAACCCATCCGGTGACGCAGCCGCGCCACCAATGTGTTCAGCATCAGGAGGGTTCTATAGGACCAATCACCGAGGAAGGCGAGCCAGCGCGCGTGCTGCACGATGCCGTCGAACTCGTCGCCGTGGACGACCAGGAAGCGGCGCCCGTCGATGGTCTCGTGGATGGCGTCACGCACCACGACCACCCCGCCGAAATGCACGCCGCAGAAGTCGCGCGCCCGCTCGTCGTGGTTGCCGGGCACGTAGGTGACCTGGACGCCCTTGCGCGCCATCCGCAGCACCTTCTGGACCACGTCGTTGTGACTCTGCGGCCAGTGCCAGCCGCCCTTCAGCTTCCAGCCGTCGATGATGTCGCCGACCAGGTAGAGCTGCTCGCACTCCACATGCCGGATGAAGTCGAGCAGCATCTCCGCCCGGCAACCCCGGGTGCCCAGGTGCACATCGCTGATGAACACCGAGCGGACGCTCAAATCCTGGGCGTTGGCCGTCATCGTCGCTCCCCCGGCAGGCGCCGAACCTGCCCGAGCTATGATGATTGCGTGTCAGTCTCGTGAACTCGGGGCTCGCCGTGTTGCGGCGCAACATCGCAGCGCCTAGATGAGGCGATGATGGCCGAGACGACCACAGCTCCGCGCGACACGCCCAAGTCACGGCGCACCCGCGCCCGCATCCTGGACGAGGCGATGCATGTGATCGCCACCCAGGGCTATGCGGCGACCACCAACGCGGCGGTGGCCGAGGCGGCGGGGATCACCCGCGGCGCCATGCTCTACCACTTCCCGACCCGCGAAAGCCTGCTCGAGGCGACCATCGAGCATATCCAGGCCCAGCGCTCGTCGATGTTCAAGGCGGCGGCCGAGGGCCTTCCGGTCGGCGGCGACGTCACCGAGCACGCCATCGAGAGCTATTGGGAGCTGCTGCACCGCGAGCCGTTCATGGCCTTCGCCGAGCTGGAGGCGGCGGCCCGCACCGATCCGCTGATCAGCGAACTGCTCGCGCCCGCCCAGGCCGAGTTCGACCGCGCCCAGATCGGCGACCACTTCCTCAAGATGCTGCACGCCGGCGCCGGCCCCCGCTTCCAGGCCAGCCGCGACCTCGCCCGCTTCATGCTCGAGGGGATGGCACGCTCGAACATCACCTACGACAAGGACCAGCGCGTCGAGCGCCTGCTGGCCGTCATCAAGCGCGCCACCCACATGCTCAACCGCAAGGGCGGCGTCACGGACATCTGGACGGAGTAGGGGGTTCGGGGACAGGTTAAGATGTCCCTTGGGACACCTTAACCTGTCCCCGATTTTCTCGGAGCCCGCCCCGCCATGAATCCGTTCACCCGCCATCCCGCCTCCGTCGGCGAGAGCTACGGCCGGCATTTCGGCGTGGCGACGAAGTTCGGCGCGACCATGATCGTCGGCGGCATCGGCGCGATCCTGCACGGCGTCTTCCCGTGGATGTTCGAGACCACCGGCAGCCGGACGGTGACGCGCCTGTACCAGCAGATCGCCGGCCGGGCGTCGGACCGCCAAGGCGAGGGGAGCGGCGCTGGAGTTTAGAGCGGCCATATCTGTCATCCCGGACAGCCGCAGGCTGATCCGGGACCCAGCCGGCGTCGCGCGGCGGCCTCCGGGTCCCGGCCCTGCGCTTCGCTCCGGCCGGGATGACATCAGGGGTTGCGCCCCTTCTCCGCCGCGATCCAGCGGTCGATCCGCGCTTCCAGCAGGTCCATCGGCAGGGGGCCGGCCAGCAGCACCGCGTCGTGGAAGCGGCGGACGTCGAACCTCTCGCCCAGCGCCGCCTCGGCCCGGGCGCGGACCTCGACGATCTTCATTTCGCCGATCTTGTAGGCCAGCGCCTGGCCGGGCCAGGAGATGTAGCGGTCCAGCTCGACCTCGATGTTCAGCGGCGACAGGGCGCTGTTGTCGGTGAAACAGGCCTTGGCCTTGTCCCGGCTCCAGCCCATCCAGTGCATGCCGGTGTCGGCCACCAGCCGGCAGGCGCGCCACATCTCGTAGCTGAGCCGTCCGAACCGCTCGTAGGGATCGCGGTAGATGCCCATCTCGATGCCGAGCTTCTCCGAGTAGAGGCCCCAGCCCTCGGTGAAGGCGGTCATGTCGGCGTCGCGGCGGAAGGCGGGAACCGCGTCCAGCTCCTGGGACAGCGCGATCTGCAGGTGGTGGCCGGGCACGGCCTCGTGCAGCGTCAGGGCCGGCAGCTCGTACAGCGCCCGCTGGTCCAGCGCATAGGTGTTGACCATGTAGCCGCCGGCGATGCCCAGCCGCGGGCTGCCGGGGAAGTAGCGACCGGTGGTGTAGGTCGGCGCGATCTCCGCCGGCACCGGCCGCACGCCGTAGGGCAGGCGCGGCAGGGTGCCGAAAAAGCGCGGCAGCTGGTCATCGATCCGCTTGGAGATCTCGCTGGCCTTCTCCAGCAGGTCCTCCGGCGTCTGGGCGTAGAACCTGGGGTCCTTGCGCAGGAAGGCGAGGAACTCGGCGTGCGTGCCGGTGAAACCGGTCTGGGCGCGGATGCCGTCCATCTCGGCCCGGATGCGGGCGACTTCCCGAAGGCCGATGGCGTGGATCTCGTCCGGCGTCAGGCTGGTGGTCGTGTAGCGACGGGCCAGCCAGGCGTAGTAGGCCTTGCCCTGCGGCAGGGTGGCGGCGCCGAGGCCCGGTCGTGACGCGGGCAGGTATTCCGTCTCCAGGAAGGTGACGAACCGGGCCTGGGCCGGGCGCAGACCGTCGCGGACCATCGCCGTCGCCCGCGCCTTCAGGGCGGCCTTGTCGGCGTCGGACACGGTTCCGGGCAGCCGGTCCAGCGCCGCTATGGTCGGGTCGGCCTCGACCGGCGCCGCCGCCGCCTTGCGGGCCTGGGCCAGGGCGATGTCGGAGATCGGCCGCGGCTGGGTGAACTTCGTCCGGATCCCCCGGCGTGCATTCTCCGTATTGCCGGCGTACCAGCCGGGCAGAGCCTCGACCCGCTTCAGCCAGGCCTCGGCGTCGGCCTTGCCGGTCATCGGCGCGACCTGGGCCATGTAGGCGATGTAACCGTCCCAGGAGTCGTCGCTGGAGAAGGCCAGGCGGCCGACGTCGAAGGCGATGGCCTGCAGCTGGCCGTCGATGACCCTGGCCAGGAAGGCGTGGTTCAGCTTGCCGTCCTCGTCCAGGCCCTGCGGGTCGATGGCGGTCAGCCGAACCTGGAAGGCGCCCAGCGCCGTCTTGCGCCGGGCGTCGGCGGCCAGCGTGACGTCGGGCAGCTTCGACAGCGCCTCGGCGTCGCCGTTGGCGCCCGCTGACAGCGGGTCCTCGGCCATCCGCCAGGCCTCGTAGTCGACCATCAGCGTGGTCAGCGCCGCCTGCGCCGCCGACGCACCGGGCGGCGGGGTCAGGGCGGCCGGAGCAGCCGCCGGCTGGCGCGCCATGGCGGCGGAGCCCAGGGCCAGGACGCTGGCGGCCAGCAGCAGGACGGCGGTGTTGCGACGGTTCATCGGTGCTCTCCCCACGGATCGGGCGGCAGGCTGCATCCTGCCGCGCGCCACCGCAAGCTGCGGGACTGACGGTAAAGCAGCTGCTGAAGTGTCGGGGCATGCTGAAGCGACCACTGAACCGTCCTCACTGTCTCGCCGGACCTGTTCCGGCGCGCGCGGGCGTCGGCGGGCGAGGGTGGATGGGGGGACAGAAACGCGGTGGCCGCGGGGCGCGGCGCCGGGCGGCCCGCGCGCATCATCCGCGCCGCACCTTGCGGGGCCTGGCCTTGCAGCCGTTGGTCGAGGCGTCTCGCCGGTCTCATCCAGGCAGTATGCGACCGTACGGGTCGGGGTGGATCGAAACCCCGCCCGGCCGGGGCGACGATGTCTACGAAAGGGGCGAAATGTCTCGCCTTGTCTCCGGAGTATAGGTCTCCGGAGTCTCGCTTTGGGGACTGCTTCGCGAAGCGTAGCTGTCCCTCGACAGCGCCAGACGGTTTTGAGGGACAGGTACCGGCTACGCCGGAACCGGTCCCGGGAAGGCTAATCCTCCAGCCCGTCCCCCAGCGCGTCCAGCGCCGCTTCCATGGCGCTTTCCAGCACCGGCCGCAGCCGTCCCGCCCGGGCCTCGTCGATGCGGTTGTCGGGATCCAGGTGCGTGGACTTGGCCAGCTCCATCTGGATGGCGTGGACGCCCTTTGCGGGCGCGCCGTAGCTGCGCGTGATGAAACCGCCCTTGAAGCGGCCGTCGAGCACGGCGGAAAAGCCGCTGGCCCGGCAGACGCCGAAGGCCGCCGCGCGGGCGTCCTCGCTACAGGCCGCGCCCTCGGCGGTGCCCATGTTCAGGTCCGGCAATGTGCCGTCAAACAGCCGCGGTACGACGGCGTTGATCGAGTGGGCGTCCCACAGCAGCGCGAAGCCGTGCGCCTCGACGGCGGCGTCGATCGCCGCGCGCAGGGCGTCGTGATAGGGCCGCCAGAAGCGCTCGCGCCGGGCGGCGATCTCGGCGGCGTCGGGCGCCGGGCCCCGATAGACCGGCTCGCCGAGGAAGGTCTCGGTCGGAACGAGGCCCGCGCCCCACTGGCCCGGATACAGCGGCTTGTCGTCCGGGGGACGATTGACGTCGATGACCAGCCGCGACCAGCGGGCGGTGACGGTCGTGGCCTCCAGTTCATCGGTGAAGTCGTACAGCGCCGGCTGCGCGAAATCGGTGTCGTCCAGCCGCAGGGCCGCCGGCGTCATCCGGGCGGCGATGTCGTCGGGCACGTCCGTCCCCACATGCGGGAAGCTGACGATCAGCGGGCTGGCGCCGCGGGTGATGTGGACGTCGGTCATTCTTTGCGTCCTTCGCGACGCGATCCTGTCGGATCGCTCCTCAGGATGACGGGCTCAGTGGAATGCAAACCGCCTTCGTCATGGTGAGAAGCGAGCCTTGGGCGAGCGTCGCGAACCACGCAACCCCTCACAGCGCGACAATCCCGCCAAACGCCCCATCCAGCACCAGCGCCGTCACCGCCTTGATGTCCGGCGCGAAGTAGCGGTCGCGGTCGTAGGCGGCGGCGGCCGAGCGGACGAGGGCGTGGGCCGTCTCCAGCGGCGGCGAGGAGCGCAGCGGGCGGCGGAATTCGATGCCCTGCGCGGCGGCCAGCAGCTCGATGGCGACGATGGCGGCGCTGTTCTGCGCCATCGTCGTCAGCCGCCGGGCCGCGTAGGTGGCCATGCTGACATGGTCCTCCTGGTTGGCGCTGGTCGGCAGGCTGTCGGTGCTGGAGGGGTGGCTGAGGCCCTTGTTCTCGCTGGCCAGGGCGGCGGCGGTGACCTGGGCGATCATGAAGCCGGAGTTGACCCCCGGCTCGGCCACCAGGAACGCGGGCAGGGCGCTCATGGCGGGATCGACCAGCAGGGCGGTGCGCCGCTCGCTGAGCGCGCCGATCTCGGCGATCGCCAGCGCCAGCGTGTCGGCCGCGAAGGCCACCGGCTCGGCGTGGAAGTTGCCGCCTGACAGCGCCTCCCCGGTCTCGGCGAAGACCAGCGGGTTGTCGGTCACAGCGCCGGCCTCGATCAGCAGGGTGCGCTGGGCGTTATCCAGCAGGTCGAGCACGGCGCCCATCACCTGCGGCTGGCAGCGCAGGCTGTAGGGGTCCTGCACCCGGTCGCAGTCGTCGTGGCTGTGGCGGATGGCGCTGCCGTCCAGCAGGCCGCGCAGGGCGGCGGCGACCGCGATCTGCCCCGGCTGACCGCGCGCAGCGTGGATGCGGGCGTCGAAGGGTGTGTCGCTGCCGAGCGCAGCGTCGACGCTCATCGCCCCCGCGACCAGCGCCGCCTCGAACACCCGCCGCGCCAGCACCAGGCCCTTGAGGGCCAGGGCGGTCGAGGCCTGGGTGCCGTTGATCAGCGCCAGCCCTTCCTTGGCCCGCAGCGCGATGGGCTCGAGCCCGGCGCGCTTCAGGCCTTCCATGGCGGGGATAACCTCGCCGCCGTGCCGCATCTCGCCGACGCCCAGCAGGGCGGCCGACATATGGGCCAGCGGGGCCAGGTCGCCCGAGGCGCCGACCGAGCCCTTCTCCGGGATCACCGGCAGGATATCGCTCGCCAGCAGCCGCTGCAGCATGGCGATCAGTTCTGGCCGCACCCCGGAGAAGCCGCGCGACAGGCCGGCGATCTTCAGGAGCAGGATCAGCCGCACCACATCGTCCGGCAGCGGATCGCCGACGCCGCAGCAGTGGGACAGGATCAGGTTGCGCTGCAGTTCGGCGAGCTGGTCGGGCCGGATCGTCTGTTTGGCCAGCAGGCCGAAGCCGGTGTTGACGCCGTAGACGGTCTTTCCGGCGGCCAGAATGTCCTCGATGGTCGCGGCCGAGCGGGCGATGGCCTGTCGCGCGCCGTCGTTCAGGGCCGTGCGGACCGGACCGGCCAGGGCCTTTTCGACGTGGCCGAGGTCGATGGCGGTGTCGCCCAGGACGATGTCGGGCGTCATCGGGCCGCCTCCAGCGACGGCAGGTCCAGCCCCTGCTGGCGCGCGCAGTCGACGGCGATGTCGTAGCCGGCGTCGGCGTGGCGCATCACGCCCGTGCCCGGATCATTCCACAGCACCCGCTCCAGGCGCCGGGCCGCTTCCGGCGTGCCGTCGGCGACGATGACCACCCCGGCGTGCTGGCTGTAGCCCATGCCGACCCCGCCCCCATGGTGCAGGGACACCCAGGTCGCGCCGCTGGCGGTGTTGAGCAGGGCGTTGAGCAGCGGCCAGTCGCTGACCGCGTCGCTGCCGTCGAGCATCGCCTCGGTCTCGCGGTTGGGGCTGGCGACCGAGCCGCTGTCCAGGTGATCGCGGCCGATGACGACCGGGGCCTTCAGCTCGCCGCTGGCGACCATCTCGTTGAACTTCAGGCCGGCGCGGTGGCGGTCGCCCAGGCCGATCCAGCAGATGCGGGCCGGCAGCCCCTGGAAGGCGATGCGCTCCCTGGCCATGTCCAGCCAGCGGTGCAGGTGGACGTTGTCGGGGAAGAGGTCCTTCATCGCCTGGTCGGTCCTGAAGATGTCCTCAGGATCGCCGGACAGGGCCGCCCAGCGGAACGGTCCGACGCCCCGGCAGAACAGCGGCCGGATGTAGGCCGGCACGAAGCCCGGGAACTCGAAGGCGCCCTCCAGCCCCTCGTCCAGCGCGACCTGACGGATGTTGTTGCCGTAGTCGAGGGTGGGCACGCCCATGCGGTGGAAGTCGAGCATGGCCTGCACGTGCGGCACGATCGACGCGCGCGCGGCGCGGTCGACGGAGGCGGGGTCTGCGAGGCGGGCCTGCTCCCACTGTTCGACGGTCCAGCCTCTGGGCAGGTAGCCGTTGACGGTGTCGTGGGCGCTGGTCTGGTCGGTGACCACGTCCGGCCGCACGCCGCGGCGCACGAGCTCGGGGAAGACGTCGGCGGCGTTGCCCAGCAGGCCGACGGAGAGGGCGCGGCCCTCCTTCGTCGCCCGGTCGATACGGGCCAGGGCGTCGTCGAGGTCCTCGGTCGCCTCATCGAGATAGCGGGTCTCCAGCCGGCGCTCGATGCAGCGGCGCTGGCACTCGACGGCCAGCATGCTGGCGCCGGCCATGGTCGCGGCCAGCGGCTGGGCCCCGCCCATGCCGCCAAGGCCTCCGGTCAGGATCCACTTGCCGGTCAGGTCCCCACCGAAGTGCTGGCGGCCGACCTCGACGAAGGTCTCGTAGGTGCCCTGCACGATCCCCTGGCTGCCGATGTAGATCCAGCTGCCGGCCGTCATCTGGCCGTACATGGCCAGACCCTTCCTATCGAGCTCGTGGAAGTGCTCCCAGGTCGCCCACTTCGGCACCAGGTTGGAGTTGGCGATCAGCACGCGCGGGGCGTCGACGTGCGTCCGGAAGACGCCGACCGGCTTGCCCGACTGGACCAGCAGGGTCTGGTCGTCCTCCAGCCGGCGCAGGGCGGCGACGATGCGGTCGAAGCTGTCCCAGTCGCGGGCCGCCTTGCCGATGCCGCCGTAGACGACCAGGTCCTCGGGGCGTTCTGCGACCTCGGGGTCGAGGTTGTTCATCAGCATGCGGACGGCGGCTTCCGTCTGCCACGACTTCGCGGTCATTCCCGGGCCGCGGTCGGCGCGGACGATGCGGCTGTTGCTGGCCATCAGGCGATGTCTCCAAAGCGTCCGGCCAGCTGGAAGGCATGGCCGGGGTGGATCAGGCGGGCGGCGGAGGCGACCTGCCCCCGGCTCCAGGTGCGGCGGGCGACGGTCAGGACCGGCGCGCCCTCGGCGAGACGCAGCAGGCCTGCCGTGCGGGCGTCGGCGGCCTCGGCCCGCACGATCTGCTCGCCGGCCTCGATGGGCGCGGCGGCGAGCAGATGCGCGGCCGGCGTGGCCAGGGTGAAGTCCTGCGCCAGGTAGTCCGGGAAGATCGCCGGCGAGACCCAGCGCCGCTCCAGCTGGATCGGCGTCTCGCCCTCGAAATGGACGACCTCGGATCGAGAGAGCGCGGCGCCGGGCTGAACGGCGAACCAGCGGGCGAGGTCAGCGTCCGCGCCGACGGCCTCCAGCGCGATCACCTCGGCCCGCCAGAGGTGACCGCGCGCGGCGACCTCCTCGGCGATGTCGCGAATCTCCAGTGGGTGGCTCTCGGCCAGCGGCTCGCCGGCGACGAAGGCGCCGACGCCCGCGCGGCGGACGATCAGGCCCTCCTGCGTCAGCTCGTCCAGCGCCCGGCGGACGGTCATCCGCGCCACGCCCAGCTCGCGGACCAGCTCGTGCTCCGACGCGATGCGGTCGCCGGCCCGCCAGCGGCCGGTGCGGATAGCGCCCAGCACATGGCGCTTGACGCCCTGGTAGCGCGCGGCCCGGGCGGCGGTCATGCGGCCAGCTCGGCCACGGCCTTGCGATAGGCGGCGGCAATGGCGTCGCGGGCGACATGGCGACCGCCCTCGACGATCCGGACGCCGCCCGACCAGACCTGGTCGATGGGTCCGGAGCCGGAGAACACAAGGCTGTCGAGGATCAGGTCGCCGTCGCGGCCAGCCAGCACCGGATGGTCCGTATCCAGCACCACCAGGTCGCAGCGCGCGCCGATGGCGATCTCGCCGGTGCGGCGGCCGGTGGGGCTGGTCCCGTTGCGGGCGGCGGACAGCCACAGCCCGGCGCCGACATGCTCGCCGGTCCCGCCGCTCATCGTCCGCTTGCGGGCCCGCAGCCGTCGGCCGTACTCGAACCAGCGCAGCTCCTCGGCGGCGTTGGTGGTCACATGGCTGTCCGAGCCGATGCCGAACCGGCCGCCCGCGCCCAGGAAGGCGTCGGCGTTGAAGAAGCCGTCGCCGAGGTTGCCCTCTGTGGACGGACAGAGCGCCACTGTCGCGCCGGCCTTCGCCAGGCCGGAGGCCTCCGCATCGGTCATGTGGGTGGCGTGGACCAGGGTCCAGCGGTCGGACACCGGCGCGTTGGCCAGCAGCCACTCGACCGGCCGCGCGCCCGACCAGGCGAGACAGTCGTCGACCTCGCCGGTCTGCTCGGCGGCGTGGATGTGGATCGGCAGGGCCGGATCGACGGCGGCCAGCACCTCGCCGATCTGCTCCGGCGTCACCGCGCGCAGGCTGTGGAAGGCGAAGGCTTCCGCGCCGCTCAGCTCAAGCAGGCGAAGGAACTCGTCCGTGCTCTTGATGAACCGGCGCTGGCCCTGTTTCGGGGGCAGCCCGCCGAAGCCGGAATGGCTGTACAGCACCGGCGCCAGGGTCAGGCCGAAGCCCGCCGCCTCGGCGGCCCGGCGGTGGGCGTGGGCCGTCTCGGCCGGGTCGGCATAGGCGCGGCCGTCCGGGTCGTTGTGCAGGTAGTGGAACTCGACGATGCCGCTGTACCCGCCCTCGGCCAGCTCGGCGTAGAGCATGGCGGCGATGGCGGTCATCTGCTCGGGGGTGATGCGGTCCAGGAACCGGTACATGGCCTCGCGCCAGGCCCAGAAGTCCTCGACGCCGGCCCGGGCCCGCTCGGCGAGACCGGCCATGGCGCGCTGGAAGGCGTGGCTGTGCAGGTTGGTGACGGCGGGGACGGTCGCGCCCTTCAGCCGCTGAGCGCCTGCCGGATCGGCGCCGGCCTCCACCGCCGTGATCACGCCGTCCGCCACGGTCAGCGCCACGTCGCAGGCCCAGCCGCCGGACAGTCTCGCCTGGTCGAGATGAAGGGTGTTGGCCACTTGTCTAAACCTGTCTAATCGGAGCCACCCTATCCACGAACGCCATCGGGTGGCAAGACAGCGACATGCAGCGGATCGACCTGATCATCACCGACTGCCGCGCCGCGACCATGGTCCCGGGCCGGGCGCCCTACGGCGTGATCGAGGATGCCCTCATCGCCGTCGACAACGGCCGGATCGTCTGGATCGGCCCGCGCGCCGAGGTTCCGGCGTTCAGTCCGTTCGCGGTCACGCGGCTCGACGGCCGGTGGGTCACGCCGGGCCTGATCGACTGCCACACCCACCTTGTGTTCGGCGGCGACCGCATCGGCGAGTTCGAGGCGCGGCTGGGCGGCGCGACCTACGAGGCGATCGCGCTGGCGGGCGGCGGCATCCGATCCTCGGTGGCGGCGACCCGCGAGACCGCCGAGCCCGAGCTCATCCGGCGGGCGCGGCGCCGGCTGGAGGCCTTCGTCGCCGAGGGCGTGACCACGATCGAGATCAAGTCCGGCTACGGCCTGGACCTGGAGACCGAGCTGAAGATGCTCCGCGTCGCCCGCTACCTCGACGGCGACGCCCGGGTGGTGACCAGCTTCCTGGGCCTGCATGCTGCGCCCAAGGACCAGCCGCGCGAGGCCTGGATCGACATGATCATCGACGAGGCCCTGCCCGCCGCGAAGGCGCAGGGGCTGGTCGACATCGTCGATGCCTATCTCGAGGGCATCGCCTTCACGTCCGCAGAGGTGTCGCGCCTGTTCGACATGGCGAAAGCCCTCGGCCTGCCCGTGCGGCTGCATGCCGACCAGCTCAGCGACGGCGGCGGCGCGGCGCTGGCGGCGTCGCACGGCGCGCTGTCGGCCGACCATCTGGAGTTCACCTCGCAGGCCGGCGTCGAGGCGATGGCGAGGGCCGGGACCGTGGCTGTTCTGCTGCCCGGCGCCTTCACGGCGCTGGCGGAGACGCAGAAGCCGCCGGTCGCGGCGCTGCGGGCGGCGGGCGTGCCCATGGCCGTGGCCAGTGACTGCAACCCCGGCACCTCGCCGCTGCTGTCGCTGCGCGCGGCGATGATGCTGGCCTGCGCCCAGTTCCGTCTGACGCCGGAGGAGGCGCTGGCCGGGGTCACCCGCAACGCCGCCAGGGCGCTGGGCCTCGGCGCCGAGACGGGCACGCTGGAGGTCGGCAAGCTGGCCGATATGGCATGCTGGGACATCGAGCGCCCCGCCGAGCTCAGCTACTGGCTGGGCGGTCGGCTGCTGAGCCGCAGCTGGCGGGCCGGGCGGCCTGTGGTGGCTTAGAAGCGCGATCCTCTCCCAAGTGGGGGAGGACAGGTGTTCTTAAGCCCAGCGGTGGTTCTTCGGTCGCTCGCCGACCTGCGGGATGAGCGCCGCCGGGAGGTCCAGGATCGGGCCGCTCAGATGGGCCGACGCCGGACCCAGCCGGCTGTCGACCGCCGCCCGGTCCGCCGCCGAAAGCGCCGCGTACAGCCTGCGCAGGTCGACCAGGCAGGCGGCGCAATAGGGCGAGACCGGCGTCGTCCAGCGCGCGCCGCGCAGGTCGAACCTCGCCTGCGGCGCCCGCTCGATCACCGCCTCGAAGTTGGCGACCAGCTCGGTCAGATGCTCGTGCGCCGCCAGCCTGAGCAGCGGGTCGAGGTCGGCCGGGGCGTCGATCGGCCGGGGCGCAGCGGCGGCCGCCTCCGGCGTCAGCGCCCACAGCCGCGTCACCCAGGCCAGGACGTTGGGCGCGGTCTCGCGCATGATCGCCGCCGGCGTCGGGTCGGAGAAGAAGTGGCGGAACATCGGGCCGAACAGGCCGAAATCCGCCGCCACCGGCCGCTCGCCGAACAGGAACGGGCGGCTGGCGAAAACAGGTTCTAGCGCGGCGAGCGTGTCGGCGTAGATCGCCTCGACCAGCGGCGCGGTCTGCGCCGTCACGCCGTCCTCGCGCAGGAAGGTGCGCTGCTGGCGCCGGCGGATGCCGAAGGCGCGCAGGCCCAGTGGCAGGGGCAGGCCGTTCATGATCGTGCGGCCGAGCTGCCGGCCCATCAGCCGCGAATCCTCGTGGAAGGCCCAGCGGTAGTAGAGCGCCGGCCGCCACAGCCACTCGTCGAAGGCGTCCTCGAGGAACAGGCTCAGGAAAGCGGCGACCGCGCCCGACGGCTGCAGCGCCGGCTCCGGTCGCTCGGCCTCGAAATGGCGCAGGATGGCGGTGGTGTCGGTCAGCCACCCGCCGTCCGGCGCCTGGAGCTGCGGCATCTGCAGCACGCCCGTGGCCTGGCCGCAGGCCCGGAAGTCGGCCAGGTCCATCTCGACAAAGTCGAACGGCACGCCCTTCACCCGAAGGTAGCCTTCCAGCTTGCCGGTGAAATAGGACTGCTTGAGGCCGTGCAGGACCCAGCGCCCGCTCACGCCGCGCGCCCCCGCCGACGGCGAACCAGCAGCACGGCGCCGGTGATCAGCCCGCCCACGACCGCCAGCAGCCCAAGCGCCATGACGATCATGCCGCCGCGCTGCTTGCCCATGGCGTTGTTCATCAGCTGCTTCTGGGTCGTGTAGCCCTCGGGCAGCGGCTGGACCCCGACCCGGGCCTCATAGGCGGCGTAGTCGGCCAGCATCTGCTTGAACCGCGCCGGCTCGATCATCGCCAGATCCGTGGTCTCGCCCGGATCGCGAGCCAGGTCGTAGAGTCGCCACTGGCCGTCGCCCACCGGCGGCATGTCGCGCACGATCTTGTGGCTGCCCCGGAACAGGGCGGCGTTGCCGGACACCTCGATGCCGACCGGATCGTCAGGACCGTAGGCCGAGGCGGCGGAGCCGGTCAGCACGGGCCGCAGGCTGCGGCCGTCCATCGACATGGCGTCCGGCTGCGTCCCGGCGCCGACCATGTCGACGAGGGTCGGAACGACGTCGGTGACGAAGGCCGGCGAACTGACCCGCGTCCCGGGCGCGATCCCGGGTCCCGACAGGATCAGCGGCACGCGGATGCCGCCCTCCGAGGTGTAGAACTTGTAGCGATTGCCCGGCGCCGACAGGGCCGACGCCCATTCCCGGCCGATGAAGGCCAGGCTGCCCTTTTCGCCCAGGCCCTTCAGCGTCCAGCGGTAGCCGTTGAGCTTCATCCACAGGCTCATGCCGGGGACGTGGACCGGGTCGCTGGGCTCGGGGCCGTTGTCGGAGGTGACAACGAACAGGGTGTTGGCCAGCTCGCCCCGGGCCTCAAGGTGGGCCATCAGCCGGCCGATGGCGGCGTCCATGGCCTCCAGCATGCCGGCGTAGGCCTCCATGCTGCGGGCGTAGATGGCCTTCTCGTCGGCGGTCAGCTGGTCCCAGCGGCGGGCGTCGTCGGGCAGGCCGCGGATGGCCGCCTCGGCCGGCATCAGGCCCAGCGCCTTCGCCCGCGCCGCGCGGTCCTCGCGCAGCTTTTCCCACCCGGCGTCGAACCGACCCTTGTAGCGATCGGAGTATTCCTTGGGGGCCTGCACCGGGATGTGGACGGCCTGGAAGGCGAGGTAGGCGTAGAAGGGCTGCGCCCCCGCCGGCCGTTCGTCGATGTAGCCCTTCAGCCGATCGACCATCAGGTCGGACGAGTAGTAGCTGTCCGGCATCTTCGCCGGCTTGCCGTCCTCGAACCAGGGCGCGCTGTCGTAGTAGGGCATGTAGGGTCGTGGCCCCCAGTTGTCGGCGCCCGAGGCGTCCAGCGCCAGCGAACGGTCGAAGCCGTTCTCGTTCGGCAAGGCGCCGGGGCCGTGCCCCAGGTGCCACTTGCCGACCATCAGGGTGCGATAGCCCTCGGCCTTCAGCCGCCGGGCGATGGTCCAGACGCCGGGCGCGAACTGCAGGCCGTAGCCGGGCTTGTCCTTCTGCGACGGCGGCAGGATCTCCTCGATGGTCGCCACCCCGGCCCGGTGGTTGTCGACCCCGGTCAGCAGCATGGCCCGCGACGGCGAGCACAGCGGCGAGGAGTGGTAGGCGGTGAACATCGCTCCCTGCCGGGCCAGCCGGTCGATGTTGGGCGTCCGGGCCTCGCCGCCGAACGCGCCGAAGTCCATCAGGGCGGCGTCGTCGACGACGATCATCACGATATTCGGCCGCTTTGGCGGGGCCTCGGCGCGAACGGCGGCGACGGGCGCGAGGGCGACCACGGCCGTCATCGCCAGGCTGAGCAGGGACCGGAAGGTCCGGTTCGATGTCGCGCGCATGAGGCTCCCCGAAGCCTGCGAGCGTCTGGGCGCGCCCGTCAGTTACCCGAGAGTAACTCAACTGGCGGCGCTGTCAAACCCCGTCGCTACTTCGAGAACTGCTCGGCGATCCGGAAGGCCGCGGGCAGGATCAGCACGCCCATCAGGCAGGGGAAGATGAACAGGATCAGCGGGATCATCAGCTTGGCCGGCAGGGCCATGGCCTTCTCCTCGGCCCGCAGCATGCGCTTGGACCGCATGTCGTCCGAGAAGACGGTCAGGGTCTCGCCAAGGCTGGTGCCCATCTCCTCGGACTGGCGCAGCATGGTGGCCAGCGAGCGGGCGTCGTCGATGCCGACCCGCTCGGCGAACGAGGCCCAGGCGTCCTTGCGGGCCCGGCCGGCGCGCAGCTCCAGGGTCAGGAACCTCAGGTGCTCGGCCAGGTGCGGGTAGCGGCGGACCATCTCCTCGCCGACCCGGCTGACGGCCGCGTCCAGCGACAGGCCGGCCTCGACCGATGCGACCAGCAGGTCGAGCAGATCTGGAAAGCCCTCGATGTACTCCAGTTCCAGCTTGCGGCGGCGGGCCTTTACCACCTGTTCGGGGCCCATGATGGCCGCCACGGCGAAGACGCCGGCGACACAGATGGCCGCCATGCCGCCGCCGCCGTTCAGCGCCCAGGGCACGGTGAACAGCGTCGCCGTCACCGCCAGCGCCAGGGCCGCCGCCTTGCCGCCCAGGTAGAAGGCCACGGCCTCGCGGTTCAGCCAGCCGGCCTGGATGAGCATGGCCCGGATGCTCGACAGCTGGGCCGGGTCCTGGATCGCCATGCGGTCGCCCAGGCGCTTGACGCCGCTGACCACGCCGGCCACGGCCGCCGAGCCACCGTCGGGACGGCCCGAGACGATGGCGCCGCCGGCCAGCCGCGCCCGTCGGCGGACGCCGATCCGGGCCTCGCGGACGCCCAGCAGGGCGACGCCGCCGACGCCCAGGGTGATCAGGGCGACGGCCGCCCAGGTCAGCAGGGTCTGGAGCTGCAACGGGTCCATGGCGTCAGATCCGCATGTCGATCATGCGGCGCATGACCAGGTTGCCCAGGAACATCCATCCGCCCAGGCCCATCAGGCCGTACTGGATGAACTTCTCGTGGATGACGTCGCCGTAGAACTGCGGGCTGGCGAAGGCGAGGATGCCCATCACCGCGAACGGCGCCGAGGTCAGGATGATGGCCGAGGCGCGCCCTTCGCTGGAGGCGGCCTTGATCTTCATCCGCATCTTGGTCCGTTCACGGACGGCCTTGGCGTTCATCTTCAGGAGGCCGGTCAGGTTGCCGCCGGCGCGCTCCTGCAGACGGATGGTGGCGGCGAACAGGTCGACGTCGGGGTGGCGGCAACGATCGGCCAGGCGTCCGACGCCTTGCTCCAGCGTGGCGCCGTAGGCGATCTCGTCGGCCAGCATGCCGAACTCGCTGCCGAGCGGATCGGGCATCTCCCGCCCGACCAGGCCCACGGCGGTCGGCACCGGATGGCCGGCCTCCAGGCTGCGGACGATGATCTCCAGCGCGTTGGGCAGCTGCGCCCCGATGCCCTTGGCCCGGGCGCCGGCCTTGATGTTCAGCCAGACGAACGGCAGGCCCAGTCCGATGACCGGCGCGGCGGCGAGGCCGAAGACCCAGCTCTTGGCCAGCAGGAAGACGCCGAAGAAGGCGGCGATCGCCAGGCCCAGCGAATACGCCGCCCAGCGGCGCGGCTGGTAGGTCACGCCCGAGCGGATCACCAGGTCGGAGAACCAGCGGACCATGATGCGGCTGTCGCCCTTGCTGTCGAGCCCGCGCTGCTTGCGCAGCTCAAGGATCAGGGCCTCCAGCGAGCCGGCGGCCTCGGCCACGGCCAGCCGCTTGTTCACCTTGCGCTTGGCGCCGGCCACGCTGACCAGCCCCCAGACGGCCTGGCCCGCCGCGAACACCGCCGCGAAGATCAGGATCAGGAAGACGATGCGCGGGTCGACCGTATCCATCTACAGCGCCCGCTGCGGGTCGAAGTTGGCGCTGTCGTAGTGAATGCCCTTGCGGGTCATCTCGTCCAGGCACTTGGGCCGCAGGCCGGTGGCCCGGAACTCGCCGTGCACGGTGCCGTCCGGATCTGTGCGGGTGCGGTGGAAGACGAAGATGTCCTGCATCTGCACGACGTTGCCCTCCATGCCGGTGATCTCGGTGACGTTCATCACCTTCCGCTTGCCGTCCGACAGGCGCATCACCTGCACCACCATCCCGACCGCCGCCGCGATCTGGCCGCGCACCGCCTCGTTGCTGAGGTTCATGCCGCCCATGGCCACCATCTGCTCCAGGCGGGTGATGGCCTCGCGCGGGTTGTTGGCGTGGATCGTCGCCATCGAGCCCTCGTGGCCGGTGTTCATGGCCTGGAGCATGTCGAAGGACTCCTCGCCGCGCACCTCGCCCAGGATCACCCGGTCAGGCCGCATGCGCAGGGCGTTCTTGACCAGCTCGCGCTGGCGGATCTCGCCCTTGCCCTCGATGTTGGGCGGGCGGGTTTCCATGCGGACGACATGCGGCTGCTGCAGCTGCAGTTCGGCGGCGTCCTCGATGGTGATCAGCCGCTCCTTGGGGCTGATCGCCGCCGAACAGGCGTTGAGCAGGGTGGTCTTGCCCGAGCCGGTGCCGCCGGAAATGACCATCGAGACACGCGAGAAGACCGCGCCCTGCAGAAACTCGGCGACGCAGGCGGGCATGGCGCCGACCTCGACCAGTCGCTCGAAGCTGAGCGGCTTCTTGGAGAACTTGCGGATCGAGACGCAGGCGCCGTCGATGGCGATCGGGGCGATGGCGGCGTTGACCCGGCTGCCGTCGGCCAGGCGGGCGTCGACCATCGGCGAGCTCTCGTCGATGCGCCGACCGACGGCGGCGACGATGCGGTTGACGATGCGCAGCAGGTGGTCGTTGTCGCGAAAGCGGACGGGCGTCAGCTCCAGCTCGCCGCGCCGCTCGACGTACACCTGGAAGGGCCCGTTGATCAGGATGTCGTTAATCGACTCGTCCTTGAGCAGCGGCTCGATGGGGCCAAGGCCGACCATCTCGTCGAAGACCTCGGCGCCCAGCTGGTCCATCTCCGCGCCATTGAGGGCCAGCCGGCTGTCGCGGGCGAAGTCGCCGACCAGCCGCCGCACCTGACGGCGCATCTCGCCCTCGTCCAGCTCGCCCAGCTTGGAGAGGTCGATCTCCTCGATCAGCCGGGCATGCAGACGCAGCCGCATGTCGAGCATGTCGTCCTGCGCCTTCATCGAGGCGGCGACGGGCTCGGGCGCGGGGACGACGACGGCCGGGGCGACGGTCTCGGAGGGCCGGGCCGGGGCGGGCGCGGCCTGGGGAGCGGCGGCGCGGCGGAGGGAGAAGCGACCCATCACGCCACCCGCAGGTCTTCAGGGTGCGACCGGGCCGGCGAGGCGATCAGGCGGTCGACCAGATCGGCCACGTCCTTGACGATCCGCGACTTGGGCCGGTGCTGGCTGATCGGCCCGCCGAGGTTGGCCGAGGCCGCCGCCGCTTCCCAGTCGGAGGTGATGCCCCCGGCCGCGCGCCGGCCCATGGCCTTCTCGGCCTCGCCCATCGAGGGCGCCGGGCCGAAGACGCGCTTGGCCAGGCGATTGAGCACGATGCGGGGCGGCACGCCGGCGGGCAGGTCGGCCTCGATCTCCGCGGCCAGCGACCGGGCGGCCAGCAGGGCGGGGACGGTCAGCTCGGACACCACCAGCAGTTCGTCCGAGCCGGCCAGCACGTCCAGCGTCCAGGATCGGCGATGGCGGGGGGCGTCGACCACGACCGCGTCGTAGACCTGGCAGGCGACCTCCAGCAGCCTCAGGACCGCGTCCGCCGACGTCGTGTCATAGGCATTGGGGTCGCGGGCCGAGGCCAGCAGGTCGACACCCCCCGGCGCGCCGGACACGAAGGCGTCCAGAAGCTGGGGATCAATCCGGTCCGCCGCCTGGGAGGCGCGGCTCAGCAGCATGTTGGCCGGCGCGCCGAGATAGGCGGCGGCCGCGCCGTCGGCCAGGTTCAGGTCGATCAGGCAGACCCGGCGCGGCCCGGGCAGCCGCTCGGCCAGCGCGCAGGCGACTTCGATGGTCAGGGTGGTGGCGCCGGCGCCCCCGACCGCGCCCATGATGGTCCAGCACCGGGACGGCGCGTTCAGCACCGGCGCGGCGACCGGAACGACCAGAGGCCCGGACGCGGCGGCCAGGTCGGCGGCCGAGAACGGCGCCTCCAGCACATCCGAGCGCGGCAGCCGCATCAGATTGCGCACCAGCCCGGCCGGCAGGTGGTCGCCGGTCAGCAGGGTCGGCGGCGGCGCGGCCCCGGCTCCGAGCGCGGCGATGGCCGCCGACAGCTGGTCCGGATCGAAGGCGCCCGCCTCGATGAGGATCAGGTCGGGCGCCTCGCCGAACGCCCAGCGGGCCTGCAGGCGTTCGATCCCGGCGGTCTGCAGGGTGGCGTCCCGGAAGGCCAGGCCCGCCAGCTCGGCCAGGCCGGTTCCGACGATCAGGATGCGGCGTCCAGCGAAAGTCATGTCAGCGCCTCAGGGAACAGGGAGATAGGAGTCGGCGGGCGGCGCCTTGATCGGACGGTCCAGCGCGATGCCCATCAGGATCAGGTCGATGGCGCTGGGTTCGCTGGAGCCCGAGAAGGGATCGGGCGCGAGGGCGCGGCTCTGGGCGGCCGTGGTCAGGCGGGGCGTGACCAGGATGACCAGCTCGGTCTCGGCCTTCTTCCAGCGCGAGGAGCGGAACAGCGAGCCCAGCACCGGCACGTCGCCGACCCAGGGCAGCTGGCGCATGGTGTTGGCGTAGTCCTGCTGGAACAGGCCGGCGATGGCGAAGGTCTCGGTGTCCTTCAGCTCCACCGTGGTGGCGGCGCGGCGGACCAGCAGGCCCGGCACCTCGACGCCCGCCAGGCGCAGGCTGGCCCGGCTGTCCAGCTGGCTGACCTCGGGCGAGACCTTCAGCCGGATGAGGCCGCTGTCCTGCACCGTCGGGGTGAACTTGAGGGTGACGCCGAACGGCTTGAACTGGATGGTGATCTCGCCCTGGCCGTTGGGCACCGGATAGGGAAACTCGCCGCCGGCCAGGAAGGTGGCCTCCTCGCCGGAGATGGCCGCCAGGTTGGGCCGCGCCAGGGTGCGGATGACGCCCTTCTCCTCGAGCGCGCGCAGCGTGGCCTCAATGGTGGTCGGACCGACGTTGGTGGAGAGCCCCAGCGTCCCCTGAGCGGCGTTGATGCCGATCAGGCCGGTGCCGGAGCCGAAGACGATCCCGGAATTGTTGGCGATGTCGACGTTGATGCCGAAGTCCTTCAGCGAACTGCGGCTGGCCTCGATGATGCGGACCTCCAGCATGACTTGCTGGGCGGCCTCGACGGTCAGTTCGGAGCTCACGCCGCCGGGGGCGTACTTCTCGGCGATGCCCCTGGCGCGCGCCGCGGCCGAGCTGGTCGAGACCTGGCCCGACAGCATGACGCCGCCCGCCAGGGCCGAGACGCGAATCGGTTCGCCGGGCAAGGCCGAGGCCAGGTCGGCCTGCAGCGACTCGATGTCCTGCCCGACCCGCACGTCGATCACCTCGATCAGGCGGTGATTGGCGTCATAGATCAGGATGTTGGTGGTCCCGAGCGTCTTGCCGCGCACGTAGACGCTGCGGTCGGTGTTGGCGACGATCTGGGCGATGTCCGGCTGGGCGACGACGATCTCGCCGGCGGCGGCCGTCAGGCGGAAGGCCGCCGACTTGTCCTTGGGCACGGTGATGGTGCGGCTGGGCGCCATCTCGCCGATCAGGCTGGAGGTGACGAAGCTCTGGGCGGAGGCGGGGACGGCGGGCGCGCAGACGAGCGCGGCCGCGCACAGGATGGCGATGCGGCGCATGGTCAGCTCCCGGGACGTTCAGTGGGGACGTTGACGACGGTCTTCCTGTCGCCTTCGGTCACGATGAGGCCGCGCGCCGGAAGGGCGGCCGGCCGGACGGCGGGACGTCGGGCGACCTTGCGCGGGGCGCCGGCGACCGGGGTGAAGCCCCCCGACAGGCCGGTGACCTCGCGGGCGGTGATCGGGCGAGGCTGGACGATCTCCGTCGCGCCGGAGCGGCGCAGCGCCAGCGACAGGGTGCCGGCCTGACCGGCGACCGCCAGCTTGCCGGCGTCCTCGACACTGACTTCCAGCGTCGCGGTGGACGGCTCGAACTTCTCCACCGAGGCGGGGTCGGCGATCATGTCCATGCCCAGGACGCGGACGTTCTGGAGCACCAGGGAGGAGACAATCAGCCGGTTGCCTTCCGCCCCCTCCACGCCGGGGTCGGCGAGGGCGCGGGCCAGCAGGACGTCGACGCGGTCTCCCGGCAGGACGTGCCCGCCGCCGCCGGCCACCTCGTTGACCTTGATGGTGTAGGCCCGCATCCCCGGATCGATCAGGGCGGCCACCGACGGCTTGAGGCCGGGGCCGCTGACCTTGGACGGCAGCAAGGCTTCGCGCGGCGCCAGGGCGGCCAGCGTGACCGGCGCGCCGCCGTCGCGGCCGAGCACCTGGTCGATCGAGGTGAAGGCGCCCTCCGGAACCGACCCGGCCGGCACCTTGATCAGGGTCAGGTTCTTGGCTTCCAGCTTCGCCCCGTACGGGACCGCCGCGCTCGCCGCGACGATGGAGGACAGGGCCACCGAGGTCTGGGCCGCGGCCTTGCCCGGTCCGGACTGGGCGTTGGGCAACCAGACCTTGGCCACGAAGAGGGCGCCGACCCCCAGGAGGGCTGACGCGCCAAGGCTGGCGATAGTGGCGACTCGCATATTGCGGACCCCGAATATCGAGCGTCGGTTTTCGACGCTCTTCCCCGAACTTGGGTTGGAGAATGCGGAGTAACCACTTGCAATATATTCAACGAATACACTGAACGCGCGTAAACCCTGATCGCGTTCAAAGTATTAGGCTTAACGGCCGTCAACCTTGATCAGCGTTGATGACGCCTCACGCCGGCGACCCAGGTCCCGGCCACGGCGCGGTCATCGCCCAGGACCATCAGGGCCGGCAGGATGTCGGCCAGGTCCGTCGCGCTCTTCAGCCGCCGCGCCAGCAGCGGCGTGGCCGCCAGGTCCAGCGCGACGAAGTCGGCCTCCCGCCCGGTGTCGAAGCTGCCGATCCGGTCGGCCAGGCCCAGCGCCCGCGCCCCGCCCAGGGTGGCCAGATAGAAGGCGCGCAGCGGATCGAGCGCGCCTCCGCGAAGCTGGGCCACCTGCATCGCCAGCCCCGCTGTGCGCGGGATCGAGAAGCTGCTCCCGGCCCCGACGTCGCTGCCCAGCGCCGTTTTCACGCCATGGGCGTCAGCGCGGGCCAGGTCGAACAGGCCGCTGCCCAGGAACAGGTTCGAGCTCGGGCAGTGGGCGACGGCCGAGCCGGCCTGCGCCATCCGGTGAAGGGACCGGTCGGTTATGTGGATGCAGTGGGCGAAGACGGACCGGGGCCCGACCAGGCCGAAGCGGTCGTAGACGGCCAGGTAGTCGCGGTCCGGAAACCGCTGCGCGACCAGGGCCAGTTCGCGCGGGTTCTCGGCCAGGTGGGTCTGCATCCAGACGTGGTCGTGCCGGGCCAGCAGCGCGCCGGCCCCGGCCAGCTGCGCATCGCTCGACGAGAGCGCGAAGCGAGGCGTGACGGCGTAGCCGAGCCGGCCGCGCGAGCCCCAGTCGCGGATCAGGGCTTCGGTGTCCGCCTGGCCGTCCCCGCAGGTCTCGGTCAGGCCCTCGGGCCCCAGGTCCATCATCGACTTACCGGCGATCAGCCGCATGTTCCGGGCCAACGCCGCCTCGAACAGCGCGGCGGTCGCTTGGCGGTGGACGCTGCCGAACACCATCGCCGTGGTCGTGCCGTTGCGCAGCAGTTCGTCCAGGAAGGCCTCGGCCGTGTCGCGGGCGTGGGCGAGGTCTGCGAAGGCCCGTTCGGTCGGGAAGGCGCTCTGCTCCAGCCAGCCCAGCAGCGACCCGCCCGGCGCGCCGATCATGTCGGTCTGCGGGAAGTGGACGTGGGCGTCGACGAAGCCCGGCGTCAGCAGACGGCCGGGCAGGTGTTCAACCGCGACGCCGCCGGGCAGGGTCGGCGCCAGCGTCGCCCAGTCGCCCGCCGCCGCCACATGGCCGTCCTCGACGAGCAGCAGGCCGTCCGGGTGATACGCGCAGGCGCCAACGCCCGCCGTGCGCGGATCATCGACCATCCAGGCCAGGGCGGCGCGATACGCGCGGACGTCGGACATGGGGATATGTGGCGGGTGTCGGCGGGAAGAGGCAAGCCGACGCGTATTCGTCTCCATCGAAGCGCCTTCCTCTCCCAAGTGGGAGAGGATCAGAGACCAGCAATCTTGCTCAGCGCTTCGATGTCGAAGGCCTGCTCCAGCGCCGCGGCCAGCGCATCCAGCGCCGCGTCCACCGCCTGTCGCTGATCGACCCCGGATGACGCCGCGCCCAACTGCCCAAGGATCGCGCCCCGCGCTTCCGGCCGGTTGAACAGGCCATGGACGTAGCAGCCGGCGATGCGGCCGTCGGCGCTGACGGCGCCATCGACGCCGCCATCGTCGAGCGCCAGCATGGCCGCGCCGCCCCGGGTCGTGCGGCCGACGTGCATCTCGTAGCCTTCGAAGGGGGCGTCGCCGAACCGGCCGCTGACCGGGCGCAGGGTCTTCTCGCCGGTCAGCACCGTTTCGGCGTCCAGCAATCCCAGCCCCTGCGCCTCGCCCGCCGGGCCCTCGACGCCGCCGGGATCGCTGATCCGCCGGCCCAGCATCTGGTAGCCGCCGCAGACGCCCAGCACCCGGCCGCCGCGCCGCACGTGCGCGAGAAGGTCGATGTCCCAGCCCTGGGCCCGCAGGAAGGCGAGGTCCGCCAGCGTCGCCTTGGTCCCGGGCAGGATGACCAGGTCGGCGTCGCCCGGCAGCGGCGTTCCCGGCGGGACGAAGGCGAAGTCGACGCCCGGCTCGGCCCGCAGCGCGTCAAAGTCGTCGAAGTTGGCGATCCGGCTGAGCAGCGGGACGATGATCTTCACCCGCCGCCCACCGCCCGTCTCGACCCGGTCCAGCGTCACCGCGTCCTCGGCCGGCAGGGCGCGGGCCGCCGCCAGCCAGGGCGCCATGCCCAGGTCCGCCCAGCCGGTGCGGCGCACGATCTCCGCCCGGCCGTCGTCGAACAGCGACGGATCGCCCCGGAACTTGTTGATCAGGAAGCCGCGGATCATCGCCCGGTCCTCCGCGTCCAGCACCGCATGGGCGCCGACCAGGGCGGCGATGACATGGCCCCGGTCGATGTCCCCGACCAGCACCACCGGCACGCCGGCGGCGCGGGCGAAGCCCATGTTGGCGATGTCGCCCGCCCGAAGGTTGCTCTCCGCCGGGCTGCCGGCCCCTTCGACGAGGACGAGGTCCGCCTCCGCCTCCAGTCGCCGGAAGCTCTCGACGACGGTGTCGAGCAGACCGGCCTTGGCCTCCTGGTAGCCGCGCGCCTGCCAGGTCCCCGCCATGACGCCGCGCACGATCAGCTGTGCGCCGATGTCGCTCTGGGGCTTGAGCAGCACAGGGTTCATGTCGACGGTCGGCGGCGTGCGGCAGGCGAGGGCCTGCAGGGCCTGGGCCCGGCCGATCTCGCCGCCGTCGACGGTGACGGCGGCGTTGTTGGACATGTTCTGCGGCTTGAACGGTCGCACCGTCAGCCCGCGGTTGGCGAACAGCCGGCACAGGCCGGCGACCAGCACCGACTTGCCGACGTCGGACCCGCAGCCCTGGATCATCAACGCCGGCAAGTCTGCGGCTCCCTAGAAGCGGGCCCGGACGCCGACGAAGGCGCCCCGTCCCGGCGTCCCGTAACCTTGCGCGGTCTCATAGTCCTCGTCGAACAGGTTCTCGACCCGGCCGTAGAGTTCGACCCGGTCGCTGACCTGCCAGGCGGCTCGCAGGTCGACCAGGGTGTAGGTGTCCATGACCACGGTGTTGGCGTCGTTGTTGAACGCCTCGCCGACGTAGCGCACGGAGGCGGTGGTGGTGACCGAGTCCGACCAGCGCCAGCCGGCCTGGAGGTTGGCCATGTGCTCGGGCCGGCGCGGCAGCTGGTTGCCGTCGTTGATCCCCGAGGCGTTCTGCGCCTGCGTCCAGGTGTAGTTGCCGCTCAGGGTCAGCGGCCCGGCCTCGGCGCGGCCCGACAGCTCCAGGCCCTGGGCCTGCGTCTTCTGGATGTTGTCGTAGTAGCCGAAGCGGAAGACGCCGTTGGGATTGCACAGCGGCTCGGGCGAGCCGAAGGCGCAGCTGTAGAAGCGGATCTCGTTGTCCGCCTCGCGCCGGAAGTACGTGGCCGAGACGACCACGCCCGCGGCCAGCCGTTGCTCGACGCCCAGGTCCCAGCTGTTGAACTCTTCGGGGTTCAGAGCGGTGTTGCCGTACTCGCTGTAGAGCTCGTAGAGGCCCGGGGCCCGGAAGCCCTGGCCGAAGGCGGCGCGCAGGACCGTGGCCCCGTCGTTGAGGCTCCAGGCGCCGGCCAGCGAACCCAGCGTGTGGCCGCCATAGGCGTCATGGTCGTCATGGCGCAGACCGGCTGTGAGGGTCAGACCCGGCAGGACCTGGCCCTGCACCTGGCCGTAGACGCTGTCGACCCCGACCTTGCCGCTGGTGAACGGCGGGTTGGGATCGAAGGTCCAGGGCGCGCGCTGGCGCATCTCCGCCCGCTCGCGCTCGAGGCCGAAGGTTGCCGTCCAGTCCTCGGTCACGGCCAGGACGCCCTGGTACTCCCAGCGGCGAATCTCGCCCAGGCCCTCGAAGCTGAGCGGCGCGACCGGGTCGGACGGCACGTAGGCCTTGCGGTCGGTCTCTGTGTAGCCGAAGGCCAGCCGGTTCTTCAGCCGCCCGTCCAGCAGGGCGAGGTTGAGGCCGGTGTAGACGACCAGTTCCTCCGTCGCGCCGTAGCTGTCGTCGTCGCCGGCGAAGCCGTCGGTGTCGGCCTCGCCGTCCGACCAGACCGCGCGGACCTCGGCCGAGAGGGCGTCGGTCAGGGTCAGCCGCAGGCGTCCGGACAGGCCGGCGTTCTCGTAGCCGTCGGCCTCGGAGCCCGCCGCGAAGGCGCTGACGCCGTCGGTGCGGTACCGGCTGGCGGCGATCCGCCAGCTGAGGCGCTCGGACGCCCCGCCCAGGCCCGCGCGCAGGTAGCCCGTGCCCCGCGATCCGCCCTCGGCGTCGATCGTGCCCTCGACGCCTTGCGCCGGCTCGCGGGTGACGATGTTGACCACGCCGCCGATGGCCTGGCTGCCCCACAGGGTCGACTGGGCGCCGCGCAGCACCTCGATACGGGCGACGTCGCCGACCAGCAGGTTGCCGAAGTTGGCCGCGCCCTGCGGGGCGGTGGGGTCGTTCATCTTCACCCCGTCGATCAGCAGCACGGTGTGGCTGCTCTCGGCCCCGCGGATGTTGACGCCCGAGACGGCGCCGACGCCGCCGTTGCGGGTGTAGCTGACGCCCGGAACGTCATTGAGCAGCTCGATCACGTCCGGCGACTGGACCGCCTCGATGTCGGCGCTGGACAGCACGGTCACCGAGGCGCCGATGCGGTCGGCGGCCTGGGGCGAGCGGGTGGCGGTGACGATCAGTTCGGCGACGGCGGTGGCGCCCTCGAGGCCGGCGACATCGGGCGTCGGCGCGGTGGGCGCCTCGGCGGCGAAGCTCGGGCCGGCGATCACAAGGGTGGCGATGGAAACTGAGCACAGGAGCGCTCGGGTCATTGGGTCTTCCTCTTCGTTGACGACCCGCGCCCCCGACCCGATCCGGGCGCAGGGACGCCCGGGCCCGGCCGCGGACGCGGCTTGGCTTGCGGTGTCGTCTCTCGGGAAAGACCCGTCCGTTCGGCGCACCCCGGCCGTACGAAGAACGACGGCGCCGGGCAGGTCTCCTGGCTCGCGGGTCATAACCTTGGCGCGTCGCCTTCCCAGACCGGCGAACCGGTCCAGTGGCCTGTGACGCGCGGGCTCGCCGCTTACAGTTGCGGGGGCAGCCGGGGTCTTGAACCCCGTTCCCTTTTCACCCTCTCTCGCGAGAGGGAACCTGACGCTGGGGTCTGGGTATCTGCTGCGGCGCGGGAGGTCAAACGCGGGGACCGGATGAAGCGGACCGCAGGGACGCGCTTCCTGTCCCCGACAGCATCGGATGGCGTTGAGGGACAGCTACGGGCTGTCGCCCGAAACAGTCCCTGGCTATCGGAGTCGGATCACCTGGCTGTTCGCGCCGGGCGCCACCGCGAAGCTTGCGGCGCGCCAGCTGGGCGGGCCGAACGGGGCGCGGGCGTTGTTGGAGAAGCCGTAGGGCTCCAGCGGCATGCCCAGCCGATTGAACTTCATCTTCCCGTCGCCGTCGCGGTCGTGGAAGGCCTTCACGCCGTAGCGGCCGGCCGGCAGGCCGGCGAAGGTGGCGCTGAAGTTGCCCTCGCCCGCCGGCAGCTCCAGCGTACGGACAGGATGGGTGTTGGCGTCGAAGGCGGCCTTGCTGTCGAACACCGCGCACAGCACCACGCCGCGTGGCTGCGTCACCCCCTGGAAGGCCACGGTCAGCGAGCCCTCCGCGGCGGGCGGGCTGTCCTGGGCCAGCGCCGCGCCTGTGCCTGTGAGCAGCAGCGCCGCTCCGATAATCGCCCCCCGACGGCTCATCACGTCCTCTTTCGGGCCGTCCACTCGTCGCGCGACTGGCCCCAGATCTCGATCGGCAGGTCCTGGAACGGCGCCGGCATCCTGCCCGGGCCCCGGTTGCGGGAGCCGAGTCGCTCGGCGACCCGCTGCGAGGGCGTGTTGTCCGGATCGATGCAGTGGATGACCTCGGTCCAGCCCAGCGTATCGAACGCCCAGTCGATGGCCGCTGTGGCGCCCTCGACCGCATAGCCCTTGCCCATGGCCGTGGGGTGCAGGCCCCAGCCCACCTCCGTGCCCGGCCAGCCTTCCGGCTGCCAGGGCCCCAGCCGTCCGACCCACCGGCCGCTCGCCTTCTCGATCAGCGAGAACATGCCGAAGCCCTTGATCGCCCAGCTGCCGGCCATCGAGGCCATGCCGCGCCAGGCGGCGGCGCGTTCCTGCACGCCGCCGATGAACCGGCTGGCGTCGGGGTCGGCCATCATGCCGGCCCAGCCGTCGAGGTCCTCCTCGGCGGTCGGGCGCAGGATCAGGCGGGCGGTTTCGAGCGTGGGGCCGGGTGCGATCATGGGACGCGACGGTACCTCAGGACGCGAGGACGTCCAGTCCGGTCAACGGACGCGGGAAAAGGGGGACAGTCACTCATTTCCGGCGGATCGCCTGGATCGCGCGCACAGGAAATGAGTGACTGTCCCCCTTTTCGAGCATGAAAAAAGGCGGCCCCGTTTCCGGAGCCGCCCCTTCAATCCACAACCGCCGAAAAGGCTAGACCAGCGACGGGTCGATGGCCTTGCAGGCTTCCATCAGGCCCTGGACCGAGGCGACGGAGGCGGCGAACATCGCCTTTTCCTCGTCGTTGGTCTCGAACTCGATGACCTTCTCCGCGCCGCCGGCGCCGATGACCACCGGCACGCCGACGTAGAGGTCCTTGAGGCCGTACTGGCCGGTCAGGAACGCGGCGCAGGGCAGGACGCGCTTCTTGTCCTTGAGGTAGCTGGTCGCCATGGCGATCGCCGACTCGGCCGGGGCGTAGTAGGCGCTGCCGGTCTTCAGCAGGGCGACGATCTCGCCGCCGCCGCCGCGGGTGCGCTTGACGATGCCGTCGAGCTCTTCCTGGGTCATCCAGCCCTGCTTGACCAGTTCCGGCAGCGGCAGGCCGCCGACCGTCGAGTGGCGCACCATCGGCACCATGTCGTCGCCGTGGCCGCCCAGGGTCCAGGCGTGGATGTCCTCGACCGACACGCCGGTCTTCTCGGCCAGGAAGTAGGCGAAGCGCGCCGAGTCGAGCACGCCGGCCATGCCGATCACCTTCGCCTTGGGCAGGCCCGAGAACTGTTGCAGGGCCCAGACCATGGCGTCGAGCGGGTTGGTGATGCAGATGACGAAGGCGTTCGGGGCATGGGCCTTGATGCCCTCGCCGACGGCCTTCATGACCTTCAGGTTGATGCCCAACAGGTCGTCGCGGCTCATGCCCGGCTTGCGCGGCACGCCGGCGGTGACGATGCAGACGTCGGCGCCGGCGATGTCGGCGTAGTCGTTGGCGCCCTTCAGCGCGACGTCCTTGCCGAACACGGCGCTGGCTTCGGCGATGTCGAGCGCCTTGCCCTGCGGCGTGCCCTCGGCGATGTCGAACAGGATGATGTCGCCCAGCTCTTCGCGCGCCGCGATGTGGGCCAGGGTGCCGCCGATCATGCCGGCGCCGATGAGGGCGATCTTCGCGCGAGCCATCTTTGGGCGTCTCCGTCTCGTGGATAGGGGATGGTCGGCGGTCTAGCCCCCGCAAGGCCGCGCCTCAAGCCCTCTTTCGCGGATGCGAAGAGCGGGGCATTAGGCATTGCGTGGTTCGCGACGCTCGCCAAGAGCTCGCTCCTCACCATGACGAAGGTGGATAGCGTTCCCCTGAGTTCGTCATCCTGAGGAGCGCTCGAAGAGCGCGTCGCGAAGGACGCACTGGAGAGAGGCCCCATGTCCAAGACCAACCCCGGCAACTACTTCGAGGACTTCCGCCTCGGCCAGGTGCTTAGTCACGCGACGCCGCGGACGGTCACCGCCGGGGACGTGGCGCTGTACAATGCGCTCTATGGGCCGCGCTTCGCGCTGACCTCGAGCGACGAGTTCGCGCGATCGTGCGGGCTGCCGGCCTCGCCGGTCGATCCGCTGGTCGCCTTCCACATGGTCTTCGGCAAGACGGTGCCGGACATCAGCCTGAACGCCGTGGCCAACCTGGGCTACGCCGAGGGCTTGTTCCTCAAGGCGCTGTACCCGGGCGACACGGTGACGGCGACGTCCGAGGTCATCGGGCTGAAGGAGAACTCCAACCGGAAGACCGGCGTCGTCTACGTCCGCACCACGGGCGAGAACCAGCATGGCAAGACGGTGCTGAGCTACGTGCGCTGGGTGATGGTCCGCAAGAGCGCCGAGGACGCCGAGGTCGGCGAGCAGGCGACGCCGACGCTGGCGGGCGCCGTCGCGGCCAGCGACCTTCTGTTGCCGCAGGGTCTGGATTTCTCGAAGTACGACTTCGCCCTGGCCGGCGCGCCGCATGCGTTCGAGGACTACGCGATCGGCGAGAAGATCGACCATGTCGACGGCATGGCCATCGAGGAAGCCGAGCACCAGATGGCCACGCGCCTCTACCAGAACACCGCCAAGGTCCACTTCAACCAGTATGAGCGCGCCAAGGACCCGACCGGCCGGCGGCTGGTCTATGGCGGGGTGGTCATCTCGACGGCCAAGGCGCTGAGCTTCAACGGATTGCAGAACGCCGGGCTGATGCTGGCCATCAACGGCGGGCGGCACGTGAACCCCTATTTCGCCGGCGCCACGGTGTTCGCCTGGAGCGAGGTGCTGGACAAGGCCGACCTCGGCGAGGGCGTCGGCGCCCTGCGCCTGCGGCTGGTGGCGACGAAGGACCGTCCCTGCACGGACTTCCCGGACAAGGACGCGGCCGGCGCCTATCCGGCCGAGGTCATCCTCGACTTCGACTACTGGGCGGCGGTTCCGAAACGTGGCTGAGTTCGCCGTCGATCCCGCCTTCGAGGCCGGCTCGATCGCGGTCGGCGACCTGCCGCTCTGCCACGTCCGACTGCAGACCGACGCCCGCTGGCCCTGGCTGATCCTGATCCCGCGACTGCCCGGCCTGCGCGAGGTCGAGGACCTGTCGGCGGCCGACCGCGCCCGGCTGATCGAGGAGACGGTGCTGGCCGGTCAGGCCGTGCGCGCCGTCGGCGCGGCGAACGGCTTCACGGTTGAGAAGCTCAACATTGGCGCGCTGGGCAATGTGACGCCGCAACTGCATGTGCATGTAGTCGGACGGCGGCCCGGCGATGCGGCCTGGGCCGGGCCGGTGTGGGGAGTCGGCGTGGCGGAAGCCTACGGCGCTGAGGCGCTCGACGCGGCGGCAGCGGCGGTGCGCGCGACCCTGAACCTGTGATGTCATCCCGGGCGCCGAAGGCGACCCGGGACCCGGCCGATGCCGTGCGGCCGCCCTCTGGGTCCCGGCTCTGCGCGCTTCGCGCTCCGGCCGGGATGACAGGGAGAGGAGCTCAGTTCCTTCTCATCGTCACGGCCCGCGTCCCGGCCTCGTCGCTGATGTCGCCCGCCCAGCTGCCGTCGGCGCCGGCGGTCAGGACCAGCACGGTCAGCGGGCGACCGGAGCCGCGATTGATCCGTATAGTGAGCAATGAGCCCTGCCGGTCCAGGCTCTCGATCAGCCCGACGCGGCCTGAGCCGCCCATGGCGCGCCAGGCCCCTTCCAGTCCGCCGCCGCCGCCGCGGTCGACGAGCTGCAGGCCATAGAGGGCCGCGCCGTCGGCGCCGCGAACGGTCCAGCCGCCGTCCAGCGGGCCGAGCAGGCCCTGGGCGCTGGAGGCCGAGCCGCGGATCCGGGCTTCGTAGCCCAGGTCCAGCGGGCTGGGCGGCCCCTCGGGCGAGCGGTCCGTCTCGTCGATCATCACCGGCCGGTCGAGCGTGGGGTGCGGCGGCGCCGGGCGGCGCGGCGTGGCGGTGACCACCGGCGGGGGTGAGGGCGGGATGGCCTGTGGCGTCTGCGGCAGCAGCACCGGCGCGGTGGGATGGGCTCCGGGCGTGAAGGGCGCGGCCAGCAGGGCCTCCTGCTCCTCGCGCTGGGTCACCTCCGGCTCGGCCTCGGCGGAATCGGTCGACTGGTCCGGCGGCAGGGCGTCGAGCAGGTCGGCGATCGGATCGCTCGCGGTCTCCGGCGCCTCCGCGTTCGGCGTCACCGGCGCCTCGTAGAACACCTGCGCCCCGGCGGGGGACGCCAGGGTCAGGGTCGCGAGCAGCAGCAGGAGGACGCCGGGACGGATCAAGCGGCCTCCGCCTCGCGGATGGCGTCGGCCACGGCGACCAGCCGCCGCGACTGCTCCAGGTGCAGCAGCTCGGCCATCCTGCCCTCGACGCGGATGGCGCCCTTGCCCTGGTTCTCCGGCAGGGCGAAGGCGGCGATCACGGCGCGGGCGAACTCGACCTCGGCCGGCGCCGGCGAGAAGACCAGGTTGCAGATGTCGATCTGCTTGGGATGGATCAGGGTCTTGCCGTCGAAGCCGAAGTCGACGCCCTGGCGGCAGACGGCCTCAAGGCTGTTCTGGTCCTCGATGTCGTTGTGGACGCCGTCGAGGATGGTCAGGCCGTGGATGCGCGCGGCCATCACCGCCAGCGACAGGGCGGCGAAGAACGGCTCGCGGCCCGGCGTGATCCGCGCGCGGGTCTCCTTGGCCAGGTCGTTGGTGCCCATGACGAACGCAGTCAGCTGGGTCGTCGCGGCGGCGGCGGCGATGCTCTCGACGCTGAAGATCGAGCGGCCGGTCTCGATCATCGCCCAGAGGTCGGTGTCCTCGTGCAGCGGCGCGGAATAGGCGGCGACGTCGGCGGCGGAGTTCACCTTCGGGACCAGGATGGCGTCGGGCCGCGCGGCGGCGGCGGCCCGCAGGTCGGCCTCGCCCCATGGGGTGTCGGCGCCGTTGACGCGGATGACCAGCTCCCGCCGGCCAAAGCCGCCGTCCTTCACCGCGGCGATCGCCTGCTCGCGGGCCATCTCCTTGGCGTCGGGCGCGACGGCGTCCTCGAGGTCGAGAATGACCACGTCACAGGGCAGGCTCCGCGCCTTCTCGATCGCCTTTGCGTTGGAGGCGGGCATGTACAGGGCGCTGCGGCGGGGACGGTCGGTCATGGGAGGGCGCGGGTCTCGGTGGTTTGGTGTTGATCCTCTCTACTGTCATCCCTCCCCTGCTGTCATCCCGCCACCCCAACTGTCATCCCGGAAGGCGCGCAGCGGCTGTCCGGGACCCAGCCGATGCCGTGCGGCGGCCTCTGGGTCCCGGCTCGGCGCTTCGCTTGGCCGGGATGACAGTGTTGGTGGGGTTAGCGCTGAAGGGATCGCCCTTCAGCCTTGATGGAATGGGAGCGCGGAGTGGTCGGCCTGGTCAAGGACGGGTCGCGCGGACCCGCCGCGACGCGGCCGGCGAAGCCGGTCCTTGAGCAGGACGCCCGCCCAAGCCATGCTCCGCCAAGGCGTTGGGGCGGGGTGTGGGAGTGGCTGCGGGTCTTCGAGAGCGTCTTCGCCTCTGGCTAATGTTCAACGAGGGCCCTGCCAACTTCGCAGTCCTTGCGGTTGCGGGGTTGGTGATGAGCAGTCTCATCCTGGCCGCCCTCGTGCCGACCGGCCCCTCTCGCGAAGAGCCTGGAACGGTGGTTCGGCACGCCGGGATGGATTCAAAGTACGGGCGCCGCCCTTGGGCGGAAGTGCGCCTCGCCTCGGGGCAGTCAGTCGATATTCGCATGCCGCGTGGCCATGCCTGCCAAGTTGGTGATGCGGTCGTGGTGGATTTCTCTCCACGGGTATGGGGCGTACTGGCCCTTCCCAGGCGCACGGGTTGCGCGGCCTGATCCTCGACCACGGCAAGTGCTGATAGCTCCGTCTTCCCGGCGCAGGCCGGGATCCAGTCGGTACGCGCCGGCGCGTGAAGCATGGACCCCGGCCTGCGCCGGGGAGACGGGAATCGGGGACCATGCTATAGCCCCCACCCAAAGGGCGGCCCCATCGGCCGCCCGTCTTCGTTCCGAGCCGATGTCCGCCACCCTCCCCATTCCCGCCGAGCTTGAGGACGTGCAGGTCGTCACCTTCGGGTGCCGGCTGAACGCCTATGAGAGCGAGGCCATCCGGGCGCGGGCGACGGCGGACGGGCTGCAGGACGCGGTGGTGTTCAACACCTGCGCGGTGACGAACGAGGCCGTGCGTCAGGCGCGCCAGGCGATCCGCAAGGCGCGGCGCGAGCGGCCGGGGGCCCGGCTGATCGTCACCGGCTGCGCGGCGCAGATCGACCCGCAGGCCTTCGCCGCCATGCCCGAGGTCGACCTGGTGCTCGGCAACGCCGAGAAGGCTGCGCCCGGCGCGCTGGGCGACACCACCGCCCGGGTGCGGGTCAACGACATCATGTCGGTGCGCGAGACGGCCGGGCACCTCGTTGATGGCCTCAAGGACCGCGCGCGCGCCTATGTCGAGGTCCAGAACGGCTGCGACCACCGCTGCACCTTCTGCATCATCCCCTACGGCCGCGGGAACTCGCGGTCGGCCGCGGCCGGGGAGGTGGTCGAACAGGTCCGCAGGCTGACGGCCGAGGGCTATCGCGAGGTGGTGCTGACCGGCGTCGACATCACCAGCTGGGGCGCCGACCTGCCGGGCCAGCCGACGCTGGGCCAGCTGGTGGCGCGGATCCTGAAGCTCGTGCCGGATCTTCCGCGCCTGCGCCTGTCGTCCATCGACGCGGCCGAGATCGACCCGGACCTGATGCGCTGCCTCGCTGGGGAACCCCGGCTGATGCCCTACCTGCATCTGTCGCTGCAGGCCGGCGATGACCTGATCCTCAAGCGGATGAAGCGCCGCCACCTGCGCGCCGACGCGCTGAAGCTGATCGCCGACGTCCGCGCCGTGCGGCCCGACACCGCCTTCGGCGCCGACCTGATCGCCGGCTTCCCGACCGAGAGCGAGGCGGCGTTCGGGAACACGTTGAAGCTGGTCGAGGAGGCGGGCCTCTCCTTCCTGCACGTCTTCCCCTACAGCGCCCGCCCCGGCACCCCGGCTGCCAGGATGCCGCCCGTGAAGGGGCCGGTGATCAAGGACCGCGCCCGCCGCCTGCGCGAGGCCGGCGACGCCGCCCTGCAGCGCCATCTGCAGCGCCAGGTCGGCCGGACCCTCAACGGCCTGGTCGAGCGCGACGGCTTCGCGCGGGCCGACGACTTCACCGAAATTGCCTTCACCGGCGCGGCGCCCGTGGGTGAGATCGTCCGGATGCGGATCACCGGCGTCTCCGGCGGCCAGGTCGTCGGAGAGGCGGTGGCATGAGCCTCACCGGCGGCTGCCAGTGCGGCGCGGTGCGCTACCGGATCGAGGGCGCCCTCGGCCGCGCTTCCCTCTGCCATTGCCGCATGTGCCAGAAGGCGTTCGGCGGGCCGTTCGGGGCGCTTGTCTCGGTGCGGATCGCCGAACTGACCTGGACCCGCGGCGCGCGGGCGACCTTCGCCAGCTCCAACAAGGTTCAGCGGGGCTTCTGTTCGGCCTGCGGCACGCCGCTGACCTTCGAGTACGCCGGCGACTGGATCGACATCGCCATCTTCACCCTCGACGATCCATCGGTCGCCCCGCCGACCGTTCAGCTGTCGCCGGACGCCCGCCAGGGCTGGATCGACCACGTCGCCGACATCCCGGTCCGCGACCTGAGCGAGGGCCAGGCGGGCGCGGCGCACTACGCCTCAATCGTGTCGAACCAGCACCCGGACCACGAAACGTAAAGTTCCGCCGCGGGCGGCGGCGGCGACAGAACCCACATCCCGTCATCGTCGGACTTGTTCCGACGACCCATGAACACGGGCGCCGCCGGGAGAGCGCTCAGATCCGCCGCGCCTCGATCGCAAGATGCACCACGCATGGGTCGTCGGAACAAGTCCGACGATGACGGGGGGGAGCGCAACGCCGTTCCACCGCCTGTCCAACCACGTTAGGCTGAACCCCGGTATCCGGGCGGGGGCGATCACCATGAGCAGCAACACACGGGTCTGGGCGATCCTGACCACGCTCGCTGGCCTCGCCACCCTGGGCATCACGGCGATGTTCCAGGCCCTGCCCGAGGTCGCCGCCGGGCGTGCGGCGGAGTGCTACGCCGCGCCGCCGGTCATCGCCTTCGAGTTCGCCCGCACGGTCAACCAGGCCTCGGCGCTGTTCGGGCCGGGCGACTGCCGGGCCATGACGATCACCGCCATGGACGCCGTCAACCGGCTCGACATGGCCGCCTACATCCCGGCCTACACGCTGTTCGCGGTGCTGGGCGCGATCTTCGCCGCGCGCGGCGCGCGGCCCCGGCTGGCGCTGCTGGCCATCCTGGCGGCGATCACCGGCCTGGTCGCCGACTATGTCGAGACGAGCACGCTGCTGGCCATCACCGCCGACTTCGACAGGGCCACCGACGCCATGACCGTGCGCGCCTCGACGGCGGCCTGGATCAAGTTCTTCGCGCTCGGCGCCCACGGCCTGCTGTTGGCGGCGGTCTGCTTCCGCGTGACGCCCAGGCGTCGGATCGTCGGAGCGGCGCTGGTCCTGCCGATGCTGGGCGTGGTCGCGGCGGCCACTGACCCTGACACGCGCGCCGGCCTGATTACGCTGGGCCTGACCGTGGGCTGGCTGACGCTGATGGCGTTTGCGGCGAAGGAAGCGGTGTGGCCGGTGAAGGACTGAATACTTCCGTGTCCCCGGCGAAGGCCGGGGTCCATCTTCGCCTCGGCGTGGAGTCGGACAGGACAGTGCGCACGCATGGGTCCCGGCCTTCGCCGGGAAAACGGGATCAGGAAGGTGTCCCCTCTCCCTTCCCGAACGCTGGCAGGCTCCAGCCCCAGCGCAACGCGGCGCCCCTCAGCGCCAGGCCGGCGGTGAAGCCCGCGCCGCCGGCGACCAGGCGGTCGACGCCCAGGCTGGCCAGCCCTACGAACACCGTCGCCGCCAGCAGGGATGCCGTGACGTAGATCTCCCGTCGCAGCAGAACCGATGGCTCCCCGGCCAGGACGTCGCGGATCACCCCGCCGAAGCAGGCGGTCAGCACGCCCATCACCGTCGCCGGAATCGGGCCCACGCCCAGGCTCAGCGCCTTGGCCGCCCCGACCACGGCGTAGGCGGCCATGCCGATGGCGTCGAGCCAAAGTAACGCCCCCATCCGCCAGGTCCGCTCGCCGACCAGCCAGACCGCCACGGCCGCCGCCAGGCAGGCGATCAGGTAGCCCGGGCTGGAGATCCAGAACACCGGCGCGTCGATCAGGAGGTCGCGCAGCGTGCCGCCGCCCACGCCGGTGATGGCCGCGAAGAAGGCGAAGGTGACGATGTCGTGCTTCTGCCGCGCCGCGGCCAGGGCGCCGGTCGCCGCGAACACCGCCACGGCGGCGTAGTCGAACAGGACGAAGGCGGTTTCCAGCGCGGTCATGGGAGAGCGTTGTAGCCGAGGGGCGCAGCATAGGGGACAGTTTAAGATGTCCCTTGGGACACCTTGAACTGTCCCCGATCGTCGACGCGTGACGCCGCCGTCCGCGCCCGCTAGAAGCCCCCTATGGCTGAACAGAAACAAGGCTGGTTCAAGCGGCTGACCTCCGGGCTTTCGCGGACGACCCGCGAGATGACCGAGCAGGTCACCAGCGTGCTGGTGAAGAAGCCGCTCGACCAGGACCAGCTCGACCAGCTGGAAGAGATGCTGATCGAGGCCGACCTCGGCCCGCACGCCGCCGCCCGGATCGCCAAGGCCTTCGGCGAGGCGCGTTTCGGCAAGTCCTCGACCGAGGACGAGGTCAAGGAGGCCCTGGCCGAGGCCGTGGCCGCCGAGCTGGTCCCGCGCCAGGGCGTGTTCGACCCGCTGTCGGGACCGCGCCCCTACATCGTGCTGTTCGTCGGGGTGAACGGCTCGGGCAAGACCACCACCCTGGGCAAGATCGCCTCGGACCTGACCGGCAAGGGCGCCAGGGTGCTGATCGCCGCCGGGGACACCTTCCGCGCCGCCGCCGTCGGCCAGCTGCAGGTCTGGGCCGAGCGGGCCGGGGCCGACTTCATGTCGCGCGAGATCGGGGCCGACTCCGCGGGCCTCGCCTTCGACGCGGTCGAGCGCGGCCGGGCGGAGGGCTACGACGTGGTGCTGATCGACACTGCCGGCCGCCTGCAGAACAAGCAGGACCTCATGAACGAGCTCCTGAAGGTCATCCGGGTGATCAAGAAGGTCGACCCCGAGGCCCCGCACGAGACCCTGCTGGTGCTCGACGCCACCGTCGGCCGCAACGCCCTGGCCCAGGAGAAGATCTTCGGCAATCAGGTCGGCGTCTCCGGCATCGTGATGACCAAGCTCGACGGCACCGCGCGGGGCGGGGTGCTGGTGCCGGTGGCCCAGGCCTCGGACTCCCCCATCAAGCTGATCGGCGTCGGTGAAGGCGTCGAGGACCTGCAACCCTTCGACGCGCGGGCCTTCTCACGCTCGCTGGTCGGACTGGAGACCTGACGGACATGGCCGGATCCAATACGCGCTGGGTGCGCACGGCGGTCGACTACGGGGCGCCGATCGCGTTTGCGGTGACCTTCTTCGGGTTCGGGCGCGACATGCTGCTGGCCACCGGCGTGCTGGTCGCCGCCTCGGTGCTGGCGCTGGCGGTCGGTTACCTGGTTGAGCGACGGATCGCGCCGCTGCCGCTGATCGCCGGCATCTTCGCGCTGGTGTTCGGCGGCCTGACCCTGATCTTCGACGACCCGACGTTCGTGAAGATGAAGCTGACATTCCAGAACGCCGCCTTCGCCGCCGCCCTGCTCGGCGGGGTGGCGCTGGGCAAGAACCCGCTCAAGCTGCTGCTCGGCGACAGCCTGCGGATGGCGGACGCCGCCTGGCGCACCCTGACCATCCGCTACGGCCTCTACTTCGTGGCCGTCGCCATCGCCAACGAGGCGGTCTGGCGCACCCAGACCGACGACGTCTGGGTCGGCTTCCGTGTCGCGGTCCTGCCGCTGGCGATCGCCTTCTCGCTGGCCCAGGTGCCCTTCATGATGAAGCACCTTCAGCAGCCGGATGACGCGGTCGCGGCGCCCGAACCGCCTGACCCCGGCGTCTGACCATCCAGGGATCGTCCGTCGTCAAACCGTCGTGTAGGCTCGCTAGGGTCCGCACCGGATAGCCGGAGGGGGATCTCACATGGCAAAAGACAAGTCCGCCAAGCGGGCGCCGGCCGTTGAGGCCTCGGTCGGGCATCTGCTGCATCGCGCCGCCCAGCGTGCGCTCGACTTCTACGCCGAGGAGGCCGGCCCCGGCGCCGTCACCCAGCGCCAGCATGCGGTGCTCGCCGCCGTCTCCGCCCGTGAGGGCGCGGCCCAGGCCGACCTGGTGGCCGCCACGGGCGTCGACCGCTCCACCCTGGCGGACATGGTCGCCCGGATGATCGACAAGGGCCTGCTGGCCCGCGAACGCTCCAGCCTCGACGCGCGCGCCAACGCCGTGCGCCTGACCGACGCCGGCCGGGTGGCGCTGGAGGAGACCGGCCCCCGCGCCGCCGCCGCCGACGCCCGTCTGCTGGCCCTGCTGTCCAAGGGCCAACGCGCGGTCATCCTCGAGGCCCTGGCCGCCCTGGCGACCGGCGTCGCCGTCGAGAAGAAGGCCAAGGCGGAAAAGCCGCCAAAGGCGGAGAAGCCGGCCAAGGCCGCCAAGGCCCCGAAGGCTGAAAAGAAGAAGAAAAAGAAGGGCAAGCCGACCGAGATCCCGGGCGGCGGCGGGGACTGACGCCCCTAGACCTTGATATCCAGCAGCGAGCCCGGGCGCAGGATCTTCTGCGGCGGGTCCTGCGGCGCGGTGAAGGTCGTGCGGACACGTTCCGCATGCGGTTGGGGCGTCGTCCCGGCGCGGACAGCGGGCGCCTGAACCTGTGGCTGCGCTGAAGCCGCGCGGCCCAGCGCCTGCTCGAAGAACGCCCCCCGCGCGCTCTGGCGCGCATCCCCCGCGCCGCCGGCGGCGGGCTGCGGAACGGTCGGCCAGACAGGAGGGCGGACGGTGGTCACGGGCGAATCCGGAACATGGTTAACAGCGCGGAAACTATAACCCGCCGATGAAGCGGGCGTTAACGGGCTTTTGAGCGGCGCACGCGATCGGGCGGCGAAACCGCGTACACTTCCGCCTAACGCGCCCTGGCCAGCATCGCCTCGGAGTCGGCCTGGGTCAGCGGTCCGCTGTGCTTGGCCAGGATGGTCCCGTCCGAGCCGATCAGGAAGGTTTCGGGCACGCCCGTCACGCCGAACTCGAGGCCCGCCCGGCCGTCGCGGTCGATCAGCTTCGTACGGAACGGATCGCCCAGCCGGCCGATGAAGGCGGCGCTGTTCTCGGGTGCGTCCTTGTAGGCGACGCCGACGATCGGCACGCCGCCGGCCTGCAGGCGCATCAGCTCGGGATGCTCGATCTCGCAGGGCGCGCACCAGGACGCGAAGAAGTTGACCAGCACCGGCCCTCTGGCCGCCTCGGCCAGCGTGATCGGCCGGCCGGCCGACAGATCCGGCAGGGTGAGGGTCGGCATCGGCTTGCCGACCATGGCGTCGGGCTGGACCTGCGGATTGCGCTTGAGGCTGTAGCCGATGAACAGCACCGCCATCAGGGCCAGGGCCGCCAGCGGCAGGAAGGCCAGCCAGCGCTTCAACGGCCGACCTTCTCGCCAAGGCGCTCGACCTCGGCCTTCCAGCGGCGGGCGCGGGCCAGGCTGTCGGCGATCATCCAGGCGAAGCCCAGGGCCGTGACCGCGAAGGCGGGCCAGACGAAGAGCACGTATTTGCCGGCGTCGAGATCGGGCATCAGGCCTCCGCCGCCTTGAGGGCCAGGACCATGGCCTTGCGCCGCCACACCTCGGCCCGGATGCGGACCAGCCACAGCGACCCGAAGGCGGCCATGTAGCCAAGGCCCATGAGCAGCAGCGGGATCAGGTAGTCGTTGGTCATCGCCGGCCCTTCGGCGCGGAACACCGAGGCGCCCTGGTGCAGGCTGTTCCACCAGTCGACCGAGAACTTCACGATCGGCAGGTTGACCAGGCCGACCAGCGCCAGGATGGCGGCCGCGCGGCCGCCCTTGGTCTCGTCATCCATGGCCGCGCGCAGGGCGATGTAGCCGAGGTAGAACAGGAACAGCACCAGCACCGAGGTCAGCCGCGCGTCCCAGACCCACCAGGTCCCCCACATCGGCTTGCCCCACAGCGAGCCGGTGATCAGCGCCAGGGCGGTGAAGACGGCGCCCAGCGGCGCGGCGGCCTTGGCGGCGGCGTCGGCCAGCGCATGGCGGAACACCAGGCTCAGGAAGCTGGCCACGCCCAGGCAGAGGTAGACGAACAGGGCCAGCCAGGAGGCCGGCACATGGATGAACATCATCCGTACCGTGTCGCCCTGCTGGTAGTCCTCGGGCGCGGCGAAGCCCAGCCACAGGCCGACGGCGATCAGAACCCCCGCGAGGGCGCCGAACATCGGCGCGGCCCAGCGCGAGAAGGCCATGAACCGGTCGGGATTGGCGAGGAACGACAGCATCCCGCGCGGCTTACGGCGGCGGGGTCAATGGCGCAAGTCCGTCGCCGGCGGCCTCCTGTCGCGGAAGCCGCCGGACATTGGGTCTAGCGGACCGGAGCGGGCGGCGCCGGCGGCGCAGGCGGGGCCGGAGGTGCGGGCGGAGCCGGAGGCGCAGGCGGGGCGGGCGGCGGCGGCGGCGGCGGGGCGAGCATGAGCTCGAAGTCCATGTCCTCGCCGAGCGCGCCGAGCATCATCATCTCGCCGTCCATCTCGTCCGCGGACTGCCAGGTCATGGCGCCGTTCGGGCCGGCCTCGCCGCGGATCACCCTGACCCGACGCTCGCCCCGCATGCCGCCGGGACCGTGCATCATCCGCGGTCCATGCATCATCGGCAGCGCGTCGAAGGCCTTCTTCTGCGCGGCCGTCAGCTGGGCGTAGAAGGCCCGGGTCGCGGCGGCGCGCTTCTCGAAGGCAGCGTGGTGTCTGGCCATCATCGCCGCCTGCATGTCCAGCCGTTCAGGCGTGGTCATCGGCTTGTGTTCGCCCTTGGCGCCGTCCGGGCCCGGATGCGCGGGATGGGCAGGATGCTCGGGCGGCTTGGTGGCGGCGAGGAAAGCCTGCAGCGCGGGCTCCTGCGCCGGCGTCAGCTGCAGCACGTCGCGCAGGTGTTGCGCGTGCTTCTCCGGATCATGGTGACGTCCGCCGCCCATGCCGGGCCCGCCCGCCATCATGCCGCCAGGACCGTCGCCGCCGCGCATGATGATCACGCGCTTTTCGACCTTGGCCTCGGGCGCCGCCGGAGCGGCCGCCGGCGCCGCGGCGGAGATCGAGACCGCGCCCAGCGCCATCGCGCCAGCCAGAAGGATGGATTTCGAGAACACAGAAGTCATGGGTCGCTCCCCTTGTCGTGTTGATGAGGCAGCGTGCGACCTCTCTGTGTCCGCCGTTTGTCCGTCGACCGCTGTTTTGTTGCAGTCCTGACTTGCTGAACTCTTTGTAATCTTTCGACTTCGGGGCCGTGCCCGATCAGTCGACCGCGTTGCGGCAGGCGGCCGCCATGGCCAGCGGGCTCAGCGCCACGGCCGCCGCGGTCCAGCCGGCCAGCAGCGCCAGGCCGGAGGTCCAGGGCAGCCCGGCCGCCAGCTGCGTCAGCGCCCCCCCGCCGAAGATCACCGGCGGGGCGAACAGGGGCAGCACGATGATGGCGATCAGCAGCCCACCGCGCCGGCTGCCCAGCGCCAGGGCCGCACCCAGGCCGCCGACGAAGGCGAAGGCCAGCCCGCCGATCAGCGCGCAAAGGAAGACCAGCGGCGCCAGCGTGACCGGCGCGCCCAGCGCGATGGCGGCCAGCGGGGCGGCGAAGGCCAGCGGCAGCCCGGCCGCCAGCCACTGCGCCAGGCACTTGATCGCGCAGACGGCCTCGAGCGAGGCCGGTCCGAGCGCCAGCAGATCCAGGGTCCCGTCCTCGTAGTCGCGCTCGAACAGGCGCTCCAGCGACAGCAGGGAAGCCAGGGCCAGGGCCAGCCAGGCGAAGCCGGGGGCGACGGCGGCCAGCCGCTCGGGCTCGGGTCCCACCGCGAACGGCAGCAGGGTGGCCATGCCGGCGTAGAAGGCCAGCGCCGGCAACGGCCCGCCGCCCCGGCTCCAGGCCAGGGCCAGCTCGCGGCCGAGCAGGGTAACGAGCGGCCTCATGCGCCGATCTCCACGCCGCGCGAGGGCAGGGGCAGCGGGTCGTGGACCGCCGCCAGGATCATGCCGCCGCCGGCCACATGGGCGGCCATCAGCTCGCCCAGCCGGGCGCGCCAGACCGCGTCGAGCGGCGCCAGCGGCTCGTCCAGCAGCCACAGCGGCCGGGGCGCGGCCAGCAGGCGGGCCAGCGCCAGGCGACGGCGCTGACCGGCCGACAGCTTGCGCACCTCCAGCGCCAGCAGCCGATCAAGCTCCAGCGTCGCCGCCGCGGCGCGGGCGCCGTCCTCGGTCCCGCCGCTCCAGAGCGCGGCGAATCGCAGCTCCTCCCAGGCGGTGCGACCGCCCTTGAGGCCGTCCAGGTGGCCGAGCAGATGGAGGGTCCCGGCCGCCGCGTCGGGCGCGACGCCCTCGAACGTCACGCGTCCGGCGGCCGGCCGGAGCAGTCCGGCCACGGCCCGCAGCAGGCTGGTCTTGCCGGCCCCGTTGCGACCGGTCAGCGCCACGGCTTCGCCCGGCGCGACAGTAAAGGCGAGGTGCTCGAACAGAAGTCGGTCGCCCCGGCGCAGTGCGAGGTCTTCAACCAGGATTCGCGAAATCATGCGGCCACCTGCGAGCGGCTCGCAAAGGCCATGACGCCAACATGGACGTTTCGCGCGGCGCGGAGTATGCAGCCCGCCAACGGCCCCGCGCGAACGCGCGCGGAGTAACGCCGCGCCGGGCGGGACGCTGTGTGTCCCTTCCGAGCGCGCGATCCCGGAAGTGGTTTTCGGGCGGCCGTGAACAGGAAAGGACTCTCCGAACATGGCGTCTATCGACAGCCTGCAAACCCGCCGCACCCTCTCGGTCGGCGGAACGTCCTACGTCTACTACAGCCTTCCGGCCGCGGAAGAAGCCGGTCTGACCGGAATTTCGAGACTGCCGGCCTCGATGAAGGTCCTGCTCGAGAACCTGCTGCGCAACGAGAACGGCGGCGACACCAGCGAGCGCGACCTGAAGGCCGTCGCCGCCTGGCTCGAGAACAAGGGCTCCACCGAGCACGAGATCAGCTTCCGCCCGGCCCGGGTCCTGATGCAGGACTTCACCGGCGTCCCGGCCGTCGTCGACCTGGCCGCCATGCGCGACGCCATGAACTCGCTCGGCGCCGACCCGACCAAGATCAACCCGCTGATCCCCGTCGACCTGGTCATCGACCACTCGGTGATGGTGGACTTCTTCGGCACCGCCAAGAGCTACGGCGACAACGTCGACCGTGAGTACGAGCGCAACATCGAGCGCTACCGCTTCCTGCGCTGGGGCAGCTCGGCCTTCAACAACTTCCGTGTCGTGCCCCCGGGCACCGGCATCTGTCACCAGGTGAACCTGGAATACCTGGCCCAGACCGTCTGGACCTGCCCCAATCCCGACCAGCCGGACAGCGAGGTCGCCTATCCCGACACCGTGGTCGGCACCGATTCGCACACCACCATGGTCAACGGCCTGTCGGTCCTGGGCTGGGGCGTGGGCGGCATCGAGGCCGAGGCCGCCATGCTCGGCCAGGCCATCCCGATGCTGATCCCGGAAGTCATCGGCTTCCGCCTGACCGGCGCCCTGCCGGAAGGCGCGACCGCCACCGACCTGGTGCTGACCGTCACCCAGATGCTGCGCAAGAAGGGCGTCGTCGGCAAGTTCGTCGAGTTCTTCGGCGCCGGCATCGCCAACCTGACCATCGAGGACCAGGCGACCATCGCCAACATGGCCCCCGAGTACGGCGCCACCTGCGGCTTCTTCCCGATCAGCCAGGCGACCATCGACTACCTGCGCGCCACCAACCGCGACGCCCAGCGCGTCAACCTGGTCGAGGCCTACGCCAAGGCCCAGGGCCTGTGGTTCGATCCCGAGGCCGCCGAGCCGGTGTTCACCGATGTGCTCGAACTCGACCTGGGCCAGGTGCAGTCCTCGCTGGCCGGCCCCAAGCGTCCGCAGGACCGTGTGCTGCTGACCGACGCCGCGGCGGCCTTCGAGACCGCCCTGGCCGACGAGTTCGGCAAGAAGGAACAGATGGATCGCCGCGAGCCGGTGAAGGGCGAGAGCTTCGACGTCGGCCACGGCGACGTGGTCATCGCCGCCATCACCAGCTGCACCAACACCTCCAACCCCAGCGTCCTGATCGCCGCCGGCCTGCTGGCCAAGAACGCGGTGGCCAAGGGCCTTAAGGTGAAGCCGTGGGTGAAGACCTCGCTGGCCCCCGGCTCGCAGGTGGTCACCGACTACCTGGCCAAGGCCGGCCTGACCAAGCACCTGGACGCGCTGGGCTTCAACCTGGTCGGCTACGGCTGCACCACCTGCATCGGCAACTCCGGCCCGCTGCCCGAGGCGATCAGCGCCGCGGTCAACGAGGCCGACCTGGTCGCCTGCTCGGTGCTGTCGGGCAACCGCAACTTCGAGGGCCGGGTGAACCCGGACGTCCGTGCCAACTACCTGGCCTCGCCGCCGCTGGTCGTGGCCTACGCCCTGGCCGGCTCGATGCGCATCGACCTGGCCACCCAGCCGATCGGCCAGGACAAGAAGGGCAAGGACGTCTTCCTGAAGGACATCTGGCCGACGTCCAAGGACATCGCCGACCTGCAGCGCAAGTCGGTGACCAGCGAGATGTTCGCCAAGCGCTACGGCGACGTCTTCAAGGGCGACAAGCACTGGCAGGCCATCAAGGTCGAGGGCGGCCAGACCTACGCCTGGGACATGGGCTCCACCTACGTCCAGAACCCGCCCTACTTCGAGGGCATGACCATGACCCCCGACGCGGTGAAGGACATCATCGAGGCGCGGGTCCTGGGCGTGTTCGGCGACTCCATCACCACCGACCACATCAGCCCGGCCGGTTCGATCAAGAAGACCTCGCCGGCCGGTGAATACCTGCTGTCGCGCCAGGTCCGCTTCGAGGACTTCAACGGCTACGGCAGCCGCCGCGGCAACCACGAAGTGATGATGCGCGGCACATTCGCCAACATCCGCATCCGCAACAAGATCACCCCGGAGATCGAGGGCGGCGTGACCAAGCACTTCCCCTCGGGCGAGGTGATGTCGATCTATGACGCCGCCATGCGCTACGAGGGCGAGGGCCGTCCGGCCGTCGTGTTCGCGGGCAAGGAATACGGCACCGGCTCCTCGCGCGACTGGGCGGCCAAGGGCGCCAAGCTGCTCGGCGTCCGCGCCGTCATCGCCGAGACCTTCGAGCGCATCCACCGTTCGAACCTGGTGCAGATGGGCGTGCTGCCGCTGCAGTTCCTGTCGGACGGCTGGCAGCGCCTGGGCCTCACCGGCGAGGAGATCGTCTCCATCCGCGGCCTGCAGGACCTGTCGCCGCGCAAGCAGCTGATCGTCGAGCTCTACCGCCCGTCGGACGGCCGCATCGCGCGCTTCCCGGTCCGCTGCCGCATCGACGGCCCCACCGAGCTGGAGTACTTCACCAGCGGCGGCGTCATGCCCTACGTGCTGCGCAACCTCGCCAAGGGCGAGGCGTAACGGTCAGGGGACACGTTCGCCCGGGAGGGCGTACGTGTCCCCGTCCCCGCCTGCCGGGACACGTACCGGCCGCGCCGGAACATGTCCCCGCTTCACGGGCTCGTGAAACGCGCCCGGGACCCTTCTTCGATTAAGTGCGGTGCCATGCGTCGCCTGCTCCTCGCCCTCCTGCTGCTCGCCCTGGTTCCGTCGGCCGCCCCGGCCCGGGTGCGGCCGCCCGTGGTCGTGGAGCTGTTCACGGCCCAGGGCTGCTCGTCCTGCATCAAGGCCAACGAACTGGTCTCGGACCTGTCGGAGCGGCCCGACGTCCTGGTCCTGACCTTCGCGGTCGACTACTGGGACTACATGGGCTGGCCGGACACCTTCGCCCTGCCGGAATTCACCGACCGCCAGCGCGCCTATGTCAGCAAGCTGGCGCTGCGCGAGGTCTACACCCCCCAGGTGGTCATCGACGGCCGGACGCAGGCCTCCGGCGTGCGGCCCGAGACGATCGAGCCGCTGGTCGACCAGGCCGCGCGCGAACCGCGCAACCCGCCGGACATGATGTTCATGGGCGCCCGCCGCGTCGCGGTCGGCTCCGGTCCTGTGCCGCGCGGCGGCGCCGAGGTCTGGCTGGTCCGCTACGACCCCCGCCCGCAGGAGGTCACGCCCAAGCGCGGCGACACCCGCGGCCAGACCCTGGTCCAGCGCAACATGGTCCGCGAGATCGAGCGCCTCGGCGCCTGGCGCGGCCGCCCGACGGCCTACCGCATGCCGGCCGCGGAGACCGAGGGCCTGGAGACCGTCGTGCTGGTCCAGGCCAACAAGGGCGGCAAGATCCTCGCGGTGCTGGCGAAGTAGGCTCGTTGAGTCCTTCGCGACGCTCGCGAAGTGCTCGCTCCTCAGGATGACGAGGGTGAGTGGGCTTCAACAAAGCTCGTCATGCTGAGGAGCGGCGCAGCCGCGTCGCGAAGCACGCAAGGCCTCAAACCCGCAACATCAACCCGCCATCGACCCCCAGCGCCTGGCCCGTCACGAACCCGCCGTCGTCGGAGGCCAGGAACAGGGCCGCGCGGGCGATGTCGATCGGCTGGCCCAGGCGCTTGAGCGCCGCCTTCTTCGCCCAGAGGGCGGCGATGTCCTCGCGCTGGAAGCTGCCGGCTGTCATGCCGGTGGCGATGGCGCCGGGCAGGATGGCGTTGGAGGTGACGCCATGGCGGCCCAGCTCCAGCGCGAAGGTCCGCATCATCCCGACCACGCCGGCCTTGGAGGCCGAATAGGCGACCAGGCCATTGTCTGTGTGGCGGGCCATGATCGAGGCGGTGAAGATCAGCCGCCCGACGCCGGACTTGACGAGATGCGGCGTGGCGTCCCGCGCGATACGGAATCCGGCGCGCAGGTTGACCCCGTACTGGCGGTCGAACTCCTCGTCCGAGGTCTCGCCGACCGGGGTCGAGCCGGAGACGCCGGCGTTGCTGTAGACGATGTCCAGCTTGCCGAAGGCGGCGATGGCCGCGTCGATGATCTGCCGCGGCGCGGCGTCGCCGGAGGTGTCGACGCCCAGGCCCTGGATGTCGCCGTGTTCGAAGGTCAGGTTTGCGCCCGGCCGGTCGACGGCCAGCACCTGCGCCCCCTCGGCGGCGAAGAGTTCGGCGGCGGCCCGGCCGATGCCGCTGGCCGCGCCCGTGACGATCGCCGCGCGTCCGCTCAGTCTGCCCATGTCCGTTTCCCTGCGTGTTCTGTTGTCCAGGCACAATGAAACCCGCGCTGCCGGAGGGGAAGGCAACGCGGGTTCATTGAGGGGTCGTCGGGGAAGGTCGTCGGCCGGCCGAAGTCCCGTGATCCGGGAGGGGGCTGGGGGGGCTGTTCAGGATCCAGAACCTCGGGATGTCTGACCGGCCGACACTGCTAATCTGATGGGCGCATCCGGCGGGCGCGCGTCGGAAACAAGGTCATTTTGCGGCCCTGTGTGACAGGCGCCGCACAAACCCGCCGACCGTGTCGGAATCGCGACAGCCCTCGCCAAGGCCGGCGATTCAGCGCTAGCCTGATCAACGCATGGCGTTCGAACCGACATACTCCGCGCCGCGCGCCGCGACGGTCTTCTTCGAGCGGCGCGAACTGGAGCGTCTTCTGCGGCTGTACGGGCAGCGCGTGGCCGCCGGCGACTGGCGCGACTACGGCATCGGCGGCGGGGCGGAGGCGGCGGTCTTCACCGTCTTCCGCCGCTCGGGCGAGGCCCCGCTCTACCGCATCGAGAAGCGCCCCGCGCTCGCCCGCCGGCAGGGCGCCTGGGCGGTGCTGAACCAGACCGGCCATGTGCTCAAGCGCGGCCACGAACTGGAGCAGGTGCTGAAGGTCTTCGAGAAGGGGCGCTTCACGGTGGTGGAGTAGATCCTACGCCGTTTCCCCGGCCGTCATCCTCGCGCTTGTCGCGAGGACCCATGAACACCGACAATGGCAGCAAGGGCGCGGCACCCTCAGCGCCCTCTCCGTCAGCGCACCACGCATGGGTCCTCGCGACAAGCGCGAGGATGACGAGGTGTGGGTAGAACCCGAACAGGAAAAAGGCCCCGCCGATCGCTCGACGGGGCCTCTTCAGTTTGCGGTGGCGGCGCTGCTAGTCGCGGCGGACGCCGAGGAAGGCCATCAGGAACTGGAACAGGTTGATGAAGTCCAGGTAGAGGCTCAGCGCGCCCATGTTGGTGGCCACGGCCATGCTCTCGCCGTGTCCCTTGACCTCGTAGTAGGTCATCTTCAGGCGCTGGGTGTCGTAGGCGACCAGGCCGGAGAAGATCAGGACGCCCAGACCGTTGATGATCCAGTACAGCGCCGGCAGGTTCAGGAACATGTTCACCAGGCTGGCGATGACCAGGCCCCACACGCCCATGATCAGGAAGCTGCCGAAGCCCGACAGGTTCTTCTTGGTCGTGTAACCCACCAGGCTCAGCGCGCCGAACGAGGTGGCGGTGATCAGGAAGGTCATGAACACCGAGGCGCCGGTGTAGGCCAGCAGCCAGATGCCGAGGCCCGCGCCGATGGCGGTGACCAGGGCCCAGTAGTAGATGCCCGACTGCCGGGCGGTCATGTTGCGAGAGGTGAACATCACCAGCAGCACCATGGCCAGCGGCGCGAAGCGGACGATCTGGCCCAGCATCGTGAAGCCCGCCAGACGGCCCGTCTCGGTCGTCACATACAGCAGGCTGGTGATCGCCGGGATCGACGAGGTGGCGTAGGCCAGCGCCGCCGACAGCAGCAGGCCCAGGGCCATCTTGTTGTAGACGCCGAGCATGAACGAGCGGAGACCCGCGTCGATCGACATGTCGGCCGTTTGCGGAATCGAGCGCGTAGCGCCGCGTTCGAAGTCGCTCATCGGTAAAACCCTTTCAAAGCGCCCAGGGCGGACGCACCTCAGATATTGGGTGAGAGCGCGCCGGAAGCAAGGGAAACCGGATTATTCGCTCCTCAGAACCGGCGCGGGCCGCTTCGACAGCGCCTGCATCGCCGCCAGCAGGCCGCCGATGAAGGCCAGGCCCGAGGCGCCGCCGAGCAGGGCCGCGACCCCGCCCCAGTCCACGCTCCAGTCGGCCTCGAAGACCAGCACCACCACCGGCCAGGCGGCGGCGTAGCCGAGGGCCACGCCCGCGACGCCGGCGATCAGTCCGACCGCCCCATACTCGACGCCGTAGGCGGTGAGGATCTGCAGCCGCGAGCCGCCCAGCACCTTCAGCGTCGCCGCCTCGCGGGCCCGGGCCCGGGCGCCTGCCGCTATGGCCCCGGCCAGCACCAGCAGGCCGGCGAGAGCCGCCACGCCCGCCGCGCCGCGCACGGCCAGCGCCAGCCGGTCGAACATCTCCGTCGCCGCCTCCAGCTGCTCGCGCACGCTGATGACGTTGACCATCGGGAACGACTGGCCCAGCGCCCGGATGACCCGGTCTTCCTGGGCCTTGTCGGCCCTGGCGATCGCCACCTGCCGCAGGCTGGCGCCCTCCAGGGCGTTGGGGCTCAGGATCACCGCGAAGGCGGGGCCGAAGCCGCCCCACTCGACCTTGCGCAGGACCGCGACCTTCGCGTCGATCTCGCGGCCGAGCACCGAGAGGGTGACCATGTCGCCGACCTTCAGGCCGCCGCCCTTCGCCGCGTCCTCCTCCAGCGCCACCAGCGGGGGCCCGGCATGGTCCTCCGCCCACCATTGGCCCGAGACGATGCCGGCGTCGTTGGGCTGCGCGCCGATGGCCGACATGCCGATGTCGTTGTCATAGGCCCAGCGCTCGCCGGGCGCGATCTGCTCGCGGTCGACGATCTCGCCCTTCACCCGCACGATGCGGCCGGTGAAGTAGGCCGCGCGCAGCCAGTTGTCGTCGGTCAGCGGCCGGTCGAACGCCTGCCGCGCCACGGCGTCGAACTCCGGAATGCGGTCGCCGGGGATTTCTGTGAACACCATGGCCGGCGCGGTCTTGGGCGCCACGGTGCTGATCTGGTTGAGCAGGGCCGACTGGATCAGCACCACCGCCGACAGCAGGGCCACGCCCAACCCGATGGCCGGCGCGGCGGTGCGCGCCGCCGAGCGCGGTCCGGCCAGGTTGGCGATGCCGATCTTCACCGGTCCCCGGGTCAGGCCGCGCGCCTTGCCGGCCAGCCAGGCCGCGCCGCGACCCAGCGCCCAGAGCAGGCCAAAGGACACCGCCACCCCGGCGATCATGATTCCGGCCGCTATCGGGGTCGGGGCCGTGATGACGGCGAGGCCCGCCAGGCCGAGGCCCGCGAGGATGGCGACAATCACCTCGATCCCGAAGGTCAGCCGTCCGGCGAGGTCCCGACGGAACAGCGAAGAGGGCGGCGTGGTCCGGGCCCGGGCCAGCGGCGCCAGACTGAAGGCGGCGGCGGCCAGCAGGCCGAACGCGGCCGCCTTCAGCAGCGGCATGGGATAGACGGCGAACAGGGCCGGCACCGGCAGGTCGTCGCCCGCCAGTCGTCCCAGCACCAGCGGGGCCACGGCGCCGATGGCCAGGCCGATGGCCACGCCCAGCAGCGACAGCACGCCGATCTGGATCAGGTAGAGGTTGCGGATCAGCGCCCCCTCCGCGCCCAGCGCCTTGAGGATGGCGATCGAAGCCTTTCGCTGCTCCAGGTAGGCGCTGACCGCGCCGGCGACGCCAAGGCCGCCCGCGACCAGCGAGGCGAGGCCGATGAAGCCCAGGAAATACTCCAGCTGGTCGATCAGCCGCTTGATCCCCGCCGCCGCGTCGTTGCGGCCCCGGGCCGAGAAGTCCCGCGCCTGAAGCCCCTTCACCAGCCGCTCGACGGAGGCGTTGGAGGCCAGGTCAGGCCGCAGCGCGATCCGCACCGTCTCGCCGATGTCGGGCAGGCCCTCCTGCAGGAAGCCGCCCCTCTCGACCGCCTCGACCGTGGTCAGCACTCGGGGGCCCAGCGCGAAGCCGCGGCCCAGCCGGTCAGGCTCCGACACCAGCACCGCGCGGGCCACGAACGGCGCCTCGCCGACCAGGAAGCGGTCGCCCAGTTTCAGGTTCAGGCGGTCGAGCAGGGCTTGCTCCACCGCCGCGCCGGCGGCGTCGCCCTGCGGCCGGAAGGCCTCGGCCAGCGAGACCGCGCCGGCGATTTCGACCGTCCCGGCCAGCGGATAGCCGTCCGACACGCCGCGCAGCTCGACCAGCCGGCGATCGCCCGCGGCGGTCTCGGCCATGGCCATCGCGGCGACGGAGTAGGCGGTCTCGCCCAGGGCCGCAAAGCGCGTCCGGTCGGCCGGCGTGAAGCGGCGGCCCTCGACGCTGACCCGCAGGTCGCCGCCGAGGATCTCGCGCGCCTCCGACGCCAGGCCACGGCGAAAGGCCTCGGCCGTCGAGCCGGCGGCGGCGATGGCCGCGACGCCCAGCGCCAGGCAGGCCAGGAAGATGCGGAAGCCGGCGACGCCCGAGCGCAGCTCGCGCCCGGCGAAGCGGAAGGACAGCGGCAGCTCGCTCACGCCGGATCCACCACCAGGCCGCCGCCCATGACGATCTGGCGGTCGGCGCGCGCCGCCAGGGCCGGATCATGGGTGACCAGCACCAGGGCCGCGCCGGTCTCGGCGACCAGCTCGAACATCAGATCGGCCACGCCGCCGGCGTTGGCGGCGTCGAGGTTGCCGGTCGGCTCATCAGCGAACAGCAGCTGCGGCTGGATCGCCAGCGCGCGGGCCAGGGCGACCCGCTGCTGCTCGCCGCCGCTCAGCTGGTGCGGATAGTGACGCAGGCGTTCGGAGAGTCCCACGCGGGCCAGCCACTCGCGGGCGGTCTTGGCCGCCGTGCTCCGGCCGGCGATCTCCAGCGGCGCGGAGACGTTCTCCTCGGCGGTCATGTTGGGCAGCAGGTGGAAGGACTGGAAGACCAGCGACACCTTGCCCCGGCGGATCTTCGCGCGACCGTCCTCGCCGAGCCGGGCCAGATCCTGGCCGAACAGGCGCACGATCCCCGAGGTCGGCTGCTCCAGGCCGGCCGCCACGGCGATCAGCGACGACTTGCCCGACCCCGAGGGCCCGACCACCGCCACACGTTCGCCCGGCTCGACCGCCAGACTGACGCCGCGAAGAATTTCCACCGGCCCCGCGGCCGAGGGCAGCGTCAGGGTGACCGCGTCGAGGGAGAGCGGCGGCGTCGTCGTTGCGTCGAACATGTGCGGGGGGCGTTTTCCGGTGAGCCTGTACACCCTATGTAGGAAGAAGCCATGGATCGCACACCTTACCGTCCGTTCACCCGCCGCGCCTTCGCCGGACTGCTGCTCGCCGCCGCCGCAGCGCCGGCCTGCGCCCAGCCGCGTCCGCGCATCGTCACCGTGCTGGGCGACTCGATCACCGCCGGCTACGGCCTGCCCGCCCGCGAGGCGCTGCCGGCGAAGCTGGAGCGGGAGCTGGCCAAGGCCGTCCCCGGCGCGCGGGTGCGCGGCGCCGGCGTCAGCGGCGACACCACGGCCGGCGGCCTGGCCCGCGTCGACTTCAGCGTCCAGAAGGACACCGCCGTCTGCGTGGTGGCCCTGGGCGCCAATGACCTGCTCCAGGGGCTGGATCCGAAGCAGACCCGCGCCAACCTCGATCGCATCATCGCCAGGCTGAAGGCGCGGGGCATCACCGTGGTGCTGGCCGGCATCACCGTGCCCGGCGCGCTCGGCCGCTCCTATGCCCGCGACGTCGCGGCCCTCTACGCCGACCTGGCGCGCAAGCACCGGGTGACCCTGTATCCGAACCTGCTGGCCGGGGTGGCCGGCGACCGTCGCCTGAACCAGCGCGACGGCATCCACCCCAACGCCCAGGGCGTCGCCATCATCGCCGCCCGGCTGGCGCCGGTGGTGGCCAGGGTGCTGGCCTCGGCGGGGTAGGGCCTCGGGCCGGCGAACAATCTGATCAATCATCCGGAGCCGGCCCGTCGGGCCGCGCCGAAGGACGCAATGAGGGGGACATGACTTGAAGTATTCGAAACTGGGCCGCACCGGCATCGACATCAGCCGCTGCTGCCTGGGCACCATGACCTGGGGCTCGCAGAACACCGAGGCCGAGGCCCACGCCCAGATGGACTACGCGTTCGAGCGCGGCGTCACCTTCTGGGATACGGCGGAAATGTACGCCAGCCCGCCGCGTCCGGAGACGCAGGGCCGCACCGAGCAGTACATCGGGACCTGGCTGGAGAAGTCGGGCAAGCGCGACCAGATCGTGCTGGCCTCCAAGGTCGCCGGCCGCGGGTCGGTGTTCGGGGGCCTGGACTGGATTCGCGCCGACAAATCCAGCGCGCGCCAGACGAAGGTCCAGATCGACGAGGCGGTCGAGAACTCCCTGAAGCGTCTGAAGACCGACTATCTCGACCTCTACCAGCTGCACTGGCCCGATCGCGCGGTGCGCACCTTCGGCGGCATGAGTTTCAAGGACTATGACAACGACTACGAGCCGTTCGAGTCGATCCTCGAGGCGCTCGACGCGCACGTGAAGGCCGGCCGCATCCGCGCCATCGGCCTCTCCAACGAGTTCCCCTGGGGCGTGATGCGGTTCCTGCAGGAGTCGGAGAAGCGCGGCCTGCCCCGCGTCGCCTCGATCCAGAACGCCTACCACCTGGCCAACAGGGTCTATGAGTACGGCCTGGCCGAGATGGGGATGCGCGAGGACATCGGCCTCCTGGCCTATTCACCGCTGGCCCAGGGCTGGCTGACCGGGAAATACCTCGGCGGCGCGCTGCCCGAGGGCTCCCGCAAGGCGCTCTACAACCGCATGCAGCGCTACGAGGGACCGGGGGCGGAGGAGGCCTTCACCGCCTACGTCGGCATCGCCCGCGAGCGCGGCATCGACCCGGCGCACCTAGCCCTGAAGTTCTGCGACACCCGCCCCTTCGTCGCCTCGACCATCATCGGCGCGACCTCGATGGAGCAGCTGAAGACCAACATCGACGCCTTCGACCTGGAGTGGACCGACGATCTCGAAAAAGCCGTGGACGCCATCCACGTGCAGCGGCCCAATCCCTGTCCGTAGGGTGTCGGGGACAGGTTAAGGTGTCCCAAGGGACATCTTAATCTGTCCCCTCGCTCCTCGCTCAGGTCGATGACCCCATGATCCGCCTCTTCGCCGCCATCGCCGTTCCCGAGGACATCGGCGAGCCCCTGACCCGCCGCATGTACGGACTGGACGGCGCGCGGTGGCGGCCGCTGGAGGCGCTGCACATCACGCTGCGCTTCTTCGGCGACGTACAGCCCCGCGTCGCCGAGGACCTCGACATCGAGCTGGCGACCATCGCCCGGCCGGCCTTCGGGCTCGAGCTGGACGGCGTCGGGGCCTTCGGCGAGGGGCAGGAGATCCACGCCGTCTGGGCGGGCGTGGCGCAGAGCGATCCGCTGCACGGCCTCGCCGGCAAGTGCGAGACGGCGGCCCGGCGCGCGGGCCTGCAGGGCGAGAGTAGAGCCTATCGCCCGCACGTCACCATGGCCTACCTGCGCCGACCCGACCCGGCCGCCGTCGCGGCCTGGCTGGAGGCCAACAGCCTGCTCAAGTCGCCGGTCTTCGCGGTCGACCGCTTCGGGCTGTACTCCAGCCACCAGACCTCCGAGGGCTCCCGCTACGTGCTGGAGCGGGAGTACCGGCTGTAGGTCAGTTCCCGCCGCTCCAGACGTCGACCGTCGGGTTCTGCAACACGCCGTCGCCGCCCGGGACGCCGGTCACCTTGTAGCCGAAGGCGCCGCTGCCGCCGCCGCTGTCGACCAGCAGGAACTGGATCGTCTCCGGCGTCGGGCCGGGCAGCATCTTCACCTTGGTGAAGCCCGCGTCCGTACCGTTTTCCAGAGGCCGCGTGTAGGTGGTCCAGCCTTCGGCGTCGGGGGCGGGGATGTTTTCCACCGGACGGCAGCCGAAGATCTTGATCGGCGCGGCGGTCGGATCGACTTCCCAGGCGGCCTCGGACAGGCACTTGGGATCGAGGATCACCCCGGCCGTGCCCATGGCGGAGGCGGCGGGCGCGAAGGCGAGGGCGGCCAGGGCCGCCAGCATCAGGCGTTTCATGTCGGGCTCTCCTAGGACGCCGGCCGCAGGCCAAGCGTGATGGTGTAGTTCATCTGGGCGGCCGTGGGCGAGCAGCTGGCGGTCGGCGCGTCCTCGCGGCAGACGCCCTTGGGCGTCTCGTAGCCGACGCTGACGGCGAGAAGCTCGGCCCCCTTCTTGTAACCGCCCGCCGTCCCGGTCGTGCCGTCGGCGTCGGCATTGGGATCGCGCGTCCAGCCTTCGCCCGTCAGCAAGGTGTCGAGCCTGGTCGCCACGGCCTGGATGCTGGTTCCGAAGGTCTCGCCGGTGCCCGAGAAGGTGATCAGGCAGCCGGGTGCGTCGGCCAGGCCGACATAGCCGACACTGGCGGACGCGGTGGTGGCGCTGGCGCTCAAGGCGCCCTCCGCTGCGGTCTCCAGCGCGATGCAGGCGGGCGATACGGCGCCTTGGGCCTGGGCGGCGCCGGCGACGGCGATCACCGTGAGTGCGGCCACGGCGGCTGCCATGGCGTGAGTGGTCTTCATGGTCATTCCCCCTGTCGGCGACCTTCCCGTGAAGGTTCCTCGCCGACGGCGAGAGATTAAACCTGCCTCTTCGCTTAGGGAACAGCGTTATGCGGGCGTTGGCGAGTTCGGCCAAGGGCATGCACTTCGGTGCATGTGCAATCAGCTTCGGAATGCCTGGGCTCGTACTGGTTAGGGCTTGCGCCCCCCGCGAGAGCCCAACTCAAGAGCCTCAGCTTTAACGTCAAGGGCTACCGCTTCGGCATGTGCGGACGAGGCAAGGCGTTCCTTTGCCCGTATCCCGCCATGGTCGCCCGCGACAAGCCGCCCGCCAATGTTGCGACGGAAGTCTCCAAGGCCGATTATACAAGAACTATGGAATCCAGAGAGGCAGAATAAATGTCCATCTACTACGGAATCGCCGCAGCATTGGTGCAGACGAAGCCCAGAAGGTTTGTGCCGATACTTGAGCTGCTAAACTCGCGAAAGCGCAAGTTTGTTGATCTGGAATACCCCATTTGCTTGCAGTAATTCTCTGTTACACGTTCGCAGTGCTTTGGATCGCTCGACTGTCCTGGGATCGCCTTGCAGTCAAATGTCGGGAGGCCCACGGCGGTTGAGCCTGCGGGCCCCGGTACAGGGTAGGTCGTATGGACGAGCAACGGTGCCATGTCCGGCGACTTGGTGAGGTTGGTCAGGTCGTCCAGCTTTCTCTCGATGCGCTCTAGTCGCTTAAGAATATCAGCCCGCCAGTCGACCAAGCCGTCCGGTTGCTTCGCCTGAGCCGCAAGCGCGGTTGCGACGGCAACGGCTGCAGCCAAACCCCCAGCGATCCAGAGCTTCGACATGATGCACCTCCATCTAAAGGCGAGTGGCAAAGTGCTATCTTAAGTATCGACGTTACGTCAAGCGCGTCGGACTTTACAGCCGCCCCGAAAACTCCAGCTCGACCGGCCCCGTCATGATCACGTGGCCGTCGCTTTCGCGCCATTCGATCAGCAGCTCGCCGCCGTCCAGCTCCAGGGTGGCGGTGCGGTCGGTCAGGCCCCGGCGGGCGCAGGCGACCAGGGCGGCGCAGGCGCCGGTGCCGCAGGCTTTCGTAAGGCCCGCGCCGCGCTCCCAGACCCGCAGTCGGATGCGGTCGCGCGCCTTGACGTAAGCGAAGCCGACATTGACGCCTTCCGGGAACAGCGGGTGGTGTTCGATCAGGCTGCCGGACCCGCGCACCAGGGCGTCTTCGGGCTCGCGGTCGACGAAGAAGACCACGTGCGGGTTGCCCATGCTGACCGCGCCGGGCGTGTGCAGATGCGGCGCGTCGATGGGACCGACCTGCAGCTCGATGCCCCGGGTGTCCATTTCCTCGGCCAGCGGGATCTGGTCCCAGCCCAGACGCGGCTCGCCCATGTCGACGGTGACAATGTGGTCGCCGGCGCGCGTCCCGCTCAGCGGACCGCCGTCGGTGTCGAACGTCACCTGGTCCTTGCCGCCGGCCTCCATCAGCAGCCAGGCCACCGCCCGCGTGCCGTTGCCGCAGGCGCCGACCTCCTCGCCGGTCGCGTTCCAGAACCGGACATAGGCCGCCGTGCCGGGCGATCGCGAGGGCTCGATCGAGATCAGCTGGTCATGCGGATAGCGCGCGGCGATGGCCCGCACCTCGTCCGGCGACGGGTCGAAGGGCTGGTCACGCGCCTCGACAACGACGAATTCGTTGCCCAGGCCGTTCATCTTGAGGAACGGACGGCTCATACAGGCCATATAGGGCAAGTCGCGGCCTGCGTCAGAGGCTCCGCGTCAGGGAACCGCGTCATGACCACCGACGACGAACGCCAGGAGAAGCAGGGGTTGCGACGGCTCCGCGCCGTACTGCGCAGCCTCTACCACGGCATGTCGCCCACAGCGGTGCGTTTCCGGCTGGGCGTCATCGTCGTCGACCTGGCCATCATCGCCTTCTTCATCGCCGCGCCGATCATGCGCGACACAGGCCGGATCTTCTACATCATCGACTACGGCATCGCGGTGGTCATGGCCGCCGACCTCGCCGCCCGGGCGCTGGCCTGGCCCAGCCTGAAGAGCTTCTTCAAGCGACCGGTGGTGTGGATGGATGTGTTCATCCTCGCCACCCTGCTGTTCCCGGCCTGGCTGGCGAACCTGGGCTTCCTGCGGGTGATCCGGCTCTGGACCCTGGTGGAGAGCGAGTTCTTCTGGCGCACCGTCGGCCGCCGCTATGACGACAGCCGCTACGAGGACGTGACCAAGGCGGCGGTGCGTCTGGTGACCTTCGTCTTCGTCATCACCGGCTTTGTCTACACCAGCTTCATGGGCCGCTATGAGGGCATCGGCGGCTGGGTGGACGCGCTCTACTTCACCGTCACCAGCCTGACCACGACCGGGTACGGCGACATCATCCTGCCCGGCGTCTGGGGGCGGTTGCTGTCCATCCTGGTGATGCTGGTCGGGGTGTCGCTGTTCATCCGGCTAATGCAGCTGCTGGTCCGCCCGCACAAGGTCAACTTTCCCTGCCCGTCCTGCGGCCTGATCCGCCACGACCCGGACGCGGTGCACTGCAAGGCCTGCGGCAAGATCCTGAACATCCCGAACGAGGAATAGGCGCCGTCGGCCTTGCTGCGGCCATCGGGCCGCCTATGCTTGCCCTGTAAGCAGTGTTCCCGGGCGTGTTTTGATGAAGATCTCCGCGATGGCCGCAATGGCCTTGCTCACCGCCACCCCTGTGCTGGCGGCGGCGACCCCCTTCGAATGGCTGGAAGCGGTCGACGGCAAGGAGGCCATGGACTGGGTCCGGGCCGAGAACGCCAGGGCGCTGCCGGTCCTGACCGGTGATCCGCGCTACGCAGGGCTCGAGGCCGAGGCGCTGAAGATTCTGTCGGCCCAGGACCGCATCCCGACGCCGGCCTTCCAGGGCAAGGACATCTACAACTTCTGGCAGGACGCGGTGAACACGCGCGGCGTCTGGCGGCGCACGACGCTGGACAGCTACCGCACCGACGCCCCGGCCTGGGAGACGGTGTTGGACATCGACGCCCTGGCGAAGGCCGAGAACGCCAACTGGATCTGGAAGGGCGCCGACTGTCGGCCAGTCACCCATGACCGTTGCCTGGTCGAACTGAGCAACGGCGGCAAGGACGCGGTCGAGATCCGCGAGTTCGACCTGAAGACGAAGACGTTCGTCGAGGGCGGCTTCCGCCTTCCGGAGAGCAAGCAGACCGTCGCCTGGCTGGACGCCGACACCCTGATCCTGACCCGCGACTGGGGCCCCGGCACGACGACGGAGTCCGGGTATGGCTTCGTGGTGAAGACGCTGAAGCGCGGCCAGTCGCCGGCCGAGGCGAAGGAGGTCTTCCGGGGCGAGACGAAGGATGTCGATGCACGGCCGGTCGTCTATCGCGACGGCTCGGGCAAGCGGATCGTGCTGATCAACCGGAGTCTGGATTTCTTCAACAGCGCTTGGTTCGTGCTGCCCGAGGACGGCGGCGAGGCCGTGCGGCTTGCGCTGCCGACCCGGTCATCGGTGCACGGCTATATCGACGGCCGGCTGATCGTCTCGCTCCAGCAGGACTGGGCCGTGGGCGGCGCGACTCACGCCGCCGGCTCGCTGCTGGCCGTCGCCATGCCGGGCGCGACGACCGCAGAGGTCCTCTACACGCCGAAGGACCGGCAGGCTCTCGACACCGACCAGATATCAGTCACCGAAACCCGCGTGGCCGCGGTGATGTACGACAACGTCCGCGGTCGGCTGGTCAGCTTCTCCCGGGGCGCAGCAGGCTGGGACATGCAGACCTACCCGGGCCTCGAGAACGCCGCCGTGACACTGGTCGCCACCGCTGACGAGGGCGACGGCCTGTTCTTCACCGAAGAGGGATTCACCACCCCGACCCGCCTGCGTTACGCGCCGCTGAAGCACGCCAAGGCCACGGTCGTGAAGACCCTGCCGGCCCGGTTCGACGCCTCGACCCACGTCGTCGAGCAGAAGGAGGCGGTGTCGAAGGACGGAACGAAGATCCCCTACTTCATCATCCATCCGAAGGGACACCGGCACGACGGCCAGGACCCGACCCTGCTGCACGCCTACGGCGGCTTCCAGTTGAGCAAGACGCCGGTCTACGACCCCGTGATCGGCAAGCTGTGGCTCGAGCGCGGCGGAACCTATGTCGTGGCCAACATCCGGGGCGGCGGCGAGTTCGGGCCGGCCTGGCACGAGGCCGCGCTCAAGGGCAACCGCCAGCGGGCCTATGACGACTATTTCGCCGTCGCCGAAGACCTGATCCGCCGCGGGATCACCAGCCCGCGCCGGCTTGGCGCCTACGGCCGCTCCAACGGCGGCCTGCTGATGGGCGTGGCCCTGACCCAGCGGCCAGACCTGTGGAACGCCGTCGTGGTCGAGAGCCCGCTGCTGGACATGATGCGCTACCACCTGCTGCCGGCCGGCGCCTCCTGGATTGGCGAGTACGGCGACCCGACGAAGGCCGAGGATGCGGCCTGGATCAGCGCCTGGTCTCCGTTCCAGGCGATCCGGCCGGGCGTGACGTACCCGCTGGCCTACATCACCACCTCGACCAAGGATGACCGCGTCCACCCCGGCCATGCCCGCAAGTTCGCGGCGCGGCTGGGCGAGGTCGGGGCGCCCTACCTCTATTTCGAGAACACCGACGGCGGTCACGCCAACGCCGCCGATCCGTCCGCCAACGCCCGCCGCTGGGCCATGCACTACACTTACCTGTCCCGCCAGTTGATGGATTGAGTATGCGTTCGTACCTGCTTGCCGCCGCCATGAGTCTGACCGCCTTGACCGCCTTCGCCGCACCGCCCGCCGTCCCAACCTCGCCCGAGGATCCCTACGTCTGGATGGAGGAGATCGAGGGCGACCGGGCCATGGCCTGGGCGCGGGCCGAGAACGCCGCCTCGCTGCCGGCCCTGCAGTCCGACCCCCGCTACGCGGCGATGCGGCGCGAGGCGCTGACCATCCTGCAGGCGAAGGATCGCGTCCCCGGCGTCAGCTTCACGGGCGACGGCAAACTGAGCAACTTCTGGCAGGACGCGACCCGGGTGCGGGGCGTCTGGCGCAAGACCACGCTGGACAGCTACCGCACGGCCGAGCCGGCCTGGGAGACGGTGCTGGACATCGACGCCCTGGCGAAGGCCGAGGAGAAGAACTGGGTCTACAAGGGCGCCAGCTGCCTGGCGCCGGAGGACCGCTACTGCCTGGTCACCCTGTCGGACGGCGGCAAGGACGCGGTCGTCTACCGTGAGTTCGACGCCGTCACAAAGACCTTCCTGACCGACGGCTTCGTGCTGCCCGAGGGCAAGCAGGACATCACCTGGATTGACCGCGACACCGTGCTGGTCGCCCGCGACTGGGGTGAGGGCACGATGACGAAGTCCAGCTATCCCTTCGTGGTCAAGCGCTGGATCCGCGGGACGCCGCTGTCGTCGGCGACCGAGGTGTTCCGTGGCACGGTCGACGACGTCGCCGTCTCGCCCTTCGTGCTTCGCGACCCGGACGGCGTCGTCCAGGCGGTGATGCTGTCGCGGGCGACCAGCTTCTTCGAGGCTGAATACTACCTGCTCGGCGACAAGGGCGCGGTGAAGCTGCCGTTCCCGCTGAAGAGCTCGATCAAGGGCCTGGTGCAGGGGCGGCTGACTTTCAGCCTCGAGGAGGACTGGGACGCCCATGGCCTCAAGCAGGGTGATCTCGCCGCCTTCGACCTCGCCGCGCTGAAGGCCGACGCGACGACGGCGAACCCCACGCTGATCCTGCGGCCGACCGCCCGGCAGTCCATCGAGGACATCACCATCACCCGCAACCGGCTGATCGTCGCGCTGTTCGAGGACGTGAAGGGCAAGGCGGTGGTCTACACGCCGGCGGCCGACGGCTGGACGAGCGCCGCGCTCGACCTTCCGGCCAACGCCACCATCGGTCTGGGCTCGGCGTCGGAAGCCGATGACCGGCTGTTCGTCAGCGTGACCAACTACCTGACCCCGACCACCTACTGGCTGGCCGATGCGGCGAGCGGCAAGGCCGAGACGATCAAGGCCTCGCCGGCGCGGTTCGACGCCGACGGCCATGTGGTCGAGCAGTTTTTCGCGACCTCGAAGGACGGGACCCGGGTCCCCTACTTCGTGGTCCGGTCAAAGGACCTCAAGTACGACGGCCAGGCGCCGACGCTGGTCTACGCCTACGGCGGCTTCCAGGTGTCGATGACGCCCGGCTACTCGGCGACGGTCGGCAAGCTGTGGCTGGAGGGGGGCGGCGTCTATGTGGTGGCCAACATCCGCGGCGGCGGCGAGTACGGCCCGGCCTGGCACCAGGCGGGGCTGAAGGGCGACCGCCAGAAGGTGTTCGACGATTTCTACGCCGTCTCCCAGGACCTGATCGACCGCAAGATCACCAGCCCGCGACGGCTGGGCGCCATGGGCGGCAGCAACGGCGGCCTGCTGATGGGCGTGGCCCTGACCCAGCGGCCGGACCTCTACAACGCCATCGTCATCCAGGTGCCGCTGCTGGACATGCTCAACTACACCCGCATGGGGGCCGGCGCGTCCTGGGTCGGCGAGTACGGCGACCCGGCCCTGCCGGAGGAACGGGCCTGGATCGCGGCCTATGATCCCTATTCGAACCTCAAGGCGGGCCTGAACTACCCCAGGGCCTTCATCGAGACCTCGACCAAGGACGACCGCGTCCACCCCGGCCACGCCCGCAAGATGGCCGCCCGCCTCAAGGACCTCGGCCACGACTACGTCTACTACGAGAACATCGACGGCGGTCACTCCGCCGCCGCCAACCTCGAGGAGAGCGCCACCCGCTACGCGCTGGAGTTCACATACCTGGCCCAGCAGCTGATGGACTGACCAAGGCCCTCCCTTCCTCCTCGATGGAGGAAGGGTCGGGGATGGTGGTGAGGGCAAGGTGTTTCCGGAAGAGCGCGCGAGGCTCCGAGCCGATGCCGCCCAACCTTCGATCCAGCGGCCACACCACCACCCCTGCCACTCCTCCATCGAGGAGGAGGGGGAATGGAAAAGGCCCCCGTCGCGAGACGGGGGCCTTTGTCGTTCCGCACTCTAGAGCGTCATGGCCCGGACGAGCCGGGCCATGACGGTGTCTTTTCTAGAACGCCCAGCGGGCGGTCAGCTGGAACACCGGGCCGGCCTTCTCGGTCTCGACTTCGTACTCGTCGTAGGAGCGGGCGGCCTGATCGGCGAGGGTGCCGAACTTGTCGAACACTTCGTCCTTGGAGCTGTCGAGCAGGTTCTGGCCGGTCAGGCGGACCACGAAGCTCTCGCCGAAACGCTTCTCGATGAAGGCTTCCAGGTCGGCGCCGTACTCGGTGTCGACCTCTTCCAGAGCAACGCGGCCGAAGGCGTCGCCCTGCTTGCGGTAGGTGACGCCGAAGGCGGCGGCCCAGGTCGGAATGTCCTGGATGAAGCCGATATTGTAGACGTAGCCCGACTGGTCGTTGAAGCGACGGTCGCCGGCGAAGTCGGTGACTTCGCTGTCGAGCCAGCTGTAGTTGAAGAACACCCCGGTGTTGTCGAGGCCGATGGCCGTCAGCGGGGTCGAGAGGTCGAACTCAAGGCCCATGACCGTGCCGTCGCCGACATTGTCGACCGTGTAGATGAAGGTGCCGGGGCCGCCGTCGCCCTCCAGGCCGGTGTTCACGTCCTCGATGAGGTCGGTGACGTCCCGGTAGAAGAAGTTCACGCCGACGATGCCGCGGGCGCCGAGGCGACGCTCATAGCCGATGTCGAAGCCCCAGGCCGTTTCCGGCTTCAGGTCCGGGTTGCCGATGAAGTCGTCGTCGCCGTACTCCTCGATCAGCAGGACCGGCTGCAGCTTGTCGAAGTTCGGGCGGCGCACGGTCCGGGCGGCCGACAGGTTGATCCGGCCGCCATCGCCGACCTTGATGCGCAGGTTCGCCGAGGGCAGCAGCACCGTGTAGTCGTTCTCGGTGATGCGGTCTGCCGGGGCGACGCCGAGGCTGTCGTCGGTGATCGTGGTCTCGGTGGTTTCGTAGCGCAGGCCGACTTCCCAGCGGATGCCGTCAGTCTTGCCCGACAGCATGACGAACGGATCGAGGCGGGTTTCCTCGATGTTGACGTCGACATCGTTCTGAACGGTGAACACGCCCGGGGCCGGGAAGGTGGCGCCGTTGGTGTTGGGGTTGGGCAGGACGTTGAAGCGCGAACGCACCTCAAGCAGGCCCAGGTCGCGGTCCTTGGCGTTGTACTGCAGGCCGAAGGTCAGCTTGGTGCCGGCCAGGTCACGCTCGTGTTCGAACTCGGCGGACAGCTCGCTGTCCTCGAGGTCGGTGTCGATTTCCTCGTGCGTGAAGCGGTCGGCGTCCGGGAAGGCGGTCCCGTCGCGGAGGAACTCCAGTTCCTTCTCGAACTCGAACTGCTCGTCGGTCACGGCCGAGTAGCCGAGCTTGAACTTGCTTTCGCCGCCCAGCATCTCGACCACGAACTTGCCGCGCAGCGACCAGCTGTCGGTGAGGATGTCCAGGTCGTTGTCGTTGATGGTCTCAAGGTTGGCGTCGTTGCGGATGCCGCTGCGGTACTCGATCGAGTCCTCGTCCTGCAGACGGTCGGTGCGGACGAAGTAGCCGTCCAGCGTCAGCTCGCCGCCGGCGAAGGGCGTGACGTAGTTGGCGTTGAACGAGTAGTCCGTGCCGTCGCGGACGTCGATCTGGTCCTCGATGTTCTGCAGCGTGCCGCCCGGCGCGTCATAGCGCTTGCTCAGCTTCTCCTTGGGCGCGCGGCGGCCCTGGACGTTGGCGCCGATCAGCAGCCGGCCTTCACCCAGGGCGCCGCCCCAGTAGAAGCCGAAGTTCTCGGCGAATTCCTTGTCGTCGTAGTAGGTCAGGCCGCCACGGACGTAGCCGCCGTCGAGGCTGGCCGAGTCGCGCAGGACGATGTTCAGCGAGCCGGCCATGGCGTCGCCGCTACGGTTGGCCGACGGCGCGCGGATGATCTCGATGCGCTCCAGCAACTCGGCCGGGATGCGGTCGACGAAGAACGAACGGTCGGCCGAGGCGCCGGGGACGCGCTCGCCGTTGATCAGGATCTGGGTGTAGCCCGGATCGAGGCCGCGCAGGCGGGCGCCGTCCGATTCCAGCACGTCCGACAGGAAGGTGACGCTGGGCACGCGCTTCAGGGCGTCGCCGGCCGAGACCGGCTCGAAGCGCTGGAAGTAGCCCTGGTCATAGGACAGCGTCGGCGCCGTCGATTCGGTGCGGTCGCGATAGACGATCTCGCCGGTGACGATCAGCTCCTGCACGGTGGTGGGAGCCTCGGTGGCGGTGGCGATCGCCGCCTCGGCGGCCTGGGCCTGGGTGGCCAGCGCCAGCGGCGCGAGCGCCACCAGCGCGAACAGCGCGGACTTCTTCATCGGATAACCCCCTCAGGCGCACCTGCCCTGTTTGGGGTCTCGGCGCGCATTGCATGACGGGGTCGCTTTAGTCAGCCGGTGAGACGCACCGGTGATGGTTCCACGACGGATTTGTATCAGTCGCGGCGTGGTCGGACGATCAGGCCTCGGTCCGGGTCCAGGCGAAGGCCAGCGGGCCCTCGCGGAAGGCGAAGCGGCCCAGGTGTTCGGCGACGACGTCCTCGAGCCGGGTCAGGGTCGATATGTCCGGCTCCTCGATGATCACTCCCAGCCGGCCGGGACCCGCGGTCAGGTGGCAGGTCCCGACCGGCAACTCGATCCGTCCGCTGGTCGCGTCGGAAACCACGGCGAAGCGGTGGGACCAGTGCTTGCACAGCTGGGTCAGGTAGCGGGCGGCATTGGCGGTGGAGACGGAGGCCAGACTCTGCATCAGGCCCGCTCCACGGCGGCGGCGGCGGCGTCCAGCGCGTCACAGATGGCGGCGATCTGCTCCTTGCTGAGCGCTCCGCCGGTCAGCTTGAGCTTGAGCGCCGTGCGCAGGTTCTCGCGGGCCCGCAGGATCTGCGGCGAGAAGGCGGCGCTGGCGGCGGCGGCCTCGGCCATGCGCTGGAAGATGCCGGCCGTCTGGGGCTCGTTGGCCCGCAGGTGCGCCTCGCCCTCGGCGGTGACGGTGTAGAGCTTGCGGCCGCCGGCCGCGTCGGCGGCGGAGACAAAGCCCATCTCCTCCAGCCAGGTCAGGGTCGGATAGACCACGCCGGGGCTGGGCGAATAGGCGCCGCCGGCCTGTTCCTCGATCTGCTTGATCAGTTCGTAGCCGTGGCGCGGTTCGTCGGCGATCAGCCGCAGGATGACCAGCTTGAGGTCGCCGTGGTCGAAGAAGCGACCCATCCGGCCGCGCCCGCCGCGCATGTGATGATGATGTCCGCCGAAGCCGTGGCGGCCGAAGCGGTGGTGGTGGTCCTTGTGGAAGCCGAAATGGCGATGCATGTTTTAGAGCCTTTCTAGATATATCGAAAAGATAGATATATCGGATCGGCGGGGTGTCAAGTGCGATATATCGGAATTGGGGACATGTTCCGCGCAGCGGTACGTGTCCCCTGCCGCTTGAAGCTGATGGGGACACGCCCTGAAGTGCATGTCCCCACCGGCGCCCTCACACCTTCTGCAGCACCTCCGCCAGCAGGCGACCCTCAGCCGCGCGGCTTGACCCGGCCCGCCAGGCGACGACGATCTCGCGGCTGGGATGTTCGGCCTGCAGGGGACGGGTGGTGACGTTGACGTGCTCGGTCAGGCCGGCGTTGACGGCCATGGCGGGGAGGAACGAGACGCCCAGGCCCGAGCCGACCATCTGCACCAGGGTCGGCAGCGAGGTGGCGGCGAAGGTCTCCTCGTCCGTCGACCGCGGCGGCTCCAGCCCGCAGGCGGCCAGGGCGTGGTCGCGCAGGCAGTGGCCGTCCTCCAGCAGGATCAGGTCCTTGGGCGCCAGGCTCTCGGGGTTGATGCGGTTGGACTTGCCCAGGATCGGATGGCCGTCGGGCACGGCGGCCAGCAGCTCGTCATCGGCGACATGGGCCCAGTTCAGGCCGGCCATGTCGTAGGGCAGGGCGATCAGCGCCGCGTCCAGGGCGCCGGCCCGCAGGCTGGTGATCAGCCGGTGGGTCAGATCCTCACGCAGGAACAGTCGCAGCTTGGGAAACGTCGTCCGGAGCACCGGCAGCGCCCGGGGCAGCAGGAAAGGCGCGATGGTCGGGATGACGCCCAGCCGGAACCGTCCGCTCAGGGGCTGGCCCGCGCCCTGGGCGGCCTGCACCAGGTCCTCGGCCTGGTCGAGGATGACGCGGGCGCGGCGCACCGCCTCCTCGCCGGCGGCGGTCAGGATGACGCCGGAGCGGGCGCGGTCGACGACCGGCGCGCCGAGGATCTTCTCCAGTTCGGCGATGCCGGCCGACAGGGTCGGCTGGGTGACATGCGCCGCCTCCGCCGCCCGGCTGAACGAGCCGTGGTCGGAGAGAAGCCGCAGGTACTGGAGCTGGCGCAGGGTGGGGAGCATGGCCGGCATGATAACGCTGCGCGCGCCGGGTCACAATGACCCACTCTATCGACTCGGAAAGAAACATCGATTGGATTTGTGGATCGCCGCCGGCTAACCCTGTCGTCATCCGGCGCCCACCGACAGCGCCGGCCCAGACGAAGCACGCGGCCCGCCCCCCCCCCCCCCCCGGGGACCGCGTGACCCGGGAGTTCCTCGCCCCGTCTCCCTCCCCCGAAAGGGCGAGGGGCTCCCGGCCTTCCTCGCAATCGGAACCTCGGCTCCCCATATGGGTTAGGGAGTGAGGGCCGCCGTCGAGAGTGAACCGCCCTGGCGGTCGAACTGCTCCGGCCTGGCGGCCGCCCGAGACCAGTTCGACATGATTTGGACGTTTGGACTTTCCGTCGCCTGCCTGGTCGCCGCCGCGCTTCTTATTCCGGTGGTGACCTTCCTGTTCCCGGAAGCGCAGCAACTGCGCACCGCCCGCGCGCCGGTGAAGGCGCCGGAGGCATAGGTCCTTCCCCCTACGGCTTGCCCGTTTCCACGTAACGCTTGAACCGCGTCAGCTGGCCGCCGATCACCTGGTCGAACAGCGGCGCGTTCGCGACCATCTCCGGCCGCAGGCCGCCGGCGTTGTAGGTCTGCGTCACCTGCGTGCCGCCCTCGACCGCCTTCAGCGTGAAGGTCAGGGCGCCGGCGGGGCCTTCGTCCTGAAGGGGGCCGAACGCGCCGTGGATGCGCAGGAACCGGCCCGGCCAGGCCAGCACCACCTCGCCGTGCTTGACGCCGCCGCCCTGGGCGAACCGCTCGCAAAAGCAGGCGCCGGGCTCCAGCGCGATGGTCATGTTGGCCGCGTCGCCGGTGTAGGTGTGCGCGCTGTCCCACCACTTCCCGATGTCTCCCAGCGCCGCGTAGACCCGGTCCGGGGGCGCGGCGATGGTGACGGTGTTCTCGAGGCGGATCCCGGCGTCCCAGGTCGATTTGACCTCCGCCAACGCCGGTCCGGCGCCGAACAAGGCCGTCACGACGGCCAAGGCAGCAAGTCTCTTCATGGCGCCCGTCCCCTGATCAGGCGATAAGGGAACCACGGCTTGATCGGTCGTTCAAGTCGGGCGCTGTTACGCCGCCTCGAACGCCAGCGGCGCGCCCCAGAAGGTCGCGACCAGGCCGTTCTGGGGGCCGGGCGTCCCGGTGGTCAGGAAGCGGCGGCCGCCGGAGGTTCCCAGGTCGTACTCCGGATGACGCTCGAAGTAGCGGGCCAGGGCGTCGGCAGTGGAGTCCGGCTGGTGGATCAGCGGCGTGCCGGGCGGCAGGGCCTCGCGGAACAGATCGGCGACGATCTCGTAGTGGGTGCAGCCCAGGATCGCGCGGTCCGGATGGCGGCCGATGCGGCGGCGCAGGGCATCGACGTGGCCGGCGATCTCGGCCGCCAGCACCTCGCGCGCCGCGTCCTGCTCGATCAGCCGGGCGAGGTTGGGGCAGGGCTCGGAGAAGACGGCCAGGTCCTGTTTGCGCTTGTCGATCTCGATCTCGAACACCCGGCTGCCGGCGGTGCCCGGGGTGGAGAAGACGCCCAGCACATCGACCTTTTGCACTTGCTCGCCGCGGCGGTCGGCTTCGTGCTCCCAGGGCAGGCCGGTGGCCGCCTCGATGGTCGGGACGATGATGCCGAGCACGTTCAGCGCCCGGCCGGTCTCGCGCCGGTAGCCGGGCAGCCAGGTCTGCTGCAGGCGGCGCAGGGCGATGGCCGAGGCGGTGTTGCAGGCCAGGACCACCACGCTGGCGCCGGCCTCGAACAGGCGGACGCAGCCGGCCTTCGTCAGCTCGACGATCTCCTCGCCGGCGCGACCGCCATAGGGGGCATTGGCCTGGTCGGCGAGATAGACGAAGTCGGCCGAAGGGAAGCGCTCGACGAGCGCGCGGTGGACGGTCAGGCCGCCCACGCCGGAATCAAAGACGCCGATGGACATGGAGTCTGCTTTAGAGGTCTGCTTCGCCCAACGGAAGCGCGGGCCGGTCATTACAGTCCGTTCATGTGACGGTCAGGTGGAATGCGCCTAGGGTCCGCCCAAATCTTTTCTGATCACGGAGCGATCATGCACCGACGCCAAGTTCTCATCGGGGCCGCCAGCCTCTTCGCCGTTTCCGGCTGCGCCTCGGCCGGCGGCCTGGTCGGCGGCGGCGCCGCCCCCGGCACCCTGGCGGAAGACGCCGCCGCCGCCCGCGCGGTTCTGCCCAAGCAGACGCCCAGGGCCGAGCTGCTTCAGCCCTGGACCGGTCCCTACGGCGGCGTGCCCCCCTGGGACAAGGTGACGGCCCCCAAGCTGCGCGAAGCCATCCTCGAGGGCATCGACCTGCAGAGCGCCGAGATCCAGGCGATCGCCAACAACCCGCAGCCGCCGACCTTCGCCAACACCCTGGTGGCGATGCAGATGGCCGGCGCGCCGCTCGACCGGGCGCTGTCGATCTTCGGCGTGATGACCAGCAACATCGGTTCGGACGACTACAACGCGGTCGACACCGAGGTGTCGCCGCTGCTGTCGGCGGCCAGTGACGAGATCACCTTCAACGCGGCGCTGTTCCAGCGCGTCAGGGCCGTGGCCGATGGCGCCGCCGCCGCCGGCCTGACCGCCGAGCAGACCCGCCTGGCCGTCCGCAGCCGCGACGGCTTCGTGCGCAACGGCGCGGCGCTGGATGCGGCCGGCAAGGCTGAGCTGGGCCGCATCAACACGGCCTTGTCCAACGCCTTCACCAGCTTCGGCCAGAAGGTCGTCGCCGACGAGAAGACCTGGACGGTCATCCCGACCGAGGCCGGGACCGCCGGGATGCCGGCCTCCAACAAGGCCGCCGCCGCCGCCGCCGCGCGGGCCCGCGACGTGACCGGCTGGGTGATCGTCAACACCCGCTCCAGCGTCGATCCGTTCCTGACCTTCGCCGACGATCGCGGCCTGCGCGAGAAGGTCTGGCGCGCGTTCGTGAACCGCGGCGACAACGGCGACGCCAACGACACCAACGCCACGATCGCCCAGATCGTGAAGCTGCGGTCCGAGCGCGCCAGGCTGCTGGGCTTCGCCCACCACGCCGACTGGCGGATGCAGGACACCATGGCCAAGACCCCGGCCGCGGCGATGGACCTGATGAACCGCGTCTGGGCGCCGGCCAAGGCGCGCGTCGCCGAGGAAGTGGCCGACATGCGCCAGATCGCCGGCCATGACATCGAGCCCTGGGACTATCTCTACTACGCCGAGAAGGTCCGGAAGGCGAAGTACGACCTCGACGCCAACGAGATGAAGCCCTACTTCGAGCTCAACAACGTCAAGCGTGGCGCCTTCTACATGGCAGAACGCCTGTACGGCTTCGACTTCATCCGGCTGCCCGACGGCGCGGTGCCGGGCTTCCACCCGGACGTCGAGGTGTTCGAGGTCAAGGACAAGGCCAGCGGCCGCCACGTCGGCCTGTTCTACTCCGACGACTTCGCCCGTCCGGGCAAGCGTTCCGGCGCCTGGATGACCACCTACCGGTCGCACTCGACCTACGACGGCGTCGACAACGTCCTGGCCTCGAACAACAACAACTTCATCAAGGCCGAGGCCGGCCAGCCGCTGCTCATCTCGCTGGACGACGCCGAGACCCTTTTCCACGAGTTCGGCCACGCGCTGCACTACCTGTCCTCGACGGTGACCTACCCGGCGCTGGGCAACACCCCGCGCGACTATGTCGAGTACCCCTCGCAGGTCCACGAGCACTGGGTGCTGAGCCGGCCGATCCTCGACGGCTTCATGAAGCACGTCGAAACCGGGCAGCCGATGCCGCAGTCGCTGGTCGACAAGATCGAGGCCTCCGGCACCTTCAACCAGGGCTACGCCACGGTCAGCTACCTGTCCTCGGCCCTGGTCGACATGGACCTGCACACCCGCGCCGACCCGCCGACCGACATCGACGCCTTCGAGCGCGAAAGCCTGGCCCGGCTGGGGATGCCCAAGGAGATCGTGATGCGGCACCGCCTGCCGCAGTTCAATCACCTGTTCACCTCCGACGCCTACTCGGCCGGCTACTACTCCTACCTGTGGTCGGAGGTCATGGACGCCGACACCTGGGCCTACTTCGAGGAGTCCGGCGACGTGTTCAATCCGGACATCGCCAAACGCTACAAGGCGATCATCCTGGCCGAGGGCAACACCACCGACCGGGCCGACGCCTACCGTCGCTTCCGCGGCCGCGACCCGGACGTGAAGGCGCTGCTCAAGGTCCGGGGCTTCCCGACCAACTAGACCCGATACAGGGGCCGCGGTTCGCAGGAGCCGCGGCCCCTACTTCATTTCAGTGGGGGATACATCATGGACCGTCGCAGCTTCCTCGCCTCGGGGGCCGCCCTGGCCGCCGTCGCTTCAGCGTCCCGCGCCCTGGCGGGGTCGGGCAATCCGCTGCTCGAAAAGTGGGCCGGCGCATACGATGGCCTGCCGCCGTTCGACAGGGTGCGCCTGCCGGACTTCGAGCCGGCCTTCCGCGCGGCGATGGACATGCAGCGGGCCGAGCTCGCGGCGATCACGACCACCAAGGCCGCGCCGACCTTCGCCAACACCGTCGAGGCGCTGGAACGGTCCGGCGAGGCTCTGAACAACGTCGCCACCCTCTACTACGTCCACACCTCGGTGCTGATCACCCCGGAGATGCAGGCCATCGAGGAGCGGATGGCCCCGGTGCTGGCGGCCTACGGCGACGAGCTGACTCAGAACGGTCCGCTGTTCGCCCGGATCCAGGCGGTCTACGCGGCGCGGGAGACCTCGGGCCTCACCGCCGAGCAGCAGCGGCTGGTCTGGGTCTATCACAACAACTTCGTGCAGTCGGGCGCCCGGCTCGACGGGCCCGGCAAGGCCCGGCTGGCGGCGATCAACCTGCGGCTGGCCGACCTCTACACCGCCTTCAGCAAGAACCTGCTGGCCGACGAGCGCAGCGACGTGCTGGTGCTGGACAAGGTCGGGGACCTGGCCGGCGTGCCGGAGGCCAACATCGGCCAGGCCGCCGCCGAAGCCGAACGGCGCGGCCTCAAGGGCAAGTGGGTGATCGCCAACAACAGCTCGGGGATGAACCCGGTCTTCACCTTCGCCAGCCGCCGCGACGTCCGCAAGAAGGCCTGGGACCTGCGCATGGGTCTGGGAAGCCACGCCGGCGGGCCGACCGACAATGCGCCGGTCATCAAGGAAATCCTCAAGTTGCGCGCTGAACGCAGCAAGCTGCTGGGCTATCCGACCTTCGCCCATTGGCGCGTTTCCGACCGCATGGCCGGGACGCCGCAGAACGCCATCGCCCTGATGGAAGCGCTCCTCAAGCCGGCGATCGCGCGCATGGGCGAAGAGGTGGCCGACATGAAGGCCATCGCCGCCGCCGAGGGCGCCGCCGCCCAGGGCGCCGACGTCGACTTCGCCCCCTGGGACTACCGCTACTACGCCGAGAAGGTGCGCAAGGCGAAGTACGACATCGATGAAGCCGAGCTGAAACCCTACCTGCAGCTCGACAGGATGAAGGAGGCGATGTTCTGGGTCGCCGGCCAGGTCTACGGCCTCTCCTTCGCGCCGGTCTCGGGCGTGCCCACGCAGCATCCAGACGTCGAGGTCTGGGAGGTCAAGGACCGTGACGGCAAGCACCGGGCGCTGTGGCACTTCGATCCCTACGCCCGCGAGGGCAAGCAGTCCGGCGCCTGGGCCAACACCCTGCGCTCGCAGGGCCGGTTCCCGAAGACCACGACGGTCATCTCGACCAACCAGTGCAACTTCTCCAAACCGGCGCAAGGACAGCCGACCCTGCTCGGCTGGGGCGACGTCGCCGGCTCGCTGTTCCACGAGTTCGGCCACGCCATCCACCACATGAACTCGGCCGTGACCTATCCGACCCTGTCGGGCGCCAACGTCACCTGGGACTACGTCGAGTTCCCCAGCCAGATCTACGAGCGCTGGGCGATGACGCCGGAAGTGCTGGGCAAGTTCGCCGTCCATCACGAGACGGGCGAGCCCATGCCGACGGCGCTGGCCGAAAAGCTGCGCGCCGCCCGGACCTTCAACCAGGGCTTCGTCACCGCCCGCCAGCTGTCGGCGGCGATGCTGGACATGCAGATCCACCTGGCCGGCGACGCCGACATCGACCTGGTCGACTTCTACGAAAAGGAGGTCGCTCGCATCGGCCTGCCGAAGGAAGGCGAACTGGCCCCGCGCCTGGGCTGGTTCGGACACATCTTCGCCGGCGAGGCCTATGCGGCCGGCTACTATAGCTACGCCTGGGCCGAGGCCCTGACGGCCGACGCGTGGGAAGCCTTCCTCGAGGCCGGCGGCCCGTACGACCCGGTCGTCTGCAAGCGGCTGCACGACACGGTCATGAGCGTCGGCAACACCGTCCCGGCGGCGACGGCGTTCCGCAACTTCCGAGGCCGCGACGTGAAGATCGGCGGCCTTCTGCGCGATCGGGGGTTCCCGGTTCCGGAGGGGGCGTAGGGGGCTTTGCGTGGTTCGACACGCGCTCTTCGAGCGCTGCTCACCATGACGTATCCTGAACACGTCATCCTGAGCAGGCGCGAAGCGCCGTGTCGAAGGACGCAGTGAGAAGGCCATGATCGACATCACCGGCATCGACCACATCGTCCTGCGCGCCCGCGATCAGGAGGCGCTCGTCGCCTTCTATGTCGAGGTCCTTGGCCTCACCATTGAGCGGCGGCAGGACGCCATCGGCCTGGTGCAACTGCGGGCCGGCTCAAGCCTGATCGACATCGTCGGCGTCGACGGCCCGCTCGGCCGGATGGGCGGCGCCGCGCCGGGCGCCGAGGGCCGCAACCTCGACCACTTCTGCCTCACCGTCGCCGGCTTCGAGCTGGAGACGGTCCGCGCGCACCTGCTCGCCCACGGCGTCGAGGTCGGCGAGGAGGGCCTGCGCTACGGCGCCGGCGGCGAGGGTCTGTCGATCTACCTCAAGGACCCGGAAGGCAACGGGCTCGAACTGCGGGGGTAGCGCTTGTTAGTCATCCTGAGCAGCGCCGGAGGCGCGTGTCGAAGGACGCAGTGAGGCTGTGCGTGGTTCGACACGGCCCTTCGGGCCTGCTCACCATGACTGGATCGGGGCAGGACTCGCCCAGCCTTGATTTCCCGGCCTTTTCCGCGCATAAGGCCCGCCTTCCGGCGCAGATGCAGTTCAGCGCCCTCCACCGTCACGACCCCGGCCGGACTTCATGGCAGGACGAGGACGGCGAGGCCCCCCGTCGACGTGATCGTCCACGGGGGCGAATTGCGTTTGGGCCATCCGACCTGGGATGACGGTTCAGAACCCGAATGTTCGAAGGCCTTACAGAACGACTTGGCGGCGTGTTCGACCGGCTCTCCGGGCGCGGCGTGCTCGGCGAGAAGGACATCGACGAGGCGCTGCGCGAGGTTCGCGTCGCGCTGCTCGAGGCCGACGTCGCCCTGCCGGTGGTCAAGGACTTCATCGCCAAGGCCCGTGAGAGCGCGCTCGGCGAGGCGGTGATACGCTCGATCCGACCCGCCGACCAGGTGGTGAAGATCGTCTACGACGGCCTGGTCGAGATGCTGGGCGGCGAGGAGCCGACCGGTCTGCAGCTGGCGCTGAACCCGCCCTCGATCATCCTGATGGCCGGCCTGCAGGGCTCGGGCAAGACGACCACCGCCGCCAAGCTGGCGCTGCGGCTGACGAAGATGGACCGCCAGAAGGTCCTGATGGCCTCGCTCGACACCCGCCGCCCGGCGGCGATGGAGCAGCTGGCCACGCTGGGAACCCAGATCGGCGTCGACACCCTGCCGATCGTCGCCGGCCAGAGCGCCGTCGACATCGCCCGCCGGGCCGTGCAGGCCGCCAAGCTGTCGGGCTACGACGTCCTGATCCTCGACACCGCCGGCCGCACCACGCTGGACGAGCAGATGATGAGCGAGGCGGCGCAGATCGCGCAGATCGCCTCGCCGACCGAGACCCTGCTGGTCGCCGACAGCCTGACCGGCCAGGACGCGGTGCGCACCGCCCGCGCCTTCCACGAACGCCTGCCGTTGACCGGCCTGGTGCTGACCCGCGCCGACGGCGACGGGCGCGGCGGCGCGGCGCTGTCGATGCGGGCCGTCACCGGCCTGCCGATCAAGTTCCTGGGCGCCGGCGAGAAGGTCGAGGCCCTCGACGTCTTCGACGCCCGCCGCGTGGCCGGCCGCATCCTGGGTCAGGGCGACGTCGTCGCGCTGGTCGAGAAGGCCGCCCAGGACCTGGACCAGGCCAAGACCGAGGCCATGGCCCGCAAGCTGGCCAAGGGCCAGTTCGACCTGGAGATGATGTCCGACCAGCTGGCCCAGATGGAGAAGATGGGCGGCATGGAAGGCCTGATGGGCATGCTGCCCGGCGTCCAGAAGATGAAGAAGCAGATCGCCGAGTCCGGGATGGACGACCGGATGATCAAGCGCCAGCGCGCCATCATCGGCTCGATGACCAAGGCCGAGCGGCGCAAGCCCGACATCCTCGCCGCCTCGCGCAAGCGCCGCATCGCGGCCGGCGCCGGGGTCGAGGTCAGCGAGGTCAACCGCCTGCTCAAGCAGCACCGGCAGATGGCCGACGCCATGAAGATGATGACCCGCAACGGCGGCGCGGGCCTGGCCCGCATGGCCTCCATGCTGGGCGGCGGCGGCATGGACCGCCTGAAGAACCTCGGGGGCGGCAAGCAGGCCGCTCCGGACCCCAAGGAACTCGAACAGCTGCAGCAGAGGCTTCAGGGCCTGGGCGGCGGCGCACCTGCACCGGGAGGGCTTCCGGGCCTCGGCGGCCCCTCGCTGCCTCCCGGTTTCAATCCCTTCAAGAAATAGACTTTAGACCAGAGGACTACCCGAAATGCTGAAGATCCGTCTCGCCCGTGGCGGCGCCAAGAAGCGCCCCTACTACTCGATCGTCGTCGCCGACAGCCACTCGCCCCGCGACGGCCGCTTCATCGAGAAGGTCGGCACCTACAACCCGCTCCTGCCCAAGGACGGCCCGGCGCCGCGCGTCGTCCTGAAGCTCGAGTCGATCCAGGCCTGGATCGCCAAGGGCGCCCAGCCGACCGATCGCGTCGCCCGCTTCCTGGCCGCCGAAGGCGTCGGCCAGTGGGCCCACGGCAACAACCCGACCAAGGGCAAGCCCGGCAAGAAGTCGGAAGAACGCGCCGCTGAACGCGCCCAGCGTGAAGCCGACCGCGCCGCCGCCGCCGCCGAGCTGGCCGCCAACCCGCCGGCTCCGGAACCGGAACCCGAAGTGGAAGCCCCGGTCGAGGCCGCTGCTGAAGAGGCTCCCGCTGCTGAAGAAGCCGCTCCGGAAGCCGCCACCGAAGAGGCTCCGGCCGCTGAAGCCGCCGCTGAAGAAGCTCCGGCTGAAGAGAAGGCCGAAGGCTAACCCCGCCCCCCGTCGCCCTCGCGCCTGTCGCGAGGTCGGCGGGACCCGGGAACGGCGACATGACCCACGACCGCCTCCTTGCTGTCGGCCGCGTTGCGGGCGCCTTTGGCGTCCGCGGCGAGGTGCGGATCGCCGCCTTCACCGAAGAACCTCTGGCGCTGGCGCGCTTTGGCGCGCTCAAGCGTCAGGACGGTTCGCCGGCCCTGACCATCACCACCGCGCGCGAAGCCAAGGGCGGCCTGATCTGCCGTTGCGAGGGCGTGGAGACCAGGGAACAGGCCGACGCCCTGCGCGGCCTGCGCCTCTTTATTGCCCGCGACGCGCTGCCGGAGCCGGACGAGGACGAGTTCTACCTCGCCGACCTCATCGGCCTGGCCGTGGTCGACCTCGCCGGCGCGCCGGTCGGCAAGGTCAAGTCGGTGCAGGACTTCGGCGCCGGCGACATTCTCGAGATCATCCCGGAAGAGGGCGGCGCCACCTGGTACCTGCCCTTCACCCGCGAGGCCGTGCCGGACGTGAAGATCGCCGAGGGCCTGATCGTCGCGGTGCGCCCGGCCGAGGTCGAGTAGCGCGTCATTCGTGAACAATGATCACTTTCGTTGATTTCGATCAACGAAACCGCGCCTTCCTGGGTTAGGCTGCTGCCTGAGGAACGCCGGAAGGAGCCGTGTCCACACGGCCCGTGACCTGTCAGACCCCTTCACCGGGCCTGAAGCGGCGTTCCCGAGGGACCGGGATCGGAGCACGCCATGACTGCCAAGCAAGCCGCAAATCACTTCGACGTCCTCATCGTGGGGGCGGGCATATCCGGCGTCGGCGCCGCTTGGCACCTCAAGCACCAGCAGCCGGACAAGACCTATGTCGTGCTGGAAGCGCTGGAGGACTTCGGCGGCACCTGGCTGACTCACAAGTATCCTGGCATCCGCTCCGACAGCGACCTCTACACCTTCGGCTACCGCTTCAAGCCCTGGACGGGCACGCCGATCGCCACAGCCGAAGAGATCCTCCGCTACATGGGCGAGGTGATCGAGGAAGACGATCTGGCCAAGCACATCCGCTACGGCCACCGCATCGGCAAGGCCCGCTGGTCCAGCGCCGACAACCTCTGGACCATTGAAGCGACCCGCGCCGACACCGGCGAGACCGTGACCTTCACCGCCGGCTTCCTGTGGATGTGCCAGGGCTACTACCGCCACAGCGAAGGCTACACCCCCGAGTGGGAGGGCATGGAGGACTTCAAGGGTCAGATCATCCACCCGCAGACCTGGCCCGAGGACCTCGACTACAAGAACAAGAAGGTGCTGGTCATCGGCTCGGGCGCCACAGCGGCCACCGTCGTGCCGGCCATCGCCGCCGACTGCGCCCATGTCACCCTGCTGCAGCGGTCGCCGACCTATTTCATACCCGGCCGCAACGCCAACGAGCTGGCCGACATCCTGCGCGAGCTGGACGTCGACCCGGCCTGGACGCACGAGATCGTCCGCCGCAAGCTGCTGCACGACCAGGACCTGTTCACCCGCCGCTCGTTCGAGGAGGCCGAGACGGTCAAGAACGAGCTGCTCGAAGGCGTCCGCATGTGCCTGGGCGGCGACGAGGAGACGCTGAAGAAGCACTTCACCCCGACCTATCGTCCCTGGCGGCAGCGCATCGCCTTCGTGCCTGACGGCGACCTGTTCCAGGGCGTCCGCGAGGGCAAGGCCTCGGTGGTCACCGACCACATCGACCGCTTCACCGAGAAGGGCATCCTGCTGAAGTCCGGACAGGAGCTGGAGGCCGACATCATCGTCACCGCCACCGGCTTCAACCTCAATGTCCTGGGCGACATCGACTTCGAGATCGACGGCAAGCCGCTCGACTTCAGCAAGACCGTCACCTACCGCGGCATGATGTTCACCGGCGTGCCCAACATGGTCTGGGTGTTCGGCTACTTCCGGGCCAGCTGGACCCTGCGCGCCGATCTGCTGGGCGACTTCGTCTGCCGGCTCCTGAAGCACATGGACGAGAAGGGCGCCAAGCGGGTCGAGGTGGCGCTGCGGCCGGAAGACAAGGACATGCCGCTGCTCGACTGGATCGACAGCGAGAACTTCAATCCCGGCTACCTGCAGCGCGGCATGCACCTTCTGCCTCGCCGCGGCGCCAAGCCGGAATGGCAGCACAGCCAGGACTACTGGATGGAAAAGGACGTCCTGCCCAAGGTCGACCTGGACGCGCCGGAGTTCATCTATGACGGCAAGACCGCCGCGCCGGCCAAGGCAGAGCGGACGCTCGAGAAGGCCTGACCGGTCCGCCTCTGGCAATCGTCTCCCGCGGCCCCATGTCTTGGGGCCAGCGGAAGACAGCCATGAGCGAACGGCCGATCAGGGTTCCGGGGCCGGACCATCCGATCACCATCACAGCCAATCCCGGACGGGTCGTGGTCTCGGTCGGCGGCCGGGTGCTGGCCGACAGCCGCGAGGCGCTGACCCTGCGCGAGGCCGGCTACCTGCCCGTGCAGTACCTACCGCGCAAGGACGTGGACATGACCCGGCTCGAGCGCGGACCGCACGCCACATACTGCCCCTACAAGGGTGACTGCGCCTATTTCAGCATCCCCGAGGCCGGCGCTCGCGGCGAGGCGGCGGTCTGGACCTACGAGCAGCCGTTCGAGGCGGTGGCGGAGATCCGGGACTACCTGGCCTTCTATCCGGACCGGGTCGAGGTGCGAGTGGAGTAGCGCTCCGCCCTAGACCTTCACCCGCATCAGGCATTCCTGCGCCACGGACGCGGCCAGCACGCCGTCGCGGGTGTACATCTCGCCGCGGATGAAGCCGCGGCCCTGCGAGGTCGACGGGCAGTCCTGGTCGAACAGCATCCACTCGTTGAAGTCGGTCGGCCGGTGGAACCACATGGCGTGGTCGAGGCTCGCCGACTGCAGGCCGCGTGTGCGCCAGGTCAGGCCGTGCACCCGCAGGGCGGTCTCCATGAAGGCCATGTCCGAGGCGTAGGCCAGCGCCGCCTGCTGCAGCTTGATCGAGTCGCCGATCGGGGCCTTGGCGCGCATCCAGACCTGCTTGCGCGGCGGCTTGGCGACCGGGCTGAACATGTTCTGCGGGTCGGGCCAGCGCACCTCGACCGGGCGGCGCTTCATGTGCTCGATCATCTGGGCCGGGATGTCGCGGTTCTCGGCCAGCGCCTGCTCCATCTCCGTGGCCACCGACTCGGGCGAGGGGTGGGCCGGCATGGTCGACTGGTACTCCAGCCCGTCCTCCATGACCTGGAAGGAGGCGGCCAGGTTGAAGATCTGCTTGCCGTTCTGGATGGCGATGACCCGGCGGGTCGTGAAGGTGCCGCCGTCGCGCGAGCGGTCGACCTCGTAGAGCACCGGAATGCTCACATCGCCCGGCCGGATGAAGTAGGCGTGCAGCGAATGGCAGACCCGGTCCTCGACCGTCTCGTAGGCCGCCATCAGCGCCTGGGCGATGACCAGGCCGCCGAAGATCCTCGGAAAGCCGTCGTTCGGGGAGACGCCCCGGAACAGGTTCATCTCGATCGGTTCGAGGGACAGGGTCTCGATGAGGTTTTCGCTCTCTTGCATGAGGATCGCATTAGGCCCGTGAGGCGGAGGGGGCAAGCGGCCTTGCTGTCGCCATCTGTCGCGGTAGAGGTGGGGCTTCCGCTGGAGTCCGTCCCTTGATCCTGCCCGCCCTCATCGCCGTCAGCGTGCTGGCCGCCGCGCCCGACACCGCGCTCGCCTATGCCGAGGCCATGGCTCGGGCGGAGAAGTACGAGAAGGATCCCCAGGCCCAGATGTACCGCCTCAACCGGCTGTACCCGCCGCTGACCAGGGCCATGCCGCCGATCTTCGAGGCCTGCGCGCCCGGCGCCACCACCACCGGCCGGCCCGACTTCACCGTCGTGCTCAGCTTCAAGGCCGGCGCCTTCGACGCCGTCCGCCACACCAGCGACCACCCGGTCGCCCAGTGCGTGGCCGGCAAGATGGGGACCCTGAAGTACGCCCCGCCGCCCTTCCCGGACTTCGCCGAGGAGATCCATCTGAAGATGGGGGACTAAGGATCCTCTCCCAAGTGGGAGAGGAACGGCAGGTCGGGGGAGGATTCGCGCATTGCACCTTCTCCCGCTAAACACCCGCCCATGCCGTTCACCGCCACCGTCCTGACCATGTTCCCCGAGGCCTTCCCCGGGCCGCTCAGCGTGTCGCTGATCGGCACGGCCTGGCGCGAGCAGGACCTGTGGCGCCTTGAAACAGTGGACATTCGCGCCTTTTCCAAGGATAAGCGCGGCTTCCTTGACGACACCCCTGCGGGTGGCGGTCCTGGACAGGTGATGAAGGCGGACGTGATCGCGGCGGCGCTCGACAGTGTCGATGTCGCGGGACGGCCGCTTTTGTATATGAGCGCCCGGGGTCGGCCCCTGACCCAGGCGCGGGTGAAACAGTGGGCCGCGGCGCCGGGGATCATCGTCCTCTGCGGCCGGTTCGAGGGGGTGGACCAGCGGGTGCTCGACGCCCGGGGGTTCGAGGAGGTCTCCGTCGGAGACGCGGTCCTGGCCGGTGGCGAGGCTGCGGCGATGGTGGCGATCGAGGCGTGCGTCCGTCTGGTGCCGGGAGTGCTCGGACAGCCGGAGTCACTGAGTGAAGAAAGCTTCGAGGACGGTCTCCTCGAGCATCCGCAGTACACACGGCCGCGGACGTTCGAAGGGCTCGACATTCCCGAGGTGCTGCTGGGCGGCGACCACAAGAAGGTCGCGGAATGGCGGCGACAGATGCGTGAGACGACGACCCGCGAGCAACGGCCCGACCTCTGGGACCGCCACCTCGCCAACCGACAACCAAAGGGCATTCAAGCCCAACGAAAAAAGGACTGAACCGATGGCCGCGAACATCATCAAGGAACTTGAGAAGGCCGAGACCGAGCGTCTCGCCGCCCTCCGCACCACCCCCGATTTCCAGCCGGGCGACACCGTCCGCGTCAATGTGAAGATCAAGGAAGGCGAGCGCGAACGCGTTCAGGCCTATGAGGGCGTCTGCATCGCCCGCTCGGGCTCGGGCCTCCACGAGAACTTCACCGTCCGCAAGATCAGCTTCGGCGAAGGCGTCGAGCGGGTCTTCCCGATCATGTCGCCGATGATCGAAAGCATCGAAGTGAAGCGTCGCGGCGTCGTCCGTCGCGCCAAGCTCTATTACCTGCGCGACCGTCGCGGCAAGTCGGCCCGGATCGCCGAACGCCAGATGAACCGCACCCCGAAGGAAGACGCCGCCGCCGGCGAGTGATCCTTCAGGTCAGACGTTTGAAGAGCCCCGGATCGCAAGGTCCGGGGCTTTTTCTGTTTATGCGGCGCGGGACGGAAAAAGGGGGACAGTCACTCATTTCAGCCGCCAGCACGCGACGCGTCACCCCGCTCCGCCGAAATGAGTGACTGTCCCCCTTTTCCTCGCACCCGATAACCCTCCAGGTAATTGAGGCAGCGCCCCTGGCACAGGACCCTGCGCTCTCCCTCACGCCGGAGCGCTCCCATGACCCCCGTCCAGACCGTCCGCCAGTTCCTCAAGGCCATGGAGGCGCTCGACTATGACGCCGGCCTCAAGCTGGTCGCCGCCGACTGCGTCTACACCAACCCGCCGCCGCTGGGCGTGGTGCACGGCCCGGCCGGCGTCCGCGCGGTGCTGGAGCCCTTCTTCGCCCCGACGCTGGAGAACGACTTCCAGATCCTGCGGGAGGCGTCGGGCGGGGCGGTGGTCGTCCTCGAGCGTCTCGACCGTCACCGCCTGGCCGACAAATGGGTCGAGCTGCCGGTGACCGGCGTGTTCGAGGTGCACGGCGGCCTGATCACCTACTGGCGCGATTACTTCGACGCGGCGACCATCCTGTCGCAATGGCCGGCGGGGTAGGAACCTACCCCTTCGCCCCCGCGATCCACGCCTCGACCTGCGCCTCCAGCACGTCCAGCGGCAGGGCGCCGTCGCGCAGGACGGCGTCGTGGAAGGCGCGGATGTCGAACTTGGCGCCCAGTGCCTTCTGCGCCTTCGCCCGCAGGGCCATGATCTTCAGCTCGCCGATCTTGTAGCTGGTCGCCTGGCCGGGCCAGCAGATGTAGCGGTCGACCTCCTTGGCGATGTCGCGCTCGCTGAGCAGGGTGTTGTCGCGGAAGAACTGGCGGGCCTGTTCGCGGGTCCATTTCTTGTGGTGCAGGCCGGTGTCGACGACCAGCCGCACCGCGCGCCAGGCCTCGGTCGTCAGCCGGCCGAAGTTGGAATACGGGTCCTGGTAGAAGCCCATCTCCCGGCCCAGCCGCTCGCTGTAGAGCCCCCAGCCCTCGCTGTAGGCGCCGTAGCCGCCGAACTTGCGGAACTTCGGCAGGTCGGTGGTCTCCATGGCCAGGGCGATCTGGAAGTGATGGCCCGGCGCGCCCTCGTGATAGCTGATCCCCTCGATCTGCGGCTTCAGCACCTGGGTCATGTCCGACAGGTTGACGTAGTAGATGCCCGGCCGCGAACCGTCCGGAGCCGGACGGTTGTAGAAGGCGATGCCGGCGGTGGCCTCGCGCCAGGCCTCGACGGCGCGGACTTCCAGCTTGGCCTTCGGCAGCCGCAGGAACCACCTGGGCGCCACGGCCATCACCTGGTCGACGAAGGCGGTGGCGTCCTTCAGGTAGGCGGCCTTGCCCTCGGGCGTGTTCGGATACTGGAACTTCGGATCGGTCCGCAGCAGCTTGAAGAAGTCCTGCAGCGAGCCTGTGAAGCCGACCTCGTCCATGATGGCCCGCATCTCGGCCTGGATGCGCGTCAGTTCGTCGAGGCCCGTCTGGTGGATCTCGTCGGCGGTCATGTCCGTGGTGGTCGAGACCTTCAGGCGGAATGCGTAGTAGGCCTCGCCGTCGGGCAGGGCCCAGACGCCATCGGCGCCTTTTGCCAGCGGGCGGATCTTCGCCTGCGTGGCGATGAACTGCTCGTAGCCTTCCCGGAACGGCCCGGTCAGCGCCGCCTTGCCTTCGTCCAGCAGCGCCGCCTTGGTGGCGTCGTCGGTGTTGAGGGCGGCGACCTTCTTCCTGAAGTCCGCCCACAGCGCGCAGTCGGGACCCTCCGTGAACGGCGCGCCGGTGATCACCTTGCGGGCGTCGGCCTCGACCGGCTCGAAGGTGAAGTCGGGGGCGACCACGCCCTGCCGGGCCCGGTCCTCGAGGTCCTTCGACACCTGCTCCATTACCCGCTTCACCTCGACCAGCCGCGAGACATAGGCGCGGGCGTCCTCGACGCTGTCGACCCGGTGCTGGTTGATCAGGAAGACCGGCAGGGCGCCGGCGGGGCTGCCGTTGCTGGTGGCTATGTAGCCGTGGTTGCGCCAGCGATAGCCGCCACGGTCGCGCAGGACCTGATCCTCGAACAGCCGCCAGGACAGGCGCGAGGCGGGGCTGAGTTTCGCCGGGTCGAAGCCGGCCTGCATCGTCGCCAGCTGCCCCTCGGCCAGGACGATGTCCATCTTGTCGCCGATGACGCTGTAGTCATCGAGCGCCCCGTACTTCTCCTTGCGGCCGAGGCCGGTCAGGGTCTGGGGGCTGAGCGCGGCCCGCGCCTCGAACGCCGCATCGAGAAAGGCGTTGAAGCGGGCGTCCTCGGACCCGGCCGCCCGGGCGGTCGAGGCCAGCGGGGCTGAGAGGGCCAGACCGGCGAGGGCGTGGCGGCGGGTCAGGGTGAAGCGGGACAACAGGCGACTCCGGAAGGCGGGGATGGGGGAGGAGTCCACAGTTCCGGCGGCCGGAAAAGGGGGACAGTCACTCATTTCCACCGGGGCGAGACCGACCGGGGTTCGGGAAATGAGTGACTGTCCCCCTTTTCCAGGCACATCCTTGCCCGCTGGGCCGCACCGGTCCGCCGGACGCGCACTTTCCTTGCGCCCCACTGGACGGGAGGGCCCCCTGCGTCCTACATCCCCGGCATGTCCGGCAAGACCCTCTATGACAAGATCTGGGACGCCCATGTCGTCGCCACCGACGGCGAGGAGGCGATCCTCTACATCGACCTGCACCTGATCCACGAGGTGACGACGCCCCAGGCCTTCGCCGGCCTCCGCGCCGCCGGCCGCAAGGTGCGTCGCCCCGACCGCACGCTGGCGGTGGCCGACCACAACACCCCGACCGAGAAGCAGGCGCTCGGCGTCGACGCGGTCGAGGACGAAGAGGCCCGACTGCAGCTGCAGACCTTGAGCCGCAACGTCGCCGACGCCGGCATCGAGTATTTCCCGATGGGCGATATCCGCAACGGCATCGTCCATGTGGTCGGGCCCGAGCAGGGCCGCACCCAGCCGGGCATGACCGTGGTCTGCGGCGATTCCCACACCTCCACCCACGGCGCCTTCGGCGCCCTGGCCCACGGCATCGGCACCTCCGAGGTCGAACATGTGCTGGCCAGCCAGACGCTGCGCCAGCGCAAGTCGCGGAACATGCGCGTCAGCGTCGAGGGCAAGGCCGGACCCGGCGTCACCGCCAAGGACCTGGCCCTGGCCGTGATCGGCGAGATCGGCACCGCCGGCGGCACCGGCTACGTCATCGAGTTCGCCGGCGAGGCGGTCCGCGACCTGTCGATGGAGGGCCGCATGACCCTCTGCAACCTGACCATCGAGGGCGGGGCCCGCGCGGGCCTGGTCGCTCCGGATCAGAAGACCTTCGACTACATCATGGGCCGTCCGGCGGCGCCCAAGGGCGCGGCCTGGGAGATGGCCCTGTCTCACTGGAAGACCTTCGTCACCGACGCCGACGCCGTCTTCGACCGCGAGGTGCGGCTGGACGCGGCGAAGATCGCGCCCACGGTGACCTGGGGCACCAGCCCCGAGGACGTCGTGCCGGTGACCGGCGTGGTGCCCGATCCGGCGACCTTCGCCACGGCCGACAAGCGGGCCGCCGTCGAGCGGGCGCTGGACTACATGGGCCTGACCGCCGGCCAGCCGATCACCGACGCCCGCATCGACCGTGTGTTCATCGGCAGCTGCACCAACAGCCGCATCGAGGACCTGCGCGCCGCCGCCGTCGTGGTGCAGAAGGCCTTCCTCGAAGGCCGGCTGGTCGCGCCGCACGTTCGGGCCATGGTCGTGCCGGGCTCGGGCCTGGTGAAGGAACAGGCCGAGGCCGAAGGGCTGGACGCCATGTTCAAGGCCGCCGGCTTCGACTGGCGCGAGCCGGGCTGCTCGATGTGCCTGGGCATGAACCCCGACAAGCTGGCCCCGGGCGAACGCTGCGCCTCGACCAGTAACCGCAACTTCGAGGGCCGCCAGGGCCGCGGCGGCCGCACCCACCTGATGAGCCCGGCGATGGCCGCCGCCGCCGCCATCGCCGGCCACATCGTCGACGTGAGGGACTTCCTGTGATCAAGGCGCTCGACCACGTCGCCTATGTCGTCAACGACCTCGAGGCCGCCCTCGACGGCTTCAGCCGGCTGTTCGGGCGGACGCCCAACTGGCGGGGCGACATGCACGGCGCCAGCCAGATCTGGTTCCAGCTCGGCAACATGGCCCTGGACGTCATTTCTCCGACAGGCGAGGGCCCGGTCGGCGACACCATCCGCGCCCGGCTGGCCAGCCATGGCGAAGGCATCTGGGGCGTCGGCTTCGCCGTGCCGGACCTGGCCGAGGCCGGCCGCCGGTTCGAGCGGGTCGGCCTGAAGGCCTATCCGCGCGAGGAGGTCACCACTCACCCCGACACCGGTTCGACCCGCCGTTGGGCGGTGGCCAGCCTCGCGCCGAAGGCGACCCATGGCGTGAACCTGTTCCTGGTCGAACAGGCGCCGGACGCCGAGCCCTGGCCCGTCGCGCCGGTGACGGTGGACGAGGGCTCGTCCGTGTCCGCACTCGACCACATCGTCATCCGCACGCCCAATCCTGACCGCGCCGCCGCCCTCTACGGCGCGCGCATGGGCCTGGATATGCGGCTGGACCGCAGCAACCCTGACTGGGGGACGCGCCTGATGTTCTTCTGGATCGGTGATCTGGTCGTCGAGATCGCCCATGACCTGAAGGCCGGCGTCGGCGAGGGGCCCGACTCTCCGTGGGGCCTCAGCTGGCGCGTCGCCAACGTCGAGGCCGCCCACCACCGGATGGCCGGCCAGAAGATCGAGGTCTCGGAGATCCGCAAGGGGCGCAAGCCGGGCACCCGCGTGTTCACCGTCAAGAGCGTCCCCGGCGGCGCGCCCACCCTCGTGATCGGACCGGACGCATGAAAGCCTTCACCCGTCTCGACGGCCTGGCCGCCCCGCTGGGCCTGGCCAACATCGACACCGACCAGATCATCCCCAAGCAGTTCCTCAAGACCGTTGATCGCGAGGGCCTGGCCAAGGGGCTGTTCTACGATTTCCGCTTCGATGAGCAGGGCGCGCCCAAGGACGGGTTCGTGCTGAACGACCCGGCCTACCGGAACGCGCAGATCCTCATCGCCGGCGACAACTTCGGCTGCGGCTCCTCGCGCGAGCATGCGCCCTGGGCGCTGCAGGATTTCGGCATCAACTGCGTGATCGCCCCGTCCTTCGCCGACATCTTCCACGGCAACTGCTTCAACAACGGCCTGCTGCCGGTGGTGCTGAAGCCCGAGGAGGTCGAGGCCCTGCTGGACGAAGCGCGGGGCGGCAACCACGTCTTCTCTGTCGACCTGGAGCAGCAGACAGTCACGGCCCCGTCCGGCAAGGTGTTCCGCTTCGACATCGACCCGGGCCGCAAGGAGAAGATGCTCAAGGGCCTGGACGCCATCGGCGAGACCCTGCAGCACGCCGGCGACATCGACGTCTACGAGATGAAACGCGCCATCGCCCAGCCGTGGCTGGAGGCCGGGGCGTGACCATCCTGGTCATCGGGACCGTTCGCCTGCCGCCGGAGAACATCGACCGCGCCCGCGCCGCGATGGAGACCATGGTCGCCGCCAGCCGGGCCGAGGACGGCTGTATCGAATACGCCTACTCGCACGACCTGCTGGCGCCGGGACTGGTCCGGGTGACCGAGGCCTGGCGCGACCGCGAGAGCCTGACCGCCCATTTCCAGACCCCGCACATGGCCGCCTGGCGCGGCGTGTTCCCCACCCTCGGCATCACCGACCGCGACCTGGCACTCTATGAGGCCGGGGCGCCCGAACCGATTTGAGACCATGACCCAGACCCTGCTCCTGCTCCCCGGCGACGGCATCGGCCCGGAGGTGATCGCCCAGGTCCGCCGCGTGGCCCAGGCGGTGACGCCTGACCTGACGCTCGACGAGCGCGACTTCGGCGGGATCAGCTATGACCGGCACGGCGTCCCGATCACCGACGAGGCCATCGCCACGGCCCAGGCGTCGGACGCTGTGTTGATGGGCGCCGTGGGCGGCCCGCAGTGGGCCGGCGTGGAACGGAGCAAGCGGCCGGAAATGGGCCTGCTGGGCCTGCGCAAGGCCATGGATGTCTTCGCCAACCTGCGCCCGGCGCTCTGCTTCGACGCCCTGGCCGACGCCTCGAGCCTCAAGCGTGAGCTTGTCGCCGGGCTGGACATCATGTTCGTCCGTGAGCTGACCGGCGGCGTGTATTTCGGCCAGCCACGCTTCATCGAGACGCTGCCAGACGGCCAGCGTCGCGGCGTCGACACCCAAGTCTACACGACCAGTGAGATCGAACGCGTCAGCCGCGTCGCCTTCGAACTGGCGCGTGGCCGCGGCAACAAGGTCCACTCGCTGGAGAAGTCCAACGTCATGGAGACCGGGCTGCTCTGGCGCGAGGTGGTCACCGATCTGCACAGGCGCGAGTATGCCGACGTGCGGCTGGAACACATGCTGGCCGACAACGCCGCCATGCAGCTGGTCCGCCAGCCGACCCAGTTCGACGTCATCCTGACCGACAACCTGTTCGGCGATGTGCTGTCGGACGAGGCCGCGCAGCTGACCGGCTCGCTGGGCATGCTGCCCTCGGCGGCGCTGGGCGCGGCGGGCAAGCCCGGACTCTACGAGCCGATCCACGGCTCGGCCCCGGACATCGCCGGCCAGGGCGTCGCCAATCCGCTGGCCGCCATTCTGTCGTTCGAGATGGCCCTGCGCTGGTCGCTCGGCCGGGCCGAGACCGCCGACCGGGTCAAGGCCGCCGTCGAGGCCGCCCTGGCCGCCGGCGCCCGCACCCGCGACCTTGGCGGGACCTTGTCCACAGAGCAAATGGGCGACGCGGTGCTGGGCGCGTTGTAGCCTCTCCCAAGAGGGAGAGGATCGGCGCCTGTCTATGAAGTCGCGCCTCAGGCATAACCTCTGCCCATGACCCCACCCCCCGACGACGTCTATGATGCCGCCGCCCGCGCCGAGCTGGCCGCCTGGCGCGAGGCGGTGCTGAAGCCGCCGTCGGCGCTGCAGGCGGCGGCCAAGGGACTGCAGACGCGGATCAACAATCTGATCCCGGAGAAAATCCACCAGGCGGTCAGCAAGGTCATCGAGCAGATGACCCGCGGCATCCTGGTCGGCTCGGACTTCGTCACCCCGCCGCCGCGCACCGGTCTGTCGCTGGCCGAGCGCGAGGCGCTGGTCCGCAAGGCCATCGAAGGCTACCGCAACGTGGCGACGGTCGAGGGCGGGGTGGCCGGCGCCGGCGGGTTCCTGCTGGCGGCGGCCGATTTCCCGGCCCTGATCGCCATCAAGATCAAGCTGCTGTTCGAGATTGCCGCCCTCTATGGCCATGACGGCCAGGCCTGGAGGGAACGGCTCTACATCCTGTCGATCTTCCAGCTGGCCTTCTCCAGCCCGGACCATCGGCGCGACGTGTACGAACAGATGACCGGCGCTGACCAACCGGCGACGCCGGAGGCCTTCGACTGGCGGCGCTTCCAGCAGGAGTACCGGGACTACATCGACCTGGCCAAGCTGGCCCAGCTGTTGCCGGTCGTCGGCGCGCCGATCGGGGCGATCGTCAACTTCCGCCTGATCGAGCAACTGGGCGCGACGGCGATGAATGCCTACCGTCTGCGCTGGTTTGCCTGACCGGTACTTCGGATCTGAGAATGCGGCCGCATGACGCAGCGGCCGGGCCCTGAGAATTCTCAGATGTGACGTCCCTGGAGACGGTTGATTAACCAACGCGGCCGCAAGACCGGAGTCTGCGGCCGGCGCGCCTAGAAGCGCCGCCCCTGGATGAAGGTGGCGACATGAACAACCTCCGGATCACGACCAAGCTCATGGTCGCCTTCGCGGCGATGATCGCCGTCCTGATCGCATCCTCGACGGTGCTGTTCTTCAGCGTGCAGAAGATGGGCGCCGCGGCCGACGCCTCGCAGCGCAGCCTGCAGCTGCTGACGGCGCTCGAGACGATCATGCTCGACATGACCGACAGCCAGAATTCGATGCGCGCCTTCGTCGCCAATCCGGTCCAGACCAGCCAGCTCGACGACTATGCCGAGACAATGGCCGCCGTCGCCAAGGGGCTGGACGCCTTCGAGGCCACCACCCAGCTTCCCGAGCAGAAGGCGCGCGTCCAGCAGATGCGCAAGGCGGTCGCCAACTGGCGTGAGACAAACGGCGATCGGATCCTGGCGCTGGCCAAGGACCCGGCCACGCTCGAGGAAGCCCGCGCCCTGGCCGGCCAGCCGTCGTTCAAGCCGATCCGTGAGCCCCGTAACGCCATCGCCAAGGCCGCCACTGAACACGCCGAACTGAACCGCAAGGCGCGGGACTCCGCCCAGGCCACGGCCACCATCGCCCTCATCGCCGGCGGCCTCGCCTCGATCGGCATCGCCGTGGCCATGGCCCTCCTGCTCAGCCGCGCCATCGCCACGCCGGTCAACGCCATGACCCGGGTCATGCGCAAGCTCGCCTCCGGCGACCACTCCGTGGTCGTGTCGGGCGCGGGTCGTCGCGACGAGATCGGCGAAATGGCGGCCGCGGTCCAGGTGTTCAAGGACGCCGCGATCGAGAAGATCCGGCTGGAGCGCGAGGCCGAGGACCAGCGCCGCGTCGCCGAGCAGGAACGCGTCCAGCGCGAGCGGGAGAAGGCCGACGAGGCCTCCCAGGACGCCCACGCCATTAGCGAGGTCGCCCAGGCCCTGTCGCGCCTGTCAGCCGGCGACCTGACCTACCGCATCACCGCGCCGGTCGCGCCCAAGGCGGCCCAGCTGAAGGAAGACTTCAACGCCGCCGCCGCCCGTCTGCAGGACACCCTGCGCGCCATCAGCGGCTCGACGAGCGGCGTGCGCAACGGCTCTGACGAGATCGCGCTGGCCTCCGACGACCTGTCGCGCCGCACCGAGCAGCAGGCCGCCAGCCTGGAAGAGACCGCCGCCGCCCTGGACGAGATCACCGCCACCGTCCGCCGCACCGCCTCCGGCGCCAAGGACGCCGCCGGCCTCGTCGCCGACGCGCGCAAGGGCGCCGAACGCTCGGGCGAGGTCGTCGACCGCGCCGTCTCCGCCATGGGCCAGATCGAGAACTCCTCGACCGAGATCAGCCAGATCATCGGCGTGATCGACGAGATCGCCTTCCAGACCAACCTGCTGGCGCTCAACGCCGGGGTGGAAGCAGCCCGGGCCGGCGACGCCGGCAAGGGTTTCGCGGTCGTCGCCTCCGAGGTCCGGGCGCTCGCCCAGCGCTCGGCCGAGGCCGCCAAGGAGATCAAGGGCCTGATCTCGACCTCCACCGACCAGGTGAAGACCGGGGTCGATCTGGTCGGCCAGGCCGGCGAAGCGCTGCGCCAGATCGTCGCCCAGGTCGCCGACATCGACCGGCTGGTCGGCGAGATCGCCGCCTCGGCCCAGGAGCAGGCCACCGGCCTGCATGAGGTCAACGCCGCCGTGAACCAGATGGACCAGGTCGTCCAGCAGAACGCCGCCATGGTCGAGGAGTCGACCGCCGCCACCCACAGCCTGAAGGGCGAGGCGGGCGAGCTCGCCAGCCTGGTTGGCCGCTTCAACGTCGGCGACGGCGATGCGGCGTTCGCCGCCGAGCCCTCCCGCAACCCGGTCCACGCCGCGCGCGCAAAGCTGGCGTCCTACGCGCGGGGCTGAGCCTGGGGGCGTGACCCGAAGGCCGCCTCGAACGCCTTCAGCCCCGTCGGGGTGAAGGTCACGATCCGCGAGCCCTCGACCCGCCTGGCCCAGCCCAGCGCGTAGATCCGCGCCAGCAGCGCCGCCCCGAGGGCTCCGGCCAGATGGCTGCGCCGGACGCTCCAGTCCAGGCAGCGTCGGCAGACGGGCCTGCGACCGCCGGCCAGCGCGGCCGGCTCGATCCCCAGTCCCGCTATGAAGGCCTCGCCCCGCGCGGTCAGCGCCAGATCATCCCCGCCGGTGATCCGCCCGCCCGCGATCAGACTGTCCAGCATGGCGACGCCCAGGTCGCCGGCCAGGTGGTCGTAGCAGATCCGCGCCCGCCGCAGCGCCGGCTCCGTCGGCCCGGGTCGCGCCCGCGCATGACCGGTGCGCGCAGCCAGGCCCATCAGGCTCTCCAGCACGGCGGCGACGTCAGGGCCCGACAGCGCGAAGTAGGCGTGGCGACCCTGGCGTCGCACGGTGACCAGGCCCCCTGCCACCAGCTTCGCCAGATGGCCGCTGGCGGTCTGGGCGGTGACGCCCGCCTCGCGCGCCAGCTCGCCCGCCGTGAGCGCCTGGCCGCCGATGAGGGCGGTCAGCATGTTGGCCCGCGCCGGGTCGCCCAGCAACGCGGCGACCAGCGCGATATCGGGTCCTGCCTTCATGCTTCGATCCTGACCGAAACATCGCCTGTCCGGAAGGCGCTAACGGTTCGGTCCACGCTGAACCATGGAGCGCTCAAGTGACCGTCACCTGCCACATCCGCTATGTCATCGACCCGTTCCAGCGCGAGACTTTCGCCGCCTACGCGCGCAACTGGCTGACCATCATCCCGGCCTGCGGCGGCGACCTCGTCGGCTACTGGCTGCCCCACGAGGGGACCAACACCGTCGCCATGGCGATGATCTCGTTCGACAGCCTCGCCGCCTACGAAGCCTACCGCGCGCGGCTCCGGACCGATCCGGCCGGCGCCGCAAACTTCGCCTTCGCGCAGGAGAAGCGGTTCATCCTGAGCGAGGAACGGACGTGGCTGGAGCGGGTGGAGCCCTAGTCCTGCGGGGCCGCCCTGCGTCCTTCGAGACGCGGCTTCGCCGCTCCTCAGGATGACGAAGGGAAGGGGGCTGCAACAGACTTCGTCATCCTGAGGAGCGAGCCCTCCGGCGAGCGTCGCGAAGGACGCACGACCTCACCCCTCGGCCCCCCGGCCGCGTCCGCCAGATGCTGCAGCGGCGACAGAGGCTGCTGACATGTTCTGGCCAGGACTCGGCCTAGTGTGGAAGCGGGAGGACTTCGCATGATCCGACGCCTGACGCTTGCCGCCGCCCTGCTGGCCGCGGCCCCCGCCTTCGCCCAGACGCCGCCGGCCGCCCCGCCCCGGCCGCCGGCCTGCGCCTCGGCCGACCACCGCGCCTTCGACTTCTGGGTCGGCAAGTGGGACGTCTATCCGACCGCCCAGCCGGACAAGCTGGTCGCCCACAGCCTGATTGAACGGCTCTACAACGGCTGCGCCGTGCGCGAGAACTGGATGCCGCTGGGCGGCAATGACGGCGGCAGCCTGAACAGCTTCGTCGGCGGGCCCGTCGCCGAGGGCTGGCGTCAGACCTGGGTGGGGTCCGGCGGCGAGCGGGTCGATTTCAAGGGCGGCTGGGACGGCAAGGCCATGGTGTTGACCGGCTTCTGGGCCAACGTGAATGGCCCGGGCCAGGACGCCCTGGTGAGGATGACCTACACCCGGGGCGCTGACGGCGCCGTGCGCCAGCTGGGCGAGGCGTCCACCGACGACGGCAAGACCTGGGGGCCCAGCTTCGACTTCACCTACAGGCCCGCGAAGTAGGCTGGGGACATGTTCCCGAAGGGTGCGTGTCCCCGAACCATGGCAAGCTGAATGGGGACACGCACCGCTGCGCGGAGCATGTCCCCAATCCTCACACCACCTCGCTGGCCACCACGAACTGCGGATCATCCACCAGGCCCATGAACTCGCCCATGATCGCCTGGACCACGCCGCCCGGCATGTCCTGGGCGACGAAGCCGTCGAGGTCGGGGATGTCGAACACCTCGATGTAGTCCATCGACGGCGCGCCCTCGCCCATCAGCAGTCGCTCGGCGCGGTGGTTCACATAGGAAGACACGCGGGTCAGGCCGCGCATGGCCGGATAGTCGCGGTCGCGGATCCAGGTCTCGAACGTCCCGGCGCTGACGCCGGGCTTGAGCTTGTAGGTCAGGAACAGCTTGGCCATCGGGTTCTCCTCGTCGTTGGGAGGCCGACGCTAGGCCCCGGCGCCCTTCCGGCCACGCCATGAAAGGGGGGCTGACTCCACTACGACATTTCCTTGCCTTGCATGGCGGGGTCGACAGGCGTAACCGTCCCGTCCGCTAGCTACAGGAGAGATTTCGATGGGTTACCGGGTCGCCGTTGTCGGCGCCACGGGCAACGTGGGCCGTGAACTGTTCAACATCCTCGAGGAAGTGAACTTCCCCGTGGACAAGATTCACGCGATCGCCAGCCGTAAATCCATCGGGGTCGAAGTCTCCTTCGGCGAGAAGATCCTCAAGTGCGAGGACATCGAACAGTTCGACTTCTCGACCGTCGACATCGTGCTGATGAGCGCCGGCGGGACGGTGTCCAAGGCCTGGTCGGAGAAGATCGGCAAGGCCGGCGCCATCGTCATCGACAACAGCTCGACCTGGCGCATGGACCCGGACGTGCCGCTGATCATCCCGGAGGTGAACCCCGACGCGATCGAGGGCTTCCGCAAGAAGAACATCATCGCCAACCCCAACTGCACGACCATGGGCCTCTTGGTGGCGTTGAAGCCGTTGCATGACGCGGCCAGGATCAAGCGGGTGGTGGTCTCGACCTACCAGTCCGTCTCCGGCACCGGCAAGGCGGCCATGGACGAGCTGTGGGACCAGACCAAGGGCGTCTTCGTCCTCGGCGCGCCGCCGCCCAAGGTCTACCACAAGCAGATCGCCTTCAACGTGATCCCGCAGTGCGACGTCTTCCTCGACGACGACAGCGGCGACACCAAGGAAGAGCGCAAGATGGCGGACGAGACCCACAAGATCCTCGATCCCAACATCCGCGTCTCGACGACCTCGGTCCGCGTCCCGGTCTTCGTCGGTCACGGCGAGAGCGTGAACATCGAGTTCGAGAGCGCCATCGACGACGACGAGGCCCGCGAGCTGCTGCGCGAGGCGCCCGGTGTTGTGGTGATCGACAAGCGCGAGGACGGCGGCTACGCCACGCCCAAGGACGTCCAGGGCGAGTTCCCGGTGTTCGTCTCGCGCATCCGCGTCGACAAGACCCTGGAACACGGCCTCAGCCTGTGGGTGGTCTCCGACAACCTGCGCAAGGGCGCGGCCCTCAACGCCGTCCAGATCGCCCAGCTGCTTCACGAGCGCGGCCTGATCGGCAAGGTCTCGGCGTAACCTGATCCCCGCAAGAAGCGGGTCGAAATTCAGGGGTCCGGGACGCAGGTTCCGGGCCCCTTTTCCTTGGAGTGATGTCCCGTGCCGGACGTGAAGGATGAAAGTCGCGCGGCCCTGCTGGCCGGCATCGGCTGCTACGGCATCTGGGGCCTGCTGCCGCTGTGGATGTACGCGCTGCGCGACGCCGGGGTCGGCGCGGTCGAGATCACCGCCCAGCGGGCCGTCTGGGCCGTGCTCTGGGCCGCCGCGCTGGTGCTGGTCGCCCGCAAGCTGCCGGAGCTTTCCCGCGTGGTCCGCGAGCCGCGCACCCTGGGCCTGCTGCTGGTCTCGGCCGGGCTGATCGGGGCCAACTGGCTGATCTACGTCATCGCTGTGAACAGCGGCCGCACGCTGGAGGCCAGCCTCGGCTACTACATCAACCCGTTGATGAACATGGCGGCTGGGGCGATCTTCTTCCGTGAACGGATCGATCGCTTCGGCTACGCCGCCATCGCGCTGGCGGCGGCAGGCGTGGTCGCCCAGACCGTCGCCGTCGGACATCCGCCGATCATGTCGCTGGCCCTGGCGGTGACCTTCTGCGCCTACGGCCTGATCCGCAAGCAGGTGACGGCCGACGCCCAGACCGGGCTGTTCGTCGAGACGGCCATCCTCGCCGTGCCGGGCCTGATCTGGGTCGCCCTGCTGCAGTCGAGCGGGCAGGGCCATCTGGGCGAGGGCGCCTGGCCGACCCTGTTGCTGCTGGCCGCCGGCCCGCTGACCGTTGCGCCGCTGGCCCTGTTCTCCTGGGCCGCGCGGCGCATGCCGCTGGTCTGGCTGGGCTTTGTGCAGTTCATTGCTCCGACCCTGGCCTTCTTCGTCGGCGTCTGGTCGGGCGAAGCCTTCACCCCGCTACGGGCGCTGGCCTTCGGCTTCATCTGGGCCGGGGTGGCGGTGTTCGCGGTCGGGGTGTGGATCAGGCATCGGCGGGTGACAGCCCCGGCCTGAACCCCGACCCCAGTTCCCTGTTCTTACGCCTCGCGGGACGAGCAGACCTCCCGGACACAGCCTCGCAGCCAACGGTGCGCCGGATCGGCCTCCATCCGGGGATGCCAGAGCATCGACACCGTGAACGCCGGCGCCGCCGCCGGCAGCGCGAAGCTGTGCATCCCGTTCCGCATGGCGGCCGTGTGCCGGTCCGGAACCGTCGCCACAAGGTCCGAAAGCCGGGCCAGGGAGAGCGCGGCCGAGAAGCCGCCGACCACGGTCGTGGCGGTTCGCTTCAGGGGCGCAGGCAGGAAGGGCTGGTCCACGGCGCCGGCCTCGGCGTCGCCCCGCGACACCACCACATGCCGCGCCGCGCGGTAGAGGGCGGCGGTGACCTCGCCGGACGCCAGCGGGTGACCGGCGCGCACCACGCCGACCAGCCGGTCGCGGAACAGCGCCTGGGTCCGTACTTCGGGACCCAGCATGTCCTGGACGACGCCGGTCTCGAGGTCGACGCGCCCGTCCCGCAGCGGCGTGCTGTCCTTGTCGGGCTTCTGCAGGAAGTGAAGCCGCACGCCGGGCGCTTCGGCGGCGATCCGCGCCAGCAGGGCCGGGCCGAAGGTCTCCACGAAGCCGTCGCTGGTGCGCAGGGTGAAGGTGCGGACAAGGCCCGCCAGATCGATCGCCTCGTCCGGACGCAGGACGGCGTCCACCTCCTGCAGCAGCGGCTGGACCCGGTCGCGCAGCGCCAGGGCCCGCGGCGTCGGGACCAGGCCCCGCCCGGCGCGGACCAGCAGGGGATCGCCCATCGTCTCCCGCAGGCGCGCCAGCGCGCGGCTCATGGCCGAGGGGCTCAACCGCAAGCGTTTGGCGGCGCCGACGACGCTGCCTTCGGCGAGCAGCGCCTCCAGCGTGACGAGCTGGTTCAGGTCCGGTCGGGTCATCGGCGGAGCCTAACACCGTCGCCCGGGAATGACATGGCGTTTGGTGCAGCAATATCCTGCAAATGCTGCGTGTTCCGCCATCCCTGTCCCGCCCGTACCTTTGCCTCGGAACAGCAAGGAAAGGCATGACCATGGAGAACACTTCGCTCGACACATTCATCGCCGACATCAGGGCGGCCTGGGGCCCGCTCACCAGCGACCTGGTGGCGGACTACAGGATGCGGGCGGCGGCGCTGCTGGCCGCCGCGCCGACCGAGCCCTGGCTGGCGGCGCTGCTGCGCGACCGGCCGGCCAACGCCGAGCTGCACCGCGACCCCGAGTTCGGCTTCATGCTGCTGGCCCACGCCGAGCAGGCCGGCCTCTACCGTCCGCCCCACGATCACGGCCGCAGCTGGGTGCTCTACGCCATCCAGGAGGGCGAGATCGAAATGGGCTCCTACGCCCGGGTCGAGGACGGCTGGGACGGCGTGCGCCTGGTCGAGCGGGACCGGACGGTGCTGCGGGCCGGCGACGTTCGGGCCTACCTGCCCGGCGATATCCACGACACGCGCTGCCTGTCGCCCAAGGCGCTGCTCTTCCGGTTCACCGAGCGTGACCTGAAGACGGAGGCGAGGCCGGACCATCGCGTCACGCGATACGTCGACGTCGACGGGCAGTGGAAGCCGGCGCCGCAACGATGAGCGCGGCTGTCGGCCTGGTGCCGGGGCGCGCCGCCGTCGCGGTCGCCGCCGTGTTGTGCGCGATGGCGCTGGCGGTGCTGGACGCGGGCCTCGTGAATGTAGCGCTGCCCGCGATGGCCCGGTCGCTGCGGACGACGCCCGGCGGCGCGGTGCTGGTGGTCACCGCCTACCAGGCGGCGCTGCTGATGGCCCTGCTGCCCTGCGGGGCGCTGGGCGAGCGGTACGGCCATCGGGCCGTGTTCGCCGGCGGGGTGGCGGTCTTCACCATCGCATCGCTGCTCTGCGCCCTGGCGCCGTCGCTGCCCTGGCTGGTCGCGGCCCGGTTCGTCCAGGGGCTCGGTGGCGCGGCGATCATGGCCCTGGGCGTCGCGCTGCTGCGCTTCACCGTCCCGAGTGACCGCTTGGGGGCCGCGATCGGCTGGAACGCCACCACGGTCGCCTTGTGCTCGGCCGCGGGGCCGGCCATCGGCGCGGCGCTGTTGAGCCGGTTCGACTGGCCGTGGCTGTTTCTGCTCAATCTTCCGCTCGGCGCCGGCGTGCTCGTCGCCGCCCGCGCGCTGCCCCGGACCGGACGACGCAGCCCGTCCGTCGACCTGGTCAGCGTCTTGCTGCACGCGGCCGTCTTCGCCGCCCTGATCGCGGGCGTGGAGCTGCTGCCCGCAAGGTCAATCGTCGGCGTCCTGCTGATCATGGCGGCAGTGCTGGCGCTCGCGGTCCTGGTCCGCCGCGAGCTGCCGAAGTCAGGACCGCTGATCCCGTTCGATCTCCTGAGCCTGACCGGCTTCCGCATCTCGGTGATCGCCTCGATCTGCTGCTTCGCGGGGCAGATGGCGGCGCTGGTGGCCTTGCCGTTCCATCTCCACCGGCTCGGCCTCTCGCCGCTCGAGACCGGCCTCTGCCTGGCGATCTGGCCGATCAGCGTGGCGGCGACCGCTCTGACCCTGGGTCGTCTGGCCGACCGCCTGCCGTCGGCCGGCCTCTGCGCGGTCGGAGGGGCCGTCCTTGCCCTTGGCCTTGCAGGCGCCGCGCTGCTGTCCTCGCAGGGCGCGGCCGGGTCGCTCGTTCCGCTGCTGGCCGCCTGCGGCGCCGGGTTCGGCCTGTTCCAGACCGCCAACAATCGCAACCTGTTCCTCTCAGCTCCGCCGGAGCGCAGCGGCGCGGCCGGCGGCATGCAGGGGACCGCCCGCCTGATCGGCCAGACGGCCGGCGCGGTCATCACCGCGCTGCTGCTGGAGGCGAAATCGATTGAGGCCGCGCCGGCCTTGGCTTTCGGCCTCGGCGCGCTGCTCACCCTGGCGGCGGGGCTTGTGAGCCTGCTGCGGACGCGCGCCGCCGCGCCTCAGAGACAGCCGTAGGCCGCGTCGATCAGGCGGCGCGAGCGCGGGTCACCGATCAGGTGGACGTCCTGCTTGTTCATCACATAGGCGCCGCCGACGCGGCGTTCGGTGTCGGCGAAGGCGCAGCTGCCGCCCCAGCCGCTGTGGCCGATGGTTGTCGCGGTCGGGCCGTAGAAGAAGTTGGGTTCGTTGCGCATGAAGCCGGCCCCCCAGCTCATCTCGTAGGGCAGCACCAGATCCTGGCCGCGGATGCGCTCGCGGCCGGCCTCGATCACCATCTCCGGCGAGAGCAGCTCGACATCGCCGATCTTCCCGTCGGTCGCCAGGGCGCCGAAGAAGCGGGCCAGGGCTTCGGCGGTGGCGTGGCCGTTGGCGGACGGCACCTCGATCTCGCGCCATTCGCTGCCGCGCCGGCCGCTGGGCCCGGCCCAGGTCGACAGGAAGGCCGCGCGCTTGGGGTCGGTCGGCTCGCCGAACTGGGGCAGGGCGCTGGGCGGCTTCAGGTCGGCGACGCGGCCGTGCTGCGCCTCCAGCAGGCCGATCCACAGGTCCAGGCCCGCCGGGCCGGTGATGTCCTCGCGCAGGGCGGTCCCGAGGCTGCGGCCGTCGGCGCGGCGATAGATCTCGCCGACCAGATAGCCGACGGTCAGGGCGTGGTAGCCGCTGGCCGAGCCGGGCGCCCACATCGGCGCCTTGGCGGCCAGCATGGCGGCGATGACCGGGGGATCGTACCAGAGGGTCGGATCGATCGGCTCGACAAAGCCTGGCAGCCCGGCCTGGTGCGACAGCACCTGCTCGACGGTGATCGCGCCCTTGCCGTTGGCCGCGAACTCCGGCCACAGCTCGGCGACCGGCTGGTCGTAGCGCAGTTTACCGGCCTGGACGAGGCGGGCGATCATGGTCGCGGCCACCGCCTTGGTGGTCGAGAACACCATGGTCAGGGTGTCGGCGTCGAAGTGAACCTCGCCCTTGCGGTCGGCGTGGCCGGCCCACAGGTCGACGACGATCTCGCCTTCGACGCTGAAGGCGAAGCGGGCGCCCAGCTCCAGCCCCTCGGCGAAATTGGCGGCGAAGGCGTCGCGGACGGCGGTGAAGCCGGCGTCGCAGCGCCCGTGGATCTCGATGCTCACGCCAGGCGCTCCATGCGGACGGTGGGACTGGCCTGCTTGATGCGGCTGCCCATGGCCACGATCGGCAGCTCGGGCGAGGCCCAGATGCCGGCCGAGGTGATGGTCTCCGCCAGACCGCCGACGGCGCGCGCCAGGCCATAGGACGGCGTCTGGCCCTCCAGCAGCGAGGCGGCGAAGAGGACGGTCAGAAGGTCGCCGGTGCCGCTGGGGACCGGCGAGGTCGCCTTCTGGTGGGCGGCCAGCCAGGCTTCCTTCTTGTCGGCGTAGACGACGCCGATCTCGCCGCCACGGACGACGGAAGACACCAGGACCGCCTTGCCGGTCAGGCGCGCGGCGCGGACGGCGGCGGCCGGATCGCGGGCGTCGCTGCCGGTGATGCGCTGCAGCTCCCAGCTGTTGGGGGCGATCAGGTCGGCGCGGGGCAGCAGCTCGTCCTGGATGGACTGGGCCACGTCGGGCGGAATGAACAGTCCCTTGCCCGCGTCGCCCATCACAGGATCGACCACGACCATCGGCTTGCGGTTGAAGGCGCCCTCGCGCGGCGCGGCGCGGACGGCGTCGATGGCCCGGGCCGCAGCCCGCACCTGCTCGACGCTGGCGAAGTAGCCGGTCAGCACAAGGTCGCAGAGGCCGAACAGGCCGTTGGCCTCGACCCCGTCGAGCATGCCCTCGAAGGCCTCGATCGGCACCTGCGCCCCGCCCGGCGCGCCCCAGCCGGGGTGGCGGCCGTACAGGACCGTGGGAATGACCACGGGATCGATCTTGAACTGGGTCAGGGCCAGCGCCTGCGCCGAGCCGCCGACCCGGCTGCCTGCGACGTGGCTCGACATGATGAGGGCCATGGGCATGCGAGGGGCTTAGCGGAGCCCGGGGGGGTTGGGTAGTCCTCTAGTCGGGTCTTTCAGTCGCCGCCGTCGGTCCGCAGGGTTGTCAGCCTGGCGCCGCTCAGCGCCAGCTTGAGGATCATGCCCCTTAGCGTCTCGGTCATGGTCGTGGGCAGGAAGCCGTAGGCGATCTGGTCTCCGCCGCGAACGGTCGGCCTCAGGTCGACGCCGGGCCAGACGAACTGATTCAGGTCCGAGGCGATCGCCCAGGACCGTTGGTCGTCAAGGCCGAGACGCGCCTTCGTCGCCGCCGGCAGTTCGATCGCGTTGGCCAGCTCGCTGGCGGAAGGCCGCGTGTGGGTGATAGGTGCGACGGTGACGAGGATCTGACCGTCAATCTCTTCGGCCGCGACCACGATCACGCAGGGGCGGTCCTTGCGGCCCTCTTCAAGGCCCGCCCTGGCTTCGTCCCGCCAGAGATAGGCGTAGCAGATGACGAGGCCGACCTTTGGCGTCGGGATGTTCACCTCGGACGCCGATCCCTACGGGACGAACTCGTGATCGAACTCGTCTCCCTCGGGCGCCGCCCGAGATGCCTTCAGGGCCTCGACCTCACCGGAGTTCAGCTCCCACGGATGGAGCGCCCTGCGGTCCTGGCTCTTCAGCCGGCGGTACTCCTGGACCGACAGGAGCACCAGGCTCTCGCGCCCGTGGTTCGTGATCACCACGGGCTCCTGCAGGGCCTTCTCCCGGAACCGGCCGAACGCCTTCTGGAAGTCGGCCGATGTCACCAATGTGCTGCTCATGCCGCGTCTCCTGAAATCCAGATTACAGGAATAATCCGGATTATGCCAGTTTTGCACGGTGCATGGCTGACGCGAAGAAGGGGGCATGCACCAAAGTGCATGCCCCCCTCGAAGCCGTAGAGGTCTGATGTCGTCCTAGTACCGGTAGTGGTCCGGCTTGAACGGGCCTTGTTGCGGCACGCCGATGTAGTCGGCCTGGTCGGGGCGCAGGGTGGTCAGCTTCGCGCCCAGCTTGCCCAGGTGGAGCATGGCCACCTTCTCGTCGAGGTGCTTGGGCAGGGTGTAGACCTGGTTCTGGTAGGACTTGAGGTTGGTCCACAGTTCGATCTGGGCCAGCGTCTGGTTGGTGAAGCTGGCGCTCATCACGAAGGACGGGTGGCCCGTGGCGTTGCCCAGGTTCACCAGGCGGCCTTCCGACAGCAGGATGATCTTCTTGCCGTCCGGGAACTCGACGTGGTGGACCTGCGGCTTGATCTCGTCCCACTTGAAGTTCTTCAGGCCGGCGACCTGGATCTCGCTGTCGAAGTGGCCGATGTTGCAGACGATGGCGTTGTTCCGCATCGCGCGCATGTGGTCGACGGTGATGACGTCCTTGTTGCCCGTGGCGGTGACGAAGATGTCGGCGCGGCCGGCGACGTCGTCCAGGGTCTGGACCTCATAGCCTTCCATCGCCGCCTGCAGCGCGCAGATGGGGTCGATCTCGGTGACGATCACGCGAGCGCCGCCCTGGCGCAGCGAGGCGGCCGAGCCCTTGCCCACGTCGCCGTAGCCGCAGACCACCGCGACCTTGCCCGACAGCATGACGTCGGTGCCGCGGCGGATGGCGTCGACCAGGCTCTCGCGGCAGCCGTAGAGGTTGTCGAACTTGGACTTGGTGACGCTGTCGTTGACGTTGATCGCCGGGAACGGCAGCTCGCCCTTGGCGGCCAGCTGGTAGAGGCGGTGGACGCCGGTGGTGGTCTCTTCCGAGACGCCGGTGACCGAGTCGCGGATCGCCGAATAGAAGCCCGGCTTGTCGCGCAGGTAGGTCTTCATCACCGCATAGAGGGCTTCTTCCTCCTCGTTCTGCGGGTTGTCGAGCAGGGTTGGGTCCTTCTCGGCCTTCGGGCCGAGCACGCAGAGCAGGGTGGCGTCGCCGCCGTCGTCGAGGATCAGGTTGGGGTAACCGCCGTCAGACCATTCGAAGATGCGGTGGGTGTACTGCCAGTACTCGTACAGGGTCTCGCCCTTGACGGCGAAGACCGGCACGCCGGTCGCGGCGATACCGGCGGCCGCATGGTCCTGGGTCGAGAAGATGTTGCAGCTGGCCCAGCGCACGTCGGCGCCCAGCGCCGTCAGCGTCTCGATCAGCACCGCCGTCTGGATGGTCATGTGCAGGGAGCCGGCGATCCGGGCGCCCTTCAGCGGCTTGTCCTTGCCGAACTCCTCGCGCACGGCCATCAGGCCTGGCATCTCGGTCTCGGCGATGGCGATTTCCTTGCGGCCGTAGTCGGCCAGGGAAAGGTCGCGCACGATGCTGTCGGTCACGCGGAGGGCTCCTTTGTCGGTGTGAGCGCTCTATAGCCGCCCCGGCGCATCTCTTCAACAGGGATATAAAGATATCCTTATGTGACGTCGGAAATCTCGAGCAGGCGAAAGCCGCGCCCGGCCTTGGTCATGTCGGTCGGCGTCAGGGCGGCGACGGCCTCCAGCCGCGCCGCCAGCCTCGCCAGAGCAGCGCCCTCGCCGGCCTTCAGTTCCAGCTCCAGCTCCAGAAAGCGCTCGGCGCGACCGCCGGCCACGACCGCCGCGTCGTCGATAACCAGTTCGATCAGCGCGCCGTCGGCCTCGACCATGCGCAGGGTCCGGCGGCTGGTAACCGTGAACAACGGAACCAGCACGGCCCCGTCGGGCAGGGCGGCCGGCGTCGTGTCCAGCAGCGCGGGGTCGGGCGTATCGCGCTCCACCGGCCACTCCCACTCGTCCCGGCCCCCATCCTCGCCAAGCGCCGACTTCAGGGTCTGGATCCGCTCATCCCCCGTGCGCCGCACCCGCAGGCCGAAGCCGCCGCGCCGGAGCCAATGGTCGACGGTGTCGAAGTAGGTCGCCGTCATGGCCTTCACGACCGTCTCGCCCGGCGGCAGGGCGGCGAGCACCGCCTGCGCGCCGACGGCGTCCAGCAGGAACTTCAGCTCGATCTCTCGGGTCGGCGTCGTCATGGCGTCGATGTCGCCCGTCACGCGACTTCCCGCAAGCGCGCGCCGTCGATAGGCTGACCCCTCAGTTCTGTACGGGGAGTCTTCCGATGATGATGAGACGAGGCCTTGTTGCCGCCGCCGCCCTGGCCTGCGCCGGCCTTCTGGGCATGACCGCCTCGGCCCGCCAGGCGCCCTCGGACGTCACCCTGGTCCACGCCGGGACCCTGCTCGATCGCCCGGGCCAGGCCCCGCGCCGCAACGCCACCCTCGTCATCCGCGGCGGCCGCATCGAGGCGGTGCGCGACGGCTTCGTCCCGGCCTCGGACTTCCCGGGCGCGAAGGTCATCGACCTATCCACGAAGTTCGTGCTGCCCGGCCTGATCGACAGCCATGTGCACCTGACGTCCGACAGGGCCGGGGCGGAGGGCCAGCTGGCCGGCGTCAGCGACTCGACGGCCGACTTCGCCTACGAGGCCGCCTGGAACGCCCGCAAGACGCTGGACGCCGGCTTCACCACCGTGCGCAACCTCGGCGACCGGGGCGGGGTGACCATCGCCCTGCGTGACGCCATCGCCATGGGCCGGGTGGCCGGCCCCCGCATCGTCGACGCCGGCCGCTCGATCTCCACCACCTCCGGCCACATGGACGGCCGGCTTGGCTTCAACGACGTGCTGGCCGACGTCATCCCGCACGACAACGTCTGCGACGGGCCCGAGTCGTGCCGCCAGGCCGTCCGGCTGCAGGTCGGGCGCGGGGCCGACATCATCAAGATCGCCACCACCGGCGGGGTGAACAGCCGCATCGGCGCCGGCCTGGGCGCCCAGATGTTCGATGACGAGGCCAGGGCCCTGATCGAGACCGCCAAGCTCTACGGCAAGAAGGTCGCCGTTCACGCCCATGGCGCCGACGGCATCAAGCTGGCCCTGCGCTACGGCGCCGACTCCATCGAGCACGGCACCATCATGGATGAGGAAACCATCCAGCTGTTCCTGAAGACGAAGGCCTACTACGTGCCGACCCTGTCGACGGTGAACGGTTACCTGGAGCGGATCGCAAAGGATCCCAATGCCTATGCGCCGGAGGTGCGGGCCAAGATCGACTGGCGCATCACCATCACCGGCGAGTCGCTGAAGAAGGCCTTCCCGCGCGGCGTGCGCATCGCCTTCGGCACCGATGCCGGCGTCTCCAAGCACGGCCGCAACGCCGACGAGTTCGAACTACTGGTCAAGTATGGCCTCACCCCGATGGACGCCATCAAGGCCGCCACCGTCAACGCCGCCGACCTGCTGGGCCTGTCGGACATCATCGGCAGCCTGGAAGCCGGCAAGCAGGCCGACCTGATCGCCGTCGACGGCGACCCGCTGTCCGACGTGACGGTGCTCAAGCGGGTGGGCTTTGTGATGAAGGGCGGGAAGGTGATGAAGGGCTGAGGCCATCTCATCGGTTGTCATCCCGGCCGAAGAGCCGGGACCCAGAGGCGTCGCGCGGCGTTGCTGGGTCCCGGATGGCCGCTTCGCGGTCTCCGGGATGACAGTGGAATAAGGTCCCGGGCCGGGATGACACTCAATCTGGGGACTGCTAGAGCGCACAGCATCCGCAAGGAGAGACGCCCCATGAACGCCCCCGTCCGCTTCGCTGATCCCGCCCTGCCGCGCCACGACTGGACGCGGGCCGAGGTCGAGGCGCTGTTCGCGCTGCCGTTCATGGAGCTGGTCTTCCAGGCAGCCCAGGTCCACCGGCGGTGGTTCGACCCCAGCGAAATCCAGCTGTCGCAGCTGCTGTCGATCAAGACCGGCGGCTGCGCCGAGAACTGCGGCTACTGCAGCCAGTCGGCCTCGTTCAAGACCGGGCTGAAGGCCGAGAAGCTGATGGACCTCGACACCGTCGTGGTCGCCGCCAGGGCCGCCAAGGCCGGCGGGGCGCAGCGCTTCTGCATGGGCGCGGCGTGGCGCGACCTGAAAGACCGGGACCTGCCGCGCGTCGCCGAGATGATCACCGAGGTGAAGGCCCTGGGCCTTGAGACCTGCGTCACCCTGGGCATGCTCAAGGCCGAGCAGGCGGTGGCGCTCAAGGATGCGGGGCTGGACTACTACAACCACAACCTCGACACCTCGCCGGAGTACTACGACAAGGTCGTCACGACCCGCACCTACGACGACCGGCTGGAGACGCTCCAGCATGTGCGCGACGCCGGCATCTCGACCTGCTGCGGCGGCATCGTCGGCATGGGCGAGAGCCGCGCCGACCGCGCCAGTTTCCTGCACCAGCTGGCCACCCTGCCGGTCCATCCCGACAGCCTGCCGGTCAACGCCCTGGTGCCGGTCGCCGGCACGCCGCTGGGCGACCGCATCAAGCGGGACGGCGAGATCGACCCCATCGAGTTCGTGCGCACCGTCGCGGTGGCCCGGCTCGTCTGTCCCAAATCGATGGTCCGCCTCTCGGCCGGCCGCGACGACATGAGCCGCGAGACCCAGGCCCTCTGCTTCCTGGCCGGGGCCAACTCGATCTTCGTCGGCGGCAAGCTGCTGACCACCCCGCTGCCGGGCCAGGACGAGGACAGCCTGCTGATGAAGGACCTGGGCTTGAGGCCGTTCGGGGAAGGCGCGGAGGCTTAAGGCTCATGAGCCGCGTCTTCGGGAAGGTCTGCCAGAACGGCTACGTCGTCCGCGACATCGAGGCGGCGATGGCCCACTGGATCGAGGTCATGGGCGTCGGGCCCTGGTTCTACATCGAGGACGTGAAGACCGACTGGTTCACCCATCGCGGCGTCGCCTCGGACGTGAAGATGTCCATCGCGCTGGCCAACTCCGGCGACCTGCAGATCGAGCTGATCCAGCAGCGCAACGCCGCGCCGTCGATGTACCGGGAGTTCCTGGACGCCGGCCTCGAGGGCCTGCAGCACATGTCCTATTGGACGACCGACTACCAGGGCCTCTACGACAAGGCGCTGTCGCTGGGCTACCGCGTCGGCCACGAGGGCCAGATCGGCGGCGAGCAGGGTCGCTTCGCCTACTTCGACACCCAGGCGCACCCCGGCACGGTGATCGAGATCTCCGACATCAGCGGGACCAAGGGCCGGACGTTCGCGCACATCCGCCGCGCGGCGGAAGGCTGGGACGGGACCGAGCCGGTGCGGTACTTCAAGTAGGCCCGCTGCACCCCTCTATGGAAAGGGCGGCTCGACCATTGGCCCGCCGCGCCCCGCCTTCGATCAGTCCCGGGCCTCGTCGTCGAAGCCGACGAACACCGTCGCCTCTTCCACGGACTTGCGCTCGGAAACGACCGCGTTCGCCGGGAAGGTGTCGTCCGGCCAGCCCAGCGCGATGCTCTTCATGATGACCTGATCATCGGCGATTCCGGCATGCTCGCGCACCACCGGTGACTGCATGATGCCCTGGCTGTTGATCACGGCGCCCAGACCGCGGGACCAGGCGGCATTGACCAGGCTGGTCGCCACGGCGCCGCAATCGAACGGCGTATCGTCGCTGCCGTCCAGCACGCGGTCATAGGTCACGATGATGCAGACCGGCGCGTCAAACTGGCGGAAGCCGCGCAACACCCAGTCCTGGCGCATCTCCGCGTCGTCGCGCGCGATCCCCATGGCGGAGAACAGCTGCTTGGCGACGCCGACCTGCCTGTCGCGATGCTGACCCGCAAAGGCCTGACCCGTGCGGAACTCCCGCGATTGCGGGACGCCGGCCAGGGTTCGCTCGGTGTTGCCGGCGCGGATCCGGTTCAGCGGCTCGCCCGTGACGACATAGAAGTTCCACGGCTGGGTGTTCATTGACGACGGCGCGCGCATCGCCAGGCCGATGATTTCCTCGATCAGCGCCCGGGGAACCGGGTCAGGCTTGTACCCGCGGATGCTGCGGCGGCCGCGAATGACGTCGTCGAACTGCATGTGTGACCCTGAGATGGCTCTATGGCGTGCGAGTATTTGAGGCGTGTGACGCGCCGTCAGTCGAACGGAAAATCGATGATGGCAAGAGGGTAGCGGCCCGCTCGCGCCCTCGCGACGCCAACCGGACGGCTGGCGAGGGAGGGATGGCTCCGATCTATCCCGATCTTCTGGGAGGCCACGTTCCAAACCAGGCGAAGGCGATGAACACCGCCTGCAACGGGACGCGAATCCACAGGTAGTACGGCGCGTTGGCGTAGCTCGGTACGTTGGTCGCGACCGTCCAGCCATAGATGTTGAAGGGCAGGACCAACGCCAGATAGGCGATGATCGCCCACCCGGTGATCCGCGCCCAACGGGTCCAGATCAGGATCGCGAACGCCAGCTCCAGCACACCGCTCGCGTAACTGGCCTCGACCCGCAGCGGAAAGAACGGGGGAATGAGGTCCACCACCGACTGCGGATGCAGGATGTGGCCGTAGAGACCGAAGAACCCGAACAGCAGGGTGAGATACAGCCTGAAAACGTCGGCCCACCGGAAGCGTACGGAGCGACGGACCAGGCTGACCAGGCCCACGATCAAGACGGGTCCCAGGATGATCGCGGCCAGCATCAGCAGTTCGGACATGGGGTTCCCCGGGCTCTGGCGAACGACCCTAGAGCGCGTCGGGGCCGGAAGCGACCATCAGGCCGCAAGTCCCTGCGCCGGCCGATGGGCCCGCGCCATAACCAGCAGGCTGACGGTCGCGGAACGGCCGGGCGGGGACCCGCTACCGCTCCTCGTCGAACCGGTTCGCCACCAGTGCGCAGAGCGCCTCCAGCGCCGCCTCGGCCTCTTCGCCCTCGGCGCTGATCTCGATGGTCGAGCCGATGCCGGCGGCCAGCATCATCAGGCCCATGATCGAGCGGGCGTCGACGGTGGAGCCGTCGCGCGACACCGACACCTCGGCGTCGAAGGTCGAGGCCAGCTTGACGAACTTGGCCGAGGCGCGGGCGTGCAGCCCCCGCTCATTGATGATCTCGACGGTGCGCCGCAGGCTCACTTCTCGCCAGCCAGCACGTAGGAGGCGACGGAGATGTACTTGCGGCCCGCCTCCTGGGCGTGGTGCACGCACTCCTCCAGGCTCATGCGGGTGCGCAGCGACGCCAGCTTGATCAGCATCGGCAGGTTCAGGCCGGCGATGACCTCGGCCCGGGTCTGCTCCATGACGCTGATCGCCAGGTTGCTGGGCGTGCCGCCGAACATGTCGGTCAGCAGGATGACGCCCGCGCCGCTGTCCACGGCTGCGCACGCCTTCAGGATGTCCTTGCGGCGCTTTTCCATGTCATCGTCGGGACCGATGCAGATGGCCTGCACCGCGTCCTGCGGGCCGACCACATGCTCCATGGCGAAGATGAACTCTTCCGCCAGCCGACCGTGTGTAACGATCACGAGCCCAATCATCAGGGGGCCCAACGCCTTGTCATGATCAAACCGGGTATCCCCTGCCCGTCAGCCTCGCGGCGGGAGGCGGCCGCGAAGGGGCCTAGATAGACCCGTTAATGTCCGTGTCCAAGATGCTCTATGAGGCGCCGCAACTTCGCAGGCGCCGCGCGGTCAAAAGGCCACAGGGAACGGATGGGGACCGGCCCCCCCGGAAGGTCCAGGGTCTCGCCCTGCGGCATCCGCTCGACCGCTTCGGGCGAGGCTGCGCAGCGCACGGCCAGCCCGATGGGGCAGAAGGGCAGGGCGGCCACGGGCAGCACGCCCGCGCCCCGGGTCTCCATCAGGGCGTGCAGCGAGTCCGGCGCGCGGCCGAAGGTGCGGCCGCCCGAGGCCCAGACCAGCACGCGGTCGTCGGCGACCATCCGGAAGCCTTCGTCCAGCGCCCGCAGCGCCAGGTCGCTCTTGCCCGAGCCGGACGGTCCCTCGATGAGCACCCCGCACCAGTCGCGGCCCAGGCGCAGGGCGATCAGTCCGGCGTGGCGGATCACGACCGCCGCTCGGGCAGGACGACGACGAACCGGGCGCCGACCACCGTTTCGTCGGCCGTGACGGTCGCGGCCGCGGCCTTTCGGCGGGTCTGGCCGACCTTCTCGTCGGATCCGGCGCGGTTCTCGGCATGGATTTCGCCGCCGTGGGCCTGGACGATCTGTCGGGCGATGGACAGGCCCAGGCCGGAGTTGCCGCCGAACGCCGCGCCCTTGGGCCTCGAGGTGTAGAAGCGCTCGAACACGGTCTCGAGGTTGTCCTGCGGGATGCCCGGACCGTCGTCCTCGACCAGCACCCGGGCCTGGCCCCGGTCGTGGGTCAGGGTGACGCGCACCTCGCCGCCGGCGGGACTGAAGGAGCGGCCGTTGTCGATCAGGTTGCGGAACACCTGGCCCAGCGGGCCCTCGCGCCCGGAGACCGCGACCGTCTCGCCGGCCGGGACCGACAGGACGACCGTCGCCTCGCCCGGACGGATGGAGGCGTCGTAGACTTGGACGATGTCAGTCAGCAGCCGGCCGAGGTCGATGATCCTGGGGGCGTCCCGCGACAGCTCGGCGTCCAGCCGCGAGGCATTGGAGATGTCGGTGACCAGCCGGTCCAGCCGTCCCACGTCCTGCTTCAGGATGCCCATCAGCCGCTCCCGCGCCCTATCATCCTTCACGATGTCGAGGGTTTCGATGGCCGAGCGGATCGAGGTCAGGGGGTTGCGGATCTCGTGCGCCACGTCGGCGGCGAAGCGCTCGATGGCGTCCATCCGCTCCGACAGGGTGTCGGTCATGTCCTCGAGCGAGCGGGACAGGTCGCCGATCTCGTCGTCGCGGCGCGACAGGTCCGGCAGGGAGATCGAGCGAGCCCGCGCCGCCTTCACCCGGTCGGCGGCCCGGGCCAGCCGCAGGACGGGCCGGGCCACGAGCACGGTCAACAGCACCGACGAAAGCAGCGTCACCCCGACGGCGATCAGGATGAAGGGGATCAGGTTGGCGCGCTCGCGGGCGATGATCTGGTTCACATCACCGGCCTCGAGGGTCAGCACACCGACCACGGCGCGCACGCGCCTTATGGGCAGGGAGACGGAGATCACCTGCTCGCCGTTGTCGGTGATGCGGCGTCCCTTGACGATCTCCCCCGTGCGGGCCTGGGCCAGCTCCGCCTGCAAGGCCCTGGCGGCGCGTTGCTCGGTGGCGCTGGGGCCGGCGTCGCGCGGCGTCTGGTCAGGCCTGCGCGCCGGCGGCAGGGGCTTCCACTCGACCCGGTCGGCGACGACGTAGGAGTCGGTGATCTTGCGGCCGTCGCGGTCGAACAGCCGCACCCGGGCGTCGCGCGGGAGATGCAGCAGCTGGAGCAGCTGGGCCGCGCGCTCGGGCTGCAGCGCCGGCTCCGGCTCGCCCACGGTGGCGGCGTCGTCGATGATGCGCGCGATCCACTCGCCTTGGGCGATCAGGCTGTCGATGCGGGCGTTGACCAGCCCGCGCCGCATCTCGTTCAGCGTCAGGGCTCCGCCGACCAGGATCGCCAGGCTGAGCAGGTTGAGCGCGATGATCAGCCGGCCGAGGCGCGAACCCTTCGGCCAGAAGCGCCGCCTGGACGGCCCGCCGGGATCAGGACTCGCGATAGCGGTATCCGACGCCATACAGGGTCTCGATCGCATCGAAGCTGGGATCCACCTGGCGGAACTTCTTGCGCATCCGCTTGATGTGGCTGTCGATCGTGCGGTCGTCGACATAGACCTGATCGTCGTAGGCGGCGTCCATGAGGTTGTCGCGGCTCTTCACGAAGCCGGGCCGCTGGGCCAGCGACTGCAGGAGCAGGAACTCGGTGACGGTCAGCCGGACGGGCTTGCCGTCCCACAGGCTGTCGTGGCGCTCGGGATCGAGGGTCAGCTTGCCGCGCCGCATGGCCTTGGCGCCGGGATCGGCCGGCGCGGCCGGCGCGCCGCTGTCGTCCGGCACGTCCGCCCGTCGCAGCACGGCCTTGACCCGCTCCAGCAGCAGCCGCTGGCTGAACGGCTTGTGCATGTAGTCATCGGCCCCGAGGTTGAAGCCGAGGATCTCGTCGATCTCCTCGTCCTTCGAGGTCAGCATGATCACCGGCATGTTCGACGTCTGCCTCAGGCGACGCAGCAGCTCCATGCCGTCCATGCGGGGCATCTTCACGTCCAGGATCGCCAGGTCCGGCGGATTGGCCGTCAGCGATTCCAGCCCGGCGACGCCGTCATGGCAGGCGGTCACGACGTGGCCATGGCTCTCAAGCGCCAGCGAAACCGAAGCGACGATGTTCTCGTCGTCGTCCACCAGGGTGATCTTCGCCATGGGTATCCTTCTGAATGACTGGCCGCGCCGGCGATCCTTACCCGAGGCGGCATCCTGTTGCAGGGAATTCCGCTGACAGCGTGGCGTCAATGGGGCGCCGGCATCGTAAACGCGGCCTTAGGGTGTTTCCGGCATAACGACGTTCATGCGGGGAAAGGTCCACTACGAACTGTTCGTACGTCGCCAGCCCGGGTCCGGATGGACCCTGGACATGGCGACGGAAGACCGTGCGCGCGCTCTGGAATCCGCCGAGGAGCAACTGGCCGAGGGCCGTGTCGCCGCCGTGCGGGTGACCAAGGAAGTCCTCGACGTGGAGACGCGTGAGTTCAATTCCGTCACCATCCTGAACAAGGGTGCGCCGGAGCGGGCCAAGCCCAAGAAGGTTCGGGAAGACAACGCCCCGCTCTGTGTCAGCCCCTCCGACCTCTACACCTGCCACGCCCGCGAGCGCATCGGCCGGCTGCTCGACAACTGGCTGACCAGACAGCGGGCGACGCCGTTCGAACTGCTTCACCGGCCCGACCTGGTCCAGAAGCTCGAAGCGTCCGGCGTCGAGCTGCAGCACGCCATCCAGAAGGTCGCCATTCCCGAGGCCCAGGCCCGGGGCATCAGCGTCCACGAGATCATCCGCTCGTTCCAGAAGCTGGCCGAGCGGGCCATCGAGCGCATCCTCAAGGACCAGAAGCGCGGCCAGCTGCCCAACCTCGACAAGGAAGGCTTCGCCGCCGCCGCCGAGCGCCTGGTCTCCGAACCCGACCGGGCCTACCTGCTTGGCGCCGGCGTCGCCGCCTCCATCGCGCCGGCCAGGGGCTGGGCCGAGAAGGTCAGCCTGCTGCTCGACCTCGCCGACGCCGCGCCGGTCAATCCGCAGGCCCGCGACCATGCCCTGCAGGTGCTCGAGCAGCCGCTGACGGAAATCCTCGGGTCGCGCGCGGGCCTGGCCGAGCTGCTCGGCGCCGACCTCGACCTGGGCTCGCAGCTCGCGGCCATGACCCGGCTGGCCGGGGCCGACGCGGTCGAGGCGCTGATCTCGATCGAGCCCTCGGTCGCGCGGGTCATGCCGCCGCTGGAAGGCCCCGCCGCGCGTCTGGCCAACTGGCTCGGCGGTCCGCATTTCGAAGCCTGCCGCGCCGCCATCGCCCAGCGGGTGCTGCGCGAGCTCACCGGCCCGCGCCGGCTCAAGCCGAACCTCGCCGTCGAGGAAATCGATCTGCTCCGCGGCCTGGCCATGGCCCTGACCGCCGCCGGCGGCCGTGTGCTGTCGATCGAGGACATCCACGGCGCCTTCACCGCCCGGTCCAGGGCGATGGTCACCGGCGACTTCGTCGACGCCCTGCTGGGCAAGGACAAGGGCGCCCGGGAAGAGATCGAGCTGCTGATCCGCCTCGCCGAGAACGTCACCGGCGGCGCCAACAAGCGCCAGGCGGCGCGCTGGCTGAACGCCAACGTCTCGGCGCTGCGGTTCGAGAAGGAAATGCGCTTCGGTCCCGACTCGCCCGCCCAGAAGCTGGCGACGCTCGCGGCCATCCAGAAGGCGATCCAGCGGGCAGGGCTCGTCGTCGAGGAGGCCGGTCCGATCCTGGCCAAGGTCGGTGAGGTCGGGGGCCTGATCGAAGTGGATTCAAAGCTGGTGGCGACGGTGGCAAAAGCGCCGGCGCCGGCGATCCATCGCCTCAACCTCCTGCTGAAACTGGCGATCGGCGAGGCCGGCCCGACCGGACCGGTCAGCGAGCGCGCCCGCGCCGAGGCCGCCAAACTGATGCGCGCGCCTGAAACGCGGGACGAGCTGGTGAAATCGCCGGACGCCCTGGACAAGGTCCGCGGCCTGGCCCAGGCCTGTGGTCTGGCCGCCTAGAGGCGCAGAACTTCGCGCAGCGCGGTCACGACCCGCTCGACATCGCCGTCCTCCATGGCCGGAAACAGCGGCAGGCTGAGGCAGCGGGCATACCAGGCTTCCGCGCCCGGCAGGGACAGCGCGCCGTTCCGCGCCTGCCAGTAGGGCTGGGTGTGAACCGGGATGTAGTGGACCTGCGACCCGATCCCGCGAGCGGACAGTCCTTCCATCACCGCCTGGCGCGTGACGCCGGCCGCCTCGAAGTCGATCAGTGCACACATCAGGTGCAGCACCGGGTCGGACCAGGGCATCGGCGGCGGCAGGGTGACCAGCGGCGCCAGCGGAGCGATCGCTTCCCGGTACAGGGCAGCCAGCCGCCGCCGGCGCGCCGCGAACCGCGGCAGCTTGCCCATCTGGGAGATGCCCAGCGCGCAGGCGATGTCCGGGAGGCGGTAGTTGAAGCCCGGCTGGACCATCTCGTAGATCCAGGGATCGGCGCCCTCCGGCCTCGACATGCCGTGGCTGCGGAAACGTCGCAGCCGCTCGGCCAGCGCCGGGGCGTTGGTGGTCAGCATGCCGCCCTCGCCGGTGGCGATGGTCTTCACCGGATGGAACGAGAAGCTGGCCATGGCGCCGTAGCGGCCGTCGCCCACCGAGCCCGCCGCGTCATCGAACCGGTAGCGACTGCCCAGGGCATGGGGAGCATCCTCGACCAGCGCCGCGCCGACGCCGTCCGCCAGCGATTTCAGCGCCGGCAGGTCGCAGACCTCGCCGCGCAGGTGGACCGGCAGCACGGCCCGCACCCGCCGTCCCTTCGCGCGCTCCAGCGCGTCCGCAAGCGTTTCGGCCGTCATCAGCCCGGTGTCCGGATCAACATCGGCGAACACCACCTCCGCCCCGACGTAGGCCGCGCAGCTGGCCGTCGCCAGGAAGGTGACCGACGGCGCGATGCAGACGTCGCCAGGCCCGATGTCGAGCGCCATCAAGGCCAGGTGCAGGGTGGCGGTGCCGTTGCTGCAGGCCACCGCGTGGTCGGCGCCCACCGCCTCGGCGAACAGGTCCTCGAAGGCCGCGACCGTGGGGCCGGTGGTCAGGTAGTCGGCGCGCATCGCCCGCGCCACCGCTTCGACGTCGTCGTCCTCGATGGTCTGCCGGCCGTAGGGGAGGAACCCCTGCGTCACACGCCGGTCTCCTCGAGCATCGCGGTCAGCCGGTCGGCGGTCAGCCAGTCGCTGTTGTTGTCGCTGGAATAGGCGAAGCTCTCGTCGACCGGCGCGGCGCCGTCGTCAGCGCCGAACGGCTTGCGCGTGTACTCCACGAAGGCGGGCTCGATCACGTAGCGGTCGGACAGCTCCACGGTCTGCCGGGCGTCGTCGGCCCCGACCATGATCTCGTGCAGCTTCTCGCCCGGACGGATGCCCACGACCCGCATTCCGGCGCCGGGGGCCATGGCCTCGACCAGGTCGGGCATCGACATCGACGGGATCTTGGGCACGAAGATCTCGCCGCCGCGCATGATTTCCAGCGACGACAGCACGAACTCGACGCCTTCGTTCAGGGTGATCCAGAAGCGGGTCATCCGGGGATCGGTGATCGGCAGCTCGGTCGCGCCCTGGGCCAGCAGCCGGCGGAACAGCGGCACGACGCTGCCCCGCGAACCCACCACGTTGCCGTACCGCACGACCGAGAACTTGGTCCCGATGTCGCCCGACAGGTTATTGGCCGCGACGAAGGTCTTGTCCGACGCCAGCTTGGTCGCGCCGTAAAGGTTGACCGGATTGCAGGCCTTGTCGGTCGACAGCGCCACCACCTGCTGCACGCGGTTGGTCAGGCTGGCCCAGACCACGTTCTCGGCGCCGATGATGTTGGTCTGGATGCACTCGGACGGATTGTACTCGGCGGCCGGCACCTGCTTGAGTGCGGCGGCGTGGATCACGATGTCGACCCCGCGCAGCGCCAGGGTCAGCCGGGCGCGGTCCCGGACGTCGCCCAGGAAGAAGCGCATGCGGGACATCTGCTCGGCGTCGAACCGCTCGCGCAGCTCCTGCTGCATCTCGCTCTGCTTCAGCTCGTCGCGCGAATAGACGATGACCTTGCGAAGGGCGTAGCGGGTCAGCACGGTCTCGATGAAGCGGCGGCCGAACGAGCCGGTGCCGCCGGTGATCAGGATCACCTTGCCGTCGAGGTCGAGGTTCCCGGGCGCGAAACGGCCCATGCGGACTCCTTGCGATTATTGCGCCGATTCTCTGTTGAGTCGGCCCGCCGGTCACGCCTCGCCGCGTCGCAGGGTCGTGTCGCGGTAAACGGAGCGTCAACCCGGCCCGGGGCATGAAGGTCGCATGGATCGCCGTCTCGCCCTCGCCGCCGTGCTCAGCCTCGTTCCCGCCATCGCCTCGGCGTCCGGCGGCGAGAAGAAGAAAGGCGGCGGCGTCACCTTCGTGCAGGTCAAGGCGGTGTCGGCGACCATCATTCGTCGCGACGGCAGCCGCGGCGTGATCACCGTCGAATGCGGCGTGGATGTCCCCAACGAGGCGCTGCGGGCCAGGGCCAACAACCTCCACCCCCGCCTGCGCGACGCCTACGCCGGCCTGTTGCAGGGCTACGCCGGCGGCCTGCCCAAGGCGGCGGTGCCGAATGCCGACTACCTGGCCTCCGAGATGCAGAAGGCGACCGACCGCGTGCTCGGCAAGGCCGGCGGCAAGTTCCTGATCGGCACGATCCTGATCAACTGAGGCGAACGCCTCACATCGCGCTGATGCCGCCGTCCAGCTTCAGCTCCGCGCCGGTCATGAACTTGCTCTCGTCGCTGGCCAGGTAGAGCACGGCGTTGGCGATATCGAGGGTCTCGCCGATGTGGCCCAGCGGGATCTGGCGGCCCAGCTTGGCCTCGCCCTCTTCCTTGCCGAACATCTGACGGATCGGATCCAGGATGGGGGTGTCGATGAAGGTGGGGTGGATCGAGTTTGAGCGGATGTCCCACTTCTGCTTGGCGCAGTAGAGGGCGATGTTCTTGCTCAGCAGCCAGACAGCGGCCTTGGAGGCGTTGTAGGCCGGGCCGCTGTGGTTGGCGATCAGGCCGGCGATCGAGCTGACGTTGATGATCGAGCCGGGCTGGTTGTGGCGCATGTATTTCAGCGCATGCTTGCCGCCCAGGAAGACGGAATCGACGTTCACCGCCATCACCGTCCGGAAGTCTTCCAGGCTGCACTGGTCCAGGTTGCCGCCCTTGCTGATGCCGGCGTTGTTGACCAGCACAGAGATGCCGCCCATCGCCGCGTCGGCTTCCTCGAGCGCGAAGATCCACTGGTCTTCCTTCGTGACGTCCAGCGGAAAGGCGAAGGCCGTCCCTTCGCCATGGGCGGCGTTGATCTCCGCCGCCACGGCGCGGACGCCGTCGATGTTGATGTCCGCCAGGGAGACCTTCGCGCCCTCCTCGGCCAGGCGCCGGGCCATCGCCGCGCCGAGGCCCTGGGCGGCGCCGGTGATGAAGGCCTTCTTGCCGGCGACCCGGCCCGTCGTCGCGGTCATGAGCGCTCTCCCTGGTCGAAGATCAGGTCGGTGGCGGCCGACAGCTCGGCCAGCGCCTGGTCGACGCCGCCGACCTTGATGGCCCGCATGCCCAGCATCGCCGCCGGTTTGCAGTTGATGCCCAGGTCGTCGAGGTAGACGCAGTCGGCCGGATCGACCGACAACAGCTCGCACATCATCTGGTAGATGCGCGGGTCAGGCTTGCGGACGCCGGCCTTGGAGCTTTCGATGACCGCGTCGAACAGCGCCATGACCTCCGCCACCTGCCTGGCCTTGTCGCTGGTGCCCGCCATGCCGGCGCCGTGGCCGGTCTGGACGTTGTTGGTGATGCAGCCGACCTTGAAGTGCTGCTTGCATTGCTCCAGCGCCGCCACCATCCGGGGCCGCACATCGCCCGACAGGCGCGGCAGGATGTCTGCGCCGCGCACCGGATGGCCCAGCGCGGTGGCCTCCTCGAGGAACTTCACGTCGAAAGTCGCCGCATCGATCTCGTTGCGCTCGAACAGGGCCCAGGCGTTGTCGAGGGGATTGGTGGCGTTGACGCCCCGGATGAAGTCGCGCGGCAGGCCGATCTCGGCCTCGTAGCGGTTGAACGCCTCGAACGGCGAGGAGGTGATCACCCCGCCGAAGTCCCAGATTACCGCCGCTACCGCCACTGATCGCTCCCCATGTTTTCGGCGCGGACGCTAGACAGCGCCGGTGGACGGTGCAACCCGTGACCGCATGCTTCCGCGTCCGATCCGTATCGCCGTTTTCGTCGCCGCCTGCGCCGTCATCGCCTGGCTGTCCGTGGCGCCAAGCGTCGCCGTGCCGAGCGTCAACATGTGGGACAAGCTGGAGCACGCCGGCGCCTATCTCGGCCTGGCTTTGCTGGGCGCCTGGTCCTTCCGGGTGGGGTCCTGGCGTCTGGCCGTCGGCCTGTTCCTCCTCGGCGTCGGGCTGGAGATCGCCCAGGCGACGATGGGCTGGGGACGCCAGGGCGATGTGCTGGACGCCCTCGCCAACACGCTCGGCATTTCCGTCGGCCTGGGCCTGGCGCACCTGGTTGGGGAACGGCTCATGGTTAAGTCTCCCGCCCGGGGTGAATGAGCCGAGGAAGGGCTCCGGCAGGCGGTATCGTCCCGTCCTCTCCGGCGTTTCCCGAGGCTTCCATGCTGATCCGTCTGCCGTTGTCCCTGTTCGTGGCGACCCTCGTGATGGCCTGCACGCCGCAGGGCAAGCCGGCCGCCGTGGCCGACAAGACCCCGGTCGCCACTGACAAGGCCGCGATCTGCCGCGCCAAATGCATGGCGGCCGTCGAAACGCCCGAGCCCGTGGCGAAGCCCCGGCCCAAGCCTGCCCGCCCCCGCATCCACCGCGCGTCCGACGGGCCGCGCGTGATCAGGGGAACCGGTCGGATCGCGGGTGGCGGCTATGTGTCGGAGGGGCCGCGGGGCGGCGTCTACGGCGGAGCCTACGGAGGCCGTTACGCCGGTGCGTCCGTCTCGGTCATCGAGACCAGTTCGTCGAGCGCGAGCTACCGCTACAGCGAATCCGAGGAGCGCTGGGGGGCGCGCGGCGGGACCTACGCCTCCGGCGCCAGCGGCGGCTATGCCTATGGATCCGGGTCGACAGGCGTCGGACGCGAAAGCCGCTATGGCCCGCCGCCGGCGGCGACGGCCGGGACTCCGGTCCACCATCCTCACGGCCCGGCCGGCCAGCTGGCCGGCATCACCCGGGACGGCGCCCTCACCTGGCCCGGCAAGGTCGAGTACTAGGCCAGCCCTGACCGATCTGGCGCGCGCCTTGCCGACCTTCCCTCCCACTGAACCGAAACGGCACAAGGGAGAAGGCCATGCGTTCGCCAAACGGTCCGCTGTTCAAGCGCTACGAGGTCCTCGCGATCGTCCTGTTCGTAACCGCCGCAGCCTGCCTGGCCGCGCTGAAGGTGGCCTACTAGGCCTTACCCCCCCGGGAACCAGACCCCGACGCCGACGCTTGATCCAGCTGGGGTCGGGCCGGAGGTCTCCCAGCTTGCCATTACGCCTGCCTGATCTGCCGGAGCTGCTGCGGCGCGGAGCCGCCACCCGCGACGCGATCCCGCCCCGCGCCCGGCTGGGCCTGGCCGTGCTTTCCACAGTCGTGCTGGCGACGCTCCTCTTTCTGCTGGTCTTTGACTGGAACTGGCTGCGTGGGCCGCTTGCGAGCGCCGCCTCGGCACGCCTGGGCCGGCCCGTCGCCATCGAGGGGAACCTGAACGTCCATCCCTGGTCGCTGAGGCCTCGCGCCGAAATACACGGCCTGCGCATCGGCCAGCCCGCCTGGGCCAGGGGCGACATGGCCCGCATCGACCGGCTGGCCGTCCAGGTCGAACTACCGCCGCTGCTCATGGGGCGGGTGGTCATGCCCTATGTGGAGATCCGCCGGCCCGACGTTTCGCTGCTCAGGCTGGCGGACGGTCGCGCCAACTGGGCGTTCGGCGACGGCAAGGGCGGGGCGAGGCTTCCTGCGATCCGGCGCTTCATCATCGATGAAGGCAAACTCAGGCTCGACGACCGCCAGCGGAAGTCGACCTTCGAGGGCACGGTTTACACCGACGAGCGGACCGCCGGACCGCGCCGGGGCGTCTTCGCGCTGCGGGGCGAGGGGCGCCTGAACGGCGAGGCCTTCAGGGCCGAGATCACCGGCGCCCCCCTGCTCAACGTCTCGCCGTCGCGGCCCTATCCGTTCGACGCTGATGTCCGCGCCGGCGCCACCCGCATCCAGGCAAAGGGCAGCGTCACGCGGCCGTTCGATCTTGGCCGGTTCGACACCAGCCTGACGATCACCGGCGCCGACCTGAATGATCTCTACGGCCTCACCGGCCTGACCCTGCCCAACACGCCGCCCTACCGGGTGTCGGGGCAGCTGCGCCGCGACCGGACCCGATGGTTCCTCGGCAAGGCCAGCGGCCGCATCGGCGACAGCGACATCGCCGGCGACCTGAGCGTCGAAACCCGCGGGAAGCGGCCGTTCCTCAAGGCGGACCTGCGGTCACGGCGGCTGGACTTCGACGACCTCGCCTCGATCTTCGGCGGCGCGCCGTCCCGGGCGCGGGGCGAGGCGGTGTCCGCCGAGCAGAAGGCCTTCGGTGGAAAGCTGGCGGCCGAGCGTCGGATCTTTCCCGACGCCACCCTCCAGGTCGATCGCATCCGGGCGATGGACGCCCAGGTCCGGTACCGCGCCGAGACCGTCAACGCGCCGCGCCTGCCGCTCCGCAAGGTCGCGCTGGACCTGGCGCTCAAGGACGGCGTGCTGACCGGAGACCCGGTCTCCGTCACCTTCTCGAGAGGCACACTGGCCGGCACGGCCCGTCTGGACGCCAGCGGCGCGACGCCCCGCACCGATGTCGATCTGCGCCTGAGCGGCGCGCGTCTGGAGGACTGGATCACCACCCGGTTCAGGGGCGAGCCGGTCATCGAGGGCCAGATGGCCGCCCGGGCGAAGCTGACCGGCTACGGAAACTCCGTCCGTGCAGCGGCAGACAGCGCCAGCGGAACCCTGACCGTGGTCGCGCCGTCGGGCGAACTGCGGCAGGCCTTCGCCGAACTGCTGGGCGTCAACATCTCCAAGGGGCTGATCCTGCTGCTGTCGGAGAGTCCGAACCGAAGCAAGGTCCGGTGCGCCGTGGCGGACTTCAGGGTCAAGGACGGTCTGGCCCGCGCCAATCGCATCGTCGTCGACACCGATGTCGTGCTGGTCAAGGGTGAGGGGACCGTCAACCTGCGCACCGAGCGGCTGGACCTGAGGTTCGAGGGCGAGTCCAAGAAGCCGCGCCTGCTGCGCCTGTTCGTGCCGATCACCGTCAACGGCCCCTTCACCCGCCCGGGCGTCGACCTCGACACCGGCAACGCCGTGGCGCAGGGCGGCCTCGGTGCAGCGCTGGCCGCGCTGGTGGGCCCGCTCGCGGCCATTCTGCCCTTTGTCGAGCCCGGCCTGGCGGAGGACGCCAACTGCGCCGGCCTCATCGCCGAGGGCCGGCGCAAGGGCGCGCCGGTGAAGGCGACGCGGTGACGGATCGAACCGTGGGGCGAGGGCGTTAGTCGGCCGAAGAGGAGAACCCCATGACCACCGACACCACGCCCTACACCTTCCCTGACAACCGCCGCGGCACGGTCGCCGGCGTCCTCGGCGCCGCCCGTGGTCTCCTAGGTTCGACACGACAGCCCGTGGCGGCGCGTCAGCGTCACCAGCAGGAACTGGCCGCCAACGCCCGCGCGCTGGCCGGCAATGTCGCCAGCCAGGTGAAGGCCAGGCCCGTCCCGCCGATTCTGATCGCCGCCGGCATCGGCATCGGGCTGGTCTTCCTGTTCAGCAAGCGGGCCCGCGGCTCGGCGATGACGGCCGGCGCCTTCGCGCTCGACCAGTATCGCAAGCGCTAGACCTTGCCGCTCCGGCTGCCGCGAAGCTGGCGTGACGCTCTCGAACTGTCATCGCGCCTCGGCTACGCGGCGCGAGGCATCGTCTATCTGATGATCGGCGCGATCGCGGTCCTCGCCGCGGCCGACCTGACACCGCAGGCGACCGGCGCCGACGGCGTGTTCGAGCTGTGGGCGCGCTGGCCGCCGGGACTGTTGCTGATCTCGGCCCTCGCCGCCTGCCTGATCGCCTTTTCGGGTTGGCGTGTCCTGCAGGCGGTCTTCGACGCCGACGGCCATGGCGCGACGCCGAAGGCCTGGGCGATCCGTGCGGGCCAGGCGGTCAGCGGCGTGGTGTACGGCGCGCTCGCCCTGTCCGCGCTCGAATTACTCGACGGGCTGGAAGACATCGGCGAGGCGGACGAAACCGACTCGGCCCGGACGGCGGCGGCGGAGATTCTCGCCTGGCCGCATGGCGACTGGGTGATCATCGCCGGCGGCCTCGCCCTGCTCGCCGTCGGCGTCGGCAACCTGATCCAGGGCGCCCTGCAGGACTTCGGCAAGCGTCTCCGTTGCGGCGCGGACCTGTGCCGCTGGGTCGTCCCGCTCGGCCGGGCGGGCTACATCGGACGCGGTCTGGCGACCCTTCCGCTGGGCGTCTTCCTGCTGCGGGCCGGCTGGGAGGTTCGTGCGTCGGAGGTGCGCACCTGGGCCGGCGCGCTGCAGGCGGTGGAGGCCCAGCCGTTCGGCTCGGCGATCCTGGCGGCCCTGGGGCTGGGCGTTGTCGCGTTCGGCCTGTTCGGCGTCGTGGAGGCCGTTTTCCGGCGTATCGCCGCGCCGCGCGATCTGTCGCCGACCTGACCGGCTACTCCGGCAGGAGTTCGGCCAGCGCGTTCCAGTCGGGGTCCTCGAAGGCGTCGAACTCCAGCGGGTACTCCGGGTGGCCGTCCAGGCCGCTGTTCAGGGCGTCCATGAAGGCGTCCGGGCCCAGCGTATAGAACCGCCATTCGCGAACGCCCGCGCCAGTCAGCGAGGCGACCAGAACGCCGGCGCCCGAGTCCTGCACCGCGGCCGTCACCGCCTCTTCAAACGCGTCCATCTGCCGATCCACGGCCTTGGGTGGAAGGCCCGTGCCGTCGGCGTCCTCGTAGGTCCAGCCGATCAGCACGAGGTGATGCCAGGCCTTGCGGGAGTCCGGCGCCGGCAACCGCGCCCGGCAGCGGACGATCAGGCCGCCCTCGTCTTCGTCGTCCGTCTGGCCGACGATCCAGTCGTCGTCGGCATAGGGCCCGGCCATGGCGAGGTCTCCGGTTGAAGGGGATGCTCCAGCCCTGTTTCGTTAGAGCGGAGCGGTCGTCGGGGCAACCGGGTGACGTAGGGTCCAAACGACTGTTCAAAACGTCGCCGCCCGTATATTAACAACGTAAAGTTACAAGAAAGCCGGAGGAACGGGGACCATGGGCAAGGCGCAGCCGACAGAACATTTCGACGTCGTGATCGTGGGCGCGGGCCTGTCCGGCGTCGGCGCCGGCTACCACCTGCAGGACAAGAGCCCCGGCAAGTCCTACGTGATCCTCGAGGGCCGCGCCGCGATGGGCGGCACCTGGGACCTGTTCCGGTACCCCGGCATCCGCTCCGACTCCGACATGTACACCCTCGGCTACGTCTTCCGTCCCTGGAAGGAAGCCAAGGCCATCGCGGACGGCCCCTCGATCCTAAACTACGTGCGGGAAACGGCCGCCGACCACGGCATCGACCGCCACATCCGCTACGGCCACTGGGTCAAGGCGGCGTCATGGTCCACCGACGATGCGGCCTGGACGGTCGAGGCGATGCGTGACGGCGAGACCGTCTGCTTCACCTGCAATTTCCTGTTTCTGTGCGGCGGCTACTACAACTACGAGGCCGGCTACACGCCGCAGTGGGAGGGCACGGACAGCTTCAAGGGCCGAATCGTCCACCCGCAGCACTGGCCCGAAGACCTCGACTACAGCGGCAAGACGGTCGTCGTCATCGGCAGCGGCGCGACGGCCGTGACCCTGGTCCCGGAGATGGCCAAGGACGCCGCCCACGTCACCATGCTGCAGCGCTCCCCCACCTACGTGGTCTCCCGCCCGGCCGAGGACGCCGCCGCCAACTGGCTGCGCAGCAAGTTCAAGCCGATGACCGCCTACCGCATCACCCGTTGGAAGAACGTCCTGCTGGGCATGCTGTTCTACAACATGGCGCGGAAGAACCCGGAGAAGACCAAGGAGCGGATCATCGGCATGGTCCGCGAGAACCTGGGCCCCGAATACGACGTCGCGACCCACTTCACGCCGCGCTACAATCCCTGGGACCAGCGACTGTGCCTGGTGCCGGACAACGACCTGTTCGACGCCATCAAGGCGGGCAGCGCCTCGGTGGTCACCGACCAGATCGAGACCTTCACCCCGACGGGCCTGAAGCTGAAGTCCGGCGCGACGCTAGACGCCGACATCATCGTCACCGCCACCGGCCTGAACATGCAGGTGTTCAACGGCATCGCCTTCACCGTGGACGGCGCGCAGATCGATCCGGCGAGGACGCTCAGCTACAAGGGCATGATGTTCAGCGACATGCCCAACATGGCCTCCTCGTTCGGCTACACCAACGCGTCCTGGACGCTGAAGTGCGACCTGACGTGCGAGTACGTCACCCGGCTGCTGAACCACATGGACCGCACCGGCATGCGCCAGTGCACGCCGCGCAACACCGATCCGGACCTGGGCGAGGAGCCCTGGCTGGACTTCTCCTCCGGCTACGTCCAGCGCGCCATCGACAGGTTCCCCAAGCAGGGGGCGAAGAAGCCCTGGAAGCAGCACCAGAACTATGCGCTCGACCTTATGGCGCTGCGCTACGGCGGGGTCGATGACGGGGTCATGACGTTCACCAACCCGGCCCCGCGGGTCGCGAAGGCCGCCTGACGCGGCGCGGCATGCGGCGGGGTGCGGAAGCTATGCCTTCTCGCGCACCTGGCGCGGTTCATAGATCGCCCAGTGCCGGCCTGACATGGCCAGCCGGTCGCGGCTCGAAACCGTGAAGTCCAGGGTGACGATGCGGTGGCCGTTCTTCTCGACGTTCTCGGCCACCACAGCGCGGGTCTCCAGCCACTCGCCGTCGCGGATCAGGCCGTGCAGTCGCACGTCGCTCTCAAGGTGGATCCAGGGACCCAGCCGCACGCTCTGGGCCAGCACATAGTTGGCCCGCCGCAGCAGGTAGGCCGGATTGGCGATGTCGCCGCCCTCGAACGGTTCCGGATCCTGGCGGGTGTTGTCCAGGTGCGCGCGACCCACGTCGGCGAAGTAGATCTCCTTCAGCGAGCCCAGGACCCGGCCGACGGGCAGGCTGTCGGGCGAGGCGGTCGGTCGGGCGTCCGGCGTCGGCAAGTCCGCCTCGGGCTGGATGCCGGGTGCGGCCGTGGGATCGCTCCGCCAGGCCGTGCCCGCGCCGCACGCCTCGCCGCGCGCCTCCAGCGCCAGCGACAGAACGCCTTCGCCGGCCTCTTCGGCGGTCAGGGTGGCCGCGTCGCCGTCGTACACAGGGCGGTTGAAGCGCGTGCGGATGCGTCCTTGGCTGAGCCAGTCGGGGCCCCACAACGCCAGCGGGGCCGGGGTCATGTAGGCGAAGACGTCGACGCCCGGCACCAGTCCGCCGGTGAAGCCGAATCGGCTGGCGACATCGTCGGCGTGGATGCGGTTCTCGCTGGCCGTGGCGGTGTTGAAGGCGACGATCGTGCGCTGGAAGGTCATGGCCGGTTCCCCCGCCGCGCCTCGCGCCGCGTCGTCAGCCGGCGAGGGCTTCGCGGTGCTGGCGCAGCTTGTCCAGGCTCTGGATGAGCCGTTGCTCGCCACCCTCGCCCAGATCGATGCCGCTGGCGAGGAGCCGCAGCGCGTTGACGTGGATGTCGACCGCCGGCCAGTCCCACCGTCCGGCCTCCATGGCGAAGTCGAGGACGTCGCACAGGCTGCGGGCCGCATCGGCCAGCGCCTTGGGCTCGATGGGCGCGCAGGCGTCGATGATCGCGGCGGAGAGCCGGTAGAGCTCTGTCATCTCATGGGTTTCACGGTCCGCGACCTGCGCTCCGAACCCGGCCTCGATGCGCGCAATGCAGTCGGCGACCGCCGCCATGCAGGCCTCGGCCAGGGTCGCAAGGCCGGCGTCGGCGTCGGTCACGGCCTGGTCGATACGCTTGCCGCCGCCGCTGAACAGGCTGGCGCGCAGCCGGTTGGGGATCTTGAACTTCCGGACGACGGTCATACCGACACCTTCTGCGGCTTCATCACGGAGTCGATCTGGTCCTGTGACATGTTGGGTTCGACGGCGTCGCCGATCTCGTCGGTCAGGTCGCCGGACCGGCGACCGGCCATGCCGGCCGGCGGACCGAGGCGGCGGAAGCGGCGGTCGGGGCCGACGTAGGTGTCGCAGTCGATGCCCATGCGATCCTCGCGCGCCACCCACAGGATGCGATCCATGATGGTCTTGGGCGTGATCGGCTTGGCGATGATGTAGTTGGCGCCGCAGTCGCGGGCCTTGACCACGTCCCGCCGGGGCGTGTGGCCGGTGACGACGATCACCGGGACGAACCGGTTCTGTTCCGGCGCTTCCCGGCGGATCCAGCGCGTCAGGTCATAGCCGTCGATGGACGGCATCATGGCGTCGGTGATCACCATGTCGACCTGTCCGGCGCTGATCACGGCGCGCGCCTCGTCCGCCGACAGACAACGGCTGACCTTCTTGGCGCCGAAGCCGCTGATCACCTGGATCATGATGTCGAGCGCCTGCTGGTTGTCGTCCACAACGACAATCGCAAGGTCTTCGAAATTGACCTTCGCCCACGGGGGCTTTGGGCTGGCAGACATCCTTGCGTCCGGACCTTTGGCATTACTTCGCGCGCCACTGACCCTGCGCAGAAAGTCGTTCACGGATCGTCACCAGGCCTGCGGTGAAGCGTCGCGGACCGGCGTTCGCTTGCATGCCGCCATCGGGCGGGTACAGGAGGCGGATGGACGAGACCTACGACTACATCGTCGTCGGCGCCGGATCGGCGGGCTGCGTGCTGGCCAACCGGCTGTCGGCCGATCCGCGGCGCCGGGTCCTGGTGCTGGAGGCGGGCGGCCAGGACAACTGGATCTGGTTTCACATTCCCGTCGGCTATCTGTTCTCGATCGGAAATCCACGCGCCGACTGGATGTTCGAGACGGACGCCTCGCCCGGGCTGAACGGCCGGACCCTCAAGTACCCGCGCGGCAAGGTCATCGGCGGCTCCTCGGCCATCAACGCCATGATCTACATGCGCGGCCAGGCGGCGGACTACGACGGCTGGCGCGCGCGGGGCCTGACCGGCTGGGGCTGGGACGACGTCCTGCCGCTGTTCCTGGCCCAGGAGGACCACATCAGTCCGCCGGGCGAACACCATCGCTCCGGCGGTGAATGGCGGGTCGAACACCCGCGCATGCGCTGGCGGGTGCTCGACGCCTTCGCCGAGGCGGCGGCGCTGGAGGGCATCCCCACGGTCCCGGACTTCAACGGCGGCGACAATCACGGCGCCGGCTATTTCCAGGTCAACCAGCGCGGCGGCCTGCGCTGGAGCGCGGCGCGGGGCTTTCTCAAGCCCGTGCTGCGCCGTCGAAACCTCAGGCTCGAGACGGGCGTGCATGTGACCCGGGTCCTGGTCGAGGACGGCCGCGCCACCGGCGTCGAATGGACAAGGGGCGGACAGACCTTTTCCGCGCGGGCGTCCGGCGAGGTGGTGCTGGCGGCCGGCGCGGTCGGCACGCCGCAGGTGCTGGAACTGTCCGGCATCGGCGACGGCGGTCGGCTGCAGGCCCTCGGGATCGAATCCGTCCGTCACCTGCCGGGCGTCGGCGAGAACCTGCAGGACCATTTGCAGATCCGTCCGATCTACCGGGTCAGCGGCGTGTCGACGATGAACGCGCTCTACGCCTCCCTGTGGCGCCGGCCCCTGATGGCGTTGGAGTACGCCGCACTCCGGCGCGGTCCGATGTCGATGGCGCCGTCACAGATGGGCGCCTTCGCCCGCTCCTCGCCAGACCAGGCGACGGCCAATCTGCAGTTCCACGTCCAGCCGCTGTCGCTCGACCGGTTCGGCGAGCCGCTGCACGCCTTCCCCGCCATCACCATCAGCGTCTGCAACCTGCGGCCGGCCAGCCGGGGCTCCATCCATGCGGTCAGCGCCGATCCGCGCGCCGCGCCGCGGATCGCGCCCAACTACCTGTCGGCGTCCGAGGACGAACAGGTGGCCGTGGACTCCCTGCGGCTGGTCCGCCGCATCGTCGGTCAGGCCCCGCTGGCCCGCTACCGGCCGCAGGAGATCAATCCCGGCCAGGCGGTCGACGACGATGCAGGGCTGCTGGCCGCCGCCCGCGACCTGGGAACCACGATCTTCCACCCTGTCGGTACGGCGAGGATGGGTCAGGCCTCGGACGCCATGGCGGTGGTCGACGCGCGGCTGCGGGTCTTCGGCGTCGAGGGGCTGCGGGTCGCCGACGCCTCGGTGATGCCGGCCATCACCTCGGGCAACACCAACTCGCCGACCATGATGATCGCCGAGAAGGCCGCCCGGATGATCATCGAGGACGGTCGCTAGGGGTCACGCGCCAGGCCCAGCCGCGACCGGAGGGGCTCGACCAGCGTCGCGCGCTTGCCGAACACGAGGCGGTTCACGACCAGGGCGAAGGCGACGCAGGCGGCGAGCGTCACCACCATCAGGTGGATGTAGTGGGTCGGGGTCCAGACGAAGGTGAAGCCGGCGTAGAGCAAGGTGCCGAACACCACCGCGCCCATGACCGCGCGGGCGTCGACGTTGCGGAACATCAACCCGACGATGAAGGCCGACAGGATCGGCATCGACAGCAGGCCGTTGAGCTGCTGCACCAGATTGATGATCGACGCCGCGCCCATGTAGATCGGCACCAGCAGAACCGACAGCACCATGAAGGCCAGTGAGATGATGGCGTTCAGCCGGCCGACGTCGGGCTTCTCGGCGATGAACTTCTCATGCAGGTCGCAGACGTAGAGCGTCACCGAGGAGTTCAGCACCGAGGTGTAGCTGGTCAGCAGCGCGGCGGCCATGAAGGCGGCGAAGGCGCCCGACAGCCAGCCCGGCATCACGGCCGCCACGATGCGCCCGTAGGTCGCGTCGCCCGCGTCCCCGAACAGCTTGTAGGCCGCCACGCCGGGCACGACCACGATGGCGGGCACGACCAGCAGGCGGATGACCGCGGCGGCCAGGACGCCCTTCTGCCCCTCCCGCAGGCTGGGCGCGGCCATGGCCCGCTGGGTGATGGTCTGGTTGGTGCTCCAGTAGAACATCTGGATGAAGATCATTCCGGTCAGCAGTGTCTGCCAGGGGATCGGCGAGTCCTTGCCGCCGATCATGCTCAGCCGCTCGGGCGGTATGCCGCTGAAGTCGAAGTCGATCGCCGCGAGGGCCAGCACCATGATCAGCAACGCCATGGCCAGCACGCCGATCCCGGAGATGGTGTCGTACACGGCGACCGCGCGCAGGCCGCCGCCGATCGCATAGGCGCCGCCCAGAACCGCCATCACCGCGGCGATGGCGATCAGCGGAATGTCGACCCCGAACATCGTCTTGAGGAACAGCGAGCCGGTGTAGAGCATGATCGGCAGATAGATGAACACGTTGCCGAGCAGGAACAGCACCGACACGACGGCCCGCAGGTGTTTCGAGCCGTACTTGCGCTCCAGCAGCTCGGTCGTGGTGGTGCAGTTGTTCCGGTAGTAGATCGGGAGGAAGATCCAGCAGAGCATCAGAAGCCCGACGATCGCCGACAGCTCCCACCAGGCCAGGAGCAGCATCTGGTTGCCGTTCATGCCGACCAGCTGGTCGGTCGACAGGTTGGTCAGGGTGATCGAGCCGGCGATGAACGGCCAGGTCAGGTTGCCGCCGGCGAGGAAGTACTCGCGGTTGGAGTCGCTGGAACGGCCGCCCATCCGCGCCACCTGCCAGCCCGTGAGGACGGCCATCAGCACGGTCAGGCCGATAAAGACGGCCCATTGAACCAGATCGGTCTGCACGGCTTCCCCCCGGCCCCGCAGAGTCGCGGTATGCGAAGTTCGCCGTGCTTCGACCTCCGGCGTCAACCGCAAGCCCGGCCGAGGTGAACGACCCGCTCGCCAAAGCCTCCGCGCATGCTAGCTTTCGGCGGACAAGGGATGGGCGGTCCGATGCAGGCGGCCCTGGAGGAGGATGCATGAAGGGCCCGGCGATTTTCCTGGCGCAGTTCGCGGGCGACGCGGCGCCGTTCAACAGTCTGGAGTCCATCGCCCGCTGGGCCGGCGACCTGGGCTACAAGGGCGTGCAGATCCCGACCTGGGACCGCCGGCTGTTCGACCTGAAGCTGGCCGCCGAGAGCGACGCCTACTGCGACGAGGTCAAGGGCGTGCTGGCCGCGGCGGGTCTGGAGGTCTCCGAACTGTCGACCCACACCCAGGGCCAGATGGTGGCGGTGCACCCGGCCTATGACGAGATGTTCGACGGCGCCGCGCCGAAGTCGGTGCGCGGCAATCCGGCGGCGCGGCAGGCCTGGGCGGTGGAGCAGGTGCTGCTGGGCGCCAAGGCCTCGCGGCGCATGGGCCTTGACGCCCATGTCACCTTCTCCGGCTCGCTGGCCTGGCCCTACCTCTACCCCTACCCGCAACGGCCGGCGGGGCTGATCGAGGAAGCGTTCGACGAGCTGGCCCGGCGCTGGCGGCCGATCCTCGACGCCTTCGAGGAAGCCGGGGTCGACCTCTGCTACGAGATCCATCCCAGCGAGGACCTGTTCGACGGCACGACCGTGGAGATGTTCTGGGACCGCGTGGATCACCATCCTCGCGCGTGCCTGCTCTACGATCCCAGCCACTTCCTGCTGCAGCAGCTCGACTACCTCGAGTACATCGACCTGTACCACGAGCGGATCCGCATGTTTCACGTCAAGGACGCGGAGTTCCGGCCGACCGGCCGCCAGGGCGTCTACAGCGGCTATGCGCCGTGGAAGGAGCGGGCGGGACGCTTCCGCTCGCTGGGCGACGGCCAGATCGACTTCAAGGCCATCTTCTCGAAGTTCGCCCAGTACGGCTACCAGGGCTGGGCGGTGCTGGAGTGGGAGTGCGCCCTGAAGGCGCCCGAGGACGGGGCCCGGGAGGGCGCCATCTTCATCCGCGACCACATCATCAACGTCACGGGCAAGAGCTTCGACGACTTCCTCGCCACCGACGTCGACGCGGCGGCCAATCGCAGGCTGCTGGGCCTCGACCGCTGAGATGCGCCTGAAGTTGGGGATGATCGGGGGCGGTGACGGCGCCTTCATCGGCGGCGTGCACCGCATGGCCGCGCGGCTCGACGACCGCTGGATGCTGGTCGCCGGCGCGTTCAGCAGCGACGCCGGGCGCTCGCGCACGTTCGGACAGGGCCTCGGCCTGGAGGACGACCGCTGCTACGGCGACTGGCGGGCGATGGCGCAGGCCGAGGCGGCGCGGCCTGACGGCATCGACGCGGTGGCCATCGTCACGCCCAATCACCTGCATTACGGGCCGGCCAGGGCGTTCCTCGAGGCCGGGATCGCGGTGATCTGCGACAAGCCGCTGACCACCGGCGCGGCCGACGCGCTGGACCTGGCGCAGGCCGTGGCGCGCACCGGCGTACCGTTCGTGCTGACCCACAACTACAGCGGCTATGCGATGGTCCGGCAGATGCGGGCCATGGTGGCGTCCGGGACGCTGGGCGCGATCCGGGTGGTCCAGGCGGAGTATGTGCAGGACTGGCTGGCCACGGCGCTGCCCGGCAACAAGCAGGCGGACTGGCGCGGCGATCCCGAGCGGGCGGGACCAGGCGGGGCGCTGGGCGACATCGCCACCCACGCCTATCACCTGGCGACCTTCGTGCTCGGCGAGGCGGCCGCGCAGGTCAGCGCCGAGACCTCGCGGTTCGTGGCGGGCCGCCGGCTCGATGACGACGTTCAGCTTGGCCTGCGCTGGGCTACCGGCGCCCGGGGACAGCTGTGGGCCAGCCAGGTCGCCGTCGGGGCTGCCAACGGGCTGCGTCTGCGGGTCTATGGCGAGACCGGCGGACTGGAGTGGTCGCAGGAGGATCCGGACATCCTGCGCTACACGCCGCTCGGCGAGCCGCCACGGGTTCTGCGGCGCGGCGGGCCGGGCCTTTCGCCGGCCGCGCTGGCGGCGACGCGCATTCCGGCGGGGCACCCCGAAGGCTATCTGGAAGGCTTCGCGCAGATCTACGCCGACGCGGCCGATCTGATCGCGGCGCACAAGGCTGGACAACCCGCGCCGTCGACCGACCTGCCGGGCGTGTCCGCCGGCGTCGAGGGCGTGCGGTTCATCGAGGCGGCCGTGCGCAGCGCCGCGGCCGACGGCCGGTGGACCGCGCTCGGCAAGGAGACGGCGTGATGCGGCAGAGCTTTGCCTGGTGGTCGTTCACCGCCGGCCGGGAGGTCGAACCCGCGGCCCTGCTGCGAGACGCCGCCAAGGCCGGCGCCCGGGGGGTGGAGATGCTGCCCGAGGCGCTCTGGCCGGTGGCCAAGGACGCGGGGTTGTCCATCGTAACCCTGACCGGCCACACGCTGGAGCACGGCTTCAACGACCGATCCCTCCACGAGGCCCTGGCCGACGAGGTCCGCCGCAACATCGACGCGGCGGCCGCGGGCGGCTGCGAGTCGGTGATCGTTTTCTCGGGCAACCGCATCGGCGACGGCGCCGACGGTCCCGCCATCGCGGCCTGCATCGAGGGCCTGGCGCCGGTCGTCGCCCATGCGGAGCAGGCCGGGGTGCGGCTGCTGCTGGAGCTGCTCAACAGCAAGGTCGACCATCCCGGCCACCAGTGCGACCGCACGGCCTTCGGGGCCGAGGTGGTCCGGGGCGTGAACTCCCCGGCCCTGCGGCTGCTCTACGACGGCTATCACATGCAGCTGATGGAGGGCGACCTGAGCCGGACGATCCGCGCCAATATCGACCTGATCGGCCATGTGCACACCGCCGGCGCGCCGGGCCGTCGCGACCTTGACGACCGGCAGGAAATCCACTGGCTGGCCATCGCCGGACTGCTGCGGCATCTGGGCTACCAGGGCTGGGTCGGCCATGAGTTCGTGCCGCGCGGCGATCCGGTCGCGGCGCTGCGGGCGGCGCTGGTCCAGTTCGACGGATCGTTGCAATCGAAGGGAGCGGCGTGATGTTCGACGCCATCGTCGTCGGCTCGGGCATCAGCGGCGGCTGGGTCGCCAAGGAGCTCTGCGAGCGCGGCCTGAAGGTCCTGATGCTCGAGCGGGGCCCCGATGTGCCGCATGGTCCGGGCTACAGCCACGACCAGGCTGCGAAGCTCCGACGGCGGGACGACCAGATCCCGCAGGAGGAACGCGACCTCCATTATCCTTACCACGTCGGCGTTTCCTACGCGATGTTCAACTCCAACAAGGCCTTCTGGGCCAGCGATCACGACCATCCCTACGAGACCGTTCCCGGCAAGCCGTATCGCTGGATCCGGGGCTATCAGCTGGGCGGCCGCTCGCTCACCTGGGGGCGGCAGTCCTACCGCTGGTCGCCGCAGGACTTCCTGTCGAACCTCCAGGACGGGCACGGCGTCGACTGGCCGATCCGCTACGAGGACCTCGAGCCCTGGTACGACCATGTCGAGGCCTTCGCCGGGATCAGCGGCGACTTCGACGGCCTGGAGCAGCTGCCGGACGGCGACTTCCTGCCGGCCTTCCCGTTCAACGATGTCGAGCTGGCCGCCAAGGCGCGGATCGAGGCCGACTTCCCGACCCGCCGCATGATCATGGGGCGGACGGCCAACCTCAGCCGTGTCGCCAAGCCCCAGATGGACATGGGCCGAAAGCGGTGCGAGCAGCATGTGCGCTGCCACCACGGCTGCCCGCTGGGCAGCTACTTTTCGACCCAGGCCGCGACCCTGCCCGCGGCGCGCGCCACCGGCAACCTGACGGTGCTGACGGACCGGGTGGTGGTCAGCGTCGTCCACGATCCGGTCACGGGCCGGGCCACCGGCGTTCGGACCGTCAACCGGGCCGACAAGGGCGGAGAGACCTTCGAGGCGCGACTGGTCTTCCTGAACGCTTCGACGATCAACACCGCCGCCCTGCTGCTGAACTCGAGATCGGACGCCTTCCCGCGCGGCCTGGCCAACGGCAGCGACCAGGTCGGCCGCAACCTGATGGACCATGTCAGCAGCAAGAACATCGTCGGCAAGATGCCGGGCTTCGCGGGCGTCCACGACCAGCGCGACCGGCCGACCGGCATCTACGTCCCGCGCTACGGCAATGTGACCGAGGGCGACAAACCCTACCTGCGCGGCTTCGGCATGCAGGGCGGGGCGGCTCGCTCGCGGCGCGCCGAAAGCTTCGCCCAGGGCGTCGGCGGCGGTGATGACGAGGGTCTGCACGGCTGGCACTTCTCGCTTCTGCCGTTCGGCGAGGTGCTGCCCGATCCGGAGAACCGCGTGACGCTGTCCACGACCCGCACCGATAGCTGGGGCATGCCCGTGCCGATCATCGGGGTGACGTACGGTCCCAACGAGTACGCCATGATGCGGGCGGCGGCCAAGGACGCGGCGGACATGCTGCGGGCCGCCGGCTGCGTCGACATCACGCCCTGGGAAGAGGCCGGCGAACAGCTGACGCCGCCGGGCGACCGTATCCACGAGATGGGCGCCGCCCGCATGGGCCGCGATCCGGCGACGTCGGTCTTCAACGGCTGGGGCCAGGCGCACGAGGTGCCCAATCTGTTCTGTTCGGACGGCGCGGTGATGACATCCAGCGCCTCGATGAACCCATCGCTCACCTACATGGCGCTGTCGGCGCGCACGGCGCACCACGCGGCCGATCTTCTGCAGCAGGGAGGCCTGTAGGCCCATGAGACCGATCGGCATCCAGCTCTACACCCTGCGCAAGCCGTTCGCGGCCGATCCCTTGGGCACGCTCTCGCGCATCCGCGAGACCGGCTATGACGCGGTGGAGTTCGCCGCGCCGCTGGGCTCGGACTTCGCCGGCTTCGCAGCGCGCATGCAGGACGTCGGGCTCGACTGCCCGTCGGCACACGTCGGCCTCGCCGACATGGCGGACCAACCGGACGCGGTGCTGGCGATGGCCGGGACGCTGGGCTGCCGCTACCTGGTGATGCCCTATGTGCTGCCGGACCAGCGCGACTGGAGCGCGGTCATCTCCACGCTGGGCGTCTTCGCGAAGCGGGCCCGGGCGGAGGGGCTGCGCGTCGCCTACCACCATCACGACTTCGAGTTCGAGACCGCCGACGGAGCGCGACCCTTCGACCGGCTGGTGGGCGAGACCGACCCGGACCTGGTCGACTTCGAGCTCGACCTCTACTGGCTGAAGAAGGGCGGCGAAGACCCCAGGGCGGTCATCGAGCGGATGGCCGGACGGGTGAAGCTGGTCCACCTGAAGGACATGGCGCCCGACGGCGCGATGGCGGATGTTGGGTCCGGGACCTTCGATTTCGCGGACCTGATGGCGGCCGCCGACGCGGCCGGCGCCGAGCACTACTTCGTGGAGCACGACTTTCCGCCGGCCCCCTGGTGGCCGAGCGTCGAAGCCAGCCTGACACACCTGCGAACCCTGGACTGAACCGGGCGATACCGGCCTCTGCCGGACCCGTCGCCACCCCGAACGCGGGGATCGGCGGTTGCAACTCTGAACGGTGACGGTATTCTGATCGCCCGGGGGTGTGCGTCATGTTCAAGTGGATGTTGGTCGGGCTCGCCCTGATGTGGGCGGCGCCGGCGGCGGCGAGCGAGTTGCTGGCCTACGGTCGGCCCGCAGCGTGGATCCGGGCGCAGACCTTCGCCGAAACAGCGCCCGTCGCGACCAATGACGCCGCCAGGATGGCGCTGCAGGACTATCAGGTCCGGATCAGCGAGGGCGGCACCGAGTCGTTCATCCACACGGTCGTTGAACTGCGCACGCCGCAGTCCCTGCAACTCGCCAACCTCAGGATCAGCTGGAACCCGGCGACGGAAGTCGTGACCATCCATCAGGTGCTTCTGCGTCGCGGCAGCGTCACGATCGACGTTCTGGGAAGAGGCGACACCTTCACCATCCTGCGCCGCGAGCAGGGCCTGGAAGTCGCCATGCTCGACGGACGCCTGACGGCCACGCTCCAGGTCGAAGGCGCGCAGGTCGGCGACTTCGTCGAGGTCGCCTACTCCATCCGTCGCAAGGATCCGGTGATGCAGGGACGCGCCGAGTCCATGATCAGCCTGAACCCCGGCCGGATCAGCCGGCTGTACCTGCGCCAGGTCTGGCCCAACGACCGTCCGGTCCAGTGGTCGGCGACGGGCCTCTTCTCGTCGCCGAAGGTCTCGCGCGGGCCGACGGAAACCGAGCTGCTGCTTGATCTCAAGGACATCGACCCGCCGGCCGGGCCGCCCGCCGGCGCGCCGGCGCGGTTCAACACTCTGGGCCGCGTGTCCACGACCGAGTTCAAGGACTGGGGCGACATCGCCGCCGTGATGGCACCGATGTACGATCAGGCCGCCACGCTGGCGCCGGACTCGCCGGTGCGGGCGGAGGCGGCGAAGATCGCCGCATCGACAAGTGACCCGAAGCGCCGCGCCGACGCGGCGTTGCGGCTGGTCCAGGACCAGGTTCGCTATCTCTTTCTGGGCATGGATCTCGGCGGCTACACGCCGGCCTCCGCAGACGCGACCTGGTCTCGCCGGTTCGGCGACTGCAAGGGCAAGAGCGTCCTGCTGGCCGCGCTGTTGCGTGAGCTCGGCATCGACGCCGACGTCATGTTCGTGAGCACCGTCATCGGCGACGGGATGAATGAGCAGCTGCCGCTCATAGAGGCCTTCAATCACGCCATCGTCCGCATACGGATCGATGGCAAGACCTACTGGCTCGACGGCACCCGCCAGGGGGACCGGACCATCGAGCGGCTGCTGCCGCCGGAGTATCGCTGGGCGCTGCCTGTGCGCGCCGGTGCGGCGCTGGAGCCGATCCTGACCCCGCCGCCCGAGCTGCCGATGCTGGACCTCGCCTTCGAACTGGACGCCACGGCCGGCCTCGACGCCCCCGCGACCGTCAAGGGCGATGTGACGCTGCGCGGCCCCCTCAGCGCGTTGATGGCCATCGGCCTCAAGGCTGTTTCCGAGGACGAGCGGGACGAGACCCTGAAGTCCTTCTGGACCGGCATGTGGGGCGAGCTGGCGCCGGCGACGGTGGACTGGAGCGTCGACGAGGCGACCGGCGACGTGCGGATGACCATGGACGGCGTTGTCTCCGTGCAATGGAGCGAAGCGCTGGGCGCCCGCCCGCGGCGGCTGCAGCTGGAGGCCCTGACCGTAGGCTGGCGGCCGGACTTCAAGCGCGAGCCGGGACCCAACGATGATGCGCCGTTCGCTACGGAGGCGCCGCAGTTCTTCGTCTCCCGGTATGTGGTCAAGCTTCCCAGGGGCGGCGCCGGCTTCCGGTTCACCGGTTCCGACGTCAATCAGAGAGTGTCGGCCTACGAGCTGCAGCGGACCATGACGCTGACCGACGGGGTCTTCACCGGCACATCCAGCAAGCGGGTCGTGGATACGGAGATCCCGTTCGCGGACGCGCCGGCCGCTGAGGCCGCTCTGAGCGCCCTGAGCGGCGCCGTCTACCTGGAGGCGCCGAGAGGCTACAAGCGGAGCGACGCGGAGCGCGAGATCGAGGCGGCCCGCACGGGGACGACCTTCTTCGAGTATGCCAATCGGGCCGATGCCCAGTTTGAACTGGGACGGGTCGACCAGGCCATCGCCACCCTCGACGCCGGGATCGCCCGCGACAAGGATCTGGCCAGCGCCTACAACGTGCGTTGCTGGCTTCTGGGCCGAGCCAATCGCGACCTGCCCAAGGCGATGGCCGATTGCGAGAAGGCGCTCTCGCTGAAGCCCGAGACCGCGAGCTATCTCGACAGTCGGGCCCTGGTCTGGTTCCGCATGGGCAAGTTTGATCGCGCCATCGCCGACTACGACGCGGCCCTGGACCGATCGCCGGAGATGGCCGCTTCGCTGTTCATGCGCGGCCTGACCAAGCGGTTGATCGGCCGGACCGAGGAAGGCGATGACGACATCGCCACGGCCATCGCCATCTCTCCCGAGATCGCTGAAACCTTCGCGAAGTACGGGCTCACGCCGTAGCCGGGCGACACGAGCGGCGTTGAGGCCGGCCTTCCAACCCAGCGGCATGCGCCGTCGTGGTTCCTCGCTGCGAGATGATCGCGGCGAGGCGGCCGATTGACATTGAACAAGTGGCGCGGGCCGCGGACGCGCTAGTCAGGCGTCACGCTGCGAGGTGGCTCGACCGTCAACCAACCCCGGCGATTAGCGCCGGGATTGTCCGGCGCCGGAGACGTCATGGCCGGCATCGATCTCGCCCGAACCTTCATTCCGCTGAACATCGCCGTGCTGACGGTTTCCGACACGCGCACGGTGGCGACCGACACCTCAGGCGGCCTGCTCATTCACCGCCTGACCAACGCCGGCCACCGGCTTGCCGCGCGGACGATCGTCAAGGACGACATCGAGCCGATCCGCGCGCAGGTTGCGGCGTGGGTCGCCGACCCGGGGGTCGACGTGGTGCTGTCGACGGGCGGGACCGGGTTCTCCCCCCGCGACGTCACGCCGGAGGCCGTCAGGCCCCTGTTCCGTCGCGAGATGGACGGCTTCTCGGTGGTCTTCCACCAGGCCAGCCAGGGCACGGTCGGGGTCGCCACCCTGCAGTCGCGCGCCTTCGCGGGCCAGGCCGAGGACACCTTCATCTTCTGCCTGCCGGGCTCGACCGGCGCCTGTCGAGACGCCTGGGACCTGGTGCTTTCCATGGAGCTCGACAGCCGCTTTCGACCCTGTTCGCTGGTCGGCCAGATCCCTCGCTTCCGGGGCATCTGCCCGTGATCACCTTTGACGAGGCGGCGGCCCTCATCTCCGGGGGCGCGGGTCCGCTCGGGATCGAGAAGGTCCCTTTGAGCGAGGGGCGGGGGAGGGTGCTCGCTGCGCCGGTCCATGCCGATCGGCCGTCACCCCCCGCCGATGTCTCGGCGATGGACGGGTATGCGGTGCGGGACGCGGACCTGGCTGTTCTGCCGGCCCGACTTCCCGTCGCTGGAGCCGTGTTCGCCGGCGCGCCGGTCGCCGGAGACCTGCCGGCGTGCGCCTGCCTGCGCATCTTCACCGGCGCGCCGCTGCCGACTGGCGCCGAGCGGGTGATCATCCAGGAAGGCGTCCGCAGGGAGGGCGACGTCGCGCTCTTCGATCATCCGATACCCGGGCGGCGGCATGTGCGGAGCGCCGGTTCGGACTTCAAGGCCGGCGACCTTCTGGTTCCCGCCGGCGTTTGCCTCAACGCCCAGCGCCTGGTCGCGGCGGCGGCGGCCAATCTGGCGACGGTCGAGGTGTATCGCCGGCCGCGCGTGGCGATCCTGGCGACCGGCGACGAACTGGCCGCGCCGGGCTCAAACCCCGCCGGCGGCGCCATTCCCGAAAGCGTTTCCTTCGGTGTGGCGGCCCTGGCCGAGACGTGGGGCGGCGAGGTCGTCCTGCGCCGCCATTGCGGGGATGACCTGCCGCGGCTCAGGAGCGCGGCGGCGGCGGCGGTGAAGGCCGCCGATGTCGTCGTCGTCACCGGCGGCGCCTCGGTCGGCGAGAAGGATTTCGCCCGCGAGATGTTCGCGCCGCTCGGCCTGGAGCTGGTCTTCAGCAAGGTCGCGATGAAGCCGGGCAAGCCGGTGTGGATGGGGCGGGTCGGCGAGGCCTGGGTGGTGGGCCTGCCCGGCAATCCGACCTCGGCGATCGTGACGGCCCGCCTGTTCCTGGCGCCGCTGCTGGCGGCGCTTTCCGGACGCGATCCGGGCGTGGCGTGGACCTGGCGAACCGTGCCACTGAATCGCTCGATGGACGCCGAAGGCGATCGCGAGACCTTCCATCGCGCCAGTATCGAAGGGTCCGGGGCCACCGTGGCAAGTGACCAGGACTCCTCGGCCCAACGCGCGCTCGCCGGCGCGGACCTGCTTGTCCGCCGTCGCCCGCGTGCGCCGGCGGCCGCGGCCGGCGACAGGGTCGAGGTGCTGGACCTCTAGGCGCCGGCCAGGAAGCGGGGGAACAGGACGTCGTTCTCCAGCCGCATATGTTCATGCAGATCGTCGGCGATGGTCTTGCAGACGCGGCAAAGCGCCCGCCAAGCGTAGCAGGCGTCGTCCGGGGGTGTGAAATCCCGCGTCAGGACCGCGAGGCGAGCGATCTGCTCGTCGACATCCCGGTGCTCTTCTTCCATGCGGGCGATGGGATGGCGGATCATGGGGTGGCCGCCGCCGAGCATCAGCGGAAACAGGACCTCTTCCTCCCGTCGCTGATGCGACATCAGGTGATCGGCCATGATCGCCAGGTGGTCGGCCAGGCCGTCCGGTCGATCCGTGTGGTTCGCGTGCGCGCCCTCCACCCGCCGCGCAAGCGCGATGGCCTCGGGAAACTGCTCCCGGTGGACGGCATGATAGCGGATCAGGATGTGGTCGATCAGGACGGCGGGGCCGGCTTCCGCCAGCGCTTCATCCATCTTCTGTCCACAGTCGAGGGCGGTGTCGAACGGCATGGGCTCCTCCTTCGATCCACCTTGCACCGCTTCCGGACCGGCCGCCTTGAGCCCCGCCGGCGCGCGGCTTGACCTTCGACAAGCCTGGACCTGCCAAAGGTTTCCGGGTGCGACGCGGCGCGCGCCCTTCCGGACGCCGCAGGGAGTCAGGGAGCCTGAGTCCCCTACCCCGAGGAGGCCGACATGGCGTTCGACACCCCGCTCTCCGGCGAGATCTGGTCCGGAAAGTACCGTTTCATGCCGACCCACGGCGGGGGCGATGCAACCGTCGAGGACACCTGGCGCCGGGTCGCCCGGGCGGTGGCCGAGGCCGAGGAGCCCGAGCTTCGCGCGCCGGTCGAGGCGGAATTCTACGAGGCCCTTCGCGATCATCGCTTCCTGCCTGCCGGGCGGATCATCGCCGGGGCGGGCACGGCCCGGAGCGTGACCCTGTTCAACTGCTTCGTCATGGGCGTCATTCCCGATGATCTGGGCGGCATCTTCGAGCACGTCCGGGAGGCGGCGCTGACCCTGCAGCAGGGCGGCGGCGTGGGGATGGATTTCTCGTCGATCCGGCCGGCCGGAGCCTATGTCTCGGGCGTCGCGGCCGACGCCTCCGGCCCGCTCAGCTTCATGGACGTGTGGGACGCGATGTGTCGCACCATCATGTCGGCCGGCCAGCGACGTGGCGCGATGATGGGTTGCCTGCGCATCGATCATCCCGACATCGAGGCCTTCATCGAGGCCAAGCGTGAGCCGGGCCGCTTCCGCAACTTCAACCTTTCGGTGCTGGTCAGCGATGCCTTCATGGCCGCCCTCGCGGCGGGCGCAGACTGGACCCTGAGCTTCGGCGGACAGGTGCGCCGGGTCCTCCCGGCGGCGGAGCTCTGGGACCGGCTCATGAAGGCCAACTATGATTGCGCCGAACCCGGGGTGATCTTCATCGACCGGGTCAACACGGCCAACAACCTCGCCTACTGCGAGGACATCCTGGCCAGCAACCCCTGCGGCGAACAGATGCTGCCGCCCTACGGCGCCTGCCTGCTCGGATCGATCAACCTTGCCCGACTGGTGAAGGACCCGTTCGGCCGGGACGCCAGGATCGACGAGGAGGAGCTTGGGTCGATCACGCGCACCGCGGTCCGCCTGCTGGACAACGTCATCGACATCTCGCGCTTCCCACTTGACGCCCAGGCGCGCGAGGCCGCCCTGAAGCGGCGGCTGGGCCTGGGCGTCACCGGTCTCGCCAACGCGCTGGCCTTCTGTGGCGCAGCCTACGGCGATGAGCCGGCGGCGGATCTGACCCGGCAGTGGCTGGGGATCATCAAGCGCGAGGCCTACCGCACCTCGGCGCGGCTTGCGGCCGAGAAGGGGCCCTTCCCCCTCTACCAGGACGCCCTGCTTGACCGGCCCAACCTCGTCTCGCTCGACGAGGAGACCCGGGAGCTCATCGCCGCCCACGGTCTTCGCAACGGCTGCCTCACCTCGATCGCTCCAACCGGGACGACGTCGATCCTGGCCGGCAATGTCTCCTCGGGCGTCGAGCCGGTGTTCGCCTACGGCTACAGCCGAAAGGTCCGGCAGGCCGACGGTTCGACCCGTGAGGAGGCGGTGGAGGATTTCGCCCTGACGACCTGGAAACGGCTGCATGGCGACACGCCGCCGCCGCCGGCCCTGTTCGTCAGCGCCCAGACCCTGACCCCCGCCGCCCACCTGCGCATGCAGGCGGCGGCCCAGGAGATGGTCGACAGTTCCATATCCAAGACCGTGAACTGTCCCGAGGACATCGCGTTCGAGGACTTCGCCAACATCTACGTCGAGGGGTACCGGCTCGGCTGCAAGGGGCTGACGACCTACCGGCCCAATGCCGTGACGGGATCGGTCCTCAGCGTCGCGCCGGCCGCCGCGCCGCCGCCGCGGGCGCCGGAGCCCCATCTGGCCCTGCGACCGGCGGCGCTGGAGGGCATGACCTACAAGATCAAGTGGCCCGAGAGCGATCATGCGGTCTACGTGACGCTGAACGACACGGTCGACGCCGACGGACGTCGTCCGTTCGAGATCTTCGTCAACTCCCGCAACATGGACCACTACGCCTGGACCGTGGGCCTGACCCGGATGATCTCGGCGGTGTTCCGCCGGGGCGGAGACGTCTCCTTCGTCGCCGAGGAGCTCAAGGCCGTCTTCGATCCGCGCGGCGGCGCCTGGCTGGATGGGCGCTACGTTCCATCGCTGCTGGCGGCGATCGGCGGCGTCGTCGAACGACACATGAGCGGGCCGGGCGGCGTCCCGCATCCGTCCGACGCCCCTGCACCCGTCCAGCCTGCCACTGCGGGATCACGACCGGCCTGTTGTCCGCGCTGCGGAGCCGCGGCGCTGATCCGCAAGGAGGGCTGTGACACCTGCAGCGACTGCGGGCATTCCAAATGTGGTTGATCGGCCGCAGGCCCGCTTGATCCATGACAAGCGGCGGCCCCGTCCGGCTCAAGGCGACCGGCAGGCGGACGGGCTAAGGGTGCGGCGCAAAGCCATCCCCAGTGAGTCTCGCCATGCCTTCCGCCGCCGCCCGCCGCCAGTACACCGGGCCGGCCCTCCTGAGCTTCGGCTTCCGTCCGTTCTTCCTGGGCGCCGCGGTCTGGGCGGCAATCGCGCTGCCGCTGTGGCTCTGGGTCCATTTCGGCGGGCCGGGACCGTTTGATCGCGACTGGCATGTCCACGAGATGCTGTTCGGGTATGTGGGCGGCGTGATCGCCGGCTTCCTGCTGACGGCAGTGCCCAACTGGACCGGGCGCCTGCCGGTGACGGGCGCGGCGCTGGCCCTGTTGTTCACCCTCTGGATCGCCGGGCGCGTCGCGATGCTGGCGGCGGCGGTCCATCCGGTCGCCCAGGCCGCCGACGGGGCGTTTCTCCTGGTCTTCGCCGGCCTGATCTGGCGCGAAGTGCTGGCCGGCCGCAACTGGCGCAACCTGCCCGTTGCGATCATGGTCACGCTGCTGGCGCTCGCCAACCTGGCCTTTCACGGCCGGAGTCTTCTGCCCGAGCTGGGCCCGCTGTCCGAGCGCGGGGCGATCGGCATGATCGCCCTGCTTATCGCCTTCATCGGCGGCCGGGTGGTCCCGAGCTTCACGCGCAACTGGCTTCTCCAGGCCGGCCAGACCCGGCTTCCGGCCTCCGCCGACACCTTTGACACGGCCGGCGTCATCGCGGTCGCCATCGCGGTGGCGGGCTGGGTCCTGTACCCCGACCAGGGCCTGAGCGGCGCGGCCCTGTGCCTGGCCGGCCTCGCGACCCTGGTGCGGCTGGCGCGCTGGCGTACGGTGCTGGTCCTGCGTGAGCCGCTCGTCTGGATCATGCACGCCGGCTACGCGTGGCTGGGCCTGGGCCTGGCGCTCGCGGGTGCGCAGGTCCTCTGGCCGGAGGCCGTGCCGCGCACCGCGGGCCTTCACGCCCTGCTCGCCGGCGGCGCCGGGGTGATGACCCTGGCGATGATGACCCGCGCGACCCTGGGCCATACCGGCCGAGACCGGATGGCCGACCGGACGACGACGGCGCTCTTCCTGGCGGCCAACCTGGCGGCGACCTTCCGCGTCGCGGCGGCCTTCGCGCCCGATGCCGGCGTGCCGCTGCTCACGGCGGCGGGACTGTTGTGGATCTCGGCGTTCGGCCTGTTCGTGATCCGCTACGGGCCGATGCTCCTGCGCCCCAGACTGGCGTCCTGATCGCCATGCAGCTTTCCATCATCGAGCGGGGGCACAATGAAGCGCCCGGGGGCCGCTTCGGGCCGGGACGCCGGGCGCCGGCCGTCGAGGCGCCAGCCCTCATCGACGGCTTTGGCCGCCGCTTCCGGTACCTGCGCCTTTCCGTCACCGAGGTGTGCAACTTTCGCTGCGGCTACTGCCTGCCGGACGGCTACCAAAAGACCGCCGGCCGCCCGTTCCTGACGGTGGGCGAGATATCCCGCCTCGTCGGGACCTTCTCCGCGCTCGGCGTGGCGAAGGTTCGCCTGACGGGCGGGGAGCCGTCTGTCCGCCGGGACATCGGAGAGATCATCGGCGCCGTCCGCACCGCGCCGGGCGTCGAGAAGGTGGCGATCACGACCAATGGCTGGAACCTGGCGCGAAGGATCGACGGCTGGGCGGCGGGCGGGCTGACCAATCTCAATGTCAGCGTCGATTCCCTCGAGCGCGAAGCCTTCCACCGCATCACAGGCCACGATCGCCTGGCGGCCGTGATGTCCGGGCTGGACCGGGCGCTGGAGCTCGGCCTGCCTTCGGTGAAGATCAACGCGGTCCTGCTGAGGAGCGCCGCCGGCGCCGCCCAGTTCTCGCGGTTTACCGAGTTCGTGCGAGAGCGCCCGGTCGCGGTGCGGTTCATCGAGCTGATGCGAACGGGCGACAATGCCGACTACTTCAGCGCGCAGCATGTCGGCGGCCAGGCGTTGGCCTCGTGGCTGGAGGCCGGGGGCTGGACGCCCCGCACCCGCGGTCATGACGACGGTCCGGCTGTCGAGTACGTCCATCCCGACTACGCGGGACGGATGGGGCTAATCGCGCCCTATGGCGCCGGCTTCTGCGATGGCTGCAATCGACTGCGGGTCACCGCCCGGGGCCTGCTGCGGCTGTGCCTGTTCGGCGAAGGCGGTGTGGATCTCCGGGACCTGTTGAGCGAGGACGGCGACCCAGCGCGTCTCCGGTCGCGGATCATCGACGCCCTGGGCGGAAAGGCCGCCGGACACCGTCTGACCGAGGGCCTGACCGGCGACATGCAGCGCCTCGCCCAGTTGGGCGGCTGATCAGTTGAGCGCGCCCACCGGGCTTGCGGCGCTGGCGCGGCACTCGCGGTCGGCCATGCCGACGCGCGCGGCGGACGGTTGCAGATGGCTGTCGATCAGGCGGTCCGGCTTGGCCATGCGATCCAGCGCGATGGGGCGAAGGAGCGTCACCTCCGGCCCGTTCACCGAGACGCCGTAGTCCGCCAGGTTCGCAAAGGCGCGCGACAGGTTCTCGGGCGTCATGCCCAGCAGGGAGGCGAGCACGCGCTTTTCGTGGGGCAGGATCAGGGTCGGCCCGCCGCCCTGGCTGACTTGTTCGGCCAGAAGGTAGTTGGCCAGCCGTTCGGCGGCCCCGCGCAGCTTCTGGTTCTTCACGGTCCGGACCAGGCCGCGATAGCAGCCCGACAGCTCCTCGGCCACGGCCACCGCGAATCCGGCGTCCTCCTTCATGGCGCGCCGGACGGACTCGCCGGAGATCATCAGAATATCCGACCTCTCGATGGTTCGGGCGGTCATCAGCGCGTCGGCGTCCAGCACCACGGCCGCCAGGATGAAGGTCGAGACCGGACGCAGGACCGCCAGCGTGGTCTCCTTGTCGTTCCAGGTCCCTTGCAGCTCGGCCAGCCCCTCGACAAGCACGTAGAGGAAGTCGACGGGGTCGCCCTCCATCAGGAGCGTTGTGCCGGCCGGGAACTTCTGCAGGAAGGCGCCGGAGATCAGGCCGTCGAACGTGCGTTGCGCCGCGCTCTGGAACAGCGGCAACGCCCTTACTCTCTCGATGTCGACGGCGCGCATAGGCATGAGTGTTCCCCCGATCGTGCGGGAGAGTTCATCGACTCATGCCGGTGGCCGCCTTGATATGGATCAACTTCCCCTAATTGGCGGGGTGGTGCTTGATGAATATCAATCGAGCAGCACAGATCAATCAATCCGACAATAAAGGGCAATCAATACATGACGAATTGAGGCGGAAATAGTTCATGTCTCCGTTCTATTTGCTCTCTCTATTGACCTCGATCAATTGCGACGCTCGAGGAGTGCAGCAGAAGCCATTCATCTGCCGGCGATGGTCGTCGGCGCGAATGACTGGTTTCGCCAATGGTCGAGGACAGATCCAAAGTAGCGGACGGCGCCGGATCGGCGCTGTGGATGAGCACCTTCGCCTTCACCGCCTGCTTCGCCGTATGGACAATCTTCTCGATCATCGGGGTCCAGATCAAACAGGACCTCGGCCTGACCGAGGCCCAGTTCGGCCTGCTCGCCGGAACGCCGATCCTGACGGGCTCGCTGGTGCGCGTCCTGCTCGGCGTCTGGACGGACCAGTACGGCGGACGCCTGGTCAATCTGATGGTGATGCTGTCGGCGGCGCTGGCCACCTTCCTTCTGTCCTACGCGCAGACCTATCCGCAGTTCCTCCTCGCCGCTTTGGGCGTCGGCATGGCGGGCGGCTCCTTCGCGGTCGGCATCGCCTATGTCTCGAAATTCTTCCCCAAGGAACGGCAGGGAACGGCGCTCGGCATCTTCGGCGCGGGCAACGTCGGCGCGGCGGTGACCAAGTTCGCCGCCCCGTTCGTGATGATCGCATTCGGCTGGCAGTCGGTCGCCCAGATCTGGGCCGGCGCCCTGGCGCTGATCGCCGTCGCCTTCTTCCTTCTGACCCGTGACGATCCGGCGCTTGTCGAGCGTCGCCGCACCGGGGCCAAGGCCGAGAGCACGGCGATGCAGTTCACGCCGCTGATGAAGCTGCAGGTGTGGCGCTTCTCGCTCTACTACTTCTTCGTCTTCGGGGCCTTCGTCGCCCTGGCGCTCTGGCTGCCGCACTACCTGGTCGGCGTCTACGGCCTGAACATCAAGGTCGCCGGGATGGTGGCCGCCGCATACTCGATCCCGGGCTCGCTCTTCCGCGTCTTCGGCGGCTGGCTGTCGGACAAGATCGGCGCGCGGCGGGTGATGTACATCACCTTCGGCGTCAGCGCGGTCTGCACCTTCCTGCTGTCCTATCCGCCGACCAGCTACACGGTCGCCGGCATCCGCGGTCCGATCACCTTCCACCTCGAGACGGGCCTGCCGGCGTTCATCGTCCTGCTGTTCTGCCTCGGCTTCGCGATGAGCCTGGGCAAGGCGGCGGTGTTCAAGCACATCCCTGTCTACTATCCGGCCAACATCGGCTCGGTCGGCGGCCTCGTCGGGCTGGTCGGGGGCCTTGGCGGCTTCGTCCTGCCCATCACCTTTGGCCTCCTCAACGACGTCACCGGCGTCTGGACCAGCTGCTTCATGCTGCTGTTCGTGCTCGTCGCCTCGGCCCTGACCTGGATGCATTTCGCAATCCGCCGGATGGAACGGGCGCGGACGCCCGAGTTGTCCCGTCTGCCTGAACTGCCGGAAATGTCCGGCCTTCACCCCAGCCCCGCAAGCGGTCCCGCCCCCGTCGCCCCGGCGCCGGTCGCGGCGGCCGGCTGACCCCCAAGGAGAGCCCGATGGCTTCCGCTTCACCCCCCAAGCATGTGCTGAACGACTGGCGCCCGGAGGACCCCGCGTTCTGGAGCGCCGGCGGCAAGGCGATCGCCACCCGCAACCTCTGGATCTCGGTCCCCAACCTCCTGCTGGCGTTTTCGGTCTGGATGGTCTGGTCGATGGTCGTGGCCAAGCTGAAGCTGATCGGCTTTGACTTCACCACCGACCAGCTCTTCTGGCTGGCGGCGCTGCCGGCCCTCTCGGGCGCGACGCTGCGGATCTTCTACAGCTTCATCGTCCCCGTGTTCGGCGGACGGATGTGGACGGTCCTGTCGACCCTGTCGCTGCTCGTCCCCTCAATCGGCATCGGCGTGGCCGTCCAGAACCCTGGTACGCCCTATCCCGCCTTCGTCGCCCTGGCCTTGCTGTGCGGCTTCGGCGGCGGCAACTTCGCCTCCTCGATGTCGAACATCTCCTTCTTCTTCCCGAAGGCGGAGAAGGGCAACGCCCTGGCCATCAACGCCGGCTTCGGCAACATCGGCGTCAGCGTGATGCAGTTCCTGGTGCCGGTTGTCATCACGCTCGGCGCCTTCGCCCCCGTGGTGGGCGCGCCGCAGATCGCTGTCGAGAAGGGCGTGGAAAGCCAGATCTGGCTTCAGAACGCCGGCTTCGTCTGGGTTCCGTTCATCCTCGCCGCCGCGGCCGCCGCCTGGGTCGGCATGAACGACATCAGTTCGGCCAAGGCGTCGTTCTCGGCCCAGTCGGTGGTCTTCCAGCGCAAGCACAACTGGATCATGTGCTACCTCTACGTGGGCACGTTCGGCTCCTTCATCGGCTTCTCGGCGGCGTTTCCGCTGCTGGCCAAGACGCTGTTCCCCGCGGTGATGGTGCTGAAGATCGCCTTCCTCGGGCCGTTGGTCGGCGCCCTGTCACGGGCGCTGACCGGCTGGGTGTCCGACAGGTGGGGCGGCCAGCATGTGACGCACTGGGTCTTCCTGGCCCTGTCCGCTGGCGTGCTCGGCGTCCTCTACAGTGTCGGCGCCACCGGCGCGGCCCCGTCGTTCCCGCTCTTCTTCGCCGCCTTCCTGTGGCTGTTCTTCTGGACGGGCGTGGGCAACGCCTCGACCTTCCAGATGATCCCCGCGATCGTTCGCGCCGACATGCCCCGGCTGATGCCCAAGGCTGATCCGGCGACCCGGCTGAAGGCTTCCGACATGGAAGCGGCGGCGATCGTCGGCTTCAGTTCGGCCATCGGCGCCTACGGCGGCTTCTTCATCCCCAAGGCCTTCGGCGACTCGCTCAAGGCCACGGGCGGGCCGGAAACCGCGCTGCTGATCTTCCTCGCCTTCTACCTGAGCTGCGTCGTCGTGAACTGGGTGTTCTACGGCCGCCACCGCTCGCTTCTGAACACCCCCACGCTTACCCCTGCTCCGGAGCCCGCGGCATGAGCCACACCCTCGACCGCCTCGCCTTCTTCACGCGCAAGACCGAGCTGTTCTCCGACGGCCACGGCGTCATGAACGACGACGACCGCACATGGGAGGAGGCCTACCGGTCCCGCTGGCAGCACGACAAGATCGTCCGCTCGACCCACGGCGTGAACTGCACCGGCTCCTGCTCATGGAAGATCTACGTCAAGGGCGGGATCGTCACCTGGGAGACGCAGCAGACCGACTATCCGCGCACCCGACCTGAACTGCCCAACCACGAGCCGCGCGGCTGCGCCCGGGGGGCCAGCTACAGCTGGTACCTCTACTCCGCCAACCGGGTGAAGTATCCGCTCGTGCGGTCCCGCCTGCTGCGGCTGTGGCGCCAGGCGCGCAAGACCCTGGCGCCGGTGGCGGCCTGGGCCTCGATCCAGGACGACCCGGCAGCCCGCAACGCCTACACCAGCATGCGCGGATCGGGCGGCTTCGTGCGGGCCGACTGGGACGAGGTCACCGAGATCATCGCCGCGGCCAACGCCCATACCGTCAAGCGCTGGGGCCCGGACCGGGTGTTCGGCTTCTCGCCGATCCCGGCCATGTCCATGGTCTCCTACGCGGCCGGAGCCCGCTACCTGCAACTGCTGGGCGGAGCCTGCGGCTCGTTCTACGACTGGTACTGCGACCTGCCGCCGGCCTCGCCGCAGACCTGGGGCGAACAGACCGACGTCGCCGAGAGCGCCGACTGGTACAATTCCAGCTTCATGCTGCTGTGGGGCTCCAACGTCCCGCAGACCCGGACGCCGGACGCCCACTTCTACACCGAGGCCCGCTATCGCGGCGCCAAGTCGGTGGTCATCTGCCCGGACTACTCCGAAGCCTCAAAGTTCTCGGACCTGTGGCTGCCCGTGAAGCAGGGGACCGATGCGGCCCTGGCCATGGCCTTCGGCCATGTGATCCTCAAGGAGTACCACCTCGACAAGCAGGTGCCGTATTTCCGCGACTACCTGCGCAAGTACAGCGACCTGCCCATGCTGGTGCGGCTGGTTCCGCAGGACGGCGGCCTTGTGCCCGAGCGACTGCTGCGCGCCGCAGACTTCGTCGGCGATCTGGAGCAGGCCAACAATCCCGACTGGAAGACCGTGGCCATCGACGAGGCCACCGGCGAGATCGTCGTCCCCAACGGCTCGATCGGCTTCCGCTGGGGCGAGGACGGTCGCTGGAACCTCGAGGAGCGCGACGCGGCCGGCCGCGAGACCACGCTGAAGCTGGGCCTCAAGGACCTGCACGACGAGGTGGCGGGCGTGCGGTTCCCCTACTTCGCCAACACCGCGACCAACGGCTTCGCCTCGACCGATCATCCGAGCGTCCTGACCCGCAACGTGCCGGTGCGCCGCGTGATGCTGAAGGACGGCGAGGCCTTGGTCGCCTGCGTCTACGACCTGTTCCTGGCCAACTACGGCGTCGACCAGGGCTTCGGCGGCGACTGCATGCCGACCTCCTACGACGACCTGCAGCCCTATTCTCCGGCCTGGGCGGAAGCCATCACCACCGTGCCGCGCGAGCAGATCATCGCCGTGGCCCGTGGCTTCGCCACCAACGCCGAGAAGACGAACGGCAAGTCGATGGTGATCATCGGCGCGGCGATGAACCACTGGTTCCACATGGACATGAACTACCGCGGCGTCATCAACATGCTGGTGATGTGCGGATGCGTGGGCCAGTCCGGCGGCGGCTGGGCCCACTATGTCGGCCAGGAAAAGCTCCGGCCCCAGACCGGCTGGGCGCCCTTGGCGTTCGCCACCGACTGGATCCGTCCGCCCCGGCAGCAGAACTCGACCTCGTTCTTCTACGCCCACTCCGACCAGTGGCGGTACGAGACGGTCGGCATCGACGAACTGCTCTCGCCCACGGCGCCGGAAGGGCCGTGGAAGGCCTCGATGATCGACTTCAACGCCCGCGCCGAGCGTATGGGCTGGCTGCCCTCGACCCCGGCGCTCAAGACCAATCCGCTTGATGTCGCCCGGGCCGCCGCCGAGGCGGGGGCTGACCCGAAGGCCTTCACGCTCGCGGGCCTGAAGGATCGCTCGGTCGAACTGTCCTGCATGGATCCCGATGATCCGGCCAACTGGCCGCGCAACATGTTCGTCTGGCGCTCCAACCTGCTCGGCTCCTCGGGCAAGGGCCACGAATACTTCCTCAAGCACCTGCTGGGCGCCTCGCATGGGGTGCAGGGCAAGGACCTGGGCGAGACCGGCCAGGTCAAGCCGGTCGACGTGGTCTGGCATGACGAGGCCCCGGAAGGGAAACTCGACCTGCTGGTGACCCTCGACTTCCGCATGTCGACCACCTCGGTCTACTCCGACATCGTTCTGCCGACGGCCACCTGGTACGAGAAGAACGACCTCAACACCTCAGACATGCACCCCTTCATCCACCCGCTGTCGGCGGCCGTGGACCCGGCCTGGGAGTCCAAGTCGGACTGGGAGATTTTCAAGGCGATCGCCCGGAAGTTCTCCGAGGTCGCCCCCGAGGTCCTCGGAGTCGAAAAGGACGTCGTTCTCACCCCCATCCAGCACGACAGCCCCGGCGAACTGGCCCAGGCGTTCGAGGTCAGGGACTGGTACCTCGGCGAGTGCGAGGCGATCCCCGGCAAGACGATGCCGCAGATCACCATCGTCGAGCGGGACTACCCCAACCTCTACAAGCAGTTCACAGCGCTCGGTCCGCTGCTCGACAAGGCCGGCAACGGTGGCAAGGGCCTGGCCTGGAAGACCGGCCACGAGGTCGACGCCCTGCGTGACCTGAACGGCGCGGTGCTCGATGTGGGCCTGACCGAGGGCATGCCGAGCATCAGCACCGACATCGACGCCTGCGAGACCATCCTGATGCTGGCGCCGGAGACCAACGGCGAAGTGGCGGTCAAGGCCTGGCAGGCGCTGGAGAAGCAGACCGGCCGTGAACACGCCCACCTGGCGATCCCCAAGGAGGACGAGAAGATCCGCTTCCGCGATCTGCTCGCCCAGCCGCGCAAGATCATCTCCTCGCCGACCTGGTCAGGCATCGAGAGCGAGAAGGTCTGCTACACCGCCGGCTACACCAACGTGCACGAGCTGATCCCCTGGCGGACGCTCACGGGGCGCCAGCAGCTCTATCAGGACCATCTCTGGATGCGGGCCTTCGGCGAGGCCCTGTGCGTCTACAAGCCGCCGATCGACCTGAAGACCACGCATGTGAAGGGTCTCAAACCCAACGGCGAGAAGGAGATCGTCCTCAACTTCATCACGCCGCACCAGAAGTGGGGCATCCACTCCACCTATTCCGACAACCTGCTGATGCTGACGCTCAACCGCGGCGGGCCGGTGGTCTGGATTTCGGAGACAGACGCCCGCAAGGCCGGGATCGTCGACAACGACTGGATCGAGGTCTTCAACGCCAACGGGGCGCTCACCGCGCGCGCCGTGGTCTCCCAGCGGATCCGTGAAGGCACGACCTTCATGTACCACGCCCAGGAGAAGATCGTGAACACGCCGGGGTCGGAGATCACCGGCCGTCGGGGCGGGATCCACAACTCCGTCACCCGGGCGGTGCTCAAGCCGACCCACATGATCGGCGGCTACGCCCAGCTGGCCTACGGCTTCAACTACTACGGCACCGTCGGCTCCAACCGGGACGAGTTCATCGTCCTTCGCAAGATGAACAAGGTCGACTGGCTGGAACAGCCGCTCGAAGCCCGGGAGTTTGGTCAATGAAAATCCGCGCGCAGATCGGCATGGTGCTGAATCTGGACAAGTGTATCGGCTGTCACACCTGTTCGGTCACCTGCAAGAACGTCTGGACCAACCGTCAGGGCGTTGAGTACGCCTGGTTCAACAATGTCGAGACCAAGCCGGGTGTCGGCTTCCCCAAGGACTGGGAGAACCAGAAAAAGTGGAACGGCGGCTGGCGGCGAAAGTCCAACGGCAAGATCGAACCGCGCATGGGCGCCAAGTGGCGGATCCTGTCGAAGATCTTCGCCAATCCCGACCTGCCCGAGATCGACGACTACTACGAGCCCTTCACCTTCGACTACGGCCACCTGCAGTCCGCGCCGGAGATGAAGCACTTCCCCACCGCCCGGCCGCGATCGCAGATCACCGGCAAGCGGATGGAGAAGATCGAGTGGGGTCCCAACTGGGAGGAAATCCTCGGCGGCGAATTCGCCAAGCGCTCTGAGGACGCCAACTTCGAAGGCCTCGAGAAGGAGATCTACGGCCAGTTCGAAAACACCTTCATGATGTACCTGCCGAGGCTGTGCGAGCACTGCCTCAACCCCACCTGCGTGGCGGCCTGTCCCTCGGGCGCGATCTACAAGCGCGAGGAGGACGGCATCGTCCTGATCGACCAGGACAAGTGCCGCGGCTGGCGGATGTGCGTCTCGGCCTGTCCCTACAAGAAAATCTACTACAACTGGGACTCCGGGAAGTCCGAGAAGTGCACCTTCTGCTTCCCGCGCATCGAGGCGGGCCAGCCGACGGTCTGTTCGGAGACCTGCGTCGGCCGCATCCGCTATCTGGGTGTCCTGCTCTATGACGCCGATCGCATCGAAGCGGCGGCCAGCACCCCGGACGAGAAGGACCTCTACCAGGCCCAGCTCGATGTCTTCCTCGACCCCAACGACCCGGCGATCATCGCCCAGGCCCGTCTGGACGGCGTCCCGGAAGCCTGGCTTGAGGCCGCCCGCCGCAGCCCGGTCTACAAGATGGCCATCGACTGGAAGGTCGCGTTCCCGCTGCACCCGGAATACCGGACCCTGCCGATGGTCTGGTACGTGCCGCCGCTGTCGCCGATCCAGTCCGCGGCCGCCTCCGGCGCGCTGGAGAACGACGGCCAGATGCCGGACGTCGCCAGCCTGCGCATCCCGGTCCGCTACCTGGCCAACCTGCTGACGGCCGGCAACGAGCCCCCCGTGGTCCAGGCCCTGGAGCGGATGCTGGCCATGCGCGGCTTCATGCGCGCCCGCACGGTCGAGGGGGTCACCGACCACGCCCTGGCCGCGCGGGTCGGCATGACCGCCGCCCGGATCGAGGAGATGTACCGGTATATGGCGATCGCCAACTACGAGGACCGGTTCGTCATCCCGACCACCCACCGCGAGACGGCCGAGGACGCCTACGAGCTGCGCGGCGACTGCGGCTTCTCGTTCGGCAACGGCTGCTCCGGCGGCCGCACCGAGGTGGGCCTGTTCGGCTCCGACCCGCGCTCGCGCGCCAAGCCCGTCATGGAGGTCTGAGATGGCGCTCACCTACAAGGCCCTGGCCGTTCTGCTGGGCTATCCCACCGCCGACATCCAGGCGCTCGCCCGACCCGCCATCCAGGCGATCGAGGACGAGGGCATGGTTCCGGTCCAGATCCGGCGCTCTCTCGCCCGGCTGGCGGACGAACTGGCCGACGGCGATCTCTTCGACCTGCAGGAGCGCTACGTCTGGCTGTTCGACCGCACCCGGTCACTGTCGCTGAACCTGTACGAGCATGTCCACGGGGAGAGCCGGGACCGCGGTCAGGCCATGGTCGCCCTGCTCGAACTCTACCGCAGCAAGGGCGTCGAACTGTCGGCCAATGAACTGCCCGACAACCTGCCGGTGTTCCTTGAGTTCCTGTCGCTGCTGCCCGAGGGCGAAGCCGCCTCGCTTCTGGGGGAGGCCGCCCACGTCCTGGCGGCCATGGGCGAGCGCCTGCACAAGCGCCAGAGCCCCTACCGCGCGCTGTTCGGAGCGCTCACGGCCCTCGCCGGCGCAAAGGCCGACGCCGCCGCCCTCGCCTCGCTGATGCAGGAGCCTGACGACGATCCCGGCGACTTCGAGACGCTTGACCGGTTGTGGGCGGAGACCGCCGTCACCTTCGGTCCGGCCGACGTCGGCTGCCCGAAGGCCGACAGCCTCGTTCAGGCGATGAACGCCAATCCAGCCCGCGCGCCCCGGCGCGTCGGCGCGGCCTGAGGAGCGTGCAATGACCCTCAACTACTTCCTCTTCGGCCTCTACCCCTACATCGCCATCTCGGTGCTGGTCATCGGGTCGGTGCTGCGCTTCGACCGCGAGCAGTACACGTGGCGGACGGGGTCCTCGCAGCTGCTGCGGCGCCGGCAGCTCGTGCTGGGCTCGGTGCTGTTTCACCTGGGCGTCCTGGCCATCTTCGGCGGTCACTTTGTCGGCCTGCTGACCCCTATCTGGGTGTTCGACGCCCTCGGGGTCAGCCACAGCTTCAAGCAGATGCTGGCCATCGTCGCCGGCGGCGGCGCGGGCGTGCTGATGCTGGCCGGCGGCCTGCTACTGCTGCACCGCCGACTGTTCGATCCGCGCATCCGCGCCACCTCCACCTTCGGCGACACCGGCATTCTCATCCTGCTGATCGCCCAGCTGTGCCTGGGTCTGGCGACGATCCCGCAGTCGCTGCAGCATCGCGACGGCCACGAGATGCTCAAGTTCATGACCTGGGCCCAGAGCATCTTCACCCTGCGGCCGGGCGCGGCCGATCTGCTCTCCGAGGTGCACTGGGTGTTCAAGACCCACATTGTTCTGGGCCTGACCATCCTGCTGGTCTTCCCGTTCACGCGCCTCGTCCACATGCTGTCGGCGCCGATCTGGTACCTGAACCGGCGTGGCTGGCAGTTGGTCCGTACACGCCGCGCCATCCCGACCGGCCGTCAGGGAAGCCGGTCATGACCGCCGCCCGCTACGTGGTCGCTGACGGGGTGCAGATCCCGGAAAGCCTGATCGCCCAGGAGGCCCAGAACCATCCCGGCGCCTCGCCGGCCGAGGCTCGCGCCGCTGCTGCGCACGCGCTGGCCGTCAGGGCCCTGCTTCTGGAGCGCGCCGCGGAACTTGGCCTCACCGCCGAGCCGGAATGCGATGAGCGGGGCCGCGAGGAAACGCCCGAGGAAGCGCTCGTGCGCGCGGTGCTGGCCGAAGAGGTCGACCCGGAGACGCCGACTGAAGCCGAGTGCCGACGCGTCTATGACGCCCAGCCGCATCGCTTCCGCACCCCGGTGCTCTACGAGGCCTCGCACATCCTGTTCGCCATCGACGGGGAAGGGGAGTCTGCCGTCGAGGCGGCCCGGCTTTCGGCCTGTACGGTCGCCGACATGCTGCACGAGGTGCCGGCCCGCTTCGCCGATCTTGCGCAGGTGCATTCGGCCTGTCCGTCGGGCGCCGTCGGGGGCTCGCTTGGACAACTGGGTCCGGGCGACCTGGCGCCGGAAGTCGAACGAGCCTTCGCGGCGCTGACGCCCGGCGCGATTTCTCCTGCGCCGGTCCGTTCCCGCTTCGGCTGGCACGTTCTTCGGCTGGACCGTCGCATCGAGGGGCGCCAGCTGCCGTTCGAGCAGGCGGCCGGTCGCATCCGCATGCATCTGGAGAGCCGCGCCTGGGTCGCCGCCGCGGTTCAGTACGTCGCCGACCTGGCGGATCGGGCCCGGTCGCGAGGCGTCGGGCTGGTGATCGCCGCCGACGGCGACCTGGCGGATGGCGCGACCCTGGGCGACCTGATCGCCGACGACGCCGCCGCGCCGCGCCTGCTGTCCTGGCTCGCCGCCACCGATCCCGACCTGCTGAAGCGCGTGGAGACGGCCGCCGGCCTTGACGCCGCCGAGCCGGCCGACTGGGTGCGGGCAGCTGTCGCCCGCTTCGTCCAGGGCGGCGACGACGAGGCCTGGACCCGCGTCATCTCCGCCGCCCAGGGCGCCGACGACCCGGCGCTGTCGGCGCTGGGCGCCATTCTCAAGTCCCGCCTTGTGCCCGCCAAGGCGACCTTCACCCTGATCCAGAGGCGCTGACCGTCATGTGTCGCCGTTCCGTAACCCGCCTTGCGACGCTTGCCGCCGCTGCATTTTTCCCCGCCCTGGCGCATGCGGCCGAGGGGCAGGGCGACTGGATCGTCGATACGCGGCTGCGCTACGAGGCGGTGGATCAGGACGGCCTGGCCGACGAGGCCCGGGCGCTGACCCTGCGCGCACGGCTCGGCTACGAGACGCCGGCCTGGCGGGGGTTCAAGGCCCTGGTCGAGGCCGAGGGCGTCACAGCGCTCATCGACGACTACAACAGCACCACCAACGGCAAGGCCGGCCTGCCGGTCGTGCTCGATCCGGAAGCGGCCGAGATCAACCGGGCGCAGATCGCCTGGACCGGGGAGACGGCCGGCGTCGTGGTCGGCCGCCAGCGGCTCGTCCTGGGCAACGCCCGGTTCGTCGGCAATGTCGGCTTCCGCCAGAACGAACAGACCTTTGACGCCGTCCGGGCGGCGTTCAAGGTCGGCCCGGCCACGACCGTGACCTGGGTCTATGTCGACCAGGTCCGCCGCATCCTCGGCGACGACAGCCCGCAGGGCGCCTGGGACAGCGACTCCCATCTGGTCCAGGTGGAGACCAGGACCCCGGCAGGCCAGCTGACCGCCTACGGCTACCTGCTCGACTTCGAGACCGCGCCGCTGCAGTCCAGCGCCACCTGGGGCGCGCGGCTGACCGGCTCGCGGCCGCTCGCGAGCGGCCCCTCCGTCACCTGGGATGTGGAGTACGCCCGCCAGGGAGACTACGGCGGCAATCCCGTCGACTTCGACCTCGACTACCTGGCGCTGGCCGCCGGCCTGAAGACCGAGGGCCGTTCCGCCGCCATCGGCCTGGAGCGGCTGGACGGCGACGGCGCGCGGGGGTTCGGGACGCCGCTGGCCACGCTGCACGCCTGGCAGGGCTGGGCCGATGTCTTCCTGACCACCCCGGCCGGCGGCGTGCGGGACCTGCATCTGAAGGGCGGCATGACCGTGCCGGTCGGCCCGCGCAAGCTGAAGCTGGCGGCAGCGGTGCATGACTTCACCGACGCCGGCGGCGACATCGCCTACGGTCGCGAACTGGACGTCTCCGCCGCCCTGGCCCTGACGCCGACGCTGTCGCTGGAGATGAAGGCCGCCCGCTTCGACGGCGACGCCCCCGCCTTCCCCGACCGGACCAAGGTCTGGCTGACCCTCGAGCTGAAGCTGTGACGGCCGCCGGAGGGGGCGACACCCGCCGGAGCAACGGCCGGATCGAACCGATCTCGCCGGAACTCATGGCGGCCCCCCTCGACTTCTTCTTCGCCGAGCACTTCAGGCACCGCCAGCTGTGCGGCCTGATCGATCAGCTGAGCACGGCGACCTTTTTCGACGCCGCGCCGATCGCCGAAGTGGTAGACTTCCTGCGCTTCGAAGCGCCGATCCACATCATCGACGAGGAGGAGGATTTGTTTCCGCTTCTGCGCCGGCGCTGCCTGCCCGAAGACGAGCTTGAAGGCGTCCTGGGCGTCCTGTCGGCCGAGCACAAGGCCGATGGCGTGCTGGGCCGGACGGTGCGGGACTATCTGGAGCACTGCCTCGACACGCGGGCGGCGCCGGGGACCAGCCTGGCCGGTCGCCGGGACCTTGCCGCCTTCGCGGCGCAGGAGCGGCGGCATCTGGCGCTCGAGAACGCGGTGGTCCTGCCGATCGCGCGACAGCGGCTGACGGCGGAAGACCTGACCGGTCTGGCCCGGCGTCTGGCGGCCCGTCGCGGCCGCGCGCCCGGGGAGGCGGTCCCGTGATCTCCGATCTCTTCGACCGCAACCTGCGCTGGGCCGCCGGGCGCACACGGATCGACCCCGAATACTTTCGCAGGCTGGCCAGCCAGCAGGGGCCCGAGTACCTCTGGATCGGTTGTTCCGACAGCCGGGTTCCCGCCAACGAGATCGTCGGTCTCGACCCCGGCGAGCTGTTCGTCCATCGCAACGTCGCCAATCTCGCGCCGCCGCAGGACGCCAACTTCCTTTCCGTGCTGCAGTTCGCGGTCGAGATTCTCAAGGTGCAGCACATCATCGTCTGCGGCCACTACGGCTGCGGCGGCGTAAGGGCCGCCCTGTCGGGCCGTCGCCACGGGTTGATCGACCACTGGCTGCAGCCCGTCGCCTGCCTGTGCAAACGCGACGCCGCGGAGCTGGACGCCATTCTCGACTTCGACGCCCGGGTCAATCTCGTCTGCGAGCGCAATGTCCTTGACCAGGTCGCCAACATCGCCGGAAACCCCTTCGTTCTGGACGCTTGGAGCCGAGGGCAGCCGCTCTCGGTCCATGGCTGGATCTATTCGATCCAGGACGGTCTCCTGCGGGACCTCGAAACCACCGTGCACGACGCAGATGCGCCCGCCGTCCGACGGATCGGCGCCGCGAAGGCCCCGCCACGCCGACTCCGCCGGGGGCGGCCGGCATGACGCCGGGCCTGGCCATCGTCGTCCTGGCCGGCGGCGAAGGGCGGAGAATGGGCGGTGAAAAGCCGCTGCGCCGCATTGGCGGTCGCTCGCTCATCTCGATCGCGCTGGACAGGGCGCGCCGCTGGTCGCCGCTGGTCGCCGTATCCGTTCGGTCTCCCGAACAGGTGGGAATGATCGATGCTCCGCTCATCCTCGACAGTGGGGAGGTCGCCGGGCCGCTGGCCGGCCTGGCGGCGGCCCTGACCTTCGCGTCCCGGGCGTCGGCCTCCCGGCTGCTCACCCTGCCCTGCGATATGCCGAACCTCCCCGACGACCTTTCCGCGCGCCTTGAGGAAGCCCTGGACCCGGGCCGTGGCGCGGCCGTGGCGCGTTGCGACGGCCGCCTGCATCCGATCTGCGCAGTCTGGGACGTCGCGGCAGCGGCCGAGCTGCCCGCCTACATCGCCGCGGGACGTTCCTCGGTCCGAGGCTTCGCCGAGGCGGTGGGCCTGAAGCCCGTGGACTGGGACGCGCGCTGGGCGCCTGCGTTCCACAACGTCAACACGCCGGAGGATCTGGTCCGCGTCGCCGGACCGGCCGGCTAGCCGCAGGCCGCGATCAGCCGCCGGGGCGTTCCGCCAGGCGAGCGAGATTGGCCTCGTGGCTGGCCCGCGTGATGCGGAAGAAGGTCAGCGCGCCGATCGCGATGAGGTAGGTGACCGCTAGGGCCGGGATATAGGCCAGGCCGAGGTTGCGGATCACGTCTTCGCCCACCTCGCCGGGCTTTGCGTTGTCCGGGAAGCCGATGGCCAGCAGCACCATGCTCGAGGCGAAGATTCCCACGCCCGAGACGGCCTTGGCGACGAAGATGTTGGCCGCGAAGAACAGGCCCTCCGACCGGCGGCCGTTCTTCACCTCCGTCTCCTCGACCACGTCGGCGATCATCGAGGAGTGCAGAACCGCCGCGATGCTGGCGAAGGTCACCGAGACCATGGCCTGCACCCACAGGAGCGGCAGCAGGGCGGGGTGGCCGTTCTCCGGGAACAGGCCGAGCAGCCGCAGGACGATGGGCGCGGTCCCGATGCCGAAAGCCAGCACCTTGCTGAGAATGGCGGCGTTGCGCTTGCCCAGGGCTTTCGACAGCGGCGTCGCCAGCGAGACCGCCGCCGCCGAGGAGATGAACTGGGCGAAGACGAAGAACGAGATCTGGGCCGCCCCCAGTCCCCAGAAGAAGGTGTTGAAGTAGAGGTTCAGCGCCACGGTCAGGCCGTAGCTCATGGCGTTGAAGATGCCCGAGATCATCAGCGGCGCTAGCGAGCGGTTTGTCACCGCCTCGAAGATCTCCCGGAAGGTCTGGCCGACCGACAAGGCCCTGACCGGCGGCTTGCGAAGACGCGGAATCTCGCGGTGGGTGCCCAGCGCCGACGCCAGGATGACGATCAGCATCACCGCCGCCGAGGTTATCCCGTAGAGGGTGTAGCCCGCCGGATTGAGCTGCGCCGTGGCGTACTCGGCGCTGGGCTTGAGGAAGACCTGGAAGGTCAGCAGCGTCATGATCAACGCGCCGTACCAGATGAACAGGGCGCGGAACGCCATCAGCTTCGTGCGGCCGTGATAGTCGGTGGTCAGTTCCGGCGCCAGGGCGGCGCTGGGGATCTCGAACATCGCCAGGAAGGTCCGCACCAGCAGGGCCGTGAAGACGAGGTAGGCGAACAGCGCGTTCTCGGACCATCCGCTCGGCGGCAGCCAGATCATCAGATAGGTGACCGCCACCGGGATGGCGGAGAGGTACATGAACGGGTGGCGGCGGCCCCAGCGGGAGTGGAGGTTGTCCGACAGCTGGCCGATCAGCGGGTCGATCATCGCGTCGATCACCAAGGCGATCATGATCGCCAGGCCGACCTTGGCGGCCGGCAGCCCGACGACCTGATTGTAGTAGATCAGCAGCAGGTAGGAGAAGCCATTGTCCTTCAGCCCCAGCGCGACGCCGCCCAGGCCGTAGAAGAACCGGGTCGATCTCCGCAGGGGAACCTCTGCGGCGGCGGGGGAGTCGGTCATTCGCATTCCTGGTCGGCGCCGCGGCCGCGATGGCCGCCCGGGCTCGGGCTGGAGAGGGTCAGGGCGCCTTGCGGCCGTGGGTGATCAGGCCGACCGGGTTCAGATGGGTGTTCGGCGGATAGCGGCGCAGGGCTTCCTCGATCGGCTCGGTGCCCCAGCCGGGGCGGTCGGAGATGACGATGCAGCCGTCCTCGAACACCGGCGCGTGGGTGAACAGCTCGTCGTCCCAGGCGAGGCGATCGATGTCGGTTTCCATGATCCGCAGGTTGGGCACGGCGGCCGCGAACTGGGCGTTCATCATCGTCGCCAGGTGGCCGTAGAAGTTGTGGGGCGCGACATTGACGTCATGGGCGTCGGCCATGGCGGCGATCTTCATCGACTGCCAGGCGCCGTTCCAGAGCAGGTCGACGATGGCGACGTCCATGGCCTGTTCGGCGAAGAACGGGACGAAGGCGGCCGGGCCGACCAGGGTCTCGCAGGAGGCGATGGGGTGATGGCTGTTACGCCGGATCGAGGCGAGGGCCCTTGGATTGAGAGTATCGAGCTCGATCCACATCAGCTCGGTGTCGGCGAGGGCGCGGAGCAGCTCCAGATACCCTTCGGTGCGCGCGTTGAAGTTCAGGTCGAGCAGGATCTCCACGTCGGGGCCGGCCCCTTCGCGCAGGGCGGCGATGTGGTCGATGATGCCGCGGGTCACCTTGCGGTCGACGTTCAGCCCCGGCTCGAAGGGGACGCCGAAGCCGGTCGCCCAGCCGACGGGCTTGCCGTCGACATAGCGGTAGACGTTGGTCTTCAGCGCCTTGAAGCCCTCATCCCGGACTTCCCGGCCGAGCGAGACCACGTCATCGCGGGTCTCGATCATCGGCAGGTAGTGCGGCTTGCGGCTGATCCGCCAGGTGCCGCAGTGCGACCAGTAGACCGGCGCGCGATCGCGCACCTTGCCGCCCAGCAGCTGGGCGCAGGAGACGCCGAGCGCCTTGCCCTTGGCGTCCAGCAGCGCGTTCTCGATCGCGCCCATGGCCTGGCCGATCAGGCCGCCCAGCGCCGGCCGCATGGCGTTCTGCAGCAGGGCGAAGATCTTCTCGTGATCCATCACCGACTGGCCGATCAGCCGCGGAGAGATCTGCTGGATGATGGCGGCGATACCCGGGTTGCCGAAGCCCTCGTCGTACTCGGACCAGCCGGTGATCCCTTCATCGGTGCTGATCTTGACGAAGTAGTAGTTCCGCCAGCCGGCGTCGCAGGCGAGGGTGTCGATGTGGGTGATCTTCGGAGACGCGGGCATGTCGGAGGGTCCTGACGGGAGCTAGGCGTGGTCGGCGAGGACGAGGTCCGCGCCCTTTTCGCCGATCATCGTGGCGGCGGCGGCGGTGTTGCCCGAAACGATCAGCGGCATGATCGAGGCGTCGATGACCCGCAGGCCGTCGATCCCGTGAACCTTCAGGCGCGGGTCCACGACCGAGGTGCGCGGATCGACGCCCATGATGCAGGTGCTGGTCGGGTGATAGGTGGTGCGGCCGGTCTGGCGGGCCCAGGTTTCCAGCTGGGCGTCGGTCGGCGGGTCGCCGAGCGGATAGACCGGCGAGTCGATGATGTCGGCCAGCGGGCGTGTGCGGGCGATGGTGTCGACGATCCGCAGGCTGTCGACCATCACCCGCACGTCATTGGGGGTGGCCAGGTAGTTGCGGTGGATGATCGGCGGCGCGTCCGGGTCGGCTGAGCGGATGCGGATGTGGCCGCGGCTCTCCGGCCGGCAGGGGCTGGCGTTCATGGTCATGCCGCTGAACGGGTGCGGATGCAGCGACTTCGGCCTGCCGTCGGGCGCCGCGCCGAAGCTGAGCGGATAGAAGTACAGCTGGGTGTCGGGCCGGCTTTCGCCGGGCCGGGTGCTGACGAAGGCGCCGCCCTGGTTGATGCCCAGGCTGAGGGGGCCGGTCCGGGTCAGCACCCAGCGGATGCCGGCGAGGATCTGGCGCGGCAGCGTCTTGTAGGTGTCGTTCAGCGTCGGCAGCTTCACCTTGTAGGAGAAGCCGGTGAAGACGTGATCCTGCAGGTTTTCGCCCACCGCCGGGCTGTCGGCCACGACCGGGATGCCATGCAGCTGCAGCAGCCCGCCGGGACCCACGCCGGACTGCTGGAGCAGCATCGGGGAGTTGATCGATCCGGCCGCAACCAGCACCTCCGCGCTGCAGCGGGCGGTCGCCAGGCGGCCCTTGTGGCTGTACTCGACCCCGATCGCCCGCCGGCCCTCGAACAGGATGCGGCGCGTCTGGGCGTTGGTCACGACGGTCAGGTTCCGGCGGCGCATGGCCGGGTCGAGGAAGGCGCGGGCGTTGCTGGTCCGCAGTCCGTCGCGGATGCTGAACTGGTAGAGGCCTACGCCCTCCTGGCGGGCGCCGTTGAAGTCGGGGTTGTCGGGGTGGCCGAGCGCCCGGGCGCTGGCCATCGCCCGGTCCACCACCGGCGACTGACGCCCTTTGATGCTGGAAATCCGCCACGCTCCCCCGACGGCGTGGTGATCGGACTCGCCAAGGTCGTTGTCCTCGGACCGCCGGAAGTAGGGCAGGACATCGTCGAAGCCCCAGCCGGTATTGCCCAGCGCCGCCCAGTCGTCGAAGTCCTCGCGCTGGCCGCGGATGTAGACCATGCCGTTGATGGAGCTGGACCCGCCCAGCACCCGTCCGCGCGGCCAGAAGTCGGTGCGGCCGCCCATCTGCTGGTCGGGCTCGGCCGTGTAGCACCAGTTGACCTTGGGGTCGTAGAACACGTGTCCCAGCCCGGCCGGCATGTCGATCATCAGCCGCTTGTGGGAGCCCCCGGCCTCGAGCAGCAACACGCGGTGCCTGCCCGACTCGGTGAGGCGATTGGCGAGCACGCAACCTGCCGAGCCGGCGCCTACGATGATGAAATCAAACTGGTCCGGCATGGTCTGTCCGAAGGGGCCTGAGCGTGGGCCGGGTCCGAGGGGCGCGGTGGGCTAGCCCGCTGAAGCGCGGCCCTCGTGAGCCGTTGTCGTCAGATGATTGGCGGGGACGGAGGCTGGCAAGCCGTTTCCCGGAGACGGCTGATCGGCTTCGAAATCGACTTGTCGAATTATGAAAAAGTACGCAAAAACAAAGAAGTAAGACCTTCAGGCCGGGTTGTGCGCGACGCGGCTCCGACGCATGGTCAACCCCTGCGGACCGGTACGGGGTCCGGTCCCCGCCGCGGCGTGGGCCGCGCCGATTGACGGCGGGCCCGACCGGCGCCCATGGTCGAAACGCCATCGGGATCGCGGGTCCGGTTCAACGAGAGTCCGGCGCCGGGGGCAGGGGAAGGGCGACGGCCGGATGAGTGAGTCCAGTCTGCTGTTTGAGGGCATCGTACGCGGCGTTGCGGCGGGCCTGTACCTCGCCACGGCGATCGTGATCGCACGATCCCTGCGCACGCCCAGCCGCATCAGCGGCTCGCTGAGCTACATCTCGAAGACGGCGCACGTGATCGCGCAGTTTCCGCCGGCCATGGCGCCGCTTGGCCTGTGGTATCTCGTCATCGACCTTCCGTCCGTGGTCGGGGCCAGCCTCACCTGGATCTTCGTCACCGAGTTCTTCCAGGAGTCGCGCAGGTTCGACTGGCGGAAGATCATCCCGCTGGCCGTGGTGCTCATCAACGCGCTGGTGGCCAAGTTCAGCCCGCCGGATATCGCCCGGCCGCTATGGCTGTTCCACAACTTCATCACCGTCGGCCTGATGTTCCATGTGCTGGTCATCGTGGTGCGCAGCTGGAGCAGCGATCTGGTCGAGCGGCGGCGACTGATCGTCACCCCGCTCTACATCTTCGCGAGCCTCTACTCGATCGGGGTCGCCTTTGTGCAGACCATGGAGCTGTTCACCTTCGCTCCGCGCCAGCCGTCGCTGTTCGCCGCCCTGACGCTACTGGGCAGCAGCCTGCTGGGCATATTCGTGTTCGGCCAGGCCGGGCCCGAACTGTTCGGCCAGGCCAAGGCGCCCCAGCCCAACAGCCACGCGCGCAACGAGCCGGTCGCGCCGCTGACGTCGGCCGAGAAGTCGCTGGCGGCCCAGCTTGACCGCCTGATGCGGGTGGAGCGGCTGTACCGGACCCCGAACCTGCGGATCTCCTTCCTCGCCCAGCAGCTGCGGGTGCCCGAGCACCGGCTGCGCCACCTGCTCAACCAGGGCCTCGGCTTCCGCAACTTCAATGCTTTCGTCGGGCAGTGGCGGATCGACGAGGCGCGCCAGGCGCTGGCTGATCCGGAACAGGCGCCGGTGCCGATCTCGACGATCGCCATCGACAGCGGCTTCCAGTCGCTGGCCCCGTTCAACCGGGCCTTCAAGCGCGAGACCGGGCTGACGCCGACCGAGTTTCGGGCCAGGGCGCTGGGCGCCCTGGCCGCCAGGCCCGACGAGGTCTAGGCGCCGTCAGTCCTCCGCCAGCGCCATGTGCGTGGCCAACGCGGCGTCGTGGACGAGGTCATCGTCCGCCTCGACCACGACTTCATGGATCACGCCGGTGAAGGTGAAGGGCCGCGCGTACCGGTCGCTGACGGGGCTGGCCTCGTTGTAGCCGCAGCAGACGCCGCCGCCGGTGGGACTGGCCGGCCACATGCCGTGCATCTCGCCGGTGGCGATCACCGCGTCGTCGCAGAGCAGGCTGGCGACGCCGGCGCAGCGGCCGGTCTTGCGAAACGAAAACGACAGCCGCCGCCGACCCGTCGGCAGGCGCGCTGCGGTCTCGAGTGTCCAGCGCCGGTCGGGACCGACGTACTCATGCACCAGCCGACCGTCCTGGATGAACAGCACATAGCCGCCCGCCTGTCCGCCCACCGACAGGATCACCCCCTCGGTGTCGTCCGACAGCTCGACGTCCGCGATGATCCGGTAGGACCGGTTGGCCACCGACGGCGCCGCATAGCCCGACACCCGGTTCATGCGCTGTTCGAACCGCCACCGCCGGCGGGGGAGACCCCAGTAGGTCAGGGCGATCCGCTCCCGGTTGCGGTCATCGAGCGGCAGGACGTGATTGTCCTCCGCCTCGCGCCACCACAGCGCAATGAGCTCCCGCAGCTTTTCGGGATGTTCGGGCGCCAGATCCCGGGCTTCGGAAAAGTCGGTGTCGAGATGGTAGAGCTCCCAGACGTCGTCGTCGAAGTCGGCCCCCTCCACGTGGTGGGTGACCGCCTTCCAGCCATCGGCCCAGACGCCGCGATGCCCCATCAGTTCGAAGTACTGGACCTGCTTGCGGGTGGGGGCGTGCGGCGCGTCGAAGGTGTAGGCCAGGCTCGTGCCGGTCAGCGGCTGCAGCGTCGCCCCCGGGCTCGCTTCCGGCGCCGGCACGTCGCAGGCCTCAAGGATGGTCGGGACGATGTCCGAGCAGTGGCAGAACTGCCGGCTGATCTCGCCGCCGTCCTTGATCCGCGCCGGCCAGTGCAGGATCAGCGGATCGCGGACGCCGCCGCCGTGGGTGTGCATCTTGAACCACTTCAGCGGCGTGTTGCCCGCATGGCCCCAGCCGGCCGGGTAGTTGTTCCAAAGGCGATCGCTGCCCAGGTCGTCGATGGCCGCGAGCTTCTCCTCGAAGGTCTCGTCCAGGAACTGGATGTACCGGCGCAGGTTCACATCGCCGAAGTGACCGCCCTCGGCCGTCGCGCCGTTGTCGGACAGCAGCACCAGCAGGGTGTTGTCGAGCAGGTCCCGCGCGCGGAGCCAGTCGGTCAGGCGGCCGATCTGGGCGTCGGTGTGGTCGAGAAATCCGGCGAAGACCTCCTGGTGGCGGGCACACAGCCTGCGTTCGTCATCGGTCATCTGCGCCCAGGGGCGCACGCCGGGGTTCATGTCGGTCAGCACGGCGTCGGGCGGAATGACGCCCAGTTCGATCTGCCGGGCGTGCCAGCGCTGCCGCATGACATCCCAGCCTTCGTCAAACCGGCCGCGGTACTTGTCGATGTAGGGGCGCGGCGCCTGGTGGGGCGAGTGGCAGGCGCCGAAGGCCAGATAGGCGAAGAAGGGCTGGTCGGGGCGTCCCGCCTGCTGGTCGCGGATCATGCCGATGGTCTGGTCCACCAGGTCTTCGCTGAGGTGGTAGCCGGGGCGATCCGGGGCGGGGATGAAGTGGTTGTCGGCCACCAGTTCGGGGTGCCACTGATCGACAAGAGAATACAGGAAGCCGTAATACCGCTCGAAACCGCGCCCCAGCGGCCACTGCTCGAACGGCCCGGCGGCGGTCATGTCCCGCGCACGGGTCAGGTGCCACTTGCCGGTGGCGAAGGTTCCATATCCAGCCGAACGGAGCATCTCCGCCAGGGTGGCGGAGTCCTTTCCGATCTGGCCCTGGTAGCCGGGAAAGCCTGTGCACATGTCGGCGATCATCCCCATGCCGACGGCGTGGTGGTTGCGACCGGTCAGGAGCGAGGCCCGTGTCGGCGAGCACATCGAGGTGGTGTGGAAGCCGGTGTAGCGCCGGCCGCCGGCGGCGAGCGCGTCGATGTTGGGGGTTTCGATGGTGGAGCCGTAGCAGCCGAGCTGGGCGAAGCCGACGTCGTCCAGAACGATGACCACCACGTTCGGCGCCCCCGCGGGCGGGCGCACGGGCGGTTCGAACCAGGACGCGGACTCTCTGTAAGTGCGGCCGATCTTCCCGGGCCAGGGCGATGGATTGGACACGGTTACTCCTGAGCGAACGAACATCCCGCCCTCACTATTCATGGCCACCGAGACAGCGGACCGTGCGCGGATTCACCGGCTAATCCATTCCGAAAACGACCTGATCGAACTCTGAATTACACAATGAAAGCAGATATTTAGGTGAATTTTCGCCAATCTCAGACGTCTTGCTCGCCGGGCGGCGTCCCCTGACGATCATCGGGCGGCCAGGAAAGCAGAGCAATGCGTGCCGGCCGGGGGAGGAACACATGAGACAGTCCTATTTCTGCGGCGCCTCGATCATCGCCGCCATCGCCGCCGCCGCCTGCGCGGGTCCGGCCCTCGCGGCGGAGACAGATGGCCCGGAAGTCGACGCCATCGTGGTCACCGGGTCGCGCCTTCTGACAGCTCGCCAGGCCGACGCCCTGCCGCTTCGCATCGTGTCCTCCGAGGAACTCGAGGCGCAGGGATCGCCGGCGCTGGTGGACGTCATCCGCGCCATGCCCGAAGCGGCGGGCTCGATCGGCAACTCCAACTCCTCGCAGCCGGGCAAGGGGCAGGGCTTCGAAGGCTCGGAAAGCATCAACCTGCGCGGGCTCAGCCCGGAGCGAAACCTGGTCCTGCTCAACGGTCGGCGGATGCCGCTGGTGTCGGGGTCCTTCGTCAACACCCGCAGCATCCCGATGTCAGCGGTCGGCAGGATCGAGATCCTCAAGGACGCCGCCTCCACGACCTACGGCTCCGACGCGATGACGGGCGTCGTCAACTTCATCACCCGGCGGGATTTCGACGGGCTGGAGATCGGCGGCGACTTCACCTGGATCGAGGACACCGAAGGCGACTACGGCCTGGACATCACCTGGGGCCGGGTCGGGGAGGGCTGGAACCTGCTGCTGTCGGCGGCTTACCAGTCCCGCGCCCAGCTCAAGGTCGCGGATCGCGAGTGGTCCACGCCGCCCTACAGCGTCAACCCGGAGGCCGGCTGGAACTTCGCCACCAACCCGGCCCAGTTCACCCCTGTTGGTCCGATCGGCCCGGGCGGCGTGCTGGCGGCCACGGGCGCGCGCGCCGTGGATGTCGGCTGTTCGGCCCTCGGCGCCATCGAGCCCTTCGTCGGCTTCTGCGTCAGCAACGTCCAGCTCTGGCAGGATCTGGTGGCGCCGGCGGACACCTATCAGCTCTACGCCCAGTTCAACTACGCGCTGACCCCGACGACCGAGCTGTACCTCGAGGGATCCTGGTCCAGCGCCGAGACGATCGTCCACTATCCGCCTTCGTTCAATCAGCCCAAGCCGATTACCGAGACGGTTCTTCCGGGGAACATCAACCCGGCCAGCTATATCGCCGGCACGACGCCGCGACTGTTCAACAACTGGTTCGTGCCGATCGACAATCCGGGCCTTGCGGCCTATGCGGCGGCCAACCCGGCGCAGTTCCCGGCCGGCTCGACCGGCATCTTCATTCCCATCGGCCAGTGGCGCCCCTACCTGCTCGGCGGCAACCCCTTCTTCGGCGGTCCGGGTACGCCCGGCTACCAGACTCGCGACCAGACCCAGTACCGCTTCTCGGCCGGCCTGACCGGATCGATCGGCGAAAACCTCAACTGGAACGCCGACCTCACCTACGGCCGCAATGAGCACGAGCTGAAGGGCTGGGATTCCTCCGGCGTCCAGATCGAACTGGCCCTCAGGGGACTGGGCGGTCCGGACTGCAACTGGCAGACCGCCGCGCCGGGAAGCGCCGGCTGCCTCTGGCTCAACCCGATGTCGAACGCGATCCAGAGCGCGCCGATCAACGGCGTGCTGAGCAACCCGGGCTACAATCCGGCCGTCGCCAACACGCGGGAACTGGCCAACTGGCTGATGGTCCCGCAGACCCGCTTTCTGACCAGCGAGACCACCGAGCTGAACCTCGGCATCGACGGAACCCTCGGCGCCTTCACCCTGCCGGGCGGCGACATCCGGTGGGCGGCCGGCTTCCAGTGGCGACGGATCGCGTTCAACGAGACCGACTCCGAGTATGCGGACCGTACGCGCGTGCCCTGCCTGAACTCGCCGCTGGACATTCCCGGCGCCGATGTCTGCACGCCGACGCCCTATACGCCGCTGGGGCTCTCGGCCGCCTTCGCGCCGACCGACATCACCACCGACATCTACGCCGGCTTCGTGGAACTGGCGCTGCCGGTCACAGACACCTTCGATGTCACCCTCGGCGCGCGCTACGAGGACTACGGCTCGGCAGGCGGCGGGACGTTTGACCCGCAGGTCCGGGCCAAGCTTCAGGTCCTGGACTGGCTGGCGATCCGGGGTTCTGCCAGCACCACCTTCCGGGCCCCGCCGCTGACCGCGCTGGCGCCCAACCCGCTGGCCTCGATCCCGACGATCCTGGGCCGGGCGACGGCGCTGGATCTGATGGGCAATCCCGATCTCGAGCCCGAGACGGCCAGCACCTACACGATCGGCCTGCTGATCCAGGCGGGCGGGCTGGACGCCGGCCTCGACTTCTACAGCTATGACGTGGACAACATCCTCACCACCGAGCCGCAGAACGCGATCGTCAACGCCGTCTTCCCGAACGGAGCCGGCGGGGCCAACAACTGCGCCACTGTCGACGCCCAGTTCCTCGCCGATCACTTCGTGTTCAACGGCCCGTGCAGCGCGGCCAACCTTGCCAAGGTCATGCTGCTGCGGATCAACGGCCCGGCGATGTCCTTCAGCGGCATCGACATCCGCGCCAGCTACCGCTTCGACGACATCTTCGGCGGGCAGCTGACCATCGGCACGGCGGCCAACCGCACGATGAGCTACCAGTTCGACCGCTTCGATGTCGCGGGCCTGAACGTTCCCGGCCTTGACGCCGTCGGCAAGCTCAACGCCGGGACGCTCGCCCACCCGCTGCCGGAGTGGAAGAGCCAGTCCTATATCAACTTCAACCGGGGTCCGGTGAACCTGCGCTGGTCGATGCGCTACAGCTCAGGGTACCGCGACACCCGGTGGGCGAGGACCGCCGTGGGCTACAACATCGATGCGACGACGCTTCACGATTTCGCCGCCGTCATCGACCTGCCCCGGGAGGTGAAGCTGACCTTCGCCGTGACCAACATCACCGACCAGGAGCCGCCGCTGGCCAGGCTTCCGGAGGGCTACGACGCCATGACCACCGATCCGCTGGGCCGCACCTTCCGCCTGGGCCTGCGGATGAGCTTCTAGACGCCTTCCTTGCGCAAGACCCTGGAGCCGCCGGTGATCCGGCGGCTCCTTCCTTTTCCGCACGGCGCGAGGCTGCGATATGCCGAGGAGGTCGTCCGGGTCGGCGAGCACGGCGACATCGAGCGCTTGATCGAACGTCACGGCCTCGATGTGCGGGGGGCGTGAGGCCGGCGACGACCATCTCCCCTGCAAAGTCCTGCGGATCACTCAAGGCGGCGACGCCGGGTCCCGGGGCTCAGGATTCCCGAACACTCGCATTGTCTGGCGCCCCACGATCTCTGGTCCTGGGCGCGCTGATGACTCTGGCCAGGAGCAAGGCTCGCGCCGCGCCGATGAGCCGCCCGGGGGCGGCGGGACGGGCCAGCCGGCCGCCGCGGTTGTCGCCGGGGTCAGAATGTGTACAGTGTACGCTGACATCCGGCGTCACGCCTGTCCCATCAGGGCGTATGCCGTGGTCGCTGTTGTGAACAGAAGGCGAGCGCGAACCCAGACGCGCCGCTGATGACATCTGGGGACAGGGATCGTGGCGGCGTGTCGAGACTCGACGCGCGCCGGGCAGGGAGGCGAGGATGCCACAGTCAGATACCGGACTGCTTCCTCCGGGGATGTCCCTTGCGGACCTCCTCGTCTATCTGGGCGCCGACGGCAAGCCGCAGGATCAGGTTGGAAAGCTGCTCCTCGCGCACGGCATTCGGGACAACGACGACCCTGCCGAGGCCCCGGTTCCGATCGATGTGTGCTGGCGAATATTCACCGAGCACGCCGCGCTGACCGACGATGAGATGCACTGCGTCTTCGGCACGCGGCTCAAGCCCGGCGGCACGAACCTGATCATCGCCAGAATGCTTCTGTGCCAGACCGTCCACGAAGCCCTGTGCGCCTACGCCGAGGCCTCGGCGATCATTGTCCAGGAGCTGAAGGTCACGGTCGCCCGGCGGCGGGAGGGCCTGTCCCTGCGCTGGCGGTCGGAAGAGCCGGACAATCCGCTGCACCACATCGTGCTGGAGGGGATGGCGGCCGTCTATTATTCCATCCTCTGCTGGATGGCCGGCGACGCCCTGCCGGTCCTGCGGGTCCGCGCGCCCGCCGCCCGGAGAGACTCCGGCTCCACGCTTCTGAATCTGATGGCGGCGCCGGTCGTCTACGCCGGGGACGACCTGGAGATCGTATTCGCGCCGCAAGCGGCCGGCGCGGCCATCGGCCAGGTCGAGATCGGCGCCTGGCGGGACGGCGCCTACAGGGCGCTTTCATCCCTGGCGGCGCGGACCCGATCCGTGGCCCTGGGCGGGGCTTTCTCCGAAAAGGTGCGTTCAGCGTTGCTCGACGGCGTCGACCAGCAGAGCGTCGCGCGGCGCTGGGGCGTCTCCACCAAGACCGTCGCCCGGCGGCTTGAACAGGAGGGGTGTTCCTTCCGGCGGATCCGCGACGAGGTCCGGATGCAGAACTCCACCTGCCTGATACATGCCGGGCTGACCGTGGAGCAGATCGGCGAAATGCTCGGCTACGAAGATTCGCGCAGCTTCCGGCGGGCTTTCCGGCGCTGGTTCGGACTCAGCCCGTCGGCCTACCGAAGCCAGCACGCGTCCGGCTGAGCGCCAGAGTCCAAAAGAGTCCGGTGCGGTCGGGGATGTTCGCCCCTGTCCAGGGCCGGGGACCTCACCCAGTCTCCGTGGACAACAAGAGACGTCCGGCCGCCCTGCGTCGGGAAAGTCTCGATCGTCCGCGGGTTCGCGGCATGGGGAGCGAAGCACAATGGACCAACAAGACACGCGCATCCGGCCGTCGCGTCCGGCTTTTGGAAACGCCCGGACGACGTCCGGGGCGGCCCGATCGTTTCTCGGGTTGCTGCTGGCCGGGGTTTCGATCGCCGCCGTCTCGACAGGCGCCGCCCGGGCCCAGTCCGCCGAGGCCGCCGGGACCGGGACTACGGTTCAGGAAATCGTGGTGACGGCGAACAAGCGCGAGGAAACCGTCAACAGCGTGCCGATGTCGATCACTGCCGCGACCGGCGATGTACTGGAACGTCAGGGTATCGATCAGCCACGCGACCTCGTGAAGATCACGCCGTCGTTCACCTATGCCGACTCCTACGTGGGTTCGCCGATCTTCACCCTCAGGGGCGTGGGCTTCAGCGACATCAGCCTGGGGGGACGGCCCACCGTCAGCATCTACATCGACGAAGCGCCCTTGCCGTTCTCGATCATCACCCGCGGCGCCAGCCTCGATCTCGAGCGGGTGGAGGTCCTGAAGGGGCCCCAGGGCACGCTTTTCGGTCAGAACGCCACGGGCGGCGCGATCAACTATGTCGCCGCCAAGCCGACTGAATCCTTTGAGGCGGCGGTGAACCTGGGCGTCGGCAGCTTCAACGCTGTCGAGGCGGGCGGCTATGTCAGCGGCCCCCTGAGCGACACGCTGGCGGTGCGCCTGGCGGTCGGTCACACCCGTAGCGACGACTGGCAGAAGAGCTACACGACCGGGGCGACAAACGGGGGCGAGGACTTCACCAGCGGCCGGATCATCCTGGCCTGGACGCCCACGGAGGCGTTCGGGCTGCAGCTCAGCGTCAACGGCTTCCTGGATCGTTCCGACGTTCAGGCCGGACAGCTGACCGGCATCTCGCCCGGAATTCCGGCGGCCGCCGCCTTTGTTCCGGGGCTGCTCACCTATCCCCTCGCGCCGCGCTCCGCCCGCGCCGCCGACTGGAATCCGGGCCAGGACTACAGCCGCGACAATGACTTCCTGCAGGGCAACCTGCGGATCGACTACGCGCTGACCGACGGACTGACCCTGACCTCGATCACCTCCGCCAGCCGCTACGATCAGCGGCAGCTTCAGGACATCGACGGGACCACGCTGTCGAACATCAGCCAACTGACCGCGGGCGAGATCTCCACCATTTCGCAGGAGCTCCGGCTGTCTGGCGATATCGGAGACGCCGGCCATTTCGTGACGGGAGTCACCTATGCTCACGACGAGGTCGATCAGGTCGGCCTTGTGCGGATTGACCAGAGCACCACAGCCTTCACCTTCGTGCCCTTCGGGCTGCCGTTGTTCACCAGCTTCGTCGACAGCAACAACCAGGACGCCACGACGACCGCAATCTTCGCCAGTGCGGACTACCAGCTGACCGACGCCGTCAAGGTGTATGGCGGGGCGCGCTACACGAGGTCCGAGAACAAGTTCTACGGCTGCACGGCGGATTCCGGCGACGGCGTGGCGGCGCTGGACTTCGGCACGTTGCAGAATGTCTTCCGGGCCGGCGCCGGCCTGCCGGCGAACCCCGCCATTCCCGCCGGCGCGTGCGTCACGTCGGACGCCGCCTTCGTCCCCGGACTGGTTCGCGACACGCTGGATGAAGACAATGTGGCCTGGCGCGCCGGCGTCGAATGGACGCCAGTGTCCCGCGTTCTGGTCTACGCGAACGTCAGCCGGGGCTACAAGGCGGGCGGATTTCCCGATCTGGCGGCGACGCTCGACACCCAGTTCCTGCCGGCGACCCAGGAGTCGCTGGTCGCCTACGAAGCGGGTTTCAAGACGACCCTGCTTGAGCGCAGTCTGCAGCTGAACGGGGCTGTCTTCTACTACGACTACACCGACAAGCAGATCCTCGGAAAAGTTCTGGACCCGGTCTTCGGCCCGTTGCTGCGAATGGTGAACGTTCCGCAGTCCCGGATCACCGGCGCGGAAATACAGGCGACCTGGACACCCGTCCGGGGCCTGACGATCAACGCCGGCGGCTCCTACATCGACTCCGAGGTGCTCGACCACTTCACCAACTACGACGCTGCCGGCGCCCTCGTCGACTTCGACGGCGAATCCTTTCCGAACACGCCGAAATGGCAGCTCGTCGCGGATCTGGACTATCGCTGGGACGTGTCCGACAGGCTGACCGGCTTCGTGGGCGGCGGCTTCACCTACCAGAGCTCGACAAACAGCCAGCTGGGCGAACTCCCGGACCTCGCGGTCGACGGATACACGCTGGTCGACCTCCGCGCGGGCGTGGAGTCCACGGACGGAGCATGGCGTCTCACGGCCTGGGGGCGCAACGTCGGCGACGTCTACTACTGGACGGCGGCCAACCGAAACCTCGACACCACCGTTCGGTTCACCGGGATGCCGGCGACCTACGGCGTGACCCTCTCCTACAAGTTCCAGTGACCCTCCTGGCGCGCGGCCGGCCCTCGTCGCCGGCGACCGGCCGCGCGCCCTTTTCTCGCGACGGCCGACGCCGGACCCCTCCGCCCCCCTTTGCTTGTGAGTGACTCTCCATGCCAGATCTTCTCGTGGCCGGTCAGACGGACCCAGGCTTTGCCGCGGTCGCCGACGCCTTCGCAGACAACTTTCGCCGCCACGCCGAGATCGGGGCCTCGATCTGCGTCTTCCAGCACGGGCGAAAGGTCGTGGACCTGTGGGGCGGGCACGCCGATGAGGCGCGCTCCCGACCCTGGGACAGGGACACCCTGGTCAATGTCTGGTCGACGACCAAGGGGATGATGGCGCTGTGCGTGGCCCGACTGACCGACCAGGGCCTGCTGGCCAACGACCGCCCGGTGGCCGACTACTGGCCGGAGTTCGCCGCCCACGGCAAGGGTGCGGTGACCGTCGCCCAACTGTTCTCGCACCAGGCCGGCCTTTGCGGACCGAGCCGGCAGCTGACCGAGGCTGAACTGCTGGACACCGACCTGGTGGCCGACCTGCTGGCCGGAGAAGCGCCGCACTGGGCGATCGGGTCACGATCCGGATATCACGCCCTGACCATAGGACCGCTGGGCGACGGGCTGTTCAAGCGGGTCGTCGGCAAGACGGTGGGGCAGTACTTCCGCGACGAGATCGCCGGACCGCTGGCCATCGACTTCCATATCGGATTGCCGCCCGAAGAGGACGGGCGCGTGGCGGAGATCGTCCATGACGGCAATCCTCAGTCCGGCGGCCCGGAAAACTTCAATCCCTATCAGCGGCTGGCCCAGGTCAACGTGCCCGTCAGGCCCGGCATCGCCAACCTGCGGGCCTGGCGGGCGCAGGGCACGCCCTCGGCGGCCGGGACGGGCAACGCGCGAAGCATCGCCTCGGTGTACTCGGCGCTGGCGACCGACCGCTGCGTCGGCGGTGTGGAACTGCTGAGCGAGCGCGCCCTGGCGGCCGCGACCGCTATCCAGATTGAGGGCGAGGATCTCGTGCTGCGCTTCCCCATGAGCTGGGGCGTCGGCTTCGCACTCAACAAGGCCATGGGGGTCTATGGTCCAAGTCCGCGGGCGTTCGGCCATCACGGCTGGGGAGGTTCGTTCGGGTTCGCCGATCCGGACGCCGGCCTGGCGGTCGCCTACGCCATGAACTTCATGCGCGAGCCCCAGGACGGCCTTGACCCCCGGTTCGCGGCGCTTGTGGGTGCGGTCTACGCCTCCGTATGACCGGCGTCGTCGAGCAGGAGGGCGATCCGCTCCTCGATCCCCTTGATGAGACAGTCCAGCCCGAACAGGAACTGACGGTCGTCGAGCGGTCGGGCCAGCACGACCGCCGCCTCTCGCGCCACGTGCGGGTCCAGCTCCTCGACGTCGTCGAGCATCGCCGCGAGCTTTCGCACCCGGTCGGCGTCGGCGCCCGGACCGGCCGAACCGCGTCGACGCCGGCGGGACTGGGCCTCCAGAAGCGCGTAGCCGTTGGTGTAGCTGGAAATCGCCCAGTAGGTGTCCGGCAGCAGCGGCCGGGGAACCCCGGCCTGGCGAAGACGCTCGATGATCGCGGCGTTCACCCGCAGCGAAGTGGGCGATCGCCGGAACTCGCGGCCGATCTGGTCGGCCAGTTCGGGGTGAGCCAGCATCGCAGCGCGCACGCGAAGGCTCAGCGTCCGGGCCTGGACCTGCCAGGGGCCATCCATCACGGGCGGTGCGAACCCCTCGACGACATGATCGACCACGGCGTCCAGAAGCTCGGACTTGTTCCGGAAGTGGCGGTAGACACTCATGGTGGAGGCGCCGAGCGCCTGCCCCAGGTCGCGCATGTTGAGCGTATCCAGCCCCCTGGCGTCGATCAGCTCGAGCGCCGAGGCGAGAATGCGGTCGCGGGACAGCTCCGCCCGCACGCGACGAGCCGGCCGGGCGGCCGGCTTCTTCCGACCCTCTACTCCGGACGAGTCGGGCATGCCGAGATCCAGATCTGCGCCGCCGCCGTTGCGCCCGCGCGTTGGTGGAGCCCCGACGGGTGGGTGGCCGGGAGGCGGACGGCCGCGGCTCGCGGCCCGGCGTCGCTGATGAAGGTCACGTTTCGGCGCCTTTCGGAATCGGAGGCCCCGCTCCTGGACCTGGAGGACCCGCTCGGCGGCGCCACGGATGCGCAAGCCTGGCCGGCGAACGCTCCGCAACGCTGCGGTCGGCTCGGAATCTGGCCAACAGCGTACATCGTACGCCGCGTGATGGACAAGATGGGATCCGATCCGTGTACAGTGTACACATTGAAGAAGCACACGACGACCGGAGCGCTCGGCGATGACTGACGGGATGACGACGCGAGGCGACCGGTTCTCCGGTCGGGCCATTGTGATCACGGGGGCGGCCAGCGGCATCGGACGGGCCTGCGCGCTCCGACTAGCCGCCGAGGGCGCCGACATCGTCGGCCTTGATCTCTCGCAGGGAGGATTGACGACGCTCGCCGGCGAGGTGACGGCGCTCGGCGGCCGATGCGAGACTGTCGCCGGAAGCGTCGCCGATCTGCCGGTGATCGACGCCGCGATCGCTCGCGCCATCGAAGCGTTCGGCCGTCTGGACGGGCTGGTCAACAACGCCGGGATCGGCGGACCGATGAAGCGGCTCGACGCCGTCGAACCCGACGAGTTTGACGCCATCGTCGCGGTGAACCTGAGATCGGTCTGGTACGGAATGAAGGCGGCCTACGCGCCGATGCGGGCGGCCGGCGGCGGCGCCGTGGTGAATGTGTCGTCCATGGCGGGGATTCGGCCCAACCGGCACCATTCGCCCTATGGCATGACCAAGGCCGGTGTGATCAGCCTGACCCAGCACGCGGCGATGGACTTCGCGACGGCCCGAATCCGGGTCAACTGCCTGTGCCCGGGACCGGTCGAGACGCCGATCTTCGAGCAGATGGAGCGCAATCTGGACGCGCCGGCATATCTGGCGGCCCGCCAGCGGGTTCAGCAGCGCACGGTCATGAATCGCTTCGGCACGCCGGAAGAGCAGGCCGCGGCCGTCGCCTTCCTGTTGAGCGACGAAGCGGCCTTCGTCACCGGCATCGCCATGCCCGTGGACGGGGGCTGGTCCGTCTCGGACGGCCTGGCCCGCTGATCTCGCCGGACAGCGGTCAACGCTGCCTCGCCCCCGGTCGATGACCGAAAATGTCCGCCGCCGGTGGACCGTTGCGACCCTTCCGGGCTGAGGGCCGGCGGCTAGAGTCCATGTCGCCGGACGCGCTCGTCACCGGCGCCGGCCGGCCGTTCCGGGGCGGCGTTTTCCAGTCCCCAGGCCTTGGCGGTCATTCAGCATGCCCTCACTGTTCGATACCGTTCAACTGGGCGCCATACAGGCGCCCAACCGCATTTTGATGGCGCCCCTGACCCGGACGCGCGGCACGCGAGAGCATGCGCCCACGGAGGTCATGGCGCGATACTACGCCCAGCGGGCGGGGGCCGGCCTGATCATCGCCGAGGCGATCGGCGTCAGCCGTCAGGGTCTGGGCTGGCCCCATGCCACCGGCCTGTGGCGCGAGGATCAGGTCTCGGGCTGGCGGACAGTCACGCAAGCGGTGCACGAGGCCGGAGGCCGGATCATCGCCCAGCTCTGGCACATGGGGCGAATGGTGCATCCCAGCTTCGTGGAAGGGGCTTCGCCGGTTTCGGCCTCCGCGACCCGCGCCCCGGGCCGTGCCCACACCTACTATGGACGCGAGCCCTATGCCGTCGCCCGCCCGCTGGCGCGCGAGGAAATCCCGGGCCTCGTGGACGACTACCGCCGCGCCGCCGAAGGGGCGCTCCAGGCGGGGTTCGACGGCGTGCAGGTGCACGCCGCCAACGGCTATCTCATCGACCAGTTCCTGCGAGACAACGCCAACTTCCGGCGGGATGACTATGGCGGATCCATCGAAAACCGCATCCGGCTTCTCCTCGACGTCACGAAGGGGGTGGCCGGTATCGCCGGCCCGTCCAGAACCTCGGTGCGGCTGTCTCCCAACGGCGACAGCCAGGGCGTCAATGACAGCGATCCTGAACCTCTGTTCCGGACCGCCGCCGCGGCCCTCTCCGATATCGGCATCGGATTTCTCGAGCTGCGCGAACCGCCGCGCGACGGCGCCCTGGGCCAGAGCGACCGCGACCCGCTGGCGCCGGCGATCCGCGAGGCCTTCGACGGGCCTCTGGTGCTCAACTCCGACTACGACCAGGCGCGCGCCCAGGCCGCCCTTGATGCGGGGATGGCCGACGCTGTCAGCTTCGGGCGGTTGTTCATCTCCAATCCCGATCTGCCCCGCCGGTTCGCCGCGGGCGCCCCGCTGGCCCGGGACGACAAGCTCACCTGGTACAGCCAGGGCCCCGAGGGCTACGTCGACTACCCGGCCGTCTGACCGAAAATGTCCGCCCATCGGCGGGGGTTCCGGACCTGTTTGACGGCCGCCGCCGCTCCTACGGTGAGACCGTCAACCACCAGCGGAGAGGGCGGCAAGGCCATGAATGTCGAGATGCAGCGCGCGGCCGCCTCAGGGCTCCCCGCCCGGTCGGCCCGATGACCGGCGATCGCCTCGCGGGCCGGACGGCCGTGGTCACCGGCGGCGCCAGCGGCATCGGCTTCGAGGTCGCACGGCGATTCCTCTCGGAAGGGGCCAGCGTCGTCGTCGGCGACTACAACGCCGAGGCCGGCGCGGCGTCGATGGACCGCCTCGCCGCCGAGGGCTGCGCGGACCGCGTCGACTTCATCCGCACGGACGTGTGCCAGGAAGAGGACGTCGAGGCCCTGATGGCTCGCGCGGTCTCCCGCTTCGGCAGCCTGGACATCGCCTTCAACAACGCCGGGATCGCCGGCGCGGTCGGGCCCATCATCGAAACCAGCGCCGAGCACTGGGACGCCACCTTCGCGGTCATGACGCGGGGCGTCTTCCTGGGGGTCAAGCACGCCGCCCGGCTGATGATCCCGCGCGGCGGCGGCGTGATCATCAACACCGCCTCGATCGCGGCCCTTTCAAGCGGTGTCGTCCCGACCGCCTACTCGGCCAGCAAGGCGGCCGTCGTCAGTTTCACCCGCAACGCCGCGACCGAGCTGGCGGAGCACCGGATCCGCGTCAACGCCGTTTGCCCCGGGATCATCTTCACCCCCTTGATGCACAACGGTCGCGAGGCGCAGGCCGAGGCCGTGGTGCGCGAGATCCAGCCCTGGCCCGATCGCGGCGAGCCCCATCATGTGGCCAGCGCCGTTCTCTACCTGGCCAGCGACGAGAGCGCATTTGTCACCGGCGAGGCGCATGCGGTCGATGGCGGCTACCTCGCCAACGGCCTCTTGCGCGTCCACCCGCTGCCGGGCGCGAAGAAGAAGCCGGACTACGCCGGCATCACCTACGGCATGACCGGGCAGGCCCGCGACATCCGCAGACTGGGCTGACCGGGACGCGTCGCGGTCCGGGCCAGGCCGATGCGCTCGACCGGGTCAGCGGCAACCGCAAGTACATTGGACAGGAACAGATTGATGCCCGCAGAAGGCCAGCCCGCCACCGAGCATTTTGACGTCGTGATCATCGGCGCCGGGATCACCGGCATCGATGGCGCCTATCACCTCTCGACCCAATGCCCCGACAGGACGTTCGTCGTGCTCGAGGGACTTGAGGACTTTGGCGGAACCTGGCTGACCCACCGGTATCCGGGCATCCGGTCGGACAGCGATCTCTACACCTTCGGCTACCGCTTCAAGCCCTGGGTCGGGCCGCCGATCGCAACGGCGGCCGAGATCCGCAAGTATCTGGGCGAGGTCATCGCCGAGAACGATCTCGGCGACAGGATCCGCTACAATCATCAGATCACCTCGGCGACCTGGTCGAGCGAGACCAACACCTGGACGGTCGAGGGCGTGCGCAAGGACACGGGCGAGGCTGTCCGCTTCACCTGCGGCTTCCTGTGGATGTGCCAGGGCTACTATCGCCATTCGGAAGGCTACACGCCGGACTGGCCCGACATGGACCGGTTCCGCGGCCGGATCGTGCATCCCCAGACCTGGCCGGACGACCTCGACTATGCCGGCAAGCGGGTGATCGTCATCGGGTCGGGAGCGACCGCCGCGACCGTCGTGCCGGCCGTGGCCGGCGACTGCGAGCACGTCACCCTTCTGCAGCGCTCGCCGACCTACTTCTTCCCTGACCACAACCGCAACCGACTGGCCGACACGTTGCGCGAAATCGGGATCGAGGAGGCGCTGATCCACGACATCGTGCGGCGGAAGATCGTTCACGACCAGTACCGCTTCGTCAGCCGCGCGCTCGCCGCTCCGGAGGCGGTGAAGCAGCAGCTGCTGGCCGGGGTCGCCGCGCACCTCCCCCAGGACATGGTCGATGCGCACTTCACCCCGGCCTACAAGCCTTGGCGCCAGCGGATCGCCTTCGTGCCCGATGGCGATCTGTTCGCCGGCATCCGGTCGGGCAAGGCGTCGGTGGTCACCGACCATATCGAGCGCTTCACGGAGAAGGGCATCCTGCTGAAGTCGGGCCGGGAACTCGAGGCCGACATCATCGTCACGGCGACGGGCTTCAACCTCAATGTTCTGGGCGACATCGCCTTCACCATCGACGGCGCCAGGCTCGATTTCGCCGACACGGTGACCTATCGCGGCATGATGTTCACCGGCGTGCCGAACATGCTCTGGGTGCTGGGGTACTTCCGCGGCGCCAGCTGGACGCTGAAGGCCGACCTGGTGGCAGACTTCGTCTGCCGGCTCCTCAATCACATGGAGAAGACCGGCGCGGAGCGGGTGTCGGTGGCGCTGCGGCCCGAGGACCAGGACATGGCGCTGCTGCCCTGGATCGATCCGGATACCTTCAATCCGGGCTATCTGATGCGCGGCGTGCACCTCCTGCCCAAGCGCGGCGACAAGGTCGAATGGGCGCACAGCCAGGATTACTGGAGGGAGAAGGACGAGCTCCCGCGGATTGACCTGGACGACGCCATCTTCGTCTACGCGCACCATCAGGCTCCGGCGCCGGCCAAGGAGCCCGCATGACCGCGCCGCGTCTCATCCGGATGACGGTCGCCCTTGTACGCCTGCCATCGCTGAGCCGCGGCGCGTTCCAGGACTACTGGCTTGGTCAGCATGCGCCGCTGGTCCGGACCCTCGCCGCGACCCTCGGGATCGTGAGGTATGTCCAGCTGCACTCCGAGCTGGACGGCCCCTCCCCGGAAGGTCCGTCAGCCCGCACCTGGCCTGCTCCCTACGATGGCCTCGCCGAAATCCTGTACGAAAGCCGGGAGGCCTTCGACGCTCGCATGTCGGACCCGGCGGCGCAGGATGCCGCCAGGCTGCTCCGCGACGACGAGCGCCGCTTCATTGACCGCGAGAAGAGCCGGCGCTGGTGGGGCTTCGAGCACGCGGTCATCTAGCTGTCAGACCTGCCCCTGAAGGTCCCTCGCGCCCGCGGCACACTCTGTCTCGCGATTGATAATGACTTGCAATCTCGTCGGGGTGTGGCGTATGAGACGCGCCAGATCCCGGGGGTTCCATGAAGACCGCGTTCCACGTTTCACTGTTCGCCAGCGCCGCCGTCCTGGCCGCCACGCCAGCCGCGGCCCAACCCGGAGGGCAGGCCGCCCAGACCGAAGTCGATGCGGTCGTCGTCACCGCCGCAAGGACCATCCTGCCGGCCAGCGCCCTGCCGCTGACTGTCGATGTGATCGACAAGTCGACCCTCGACCAGCAGGTCTCGATCTCCGGGTCCGTGGTCGACGCCGTCGCGGCGCTGACCCCGTCGTTCTCGCCCACCCGCCAGAAGCTGTCCGGCGCCGGCGAGACCCTGCGCGGCCGCTCGCCGCTTTACGCCATCAACGGAATTCCTCAATCGACGCCCCTGCGCGACGGCTCGCGAGACGGCTTCACCATCGATCCGTTCTTCGTCGATCGGGTCGAGGTGATCTTCGGCTCCAACGCCCTGCAGGGCATCGGCGGCGCCGGCGGCATCGTCAATCAGGTCACGGTGGGGGCCCCGACGGCAGAGGGCTTCAGCGGCAAGATGCTGCTGCAGACCATCGCCGACACCGGCTTCCATGGCGACGGCTTCGGCTACAAGGGCGCGGGCCTGGCCAGCTGGCGGGGCGGGGCCTTCGACGCCACCCTCGGCGCGGCTTACGAAGCGCGCGGCGCCATGTACGACGGCGAAGGCCGCCGCGTGGGCTTCGACGTAGCCCAGGGTGAAACCCAGGATTCCCGCAGCTGGTCGCTGTTTGGACGCTTCGGCTATGCGCTCGGCGACTCCGCCCGCCTGGATCTGATCGCCAGCCGCTTCGAAGTGGCCGGGGATGGTGACTATGTGCCGTTGACGGGAGATCGCGGACAGAACCGTCCGACGACCGCGATCCGCGGCCGGCCGCTGGGCGAGGCGGCGACAAGTACGACCGAAAGCGTCGCCCTGTCCTATACCGACAGCGACCTGTGGGGCGGCAACCTGACCAGCCAGGTGTTCTACAACCGCACCCAGGACCTCTTTGGCGGGGACTTCAGCGCCACCTTCCAGGACGCCAGCATCGCGCCGATCGGCACGCTGCTCGATCAGTCTGAAAACCGTTCGAAGAAGAAGGGCGCCAAGTTCAGCTACGAGCGCGCCATGCCGGGCTTCGAAGGTCTGACCGCCACCGTCGGCCTTGACCTGCTCAACGACGAAACCGAACAGGCTCTGGTCCGGACCAACCGCGTATGGGTGCCGCCGACGGAATACAGCAGCGTCGCCCCCTTTGTTCAGGCCAACCTGTCCCTGTTCGACGAAAAGCTGCGCCTGGCGGGCGGCTTGCGCCGCGAGAATGTCGTGATCAAGGTCGATGACTTCGTCACGCTGGCCTCCTACGGTTCGCGCAGCGTCTCCGGCGGCAAGCCGTCCTTCAAGGACACCCTCTACAACGCCGGCATCATAGTCGAGCCGGTCGACGGCCTGCGCGCCTACGTCAGTTACGCCGAAGGCTACACGGTGCCGGACGTCGGCCGGATCACCCGCTCCATCAACATCGACAATGTCGATATCGATACCTACCTCGACATCAGCCCGATCGTTTCCGACAACCGCGAAGTCGGTATCGAGGTGAAGCGCGGTCCGTTCGACGCCTCCGCCAGCTACTTCTGGTCCACCTCGACGAAGGGCTCGCTGCTGGTGCTGGTGAACGGCGTCTTCGAGGTGCAGCGCCGGCGGGTCGAGATCGAGGGCCTGGAGCTGAATCTTACCTACCAGACCCCGGTCCCCGGCCTCACCCTGCAGGCCGGCTACGCCAGGCTGCTGGGCAAGACCGACTCGGACGGAGACGGCAAGGTGGACATCGACCTGGACGGCGCGAACATCTCGCCGGACCGGATCAATGTGGCCCTGAACTACAGGGACGGGCCGCTCAGCGCCCGCCTGCAGGTCCAGGACTATCTGGCGCGCGATTTCTCCGGCATCGACCCGCGCAACAGTTTCGGCGGCTACACGCTGGTGGATGGGTCGGTCCGCTATCAGACCGGCCTCGGCGGGATCAGCCTGTCGGTGCAGAATCTGTTCGACGAATTCTACATCGACTACAACACCGACACCCAGCAGCCGACCAACAATCTTCGGTTCTTCTCCGGCCGCGGCCGGGCCATCACCCTGGGCTGGGACTACAGCTTTTGATCGAGGCGCCGTCCGGAACGATGCGGCTCATCGACGTCGCCCATCGCTGGACGGGCGGTTTGATCGGGCTCATCCTGGTGGTGCTGGGGGCCTCCGGAGCGCTGCTGTCGCAAAAGCACCAGTGGGTGATGCTGCCGCACGTCCATGACGCCCAGGTGCAGGACACTGCGGCTCTGGTCGCCGCCACCGAGCGGATGATGGCCATCCCCGGCGCTCGCGGGGTGGTGTTCGCGGGACCTGATTTCGGACTCAACCAGGTCAACATGAAGGACGAGGTCACCGCCTACGCCGACCAGGCCGGGGTCGAGCTGACGCGGTGGTCCAGCAAATGGGAGCGGCCCGAGGTCTGGCTGTTCGACCTTCACCACTACCTGTTCAGCGGCGATGTCGGGAAGACCATCGCGGGGGTCGCGGGTATCGCCGGGCTGCTGTTCGTGATCACCGGCGCCATCCTCTGGTGGCGGCTGCGCAGCGCCTTCAGGCCGAGACTGTGGCCCAGGCGGATGACCCGCCCCGCGATCCTGCATCACCACCGGGACCTGGGCGTCGTGCTCGCCCCGCTGCTGGCGGTGACCCTTTTCACGGGCACAACCATGGTGTTCCGGCCCGTGGCGTCGCTCCTGACCGGGCCGGGCACCGGGGCGGCGCTGCAGGCCGCGTTCGAGCCGCCGCCGCCGAGCGAAGCGAAGCTGGCGGCCAGGCCTGACTACCGGGAGATGATCGAGACGGCCCGGACCCGGTATCCCGACGCCGAGATCCGTATTCTGTCGCTGCCACGCGGTGACCGCGGCTACATCAGCCTGCGGGTTCGCCAGCCGCAGGAGTGGCTGCCCAACGGGCGCACCACGCTATGGTTCGACGCATCCACAAGCGAGCTGGCCCACGTCCGTGACGCCCTGACGCTGCCCAGGGCCGCACAGGTCTACAACGCCCACTACCCGGTTCACTCAGGCAAGGTCGGCGGCTGGGCATACAGGCTGCTGGTCACGCTCTCGGGCGTCGGTCTGACGGTGATGGGCGCCTTCACCCTCTGGACCTTCTGGTTCCGTCGCAGGACGACGAAGCCCAAACGCGCGCGGGCCATGCGGAACGCGCCGGATCAGTGACTTCACCTCAGGAACGCCCGGCGGAGCATGGGCGTGTCAGTGGATCGCCTGAGCTTGGCGCGTCAATGCTCACGAGAGAGGCGAGCCGGCTCCCGGGCCGCCGTAGACTGACAGGGTTCAAAGCGGCTCATGACGCCCCCGGGGGAGCTTCGAAGAGCTTGCGAATGCCAGTGGAGAAGGCTGCGGGAAAAATGCTGGCGTGAGTCTCATCTTCAAAGACGCGGTGTCGAACCAGCAGGTTTGGGTCCTCGCGCGCTTGCAGCGCCGCCGCGAAGTCCGTCATCTGGCTGACCATCCTGTGGCCCACGCCGCCAGCGCGCTCTTCCTGATCCCCCACGGCGAGAAACACGCGCGTGGGGCCGCCCGGCTTCACGAACCGACCCAGAGCCTCACTACGCAGCAACAGATCATCCGCGTACCAGAGGGAAGGGCTTACCAGCAGGTAGCGGCTGAAGCTGTCGGGTCGTGTCTGCAATGCCCAGCCCGCGAACAGGCCGCCGAACGAATGGCCCACCAGCGTCCTGTCACCCGGGTCAGCTCGCCACCGCCGCTCGACGAGTGGCAGGATTTCGTCGACCAGGCAGGCCAGGAACGCCGGGGCGCCGCCGGACGCCCGCTGGTATTCCGGTCCATAGCCGCCCTCGGCGACATGCACAGGCGTATAGTCGCGCGTCCGGTTCAGCCTGTAGCTCTTCGGATCGGGATAGACGCCGGGATAGGCCACGGAGACGAGGATCGCTTCCGGCCCCTGGCGCTGTCGCGCCGCCAGATGTTCCAGATGCGCCGCACAGGCTGCGAAGGAATAGTCGGCGTCGAGAGTCACGATCACGGGGTAGCGGCCGGATTTCTCGCCATGACCCGGCGGCGTACGTACATAGAGCGCGTATTCGACGCCATTGATCCGGGACCGAAGCCGCACGACGGCGGAGAGGGGCAGCGTGTAGGCCGCGTCATCAGCAGGCCGCGCGACGCCCGGAATGCCGAGGCTGCCCAACGCGGCGCCCTGAAGTGCGACCCGACGTGACATTCGCATCTGGTGGGTTCCTTCCTTGTGGTCGACCGATGAAAGCCCTGGCCTTCGTCAGGGGATCAGGTCGCGGCGAGCCGCCTCGGCCTTTGCGATGGCCTCCATGCCGGGGTCCCGGCCCGTCGCGTAGTCGGCGAAGGTGATCGGCGCAGGGATGTCGACATCCAGGTCGTCGACGATCACAGGCATCAGGAAGAAGGCGCCCCAGTAGCAGCGGAACAGGCCCTTGCAGCCATTCCTGAGGTCGTAGAAGGCCGTGGAATAGCGGGCGCCAAAGCCGCTGTTGGGCAGTTCATAGCGCCATCCCTCTGCCCAGAACGCCGTCCGGTCGCCGATCTCCTCGCCGACGATGACGGTTTGGCCGGGCGCGCCCTGCTTCGCGAAGGCCATGCTGACGATGGCGGCCGAGAAGGTGTTGTTGCTGCTCAGGAGATAGACCCGTCCGTCGGGTCCGACGATGTCGCCCAGCGCGCTCATCAGCGGGTGGGTGAGCGAATAGTCGCCGCCGGGATTGAAGCGCAGATCGACGATCACCGTCGCGGGGCGGATCTTTCGAAGATCTGCGACGTTTTCAGCGACGAAGGCCTCGAGACTCTGGCCCGAACGGTCGTCGATGTTGGTCCTCAGGTTGATGTAGACGGCGCCCTGGTCCGGAAGCGCGCGGCGCCAGTAGCCGCGATCAGGGTGCTGGAGGTATAGCGGGTCGCCCGCCGGCTTGAGCGCGGACCAGGCGGCGGTGTCGCGCCGCCAATGGAGCGGCAAGGCGCCGGGAAACACCCAGTCGGCGTCAGCGGCCGTGGGAGCGGCCTTGAGCGCGCGGATCTGCGACACCTCGCTGCCCCGGTCGAACTGTATCTCGATCGCATCGCCGGGAATGCCGAGGGCGTTCAGGTAGGCGGGCGTCTCGAGCAGGAGCGGGACAACAATCCGGAAGTAGGCGTCGTTGCCGCCGAATGCGTCCCGGAAGCGGTGGGCGACCTCGCTTACGGGCAGGCCCGCGATATGCGTGATCCTCGAACCCAGCAGGTCCTCGTGACCCGGCGCAGCGCGAAGCACCCGTAGCTCATCATTGAAGAAGGCGGTTCGCACCGGCAGGTGAGGAAGCCGCCGGACCATCGAAACCACGTTCGCGTTCGAGTGGGCGTTGTCGATCTCGGCCTGCGCGCGGGCGAGGCCGAGCATGAACCCGGCGTCGGTCAGGCTGGCGGCGTTGCGCGTCACTTCGGCGACGCGGCGGTCAAACCGGGCGCGCATCTCCGGGGTCATCGACCGCTCATTGCGCGGCACGTGCTGAAAGTGCTGCAGGTCCTGCAGCCTGGCCTCAAGCACCGTTTCGGGCGCGCCCTGGAAGAGCGGCGGGATCGGAATCGGGTGAAAGGCGATCACGGTGGCGACGATCAACAGGATCCGGCGTCCAAACCATGCGGCCAGTCCCAGAAGGACAAGCCAGACATACCAGGGGACGACGCGGAAGGGCGTTCCGATCCATCGCCAGAGGCTGGGGGCAGGCATTCGGGTCTCCAGGTCAGGCGGTGGTTGCGTGTTTCGTCGGCAATGTCCCCGACCGGCGCCGGTCGTCGGCGTCTGGACCAGAGGGCGCAGAGTCTGGAGGCCGCGGCCGGGGCATTTGGATGCAAGGGCTCGAAGGCGCTATCGCGCAGGCGTCGCAATGACAGGCGTCGCCGTCAGCCGAGCGTCGCGGCATCGGCCTTGCGTTCGGCGGCGCCTTCCGTCCCGAGGCCGGCCAGCACTGCGTTCCGGTAGCTCATGCCAACCGGGACTTCGGCGCCGTTGGCCAGCCTGAGCCGCAAGCCTCCCCGTCCGATCCGGTCGACGCTCTCGACGTGACGGCGGTTGACGTAGGCCGAGCGGTGAACACGCAGGACCTGCGAGGGATCAAGGCGGGAGCCAAACCCGGCCATGGTCTCGCGGACGATGTAGCTGCGGTGGTCGGTGTGGATCAGCACATAGTCGCGCGCGGCCTCCACCCACTGGATGTTGGCGACAGGCACCCTTGCAAGGCCGCCGGCGCGCGGAATCCAGATCTCTGACTCATAGGAGCCCGGCGCCACGCCGCCCTGGGCGGTGACCACTGACTCGCGCAGCGCGCCGACGACAAGTTCGAGTTCACTGATCCGCTGGCCGGCCCGCCTGGCCTCGATCCGCCGCCGCGCCCTGTCGATCGCGATCTGCAGTCGCTCGAAGCGGATGGGCTTTAGCAGATAGTCGGACGCATCAATCTCGAAGGCCTCGGGGGCGTAGGCGTCGTATGCCGTGGCGAAGATGACCTCCGGCCCCGCGCCGTTCGTTTCCCTGACCGCCCTGGCGACCTCAAGTCCGGTGCGGCCGGGCATCTGGATGTCGAGGATGACCACGTCGGGCGTCAGGGTGGCGATCAGGTCGATCGCCTCCTCACCGGTTCGGGCGGCGCCGACGACCCGGACCCCGGCGAGGCCGCGGAATCCGACCCGCAGGCGGTCGATCGCCAGGGGCTCGTCGTCGACGATCAGCACGGTCAGGGTCATGGCTCGACGATCCGGCCGGTCTCGGCAAACTCGAGCGGAAGGCTGAGGCGAGCCTGAAAGCCCGAGGCCGTGGGACCGGCCTCGGCCTCGGCGCGGTCGCCATAGAGGGCCTTCAGCCGACCCTCGATGTTGCGCAGGCCGACGCCTTCGCCGCGGCGCGATGAGCCACCCGTCCTTTGGCGCTCGCCGTCGTCGGTCACCGAAAGGACCAGGTTTCCACCTTCGACGCTGGCGGTGACCTGAACATGGACCGGTCTCGACGCTGGCGCCACGGCATGCTTTACCGCGTTCTCGGCCAGCGGCTGCAGCAGGAGGCTGGGAACCAGGGCCCCCTCCAGAGACGACGGGCAATCCACTTCGACCGTCATCCTGTCGGAAAACCGGATGCGCTCGATCTGCAGATAGACGTCCAGCAACTCAAGCTCGTCCGACAGCGCCATCGTGTTCTCGGCCGTGGTTGACAGCGAAGCCCTGAAGAACTCCGACAGCCTGATCACGACCTCCTCCGCCTCTCGGTTGCGCTGCGCCGCGATCAGGGCGGCAGCGGCGTTGAGGGCGTTGAACAGGAAGTGCGGATTGACCTGGAAGCGGAGCGCGGCGAGCACAGCCTTCTGGGTCTCCGCTTCCGCGCGCGCCAGCCTTCGTTCCTGCTCGACCATCGAAACCATCAGCCGGTTGACCCAGACGAGGGCGGCGAAGAAGCCGTGAATCCAGATCAGGAAGGTGAAGGACTGCAGGACGAACAGGAAGGCCACCTTGGTCGTCATGTCCCCCGACCTCGGCATGACCCGGCCCAACGTCGAGACGTCAATCAGCGCGTTGAGCATTGCGATGATCAGGACAGCCGATCCGACAATGAGCGCACGTCGCAGCGCGCCCATCGCCTCCGTCCGCACCACCACCTGCTGAACGATCTGGGACAGCGCCGCGCCGACGAGCACGCCGGCGCCCATCCAGAGGCCGATGATCGGGGTCAGCACCCCCTGGACCTCCACCAGCAGGAGGAAGAGGCCGTAGAACAGCGTCCAGAGCCCCAGGTCGACAACGAGGAGCCCCCTGTCCAGGCGAACACGCGCCGTCATTGAGATCTCCGACCAGGGCAGCCTTCAGAATAGCAGCGCATGGCTGGAGACGCGCCTGTGTTCGTCGCGCGCACAGCGCCCTTCGTCGCAATCCGGTCCGCTTCGCCGTGCGCCGAACGCCATTCGTCGAATCCCGCCGTCCAGCTCCCTCGCGACCTGTCGATATCCGCCGATGCCCGGTCTGAAGCCGGGAACAACGAGCAGATCCTTGAGGGGGATAGAATGAAGATCAGACAGAAAGGCGGCCGGACGCGGCTGTTCGCGTCGACGGTGCTTATGGGCGCCGTGGCCCTTCTGGCGCCGGCGGGCGCGCTGAGCGTCGCGGTGCTGGCGTCCTCGCCGGCCCTGGCGCAGGACTACACGACCGGCGCTCTCGCAGGCTCGGTCGTCGGCGGTGACGGCGCAGTCGTCGCGAACGCCAGCGTGCGGGTCGTCTCGCAGGCGCAGGGCTTCACCCGGGACCTGACCACGTCGGCGTCGGGCGCGTTCCGCCTGACCCTGCTGCCTGGCGGCTCCTACGACATCACGATCAGCGCGCCCGGTTATCAGGACCTCAAGCAGGTCGTGCGGGTCCAGGTCGGCGGCGAAGCGTCATACGTATTCACCCCGAGGCGCGTGGACGAGGTCGACGCCCTGGTCGTCACCGCAGCGCCGAGCCAGCAGCTGGCCTTCGCCCAGACGACGTCGGGCGTAACGCTGAACCTTGAGGAGACGCTGAAGACCCTGCCGGTCGCGCGGTCGATCGAGGGCCTGACCATGCTGGCGCCGACGGCGGTGCAGGCGGACTCGAACTTCCTTCTCGCGACGCCGACGCGCAACACCGCTGTGACCATCGGCGGCTCGTCCGGCGCGGAAAACGCCTTCTACGTCAACGGCCTGAACATCACCAATTTCGACACCTATCTCGGCAGCGCGACTGTGCCGTTCGACTTCTACGAGACAGTGGAGATCAAGACCGGCGGCTATCCGGCGGAGTTCGGCCGCGCGACGGGCGGCGTGATCAACGCCGTGACCAAGTCGGGCACGAACGAGTTCAGGTTCGGGGTGCACGGCAACTGGACCCCCGAGGGGCTTCAGAGCACCGCGCCGGACACCTACCTGGCGCGCAATGCGCTGGATATCCGCGAGGACCGGTCGCTGACGCTCGAGGCCGGCGGCCCGATCATCCAGGATCGGCTGTTCTTCTACGGCCTCTATCAGTTCAACGACAGCCTGCGCGAGGATGCGTCGCTGTCCCTGCAGTCGGTCAACCGCGACGAGACGGACGATCCCTTCTTCGGGTTCAAGCTCGACGGGTACATCACCGACGACCATCGCCTCGAGTTCACCTACTTCGACACCTCCCGGACCGTGTCGAGGACGACGTTCGCGTTCAATCCGGCGACCGACGACATCGGCGCGGAGATCGGCGGCACCATCTTCCGCGACGGCGGCGTCAGCTATGTCGCCAAGTACACGGGCCAGTTCACCGACTGGCTGACCCTCTCGGCCGCCTACGGCGTCAGCGAGGACAGCAACTACCAGCTCGCCCTTGATCCGAACACGTCCTATGTCACCGACGTCCGCAGCGGCACCGCAACCCGCGTTGGCCCGCAGACGACCCTCTCCAACAGCGCCAATGACACCGAGCGCGAGTTCTATCGCCTCGACGCGGACGTTTTCTTCGACTTCGTGGGACAGCATCACCTGCGGTTCGGAATCGACAACGAGCAGACGGTTCTGGTGCACACCACCGGCCGGACGGGCGGCGCCGAGTACCGGCTGTTCACGGTGACCAGCGCGTCCCAGTCCGCCGGCTACGGCGTCCCGATCGGCACGCAACTGGCCCGGACCGCGATCGTCGACCTCGGCGGGCGGGTCGAGGGCGAGAACAAGGCGTTCTACATCCAGGACTCCTGGGACGTCACCGATCGCCTGAACCTCCAGCTGGGGCTGCGAAACGATCGCTTCATCGTCGAGAACCTGGTCGGGGATACGCCGATCGACCTCAAGAACAACTGGGGTCCGCGGATCGGCTTCAACTACGACATCAACGGGGATGGCCGGACCAAGCTGTTTGGCAGCTACGGTCGGTACTTCATCCCGCCGGCGTCGAACATGAGCTTCCGCGGCGCCGACCTCTACGTCTTCGAGTACTTCAACCTGACCTCCTTCGATGCCGCGACAGGCGCCGTTGTACTGGGCGATCAGCGCACCGCGCTGAACTCGAACATCGACAGCTACGTCGGCGCCAGCGCCTGTCCCGCCGGCGTCTTCGGGGCCCCCGGAACCGTTGGCTGTGTGGTCTTCGGCAATGGCTCCCAGGAGCCCGCCATCTCCAAGACCGCGCGGGGACTCAAGGCGACCCACGAGGACGAGTTCGTGATCGGCCTCGCCCATCGCGCGGGCGATGACTGGACCCTCGGCGCGCGGGCCGTCTACCGCACGCTGGAAAACGTCTCCGAGGACGTGGCGATCGACGCGGCCGTGAACGCCTACTGCACGCGGGAGGGCATCGTCGGCTGTGATCAGACCTGGTGGGGCGACTACCAGTATGTCGTCCTCAATCCGGGCGCCGGGATCAAGGTGTGGACCCGCGATCCGCTCCCGGGCGACACCGAGCGCAGCCTGATCTCCCTCACCAAGGAAGACCTGAACCTGCCGGAGGCCGAGCGTGAGTACGTGGCCCTGGAGTTCACCGCCGAGCGGGCGTTCGACGGCGTCTGGGCCCTGCAGGCCTCCTACGTCTGGTCCATGTCGATCGGCAACTATGAGGGCACCGTCTTGTCCGACGTCGGGCAGATCGATGCGGGCACCACCATCCTCTACGATCACCCGGGTCTGGCGGACAACCAGTACGGCTACCTGCCCAACCACCGCATGCACCAGTTCAAGGTGCGGGGGTCCTACCAGGTGCTGCCGGACCTGCTGATCGGCGGCAACTTCCAGCTTATGTCGCCGCGGAAGTACGGTTGCCTCGGCGTCCACCCGACCGATGCGCATGCCGCCGGCTACGGCGCCTCGTCGCGCTACTGCGACGGTGTCGCGGTTCGCCGTGGCGAGGCGTTCGAGACCGACTGGGTCGCCTCGGTCGACCTGTCCGCCCGGTACGAAGTTCCGATGGCGGTTCCGGGCAGCCTCGTGCTGCGCGCCGACATCTTCAATCTCTTCGACTCGGCCGGTGTGACAACGGCCAACGAGCGGGGAGACCTGGCGAACGGCGGGGCGGATCCGAACTACCAGAAGCCCATCTCCTACCAGAGCCCGCGGACGGTGCGGATCGGCTTCGACTGGGTGTTCTGACCCCAACCAGAGCATCTGACTCCGGCGTGAGCCGGGAGGGCGGGGGCGGATTTGAATCCGCCCCCGTTTCCGTTGCGGCCTCGCAACGGATGGCGACATGTCTGTCGCAACATCGGTCATTCCTGTCGATTTGGCGTCGCCCGGTGCAACGCCGTGGTCGACATTCCTCCAGCGAAGGCAACGGCTTGAGCGGAGGGGGAGCAAACATGTTCGATGTCGCTGAACCGGAGGGTGCGGGGTCGCGGTCGCAGCCACGCGCCGTGAGTGAGCCCGCCAGGCTCGCCAGGGTTCATTCGGAGGACCCGGCTCTGCGGCGGCAGATGACGGAGCTCCTTTCGGCCTGCGGCTTCACGGTCTGGGGCGGCGATGACGCGGAGCTGGTGGTGCTTGTCCATGCGCCGCCCAGGCAGGACGTCCTCAACCTGTGCGCCCGTATGGCTGCGCGACCGGGCCCTGCCATCCTGTTTGTTGACGAGACGAACGATCCCGTCGACCGCATCCTGGCCATCGAAATGGGCTGCGACGACTACATCAGCTGGCCCTGCCCGCCGCGGGAGTTCACCGCCCGCGTGAAGGCCCTTCGGCGGCGGCGGATGCGGGTGATCGGCAGCTGCGCGGAGGACGTCAACTGCGACTACGTCTACGATCAGGATCGACGGGAGATTTTCGCAGCCGACGGGCGGTCTGTCCGCCTGACGAGCACGGATGACCGCATCTTCCGGGCGCTCCTGGCGGCGGAGGGGCGCCCCTTGAGTGACGCGGAGCTCCAGGCCGTCGCGTACGAGGGCCTGGAACTGGCGTCGCGGACGGCCGCGCTCAGCGCCTGGCGTCTGCAGAAGAAGCTGCGGGCCGTGTCGGAGGACGAGATCGTCACGGTGGTGCGCGGGCGCGGGCACGCCCTGGCTGCGCCCGTCGCCCTGCGCGGCGTGTCGCGACCGATCGAGCGTCACGCGCAGGGGCATCGCTGACTCAAGGCAGGTCGAGTCGCTCCCGCCGTCGCGAGGCGCTGGTGATCTGCGAGGGCGACAACGCAAGGGGCCGCAGGCGGCTGGTCGTCGGCGTCGGCGTCGTCCTCGCCATCCACCGCCGTGCTGGTCGCCCGGGCGGCGCCGTTCGTCGTGGGTACGGCGTTGTTCGTCGTCTTTTCGGCGCCCCCGTCGTGACGGACGACTGAAGAGGCCTGAAAACGCAGACGAGGGCCAGACACCGGGAGGAAGCCGCATGCCATCTACCCCTGCGAGACACCGCATGCTTGCTGCGCTGCTTGGCGCGGCCATGGCGCTCGTTCCGTTGTCCGCCGGCGCGGCGATGGACGCCGACGCAGTCAGGAGCCTGCTGGCCGAGGCCGGTCGCAGCGAAGCTGACCGGGCGGCGGACGCCAGGCGCAAGCCCGTCGAGACTCTGACCTTCGCCAGCGTCGAGCCGGGACAGCTGGTCCTCGAGTTCCTGTCGGGCGAGGGCTATTTCACGCGCCTTCTGGCCGATGCGGTCGGCCCGGAGGGGCAGGTCGAGGTCCTCGAACTGCCTGCGGCGATCAAGTATCCAGGCTACCTGGACATGGTGCGCCGGACCGTGTCCGCCGAGCCGAACGCCAGGCTGACCGTCTCGAGGTTGAGCGACTATGCACCGGCTCGACCGTTCGATGTCGTGATCATGATCCAGGGCTATCACGACCTGCACACCAAGTTCGCCGAGAGCGAGGATATCCAGGCGATGACACGCGCGCTGGCCGCCTCAGTCAGGCCGGGCGGCGTGCTCGTCGTCATCGACCATGCCGCCCGCCCCGGCGCCGGCCTGGAGGTCGCCGAGACCCTGCACCGGATCGATGAGGCCGACGTCGTCCGGGAACTGACCGCTGCGGGCCTCGTCCTTGAGGCGACGAGCGACGCCTTGCGGTCCCCCGGCGATGCGCTTGACGCCAGCGTCTTTGCGCCAGCGGTGCGCGGGCGAACGGACCAGTTCATGCTCAGGTTCCGCAGGCCGGTCGAGTGATGCGTCGCGCGGGTCGCTCCTGGAGCTTGCAACAGCCCCAACCGGAATGCCCGGGGTCTGGCTACGCAGGCGCAGGCGTTGGAGCTGGTGGTGTCCGGATGCGTGGGCCGGTGCGCCGGGGCATGCGCCTTGTCGCCGCCGCGCTGTTGCTGGTCGGTATCGCCCTGGCGGAGATCGGACCGGGCGGGGCGCTGGCGCAGACCCTTCCCGCGCCTGCCGAGGCTGACTTCAGGGCCGGGCGCGCGCGGCTCGATTTCCTCGCTGGCGACTGGCGGGTCGAGCAGTTCTCGCCGACGGGCGTGGACCAATGGCGTTCGAGCGGCGAGAGCGCTCTCCGGTTCAACGCAACCCTGAACGACCTCTACCTCGAGACCCGGGCCGTCTCCGGCGGCTATGTCTACGACATCGTCCTTTCGTTCGATGTCGCCCGGCAGCTGTACCGGATCATCTCGAGGGATGATCGTTCGGGTCTGATCGATGTCTACGAGGGCGTGTTCGACGAGCGCGGGGCCCTGGTCATCAGCAATGTGGGCCCGGGAACGCACTATGTTTCCGGAGGCATCCGCTATCACAACAGGATGACCTTCAGGCCGACCGCAGAGGGATGGGAGTGGCTGGTGGAGGTCAGCGGGGATGGCGGCCAGTCCTGGCAGCCACAGGTGCGCGTGGTCGCCCGCCGATGACGGAGAGACGTCGACAATGACCAACCCCATGTCTCTCAAGGGCGTACGGATGCGCGCCCTCGCCGACAGCGCCGGTTCGGTCATTTCCGGAGAGACCCTGTTTGAGTTCGAACAGACCGGGGACCTGTTCTCGGCGCGCTATCGCGGCGGGGAGGTCGCGGAAGGCTACCTCATCGGCCGGCGTCATGCGGGCGGGGCGCTGGAATTTCGCTATGTCCAGGCCGATCGCACGGCGCACATCGACGCCGGGGAATCCACAGGGGTTCTGGATCGCCAGCCCGACGGCCGTCTTCAACTGGTCGAGACTTTCCAATGGATCACGCGCCCTGGGGCCGGGCGGAACGTCCTGGAGGAGGTGCGTGAGTGAGGCGGCGCTGCGTGCAAGCATGGCGATTGGATCAACGCCGGCCCGGCCTGCGGAGGCGACAACACGTATGAAGAGACAGTCGCAAACGGGTCGGCAATGACGGGCGCTGAATACCTTCTGCGCGCCTATCGCCCCGAGGACCTTGAACCGGTCATGGGCGCCTGGCGACGCGCGAACGCGCTGGCGCATCCGTTCCTGACTGATGCCTTTGTCGCGCGGCTGGAAGAGGACGTGCGGGACATCTACGTCCCCAGCGCGGAGACCTACGTGCTCGAGGAACGCGGAGAGGTCCTCGAGGAACGCGGAGAGGTCGTCGGCTTCATCACCCTGCTGGGCGCCGAGATCGGCGGGCTGTTCGTCGACCCGTCGAGGCACAGGAGGGGCTATGGCATGGCCCTGGTGGATCATGCGGTGGCGATCAAGGGCCCGCTCACAGTTGAGGTGTTCCGCGACAACCGCATCGGGCGGCCCTTCTACGAACGCTACGGCTTTGCGCTCGTTGCCGAGGAGCGGCACGAACCCTCCGGCCAGATCACCCTGAAGATGGCGATGCCGGGATGCGCGGCCGGGGAGTGAGTGCCGGGTGGGATCATTCTCAACCCGTAGTGGCCCGCGCAACTCGTCTCTGCACCCCGATGGCCCATCCTGGTCCGACTATGGCGGCGGCCTTTCGTCATTGCCAAACTGAACGGGACGATAGCCGCAGCAGGCGATCCCCTGTCGGTCGGACCAATCGGTTCCGGCGATGAAGGGGCTGAAACGGCTCATCGATCAGGTCGTGGAAGCACGCTGTGACTCATGCCCGGGCTCGCTCATTCGTCTAGGTCTCGGCACGCTGCATTTCGAACACCTCCTTCAGTCGCGCGGCATGGCAAGCTGCGAGGCGGTGAGCGACTGACAGAGAGCTGGTCTTGGGGGGGGCGCCTGACCATCCGACCCGCAGCATAAAATCATCCGGCGCCCGGCGCGCAGGTGATAGGAGCCCTGACGATGTTGCATGGGCGGGACACGACATCCGCTCAAGGCGGCCCGCCCCAATCCCACTTTCGGCAGTTGACGAACGCCCGGCACGTGGCCTCCGGCCGGGTGCGTGTACCGCCCGCGCGTACCGTGAGGGGCAAGGGCGAGGTCGGCTTTTAGCCCCCGACCTGATCCTCCTTCGGAAAATTAGATTGTGGCGGTGGGCGCAGTCACGAGGACAGCCGTCTTCAGCGTTGGCGCCGCCCGGAGAAACGTACCGGCGGTTCGCAAGAGACTGCCCGGGATGGGCGCAGTCCCGAGGACAGCCGGCTCCAGCGTTGGCGAGCGCGTCTTCTCCATGGTGATACGCGATCTCGGTCGGTTCATGTCCTCGCTTCTGGCCATGTACCTGCGCCATTCCGGAGGCCTGACCCTGGCCAACGCGGCGCCGATCAGCCCGCCCTGTGCGGCCCTTTGGGCCCGGATCGACGAACCCGGCGTGTCGTGTCGCTGTTTCTCGGCGTCACAGGCGAGATCATGGTCGGCTACATGGAGGTTCGCCGGATGCGCGAGCCCGGGCCGACCCTGGAGGTGGTCTCCGAACGATGCGCCGGCGTGGGCGTACTGCCGGCCGGGACTGATCCCGACGAAGCGTTTCCGCCGAACAGGCCGATGCGCTTCTCCTTCGCCGCCGTGGCCCGCGCTTGCGAGGTGTCGCGAAGCCAGGTCCGCACCGCCTTTGGCAAGATCGAGTGCGGCGCTTTCCTGGACCTGACCGGCAAAGGCGTCGCTCTGCCGAAGCCACTGCTCCGAGACCATCTGGAGCTTGCGATCGCCAGGCAGATTATTGGATCTGGGTGGGTGTGAACCGGGCGCTCGCCATACCTTGGCAGGTTGAGCCCCCCGAGGCGGGGGCGGGGAGAGGCTCCGAGCCCTGGGTCGACGAGACGAAAATCGAAGACTTTGAACCTCGACCCTGGCTGAACTCAAAGGGATCGAACAGCAGACCTTGGTGATGCGGGCTTCTGACTGAGAGCTGCCGTTGGGAATGTCCGGTTGTTGGAAGGGAGTCGGGTGCGCGGGAGCGACCGCATTCCGCCAGGAAGCCGAACTCTGTGCTGGCAACTCTGCGGCGACCGCTGCACCCCAGGCTACTTCCCCTGAAAGACCGCCGCCCGCCGCTCGACGAAGGACCGGATTCCCTCGGCGGCGTCGGCGCTGTCCATGACCTGGTCCTTGATCCCCGGAATCGCGTCGATGGCGGCCTGTTCGCCGGCCTCGATGAACTTGCGACCGGCCGTCTTGGTCACGCGAATGCCCAGCGGCGCATTCGAGGCGATGATCCGGGCAAGTTCCATGGCCCGATCGACCTGTTCGCCGGGAGCCACGACTTCCTGCACCAGCCCGATGCGATAGGCCTCCGCGGCGTCGAATTCGTCGCACAGCAGCAGGTGGTACATGGCGTTGCCCCAGCCTGCGCGGGTCGTATAGCGGAAGTGTGCGCCGCCCAGGGGCGCGATCCCGCGCTTGGCCTCCATCTGACAGAAGCGGGCGTCGCTGGCCGCGACGACGATATCGCCGGACAGCATCAACTCGATCCCGACGGTGAAGCAGATCCCCTGAACGGCCGTGATGATCGGCTTGGTGCATTGGTTGGCAAGGCCGAACGGATCGATATTGCCCGGCGGATCAGATCTTACGGTCGCCGTCGGACCAAAGAATTTCGGCATGTCGAGTCCGGCCGTGAAGGCGCCGCCCGCGGCGCACAGGACGCCCACCCAGAGGTCATCATCGTTCTCCAGCAGCGTCAGGGCGTCTGACAGCTGGGCCATCATCTCTGGGCTGAAGGCGTTCTTCTTGGCCACGTTGTCGATCACGATCTTCAGGATGTGGTCGTGCTGTTCCGTATAGACGCGGCCTTCGGACATGTCGGACATTCTGCTCTCCTGAACGGACTGGTTCATTCTCGGCCGGCGCGCGTCAAAGTCTGTGCGCAGAAGCCCTCGCTCGAGGCCTGAAACGCACCGGCGCCAAGTCACTAGCGCCAGCCCGTTCGGGCCCCGTCTAGATCCCGGCTTACCGTTGATTCAGTATGACGGTCAACATGCACACGCAAGGTGCAAGGCGGCGTCCGGAAGAGAAAGCTGGTCAAGACCCTTCATTATCCGGAGAAATATGCGGGGCAACTTGCGGATCCGGCAATCAACATTACATGTATCATACAGAATGGCGATGGTGTAGGCCATACGTGGCGGGGCCAACAGGGAGGGCGCGCTCCTTGAGCGAAACTGCGGACCAGGCGGCGACCCTCGAAGGTATGGCCCGCGCCAGGGAATTGCTCCTGTCCGAGGTCGCCCGACCCCGGCGGCATCCCTAACCACCGTTACCCAGACATCAGCAAGGACAAGGGTTCATGACCATCGCAATCGTCACCGGCGCTTCCACCGGCATCGGCAGGACAACGGCGGAAGCGCTGGTCCGCAAGGGCTATCGCGTGTTTGGCACCAGCCGGCGCGCACGAGACGACGGCCCGGCGGGCGTAGAGATGGTGGCTTGCGACGTGACGGACCAGCCGTCCGTCGATGCCCTGGTGGCCCATGTGCTGGCGACCGCGGGCCGCATCGATCTGGTCATCAACAATGCCGGGCTAGGGCTTGTTGGCGGGGCCGAGGAATCGTCGATCGATCAGGTCCAGGCTCTGTTCGATGTGAACTTATTCGGCGTGATGCGGGTCGTGAACGCCGTGCTGCCCTCCATGCGCGAACGTGGCGCCGGCCGGATCATCAACCTGAGTTCGGCGCTGGGCCTCGCGCCTGGACCGTTCCTGGCCCACTACTCCGCGACCAAGCACGCGCTCGAGGGATACTCCGAGGCGGTCGACCACGAAGTGCGCGGGTTCGGCGTCCGCGTCCTGCTGATCGAGCCGGCCTATACCCGCACCGCCATGGAAAGTAACAGCCTGGAGGCCGACGCCCCCATCCCGGCCTATGCGGAAATGCGGGCCAGGATGTTTGCGCTCAACGCAGAGATGTTGGCCCAGGGCGACGATCCGGCGGTCGTCGCCAAGACCATTCTCCGGGCGGCCCGGCAACGCACGCCGCGACTTCGCTACCCGGCTGGAAAGACCGCAAGACAGGTCAGCCTGCTGCGCCGGCTCGTGCCTGCACGGATGTTCGACAGGAGCCTTCGCAAGCAACTGGGTCTGCCCGCCTGATCTTGGGGGCGCCAACCCGCACCGTTCATCCACGAAAGCGCACATCATGAAAGCCTTCATTCTCGACCGCTACAGCCGTGGAAGGCCGCTGCGCTTTGGCGAGTTGCCGCAGCCCGCCCTGAAGGACACCGATGTCCTGATCGAAATCCATGCGGCCGGCGTCAACCCGATCGATCACAAGATCCGCGATGGCGAATTCAAGCTGATCATGCCGTTCAAGCTGCCGGTGGCGCTCGGATGCGACCTGGCCGGAGTGGTGGTGAAGGTCGGCGCCAAGGTCACCGCCTTCAGGCCCGGCGATGAAGTCTTCGCGCACCCCGACTCGAGCGTGATCGGGACGTTCGCCGAATACATCGCTGTCTCTGAAGCCGATGTGGCCCTGAAGCCGAAATCGCTGTCGATGGTGGAGGCCGCCTCGGTTCCGCTGGTCGCGCTGACCGCCTGGCAGGCGCTGTTCGATCGGGCGAATGTGAAAAGCGGAGACAAGGTCTTCATTCAGGCTGGATCAGGCGGCGTCGGCGTCTTCGCAATCCAGTTGGCGAAGCATGCCGGCGCCACCGTGGCGACGACCGCAGGCGACCGTAGCGCCCAGCTTGTCAGGAGCCTGGGCGCCGATATCGTCATCGACTATCGCCGGGAAGACTTTGCCAGGGTGCTCAAAGGCTATGATTTTGTGCTGAACAGCCAGGACTCCGAAACGCTGGCGAAATCGATTGGCGTCCTGAGGGCTGGTGGTCGCGTCATCTCGATCTCCGGACCACCTGACCCGGCGTTTGCCCGGTCGATCGGGGCCAACTGGGTGGTGCGGCAAATAATGGGCGTCCTCAGCGGGAAGGCCAGAAGACAGGCGAAGCGCCAGGGAGTGAGCTATGCCTTCCTGTTCATGCAGGCCAATGGCGCACAGCTGGCCCGGATCGCGACATTAATCGACGAGGGAGTGCTGCGGACGGTCGTCGACCGGGTCTTCCCCTTTGCGGAAGCGAACGAGGCGCTGGCGTACGTGGAAACCGGGCGCGCCAAGGGCAAGGTCGTCATCAAGATCAGATGATCGAGGCTCGGCCTCGGCGAAACGCGGGAAAGGTCCAGGGTGGCGCCGTGGCCGATGTGAAGGCCTGACGGCGGGTCAGGCGCCCGGGTCTCTAGAGGAATGGACGACGACGCCATGGCAAGATCAGATACAGGTCCCGGGTCATGTGGAGTGGCGCTGGTCGTCGGCGGCGGGCCGGGGATCAGCGCCAGCTGCGCACGACTGTTCGCCGCCAACGGCATGAAGGTGGCCGTGGCCGCACGCAACCCGGACAAGCCGGTTCTGCTGGCGCTCCAGGCGTCACTGGGCGCGGTGCTTTACGCCTGCGACGCCGCCGACCCAGCCGATGTCGCTGCGCTGTTCCAGAAGGTCAGGCAAGACCTGGGGTCTCCGACGCTGGTGGTGCACAATATCGACGGCCGGGTCGCTGGCGTATTTCGCAAGACCATCACCGAGCTTGATCCGGCCATGGTGTTGGAGACGATCACCAACGCCGCCTTCAGCGCCTTTCTGGTGGGCCAGCAGGCGGCACGCGGCATGATCGCCAATCCGCCCGACGACAACGGCGTGCGGGGCACGATCATCATCACCAACGCCAGCGCCGCCTTGAAGGGCTTTCCCGCGAGCAGCGCCTTCGCGATGGCGTGCCAGGCAAAAACCGGCCTGGCCCAGAGCATGGCGCGAGAACTGATGCCGCAGGGCGTGCATGTCGTGAATGCGCCGATCGATGCCGCCGTTGGCTGGATGCAAGATGACGGAACCCGCGCACACCGGCTCGCCGGGACGACGGTCGACGACAACATGGCCGACCCGGACCGGATCGCCGAGGTCTATCTCCAGCTGCACCGGCAGCACCGTTCGACCTGGGCATTTGAGGTTGCGCTCAGGCCCTGGGTCGAGAATTGGTGAGCCGCGAGGCGGGACGCCATTGCGCCAGAACCGCCAGGACCAGGATCGAAGGCTCATGGTCCACGCTGGCTATTTTCGAGCGCATACTGTAACTGGCGGGCCGCACAACATGACATCCGTCATGTTGTGCGGCGGTCCAGGTCAGGTGGAGGCTGAATATGGGGCATTCGAGGGCCGAGAAGGCGCAGAGCCGCAAGCGCATCCTGGCCGCTGCAGCCACGAAGATCCGTGAGTCCGGACTCGACGGCGTAAGCGTCGGGGAATTGATGAAGTCGGTCAACCTGACTCATGGCGGTTTTTACGGTCATTTTGAATCCCGATCGCAGCTGATTGCCGCCGCGCTTGAGCAGGCCCTCGCCGACAGCGACAGGGCGGTGGCCGCCCAGGCCGGCGAGCCCGGCGGTCTGACCGTCAAGGCCATCGTCAACAGCTACCTCAGCCCCGTACACCGCGATCACCCCAGCAGCGGTTGCGCCATTCCGACATTGGCGGGGGAAGTCGGCCGCGCGGATCCCGAGGTCCGGGCGATCATGGCGCAGCAGCTTATCAAGTCCTTCGAGACGATGGCGCAGGCCCTTGGCGACGGCGCGGAGGATGCTGAGCAGTTCTCGATGTCCGCCTGGTCGATGATGGTCGGCGCCATGATGATCTCGCGCGTCCTGGCGGGCGACCCTCTCGCTGATCGCGTTCTCGCGCTCGCCCGCAAGTCGGTCCTCGAACTCGCGGCCCTGCATGGCGAACGCAAGAGCTGAGTCACGCCAACAATCGACTTGATTTAGCATGACGCCCATCATACACATTTGCGAATGGGGTGGTGAGGAGACGAGTCGTGCCTGTCGTGGCGTTCCATTTCGACTACCGTAGTCCCTATTCGTATCTGGCGATGACGCAGACTGGCGACATCGACCTGACGCTGCATCCCTTCGATGTCATCGACGTGATGAAGCGGGTGGGGAACACACCGACCACCATCACCTGCAAGGTCAAGGGCGCCTACGCCTCCGTAGACCTCGGCCGCTGGGCCCTCCGGTACGGGGTTCCGATGAGCCCCAATCCCCAGATGCGTGAGATCGACGGTCGGCGATTGCTGCGTGCGACCCTGGCCATCCCCGACGGTCCGGAGCGCCGCAAGGCGATGACGGCGCTGTTCAGGGCTATGTGGGCCGAGCCCGCGCTGCTCGGATCACCGGCGGACATCGTTGCTGTGCTGACGTCGGCCGGCGTTGCCGGAGCTGATGCACTGGCCGGGCAGATGGACAGCGCCGCGCTGGAAGCCCAACTCGAGGCCGCCAACGCTGACGCGGCTGATCGCGGCGTGTTCGGATCACCGACATTTTTCGCGGAGAACCAGATGTTCTTTGGCAATGACCGACTGGATTTCATGCGCGAAGTGTTGGGAGCGGCCGCATGAAACCGCTCGCAATCGTCACCGGCGTCGGTCCGGGCACGGGCAGTTCCCTGGTCAGGCGCTTTGTCGCCGGGGGCTATCAGGTCGCCATGATCGCACGCGACGTGGCCCGCCTTGACGCACTCGCCGCCGAGCTGCCCGATGCGTTCGCCGTGCCGTGCGATGTTACCGATACGGCAGCAATGCATGCCGCGCTGGAAGGGATCAGGTTGCGCGCCGGCTCCCCCGAAGTGGTGGTGCACAACGCCGTCGGAGGCGCCTTCGCCAACTTCATGGAGGTATCTCCGGAAACCCTGCAGACCAATTTCGACATCAATGTGATGGCCCTGTTCCACCTGGCGCGATGGGCCGCCCCGCTGATGATCGACAAGGGCAGGGGCGCCATCATCGTCACTGGCAATACTTCAGCCCAGCGCGGCCGCGCGAAGTTTGCAGGCTTTGCCCCTACCAAGGCCGCCCAGCGTATCCTGTCCGAGTCGATCGCGCGAGACCTCGGCCCCAAGGGTGTTCACGTCGCCTATCTGATCATTGACGCCGTCATCGATGTTCCATGGGCCCGGGCGCAATTCTCGACGGCGGAGGATGACTTCTTCATCAAGCCGTCCGCCATTGCCGACGAGGTCTATCATCTGGCCCACCAGGACCGATCCGCCTGGTCGTTCCTCGCCGAGGTGCGACCCTATCGGGAAAACTGGTAGCCGGACCGCGTCGTGGCCAGGGCGATCCGGGTCCATGGCGCGCCGACCGAGCGGGAGAGTGGGCGATGGCTGAAGCAGTGATCCGCAAGTCGGCCTGCATCCTGTGCTACGTGAACTGCGGCATCGATGTCGAGGTCGAGAACGGCGTGGTGAAGCGCGTTCGCGGCGACAAGGACAATCCCAAGTCGCTCGGATACATCTGCCAGAAGGCCGGGCGACTGCCCTACTACACCAACGACCGCGCGCTGCGCCTGACCAGCCCTTTGCGCCGCAACTCCGCGGGCGAATTCGAGGCGATCAGCTGGGACGTGGCGATAACGGAGATCGCCGAGAAATTGAACGCCGTCCGGGCAACCGGCGGCGCGCAGGCCTTCGGCTATTACGGCGGCGGCGGCCAGGGCAGCGTTATGGGCGGCGTCTTTGGACAGGCGCTGCGCGGTGTGATGGGAAGCGGCCCGAATTTCAACGCTGTATCCCAGGAAAAGACCGGGGATTTCTGGGTCAACGGACACCTGTTCGGCGCGCACAACATCCATACGGCCGAAGATGTCCATGGCGCGGAGCTGACCGTCATTCTTGGTTGCAACCCGTGGATGGCCAATGGCTTCGTGCGAGCCCGCGACGCCATGTCGGATATCGGCAGGAATCCCGACCGCCGGATGATCGTGATTGATCCACGACGTACCGAAGTCGCCGATCTTGCTGACCTGCACCTCGCCTTGCGTCCGGGCACCGACGCCTTCCTGCTTGGCGCCCTGCTCACCATGATCGTGGCGCGCGGCGGTCAGGACGATGCATTCCTTGCCGCACGCACCACGGGCTGGGACGAGGTGCGCGTCCAGCTTGAAAAGATCCCCGTGGATGCCTGGCTGGCTGCCGCCGACATCAGCCGCGAACAGGCCGAGAAGGCCGTCAGCATGATCATCGAGGCGACCTCGATGACCGTGCGCGTCGATGTGGGCGTGCAGCAGTCCCGCAATTCAACCCTGAACGCCTATCTTGAAAAGCTGCTGTTCCTCGTGACAGGCAACTTCCTTCGGCCTGGCTGCAACGGCCTCCATACCTGGCTGGCGCCGATGTGGGGCCACTCACGGCCCGGATCGATCGATCTCGCCACGGGGCAGGCCAGGATCGCCGGGCTATCGCCGCCAAATGATCTGCCCAAGGCTATCTTGACCGATCACCCCGAGCGTGTCCGGGCCATGTTTGTGGACTCGGGCAATCCCGCCAACACGGTGACGGACACGACGGCCGTGGAGAAGGCGCTCTCCAGCCTCGACCTGCTCGTCGTCGTCGAAGTGGCGATGACGGAGACAGCACGGCTGGCCGACTATGTGCTGCCCGCCTGCAACCAGTACGAGCGCTGGGAAAACACGCTGTTCAACTTTGAATATCCCCACAATGTCTTCCAGCTGCGCGAACCTCTGTTTGACCCGCTGCCAGGAACCCTGCCTGAACCCGAGATATATTCGCGTCTCGTTCGCGCCATGGGCTTCATGCCCAGCGACGACAAACTGGATCACCTGCGCGAACTCGCCGCCACGGACCGGTCGGCCTTCTCCGCGGCCTTTGCCGAGCTGTTGAAGGAGGCGCCGCCCTACCGCTCCATCGCGCCGGTCATCCTCTACGAAACCCTGGGGCAGGCCCTACCAAGAGGCGCCGCCGCCACTGCGGTATGGTGGCCGGCCGCACACCACTGCGCGCGGGTCAACCGCGATGCGGTGATCGGGGCCGGGTTCGAGGGCGAAGGTCCGGCCTTGGGCGAAGCGCTCTTCGAGGCAATGATCACCAAGCGGTCCGGCGTGATCTTCACGCATGAGAAGCACGAGGATCTGTGGCGGCTCGTCAGCCACGCCGATGGCAAGGTTCACCTGGCCATACCCGAGATGTTTGACTGGCTGGCGCGGCTCGATGTGGCTGATGCGCAACCCGATCCGGCCTTTCCAATCATGCTCATCGCCGGGCAGCGTCGTCACTACAATGCCAACCAGGCCATCCGCGACCCCCGCTGGCGCAAGACCGACCCGGCCGGCGCGCTGCACATGCATCCTGATGACCTGGCGGCCGCGAGCGGTGCTGAAGGCGGCTGGATGGCCGTCGTGACACCTGCCGGGCGGCTCGTCGTCAGGGTCGAATCCGATCCCCGCCTACGGCTGGGCCAGGCGTCCCTGCCTCACGGCTACGGGCAGATCTACGATACGCCGCAGGGCAAGGTGACGATCGGGCCCCGCCTCAACCTCATCACTATGACCGAGGACTGCGATCCGATCGCCCGCACGCCGCACCACAAAAATGTGGCGATCCGGGTGGAACTTCCGACGCCGGAGGAAGTCCGCCTCCATGAAGAACAGGAAGTCTGGGCCAGGCAGGTCACCGGATAGTCCTTCGCTGACATTTGCTCGCGAAGAACAAGAACAGGCCACGCAGTTGGCGGGAGGAAGAAACCATGGCTGATGACGCCGTCGCCCGGTCCGCAAGGGACCATGCCTGGTCCATCCCCCTCGACGAGATCGACGTCAGCCGGCCGGAGCTCTGGAGCACCGACAGCCACTGGCCCTACTTCGAGCGGCTGCGTCGCGAGGACCCGGTGCACTACTGCCGCGAGAGCCTCTACGGCCCCTACTGGTCGATCACAAAGTACAACGACATCATGGCTGTGGACACCAATCACCAGGTGTTCTCGTCGGAAGCGGCCCTTGGCGGGATCGTCATCGTCGACCCGGAGACGCCCCTGCGGCTGCCGATGTTCATCGCCATGGACCCCCCTCGTCACGACGCACAGCGCAAGGTGGTCAGTCCCGCCGTTTCGCCGTTCAACCTGCAGCGGATGGAGCCGATCATCCGCGAGAGGGCGGCGAGGATCCTCGATGGACTGCCCCGCGGCGAGACCTTCGACTGGGTCGATCGGGTGTCCATCGAACTGACGACCCAGATGCTGGCGACGCTGTTCGATTTCCCGTTCGAGCAGCGCCGCAAGCTGACCTACTGGTCGGACATGGCCACGACCGAACCGGGGCCCGACGCCCCCTTCAAGGATGATGACGGAAAGCTCGCGGTTCTCATGGAGTGCTTGGGCGCGTTCACCGAACTCTGGAACGCGCGGGTCAATGCGCCGCCCGCCGGCGACCTCATCTCGATGCTCGCGCACGGGGAAGCCACCCGCGACATGAGCCCCGAGGAGTATCTGGGCAACCTGATCCTGCTGATCGTCGGCGGCAACGACACCACCCGCAACAGCATCTCAGGCTCCCTCTACGCCCTGAACAAGCATCCAGACCAGTACCGGAAGCTGCGGGACGACCCGGCCCTCATTCCATCCATGGTGTCCGAGGCGATCCGCTGGCAGACCCCGCTGGCCCACATGCGTCGCACGGCGCTGGAAGACATCGAGTTCGGCGGCAAGCTGATCCGGAAGGGCGACAAGGTTGTCATGTGGTACGTGTCCGGCAACCGCGACGACGAGGTGATCGAGAACCCGAACGCCTTCATCATCGACCGGGAACGGCCGCGCCAGCATATGTCCTTCGGCTACGGCATCCACCGCTGCGTCGGCAACCGGCTGGCGGAACTCCAGCTCAGGATCGTCTGGGAAGAGATCCTCAAGCGGTTCCCCGTCATCGAGGTCGTCGGCGAACCCGAGCGCACGCCTGCCTCCTTCGTCAAGGGCTACGTCAACATGCCGGTGCGCATACCTGCCTGACAGCCTGCCCGGCAACTGACCAGCCGGGCCCCCTCCTGGAGTCGAGACTACGCGTCGGCGTCGGCTCCGGAAGCGGCGACCTTCAGTGTCGCTCAAACGGCAAGTCGCCGGCGCGGGGCCAACGTCCGGTCCCGGCGCATGCTCGCCCTTCACCGCTCCTTGTGCTCCATGCCCCCTATCGGCCGGCCGGATCGCTGACCTTGTCCTCGGGCTGCCGGGTGGCAGGGAAACGTCAGTAGATCGCGGACGGCCGGAGACGCCGCCCCGCAAAGCGCGCGAAGGGGCCCCTCAGGGCGACGAACCAGGAGCGTCGACCAGCGACCGGGAGGAAAATGTCGGGGAACTACCGGGCGTTGCAGGGAACCCTGCCGGTCAGAGACCAAAGAGCAGGGTGGGTGGCGGAGAGGGTGGGATTCGAACCCACGGTACCCGTGAAGGCACGCCGCATTTCGAGTGCGGTACATTCAACCACTCTGCCACCTCTCCGTAACGCCGGGTGTGGGCCCGGTGAGGGGCCCTGAGTGCGAAGGCGCGGAACCTAGCGATGCGGCTTCGTTTTCGCAAGCGGCTCTTTGCGCCTCACGGCCGCGGCCAGAGGACGCTCTGGGTGCAGCGGAACAGGGCGATGACCTTGTCGGCCTCCGCGTGGCGGACCTCGGCGTCCCAGAGCTGGGTGGTGCGGCCGCCATGGACCAGGCGCGCCTCGCAGACGACCACCCCCTCGCGGGCCGTGCCCAGGAAATTGGCCTTCAGCTCGATAGTGGTGAAGCCGGCGGCGCCCTCCGGCAGAGACACGGCGCTGCCGTAGCCGCAGGCGCTGTCGGCCAGGGTGATCACGCTGGCGGCGTGCAGGAAGCCGTTGGGCGCCATGTGGTGCTTCGCCACGGTGAAACGGCCGCGCACCAGGCCGCGCTGTACGGTCTCCCACTCCATGCCCAGCACGCCCGGCAGGTAGCCCTGCTGGCGTTCGTTGAAGGCGGGGGCGAGGTTGTCGGTCATCAGAACTGTCCTCCGCGGCCCTCGCCGCTGCTGAACCGGGTCGCGCCGGCGACGGCAGAGCCGGTGCCAAGGGTCTCAAGGCCTACGCCGATCTCGAAGGCGGTCGCGGCGTCCCAGTCCAGGCTCCACTGCTCCATGGCCGACAGCCGGTCATTGCGCAGGCAGGCCTGCGGGAAGGCCGCGATCTGGCGGGCCAGGACGACGGCGGCGGCCAGCGCCTGGCCGTCCTCGACGACGCGGTTGGCCAGGCCCATGGCGAGCGCCTCCTCGGCGCCGACCGGGCGGCCGGTCAGGATCATGTCCATGGCCCGCGACCCGCCGATCAGGCGCGGCAGGCGCACGGTCCCAAGGTCGATGAGCGGCACCCCGAACCGGCGGCAGAATACGCCGAAGACGGCGCTCCGGGCGGCGACGCGCAGGTCGCACCAGACGGCCAGCTCCAGGCCGCCGGCCACCGCATGACCCTCGATGGCGGCGATCACCGGCTTGGAGAGCCGCAGGCGGGTGGGACCCATGGGGCCGAAGTCGCCGCTGCGCTCGACCCGGTTGCCCGCGCCCGTCGCCACGGCCTTGAGATCGGCGCCGGCGCAGAAGGCCCCGCCGGCTCCGGTCAGCACCGCAACGCTGGCGGTCTCGTCGGCGTCAAAGGCCTGGAAGGCGTCGTAGAGGGCGCGGGCCGTCTCCGCGTCGACGGCGTTGCGGCGATCGGGGCGATCGATGGCGACGATGGTCACCGGTCCGTCGTGGCTGATCGTGATGCTCATCCAGAGGGGCTCCTCATCAAGTCCGCCATGAGGATGCACGGGCGCCGCGCGCGGAACGCAAGTCGTTTTTCGAAACCCGCCGGGCGCTCTCGCGCCCGCCAGATGTCAGGCCCAGGGACCCCGTCGGACGGCGGTCAGGGGCACCGCCGTGCCGGCGCGCCGGGCGCCGCCGGCCAGCTTCATCAGCGCCTCGATCCGGTTGCCGGTCGCCGGGTGCGTCGAGAACAGGTTGTCGGCGCCGCGGCCGCTCAGCGGGTTGATGATGAACATCTGGGCGCTGGCCGGATTGCGCTCGGCCGTCTCGTTGACCGAGCGGTGACTGAAAGCCTCCATCCTGGCCAGCGCGTCGGCGAGGGCCTGCGGGTCGCCGCTGATCTCCGCGCCTTCGCGATCGGCCTCGTATTCGCGGCCCCGGCTGATGGCCATCTGCACCAGGGCGGCGGCGATCGGCGCCAGGACGGCGATCAGGATGGTCCCGATCATCCCCATCGGCCGGTCGCGGTCGCCGCCGAAGAAGAAGGCGATGTTGGCGAGCGCCGAGATCGCGCCGGCGATGGTCGCCGTGACCGTCATCGTCAGGGTGTCGCGGTTCTTCACGTGCGCCAGTTCGTGGGCCATCACGCCACGGATTTCGCGCCGGTCGAGCATGCGCAGCAGGCCGACCGTGGCGGCGACCGCGGCGTTCTCCGGGTTGCGCCCCGTGGCGAAGGCGTTCGGCTGGTCCTGCTCGATCACATAGACCTTGGGGCGAGGCATCCCCGCGCCGTCGGCCAGGGCCAGGGTGTCGGCGACGTAGTTGCGGATCAGCGCATCGGGGTGGCTCTCGTCGACCTGAACCGCGCCGTACATGCGCAGCACGATCTTGTCGGAGTTCCAGTAGCTGAACAGGTTCATGGCGCCGCCGAGCGCCAGGGCGATCAGCATGCCGGTGGCGCCCCCGATCAGGAAGCCGGCGACGACGAAGATGGCCGTCATGGCGGCCATGAGCATGAAGGTGCGAAGCGAGTTGTTCATGAGCCCTTATGTGGCCCCGGATTCGCGCACTGCAAGCGGCCGTCTCGCCAGGTTCACGCAACGTCGCTATAAGCAGCCATGACTCATGAGAAAGAAGCAGCCGCCATCGTCGAGCGGCTTATCGAAGAATACGACCGCTCCGTCTCGGCCCTGCGGGCCGCGCTCAAGGCCTTCCTGGCCGACGGACTGCGCCCCGACCCCGCCGATCGCCTGAACGGGACCTACGCCTATCCCGAACTTCGGCTGCACTGGAGCGGCGAGAGCGGTTATCCGCGCATCAGCCGCGCCTACGCCCGGATCGGCCTGCCCGGCCACTACGCCACCACCGTCACCCGGCCGGCGATGTTCAAGGACTATCTGGTCGAGCAGCTGGCGCTGATGATGCAGGACTTCGGCGTCACGCTGGATGTCGGCCGGTCCATGCAGGAAATCCCGTTCCCCTATGTGCTGGACGGCGGCGATCTGGCGCTGGCCGACGTCAGCGCCGGCGAGATCGCCCGCTGGTTCCCGACCACGGAACTGGCCCACATCGGCGACGAACTGGCCGACGGTCTGTGGAGCGAGGCGCTGGAGGACACCCGGCCGTTGGCGCTGTTCGACGGGCTGCGCACCGACTTCTCGCTGGCCCGGCTGAAGCACTACACGGGCGCGCCGGCCGAGCATGTGCAGCAGTACATCCTGTTCACCAATTATCACCGCTACGTCGACGAGTTCGTCCGCTGGGGCTGCGAGCAGCTGGGCAAGGCGGGGTCGCCCTACACCGGCCTGTCGGCGCCCGGGAACATCCTCGTCACCGGGGAGACGCCGGAACCGGAGATGGTCATCGCCAACGGGCCGTGGCGGCGCCACCAGATGCCGGCCTACCACCTGATGGCGCCGGGCGGGCGGGGCATCACCCTGGTCAACATCGGCGTGGGCCCCTCCAACGCCAAGACGATCACCGACCACCTGGCTGTGCTGCGGCCGCAGGCCTGGATCATGATCGGCCACTGCGGCGGCCTGCGCGGCAGCCAGACCATCGGCGACTATGTGCTGGCCCACGCCTATCTGCGCGACGATCACGTGCTGGACGAGGTTCTGCCGCCGGATATCCCGGTTCCCTCGATCGCCGAGATGCAGCGCGCGCTCTACGACGCGGCCAAGCTGGTCAGCGGCGAGAGCGGCGAGAGCCTCAAGCGCCGGCTGCGCACCGGCACGGTGGTCACCACCGACGACCGGAACTGGGAGCTGCGCTACACCTCCAGCTCGATCCGCTTCAACCAGAGCCGGGCCGTGGCCATCGACATGGAAAGCGCCACCATCGCCGCCCAGGGCTATCGCTTCCGGGTGCCCTACGGCACGCTGCTCTGCGTGTCGGACAAGCCGCTGCATGGCGAGATCAAGCTGCCGGGCCAGGCCAACGCCTTCTACGAACGCGCCATCAGCCAGCACCTGCAGATCGGCATCGCGACGGTGGACCTGCTCCGCGAGGAGGGCCCCAATCTGCACTCCCGTAAGTTGCGCGCCTTCGATGAGCCGCCGTTCCGGTAGAGCTGGCGCTCGCGCGTTTCGCCGTGTAGGCTCTTCACATGTCGAAGTCGCCAAAACCGGAGTCTGAGCGCTCCCCGGGTGTCGAGGAAGCGGCGGCAGCCTACGATGATCGCGATCACGCCGAGGCGCTGGCGGCGCTCGAGGAGTACCGACGGACAGGCGTCTCCTACCCGGTTGACGAAGCGGTAGCCGAACTGGATCGATTGATCGCGGAGCGGCGGGCGCGGAAGGCTTGAGGAACGAGGTTCGGCTCTCGTCGCGCGCTTGGCGTGACCTTGAGAGGCTTGCCGACTTTCTTGCGGAGAAAAGTCCAGCCGCTGCTGATCGTGCGAAGCGTACAATATGGGCTGCGATCCGGTCACTCGATCGATACGCTGATCGCGGTGTGCTCACCGGGGCGGCGGGCATCCGCCAGGTGATCATTCCGTTCGGCCGGACGGGCTATGTCGTCATCTATCACTTGGAGCCGGGCAGCGTGACCATCCTCCGCATGTTTCACGCCTTGGAAGACCGCCAACCCTGAACCGCTCCACAAAGTGGACTTGGCCGACCCCATCCGCTATCGCCTCGTCGCGCGCGCGACGGAGTTCCAGCCTTGACCGACAAGACCGAGGAAGCCGGCTGGGCCACTGCGAAGACCCTCGCGGAGGCGCTGCCCTACATCCAGATCTATGACCGCGAGACCGTGGTCATCAAGTACGGCGGCCACGCCATGGGCGAGGACGAGGTGGCCAAGCTGTTCGCCGCCGACGCCGTGCTGCTCAAGCTGATGGGCCTGCACCCGGTCGTGGTGCACGGCGGCGGGCCGCAGATCTCGGCCATGCTCGACCGCGCGGGCGTCAAGTCGACCTTCATCGACGGCCTGCGGGTCACCGACGAGGCGACGATGGAGGTCGCCGAGATGGTGCTGTCGGGCGCCATCAACAAGGAGATCGCCAACTGGATCACCCTGGCCGGCCGCGAGGCGGATGTGCGCGGCGTGGGCCTGTCGGGCAAGGACGCGCGGCTGATCACCGTCACCAAGGCGCGCAGGACGAAGAAGGACCCCGGCAGCAACATCGAGCAGGTCGTCGACCTGGGCTATGTCGGCGAGCCGCAGAAGATTGATCCTGCCCTGATCAAGGCGCTGATCCACGCCGAGCAGGACTACATCCCGGTGATCGCCCCGATCGGCGTTTCCGAGTCCGGCCAGACCTACAACATCAACGCCGACACCGTCGCCGGCGCCCTGGCCGGAGCGCTGAAGGCCAAGCGCATGCTGCTGCTGACCGACGTGGCCGGCGTGAAGGGCGCGGACGGCGAGCTGATCCGCCAGATGACCGTGGCCCAGGCGTTCGACCTGATCCGCACCGGCGTCGCCAACGGCGGCATGATCCCCAAGCTGGAGACGGCCATCGCCGCCATCGACTCCGGGGTCGAGGCCGTGGTCATCCTCGATGGCCGGCGGCCGCACGCCATGCTGGTGGAGTTGTTCAGCGAGCACGGCGCCGGGACGCTGATCCGCGCGTGACGGACCTGGTCCACATCGACACCTGGCTCTTCGACCTGGACAACACCCTCTACCCGGTCGAGACCGAGTTCATGACCCTGATCGAGGGGCGGATGACCGACTTCATGGAGAAGGTCACCGGCTTGCCGCGCGACGAGGCGCGGGCGATCCAGAAGAAGTATTACCACGCCCACGGCACCACCCTGGCCGGCCTGATCGCGCACCATGACATCGACCCCGAGGACTTCCTCACCGAAGTGCATGACGTCTCGCTCGACCGGCTGACGCCGGACGTGAAGATGGCCGAGGCGCTGATGCGTCTGCCAGGCCGTCGGCTGGTGTTCACCAACGGCTCGGCGGCCCATGCCGAACGGGTGCTGGAGCGCCTTCAGATCGCCCACGCCTTCGAGGACATCTTCCACATCTCCGCCGCCGACTACATTCCCAAGCCCTCGCCGCTGACCTTCGAGAAGATGATGGCCCGCCACCGCGTCACGGCCAGCGGCTCGGCCTTCTTCGAGGACAGCGAGGTCAACCTCGCCCCCGCCGCGCAGCTTGGTATGACCACCGTGCTGGTCGGCCCGCACGCCGCCGGCTCGACCGCCGACTTCGTCCACCACCGCACCAATGACCTCGTCGCCTTCCTGGCCGGCGCGAGGGTCCAGGAAATCGCCGCATGAGCACCGTCAGCCTCTCCGACCTCGAACTCGAAATCGAAGCTGCCTGGGAGGCGCGCGACGCCGTCTCGCCCGCAACGCAGGGCCCCGTCCGCACGGCCATCGAGGAAACCCTGGCCCTGCTCGACAGCGGCATGGTTCGCGTCGCCGAGAAGATCGACGGCGAGTGGATCGTCCGGCAGTGGGCCAAGAAGGCTGTCCTGCTGTCCTTCCGCCTCAACCCCAACACCGTCATGCGCGCCGGGACGATGGGCGGCGCGGTTGGACCCTGGTGGGACAAGGTGGCCAACAAGTTCGACGGCTGGGAAGCGCGGCAGTTCGAGGAGGCCGGCTTCCGGGCCGTCCCGGGCGCCATCGTCCGCCGCGGCGCCTATGTGGCGAAGAACGTCATCCTGATGCCCTCGTTCGTGAACATCGGCGGCTATGTCGACGAGGGCACGATGGTCGACACCTGGGTCACGGTCGGCAGCTGCGCACAGATCGGCAAGCGCGTGCACCTCTCCGGCGGCGTCGGCATCGGCGGCGTGCTGGAGCCCCTGCAGGCCAATCCGACCATCATCGAGGACGACTGCTTCATCGGCGCCCGCTCCGAGGTGGTCGAGGGCGTCATCGTCGGCCAGGGCGCGGTGCTGTCGATGGGCGTCTACCTGTCGGCGACGACCAAGATCGTCGACCGCAAGACCGGCCAGGTCCATATCGGCAAGGTTCCGCCCTACAGCGTCGTGGTGCCTGGCAGCCTGCCCGACCCGCACGGCGTGGGACCGAGCCTCTACTGCGCCGTCATCGTCAAGACGGTCGACGCCCAGACCCGCTCGAAGACCTCGATCAACGATCTGCTGCGCGACTAGGCCATGACCCTCGACGTCCTCGACCTCGCCCGCGACCTGATCCGCCGTCCCTCCGTGACCCCCGCCGACGAGGGGGCGATGGACGTGCTGCAGCGCGCGCTGCAGGGCCTGGGCTTCGCCTGCCGCCGGATGAAGTTCGGCGACATCGAAAACCTCTACGCCCGGCGGGGGACGGCTCGGCCCAACCTCTGCTTCGCCGGCCATACCGACGTGGTGCCGGTGGGCGACGCGGCGGCCTGGACCAGCGCTCCTTTCGCGGCCGACATCAACAGCGACGACGTCCTGATCGGCCGTGGCGCGGTGGACATGAAGGGCTCGATCGCCGCCTTCGTCGCGGCGGTGGCGCAGGTCGGCGCGACGCCGGGTTCGCTCAGCTTCCTGATCACCGGCGACGAGGAGGGCGTGGCCCTCGACGGGACGAAGAAGGTGGTCGAGGCGCTCAAGGCCGAGGGCGAGATCATCGACCACTGCATTGTCGGCGAGCCGAGCAGTTCGGAACGGCTCGGCGACATGATCAAGATCGGCCGCCGCGGCAGCGTGAACAGCTGGATCACGGTGACCGGCAAGCAGGGCCACGTCGCCTATCCGCACCGCGCGGCCAACCCGATCCCCGTGCTGGTGGACATCCTGTCGCGGCTGCAGGCCCGGGTGCTGGACGACGGCTACGAGGGCTTCCAGCCGTCGAACCTGGAGGTCACCACCGTCGACGTCGGCAATACCGCCACCAACATCATCCCGGCCGAGGCCAGGGCGCGGATCAATATCCGGTTCAATCCCGCCCACCGGGGCGCCGACCTGCAGGCCTGGATCGAGCAGCAGGCCGCCGAGGCCGGCGTCGGCTTTCCGGGGCGGGTCGAGGTGAAGACCCTGATCAGCGGCGAGGCCTTCCTGACCCGGCGGGGCGAGTTCACCGACGTCGTCGCCCAGGCGATCCGCGCCGCCACCGGCGAGGAGCCGGACCTATCGACGACCGGCGGCACCTCGGACGCCCGCTTTATTCGCGACCTTTGTCCCGTGCTGGAGTTCGGCCTGGTCGGCCAGACCATGCACGCCGTCGACGAGCAGGTGCCGGTCAGCCAGCTGCGCGCGCTGCAGACCACCTATGCGGAGATCATCGCCCGCTATTTCGCGCGGTTCGGCGAGGCGTCGACCGGGCGGGCCTGATCGGCGCGCGCCTCCGAGTGTGGGCCGATGCCCGACGCCGCAAGGTCGTCGACCAGCATCATGGTCTGCCCCTGCACGATCCTGGCGAACCGAATGATCTCAGGACGGCGAAGCGTGGCGCCGAGGATGACATAGCCGTTGTCCTCTGTCCGCGTAGCGTAGTCGACCTCGACCAGCGCCAGCAGGTGGCGGCGGACGGTCTCGCGGGGCAGGCCGAGGAACTTGGCGACGGCGTAGGCGGACGTCGGCCGACGCAGGGCATCGGGAAACAGACCGTCCGTGGCCAGCGGGTTCAGCACGCGGGGACTGTTCAGGTGCGAGACGTTCAGGTGCGCCGTGGACACGAAGATCAGGCCCCGCAGGGCGTCCCCCCGGAACAGCTCGGCCAGCGCCACGGCTGTCCGGATGAACAGGTCCAGGCCAAGCCGGTTCACAAATCTTGTGACGTTGAGATCGTCTGTCGACATTGGCCTGATCTACGGCCTTGAGCGCGTTTTAGAAACCGGGATTTCAGTCGCGCCCGCCGGCCTCCGCCGGGCCCCGTTCGCGCCTTGGTCGCCCAGGCCCGTCTCCGGCTCAGTCGTCGTAGCGGACGCCGGTGAAGTACAGCCCGTCGGCCGGGGCTACCGGGCCGCAGGCGCGTCGGTCCCTGGCCGCCAGCGCGGCGGCCAGGTCGGACGCCGTCCAGCGGCCGACGCCGACCTCGACGATAGAGCCGGCCATGGAGCGCACCTGCCGGTGCAGGAAGCTGCGCGAGGCGAACTCCAGCAGCACCATCTCGCCCTCGCGGCGGACGCTCGCGACGTCCAGGGTCTTCAGCGGCGACTTCGCCTGGCACTGCATGTCGCGGAAGGTGGTGAAGTCGTGGTGGCCGACGAGGGCCTGGGCGGCGTCGTGCATGGCGCCGGCGTTCAGCGGCTTCTTCACATGCCAGACCTTGCCCCGGTCGAGGGCCGGCGGCGCGGGGCGGTTGAGGATGCGGTACTGGTAGCGCCGTTCCTTCGCCGAGAAGCGGGCATGCCAGTCGTCGGCCACGACCTGCGCATCCAGCACTGCCACCGGCTGCGGGACGAGGTGGGCGTTGAGGGCGTTCATCACGACCTCCGGCTTCCAGTCCCGGGTCAGGTCGACATGGATCACCTGGCCGGTGGCGTGGACGCCCGTGTCGGTGCGGCCCGCCGCGTGGATGCGCACGGCCTCGCCGGTGAAGCCCAGCACCGCCGCCTCCACGGCGCCCTGCACGCTCGGCAGGTCGGCCTGGGCCTGGAAGCCGCGATAGGGTCCGCCGTCGTACTCGAGGGTCAGGCGGTAGCGGGGCATCAGGCCAGCACCGTCCCGGCGGGCAGCGGGAAGCCGCGCACGAATTCGCCGGCGTCCTGTGCGCTCTTGCCCTCGCGCTGGGCGCGCAGCAGGCGCACAGCCCCTTCGCCGCAGGCGATCAGCAGGGCCTCGTCCAGCACTGTGCCGGCCGGTCCCGAAACGTCCTCGACCGCCGACAGCAGCGCCTTTACCCGCACCGGCCCCCGGGCCGAGGGCGCTTCGAACCAGGCGCCGGGGAAGGGCGACAGGCCGCGGATGTGCAGGTCGATCTCCCGAGCGGGCCGCGACCAGTCGATGCGGGCCTCGGCGGGCTTGATCTTCTTCGCATAGGTGATGCCCTCGGCCGCCTGCGGCGTCTCCACCGCTGTGCCGGCGCCGATGGCGGCCAGGGTGGGCGGCAGCAGCCGGGCGCCGGCCTCGGCGAGGCGGGCGCTCAGGGTCGCGGCGGTGTCGAGCGGGCCGATGCGGACGGTCTCGGTGGCGATGATGTCGCCCTCGTCCAGGCCCAGGCTCATGCGCATGACCTGGACGCCGGTGACCGCGTCGCCGGCCATGATGGCGCGCTGGATCGGCGCCGCGCCGCGCCAGCGGGGCAGCAGCGAGGCGTGGACGTTGAAGCAGCCGAGCCGGGGCGCATCCAGCACCCGCTGCACGAGGATCTGTCCGAAGGCGACGACGACCGCGGCGTCCAGGTCCAGCGACTCGAAGGCGGCGATCTCGTCCTCGACCTTCATCGACACCGGCGTGCGGACCATCAGGCCGCGGCTTTCGGCGAAGGCGTGGACCGGCGAGGGCTGCAGGGTCTGGCCCCGGCCGCGCGGGGCCGGCGGCTGGGAATAGACGCAGGCGATCTCGTGCCCGGCCTCGATGAGGGCGGCGAGGCTGTGGACCGCGAAGTCGGGAGTTCCCAGGAAGGCGAGGCGCATGGCGGGCGTTTACCGCGCCAAGGGGGTTGCGGGAACCCGGCCGCTCACAGATCGTTGATCGATGGAACGCAATCCGGAAGGGGCCCATCCCATGCGCAAGCTCATCATCGTCGCCGTCCTCGCCGCCGCGGGGCTGTCCGCCGCCGCCTGCTCGCGCGAGGATCGCACCGACATCAAGGAAGGCGCGGTCGCCACCGGGGAGGAGATCAAGGAAGCGGCCGGCGACATCGCCGACAATCCCGAGGTCAAGGAAGCCGGCGCGGCCGTCGCCAACGCTGGCGAGGAAGCCGCGGGCGCGGTCAAGGACGCCGCCGCCGATGTGCAGGACGGCGTCGCCGACGCCTCCGACGAAGCCCAGCGCGAAGCCGACGAGGCCCGAGCCGCCGCCGGCGATACGACGCAGAAGCGATAGTCGCGGCCGGACAGCGGGATCACGCCGCGCGGGCGGCCTTCTTCACCTTGCTGATGGCGCGGTCGCGCTTCAGCCGGGACAGATGGTCGATGAACAGCACGCCCTCGAGGTGGTCCATCTCGTGCTGGATGCAGACCGCGTACATGCCGCTTGCCTCTTCCTCGACCGTCTCGCCCTGGTAGTTCAGGTAGCGCAGCTTCACGCGCGCCGGCCGCTCGACGGCGTCGAAGATCTCCGGCACCGACAGGCAGCCCTCCTCGTAGGTGAAGAGCTCCTCGGATTTCCAGGTGATCTCGGGGTTCACGAAGTAGCGCGGGTTGCGCTGCGCGACCTCGTCTTCGCCCTCGGCGGTGTCGTCGTTGACGCTGAGCGGCGCGACGTCGCGGTCGCCCAGGTCCATGACGATGATCCGCTTGTCGACGCCGACCTGCACGGCGGCCAGGCCGATGCCGGGCGCGGCGTACATCGTCTCCAGCATATCGTCCATCAGGGCGCGATGCTCGTCGGTCACGCCGCCCTCGACGGGGGTGGAGACGCGCTTGAGCACGGCCAGATCGGCGGCGTTGTCGACGGTGAGGATGCGGCGAAGGGTCATTGGCTCACGAGGTAGGGGGGCGGCCGCGGGCCGTCAAGGTGGCGGACGGCCGCGTCAGACGCCCTCGCCGCCGATGGCGCGCAGCTTCGCGCTCTCCTCGCCGGCCAGCTTGGCCAGCGGCCGGACGGCGGTCTCGACCGGCTCGATCTGCGGGATATCCTTGCCCTCGTGGTCGACCTTCAGGTCCTCGAAGCGCCGGGCCTGGGTCAGGACCTGGGTCTCCAGCGAGCCGACGAACTGGTTGTAGCGGCTGACCGCCGCCTCCAGCGCCTTGCCCACGCTGGCGGCATGACCGCCCATCACCGACAGGCGCTTGTAGAGCTCGCGGCCCAGGGCGGCGATCTTGTCGGCGTTGGCCGCCTGCTCCTCGACCCGCCAGCCGTAGGCCACGGCCTTACACAGCGCGAACAGCGTCGTCGGCGTGACCAGCAGCACCCGCTTGTCCATCGCCTCGGTCATCAGGTCGGGCATGCGGTCCAGCGCCGCGGCCAGGAAGCCGTCGCCGGGCACGAACATGGCCACGAAGTCGGGCGAGCGCTCGCTGGCGAACTGGTCCCAGTAGGCTTTCGCCGAAAGCCCCTGCATGTGGCCGCGCACGCTCTGGGCGTGCCGGGTGAGGGCGGCCTCGCGGGCCGCGTCGTCGACCGCCTCCTGGGCGTCCATGAAGGCGTTCAGCGAACATTTGGCGTCGATGGCGAACACCGCGCCGGCCGGCATCTTCACCTTCACGTCGGGCCGGCGGCGACCTTCCTCGGTGTCGAGGCTGAACTGTTCGGAGAAGTCGTAGTGGGCGGTCAGGCCGGCGGCGTCGAGCACGTTGCGCAGCGTCTGCTCGCCCCAGCGCCCCTGCACGCCCGCGCCCCGGCGCAGCGCGGCCGACAGCTTGCGGGCCTCGGCCTGGGTGGCGGTCGAGGCCTCCATCAGGGCGGCGATCTGCTGCTTGAGGCCGCCGGTCTCCTCGGCGCGGGCCTTCTCGACGGCGGTGACCTGGGCCTCGAACTTGGCCAGGGTCTCGGCGACGGGCTTGAGCTGGGCCTCCAGCCGCTGCTGGGCCAGCAGGTCGCGGTTGCGGAAGGTCTCGTCGGCGCGCTTCAGCATCTCTTCGGCCACCATGCCGGCCGACTGCGTGGCCTGGACGCGCAGGAACTCCGACTGGGCGCCGGCCTGGTCCTCCAGCAGCTTCATCCGCGCCTCGGTCTCGGCGTAGCGCTCGCGCAGGTCCCACGCCCGCTGCTCGGCGGCGCCCGCCCGGCGACGCTCCATCAGCGCCCAGGCGAGGAAGGCGAGCGCCAGGGCGGCGGCGACGGCGGCGATCAGGACGGCGGGATCGAGGCTGTTCATGCTCCGTTCCTTAGCGGGAATCCGCGTGGCCGGGTAGGGGCCAGAGTCTTCGTTCGTTTTGCGTCCGCCGCCAGGGCGTAATCGATGGGGGGACGGCGCGGATGCTGAAGCGGTCGCTTGAGCGAGTCCGGACGGGTCCCGGGGCGGTCGGAAGCCCTGCGGGCAAGGGGGAAGGGGCGCGGCGAGGGCTTCATCCGTCCATTATCCCCCGCCCGGCAAGGACGGGGATGGATTTCGCGCAGCCGCCGGCCGGAAGGGGTCGATTGGGGTCGAATGTCTCGCCTTGTCTCCAGACTATAGGTCTCCAGAGTCTCACTTTCCGAGCCGGTCAGGGACTGGATGAAGCGGCCCGAAGGGACGCGCTTCCTGTCCCTCGACAGCCTTTTGTTCATCCCCCTTCTCCGTTTCCCCGGCGAAGGCCGGGGTCCATCAGGGCAAGGGCTCGGCGCAGCGTCATGGATCCCGGCCTGCGCCGGGAAGACGGGGGAATGGGCGCGGTCGCAAGGCGCGCGCCTCCCCGAAACGGGCAAGCGAAATGGCAACCGCTGATCGCTACCAACCTCCATCTGTTTGAAGTGGAGTTCCCAATGAACCTCGACACCGCCATCCAGGCGCACGCCCAGTGGAAGATGAAGCTCCGCTCGGCCATCTCCCGCTGCGAGGCGGTCGACGCCGCCAGCATCTCGGCCGACAACTGCTGCGAGCTGGGCGGCTGGATGCATGGCCAGGGACGGAGCGCCTTCGGCCGGTCGCCGGTGTTCAACGAGTGTCTCAGCCTGCACGCAGCCTTCCACCGCGAAGCCGGGCGTGTCGCCACGGCGATCAACGGCCGGCGCTATGACGAGGCCGACGCGATGCTGGGCTCGGGAACGCCCTACAGTGAGGCGTCGTCCGCCGTCGGCGCGGCGCTGATCCGCCTGAAGCGCGAAGTCGCGGCGGCCGCCTAGGCCGGCCGTCGGGCCCGGAGCGCCTGGGCGATGGTGCCGTCGTCCAGCCAGTCGAGGTCGCCGCCGACCGGGACGCCGCGGGCCAGCATCGTCACCGGCACCCCGGTCGCCGCCAGCCGTTCGGCCAGGTAGTGGGCGGTGGTCTGGCCGTCGACCGTGGCGGGCAGGGCCAGGATCACCTCGCGCACCAGCCCGTCGCTCGCCCGGTTGACCAGCTCGGCGGCGCGCAGCCGCTCGGGGCCGATGCCGTCCAGCGCCGACAGCAGTCCGCCCAGCACGTGATAGCGGCCGCGAAAGGCGCTGGCCCGCTCCATGGCCCAGATCGACCCGACCTCCTCGACCACGCAGATCAGCGCCCGGTCGCGGCTCTGGTCGGCGCAGATGGCGCAGGGGTCGGAGGTGTCCAGCGAGCCGCAGGTCGCGCAGGTCCGCACCTTGGCCTGGGCGTCGATCATGGCGGCGGTCAGCGGATCCAGCAGCTGCTCGCGCCGCTTCAACAACGCCAGCGCCGCCCGCCGCGCCGAGCGCGGGCCAAGGCCCGGCAGCTTGCCCAGCAAGGCGATCAGTCGCTCGATCTCGGGTCCTGCGGCGGCGGCCATGAGTCCTGACATATGGGGCGTCGGGCGCGAGGGGAAGCGCCGTGCGTCCTTCGACACGCCGCTTCGCGGCTGCTCAGGATGACTAAGTTGGAAGGCTCCCCACCCAAGTCATGCTGAGCAGCGCCGCAGGCGCGTGTCGAAGCAGGCAATGACTCAGAACTTCAGCCCCGGAATGTTCATCCCGGCCAGCGGGCCGGCCGCCTCGCGCATCAGTTCGGCCTGCTGGGCGTCGAGCTTGCGCTTGGCGTCGGCGTGGGCGGCGACCAGCAGGTCGGAGATGACCTCGCCCTCGCCGGGGACCAGCAGGCTCTCGTCCAGCACGACGCCCTTCAGCTCGCCGGCGCCCGACAGGGTGACCCTGACCATGCCGCCGCCGGAGGTGCCCTCGATCTCGAGCGCCTTGAGGCGATCCTGGGCCTCGGCCAGCTTCTGCTGCATGGCCTGGGCCTGCTTCATCAGTCCGCCGAGATCCTTCATCGCTCTACTCCTGTGGGGCGTTGAAGAGGCCGGCCTGCGCCATCTGGTCCCGGATCATCTCCGGGTGCTGGGTGACGACGAGGTCGTAGGCCTCCAGTTCGGACGGGACATACCAGTGGATCTTGTCAGTGTGGTAGGCCCCCCAGACCGCTTCGGCCACTTCGCGCGGCGGGGTCAGGCGCCACATGCCCTCGGTCGGGGCGTTGACCTTGGCCTCGTCGGGCAGGATCGGGGTGTCGATCAGGCCGGGCAGGGTGTCGGCCACCCGCACGCCGGCCGCCTTCAGCTCGACCGACAGCGCCTCGGTGAAGCCCTTCACCGCGTGTTTGGTGGCCGAGTAGACGGCGATGTTGGCGATGCCGAAGATCGCCGAGCTCGACGAGGTCGAGAAGCACAGCGAGCCGGGCGTCGCCTTCAAGAGCGGGATGGCCAGGTGGATACCGCTCAGCACCGCCACCAGGTTGATGTTGATCACCGCCATGGCGTCTTCCCAGGACATGTCCGCGAACGGACCGCCCCGGCCGATGCCGGCGTTGTTGAAGAGCACGTCCAGCTTGCCGTCGGTCGCCTCGGCGAAGTCGGCCAGGGTCTGGCGGTAGGCGTCACGGTTGGTGACGTCCAGCTCGCGGATCATGCAGTTGTCCCAGCCGAGCTCCTGCTCCAGCGCCCGCAGCCCGTCGGCGTTGACGTCGACGCCGCCGACGTACCAGCCGTTGGACGCGAAGAGGCGGGCCGTCTCCAGCCCCATGCCCGACGCCGCGCCCGTGATGAAGATCGCCTTGCGGCCGTTGGCCTTGGACATGGTTCACTCTCCCTTGGCCCTCGGCGCATCTGGCGGCGCGGATGGGCGTTGCGTGGTTCGCGACGCGGACCTGACGGTCCGCTCCTCACCATGACGAAGGTGGTTTGCGTCCCACAGACTTCGTCATCCTGAGGAGCGAGCGCTTCGCGAGCGTCGCGAAGGACGCACGGAGCGAACCTCAGTCCTCCTCGCCGTCCTCTTCCGGATCGACGCTAACCGCTTCCCCTTGCGGCATCGCAAGCTGCTTCACCCCGAGCAGCTCGGTCCCCGGGAAGGCGTCCATGACGGACTTCACGAAGGGGTCCAGCAGGATGGCCTCGTTGGCTTCCTTCTGCTCGCGCTTCTCGCGTTCCCAGGCGCTTTCGGCGCCGCCGCCGCCGGCCGTGGCGACCAGCCAGGTCTGGCCGGTCCACTCCTTCAGCCGCTGGGCGAGGCGCTTGGTCAGGTCGGCGGGGGCGCGGGGCGCCGGCTCGAACTCGATGGCCCCGGCCCGGAAGCTGATCGGCCGCACGAAGCGCTGGACGTCCATGTAGAGGGTGATGTCGCGCTTGGTCTGGATCAGACGCAGCACGTCATCGAAGGTGGCCAGCGCCGTCGTGGCCTGGATGGCCGGCGCGGCGCTCGCCGTCGCCATCACCGGCTGGGCCGAGGAGAACATGCCGCCGCCGGTCGCCGAGGTTCCGCCGCCGCCGGACGGGGCCATGCCGCCGCCCCCGGAGCCGCCGGGGATCGGTTCGCCGTCGCGCAGCGCCTTCAGCGCCTCTTCAGGCCCGGGCAGGTCGGCGGCGTAGCAGATGCGGATCAGCGCCATCTCGACGGCGGCCGACGGGTCGGGCGCGCGGCGCACCTCCTCGTAGGCCTTCATCAGCATCTGCCACAGCCGCGACAGGGTGCCGGCCGAGGCCGTGGCCCCGATAGCCGCCAGCCGCGAAGCCTGGTCCTTCGGCAGGTGCAGCGCGTCCGGGCCCAGGGCCTTGGACACCGATGAACCGTGGCAGTGCTCGAGCAGGTCGAGCATCACCTGGGCCGGATCGGCGCCGAAGCCCCACAGGGTGCGGAAGGCGAGGATGGCCGCGCCGGTCTGGCCCTTCATCACCTCCTCGAACAGGCCGATGGTCTGGCCCCGGTCGGCCAGGCCCAGCATGTCGCGCACCACGGCCGCGCCGACGATCTGGCCGCGATCGGCCTGGACGATGGCCTGGTCGAGCAGGGAGAGGCCGTCGCGCACCGAGCCCTCGGCGGCGCGGGCGATCAGGGCCAGGCCCTCGGCGTCGACCCGGGCGCCTTCCTTCTCGGCGATCCCGCCCAGGTGCTTGACCAGCACGTCCGGCTCGACCCGGCGCAGGTCGAAGCGCTGGCAGCGGCTGAGGATGGTCACCGGCACCTTGCGGATCTCGGTGGTGGCGAAGATGAACTTGGCGTGCGGCGGCGGCTCTTCCAGCGTCTTGAGCAGCGCGTTGAACGCCGCCGTCGACAGCATGTGCACTTCGTCGATGACGTAGACCTTGTAGCGGGCCTCGGTCGGGGCGTAGCGCACCCCGTCCAGCAGCTCGCGCATCTCGTCGACCTTGGTGCGGCTGGCGGCGTCGAGCTCCAGCACGTCCATGTGCCGGCCCTCGACGATGGCCCGGCAGTGGCGGCCCTCGTGGGTCAGGTCGACAGACGGCTGGTGGACCGTGTCGCTCTCGAAGTTCAGCGCCCGGGCCAGCAGGCGGGCGGTGGTGGTCTTGCCGACCCCGCGCACGCCGGTGAGCATGAAGGCGTGGGCGATGCGGCCGGTGGTGAAGGCGTTGGTCAGGGTCCTGACCATGGCCTCCTGGCCGATCAGGTCCTCGAAGGTGCGCGGCCGGTACTTGCGGGCCAGCACCTGGTAGGCGGCGCCGTCATCGGCCGGGGCTTCCGTGGCCGCGGGCGCGGCCGGCGGCGCGGGGGCCGGCGCCGGATCGCCGAAGATGTCCGCCGTGTCGGGATCGCGCTCGGGGAGGGCGTCATCCTCCTCCCAGGGCGGCGGTTCCATCGGGGCGTCGGTGTCGGCCATGAAGCGCGAAGGGTCCTGCTCGGAAGAATCCCGAAGGGCTCATCCTACGTCATCGACGGGCGTGGCCGCCACCGCCTTGCGTCCTTCGCGACGCCGCTTCGCGGCTCCTCAGGATGACGAGCTTTGTGGACTGCCCCCACCTTCGTCATGGTGAGGAGCGAGCTCTCGGGCGACCCCGGACTTGATCCGGGGGAACCACGCAACGCGCCATCAGCGCGAAACGACAGCGATGGAATGAGGTGGAACCGGCGCGACCCGGAGCGAAACTCGTTGTGGCTGCTGCCTTCCGGCCCTGACCAGGTTGGCGAGGCGTCCGCCCGCGCCGGCTCCGAGGCCTATATCGGGGATCGGAGGGGCGAGTGCAAGGCTTCCCCCGATGCTCCTGGGATGACGAGGAGAGGAGCAGCAGGCGCTTGCCGAGTTCCCTCGTTTGCGCCACGAAGCGCCCATGCCTCTTTCAGCCGTCACCAACACCTTTTCCGGCAACCCCCTGAACCGGGCCAGCGAGCGGCGCGGCGACGTCGCCTGGCTGGCCGAGCTGCTGGACGCGCCCTCGACCCTGTGCCTGCCGCTGTGGAACGGCTCGCCGCTGACCGAGAAGACCGCCGACGGCAAGGTGCAGCTGGCCTATGTGGCCGGCGGGATGACCAACGAGCTGGCCGGCGGCAATGAGCGCATGCTGTTCATGGGCCTGTGGAAGGACACCGCCGTCTTCGCGGTCGACATGGAGGGCGCGCCGGACCCGACCGACGGGCCGCTGAACGGTCTGGGCAAATTCGCCGACCTGCGCCAGGTGGCGCTGCTGCTGCCCTCGACCGAGGCGGCGATCGCGGCCACGGCCAAGGGCATGTTCGAGTGGCGCCGCAAACACCGCTATTGCGCGGCCTGCGGCGAGCCGAGCCTGGTCACCGACGGCGGCTGGAAGCGCACCTGCCCGGCCTGTCGCGTCGAGCATTTCCCGCGCACCGACCCGGTGGTGATCATGCTGCCGGTCAAGGGCGACAAATGCCTGCTCGGCCGCCAGGCGATGTGGCCCAAGGGCATGTTCTCGGCCCTGGCCGGCTTCCTGGAGCCCGGCGAGAGCATCGAGGAGGCCTGCGCCCGCGAGGTGATGGAGGAGGCCGGGCTGACCGCGACGAGCGTCCGCTACCACTCTACCCAGCCCTGGCCCTATCCGAACTCGCTGATGATCGGCCTGATCGCCGAGGTCGACAGCGAGGACGCCCGGCCCGACCAGACCGAGCTGGAGGCCGTGCGCTGGTTCACCCGCGACGAAGCCCGCCAGCTGGTCGCCGGCGGCTACGACGGCTGCTTCGCCCCCCCGGCCATGGCCATCGCCCACCAGCTGCTGAAGAGCTGGTCGGAGGAGTAGTCGAGGCCTTGCGTCCTTCGACACGCCGCTTCGCGGCTGCTCAGGATGACTGGACTGGAAGGCTTCCCAAGATAGTCATGCTGAGCAGCGCCGCGGGCGCGTGTCGAAGCACGCAAAGCGTCAGCTCATCGCCCCCAGGCCCACCACCACGGTCAGGCCCATCAGCGCCAGGGTCGACAGCGCGAACAGCAGGAAGCGGATCGGCACCGCGTTGATCGTCACCTGCAGCAGGCTGTGCAGCACCCGCAGCCCGACATAGCCCCAGGCAAGCGCGCCGGTGACCTCGTTCGACTGCGCGGCCAGGTAGGCGATGATGGCCACCGCATAGAAGATCGTCGGCTGCTCCATCAGGTGGTTGTAGTTGTCCGCCGCCTGCCGGACGTCGTCGGGCAGGACGTTCAGCGAGCCCGGGAAGCGGGCGTCCTGCGGATTGATCTTCGCCTTGCCCATGGCCGGGATGCGCTTGACGTACATCCAGATCCAGATGAGCAGCGACCAGGCCACCAGCGCCGTCGCGGCCGCCAGCGTCGATTGCAGATACGGAACGCCGTTGAACATCGTCTCGCCCTCCCCAGGCTCTGTTTGCGGGGAGGCTAGAGCGGGAACGCCGGTTTGCGAAGGGGGCGCGCTTCTCCATGCTCTCCCTGTGGGAGAGCTGTCGCCGCGGAGCGGTGACTGAGAGGGAGGCCCTGCGGCCAATCAGCTGGCCGCCGCGCTTCCCTCTCCGCCCCGGCTCCGCCGGGCCACCTCTCCCAAGGGGAGAGGAAGGCCGACGCTACTAAACCCGGTCCCGGAACGGGTCGGCCGGGAAGACACCCAGGATCTCGATGGTCTCGGAGAAGAAGCTCAACTCCTCCAGGGCCAGGGCCAGGCCCCGGTCCTCGGGGCGGCCGTCGACCTCGGCGTAGAAGAAGGTCGCGGTGAAGGCGCCGCCCTCCATGTAGCTTTCCAGCTTGGTCATGTTGACGCCGTTGGTCGCGAACCCGCCCAGCGCCTTGTAGAGGGCGGCCGGGATGTTCTTCACCTTGAAGCAGAAGCTGGTGATGCAGCGGCTGGTGAACGGCGGCGGCGGCGGGGCCTTGTCGGCGGTCATCACCAGGAAGCGGGTGGTGTTGTGCCGCTCGTCCTCGATGTCGCGCAGCAGGATGTCCAGGCCGTAGATGTCGGCGGCCAGGGCCGGCGAGATGGCGCCGCGCGTCGGGTCGGGGTTCTGGGCCAGGGCGCGGGCGGCGCCGGCGGTGTCGCCGACGGCTTCCGTCTTCACGCCCAGCTTGCGCAGCGAGTTGCGGCACTGGTGCAGGGCGATGGCCATGCTGGAGACGGTCTGGATCTGCTCCAGCTTCACGCCCTTGTTGGCCATCAGCTGGAAGCGAATCGGCTTGAAGCGCTCGCCGATGATCTTCAGGCCGGAGCTGGGCAGCAGATGGTGCACGTCGGCGACGCGGCCGGCGATCGAGTTCTCGACCGGGATCATGCCCAGTTCGCAGACGCCGGTCTTCACCGCCTCGAAGGCCTCCTCGAAGGTCGGGTAGGGGGCGGCTTGGTGGTCGGGGAAGTAGGTCCGGCAGGCCTCATGGCTGTTGGCGCCGGGTTCGCCCTGGAAGGCGATCTTGGGAAGAACGCTCATGCGTCGTGGTCTTTCGCGTGGATCCTGGCCGCCTCGAGGTCGGCCGGATTATCGACGGAGATCGGGGCCTCGTCGGCGACGGCGGCCCAGTACGAGAGGCCCATTTCCAGGCCGCGCAGCTGCTCCAGCTTCTCGCGCCGTTCGAGGGGCGAGGGCGGAGCGGCGATAAATCGCGCCAGCGCCTCGCGCCGATAGCCGTAGATCCCGACGTGCCGCCAGATCGCCGCGTCGCCGTAGAGGGTCGAACGGGTGAAATAGAGGGCGCGGCCCGATGTCGCGCCCGGCTCCAGCGCCAGCACCGCCTTGACCACGTCCGGATTGGAGCGGTCGGCCGGCGAGGCTTCCGCCGCGACCACCGTGGCCACGTCGCAGGTCGGCTGCTGCGCCAGCAGGCGGGCGCAGTCGGCGATGATGCTGGCCGGCACGAACGGCATGTCGCCCTGCAGGTTGATCACTGCGTCGTGCGTCCCGTCCGGATCCAGCGCTTCAAGCGCCGCCTGGATGCGGTCCGAGCCTGACGGCAGCTCCGGATCGGTCAGGACGGCGAGGCCGCCGGCCGCCTTCACGGCGGCGACGATCTCGGGGTCGCCGGCGGCCACCGCCACGGGCCCGACCCCGGCGGACTGCGCCTGGCGCAGCACCCGCACGATCATCGGAACGCCGCCGATGTCGGCCAGCGGCTTGTCCGGCAGTCGGGTGGCCGCCATGCGGGCCGGAATCAGGACGATCGGGTTCATGGTTCGTGACACGGATCAATTCAGACGGTCCGGACCCGGGGCCCGGCTTGCGCGAGGGGCGGTAGCGTGTAAGAGAGCCCGGCGCAACACAGGGCGCGTCGCGGGATTCCCGGGACGGTTGGCATCGGCTCCCGCCCGGAGCCTTCCAGAGGACGAAGACAGCGGACATGAGCGATCTGACGTTCAACAAGATCGCCGGCGGCGTGCTGGCGGCCGGGCTCGTCATTTTCGGTCTGCGCGAGCTGACCACCATCGCCTTCGAGAAGGAGCCGCCGGAAAAGGCCGGCTACGCCGTGGCGATCCAGGAGGCGACCGACGCAGGCCCCGCCGCCGAAGTGGCGCCGGACTGGGGCACGGTCCTGCTGGACCCCGCCAACGCCGTCTCCGGCCAGGCGGTCAGCGCCAAGTGCGCCTCCTGCCACAGCTTCACCCAGGGCGGCGCCAACGGCACCGGTCCCAACCTCTACGGCGTGCTCGGCAAGGCGCCGGGCGTTCACCCCGGCTTCGCCTACTCGGCGGCCTTCACGGGCTTCGGCGCCGGCAAGACCTGGACCTTCGACGAAATGGACGCCTTCCTGAAGGCGCCCCAGAAGCACGTCCCGGGCACCAAGATGACCTTCATCGGCCTGAAGAAGCAGGAAGAGCGGGTGGCGATGATGGCCTACCTGCAGAGCCTGGGCTCCAGTCTGGCCATTCCGGCCCCCCGTCCGGCCGAAGCCGCTGCGGCTCCGGCCGAAGGCGCTGCCGCCGAGGGCGAGCCGACCGCGACCGGCTCCACCGCCGTCGCCGAGCCCGCGCCGGGCACGACCACGACGCCGCCCGCCGGCGCCGCTCCGGCGCCTGCCGCGAAGTAGGGCTCCGGCCTCACGATCGGACGTTTCAAGGCCGCGTCGGGCTTGCCCGGCGCGGCCTTCGTCTTTCTTCTGCCCCTGATGAACTGGACCGACAGGGCGCGGGCGCTGGGCGCCATGCTTCGCGAGCCGCCGGCGCTGCTGGCGCTCGGCTTCAACCTCGTGCCGGCGGTCTGCGTGCTGATGTTCGGCTGGAGCCCGGCGATCCTGCTGCTGCTCTACTGGGCCGAGAACGTCGTCATCGGCCTGTTCCATGTCTTCAAGCTGCTGGTGGTCGGCGGTCGTGACGGCGTGCTGCCGTTCCTAGGCGCGGTGTTCGGCGTCGCCTTCTTCGTCGTCCACTACGGGATGTTCTGCCTGGGACACGGCCTGTTCGCCCTGACCTTCCTCGGGTTCGAGCGCGGGCTGCCCAACGACGCGGACATGATCGAGCGGCTGATCCTGGACCTGCCCCGCTATCTCGAGGCCGAGCAGGGCTTCGTCACGGCCCTGCTGGCGATCCTGGCGCTGCAGGCGGTCGGCTTTGTCCAGTGGCTGGTCCAGGGGACCTGGAAGACCGCTGACGAGGGCAAGCTGTTCCACGAGCCCTACGCGCGGATCATCACCCTGCACATCAGCCTGTTCGCCATGGCCTTCGCCCTGGGCGCGCTGGGCAACCCGGTCTTCGGCGTCTTCGTCCTGGCGATCCTGAAGTCAGCGGCCGAGGGCGTCTTTGCCGGCCGCAAGGCGCGGAAGGAGAAGATCGCGGCGGCTTAGCCGAAGCGTACACGGTCCTGATCCTCCCTTCTGGGGGAGGTGGCTCGGCGAAGCCGAGACGGAGGGGGTCATGTGTCGCGGAAGGAAGGCCCCCTCAGTCAGCCCTGCGGGCCGACAGCTCCCCCGGGGGGGAGCATCCGGGCGGCGCTAGCCGTGTCCGAACCGCGTCTTCAGCATCGCGTACAGGGCCCGGATCGCCTGGGCCTCGGCGCCGACCGGATGGCCGGGGCGGCTCTTGGGGTTCCAGGCGAAGATGTCCAGGTGCACCCAGCTGCCCGCCGCCGGGGCGAAGCGCTTCAGGAACAGGCCGGCCGTGATCGCCCCCGCCTGCGCCCAGCCGTCGGGGTCGTTCTTCAGGTCGGCGACATCGCCGTCCAGCGCCTCGTCGTAGCCGGGCCAGAGCGGCAGTCGCCACAGCGGGTCGGCGACCTCCGTCGAGGCGGCGGCGATATCGGCCGCCAGGGCGTCGCCGTCGGTGAAGAACGGGACCACCTGCGGCCCGAGCGCGACGCGCGCCGCGCCGGTCAGGGTGGCCAGGTCGATGGTCAGCGCCGGCTCCAGCTCGCCGGCCCGGGTCAGGGCGTCCGACAGGATCAGGCGGCCCTCGGCGTCGGTGTTGCCGACCTCGACGGTCAGGCCCTTGCGAGTGTCCAGCACATCGCCCGGCCGCATGGCGTCGCCGCTGATGGCGTTCTCGACCGCCGGGATCAGCACCGCCACCCGGATCGGCAGCTTCGCCGCCATCAGCATGCGCCCGAGGGCCAGCGCATGGGCGGCGCCGCCCATGTCCTTCTTCATGTTGCGCATACCGGACGAGGGCTTGATGTCCAGGCCGCCGGTGTCGAACACCACGCCCTTGCCGACGATGGCGACCAGGGGCTTGCCGGCTTCGCCCCACTGCATCTCGATCATCCGGGGCGCGCGGGCCGGGTCGGCGGCGCGGCCGACGGCGTGAACCGACGGATAGCCCTGCGCCAGCAGCGCATCACCGGTCACGACGCTGAAGCTCGCGCCGTGTCGCTCGGCGATCTCGCGGGCGATGGTCTCGATCTGCAGCGGCCCCATGTCGTTGGCCGGGGTGTTGACCATGTCCTTCGCCAGCGCGCAGGCGTGGGCGATCTCGCGGACCTCGGCGCAGTCGACGCCGGCCGGGGCGACCAGCCGGGCGTGCTTCTCGCGCTTCTTGCGGTAGCGGTCGAAGCCGTAGCTGCCCAGTGCGAAGGCCAGGGCGATGGCGGCGGCGTCGAGCCGGTCCGGCGCGCCCTCGATGCGGTAGTCGCCGGCCGGCAGCTTTGCAGGCAGAGCGCGGAAGGCCATGGCCTGGGCCTTGCCGGGGTCGCCGATCCCGAACAGCACCCGGGCGGTCCTGCCGTCGGACCCGGGAACGGGCAGCAACTGGCCCGCCTTGCCCTTGAAGTCGGCGGCCGCGGCGAGGCCCTGCTCGAAGGCGGTCAGGCCGTCCAGCGCCCCCTCGGCGACGCAGGCGACGGGGATGGTCTCGCCCTCGGGGGCGGTCAGCAGCACTTCGGTCATGGCTCGGGCGGGGCTCGATTTTATGCTTAACGATTCCTTGAGCCGGGTCGCGGAAGCTCGTCGGGCAATCCGCGAAAGGCTCGCCTCCCATGTGTCGCACGCCGGCTCTCGCCGCAACAGTCCTGGCCCTCCTGGCCTCCCCCGTCCTGGCCGCCGAGCCGGCGAAGCCACAGGCCGCCGCCGCCGCGCCCCAGGCGCGGATAAAGGCGAGCGCCGAGCAGCGGGCCGAGGCCGCCCGCATGGACCCGCTGGCGCGCGCCGCCTTCTGGGGCCGGGAGATGGAAGTCGACGGTCGCGACGTCGAGGCCGCGATCGGCCTGTCCCGCGCCCTGCGCCAGCTCGACCGCGCCGACGAGGCCGCCGATGTCTCCGGCCGCGGCCTGGTCGTCGCGCCGGACAACTACGACCTGCTGATGGAATCGGCCCGCGCCTGGATCGCCAAGGGCCAGGGCTTCTATGCCGTGGAGCCCGCCAAGAAGGCCCAGGCCATCGCGCCGCGCGACTGGCGGCCGGTGGCCCTGCTGGCCGTGGCCATGGAGCAGACCGGCCGCGACGACGAGGCCCTGGCCTATCACCAGCAGGCGCTGGGGCTGGCGCCCAACGAGCCGGGCGCCATCTCCAACATGGCCATGTACTACGCCGGGCGCGGCGAGCTCCCCCGGGCCGAGCAGATGCTGCGCGTCGCCGCCGGCTCGTCGCGCGCCGACGCCCGGGTGCGCCAGAACCTGGCGCTGGTCGTCGGCCTGCAGGGCCGGCTGGCCGAGGCCGAACAGCTGGCCCGCCAGGACCTGCCGCCCGACCAGGTGACCAACAACCTCGCCTGGCTCAAGGCCGCGACCGAACGCGCACCCAACGGCCAGGCCCGGTCCTGGGACGCGATGACCGGCGGCGGGCGGTAGGGCTTCAGCGACGGGGACTGGTTCCGGCGCAGCCGGTACCTGTCCCTCAACAGCGTCAGACGGTGTTGAGGGACAGCTACGCTTCGCGAAGCAGTCCCCGCTTTACGCGCCCCCTACTCCCCGCTATACGCCGCCCCGGCTGCCGGATGGCGGCCCACAACTGATCCCAAGTCCACGCGCCGAGGAGCCTGTCGAAGGGCGCGCTGGATCGTCCCGGCAGGCGGGAGGATCGTATCCATGGCCAATGTGACCGTCGTCGGCGCCCAGTGGGGCGATGAAGGCAAGGGCAAGATCGTCGACTGGCTGAGCAATCGCGCCGACGTGGTCGTGCGGTTCCAGGGCGGCCACAACGCCGGCCATACGCTGGTCGTCGACGGCAAGGTCTACAAGCTGGCGCTGCTGCCGTCCGGCGTGGTGCAAGGCAAGCTGTCGGTCATCGGCAACGGCGTGGTCGTCGATCCCTGGCACCTGCTGGGCGAGATCGAGAAGATCGCGCAGCAGGGCGTGGTCATCGGCCCCGACCTGCTGGTGCTGGCCGACAACGCCTGCCTGATCCTTCCGCTGCACAAGGACCTGGACCAGGCCCGCGAGGCCGCCTCGACCCAGAAGATCGGCACCACCGGGCGCGGCATCGGCCCGGCCTACGAGGACAAGGTCGGCCGCCGGGCCATCCGGGTCGCCGACCTGGCCGATCCCGAGGCGCTGTCGGCCAAGATCGACCGCCTGCTCGCCCACCACGGCGCCCTGCGCAAGGGCCTGGGCCTGGCGGACGCCGACGCCGCCGGCCTGCTGGCGCAGCTGCTGGAGCTGGCGCCGAAGATCCTGCCCTACGCCAGGCCCGCGTGGCGGCTGCTGGACCAGGCCTACAAGGACGGGCGCCGGATCCTGTTCGAAGGGGCCCAGGGCGCGCTGCTCGACGTCGACCACGGCACCTATCCGTTCGTGACCTCGTCCAACACCGTGGCCGGCCAGGCCGCCGCCGGGTCGGGCATGGGTCCGCGCGGCCCGGGCTATGTGCTGGGCATCGTCAAGGCCTACACCACCCGCGTGGGCGAAGGCCCCTTCGCCGCCGAGCTGGACGACGAGGTCGGCCGGCACCTGGCCACCGTCGGCCGCGAGGTGGGCACCAACACCGGCCGCAACCGCCGCTGCGGCTGGTTCGACGCGGTGCTCGTGCGCCAGTCGGTGGCCATCAACGGCATCGCCGGCATCGCCCTGACAAAGCTGGACGTGCTGGACGGGCTGAAGACCCTGAAGATCTGCGTCGGCTACGACATCAACGGCGAGACCTTCGACTACCTGCCGTCGGGCATGCGCGACCAGGCGGCGGCGCGGCCGATCTACGAGGAGATGGACGGCTGGAGCGAAAGCACCGCCGGCGTCCGCTCGTTCCGCGACCTGAACGCCAACGCCATCAAGTACGTGCGCCGCATCGAGGAACTGATCGGCGCGCCCGTGGCCCTGCTGTCGACCAGTCCGGAACGGGACGACACCATCCTGATGCGCGACCCGTTCCAGGGTTGAGTCCTGTCGCATAACCTCGTTCCGGGTTAGCGATTGTTTATCACCTGACCCCCTAAACCCTTGCGCTGTAAGGGTTGGGGGAAACAGCGTGCTGGCGAGACGCAGGAGAGGACCGGCGGGCAATGTTGACCGCTCGTCGCGCAGCCTGCGCGCCCTCGAGCGCACCGCCTCGACCAGCCGCGTCCTGAACCTGCTGGCCATCGCCAATCGTCACGGCGCCCGCGAGGACTGGGAAGCGCAGCCGCTGTTCCGCAATCGCGTGCTGAACGCCTCGATGCTGCTCAAGCACCGGCTGCGGGCCGACGAAACCTACCTGTTCGACGACTACAAGACCTCGGCGACCAAGATCATCATCCCCTTCGAGCGCAAGGACCTGGCGCTGGGCGGGCAATCGTTCTTCGTCGGCCAGCGCGGCTGGCTGGACCTGCTGCGCGAGGCCTGCGCCGACAGCCGCTCGCTCGACCACGACGTGGGCGTGCTCAAGCTGATGGACCGGCTCCCGTCGCTGGACCCCTTCCTGCTGCGCGAGCATCTGCGCCGCCACGGGCACAGCGTCGCGGCCTGCTACTTCGCCATTTCCCCCGCCGACCTGGAGGCGATGCACGGCTACGTCTCGTTGCAGGTCGAGGAGCTGATCAGGCTGGCCTACAGCAACGCCGACGCCAGCTCGGCCGCCTACACCGCCCGTCTGGTCCAGGCCCTGCTGTCGACCGAGGTCGACGAGCGGCTGGAGCCGCTGCGCGCCACCCTGATGCTCGAGGGCGAGGACTTCCGCGAAGGCGTCTTCAGCTGGAAGGGCTTCCTCTACTACAAATGGATGCTGACCACGCTCCAGCCGCAGCTGCGCGCCGTGGCCGGCGAGATCGGCAGCCTTGTCGTCTCCGGCCCGCGCGACGTCGAGACCGGCATGTATCTGGACGCCGCCCGCCGCCGGCTGCGGACGGCCATCGCCGGGCAGCAGAAGCAGGTCAACCGCACGCTGGACGTCTATGACGCCGCCTTCGCCGGGCTGACCCGCAAGGGAGAGCCGCTGGCCTTCCGCAACTTCCTGCTCGATGCGCCGCGCATGTTCCTGTCGCTGGGCGAGAAGGTCGGCGCCGCCTCGCACATCGCCAGCTTCTGGCGCTACCGCTTCCCGGCCGGCAAGACGCCGACCGGACCCGTCGACGAGGTCGTCGACATCTTCCAGGATTTCGAGGCGAGCCTGGGCGAGCCGCTCGCCGTCTGACGTCGTCAAGGCGATCTTTACCCCGTTCGCGCGACACTGGCCGCCGAATCGATCCGAGGCGCACCACCGTGCTTGACGAACAGAGGCTCTTTCAGAAGCTGACCCCCAAGCTCCAGAAGGTGCTGGTGGTCGATCCCGCGCCGGTGAGCGTGAAGCTGCTGACCGAGCTGCTGCGCACCATCAACGGCGGCTCGGGCCAGGTCTGGTCGGCGCCGAACGAGGCCAAGGCCATGCAGATGGTCCAGGTCGTCGACCCGCAGCTGGTCTTCGTCGAGCACTCCGGTCCCGGCCTGGACGGCGCCCGCCTGACCCGCCTGATCCGCCGCAGCGACTTCGCCTGCCGCGAGGTTCCGGTGATCATGGTCACCGGCGAGGCCACCGCCGCCGCCATCCTGGGCGCCCGCGACGCCGGCGTGCACGAGTTCCTGCGCAAGCCCTACACGATGAAGGACCTGCTGCGCCGGCTCGAGGCGGTGTCGCTCAAGCCCCGCGACTGGGTCGAGGCGGTGCAGTACGTCGGGCCCGACCGCCGTCGCTTCAACTCCGCGGAGTACGCTGGCCCGCGCAAGCGCAAGAGCGACGTCGACACCACCTCGGACGCGGCGCGCATGCTGCAGGCGCTGAAGATCGTCCGGGCCGCCGCCGGCGCGCTGAAGACCGACTGGGCCCAGGCCCGCCGCGCGCTGCTGGCGCAGGCCGCCATGCTGCACAAGGTCGGCCAGTCCTCGGCCAATCCCGGCCTGGCCGAAGCCGCCGCCGCCATGGCCCGCGAACTTCCCGCCGAGGGCCAGCCTGACTGGCGCGCGCTGGAGGCCTCGATCGTCGCCCTCCTGCAGTACATGCCCAGGGACGCGGCGGCCTCGAAGGCGGCCTAGGCGCGCCGCTCGCGAAGCAGGCGCGCGGACAGCCACCCGGCGATGGTCAGGTCGAAGGCCATGCAGAACGGGGGCCACCAGTCCGGGACCGCTGGATTGGCGATCAGATGCGGATGGGCCAGATCGAGCACGCCGTGCCCGCCGAGCGCGACCACGGCGAACCAGGCGTTGCGTCTGAAGCCCAGGACCGCGACGGCGGCGAAGCCGGCCATCACGAGGGCCTCGGCCAGGACCACGGCGCCCGATCTCGTCATTGATGCAAACAGCAGGTAGTAGCCGGCCACCACAATGGCGACCGTGGGGTAGAAGGCGCGGTCGCGGTCAAAGCCGCTCGCGGCCGCGAACAGGCCGACGCCGAGGGCCAGCGAAACGCCGATGATCACGTCCATCTGACGGCTCCTTTCGAAGGAGAACAGGCCGTCGGTGCGAACCGTGTCCCGCCGACGGCCCGTCGACTACTGCGAGCAGCTGGACGCGGGGGTGCAGACGCAGGCGTCACCGCAGCGGCAGTCCGGTCCGCAGCCGCACGTCGGGTTGGAGCACCCGGCCTGCAAGGTGTTCGCCGGCGTGGCTTCGGTCGTCATCTGGTTCTGGTCGTACATGGGACAGTCCTTCCTTGGTTGAGGAAGTCCGGTGTAGCGGCCGCCCTTCGGCCCGGCTTGAACGGAACAGCTAGACCAGCGTCAGGCTGGCCGGGGCGATGCCGAACATCCGGCGGAAGGTGCGGCTGAAATGGGCTGAGTCCGAAAAGCCCGCGCCGTGGGCGACCGCCGTCAGCGACAGGCCTTCGGTCATCAGGGCCACGGCGCGGGTCAGCCTCAGCCACAGCAGGTAGGTCTTGAAGGCCAGACCGGTCTGCTCGACGAACAGATGGCTGAGCCGGCTGGGCGACAGGCCGGCGATACGGGCGACCTCGGCCAGCGTCGGAGGATCGTCGGGGTCGCGCGCGGCCCGGGCGATGACGCGCAGAATGCGTGGATCGAGTGGCGGCCGGTCGTCGGATCCGGAGATCCGCTCGATCATCTCGCGGCCGAGCGAGGCCAGCGCCTCCAGGGTCGGCGGCGGCATGCTCGCCAGGGCGGCGAGCTGGGGACCGAGCCGATCCACGGTCGCGGCGGGCAATACCTGAAGATCGCCCTGGCCGAACGTGTCGGCGACGAAACTCCGCCCCGCAGGACTCTCCGGTTCGACAAAAAGGATCGCGTAGGCCCCGTCCGCGTCGAAGCTGTGGCGCGCGTCCGGCGCCACAGCGGCGAACGGCGCGGCCAGCTCGGCGTCGGCGAGCCAGAGACGGAATCGGCCGCCGAGGCTCAGGACGACCTGAACCGCATGATGCGCGTGGAAGTCGGTCCGCGACGCCGTGTCGGGGTTCGGCCTGCTGGTCTCGAGCAGCCAGAGGCTGCCGCCCTGCCACATCGAGATGCGTGCTCGCGCCAGCTGTTCCATGCGGCGCACACTAGCCGGGGGCGCGCCGCCTTGGCCATCGCCTTGCCCTGTCCGGCGCCGACCTGGTGAGAGCGATGCCGATCGCCCAGGAAAAAGGGCGCGGCCGTGACGACCGCGCCCAGTGCAGGCTGGCGATAGACTGGATCGAACTCAGGCCTCGACGAGGTTCCGCTCGAGGGCGGCGGCGCGCATCGTCTTCTGCAGCTTCTCGAACGCGCGGACCTCGATCTGGCGCACCCGCTCGCGGCTGACGCCGTATTCGGCGGCCAGGTCCTCGAGGGTGGTGGGATTATCCTTCAGCCGGCGCTCGGTGAGGATGTGCTTCTCGCGGTCGGTCAGTTCGGCCATGGCTTCCTGCAGGAGGTCCATGCGCAGCGAGCGCTCCTCCTCCTCGGCGACCACGGTCTCCTGGCTGACGGCGTTGTCGTCGGCCAGCCAGTCCTGCCACTCGCTCTCGCCGTCGGCGCGCATCGGCGCGTTCAGCGAGGCGTCGCCGCCGCTGAGGCGACGGTTCATCGAGATGACCTCTTCCTCGTGCACGCCCAGCTTGGTGGCGATGGTCGTCACGTGCTCGGGCAGCAGGTCGCCTTCCTCGAAGGCGCTGATCTGGCTCTTGGCCTTGCGCAGGTTGAAGAACAGCTTCTTCTGCGCCGCGGTGGTGCCCATCTTCACGAGCGACCAGCTGCGCAGGATGTATTCCTGGATCGAGGCGCGGATCCACCACATGGCGTAGGTGGCCAGGCGGAAGCCCTTGTCCGGCTCGAACTTCTTGACCGCCTGCATCAGGCCGACGTTGCCTTCGGAGATAACCTCGCCGATCGGCAGGCCGTAGCCGCGGTAGCCCATGGCGATCTTGGCCACGAGGCGCAGGTGGCTGGTGACCATCTTGTGGGCGGCCTCGGCGTCCTGGTGCTCCTTCCAGCGCTGGGCGAGCATGAACTCCTCGTCCTTGGCCAGCATGGGGAACTTGCGGATCTCGGTCAGGTAGCGCGACAGACCGCCGTCCGGCGTCATCACGGCAAGAGAGGTTGCAGCCATCGAGATCTATCCCCTTCGTCGTTCAGCGGACCGGCACACAAACGACGCCGTCCGCCCCCTTCGAGTTCCACATAGGAACCCGAAATGACCTTTCAAAGGCCAGTGACCGATTTGTAATCCCTGACTGTGGCGCTCGGGTATCGAGAATGTGTCGGTGGGTTGTCAGAAAAGATGCACCCGCCGCGGGCGGCGCGGGATCACTTGCGAACGGCGAGGTTCCAGACGGTCGCGAAGATACTTCCGCCCACGACACCGAGCGCGAATGTCACGCCGACGAGCATCAACGCCGTGGCCGGGTCGAAGGCGCCGACGCGGTAGGGCGGGGCGATGAAGTGCAGGCGAAAGATGAAGTCTAGCAGCGGCTGAGCCCACTGCAGGGCGACGAGGGCGGCCCAGGTCGCGTGGAAAAGGGCCATGCAAAGGCCGAACACGAGTCCGGTTCCGAGAATGCCGAGACGGGTCATGACGGGGCTCCGAGTGTGACTTCGCCATCATGCGCGCGCTGGCGACAAAGGGATTGATCCAGCGCAATCGCGGCCCCTCAACCGCATCACACCCCCGTCAGCAGGTCCTCCAGCATCCGCATGTCGTCCGGCAGCGGGGTCTCGAAGCGCATCGTCTCGCCGGTGATCGGGTGGACGAAGCCCAGCACGGCGGCGTGCAGCGCCTGGCGGGCGAGGCCGGCGGTCGCAATGGCCTCGCGCACCGGCTGGGCGGGCGGGCCGGAGCCGTAGGCGGGGTCGCCAAGGCAGGGCGAGCCCTTGCTGGCCATGTGCACCCGGATCTGGTGGGTGCGGCCGGTCTCGAGCGTGCAGGCGACCCGCGCCGCCGTCGGCTTGTCGGGCGGGCCGAACGTCCGCTCGACGCGGTAGTGGGTGATCGCCTCGCGGCCGCCGGTCTTGAGCACGGCGATCTTCTTGCGGTCGTGCGGGCTGCGGCCCAGCCGGGTCTCGATGGTTCCCTTGGCCGGATGCGGCGCGCCGCGCACCAGGGCGACGTAGACCCGGTCGATATCGTGGGCGGCGAACAGCGCCGACAGGCCCTGGTGGGCGGCGTCGGTCTTGGCCGCGACCATGACGCCGCTGGTGTCCTTGTCGAGGCGGTGGACGATCCCCGGCCGCGCCACGCCGCCAATGCCCGACAGGCTGTCCCCGCAATGGTGCAGCAGCGCATTGACCAGGGTGCCGCTCTCCGTGCCCGGCCCCGGATGGGCGGCCATCCCCGCCGGCTTGTCGACGACGATCAGGTGCTGGTCCTCGAACAGCACGCTGAGCGGGATGGCTTCGGGCTGCGGCTCGGCCGGCGCGGGCGCCGGGATCAGGATCGTATAGAGGCCCGCCCTCGCCTTCGAGGAGGCGTCGGTCACCGCCGATCCCGCGAACGAGATCATCCCCTCGGCCATCAGGGCCTGGACGCGGCCGCGCGACAGCTCCGCCGCGTGCTCGGCCAGGGTCTTGTCCAGCCGGCCGCCGGCCCCCTCGGGCGTGATCTCGATCACCCGCACGCCGGGCGGACCGGGGTCGAGCGGTTCGTCCTCGTCGAGCAGGGGATCGGGGAGGGGGCCCGGCTCGCTCACGCCTTGCCGGTCGCCTTTTCCTCGTGGCCGGTGATGGAGCCTTCCTTGAACAGGTACTCGCGCAGGTTCTTGTCGGTCTCCGGATCGCTGCGGCGAAGCCACTCCAGCGCCATGGCCGCGTGCTCCAGTTCCTCGGCGGCGTTGTGCAGCAGGATGGCGCGCAGGTCCTCGTCCTCGCAGTCGTCGGCCCGCTGGCGATACCAGTCGACGGCCTCCAGCTCCTCGATCAGGGAGGTGATGGCGTAGTGCTGCAGCAGGGTCTTGGGCTTCAGCTTCTCGCGGGGAACATGCAGGCCTTCGCTGGACACGGGAACTCCTCGGGTTGGATGGCGCCGACTCTACAGCCGCCCGACGGCGTAGGCCTAGACGTCAATCGTCCGGCGGCTGCGGCGGCGACGGCGGCATGGATTGCGGCGCGGTCGTGCGTCCTTCGACACGCCGCTTCGCGGCTGCTCAGGATGACTGGGTAGGAGGCGCTTCATCCATAGTCATCCTGAGCAGCGCCGCAGGCGCGTGTCGAAGGACGGAACGCGGTCAGCAACGCCTCTTTTGTCCCCATTCCGGGGGGTTCGTCACGGGAATGAGGCGGGGTCGTCTTCCCTCTGTCACCGGCGCTGGCTAGCCAGAGTGATCACTGATCACGTTCGAGGGGATACGAACATGACGCCGACCTTCCGTCGCCTGCTGCTCGCCGCAGCGGGCTCTTCCGCCATGCTGATCGCCGCCGGGGCCGCCAACGCCCAGGAGGCCGCCTCGACCGAGGTCGAGGAGATCGTCGTCACCGCCCAGAAGCGGGAACAGGCGTCGGTCGACGTGCCGTTGTCGCTGACCGCCTACAGCGGCGAGCGGCTGAAGGACCTGGGCATCCAGGACTTCGCCGACATGTCGAAGGTCACACCCGGCTTCGAGGTCCAGGACCAGTCGCCCAACAACCCCGGCTATGTGATGCGCGGCATCACCTCCGACTCGACCGACGCCTTCTCCGAGCCGCGCGTGTCGGTGTTCCAGGACGGCGTGTCGATCTCCAAGGCCCAGGGTTCCTACGTCGAGCTGTTCGACATCGAGCGCATCGAGGTGGCCAAGGGGCCGCAGTCGACCCTGTTCGGCCGCGGGGCCCTGATCGGCGCGGTCAACATCATCCAGAACAAGGCCGATCCAGCCGGCTTCGACGCCTCGCTGACGCTGGAAGGCGGCGACTACGGCTACCGCCTGGGCCAGGGAATGCTCAACGTTCCGCTGTCGGACGTTCTGGCCGTCCGCCTCGGCGGCTCGATCCGCCAGCGCGACGGCTATGTCGAGAACGCGCTGCCGGGCGATGACTTCCAGGGCCTGGACAGCCGCGCCGCCCGCCTGGGCGTCGCGTTCGAGCCGACGGACAACTTCCGCGCCGACCTGATCTTCAACGTTCAGGAAGACGAGACCGGCGGCACGGCCTTCAAGTCGATCAACTACCTGCCCACCGACCCGGCCACCGGCCAGGTTCTGGGCGGGCTGGGCGCACAGGATCCGGCCGCGCTCGCCGCGCCGGCCGGCTTCCAGGGCGGCAAGGCGCTGGGCGTCGACCGCACCGTCAAGGGCGTCACCGGCCTGATGGTCTGGGACCTGAACGACGACCTCACCCTGACCTCGATCTCGGCTTACCGGGAATTCGACTCGGCCGAGGTCTTCGACGCCGACGGCGTGTCGCTGCCCATCCTCACGGGCCTCAACGATGCGACCAACGAGCAGTTCAGCCAGGAACTGCGCCTCAACTACGACGCCGGCGGCCGCGTCCGCGGCTTCGTGGGCGCCAGCTACTTCAGCGAGGAGTCGCTCAGCCGCATCCCGATCCAGATCGACGAGCGGGTCGCGCTGGCCCTGGTCACCGGCCAGCTGAACGCCGGCGCCGCCGGCTCGGGCCTGCCCGCCAACAGCCCCGCGCCGATGGCCTTCTTCGGCAACACCGCCTTCACCGGCGCCCTGGTCCAGGGTCTGGTGTTCCAGGCCAGCGGCGGCAACCTCGTCCTGACCGGCCCGCAGGCCCAGGCCATCGCCGCCAACCTGCGCGCCGACCATCTCGAGGAAACCACCACCGGCAGTGACCTGACCTCGTTCGACCTGTTCGCCGATCTCAGCGTCGCCGTCAGCGAGCGGTTCGAGTTGTCGGCCGGCGTCCGGTTCACCAGCGACGATCGCACCACCAGCTTCGCCTCGCGCACCGTCGGCGGCCGCAGCGTGCTGGGCGGCGTCATCGGCGCCGCTTCGCTGGGCGCTACGGCGACGCCGCTGGGCATCGGCCAGGGCAACGCCATCCTGGCGGCCCTGCAGAGCCCGGCCGTGCAGGCGATCCCGACGGCCCTGCTGCCGAACTTCGGCGTCACCTTCCAGCCGACGGCCAACAACGGCGACGCCGCCAGCGCCGCCAATGACGAGAGCGACTTCACCTGGCGCCTGGTCGGTCGCTACGCGCTGTCGGACGACGCCAACCTCTACGCCAGCTACGCCCGCGGCCGCCGTCCGGCGGTGCTGGCGGTCGGCGGGCCGGCCGTCCCCTACGCCGCGCCGCGCTTCGGCGTGGTCGAGGCCGAGACCGTCGACAGCTTCGAGGTCGGCTACAAGGCGGCGCTGCTTGACCGCAGCCTGCGCCTCGACACGGCCGTCTACTACTACGACTACGACAACTTCCAGACGGTCGAGCAGCAGGGCACGCTGTTCGTGATCACCAACGCCGGCAAGGCCAAGGCCTACGGCTTCGAAGGCCAGGCGGAGTGGCGGGTGATGTCCGGCCTCGACGTCTATGCGACCTACGCCTGGAACCATGCCCGGTTCGAGGGCGGCGCCTATGACGGCAACAGCTTCCGCCTGTCGCCGGACCACACCGCCTCGATCGGCGCCAACTGGCGCTTCGACGCGCTGGGCGGCGAGGTCTCGATCCGGCCCAGCTACAGCTGGCAGTCGAAGGTGTTCTTCGACGACAACAACGACCGGGCCGTGTTCCAGCAGCCGCCGGCCTCCTTCCTGCCGGACAACATCCAGGACGAGGTCCAGGACGCCTACGGACTGGTCGACCTGCGGGTCGGCTACAAGCCGGACGCCGGGTCGTGGACGGTCGGGGCCTTTGTCACGAACCTGACGGATGAAAGCTACATCATCGACGCGGGCAACACCGGCGACTCGCTGGGCCTGCCGACCTTCATCGGCGGCCGGCCGCGGATGTGGGGCGTCACCCTGGGCTGGACCTACTAGCCTTGGACTGGACGGGCCGGGGCAGGCGTCGCACTGTTCCGGCCAACCAGACAATGATCGGGGAGGATCAGGGCATGCGGATCAACAGACGTGGGGCCCTGGGCCTGCTCGGCCTCGGCGGCGCCAGCGCGGCGGCGACGTCGGCGCAGGCGAGCATCTTCACCTTCACCTATGCCCATGGCGTCGCCAGCGGCGATCCGCTGCAGGACCGTGTCGTACTCTGGACCCGCGTCACCGCCATTGAGCCGGCCGCCCTGAATGCGGTCTGGCAAGGCACGGTCGAGGTCGCGACCGACGCGGAGTTCAAGACGATTGTTGCGACCGCGCCCGTGGCCACCAGCGCCGCGCGCGACTGGACCGTCAAGGCTGACGTCGTCGGCCTCAAGCCGGGCACGGACTACTTCTACCGCTTCACGATCGACACCGCCGTCTCCCCCGTCGGCCGCACCCGCACCCTGCCCGAGGGCTCGGTGAAGGACGTGGTCCTCGCCGTCGCCTCCTGCTCGCTCTACCCGGCCGGCTACTTCAACGCCTACGGCGCCATCGCGGCGCTGGAGCGGGTCGACGCGGTGCTGCACCTGGGCGACTATATCTACGAGTACGGCGCGGCGGAGGGGCAGTACGGCATGAATTCGCCGGTGGCGGCTCAGCGCACGCCCGTGCCCGCGCACGAGATCGTCAGCCTGGCCGACTACCGGGCCCGCCACGCGCTCTACAAGGCCGACCCCCAGCTGCAGGCCGCCCACGCCCGGGCGCCCTGGATCGTCGTCTGGGACGACCACGAGACCGCCAACGACAGCTGGCAGGGCGGGGCCGAGAACCATGCTCCGCCCACGGAGGGTGATTGGGCGGCCCGCAAGGCCGCCGCGCTGAAGGCCTACTATGAGTGGATGCCGATCCGCGATCCGGCGCCCGGCGCTCTGCTGGAGTCCTCCTGGCGCTCGTTCCGCTTCGGCGACCTGGCCAGCCTGATGATGGTCGAGACCCGTCTGGCCGCTCGCGGCGAGCCGCTGGACTACAACGACAAGACCCTGCCCGTCGTCGACGGCAAGCCCGACGTCGCCCACTTCCTGAAGATCCTCAACGATCCGTCGCGCCAGCTGATGGGCGAGCGCCAGGAAAAGTGGCTGGCCGGCGAGCTCGACCGTTCGGTCAAGGCCGGCGAGGCCTGGCAGGTGCTGGGCAATCAGATCGTCATGGCCCGGATCATGCCGCCCAACCTGCGCGCGACGATGGGCGAGGCGGCCTGGGCGGAGATGATCGCCAAGCTGCCCGACTATGCCCGTGCGCCGGTGCAGCAGTCGTCGGTCCTGTCGGCGCTGGGCCTGCCGCTGGGCCTGGACATGTGGGACGGTTACCCGGTCGCCCGCGAGCGGGTCTACGACATGTTCAAGGCGACCAACGCCAACGCCGTGGTGCTGGCCGGCGACAGCCACAGCTTCTGGGCCAACGAACTTTGGGACGACGGCCGCCGCAACCGGGTGGCGGCGGAGTTCGGCACCACGGGGATCACCAGCCCCGGCTTCTCCGACATCCTGCCCGGCCTGCCGCTCAGCGAGGCCTTCGTGGCGCGCAACCCCGAGGTGAAGTACGCCAACTCGGCGGCCAAGGGCTTCGTGCTGCTGACCCTGACCCGCGACCAGGCCCGCGCCGACATGATCGCCGTCTCGACCATCCTGTCGACCGACTACACGACCGCGACGGTCAAGACCTTCACCGTCGCCCGCGAGACCGGCGTCGGCGTGGGGCCGGTGGTGGAGGGGTAGGATCCTGATCCTCCCCTCCGGGGGAGGTGGCTCGGCGAAGCCGAGACGGAGGGGGTTACAGGCCCAGCGACATGACCCCCTCAGTCAGCCCTTCGGGCCGACAGATCCCCCAGAGGGGAGCATCCGGACAGCGTCACCAGGCGTCAGCGACCAATGGTGGATCGACCAGGGGCTCAGGTCCGCTCCACCAGCGATCCATCCGCCGTCGCCGCGCGGTAGAAGCAGGACCGGAAGCCGACGTGGCAGGCGCCGCCGTCGCCGCGTGGGCGGACCCTCAGCAGCACCGCGTCCTGGTCGCAGTCGACGCGCAGTTCGACGACGTCCTGCAGCTGGCCGCTGGTCTCGCCCTTCTTCCAGAGCGCGTTGCGGGAGCGGCTGAAGTAGTGGGCCTGGCCGGTGTCGAGGGTGAGCCTCAGCGCCTCGTCGTTCATCCAGGCCAGCATCAGCACCTCGCCGGTGTCGGCGTGCTGCGCCACCGCGGCGACCAGGCCGGCGGCGTCGAAACGCGGGCTGAGCACGGCGCCGCGCTCAAGGGCTGCGGTATCGGCGGCGGTGGGGAAGAGGGGGGCGGTCATGGGCCTGATATGCGCCATCAGCCCTGTTCAGAAAAGCCACGGAAATCCTTCTCCCCTCGCGGGAGAAGGTGGCCGCGAAGCGGTCGGATGAGGGGGCGCGCGGCGTTCGACGCAAGGAAAAGGGGCCGAGGCGGATGACGCCTTCGACCCCTCATCCGTCGGCCGGAGTTTATCCTCGGCCCGACCATGGTCGGGCCCGGGGGGCCGCCACCTTCTCCCGCAAGGGGAGAAGGACAGGACTCAGCCCTTGTTCACGAAGTCCAGGAAGCGCTGGCGCAGGTGCGGGTCGGTCTTGAAGACGCCGCGGAACTGGGTGGTGATCGTCGAGACGTCGCGGTGGTGCACGCCGCGGGTGGTCATGCACTGGTGCTCGGCGTCGATCAGCACGGCCACGCCGGCCGGCTTCAGGCTGTCGCAGATGGCGTCGGTGATCTGCTGGGTCATGGTCTCCTGGGTCTGGAGACGCTTGGCGAAGATCTCGACCACGCGGGCCAGCTTGGAGATGCCGACGACGCGGTTGGTGGGCATGTAGGCGACGTAGGCCTTGCCCAGGAACGGCGCCATGTGGTGCTCGCAGTGGCTTTCGACCTCGATGTTCTTGAGGAACACGATGTCGTCGTAGCCCTGCACGTCCTCGAAGATGCGGCTCAGTTCCTTGGCCGGATCGGCGCGGTAGCCCTCGAACCACTCGCTGTAGGCGTCGACCACGCGCTTGGGGGTGTCGATGACGCCTTCGCGGCGGGGGTCGTCGCCGGCCCAGGCGATGAGGGTCCGGACTGCGTCCATGGCCTCCTCGCGGGACGGCCGCTTGACGGGTTCAAGATCAAGACCGGGCACGCCGATCAGGGTTCGCTCGCTGGCGGTGGAGTCCATGGGAGAGGGGGTCTTTCCTGGGCTGAGTTGCGCCGGAGCGCCTGTCGCTCCGGAATTACGCGTGCCACCCGTTTCACGTCGCAGGGAGCCGTGGCTTCGCCCGCTGCTGAAAGCTATATGGGACACCTCGCCGACCCGGCAACCTCTCACGTAACGTCAGTCTGAAATGTCCCTGAAGCTCTATGACACCATGGCCCGCGAAAAGCGGCCCTTCGTTCCCGCCGATCCGGAGCGGGTGACGATGTACGTCTGTGGGCCGACGGTCTACGGCCATGCCCACATCGGCAACTTCCGGCCGGTGGTGGTGTTCGACGTGCTGTTCCGGGTCCTGCGCCACATCTTTGGCCAGGACGCGGTGGTCTACGCCCGCAACGTCACCGACGTCGACGACAAGATCAACGCCAAGGCCGCGGCCGAAGGCGTGCCGATCAAGACCATCACCGACCGGTATCTGGCGGCCTACAACGCCGACGCTGCGGCGCTGAAGGCGCTGCCGCCGTCGATGGCGCCGCACGCCACCGACCACATCCAGGCCATGCAGGACCAGATCGCCGCCCTGATCCAGCGCGGCGCGGCCTACGCGGCCGAGGGCCATGTGCTGTTCTCGATCGAGGCCTTCCCCGACTACGGCCAGCTGTCGGGCCGGCCGCTGGACGAGATGACCGCCGGCGCTCGGGTCGAGGTCGCCCCCTACAAGCGCCACCCGGCCGACTTCGTGCTGTGGAAGCCGTCCAAGCCCGGCGAGCCGGAATGGCCGAGCCCCTGGGGCGCGGGTCGTCCCGGCTGGCACATCGAATGCTCGGCGATGATCGAGGCGGTCCTGGGCCTGCCCATCGACATCCACGGCGGCGGCATCGACCTGACCTTCCCGCACCATGAGAACGAACTGGCCCAGGCGCGCTGCGCCCACGACCTGCCGACCTACGCCAACTACTGGCTGCACAACGGCTTCCTCGACATGAGCGGGGAGAAGATGTCCAAGAGCCTGGGCAATGTGATCATCCCGCACGAACTGCTGGAGACCACGCCGGGCGAGGTCATCCGCTGGGCCCTGCTCAGCGCCCACTACCGCCAGCCGCTGGACTGGACGCCGTCGCTGATCGAGCAGAGCCGGTCGGCGCTGGACCGGCTGTACGGCGCCCTGCAGCGGGTGAAGGGGCTGGACCACGACGATGTCCCGCCGCCGGCCGGCGTGATCGAGGCGCTGTCGGACGACCTCAACACGCCCAAGGCCTACGCCGAGCTCTTCGCCTTGGCCAAGGCGCTGGAAACCGCCCACGGCGAGGGCAAGGCGCAGGCGAAGGCGGAGCTGCTGGCGGCCGCCAATCTGCTGGGCTTCCTGGAGGCCGATCCCGACGTCTGGTTCGCCGGCGGCGCGGACGATGAGCTGCGCGGCAAGGTCGAGGCCCTGCTGGAGGACCGCAAGGCCGCCCGCGCGGCCAAGGACTGGCCCGCCGCCGACCGCATCCGCGGCGAACTGGACGCCATGGGGGTGATCGTGATGGATTCCGCCGAGGGCGCGACCTGGCGCCTCAAGGATCCGGTTTAGGCGGATGCCGCTCTACACCTATGTGATGTCATGGAAGGGGCGGACCAGAACGCTGCAGGTCCGCCGCAGCAATTTCACCGGGTGGACGGCGGAGATCATCCGGGAGGCGTTTCCGGACATTCCAGCAAGCGATCGACTCTATCTGAGACCGGAGCCCGTGCCGAACACAGAGCGGGTCTGGCAGGCCTCAAGTTCGGTTGCAGGATCAGACCTCCTCATGCACATCATCCAGACACGCGACTGACGAGCTTCCGCATGCCCGTAAAACTCGAGCGCCGCATCGGCATCCAGGCTCCGGACGAGATCGTCTGGGAGCTCCTGTCGGACGTCCCCGGCTGGGCGACCTGGAATCCGCTCTATCCCCGGGCCGAGGGCGTCATCCGCATCGGCAACCGCTGGAGCCTGGACCTGGCGCTGCCGGACCAGCCGCTGCGCACCATCAATCCGGTGATCCTCGACTGGGCGCCGTATGACCACATCCACTGGCGGCTGGACATGATGCGCGGCTGGGCGCGGACCGTGCGCTTCCTCGAGATCGAGAAGATGGGCGAGGAGAACGTCATCTTCAACAACGGCGAGATCTTCGAGGGCCTGCTGGGCCCGTCCGTCGCCCGCCGCCTGCGCCGCCCGATCCTCGACGGCTTCGAGGCGCTGAACGTGGCGCTGAAGGCGAAGGCCGAGGCGATCTGGGCGGAGCGGAAGGGGTAGGGCGGCCCGCTCCCGAACCCCCGTCTTGCCGGCGAAGGCCGGGATCCATGAACCGCTCTGAGCCCTTGCCCCGCATGGACCCCGGCCTGCGCCGGGGACGGAGAATGGGCTCGTCGACCCGATGGGGACACGCACTGAAGTGCATGTCCCCGGCGCAGTTGCTATATCCCCTCCCATGATCGACGACCTCTACAGCGCCAAGGTCCTGTCCCTGACCGCGAACATTCCGCGGATCGGGCGGCTGGCCGCGCCTCAGGGGTCGTCGGAGAAGGTCGCCAAGCTGTGCGGCAGCCGGATCGTCGTCGACATCGTGCTGGGCGCCGATGGCCGGGTGGCCGACTTCGCCCAGGATGTGAAGGCCTGCGCGCTGGGCCAGGCCGCCGCCTCGGTGCTGGGCGCCAACGTCATCGGGGCCGGGGTTGACGAAATCGCAACCGCGCGCGATCAGCTTTCCGCGATGCTCAAGTCCGGCGGCCCCGCGCCGACCGGACGTTTCGAGGACCTGGCCGTGCTGGCGCCCGTGAAGGACTACCCCGCCCGCTACGCGTCGACGCTTCTGGCGTTCGAGGCCGCGGTGGAGGCTGCCCGGCTCGCGGCTTCTCGAACTAGCGGCGCCGACGCGGCTTGATCGCGCGCGCCTGCGCGCCGATAAGCGCCGGGACCCGTTCACCCACCCTCGCGTCGGCATGACCCTCTACGAACGCAGCGTTACGCTGGCGCACCGCGCCTACAAGCTCACGCTGTCCCCGTTGATCGGACGCCAGTGCCGCTTCCTGCCGACCTGTTCGGACTATGCGCGCGAGGCCCTGATCGTGCACGGACCCCTTCGCGGCGGCTGGCTCGCCACGAAGCGTCTGTGCAGCTGCCATCCCTGGGGCGGCTCCGGCTTTGATCCGGTGCCGCCACGAAAGTGCGAACCGACACCATGATCGACCTGATTTTCCCCGACGGCTCCGTCCGTCAGTATCCGCAAGGCTCCAGCGGCCGCGACGTGGCCACGGCCATCTCGCCCTCGCTGGCCAAGCGCACGCTGCTGGTGCGCCTGAACGGCCAGCTGCTCGACTTCGACCGCCCGCTGCCCGACAGCGGCGGCAAGGTGGAGTTCGTCGACCGGAGCGACCCCGACGCCCTCGACACCATCCGCCACGACACGGCCCACGTGCTGGCCGAGGCGGTGCAGGAGCTGTTCCCCGGCACGCAGGTGACAATCGGCCCGAACGTCGAGGACGGCTTCTACTACGACTTCGCCCGCGACGAGCCGTTCAGCACCGACGACTTCGCGGCCATCGAAAAGCGCATGGCCGAGATCGTCGACCGCGACGAAAAGATCGTCCGCGAGGTGTGGGAGCGCGACAAGGCCATCGCCCACTTCAAGGCGATCGGCGAGGCCTACAAGGCCGAGATCATCGAGGGCATCCCGGCCGACCAGGACGTGACGCTGTACCGCCAGGGCCAGTGGGCCGACCTCTGCCGCGGGCCGCACCTGCCGTCGACGAAGCATGTCGGCAAGGCGTTCAAGCTGATGAAGCTGGCCGGCGCCTACTGGCGCGGCGACCAGAACAACGCCCAGCTGCAGCGCATCTACGGCACGGCCTGGGCCTCCCAGGCCGACCTCGACGCCTACCTCACGCGGCTGGAAGAGGCCGAGAAGCGCGACCACCGCAAGGTCGGCCGCCAGATGGGACTCTTCCACATGCAGGAAGAGGGCCGGGGCATGGTCTTCTGGCATCCCAAGGGGTGGACGCTGTGGCAGACGCTGGAGGCCTACATGCGCCGCCGGCTGACGGTCGCCGGCTACATCGAGGTCAAGACGCCCCAGGTGCTGGAGCGGACGTTCTGGGAGAACTCCGGCCACTGGGAGAAGTACCGCCCCAACATGTTCGTCTGCGAGACGGTCGAGGGCGAGACGCTGTCGCTCAAGCCGATGAACTGCCCGGGCCACGTGCAGATCTGGAATGTCGGCCAGCGCTCCTACAAGGAGTTGCCGATGCGCATGGCCGAGTTCGGGGCCTGCCACCGGTATGAGCCGTCCGGCGCCCTGCACGGGCTGATGCGGGTGCGCGCCTTCACCCAGGACGACGCCCACATCTTCTGCCGCGAGGACCAGATCGTCGAGGAGACGGAGCGCTTCATTCGCCTGACGAAGATGATCCACGCCGACCTCGGGATGGAGACCAAGTACATCGCGCTGGCCACGCGGCCGGAGGTGCGGGCCGGCTCGGACGAGTTCTGGGACCGGGCCGAGGGCATGCTGGCCGAAGCCGCCAAACAGGCGGGCGTCGAACCGGTCATCGCCGAGGGCGACGGCGCCTTCTACGCGCCCAAGCTCGACTTCATCGTCCAGGACGCCATCGGCCGGGAGTGGACTTGCGGCACGCTGCAGCTCGACTACGTCCTGCCCGAGCGGCTGGGCGCGGAGTACATCGCCGAGGACGGCTCCAAGCAGCGGCCGGTGATGCTCCACCGCGCCATCCTGGGGTCGTTCGAGCGTTTCATCGGCATCATGATCGAGAACTACAGCGGCCGCTTCCCGCTGTGGCTCGCGCCGGTGCAGGTGGTGGTGGCCCCGATCACCTCGGACGCCAACGACTACGGCGAAAGCGTCGTGGCCGCGCTGACCAAGGCGGGGCTGCGCGTCGAGGCCGACCTGCGTAACGAGAAGATCAACTACAAGGTCCGCGAACACTCCGTGGCCAAGACGCCGGTCATCGCCGTCGTCGGCCGCAAGGAGGCCGAGGAGGGCAAGGTCGTCCTGCGCCGCCTGGGCTCCCAGGAGCAGCAGACGGTGACGGTCGAGGAGGCGGTGGCCATCCTCACCGCCGAAGCGACGCCGCCGGACCTGCGGTAGGGGATTTCCGCGTCCCTTCTCCCCTTGCGGGAGAAGGTGGCCGCGAAGCGGTCGGATGAGGGGGACGCGCTGTCCTTCACCATCCGCCGCCTTCGCCGTCGATGCCGTGCGCCCCCTCATCCGTCAGGCTTCGCCTGACACCTTCTCCCGCAAGGGGAGAAGGAGAATTTGCGCTTGACCCCCCGGCCACAGAGGGCAGGCTCCCTTACTGACGCGTACGCAGGGACGCGGTCAGGGCAGGGAATTCAGTGATGAGTACGTGGACCGCCCCGGACGGCGTCTCCATCGCCTATGACGACACCGGCGGGCCCGGCGCGCCCATGCTGCTGATCCATGGCTTTTCGTCCAACCGGCAGGAGGCGTGGAAGCGCACCGGCTGGTACGCCGCCTTCGCCCAGCGCGGGCAGCGGGTCGTGGCGCTGGACCTGCGTGGCCACGGCGAGAGCGGCAAGCCGCATGATCCGGCGGCCTACGCCCGCGACGTCCTGCTGGGCGACATCGTGGGCCTCCTCGACCACCTGGGCGTCGAATGGGCCAACGTGCTGGGCTACTCGATGGGCGCGCGGCTGGCGCTGGGCCTGGCCATGACGCAGCGCGAGCGGGTCGGCTACCTGATCGTCGGCGGGGTCGGGGGCCGGCTGTTCGACCCGCCGCTGCCCGGCGATCCTATGGCGGCGGCCATGGAAGCGGCCAGCGTCGAGGCGATCAGCGAGCCGCTGCTCAGGAGCTTCCGCCAGTTCGCCGACGAGCAGGGTGAGGACCGGTTGGCGCTGGCCGCCTTCACCCGCGGCCGGACCGACGCCATCGGCCGGGACGACCTGGCCGCCATTGGCGCCCCGGCCCTGGTCGTGGCCGGGTCCCGCGACGACCTGGCCGGCGACCCGCAGGCTCTGGCCGACGCGATTCCCGGCGCCAAGGCCCTGACCCTGGCCGGCTGCGACCACTTCAACGCCATCCCCCACGGGCTGCTCAAGGCGGCGGTGTTCGACTTCCTGGACGGGTACCTGGAGGCGATGTGAGTCGTTGCGGGGTTCGCGACGCGCTTCGCGCTCCTCACCCTGACGAGCCTTGTTGGACCCGCCACCACCCTTCGTCATCCTGAGGAGCGCCCGCAGGGCGCGTCGCGAAGGACGCACGGCGTCAATGCGTCCTTCGACACGCCCGCAAGCGGGCTGCTCAGGATGACTGGATGGGAAGGCTAACCACCAAAGTCATGCTGAGCAGCGGCCGAAGGCCGCGTGTCGAAGCACGCAACAGCCCTACCGCCCCAGCGCGTAGGGCCCGCCCTTGTCGAGGCCCGCTTTCCACGCCGGCCGCGCATGGATCCGCTCGATCCAGGCGGCCATGTTCGGATAGGCGTCCAGCTTGCCGAAAGCCTTCAGCACCTCGGGGATGAAGCTCATCTGCACGTCGGCGCCGGTCGGCTCCGAACCTAGCAGGTAGTCGCGGCCGGCCAGCGCGCCCTCGACGTAGGACATGTGGTTGGCGATCTCGCTCTCGATGCGCGGATGCAGCGGCGCGCCGGCCTCGCCCAGCCGCATCACGTACATCAGCATCATCAGCGGCAGCATGGCGCTGCCCTCGGCGTAGTGCAGCCACTGCAGATAGGCCTCGTGCTCGGTCGTGCCGGGCGTGGGGGCCATGCGGCCGCCGTGCTTGCGGATGATGTAGTCGATGACCGCCCCGGACTCGTGGACCACCCGGCCGTCGTCGACGATCACCGGCGACTTGCCCAGCGGATGGACGGCGACCAGCTCGGGCGGCGCCAGCCGGGTCTCGGCGTCGCGCTGGTGGAAGGCGATCTCGTAGGGCGCCCCCAACTCCTCCAGCAGCCAGAGGATGCGCTGCGAGCGCGACTCGTTGAGGTGGTGAACGACGAGCATGGCGGCCTTTCCGAAGGGGTGAGAATATTTCCCACCATAGGGCTGGCCTTCCGGCTGGCAAATTCTACCTTGCAGGACGTCCGTTGTGTGCAAGTGCGAAACGATTATAGTGCGCCGCAACAATAATTCGGGGAAACCTGCCCATGAGCGCCGCCGTCGCCCAGTCTGAACCGCAAAGCCTGATCCTGCCGGGTCTGGTCGCCCTGTTGCGCGAGGCGGCCGACGCCGCCGGCGCCTTTGTCCACGAGGCCAAGGGCCCGGTGAAGGCGAAGATCTCCGCCGGCGGCAAGATCGACCGCAAGCTGGCCGACGTCGAACAGCACGCGGTGCACGGCTATGGCTGGTACGCCTCCTACAGCGAACTGTTGAACCAGGTCGCCGGCTGGGCCGAGCGGCTCGAGGCCGACGGCGTCTTCGGCGAGACCGAAGCCCTGCTGGCCCAGCTGCTGTTCTCCGAATACGCCGCCCAGATGATCGGCGGCATCCCGATGAACCAGGGCGAGACCATCCGCCCGGCCGACCTGGGCGTCGCGCCCGAGACCCTGGAAAAGCTGTTCGCGCCGTCGCTGCTGACGCTGGTGAACCAGGGCGGCGGCCAGGCGGTGAAGATCCGCGTCGCGGACCTCGTCGCCGCCTCGCGCGGCAAGGCCACCGTCGAGGCCACCGGCCTGGACGAGACCTTCGAGATGATCCGCGACCAGTTCCACAGCTTCGCCGAAGAGAAGGTTGTCCCGCACGCCCACGGCTGGCACCTGCGCGACGAGCTGATCCCGCTGGAGCTGGTCAAGGAGCTGGGCGACCTGGGCGTCTTCGGCCTGACCATCCCGGAGGAGTACGACGGCGCGGGCCTGGGCAAGACCGCCATGTGCGTGGTGTCCGAAGAGCTCAGCCGCGCATGGATCGGCGTCGGCTCGCTGGCCACCCGCTCGGAGATCGCCGCCGAGCTGATCCTGACCGGCGGCACGCCCGCCCAGCGCCAGGAATGGCTGCCGAAGATCGCCTCGGCCGAGATCCTGCCGACGGCCGTCTTCACCGAGCCCAACACCGGCTCGGACCTGGGCGCCCTGCGCACCCGGGGCGTCCGCGACGGCGACGACTATGTGGTGACCGGCAACAAGACCTGGATCACCCACGCCGCCCGCGCCGACGCCATGACCCTGCTGGTCCGCACCGATCCGGACACCACCGACTACCGCGGCCTCTCGATGCTGCTGGCGCCCAAGATGCGCGGCGACGACGCCAACCCCTTCCCGACCGACGGCATGAGCGGCGGCGAGATCGGCGTCATCGGCTACCGCGGCATGAAGGAATACGAGATCGGCTTCGATGGCTTCCGCGTGCCGGCGGCCAACCTGCTGGGCGGCGTCGAGGGCCAGGGCTTCAAGCAGCTGATGGCCACCTTCGAGAGCGCCCGCATCCAGACCGCCGCCCGCGCCATCGGCGTGGCGCAGCGCGGACTGGAGCTGGGTCTCAACTACGCACTGGATCGCAAGCAGTTCGGCGGGCCGATCTTCGGCTTCCCCCGCGTGGCCAACAAGCTGGCCATCATGGCGGCCGAGATCATGGGCGTGCGGCAGCTGACCTACTTCGCGGCCCGCCAGAAGGACGAGGGCAAGCGCTGCGACCTCGAAGCCGGCATGGCCAAGCTGATCGCCGCCCGCGTCGCCTGGGCGGCGGCCGACAACGCCCTGCAGATCCACGGCGGCAACGGCTTTGCGATGGAATACGAGATCAGCCGCGTGCTGGCCGACGCCCGCATCCTCAACATCTTCGAGGGCGCCGGCGAGATCCAGGCCCAGGTCATCGCCCGCCGGCTGCTGGAAGACGGGAACTAGGGTTGTGCGATCGGGGACAGTTTAAGGTGTCCCAAGGGACATCTTATTAAGGTGTCCCAAGGGACATCTTAAACTGTCCCCTACGATCAGCGCGGCAGCAGGCCGTGGAAGATCAGACGGATCTGGCGCTCCATGATCAGGGTCATGTCGGCGTGGTCGGCGCGGCCGGCCGCCGCGAGGCGGTAGTTCCAGGCGTAGGCGCCCATCAAGGTGTCCAGAATGAGCTCGAGGTCGGCGTCGTCGCGGACCTCGCCCTTGCTCTGCCCCTCGCGAAGCATGTCGATGATCATGCTCTTGAAGCGCTGGTTGCGGCCGTACGGGACGGTGCTCGACTCCAGCGAGGGGCTGAACGAGGCCGCGATGTGGGCCAGGAACAGCCGCACACGCCGGCATTCGAAGTCGTAGTGGATCGCGAACAGCGAACACAGCCGGTCGAGGACCGAGCCGCGCATGTGGCGGGCGACATGCTCCAGTTCGCGGTACAGGTCGTCGACCCGGTCATCCATGACCTGGCTGAGGACATCGGCCTTCGAGGCGAAGGTGGTGAACACGCTGCCGACGGAGACGCCGGCCCGCTCCGCGACGGCGCGGATGGTGGTCTCCTCGTAGCCGATCTCGTTGAAGAGATCGCGCGCCGCCTCGTGCACCCTGCGGCGCGTCTCCAGCTTTTGCGTCTCGCGTACGCCCAATCGATGTCCCCCCGGACAGCCGCGCTGACCCCTGCGGGCCAGCGCGGCGTAGTCACTATGCCTTGATGGCCGTCAAAACCACGTCGATCCGATCCGCCAGCTTGTCGGTCTGGTTCTCGACAGAGGCCCCGTCAAAAGCGGCGGGGCGGTAGCCGGCGAGGAACAGGTCCCAGACCATGTCGGCGATCAGGCGAAGGTCGAACCGGGACGCCAGTTCGCCGCGCTCGACGCCGCGTTCCAGCACGTCCAGCACCAGCGCGCGGATCGGACGCATGCTCTCGCGACGCAGGCGCTCGGCCTCCGGCGTGCGGGTCCAGGACGCGGCGAGCGCGGCCAGGATCAGCGGCAGCTGGTGGGCGTGGGCGCGGTAGGCGGCGCCGAACATGCCGACAAGGGCCTCGCGGGTGGTGGTCGCGCCGACCACGGCGTCCTGCATCGGCTCCACCAGCGCGGCGAAGTCATCGTTCAGGATGGCGTCGAACAGCTCGTTCTTGTCGGCGAAGCTGGCGAACACCGCGCCGGTCGACATGCCGGCGGCGCGGGCGATGTCCCGAATCGTCGCGCCTTCGTAGCCGCGCTCGATGAAGAGATCGCGGGCCGCCTGCAGCACCTTGCCGCGGGTCTGCTGCTTGGCCATGGCGCGGCGGGTCAGCTTCTGCGGCCGGATGGCCGGCGCGTTCATGCGCATGGGGATGTGATTCATTGGTCCGCCTCCAAACGGGCCAGCGCGGCCTCGGCGCGCTTCTCGAATTCCACACAGTACTCCTCGACGACCTTGGTGAGGACGTCAGCGTACCGGCGTGCAAGATCGCGGCCGTCCTGCGCGGCGTCGCGCAGATCCTCGATCAACTGCCGAACCTCGGCGATGGTTTCACTGTTTGCCGCCGGGTGGGCGGCGGGGCTGTGGGTCATACCCATGAATGGCTCCGTCTCGCCTCCCCGCTTTCAGGTCGACGCGATCCGCGGTGAGGAGTTGATCGCGTTCAATGAACATGCTCATCGAGCAATGTGAGGCGCCGCGTACACCGAACGCTGGTCGCATGCAAGACCTTTTTGTGACGGCCCGTTTCGAACGCTTTGGCGCAGGAAACCGGTAACACAGCCAAATTCGCGCCCGGGAATGGGTAGAGCGCGCTCAATGAACACGCTCGACCAGTCGCAGAAAGTTGCGGCGAAAAAATGCCCAGGTGGTCGGGAGGCGGTAACCGCGCTAGGTTCAGCGCGATGGATACGCTGTTCAACATACTCGTCCCGGTCTCGCTCGGGGCCGTTCTGATGGCCCTGCTCGCCGGCCTCTACGCCCTGCACAGGGGCGGCGACTTCGGCCGCTCCTATTCGAACCGGCTCATGCGGCTGCGGGTGGTGCTTCAGTTCGTCGCGGTCATGGTGCTGGTGGCCGCCTTCTGGTGGAAGGCGCGGGGCTAGGCGGGATGGTCACCCTCAATCGAATCTACACCCGCACCGGCGACGGCGGGACCACCCGCCTGTCGACCGGCGAGCCGGTGCCCAAGGACAATCCGCGGGTCGAGGCCTACGGTACGGTCGACGAGACCAACAGCTGCCTGGGCCTTGTCCGGCTGCACACCGCCGGCGATCCGGTCCTGGACGCCATCCTGGCCCGGGCGCAGAACGATCTCTTCGACCTGGGGGCCGACCTGGCGACGCCCGACCGGGGAAAGCCGCTGGGCTGGGAGCCGCTGCGCATCCTCGAGTCGCAGGTCGAACGGCTGGAACAGGAGATCGACCTGCTGAACGGCGAGCTTTCCGCCCTGACCTCGTTCGTGCTGCCGGGCGGCACGCCGGCGGCGGCGGCGCTGCATCTGGCGCGGACAGTCTGCCGTCGGGCCGAGCGGGCCTGCGTCACCCTGGCCGGCCTGCCGGACGAGCCGGTGGGCGCGGCGGCGATCAAGTATCTCAACCGGCTGTCGGACCTGCTGTTCGTCGCCGGCCGCTGGGCCAACGACAAGGGCGCCGGCGACGTGCTGTGGGTCCCGGGCGGAACCCGCTGAGCCCTACTTCGTCGCGGGAGCGGCAGCGCCCGCCGGGGCGGCCGGCGCCGCCGCTGGCGCGGCGGGGGCGACCGGGTAGGCCATGCGGTCGCGCTGGGTCTCCTCGGCGGCCTTCTTCTCCGACCATTCCTTGCGGCTAACGCCTTCGGGGCGGCCGGTCATGTCGGGGATGTAGATCGGCTGGGCGCAGACGCGGCGGTCGCGGTCCCACCACTGGCCTCCGGCCTCGCACTTCTTGGCCGGCATCACATAGAGGATCTGGAAGACCCACAGCGCGATGCCGCTGATGGCGAAGATGCCGAGAAAGATCAGCTTGAGGCGGTCGATGGTCGAATTCATGCGCGGGCCTTTATCGCAAACGACAGCGACAGCCTAGCAGGCCTTGTCGGGCATTTTTCCGGCCCCAGATTGACCCCAAGGGAAACTTGCATTGCGCGCGGGAGTCGGTATCAGCCTGTTCGCGCAAGATTTTTCGCAACGCAACACGGCGGAATAAGCCCATGAAGGTGCTCGTCCCGGTCAAACGGGTGATCGATTATAACGTGAAGGCGCGGGTAAAGCCCGACCAGTCGGGCGTCGACCTGGCCAACGTCAAGATGTCCATGAACCCCTTCTGCGAGATCGCGGTCGAAGAGGCCGTCCGTCTCAAGGAAAAGGGAGTCGCCACCGAGGTCGTGATCGTCTCGATCGGCCCGGCCCAGGCGCAGGAAACCATCCGCACGGCGCTCGCCATGGGCGGTGACCGCGGGATCCTGATCCAGTCCGACACCGACGTCGAACCGCTGGCCGTGGCCAAGCTGCTCGCCGCCGTGGCCAGGGACGAAGGCGCCGACGTGGTGCTGATGGGCAAGCAGGCCATCGACGGCGACAACAACGCCGTGGGCCAGATGCTGTCGACCCTGCTCGACTGGCCGCAGGCCACCTTCGCCAGCAAGGTCGAGATCGGCGGCGGCAAGGCCGTTGTGACCCGCGAGGTCGACGGCGGCCTGCAGGTCCTGGACGTCGACCTGCCGGCGGTGATCACCGCCGACCTGCGTCTGAACGAGCCGCGCTACGCTTCGCTGCCCAACATCATGAAGGCGAAGAAGAAGGAAATCGCGACCAAGGCGACGTCCGACTACGGCGTCGATGTCGCCCCGCGCCTGAAGGTGCTCAAGGTGACCGAGCCCGCCAAGCGCTCGGCCGGCGTCAAGGTCGAGAACGCCGCTGAACTGGTGACCAAACTCAAGACTGAAGCGGGGGTGCTCTGATGGCCGTTCTCGTCGTCGCCGATAACGACAACGCGCACCTGCGCGACACCACCCACAAGACCGTCACCGCCGCCCTGGCGATGTCGGGCGACGTGGACGTCCTGGTCCTGGGCCAGGGCGCCGACGCCGTGGCCGCCGCCGCCGCCAGGATCGACGGCGTGCGCAAGGTCATCCTGGCCGAAGGCGCGGACGTGGGCCACGGCATCGCCGAGGCCATCTCCGACACCATCATCGGCCTGGCCGGCGGCTATGACGCCGTCCTGGTGCCGGCGACCTCGGCGGGCAAGAACTTCGCCCCCCGTGTGGCCGCCAAGCTCGACGCCTCGCCGATCTCGGATGTCATCGAAGTGGTCAGCGCCGACACCTTCGTGCGCCCGATCTACGCCGGCAACGCGCTGGAAACCGTCCAGACGGGCGACAAGACCAAGGTCCTGACCGTTCGTCCGACCGCCTTCAAGGCGGCCGGCGAAGGCGGCTCGGCCTCGGTCGAGAAGACCGCCGCGGCCTCGGCCGCCAAGTCGCGCTTCCAGTCGGAAGAGATGGTCAAGTCGGACCGTCCGGAACTGACGGCCGCCAAGATCGTCGTCTCCGGCGGTCGCGCCATGGGTTCGGCCGAGGAGTTCCAGAAGGTCATCGAGCCCCTGGCCGACAAGCTGGGCGCCGCCGTCGGCGCCTCGCGCGCCGCCGTCGACGCCGGCTACGCCCCCAACGACTACCAGGTCGGCCAGACCGGCAAGGTCGTCGCCCCGGCGCTCTACATCGCCATCGGCATCTCGGGCGCCATCCAGCACCTGGCCGGCATGAAGGACTCCAAGGTGATCGTGGCGATCAACAAGGACGCCGACGCGCCGATCTTCCAGGTGGCCGACTACGGCCTGGTCGCGGACTACAAGTCCGCCGTGCCGGAACTGATGGCCGCGCTGGGCTAAGGCCCGGTCCACAGCCTGAAGAACGACGAAGGCCCGGAGCGTATGCTCCGGGCCTTTTTCACGCCTCCGGATCCTCGAACACACCGTCCTGGAACAGGGTGCGGCCGAACCAGGGGTGGTGGAAGTCCATGGTGAAGCGGAACCGCCCGCCGCCGACGTCGCGGTGCACGACATGGGCGCGGCCCGGCGTCAGCAGGTCCGGGATCGGCAGGCGCAGGGAGCCGAGGCTGGCGAAATAGCGCCGGCTGCGGAAGTGCAGGGCGCCGTCCTCGACGCTGACGGTCAGCGCCATGCCCAGGCCCCCCCGCACGACCTCCAGCAGCTCGCCCCCGGCGGTCATCAGCTTGGTCGAGCTGACCAGCACCGGCGACCGGCGATCGAACCGGTAGGTGCGGGCCCAGACCAGTCCGCCGCGGGGGTCGAGGTGCACGTCGACCGAGGTCGGAACGTCGGCGCCCGTCCAGGGCGCCAGCGGCGTGCCGATCAGCCGGCAGACCTGCGAGACCAGCCGCCCGAACAGGCTGGCCTCGACCACCATGCGGCCGTCGTAGACGGTGTTCAGCCCCTGCGCCGGGTGGGCGGCGAAGCGGTGCTGCACGGCGGCGGGCAGCCGGGCCCAGGCGTCGGGGCCAAGCAGGGCGGGGAAGTCGAGGGGAACAAAGGCCGGTCTCGCCCGGACGGGGACCGCGGCCCCCTGGCTTCCCCTCAGCACCCGTTCCATCGCCCCGTCTCCGTTCCTAGCGTCCTATGAGCCCGGCGACCTTCGCGCCCAGGCCCATCAGCTTGACCAGCGTCGGGCGCGGGATCTGGCGGACCTGCCCGTACCAGCGGTCCAGCCGGGTCATGAACCCTTGCATGTCCTTGAGCCGCGCCTTCACCCCAGAAGGGGTGGATGGATCGGCCTCGGCCTCCGTCACGCAGGCGGCCAGCATCTCCAGCGTCGGGTCGATCTCGCGCTTCTTCCGGCCCTCGACGATCAGGGTCAGCATGTCCCAGGGATCGGTCTTGCCCTCGAAGTGGTCGCGCCGGTCGCCGGGCAGGTGGGTCAGCCTGATCAGCCCCCAGCCCTGCAGCACCTTGAGACTGTTGGAGACGTTCGACCGCGCGATGCTCAGCGTCTGCGCGATCTCCTCGGCGTGCATCGGTCGCCCGGCCAAGAATAGCAGCGCCTGGATCTGGGCCACCGACCGGTTGGTCCCCCACCGCGTCCCCATCTCTCCCCAGTGGAGGATGTAACGCTGCATGACGCGGGTGAGGTTCACGGCGGTTCTCTAAATTCTGTCGAGACAGAAATAGCAGAAATCGGGAGGGGTGCAACGAGAAAGGGGCAGACACCGGCGGTGTCTGCCCCTGGTCGTTCGGCGCGGATGGGGACAGCTACCGTCTGGCGACGGAAGCAGTCCCCGGTGTCCTACGGCGTGATCAGGTACTTCTCGCCGGTGGACTTGCGGTTGTACGCAGCGATCACCTTCGGATCGAGCGCCTCGGCCAGGGTGATCTGCGCCGTGTAGTGGCTGGCGAAGGTGGTCTTCAGCTCGGCGACGACGCGGTCGCGCAGCTTCTGGGTCTCGACCGGGCCGATCTTCATCAGGAACGGCGTCAGCAGCCAGCCGCCCAGGCCCCACATCATGCCGAAGGCGCGGTTCAGCTCGGTCGGGCCGGTGTCCAGGCCGCCGTAGACATAGACCTGCTTCATCTGGTTGGAGCCGTAGCGGCTGTAGACCTTGGCCGTCTTGTTGGCCGCGATCTCCATGCAGTTGAGGATCTGGCCCGACAGCTTGCCGCCGCCGATGGCGTCGAAGGCCAGGTAGGCGCCGGTCTCGACGATGGCCTGGGTCAGGTCCTCGAGGAACGTCGGCTTGCTGGAGTCGACGATGTGGGTGGCGCCCAGGCCGCGCAGGATGGCCGCCTGCTCGTCGTTGCGCACGATGTTGACCAGCGGGATGCCGTCCTTGAGGCAGATCTTGACCAGCATCTGGCCCAGGTTCGAGGCCGCCGCCGTGTGGATCAGGCCCGTGAAGCCCTCGCGCTTCATGGTCTCGGGGAAGCTCAGCGCCGTCAGCGGATTGACGAAGCAGGAGGCGCCGTCGGCCGGCGCCGTGCCGTCCGGCAGCAGCATGACCGAGGCCAGCGGCAGGGTGCGGAACTGGCCGTACATGGCGCCGCCGAGGCAGGCGACGGTCTTGCCCAGCAGCGCCTGGGCTTCCGGCGAGGACCCGGCCGCCACGACCACGCCACAGCCTTCGTTGCCGACCGGCATGCTCTCGTCGGCCCGCGCGGCCATCATCCGCATCAGGTGTTTGGGGATGTCGGCGGTGAAGGTCGGTCCGTTGGCGTTGGTTCCGGCGCGCCCGGTGCTCAGGTCGGCCGGGCCGATCAGCAGCCCCAGGTCCGAGGGATTGATCGGCGAGGCCTGAACCTGGACGACCACCTCGCCGTCGGCGGGCGCCGGGGTGTCGACCCGCTCCAGCGACAGCTGCAGCTCGCCGCCTGAGGTCACCAGCGACCGAAGTTGAAGTCCCGACTGCCAGGCTGTCGTCGTCATGTTGCTTGCTCCCGCGCCCGGTTGATCCGGATTGGCGCGCAATTGAGCGCATCGACGGGGAGGGGGGAAGGGGCGTTGTTGAAAAGGACGGTCCTCAGGCGCGGTCGGCCAGCCACGCCGCGACGGAGCGCCCGGCCTGTCCGGTGGTCAGGGCGAGATCCGGCGACACCGCCGCCAGCCGCCCCGCCCGCATCAGCCCCAGCAACGCCAGCTGATGGCGCCGCAGGAAGGGGTCGGCGATCCGGCGGCCGATGATCAGCCGGACCAACAGCATGGGCGGCGACACCGCCTTCACCGGCCGGCCGACAGCCTGCGAGACCAGCCGCGCCAGCTCCGGCAGACCCAGGGCCTCCGGGCCGGTGAGCACGAGCGTCCGGTCGGCAGCCTCCGCCGGGTGGGTCAGCGCCCAGACGGCGGCCCGGGCGATATCGTCGACGTCGATGAAGGCGACCTTCGCCCCGCCCAGCGGCAGCAGCAGCCGGCCGCTGTCGCGCGCGCCCTCCAGCAGCGGCTCGAGCGCCACCTGCATGAAGGCCGACGGCCGCAGCATGGTCCAGGACAGGCCCGAGGCCTTGAGCGCCGCCTCCGCCGCCGCATGGGCCCGGCCCACGGGCGTGGGGCTGTCCGGCGCGGTCGCGGCGTCACCGGCCGAGACCTTGACGACATGGCTGACGCCCGCCGCCTTCGCCGCCGCGATCGCCGCCCGCTCCTGGGCCTCCTGGCGCGGCGACTGGGTAGTCAGCAGGAAGACCGCGCTGACCCCGGCGAAGGCGGCCGGCAGGGTGTCCGGCTGATCGAGGTCGCCGGCCGCAACCTCCACCCCGGGGGCGGCGAGCGCCCGCGCCGCTTCCGGGCGCCGCGCCAGAACCCGCACCGGCAGGCCCAGGTCCGCCAGCTGTTGAACGACACGCGAACCGATGCGGCCGGTGCCGCCGATGACGAGGATCATGGTCCCTCCGGATTGACTTTCTGACCAACTAGTCCATTTATGACCATCTAGTCAATTTGAGTCCGCCGATGACCCTCGCCGCAGAACCCAGGACAGACCGCCGCCGGGCGAAGACCCGGTTGGCGCTGCTTCGCGCCGGCCAGTCCCTGTTCGCCGACCAGTCCGTCGATGCCGTGAGCATCGACGACATCGTCGCCGCCGCCGACGTCGCCAAGGGCAGCTTCTACAATCACTTCAGCGACAAGGAGGCCCTGGCCCGCGAGATCGCCATGGCGGTCCGGGCCGAGGCCGAGGCCGAGATTGACGCGGCCAACGCCGACATCGTCGATCCGGTGAGCCGCATGGCGCGCGCCCAGACCGTCTTCGTGCGTTTCGCCCGGCGCGACCCGGTGCGGGCGCGGGCGATGATGCGGCTCTTCGCGGGGGCGACCCTGCCGAACGCGCCGCTGAACCGGGGCGTGCGGGCCGATGTCGAGGCCGGCCTCGCCGCCGGCGCCTTCCGGGGCCTGACGGTAGAGACGGGGGTGCTGATGGCCATGGGCGTCGCGCTGGTGGCCGTCACCCGCGTGCTTGAGCCCGGCGCCGCCACCTCGGCGGCCGACCTGTGCCGCAGCCTGAACTTCGGGCTGCTGCGCGGCCTCGGCGTCGACGAGGACCAGGCGCGACGGGCCGCTGACGCCGCCGCTGACGACCTGTTTCCGGAGAGCCGCTGATGAGCATCATTCTTATCGAGGACATCGCCCACGTCCGATTCCGGGCGCCCGACCTTCGGGAGATGCAGGCCTTCCTCGAACAGTTCGGCCTTGAGGTCGCGCTGGCCGACGAGGCGCGGCTGTACATGCGCGGACAGGGCGGCGCGCCGTTCCTGCACGCCACCGAACGGGGCGAGGCCGGGTTCGCGGCGCTCGGCCTGCGCGCCGCCGGCCTGACCGACCTGCAGACGCTCGCGGCGGCCGAGGGCGTCCCTGTCGAGCCGCTCGACGCGCCGGGCGGCGGCCAGGTCGTGCGGCTGACCGACCCTGACGGCCACTGCGTCGAGGTCGTCGCCGGACAGGCCTTCGGCGCTCCGGCCGCCTTCACGCCGCGCCTGGCCTGGAACAGCGCCGACCGGCGCGACCGCCTCCGCGCCGTCAAGCGCACCGGCCAGGGGCCGGCCCATGTCATCCGGCTTGGCCACGCGGTGCTCGGGGTCTCGGACTTCCGCGCCTCCGAGGCCTGGTACAAGGACCGCTTCGGCTTCCTGACCTCCGACGAGATCGCCGTCGCGCCTGAGTTCTCCATCGGCGCCTTCATGCGTTGTGACCGCGGCGAGACGCCGACCGACCACCACACCCTGTTCCTGCTGCAGGGACCGACCGGGCCTGGGTTCAACCACGCCGCATTCGAGGTGCGCGACCTCGACGACCTGATGGCCGGTCACGACCACCTCAAGGCCGGCGCCCGCACCCCCGCCTGGGGCGTGGGCCGCCACATCCTCGGCAGCCAGGTGTTCGACTACTGGCGCGATCCCTGGGGCCACATCCTCGAACACTGGACCGACGGCGACCTGTTGACCGCCGCCGAGGCCGCCAACACAGCCACCCTCCAGGATCTGCTCGGCGTGCAGTGGGGCCCGCCGTCGCCGCCGGACTTCGGCTAGGAGCCAGCACCATGAAACTCGCCACCTTCACCGCCGGCGGCGCGCCGGAGACGGGCGTCGTCGACGGCGACCGGATCATTCCCCTGAACCGCGCGTCGCCGGGCCTGCCCGCCGACATGATCGGCCTGATCAGCGCCTGGCCGGCGGTCGAGGCGGAGGTCCGCCGCCTCGCGGCCGCCGGCGCCGGGGCTCTGGCGCTGGACAGCGTCCGGCTGCTCGCCCCGGTCCCGCGCCCCGGAAAGATCTGGGCCATCGGCCTCAACTACGCCGACCACATCGCCGAGAGCGGCGTCGAGACCCCGGCCAACCAGGTCTGGTTCACCAAGGCCGGAACCGCCGTCACCGGGCCCTTCGACCCGGTCCAGGTCCCGACGCCCTTCTGCGACTACGAGGTCGAGATGGTCGCGGTGATCGGCGCCGGCGGCCGGAACATCAGCCGCGCCGACGCCCCCGCCGCCGTCTTCGGCTGGTGCGTCGGCAACGACGTCACCGAGCGCATGTGGCAGCACCGCACGCCGCAATGGTCGCTGGGCAAGTCATTCGACACCCACGCCCCGTTCGGCCCCTGGATCACAACCGCCGACGAGGTCGCCGATCCGCATGCCCTGGACCTGCGGTGCCTGATCAACGGCGAGGTGCGGCAGAGCTCGAACACCCGTCACCTGGTGTTCGATGTCTGGGACCAGATCGCGCACCTTTCCACGGCCATGACGCTGGAGTCGGGCGACGTGATCTTCACCGGCACCCCGGGCGGCGTCGGCGCGGCCATGGATCCCCGGCAGTTCCTCAAGGCCGGCGATGTCATGCGCTGTGAGGTCGAGGGGCTCGGCGCGATCGAAGCGGTCTGCGAGGCGCCGTGATGACCCACGATTGCGATGTTCTGGTCGCCGGGCTCGGACCCGTCGGCGCGGCCCTCTGCGCGCTGCTGGCCCGCGAGGGGGTCAGCGCCATCGCGGTGGAGCGGGAGACCGAGGTCTATCCGCTGCCCCGCGCCGCCCACTTCGATCACGAGATCATGCGTCTGTTCCAGAAGCTGGGCGTCGCCGACGAGATGCAGGCGGCCTCGCAGCCGGCCGCCGCCTACGAGTTCCGCAACGCCGCCGGCGAGATCCTGATGCGCTATGACCAGGGCGCCGGGGGCAGTCCGTCCGGCTGGGCGCCGGGGTACATGTTCCATCAGCCCAGCCTCGAGACCGCCCTGCGGCGGCTGGTGTCGGCTTCGCCGCTGGTCGAGGCCCGCCTCGGCCGGACCCTGGTCGCCTTCACGCAGGACGCCGACGGCGTCAGCGCGACGGTCGAGGGCCCCTCGGGGACTGAAGCCGTCCGCGCCCGCTGGCTGGTCGGCTGCGACGGAGCCAGGAGCCCGGTCCGCGAGGCGCTGGGCATCGGCCAGAGCGACTACGGCTTCGACGAGCCCTGGCTGGTGATCGACGCGGTGGTCAGCGACACCGCGCGGCTGCCGGCGGACAATCTGCAGATCTGCGACCCGGCCCGGCCCACCACCTGCCTGGTCATGAGCCAGGGCCGCCACCGCTGGGAGTTCATGCTGCTGCCGGGCGAGCAGCCGGCCGATGTCCTGGACGACAGCGTCATCCGCGACCTGCTCAAGCCGTGGAACTGCGAGGACTGCGTCGAGATCGAGCGCAAGGCGGTCTATCGCTTCCACGGGCGGGTGGCGGAGCGCTGGCGCGACGGGCGGGTGCTGCTGGCCGGCGACGCCGCCCACCAGACGCCGCCGTTCGCCGGCCAGGGCATGTGCTCGGGGCTGCGCGATGTCGACAACCTGGCCTGGAAGCTGGCCGCCGTGATCCGCCGCGGCGCCGACCCGGCCCTGCTCGATAGCTACCAGACCGAGCGCGAACCGCACGTCCGCGCCGTGATCGAACTGGCGATCGCCATGGGCCGCGTGGTCTGCATCAGCGATCCGCAACAGGCCGCCCTGCGCGACGCCGGCATGCTGGCCCAGCGCGCGGCCGGACATCAGCCGCCGGCCCTCGCCGCCCCCCGCATCGGCCCGGGCCTGGGGCAGGGCGATGTCGGCGGCGAGTACTTCCCCCAGCCCTGGGCCGGGGACCTGCGGCTCGACGACATTCTGGGGGAGGGGCCGTGGCTGATCGCCCGGGATGAGACGGGCGGCGCCCTGGCCCCGTTCGCCGACGCCCTGGCCGGCTGGCTGGACCGGCACGGAGCCGAGGCCGTGCTGGTGCGGCCTGACCGCTACGTGTTCGGGGTCGGACCGCCGGCCGCGCTCCAGGCGGCCTGGACCGATCGCGTCGGCTAGCCGGTCCGCATCCGCTCCGGCCCGCCGGAAGCCGTGTCTCCCGCTGCATCGCAGCAAAGACCTTGGCGGTCCCTCTGACTCTCGTGCTAGAAAGCCCGCCACAAAGTTTGACGGCGCGGACCTCCCCGGGACCAACCGCGCCGACGTCCAAGGGCGAGACTTCATGGCGGATATCAAGACGGTCGGCGTTATCGGCGCCGGTCAGATGGGGTCGGGCATCGCGCATGTCTGTGCGCTGGCCGGATACGACGTGTACCTGCACGACCTCGGCCAGGAGCGGATCGACGCCGGCATCGCGACCATCGAGCACAACCTCGCGCGCCAGGTCGGCCGTGGGCTGATCGATGACGCGGCCATGAAGACCACGCTGGGCCGCATCCGCCCCGCCCTCGACCTGGCCCTGATCGGTCAGACGGACCTGGCCATCGAGGCGGCGACCGAGAACGAAGAGATCAAGAAGTCGATCTTCCGCGCGCTGCAGCCGCACCTGAAGGCCGGGACGCTGCTGGCGTCCAACACCTCCTCGATCTCGATCACCCGCCTGGCCTCGACGACCGACCGGCCCGAGCGGTTCATCGGCCTGCACTTCATGAACCCCGTGCCGCTGATGAAGCTGGTCGAGGTCATCCGCGGCATCGCCACCGACGGCGCCACCTACGAGCAGGCGGTGACCTTCGCCCGCTCGCTGGGTAAGACCACCACCAACGCCGAGGACTTCCCGGCCTTCATCGTCAACCGCGTGCTGGTGCCGATGATCAACGAGGCGATCTACACCCTGTACGAGGGCGTGGGCACGGTGGAGTCGATCGACACCGCCATGAAGCTGGGCGCCAACCACCCGATGGGCCCGCTCGAACTGGGCGACTTCATCGGGCTGGACACCGTGCTGTCGATCATGAACGTCCTCTACGAGGGCCTGGCCGACAGCAAGTACCGTCCGTGCCCGCTGCTGGTGAAGTATGTCGAGGCCGGCTGGCTGGGCCGCAAGACAGAACGCGGCTTCTACGACTACCGCGGCGAAGTTCCAGTCCCGACCCGCTAGGGGCTCACCAGAGTATGTCGACGTCGTAGGCGCTCAGGGCCGCATCGACCGAGACCAAAGGCACGTCCAGGCTCATGGCCTGGGCCACGATCAGCCTGTCCCACGGATCACGATGGTGGAGAGGAAGTCTCGCCGCGCGCGGCGCGACCTCGGCCGATATGTCGAGCATCGCAAAGCCCAACGCCGGCAAGCTTCTCGCCATGTCGTTCGGCATGCGGGTCAGGAAGCTGTCTTCGCGCCTCACGCCCCCGGCCTTGAGTTTCTCCCGCTTGAAATCAATTTCGTAGATGCTCGCGGCGCTGACATGGACGGTCCCGGCCTCTTCGATCACGCGGCGCGCCAAGGCCGAGAGCCGGTCGGGCTTGAGCAGCGACCAGAGCAGAGCGTTGGTGTCCAGCAGAACGTTCAAGGCTTGTAGACGTCGTCTTCGTCGATGGATTCAGCCAGCTCGGCCATCTCTGGGTCCGGCTGACTGAACAAGTCCGGATCTTCCATGGGGCCAAGATGCGCCCAGGCGCCGATCCGGCGGTGTCCATTGTTGGCCTGCCGATGCGTCGGGGTCAGAGTGACCACCGGCTTGCCGTTGCGCATCAGCACCACCTCCTCGCCGGCCTCGGCGCGGGCGACGAGTTCGGACAGGGTGGCCTTGGCCTTGGCGATGTTCACCTGGACCGTCATGGCCGCAGGATAGCACGCGAGGCGTGGTTGGACCAACTTGTTGGACCAACCCGGGCCGCCCCCGGGGGCTCGACAGGGAACCGGCTTCGTGGATGTCTTGACGCGCTGGAGAGCACCACGGGGACCTCATGACCACGCTCAGGCCGGTGGCCGCCGCCGATCGTCATCTGCAGCTCGACGTCCTGCGCGGTCTGGGCGTGCTGGGCATCCTGGCCGTGAACGCCGCCGTCTTCGCCATGCCGTTCGAACTGCAGGTGTCGCCGGAGCTGTCGCCCCACGAGTGGACCGGCGCCAATGCGACCGCCTGGTGGCTGATGGCGACGGTCTTCGAGTTCAAGTTCGTGACGCTGTTCTCGATGCTGTTCGGCGTGTCGATCTACCTGGTCGGCGGTGAGCGCAGCGACCTGGCGCGGGGCGCGCTGCTGCGCCGGCGGCTGTTCTGGCTGGCGGTGTTCGGCCTGATCCATGGCCTGGCCATCTGGTACGGCGACATCCTGCTGCTCTACGCCTGGAGCGGCCTGTTCATGATGCTGATGCGGTCCTGGAGCGCCCGGCGGCTGTTCTGGATCGGGGCGGCGATCGTGCTGCTCGGCTCGCTGATCTCGGTGGGTCAGCTTGTGGCGCTGGAGTATGCGCCGGCGGAGGTCCAGCGACAGGCGCTGGCCAGCATGGCCGGCGGCTTTGACGCAGAGGACGTCGCCGCCTCGACCGGGGCGATGCGCGGCGGCCTTGCGTCGTCCTTCAGGGAGAACGCCGACAACTGGATTTTCCTGCAGGCGATGAGCCTGTCGTTCTTCGTGTTCCGGACCGTAGCCCTGATGATGATCGGGCTGGCGCTCTACCGCTGGGGCTTCCTGACCGGCCGGGCGCCGGCCTGGCTCTACGGGCTGGTGATCCTCGCGGCGGCGGGGTCGCTCTGGCTGGTCGGGCTGTCCAACACCGCCCAGCTGGCCATCGACTTCGCCCAGCCCCAGTCCGGTGGTCGCTACAGCGCCGCCAACGAGTTCCTCAGTCCGGTGATCACGCTGGGCTACGCCTCGGCCGCCATCCTGCTGGTCAGGGCGGCGCCCCTGCGGCGGCTGCTGGCCCCGGTCGCGGCGGCGGGGCGGATGGCCTTTACCAACTACCTGGCCCAGTCGCTGATCATGACGAGCCTGTTCAACGGCGGGCGGGGCCTTGGCCTGTTCGGCTCCATGGACCATGCCCAGCTCTGGCTGGTCGTCATCGCCGTCTGGGCGCTGCAGCTGGTCTGGTCGCCGCTGTGGCTGTCGCGCTTCCCGATGGGGCCGCTGGAGTGGGCCTGGCGACGCCTGACCTACGGCCGTGGCCTGGAAAGGGCCGGCGGCGATCAGCCGCCGCCCATCGCCAGCGAGACGCGATAGGTGGTGAAGGCCGCCAGGTAGGCCAGGGTGAACATGTAGCCGAACATCACCGCCGGCCACAGCCAGCCGTTGGTCTCGCGCTTCACCACGCCCAGCGTCGGCAGGCACTGCGGCGCGAACACGTACCAGGCCAGCACCGCCAGGCCCGAGGCCAGCGACCACTGGCTGGCCAGAATGGCGGTCAGCGTCGCGCCGCCGGCGCCCTCGACGTCGCCGACCGCGTAGACGGTGCCCAGCGCCGCCACGGCGACCTCGCGGGCGGCCATGCCGGGGACCAGGGCGATCGACATCTGCCAGTTGAAGCCGATGGGGGCGAGGAACGGCTCGATGGCGTGGCCGATCATGCCGGCGAAGCTGTAGTCGATGGCCGGCCCCGTCGCTCCGGCCGGCGCATAGGGGAAGGTCGACAGCACCCAGACCAGCACCATCAGCGGCAGGATGATGCGGCCGGCGCGGTTGATGAAGATGCCGGCCCGCTGCATCAGGTTGCGCAGCACGTTGCCGGGGTCCGGCAGCTTGTAGGTCGGCAGCTCCATCATGAACGGCTCCGACGCCGTCCTCCAGAACACGTTGCGGATCACGAAGGCGACGATCAGGCCCGAGACGATGCCGCTGGCGTAGAGGCCGAACATCACCAGGCCCTGCAGGTTCACGAAGCCCCAAACGGTGCGGTCCGGAATGAAGGCGCCGATGATCAGGGTGTAGACCGGGATCCGCGCCGAGCAGGTCATCAGCGGCGCGATCAGGATGGTGGTCAGCCGGTCATGCCTCTGGTCGATGACCCGGGCGGCCATGACGCCGGGAATGGCGCAGGCGTGGCTCGACAGCAACGGGATGAAGGCCCGCCCGTGCAGGCCGGCCGCGCCCATCAGCCGGTCCATCAGGAAGGCTGCGCGGGCCATGTAGCCGCTGTCTTCCAGCAGCAGGATGAAGAAGAAGACGATCAGGATCTGCGGCAGGAAGACCAGCACGCTGCCGACCCCGGCGATCAGGCCGTCGACGACCAGGCTGCGCAGCAGGCCGTCGGGCGTCACCGAGGCGACCACGCCGCCCAGCCAGCCGAAGCCCGCCTCGATGCCGTCCATGGCCGGCGTCGCCCAGGCGAACACCGCCTGGAACATCACAAACAGGATGGCCGACAGGATCAGCAGGCCGCCGACCGGGTGCAGCAGCACGTCGTCGATGCGGCCGGTCCAGGTGTCGGGCCGTTCGGCCGGCCGGACGTGGGCCTTCATGATCCGCTGCGCCTCGGCGTGGGCCGCGCGGATCTCGGCGGCGGTCGGCTCGCGCCAGGTGCTCTCGGAGGGAGGGACGGTCAGGGCCAGGGCCTCGGCCCTGACGACCAGGTCCTCGATGCCGCGCTTGCGGGTGGCCACAGTCGTGACGATCGGCGCGCCGATGGCCTTCGAAAGGCCCTCCAGGTCGATGCGCAGGCCCTGGCGCTGGGCGATGTCGTACATGTTCAGCGCCAGCACGAACGGCCGGCCGACCTGTTTCAGCTCCAGCGCCAGCCGCAGCACCAGCCGCAGGTTGGTGGCGTCGGCGACGCAGACGATGACGTCGGGCGGCGTCTCGCCGGCCAGCCGGCCCAGCACCGCGTCGCGGGTCACCGCCTCGTCGGGGCTGCGGGCCCGCAGGCTGTAGGTGCCCGGCAGATCCAGCACCTGGATGACGCGGCCCGACGGGGCGGTGAGGATGCCTTCCTTCCGCTCGACGGTGACGCCGGCGTAGTTGGCGACCTTCTGGCGGCTGCCGGTCAGGGCGTTGAAGAGGGCGGTCTTGCCGCTGTTGGGGTTGCCCACCAGCGCCATGCGGGTGGAGCCGGTCCCGGCGGCGGTCAAAGCGCGCCCTCCTCGAAGGCGACCTCGACGGCGGCGGCCTCGCGCCGGCGCAGGGCCACGCGCGCGTCGTCCAGCCGCACGGCCATCGGGTCCCGGCTGAACAGGCCCTCGTGCAGCACCTCGACCTGCGCGCCCTCGACGAAGCCCAGTTCCAGCAGTCGACGCTCGAGCTCCTCCACGGTCAGGACGCCGCGGGCGTCCTCATGCGGATGCACCCTGACGATGACGCCGCGCGCGCCGGGCGCGGCCTCGCTCAGGAAGCGGGCCGAGGGGTCAGACTGGGTATGGGTCAAGGTGGTGAGGTCCGGGTGCCCGACAAAACTTGCGAGTGATTATCAGCCGGGAAGGCCGCTGTCGATGCATCGACGGTCGATCTCGAACATGCGGCGTTAATACAATCGACACCATGATCGTCGGCGTCGGATACTCACCTCGACGATTCGCAAGGGCGGGTGCTGAATGCAGCGACTCACTCAGATTCTGATCGGCGCCGCGTTCCTCTGCCTGGCGCTCATCCTGTCGCTGTCCATATGGCGCGCCGGGGGTGGATGGGGTGCGGGCGTATCCGGCTTCGTCGCCGGCCTGGGCGTGCTGGGCGTGGTCTACCTGCTGGTGGCGCGCGGCCTCGACCTCGCCAGCCTGCGCGGCGAGCTGGGGGCGATCCGCGAGGCGCACCTGATCCTGGCCAGCCAGCTGGAGAAGGTCGACGCCCGCCTGACCGAGGTGGTCGAAACCGTCACCGACGACGCCCTGCGCCGCTCCGAGGAGCTGTCCAGCGAAGTCCACATGCTCGAGGACGTCGTCCAGCGGATGGCCGAGAAGATGGAGGCGCAACTGTCCAGCCGCGTCGCCTCGGCTCCGATGCACGCCTTCGGCCACTCGGCCCAGTCCGAGGCCCTGCTCGATACCGTCAAGGCCGCCCTGGCCGAGAACCGCGTCGACCTCTACCTGCAGCCGATCGTGTCGCTGCCGCAGCGCCGGACGGTCTTCTACGAAAGCTTCTCGCGCCTGCGCGACGACAGCGGGCGGGTGATGATGCCGGCCGAGTACCTGTCGGTGGCAGAGCCCGAGGGCCTGGTCGCGGCGATCGACAACCTGCTGCTGTTCCGCTGCGTGCAGATCGTGCGGCGGCTGGCCAAGCAGGACCGCAAGGTCGGCATCTTCTGCAACATCTCGCTGGCCAGCCTGTCGGACGAGAGCTTCTTCCCGCAGTTCCTCGACTTCCTGTCGGCCAACAAGGACATGGCCGGCGCGCTGATCTTCGAACTGGGCCAGTCGGCCTTCTCGCGCCGCGGGGCGGTCGAGGCCCGGCACATGGCCCGGCTGGCGGACCTGGGCTTCCGCTTCAGCCTCGACAAGGTCAACGACCTGGACCTCGACTACCAGGACCTCGCCCGGGCCGACGTGAAGTTCATCAAGGTCGGCGCCCAGATGCTGCTCGACCAGCTGGAAGAGACCGACGGCCGGCTGGTGATCAAGTCGCTGCCCGACCTGCACGCGTCCGACTTCTCGCGCCTGACCCGCCGCTACGGCGTGGAGATCATCGTCGAGAAGGTCGAGAGCGAGCGCCAGATCGTCGACATCCTCGACCTCGACCTCGCCTTCGGCCAGGGCCACCTGTTCGGCGAGCCCCGCGCCATCCGCGACGCCGTCCTCGCCGAAACCGACCCGCCCGCCGACTTCATGCGGGCCTCCATGCGCCGGGCGGTGGGGTACTAGTTCTTCATTCCTCTCCCTCTTGGGAGAGGGGGACCATGCGGAGCATGGTGGAGAGGGACGCGCCGCCGTCCGACGGTTTTTCCGTGCCTCCCTCTCCGACCCGGCGGAGTTCATCCTCGGGCGCGCGCTCCGCGCGACCCGGGGGCCGGGCCACCTCTCCCAAGGGGAGAGGATGACGCTCACTTGCCCCGTCCCGCCCCGCCCCCTAGCTTGCCGGCACATTTCTTCGGGGGATTTCCCACATGCGTCTCTTCGCGGCGGCGGGCCTTGCGCTCGCGCTTCTGGCCACGACCTCGGCCGTCCAGGCCCGGCCCTTCACGGCGAAGGATCTCGCCACCCAGGAGCGGCTGACCGATCCGCGTGTCTCGCCGGACGGGCGATGGGTGGCGTACAGCGTCCGCACCACCGACTGGGACGGCAACAAGGGCGTCAACGCCCTGTGGCTGCTCGACCGCAAGACGGCCGGCGCGAAGCCCGTGGCGCTCAGCGAGGACGAGAAGGCGCCGGGCGCGCCGCGCTGGTCGGCCGACGGCAAGTGGCTCTACTTCCTGTCCGGCAAGTCCGGCTCGCGGCAGGTCTGGCGCGTGGCGCCCGACGGGACGGGCAAGGCCCAGATCACCGCCCTGCCGCTGGACGTGGGCGCCTTTCGCCTCGCCGCCGACGGCCGCACCCTGCTCGTCGGGCTGGACGTCTTCCCCGATTGCGCGGACCTGGCCTGCACCAAGGCCCGCGTCGAGGCCAACGCCAAGCTGAAGACCAGCGGCCAGAGCTTTGTCGAGGGCGCGCTGCCCCGGGCCTTCGACCAGTACGAGGACGACCAGTTCACCGCCCTGTTCATCGTCCGTCTCGACGGCGCCGGCGCGCCCGCCGACGGCGTGGCGCTGACCAGGGGGATCAAGGCCGACCTCGCCGGCGACGTCGCCGTCAGCCGGGACGGCAAGACGGCCTGGTACAGCGCCACGCCGTCGGGGGTCACCCCGGGCACGGGTCCGATCGCCAGCCTCTATGTCGTCCCGACCGACGGCTCGACGCCGCCCGCCCGACTGATCCCCGACGCCGTCACCTCCGACTCCCGCCCGACCCTGTCGCCGGACGGCAAGACGCTGGCCTACGTGTCCGAAGCCGGGCCGGTGATGATCTATCAGCGCTCGATGCTGATGGTCCGCGACCTGAAGACCGGCGCCACGCGCGAGGTCGCGCCGGACTTCGACATCGGCGCCGGCTCGCTGGCCTGGTCGCCGGACGGCAAGAGCCTCTACGTCACCGCCCCGCACCTGGGTCAGGTGAAGCTGTTCGCCGTCGCCCTGGCCGACGGCAAGGTCACCGAGGTGGTCTCCGACGGCTCGGTCGGCGGCTACGACCTGGCGGCCGGGACCACGGTCTATGTCCGCGACAGCCTGACCTCGCCGGGCCAGCTCTACGACCTGAGCGCCGGGGGCGCGCCGCGCCAGCTTTCCGAGGTGGCGAAGGCCGCCATGGCCGACACCCCGATGTCCGACGCCGAGCAGTTCAGCTTCACCGGCTGGAACGGCGAAAAGGTGTACGGCTACCTGGTCAAGCCGCACGGCTGGGAGGCCGGGAAGGAATACCCCGTCGCCTTCCTGATCCACGGCGGGCCGCATGGCAGCTTCGGCAACGCCTGGTCCTACCGCTGGAACCCGCAGGTCTGGGCCGGCATGGGCTATGCGGTGGTGATGGTCGATTTCCACGGCTCGACCGGCTACGGCACGGCCTTCGCCCAGTCGATCGTCGGCCACTGGGGCGACCGCCCGCTGGAAGACCTGCAGAAGGGCTGGGCCGCCGCGCTGGACAAATACAGCTGGCTCGACGGCGACCGCGCCTGCGCGCTGGGCGGCTCCTACGGCGGTTACATGGTCGCCTGGATCGCCAGCCAGTGGCAGACGCCCTGGAAGTGCCTCGTCAACCACGCCGGCCTGTTCGACACGCGCGGCTTCGCCTACGCCAGCGACATCCCCAACTTCGCCGAGGCGCAGTTCGGCGGCGACACCTGGTCGGCGCCCGAGGCGGTGGAGCGGTTCAACCCGGCCAGCCACGTCAAGGACTGGAAGACGCCCATGCTGGTCATCCACGGCGCCCGCGACTACCGCGTGCCGCTCGACCAGGGCATCGGCGCCTACACCGCCAACCAGCGCGTCGGCGCCCCGACCCAGTACCTGCACTTCCCGGACGAGAACCACTGGATCCTCAAGCCGCAGAACTCGGTGCAGTGGTACGCGAACGTCGAGGCCTGGATGGCGAAGTGGACGGCCAAGTGACCGGGTCATTCCTCCCCGGAGCGTAGCGAGGGGGAGGGGGACCGCTCGGAGAGCGGTGGAGGGGGCAGCGCAGGCGTCAGCTGATTGGCGCCGCCGCGGACTTCGCCTGATATGCTCGCGCCGACCCCTCCACCATGCTCCGCATGGTCCCCCTCCCCGGCTTCGCGGGGAGGATTGACCCCGGGCGCCCCACCCGTTAGCGGCTCACCCCATGACCGCGCTGCCTTCCGGCCTTGCCGACCTCGCCGACCGCTATGACGTGCTGCTGAGCGACGTCTGGGGCGTCATCCACAATGGCCGGGAGAGCTTCCCCGAAGCCTGCGCCGCCCTGGCCCGCTTCCGGGCGGAGGAGGGGCCGGTGGTCCTGATCTCCAACTCGCCGCGCCCGGCCAGCGACGTCGTCGCCCAGCTCGATGCGCTGAACGTGCCGCGCGAGGCCTGGACGGCCTTCATCACCTCCGGCGACGCCACCCGCGTGCTGCTGGGCCAGAAGGCCGCCAGCGGCGGCGCCTGGCGCATCGGCCCTGACCGCGACATGCCGCTGTACGAGGGCCTGGGCCTTTCGTTCGCCGAGCCGGACGACGCCGCCTTCATCGCCGTCACCGGCCCCTTCGACGACGAGGTCGAGACGCCGGAGGACTACCGCGAGCGCTTCGCCGGTCCGGCCGCCCGCGGCCTGCCGATGATCTGCGCCAACCCCGACCGGGTGGTGCAGCGGGGCGACAGGCTGATCTACTGCGGCGGCGCCCTGGCCGACCTCTACCGCGACATGGGCGGGCAGGTGCTGATGGCCGGCAAGCCCTACGCCCCGATCTACGATCTCTGCCTGACCGAGGCCTCGCGCCTGCTGGGCCGCACCGTCGACCCGCGCCGTGTGCTCTGCATCGGCGACGGCGTCCATACCGACGTCCAGGGCGCCGAGCAGCAGGGGCTGGACTGCCTGTTCATCGCCCGGGGCATCCATGGCGAGGCCGCCATGGGCCCGGACGGGAACCTGTCGGCGCCGGCCGTCGACGCCCTGCTGGCCGCCGAGGGCGTCAAGGCCGGCTACGCCATGGCCGACCTGGTCTGGTAGACGCGACACAACAAGAAAGAGGGAAACGCGCGATGACGGCACTGTTCTTTGAAGACCTCAGCGTCGGCCAGTCGGCCGAGCTGACCCGCACCGTCGACGAGGCGGCCATCCAGGGCTTCGCCGACGTCAGCGGCGACCACAACCCGGTCCACCTGGACGAGGCCTTCGCGGCGACCACGCCGTTCAAGACCCGCATCGCCCACGGCATGCTGTCGGCCGCCTACATCTCCGCCCTGATCGCCGGCAAGCTGCCGGGACCGGGCGCCATCTACCTGGGCCAGAGCCTGAGCTTCAAACGGCCGGTCAAGATCGGCGACGAGGTCACCGTCACCGCCACCATCACCGCGCTGGACGCCGAGAAGGCCCGCGTGACCCTGTCGACCGTCTGCACCGTCGGCGGCAAGACCGTGCTGGACGGCGAAGCCCTGATCATGGCGCCGCGCCGCCCGTGAGCCTGAGGATCGTCCACGGCTGGAAGGGCCTGTCGGCCGCCGATCAGGGCGCGGCCGTGGCGCTGGGCAACTTCGACGGCGTGCATCTTGGCCACCGCGAGGTGATCGCCGGGGCCGTCGAGGCCGGCCGGCGGCTGGGCGCGCCGGCCGGGGTGATCAGCTTCGACCCGCACCCGCGCCGGCTGTTCCATCCCGACGAGCCGGCCTTCCGGCTGATGACCACCGACCAGCAGGCGCGGGTTCTGGAGGCCATGGGCGTGGACCGCTTCTACGTCCTGCCGTTCGACTTCGAGATGGCCAACTTCAGCGACCGCGACTTCGCGCTCAAGGTCCTGCACGAGGGCCTGGGCGTGCGCCACGTCGCCGTCGGCTTCGACATCTCCTTCGGCAAGGGCCGCACCGGCAGCCCGGCCCTGATGAAGGCCTATGGCGATGAGATGGGCTTTTCCGTCTCCGTCGCCGAGGCGGTGGGCGAGGGGGCGGAGAAGTACAGCTCCACCGGCGTGCGCGAGGCGCTGCGCGACGGTCGGCCGCAGGACGCCGCCGCCATCCTGGGTCAGCCCTTCGCTATCGAGGGCGTCGTGCGCCGCGGCCAGCAGTTGGGCCGCACCCTGGGCTTTCCGACCGCCAACGTCTTCATGGCCGACTATGTCGTGCCCAGGCTCGGCGTCTACGCCACCCGCACCCGCCTGCCGGACGGCCGCGTGGTCCCCGGCGTCGCCAACATCGGCAACAACCCCACCACCGGCGAGGTCGAGACCCGGCTCGAGGTCTGGCTGTTCGACTTCGACGAGGACCTCTACGGCCAGGTCATCGAGACCCGGCTGATCGCCTTCCTCCGCCCGGAGGAGAAGTTCAGCTCCATCGACGCCATGGTCGAGCAGATCCGGATGGATGAGCAGAGGGCGCGGGCGATTCTGGCCTGAAGCGGTGCGTCCTTCGCGACGCTCGCTCAAGGCTCGCTCCTCAGGATGACGAAGGGAGAGGGCTCCACTGAGTTCGTCATGGTGAGGAGCCGGCTCCTGGGCCGGCGTCGCGAACCACGCAAAGACTCTCCCCGGAGGCGACAGGGTCTTCCCACGCCCCTCCCGCCATGCTTCCGTTAACCCTAGTCAGGCGGGGGCCGGGATGCTCAAGGGGCGCAAGTACGATCTGTTCGCGCAGGCCAGGCGGCCGCGCCGGCGCTTGCCCGCCACCTTCAACTATCCGCCCGAGACGCAGCTGGTGTTCGATCCGGGCGACGCGCCGCCGTTGCTGGTGCGCGACATGGGCCTGCTGGACGCCTATTCCAACGCCGTGGTCGACGCCGTCGAGACGGTCGGGCCGGCGGTGGTGCGGGTCATTCCCATCGTGCCGGACGGCTATATCGCCGGCGAGGGCTCGGGCTTCTTCGTCAGCACCGACGGCCTGATCCTGACCAACCGGCACGTCATCGCCGGGGTGAACCGCTTCGCCATCATCACCGCCGACGGCCACGGCCTGACTGCCCGCCCGATCGGCGAGGACGCCGACACCGACATCGCCGTGCTGCGGCTGGAACAGTCGATGCGCACGCCCTGCGCCAAGCTGGGCGATTCCAAGAGCCTGCGCCGCGGCCAGCTGGTCATCGCCATCGGCGCGCCGCTGGGCTTCGAGGCCACGGTGACCACCGGCGTGGTCAGCGCGCTCGGCCGCTCGATCCGCGGCGAGCGCGGCCGGCTGATCGAGGACCTGATCCAGACCGACGCCGCCCTCAATCCCGGCAACAGCGGCGGGCCGCTGGTCAACTCGGCCGGCGAGGTGATCGGCGTGGCCACGGCGGTGATCAGCGGGGCCCAGGGCCTGTGCTTCGCCGTCGCCTCCAACACCGCCTCGTTCGTGATGAACGAGATCCTCAAGCACGGCTACGTGCAGCGCGGCTCGATCGGCGTGGTCGCCCAGCAGACGCCTGTGCCGCCCTCGATCCAGAAGTCGGCCGGCGTCAGCCAGGCCTACGCCGCCTGGGTGGCGACCGTCGATCCGGGCGGACCGGCCGCCAAGGCGGGCCTGGCCCAGGGCGACCTGATCGTCGCGGCCGACGGCAAGCCGATCACCGGCCTGGACGACCTGCTCCGCGTGCTCGGCCCCGGCAGCATCGGCAAGAGCATCGCCTTCGACGTCGTCCGCGCCGGCCGCCGGATGACGGTGACCGTGACGCCGAAGATGCGGAAGCGGGGTTAGGGCGCTCCTTCCCCAACCTTACTCATCGTCATCGTCGGACTTGTTCCGACGACCCATGCGTGATGCGCCGGCCCGGTCATCCGCAGGGCTGGACCGCGACCCGCGGCGTTCATGGGTCGTCGGAACAAGTCCGACGATGACGGGGGTTGGTGGATGCAGATAGTGCAAAACGCCCGACGCTCTGCTACAGCCCCGCCCCATGACTATGGCCTGGAAGACCCCGCGAATTATCCGCCCGGCGTGACGCCGCCGGGAACGGCCGCGCATGCCGGGACGTGACCCCGCACCCTTCCGACCTGACCCCGAGAAAGTCCCCATGGCCGACGACGCCGCTTCCCCGCGCGACTACCGCGAAACCGTTTTCCTTCCCGACACCCCGTTCCCGATGCGGGCCGGTCTCCCCAAGAAGGAGCCCGAAATCCTGGCCGGCTGGGCCGATCAGGGCCTCTACAAGGCCATGCGCAAGGCGCGGCAGGACGCCGGCGCGCCGCTGTTCGTGTTCCACGACGGCCCGCCCTACGCCAACGGCGCCATCCACATCGGCCACGCGCTGAACAAGCTGCTCAAGGACTTCGCCTGCCGCAGCCGCTTCGCGCTGGGCTACGACGTCGACTTCATCCCCGGCTGGGACTGCCACGGCCTGCCGATCGAGTGGAAGATCGAGGAGGAGTACCGCAAGAAGGGCCGCCGCAAGGACGACGTCCCGACCGCCGAATTCCGCGCCGAATGCCGCGCCTACGCCGGCCACTGGATCGGCGAGCAGATGAAGGGCTTCCAGCGCCTGGGCGTCCTCGCCGACTGGGAGCGCCGCTACTCGACGATGGACTTCAGGAGCGAGGCGACCATCGTCGCCGAGTTCCACAAGTTCGCCATGTCGGGTCAGCTCTATCGAGGCTCCAAGCCGGTGATGTGGTCGCCCGTCGAGCGCACCGCCCTGGCCGACGCCGAGGTCGAGTACCACGACCACAACAGCCCGACGGTCTGGGTGAAGTTCCCGGTGGTTGGCGGCGACGCGTCGGTCGTCATCTGGACGACCACCCCCTGGACCATCCCGGCCAACCGCGCGGTCAGCTACAGCCCGCGCATCGACTACGGCGTCTATGAGATCACCGCGCTGGAAGAGGGCCTGGAGTTCCAGCCCTGGGCCGCGCCGGGCGACCGGCTGATCCTCGCCGACAAGCTGGCCGAGGACGTGTTCAAGGCCGCGAAGATCGCCACCTGGACCCGGGTCGAGACCGCCGCCCTCGATGGCGTGGTGCTGGAGCACCCGTTGGCGAAGCTGGACGCCGGCTACGGCTTCAAGGTTCCCATGCTGGCCGGCGATCACGTCACCGACGACGCCGGCACCGGCTTTGTCCACACCGCGCCGGGCCACGGCGCCGACGACTACCTGATCTGGCTGAAGAGCCGCCAGCAGCTCGACGCCATGGGCGTGGACGCCACCATCCCCGAGACCGTCGATCCCGACGGCGCCTACTACCCGCACGTGCCGCTGTTCGCGGGCCTGAAGGTGCTGGAGACCGAGGGCAAGAAGTCGGGCAAGTTCGGCCCGGCCAATCCGGCGGTGATGGAAAAGCTCATCGAGGCCGGCAATCTGCTGGCCCGCGGCCGGCTGGAGCACAGCTATCCGCACAGCTGGCGGTCCAAGGCCCCGGTGATTTTCCGCAACACCCCGCAGTGGTTCATCCGCATGGACGAGCCGCTGGAGAACGGCGAGACCCTGCGCCAGCGCGCGCTGAAGGCCATCGCCGACACGGCCTTCCATCCCGACGCCGGCCGCAACCGCATCGGCGGCATGGTTGAGACCCGGCCCGACTGGCTGATCAGCCGTCAGCGCGCCTGGGGCGCGCCGCTGGCCATGTTCGTCGACAAGGTCACGGGCGAACCGCTGCGCGACCAGGCCGTCAACGACCGCATCGTCAAGCTGATGCACGAGGAAGGCGCCGACGCCTGGTTCAACCGCCCGGCCACGGACTTCCTCGGGAACCACGACCCTGACCAGTACGAGAAGGTCGAGGACATCCTCGATGTCTGGTTCGACTCCGGCTCGACCCACGCCTTCACGATCGAGGGCCGCGACGACAGCGGCTGGCCCGCCGACCTCTACCTCGAGGGCTCCGACCAGCACCGCGGCTGGTTCCAGTCCTCGCTGCTGGAGTCCTGCGGCACGCGCGGCCGCGCGCCCTACAAGACCCTGGTCACCCACGGCTTCACCCTCGACGAGAACGGACAGAAGATGTCCAAGTCGCTGGGCAACACGGTCGAGCCGCACGTGGTCATCGCCGAGTCCGGGGCCGAGATCCTGCGCCTGTGGACCGCGACGGTGGACTACATGGAGGACCAGCGGATCGGGAAGACCATCCTGGCCACGGTCACCGACAGCTACCGCAAGCTGCGCAACACCATGCGCTACCTGCTGGGCGCTCTGGACGGCTTCACCGAGGCCGAGCGCGTCGCGCCAGCCGACATGCCGCCGCTGGAGCAGTACATCCTGCACCGGCTGTGGCAGCTGGATGGCCAGGTGCGCACCGCCTACGAGAACTACCGCTTCAACGAGGTGGTCCGGCCGCTGCTCGACTTCTGCCAGAGCGACCTGTCGGTGTTCTTCTTCGATATCCGCAAGGACAGCCTCTACTGCGACCGCCCCGACTCGCTGAAACGCCGGGCCTACCGCACGGTGCTGGACGCCATCTTCGAGCGCTTGACCATCTGGCTCGGCCCGCTGCTCAGCTTCACCATGGAGGAGGCCTGGACCCAGCGCTTCCCCGAGGCCGGCTCCAACTGCCTGCGGGTGTTCCCGCAGACGCCGGACGCCTGGCGCAACGACGCGGAGTTCGACCGCTGGACGGCGCTGGACGTCGTCGTCTCGGCCGTGACCGCCTCGCTGGAAGTCGAGCGCCGCGAAAAGCGCATCGGGGCCTCGCTGGAGGCCGCGCCGCGCGTCGAGCTGACGCCGGAGCTGGCCGCCCTGTTCGACGGCCTGTCGGCGGCGGAGATCTTCCGCACCAGCGACGTGGAGATGGCGGCCGCCGGCGAGCTGGCCGTGCGTCCGTTCCGCGCGGCGGGCGACAAGTGCGACCGTTGCTGGCGCATTCTCCCCGAGGTGAAGGCGGCCACGAAGCTCTGCCTGCGCTGCGAGGACGCCGTCGAGGCCTGGGACAAGACCCGCGCCGCCTGATATTTCCGGGGTCCCGGCCACGGCCGGGATCCAGTTTTGACCCCCGCGGGGGGCCAGAGGGCCAGAGATTGAGTTCCGAAGACCCGCAAGTCTCCGACGTGTCGCACACGCCCGAGCCGCAAGCGCCCGCCGCCGCGGCGCCGGTGACGCTGCAGGGCCCCAAGGCCTTCACCATCGCCCTGGCGGTGATCGTCGCCGACCAGATCTCCAAGTTCTGGATCCTGGGCAGCGTCTTCCCCGCCGCCTGCCAGCCGTTCGTGCCGACCCCGGCCTACTACACGCCCTGCAGCGTGCCGGTCTTCGGGCCGCTGAACCTCTCGATGGTCTGGAACCAGGGCGTCAGCTTCGGCCTGTTCCGGGGCGAGGCCGACTGGGTCCGCTGGGCGCTGGTCGCCTTCTCGCTGGGCGTCGCCGTGGCGCTGGGCGTCTGGGCCCGACGGATCGAGCGCCCGCTGCTGGGCGCGGCCGTGGGCCTGATCATGGGCGGAGCGATCGGCAACCTGATCGACCGCGCACGCCTCGGCGCCGTGGCCGATTTCCTCGACCTTCAGGCGCTGTATTTCCCCTGGGTGTTCAATATCGCCGACAGCGCCATCACCGTCGGCGTGCTGCTGCTGCTGCTGGACAGTGTCCGCCGCGACGTGAAGCCGTAAACGAGTTGCCGCCCGCCTCACTTTTGGCGTATCCACCTCCTCTGAATACGGCCGGGGCGGCCTGTAGGAGCTAGGCTCGATGATCTCTACCCGCGTTCTGTGCGTGGTTGCGCTGACGGCGGCGACCGGACTTGGCGGATGCCAGTCGGCGAGTCGCGCCATGGGTATGGCCAAGGTGACGCCGGACGAGTTCCGCGTCGTGACCAAGGCCCCGCTCGTGGTTCCGCCGGAATACGCGCTGCGTCCGCCGGCCCCGGGTGAGCCCCGTCCGCAGGAACTGCAGCCCGAGAGCGCCGCCCGCGCCGCCCTGGCCGGTCAGGCCGCCGGCGCCCAGCGCTCGGACGGCGAGCGCCTGCTGGTCGCGCGCGCCGGCTCCGACCGCGCCGACCCGCTGATCCGCTACGTCGTCGATGACGAGTTCGGCGACCTGGCTCACAAGGACAAGACCTTCGCCGACCGCGTGATGTTCTGGCGCAAGGACGCCCCGACGCCGGCCCCGACCGCCGAAGGCGCCGCGCCGCCGGTGCTGGTCGACGCCGCCGCCGAGGAAGCCCGCCTCAAGAGCCTGACCGGCGGCAAGACTGTCGTCATCGCCCGCGAGAAGGGCAGCTGGGTCAAGCTTCCGGGGCTGTAGGTCCCGGCCATCTCTACGATGTTCGGAAGGGTCTCGCCGGCGACGGCGGGGCCCTTTCCCTTTGTGCGTCCTTCGCGACGCGGCTTCGCCGCGCCTCAGGATGACGAACTCCGTGGGTCGCACCCACCTTCGTCATGGTGAGGAGCGAGCTCTTGGGCGAGCGTCGCGAACCACGCAACGATTCCCCCGCGGAATCGTCTAAGCTCCCCCCATGCCCATCCGCCGCCTGCCCCCGGAGACCGTCAACCGCATCGCCGCCGGCGAGGTGGTCGAGCGGCCGGCCAGCGCGATCAAGGAGCTGGTCGAGAACGCGCTCGACGCCGGCGCGTCGCGCATCGAGGTCGAGGCCGACAACGGCGGCCTGACCCGCATCCTGATCAGCGACGACGGCAGCGGCATGGACGCCGACGAGCTGGCCCTGGCGGTCGAGCGCCACGCGACCTCCAAGCTCGCCCCGCTGCCGGACGGCAGCTGGGACCTGCTCAACATCCACACCATGGGCTTTCGCGGCGAGGCGCTGCCCTCGATCGGCTCGGTGGCCCGGCTGTCGATCGCCAGCCGCCCGCGCGGCGGCGGCGCGGCCCACGCCATCCTCGTCGAGGGCGGGGCGGTCGGCCCGGTCGGCCCGGCCCCCTTCGCCGGCCCGCACGGCGCCCGGGTCGAGGTCCGCGACCTGTTCTACGCCACGCCCGCCCGGCTGAAGTTCATGAAGTCGGCCCGGTCCGAGCAGATGGCCATCGCCGAGGAGCTCAAGCGCCAGGCCATGGCGCACGAGGCGGTGGCCTTCACCCTCGACCTCGACGGCCGCCGGGTGCTGCGGCTGTCGGCCGAGCATCCGGGTCCGGAGGGTCGGCTGGCGCGCCTCGCCGCCGTGCTCGGCCGCGAGTTCCAGGACAATGCGCTGCAGATCGACCACGAGCGGGACGGCGTGCGCCTGACGGGCTTTGCGGGCCTGCCGACCTACAACCGCGGCAACGCCGCCCACCAGTACCTGTTCGTCAACGGCCGCCCGGTGCGCGACCGGCTGCTGCAGGGCGCCCTGCGCGCCGCCTACGCCGACTATCTGGCCCGCGACCGCCATCCGACGGCGGCCCTCTACATCGAGCTCGACACCTCATACGTCGACGTCAACGTCCATCCGGCCAAGGCGGAGGTGAGGTTCCGCGATCCGGCGCTGGTGCGCGGCCTGATCGTCGGCGGCCTGCGCCACTCGCTGGCCGGAGCGGGGCACCGCGCCTCGACCACGGCGGCCGGGGCGGCGCTGGCCGGCTTCCGGCCGCAGACCTACGCGCCGGGACCCTCGGCCGCGGGTTTCTCGGCCTGGCAGTCGGGCGGCTGGCAGCCGTCTTCGCCGCAGCAGCTGCCGGGCATGAACGCGGTGTCGGCCCGGGTCGAGCCAGGGTTCGCCATGGACGGCCCGGGTCTGGCCGAGGCGGTGAGCGCGGTCTTCGACGCCACGCCGCCGCCGGCCGCCGACGGCCGCGTCATCGACCCCGTCGACTTCCCGCTCGGCGCCGCCCGGGCCCAGGTGCACGAGACCTATGTCGTCGCCCAGACCCGCGACGGCATCGTCATCGTCGACCAGCACGCCGCCCATGAGCGGCTGGTCTACGAGCGGATGAAGCACGAGATGGAGGCCGGCGGCGTCACCCGCCAGACCCTGCTGCTGCCCGAAGTGGTCGAGCTGGATCCCGCCGAGGCGGAACGGGTCATCGCCCGGGCCGACGAGCTGGCGGCGCTGGGCCTGGTCATCGAGCCGTTCGGGCCCGGCGCGGTGCTGGTGCGCGAGACGCCGGCCCTGCTGGGCGAGACCGATGCGGCGGGCCTGGTCCGCGACATCGCCGACGATCTGGCGGAGAACGGCCAGGCCCTCGCCCTGCGCGAACGGCTGGAGGAGGTCTGTTCGACCATGGCCTGCCACGGCTCGGTCCGCGCCGGTCGCCGCCTGACCGCCGCCGAGATGAACGCCCTGCTCCGCGAGATGGAGGCCACGCCCCACTCCGGCCAGTGCAACCACGGCCGCCCGACCTACGTCGAGCTCAAGCTGGCCGACATCGAGCGGCTGTTCGGACGGCGGTAGGGGGGTAGGTCGAAGATCAGACGACCTCCCCCATTTGGGGGAGAGGGACCGGCTCAAGCCGCCCCAACCCGTCCCCCCATTCAGGGGCGGCGCGACGGCGTGTCCGACGGCACAATTCTCCGGCCTGCTGGAGGACTCCCGATGAAACGCGCCCTGATCCTCACCGTCGCCGCCGCCCTTCTCGTTCCGCCGCCGGTCCAGGCGCAGGACGCCAGCGCCCGCTACCGGCAGGAGATGGCCGACGTGGCCGAGAACGCCGAGCTGTGCGCCGGCATGTTCTCTCTGGCCGTGGACAACGGCTGGTTCCCGCAGGACGCGGCCCGGCTGCGGCGGCTGCGCGACCTGTGGGTCGGCTGGCTGCAGCGCAACCGGGGCGACGCCGCCGTCGCCCGCGCCCGCCAGGTGGCGCAGACCGACGCCAACCGCTTCGGCGCCAACTACGTCAACGGCATGGTCCGCTCCTGCATGGCGCGCGATCCCAAGGTGCTGGAGGGCGAGGTCGAGAAGCGCTACGTGCGCAGCCCCGTGTCGCCGACCGGCGTGCCCCAGGGCCAGCTGGGCTCGGCCTACCAATACGCGGCCATGTGCGCCGGCTTCATGGGCTCGGTCACCGAGGGCGGTCTGTCGGTGCAGACCAGCGCCGATGCGACCAACGCCTTCCGCTACTGGAACTGGCACGCCAAGGTGCTGGCCCAGCGGATCGGCCGCGCCGCCACCGACAAGGACATCCGCACCGACGGCTTCAGCTGGCTGCGCGGCGGCGGCTATGTCGAGGGCCTGTTCCGGGTCACCGCGACCGGCGCGGAGTTCGGCAGCCGCTGCCTGCAGGAAGGCGACATGGGCTACGCCCAGCGCGGCGGCCGGTTCTGATCAGGCCCGCCTGTGGCCGAGGCGTCATAGTCCGGCTCGCCGTTGTCGGCTAAACAGCGTTCGTCCAACCGCGAGGCATCATGCTTCCCAATGTGATCGAGGCCCGGGCCTGACGGTCTGACCTTTCCAGGTCCGACTGTTTCGAGCGCCCGATGAACAGCCCGTCCCGGCCGCCGCCGGGGCGCAATGCTTCACGCCTCGATATCGGACTTCTCTCAGTGAACATCTCAAAACCGCAGCAGCGAACGCTGCACGCGCTGGCGCAAGGCGGCGCGATCCTCCTCGAGCGCGACGAGGTCACCGGCGGCGTCATCGGCGCCGACTGTATCACCCGGGACGGCTGGCGCCTCAGCGACTGCACGCTGGACGTCTTCAAGTCTCTCAAGCGCCGTCGCTTCATCGCCAGCTCGGGCGGCGGACCTTACCGGATCACCCGGGACGGCCTGCTCAGCCTGCGCTCGCAGCTCGACAACCGGGTGACGATGAAGCGCCTCTAGGCCGGGCGACGACGGGACCCGCGCGGCGATCGCCACGCGGGTCCCTGAAGCGCTCTAGTCGCGACGCTCGCTGCGGATGCGGGCGCTCAGGGCGTCGAAGCGGCGATCGAGGTCGGCGCGCTCGGCGGCGGTCAGGCCGTTGCGGCGATAATCGGCTTCCATCCGCACCAGCATCTGGAAGTCGGAGCGGAGACTGGCCGCCTCGGCCTGGCTGAGCGAGCGGTCGCGAACGCCGGCGTCGATGCGGGCGTCGAGATTGGCCTGGCGCTGGTTGATCGAGGTCCAGTCGCCATCCCGGTCGGTCCGCTCACTGCGGATGCGGGCGCTCAGGGCGTCGAAGCGGCGGTCCAGATCGGCGCGTTCGGCCTGGGTCAGCCCGTTGCGACGATAGTCCGCCTCCATCCGGGCCAGGGCCTGGAACTCGGCGCGCAGCCGGGTCGCCTCGGCCTGGCTGAGCGAGCGGTCGCGAACGCCGGCGTCGATGCGGGCGTCGAGGTTGGCCTGGCGCTGGTTGATCGAGGTCCAGTCGCCATCCCGGTCGGCCCGCTCGCTCTGGATGCGCGCGCTGAGAATGTCGAAGCGGCGGTTCAAATCGGCGCGTTCGGCCTGGGTCAGCCCGTTGCGGCGATAGTCCGCCTCCATCCGGACCAGGGCCTGGAAGTCGGCCCGCAGTCGGGCGGCCTCGGTCTGGCTCAGGGACCCGTTGCGCACGCCGGCGTCGATGCGGGCATCGAGGCTGGCCTGGCGCTGGTTGATCGAGTCCCGATCATCCCCGTCGGCGCGCTCGCTGCGGATGCGGGCGCTCAGGGCGTCGAAGCGGCGGTCCAGATCGGCCCGCTCGGCGTTGGTCAGGCCGTTGCGGCGGTAGGTGGCTTCCATCCGGGCGAGCGCCTGGAAGTCGGCGCGCAGTCGCGCGGCCTCGGCCCGGGTCAGCGAGCGGTCGCGGACGCCGGCGTCGATGCGGGCGTCGAGATTGGCCTGGCGCTGGTTGATCGAGGTCCAGCCGGTGGTCTGACCGTCGCGCCTGTCGAGCCGGATGCGCAGGCTCAGGGCGTCGAAGCGGCGATCCAGGTCGGCCCGTTCGCTGTTGGACAGTCCGCCGTAGCTGTAGCGGCGCTCCAGGCTGACCAGTCCGGAGAGGTCGCGGCGCAGGCTGGACGCCTCGCTGCGGGTCAGCGAGCCGTTGCGCTCGCCCTGGACGATGCGGCGCTCCAGCCATTCGCCACGCCGGCTGATCGCCACCCACTGGCCGCGCGAGGCGCCGTAGCCCCAGCCCTGTTCGCCAAAGCGCGGATCATAGCGCGGGTCGCCGTAGCCGCTTTCGCCCCAGACCGGATAGCGCGAGCCGGGCGCGTAGAGCGACCCCTCGTCATTGCCGCCCAGCAGCGCGCCGGCGATGGCCCCGATGATGGCGCCGGGCAGATCGCTCGACGACGAGGACGAGTAAGACCGCTGGATGTATTCGCCCCCGCGGCCTTCGGCGCCGACACAGGACAGCACGCCGTCGCGGTTGCTGAGGTCGGAGCGGCAGTAGGGGTAGTAGATCGAGCTCCAGCGATAGCGCCCGTCGTTGGTGCGGCAGACGGCGGTGACATAGCCGCTGTCGAGCGACTGGACGTCGTCGCAGGAATTGCCGAGGCTCTGGGCCGGCGACATGCGGTAGCCCTGGGCCGCGGCCTGTGAACCGGCGAAGGTGAGGGCGCCGACGGCGATGGCGGCCAGCAGATGGGTCTTGGTCATGGGAAGTCTCCAGTTCGTCGCCGCGCGGCGCGAATGATCGCGCGTGCTGCCCGGACCCGCCGGGAGGGCGGGAGTCGGACGGGGCTGTCGTGGAAACGGACGCGCGGCGTTAAGGTTGCGGCCAGGTCGTCGCAAATGACCGGCGCGACAGTTCAGGGGCTCCGGGGTTCAGCCCTGACGCAACCTCAGAAAGCTGACCCGGGCGGCGCCGTAGTCGCGGGCGTCCAGCATTTCGTAGCCCGGCGGCGACAGGTCGGCCTCGTCGCTGCCGCGCTCGACCATCACCAGCGCGCCGGGCTTCAGCCAGCCGCCCTCGGCCAGGCCCGCCAGCGCCCGCTCGGCCAGGCCCTGGCGATAGGGCGGGTCCATGAAGGCCAGGTCGAAGGGCTCGCCGGCGCTGGCCGGGCGCAGGCCCAGGTCCGTGGCGTCGCGGCGGTGGAGGCGGGTGGCGCCGAACAGGCCCAGCGCGTCGATGTTCTCGCGGATCGCGCCGCGCGCCGCCTCGTCGGTCTCCACGAACAGGCAGAAGGCCGCGCCGCGCGAGATCGCCTCGAAGCCCAGCGCGCCCGAGCCGGCGAACAGGTCCATCACCCGCGCGCCGCGCAGCTCCGGCGCCCAGGCCGCGTGCTCCAGGATGTTGAACACCGCCTGCCGCGCGCGGTCGGAGGTCGGCCGCGTGCCCTGGCCTTCCGGCGTGATCAGGTTGCGGCCCCGCAGGCCGCCGGAAACGATACGCAAGGGCTCAACTCCAACGCAGCGGCGGAGCCTGGTCCTTGAGCTTGAGCAGGGCGTCGCGCAGGCCGTCCATAAACTCCGTGCGCCGCCCGTGCCAGTGCAGGGGTTCGCCGATCAGCACCGCGCAGTTCATCGGCACCGGGATCACCTCGCCCTTGGGCAGCACCCGGCCGGCGCCCTGGATCCAGACCGGCGTCACGGGCGCGTCGGGAAAGGCCTCGGCCAGGCGGGCGACGCCGCTCTTGAGGCGGGCCATCTCGTCGGTGGCGTCGCCGCGCGTGCCTTCCGGGAAGACGACGATGATGTCGCCGGCCGCCAGCGCCTCGCGGGCCGGGGCCAGCACGTCCTCGCCGCTGCCGACCTTGTCCCGCGCCACCGGGACGATGCCGATCATGTTGCGCGAGAACCAGCCGATCACAGGGTCCTTGAGGAAGTAGTCGGCCGCCGCCGCCGGCCGCACCCGCATCACCGCCGCGCTGGGGAAGATGCTGAGCAGCAGCAGGGTGTCCATGTGGCTGTTGTGGTTGGCCGCCACGATGGCCGGGCCCTTCAGGGGCAGGTGCTGGCGCCCGGTGACGTCGGCTCCGGTCAGGAACCTCGCGATCGGCCGAACGATCAGCAGCAGCAGCAACCAGCGCAGCCAGCGGACCATCAGAACGACTCCAGCGCGAAATAGGCCGTCAGGTGGAAGTAGATCGGCGCCGTGAAGGTCAGGCTGTCGATGCGGTCCAGGATGCCGCCGTGGCCGGGGATCAGGTGCGAGGTGTCCTTGACCCCGATGTCGCGCTTGATGGCGCTCATGGTCACGTCGCCGGCGAAGCCCGCGACCGGCAGCACGATGGCCACGATCGCCAGCCCCAGGCCCTCCAGCGGGCTGAACAGCGGTCCGGCGAACCAGATCAGGGCGGCGGTGCTGGCCCAGCCGCCGAGGAAGCCCTCCCAGGTCTTGTTGGGACTGACCTTCGGGATGATCTTGTGACGGCCAAGGAGCTTGCCCCAGACGTACTGGGCGACGTCGTTGAACTCGGTGGCGACCAGCAGGAAGAACACCAGCCCCGCCGCGCCCGCCGGCAGGTCGGCGTCCGAGGTCCGCATCAGGAAGGCGACGTAGCCGATGTTGTAGATGCAGGTCATCAGACCCCAGTGGAACATCGCCACACTGGACAGGTAGCCGCGCGTCTGGCCGATCACCGCCATCAGGTAGGGCGTGATCAGGAAGGCGTAGACCGGGATCAGCACCAGGTAGATGCCGTAGATGTCCAGCGCCACGAAGGCGTAGTTCACCGGGATCGCCAGGTAGGCGGCCAGGATGATCAGCCGGTCCTCGCGCCGCGTCGGCGCCAGGGACAGGAACTCCCGCAGGGCGATGAAGGAGACGACCATGAACAGCAGCACGGTCGCCTGCCAGCCGGCCAGCAGCGCCGCCGCGAGCAGGCCGATCATGATCACCCAGCTGAAGATCCGCTGGCGCAGCTCGGTGTAGTCCTTGTTCGGGCGGGTGACGGTCAGCAGGCCTGCAATGACCGCGCCCAGGGCCAGGATGGCGCCGACGCCGGCCAGGCCCCAGACCAGGGCCGGCGGCTGGGCCGACAGGAAGCGCGTGATGATGTCCAGGACCCCGTCTCCGCCCAGTGGTCGTGCCGCACAACGGAGGTTGCCGAGCGCGACGTTCCGGTCAAGGCTCCGTCGCATGGAACGCCTTATGAAATCGAGCCTGGTCCACATCGCCTTCGGCTTTCTGGCGATGGGCGGCTGGGCGCTGTTCGCCAACCGCGAGTACGGATTCGCCGGCGCCTGGCTGCCGGCGCTGGTCCAGGGCACGATCTCCGGCGCGCTGACCGGGGTGCTGAAGAGGACGCTGGAAGCGCTCGACGGCCGCCTGAAGGGCGCGGTCGCCTGGGCCCTTCCACCGGCGATCACCGCCGGCTCGATCCTGACCCTGCTGGTCCTGGTGCACACCGCGATCGGCACGCCGGAGGTGATCGCCACCATCGCCGTGCCCTGGTCGGTCTCGACCCTCTACGCCATCGTCTACAACGCCGGCCTCGTCCGGACCCGCCGGAACGCCGCATGACCGAGACTCCCGAGAACCGCCGCCCGCTGAAGACCCGTTCCGCCGGCTGGGCCGGGGCGCTGGCCTCGGCGCTGGGCAAGGCCGGGGTCAGCCCGGACGCGATTTCCTTCACCTCGGTCGCCTTCGCCATGCTGGGTGCCGCGGCGCTGGGCGTCAGCGGCAGCGTCGAGGGGGGCGGCCGCATCGCCTGGTTGCTGCTGGCGGCGGTCTGCATCCAGCTGCGCCTGCTGGCCAACATGATGGACGGCATGGTGGCGGTGGAGCACGGCCGGGGCGGGCCGGCCGGTCCGATCTGGAACGAGCTGCCCGACCGCATCGCCGACGGCCTGTTCCTGGTCGCCGCCGGGTATGGCGCCGCCGCGGCCGGATTCGAGCACGGCGCGTGGCTGGGCTGGGCGGCCACCGTGCTGGCGGTGCTGACCGCCTATGTCCGCGAGCTGGGCCGGGGCCTGGGCTTTCCCGCCGACTTCTCCGGCCCGATGGCCAAACCGCACCGCATGTTCGCCCTGACCGTCGCCTGCCTGATCTCGATGGCCGAACCGCTGTGGGGCTGGCGGGGCGAGACGATGCTGGTCGCGCTGGCGGTGATCGCGGCCGGCTGCGGGGTCACCGTCTGGCGGCGCACGGCGCGTCTGGCGAAGGGGTTGGCCGAAAAAAGCACCTAATGCTCCGCTCATCCCGGCGAATGCCGGGACCCAGATCAAAGGGATGAGTGCCGGAAGAATACGCGCTATAAGAGCGCCATGGCCTTCTACACCTACATCGTTGCGAGCCAGCGGAATGGAACGATCTATATCGGCTCGACCGACGACATCGTGAAGCGTGTCTTCGAGCACAAGCAGCATGTGAGGCCCGGCTTCACGAGCCGGTACGACTGCACCATCCTCGTCTGGTACGAGACCTACGAAACCCGCGAGGGGGCATTCCGGCGCGAACGTCGCCTCAAGGAATGGCGCCGATCCTGGAAGCTCATGCTTATCGAGGCCCGCAATCCGACGTGGCGGGATCTGTACGATGACCTGGTTGCCGGACTGCCGGCGCCCTGACCCTCATCTGGGTCCCGGCATTCGCCGGGATGAGCGGTATATTGGGGGAGCTAGCGTTTCGTGCGGGGACCAGTTGGACGCGGACCTTGCGGACGGGCTCCAGTTCGTTGTGGACCTGATGCGGGTCTCTTCGCTCCGGCCTGACCCTCTGAACGTTGACCGGTCCGAATCTTCCCCCCCGCCGCCGGCTTCTTCGCGTACGGGTTATCCACCCGGTCCCGTTGTGCCGCGACGGGCCGCGCCGACTTGGGCGTCTCGACCCACTTCTTCTTCACTTCGCCGGGCTTCTTGGGCGTGCGCAGGCCGCCGGGGGGCTTGGGCTTGGCCTTGGCCCAGCCGGCCTTCTTCGGCTGGCGGTCGCCCTTCAGCTCGCCGGTCTCCTGGCCGGGGCGAGGGCCTCGACGCTGGGGCTTGGGCGCGGTGGCCTCGTGCGGCGTGCCGCCCGCCTCGCCGGAGGGGCGACGACGGCCGGGGCCGCGCGCGCCCTTGAACTGCACGGCCGCGCCCTTGGGCATGTTCTCGGCCGGGATGTAGTCGGCCAGCAGCTCGCGGATCACCCTGGGGCCGACCTCCTCGACCTCGCCGGCGCCCAGGTCGCCCAGCGAGAAGGGGCCGTAGCTGAGCCGCAGCAGGCGGTTGACCTTCAGGCCGATGGACTCCAGCACGCGGCGAACCTCGCGGTTCTTGCCCTCGGTCAGGGTGACGGTGATCCAGACGTTGCGCGCCCCGTCGCGGTCGCCGGTCGCCTTATCGAGGTGGGCGTCGATGGGGCCGTAGCGGACACCCTCGATGGTGACGCCGTCCTTCAACTTGTCGAGCCGCTCCTGGGTGGCGTAGCCGAAGGCCCGGGCGCGGTAGCGGCGGATCCAGCCGGTCTGCGGCAGCTCGAGCGCCCGCGACAGCTCCCCGTCGTTGGTCAGCAGCAGCAGGCCCTCGGACGCCAGGTCGAGGCGGCCGATGGAGATGACGCGCGGCAGGCCCTCGGGCAGGGCCTCGAACACCGTCGGCCGCCCCTTGGGGTCGTTGTGGCTGGTCAGCAGCCCGACAGGCTTGTGATAGCGGAACAGCCGCACCGGCTCGGGACCGCCGATGACCTCGCCGTCGACGGTCAGGATGTCGCCCGGCTTCACCTTGACGCCCGGCGTCGTCAGCACCTCGCCGTTGATCGCCACGCGGCCGGCCTCGATCAGCCGTTCGACCTCGCGGCGCGAGGCGACGCCGGAGCGGGCCAGCACCTTGGCGACGCGCTCGTTGTCGGAGGGATCGGAAGGGTCGGACATCGGGTCTGCGGGCATGGGCCGGCTCCTGGGAAAGGATCATGTCGCCTCCCGGCGAGATGGGGTTCTATAAGCACAGATCGCCGGACTTCGCCACGTGACGCCCCTTTCAGACACCGACGCCATGCGCCTGGCCCTCGAGGCCGCCCGCGCCGCCGCCGCGGCGGGCGAGACGCCCGTGGGCGCGGTCGTGCTCGACCCGGCCACGGGCGAGGTTCTGGCCGTGGCCGGCAACGGTCCCATCGGCGCCCATGACCCGACCGCCCACGCCGAGATCGCGGCCATGCGGATCGCGGCGGCCAGGCTGGGCAACTACCGGCTGACCGGCCTGACGCTGGTGGTGACCCTGGAGCCCTGCGCCATGTGCGCCGGCGCCATCAGCCACGCCCGCATCGGCCGGGTGGTGTTCGGCGCCGAGGACGCCAAGGGCGGGGCGGTGATCCACGGCCCGCGCTTCTTCGAGCAGCCCACCTGCCACTGGCGGCCGGAAGTCAGCGGCGGCGTGCTGGCCGAAGAGAGCGCCGGACTGCTGCGCGGCTTCTTCAAGGCGCGGCGGAAGACGGGGGAGAGGACATGAAGACGATCATCGCGGCGCTGGCCCTGCTGCTGCTGGCCGGCCCGAGCGTCGCCCGCGAGCCCGCGACGGCCGCCGTCGACGACCTGTCGTGGATGGCCGGCGCCTGGACCCAGACCGATGAGCGGGGCGTCACCACCCGCGAGACCTGGCTGGCCCCGCTGAACGGCGCCATGGCCGGCGTCGGCCAGACCACGCGGCCCGGCGGCAGGACCAGTTTCGAGTTCATGAGCATCACCACCGAGGCCGCCGGCCCGACCTTCACCGCCCGCATCGAGGGGCAGACCCCGACGCCCTTTGTGCTCAAACCCGGGGAGCCGGGCGTTGCGGTGTTCGAGAACCTCGACCACGACTTCCCGCAACGGGTCATCTACCGCCGCTGCGGCGAGGATCTCTGCGGCCGGATCGAGGGGGTGGTCGCCGGCCAGGCCCGGTCGGTCGACTGGCGATATGAGCGTTTGAAGTAGCCCGTCAGCGGCGATCTCCACGAAATCCTCACATCCTCCTCATGGCGTCCGAGGGGCAGCGAGGGCAGTGTCCGGCTTCACGGAGGACGGGATCATGACGGACGTGGCGGGCAGGAGCATCTGGCGTCGTCAGGCGTGGCGGCTGGCGCTGTGGGGCGGGCTGATCGGCCTGCTGTTGCTGCCGCTCGCGGCGATGCAGGTGACCAGCGAGGTCGTCTGGGACCGCAAGGACTTCGCCCTGTTCGGGGTCATGCTGGCCGTGGTCGGCGGCGCGATCGAGATCGGCGTCCGGCTGAGCGGCGCGCCGGCCTATCGCTACGGCGTCGCAGTGGCCGCGGTCGCGGGCTTCCTGCTGACCTGGGCCAACCTCGCCGTCGGCGTCATCGGCAACGAGGACAATCCGCTGAACCTGATGTTCGGCGGGGTTCTGGCGGTCGGGGCCATCGGCGCCCTGATCGCGCGCTTCCGGCCGGCGGGCATGGCGTGGGCGATGGTCGCCATGGCGGCGGCCCAGGTCGTCGTCGCCGCGGTGGCGCAGGCCCATGGCCACGTCATCTGGCCGATGACGGTGGTCTTCGGCGGCATCTGGCTGTGCGCCGGCGCGCTGTTCCGCAAGGCGTCGAAAGCGTCGGCCTAGGCTGCGGCCGCGGCCGGCAGGGTGTTCACGCCGGCGCGGACCGGGGCGCTCTCCTTCATCAGCATCATCGCCACCAGCCCGACCACGACGGCGGTCGTCATGTACCAGGCCGGGGCCATCGGGCTGCCGGTCACCTTGATCAGCCAGGTGGCGAAGAACTGGGCGCCGCCGCCGAACACCGAGATGGCCAGGGCGTAGACGAGCGCCAGGCTGCCGGCCCGGCGTCGCCGCGGCAGCGACTCGGTGATCCCCACCAGGTTGGAGGTCGTCGCCAGCGACGCCAGGGCGCTGATCAGGAAGGTCGCCCCGTACAGGACCAGCGGCGCCTTGAAGGTGTTCATCAGCCAGTAGCAGGGCAGGGCGACCGCGAGCAGCCCGATCCAGGGCGCGATCATCATCGGCTTCCGCCCGAAGCGGTCCGACAGCACGCCGCCCAGCAGGGAAAACAGCATGCCCGCCGTACCGCTGGCGACGGTGGCGCCGAGCGAGACGTTCGCCGGCAGACCCAGCGTCGCCTGGGCGTAGGTCGCCAGGTAGGTCAGCATGTAGCTGACCGTGGTTCCCGCCGAGAGGATCATGAACGCGCAGATGAGCAACCGCACGTAGCCGGTCAGCGGCGGAGACGCGTCCTCGACGGGGTCCGCATGGTGCAGGGTCTCCTCGAGACTCCGCCGCAGGATCAGGCCGACCGGGATGATCAGGCCGCCGATGACGAAGGCCACGCGCCAGCCCCAGGCATCGAGGGCGGCCGCCGAGAGGAGCGTCGCCAGCACCACCCCGATGGCGCCGGCCGCGAAGGAAGCCGCCTCCTGGCCGACGTACTGCAGCGAGACGAAGAAGCCCCTCCGGTCCGGGGGCGCGGCTTCCATCAGATAGGCCGTGCTGCTGCCCAGCTCGCCACCGAGCGCGAAGCCCTGGATCATGCGCAGCAGGATCACCAGGATCGGCGCGGCGATGCCGATGCTGGCGTAGGACGGCGTCGCGGCGATGCCCAGCATGGCCGCGCCCATCAGACCGAACGAGAGCAGCATCGCCGGCTTGCGACCGACCCGGTCGGCCATCCGCCCGATGACGAAGGCGCCGAGCGGCCGGGTCAGGAACCCGGCGCCGAAGGTGGCCAAAGACGCCAGCAGGCTGATGGTCGGGTCGTCGGAAGGAAAGAAGGTCCGTCCGATCTGAACCGCGAAATAGGCGTAGGTCAGAAAGTCGTAGAACTCGAGTGCGTTGCCGCTGACAACCGCCGCGACATTTCGCGCAGGCGGACCCCTGCGCGCAGCAATACCTGCCGATGCCATCTGTATTCCCCCGCCCCACAGCATCGGTTCATGATCGCCGGGGTGAGTCAATGCGTCGACCATCGGGGCGCGAGTGTCGCGGGCCGGTGACGAGTCGATGGGCGCCTAGCGCGCCACCGCCCTGATCAGCGCCAGCGCCTCGCCCGGCGGCCGGCGTTCCACCCGCCGGTACTCGCGGCAGTCGAGCGTGCGGGTCATCAGGCCCGTCTGGACCAGCTCGCGGCGCAGCAGGGCCGGGTCGCCGAAGCGGTGGCGGTCCTGCAGCCAGGCGCTGACCTCGCGCTCGGTCGTCACCGCCTCGGCCGGCAGCCTCGCCCACAGCGCCCAGAGGGCCAGGCGCTGGTCGATGGTCTTCGCGGGCCAGGCGGTGAGGCGGCCCTCGCCGTCGAAGTACCGGGCGACGCGCTCGACCCGGCGGTGATCCACCGGCTCGGCCGGGGCCGGCGCAGTGTCCAGCCGGTCGGCCGCCGCCTGCTGGGCGCGGAAGTGCTGGAAATTGCGGTAGCCGCCGGCGCGGGCCAGCATGTTGAGCAGCTGCACATGGCCCGGCGCGCCGTCATGGGCGGCCAGTTCGCGCTGCAGGGACCGCGCGAGGGCGGAGACATCGCGCGTGGCGAAGGGAAGGGCGGTACGGGTCATCACCTGTTCCTCTGGCGCGCCTTGGAACTGTCGATGGTCGCTGGCTTTCGACGCGGCGCGAGGAGCGGTGCGTGTCGAGGGACTGCGGCAGGTTTAGCTTTCCTTTCGGGACAGCGACGCCTCGGTGAACTGCCGACCGTGTCGCGGTGATAGCCAACCGGAAGCATCAGCTCAATATGTCAGGCGAAGGTCTCCTTCAGCCGGAAGTCCAGCTTGTCGCGCACGGCCGGCCAGTCGAAGTCGCAGATCGACAGCACCACGGTGTCGCGGACGTGGCCGGTCCAGGTGATCTTGTGGTTGCGCAGCGAGCCCTCGTGGTGGGCGCCCAGTTTGAGCACGGCGGCCTGGCTGCGGGCGTTGCGCTCGTCGATCATGAACTCCACCCGGATGGCCCCGGCGTCGAAGGCCTGGCCCAGCAGCAGCCGCTTAGACTCCGGATTGACCGGGCCCGAGCGGGCGTCGGGATGCAGGAAGGTCGAGCCGACCTCGACGCCCTTGTGGATGCGGCGGATGTTCAGGAAGCTGGAGGTGCCGACCACCCGCTTGTCGCTCAGCCGGCGGATGGCGTAGCCGATCCGCTCGCCGCGCTCGGTCTCGCCCTGCAGCGCGCCCCACCAGTCGGCAAAGCCCTCGCCACAGCCGTTGACCGACATGATCTCCCAGGACTCGGGGTCGCAGTCGACGGCGGCGCGCAGCTCCTCCTTGTGGTCGGCGGTGATCGGTTCCAGCCGCACGTAGCGGCCCTTGAGGAGCTTGGGCTTGAGGTTCATGGGCGCGAGGATGGCGCGACCCGGGACGCCCGCGCAAGTCCGCGATCCGACTGACCGGAATTTAACATGCACCCCCAAGAAATTTATGTCTTATATAAAAAACTATCGGCTGGACCGTGAGTGTCCGCCGTCGCTGCGAACGCGGGGAGAGCCGCCCATGAACGACCTTTCGAAACAGGCCCGGATATTCGAGGCCGCCGCCGTGATCGCGCTGGTGCTGCTGGCGCTGAACCTGTTGCGGCTGATCGGCGTCGTGCCGCTGGCCTTCGGCATCGTCGACGCCCTCGGCGCGGGCGACCCGGCGATCGCCTGGCCGGCGGTGCAGGACTTCCTGGTCGCGGCCGTCTCTCTGCTGCCGACCATCATCTACATCGGCGGGGTCAACAGCGCCCGGAAGATGTTCCACCGCATCGGCGAGGGCGAGCTGTTCAGCGAGGCCAACAGCAGGAGTCTGGCCGACATTGGCGGCGCGCTGCTATACGGCGCCCTGGCGGCGATGGTGATCGTGCCGTGGATCCAGTCCTGGATCGAGGGCGAGTACGGCTTCGGCGGCGTGCGGATCGAGAGCGAGACCCTGGTGATCACCGTGATCGGCGGGGCGCTGGTCGTCCTGGGCCGCATGATGACCCGCGCCCGCCGGCTGCAGTCCGAACTCGCCGAGATCATCTGAGGCGTGCCCGTCATCGTCACCCTCGACATCATGCTGGCCCGTCGCAAGATGAAGGCCCGGGACCTGGCCCAGCGCATCGGCCTGTCGGAGACCCAACTGTCGCTGCTGCGCACCGGCAAGGTGCGGGGCATGCGGTTCGACACCCTGTCCAGGCTCTGCGCCGTGCTGGGGTGCACGCCGGGCGAACTGCTGGACTACAGCTATGACGCGGGGGACCTGGCGGCGGTGGAGGGGGAGGGCGACTGACGGAGAGAGTGTGCCCTCCCGTAGGTGACCGTGACGTCTCCAAATCTGTCCAATGATCTGAGCAGGACCGCGTTTGGAGCGTGGTCGATGTGCAGGCGTCTCTCCGAGAGCCAGCGCACATCTGCCCAAGCTCCGCCCCATTCACCTCTCTCGCCTTCGCGGCTGTCGTCGTCGGTGACGAAGACGTTGCCGCCACTGTCCGGCAGTTCACCGGCGGGCATGATCGATATCTGCGTCGAGAAGCCGGTGGTCGCGCCGCAGCCGCGTTCAAACAGGACAGCGTCGAGCCGACCGTTCGGCGATCGGGTGGTCTTGACGACGGTATTGCCACAGCCCCCCGCCAGCCCGCCTCCCCAGCCGGCAACCAAGAACAGGGCGCCGCCCACAAGCACAACCAACCCCGCCAGCGAGAGCCCGATGATCCATCGCATCATGTCTGGAGCTTTGGCTGACGCCCCTTGGCAGGTCGAGTGGAGTTACTGTGCATGGCGTAGGGTCTCTCGGCTCCTGCGCTATCCCACCACCATGTTCCGCATGGTCCCCCTCCCCAGCAAGCTGGGGAGGTCGGTGAAGTCGTGCCGCACCGCACCCAAAGCCTTTCGCACTTGCCCCTTGCGTAAGCCGGGTGGTACGGTTCTTCAAACAACCGTTTGAAACAAGGGCAGGGCCGCCATGGACTTCGATATCTCTCCGAAACAGCGCCAGTTCCTCGACCGCGTGGTCGCCTTCATGGACGAGCACATCGCCCCGGCGGTGCCGCGCTACAACGAGGAAATGAACGTCCTTGGCGAAGAGCGCTGGAAGGTCGTCCAGGTCGTCGAGGAGCTGAAGGAGAAGGCCAAGGCCGCCGGGCTGTGGAACTTCTTCATGCCGCCGCACAGCGGCCAGACCCACGTGGATGACACCTTCCAGTTCGAAGGCATCCAGCTGACCAACCTCGAATACAGCATGATCGCCGAGCAGATGGGCAAGATCGGCTTCGCGTCCGAGGTGTTCAACTGCTCCGCGCCGGACACCGGCAACATGGAAGTGCTGATGCGTTACGGCACGCTGGAGCAGAAGGAGCGCTGGCTGCGCCCGCTGATGAACGGCGAGATCCGCTCGGCCTTCCTGATGACCGAGCCGGACGTCGCCTCCTCCGACGCCACCAACATCGAGACCGAGATCCGCCGCGAGGGCGACGAGTACGTCATCAACGGCCGCAAGTGGTGGTCCTCGGGCGTGGGCGATCCGCGCTGCAAGGTCGCCATCGTCATGGGCAAGACCGATCCCGACAACCCCAGCCGCCACCAGCAGCAGTCCCAGGTCCTGGTGCCGCTGGACGCGCCGGGCATCGAGATCGTCCGTATGCTGCCGGTGTTCGGCTATGACGACGCGCCGCACGGCCACGCCGAGGTCCTGCTCAAGAACGTGCGGGTCAAGGTCGATGACGCGCTGCTGCTCGGCGAGGGCCGCGGCTTCGAGATCGCCCAAGGGCGGCTTGGCCCGGGCCGCATCCACCACTGCATGCGCACGATCGGCACCGCCGAGATGGCGCTGGAGAAGATGTGCCGCCGCCTGATGAGCCGCAAGGCGTTCGGCAAGTACCTGGCCGACCACTCGGTCTGGGAACAGCGCGTCGCCGAGGCCCGCATCGACATCGAGATGTGCCGCCTGCTCTGCCTCAAGGCCGCCGACATGATGGACAAGGCCGGCAACAAGTCGGCCCGTCTGGAGATCGCCATGATCAAGGTCGCCGCCCCGCGGATCGCCCTGAAGATCATCGACGACGCCATCCAGGCCCACGGCGGCGCTGGCGTGACCACCGACTTCGGCCTGGCCAAGATGTACGCCGGTCAGCGCACCCTGCGCCTGGCGGACGGCCCCGATGAAGTCCACTGCCGCACCATCGCCCGCGACGAATTCGGCAAGTACGGCGACCTGCGCATGCAGAAGAAGAACGACGCGGACAAGGCCCTGGAAGTGGCCGGCATCCGCTAGCTGAAGACAAACCGGAACCGCTGAACTCAACAACGGTCCGCGCAAGGAACCCCGCCGGTGGAAACGCCGGCGGGGTTTTCTGTGTTTGGGACTGCTTCGCGAAGCGTAGCTGTCCCTCGACACCGCTCGACGCTTTTGAGGGACAGCTGCCGGCTATCGCCGGAAGCAGTCCCGCGACGACCCTATTTCGTCACCACCATGTCGCCGCTCTGGATCGGGCCGGTGACGAAGGCGTACGGGTTCTCGATGTTGCTGAAGGCGGCCGGCTTGCCGACGCAGTTGAGCGCGCTCGGGCCGTCGCAGATGTGGAAGTGCAGGTGGGGTTCGGTCGAGGAGCCGGAACTGCCCAGATAGCCGACCAGGTCGCCGGCCTTGACCTGTTCGCCCACCCGCACCGGCGCGGCGCCGGGCTTGAGATGGGCGTAGACGCTGTACTCGCCCCAGGCGTGGCGGATGACCACCACATTGCCGCCGGGCGCATCCGGGCCGGCGGCCAGCATCGCGTCCTGCCAGGCCATGACCCGCTGGAGATAGGCCTCCTGGCTTTCGCCGGGCCGGCGGAACTGGGCGAGGTCCTCGATCTGGTCGGCGACCACCTTGACCACCTCGCCGTCGGCGGCGGCGTACACCGGCGCGCCGTAGGCGTAGTAGTCGGCCATGGTCATGCCTTCGGTGCGATAGCCCACGCCGCCGGCGCCGAGCTGGATCATGTCGAGCGCGAACTCCTCGGGGACGGCCCAGCGGTGGTGCGTGTTGAGGCTCGGCCCCGCCTGCAGGTACCAGCGCCCCTTGACCGGAAAACGATAGCGCGGCTGCGGCTGGGCGGTCACGACCGGGATCGTCAGGCTGGCCTCCGCCGCGCCGGGAGCCGCGGCGCGGATGGTGATGCGCAGCGCGTCGCGGTCGCCGCTCCAGCTGAACACCTGGCCGGCGATCAGCAGGCCCTCGCCCGGCGCCAGCGTCGGGGTGGCGGGCAGCTTCGCGGCCGGCTTGCCCAGCACGTCGCCGAACTGGAAGCCGACCAGGTCGATCATCCCGGACGCCTGGGCGCCGGCTCCGCCCCGGGCCATCCGCTCGACGTCCGGACCGGTCAGGACGCGGGTCTCGATCACCTGACCTCCGCGCAGCAGTTCGAACCGGACCTCGCCGACGGTCATCGGCGCGCCGGTGGTGTTGATGACGGCGGCGTTCTGCAGGACCAGGCTCTGCACGCCCCGGACGCTGTCCAGCGGCCAGGCTTGCAGCTCGCCGGCCGGATAGGCGCGGATCGTCGGCTCGGCCGCGGCGGCCGGCCCGACGAGGGCCAGGGCGAGCAGGAACGCGGCGGCGAATTTGGTGCGCATGGCGGAGCCCCTCCGTCTGATGTCGCCATCAGGCAAACCACGGAACGCCGGTATGCGCCGCTTAATTCGCGGTAACGGCGCCCCGCCGCGGCGGGCTCGTTGTCGCTTGCGTGGCATCCGGAGTCATGTCTACCTTGAATTGTATGATGGGGAGGGGCGCAGAATGCTGCCGCAGACCATTGTCGCGGGCGCGTTCCTGCCCGCGCGCATGAAGGCGGAACTCCACTTCGCCGGCGAGATCGCCCGGGGCGCGCGGGGCGTCCGCGCCCGGCGGGTGCAGGAGCATCTGTCGCTGGCCGGCTTCGGCCTGGGCATCGACGCCGACTTCGGCCCGGCGACCCAGGCCCAGGTCCGCAAGTTCCAGACCGCCCGGGGACTGCCCTCGACCGGCGTCGTCGACATGGCGACATGGACGGCCCTGGTCTCGCCGATGATCGCGGCCGTCGCGCCGATCGCGCCGGCGGGCCGGACGCTGTCGCAGCTGGTCGAGGCCTTCGCCCGCCAGCATGTCGCCGTCCACCCGCGCGAGGCCGGCGGCGACAACCGCGGACCCTGGGTGCGGGCCTACCTCGGCTGGGACGGCGCCGGCGCCCGCTGGTGCGCGGGCTTCACCTGCTTCGCCCTCGAGCAGGCGGCGCACGCGCTGGGGGTCAAGGCGCCGATCGCGGCCTCGGCCAGCTGCGACACCCTCGCCGACCGGGCGAAGGCGGCGGGCCGGTTCGTGGCCGGCAAGGCGGTGAACGCCGGGACGTATCCGAAGGCGAGCCTCGCGCCGGGGAGTTTCTTCCTGGTGCGCGCCTCGCCGACCGACTGGGTCCATGTCGGCATCGTCAAGACGGCCGGCCCCGAGAGCTTCTCGACCCTGGAGGGCAACACCAACGACGAGGGCTCGTCCAACGGCTACGAGGCCGTGCACCGCCAGCGGCGGTACGGCGCCATCGACTTCATCGTCTGGTGATCAGACCGTGACGGTCGGCCCGGCGATGACGCCGTTGCGCGACACCCACCAGGGCAGGGCCAGGGTCAGGGCCATCATAGCCTCGAAGGCCAGGGCCTGCAGCGCCCGGCCCTCGCCCGGCCCCTCGCGCAGATTGTTGACCAGCCGCCCGACCAGCGCCCCGCCCCAGGCCAGCGACAGGGCCAGGGCCATATAGGCGCCGACCGAGGGACTGTAGCCGAGCAGGCCGGCCGTCCCGGCGTGCGCGGCCAGCAGCATCCCGCCCAGCGCCCGCGCCTCGCCCGGGCCGTCACGGCGGCCCTCCATGGCGACCAGGCCGGCGCCGGCCATCGCCGGTTCGGGCCGGACCAGCAGGTAGCCGCCCATGGCTCCGGCCAGGCAGCAGGCGATCACGGCGAGGGGCAGGGCCAGTCCGTACAAGGCGGATACTCCGGGTCAGGCGACGGGCTCGTCGCGGCAGGCGCGCCTCCCTATGTAGTGCGTCGCGGCCCCTGGCGGGAGCGGTCATCTGCGCCCGAAGCCTTGACTCCCGAAGGCCACATCCCTACTTCCCGCCTGTCGTTGGCACTCGGGGTGGCGGACTGCTAACAGCGGCCCTCCGGCGTCGACACACCGTTCAGAACAACCGTTACCTACGGAGACGACCCGATGAAGTTTCGTCCTCTTGGCGACCGCGTCCTTGTGAAGCGGGTCGAGGAAGAACAGAAGACCAAGGGCGGGATCATCATCCCCGATACCGCCAAGGAAAAGCCGCAGGAAGGCGAAGTGATCGCCGTCGGCCCCGGCGCCCGTGACGAAGACGGCAAGTACATCCAGCCCGACGTCAAGGCCGGCGACAAGATCCTGTTCGGCAAGTGGTCCGGCACCGAAGTGAAGGTGGACGGCCAGGATCTGCTGATCATGAAGGAAAGCGACATCCTGGGCGTGGTCGAGGCCTGATCAGGTCCGTCCGTCCCGGCGCAGGCCGGGATCCAAGATACAGCCGCTGAACCAGCGCAATCAAATTGAACCCCTTCTCCCTTCGATCTGGACCCCGGCCTTCGCCGGGGAGAGCGGATCAGGGGGAAACCTAGAAAGAGAGCACCGAAATGGCCGCCAAAGACGTCTATTTCTCCTCCGACGCCCGTGACCGCATGCTGCGCGGCGTCAACATCCTCGCCAACGCGGTGAAGGTGACCCTGGGCCCCAAGGGCCGCAACGTCGTGATCGAAAAGTCCTTCGGCGCCCCGCGCTCGACCAAGGACGGCGTCTCGGTCGCCAAGGAAATCGAACTGGCTGACCGCTTCGAGAACCTCGGCGCCCAGCTGATCCGCGAAGTCGCCTCCAAGACCAACGACAAGGCCGGCGACGGCACCACGACCGCCACAGTCCTGGCCCAGGCCATCGTCGTCGAAGGTCTGAAGTCGGTCGCGGCCGGCATGAACCCGATGGATCTGAAGCGCGGCGTCGACAAGGCCGTGACCAAGGTCGTCGCCGAGATCAAGGCGACCTCCAAGAAGGTCACCACCAACCAGGAAATCGCCCAGGTCGGCGCCATCTCGGCCAACGGCGACAGCGAAATCGGCGACATGATCGCCCGCGCCATGGAAAAGGTCGGCAACGAGGGTGTCATCACCGTCGAGGAAGCCAAGACCGCCGAGACCGAACTCGACGTCGTCGAGGGGATGCAGTTCGACCGCGGCTACCTGTCGCCCTACTTCATCACCAACGCCGACAAGATGGAGGCCGTTCTCGAGGACCCGCAGATCCTGCTGTTCGAGAAGAAGCTCTCCTCGCTGCAGCCGCTGCTGCCGGTGCTGGAAGCCGTCGTCCAGTCGGGCCGTCCGCTGCTGATCATCGCTGAAGACGTCGAAGGCGAAGCCCTGGCCACCCTGGTGGTCAACAAGCTGCGCGGCGGCCTGCGGGTCGCGGCCGTCAAGGCGCCGGGCTTCGGCGATCGCCGCAAGGCCATGCTGGAAGACATCGCCATCCTCACGGGCGCCGAAGTCATCAGCGAAGACCTGGGCATCAAGCTCGAGAACGTCACCCTCGAGATGCTGGGCCGGGCCAAGAAGGTCACGATCACCAAGGACGACACCACCATCGTGGACGGCGTCGGCGCCAAGGACGACATCGAGGGCCGCATCGCCCAGATCAAGCGTCAGATCGAGGACACCACCAGCGACTACGACAAGGAAAAGCTGCAGGAACGTCTGGCCAAGCTGGCCGGCGGCGTCGCGGTCATCCGCGTCGGCGGCGCGACCGAAGTCGAGGTGAAGGAGCGCAAGGACCGCGTCGACGACGCCCTGAACGCCACCCGCGCCGCGGTTGAGGAAGGCATCGTCCCCGGCGGCGGCGTCGCCCTGCTGAAGGCCTCGCAGTCGCTCGAAGGCATGGTTGGCGACAACGCCGACCAGACCGCCGGCATCGCCATCGTCCGTCGCGCCCTGCAGGCCCCGATCCGTCAGATCGCCGAAAACGCCGGCGTTGAAGGCTCGATCGTGGTCGGCAAGATCCTCGAGAACGACACCGCTTCGTTCGGCTTCAACGCCCAGACCGAAGAGTACGGCGACCTGGTGAAGATGGGCGTCATCGACCCGGCCAAGGTCGTGCGCACGGCTCTGCAGGACGCGGCCTCGGTCTCCGGCCTGCTGATCACCACCGAAGCGGCCATCGTCGAAGCGCCGAAGAAGAACGCTCCGGCCGGCGGCGGCATGCCGGGCGGCATGGGCGGCATGGGCGACATGGACTTCTAGGAAGTCCATAAAGTCGCCCATCACCAAAGATGGTTGGATCGGCGCAGGCCGATCCAACGCGGCGACATGGACTTCTAGTCCAGGCGTTCAGTACCGAGCCAGGATTGAGGGCGGCGTCGAAAGGCGCCGCCCTTTTTTCGTTCTTCCTCTCCCCTTGGGAGAGGTGGCCCGCCGGAGGCGGGTCGGTGAGGGAGGCGCGGTCGTAGAGATTGCGCAACCCAAAAACTAATACTACCAATTGTATATCATGCAGTCGCAACCCTCAACGCTCAAACGCGCTCGGCGCTCTCGTCAGGCCATGACGAAGTCCGAATCCATCCTCTGGCAGGCGTTGCGAGCGGGACGCCTCGGCGGTCGGAAGTTCCGACGGCAGCATCCGCTTGGAACATTCGTCCTCGACTTCTACTGCGACGCTGCAAGGCTGGCCGTCGAGGTCGATGGTGGCGTCCACGACTGGGAAGATCGCCAGCTGGGTGATGCTGTGCGAGATGCGTGGCTTGCACAGCGGGGCGTCCGCACGTTGCGGCTGCCGGCGCGGCTTGTGGAGGAGAACACACCGAAGGCCTTGGAGCTGATTGTCGAGGCGCTCGGCTGGCGGGCGGCTTCAGGCCTGCCGCGGTGAGTCCCTCTCCGACCTGGCTCCGCCAGGCCACCTCTCCCTAGGGGAGAGGATAAAGAGACTACTCCCCCCGCTCCTCCCTGGGCCCGATCACCATCTGGCCGACCCAGTTGACGATCCCCAGCACGATGGAGCCCAGAACCGCCGCCCACAGGCCGTCGACGGCGAAGCCCTCGAGGACCCAGGCGGTCAGGCCGAACATCGCGGCGTTCACCACGAACAGGAACAGGCCCAGCGTCAGGAAGGTCACCGGCAGGGTCATCCAGAACACCACCGGCCGCACCACGGCGTTCACCACCCCCATGATCAGGGCGGCGATCAGCAGCGTCTCGTTACTGGTGATGTTGACCCCGTTCACGAACCGGTCGGCCAGCCACAGCCCGGCCATGCCGACCAGGGTGCGCAGGATCAGGCGGATGATCAGCATGGGCGAGGCTCCTTGAGCATCGCAGGCAGCCTAAGCCCGGCGAGTTTCGTCAGCTACGATTTCCCGCCCTGCTACCGAAATACCTGAACGCCTTCGACGATCAGAACACCATCGACATTCAGATACTCTGAAGGTGGATCCTCTGACATCGACAGTGCCGATACTGCCCGGGACATACGCTTACCCTTGATGTTTATTGTGCTCTGCACCGCTGGGATGGACTCCGACGAGCCCCAGAGAAGTAGGATCTTGGCACCTGAGTCGGCCTGCGCATTATGGGAGCCTGATCGTGTCTGTCGCGTGCTCTGTGTAGGTGATCTGGGCGAGAACTGAGCAACGACGCTCCTGTAATCGACGCCCTCAAGTGATATCGTCGGGCCTTCGGGTGAAATGATTACGACGTCTTGACCGTCGACGGTGCTTGGGAATGCACGTGGATTTTTGACTTGGCTTCCGATGAGGGATGCCTGTTTCGGACGTGTTCTTCCGGCGAGAACCATGGGTTCTTCGTCTATAACCGTGATCGCCACGTAGTCTGTGCCTAATAACTTAGCTGTCTTGATTAGCTCTTCAAGGCTCGCCATTGTGTAGTGATTATCGAGGGCCTTTGAGGACAACTCAAGAACAAGAGCGTCCTGCGTATCGGGGGGCGGCTTGTGACCTATGTATACTTGATAAATTATTCCGAATGCGGTAAGAATAGCACTTATTATTGTTGAATAGGCCGCGATCTGATCAAGCTGGCTGCGCTCGTAGCCCGTCGGCTTGACTCGAAACGGTATCCGAAGAGACCCCTCGTAGGGGCTGGCAGCAAGGTAGAGCGTGAGATCGACACTCTTCGGATCTCCGATAGCGTTTACCGCTACCTGAATTCGTTCCGCCAACATCAACAGTTGTTCGGGCGTCACATCCGGAACGCCTCCGCCCGGCTGACCGAACACGAGCTCGATGTCGTACTGGCGGTTGTCCACGTCTTGCTATTCCGCAGCTGGAACTGGGTTGGGAACGCCGGTCGCCAATTCTCGCTGACTACTCCGCCGGCAGCAGGCTCTCGCCGCGGCGGGCCATCAGGCGGTCGAACTCGCCCCAGACGCCGTCCTCGCCGTGCCACTGGCCCTTGGTCGCGGCCTTGGAATACTCGGTGGCGCGGGCCTCGAAGAAGTTCGCGTGCTCGACGCCGCTCAGCATCGACTGCAGCCAGGGCAGCGGGTTTTCCTTCACCCCGTAGATCTCAGGCAGCTTCAGCTGGCGCAGGCGCCAGTCGGCGATGAAGCGGATGTACTGCTTGATGTCCTCGGGCGTCATGCCCTGGACGTCGCCCTGCTCGAAGGCCAGGTCGATGAAGCGGTCCTCCAGCATCACCACATGCTCGCAGCAGGCGACGATGTCGTCGGCCACGGCCTTGGTCACCGCCTGGGTCTCGGCGTTGAAGGCGTGGTAGAGCTTGATGATCCCCTCGCAGTGCAGGCTCTCGTCGCGCACCGACCAGCTGACGATCTGGCCCATGCCCTTCATCTTGTTGAAGCGCGGGAAGTTCATCAGCATGGCGAACGACGCGAACAGCTGCAGCCCCTCGGTGAAGCCGCCGAACATCGCCAGCGTGCGGCAGATGTCGGCGTTATTCTCGACGCCGAACTGCTGCATGTAGTCGTGCTTGGCCTTCATGGCCTCGTATTCCATGAAGGCGCCGAACTCGCTCTCGGGCATGCCGATCGTCTCGAGCAGCAGCGCGTAGGCGGCGATGTGGATGGTCTCCATGTTGGCGAAACTGGAGAGCATCATCTTCACTTCGGTCGGGCGGAACACCCGGCCGTAGCGGTCCATGTAGTTGTCCTGGACCTCGATGTCGCCCTGGGTGAAGAAGCGGAAAATCTGCGTCAGCAGATTGCGCTCCTTGTCGTTCAGGTTGGCCGCCCAGTCCTTGCAGTCCTCGCCCAGCGGCACCTCCTCGGGCATCCAGTGGACCTGCTGCTGCTTCTTCCACATGTCGAAGGCCCACGGGTAGCGGAACGGCTTGTAGGCCGCCGAAGGGGTGAGCAGGCCGGGCAGAACAAGCTTTGACGAGGCGGTCACGGTGACGAACTCCGGACGGGGGCAAACGGGAATCGCGGCGACGCGTTAGGATGACAACCGTATCAAACTGCCGCGACACATCTAGTGGTCACACTGACGCTACCCACAAGATGTTGTGAGATTGTGGACAAGGTCATGAACCAATCGTTGACGCTCTACGGCGCCCGGGGATCGGGCAGCGTGCCCGTCGAAGCGGCCATGACCCTGATCGGGCTCGACTTTCAGGTCATCGAGGGGGCCACCTGGGAGCACGACGAAGCGGTGCTGGCGCGGGTGCGCGCCGTCAATCCCCTGGTCCAGATCCCGGCCCTGGCGCTGCCCGGCGGCGAGGTGCTGACCGAGAGCGGGGCGATCCTGACCTGGCTGGCCGACGCCCACCCGGACGCGAAGCTGGGCCCGGCGGTCGGCGATCCCCGGCGCGGCCAGTTCCTGCGCTGGATGACCTACATCCCGGCGGCGATCTATTCGCTGTTCTGGGTCCGTGACGAGCCCTCGCGCCTCGCCGGCGACGACGAGGCCGCCCAGGCCCGGGTCAAGGCCGCCACCGCCGAACGCATCGCCGACTGCTGGCGCATGATGGACAGCCAGATCACCCCGGCCGGCGCGTATCTGCTCGGCGACGACCTGTCGGTGCTCGACCTCTATGTCGCCGTGGTCAGCCGCTGGGGTCCGGGCCGCAACCGCTTTTACCGCGAGGCTCCGAGCATGGCCCCGGTGGTCCGGCGCGTCGACGCCGAGCCCCGGCTGGCGGACTTCTGGGCCCGGCGCTTCCCGTTCGAGCCCGGCTGGGAGCGCTAGAGTCCGGGCGGGATCCTGAGCCTTACGGTCAGGCCGATGCCGCTGTCGTCGAAGGCGACGCGGCCGCCGGCCTGGGCGGTCAGCGAATGGACCAGTCGCATGCCCAGCGAGCGGGCGGTCATCGGGTCGAAGCCCTCGGGCAGGCCGACGCCGTCGTCCGACACCTCTACCGTCAGGGCGCCGTCGAGCTCCAGGTGGCAGGCCAGGCGGATGACGCCGCCCACGCCGGCGGGGTGGGCGTACTTGACGCTGTTGGTGACCAGTTCGCCGACGATCAGGCCGATCGGCAGCGCCTTGCCGGCGGCCGCCTCGCACAGGCTCGAGCCGTCCAGCGCGATGCGCACCCGGCCGGGCGCGGTCAGCAGGGTCACAGTGCTTTCGGCGATCTCATGCAGAAAGCGCGTCAGGTCCAGCGACGACTCGCCCTGCAGCCGGGCCAGCAGGCGGTGAAGCCGACTGACCAGGTGCACGCGCCCGGCCGCCTCGTTCAGCAGGTCGACGACACGGTCCGGGTCGAGCAGCTCGTCCCCGTCGATGTCCGAGGCCTGCAGTTGCAGCAGGCCGGCCACCAGGCTCAGGCTGTTGGCGATCCTGTGATCGGCCTCCTGCAGTCGTATGTCCGTAGCGGTCGCGCCCCCGTTCGACGCGCTCGGAGCGCCAAAGGCGCCTAGCACCAGATTTGTGGGCATCCGAGTTCCTTCCGGTCACTACCGAACGCCTTTTCAATGCCGGGCGCAACGGTCTATCGAGGCATAAATCACCTTTCTAATCAGCAACTTGCATCGCATGCGCCGGGTGAGTTCCTGGCTCTTCAGGCGGCTGCAACGCGCCTGCTTGAACTGGCGTTTCATGAGTAAGGAACGCTTCCGGCGCCGACGGCGTTACTTTCCTGACGGCCGCGGCGACGACGGCCTTTTGGGGCAGGCTTTGAGGGGCTGGCGATGTCTCCCGCGAACCGCGGCGAACGGCTTCAGATCATGTTGACCGACGAGGAGCTGGCGGCGCTGGACGACTGGCGCTTCGAGCGCCGCATGCCCAGCCGCGCGGCGGCCGTGCGCGAGTTGCTCAAGCGCGGCCTCGCCGCCGAGGGCTTCACCACCAGCGACGCCGGCATGAAGTCCCGCGACTACGGCGTCACCGACGGCGAGACCGAAGACCGGCGCCGCGACGGGACGCCCCGGGCCGTCGAGGAATAGGGCCGCGCCCGGCGAACAAAATCGTCGCCCCCTGTCGGAACATTGTCGCCCGGTTCGTCCTATGACCGGATGACACCGGAAGGAGATCCCCCATGGCCTATGTCGATGGTTTCGTACTCGCCGTCCCCAGGGACAAGCTCGACGCCTACAAGGCGATCACCGAACTGGCCGGCAGCGTCTGGATGGAATACGGCGCGCTCAGCTACGTCGAATGCGTGGCCGACGACACGCCGTACGGCGAGCTGACCTCGTTCCCGCGCGCCGTGATGGCCACCGACGACGAGGTGGTGATCTTCTCCTGGATCACCTACGAGAGCCGCCAGAAGCGCGACGAGGTCAACGCCAGGGTCATGGCCGACCCGCGCCTGCAGCCCGACCCCGCCACCATGCCCTTCGACGGCAAGCGGATGATCTACGGCGGCTTCACCGAACTGACGCGGTTCTAGGCCGCCGCCCGGCCGCCGGGTCCGTGCAGGAAGGCCAGGCTGTCCTCGAAGTCCAGGAACAGGTCCATCAACTCGACCGCGTCCACCGGCGCGCGGCTGCGCTCGGGGAAGCGGTAGCGCCAGAAGCTGACGATGTGCTGGATCGCCCCCAGCTGCTCGCCCAGGTCCATGAACAGCGTCGGGGCGGTCAGCAGGAAGTCGCGGAACGCCCCCGGCTGGCCGTCGCGGGTCAGCGACAGGTAGGCCTTGTCGTAGATGCCCAGGGTGCGGTCGGCGCCGGCGCAGGCGGTGACGATGGCGCTCGCCAGCCGCGCCCGCGCGCCGGGCAGGTAGGCCGTGGCCTCCGGGTCGCGCGCCCCCCGGGGCTGGGTGCGCTCGATGGCGTTGATCACCTCGGTGATGGCCGGTCCCAGATCGGCCAGCACCCACTTGTAGTAGAGAAACCCGCGCCAGCTGAACACGCCGTCCTGGTAGTCCTGGTCGCTGAGCTTCAGCGTCTCCTGCAGCGGCTTGAAGCCGCTGTCGGCGCTGCTCGACAGCAGCTTCTCCACCAGCCGCGCGGCGTGCGACTGGCCCGAGGCGGCGCTCGACCCCGACAGCGACACCAGCGCCATCACCTGGTCGCGCACGAAGGCGTACATGCGCTGGATGTCGGCGTCGGAGATGGCGAAATAGGACCGGGCCGGCTCGAACCCGTGCTGGCGCAGATGCTCGCGCAGCAGGAAGGGGTCCAGCGACGGCAGCTCGTCGATCAGGTCCAGCACCTGGCGGTCGCGCTTGCCCGGCTTCAGCGCGTCGCCGAACATCTCCTCGGCCGAGGCGTCGAAGTCCTTCTGGCCCAGCATCAGGAACCGCGCGCCCAGCCGCAGGTCCGTGCCCTCGATCGGGGCCATGATCTTGGTCGCCGTCGGGCTGGGCCGGGCCAGCAGGTCGACCTCGTTGGGCCGCACCCGGTGCTTGACGATGAAGCAGCGGTTCAGCAGCCGGTTCTGGAAGAAGGGCGCGGCCTCGAGGCTGGGGTCCGGCGGCGTCGCCCGGTGCGGCGCCAGCAGGTTCAGAACCCGCGCCGTCGAGCCGGACTGCTGCAGGGCGGTGATCCGCCGCACGCTGCGATCGGTCACGACCAGGCCTCCCGGAGCATTCCGGAGCCTGCAAAGGTCAGGAACTGTTGCGCCGCCATGGAAGCCGCCTTTCGCGGCCTGCATGCCAGAACAGACACAACAACTTGCTAACCCGGAGCCGCCAGGGCCGTCGGTTCCCCGTTTCGGGTGACGATTTCCGTCGACGGGCCCCGCTCGCCGCGCCGGCGGCCGGCGCGGTTCCGCTCTTCACCCCCGCGGCCCGACGCGCTAGGCAGGAGCCCCACGCGCAGCGGACCGCCATGGCCGAGATCACCCGCTTCTCCTTCCTGTACGACCCGGCCGAGGACCGCATCGCGCTGGACGCCGAGGACGCCGATGGCGCGGCCACCCGGCTGTGGCTGACCCAGCGGCTGTGCCGGGGCCTTGTCCACGCGCTGGTGCCCATGCTGACCCCGCCGGCCTCGGCGCTGGAGGACCCCGGCCGCCAGTCCTGGGAACAGGCCGCCGCCGTCCAGGCCATGGGCGCCACCCCGCCGGTCCGCCCGGGTCCGAAGGCCACGGTCGGGCTAGTGCACGAGGTCAACATCGCCCCGGCCGGCGACCGCCTGGCCCTGACCCTGCGCTTCGCCGCCGGCCAGTCCCGCGACCTCTCCATCGCCACCGTCGCCCTGCGCCAGACCCTGGCCGAGCTCCACCGTCTCCACGTCATCGCCGCCTGGCCCCAGGACCTCTGGCCCGCCTGGATCGCCGACCCGGCCGGCGGGGCGGCGGCGGTGGGGGCGGTGAACTAGGGGAGGCATGACATGGTCGTCTCACGCTTTCGACGCTGCCGGATAGAATAATGACCTCGATCGTCAGATAAACGAGCGCGATGACTGAAGCCGAAGACAACAGCGCGTACTTCCTGATCTCCGAGGACGCGATCCAGAATCTGCCGAAAGAGTGGAGGGACGCGATTAATGCCCGCGCAGAGGACGGGCGGAAGGTGCTCGAAGCCGCGGAGCCCGAGCTAAAGCAAGTATCGCGTCTGTCACTCTCCTACTACCAGATCAGTGTCCTAAAGCACATTCGGGACCGGCTTGCGGAGTATCGCTTCAAGGCGGACATGACCGCCTTCCTTGATCTTGAAATGCTTACGACGGCGTTCGTCGCGACTTATGTCCGACTCTTTACCGGCGGCACTGGAAGCGGCTTCGCGCGCGACGCCCTGCCTCATTCCCTCCGGGCTGCTCACGACGAAATCATTGAGATGCGAAACAAGCGCTACGCGCATGCCGCCGATCACCACTCCGTTGCCGATACGATGGAGATCTACGAGGAGAACGGAACGTTCGTCGTGAAGATGGGCGCACGTCTCGGCTTTTATGTTGGGGGCTCGAACGACTGGACCAAGCTTGTCGACGCGCTCGATGAGATGTTCGCCAATAGGGGCAATAAGCTCGTAGAACGGCTGAAGGCCCGAACGGGTCGGGAGTGGGCTTTCGCCCAAGGCGCACCTCCCCCAGCAGTCGAGCAGGACAATCAGTCTTAGGCCCGGCTTCATACCCCCGCTCGAAATGGAGACAGGGCAAGAGCACATCATGGTCCGCTTCGCGCCACGAGCCGAAGTTACGAGCGAAGCGCGTCACCATAGGGGGACCATGTCGGTCGGCAGCGGCGGCCGCGAACGCTCGCCAAGTGCACGTAGCAGAATCCCGCGTAGGATCATGTATGACGCTTGGACGTCGTCTGCAGCGGGCTCGGCACCCGCGTGGGCGGAGGATCCCCGAGCGAAGTAGAGTCTCACCACCTCTTGGTAGAGCCGATCGCCCGCGCTGCGGTCGAAGCTGGAATACGCTCGTACCGCTCGCGCCAGCTCTTTGGTTGTGTCACGGCGTCCGGGCCGCATGAGCATCTCGATGACTGTCCAGATGGTGGTCAATTGCGCCTCAAGTGTCGGGAGCCACCACATTCCGTCGGCAAGTGTAAGTGCGCGGGCGAGGTCTGCATCCGCCGCAAGTGCCTCAACGTTCGGCAAGAAGTGAGCAATTGAGTCGATGAACGAAGACGTTAGCTGGACTGGCTGGCCATAGACCGATGGTGGGCGCTCGAACTGCCACATGCGGGCTAGGCTGTCCGGCAGGCGGGCTTCAGCGAGCGGTAGGTTGCAGAGCACAGGCATGCAGACTGGCTGCGCGGATACCAGTCGAAGGATCGACGCGACGAGCCGCAGGGCAGCAAGCCTTGGCAGGCCAAATGGCTGGGCATCCGGCGCGAGGGCCACTTCAACCACGGCCGTCTCCGCGATGTCGCCGCCTTCCAAAGCGTACCAAGGTGATGGATGTGGAGCGCGCGGTCGCAACGGTGCCGACACCGCCACCATCGGCGGCGCAAACACGTGTGCGTAGGCACGGCGTAGCACGAGGCCTGGCGCAAGCTCGGCTTGATCAACTTCGAGAGTGACGCGCGAGAGCCCCGCATAGAGCGCCGCGCCCCTCAGATCGATCGAAGGCTGCGGCGGCAGCTTATAGGCTCCATCGTTTAGCGCGTGGAGTTCGGCCAGCAGCGTTGCGAAGTCGATGGGCATGATGTGCTTAGGGTGAGCATACTCGGATCGCTGCCACAAGTTGACATGAGCGAGGTTCGAGGAGCGCTCCGAAGTGCGGTCCAACTCTGAATCCGCAATGGGTCACCCCCCTCCCCTCACAACACCCGCACCCTGAACCCGCCCCGCACCGTCATCACCTCCGGCGGCGGTTCCTCGCCCGAAGCCGCGTACTCCGCCCGCGCCTGCTCCCGCTGCGCCGCCCGCTTCTCCTTCACCGCCGCCCACACCCGCGCGCGCTCCGCCTCCCGCGCCGCGTCCGCCTCGGTCCAGGGGGCCTTCGGGCGGACAGGCTCGACGCCGTCCTTCGCCCAGCGCTCTTCCCACAGGATGCGGGCGTGGAACTGTTCCTCGGGGATCAGCTCGGCCTCGAGGCGCGGGTCGCGGGTCCAGAGCTGGTGGATGGTCAGGGCCTGCAGCGGGGTGACCGGGTCGTCCGGGTGCTCGTCGTTCCACCAGGGCAGCCACATCTCGATGATCCAGCGCAGCGGCGGGGCGGGCAGGTCGGCGACGCGCGGCATCGGCCGGTCGAAGCGGGCGCGGACCTCCTCGATGTCGCCCGGCGGCGCGAACAGGTCGTCGCCCTCCGGCAGGTCCACGGTGCGGGCGATGCGGCCGACCCGTGGATCGAACACATAGTCGGGCAGGCCGAGCGCGTCGTCCCAGCGCCGGCCGGTCCACATGTCGCGCACCAGCATATCCAGCCGCTTCTCGGCCAGGGCGGTCAGCTTTTCCCACTGGGTGCCCTTGCCGGGCTGGTAGTAGCGGAACAGGTCCAGGCCGTCGTCGACGTGGTCCGGGTCGGTGGGCGCATTGCCGCCGGGGACGAAGTGCTCGCCGCCGAGCATGGCCGCCTCGTCCGGGGTCAGGTCCTCGAAATAGTGGCCGGGATCGTCCTGTTTGGCCCTGGCGGAGGCGTAGACCTCGGCGCGGTGCCTCGCGCCGCCCTCCACGAAGGGCGCCATGGATTTCTCCAGCCCGGCGGGGATCGGGTAGCGCTCGGTCAGGGACGGCCCGGTTGGCGACGGGGCCGGCGACGGGGCCGGGCCCGCCGGCTGCAGCCGGCTGAGCTGGGCCGCCAGCCGGGCCCAGCGCTGGGCCTCGTCCGGGCGGCCCTCCTGCAGGGCCCGGGCCGAGCGGTCGAAGGCGATGCGCGCGGCGTCCGCCGGCGAGGCGGGCGGCGGCGCGTCGGGGCCCGGCGGCGGGATCACCTCGAACGACAGCTCGCGGGCGCAGGCTTCGGCGGCGTCGCGCTCTTCCCGCCACCCGTGCTCGCGGGATCGCCAGTAGAGGGCCGCGGTGTTCACGCCGAACTTCTCGGCCAGCTGCGGCACGGAGTAGCCGTCGACATAGCCGCGCCGGATGGCCTCCCAGACGGCCGGGGGGTGCTTTTTGTAGGTGCGGGGGCGGGGTCGTCCGGTGCGCTCTGTCATGGCGAAAGGATGCGCCCGGCGGTCGGGGAGGGGGATTGGCGGGGGTGAAGCTGTTATTTTTCAATCCTCCCCATTCATGTGGAGGGGGACCATGCGGAGCATGGTGGTTGGGTAGCGCGGGCGTCGGACGACCAACCGCCGTGCACAGCGCCCGCTCCTGATAACCCCGGCGCCGCCCCCTCCGACCTCGCTCCGCGAGGCCACCTCCCCCTCGCTGCGCTCCGGGGAGGACTGGCGACCCCGCACGCCCCGGTGCTACCACCGTGCGGCTTTTCAGGGAGATCCTTCATGGCTCTGTTCGTGCTCAGCGTGGTCGGCAGCGACCGGCCCGGCCTGACCCGCGCGCTGGCGGCCGCCGTGCTGTCGGCGGGCGGCAACTGGCTGGAGAGCCGGCTCAGCCGGCTGGGCGGCCTCTATGTCGGCTCGGTGCTGGTCGAGTTGCCGGCCGGGGGCGAGGCGGGGCTGCGCGCGGCGGTGAGCGCGGTGGACGCCGCCGGGCTGGAGGTGCGGCTGGCGCCGGCCGATGCGGGCGAGGCGGCAGCGGCGGCCGGCGAGGCGCTGGACCTGTCGCTGGTCGGCCAGGACCGGCCCGGCATCGTCAGCCAGGTGACCGCCGTGCTCAGCGGCCTGGAGGCCAATATCGAGAGCTTCGAGACCCGGCTGAGCGCCGAGCCGCATTCCGGCGCGCCGCTGTTCCACCTGGACGCCCGCCTGCGCCTGCCGCCGGGGCTGGCGACCGGCGCGGTGCAGGAGGCGCTGGAGGCGATCTCCGGCGAGATCATGGTGGATATCACGCTCGCCCCGGCGGGGTAGCGAACCCGTCCGTTTTCCCGGCGAAGGCCGGGATCCATGACCCGGCAGGGCCTCCATGACCCGAATCCGGCGCTGCCCTGTGGATCCCGGCCTGCGCCGGGAAGACGGGGCAGTGGTGGGAGGGGACACGCACTGAAGTGCATGTCCCCACGCAAAGCGCCTAGTACTTGCGGTCGGTTTCCTTCTCGATCGCGTCGGCCTTCTGCTCGCCGGCGTCCTCGACGGCGTCGGCCTTGCGCTCCAGCTGGTCGGCGGTGGCGTCGGCGGCGTCCTTGGCGGCGTCCGTGCCGCCGTCGGCGGCGTCACGCGTGGCGTCGGCCTGGTTTTCCAGCGCGTCGGCGCGGTTCTCGGCCGACTGCTCGACGGCGTTCGCCTCGCGGTTGGCGGCGTCCTCGGCCGGGCCGCTGCAGGCGGTCAGGGCCAGGGCGCCGGCGGCGACCGTCAGGGCGGAGATGATGGAACTGCGCATGGGGAGCGTCCTCTCGTTTGTGTGAAGAGCAGAACCCCGAGACGCGGCGCCCCGTTCCCGCCGATGTGCGCGTTTTTCACGACCGTTTGACGGAACCCGCCGCCGCCGGGCGGAGATTTCGCCGGGTTTCTGCCGGGGTGCGTGCTTCGACACGCTCGCTCAAGCGCTCGCTCCTCAGGATGACGAAGGGGAGTGGAACACACAGACTTCGTCATCCTGAGGAGCGGACCCTCGGGTCCGCGTCGCGAAGGACGCAATGAAAAAGGGCCCGGCGTTTCCACCGGGCCCCTGTTTCACGCGCTGCCGGCCATCACTGGCAGGCGAGGCATTCCTCGTAGTCGGTGCGGGCGCTGCCGGCCATGTCGACCGCCTCGACGGTCTCGTTGCCGGCGTGGCTGGCGCGCTGAACCGACTTGGAGCGCAGGTAGTAGAGGCTCTTCATGCCCCGCTCCCAGGCCTGCCAGTGCAGCATGTGCAGGTCCCATTTATCCACGTCGCCGGGGATGAACAGGTTGACCGACTGGCTCTGGCAGATGTCGGGCGTGCGGTCGGCGGCCAGTTCGACGATCCAGCGCTGGTCCAGTTCGAAGGCGGTCTTGTAGACGTCCTTCTCGTCCTGGGTCAGGCAGTCCAGGTGCTGCACCGAGCCCTCGTTGGCCAGGATGGTGTCCCAGACCGCGGCGGTGTTCTGGCCCTTGGTCTCGAGCAGCCGCTCCAGGTAGGGGTTCTTGACCGCGAAGGTGCCCGACAGGGTCTTGTGGCTGTAGATGTTGGCCGGGATCGGCTCGATGCCGGCGCTGGTGCCGCCGCAGATGATGCTGATGCTGGCGGTCGGGGCGATGGCCAGCTTGTGCGAGAAGCGCTCCATCACGCCGCGCTCGGCGGCGTCGGGGCAGGGGCCCTTCTCCTCGGCCAGCTTGACGCTGGCCTTGTCGGCCTCGCGGCGCAGGTGCTTGAAGAGGCGCATGTTCCACGACTTGGCCAGCGCGCTCTCGAACGGCACGTTCTGGGCCTGCAGGAAGCTGTGGAAGCCCATCAGGCCCAGGCCCACCGAGCGCTCGCGCCGGGCGGCGTAGACGGCGGCCTTGGCGTCGACGGGGGCGCGCTGGATGAAGTCCTCCAGCACGTTGTCGAGGAAGCGCATGACGTCCTCGATGAAGCGCGGCTCGTCGCGCCACTCCAGGAAGGTCTCGGCGTTGACGCTGGAGAGGCAGCAGACGGCGGTGCGCTCGACGCCCAGGTGGTCCTTGCCGGTGTGCAGCATGATCTCGCTGCACAGGTTGGACTGGCGGACCTTGAAGCCCAGCTCGCGCTGGTGCTTCGGCATCGCCTTGTTCACGTGGTCGGAGAAGATCAGGTAGGGCTCGCCGGTCTGAAGGCGCAGCTCCAGGACCTTCTGCCACAGCGTGCGGGCGTCGACCTCCTTGAGGACCTCGCCGGTCTTGGGCGAGCGCAGGCCGAACTTCTCGCCGTCGCGGACGGCGTGCATGAACTCGTCGCTGATCGAGATGCCGTGGTGCAGGTTCAGGGACTTGCGGTTGAAGTCGCCCGACGGCTTGCGGATCTCGAGGAACTCCTCGATCTCCGGATGGTGGATGTCCAGATAAACCGCCGCCGAACCTCTACGAAGACTTCCCTGACTGATGGCCAGAGTCAGCGAATCCATGACGCGGATGAAGGGGATGATGCCGCTGGTCTGTCCGGCGCCCTTGACCTTTTCGCCAATACTGCGGACGCCGCCCCAGTAGGTGCCGATGCCGCCGCCGTTGGCGGCCAGCCAGACGTTCTCGTTCCAGGTGCCGACGATGCCGTCCAGGCTGTCGCCGACCGCGTTCAGGAAGCAGCTGATCGGCAGGCCGCGCTCGGCGCCGCCGTTGCTGAGGACCGGCGTGGCCGGCATGAACCACAGTCGGCTCATGTAGTCGTAGACGCGCTGGGCGTGCTCGGCGTCGTCGGCGTAGGCCGTGGCGACGCGGGCGAACATGTCCTGGTACGACTCGCCCGGCAGGAGATACCGGTCTTCGAGCGTGGTCTTGCCGAAGTCCGTCAGCAGGGCGTCCCGCGACCGGTCCACCTCGACCTTGCGCACCAGCGAGAGCTGGGGACGGCCGGCTTCCCAGGCGCTGTCTCCGGCGGCTTCGCCGAGAGGAATCTGTCGCGCCACTTCACCCATCATATCCCAAAACCCGTGACCAATCAGGGAGTTCAAAGCCGACAAACGCCGCCACGAACCCCTACATGTTGTGGGCGGTATGCCCCCTGAACCCACTATATGGGGCCACGAGCCCTAATGACTCGTCAACGGCCAGATCGTCCGCCGGGCGACTTTTTTCGTTAGCAAAAGGTTAACGGCGACCAGCATTCCAACCATTGCAAGGGGTTAGGACAAGGGGCGCGGCGCGTGGTCGCGGGACTGTGATCGACACTCGCGTGATGGGCGAACGGAGGTCTTCCGCGACCCGCCCTGACGGCCTCATGCCCCCTCGTCGGCGGCGGCCGGATCGTGGCATAGACGCGCCATGACCCCTGAGGCGATCTACGCGAGCAAGCGACTGACGGCGGCCGAGGCGGCCGACCGGGTCGAGTCCGGGCATCGCCTGGCCATGGGCATGGCCCTGGCCGAGCCGCCGGCCATCCTCGCGGCCATCGCCGCCCGGGCCGAGGCGCAGGAGATCGACGAGGTCCGCCTCTACTATTTCCATTCGACGCCGCACGCGGCTATGTCGGTGCTGCGCTACGAGCTGATGGACCGCATCCGGCCGCACTGCTTCTTCCTGGGGCCGGTCGAGCGGGCGCTGCTGGCCCGGGGCGCGGCGGAAGGGCGCCGCACGATCGCCTTCATGCCCGGCGCCTTCAGCCAGGCCCCGCGGCTCATGAGCGAGCCGGCGCCGATGGACGTCTTCGTCACCGCCGTCTCCCCGATGGACCGTCACGGCTTCTTCAGCCTGGGCCCGAGCAACGACTATGGATCGACCCTGGTGTCGTCCGCGCGCCGGGTGATCGTCGAGGTCAACAAGCACGTGCCCCGCGTCCGGGGCGGCATGATCCACGTCAGCCAGGTCGACGGCATCGTCGAGAACGACCAGCCGCTGTTCGAGAATCCCTCGCGCGACCGGACGCCCGAGGACGACGTGATCGGCCGCATCATCGCCGGCCTGGTCGACGACGGCGCCTGCCTGCAGATGGGCATCGGCGCCCTGCCGGACGCGGTCTGCTCGGCCCTGGCCCAGCACCGGGACCTGGGCGTCCACACCGAGCTCCTGTCGCCGGGCCTGGTCGAGCTGATGCGCAAGGGCGTGGTGACCAACCGGCGCAAGGCCACCGACCCCGGCCTGTCGATCTTCACCTTCGCGCTGGGCGACAAGGCGCTCTACGACTTCATCGACGACAACGCCGCCGTCGAGAGCCGACCGGTCGACTATGTGAACGACCCGGCGGTGATCGCCCGCAACGACAAGGTCGTCTCCGTCAACGCCACGCTGCAGATCGACCTGTCGGGCGCCTGCAACTCCGAGCACCTGGCCGGCCGGCAGTTCAGCGCCGCCGGCGGCCAGCTGGACTTCGTCCGCGGCGCCTATGCCTCCAGGGGCGGCAAGTCGATCATCGCCTGCCATTCGACCGCGAAGGACGGGACGGTCTCGCGCATCACCACCCGCCTCGACGGACCGGTGACCACGCCGCGCAACGACACCCACATCGTCGTCACCGAGTACGGTCACGTCGACCTCAAGGGCCTGTCGTCGTTCGAGCGGGCCAAGGCGCTCATCGGACTGGCCCATCCGAAGTTCCGCGCCGAACTGACGGCGGCGGCGAAGGCGGACGGCAGCCTCTGAGGCTTGCCTCGGCGGCGGCGCGGGGCTATCAGCCGCCCGTCACTGGGGAGTAGCCGGCTGCGTATCCAGCAGCGGGTGCGTCAACAAACTTGGAGCCTAGGCTCCATGGCGCATCCAGTCCGAGAGGACCTGGCGAGACCTTTGGCTTTCACGCGCGGCCTGCGGGGCCGGGGGCGTGGGATGCCATTGGTCTGTTCGTTCGGCCCCGCAGGACATGTTCATGGAAGCCTTCCTCGTCTCCACCGGCCTCGTGGCCATCGCCGAGATCGGCGACAAGACCATGCTGCTGGCCATCGTGCTGGCGGCCCGGTTCCGCAAGCCCTGGCCGATCCTGGCCGGGATCCTGGTCGCCACCCTGGCCAATCACGGTCTGGCCGCCACCATCGGATCGGTCGCCGGCCACAGCCTGAACGGCCCCTGGATGAAGTGGGTGCTGGGCCTGCTGTTCATCGGCTTCGGGGCCTGGGCCCTGATCCCCGACAAGTTCGAGGATGACGAGGCGCCGTCGGCCGTGAAGGCCGGCTCGGTCTTCCTGACCACGGCCATCGCCTTCTTCTTCGTCGAGATGGGCGACAAGACCCAGGTGGCCACCGTGGCCCTGGCGGCGAAGTTCCACAGCATCCTGCTGGTCGCGGCCGGCACGACGCTGGGCATGATGATCGCCAACGCCCCGGCCGTCTGGATCGGCGAGGCGGCGGCTGCGCGCCTGCCGCTGCGCTACATCCGCTGGGCGGCGGCGGCCTGCTTCGCGGCCATCGGGGTCTGGATCCTGATCGCCGGCTAGGCTGAGGCCAGCCGGGCGCGGTAGGCGTCGCGGGCGGCCTTGAACCGCTCGAACGGGAAGCGGATCGGGACGCCTTCGAGCGCGGCGGCCAGCATCTCAAGGTGCGCCTCCCAGCCCGCCGCGCCGCGACCGGCGTCCTCGTCGGCGGGCGTGGTGAGCGTCAGGGTCAGGCGGCAGGCCTGGGGCCCCTCGATGTCCAGCGCCCATCGGACCGGCCTCAGCGGCTCGCCTGGCCCGCTCCAGCTGTATTCCAGCAGCGTCCCGGGCTCGAACGCGGTGACCGCGCTGTCGATCACCGTGCCGGAGTCGACGAAGTCGAGCCTGGCCCGGCCGCCGACGCGCGGCTCGATCTCGCCCGGCGCCAGCCACTCGGGCAGGCGGGCCGGATCGGTCAGAAAGGTCCATACCCTCGCCGCCGCATGATCCAGATGGCGGATCAGGGTGATCTCGACGGCGTCGTCCCGGCGCGTGATCCGGCCGGGAGCCTCGGGGGCGTCGATCAGGGACATGGCAGGGCTCCTTCGGGCAACAACCAAAGGCTAACGCGGCGCAGACGGGGCGAATTTGACCTGGATCAAGGCTCGGACATCGCCAGCGCCCGCCGGCGACGCTAGGCTCCGCGCCCAGCCTTCAGGAGTCCCCATGAGCGACGACGCCAAGCCCGCCTATGTCATCCTCGTCCGCGAGCGGATGATCGATCCCGAGGAATTCGCCACCTACGGCGCAAAGGCCCGCGCGGCGCGCGGCGGTCACGCCGTCACGCCGCTGGCCTTCTACGGCCGTCAGGAGGTCCTGGAGGGGCCGGAGACGGAGGGGGCGGTGATCCTGAAGTTCCCCAGCTTCGCCGAGGCCCAGGCCTGGTATCGCAGCCCCGCCTACCAGGAGGCGCTGCAGCACCGGCTCAAGGGCGCCGAGTACCGGGTCGTGATCGTCGAGGGCGTCTAGCCCAGTCCCTTCGCCAGCAGCACCACGGCCTGCGTGCCGGCCAGGCGATCCTTGCTGATCTCCTGGTAGGCCTCGGAGTCGGCGAAGGCGGCGTAGGCCGCCTCGTCGGGGAAGCTCATCAGGACGACCTTCTCGCGATCCCACGTCCCTTCGACCACCTTCGGCGCCGCGTCGGCGGCGAGGAGGCGGCCGTCGAAGCGGCGGAAGACGTCCATGAACCGGGCCTGGTAGCGATCATAGGCGGCCCGGTCCGTGAACCGCATCTGCGCGATGCAGTAGACCGTCATTCGGCGGCGACCCTGGCCCCCGCCGGGCTGGCCGCGTTCAGCGCGGTCATGGCGGCGATGGCGGTGTGCGCCTCGGCCATGATGCGGCGGACGATGTCGCCGGCCGGCAGGACGTCGTGCACGCCGCCGGCGCTCTGGCCCATGGCGAAGCAGGACTTGTCCGGGTCCAGACCCTCGATCTGGCCGCCGATGCCGCCGAGCGCGTTGTTGCGAACGCTGATGCCGGCCTGGATCGGGAAGGGCTGGATGTCGGCCGGGCGGCTCTCCCAATCCTCGACGTAGGGGTTCTTCTTCACCCGCATCGGCTTGCCGCTGTAGCAGCGGGTGCGGACGGTGTCGTCGTCGGCCGCCTCCAGGATGGTCTGGCGGTACAGGTCGCCGGCGTGGGCTTCCTCGCTGGCGATGAAGCGGGTGCCCATCCACACACCCTGGGCGCCCAGCGCCAGGCTGGCGGCCAGGCCGCGGCCGTCATAGAGGCCGCCGGCCCCGACCACGGGGATCTTCACAGCGTCGACCGCCTGGGCGATCAGCGGCAGGGTTCCGACCAGGCCCGTGTGCCCGCCGCCCTCGCCGCCCTGGCAGATGACCGCGTCGCAGCCGGCCTGCTCGGCCTTCACCGCATGCTTCACCGCCCCGCAGACGACCATGACCTTGAGGCCGGCCTTCTTGAGCTTCTCCATGATCGGCATGGGCACGCCCAGGCCGGCGATGAAGGAACTGGCGCCCTCCTCGATGATGATCTCGACGGAAGCGGTCAGACTCTCGGGGCTGGCGGCCAGCAGATCGACGCCGAACGGACGGTCGGTCAGCGACCGGACCTTGCGCATCTGCTCGCGGATGAATTCGGGCTGGGTTCCGGCCATGCCCAGCACGCCATAGCCGCCGGCGTTGCTCACTGCCGCCGCCAGCTCGGCGTAGGAGACCCCGCCCATGCCGGCCAGCAGGATCGGGTGCTCGATCTCGAGCAGGTCGCAGAGAGGGGTGCGCAGGGACATGGCGTTTCCTTGGTCTTGTTTGGGGGCATCCTGAACCCGGCGGGGCGGGGGCTCAACCATCACCCAACGTCAATCCTCCCCGGAGCGCAGCGAGGGGGAGGGGGACCGCGCGGAGCGCGGTGGAGGGGGCTGAGCGGGATCAACAGAAAAGGGCCGCGACTGCGCCAGTCACCGACGCCTGCGCAGCCCCCTCCACCATGCTCCGCATGGTCCCCCTCCCCGGCAAGCGGGGAGGACTGGAGACCTAGAACACCGCGTAGCCGCCGTCGATCACGAAGGTGTCGCCGGAGTGGTAGCTGCTGGCGTCGGAGGCCAGGTAGACGGCCACGCCGCCGAAGTCGGCCGGCTCGCCCCAGCGGCGGGCGGGCACGCGGCTGATCACCTTGGTCGTGAAGGTGTCGTTGCCCTGGGCGCCCGCGGTCATGTCGGTGGCGATCCAGCCGGGCAGGATCGAGTTGGCGCGGACACCGTAGCGGGCGTGCTCGACGGCGATCGACTTCATCATCGAGATCACCCCACCCTTGGTGGCGGCGTAGGCCTCGTTGCGGGCGGCGCCCTCGATGGCGGCCAGCGAGGCGATGCCGATCAGCGAGCCGCCGGGATCGCCGGCCTTGGCCCGCTCGACCATGTGCTTGGCCGCCTCGCGCAGGGTCCAGAACACGCCGTCGAGGTTGAGGGCCATGTTGTAGCGCCAGGCCTCGGTGGTCATTTCGGAGAAGGAGGCGGCGCCGCGCCCGCGGCCGGCGTTGGCGATCACCGTGTCGATGCGGCCCATGGCCGTGGCGGCCTCGGCCATGCCGGCGACCACCTGGGCCTCGTCGGCGCAGTCGACGATCTGGGCCTTCACCCGCACGCCGTGGGCCAGGAGCTTGCCTTCGGCCGCCTGGGTCTTCTCGGGGTTGGAGCCCCAGATCACGATGTCGGAGCCCGACTGCGCCAGCGCCTCGGCCATGCCAAAGCCGATACCGCCGTTGCCGCCGGTGATCAGCGAGACCTTTCCGGTCAGATCAAAGGGCTTGTAGGCCATGGTGCGTCGCTTCCCGTTTTGAACGTCTGTTTGACGCACAAAAAGGCCAGTGACGCCGGGTTGGTCAAGCGGTGATGCGGTCGAAGGCCTGTTCGATGACCCGCCGGGTTTCGTCCCACTCCACGACGGCCATGGCTTCCTCGCGGGTGAAGAAGCGGGCGTCCGCCGCGTCGTCGCCGGCCACCGGCTCGCCGCCGGTCCAGCGGGCGGCGTAGTCGATCATCACGAAATGCCGGGTGGTCTCGCCGGTCTCACGGGAGGTGAAGACGCCATCGACGACGTCCAGCAGGCCGGTCAGCTCGGCGTCGACGCCGGTCTCTTCCTTCAGCTCGCGCAGAGCGGCGACGTCGACCGGCTCGCCCCATTCGATCCGCCCGCCGGGCAGGCTCCACTGGCCGAGCCTCGGGGCCGTGCCGCGCTTGATGAGCAAGACTTGGTCGCCCTTCAGGCAGACGACTCCGACGGTGGGGACGGGACGTTGAACGGCGGAAGAGGCGGTCACAGGAACTCGGCTTTCAGGTCGACGGTCGACTCGATGCCGACCGACGTCAGATGGCTGGTCAGCCAGGCGTCGGCGGCCTTGCGGCCCCGGTCGCGCAGGCCGGTCAGGAAGGTCCAGTCAGTGGTGAATTTGGACGCCATGGTGAGATCGCGCAGATGGCCGTCGGCGGTGATGGCGTGCATGCGCAGACGGCGATACCGGCCCCGGGCGGTCTCCTTCAGCATGCCCTCGTCGAGCAGTTTCTGCACGAAGGCGACGGCCCGCAGTTCGGCCGACAGGGCGGCGTTGAAGGTGATCTCGTTCAGCCGGTCCATGATCTCGGCGGGCGACCGGGGCGCCTCCTCGCGCACGAACGGGTTGAGCGTGATGACCAGAACATCGTCGGGGGTGTCGGCGTAGACCAGCGGCCAGATCGGCGGGTTGGCCAGGTAGCCGCCGTCCCAGTAGGGCTCGCCGTCGATCTCCACCGCGTGGAACAGCGTCGGCAGGCAGGCCGAGGCCAGCAGGTGGTCGATGGTCAGCTCCTCGCGCGCGAAGATCCGGGCCTTGCCGGTGCGCACGCCGGTGGCGGCGATGAAGAGCGCGATCGGGCAGTGGTCGCGGATGGCGGCCATGTCGACCGACTTTTCCAGCACCTCCCGCATCGGGTTCAGGTTGAACGGGTTGAACTCGTAGGGGCTCATGCTGGCGCCCAGGCTCTCGGCCCAGCGCCAGGCCGGCGTCGCCTTCAGCCAGTCCGGCTGCAGCATCGATGACCAGACGCTGGAGTCGCCGAAGATGGTCCCGTTGCGGCTGTCGGCGTTGCTGACCGCCCGCCAGAACTTCGCCAGCGTCGCCTTGGCGCCCTCGCGGCCGCCGGTCGCCAGCCCGCTGGCCAGGGCGGCGGCGTTCATCGCTCCGGCCGAGGCGGCGGTCACCGCCCCGATCTCCAGCCCGTCTTCCTCGAGCAGGCGTTCGATGACGCCCCATTCGAAGGCGCCGTGCGAGCCGCCGCCCTGCAGCGCCAGGCTGATGGACCTGGGGCTGGCGGAGCCGGGTGTCACGCCGCCGTCCAGCCGCCGTCCACGGTCAGGGCCGCGCCGTTCACGGAGGCTCCGGCGTCCGAGACGAGGTAGAGGAGGAGTCCGCCCAGCTGCTCGACGGTGACGAACTGCTTGGTCGGCTGGGCGGCGAGAATGACGTCGCGCATGACCGCTTCCTCGCTGATGCCGCGGGCCCTGGCCTGATCGGTGATCTGGGCCTCGACCAGCGGGGTCTTCACATAGCCCGGGCAGATGGCGTTCACCGTGACGCCCTGCTGCGCCACTTCCAGCGCGGCGGACTTGGTGAAGCCGACGACGCCGTGCTTGGCGGCGACGTAGGCGCTCTTGAACGGCGAGGCGACCAGCCCGTGGGCCGAGGCGATGTTGACCACCCGGCCACGCCCGGCGGCCTTCATCGGCGGCAGGGCCGCCTTGGTGGCGTGGAAGGTCGAGGTCAGGTTGATGGCGATGATCCGGTCCCACTGCTCGACCGGGAACTCGTCCACCGGCGCCACGTGCTGGATGCCGGCGTTGTTGACCAGGATGTCCAGGCGTCCGAAGGCGTTGCGGGTCGAGGAGACCATGTCGGCGATGCGCAGCGGCTGGGTCATGTCGGCGTTGTGGTAGAGCACTTCCACGCCGCACCGGGCGGACAGGCTGGCGCGGGTGGCCTCGATGGCCTCCGGATCACCCAGTCCGTTGAGGACGATGTTCACGCCCTGCTGGGCCAGCGCCTCGGCGAGGCCCAGTCCGATCCCGCTCGTCGAACCGGTGATGATGGCGACCTGGCCCCTGAGCCCGTAATCCATGGCGTGCGCTGCCTTCTTGTTTTATGTTGCAGCGCAGCATAGGCGACCGCGCAGCCTGCCGCGAGTGCATATAATTCACCGGCGGGTGAATTTCTAGGCAGGCGGGGCATACGGACGATGAAACACCCAGTCGGCGTCGGAGGACAGGTCCTTGCGCCAGGCGTAGCCGGCGACGTCGAACGCCTTCAGGTCGGTGGCCTTCTCGATGCGGTTGTCGATGGCGTAGCGGGCCATCAGGCCGCGGGCCTTCTTGGCGAAGAAGCTGATCTGGCGAGCCAGGCCGTCCTTCTCCTCGAAGAAGCGGCAGGTGACGACCGGCAGGGTCAGGGCCTTGGCGTCGACAGCGCCGAAATACTCCTGGCTGGCCAGGTTGATCAGGGTCCTGTCCTTGTGGCCCTCGGCGGCGGCGTTCAGCTCGCGGGCGATGCGGTCGCCCCAGAAGTCGTAGAGGCTCTTGCCGCGCCGGGTCTTCAGCCGCGTGCCCATCTCCAGCCGGTAGGGCTGGATGGCGTCGGCCGGTCGCAGCAGGCCGTACAGGCCCGACAGGATGCGCAGCCGCTCCTGGGCCCAGGCGAAGGCCTTCGCGTCCAGCGTGCGGGCCGACAGGCCGGCGTAGACGTCGCCGTTGAAGGCGATGGCCGCCTGCAGGCCCTCCTCGACGGACGGATCGAAGGCCTGGAACCGCTCGTGGTTCAGCTTGGCCAGCGGCTCGGACAGGTCCATCAGCTTGCGCACCTCCGACACCCGCAGCTTGCGGGTCACCGCGTCCAGAGCGGCGATGTCGTCCTTGAGCGCAGGGGTGGTCAGCGGCAGGGTCCGGTCAGGCGGGGTGAAGTCCAGCGCCTTGGCGGGGGAGATGACGAACAGCATGGCGGGGAAATAGGCGGTTGGCTCCCGGAAGGCCAGCCGTTCCGGCCGCGGCGACGGCGCTTGCCGATCACGATCCCGATGCGTCAGGATCGCCGCCGCGCCAGGAGGCCGGTCATGCAGCGTCGATCCTTCGTTCTCGCCCTCGCCGGGACCCTGGCCCTGGCGGCGTGCAGCCTGCCCGTCCTCGACAAGGCGGCTGACGCCAAGGCTCGGGCGCTCTTCGAACAGGTGCGTACGCAGGCGGACCTGGGCGCCAACTCCGACCTCGCCCCGGATCTGCGCACGCCGGAAGCGCTGGCCCAGCTGGCGGGAATGAAGGGGGCGCTCCCCGAGGGCGCGCCGACCGCGTCGGCCCTGCGCAGCTGGAACGTCTACAGCGGTACGGGCGGCTCGCGGACCAACCTGGTCCACGCCTACAGCTATCCAGGCCGCACCGTGCTGGCCGAGACTGTGCTGACCAAGGGCAAGGACGGGACCTGGCAGATCGCCGGCTTCCACCTGACCTTCGAGGACGGTGCGCCCGGCCAGGGCGGCAAGCCGGCGCTGACGGTCACCGAGAAGCCGCAGGACATCTGAGGCCGGGGCGGGCGTTCCCTAGAACAGCACCCGCGGGTTCATGATCCGGCCCGGATCCAGCGCCGCGCGGATCGCCCGCAGGGCCTCGACCTCGACGTCGGCCTTGTAGCGCAGGGCGTCGGCGGTCTTGGCGGCGCCCAGGCCGTGCTCGGCGCTGATCGAGCCGTCCATGCTGGCGACGATGTCGTGGACGATGCGCGAGCCGGCGTCGCGGCGCTGGTTGTGCGCCTCGTCGTCTCCGCCTTCCGCCCGCAGCACGTCGTAGTGGACGTTGCCGTCGCCGACATGGCCGAAGGCGACGACTCGCAGCGTCGGATCGAGCCTGAGCACCGCGGCCGTCGCCCGGTCAATGAAGTCGGCGATGCGCGAGACCGGGATGGAGACGTCGTGCTTCCAGGCCGCGCCCTCGGCCTTCTGGCCGCCGGACTGGTTCTCGCGCACAGCCCAGAAGGCCTTGGCCTGAGCCTCGGTCTGGGCGATGGCGGCGTCCTGGATCAGGTCGTCCTCCAGCGCGCCGGCGAGCAGCCGTTCCATGGCCCCCTCGGCCGCGCCGGGCTCGCCGCTGGCGGTCTCGACCAGCACGTACCAGGGATGCTCGCCGGCCAGCGGATCGCGCACCCCGGGGATGTTCTTCACCGCGAAGGCCAGGCCCGCCCGACCCATCAGCTCGAAGGCCTCGATGGCCCCGCCCGTGGCGTCCTTGGCCCGGGCCAGGAGCGCCACCGCGTCGTGCGGCGTGCGCAGGCCGACGATGGCCGTCGCCCGCGAGGCCAGCACCGGGAACAGCTTCAGGCTGGCCGCCGTGATCACGCCCAGCGTGCCCTCGGCCCCGATCAGCAGCTGCTTGAGGTCGTAGCCGGTGTTGTCCTTGCGCAGGCGCTTGAGCCCGTTCCAGATCTCGCCGTTGGGCAGCACCGCCTCGACGCCCAGCACCAGGTTGCGTGTCGTGCCGTAGCGCAGCACCTGCGTGCCGCCGGCGTTGGTCGAGATCACCCCGCCCACGGTGGCCGAGCCCTCCGACGCCAGGCCCAGCGGGAAGCGGCGGTTGATGGCCGCGGCGGCCTCGTGCACGGCCGCCAGCGTCACCCCGGCTTCCGCCACGATGACGTCGTCGAAGGCGTCGATGTCGCGCACGGCCCGCAGACGCTCGGTCGACAGCAGGATCTCGCCCTGCGGGATCTGGCCGCTGACCAAGCCGGTGTTGCCGCCCTGCGGCGTGATGGCCGTGCCGCTCTCGGCGCAGATGCCGACCACGGCGGCCACTTCCGCCGTCGTCTTCGGCAACGCCAGCAGCGGCGTCGTCCCGGTCCAGCGGCCCCGCCATTCGACCAGCTTGGGCGCGATGCGGTCCGGGTCCTGGCTCCAGCCGCCCTCGCCGAGCACGGCCTTGAGGCGGGAAATGACGTCAGCGGGAACGGAGATGGTCATGGGCGCGGAGCCTACGCTTTTCGGAAGGCTCTGACGAGTATATACTCAGGTATATACCGAGGGATCGCCATGGGCATCTTCATCAAGAATCCCGAGACCGAGCGCGTCGTCCGCGAACTGGCGGCGGCGCGCGGGGACACGATCACCGCCACGATCGACAAGATCGCGCGGGCGGCGCTGGTCGAAACCCGGGAGCAGGCTTTGCGCCGCGTTCGAGACGCCATGTCGCCGGAGGAGCGGCTGGCGAGGATGCGCGCCTCGACCGGCCATTTCCGGCGAATCTCGGGACTGGACAAACTCCCGAACACGCCAATCACCAAGGCGGAATGGGACGCGCTGTGGCCGACGGGAATCCCTGAGATCGACAATTCATGAGGATCGTCGTCGACGCCTCGGCGCTTGTCGCGATCGCGAAGGGCGAGCCCGAGGCGACCGTGATGGAAGCGGTGCTCTCGACGAGCGAGCCGTGGGCGTCGTCGGTCAACATCATGGAGGCCGGTTTGGCTCTGGTGCTTCGCGACGGGCGCTTCACCGCCGATGAGTTCGAGTCGTGGCTCAGCGAGTTCTTCATCGGAGAACGAGAGGTTCGGGCTGCTGACGCCCTCGCCGCCTACCTGCAGTACGGCAAGGGCATCCACCGCGCGGCCCTGAACATGGGCGACTGCTACGCTTATGCCCTCGCCAAACAGATGGGCGCGCCGCTGCTCTACAAGGGGAACGACTTCGTCCTCACCGACGTGAAGTCCGCGCTTCAGCCGACGTAGCCGGCCGCCCGGCGCAGGCGGTCGTTGATCGCTTCGCCCAGGCCCTCGTCCGGGATCGGCGCGATCACGATCGCCGACGGCTTCGTGCGGTCGGCCGCCCTCAGCATGGCGAACAGGTTGGCCGCCGCCTCGGCGAGGTCGCGGGTGGGGCTGAGATTGAACGGGCTGTCGCTGGGTCCGAAGGCGAGGAAGGCTTCGCCCGGCCCGGCCCGCTCGGCGTTGATCCGCACCGGCGCGTCGGGGGCGTAGTGCGCCGCCAGCCGGCCGGGGGAGCGCCTGGCGTCGCCCTCCGCCTCGGCCAGCGGGCCGATCACTGCCTCGATCTGCGTCCGCGTCACCGCGCCGGGCCGCAGCAGCCGGGCGGGCTCGCCGGGCAGCAGGGCGACGACGGTGGACTCCAGGCCCACCCGGCAGGGACCACCGTCGAGTGAAGCGGCGGCCGAGGGGCCGGTCTCCTCCATGGCGTCTGCGAAGGTCGTCGGGCTGGGGCGTCCGGAGCGGTTGGCCGAGGGGGCCACCACCGGCCCGCCGACCGCGGTCAGGAAGGCGCGCGACAGCGGGTGCCCCGGGACGCGCACCGCCACCGTATCCAGCCCGGCCCGCGCCAGATCGCAGACCGCCGCCGCGTCGGCCACCGGCGCCACGATGGTCAGGGGACCGGGCCAGAAGGCCGCCGCCAGCGCCTGCGCCCGGTCGTCCAGCATGGCGATCCTTCGCGCGGCCTCGACGCCGGCGACATGGGCGATCAGCGGGTTGAAGCTGGGCCGGCCCTTGGCCGTGTAGACGGCGGCCACCGCCAGCGGATTGCCCGCGTCGGCGGCCAGGCCATAGACCGTCTCGGTCGGCAGGATCACCAGGCCGCCGGCGCGCAGCGCGGCGGCCGCGCGGGCTACTTCGCCCGCTTCGCCGTCAGGCTGATGTTCACGGTCACCGTTCCCGGCACGACCTCTGTCGTCTTCCAATCGCCCTGTCCCACGCCGAAGGCCAGGCGGTTCAGCCCCACGCTGGAGGTCATCTTCGCCGTGTCGCCGGTGATGACGAGGCTGAAGGGCAGGGTCAACGGCTTGTTGACGCCGCGGATGGTCAGGGTCCCGATCGCCTGGTACTTGCCGCCGCCCAGCGCCTTGAAGCTGGAGGCGGTGAAGCTCGCCTTCGGGAAGGCCCTGGCGCTGAACCAGTCCGGCTCGAGCAGGGACTGGTCCCGCGTCGCTTCGCCCGTCACGGCCGAGGCCATGTCGAAGGTCGCGGTCACCGACGAGCCGGCGAGGTTGGCCGGGTCGAAACGGATGACCGCGTCCCAGCGCCGGAACGAACCGCTGAACGCCGCGCCGTCAAAGCTCGACGAGAAGGCCACCTTCGAGGCGGCCTTGTCGACCGTCCAGGCCGGGGCGGGGGCCGCCCAGGCCGGGGCGGCGGCGACGGCGAAGGCCAGAGCGAGGGCGGGAGCGACCAGTTTCATTCGGCGTCCTTGCGAGCCAGGAACGGGATCATCCGGGCCAGCTCGTTGTCCCTGTCGATGAACTGGTGCTTCAGCGCGCCCAGCACATGCAGCGGGATCAGGCCGTAGATGATGATCTTGGCGATCAGGTGGTGCGCCTCTTCCAGCAGATCGTGCGTCGGCTTCAGCTGGTCGGCGGGCAGGTTGGTCAGGAAGGACAGGGCCGGCCAATTGAAAAGGCCGAACATGTCGATCGGATAGACGGTGATCAGCTTGCTGGCCGAGACCATCGCCCAGCCGCTAAGCGGCAGCGCCAGCAGGATCACGTAGAAGCCCCAGTGCACGATCGCCGCCAGGCGTCGTTCCCACGGCTTGAGGTGCGGGTTGAGGACCGGCGGCCGGTGCGTCAGCCGCCAGCCGAGGCGCACGAGGGTCAGTAGCAGGATGGTGACGCCCAGCGGCTTGTGCAGCTGCAGGGGCGCGATCTTCGCCACGCCCTCGACGTTGTCGGCGTACCAGGCCAGGCCCACGGTGGCGACCAGCAACACGGCGATCAGCCAGTGCAGAATGATGGCGACGGTCGAGTATCGGGCCTGGGTCATGATCGCTCCGGGAATGCCTGCGCTACTCTTTCACGAACTCGACCTCGAGGATCAACTCCACCTCGTTGCCGACGAAGCCGAGCGGCGGCTTCAGCAGATAGTCGATCCCGAAGTCGGACCGCCTGAACGCGCCCCGCGCCGAAAAGCCCGACCGCCGCCCGAAGATTCCGGCGTCGTAGCCGTTCCATGTGACGTCGAAGGTCACCGGCCGGGTGACGCCGCGCAGGGTCAGGTCGCCGGTCATCGTCCCCTTTCCGTCCTCGCCGGGCTGGACCGAGGTCGAGACGAACCGGGCGTCAGGAAAACGCTCCACTTTCAGGAAGCTCTCGGCCAGGGCGGCGTCGGCCTTGCCGAGGCCCGAGTCGAACGAGGCCGGATCGACGGTCGCCTCGACCTTGGCCGTCTGCGGCGAAGCCGGATCCCAGCTGTAGCGGGCTTCGGTGATGCGGAAGCGGATCGTGTAGCGCGAGAAGCCGCCGTGGCTGACCCGCGCGATCAGGCTGGCGTGCTGTGGATCCAGCACATAGGTCCCGGCCGGCATCTTCACCGGATCGATGGACGGCGCCGCCGAGGCGACCGGCGCGCACAACAGGGCCAGGCTCAGGGCGGCGGCGATCGGTCGAAGCATCGGCTCTGCAATCTCGGCTGTTGCAGACGAGATAGGCCTTTCGCGACGCGACGGAAGGGCGGGGCCTTCACGACCCGGTGACCGGCGCCCTACAAGGCCGGTCAGCAGGAGACCCGCCCATGACCTACCGCCCGCCGCTTCGCGACCTGGCCGCCGCCCTCGGGGCCGGCGGCTACGACCGGCTGGCGGCGGTCTTTCCGGACGCCGACAGCGACACGGCGGCGGCGATCCTGGAGGCCGCCGGCGACTTCGCGGCCGGCGTCATCGCGCCGCTGAACCGACAGGGCGACCAGCAGGGCGCGCGCTACGCCAATGGCGCGGTGACGGCCGCCCCCGGCTTCGCCGACGCCTACCGCCAGTTCGCGGCCGGCGGCTGGAACAGTCTGTCGGCCGAGCCCGCGTTCGGCGGCCAGGGCCTGCCCAAGACGCTGGAGATCGGCGTCTTCGAGATGATCCAGGCCGCCAGCCTGGCCTTCGGCCTCTGCCCGATGCTGACCCAGGGCGCCATCGAGGCGCTCGCCGCCCACGGCACCGACCGCCAGAAGGCGCTCTATCTGCCGAAGCTGGTCAGCGGCGAGTGGACCGGCACCATGAACCTGACCGAGCCGCAGGCCGGATCGGACCTCGCCGCCCTGACCACCCGGGCCGAGCCGGACGGGCAGGGCGGCTATCGCCTGACAGGCCAGAAGATCTTCATCACCTGGGGCGACCACGACGCCGCCGACAACATCGTCCACCTGGTGCTGGCCCGGCTGCCGGACGCGCCGGAGGGCAGTCGCGGCATCTCGCTGTTCCTGGCGCCCAAGGTCATGGTCGGCGAGGACGGAACGCTCGGCCATCGCAACGATGTCCGCCCGGTGAGCATCGAGCACAAGCTGGGCATCCACGCCTCGCCGACCTGCGTGATGGCCTTCGAGGGCGCGAAAGCGGAACTGGTCGGCGTCGAGAACCAGGGCCTGGCCGCGATGTTCACGATGATGAACGCCGCCCGGCTGCAGGTCGGCGCCCAGGGCGTCGCCATCGCCGAGCGGGCGTACCAGCAGGCGCTCGACTTCGCGAAGGAGCGCAAGCAGGGCCGCTCGGCCTGGACCGGCCAGGCCAACGCCCCGATCTATGACCACCCGGATGTGCGCCGAACCCTGCTGCTGATGAAGGCGAAGACCCAGGCTGCCCGGGCCATCTGCCTGTCGACGGCGGTCGCGGCCGACCTCTCGCGCCACGCCGCTTCGGCCGAAGCGCGGGACGCTGCGAAGCTGCGCGAGGAACTGCTGACCCCCATCGCCAAGGGCTGGTCGACCGACGTCGGCGTCGAGGCCGCCTCGCTCGGCCTGCAGATCCACGGCGGTATGGGCTTCATCGAGGAAACCGGCGCGGCCCAGCACTATCGCGACGCCCGCATCCTGCCGATCTACGAGGGGACCAACGGCATCCAGGCCATCGACCTGATCGGCCGCAAGCTGAGCATGGCGGGCGGCGCGGCGATGACGTCGCTGATCGCCGAGATGCGCGGCGATGCGGGCGAGGAAGCGCGGCTGTCGGCCGGCGTGGAGGCGGTCGAGCGGGCCGCCGCCTGGCTGGTCGAGAAACGCGGCACACCCGACGCCCTGGCCGGCGCCACCAGCTTCCTCAAGCTCTGCGGCGACGTGGTCGGCGGCTGGATGCTGCTGAAGATGGCCCGGGCGGACGCGGCGTACCGCCCGCTGTGGACCTTCTACGCCGAGCAGGTGCTCAGCGGAGCCCCGGGTCTGGTCCCCGCCGTGACCCAGGGCGTCGCGGCGCTGGAGGTGGAGCTCTAGCTCTCCTCTCCCTATTGGGAGAGGGGGACCAGCCGGAGGCTGGTGGAGAGGGACGCGCGGGCGGCCAGTGACCGACTGCATCCGCCTCTATCCCCCGTTTTCCCGGCGAAGGCCGGGATCCATGACCCCGCTCCAGCCCTTGTCCTATATGGGCCCCGGCCTTCGCCGGGGAGACGGAGATAGGGGGATGGAATGATTTCATCTCCCTCGCTCCAACCCCGCGCATACTCCTCACGTCCCCGTCGCGGGGGAGGGCGTACGGATCCGGCCCGATACGGCGACACGGGATGCGGAGATGCGGGACTTGCCCGTGGACCTGGCCCGCTCCCGAGGCGCGCCGGGACAAGAACCACGGAATCCGGGGATCGTCGGTTGATCCTCGCCCGCCGGGTCCGGCGCGAGAAGCGTCGGGACGCCTGGGGTAAAGGCCAGGCGGCGGCAGCGTGCTCACGGGGAATAACAAAGCCCCGGGTTCACGGCCCCCGAAGCCTCTCCGCGGCGGAGCGCGTCAGGCCTGCGTCGAAAACACCAAAGCACTACCCCCACGGTTCCCGGACAAGGGCCGTGGCGCTCCGCCGTCCTCCCCAACCTGTTCGGGCCCAAGCCCGCCCGGGCGGCGAAGCCGTGGAAAAGGGGGACAGTCACTCATTTCCCGCGCGCGCCTTCGCTTCCGCCGTCGGAAATGAGTGACTGTCCCCCTTTTCCCTGAGGAGCGCCTGCAAGGCGCGTCGCGAAGCACGCAAAGCAAAAGGGCCGGCGTTTCCGCCGGCCCTTCCGCAACGCCTGATCTGTGAAATCTACAGCTGCGCCAGCATGTAGTCGGCCGAGCTCACCTTGAACTCGCCGCCGGCCTCGACGTTCAGCGTGTCGACGACGCCATCCTTGACGATCATCGAGTAGCGCTGGCTGCGCGTGCCCATGCCGAACTTGCTGCCGTCCATCTCAAGGCCGAGGGCCTTGGTGAAGTCGCCGTTGCCGTCGGCCAGCATGATGATGTCCTCGCCCACGCCCTGGTCGGCGCCCCAGGCCTTCATCACGAACACGTCGTTGACCGACACGCAGGCGATGGCGTCGACGCCCTTGGCGCGCAGGTCGGCGGCGTGCTCCTTGAAGCCCGGAAGGTGCTTGGCCGAGCAGGTCGGGGTGAAGGCGCCGGGCACCGCCAGCAGGGCGACGGTCTTGCCCTTGAACAGCTCGTCGCTGGTGATCGGCCGCGGGCCCTCGGGGCCGCTGGTCATGAAGGTCGCGTCGGGCAGCTTCTCGCCGGCCTTGATGGTCATGTGATCTCTCCCTGCGGGAATGTCCCGTTCATCGTCCGAAATAGAGGCAGCTTGCGCTTCCGCCAAGACGGCGACTTGAATTGGCCCACAACGGCGCCAATCATCAGGACATGAACCAGCCAGCGGATACCGAGTTCCTCTCCGGCCGCCTGCTGATCGCGATGCCCGGCATCGGCGATCCGCGCTTCGAGCGGTCCGTCGTCTTCCTGTGCGCCCATGACGAGGAGCACGCCATCGGCCTGGCAGTGAACCGCCCGCTCGACGGCCTGACCCTGGAGTCGCTGTTCGAGAAGATCGGCGTCGACCGCCCGATCGGCCGCGTCGCCGACGAGCCGGTGCTGATGGGCGGCCCCGTCGAGCGCGAGCGCGGCTTCGTGCTGCACACCGACGACTACCTCTGCGACGGGGTCAGCATGCCGGTGAAGGACGGCCTGGCCCTGACCACGACCAAGGATGTGCTGCAGGCCCTGACCGGCGAGGCCGCCCCGCGGCGGGCCTTCCTGGCCCTCGGCTACGCCGGCTGGGGCCCCGGCCAGCTGGAGCGCGAGGTCCGCGAGAGCGCCTGGCTGGTCTGCGACGCCGACGAGACCCTGCTGTTCGGCGATGACCATGAGCACAAGTGGTCCCAGGCGCTCGAGAAGCTCGGCATCAGCCCGGCCATGCTGTCGATGGAGGGGGGCAGGGCCTAGCCCTGCCGTCTCACCGGCGCGGCGCCGTCGACGTAGCTTTCGTTGAGGTAGACCTCGGCCTCCTGCGGCGACAGGGCGGGGGCGTAGCCGAAGCCCTGGCCGTAGTCGCAGCCCAGCTCCATCAGCTGGCGGGCCATGATGGCGTTCTCGACGCCCTCGGCGACGACCTCGAGGTTGAGGTCCTGGCCCAGCTTGACCACCGAGCGGACGATCTTCACCGAGCCCTCGTTGGTGGCCATGGTCCGCACGAAGTAGCGGTCGATCTTCAGGGTGTCGAAGGGCAGGCGGGTCAGGTAGCTGAGCGAGGAGAAGCCGGTGCCGAAGTCATCCAGCGCCAGGCCCGCCCCGCCGGCCCTCAGGGCCCGCAGCACGGCGGCGGCGCCCTCCGGGTCGCGCATGATGTCGCTCTCGGTGATCTCCAGCTTCAGCGAGCCGTGCGGCAGCCGGTGCTTGGCGATCAGGCCGGTGACGTCGTCGATCAGGCCGGGCCGGTGGATCTCGCCGGTCGACAGGTTGACGCTGACGGTCAGGTCGCCGACCGCCGCGTGGCTGCCGCGCCAGGCCGCCAGCTGGCGGGCCGAACTGCGGATCATGTGGGCGCCGATCTCGTCCATCAGGCCCAGTTCCATGGCCAGCGGCAGGAACTCGTCCGGCGGGATGATGCCCCGGCGCGGGTGGCGCCAACGACACAGGGCCTCGAAGCCGGTCAGCTTGCCGTCCGACAGCCGCACGATCGGCTGGTAGAAGGGCGTCATCTCGCCGCGTCCCACCGCCCCGCGCAGGTCGGCCTCCAGGGCCAGTTGCGAGAGGCCGTCGCTCTCCATGGACCGGCCGTAGGCGGCGCCGCCGCCCAGGCCGCCGGCCTTGGCCGACTCGACGGCCAGCTCGGCGCGGCGCAGCAGCTCGGCCGCCTCCGGCGCGTCCTGGCCGCCCTCGGCCTCCACGGCGCCGACCGCCAGGGTCGGCAGGATGTCGAAGCCGGCGATGCGCAGCGGCTGTTCCAGCGCCCGGCGCAGACGCTCGACCGGGTCGGGATCGCCCGAGACCATGACGGCGAACTCGTCCTCGCCGACCCGGGCCAGCAGGGCCTCGCCGCCGAACGCCGCCGCCAGCCGCGAGCCGAGCGCGGCCAGCACCAGGTCGGCGCGCTCATGGCCCAAGGCCTCGTTCAGCCGGCGCAGGCGGTCCAGGTCGGCGACCACCAGGGTCTGGCGCATCGGCGCGGCCAGCCGCTCCCGCGCCCGGGCCACGAAGCTGCGGCGGTCGAGGAGGCCGGTGAGCTGGTCGAGCTCGGAGGCGGCGAAGCCGGTCTCGGGGGCCACGACGCCGGAGGCGCGGACACCCTCTTCCAGCCAGACGCCGCGCCACAGGCAGGTCTCGCCGCCGCGCATCTTCATGCGCAGCGCGACCTCTGTCCCGGGTTCATGGATGCGGAGCAGTTCCTCGGCCGAGGCGCGGTCGGCCGGTAAGGCCAGGGCGCGGAAGGCGGCGGACGAGCATTCGGGCGCGAGGGGGCCGAGGCCCAGCTGACGCGCCGCGCCGAACAGGCGCAGGCGGTCCTCCTCGGGCTCCCACACCCAGAGCGCCACCTGTGCGCCGCCGAGCGCCTCGAGCGTGGTCGCGGCGTCCCAGATGCGTCGATCCTGACCCTGCGGACGCATGCCCACTAACCTGTAAGGCCCTCCCGGGGGCGGCCACGCGAGGGGTCCCGCGTCACCAGCCCGAACAGGCGATGGTCTCGCCAATCGCCGTTAATTTTCAGATAAGCCTTCGCGTAGCCTTCCTCGGTGAAACCGGCTTTCAGCAGCAGGTTGGCCGAGGCGTCGTTGTCGGGCAGGCAGGCCGCCTCCAGCCGGTGCAGGCCCAGCGGACCGAACGCGTGCGGGATGACCGCCCGCAGCGCCGCCAGGGTGTGGCCTCTGCGGGCGTGGGCCTGGGCCGACCAGTAGCCGACCGTGCCGATCTGGGCGACGCCGCGCCGCACGTTGTTGACGGTGATGCCGCCGGTCAGGGCGTCGTCGGCCTCGCGGAACACGAAGAAGGCGTACATCTGGTCGAGTTCACGTCCCCGGCGCCAGGCCGACAGCCGGCGGTGAAAGGCGCTGATCGACAGCTCGTCCGGCGACCAGGTCGGCTCCCACGGCTGCAGGAACGAGCGCGACGCCTGCCGCAGCGCCGCCCACTCGGCATAGTCCCGCCGTCGCGGCGGACGCAGGATGACACCCTGGCCCTGCAGCGTCAGCGATGGCTCCGCGGAGATCCATTCGAGCAGCGACATGGCTGGAGGGTGGCGTGGGTCGGCGGAACGGGCAAGGGCGCCCCGCTAGCGGACCTTTTCCGTCTCCTTCGGCGCCGAGACGCGTTGGGGTTTGGACTGGGCCTTGGGCTTGGGCAGCAGGCGGAAGCGGCTCTCGCACCAGGCGAAGTCGATGCCGACGTCCAGCAGGGCGTCGGACCGCCCGCACGGGCAGGCGAAGTCCATGACCATGTAGACCCGGTAGGTTTCCCCGGCCACCAGGGGCACCGGTTCGCCGGTCATGTGGTTCGGCGCGGCGTTCACGCACAGAACCAGATCGCCGGGGCCGACTGCGTCGCTCATGGGGTCCATCCGTTGCGGTGAGTGGAGGATAGACCCTGAGGGGCGTTGGGCAAAGGACTGCGGTTGGGCGTTGCGGGCGAGGGCCCATTCCCGATTCCGTTTCCCCGGCGAAGGCCGGGGTCCATGGGGCAGGGGCTCAGGGCGGGTTCATGGATCCCGGCCTTCGCCGGGAAGACGGGGGATGGGGTCAGCCCCGGCTTGAACTCAGCCAACTGCCGGCAAAGCTTCCCTACCCGAACAGCGCCGCCTCGAAAGCTTCCGGCGCCGCCATGGCCGCCTTCGAGCCCAGCACCGAGACCACGCTCTTGCGGTCCGCAGTCAGCCGCTCGCCCAGCCGGACAAAGTCGGCGGCGGTGACGGCGTCGATGGCCTGGGCGATCTCGGCGGCCGGATACAGCCTTCCGAACAGCAGGGTCTGGCCGGCGGCCTGTTCGGCGCGGGACAGCGGCTGCTCGCGGCCCATGAACATCGAGGCCTTGAGCTGGGCCTTGGCGCGGGCCAGCTCGGCGGCGCCGACCGAGGTCGCCAGGCCCTGGAGCTCGCGGGCGCAAATCCGCGCCAGCTCGGCCGCGTCGCCGGCCGCGCAGCCGGCGTACACGCCCAGCACCCCGACGTCCTCATAGGTGTCGGCATAGGCGTCTACAGCGTAGGCCAGGCCCCGGTTCTCGCGGGCTTCCTGGAACAGGCGCGAGGACATGCCCCCGCCCAGCGCCTCGGCGAACACCCGCTGCACGAAGTAGTCGTCGTCGCCGGCCCCGACGGCGGGCAGCAGCAGCACCAGGTGCGCCTGCTCCAGCTTGCGTCCCTTGGCCGCCACGCCGCCGGTGAAGACGGCCGGAGCGGGCGAGGGCTCGCCCGTCTGCGTCGGCAGATGGCCGAACGCCTGCTCGGCCAGGGCCAGCAGATGATCCTCGTCCACCGCCCCGGCGGCGCTGACCACCAGCCGGTCGGGGGCGTAGAGCGCCGCGCGCCAGGCCGACAGCGACTCGGGCGTGGCCGGCTTCAGCGACTTGACGGTGCCCAGGATCGGCCGACCCAGAGACTGGCCCTCGAAGGCCTTCTCCTGCGCCAGCTCGAACACCAGGTCGTCGGGGGTGTCGGCGGCCTCGGCGATCTCCTGACCGACCACCTGCTTCTCGCGGACCAGGTCGGTCGCCTGCATCGTCGGGCGCAGCAGCAGGTCGGCGGTGATTTCCATGGCGAGCGGCAGGCCGCCCTTCAGGGCGCGGGTCTGGAAGCTGGTCCGCTCATAGCCGGTGGCGGCGTTCAGCTGGCCGCCCTCGGTCTCGATGGCCTCGACGATCTCACGGGCCGTCCGCTTCCCCGCCCCCTTGAACACCATGTGCTCGAGCAGGTGCGACCAGCCGGAATGCCGCTCGTCCTCGTAGCGGGCGCCACGGCCGGCGACGACCGACAGGGCCAGGGTCTCGAGGCCGGGCATGGGGTCGCAGATGACCCTGACCCCGTTGGCCAGTGTGTGCAGGCGGACGGTCACCGGCGCGCGAAATCGCGGATGTAGGTCTTGATGGTCTCGGCGTCGGCCGGCAGCCGGTCGAAGCGCTCGGCCTTGCCGTCCAGCCGCCGGGCCGAGGCGGGCGTGGGCGGGGCGACGCCGGTCGCGGCCTGGACGGCTTCCGGGAACTTGGCCGGGTGGGCCGTCGACAGGATCACCAGCGGCATGCCGTCCGGCAGGGTCGCCCGGTTGGCGGCGGCCACGGCGACGGCCGTGTGGGGGTCGATGACCTCGCCGGTCTCGTTGAGCGTCGCCAGGATGGTGCGGGCGGTCTCGTCCTCGGTGACCGATGCGCCGGAGAACAGCTCCCGCATCGTGCCCAGCGCCGCCGGCGGCAGGTCCAGCACGCCCGTCTCGGTGAAGGCGCGGAAGGCGCGGCTGGTCTCGATCCCGTCGCGACGGGTGGTCTCGTAGTAGAGCCGCTCGAAGTTCGAGGCGATCTGGATGTCCATGGCCGGCGACTGGGTCGCGGCGACCACGCCCCGGGCGTAGCGGCCCTCCTCGAAGGCGCGGGCCATGATGTCGTTGCTGTTGGTGGCCACGAGGATCCGCCCGATCGGCAGGCCCATCTGTTTGGCCACCCAGCCGGCGAAGGCGTCGCCGAAGTTGCCGGTCGGGACGCAGAAGGCGACCTCGCGGCCCGGCGCGCCCAGCGCCACGGCGGCGGTGAAGTAGTAGACGGCCTGGGCGACGATGCGGGCGAAGTTGATCGAGTTGACGCCCGTCAGGTCCACCGCGCGGCGGAACTGGTCGTCGCCGAACAGGCCCTTCACCAGGGTCTGGCAGTCGTCGAAGGTGCCCTCGACCGACAGGCAGGCGACGTTGGCGTCGGCGGCCGTGGTCATGAAGCGGCGCTGGACCTCGCTGATCCGGCCCTCGGGGAACAGCGCCACGATGCGGGTGTTGGCCCGGCCGCGGAAGGCCTCGACCGCCGCGCCGCCCGTGTCGCCCGAAGTGGCGCAGACCACCGTCATCACCCGGCCCTGCCGTGACAGCGCGTAGTCGTACAGTCGGCCGAGCAGCTGCATGGCCACGTCCTTGAAGGCCAGGGACGGGCCGTGGAACAGTTCCAGCAGGAACTGGCCGGGGCGCAGCTGCTTCACCGGGCAGGTGGCGGCGTGGGTGAAGGTCCCGTAGGCCTCGGTGCACATCTCCAGCAGCACGTCGGGCGGGATCTCGTGCCCGGCGAAGCGCGACAGGATGTCGGCGGCGACCTCGGCGTACGGTTTGCCCGCGAAGCCCGCGATCTCCTCGGTCGTCAGGGTCGGCCAGGTCTCGGGGACATAGAGGCCCCCGTCGGGCGCGAGGCCCGCCAGCACGGCGTCGAGGAAGCCGATGGATGCGGTCTCGCCGGTCGAGCCGGCCCGGGTGGAGACGTACTTCATGCGCTCTTCAACTTGCGACGGAGGAGGGCGACGTAGACGGCCACAAGGGCGCCAGCAAGGCCGAACCAGGTCAGGGCGTATTCGAGATGACGGTTGGTGATCGCGGACGGCAGCGGCGAGGGGACCAGCGCCTTCCACTCCGGATTGGACGAGGTCTCGGCGGTCACCATGACGTCGGGATGGCGCTCGGCGCCCAGGGCCAGGGCCATGGCCGGCAGGTCGGCGCTGTAGAAGCGGCCGTCGCGGGCCGGCGGGGTGAAGGCCCCCGGCGGCACGCCCTCGCGCAGCACGCCGGTCAACCGGACGACCTCGCTTGAGGCTGCCACGGGAGGGCGGGCCGAGACGGTGTCAGCGACGAAGCCGCGGTCGACCAGGATCGGCGGCCGGCCCTCGGCGTAGGCGCACAGCGAGACAAGCCGCGTGCCGGCGGCGCCGTCCTGCAGCGCGTAGAGCTCGACGAACTTCGCCGTCGCCAGACCCGGGCAATCGAGGGTGACGCGGGTGAAGCGGTAGGCCGGGGTCAGCGGGACCCCGGTGATCGGCCTGGGCGCCGCCTCCCGGGTCGCGGCGATCCGGTCGAGAAGCGCGGTCTTCCAGGCCAGGCGCTGCAGCTGCCAGCCTCCGAGCGCCAGCAGGATCAGCAGGGCGACGGCGGTGCTGATCGTCAGCCCGACCGGAAAGCGCGGACGGGACTCAGACATCGTGGCGGCCGGCCTCGCGGGCCTTGTTGGCGAACTGGGCGGCGATCAGCAGGCCCTTGAACGGCCTCAGCAGCCCGCCGCAGACGATGACCGTCAGCGGCAGCCAGATGATCAGCTGCAGCCAGGCCGGCGGGCTGTATGCGATCTCGGTGAACACCGCGCCGAATGCGACCAGGAAGCCGCCGATCAGAATGACGAAAACGGCCGGACCGTCTCCGGTGTCGGCCGCCTTCAGGTCGAAGCCGCAGGCTTCACAGGTCGGGGCCACCCTGAGGAAACCCTCGAACAGGTGGCCCTGGCCGCAGTTGGGGCAGCGTCCGGCCGCCCCGGCTGCGTATGGGTTGGCCATGCCTAGTGTCCCGATTCCGAAGTTCGCATGAGTTTGTGGCCAGCTTTGACGAACTTCGGAATCGATGAGGACACTAGAGGGATGCCTGATTCTAGTGTGCTTCTTGGATCAGAAGTTCGCTCTGAGTCTGGCCAACAAGCCGGCGAACTTCTGATCCAGCACACTAGGGGGTTCCGAAGACCACGTAGATGAAGGCGAACAGGAACAGCCAGACCACGTCGACGAAGTGCCAGTACCAGGCGGCGGCCTCGAAGCCGAAGTGCTGCTTGGGCGTGAAGGCGCCGTTCAGCAGGCGGATGAAGCAGACCGCCAGGAAGATGGTGCCCACCAGCACGTGGAAGCCGTGGAAACCGGTCGCCATGAAGAAGGACGAACCGTACAGGCCGGCGTTGGCCGCCTCCTCCGAGAAGAACAGGTTCTCGTGCAGGATGTGGTTGTACTCGTAGACCTGGATGGCGGTGAACAGCACGCCCAGCACGATGGTCAGGGCCAGGCCTATCTTGGCGGCCTTGCGGTCGCCGACCTGAAGGGCGTGGTGGGCCCAGGTGACGGTCGTGCCCGACAGCAGCAGGGTCAGGGTGTTGACCAGGGGCAGGTGGAAGGCCGGGACCAGCTCGATGCCCTTGGGCGGCCACTGGGCCCAGGCCGTGGCCACGCCTTCGAAGTTGCCGATGGCGGGGGTCAGGGTGCGGTGCTCCTGGAACAGGACCATCTCGAAGAAGATCCAGAACCAGGCCACGAAGAACATCACTTCCGAAGCGATGAACATGATCATGCCGTAGCGCAGGTGCAGCGACACGACCGGCGTATGGTCGCCGGCGTTGGCTTCCTTGATGACGTCCCGCCACCAGCCGAAGAAGGTGTAGAGAACCAGCGCCAGGCCGATCGCGAAGGTGATCGGATGGCCCTTGCCGAAGAGGTAGGACACCAGCGGCGAGGTCTCGTCCGTGATGGTGGCGAGGCCCTTCATCCAGACCACGGCGCCGACCATCATGATCGTTGCGCCGATCGAGCCGATCAGCGGCCAGGGGCTGGGGTTAACCAGGTGATAGTCGTGCTTTACGGCGCCGTGGGCCATGATCGTGCCTGAACCTCTGTTTCCCCCGGAGCGGCGCGCCGCCCCAAAATCCCGTGTGCTATAGCCCCGCCCCGGCCGTTCCGCCAAGAGGCGCCTGCGCGCTTCCTTCGGTCGACGGGAAGAAGGTGTAGGAAAGCGTCACCTCGCTCGCGCCCTTCGTCTCGAAATCCTCGGCGAACTTGGGGTCCACGAAGTAGACGACCGGGAACTCCTTCGTCTCGCCCGGCTGGATGGTCTGGTCGGTGAAGCAGAAGCATTCCAGCTTCTGGAAGTAGAGGCCGGCCGATTCGGGCACCACGTTGTAGGTGGCCTGGCCGGTCAGCGGCGTCTTGCCGTTGTTGGTCACCTTGTAGAAGGCCAGACCCGTGTCGCCGATCTTCACCTCCTGGCTCACCTGCTCGGGCGAGAAACTCCAGGGGAGGTCGCGGACGTTGGCGTCGAAGCGAATCGTCAGGGTCCTGTTCAGCACCTTGTCCGGCGCGGCGTCGGCCTTTCGGACCGTGCCGTCGAAGCCGGTCAGCTGGCAGAAGGCGCGGTAGAGCGGCACCGAGGCGTAGGCCACGCCGACCATGCCGAAGAAGACGGCGGCGCAGATCAGGCCGAGGCGGGCGTTCCGGCCGAGCCGGGCGCGCGGCTTGTCAGAGGGGGCGACTGGCGACATGGCCTCCCATCCGCACGAGGGTGACGCCGTAGACGAGGATGATGAACATCACCAGGCCGAGCGCCAGGGCGATGTTGCGGCCGCGGCGCGCCTTGTCGAGCGCGGCCTGGTCGACCGGAGCCGGCGGGGCCGGCGGCGTATCGTCGGGCGAAGAGGTCACCTAAAGCAGCTCCAGCGGCTTGATCCCGGCCAGATGCTCGGCGAGCAGGGCCGCGAACAGCAATGTAAGGTACAGGATCGAGAAGGCGAACAGATTGCGGGCGTCCTTCGATCCGGCGCGCACGGCATAGAGCCGGTCTTCGCCCTCGATCCGCTCGTCGGGCGCGTCGCCGGCCCGCGAGCGGAACACCCGCCAGGCCAGCAGCACGAAGACCGCTCCGCCCAGCGCCGCCACCGCCAGGTAGGCCGGACCGCCCAGACCCGTGAAGGCGGGAATCTGGCAGACCGGCGCGAACAGCAGCGAATAGACCAGGATCTGCTTGCGGGTGGAGGCGGCGCCCCGGGCGACCGGCATCATCGGCACCCCGACCTTGGCGTAGTCCTCGGACGTGTAGAGGGCCAGCGCCCAGGCGTGCGGCGGCGTCCACATGAAGATGATCAGCACCATCAGCCAGGCGTTCAGCGGCGTCTCGCCGGCCGCGGCGGCCCAGCCGATGGCCGGAGGCAGGGCGCCCGCCAGGCCGCCGATGACGATGTTCTGCGGCGTCCAGCGCTTGAGCCACATCGTGTAGACCACGACGTAGAAGTAGATGGTGAAGGCCAGCAGCCCGGCGGCCAGCCAGTTGGTGGTCATGCCCAGCAGCATCACCGAGAACAGCGACAGGATGATTCCCAGGGTCGCCGCCTCGACGCCCTGGACCTTGCCGGCCGGAACCGGGCGGGCGCGGGTGCGGCGCATGCGACCGTCGATGTCGGCGTCGAACCACATGTTGAGCGCCCCGGACGCGCCGGCGCCCACCGCGATGCAGAGGATCGCCACGGCGCCCAGCAGGGGGTTGATCGGCTGGCCGGCGCAGACCAGCCCGGTCGCGGCGGTGAACACCACCAGCGACATGACGCGCGGCTTCAGCAGCTGCAGATAGTCGGACCACAGCGCCGGCTGTGACGCGGCGCGGTCTTCGATGGCGACGGGCTTGCTCATGTTCGCAGGGTACATAGGCGAAGGGCGCGCCGGGGTCCAACCCCGACGCGCCCTTTAGTGTGCTTCCGGTTGTCGCGGAGGCCTTAGTGGTGATCAGGCTTGATCACCGGCAGCTCGTTGAACTGGTGGAACGGCGGCGGCGAGGACAGGGTCCACTCCAGCGTCGTGGCGCCTTCGCCCCAGGGATTGGCCTCGGCCTTGCGGCGACGGATGGCGGCTTCCAGCAGGACGATCAGGAAGACCCCCACGCCGGCGGCGGTCACCACGTAGCCCCAGGACGAGACCTGGTTCCACAGCGTGAAGGCTTCCGGATAGTCGACGTAGCGCCGCGGCATGCCCTGCAGGCCCAGGAAGTGCTGCGGGAAGAACACCAGGTTCACGCCCACGAACATGATCCAGAACTGCAGCGCGCCGAGGAATTCGTTGTACTTCACGCCCCAGATCTTCTCGAACCAGTAGAAGAAGCCGGCGAAGATGGCGAACACGGCGCCCAGCGACAGCACGTAGTGGAAGTGGGCGACCACGTAGTAGGTGTCGTGCAGGCTGTAGTCGATGCCGGCGTTGGCCAGCACCACGCCCGTCACGCCGCCGACGGTGAACAGGAAGATGAAGCCCATCGCCCACAGCATCGGCGTCTTGAAGGTGATGGAGCCGCCCCACATGGTGGCGATCCAGCTGAAGATCTTCACGCCGGTGGGCACCGCGATGACCATCGTGGCGGCCACGAAGTAGGCCCGCAGGTTGATGCCCATGCCCACGGTGTACATGTGGTGGGCCCAGACGATGAAGCCGACGAAGCCGATGGCGACCATGGCGTAGGCCATCGCGAGATAGCCGAACACCGGCTTGCGCGAGAAGGTCGAGACGATGTGGCTGATCATGCCGAAGCCCGGCAGGATCAGGATGTACACTTCCGGGTGACCGAAGAACCAGAACAGGTGCTGGAACATCACCGGATCGCCGCCGCCGGCGGGATCGAAGAAGTGGGTGCCGAAGTTGCGGTCGGTCAGCAGCATGGTGATGGCGCCGGCCAGAACGGGCAGCGACAGCAGCAGCAGGAAGACGGTGACCAGGATCGACCACACGAACAGCGGCATGCGGTGCAGGGTCATGCCCGGCGCGCGCATGTTGAAGATCGTGGTGATGAAGTTGATCGCGCCCAGGATCGAGCTGGCGCCCGCCAGGTGGAGCGAGAAGATCGCCAGGTCCATCGACGGGCCGGTGTGGCCGGAGGTCGAGAGCGGCGGATAGATCGTCCAGCCGCCGCCGAAGCCCTTGCCGGGACCGCCGTCGACGAACATCGAGGTCAGCAGCAGCACCCAGGCGGCGACCAGCAGCCAGAACGAGATGTTGTTCATCCGCGGGAAGGCCATGTCCGGCGCGCCGATCATCAGCGGCACGAACCAGTTGCCGAAGCCGCCGATCATCGCCGGCATGACCATGAAGAAGATCATGATCAGGGCGTGGGCGGTGACGACGGCGTTGTAGCCGTGCTTGGACTGCTCGATCAGGCCCAGCAGGCTGACCGAGGAGTTCTCGGCGAAGATCTGGATGCCCGGCTGGGCCAGTTCCCAGCGGATCAGGCCGGACAGCGCGCCACCCACGATGCCCGCCATGATGGCGAACAGCAGGTACAGCGTGCCGATGTCCTTGTGGTTCGTGGAGAAGAACCAGCGGGTGAAGAAGCCGGGCTTGTGATCGGCGTCGTCGTGTGAGTCGTGAGCGGCGGCGTGAGCCATCGGTCTTACCTTGGAAATCAGTTGGCGGCGGCCGGCGCGGGGCCGGCGGCGGGAGCCGCCGGAGCGGCCGTCGGGGTCGGAGCGGGAGCGGCGGCGGCGTCAGCGGCCGGAGCCGCGGCGGCCGGGGCCTTGGTCGCCACCCAGGCGTCGAACTCGGCCTGCGTCACGACCTTGATCTCGATCGGCATGAAGGCGTGGTCGACGCCGCAGAGTTCGGAGCACTGTCCGTAGTAGGTGCCCACCTTCTCGGCCTTGAACCAGGTCTCGTTCAGACGACCCGGGACCGCGTCGGTCTTCAGACCGAAGGCCGGCAGGGCGAAGGCGTGGATCACGTCGGCGGCCGTGACCTGGACGCGGACCACCTTGTTGACCGGCACGACCATCGGTTCGGTCGCCGCCAGACGGAAGACGTCCTTGGGCAGGCCGCGCGCGGCGACCTCGTCCTCGGGCAGCATGTTGGAGATGTACTCGGGGATCTTCTGGTCCGGGTACTCGTAGCCCCAGTTCCACTGGTAGCCGACCGCCTTAACGGTCAGGTCCGGCTTGGGCATGTTGTGGTAGTCGAACAGCAGCCGGAACGAGAAGACCGCGATCACCATCAGGATCAGGACCGGGATCAGCGTCCAGGCCACCTCGATGGCGGTGTTGTGGCTCCAGGTCGCCGGGACCGGATTGGCCTTGCGATTGTAGCGGACCACCACCCAGATCAGCAGGCCCAGCACGAACAGGCTGATGACCGTGATGATCGGCAACAGAATGATGTCGTGGAAGAAGTGGGCGTCATGCTTGAGCGGCGACGCCGCCTGCTGCAGACCCATTCCCCCGGGGGTCGGCTGACCCATTCGCTCCTGAGCGAAGGCCAGCGAGCCCATCATCGCCGCACCGGCGCCCGCCATTAGACCGGCGATACCCTGAAACTTCGACTTCATGACCCTCTCTGGCCTGCTTCGCCGTCCGTGGTCCGGGAGGACCAGGGAAACCCGGCACTATTTCATCTGGCTCGGGGAGCGGTGGCTTCAAGCTCGCGCACGAGCCCTTCAGCGACGCCCCTCCACGCCTACCGGGGGCGTGAATACGCGCAACGCCACCCCTTGCCAAGCGCCTCACCGTCACAGGCGCGACAAGGAAAAGGCCGGATACTGCGAGGGGGTCGCAACTGCCTCCTGCGGAGCTATGAGGCACGGCAAGCTACCCGGCTTAAGAAGGTACCTTGCGTTAGTCAGTACCATGCGTTAGACAGGTCTGGAACCTGGAGGCGGACCACGTGCCGGAAACCATCGAAATTCAATTGAAGAAGGGCGTCCTGACGTTGTGCGTGCTGGCCCTGCTGCACCGCGCCGACAGCTACGCCTACGAGATCGCCAGCCAGCTCGCCAGGGACATCGATATGGGGGAGGGGACCATCTATCCGCTGATGCGCAGACTGCAGGCCGACGGCCTGGTCGATACCTACCTGGTCGAGTCGCAGAGCGGCCCGCCCCGGAAATACTACCGTCTGACCGAGGCGGGGCGCGCCAGCTTCATCTCGCAGAAATCCGAATGGATGGCCTTCACAAGGGCCGTCGACGCCATCCTGGGAGCCGAGGCATGACCCGCGCCGACTTCATCGCCCGGCTCAAGGCCGGTCTGGCCGGCATGCCGGCCAACCAGATCAGCGACATCGTCGCCGACTACGAGACGCACTTCGACGACGCCGTCGCCGCCGGACGCAGCGAGGCCGAGGTGGCCGGGGCGCTGGGCGACCCGGGCCGCCTGGCCCGCGAGCTGAAGGCCGAGGAAGGCCTCAAGCGGTGGGAGGAGCAGAAGAACCCGTCGGCGGCGATGGCCGCTGTCTTCGCGGTGCTCGGCCTCGGCGCGATCGACATTCTTGTCCTCCTGCCGATCCTGATGGGCGTGGTCGGCGCGCTGTTCGGCTTCTTCATGGCGGCCATCGGCGTCTTCATCGCCGGCGGCTTCGTGTTCGCGGCCGGTCCCTTCATGGGTCCGCCGGGCGGACCGGTGGCGGCGCTTCTCGCCGGGATCGGCCTGATGGCGGCGGCCACCGCCATCGCCGCCGTGACCACCATCGTCACCGTCGGCCTCGTCAACCTGCTCGTCTGGTACGGGCGCCTTCACTACCGGCTGCTCAAGCCGGCCATCGAACCGCAAGGCTGAGGGACAGAGCCATGATCCGCACCCTGATCACCATCGCCTTCGCGAGCTTCATCCTCGCGGTCGCCTGTCTCGCCGGGGCCGCGGCGCTCGGCGGCCGCGATATCGCCGAGAACAACTGGACCATTCCCAGCGAGTGGCAGTACCGCATCACCGAGCGGCACGGCCGCAGCCGCATGGAGCGTGTTCGCCCCAGCGAGCGAATCACCCGGGAAATTCCATGGGCCGGCGGCGACCTGCTGGAGCTCGACCTGCCCGTGGACGTCACCTACGTGCAGGGCGAGGAGTCGCGGGTCGTCATCGAGGGGCCCAAGGACTACGTCGAGCGCATTACGCTCCAGAACGGCCGGTTCGGCCTTTCCGGCGACGTCCATCTCGACACCAGCGACGTGAGGATCGACCTCAACGGCGTCCGGGTGCTCGATGCCGGCGAGGGCGTCCGGATCACGGTCACCGCGCCGAAGGTGTCGCGATTCACCGTCACCGGTCCGGGCGACCTCGACATCCGCGACTATGACCAGCCCGGCCTGTCCGTCCAGGTCCAGGGCAGCGGGGACGTCACCGGCGCCGGCCGCTCCGGGACGCTCAAGCTCGACATCGTCGGATCGGGCAGCATCGATCTCGCCGAGGTCGAGGCCGACGACGCGCAGGTCACGACCTCGGGCAGCGGCGACGCCGTCATCGCGGCGCGGGGCGTGGTCAAGGTCGCCGTCGCGGGCAGCGGCGGGGTGACCCTCCGCGCCAAACCCGCCAGCCTGACGAGCGAAATCAGCGGATCGGGCGACGTGGACGAGGACTACTGATGACGAAGGCGGTCTGACGTCCTACCTGTAGCGTCATGACCGCCTCTCCTCTCGCTCCCTCGCTCCTGGACGCCGCCGGCGTCGATCCCGAACGCGCCCGCGCCATCCTCGGCGAGGCCCTGGCCGGCGCCGACGACGGGGAACTGTTCCTCGAACGCTCCGAGAGCGAGGCCTTCGTCTTCGACGACGGACGGCTGAAGACCGCCAGCTACGACTCCGGCGAAGGCTTCGGCCTTCGCGTCGTCGCCGGCGAGACGGCCGGCTACGCCCACGCCAGCGAAATCTCCGAGGCCGCCATCCGCCGCGCCGGCGATTCGGCCAGGCTGGCCCGTCGCGGCTACGCCGGCGTGGCCGCCGAGGCGCCGCGCGCCACCAACGCCAGGCTCTACAACGAGGACGACCCGGTCGCCTCGCCCGGCTTCTCCGACAAGGTCGCTCTGATGCAGGAGATCGACGCCTTCGCCAGGGCCCGCGATCCGCGCGTCGTCCAGGTCATGGCCTCGATGGCCGGCGAGCGGCGCACGGTCGAGATCCTGCGCGCCGACGGCCGGCTGATCCGCGATGTCCGCCCGCTGGTGCGCGTCAATGTCCAGGTCACCGTCGAGCGGGACGGACGGCGGGAGACCGGCACCTCCGGCGCCGGCGGCCGCGCCGGGTTCGAGGCCTGGATCTCGCCCGACAAGTGGCAGGCCCAGGTCGACGACGCCATCCGCCAGGCGACGGTGAACCTCGACGCCGTCGACTGCCCCGCCGGCGAGATGGACGTGGTGCTCGGCCCGGGCTGGAACGGCGTGCTGCTGCACGAGGCCGTCGGCCACGGGCTGGAAGGCGACTTCAACCGCAAGGGCCTGTCGGCCTTCTCCGGCCGGATCGGCGAACGGGTGGCGGCGCCGGGCGTGACGGTCTTCGACGACGGGACCATCCCCGGTCGACGCGGCTCGCTGACCGTCGACGACGAGGGTACGCCCACCGAACGCACCATCCTGATCGAGGACGGCATCCTGGTCGGCTACATGCACGACCGGATGAGCGCCCGACTGATGGGCATGAGCGCGACCGGCAACGCCCGGCGTCAGTCCTACGCCCATATGCCGATGCCGCGGATGACCAACACCGGCATGCTCGGCGGCCATCACACCCAGGCCGAGATGATCGCCTCGACGAAGCGGGGCATCTTCTGCGCCCATCTGGGCGGCGGCCAGGTCGACATCACCAATGGCAAGTTCGTGTTCCAGTGCACCGAGGCCTGGCTGATCGAGGACGGCCGGCTGACCACGCCGGTCAAGGGCGCCAGCCTGATCGGCGACGGCCCCAGCGCCCTGACCCGGGTGACGATGATCGGCGACGATTTCGCGATGGACCCCGGCATCGGGGTCTGTGGCAAGGCGGGGCAGGGCGTCCCGGTTGGCGTCGCGCAACCGTCGATGAAGATCACCGGCCTGACCGTGGGCGGCACGGCGGTCTGAGTGATCGCCGCTAACGTTTCGGCGATTTAATCCACATTTCAGCGTTGTAACGTGCCTCCAGACGGGTGCGCGATCAGGTTCGCCTTGCTTGGGCCGGGGGGTTCAAGGGGGAGTAACCTATGAGAAGACTGCTTTTCGCCACCGTCGGGTTCGCCGCTCTGTCCCTGGCGACCACCGCCCTGGCGCAGTCCGAGGCCCCCGCGACGCCACCGGCCGCCGACGGCGAGCAGGGCGTCATCGCCTATCCGCCGAGCTTTTTCGCCGACGCCCAGCCCAACACGGCCATGGAGATGGTCACGCGCCTGCCGGGGTTCGCCTTCGACGGCGGATCGGGTGTGCGCGGCTTCGCCGGCGCGGCCGGCAACGTGCTGATCGACGGCGAGCGCCCGACCACCAAGAGCGACGACCTGCAGAGCATTCTGCGCCGCATTCCCGCCAGCCAGGTCGAGCGCGTGGATGTCATCCGCGGCGGCGCGCCGGGCATCGACATGCAGGGCAAGACGGTGATGGCCAACGTCATCATCAAGAAGGGCGCGGCGGTCACCGGCGTGATCGCGATCGTCAATGACTTCATCTACGACGGCCGCAACTCGCCGGGCATCCGCCTGGAAGGCGTGCGCCGCGCCGACGGCCGCACCCTGGAGGGCTCGCTGATCGCCGCGGCCTTCCACGACGACGGCGCCGGCGACGGTCCGCTGGTCCAGCGCGACGCGGCCGGAACGATCGTCGAGCAGGGCGACATGCGCGCCGAAGGCGACGGCCTGCAGATCGTGGGCACCGCCGCCTGGTCGACGCCGCTGGCCGGCGGCAAGTTCCGCGTCAACGGCCGCATGTTCTTCCAGCGCTTCTTCTACGGCCAGCATGACGACTTCGATGTCGCCGGCTTCACCGCCAAGGACCGCGAACTCGAGGAGCGCCGCGAGGGCGAGATCGGCCTGCGCTACGGCCGGGACCTGGGTCCGCGCACCAAGCTCGAGAGCCTGTTCATCCAGCAGTGGAAGGAACAGGACTTCTACCTTCGCTTCCAGGCGGGGGGCGACGAGGAGCTGTTCAGCAACGAGCGCAAGCTGGGCGAGACCATCGGCCGGGCCTCGGTCAACTTCCGCCAGTCGGACACGCTGTCGCTCGAGTTCGGCGGCGAGGGCGCCTTCAACTGGCTGGAGACGGCCACGACCTACAGCTTCAACGGAACGCCCGTGGCGCTGCCGGCGGCCAATGTTCGGGTCGAGGAACGGCGCGGCGAGGCCTTCGGTACAGCCACCTGGAACGCGACGCCCAGGCTGACCGTCGAGGGCGGCCTGCGCTACGAGTATTCGACGATCACCTCGGAAGGCGACGTCGAGCTCGAGAAGAGCCTGCAGTTCGCCAAGCCCCGCCTCGTCGCCACCTGGTCGCCCAACGAAGAGAACCAGCTTCGCTTCCGCGTCGAGCGCGAGGTCGGCCAGCTGAACTTCGGCGACTTCATCGCCGGTTCGGCGATCGCCACCGGCGGCGGCGTCTCCACCGGGAACGTGGACATCAACCCGCAGCAGGGCCTGGTCACCGAGATCGCCTACGAGCGCCGGTTCTGGGGCAACGGGGCGATCACCCTGACCCTTCGCCACACGGAGCTGACCGACGCCATCGACCGGGCGCCGGAGGTGGTGCTGTCGACCTGTCCGCTGGTCGCCGGCGTCCCGGATCCGACCTCGCCGCTCTGCACGCGCTACGACCGTCCGGCCAACATCGGCGACGGTTCGCGCGACCAGGCGCAGATCGATTTCAACCTGCCGCTGGACCGCCTCGGCGTGAAGGGCGGCATGCTGCGCGGGTTCTACGTGCTGCGTGAGTCCGAGGTCATCGACCCGACCACCTTCGATCCGCGCCGGATCACCGCCGAGCACCCCTACGACTGGGAGATCCACTTCACCCAGGACCTGCCGCAATGGAAGCTGACCTGGGGCGTCGACGTGTTCGGCGAGTTCACCGAGACCTACTGGCGCTACAACCGCGTCGAGCAGACCGAACTGAAGTCGTTCGTGATCCCCTACGTCGAGTGGAAGCCGCGCAAGGACCTGCAGCTGCTGCTGCAGCTCAAGAACTTCACCGAGCGGCCCCTGATCAAGGAGCAGGCCTTCTACAGCGGCGACCGCGACACCGGCGTGCTGCAGCTGCGCGAGACCCGCACCTACGAGAACGGCATGAGCGTCTACGTCCGCGTGCGCAAGACGTTCGGCTGACGGCTTCCCCGGCCGCTTGAGACCCCTCGGCTCCGCCCCGAACCGGAGCTGCCCCAGGCCAGGGAAGAAGGGCCCCGGAGATCGCTCTCCGGGGCCCTTCGCCGTTTCAGGGGTGGGAGTCGCCGACCCTAGTGGCGCTCGCCGCCGGCTTCCGGGGCGGGGTGCGCCGAAGCGTCGTTGGCGCCGTGGGCCCAATGCTTGATCAGGAAGCTGAGCAGCACGAAGACCACGCCCAGGCCGACGCCGGTCCAGCCGAGCCAGTGGAAGCCGCCCAGCGAGGTCTGCAGCGCGGCCTCCGGATCGAGCACCTGGCCGCCCACCGTCGCTGACCCCAACCGGCCGGCGATCACGCCGCCGATGAAGTGGGCGATCGAGCTGGACAGGAACCAGACCGCCATCATGAAGGAGACGATCGAGGCCACCGACAGCTTGGTGATCTCCGACAGGCCGACCGGCGACAGGAAGAGCTCGCCGGTGGTGTGCAGCAGATACAGCGCGGCCAGCGCCAGCAGCGGCATCTGGAAGGCCGGGTTCACAAAGCCGGCCCTGGCCGCCCAGACCACGACAAGGAAGCCCAGGCCGACCTGCGCCAGGGCGAGGCCGAACTTCATCACCGGGTTGGGGTCACGCTTGATCCGGCCGAGGAACAGCCACAGCGCCCCGAAGATCGGTGCGAAGATCAGGATGAAGCCGGCGTTGAACGACCCCGTCTGCGCCGCGGTCAGACCCATGTCGATCCAGATCGCATCGGTCGGCGACCCGGCCGCCTGATACATGGCCTGGCTGGCGAGGAAGAAGTCCTGGCCAAGGATGGTGATGGTCGTCGGCGCGCTAATCAGCGCCAGGTCGACGTTGCGGTCGGCGAACAGGCTGAGCGACGTGCCGGCCTGTTCGAACAGGGTCCAGAAGACCACCGATCCGAAGATCAGGACGACGGCCAGCATCATCCGCTCGCGGGCGATCTTGTCGCATTTCGCCACGACGAACCAGGCGATGTAGGCGAGCGCGGCGAACGTGCTCACGCCCAGGGCCCAGCCCACGACCGTGTGGCTCTGGACCATCCACCAGATGACGCCGACGCCCAGGATGCCGGCGAGGTAGATCAGGCCCTCACGGTTGACCGGGCCGACGACCTTCTGCGCCAGTTGCGCGGGGTTGGGGGGCTCGCCGTTGCCCTCGAGCAGCGGCTTGCCGAGCACGAAGACGATGAAGCCCACCAGCATGCCGACGCCAGCCAGGCCGAAGCCCGCCCACCAGCCGACGGTCTGGCCGAGATAGCCGCACAGGATCGAGGCCCAGAAGGCGCCCAGGTTGATGCCGTAGTAGTAGAGGTTGAAGCCCTGGTCGCGCCGGGGGTCGCCCTGCGGATACAGCTGGCCGACGATCGTGGAGATGTTGGGCTTCAGGAAGCCGACCCCCATGATGATCAGCGAAATGGCGAGGTAGAAGAGGCCGACGTAGGTCGTATCGCGCTCGGCCTTAACTTCGTAGGAGTCCTTGGCCAGCAGCGCGGGGAGCGGCGCGTCGGCGGGCAGGTTGTTGATCGCCAGGCCGCCGTCGGGGCCGGCGCCGAAGGTGTAGGTCGCATCGCCGACCTTGATCCTGGAGACGTCGTTCTCGATGACCAGCTCGTAGGCGGCGCCCTGATAGTTCAGGGCCTGGGTCGCGGGGCGTCCCTCGACGGCCATCATGCCGTGGCCGGCGACCAGCAGCAGGGCGCCGAAGGCGATGGCCTTGCGGGTGCCCAGATACCGGTCGGCCAGCAGGCCGCCGATCAGCGGCAACAGGTAGACCAGCGAGGCGTAGGAGCCGTAGAGGCCGCTGGCGAACTCGTCCGAGAACAGGAAGTGCTGCGTGAGGTAGAAGATCAGGATGGCGCGCATCCCGTAGTAGGAGAACCGCTCCCACATCTCGGCGAAGAAGAGGATGATCAGCCCCCGGGGCTGGCTCCGCATCTGCAGAAGCACAGGGATGCCTGTGGCCAGGGTGATAACAATCCCCAGCGCGATAACGATGCTCATAACTGCCGTTCCTGTTGGCTTGGCTTTGACGCCGAAGGGGCGGCAAGGATCCCCCGCGCCAGCCCTGATTTGCGCGGCAGAAAATCACGCGTCGACCGGTTTCACAAGCAACGGCTTGCCGCGAGGGGACTTTGTGGAGCCGCTTTCGTCTCTCGCGCGTTCGGGATCAGGAGGAGCGCGCCATGTCCGACACGACCACGCCGTTTACCATCACCGCCGCGCCCGGACGGGTTCGCGCGCTGTTCGAGGGCCACGAGGTCGCCGACAGCGCCCGCGCCCTGCGGCTCGACGAACAGGGCCATGCGCCGGTCTACTATTTTCCGCGCGAGGACGTGCAGATGGCCGTCCTGCGGCGGAACGACCACACCTCGGTCTGTCCGTGGAAGGGCCGGGCCAGCTGGTTCACGATCATGCGCGACCGCACGATGGTCGAGGATGTGGCCTGGTCCTACGAGGCGGCGAAGGACGGCGCCGCGATGATCGAGGGCTGCATCGCCTTCATGCCCGAGCATGTCGACATCGAGGCCGGCGACACGCCGCAGCCCGTCCGCCACGTGCCGCCGATGGACCCGCCGTATGCTGAGTAGGTGCGTGCTTCGACACGCGGCCTGCGCCGCTGCTCAGCATGACGTGGGGGGCTTCAACAAACGTCGTCATGCTGAGGAGCGGACCTTCAGGTCCGCGTCGCGAAGCACGCAACCCGCTTAGTACGCGCAGTCCTGGAACACGCGGCTGATGTCGCCCTGCCACTCGCCGTGGTACTTTTCCAGCAGCCGTTCGGCGGGGGTCAGGCCGCTGTCGGCGATGGCTTCGAGTTCGCCCAGGTAGGTCGTCTCGTCGATGAAGCTGCCGTCCAGCCGGGCGCGGCGCTTGAGGCCCTCGCGGCTGATGGCGATCATGTCCTTCGCCACGTCCTGCACGGTGCGGCCGGCGACCACGGCCTTGAGGCCCAGGCGGTTGACGTCGCGACGGACGGTCTCGCGCTCTTCGAGGGTCCAGTGCTTGCACAGGTCCCAGGCAGCGGCCAGGGCCGCGTCGTCGTAGAAGATGCCGGTCCACAGCGCGGGCAGGGCGCAGAGCCGGCTCCAGGGGCCGCCGTCGGCGCCCCGCATCTCCAGATAGGTCTTCAGCCGCACTTCCGGGAAGATGGTCGTGGTGTGGTCCGACCAGTCCTTCATCGTCGCCCGGCCCTCGACGCCTTCAAGCTTGCCGTCGATGAAGTCCTTGAAGCTCTTGCCGGCGACGTCGACGTACAGGCCGTTGCGCTTGACGAAGTACATCGGCACGTCGAGCGCGTAGCGGGCGTAGCGCTCGAAGTCGAAGCCGTCCTCGAACACGAAATCCAGCATGCCGGTGCGGTCGGGATCGGTGTCGGTCCAGACATTGGCCCGGGCCGAAAGGAAGCCGTTGGGCTTGCCCTCGGTGAACGGCGAGTTGGCGAACAGGGCGGTGGCGATCGGCTGCAGCGCCAGGCTGGTGCGGAACTTGGCCACCATGTCGGCCTCGGACGAGAAGTCGAGGTTGGCCTGCACGGTGCAGGTCCGCAGCATCATGTCGAGGCCCAGGTTGCCGACCAGCGGCATGTAGCGCCGCATGATGACGTACCGCCCCTTCGGCATGATCGCCGCGTCCGACCGCTTCAGCGTCGGGTGGAAACCCAGGCCCAGGAAGCCCAGGCCCAGTTCGTCGGCGACGGTCTTCACCTCCTGAAGGTGGCTGCCCGTCTCCTCGCAGATCTCGTGCATGGAGTTCAGCGGCGCGCCGGAGAGCTCGAACTGGCCGCCGGGCTCAAGGCTGATGTTCGCCCCGCCGCGGCTGAGCGCGATCAGGGTCTGGCCGCCGTCGGCGCGATCCTCGAAGACGCCTTCCCAGCCGAAGCGCATCAGGCCCTTCAGCATCGCCTCGATGCCGCTGGGGCCGTCATAGGCGACGGTTTCGTTGGTGGTCAGGTGGAAGCCGAACTTCTCGTGCTCGGCGCCGACGCGCCATTCGCTGGCCGGCTTGGAGCCGACGGCGAAATAGGCGGTCAGGTCGTCCAGCGTCAGCGGACGGTCGTCACACACAGTGTTGGACATACGAAAGCGAGCCTCCCCGGCTTCTTGGTGTTGGCGGCAGGAGGCCCATGTCCCGACCGGGCGCGATCTTTACGCTGTTCAGCAGGTGGTAGCAAAAGGCTACGGTCTCAAGAGGCCGTGAGCCAGTCTCCCTTCGCCGCCTGCCAGATCGTCAGGGCGGCGATGGCGGCGGTGTCGGCCCGCAGGATGCGCGGGCCGAGCGACACCGGCGTGACGAAGGGCAGGGCGCGCAGGCGTTCGCCCTCCGCAGGATCGAACCCGCCTTCCGGTCCGATCAGCACCGCCCACGGACCGCCCTCGACCGTGTTCAGCGCCGCCAGAGCCGGCGGGACGCCGCCGGCCTCGTCGCAGAACATCAGCCGTCGTTCCGCGGTCCAGCCGTCCAGCAGGCGGTCCAGCTTCTCTGGCGCGACCACCTCGGGCACATCCAGACGCCCGGTCTGCTCCGCCGCCTCGGTGGCGATGGCGTGGAGTCGGCCGATGTTGGCGCGGTCGGCGTTGGTTCTGCGGGTCTGGACCAGCCGGATGCGGCGCACGCCCAGTTCGACCGCCTTCTCGACGATGGTCTCCAGCGGCCCGCGCTTGACCAGCGCCACGACCAGGTCGAGGTCCGGCCCCTGGACCATCGGCCGCGTCATCGACCCGACCGTCAGCCGGCAGCCGCGCTTGGTCGCCTCGACCACTGTGGCCCGCCATTCGCCGTCCCGGCCGTTGAACAGCAGCACCTCCGAACCGATGGCCAGCCGCATCACCGCGATCAGGTAGCGGCTCTGCTCGGGCGTCGGGATGACCGGGGCGCCGGAGGCGAGCGCGTCGGGGACATGGAGTCGGATCATGTCGCCCTTCTAGCGCGGGATCGCCCGCCGTGTTTAGCTCCCTCGCATGAGCGACAAGGCCTACGACAAGACCCTCGAGACGCTGCAGGTCGCCCTCGTCCGGTGGCAGCAACTGGCCATGGAGCGTGGCGACAAGGTGCTGGTCATCTTCGAGGGGCGCGATGCGGCCGGCAAGGACGGCTCGATCAGGCGCATCGTCGAGCACCTGTCGATCCGCGCGACCCGGGTCGTGGCCCTGCCCAAGCCCTCGGACCGCGAGCGCTCGCAGTGGTACTTCCAGCGCTATGTCACCCACCTGCCGGCGGCCGGCGAGCTCGTGATCTTCAACCGGTCCTGGTACAACCGCGGCGGCGTCGAGCCGGTCATGGGGTTCTGCACCAGGGGCGAAGCCGAGGTCTTCCTGCGCGACGTCCCGGCCTTCGAGTCGATGCTGATCGACAGCGGCATCACCCTGATCAAGCTGTGGCTGGACATCAGCAAGGACGAGCAGGACCGCCGCCTCGACGACCGCCGCAGCGATCCGCTCAAGGCCCTGAAGATCAGCCCGCTGGACGCCCTCGCCCAGGAGAAGTGGAAGGCCTACAGCGCCGCCCGCAACGAGATGCTGACACACAGCCACAGCGTCATACATCCCTGGGTCTGCGTGAAGGCCGACGACAAGAAGGCCGCGCGGCTGGCCATCATCCAGCACATCCTGTCGGTGATCGCCCCGGCGAAGCTGCGCAAGGGCGTCGACAGGCCCGACCCCGCCGTCCTGTTCCCGTTCGAGCCCGAGGCGATCAGCGACGGTCGACTGGCCCGATGAGGCCGTAGCCGAAGTCGTGGCGCAGGTGACGGGCGAACACCTCTTCAATGTAGGCCCGATCAGCCTCTGACAGGACGACGGCCTCCCGTTTGCGCTCGTCGGGGATGATCGTTTCGCCGAGCGTGGGGTCGAGCCCGCGGGCGACAGCGTCGCGACTCGCCACCGCGACGCCGGCCGCCACGTCGTCCTCGCCCAGCAGGACGCCCCAATGCCCCCAGACCTGCCGGATCGTCCCGGCCGGATCGCGCTTCATGTCCTCGTGCCGGATGACGGTGATGTCGGCCGGCCGCGCGGCCAGCGCCTCGCCCCAGCGGTTGAAGAACCGGATGAACCACCAGACGTCGTCGACCTTCTTCAGGCCCGGCGCCGGCCGTCGCAGATAGTCGCTGAACGATCCCAGTTCGTACCGCTCCGCCCATTTCACATAGTAGGAGGCCAGCGCCTCGCGCGGGTCGCGAACCAGAACCACCGTCGGCGGCAGCTGCATCAGGTCGCGGGCCCCGACCAGGCTCATCACCCGCGAGGGGATGTTGTGCGAGCTGCCGATCTTCGGCGTGTCCGGCCAGGCCCAGCCGTTCTTCGGGTGGCCGATGAAGTCGTTGCTGGCCGGTCCGCTCGAGGTCGGCGGCGGCGGCAGGCCCAGGTGATGGGCGATCGCGTGGCTGAGCATGAAGCGCAGCCCGTGGGTGCCGGAGTTCTTGGCCGTCACCAGATAGCCGTCGACCCGGCCGGCGTAGCGCATCAGGTGGTGGCTGGAGAGATCATTGTCGAAGTCCCGGCGCGCCAGCTTCCGGGTCTCGCTTGCCAAATCGGCCACGCTCGCCAACCTTTGAACTGAAACAGCGGCGAACCCACGCCGCGCAAGGGGAGGCTCGATCCATGGAGTACGTCAGACTGGGAACGAGCGGCCTTAAGGTATCGAGGCTGTGTCTCGGCTGTATGACATACGGCGCCAGCAGCTGGCGGCCCTGGGTGCTGGAGGAGGAGGCGAGCCAGCCCTTCTTCCGGGCGGCGGTCGAGGGCGGGATCAACTTCTTCGACACGGCCGACATGTACTCGAACGGCCAGAGCGAGGTCATCACCGGCAAGGCGCTGAAGGCGTTCGCGCGCCGCGAGGAGACGGTGATCGCCACCAAGGTGTTCTTCCCGCACGGCCGGGGCCCCAACGCCGGCGGCCTGTCGCGCAAGCACATCATGGACGCCGTCGACCGGTCGCTGCGGAACCTCGGGACCGACTACATCGACCTCTACCAGATCCACCGCTTCGACTACGACACGCCCATCGAGGAGACGCTGGAGGCGCTGCATGACGTCGTGAAGGCGGGCAAGGCGCGCTACATCGGCGCCTCGTCCATGTACGCTTGGCAGTTCGCGAAGATGCTCAGCGTCAGCGAGCGGAACGGCTGGACGAAATTCGTGTCGATGCAGCCGCAGTACAACCTCGTCTATCGCGAGGAGGAGCGGGAGATGTTGCCCCTGTGCAAGGCCGAGGGCGTCGGCGTCATTCCGTGGTCGCCGCTGGCGCGCGGCTTCCTGGCCGGCGGTCGCAAGGCGGTGGGCGAGGGCAATACCGAGCGCGCCCGCACCGATGAGTTTTCCCCCCGCCTCTACTACCGCGACGCCGATTTCGCCGTGGTGGATGCGGTCGAGGCCATCGCGAAGGCGAGGGGCCTGTCCAACACCCAGGTGGCCCTGGCCTGGGTGCTGAAGAACCCGGCCATCACCGCCCCCATCGTCGGCGCCAGCAAGATGCACCACCTGTCCGAGGCGCTGTCGGCGCTGGACGTGAAGCTGACCGACGACGAGGTGAAGGCGCTTGAGAAGCCCTACCAGCCCAAGCCGGTGCTGGATCACGGGTGACGCCGTGCGTGCTTCGACACGCGCTCTTCGAGCGCTGCTCAGCATGACGTGTGTGGGTGGCCTTCAAACTACGTCATCCTGAGCAGCCGCGCAGCGGCGTGTCGAAGGACGCACGGCCGAGCCACCCGCCCACTGTTCTTGGGAACATTGGGCGAACACCGTGAATCGGTCATGCTGCCTGCCATGAAGAAGACCCACGACCTGTCCGCCCGTCAGGCCCGGCGCATCGCGCTGGCCGCCCAGGGCTTCGCCGACTCCCGCCGCCACGACGCGCCCGGCGCGCGGCACTTCCGCAAGACGGCCGACCGTCTGGGCGTGATCCAGATCGACAGCGTCAACGTCGTCACCCGCACCCACTACCTGCCGGCGTTCTCCCGGTTGGGCGACTACCCGCGCGAGGTGCTCGAGGCCGAGGCCTGGGGGAAGAAGCGGTCGATGTTCGAGTACTGGGGCCACGAGGCCTCGCTGCTGCCGATGGACCTGCAGCCCTACCTTCGCTGGCGCATGGCCCGCGCCGAGGCGGGCGAGCAGTGGGGCGGCCTGGCCCGCTTCGGCCGCGAGCGGCGCGACTACATCGACAACATCCTGGCCGAGATCGAGCAGCGCGGGCCGGTCACCGGCGGCGACTTCGCCACCGGTCCGCGCGGCCAGCCCGGCTGGTGGTCCTGGTCGGACGGCAAGCGGGCGCTGGAATGGCTGTTCTGGGCCGGCCATGTGACGACGAAGACCCGGCGCGGCTTCGAGCGCGTCTACGACATCACCGAGCGGGCGCTGCCGGCGGCCATCGTCAACGCCCCGACGCCGGACGAGGGCGAGGCCATCCGCGAGCTGGTCCGCCGCTCGGCCCTGGCGATGGGCGTGGCCACCGAGGCCGACCTGCGCGACTACTTCCGCCTGCCGCTGGAGCACGCCCGCCGGGCGGTGCATGAGCTGGTCGAAGCCGGCGAGCTGACGCCCGTCGCCGTCGAGGGCTGGAGCAAGCCGGGCTATCTGCACCCGGCCGCGAAGGTTCCGCGCAAGGTCGAGGCCCACGCGCTGCTCTCGCCCTTCGACAACCTGATCTGGTTCCGCGACCGCACCGAGCGATTGTTCGACGTCAGGATCCGGCTGGAGATCTACACCCCGGCGGAGAAGCGCCTGCACGGCTACTATGTGCTGCCCTTCCTGCAGGGCGAGACGATCACGGCGCGGGTGGATCTGAAGTCTGACCGCCAGGCGAAGGTCCTGCGGGTCCAGGCCGCCCATGCCGAGCCGGCCGCCCGGCCGGATACAGCTGAAGCGCTGGCTGCCGAGCTGAAGCGCATGGCCGGCTGGCTGGGCCTGGAGCGGGTCGAGGCGATGAGCAAGGGCGATCTGGCGGCGCCGCTTTCGGCGGCGCTAGCGAAAAAGTGAGCGGGGTGCGACGCCATGCGCGGTTCCGCAGAGGCCTCCCGCCGGGCTATCGGCTGCCGCACTGACCGCGCGGGGGCGCTAACCCGGAGCTCAGACGGCATGCTGGAACACCAAGCGCGCTTGTCGCGTCGTGGACTAATTGTCGGCCTCGCCGCCCTGACGGCGTCGTGCGCCAGCGCGAGCCGCCGCGCCGCGCCGGTTGCGGTTGTCACGCCGCCGACGCCCCTGTCCATCCCGACCCAGCCGCTCGTGGTCCCGCCGCCGGCGCCTGTCCAGGCCCTCGGTCCCGCGCTCGATCCGCAAGGTCTGATCCGCCGGCAGCTGCTGTACGCGGCGATGGACGCGCTCAAGCGTCACCGCGGCAAGGTCGAGCACGAGGACCGGGTCTATATCGTCGACTTCCAGGCCCACTCCAGCCAGCCGCGCCTGTTCCGTCTCGACCTGACGACCGGCGAGGCGAAGGCGTACCGCACGGCCCACGGCCGGGGCTCCGATCCGGCCCACACCGGGTTCGCCCAGCGCTTTTCCAATGTGCCGGACTCGAACGCCTCCTCGGTCGGCGCCTATCTGACGGTCGGCCAGAGCAGCGGGCCCAAGCACGGTCCCAACGTCCTGCTGGACGGACTGGACCCGACCAATTCGCAGGTCCGCGACCGGGCGATCATCGTCCACGCCGCCGACTACTGCGAGCCGTCCTACCTGGCGTCCCAGGGCAAGCTGGGACGCTCGTTCGGCTGTTTCGCCGTCTCCCAGGCCGACCTGAACGCCCTGCGTCCCGACATGGACGGCGGACGCCTGCTGTTCGCCGGGGCCTGAGCCGGATCAGAACGTCAGCCGCAGCCCGCCCATCACCAGGCGGGGGGCGCCGGGGCGCGCGCCGGCGGGGGTGAAGGCCGCGTTGTAGACCTCGTCCGTCACGTTCTGAACCTGGACGAAGGCCGCGACGCCCTCGGCCAGATCGACCTCGGCCGACAGGTCCAGCAGGGTGCGGGCGTCGATCCTGCGGCTCGCCGGGATGGCGCCCTCGCCGGCCACGGACCGCGCCTCGTCGACGGAGTTGACCACGCCGTCGACGCGCCAGCGGTCGCCATGCAGGCCGGCGGTCAGGGTCAGCTGGTGCTCGGGCAGGTACGGCAGCGCGTAGCCGGCGACCACATTGCCCCAGGGCTCGTAGCTGGAGTTGAAGCTCGTGCCGAACTCCGCCTGCGTCAGGGTGTAGGTCAGCGACACCGGGGCGGCGAAGGGCAGGCGGGCGACGGGTCCCAGATCGTAGGCCGCAGTCAGCTCCAGGCCCTTTACCTCGGCCGCGCCGCCGTCGAACTGGGCGCCGATCGCGCAGCCGCCGCCGGTAGACGCGGTGCAGACGCCGACGAGGTTGTCGTAGTCCGTGAAGAAGCCGATGGCCTCGACCGCCAGGTCGCCCCGGGCGAAGCGGAAGCCCGCTTCGTAGTTCCAGCTGGTTTCCGGCCTGGTGGCCGACCCCGGGCCCGGGTTGCTGAAGCCCTTGTGAGCGCCGGCGATCAGAAGCAGGTCGGGGGCCAGCTCGAAGGTCACGCCGACGCCGGGGATCCAGACGTCGACTTCCGACCGGTTCACGCTCAGCACGGTCGAGCGGGCCGCGTCGCCCAGAACGTAGTTCGTGCGCTTCAGGTCGATGGTCTCGTAGCGAACGCCGAGGTTCACGGTCAGCCGGTCCCACCGGATCGTGTCCTGGATGAAGAAGGCGCGTGCGCCGGCCTCGCCGACGCGGTTCTCCTGGCTGCCGGCCGCGCCGGCCGTGGTCAGGACCATGCGGCCGTCGACCATCTGGTAGCGGTCGTCCTGCTGAAGCCGGTCCTCCTCGTCCTCGTGGACGCGGCCCGACACTTCCAGGCGGTGGCTGAACGGTCCGGTCTCGAAGCGGGCGGCGGCCACCATCTGGACGCCTTCGGTCGTGTAGGCGCGGTTGTTGTTGCGCACCCGCAGCGCGTTGACGGGGCTGGTGTAGCCGGGCGCGCCGACCAGGGTGGCGTAGCCGTCCGCGTAGGCGGCCGGATTGCTCAGCACCGCCGAGATCGAGCGCAGGGACCCGCCCGACAGGACGTCGTTGAGCTTGTACCAGGCGCGGCTGGTCTCGGTGCGGTAGGCGACGGTCGTGAGGTCGAGCCAGTCGGTGAGCTCGATGCGGTGCGTCGCCTGCCAGGTGGTGTGCTCGACGTCCATGACGTCTTCCTGGCTGCCGCGGTATCGGCGGAACGGTCGGTCGCGGAAGTCGGCCAGGGTCAGGCCCAGATAGGTCTCGTCCGAGGTTTCCTCGTAGCGCTGGTGCTTGAGTTCGAACGTCTGCGGCATGGCGGCGCCGGGCGCCGAACGGATCGCCAGCTTGAACACCGCGTCTGAGATGTCGAAGCCGGTGTCGCCGCCGGAGTCGAGGTCCTTGAACCCGTCCGACCGTTCGACCAGACCCTCGACGAGCCCGCCGAACTGCAGGCCGCCGGTGACCGGCGCCCAGCCGCCGAGCGCGCCGTGGGCGCGCAGCCCGCCGTAGGAGCCGCCGAGCAGCTCGGCCGAGCCGCCGATGCGGCCCTCGACGTCCGGAACGGGGGTCGAGAAGAACTGCAGCGCGCCGCCGGTGGTCAGCGGGCCGTACTTGATGGCGGCCGGCCCCTTGACGACCTCGACGCCGCTCATCCGGGCCATGCGGGGGAAGTAGTAGGCGGCGGGCGCGGCGTAGGGCGCCGGCGCGATCAGGATGCCGTCCTCCATCACCGCGATCCGGCCGGCCCGGTCCGAGCCGGAGCCCCGGATGCCGATGTTGGGGCGCAGCCCGAAGCCGTCTTCCTCCTGCAGCGCCACGCCCGGGACCAGCCGCAGGATGCGGTTGACGTCGGCATAGCTCTGGACGTCCAGCGCGGCCTCATCGAGGTAGGCCGCGGACCCGGCGACGTCCCGCGCGCCGGCCGCCGAGCCGGTGATGATCAGGCTTTCGAGCAGCACGGACTCGGCGGCGCGGGGCGCGACGGTTTCCTCGGCGGACGCGACGGCGGTCCACCCCGACGCAGCCGCCAGGACAGCCATGCTGGCAAACCACCTTGAAACCGACATACGCGCCCCGATCCTGAGAAGCATTCTCATTCGGCGGCCCTCTTAGGGTGCGCGGTCGGGCTTGTAAATGCGAATTGCTTGCACGCCGCTTGACGCGAATCAGGCCGTCCCCTCGGCCACCGCCGCCAGCCGCGCATAGGCGCCGCCGCTGGCCTTGAGGTCGGCGTGGCGGCCTTCCTCGATGATCCGGCCGCGGTCGAAGACCAGGATGCGGTCGGCGCCGCGGATGGTCGACAGCCGGTGGGCGATGACGATGGTCGTGCGCTGGGCCATCAGCTCCTCCATCGCCGCCTGGACGTGGACCTCGGTCTCGACATCGAGCGAGCTGGTCGCCTCGTCGAACACCAGGATGGGCGCGTCGGCCAGGAAGGCGCGGGCGATGGCCACCCGCTGGCGCTCACCGCCCGACAGCTTGACGCCCCGCTCGCCGACCAGGGTGTCGTAGCCCTTGGGCAGGCTCTCGATGAAGTCGTGCGCCCGGGCCCGCTTCGCCGCCAGCTTCACCTCGTCCAGCGTGGCGTCGGGGCGGGCATAGCCGATGTTCTCGGCGATGGTGCGGTGAAACAGGGCCGGGTCCTGGGGCACCACAGCGATGGCGCGGCGCAGGCTGCCCTGCTCGACCAGCGCGATGTCCTGGCCGTCGACGGCGATCGAGCCGCCCTGCAGGTCGTAGAGCCGCTGGATCAGCTTGACGAACGTCGACTTGCCCGCCCCGGTCGGCCCGACCAGCGCCACCCGCTCGCCCGGCGCGATGCGCAGCGAAAAGCCGTCGTACAGAGGCTCGCCGGCGCTCTTGTAGCGGAAGGAGACGTTGTCGAAGACGATCTCGCCCTCGCCGCCGACGAAGGGCCTGGCGGCCGGCGCGTCGGCGACCTGCGGGGCCATGCGGGCGTAGTTGGCCACGTCCTCGACGTCGTCCAGGCCCTTCTGCATCATCCGCACGTTCTCGCCGATGTTCCGCAGGTAGCCGCTCATCAGCATGAACGAGGTGATGGCGAAGGCGAGGTCGCCCGGCGTCGCCAGGCCCTGGGCCCACAGGTTCAGCAGGATGCCGGTCATGCCCGCCTGCAGCGTCACCATCAGGGCGTTCTGGATCAGCCAGACGTCCATGAAGCGGTTCCAGGTGACCAGCACCGCCTTGCGCCAGGCCAGGGTGATGCCGGCGAAGCGGCTCTCCTCCCGCGCCTCGGCCCCGAAGCTCTTTACCGTGGGGTTGGAGGTGATGGCGTCGGCCAGCGATCCGCCGATGCGGCTGTCGAGGGCGTTGGATTTCAGGTTGGCGGGGCGGGCGTAGACCTTCACCAGCCAGAGGTTCAGCCACAGGAAGGCGACCACGGTGAAGAAGGCCAGTGCCCCGACCAGCGGCCACTTGAAGAGCATCTGGATCGACAGGCCGAACAGCACCAGCAGCGCCGGGCCGAGCCACAACACCACCGCGTCCGAGGCCGAGTCGTAGCCCCACATCGCCCGCGACAGCTTGCGGACCGTGGCGCCGGCGAAATTGTCGGCGTGCCAGTCCGCCGAGAAGCGCTGCACGCGGTGGAAGCCCTCGTTGGTCATCTCCTCCATGTTGCGGGCCGCCAGCGGGTTCCAGAAGCGGAAGGCGATGTTCCGGGTGATGACGAAGGCGACATAGACGCCGACGAACAGGCCCCAGGCCTTCCAGGCGTTGTCTGTGTTCCGGGCCGGATCGGAGACGGCGTCGATCAGCGCCTTGGCCGCCGTCGGCATCAGGATGTCGAAGCCCACGGCCAGCAGCATCAGCCCCGTGGAGGCGAGCAGCAGCCAGCGTCGCCGCAGCCAGAAGCCGGCGATGAAGGCCAGAACCTGGCCGTTGGAGAGCACCCGTCCCCGGGTGACCTCCTCGTCTTCGTACTGCTCGCTCATGGAAAGACCTCGGGCGTGGAGATACGCCCGAACGCGGTTCGGCGGGAGAGGGGCGGGGGGATTTAACCGCGGTGGGGCGGTTGGGTGACAGGCGGGGGCTGTCACGATGTCCCACGTCAGACCGACAGGCCATTCACAGACTTCGTCATCCTGAGGAGCGATCCCTCAGGATCGCGTCGCGAAGGACGCAGGGCGTCAGCGTGGCGCGGACGGCGGCCGGCGCAACGTCATTGCGTCCTTCGCGACGCGGCTGCGCCGCTCCTCAGGATGACGCGTATTGGTGAGCTGCGGCAGGTCATCGGGTCAGCGCCGCCGCCGCCCGCCCGCCAGCGGCCGCCACCTCAGGAACCCGATGATCGCCGGGCCGACGACCGGGGTCTTCAGCAGCGGGCGCACCGCCCAGGGTCGGGTCTTCAGGAAGCAGGCGACGGCGCCGATCCAGAACACGGTGGTCGGCAGAAGCGGCGTGACCACGCCGACCGCCCCGACCGCGACCAGCGTCGCGCCGAGCCCGTCGATCGCCCAGTGGGCGGCCCGCGAGCGCTTCGGCCGCGACCGGATCGAACCGTCTACCATCGCCCTACAGTGCCTCGCCGCCCGGCCTTCGTCGCGCTGAAAGATTGGATCGCGGGCGCGACCCGGCTATCCAGCGGTCATGTCCACGATCCTGCCCGACGCCGCGCCGACCAACTGGGTGGACCGCCATGCGCCGGCCGCACTGCGGCCCTGGCTGAAGCTGGGCCGGTTCGACCGGCCGGTGGGTATCTGGCTGCTGATGCTGCCGGGCTGGATGGGCATCGCCCTGGCCTGCGCCATGCAGGGCCGTGCGCCCGACCCGCTGCTGCTGGTCCTGTTCCTGGTCGGCGCGGCGCTGATGCGGGCGGCGGGCTGCGCCTACAACGACATCGTCGACCGCGACATCGACGCGAAGGTGGCCCGCACGGCGATGCGGCCGATCCCCGCGGGGCAGATCAGCGTGAAACAGGCCTGGGCCTTCGTGGTCGGCTGCTGCCTGGTCAGCCTGCTGATCCTGCTGACGATGAACTGGTCGACGGTGCTGCTCGGCGTCGCCTCGCTGGCGCTGGTCGCGGCCTACCCGTTCATGAAGCGGATCACCTGGTGGCCGCAGGCGTGGCTGGGCCTGACCTTCAACTGGGGCGCCCTGATGGGCTTTTCCGCCGCCAGTGGCGATGTGCGCGGACCTGTCCTCGCGCTGTGGAGCCTGGGCATGGACACGGTGGGGTATGGCCAGGCGCCGGAGCTGTCGGTCTGGCCCGCGGCTCTGCTCTACGCCGGCCTCGTCTTCTGGACCCTCGGCTACGACACCATCTACGCGGTCCAGGACATCGAGGACGACGCGCTGGCCGGAGTGAAATCCTCGGCCCGGCGGCTGGGCGCCAGGGCGAAGTGGGGCGTGCTCGGCTTCTACATCGCCAGCTTCGGGCTGGTGGTCGCCTCGGCCACGGTCGCCGACCTCGGCCCGCTGTTCCTGCCGCCCGTGGCGCTGTTCGCCGTCCACCTGTCGCGGCAGGCGGCCCGGCTGGACGTGACCGACGGGGCGGGGGCCCTGGCGCTCTTCAAGTCCAACGCGGTGGCGGGCCTGATCCTGGCCTGCGCCTTCGCGGTCGGGGTGTGGAAGCCGGCGGCGGGGTTCTAGACGGCACGCCCTGCGTCCTTCGACACGCCGCTGCGCGGCTGCTCAGGATGACGTGGTGAAAGGCGCCTCCTCCACGTCATGGTGAGCAGGCCCGCAGGGCCGTGTCGAACCACGCACGGCCCAACCGCGCAAAACTGACGCCGCCGTCATTCTGGTCAGGCCGCGACCAAGATGAGATACTCCCCGCCATGGCCGTCGCAGCGCGCGTGAAACCGAAGGACTTCTTCACCGACGAGGAGTGGGCGCCGCTGGCCGCGCGCTCGGGATGGTTCGGGCTGTGGCTCGTCGCCCATGCCTGGCTGACCATCGCCGCGGCCGCCGCGCTGTTCATCGTCTTCCCCAACCCGCTGACCTTCGTCTTTGCCGTGATGGTCATCGGCGCCCGGCAGCTGGGGCTGGCCATCCTCATGCATGAGGCGGCGCACGGCTGCGTCCACCCCAACATCAGGATCAACGACGTCGTCGGCCAGTGGCTTTGCGGCGCGCCGACCAACAGCGACCTGCTCCGCTACCGTGACTATCACCTGCAGCATCACAAGTTCGCCCAGCAGGCCGAGGATCCGGATCTGAACCTGTCGGCGCCGTTCCCGACCACCCGCGCCTCGCTGTGGCGCAAGGTGGTCCGCGACCTGACCGGCCAGACCTTCTACAAGCAGCGCATCCAGCCCAGCCTCGACGCCTTCAAGTCGGGCAAGGCGAAAGGCATCCCGTTCGGCAAGACGGCGGCGGGCGTTTTCAACTTCTGGAAGCCGTTCCTGATCGTCCACGTGCCGATCATCGCAGTCACGTCAGCCTTCGGTCTGTGGTGGGCCTGGCCGGTGCTGTGGCTGATCCCGATGGCGACCTGGTATCCGCTGGTCACCCGCCTGCGGAACATCGCCGAGCACGCGCTGGTCGGCGAGAACCAGCCCGACCCGCTGCGCCACGCCCGCACCACGATCGCCAATCCGCTCGAGCGCCTGCTGATCGCGCCCTACTACGTCAACTATCACTGCGAGCATCACATGTTCATGCATGTGCCCTGCTGGAACCTGCCCAGGGCGCATCGGAAGCTGCGCGAGAAGGGGGTGACCGAGCGGATGCTGGTGGCGAAGGGGTACCTGGGCGTGCTGAAGGCGGCGTCGAGCAAGGGGCTGGCGGCGACCGCCTAGAGTAGCTGGCAGCGCCCCTCGACACGGGCCTTTTCCGCGACCGGCCAGAGCTTGCGCATCGTCTCGGCGGCGGTCCAGATGCCCGGCGTCGAGATGCGGGCGGTGACGGACTGTGAGGGAGCGTCGGTCGCGGTGGCCACGCTCTCGATGAAGCCGGTCTTCTCCGCCGCCTGGAGGAGCGCAGGCATGTCGTCGTTCGCCATGCCCGGGCCGAACCCGTTGGTCGGGCTGTAGAACACGATGATCGGCCGTCGTCCGGTGACCGGCCCGGCCCGCCAGACATGGTCGAAGCTCATGACCTGTCGCCCGGAGCCGGCCACATAGACCACGGACTTCGAGCTCAGACCGCCAGACCCCGCAGGCTTCCAGGCGCCGTTCTCAAGGCCCATGCCGAACCCGGCCGAGAGGTCGGTTCCGGGTTTCAGGTCGACGCCCCTGGTCGTGACCTGGACCGAGGTCGCCTTGACGGTGACGTTGGCCATCGCGCCGCCCTTGCCGTTACGGAACAGGCTCAGCGTTGCGCTGATGCCGCCCGGAAAGGTCTTGTCGATCCGGCAGACCGTTGTGACCGGCTTGGTTTGCGCCAGCCCGACGGTCGGCGCGAGGCAGGCCGCCAGCGCGGCGGCGGCGAGGAACAGATGTCTCATGAACCCTCCAGAAGTCCCGATCAGGATGCCTCCAGATCGACGACAGCGCATGACCGGAAAAGGGGCGCCCGTCAGCTTCCCGCTGGCTTGCGCGGTCCAGTGCTCTAGGGAGGGCCCATGATCACTGACCGCCGCGCCTTCATCCTTGAGAACACCCGCCTGCAGGCGCCGCCGCACGCGCCGGAGCTGGTGCTTCACCTGGCCGACGAGATCACCCCGATCTGGCGACTGACCGAGGAGGAACTGGACCGCATCGGCCTGCCGCCGCCGTTCTGGGCCTTCGCCTGGGCGGGTGGGCAGGCGCTGGCGCGGTATGTGCTGGATCATCCGCAGATCGTCGCCGGCAAGCGGGTCGTGGACTTCGCCTCGGGCTCGGGCATCGTCGCCATCGCGGCGATGCGGGCCGGCGCGGCGCGCGTGCTGGCGGCGGACATAGACGTCTTCTGCGAGGCCGCGATCAGCCTGAACGCCGCCGCCAACGGCGTGGCGCTGGACTTCACCGACGTGAACCTGCTGGACGCCCCACCGCCGGCCGAGGCGCAGGTCATCCTGGCCGGCGACATCTGCTACGAGAACCCGCTGGCGACGCGGGTGCTGGCCTGGCTGGCCGCCGCCCGCGACGCCGGTGCGACGGTGTTGATCGGCGATCCGGGCCGCACCTATTTTCCCAAGGACGGCCTGACGAAACTGGCCGAGTATCAGGTGCCGACCACCCGCGAGCTCGAGGACTTCGAGGTCAAGAAAACCAGCGTATGGGCCTTTCCCTGATCCCCCTTTTGCTGGCCGGCCTGCTGGGCTGGCTTCCCGCCGCCGGCGGTGGCGACGAGGCCGCCGCGCAGCGCGCCAACCGCGACCGGGCGCCGCTGGCGCAGCGCCTGAGCGCGCGGGGCTTCGCACCGGGGTCGAAGGTGCATCTGCGGGTCTTCAAGGCCGAGAGCCGGCTGGAGGTCTGGCTGGAGCAGGACGGCCGCTATCGCCTGTTCGAGACCTATCCGGTCTGCCGCTGGTCCGGCCGGCTGGGCCCCAAGCTGCGCGAGGGCGACGGCCAGGCGCCGGAGGGCTTCTACGCCGTGCCGCGCGGGGCGCTGAACCCCAACTCCACCTATCACCGGTCCTTCAACCTGGGCTTTCCCAACGCTCACGACCGGGCGCTGGGGCGGACCGGGACCTTTCTGATGGTGCACGGGTCCTGCGTCTCGGTCGGCTGCTACGCGATGACCGACCCGGCCATCACCGAGCTCTGGACCCTGATGACCGCCGCCTACGACAAGGGGCAGCGGACGGTGACTGTCGACGCCTTCCCGTTCCGCTTCACGCCGGCGCGGATGGCGACCTCGATGACGGGGCCGGACGCCGCCTTCTGGCGCGAGCTGGCCGATGGCGACCGGCGCTTTGTCGAGACCGGCCGCCCGGCGGCGGTCTGGTCCTGCGCGGCCCGCTACCGGTTCGAGGGCGGCGCGGGCTGCGTCCCGGTGCGCGCCGGCGGTTGACTCACGACTCGTCCGGCGTGAGAACATAAAGCGAACAGATGGTGGAGGCTCCCATGCGGGAAGACGGCAAGGTCGACTATGTGGAGATGTTCGGCGGCGCGCTGCCGGCGACCAGGGCCTTCTATACGCAGGCCTTCGGCTGGACGTTCGTCGACTACGGCCCGGCGTACGCGGCCTTCAACGAGGGCCTGGACGGCGGCTTCGACGCGGAGGGCGCGCGGGCCCCGCTGGTGATCCTCTACGCCCATGACCTGGAGGCCATGCTGGCGAAGGTCGAGGCGGCCGGCGGCGTGGTCGCCAAGCCGATCTTCAGCTTCCCCGGCGGACGGAGATTCCATTTCCGCGACCCGGCGGGGAACGAACTGGCGGTGTGGAGCGAAACCTAGACATCCTCTCCCTCGGGGAGAGCATGTCTCCCACACTCCTCCCTCGCCTCGCCGTGCATCCGGCCTATAGTCCCGACCACTGCAGTATCCGCCGGGAGTCCTCCGCATGCGTCGCCGCACCTTCCTCGCCGCCCTGCCGGCGGCCGCTCTGGCTACCTCGGCCCTGGCCCAGAGCCGCCCGGGCAATCCCAACCTCAACCGTCCCGACGTGCGCGGCGGGGACCGGGTCGACGGCGCCACCTTCGCCAGCCGGTCGGCCGCCTGGGGCGTCCACGGCGCGGCGGCGACGGCCCATCCACTGGCCACCCTGACGGCCATCGAGATCCTGAAGAAGGGCGGCAGCGCCGTCGACGCGGCCATCGCGGCCAATGCCTGCCTCGGCCTGCTGGAGCCCATCGCCTGCGGCATCGGCGGCGACTGTTTCGTCATGCTGTGGGACCCGAAGACGAAGAAGGTCGTGGGCCTGAACGGCTCGGGCCGCTCCCCCAAGGGATTGTCGCTGGAGACCGTGCGCGGTCGGGCGAAGAACGGCCTGATCCCCAGCTTCGGCGCCATCACCGTCAGCGTCCCGGGCGCCGTGCAGGCCTGGTGGGACCTGCACCAGCGCTACGGAAAGCTGCCCTGGAAGGACCTCTTCGACCCGGCCATCGCCTTCGCCGAGGAGGGCGCGCCGGTCACCCAGAACGTCGCCTACTACCTGGCCAGCTCGGCCCGCCGCTACAACAACCCGGCTTCCAACATCGAGGAGGTCGCCAACTTCAACGCCGTCTGGATGACCGACGGCCGGGCCCCGCGCGAAGGCGAGGTCTTCCGCAATCCGCTGCTGGCGAAGACCTATCGCCAGATCGCCGAGGGCGGCCGCGACGCCTACTACGACGGCCCGATCGCCGACGCGATCGAGGCCTATTTCAAACGCATCGGCGGCTGGATGACCCGCGCCGACCTGAAGGCCCACAAGAGCGAATGGACCACCCCGCTGGTCAGCGGCTACCGCGGCGTCGACGTCTACGGCCTCGCCCCCAACAGCCAGGGCCTGTCGACGCTGCAGCTGCTCAACATTCTCGAGCAGTTCGACGTCAAGGCGATGGGCTTCCAGTCGGCGGCCTCGATCCACCACGCGGTCGAGGCCAAGCGCCTGGCCTACGAGGACCGCGGTCGCTACTTCGCCGACCCGGACTTCGCGAAGATCCCGCTCGAGTGGCTGAACTCCAAGGAATACGCCGCGCAGCGGGCGAAGCTGATCAAGCCGGACGCCATCCTGAATCCGGTTCATCCCGGCCAGGCGCCGTCCAAGGGCGACACCACCTACTTCTGCACGGCCGACAGCGACGGGATGATGGTCTCGATCATCCAGTCCAACTATCGCGGCATGGGCAGCGGCCTGTCGCCGGACGGGACCGGCTTCATGCTGCAGAACCGGGGCGAGCTGTTCGCGCTGACCGACGGCCACCCGAACCTCTATGCGCCGGGCAAGCGGCCGTTCCAGACCATCATCCCGGGTTTCGCGACTCGGAACGGCGAGCCCTGGCTGGCCTTCGGCGTGATGGGCGGCGACATGCAGCCCCAGGGCCAGGCCCAGATCATCAGCAACATGGTCGACCATGGCCTCGACCTGCAGGCGGCCGGGGACTCGCCCCGTTGGCACCACGAGGGCGGCATGGAACCGACCGGCCAGCAGCTGGGCCATCCCGGCGAGCTGCATCTGGAAAGCGGGGTGCCCGAGGCGACGCGCAAGGCGCTGGCGGCCATCGGCTGGCGCATCGGCGACACGCCCGGCGGCTACGGCGGCTACCAGGCCATCGAACGCTGGCCCGGCCGCTACGCCGCCGCCACCGAGATGCGCAAGGACGGCGTGGCGCTGGGGTACTGATCCGGACGCCGTGTCCCCGGCGGAGGCCGGGGCCCATGCGGCTGCCACCGCGCTGAGGGACTATGGATCCCGGCCTTCGCCGGGAAGTCGGAGGTGTGATGACGAGGGAAGAATTTGCGGCCATCGCGCTATCCTTTCCGGAGGTGACGGAAGGGACCAGCTATGGCCAGCCGTCATTCCTGTGCCGGGGCAAGTTCTTCACGCGGGTCCGTCGCGACGACGACAGCGCCGTGCTGATGGACGTGTCGTTCGACGAGCGCGACATGCTGATGGAGGTCGAGCCGCAGACCTTCCACGTCACGCCGCATTACAAGGACTATCCGTCGGTGCTGGCGCGCCTGGAGACGCTCGACCCCGACCAGCTGCGCGGCTTCCTGGAGCGGCGGTGGCGCAAGCTGGTCACGAAGACGATGCAGAAGGCCTGGGATGCGAGAGAGGGGCGTTCGTGAACGCGCGCCGGACTGTCGTCATCGCCGCCGGGCTCGTCGTCCTGCTGGCCGCGCTCTGGATTGGCGCGACCGTGGCGATGAACGTCGGCTTCGACTGGTCCCTGGGCTGAGGCCTTGCGTCCTTCGCGACGCGCTTCGCGCTCCTCAGGATGACGAATGTGGGAGGGCTGCCCTGAGCTTCGCAATCCAACAAACTTCGTCATCCTGAGGAGCGATCTCTCGGGATCGCGTCGCGAAGGACGCACGGCGGTGGTGACACGCCACCCGCTCCGCCCTAGCTTCCGCCCCGCGTAACAGGAGCATGACCTTGGCCTATCGGTCGCTGCGGGACTTCATCGCCAAACTCGAAGCCGACGGTGAACTGGTGCGGGTGACCGAGCCGGTCTCGACCGTGCTGGAGATGACCGAGATCTGCACCCGGCTGCTGGCGACCGGCGGTCCGGCGGTGCTGTTCGAGAAGCCGGTCATGCCGGATGGCTCGATCTCGCCGATGCCCTGCCTCGCCAACCTGTTCGGCACGGTGAAGCGGGTGGCGCTGGGCGTGACCCTGGGCGGGGAGCCGCGCACCACGGCCGGCGAGCTGCGCGAGGTCGGCGAGCTGCTGGCCTTCCTGCGCCAGCCCGAGCCGCCGCGCGGCATCAAGGACGCCATGGAGCTGCTGCCGCTGGCGCAGACGGTGATGTCCATGCGGCCAAAGACGGTCAAGAAGGCCCCGGTGCAGGAGGTGGTGCTCAAGGGCGAGCAGATCGACCTGACAAGGCTGCCGGTCCAGACCTGCTGGCCGGGCGAGCCGGCGCCGCTGATCACCTGGCCGCTGATCGTCACGAAGGGGCCGTCGGACTCCAAGGAAGACGACTTCAACCTCGGCATCTACCGCATGCAGGTGCTGGGCAAGGACCGGGCGATCATGCGCTGGCTGGCCCACCGCGGCGGGGCCCAGCACTACGGCCGCCACAAGAAGGCCGGCCGCCGCGACCCGCTGCCCGCCTGCGCGGTGATCGGCGCCGATCCGGGCGTGATCCTGGCCGCCGTGACGCCGGTGCCCGACACCCTGTCGGAGTACCAGTTCGCCGGCCTGCTGCGCGGGTCCAAGGTCGATCTGGTGCCGGCGAAGACCGTGCCGCTGATGGTGCCGGCCCAGGCCGAGATCGTCATCGAGGGCCATGTCCTGCTCGACGAGTTCGAGGACGAGGGCCCCTACGGCGACCACACCGGCTACTACAACAGCGTCGAGAAGTTCCCGGTGTTCAAGGTCAGCGCCATCACCATGCGCCGGGACGCCCTCTACCACACCACCTTCACCGGCCGGCCGCCGGACGAGCCGTCGGTGCTGGGCGAGGCGCTGAACGAGGTCTTCATCCCGCTGTTCCAGCAGCAGTTCCCGGAGGTCGTCGACTTCTGGCTGCCGCCCGAGGGCTGCAGCTACCGCATCGCCGTGGTGTCGATGAAGAAGGCCTACCCCGGCCACGCCAAGCGCGTGATGCTGGGCGTCTGGAGCTACCTGCGCCAGTTCATGTACACCAAGTGGGTGATCATCGTGGACGACGACATCAACGCCCGCGACTGGAAGGACGTCATGTGGGCGCTCAGCACCCGCATGGACCCGGCCCGCGACATCACCGTCATCGAGAACACCCCGATCGATTACCTCGACTTCGCCAGCCCCGAGAGCGGCCTGGGGTCGAAGATCGGCCTCGACGCCACCAACAAGCTGCCGCCCGAAACCCACCGCGAATGGGGCGAGCAGATCCGCATGGACCAGGACGTGGTGGACCGGGTGTCGGACATGTGGGGCAAGCTGGGACTGCCGGGCGACGGCAAGCCGATCTGGAAGTAGCGAACTCGTCGTGTTACAATATTGTTGTAACGGAGCTCCGCCATGCGATCTGCGCTCAAGAAGATCGGCAACTCGTCCGGCCTGATCATCCCCAAGCCGCTGCTGCTCGAAATCGGGGCGGAGGCGGGGGACGCCGTCGAGATCGAGGTCGAAGACGGCCGCCTGGTCGTGTCGCGGGTTCTAAAGACGGTGCGCGAAGGCTGGGCGGATGCGTCCAGGGAACTGGGTCTTCAAGGCCTGAGCGAAGAAGATGTCGAATGGCTGGAAGCCCCCCTCACGGCTGAGACCGACGAGGACTGGACGTGGTGACTCGCGGGCAGGTCTGGCTGGTCCGCCTGGATCCGACAAAAGGGAGCGAGATCCAGAAGACGCGGCCATGCCTGGTGGTTTCGCCTCCCGACCTTACCCATCATCAGGTGTTTACCGTGGTCCCGCTCACCAGCGGCGGGAAAGCCACGCCCTTTCGGCCTACCGTATCGTACCAAGGTAAGGACGGCTTTGTTCTCACCGATCAGATTCGGACCGTGGCTCGCTCCCGTATGCTCCGCCGGCTGCCGGATATCGACGCCACCACCTTGACCGCCACGCTCGCGGCGCTGCGTGAAATGTTCGCGGAATGAGCGGCGACAGCACGCTGATCTGGAAGTAGCGGCCCCTGGCCAATCGGCCTAGGACTCGGCCCATGCGCACGCCCCTCGCGGCCGCCGTCGTCGCGGCCCTCCTGCTGTCGAGTCCCGCCATGTCCGACCCCGCCTCGATCCCCAACGCCGCGCCCTGGGATCAGCCGTTCCTGCCGCCGGCGCCCGCCTGGGACGGCAAGAGCCGCGCCCTGCTACGGCCCGCCAGCGACCCCTGGGCCAGCGCCTTCGAGCAGGATCCGGAACACGACTTCAGTCCGAACTACGTCGACACCCGCGCCTGGTTCGACCGGCTGGACGCGGCCAGCGACCTGATCCGCATCGAGCCGTTCGGCGTCTCGCCGGAGGGGCGGGCGATCTATGCCGTCATCGCCAGCAAGGACGGCGAGGCCTTCGATCCGAAGAAGCCGGTGCTGCTGGTCCAGGCCGGCATCCACCCGGGCGAGATCGACGGCAAGGACGCGGGCATGATGCTGCTGCGCGACATCGCCTTCTACGGAAAGGACGGCCTGCTCGACGGGGTGAACCTGATCCTGATTCCGATCCTGTCGGTCGACGGCCACGAGCGGTCCGGGCCGTACTCGCGGCCCAACCAGCGCGGGCCGCGCATACAGGGCTGGCGCAACACGGCAACCAACCAGAACCTCAACCGCGACTACATGAAGCTCGACCAGCCCGAGATGCGGGCGGTGCGGGCCTTCGCCAACAAGTACCGGCCGGACCTCTACGTCGATGTCCATGTCACCGACGGCATCGACTACCAGTACGACGTCACCTTCGGATACAACGGCGAGAACGGCGTCTGGTCCCGCTCGCCGTCGGCCGCCCGCTGGCTGGACGACGCGTTCAAGCCGGCGATCTACAGGGCGCTGGAGGACCAGGGCCACATCCCGGGCGAGCTGGTCTTCGCGCTGGACGACCGCGACCCGAAGAAGGGGCTGAACGACGGCGGGCTGGGCGAGCGGTTCTCCAACGGCTGGGGCTCGGCCGCGCACGTCCCGACCATCCTGATCGAGAACCACAGCCTCAAGCCGCATGAGCAGCGGGTGCTGGGGACCTACGTCTTCATCGAGGAGGCCATGCGGCTCCTGGCGGCCAAGGGGCCCGGCCTGCAGGCGGCCATCGCGCGGGACCGCGCGCTGCGCCCGGCGAAGATCCTCGCCAATTTCACGTCCGAGGAGCAGCCGTCCTCGACCCGCGCCTTCAAGGGCATCCTGTTCGAGCGCTATCCCAGCGCCGCCTCCGGCGTCGACGAGATCCGCTGGCTGGGCAAGCCGGACCCCGAGCTCTGGCAGATGCCCTTCTATGGCAGCCGTCCGACCCTGACCCTGGCGCGGCCGAAGGCCTACTGGGTGCCCTCCTACCGCACCGACCTGATCGAGCGCCTGCGCATCCACGGGGTGGTGGTGGAGACCCTGACCGCGCCGCGCACCGTCGCGGTCGACATGCTGCGGCTCAAGGATCCCAAGGTCTCGCCGCGCACCAATGAAGGGCACGTGCCGATCACCGTCTCGGCGGTCGATGTCGAGCGTCGCGACTGGATCTGGCCGGCCGGCTCGGTGCGGATCAGCACCGACCAGCCGCTGGGCGACATCGTCGTCCTGCTGCTGGAGCCGCAGTCGTCCGAGAGCTTCTTCGCCTGGGGGATGGTTCCGGAGGTGCTGAACCGGGTCGAATATATCGAGGGCTACGCCGTCGCCCCGCTGGCCGACCGCATGCTGGCCGCCGACCCGGCGCTGAAGGCGGCTTTCGAGGCGAAGCTGGCGGCCGACCCGACCTTCGCCGCCGATCCCGACGCCCGGCTCGGCTGGTTCTACGAGCGCACGCCGTTCTGGGACGACCGCTACCGGCTGTACCCGATCGGTCGGGAGACCTGAATTCTCGATCTCAAGACGTCATTAAGCATGACCGGCCTATCGGGAGGTATTGGGCTTCCCGAGGGGAAAGATGATGAAGGCATTCCAGCGGCTCTCCGTCGCGGGAAAGATGCTTACGGCCGCGGGTGTTGTGGTCGGTTTTCTGCTCCTGATCGCCGCGTTCGCGGTTTCACAGCACACACGCTCGGTGGCGCGCGACCTGTCGGGCGACTATGCCTCGGCGCTCGGGCAACAGGCGGCGTCGCGGGTCGAGACCCGGCTGGGCGAGATCGCCGGCGGCGTGCGGACCCTGGCGGCCGATCTGGGCGCCGCGCACGAGGCGGGTCTGCGTGACCGCGCCGTCGCCACGGCGATGGCCAAACCGGCGGCCACCCTCTCTCCCATCGTTCTCGACAGCTGGTTCATGATCGCGCCGGACGCCTGGGACGGGCAGGACGCGACGCTGGCCGGAACCGCTGCGCCCGGCAGCAACGAGATCGGCAACTTCGCGCCCTTCTGGGTGCGGCGCGCCGACGGCTCGGTGGTCGCCGAGGCGACCGAGGCCGTCGACTACCAGGAGGACTACTACGGCCGGTCCTTCGGGACGGGGCGGCCGGCTCTGCTGGAGCCCTACACCGACACGGTCGAGGGCAAGCCTGTGCTCATGACCTCGATCACCTACCCGATCATCTCGGGCGGCACGGTGATCGGCGTCGCGGGCGTGGACGTCGCGCTGGACGACCTGGCCGCGATGCTCGGCGAGATGAAGCCCTTCGGCGAAGGCACCGTGATGCTCGTCTCGCCCGGCGGCAACTGGGTGTCGCATCCCGACAAGGCGCTGAGGACCAAGCCCTACGCCGAGGGCGGCCTGCAGGATCTGAAGGCCCTGCTGGCGGGAGGTCCCGCACAGGCCGTGGAGAACATTAGCGACGGCGCGGGCCGCGAGGTCCGTCGGCTGTTCACGCCCGCATCGGTTCCGGGGATCGAGGGGCGCTGGAGCCTGGTCACCGACATCCCGACCTCAGCGATCGACGGCCCGGCCAATCGCCTGGCGTTCGCCCTGATGGCGGGCGGGCTGGCCATGCTGGGCCTGGTGCTGGCCGCCTTGCTGACCATGACCAGCATCTTCGTGCGGCGGCCGCTGGCTCGCATCACCGGAGCCGTCAACGCCCTGAGCGCCGGACGGTACGAGGACCCTATCCGGGGAACCGAACTGAAGGACGAGATCGGCAGCATCGCGAGGGCTCTGGAAGGCTTCCGCCACGATCTCGCCGAGACCGGCCGCCTGCGCACCGACGAGGAGCGCGCCCGGACGCAGGCCGAGGCCGAACGCACCCGCAACGAAGCGATGCAGCAGGCGAACGCGCAGGCGCAGGAGCATGTGATGGCCGCGGTCGGCGAGGGGCTGGAAAAGCTCGCCGGCGGCGATCTGACGGTGCGTCTGGCCGACGCTCTCCCGGCCGAGTACCGCAAGCTACGGGACGACTTCAACGCGGCGATCGCGCGCCTGCAGGACACCATGAGGGTGATCGTCGGCAACGCCGCCGGCATCCGCGCGACGACCGGGGAGATCAGCCAGGCCGCCGACGACCTGTCGCGGCGCACCGAGCACCAGGCCGCCAGCCTGGAGGAAACCGCCGCCGCGCTGGACCAGATCACCGCCACCGTGCGCCGGTCCGCCGAGGGCGCGACCCAGGCCAAGGGGGCGGTCGACCGCACCCGCCTGGGCGCCGAGCAGAGCGGCCAGGTGGTCGACAAGGCGGTCAGCGCCATGCAGCAGATCGAGAAGTCCTCGACCGAGATCAGCCAGATCACCGGCGTGATCGACGAGATCGCCTTCCAGACCAACCTGCTGGCGCTGAACGCCGGGGTGGAAGCGGCCCGGGCGGGCGACGCCGGCAAGGGCTTCGCGGTCGTCGCCCAGGAAGTGCGGGCCCTGGCCCAGCGCTCCGCCGAGGCGGCGAGGGAGATCAAGGCGCTGATCGCGTCGAGTTCCGAGCAGGTGGGCCAGGGGGTCAAGCTGGTCGGCCAGACCGGCGAGGCCCTGCGCCGCATCGTCTCCGAAGTGGCCGAGATCGACGGACTGGTCAGCGAGATCGCCGCGTCGTCGCACGAGCAGTCCACGGGCCTGGCCGAGGTCAACTCGGCCGTGAACCAGATGGACCAGGTGACGCAGCAGAACGCCGCCATGGTCGAGGAGTCGACGGCGGCCAGCCACGCGCTGGCCAACGAGGCGACGGCGCTGGCTGGTCTGGTCAGCCGGTTCGACATCGGCGAGGCCGTCACGCCCCCGCCGGTGGCCAGGCCCGCGCCCCGTCCAGCGCCCGAGCCGGTGGAGGCCGCTGCACCCCTGGCGCCGCCCGCCGCGCCGGCCCGCCGGACAGGGTACGCTGGCGGCGCCGCCACGGCCGCCGCCCTCGCGCCGCAGGACGACTGGACCGAGTTCTAGGACGCGCCCGGCGTGCGTCGGGCTGCCGTCAGCCCTCGCTTGCGTGGGGCGGCGAGAAGGGTTGCAAGCAGCTTCGAACGGCGCCCCTATCGCGCCCCTGTCGTTTGATCGGGGAGTAGCGCCGGATGGAAGTGATCAATCTGGGCCACGCCGCCGCCCTCTGGGTCGGGCTCCATATCCTGCTGATGCTGGTGCTGTCGGCCCTGGTCACGCGCCAGCGCCAGAAGCACAAGATCCCGTTCGGCGATGTGGGTCCGCCTGAGCTGTCCCACGCCATCCGCGCCTTCGGCAACGCCAGCGAGTACGTGCCTGTGGGCATGGCGGGTCTGATCGTGCTGGACCTGGCGGGCGCGGCGCCGCTGCTGGTCCATGTCGGGGGCTTCATCCTGTTCGCCGGGCGCGTCACCCATGCCGTGGGCATGTCCAACAGCGGCGACGCCTCCGTTCCGCGCGCGATCGGCATGACCATGACCTGGGCGGCCTACGTCTACCTGATCGCCGCCACCCTGTTCTTCGCCATCGTCTGAGCCGCTTGCGGCGGGCGGTCCCGGCGCCCATAACCGCATCATGGACGAACAGCAGTTGCATGAGGCGGTCGCCGCCGCGCTCAAGGCCGGCGCCGACGCGGCCGAGGCCGTTTTCGCCGACCGTCAGTCGCTTTCCATCGGTGTGCGCGAAGGCGCCCTGGAGGAGGTCGAGCGCGAGGAATCGCGTGACTTGGGCCTGCGGGTCTTCGTCGGCCGACGTCAGGCCACGGTCTCCGGATCCGACATATCAGCCGAGGGGCGCCGCAAGCTGACGGAGCGGGCCGTGGCCATGGCCCGCCTGGCGCCGGAGGATCCCTATGCGGGCCTGGCGCCCCGCGAGAGCCTGGCGACCGGGCCCTTCCCCGATCTCGACCTGTTCGATCCCGGCGAGCCGTCGCCCGAGCGCCTGGAGGATATGGCGCGCGAGGCCGAGGTCGCCGCCCGGGGCGTCAAGGGCGTGACCAACTCCGACGGCGGCTCGGCCTCCTGGTCGTCCGGCTCCTGGGCCTTCGCGACCAGCGAAGGATTCCATGGCCTGCACCGCGCCTCGTCCTTCTCGCTGTCGGCCTCCGCCGTCGCGGGCGAGGGCGCGGCGATGGAGCGGGGCGGCGAGGGGCGCACCACCCGCCACGGCGCCGACCTGCCCGGCGCGACCGACATCGGCGCCGAAGCCGGCCGCCGCGCGGTCCAGCGCCTGGGCGCCCGCAAGATCGACTCCACCACCGCGCCGGTGATCTTCGAGAACCGGCTGGCCACCTCGCTGATCGGTCCGCTGATCGGCGCCATCTCCGGCCCTTCGGTGGCCCGGGGCGTCAGCTTCCTGAAGGACCATCTGGGCAAGCGGCTGTTCGCAGACGGCGTGACGATCACCGACGATCCGCACCGGGTGCGCGGGCTGGGCTCCACGCCGTTCGACGACGAGGGCGTGGCCAACGGGGCGATGGCGCTGATCGACAAGGGCGTGCTGACCACCTGGCTGCTCAACACCGCCTCGGCCCGGCAGCTCGGGATGGAGACCACCGGCCACGCCTCGCGGGGCCTGGCCGGGCCGCCGGGCGTGGGAACCTCCAACCTGACGGTGCAGCCCGGGACGCGGGATCTCGCCGGCCTGATGGCCGACGCCGGGGATGGCCTGCTGATCACCTCGATGTTCGGCCCCTCGCTGAACGGCAACACCGGCGACTGGTCGGTGGGCTGCTCGGGCTTCTGGTTCGAAAACGGCGAGGCGGCCTATCCGGTCACCGAGATCACCGTCGCCGGCAACCTGATCGACATCTACGGCCGGCTGGTTCCGGGCTCGGACCTGGAGATGCGCGGCGCTGCCAATTCACCGTCCCTGCTCGTGGACGGCCTGGCGATCGCCGGCCGATGAGTGAGGACCTCGCCCTCATCGAGGACGCGGCCCGCGAGGTCGGCGGCCTGGCCCGCAGGCTGAAGGCCGAGGGGCTGCAGGTCTGGTCCAAGGACGGCGGCTCGCCGGTGACCAACGCCGACATCGCCGTCGACACCCTGCTGCGTGAACGCCTGGGCGCGGCCCGGCCTGACTACGGATGGCTGTCGGAGGAGACCGCCGACGACTCCGACCGCATGACCCGCTCGCGGCTCTTCGTGGTCGATCCGATCGACGGCACGGTAGCCTTCATGAAGGAGAAGCCGTTCTGGGCGGTGTCCATCGCCGTGGTCGAGGACGGCCGGCCGGTGGCGGGCGTGGTCCACGCGCCGGAGCTGGACGAGACCTTCGTGGCCCTGGCTTCCGGCGGCGCCTTCCTGAACGGTGCGCCGATCGCCGCCAGCGCCGCCGACGCGGTCGAGGGCTGCGGCATGCTGGGCGACCGGCCGATGTTCGGCCACCCGGCCTGGCCGACCCCCTGGCCTGAGATGCGGATCGAGACCCGCAACTCCATCGCCTATCGCATGTGCCTTGTCGCCGACGGCCGCTTCGACGCCGCCATCGCGCTGACCAGCAAGAGCGAATGGGACCTGGCCGCCGCCGACCTGATCTGCCGCGAGGCCGGGGCGACGGTCACCGACCACAAGGGCCGGGGCTACAGCTACAACCAGCCCGACCCGCGCGCGCCGAGCCTGGTCTGCGCGGCGCCGGCGTTGCACCCGTTGATCCTCGAGCGCGTCCGTCATATCGAGCGACGCAACTGACTCCTCACCCTGCGGAAGGGCCACCGCACATGTCCGGCAAGCAACTTCTTCACATCGTCATCGGCGGCGAACTGACCGAGGTCGACGGGACCGAGTTCCGCGATCTCTCGCGGGTCGAGTTCGTCGGCGCCTATCCCAACTACGCCGAGGCCTACGCCGCCTGGAAGGGCAAGGCCCAGGCGACGGTCGACAACGCCCACGCCCGCTACTTCATCATCCACGCCCACAAGCTGCTGGACCCGTCGAGCGCCGACTACCAGCACTGAGGCGGTCCTTCCGGCGTCCGGCCTGTCCGCCGAAGCCGGCGGGAGGGAAGAACTTTCAATGCAATCAAGGCTTGCCGCCTTGACTCGGCGTCTCCCGCACGCCATCTGCGGAATCGTGGATTTGCCGGGCTGCTGACTGACATCGACCGGGCCGCTGCAATGGCAGGCGCGCCCTCCCTGAAACAGGATGTCACCCTCGCCGCCGCCAGGTCTCGATGGACGCTAGCTTTTGAGGCCCTGAACCGATTTGGCTGCGCTCGACACCGCCCTACGTCCGCCAAGGCTTTCGCCTCGGGGGCCGTTCAGACATGGCGGCGCTGGAGCGCCTGAAAGCCGAACCGGACGGACTGAGGCGCGTGATCCGCTCGGGACACCTGTGACGGACGGCGAAACCTCTCCCTAAGGCGCGCAGGCGTCCGAAAAGAATTTTGAAGCGTTCCGTCTGTCCAGAGGCGGTTCGCCGGAGAACGCAATGAGCACGACGACCAACGAGCAGGCCGAAGCCCCCGAAGCTCCGGAGAAGGACGGCCCGCTCCTCGACCTCACCGACGCCGGGGTCAAGAAGTTCATCAAGCAGGCCAAGGCCCGCGGCTATGTCACGATGGACGAGCTCAACAAGGTCCTGCCGTCGGAGGAAGTGACCTCCGAGGCCATCGAGGACACGCTGGCCATGCTCAGCGAGATGGGCGTCAACGTCGTCGAAGCCGAGGAAGACGCGGTCGAGGGCGAGGGCGGCGAGGTCGTCGCGGCCGGCGAGCAGGCCATCGTCACCGAGGCGGAGACCAAGTCCACCTACGACCGCACCGACGACCCGGTCCGCATGTACCTGCGCGAGATGGGCAGCGTCGAGCTGCTCAGCCGCGAGGGCGAGATCGCCATCGCCAAGCGCATCGAGGCCGGCCGCGACACCATGATCCGGGGTCTGTGCGAAAGCGCCCTGACCTTCGAGGCCATCATGGTCTGGCGCGAGGAGCTGGGCACCGGCCGCATCCTGCTGCGCGAGGTCATCGACCTGGAAGGCACCTACGGCGTCATGTTCCCCGCCGCGCCCGTGGTGGTGCCGAGCGAGGACGCCGAGCCCGCCGAGCCCAAGGAAGCGGTCGAGGGTGAGGAGAAGCCCGAGGGCGAGGACGACGACGACGACTTCGACGACGGCGCCGGCCCCACGGTCAGCGCCATGGAGGGCGAGCTGCGCGAGAGCGTCATGGAGACGCTGGACGCCATCGCCGCCGAGTTCGACGCCTTCCGCCGCCTGCAGGAAAAGCTGGTCGAGCGCCGGCTGAAGGGCGGCGACCTGAAGGATGAGGACCGCAAGGCCTACACCGCCGCCTCCAGCGCCATCGTTACCCGGCTCAAGACGCTGAAGCTGAACAACAACCGCATCGAGGCGCTGGTCGACCAGCTCTACGCCATCAACCGTCGCCTGATCGCCCTGGAAGGCCGTCTGCTGCGCCTGGCCGACAGCTACGGCATCAGCCGCGCCGAGTTCCTCAAGGCCTACTTCGGTTCCGAGCTCGACCCCAACTGGTCGGAGAAGGTCAAGGCGCTGGGCGTGCGCTGGACCAAGTTCAGCGAGAACGACGACAGCTCGATCCGCGACATCCGCCAGGAAGTCGCCGCCCTGGCCACCGAGACCGGCGTGCCGATCGACGACTACCGCCGCATCGTCCAGACCGTGCAGAAGGGCGAGCGCGAGGCCCGTCAGGCCAAGAAGGAAATGGTCGAGGCCAACCTGCGCCTCGTGATCTCCATCGCCAAGAAGTACACCAACCGCGGCCTGCAGTTCCTGGACCTGATCCAGGAAGGCAACATCGGCCTGATGAAGGCGGTCGACAAGTTCGAGTACCGCCGCGGCTACAAGTTCTCGACCTACGCCACCTGGTGGATCCGCCAGGCCATCACCCGCTCGATCGCCGACCAGGCGCGGACCATCCGCATCCCGGTCCACATGATCGAGACGATCAACAAGATCGTCCGCACCAGCCGCCAGATGCTGCACGAGATCGGCCGCGAGCCGACCCCGGAAGAGCTGTCCGAGAAGCTGGCCATGCCGCTGGAGAAGGTCCGCAAGGTCCTGAAGATCGCCAAGGAGCCGATCAGTCTCGAGACGCCGATCGGCGACGAGGAAGACAGCCACCTGGGCGACTTCATCGAGGACAAGAACGCCATCCTGCCCATCGACGCGGCGATCCAGTCGAACCTGCGCGAGACCACGACCCGCGTGCTGGCGTCGCTGACGCCGCGCGAGGAGCGCGTCCTGCGCATGCGCTTCGGCATCGGCATGAACACCGACCACACCCTGGAAGAGGTCGGCCAGCAGTTCAGCGTCACCCGCGAACGCATCCGCCAGATCGAGGCCAAGGCCCTGCGCAAGCTCAAGCACCCGAGCCGGTCGCGGAAGCTGCGGTCGTTCCTGGACAGCTAGGGTCCGGGGGACTGCTTCCGTCGATAGACGGTAGCTGTCCTCGACAGTGCGCCGCGAAGATCGGGGACAGCTACCGGCGATGCCGGAAGCAGTCCCCAAGGCGGTTCGCAGGAGTCGCCATTTTCTTAGGTCCGGCGCCAATTCGGCGCGGGCGTCTCTTCGACACCGCTGAGTTGCTGCGAACTCTCGTTCCTTTGGCGCGCACGGGCCACGACGACCCTGGCGTCGGCCAGCGCCTCGGCGCTGTCGGCTTCCGCGTCGGCGAGGTAGGCTTCGATCGCCTCTTCGCAATCAAGATACTCCGCCGGATCGAACGGGCGTGTCTTCATGTCAGGTCTCCTGCGCCAGGGCCTTCGCGCGGACGATGTCGCGCGCCTGGGAGTCCTTGTCACCGCCGCAGAGTAGCACGATCAGCCTCTCGCCGCGCCTTGTCAGGTAGACGCGGTATCCAGGGCCGTAGTCGATGCGCAGCTCGCTCACGCCTCCGCCAACGGCTCTGACATCGCCGAGATTTCCGCGGGCGACCCGGGCAATTCTTCGGACGATTATCGCCCTTGCGGCAATGTCTCGGAGCCGCCCAAGCCAGTGCTCGAACTCCGGCGCCTGTTCGATCTCCCAGGCCATGGCCACGCATGTTGCTTCACCCCAAGCGAGCGTGCAAGTGTCATACACGGAAAAGTACCATTCCCGGGCTTCGCCTCCGCGAAGGGCAGGAAAGGGCGCCTTGCCCCGCGCCGCACCTGCGCCATCTCCCCGGGATGGCCCGCAAGCACGTCAACCTCGGTCGCGCCCCGGCGAAGGCGGACCTGCCGGACAAGGTCTGCGAAGCCTGCCGCCGACCGTTCAGCTGGCGGCGCAAATGGGCGCGGGACTGGGACCAGGTCCGCTACTGCTCCGACCGCTGCCGTGCGGCGGGTCGCTAGCGCCGGCTTATCCGCCCTTCAGGTCCGGCCGGGACGCCAGGAACGCGGCCCGTTCGGCGGGGGTCAGCACCTTGGCCTTCTTCATCCGCGTCACCTTCGGCGTCGGCGGCGCATAGGTCGGCGGCTTGGGCGGCGTCTTCATCGTGCGGCTCCTGGAACCGCCGCAGGAAGCCGCATGGGATGGTGAAGCGCAAGGGGGACTGCTTTCGGCGATAGCCGGTCGCTGTCCCGCAACATCCTTCGACGTTGTCGCGGGCCAGCCACGCTTCGCGAAGCAGTCCCGACCCTCAATACGCGACTCTGGAGACCTATACTCTGGAGACAAAGGGAGACATCTCGCCCCAATCCGCCCCTTTGGCGGGCCCGGTCGGCGTCGCATCAATCCACCCCCTCTCGGGGCGGGGCTAGACTCCTCGCATGAGCAACGACCTGAGCAGCGAACGCCTTGCCCTGGAAGCGAAACTGACCGCGAGGGCCGACCGGCTGCGGGTGCAGCTACGCAGGATGCGGGCGGATCTTTCCTCGCATTGCAGACCGATGACGCGCGCGGAACGGAAGGATGGAGACAGCCTGCCCTCGGCCCGGAACAGTTTAGCAGTCACTTCAGTTTCCGCTTGCGACAGCCCCGCCGGCGCGATACTTAAGCATATGCTTCAGCATCGCCCCCCCGCCGACAATCCCGACCCCCGGCTCGACGCCGTGTTCCACGCGCTGGCCGACGGGGCGCGGCGCGAGATGGTCGGGCGACTGTCGCGCGGACCGGCGACGGTCAGCGCCCTGGCCGAGCCCCTGCCGATGAGCCTGTCGGCGGTGGTGCAGCACCTGGCGGTGCTGGAGGCGTCCGGGCTGGTGAAGAGCGAGAAGGTCGGCCGGGTGCGGACCTGCTCGCTGGACACGGCCGTGCTGAGCCAGGCCGAGGTGTGGATCAACCAGCGCCGGACCTTCTGGGAGCAGGGCCTCGACCGGCTGGGGGCGTATCTCGCCGAGACGAAGCCGGAGGATGAGGCGTGACCGCCCGCTCGGTCACCCACGCGACCTTCCACATCGAGCGAGTGTTCGAGGCCTCGCCGGCGCGACTGTGGGCGGCCTTCTCCGACCCGGCGCGCAAGGCGGCCTGGGCCTGCCACGAGACTTGGGTGATGAAGGAAATGACCTTCGCCGTCGGCGGTCGCGAGGTCTCCGGCGGCTCGGACCCCGGCGGGCCGTACTGGGCGTTCGACGGAACCTACCTCGACATCGTCGAGGGGCAGCGGTTCGTGCTGGCCTACACCATGCGCCGCGACGGCGTGCCGGTCTCGGCCTCGATCATCACCTGGCAGGTCTTCGACGACCCCAAGGGCGCGCGCCTGCTGTTCACCGACCAGGGCGCCTATCTCGACGGCCACGCCGATCCGGCGCAGCGCGAGGCCGGCTCCGGCGTCGGCCTGGATAATCTGGCCGCGCTGCTGGCGGCCGAAGATGCCTGACACCCCGAAGGAAAGCCCATGACCAGCGTCACCCACGCCACCTTCAGTCTCGAGCGCGTCTATGACGCGGCCCCGGCGCGCGTGTTCCATGCCTTCACTGACAAGGAGGCCCGCAGCCGCTGGTTCTTCCAGGTCGGGGCCTGGACGCTGCACCGCCACTCCGGCGGCGAGACGGCGGTCGGCGCGGCGGAATCGAGCGCCTTCTCCCCGCCGGGCGCCGACGTGGTGATCACCAACGACAGCCTTTACATGGATGTCGTCCCCGATCAGCGGCTGGTGTTCGCCTACCAGATGACGGTGGCCGGAAAGCCGATCTCCGCCTCGCTGGCGACGGTCGAGTTCCGGCCGCAGGGGCAGGGGACGCGGGTCGTCTTCACCGAGCAGGGCGCCTATTTCGATGATGCGGGCCAGGTGGCCGGCCGCGAGGAGGGCACGCGCGAGCTCCTCGAGGCCCTGGCCGCCGAGCTCGAGGGCAGGGTGCGGATCCGGGTCCCGCAGCCCGACCGGACCATCGAGTCGTATGAGACGCCGGCGTGAGGCCAGGGGACAGTTCAAGGTGTCCCCTCAGGGACATCTTGAACTGTCCCCGATTTCCGCGATCTCGACTCCGCACCCCCGCCCCGTCATGGTTAAGCTTCGCCGGGGTGGAGGCATCGATGTTCAACGCGGAACTGCTCAAGACGCGGCTGAGCCAGTACGGCGCGGCCTGGCTGATCGCCTTCCTGGTCTGCGCGGTGCCGCTGGTCGGCGGGCCGTGGCTCGCGGGGATGAACGTCGTCGTGCTGGCCGACATGGTGCTGCCGGCGGCGTTCACGGTGATCGGCCTGGGTCTGATCGTCTTCCTGGCCATGGCGCTTGTCTCGGGCGAGACCCTGGGGACCAAGCTGGCCCTGCTGCTGCTGACCGTCTTGCTGGCGCTGCCGCTGCTGTGGTCGCCGGTGCTGGCCGCGGTCGGCGCGGCCTGGCTGGCCGACCGCTCGATCGAGTATTCCGCCGCCTACGCCCGCTTCCGTATCGTGGTCGGCGACCTGGTCTATCCGCTGGTGCAGTCGGTGTTCAGCGGGGCGCTGTTCGAGACGGTCTGGCAACTGATGCAGATCTTCGCCGGCTTCGTCGGCTTCCTGTCGGCCGTGGGCCGGGCCTGGCCATGGATCCGGCGGCTGCTCGGCCGGGAAGAGGCCGCAGCCTAGGCCAGCATATCGAGCACCGTCCCGGTCATGCGGTCGGCGGCGCGGATGACGGCGGCGTTGGCCTTGACGTCCTGCACAGCCTGGACGCGGGCGACGGCCTCGCGCTCGAGGTTGTCGAGCGGGGCGGCGGCGGATCGGCGGGCGCTGGCGTCGAAACGCCCGGCGGCGTCCAGAAGTCCGGCGGCGGCTGTGGGCAAAACCTGCATGAGGCGTCCTCGCGGCTGTGGCTGGGCCTACCCTGCCACGGCGCGCTTAACCGGCCGCTCACAAGCGTGGTGAACGCCTCAGGCGGCGAGGCGGTCGCGCAGCCAGGCCGCCGCGTCGTCACTGGCGGCGTGCAGGTGGCCGCTGCCCATGCAGACGCGAAGCTCGGTGGCCGCCTTCAGCGGCGCCGGCAGGTCGGCGTAGAGCAGGCGCGCGGTCTCGGCGTCGTCGAGGTCGAAGACCCAGACTCCCATGATGCGGCGTTCGGTGATGGCCTGGCCCATGCAGAAAGTTCCTTTCACGCACGATCCTGCACCAGCAAGTCTGAACGCCTGCTGAGCGAGTTGTTGGGATTTGGTGCAGGCCCCGCTAGGGTTTGGCGCAACAGACAAGGGGGAGACACACCATGAGCACCGACCTGTTCTCGCTGAAGGGGCGCACGGCGCTGATCACCGGCGGCTCGCGCGGCATCGGCAAGATGATCGCCGCCGGCTTCATCGCCGCCGGGGCCAAGGTCTACATCTCCTCGCGCAAGCCCGGCGCCTGCGACGCCACGGCCGCCGAGCTGTCGGCCGGCGGCGGGACCTGCATCTCGCTCCCGCAGGACGTCTCGACGATCGAGGGCTGCAAGGCGCTGGCGGAAGCCTACGGCCGCCACGAGAGCGGCCTGGACATCCTGGTCAACAACGCCGGCGCCGCCTGGCTGGCCGAGTTCGATACGTTTCCGGAGAACGGCTGGGACAAGGTCATGGACCTGAACCTGAAGTCGCCGTTCTTCCTGACCCAGGCCATGGCCCCGGCCCTGCGCGCGCGCGCGTCGCACGGGCAGCCGGCCAAGGTGATCAACATCGCCTCGATCGACGGCATGCGACCCAACCCGCAGGAAACCTACAGCTACCAGGCCAGCAAGGCGGGGCTGATCCACCTGACCCGCCGCATGGCGGCCCAGCTGATCGCCGACAACATCGTGGTCACCGCCATCTCGCCCGGCGCCTTCGCCTCGGACATGAACATCACCGCCCGCGACCAGGCCGAGGCGGTCGCTTCGCGCATTCCATCGCGCCGGATCGGCACGGACGAGGACATGCAGGGCGTGGCCATCTACCTGGCCTCGCGGGCCGGCGACTATGCGGTGGGCATCACCATCGCCGTCGACGGCGGGGTGACCTTCGCCAGCCTGGGGGTCTGAGGGGGGGGGCGCCATCCTCCCGCCGCCTTGTCCGTGATAGGATGATGGCAGGAGGACCATCCCATGCGCAGCCTGATCACCATCCTGGCCGTGTCCGCCGCCGCGCTCCTGACCGCCGCCGCCGGCGCGCCCGGCTCGTCGGCGACCAACCCGGCCACCCGAACGATCTGCATCGACCTGGGCGGCGAGAGCCGGCCGGCGGTCTGCACCGCGCCGGCCAGTCGCCTGGACGGACGCGAGGACATCTGCCTGTGCCGCAGCGCCCAGCGGGTCGAGGCCCCGGTCTGCGGGCCCGGGGAACGGCCCCAGCCCGAAACGCGCGCCTTCGAGAAGGCCCGCAAGCTCGCCGCGAAAGACGGCTCCCTGGTCGGCGACCTCTTCGCCGACCGCCCGATGTGCGTGGCGCCGCGCAACCGCTAGGGGTCTTGCGTTGACGCTGCGGCCGCCCCGCGCGAGCCTTGGCGCAATGACATAAGAAGGGGGAAGCGATGCACCCTGCATCACTGCTGCTCAAGCTGGGCGTTCTTGTTCCGGTTCTCTACTACGGCGTCCTGCTCGTCGGCGGCTATCTGACGCCGGGCTACAGCCATCTCACCCAGTACGCGAGTGAACTGGGCATGGCCGGCAAGCCTGCCGCCCAGTTGTTCAACTACGGCATCATCGCCGCCGGCGGGTGCGCCGTCGCCGCGGCGCTGGGTGTGCTCATCGGCATGAAGAGCCTGGGCTCGAACATCCTGTGGGCGATCCTGGCGTCGGTCTGCCTGGCGGCCTGGGGCGTTTCGTTCATCTACGGCGGCCTCTATCCGATGCCCAACCCGCTGCATGCCGGCCCGGTGACCTACATGGGCCTTGGCCTCGGCCTGATGGCCATACCGGCCGCGCTGTTCATGTTCCTGGGCCTCTCGGGCCGGTCGGACATGGGCGGGGTGAAGTCGCTGCTGATCCTCAGCTTCCTGGCCATGATCGGCCTGACGCTGGTGATGTACAACGTCGGCGGCCTGAACCTGGTGTCCAGCGCCAACGTCGGCTTGTGGCAGCGGGGCTACGGCCTGGCGATGATCCCGTGGATCGGCCTGGCCTGCCTGGGTCTTGACCAGGCCCTCGGCCGGCGGGGCAAGCGCAAGCGCGACCCGATGCGCGACGTCGTGTTCGGCGAAGGCTAGCGCCAGCCGTAGTTGAAGCTGATCGAGATGCGGTCCGCCTTCGCGTTCGAGGGCGGCACCTCATGCCTCAGCCAGCTTTCCCACATCAGCAGGTCGCCGGCGTCCGGCGACAGGCTGATGAACGGCTGCTGGTCGACCGGCGCCTCGGCCGTGCGCATCGGCGCGGCCATCATCATGGCCAGCCGGGGATCCTCGAACCGGATGCCCTGGGCGCCCGGCGGCAGGGCCACATAGTAGGTGCCGCTCAGCACGCTGTGCGGATGGATGTGGCCGCTGTGGCCGCCGCCCGGTTTCAGGACGTTGACCCAGAAGCTGTCGAGCCGCAGCCGCCGCCCGTCGAGCTCCAGCCCCAGTTCCGCGGCGAAGGCGCCCGCGTGCTTGTCCAGCCGGCGCTTGAGATCGCCGAAGGCTGTGGCTCGCGTCCACTGCTCGCCGGGCGAGCTGTAGGAGGTGAAGCCGCGATAGCCGTTGGCCCGGCTCCAGGCGCGGCCGGCCTCGTCCTCGGCCTCCAGCATCCGGCAAGCCTCCTCCAGGTCGGCGTTGAGGGCGGCAAAGCCCTTCTCGTCGGCCAGGCTGGCGCGGTGGATGCGGGTGGCGAAGAGGAGCTGGCTCATGGTCTGGCGTTAGGCGCAGGCGGCGGGCGTGTCAAAGGCCATGGGTCCTTCGACACGCCGCCGCAGCAGCGGTGCGTCCTTCGCGATGCTCGCCCGAAAGCTCGCTCCTCAGGTCATCGCCTGCCGTGTGGCGGGGTAGAGGTCCTCGACCACCCGGCTCTCCAGGTTGAACACCATGGTCGACCGCTTGCCTGCCTCGTAGGCCGGCCACCCGGGCAGGGCCGGGGTGTTGGGATCGCCGGTGCGGGCGAAGGCCAGCCAGGCGGCGCTCATCTGTCTGGCCATCAGCTGCGGCGCCGGGCCGGGGCCCACCAGGATCCGGCTGTTCTCGACGTTGTCGAACACCAGCGGGATCTCCAGCGTATGGGGCGAACGGAACGGGCCGACCGGGGTCTCCCATTCGAGCAGGTACATGTACGCCTTCGCCCCGCCCTGGACGGCCTTGCGCTCGGCGATCTGCACCGAGCCGGCGAACATCCGGCCATAGGTGGTCAGGTGGGTGGCCAGATAGGTCGGACTGTCGTTCGGGAAGTCTTTGCGCAGGGCCTCCAGCACCGCCGGCGCCCTGGGTCCGAAGATCGCGCCGGCCATCTTCTCCAGACCCGCGTTGTCCAGCCGGCCGAACCAGGGGGCCGAGGCCATGAACAGGGTCATCTCGTCGCGATTGATGCCGATCAGCACCGGCACGTCGCGCGCGGTATCCGGCGCCTTGGGGTCCCACGGCTGGTCGGGCAGCACGCCGTCCCCGGCCACCGGCGAGAAGCCTGAGCGGTCGAAGCCCGCCCCCGTCTGCTGCGCCTCCGCAGCGGCGGCGGCCTTCTGAAGCGCGTCCGGCGCGGCGGCGCGCAGGCCGGCGATGTCGCCGTCGGCCAGGCCCAGTTCCTTGTACAAGGCGCCGCGCAGGGCGGCGGCGCGGGCGCGCGGCACGGCCTTCACGCCTGGTCCGCTCTGGATCACCGCGCGGTGGAACAGCCCCTTGGCCACGGGCATGGCCAGCAGGTAGCTGACCTTGGCCCCGCCGCCGGACTCGCCGAAGATGGTGACGTTGCCGGCGTCGCCGCCGATCGCGGCGGCGTTGTCGCGCACCCACTGCAGCGCCGCGACCAGGTCCAGCATGCCGGCGTTGCCCGAACCGGCGACCTCCGGCAGGTCGAGGTAGCCGAAGACGTTGAGCCGGTGGTTGAGGGTGACGATGACCACGTCCTGAGCGGCCAGGTTGGCGCCGTCATACATCGGCCAGCCTCCGGAGCCGTAGGCGAAGCCGCCGCCGTGCATCCAGACCATGATCGGCCGCTTCTTGCCGTCGCCCAGGCCGCGGGTCCAGACGTTCAGGTACAGGCAGTCCTCGCTCTGGGCCTCGACGTCGGCCCGGCCGGGGAAGACGGCCTGCAGCGCCTTGCCCAGCTCGGAGGTCGGGTTGACCGACGAAGGCGAGGGGTTCTGCATCGCCGTCGCCGGCAGCCGTGAGCCATCGCGCGGCTCGGTCCAGGCGGCGGCCGGCGTCGGCGGCGCGAAGCGCAGGGCGCCGACGGGCGGCGCGGCGTAGGGAATGGCCTTGAAGGTCATGACGCCCTCCGCCAGCGCAACGCCCCCCACCGGTCCGCGGTTCGTCGCCAGCACAGGATCGGCGCGTTTCGCGAGAACCGGTGTGGAAACGGCGGCGCCCGCCAGGGCCGTCCAGCGCAGCAGGCCGCGCCTCGAGAGCAGGTTGCGGTCGGTCATGGATGTTCCCTTCATCATTTTCGAAACATCGGTATCCCAGACAGCGGCCTTCGTCGAGATTCTTGCGAACGAGCGTTCGCGAGGCCTTTCGCCCGACGGGTGAACGGCGATAACGTCCGGCGCAATCAATGAAGGGGAGATACGCCATGAAGGCCGCAGTCCTGCGTGAAGTCGGCAAGCCGCTGCAGATCGAAAACATCTCGATCAGCAAGCCCGGACCGCACGAGGTGCTGATCCGCACCGTCGCCGCCGGCGTCTGCCACTCGGACCTGCACTTCGTGGAGGGCTCCTATCCGCACCCGCTGCCGGCCGTGCTGGGCCACGAGAGCGCCGGCGTCGTCGAGCAGGTCGGTTCGGAAGTCCGCACCGTCAAGCCGGGCGACCACGTCATCACCTGCCTGTCGGCCTTCTGCGGCCACTGCGCCCACTGCGTCACCGGCCATATGGCGCGCTGCGTCAGCGGCGACGTCCGCCGCGGCAAGGGCGATGAGCCGCGTCTGGGCAACGGCCTCAACCAGTTCCTGAACCTGTCGTCCTTCGCCGAGCAGATGCTGATCCACGAGCACGCCTGCGTCGCGGTCCGCAAGGACATGCCGCTCGACCGCGCCGCCCTGATCGGCTGCTCGGTGACCACCGGCGTCGGCGCCGTGGTGCAGACTTCCAGCGTGCGCGCCGGCGAGACCGTGGCCGTCATCGGTTGCGGCGGGGTCGGCCTGGCGGCGGTCAACGGCGCGGCCATCGCCGGCGCCGGCCGGATCATCGCCATCGACATGCAGGATTCGAAGCTGGCGCTCGCCAAGGCCTTCGGCGCGACCGACGTTGTCAACGCCAGCGAGGTCGACCCTGTCGCCGCCGTCATCGAGATGACCAAGGGCGGCGTGCAGCACAGCTTCGAGGCCATCGGCCTGAAGAAGACCACCGAGCAGGCCTTCAAGATGCTGGCCCGCGGCGGCACCGCCAACGTCATCGGCATGATCCCGGTCGGCACGATGATCGAACTGCACGGCGCCGACTTCCTAGGCGAGAAGCGCATCCAGGGCTCGCTGATGGGCTCCAACCGGTTCCCGGTCGACATGCCCCGACTGGTCGACTTCTACATGTCCGGCAAGCTCAAGCTGGACGAGATGATCTCCCAGCGCCTGAAGCTGGAACAGGTCAACGAGGCGTTCGAGGAACTCAAGCGCGGCGAACTGGCCCGCTCGGTCATCGTCTTCGACACCTGATCACGGCGGGACCGGGGCGGCGCTCGTCGCCGCCTCAGACCTTCCCGTTGGCGCCGTTCATGCGCCGAAGGGCCGTCGCCAGGCGATTGAAGCTGGTGACCGTCTCCTGGTAGGCGGCCATCATCGCCGGCGTCGCCAGGCCTTCCGCCCGCATGACCACGCCGCTGCGTCCCAGCCGCTCGCACAGTCCCTGTGACACCAGCAGGTTCACGTAGCGGCGCGTGGTCTCGTACGGGACGCCTATGGAGCTGGCCACCGACATCACGCTGACCGGACGCAGCGCGTTACTGTCGGCGCCGCCGCCGCGGTTGGCGACGGCGATCGCGGTGAAGATGATGCCCTTGAGCAGGTCGCCGTCGTGCGCCCGCGCTATGATCTCGACGCCGCGCACGAAGAACTCGCCGGCCAGCCGCGCGGCGATGTCATGCTCGCCCGTCGGCTCGTCCTGGATGTCCCCGTTGCTCAAGTGACCTGCGCGGCGCGAAGCCTCTCCCTCGATGTCATCCAGCGTTCCGCTCCGGCGCGGAGACCGCATCCCGATTCCTCATATTGAGTAATTTCGACCGCCGACGCGGGCGTAACGGCGTAGTCTCGCTTCCGGGTTGAGGTTTCGGGGAGCCGTGGCGCCTGCCGGACAGGCGCGTCGGACAGCAGGCGACGCGCGGCGCGCGCCGGCCTCGCTTTTGTCCTGTCTTCGAGATCCTGGTCCAAGACCGCCCCATCGGCTCTCACATGGAGCGATCCGGCGGAAAGGCAAGGCCCCGGCTCAGCCCGGGGTTGTTGAATGTGCGGCGTTCGCCGGGCCGGGACTTCCCGGTCGCGGGCGGCGCCGTTCAGGGCGGTCGGCCTGCCCCCCCGATGCGGCCGCCCCTGGGCGTCCCCGGCTCCCCCCGGAGTCGGGGACAGCTTCACGTCAGGTCTCAAGCGCAACGCCGCCGTCCCGCAGGTCCCGGAACAGCGTGCGGAGATTTTCGATGTTCCGGCGGTGCGTCGCCACCATGCCGTCGCGATCCAGCACGTCGGCGCGGACGACGATGCCCGCCTCGACCCGTTCGCAAAGTCCCTGTTCGATCAGGGCGTTCACATGCCGGCGCGTGGTTTCGTAGGGCAGGGCGAGGTCAAGGGCCAGGGCATGGACGCTGATCGGGCGCCGCATCTCGTCCGGAACACGGTCGCCCGTGCCGGAGAAGGAGCGGGCGACCGGATCGGCGGGACGCAGGTGCCGGGTGTTGGAATCCACGATCGCCAGGAAGATCACGCCGCGCAGAATATCGCCGTCGCTGACGGCCCGTGTCAGCAGCTCCACCGACTTGAGAAAGAAGCGCGTTGAGGCCCGCAGGGCCAGCCGGCCGTGATCCTTCTCGTCGTCCGTCGACAAAGTTCTATTCCCGTCATTTTGCACATACCGGCGATATGCATATGCCGAGCTGCGCCGCCGCTGCACGGGTCATCTGGCCTCAATTCGGGTACAGAGGCCTTGATCGGGGTCAACCGCGCGCATCTGTCGCGCCCCCGGCGGGGAGTCAGGCGTGGCCGAAGGTCCGTCGACTATTCAGCGGCCTGGAGCGTGCGGGCCTTCTCGGCCTCGATCTCGGCGGCGCGGGCTTCGACGAGGCCAACGATGTGGTCGACCATGCTGTCGTTGTCGAGCTTGTGGTCCGGGCGGCCGGCCACATAGACCATGCCCGATCCCTTGCCGCCGCCGGTGAAGCCAAGGTCGGTCATCAACGCCTCGCCGGGTCCGTTGACGACGCAGCCGATGATCGACAGCGACAGCGGCGTGGCCACATGGGCCAGACGCTCCTCCAGGGCCTCCACCGTCTTGATGACGTTGAAGCCCTGGCGGGCGCAGGAGGGGCAGGCGATGATGTTGACGCCCCGGTGCCGCAGGCCCAGCGACTTGAGCAGGTCGAACCCGACCTTGATCTCTTCGACCGGGTCGGCGGCCAGGCTGACCCGGATGGTGTCGCCGATGCCCGCCCACAGCAGGCTGCCCATGCCGATGGCCGACTTCACGGTGCCGGTGCGCAGGGCGCCAGCTTCGGTGATGCCCAGGTGCAGCGGACAGTCGATGGCCTCGGCCAGCTGCTGGTAGGCGGCGACGGTCATGAAGATGTCCGAGGCCTTCACGCTGATCTTGAAGTCGTGGAAGTCGTGATCCTGCAGGATGCGGGCGTGGCTGAGCGCGCTTTCGACCATCGCGTCGGGACAGGGCTCGCCGTACTTCTCCAGCAGCTCCCGTTCGAGCGAGCCGGCATTGACGCCGATGCGCATCGAGCAGCCGTGGTCGCGGGCGGCCTGGATGACCTCGCGCACGCGGTCGGGACTGCCGATGTTGCCCGGATTGATCCTCAGGCAGGCCGCGCCAGCCCTGGCCGCCTCGATGCCGCGTTTGTAGTGGAAGTGGATGTCGGCGACGATCGGGACCTTCGAGGCCTTGACGATGGTCGACAGGGCCGCCGTCGACTCCACGTCGGGGCAGGAGACCCGGACGATATCGGCGCCGGCCTCCTCCAGCTGGCGGACCTGGTCGATGGTCGCTGCGGCGTCGGCCGTCAGCGTGTTGGTCATCGACTGCACCGCAATGGGCGCATCGCCGCCGATCGGGACCGATCCCACCATGATCTGGCGGGACTTGCGCCGGTCGATCCGGCGCCAGGGGCGGAGGTGGGTATGATCGTCGTGGCTCATGACGCGTCCAAGGTAAGCCCGCGCGCGGGGTTTCCCAAGCCCGTCATGGAAGTTTCGCGATCAGCTCGCCAGCGCGGTGACGGTGGCCTGGCCCGCGGGCATGGCGCCTTTCAGCGCGCCGCCCACGAACACGTCCATCGCGGCAGGATCGGTGACCTCGACGGAAACGCCCTTGGCGTTGGGCAGGCGGAAGGCCTCGCCGACGGCCAGCGGACGCGCGAAATAGATGGCGTTGTCCGGTCCGCGCACGATCAGCATCGTCTGACGGCGGGCCTGCAGCGTCACGGTCGAGGACTCCGGCGGCGCGCCATGGACCTTGCCCTTGGCCACGAAGGGCCGACCGACCTCGTCGGACGGCGCCGCGGGACCAGCGGCGGCCTCGGCTTCGCGGCGCGCCTTGCCGGCGGCTGCGGCGGCGTCGGCCGACCCGCCGGCCTGGGACGCGGCTTCGAGGCCGGGCGTCTCGTAGACCGGCGGGGTAGAGGCTTCGGTCGGCGCGGGCAGCGGCGCGCCGATGGCGGTGGGTCCGGTCGGATCGGCCTGGACGGGCGTCGAGGCCGCCGTGGACTCCTCGGCCACAGGCGCGATCGGCGCCTCCTCGCTGATGGCGCGCTGGGCGATGTTCCACAGGATGATCGCCGAGATCACGAAGGCGCCGACGGCCATGACCACGCCCAGGCGCGGATCGCGCTCGCGGCGGACGCCGACCGGCGCGCGCAGCGGCTCGTCCGGATCGGGCGAGGTATCCTTAAAGCGGGCGACCGCCTCGTCCGGGTCAAGTCCCAGAAGCTTGGCGTAGGCCTTGACGTAGCCGACGGCGAACGGTCGCGACGGCAGCTCTTCCAGTCGCATGTCCTCGACGGCCGCCAGGTAGGTCCGGCGAATGCGGGTCTGGTCGGCGACGTCCTGCAGCGACAGGCCGCGGAACTCGCGCGCCGCCTTCAGGGCCGCGCCGATGTCGGGTCCGTAGTGCAGGGAAGGCTCCTCGGTCGGGGCGAGTTGATCCACCGGGTCGGCGTCCCCGGTGCGGTACAGATGCGTAACCCCGCCAGAATCGAGCGGCATGGCTACCAACGCCCCCACGTACTCGCGCCGCGAGCGAGCGCGGCGCACCCCGTTTCCCCTGAGCCGGGAAACCCTAATGCAGCATTGTGGATAACAAAATAGTGCCCGGAATTCAATGTGCTAATCCGTCACACGAGGTTGGCGTCAGATCGCCACATACAATTTCCGGGCCAGAGTCTCGATCTCGTTGCGGACCGAGCCTGAAGCGCCCTTCAGCAGGGACATGACGCCGCGCTGGGCGGCCTCCCGGTCGACCGACAGCACCATCTGCTTCACGGGGCCGATGCCGGCGGGCGGCATCGACAGACGATCAAAGCCTAGCGCCACCAGCGCGAAGGCTTCGAGCGGCCGGCCGGCCATTTCGCCACAGACCGAGACCGGCGTTCCCGTTTCGGCACAGGCGATCTGGATCTGCTGCAGCGCGCGCAGGGCCGGCGGCGACAGGGGATCGTAGCGATCGGCCACGCGCGGGTTCCCGCGGTCGGCGGCGAACAGATACTGCATCAGGTCGTTGGTGCCGACCGAGACGAAGTCGGTCATCGGCAGCAGGGCGTCCAGGTGCCAGAGCAGGGCGGGCGCCTCGATCATCGCGCCGACGTCCAGGCGCGAGGGCGCCGGGCGGCCCCGGCGCTGGGCCCAGGCCAGTTCGGCGTCGACGAAGGCGCGGGCGGCGCGGAACTCGTCCACGCTGGCGACCAGAGGGAACATGATGCGCAGCGGCCGGCCGCGCGCGGCCCAGATCAGGGCCCGAAGCTGCAGGCGCAGCAGCGCTGGACGATCCAGGCCCATGCGGATGGCCCGCCAGCCGAGGGCGGGGTTTTCCTCGCGCTCCAGCTCCATGTAGGGCAGCAGCTTGTCGCCCCCCAGGTCGAGGGTCCGGAAGGTCACCGGCTGGCCGTCGGCCACGTCCAGGACCTTCTCGTAGAGCGCCCGCTGGGCGTCCAGCCGCGGCATGTCCTCGGCGACCATGAACTGGAACTCGGTGCGGAACAGGCCGATGCCCTCCGCCCCTGTCTCACCCAGGATGTCCAGGTCGACGGCGAGGCCGGCGTTCATCAGCAGCGTGACCTTGGCGCCGTCCTTGGTGAAGGCCGGCGTGTCGCGCAGGCGGGCGAACTCGGCCCGGCGCTGGGCGCGGACCGCCAGCCTGTTGCCGAGGGCGGCCACGACATCGGGTCGCGGACGCAGGAAGGCCTCGGCGCTCTCGGCGTCGACGATGACCGGATCGCCTTCGTTGACCTTGTCCCGCAGGCCGGCCAGGCGGCCGACGCACGGGATGTCCAGCGCCCGGGCGACGATGGCGGCATGGCTGGCGGGCGACCCCTCCTCGAGGAGCAGGCCCTTCAGCCGGGTGCGGTCGTACTCGAGCAGGTCGGCGGGCCCCAGGTTGCGCGCCACCAGGATGGCGTCCTCGGGCAGGATGCGGGCCTTGTGGCCGTCGCCGGACAGGTGGCGCAGCAGCCGGTCGTTGAGGTCTTCCAGATCGTGCAGCCGCTCGCGCAGGTAGGGGTCCCGCGCCTGGCCCAGGCGCGCCCGGTGCTCGGAGCGGACGCGCTCGACCGCGGCCTCGGCGGTCAGGCCGTTGCGCACGGCTTCCTCGAGCGAGCGGTTCCAGCCCCGGTCGTGGGCGAACAGGCGGTAGGTCTCGAGGACCTCATAGGAGGCGCCGACCAGGCCGTGGTGGCCCTCCAGCATCTCGTCGATCTGCTTCTGCAGCGCCTCGACGGCGCCGCGCAGGCGAACCTCCTCGGCGGCGGAATCGTCGCTGAGGAGCAGCTCGGGCGCCACCGGCTGCTCGTGCAGCACCACCTTGCCGTAGGCCAAGCCGTCGGCGAAGCGCGCGCCCTTCAGCCGCTCGGGCCGGTGCGGCGCGATCTCGACGTCCTTGAGGACTTCCTGGCCGAGCAGCTCGCCGGCGCCGACCATCTCGGCCAGCACCATCGCGATGATCTGCAGGTCCTCGACCTCTTCCTCGCCGTAGCTGCGCTCGGTGCGGTTCTGGACGACCAGGACGCCGATCGCCCGACCGCCGCGCAACAACGGCACGCCGAGGAAGGAATGGTAGGGGTCTTCGCCCGTTTCCGGACGGTAGGAGAAGGCCGGGTGGTTGGGGGCGTCGCTCAGGTTCAGCGGCCGGCCCAGCCGCACGATCTCGCCGACCAAGCCCTCGCCGGACTTCAGCCGGGTGACGTGGACGGCTTCGGCCGACAGGCCCTCGGTGGCGAACAGCTCCAGCTCGCCGCCGGCGCGCCGCAGATAGATCGAGCAGACCTCCGCCACCATCGACCCGGCGATGATGCGGACCACCATGTTGAGCTTGGCCTGGGCCGGGGCGTCGCCGGCCATGGCTTCGCGGATCTGCCGGAGCAGACTGCGCGGACCGCGGATGGCGAAGCTCGTGACCATGGTATGGGAAGTCTCCCGTCCTCCACGGCCGCTATAGCAGATTTCCGTGAGGGAACAGTGATCGCGGCGTCGAATGTGGGGGCGATGCCGGGGACATGCACTTCAGTGCCCGTCCCCTGCCGCCTTCTGCCTCCGGAAGTCGCGAGGGACACGCACTGAAGCGCATGTCCCCCTCCGGATCAGACCTTGTCCAGTTCGTAGGCCGCGTGCAGGGCGCGGACGGCCAGTTCGGTGTAGGCCGCGTCGATCAGCACGCTGATCTTGATCTCGCTGGTCGAGATGACCTGGATGTTGACGCCCTTCTCGGCCAGGGCGGTGAACATCGTCTTGGCGACGCCGGCGTGGCTGCGCATGCCCACGCCGATGACCGAGACCTTGGCCACGTCCTCGTTCAGCTGGGCGTCCTCGAAGCCGATCTCGGCCTGGGCCGCGCGTAGGATTTCCACGGTGCGGGCGGCGTCGCGCTTGCCGACCGTGAACTCCATGTTGGCCGCGCCCTCGCTGCGGGCGTGGCTCTGGACGATCATGTCGACATTGACGTTGGCGTCGGCCAGCCGGCCGAAGATCTTCGAGGAGACGCCGGGGGTGTCGGGCAGCCCGAACAGGCTGATCTTGGCCTCGTCGCGGCTGTAGGCCACCCCGCTCACGATACGCTTTTCCACGATCTCCTCCTCGTCGCAGACGATGGTGCCCTGACCGGGGGCTTCCCCGGGCTCGACGAAACTTGAAAGCACGCGCAGCGGCACGTGCTGGGACATGGCCAGTTCGACCGACCGGGTCTGGAGCACCTTGGCCCCCAGCGAGGCCATCTCCAACATCTCCTCGTAGGAGATGCGGGCCAGCTTGCGGGCCTTGCTCTCGATGCGGGGGTCGGTAGTGTAGACGCCGTCGACGTCAGTGTAGATGTCGCAGGCGCCGCCGACGGCGGCGGCGATGGCCACCGCGCTGGTGTCGGAGCCGCCGCGGCCGAGGGTGGCGATGCGGCCCTGGCGATCGACGCCCTGGAAGCCGGCGATGACGGCGATCTCGCCCTTGTCCATGGCGGCGGCCAGGTTTGCGGGCGGGATGTCGTCGATCCGGGCCCGGCCGTGCGCGTCATCGGTGATGATCGGCACCTGCCAGCCCATCCACGAGCGGGCGTTCAGGCCCATGTTGCGCAACGTCATGGCCAGCAGGCCGGCGGTCACCTGCTCGCCGCTGGCGACGACCACGTCGTATTCATCGTCCGAGGGCGGCAGGCCCTGGGCGGCGGCTCCGGCGCCGTCGGTCCAGGCGACCAGTTCGTTGGTCTTGCCCGACATGGCCGATACGACGACGGCGACCTGCTTGCCGGTCGCGACCTCGGCCGCCACCAGCCGGCCCACGCGCCGGATACGCTCAAGGTCGGCCACCGAAGTGCCGCCGAATTTCATCACCAGCCGTGACACGTCAGGCCGCTCGCCCCCTTGGTTTGGCGGTTTTTCCTGCCCCGAAGCCATCCGAAACGGCGGCGGTCGGGGCAAGAGGCGCCCTTCTAGCGGGGGCGGGGCCTGCGGACAATCCCGCTCGGCTATTGCGTGACGGTGTAGCGGAACGTGCCCCCGGCGGGGACGTTGAAGCGCTCCCGGGCGTCGCCGACGCCGGTGGTCCCGGCGGCCACGTCCCAGCAGCCCGCCGAGACCTGGAAGCGATAGGACGAGCCCTGGGCGATCGAGGTCCCGCTCGGCAGCCGGTTGAGGCCGTAGGTCGATGCGTCGCAGTTGGAGATCAGCACCACGTTGACCGCGCCGCGCGTCTGGTTGACGACCTGGATGTAGCCGGTCGGTTCGCCCGGACGGATCAGTTCGCCCCCGGTGATCATGCCGGCGCAGCCGGACAGAACGGTCGCCGCGGCGGCAACGGCCAGAATATGTTTCATCGCGATGGTTTCCCTGAGGCTTGACCCCATCTGCACCCGCCCCAGCTTTCCGCGCGACACCGGAAAAGGGGTGTCTCTTGTCCCACACAGCGAGGCATGCTGATTCACCGCTCATGACGACGGCGACCCTGACCAGTTCCATCGACCCAGAAGAGGTCGAACGTTTCTCGCGCATCGCGGCCGAGTGGTGGGACCCGCGCGGCAAGTTCGCGCCGCTCCACAAGTTCAACCCGACCCGCCTGACCTTCATCCGCGATCAGGCGGCGGCGCGGTTCGGGCGGGACCCGAAGGCGCGGCGGCCGTTCGAGGGACTGAAGCTGCTCGATATCGGCTGCGGCGGCGGCCTGCTCAGCGAGCCGATGACCCGACTGGGCTTTACGGTCACCGGCGCCGACGCCTCGGCCCGCAACATCGGCACCGCCTCGACCCATGCCGCTGAGCAGGGGCTGGAGATCGACTACCGCGCCACCACGGCCGAGCAGCTGCTGGCCGACGGGGCCGGCCCGTTCGATGTCGTCCTGAACATGGAAGTGATCGAGCACGTCGCCGACCCGGGCGAGTTCCTGCGCACCACGGCCAGGCTTCTGGCCCCCGGCGGCCTGATGATCGTCGCCACGCTGAATCGCACGCTCAAGGCCCTGGCCCTGGCCAAGATCGGCGCCGAATACGTTCTGCGCTGGGTCCCGGCCGGCACCCATGACTGGAAGAAGTTCCTGACGCCGGAGGAGCTGCGCGGTTTCCTGGAGGGCCACCCCTTCGACGTCGAAGGACCGTTCGGCGTCACCTACAATCCGCTGACGGGGAAGTGGGGCCCGTCCGCCGACGCCGATGTGAACTACATGATGACGGTGGCGCGGGGGCGGTAGGCCGGGGTCGTCTCCCGTAGAACCTCCCGTTTACTCCACTATCCACCGCCTTCCCGGCGAAGGCCGGGATCCACGACCCGCCCCGAGCCCTTGCCCTGTATGGACCCCGGCCTTCGCCGGGGAGACGGGGATAGGGGGAGACGTTGAGGCGCGCCGACGCGGATGGGGACACGCGCTGAAGTGCAGGTCCTCGGAGCGCCTCAGAACTCCCCCGCCTCGACCTCGCGCCGGCCGCTGTTGAGGCTGTCGGCGATCGCTTCGGAGGCTTCGAAGTCCTCGTCGAGGAAGCCGTTTTTCACCCGCCAGGCGCCGGCTTCGAAGCAGCGGATGGCGGTGGCCAGCATCATCGAGACGCTGTCGTAGACCAGCTCCTGCTCGGGCTCGCCGGGCAGGTACTCGACGACGGCGCCGTAGTCGGGGTGGCGAGGGTCGCAGACCACCGCCAGATACCCGCCGCCGCCGTCGGTCAGGACCGGAAACCAGCAGCGCGGCCAGATCTCCGCCAGGCTGTCGAAGCCGCGGTAGTGCTCCACCGCCTCGGCCAGAGGCATCCAGTAGTAGCCGGGGACCAGGTGGCCGTCGCCGAGCGTGCGGCCGACCGGCAGATCGACGCCGTCGTGGCGGCCGTACATCGAGACCAGGTCCTCGGGGGCGGTCCCGGCCGGGGCCACGGCGTCCTCGACGTCGAAGGGCGAGACGCCCGGTTTGAGCATGTCCACGCAGGGCCGCTCCAGCCTGCGCAGCCGGGCCGTCAGGTCATCGACCTGACTGAAGACAAACGTCATGTCGCTCATGGCGGCTCCCCCGGGCGGACGGTCCGCCGAGGGACCTTCCTAGCCTGCGTCGCGGGCCCGCGAGAACAGGGCGTTGAGCTCGCCCTGCGGGATCTGGCCGGCCGCGAAGCCGATCGTGCCCGATCCCGAAAGCTCCTCCGCGCACCGGCGGACAAAAGCCAGCGCCGACCGCGCGATCGAGCCACCCAGGCTGATGCGCTGCACGCCGGCGTCCAGCAGGGCGCCCGTGGTGTTCTCCGCGTTGCCCAGGCCCATGACGACATTGATCGGCCCGTCGATCCCCGCGACCAGGGCGGCGATGTCGGCCGGGTCGGTGACGCCCGGCGCGTAGAGGCAGTCGGCCCCGGCCTCCCGGAAGCGGTTGGCGCGGTGGATCGCCGCCGCGACGCTGCCCCCGGGCGTCATGAAGGCGTCGGTGCGGGCGCAGAGCACGAAGCCGCTGGCCTTCGCCGCCTCCGCCGCCGCCGCAATGCGTTCGACGGCCAGGCCTTCGTCGTAGAGGCCGCCGGTCGCCGCGTCGGCGTCCTCGATGTTGCCGCCGGCCATCCCGGCGTCTACCGCCATGCGGATGGTCTCGGCCACGGTCTGCGGCGTGTCGCCCCAGCCGGCCTCGAGGTCGCCGTTCACCGGCACGTCCACCGCCTCGACGATGTCCCGCATCCGTTCGAACATCGCCTCGCGGCCAACCGCCAGCTGGCTGTCGGACACCGAGTAGTCCGGCCGTCCCATGGAGAAGGCGATGCCGGCGCTGGTCGTGGCGATGGCGGGAAAGCCCGCCTGCGCCAGCACGATGGCGCTGCCGGCGTCCCAGGCATTGGGCATCACGAACCCGCGCGGCGCGGCGTGAAGGGCGCGGAAGGTGGCGATGGCGGACATGATGAGGTCTCCGGTTCGGATGCCGTCGTTGTTTATGTTCTTGGTTTGTTCGTCAATGGTCTGAGCCGTTCTGCCATCCGCATGGATGCCCGCGGCTTTGAGCATGGGGCCGTCGGTCTAGGCGGTGGGGGCAGGGGTGACTGCCGCGGGCGGCTCCATGATGGCGAACGAGTTCACCTCGCCGACCGCAACGTCCTTGCGAAACAGCGGCTTGTAGCCCGAGCCGCCAACCTCGAGATCGACCGCCAACTCCCCGGCGACTTCGGCAATCATGTCGAACGGGCCGACGACTATCGGCGCGGTGGCGCCCCTCGTGATGCCCTCTAGGCGACCTTCGAGTCGAACGACCTCCTCGCCACCGTACTTGATGCGGAAGTTTACTTGCTCCGTGGCGGTCTTGGGCGACATGTACTCCACGTATATGCAGAGGCGCAGCTGGCCGGGGATGCGGGACAGCCGAATGTCATTCGTGAAGATACCGATCACGGTGATCTTGTTGTTCACGTCCTTGATGACGTCGGTGCAGAGCAACGCCGTCCGGACATGCGGGGGAAGCTTTGGCGCGCTGCTAGCCGGCATAAGCGTCTGCGATCCTCACGCGTGACACCTTCGTGCTGGTCTTGCTGGAGTAGGTGTAGCTCATCGTAGGCCCTGTCGGTACACCAGGCGTAGGCGCCGGTGGCGGGAGTTGCCCAAGCACCTTGGCCATCAGGTCGTGCATCTCGTTGGGGATGGCGCGTTCCTCGAACCGAATGATCTGCGGCGGCTCGGCTTCCGCGTCCAGCGCCAGCAGGATGTCGCTGATCGTCTCCAGAGTCAGATTCCCCGGCTCCTTGAAGATCCGACTGATCACAGCCGGATCCTTGTCTAGCGCGATGGCTAGGTCTCGTTTGGTGACGCCGGTGCGCTCCGCTTCCTGGACGAAGAAGCGAAGGAGTTCTTCGAAGACGCGGTTCTTGAAACGCTGGCGATAGTAGGCGATGTCGCGCTTGGATTTAGGCGCGGCCTTTGTAGTATTGTCCATTGATCGCTCCGGTCACCAGATCGCTGATGCGTATTGAGTTTCGAGGCTTGTAGGTCGAAAAGGCCTGTCGCCAGACGGTGCCAGCCTTTCGCTTGACATCGCGCCACTGACGCGATTGCCAGCCGCCCAAGTCTTCCCGCAGTGCGAAGTTGGTAGCCACGAAGACGTCGCGCTTGGCGAAGAAACCCAAGACCCGGATAGACGGGTTAGGGTTGACGCTGCGTATCTCCCAGACCGCGTCGCGGGCGGGATACAGCAGGAAGAGATACTTGGGGTCGATGCTGCCGGAAACGAACCGTTCGAGGTCGGCTTGAAGTTGACCGACGCGAGTTTCCCAGTCTTCGTCTCCCTCGGGAGAGTTAAGCAGGTCATGGAGTTCCTCCCCCAAGAACATAGCGCGAACAACTTTGACACCGCGCGCGCGGGGAACGAGCGGATACAGCATCCCCCTCCTGCATCTGTCCCAGATGATTTCATCGATTGACATATAAGTCAACGCGCTCCCCAAGCAAGAAGCCGACCATGAATCGTCAAAGGGTGCAACTTGGGCGGGTCCAACTGGCGCAGCAGGCACCACCCCGGAAACACTTGGGCCCGACGCCTGACGGCCGCTTCTTCTACCCCGCCCCGCTACATCCCAGCGCGTTCGCAAGTCCGAGTCAGCACTGGGGAGAGATGCCGAATAAGAGCTTAGCCCCCTCAGTTCACGTCCGTCTTTTTCGGCGGTGCGGGCGGCAGCGGGGCGACCTTGACGCCGTCCTCGACCAGCTTCCTCACCTCGGTCGGCGAGGCCTCGCCGTAGATGCCGCGGGCCTCGGACTTGCCGTCGTGGATGTCGCGGGCCTCGCGGGCGAAGGCGTCGCCGACGTAGTCGAAGTTCTCCTCGACGTGGGCGCGGACCTTGCCCATCGCCTCCATGACCATCTCGCGCATGCCGGGCTTGAGGTCGGCGCCGGAGGTCTGCGCCTTCGTGCCGGCCACGGCGGGGGCCATGATCTGCTTGCGCACCGCGCCGCTGCCGCAGACCGGGCATTCGAGCAGGCCGCGCGCCTGCTGCTCATCAAAGTCGGCCGAGGCGCCGAACCAGCCCTCGAAGCTGTGCTCGTGCTCGCAGACGAGGGCGTATTTTATCATCTACGGCCCCGTGAACGGTCGGGCGTTCTTCAGGTTCGGGATCGCGGCGCGGGCCCGGTCCGAGGCGGTCAGGTCGAGGTCGGCGACCAGCACGCCGGGCTCGTCGTGGTCCAGCTTGCCGACGATCTCGCCCCAGGGCGCGACGATCATCGAGCGACCCCAGGTGCCGCGGCCGTCCGCGTGGAAGCCGCCCTGGGCGGCGGCCAGGATGAAACTGCCGGTCTCGATGGCGCGGGCCCGGATCAGCGTCTCCCAGTGCGCTTCGCCGGTCGGGCGGGTGAAGGCGGCGGGCAGGGTGATGACGTTGGCCCCGGCCAACGCCAGTGCGCGGTAGAGGGCCGGGAAGCGCATGTCGTAGCAGATGGTCAGGCCCAGCCTGCCGCCGGCCGCGTCGGCGACCACCGCCCGGTCGCCCGGCTCATAGGTCGCCGACTCGCGCGCCGTCTCGCCGGTGGGCAGGTCGACGTCGAACATGTGCAGCTTGTCGTAGGTCGCCGCGATGGCGCCGTCCGGCGCGACCAGCAGCTGGCGGTTGGCGGCCTTGCCGTCCTCGCGCCGCACCAGGGCCGAGCCGATGTCGAGCCAGATCGCCAGCTCCTTCGCCAGGGCGCGCAGGCCGCTCACCACGGGGTCGTCTTCGGCCAAGGTCAGCACCGGCAGGAGCTTTTCGCGATCCTTCTGCAGGATGTTGGTCCCCTCCGGCGTCACGATCAGCCTGGCGCCGTCCTCGGCGGCCTGCCGCACCAGCGGCGCGACATGGGCCAGCGCCTCGGCGTGCGTGGCCGGCGTGCGGGTCTGGACGAGGCCGACGCGCAGGATCATGCGGCCAGCATCGGGTCCAGCTTGCCGGCGCGGTCCAGCGCCAGCATGTCGTCGCAGCCGCCGATGTGCTGCTCGCCGACGAAGATCTGCGGGAAGGTGGTGCGTCCCGAGCGGTCCATCATCTCGCGGCGCAGTTCGGGGTCCATGCCGGCCTCGATCTCCTCGAAGTCGGCGCCCTTGGTCTCCAGCAGCGAGAGGGCGCGCGCGCAGTAGCCGCAGAAGGGACGGGTGTAGATGGTGACCTTGGCCATGACTCGTATCGGATGCCTTTGCTGGCTTTCATATAGTGGTGTCCGCGCCGGCGCGCACCTTGGCGATGACAGCGACATGGACGGCGGTCGCGCCGGCGGCCTTCAGCGCCCGGGCGCAGGCCTGCGCCGTGGCCCCGGTGGTCAGGACGTCGTCGACCAGCAGAACGCGCCGACCGGCCAGACGGTCCCGCGCGGCGTCGCGGACCGCGAAGGCGCCGGCCACGTTGCGGCGGCGGCCGGACGCCGACTTGCCGCCCTGGGTGGCCGTGTCGCGCACCCGCTCGAGCGCGTCCGGCAGGAAGGCCAGGCCCTGGCCGCGGGCCAGCGGGCGGGCGATCTCGGCGGCCTGGTTGTAGCGCCGGCGCAGCAGCCGCCACCGGTGCAGGGGCACCGGAACCACGACATCGGCGTCCTCGAGCAACGGCCGGGCCGAGCGGGACAGCCAGCGCGCCATCAGACCGGCCAGGTCGGTGCGGTCGGCGTGCTTGAGTTTCAGGATCAGGTCGCGTGAGGCCTCGGCGTAGAGGCAGGCGGCCCGGGCCCGGTCGAAGGCTCGGGGCCTGGCGGTGCAGGCGGCGCAGCGGACGCCCGGTCCCGGATCAAACTCGAACGGCGAGCCGCAGCCGTCGCAGACGGGGTCCTCCAGGAAGGCGATGCGGCTCCACTGGCGCGCCGGCAATCCGGTGGTCTGGGCCGCGCCGCCATCGAAGTCGCGGATCGGCAGCAACAGGTCGAGCAGGCCGCGCGCCGCGCCGATGATGTGCGGCGGCGGTTCCCATCGCGTCCGTGAAGGGCCATGTTCCGCCCGCATGTCCGGTACGCCACCCCTCCTGTTCGACCGCGCCCTTCACCGGCGCCGCCTCGACCGCGCCGCCCCCGGCTACGCCGCCGCGGGCTTCCTGAAGGCCCGCGCCGCAGAGGACGCCGTGGTCCGGCTGGAAGCGATCATGCGACGGTTTCCGCTTGCGGTCGACCTGGGCGCGCGCGACGGCGCCTTCGCCAGGGCCCTGGCGGCCAGCGACGCGGCGGCGAAGGTCGACCTGCTGGTCGAGACGGACCTCTCCCGCGCCATGCTGGCGGGTCGTGATGGCCAAAGGCTGGTCGTCGACGAGGAGCGGCTGCCGTTCGGCGAGGCCAGTCTGGACCTGCTGGTTTCGACGCTGGCGCTGCACTGGACCAACGACCTGGTCGGGACGCTGATCCAGATCCGCCGCGCCCTGAAGCCCGACGGTCTCTTCATCGGCGCCCTGCTGGGCGGCGCCTCGCTGACCGAGCTGCGCCAGTGTCTTCTGGCGGCGGAGTCGGAACTGAGCGGCGGGGCGGGCCTGCGGGTCTCGCCCTTCGCCGACGGCTTTGACGGCGCGGCGCTGTTGCAGCGGGCTGGCTTCGCCCTGCCGGTGGCGGACGTCGACCGGGTGACTGTCCGGTACGCCCATCCGATCGCCCTGCTGCGCGACCTGCGCGCCATGGGCGAGACCAATGTGCTGCTGGACCGGCCGCGCCGGCCGCTGTCGCGCGCGGTCCTGCTGCGCGCCATGGCCCTCTACGTCGAGCGCTTCGCCCAGGCCGACGGCAAGGTCCCGGCCACCTTCGAGATCATCACCCTGACCGGCTGGGCCCCGCACGAGAGCCAGCAGAAGCCGCTGAAGCCGGGGTCAGCGAAGATGCGGCTGGCCGATGCGTTGGGGACAGTGGAGATCCCGGCCGGGGACAAGGCAGGATAGGGCGACCCTAGTCGTCCCCGCTGCCGATGGCGCCGGCGACGGCGTCGCTGACGTACTGCATCTTGTCGGTGGTCTTGTTGCCGAAGGCCGTCACCGAGGTGACGATGACCAGGAAGACCAGCGAGGCGATCATGCCGTACTCGATGGCGGTCGCGCCGCTTTCGTCGCGGGCGAAGGTCTTCAGCGTCAGATGAAGTCGCGCAGGAAGGCGACCAGCGGGGCGTCCGCCGGCGGCATCGGATAGTCGGCAAGCTTTTGGGGCTTCACCCACGCCAGAGCCTCGTGTTCGCGCGCCGTGACAAACCCGTCCCAGCGCCTGACCAGGTACAGTGGCATGAGCAGGTGAAACGAATCGTAACCGTGGGACGCGAAGACGAACGGCGCGAGGCAGGCCTCCGTGACGCTGATGCCCAGTTCCTCGTCCAGTTCGCGGATCAGGCAGGCCTCCGGCGTCTCGCCGGGCTCGACCTTGCCGCCTGGAAACTCCCACAGGCCGGCCAGTTGCTTGCCCTGCGGCCGCTGGCAGATCAGCACTCGCCCGTCGCCGTCGATCAGCGCGGCGGCGGCGACGAGGACGATCTTCTTCGGTTCGGCAGCCTGGGTCATTGCGGTCCGGCCTAGCAGCCTCACAACCGCCACGCCAGACATCGAGAGGGGGCGACAGGGCGCGAACCTCTGCTATGGAGCGCCATTCTTCTCCGACGGGAGCCTCGACATGGCGCAACTGACCCTCGACCGCTGGAACATCACCTTCGGCGGCGACGCCCCGCTGGCGGTCATCGCCGGCATCAACGTCATCGAGGACCTCGACCTGGCGCTGACCACCGGCAAGGCGCTCAAGGCCATCTGCGCCGACCTCGGCCTGCCCTATGTCTTCAAGGCCAGCTACGACAAGGCCAACCGTTCCTCGCTGAAGAGCTTCCGCGGGCCGGGCCTGAAGAAGGGCCTGGAGATCCTGGCCGAGGTGAAGGCGCAGCTGAACGTGCCGATCTGCACCGACATCCACACGCCGGAAGAATGCGAGCCTGTCGCCGCCGTCGCCGACCTGGTGCAGATTCCGGCCTTCCTCTGCCGCCAGACCGACCTGGTGGTCGCCGCCGCCCGCGCCACGCATGCCGCCGGCGGCCTGCTGCACGTCAAGAAGGGCCAGTTCCTGGCCCCCTGGGACAGCAAGAACATCCTCGACAAGATCAAGGAAGCCAACGGCGGGGCCGAGATGACCCTGATGTGCGAGCGTGGCGTCTCGTTCGGCTACAACAACCTGATCGTCGACATGCTGGGCATCGGCGAGATGCAGAAGCTGGGCGCGCCGGTGACCATCGACGCCACCCACGCGGTGCAGCTGCCCGGCGCCGACCCGCGCACCGGCGGCGCCTCGACCGGTGGTCGTCGTGACGGCGTGTCCGTGATCGCGAAGTCGGCCGTCGCGGCCGGCGCCGACGGCGTGTTCCTGGAGTTCCACCCGGACCCCGACAAGGCCCTGTGCGATCCGCTCAGCTGCCTGCCGCTGGACGGCGCCCGCGCGCTGCTGACGACGCTGAAGGCGGTCCGGGACGCGGTGCGTTAGGGGACTGGATAGCGCGGCCCGAAGGGCGGCGATTTCCTATCCCTCAACAGCCTTCGACGGTGTTGAGGGACAGCTACGGGCTACGCCCGAAGCAGTCCCCGGCTCAATACGTCGCGCCCTGCGGATGCTTCGGCGTGCAGTTGCTGTAGATCGTCTTCAGCACCGCCATGTCGGCCTCGTAGTCGCCGGTCGGCATGATGGCGCGACCCAGGCTGACGACCTTGCGGCCGTAGTCCATCATTCCGCAGACCATCGGCACACCGGCCTTCAGGGCGATCCAGTAGAAGCCCGACTTCCACTCGCCGGCCCGGCCGCGCGTGCCCTCGGGCGCGATGGTCAGCATGAACTCGTCCCGCCGGGCGAACTCGGCGGCCATGGCCCCGACCATGTCCTTCGACGCGGCGCGGTCGACGGCGACGCCGCCCAGGTCGCGCATCATGCCGCCGAACGGCCAGCGGAACAGCGAGGCCTTGCCCATGAAGCTGAGGTTGAGGTTGAGCGCTCCCGCCCCGCCGACGAAGTAGACGAAGTCCCAGTTGCTGGTGTGCGGCGCGGCGATGACCACGAACTTGCGCGAAGTCGGCGCTTCGCCCTCGACGGTCCAGCCGTCGAGCCGGAACCAGGTCGCCAGCGCCCAGCGCACGATCCGCGCGACCAGTCCCATTGCTGTTGCCCTCCCCCGGGCGGACCCCTGTGGCCGGGTCTCTGGAGGCCAGTCTAGCCCGGCGCCGAACGGGGCGTCCATCAACCGGACGCTGTTGCAGGGCTGTCGCCTCGCCATCGCAGGAGCGTCACACGCGCTGTGTAGGAAGCGGCCATCGAGGGAGGCTCCCCAATGCTCGAGACCCTGACCGCCGTCGCGATGTTCGTGATCCTCGGGATCGCCGTGTTCACCATCGGCGGCCTCGACCAGGCCGCCTGACCCGCGCTACTCGCGCCGCAGCAGGCGGTCGACGAGCATCGTGCCCCACCAGCTTTCCTTGAAGTCGGCCTTGATCGCCTTGGGGTCGTAGGCGTCGCTCTGCACCCAGTCGATGAAGCTGATCCCCTGCGGCTCGGCCTCGGCCAGATAGCGCTCGAACACATAGTCCAGCACGCCGGTCTTGCCCTGCTTCACGTGCAGGGTCCGCAGGCCCAGCTCCTTCACCGCCTCCCGGATCGGGTGGCCCAGGTGAAAGTGCCGGTAGAAGACGCTCATGATCCCGGCCCGGTCCGCGCCGGACTTGCAGTGCATCAGGGCCGGATACTCGATCCGTTCGAACAGCGCCCTGGCGGCGAGCACCCGCTCGCGGCTGGGTACTTCGCGCGAGGTGATGATGAAGTCCTCGAAGTTCAGGCCCAGCCGTTCGCAGGCGTCCTTCTCGAGCGCATAGAAGCTGGCGTTGATGCCGCCGCGCAGGTTGACGATGGTCCTGATCCCGTCGCGCTTCCAGTAGGCCAGCTGGTAGGGCCAGGGCTGGGCGGCGCGGACCATGTCCGGTCCGATCCAGTGGGCGTTGGAGAATCCGACACGCAGAAAGGCGTGGTCGCCCCAGATCGAGCCCCAGTAGGCCTTGAAGCGGCCCCACCGCGTGGAAAGGTCGTGGCCGGACAAGTGGCGCTCCCTGAAAGAGCGTCCTAAGTAGGGCGCTACGCTTCCGCTCGCAAATCCGAAGGGCGATTCCCCGACCGATGTCCGCGCCCGCCGACCTCACCAGCCGCGCCCTGATCGCGCGGGTATGGCGCGAGTATCTCAGGCCGCGCTGGCCGGGGCTGGCCGTGGCCCTTGTCTGCGCCGCCCTGATCGCGGCGCTGAACACCCGGCTGCTGCAGATGATCCAGCCGGCGTTCGACGACATCGTCACCAACCGCAACCCGGGCGCGGTCATCGCCATCCCGCTGACCATCGTGGCGCTGGCGCTCGGGCGAACGGCGCTGCAGATCGGGCAGTCGACGCTGATCAACCGCATCGGCAACGGCCTGGTCGGCGCGGTGCAGGTGCAGCTGTTCGGCCGGCTCATCCGCGCCGACCTCGCCCGGGTGCGCAGCGCCCACTCCGGGTCCTGGGTCTCGTCCATGCTCTACGACGCGGGCCTGGTCCGGGAGGCCTCGACCAGCGGCATCGTCAACTATGTCCGCGAGTTCCTGATCGTGCTCGGGGCTGTGGTCACCATGGCGCTCAGCGACCTGTGGCTGACTGTGGCAATCGTCCTGGTCGCGCCGCCGGCCAGCCTGCTGATGCGACGCTTTTCCAAGCGGGCCCGCAAGGCGACCAAGGGCGCCATGGGCGAGACCTCGGCCCTGGCCGAGGCCATCCTCGAGGCGCTGGACGGCATCCGCATCGTCAAGCTCGAGAACCGCGAGGACTACGAGGAGGCGCGCGTCGCCGCCGTGGTCGAGCGGCGGCAGAAGCATCTGATCAAGGGCTCCAACGCCCGCTCGCGCGCCGCGCCGGTGACCGAGCTGATGAGCATGGTCGTCGTCGCCGCGGTCTTCGCCTATGCCGGCTGGCGGGCCCAGACCGGCGCCCTCAGCGCCGGCCACCTGCTGGGCTTCATCCTGGCCCTGATGATGGCCGGCCAGTCGCTGCGCCAGCTGGCCAACCTGCGGACCATCTTTGCGGAAGGCGCCACGGCGGCGCGCCGGCTGTTCGCGGCGATGGACGTCGAGCCGGAGGTGGTCGAGCCGGCCGATCCGAAGCCCATGCCCGCCGACACCGCCGGTCATATTCGTCTCGAGGATGTGGCCTTCACCTACGCGGGCGGTTCGGCGGCGCTGGACCGGGTGACCCTGGAGGCCCGGCGCGGCGAGATGGTCGCCCTGGTCGGCCCCTCGGGCGGCGGCAAGAGCACGGTTCTGTCCCTGATCCCGCGCTTCTACGACGTCACCGCCGGGACGGTGACCATCGACGGCGTCGACGTCCGCGACGTGGCCATCGCCGACCTGCGCGAGCGCATCGCCCTGGTCACCCAGGAACCGTTCCTGTTCGACGATACCATCCGCGCCAACATCGCCTACGCCCGGCCCGACGCCACCGACGAGGAGGTCGAGGAGGCCGCCCGCCGGGCCGCGGCCCACGACTTCATCGTCGCCTTCCCGGACGCCTACGACACCGAGGTCGGCGAGGCGGCCTCGCGGCTGTCCGGCGGCCAGCGGCAACGGATCGCCATCGCCCGGGCCTTCCTGAAGGACGCGCCGATCCTGCTGCTGGACGAGGCGACCAGCGCCCTGGACACCGAAAGCGAAGCCCAGGTCCAGGCGGCGCTGGAGCGGCTGATGGCCGGGCGTACGACCATCGTCATCGCCCACAGGCTGTCGACGGTGAAGGACGCCGACCGCATCTACGTCATCGACAAGGGCAGGGTGGTGGAGACCGGCGCCCACGCCGATCTGGCCAGGAAGAAGGGCGGTCTGTACGCCCGACTGGCCCGCGCCCAGGACCTGGACGCCTCGCCCGCCGGAGCTTCGTGAGTTGAAGGCCTTTCTTCGATCCGCCGCCGTTCAGAACGCCCTGGCCTCGGTCCTCGCGGCCTGGCTGCGCCTTTGCTACGCGACCATCCGCTGGGAACGGGAGGGTGAAGAGCACGCCCGGCAGGTCTGGGCCGGCGACACCGGCGCGATCCTTTGCCTGTGGCACTGCTTCGTCCCGGTCGGTCCGTTCAGCTGGCCGCAGGGGCCCGACCGGCAGGACATGCGGGTGCTGATCTCGCGTTCCGCGGACGGCGAACTAATCGCCCTGACCATGGAAAAGATGGGCCTGCCGTCGATCCGCGGGTCCTCCAGGAAGGGTTCGGCGCCCGGCAAGAACAAGCACGGCGAGCAGGCCTTCCGCGACATGATCAAATGGGTAAGGGGCGGCGGCGGCGTCGCCATCACGCCGGACGGTCCGCGCGGTCCGGCGCTGGTCATGCAGCCCGGCGCCGTGACCCTGGCCAAGGTGACCGGCGCGCCGGTGCTTCTTCTGGGCCTGGCCTGCAAGCCCTGCCTGCGAGCCCGCAGCTGGGACCGCACCGTCGTGCCGCTGCCGTTCAGCCGCGGCGCCCTGGTCTGGGACGAGCCGGTCTACGCGGGGCGTGACGATGACGTCGACACGCTGGTCACCGACTGGACCGCCCGCATCAACGCCGCGACGCGCCGCGCCGAGGCGCTGCTGGACGGCCCGGGCGGCGAGTGAGAGTCTGAGCCATGGGCCACGATCACCACGACCATGATCACCATCACGACCATGGCCATCATGGTCATTCGCATGGCCACGGCGGTCACAGCCATGCGCCGGTCGACTTCGGCCGCGCCTTCGCCATCGGCGCGGGACTGAACATCGCTTTTGTGGCTGTCGAAGCGGCGGCAGGCCTGTGGACCGGATCGCTGGCGCTGCTGGCCGACGCCGGGCACAACCTGTCCGACGTGCTGAGCCTGCTGCTGGCCTGGGCGGCGGCCGAGATGGCCAAGAAGGCCCCGACGCTGCGCCGGACCTACGGCTACCGGAAAGGCACGATCCTGGCCTCGCTGGCCAATGCCGGCCTGCTGTTGCTGGCGGTGGGCGCCATCGTCTGGGAGGCGGTGCGCCGCTTCGGGTCGCCCGACCCCATCGCACCCGGCCCGGTCATGATCGTCGCCGGCATCGGCGTGGTCATCAACACCGTCACCGCGCTGATGTTCATGAAGGGGCACAACGACCTCAACGTCCGGGGCGCCTTCCTGCACATGGCCGCCGATGCGGCGGTGTCGCTGGGGGTCGTCGGGGCGGCGGTCGTCATCTGGCTCACCGGTTGGCTGTGGATCGACCCGGCGATCAGTCTGGTCATCGCGCTGGTCATCGTGCTCGGGACCTGGGGCCTGCTGCGCGACTCGCTGGACATGGCGCTGGACGCCGCGCCGCGCGGCGTCGACACCGCCGCGGTGAAGGCCTGGCTGGCCGGGCGTCCCGGCGTCACCGAGGTCCATGACCTGCACATCTGGGCGATGAGCACCACCGAGACGGCGCTGACCGCCCACCTGATCCGGCCGGACAACGCCGGCTGCGACGCCTTCCTGCGCGAAACGGCCGACGGGCTGGCCAGGACCTTCCGCATCGGCCATCCGACCCTGCAGGTCGAGACCGGGGAGGGCGGCGAACCCTGCCGTCTCGCGCCGGCCGATGTGGTCTGAGCGCTTGTCGCTGTCCCTGGTCCTGTACCGACTCGGCGTCGCACTGCTGGAGCCGTTCACGCCCGGCATCCTCAAGGGCAGGGCGCGGCGCGGGAAGGAAGACCCGGCCCGCCTGCGCGAGCGCCTCGGCCAGTCGTCGCAGCGCCGACCTGAGGGCCCGCTGATCTGGATCCATGCGGTCAGCGTCGGCGAAAGCCTGTCGGTCCTGCCGCTGGTCGAGCGACTGCGCGAGCGGCGGCCGGGGACGACCGTGCTGGTCACGTCCGGCACCGTGACCTCCGCGAGCCTGCTGGCGCAGCGTCTGCCCGACGGGGCGATCCACCAGTATGCGCCGCTCGACACGCCCGGCGCCTCACGGCGCTTCCTCGACCACTGGCGGCCGGATGCGGCCATCTTCGTCGAGAGCGAGTTCTGGCCCAACCTGATCCTGGGCGCCGACCGGCGCGGGACGAAGCTGGTTCTGCTGTCGGCGCGCGTCACGGAGAAGACCGCCGGCGGCTGGAGGAAGGCGCGGGGGATGGCCTCGACCGTGCTGAAGACCTTCGACCTGATCCTGCCCCAGGACCGCGCGACGCAGGAGCGGCTGGCCCCCTGGGGCGTCGGCGGGCCGCTGGTGAATCTGAAGTACGTCGGCGAGCCCCTGGCCTGTGACGCGGCGGAACTGGCGCGCATGAAGGCCCTGATCGGCGGCCGTCCCGTGATCCTCGCCGCCAGCACCCATCCCGGCGAGGAGGCCCTGATCGCCTCGGCCTTCGAGGCCATGCCGCCGCTCACGCCCGCGCCGCTGCTCATCGTCGCGCCGCGGCATCCGGAGCGGGGCGGCGAGGTGGCGGCCCTGTTGCGCGGCCGCGGCCGGGCTGTGGTTCAACGCTCCGCCGGCCAGTCGCTCGCCGCCGACACCGGCGCCTATGTCGCCGACACGCTCGGCGAGATGGGCCTGTGGTTCCGGTTGGCTGACGTCGCGGTGATGGGCGGGAGCTTCGTGGACGGAATCGGCGGCCACAATCCGCTCGAGCCGGCGAGGCTCGGCGCGCCGTCGGTGACCGGCCCCTACGCCTTCAACTTCACCGACGTCTACGGCGAGATGCTGGCCGAGCAGGCCGCCCTGCTGGCCGACCGGCCCGAAGACCTGACCCGCCTTGTGCATGGTCTGCTGGCGGACCCGGCCCGGGCCAAACGCACCGGGGCGACGGCCCGCGCCTTCGCCCGCGCCCGATCCGATGCGCTGGACAGGGCCTGGGCGGAGCTGGAGCCTTTGCTGCCATGAAGCTGTCCACGCCCCGCTGGTGGTATGTCCGCGACAAGGCGCCCGGCCAGGTGCGCCGGATGCTGCTCACACCGCTGTCCTGGATCTGGGCGGCCGTGACCGCGCGCCGGATCGCAAGGACGGTTCCGGAGGACGTCGGTGTCCCCGTCATCTGCGTCGGCAATCTGACCGCCGGCGGCACGGGCAAGACGCCGGTCGTGCGCGAGCTGCTGCGCCTGCTGACGGCGCGGGGCCTGGCGGCCCACGGCCTGTCGCGCGGCTACGGCGGGGCGATGAAGGGCGTGCATCGTGTCGACCCGGCCGTCCACACCGCCGCCGACGTCGGCGACGAGCCGCTGATGCTGGCCCATGACTATCCGATCTGGATCAGCGCCGACCGTCCCGCCGGCGCCGCCGCTGCGAAGGCGGCCGGCGCGCAGGCTGTTGTCATGGACGACGGCCACCAGAACCCGTCGCTGAGGAAGGCCCTGTCGCTGGTCGTGGTCGACGGCGAGACCCGCAACAACGAATGGCCGTTCGGCGATGGCGCGGTGTTCCCGGCCGGCCCGATGCGCGAGCCGCTGGCCATCGGCCTGGCGCGGGCCGACGCGGTGGTCCTGCTGCTGCCCGCTGACCTCCCCGCGCCGGATCCGGAGCTGCTGGCGCTGTTCGGCGACACGCCGGTGCTCGTGGCGCGGCTGGAGCCCGCCGCGCCCCCGCCGGCCGGGCCCCAGGTCGGGTTCGCCGGCGTCGGCAAGCCGTGGAAGGTCGAGCGCGCCCTGACCGCCGCCGGCTGTGACCTCAAGGACTTCGCGCCGTTCCCGGATCACGGCGCCTTCGACGAGCGGACTCTGCAGGCGCTCCAGCGCCGCGCCGACGACTTCGGGGCGGGCCTCGTCACCACCGAAAAGGACTGGGTCCGCCTGCCGGCCGAATGGCGGTCGCGCGTGGCGATGTGGCCGGTGAAGGCGACCTTCGAGGACGAGGCGGCGGTGCTGGAGCTGCTGAACCTCTGATCCTCTCCCGCTTGGGAGAGGGGGACCATGCGCAGCATGGTGGAGCGGGAAGCTCTTGTGCCTGGAGTTCTGGCGCGGATGGGGAGAGAGCGAACACCGCGGCCTGACGGCTGACGGCGGCGCATCCCTCTCCACCACCCTTCGGGTGGTCCCCCTCCCCCAAGGGGGGAGGATTATCTGTAAACCACCCCGCCCTTCATCACGAAGGTCACCTTGGTCAGCTCCGTCACGTCCGCCGTCGGGTCGCCCTTAACCGCGATCAGGTCGGCCTGCATGCCGGGCTTGAGGGCGCCCACCAGCGCCGAAAGGCCCAGGTGCTCGGCCGCCCAGACGGTGGCGCTGCGGATGGCGTCCATCGGCGAGAAGCCGGCCTTGACCATCAGTCCGAACTCGCCGGCGTTGTCGCCGTGGGCCGAGACGCCGGTGTCGGTGCCGAAGGCGATCTTCACGCCGCCCTGGTAGGCGCGGCGGGTCATGTCGACCATCAGCGGTCCGGCGATCAGCGCCTTGTCCCGCTGGGCGGGCAGCAGCCAGGTGTTCGGCTTGCCGGCCTCCCGAACCACGAAATCGCCGGCCATCAGCGTCGGCACCAGCCAGGCGCCGCCGGCCTTGAACAGCTTGATCGACTCGGCGTCGACATAGGTGCCGTGCTCGATGGAGTCGCCGCCGGCCCGCAGGAAGGCATTGATGCCGTCGGCGCCGTGAGCGTGGGCGGTGACCTTGCGGCCCATGGAGTGGGCGGCCTCGACGATGGCCTTCAACTCGTCATTGGAGAACTGCTGGGCCAGGCCCGCCGCCGTCGGCGACAGCACGCCGCCGGTGGCGGTGATCTTGATGACGTCGGCGCCGGCGCGGACCTGTTCCCGCACGGCCCGGCGGCAGTCGTCGGGTCCCGAGCAGACCGAGCTCGGCCGGTAGACGGGCACCAGGGCCTCGGGCACGCCGTTGCCGGGATCGCCGTGGCCGCCGTGGACCGAGATCGGCGAGCCGGCGGCGATGATGCGCGGCCCGGGCACGCGGCCGGCCTTGATGGCGTCACGCAGCGCGAAGATGGACTCGTTGGGCGAGCCGAGGTCCGCGACCGTGGTGAAGCCGGCCCTCAGCGTCTTCAGGGCGTACCAGGCGCCGTCCAGGGCCAGGTCGGACCGGGTCTTGGTGAAACGCTCGATGCGCTGGTTGGGGCCGTTCTCGCCGGTCAGGTGGACATGGCTGTCGATCAGGCCGGGCAGCACGAAGCTGTCCTTGAGGTCGACGACGTCGGCGCAGCCCTCGGAGACGTAGCCGTCCTCGACCCGGGCGACCTTGCCGCCTTCGACGACCAGGGTCTTGCCGGTCTCGACCTTGCCGCTCGCCGGATCGGCCAGCAGGCGGCCGGCCTGGACGCAGGTGGAGGCCGCGGCGGCGGGCGTCTGGCGCGCCTGGGCCAGCCCCAGGCCGAGGGCGGCGACCGCGGCGCCGGCGGTGAGGCCGAGCGCCAGGCGCGTGCTGGGGCGCTTCATGATCAGGCTCCGGCCTTCTTCGCGAACGCGAGCGCCGCGTCGGCCAGGGCCGGCACGCGGGCTTCCATGGTCTGGGCGTGGGCGCTGGCGGCGGTGCCGTCACGGACCCGTCCGACGATGCCCTGGCAGATGCCGGCGAGCCGGAACATGTTGTAGGCGAAGTACCAGTTCAGCTCCGGCAGGCCGTCGCGGCCGGTCAGACGGCAGTACTGCGCCACCGCCTCCTCGACCGTCGGGATGCCCCAGGCCGCGAAGTCCTCGATGCCCGCCAGCGAGGCGCGCTCGCCGCCCGGCATCACCCAGTGCATCAGCAGGTAGGAGAAGTCGGCCAGCGGGTTGCCCAGCGTCGACAGCTCCCAGTCCAGCACCGCCACGACCTTGGGCTCGGTCGGATGCAGGATCATGTTGTCGAGGCGGTAGTCGCCATGGACGATCGAGGTCTGGTCGTCGGACGGGGTGGTCTGGGGCAGCCACTCGATCAGCCGGTCCATCGACGGGATGCTCTGCGTCTCGGACGCCTTGTACTGCTTTGTCCAGCGGTCGATCTGGCGGGCGAAGTAGTTGCCCGGACGGCCGTAGTCCCCCAGGCCGATGGCGGCGTAGTCGACATTGTGCAGCTGGGCGAGGGTGGCGATCTTGGCCTCGTAGATCGCGCGGCGTTCGGCCGGCTCGCACCCGGGCAGGGTCAGATCCCAGAGGATGCGGCCCTCGACGTTGTCCATGACGTAGAACATCGTGCCCAGGACATCGGCGTCCTCGCAAAGGGCGTAGGCCTTGGCGACCGGGAAGTTCACCTTGTTCAGGCCGGAGATCACCTTGAACTCGCGGTCCACCGCGTGGGCGCTGGGCAACAGCTTGCCGGGCGGCTTGCGGCGCAGGACGTATTTCTTGTCCGGCGTGACCAGCTGGTAGGTCGGGTTGGACTGGCCGCCCTTGAACTGGCGCACTTCCAGCGGACCTTTGTAGCCCTCGACATTGGCCTCCAGCCAGGCCGCGAGCTTGCCCTCGTCGATCTGATGGCGCTCATCGACCGGCTTGGTGCCGGAGTTGAGGTCCTGGGCGGTCGGCTCGGCGTCGGCCATCGGTGTTTCCCCACGTTTCGTACGCTTGTTTGAAGTGCGCGCGATCTTAGGGATCGGGGCGAGGTGTGCAAGGACGAGAACCTCTCCCTCTGGGAGAGGGGGACCACCCCGCAGGGGTGGTGGAGCGGGCAAAGGTCCCCTAAAGTGGCATTCGTGGGCAAGGCAATCGAGGATCGAGCCCATGGAGCATACTTCTGAAGCCACCCGCAATCTCGCCAAGCGACTGCGGCGAACGATGAGCAGCGCAGAGTATCGTCTGTGGCAGCTGTTGCGCGCTAATCGACTTGATGGCCTGCACTTCAGGCGACAGCACCCGCTCGGTCCCTACGTCCTCGACTTCTACTGCCATGCCGCAAAGCTGGCGGTCGAAGTGGACGGCGGCGTTCACAGAACTCCCGGCTGTCGCGAACAAGATTCGCGCCGCGATATGTGGTTCGCCGAGCGAGATATCCGGACGTTGCGGCTGCCGGTCCATCTGGTGGAAAACGACATCAATGGAGCACTGGCGCTGATCCGACGAGAAGTTCGCGGCCGTAAGCGCGACGCCGGCTAGCGCTTTTCGCCCGCTCCACCATGCCTTCGACATGGTCCCCCTCTCCCAAAGGGAAAGGACCCTAAAGCGCCCGCCAGCCGATGTCGGTGCGATAGAAGCCGCCCGGGAAGTCGATGGTCTCGATGGCGGCGTAGGCCAGATCGCGGGCCTCCTGGAGGCTGGAGCCCAGCGCGCAGACGTTCAGCACCCGGCCGCCGGAGGCGATGAGGTCGCCGTCGGCGTTGCGGCCGGTCCCGGCGTGGAAGACCGCCACAGCGTCGCCGAAGTCGGCGTCGGCGCCCTCGATCACCGCGCCGGCCTTCGGGGCCTCGGGATAGCCCTCGGCGGCGTAGACCACGCACAGCGCGCTCTCCTCGCGCCACTGCGGCGGTGGCATCGCGGCCAGCGCGCCCTGCGCGGCGGCCTTCAGCCAGGGGACGATGTCGCTGGCGAGCCTCAGCATAAGCACCTGGCATTCGGGGTCGCCGAAGCGGGCGTTGAACTCGACCAGCCGGGGACCGGTCGCGGTCAGCATCAGCCCCGCGTAGAGCACGCCGCGATAGGGATTGCCCTCCGCCGCCATGCCCTTCACGGCCGGCAGCACCGCCTCCTCGAACGCGCGCCTGGCGAGGGCGTCGGTCAGCACCGGGGCGGGGGAGTAGGTTCCCATGCCGCCGGTGTTGGGGCCCTCGTCGCCGTCCCAGGCCCGCTTGTGGTCCTGGGCGTAGCCGAAGGGGATGGCCGTCTCGCCGTCGCAGAGGGCGAAGAACGAGGCCTCCTCGCCGTGCATGAACTCCTCGATCACCACCCGGGCGCCGGCCGTGCCGAAGCGGCCGCCCAGCATGTCGGCGACTGCGGCGTCGGCCTCGGCGCGGGTCTGGGCGATGACCACGCCCTTGCCGGCGGCCAGGCCGTCGGCCTTGATCACGAAGGGCGCGGTCAGGGTGTCGAGAAACGCGCCGGCTGCGTCCGGCGTCTCGAAGACTCCGTAGGCGGCGGTGGGCAGGTTGTGGCGGGCCTGGAAATCCTTGCTGAACGCCTTGGACGTCTCGATCCGCGCCGCCGCGGCGGTCGGGCCGAAGCAGGGGATGCCGATCGACGTGAGGGCGTCTGCCAGCCCGACCTCCAGCGCCGCCTCGGGACCGATCACCACCAGGTCGGCGGCGATCTCCCTGGCCAGCGCGACGAGGCCGTCGACATCGGTCACCTTGAGGGGCCGGACCTCGCAGAGGTTGGCGATGCCGGGGCTGCCCGGTGCGGCGACGAGGCGGGTCAGCAGCGGCGACTGCGCGATCTTCCAGGCCAGCGCATGCTCGCGTCCGCCCGATCCGACGAGAAGGATGTTCATGGAGGGGTGGTTTTGCGCGGTGCGGGAGCGCGGTCAAGCAAGCAAGAGGCGGGGACAGGTCAAGGTGTCCCTCGGGACACCTTGACCTGTCCCCTGCTCCTACCCCCCGAAGTCCAGCGAGTAGCCGGCCGAGCGGACAGTGCGGATCGGGTCGACCGGGGCGCCGTGGTTCAGGGCCTTGCGCAGGCGGCCGATGTGGACGTCGACGGTGCGGGCCTCGACATAGACGTCGCTGCCCCAGACCGCGTCCAGCAGTTGCTCGCGGCTGAACACCCGGCCGGGATGCTGCATCAGGTGGTCGAGCAGGCGGAACTCGGTGGGGCCCAGGTGGACCTCCTTGCCGTCGCGCTTCACCCGGTGGGCGACGCGGTCGACGATGATGTCGCCGGCGGTGACGCGGTCGTCGGCCAGGCCCGGCCGGATGCGGCGCATGACCGCGCGGATGCGGGCGGTCAGCTCGGTCATCGCGAAGGGCTTGACCAGATAGTCGTCGGCGCCGGTGTCCAGGCCGCGGACCCGGTCGCTCTCCTCGCCCCGGGCGGTGAGCATCAGGATCGGCAGGTTACGGCTTTCCGGCCGCTGGCGCAGGCGGCGGCAGACCTCGATCCCGGAGACCTTGGGCAGCATCCAGTCGAGGACGACCAGGTCCGGCTGCTGCTCCTGCACCAGGATCAGGGCCTCCTCGCCGTCTCCGGCGTGGACGACGCGGTAGCCTTCCTTCTCGAGGTTGTACTGCAGCAGGGTGGCGAGGGCGTCTTCGTCCTCGACGACCAGGACCGTCGGCGTCATTGGCTCAATGCATCCATCTTGGGCCGGTCGGCGATGATCTCGCGGCCGGTGATCTCGTAGTGCACGATCTCGGCGATGTTGGTGGCGTGGTCGCCGATCCGCTCGAGGTTCTTGGCCACGAACAGCAGGTGGGCGCCGGCGGTGATCGTGCGCGGATCGCCCATCATGTAGGTCAGCAGTTCGCGGAACAGGCTGTCGTAGTGCTCGTCCACCTCGGTGTCGCGGGTCCAGACGGAGACGGCGCGGTCGACTTCCGAGGCGGTGTAGGCGTCCAGCACATCCTTCAGGCGGCCGGCGACAAGCTTGCCCATGCGCTCGATGGAGCGGGTCACCGGTCCGGCGGGCTCGGCCTCGGCCAGGATCAGGGTGCGCTTGGCGATGTTCTTGGCCAGGTCGCCGCAGCGTTCCAGGTTCATGGCGATCTTCATCGCGCCCACGGCGCGGCGCAGGTCGTTGGCCATCGGCTGGCGCAGCGCGATCATGCGGATGGCCGCCCGCTCGATGTCCGCCTCCATGACGTCCAGCTTCTCGTCCCGGCCGGCCACGGCCTGGGCGAGGGCGACATCGCGGCGGGCGAAGGCGGTGATGGAGTCGTTGACCTGCGCCTCGGCCAGGCCGCCCATGCGGACCACCTCGGCGGCCAGCTGGTTCAGTTCATCCTCGAAGGATCTGACGATGTGTTCGTTCATCATGGGTCCCTGGCGCGACGCTGCGCGCGATTGATCCGGGGCGGCCCTTGTCCGGCTCTGGCCGTCACCGGGAATCGCGAGACTAGCAGTCAGCGCGACGTCCTACTGCCGGGGCGATGCTGCCCCCGTGCGACAGTTTTACGACACTTTTGCGACGACGTCCGCCGTCGCGGGTTCCATGGCCGACGGGCTGAGCGGAAACCACACGGAGAAGGTCGAGCCGCGTCCCAGCACGGTCTCGGCCGCGAGGCCCCCCTTGTGGCGGTTCACGATGTGCTTGACGATCGCCAGTCCCAGGCCGGTGCCGGACTTGTCGCCGCTCTTCTGGCCTTCGACCCGGTAGAAGCGTTCGGTGAGGCGGGGCAGGGCGTCGCGCGGCATCCCCGGGCCCTGGTCGCTGACCCTCAGCAGGCCATAGGCGCCGCCGGCGCGGTGTTCGGGCGTCAGCAGCGGCAGCCGGGTCGCCTCGGGATCGCGCGGCCCGGGCGCGTCGCCCTCGACAGGCGAGCCGACGTCGATCGCGATGACGCCGCCGGACGGCGTGTATTTCACGGCGTTGTCGACCAGGTTCTGAACCACCTGGACGATCTGGTCGCGGTCGCCCTCCACCACCACCCGATCCCGCCCGGGCGGCGACCAGGCGAAGGAAACGCCCTTTGCCCGCACGACCGGCATCAGGGCGTCGGTGACGTCTGTGACGGCCGCGGCCAGATCGACGCGCCCGAGCGGGGCGATGTGCTCGTTCAGCTCGATCCGCGACAGGCTCATCAGGTCGTCGATCAGGCGGGACATCCGTTCGGCCTGCGCCTGCATGATGCCCAGGAACTTGTCGCGTGCGACCACGTCGTCCCGCGCCGGGCCTCGAAGGGTCTCGATGAAGCCGGACAAGGACGCCAGCGGGGTGCGCAGCTCATGGCTCGCATTGGCCAGGAAGTCCGCGCGCATCCGCTCGGCCCGGCGCAGGTCGGTCTGGTCGCGCAGGATCAACAGGGCCATCGAGGCCCCCCACGGCGCCGGGGCGAGCGGAGAGGCGGCCGCGGTCCAGCTGCGGTCCTGCGCGGCGCCGGTCTCGAAGGTCGTTTCGCCGCCGACGCCTCCGAACAGCGCTTCCTCCACAAGATCGATGATCTGCGGATTGCGGATGGCGGTGATCAGCCGGACGTCGGGACGATAGATCCGGAACAGGTCCCGGGCGGCCCGGTTGGCGAAGACCAGCCGGTGGCCGGTCACCTCGTAGGGTTCGTCGGCGGCGATCACCATGACCGGGTCGACCAGGTTCTCCAGCACGTCGGCATAGGGGATCGGCGTCGTCGCCGGCGCGGCCTCGCCGGCGGGATCGGCCGTCGGCCGGCCCGTCTCGAACGCTCGCCGGGCAAGCCACAGGCCGGCGCCGGCGACGCCCAGCGCAGCCAGCACCGACGGCCCGGCCTGGGCCTGGCCAAAGGCGGTCAGAAGCAGGGGGGCGCTCGTCCCCGCCGCGGTCGCCAGCAGGATATTTCGATGGGCGCGGGGCGAGCCGTCAGACGGCATGGCGGGAAAGCCTCGATTCGGATTAATCGTCCGGCTATGGTGCATGGAGATATGGCGCCCTTGTGAGCCTTGCGATAGACGAGGCGGGGTCCCTGGGGATGGTTATGACGGCCGACGCAATTTCGCCGCATCGACAGGGGACGAACGTGTCGCCGTCAAAGGTCCGGGGTTATCAGTTCATGTTCCGCAAGCGTCTCGTGGCCACCGTGGCCGCCACTCCGCTGCTCATCTTCGCGTCCGGCGCCTTCGCCGAGACGACGATCACCGACACCCGGACAACCGGCGTCTCTACGGCGACCATCAACAACGGCGCGCCCGACGACATCCGCATCACATCGTCCGGCAAGGTCAAGCCGACGATCGACGGCACGGCCGGGAACATCGCCGGCGCGGTGACGGCCAACAGCAACAACGACATCATCAACGAAGGCGAGATCAGCGCCGAGGATGTCGACTATATCGCGGGCATCAAGGTCAACGCCGGCACCGTCGGCGATGTGACCAACAAGGCCACGATCACCCTGTCCTCAAGCCTTGAGCAGAAGGACACCGACAACGACGGCAACCTCGACGGCGACTTCGCGGACGGAACCAACAAGTTCGGCATCCTCATCGAAGGCGCGATGACCGGCGATATCGTCAACGACACCGCCGGCACGATCACCATCGAGGGCAACGACTCCGTCGGCATCCTCGTGCAGGGGCCGTTGACGGGCGACTTCACCAACCGCGGCAGCATCAGCGTCACCGGCGACAATGCGCGCGGCATCCAGCTCGCCGCGCCGGTCACGGGCGACGTCACGATCCGCGGCTCGGTCAATGCGCTGGGCGAGAACGCCCTCGGCGTCCAGACCGACGACATCAGTGGTCGCCTGACGATCCAGGGCGCAGTCACCGCGCGCGGCTTCCGGTACGCGGCCCGCCCGCCCCAGGCCGAGGATCGCGACAACCTCGGCGCGGACGATACCCTGCTGGGGAACTCGGCGGTGGTGATCGCCGGCGACGTCGGCGGCGGCATCCTGCTCGACACGGCGCCGGTTGCAGGCCTCGACTATGACGGCGACGGCATCCTCAACAGCGAGGATACCGACGACGACAACGACGGCACGCTGGATACCAGCGACACCGATCTCGACAACGACGGCGTCGCCGACACCGCCGAAGGCAACGCGAGCGTGTCGGTGGCCGGATCGGCTCCGGCGCTGGTCATCGGCTCGGCGACCGACTCGATCACTATCGGTTCGGTGGCTGCGACGGGCGACAACGCCTACGGACTGGTGATGCGCGGCTCGGTCACGGCCAACGGTCTTCTCGACGACTTCACCGCGACGGGCATCCGCATCGGCGCCGGCGGCGGTCAGACGACGACGCTCGAGAACGGGATGAGCCTGGCCGGCGCGGTCAACGCGATCTCCTACAACGCCGACAGCCAGGCCGTTCACCTGACTGCTGGCGCGATCGTCGACGAGATCAACATCGACGGCAGCATCTTCTCCAGCGTCACGGCGACGTCGCTGCCCACCGCCCCGGCCGTTCCGACGCCGGGCGTGGACTACGAGGGCGAGTTCACGACCTATGGCGTCCGCATCGACGTCGACGCCACGACCACCACGCTGAGGAACGGCGGCACGGTCACGACCGTCGCCAACGGCGAGAACAGCGACGCGGTGGCCATCTGGGACGGCTCCGGCACGCTGGCCTCGATCACCAACAGCGGCATCATCCGCGCCTTTGTCGTGCCCAACGATGACAACGGCGACACCGACGACGACGACGCCGATCCGAACAACGAAGCCGTCACCGGCGAGGCGATCGCGATCGACGTGCGCAACGCGCAGGCCGGCGTGACCATCACCCAGCTGGGCATCAACGACGGCGACGACGACCTCGATCCCGACACCGACGATGCTGACGCGGACGAAGACGGCGTCGACGATTCGGACGAACCGTCCATCATCGGCAACGTCTATCTGGGCGGGTTCGACGACACCCTCGACCTGCAGAACGGCCAGTTCTTCGGCAACGTGTCGTTCGGCGACGGCGCGGACGTCTTCAACCTGTCAGGCGGCGCGGCCACTTTCGGCGATCTCCGCGACAGCGACGGCCAGCTGACCGTCAATGTGACGGCCGGCGACCTGGTGATCACCAACGCCGAGGTCATCGACGCCACGACCGTGACGGTGGGGGCCACCAGTTCGCTGGTGTTCACGGCCGATCCCAACGCCCTGACCAACACCCGCTTCGACGTCGCCACGGCGACGATCGCCAGCGGCGCCAAGATCGGCATCGTGCTGACCGACCTCATCGCCGCCCCGACCACCTACACGGTGATCAGGACCGACACGCCGGCGGGCCTGACGGTCGGGACGCTGGACCAGAGCCTGGTCGGCAACTCGCCCTACCTGTTCGTGGCCGAGGCTACGGCCGATGTCGCCGCCGGCGAGGTCAACATCGACGTCCGTCGTCGCACGGCCGTCGAGATGGAGCTGAACCAGAGCCAGACCCTGGCGCTGGACGCCGTCTACGCCGCGCTGGGCCAGGACGACGACATCCGCGACGCCTTCCTGACCGCCCAGTCCCGCAAGGACTTCCTGGAGCGGTTCGACCAGATGCTGCCCGACCAGGGCGAGGGTCTGTTCTCGTCGATCGACTCGATGACGCGGACGATCTCGCGCCTTACCGCGACCCGGCCCGACCTGCGCCAGCGCTACGGTCCCGACAGCTTCTGGATCCAGGAGGTCAACGTCCAGGTCATGCGCGACGCGGGCGTCACCGCCGGCTCCGAGACCAAGGCCTTCGGCTTCGTCGGCGGCTACGAAAGCATGGGCGCCGACGGCGGCGCGCTGGGGGCGACGCTCGCCTTCGTCACCGCCGAGGAAAAGGACGACGTCGCCAAGATCGGCGAGGAGACCAGCGTCTCCCTGCTCGAGGCCGGCATCTACTGGCGTCGGTCGATCGGCAAGTTCACCTTCAACGCCCGCGGTTCGGCCGGCTACGGCTGGTTCAACGGCGACCGCGTGTTCATCGACCCGGCCAACAGCCTGATCATCGAGGCCAACTCGGACTGGACCGGCTTCTCCGGCGTCCTGAGCGCGGCGGGCGCCTACGAGTTCTCCGCCGGACGCTTCTACGCCCGGCCGGCGCTCAGCATCGACTACCTGTACCTTTCCGAGGACTCGCGGGTCGAGGACGGCCTGAGCGGCGGCTTCAACCAGGAAGTCGAGTCGCGCACCAGCGACCGGCTGTCGACCACCGCCGAACTGGCGCTGGGCGCGACCTTTGGCCGTGACCTCTGGTGGCGTCCGGAACTGCGCATCGGCTATCGTCAGAACCTGTCGGGATCGATGGGCGACACCGTGTTCCGCTTCGTGGGCGGACAGTGGGTCGCGCTGCCGGCGACCGAGGCGGGCGACGGCGCCATGCTCGTGGGCCTGTCCCTGAGAGCCGGGACGCCGATGTCCTATGTCGCGATCGAGGGCGAGTTCGAGGCCGTCGACGGCGAAGATCGCTACAATCTGCAGCTGTCCGGCCGGGTGATGTTCTAGGCTGCTCTGCGGCGACGAACGTTGACAGACAACAGGGCGCGGCCATCCGGCAGGGTGGTCGCGCCCGTTTCGTTGGTCCGGATGGGCTGCGACACGCCGTCCGCTGGCGGAACATTCTTAACCAAATTGCGCCCAATCCCCTAGAACGTCCGCAGCCGGAGGAAGCGATTCTCGCGCGCCTTCTGCGACCGGCGGATCGAACGCTATTCCGCGAGCGCGCGCGCTCGGGGGGTCTGGGAGGATACGATGAAGTTCCATGATGGACGTCTTCGCACGGCGCTGCTCGCCGGCGTCGCACTCGCCGTGGTCGCCGGGGGCTCCGCCCAGGCGCGGGAATCCAACGAGGAGCGCATCGCGCGCGTGGAGGCGGCCCTCGCCGCGCTGCAGGGGGAACTGCGAGAGCTGAAGGCCGCCACGGCGGCGCCCAGAGCTGCTGCTCCCGCGGCCCCTGCGGCCCCTGCGGCCGCGCCGCCCGCCGCGACGGTCAGCCTGAAGAACGGCCGCCCGACCCTCGCCTCGAGTGACGGACAGTTCACGGCCAGCTTCCGCGGCCTGATGCAGCTGGACGGCGCGCTCTACGACCAGGACGATGCCGGCCCGCTGGCGAGCGACTTCCGGCGCGGCTCCTTCGGGGACGCCAACGAGAATGAGCGGGCCCGCGATATGGCTGACGGCTTCAACTTCCGCCGCATCCGCCTGGGCATCGAAGGCAAGGCCTTCGGGGACTTCCAGTACAACTTCACCTACGACTTCGGCGGTTCGGGCAACGAGGAGGGCGGCAAGGTCAACGCGGCCTGGTTGCAGTACAACGGCTTCAGCGCCGCCCGCCTGCGGGTCGGCGCCTATGCCCCGACCACCAGCCTTGAGGACGGCGCATCGAACGCCAGCGCGCTCTTCGCCGAACGGGCGGCGGTTGCCGAGGTCGTCCGCGGCCTGGCCGGCGGCGACGCCCGGGTCGGCGCCGGCCTTTATGCCGGCGGCGAGCGCTGGACGCTGAGCGGCACCGTCACCGGCAACATCGCCGGGGTGCAGACCTATGACGAACAGCTGGGCTTTGTCGGCCGGGCCACCTTCGTGCCCTACAGCCAGGATGAGACGCTCATCCACCTGGGCCTCTCCACCAACATCATCGTCAACCCGGCGGCGACCGGGCCGGACGTGCCCGGCGGCGCCCCCTCGCCGATCCGTCTGCGGGAGCGGCCGGAGATCCGCGTCGATTCGGCCCGTCTGGTCGACACCGGCAGCATCGACGCCGACGGCGTGACGGCCCTGGGCCTCGAGTTCGGCGCCCAGCGCCGGAACCTCTACCTGCAGGCGGAGTACTTCGACATCGCCGTCGAGCGCCGCGCGAGCGCGCTGCCCGATCCCGACTTCTCGGGCTGGTACGTCCAGGGCAGCTGGATCCTGACCGGCGAGAGCCGCCAGTACAGCGCCGGGACGGCTGGCTTCGACGGTCCCAAGCCGGCCAAGCCCTTCAGCCCGAAGGACGGGAACTGGGGCGCTTGGGAGCTGGGCCTGCGCTATTCGGTGCTGGACCTGAACTACCGCGAGAACGACCTGCCGGCGCTCGGATCGATCCGGGGCGGCGAGCAGGAGATCCTGTCGGTGGGCCTCAACTGGTACCTGAACCCCGGCGTGGCGATGCAGTTCACCTGGCGCAATGTCCAGGTGGAGCGCGCCTCGCCCGGCGGCACGGCGTTCGGCGCCGGCCTGGGGGCCACGCCCGTGCTGGGAACCGAGGTCGGGCAGGACCTGAACATCTACTCGCTGCGGACCCAGTACGCCTTCTAGCCTGTCCAACGGCATGGCCGGCACGGCGAGCGCCGTCGGGTGGGAACCCGGCGGCGCTTGCGTCGTTCTGCTGCCAAGGGGTTACGGCGGTACAGGATTCCGATGCCAGACGACTACCAGACGTCGCTCGACGCAGGAGCGGCGCTTGCCGCCGCGCACGGCGTTGACGATCCGTTCGCGGCGGCCATCCGCGCCACCCGGATGGCGATGATCGTCACCGACGCCCGGCAGGCCGATCACCCGATCATCTTCGCCAACGATGCGTTCTGCGCGCTCACGGGGTATGACCGCAGCGAGATCATCGGCCGCAACTGCCGCTTCCTGCAGGGCGCGCGGACCGAGCCCGAGGTCGTCGCCCGGCTCCGCGAGGCGGTCGACCAGGGGCAGGACGTCGCCGTCGACATCCTGAACTACCGCAAGGACGGCACGCCGTTCTGGAACGCCCTCTATGTCAGCCCGGTGCGCAACGCCGCCGGCGAGATCACCTACTTCTTCGGCTCCCAGCTCGACATCACCGGGCGCAAGCGGTCCGAGCTGGCCCTGCTGGAGCGCCGAGACGACCTTCAGGCCGCCATCGAGACCGCGACCGCCGACCTGCAGCATGCGCTGGAACAGAAGACCGCGCTGCTGCACGAGGTCGACCATCGGGTGAAGAACAACCTGCAGCTCATCTCCTCGCTGTTGCTGCTGCAGGCGCGCCGCACGCCGGACCCGGCGGTCCGTTCCGCCCTTCGCGGCATGCTCGAGCGGGTCAACGCGGTCGCCACCGTCCATCGTCGGCTGTTCCAGAGCGAGGACGTCGAGCGCTTCGACGTGTCCGCCTTCATCCGCGATCTGGTCAGCGACGCCATCGGCAGTTCCGGCCGGACCGACATCGCGGCCGACCTCGACCTGGAGCGGGTCGATGTGTCCGCCGACAAGGCCGCGCCGCTGGCGTTGCTGTTCAGCGAACTGCTGGGCAACGCTATCCGCCATGCCTTCCCGGACGGGCGGGCCGGCGTGATCAGGGTCTCGGTGCGACGGGAAAATGGACACTTCCGGATCGAAATCGCCGATGACGGCGTTGGAGCTTCGATTGACCAGCCCAGGCCCGGGTTCGGCCAGACCATCGTGAGGCTGCTCTGCGAGCAACTGCGGGCCGAATGTGAAACCACGGATGGCCGCCCCGGACTGCGGACGGTGATCCGGCTGCCGGTGAACGGCAAACACTGAGTACACGGAGATGACTGACCACACCCCCCTGAGCATTCTCATCGTCGAGGACGAGGTCCTGCTGGCGACCGAGCTGAGCTACCTCATCGAGGAGGTCGGCTGCCGCGATGTCGGCCACGCCATGAGCTCGGACGAGGCCATCGCGCTCGCGGCGTCGCTGCGACCGGACCTGGCGCTGATCGACGTGCACCTTCGCGACGGGCCGACCGGCATTGATGTGGCCCGCCGTATCGCCGGGGACTGCGGGGGCGTGGCCCTGTTCATGACGGCCAACGTCAAGCGGCTGCCCAACGACCTGGCCGGGGCCTGCGGCGTGATCGGCAAGCCCTACTCGGAGCATGGCGTGAAGACGGCCCTGACCTTCCTCAAGGCCTGCCTGCGCGACGGCGTCGCGCCCGGCCTTCCGCCGGCCGGCTTCCAGCTGGCTCCGGCCTGGGCGCAGCGCTGGGGCCTGGGCGACCTGAAGATGAGCGCCTGACGGCAAGGACACCGCCTTCCCGGCGAAGGCCGGGATCCATGGATCATGCGCCGCACCCGCTTCATGGGCCCCGGCCTTCGCCGGGGATACGGGTATGGAAGAGCATCTGATCAACACCGTCGGCACCGCCGCGGCGCTCTGTTCGATGACCAGCTTCACGCCCCAGATCGTCAAGATCTGGCGCGAGCGGGACGCTTCGGCGGTGTCGCTGCGCATGTTCCTGCTGACCGTCACCGGCTTTGTGCTCTGGACGACCTACGGCGTGCTGCTGGGCAGCTGGCCGGTGACGGTGGCCAACGCCGTCTGCCTGGTGCTGAGCGGCGTGATCCTGGCGCTGAAGTGGAAGTTCAGGGACGCTTAACCACGTCCTCTAACGCCGCCTCAATCGGCGCCGTGCATGCTGCTCGCCATGACCGCGCTCGCCCACGCCATCGCCACGACCCGCGTCCGCCTGCTGGGCGGCGTCGTCGATCCGATCACGCCGGGCGAGATGCTGGCGGCGACCGAGGCCTTCGTGGCCGGCGGCGGCACCGCGGTGATCGCCAACCACAATTCCCACAGCCTGTTCCTGCTGGCCCGGACGCCGGCGCTGCGAGCCTTCTTCGACGACGCCGACCTGGTGCAGATCGACAGCAAGCCGATGATCCTGTGGGCGCGGCTGATGGGCCTGCCGGTGGGCGGCGAGCACCGGTCGACCTACCTCGACTGGCGCGACGACTTCTGGGCCACGGTGCGCGATCGCGGCTGGCGCGTGTTCCACGTCGGCGGCGCGCCGGGCGTGGGCGAGCGGGCGGCGGCGGCGATCCGCAACGCCTTTCCGGGCGTGAACCTGGCCGAGCACTGCGGCTACTTCGACGTCGATCCGGCCAGCGCAGAGAGCGTCGCCCTGCGCCGCGACATCGCCGCCTTCGATCCCGACATCATCCTGGTCGGCATGGGCATGCCGCGCCAGGAGCAGTGGATCGCGGCCAACCGCGACCTGATCGGCCGGGGCGTGTTCTTCCCGGTCGGGGCCGCCTTCGACTACGAGGCCGGCGAGCAGGAGGCCGCGCCGCGCTGGACAGGCAAGGTGGGGCTGGAGTGGCTGTTCCGCCTGCTGTCGCAGCCGCGCCGGCTGGCGTTCCGCTACCTCGTCGAGCCCTGGTTCCTGGCTCCGGCCGCGTTCGCCGACATCGGGACGCGGATCAGCCGGCGGTAGCAGTTGCGTCCTTCGCGACGCTCGCTTGAGGCTCGCTCCTCAGGATGACGAGCGTGGGGGCTCCAACAAACCTCGTCATGCTGAGGAGCCGGCTCTCGAGCCGGCGTCGCGAAGCACGCAGAGCCCCTAGACCTTCAGCCGCCAGCCCGTCCGGAAGATCCACCACACCGCGACCAGGCACACCGCCAGGAAGCCCGCCGTGGCGGCCAGGCTGATCCCGACGTTGACGTCCGACACCCCGAAGAAGGCCCAGCGGAAGCCGCTGACCAGATAGACCACGGGGTTGAACAGGGTGATCTTCTGCCAGAGCGGCGGCAGCATGCTGATCGAGTAGAAGCTGCCACCCAGGAAGGTCAGCGGCGTGATGATCAGCATCGGCACGATGTTCAGCTTCTCCCAGCCGTCGGCCCAGACGCCGAGGATGAAGCCGAACAAGCTGAAGGTGACGGCCGTCAGCACCAGGAAGCCGATCATCCAGACCGGATGGGCGATCTCGAACGGCACGAACAGCCGCGCCGTCACCAGGATGATCAGGCCCAGGATCACCGACTTGCTGGCCGCCGCACCGACATAGCCGAGCACGGTCTCGAAGGCCGAGACCGGCGCCGACAGCAGCTCGTAGATCGTGCCGGCCCACTTGGGCATGTAGATGCCGAAGGACCCGTTCGAGACGCTCTCGGTCAGGATCGACAGCATGATGAGGCCCGGCACGATGAAGGCGGCGTAGGCCACCCCGTCGATGCTGGCCATGCGCGAGCCGATCGCCGCCCCGAAGACGACGAAATAGAGCGAGGTCGAGATGACCGGCGCGGCGATGCTCTGGGTCATCGTCCGGAACCAGCGCGCCATCTCGAAGGTGTAGATCGCCTTGACCGCGTGCAGGTTCATTGGGGCGCCCTCACCAGGCTGACGAAGATGTCCTCGAGGGAGCTTTCCTCGGTGTTCAGGTCGCTGAAGTCGACACCGGCGTCATGCAGGCGTCGCAGCAGGTCGGCGATGCGGGTGTCCTCGCTTCGGGTGTCGAAGCCGTAGACGAGGCTGTGGCCGTCGGCGGCGAGTTCGAGCGCGAAGCTCTCGAGCCCGGCCGGGACCGCGGCCAGCGGCTCGCGCAGCTGGATGGTCAGGCTCTTGCGGCCGAGCTGCCGCATCAGGACGTCCTTGTCCTCGACCAGGATGATCTCGCCCTTGCGGATCACCCCGATGCGGTCGGCCATCTCCTCGGCTTCCTCGATGTAGTGGGTGGTCAGGATGATGGTGACGCCGCTCTCGCGCAGACCCCGGACCATCTCCCACATGTCGCGGCGCAGCTCGACGTCGACGCCGGCGGTGGGCTCGTCGAGGAACAGGATCTTGGGCTCGTGGCTCAGCGCCTTGGCGATCATCACCCGGCGCTTCATGCCCCCGGACAGGGTCATGATCTTGGCGTCCTTCTTGTCCCACAGGGAGAGGTCGCGCAGCACCTTCTCGAGGTAGGCGTTGTCGGGCGCCTTGCCGAACAGGCCGCGGCTGAACTTCACCGTCGCCCAGACCGTTTCGAAGGCGTCGGTGTTCAACTCCTGCGGCACCAGGCCGATGGCCGAGCGGGCGGCGCGGTAGTCGCGGCGGATGTCGTGGCCGTCGGCCAGCACCGTGCCGGTGGAGCCGTTGACGATGCCGCAGATGATGCTGATCAGCGTCGTCTTGCCGGCCCCGTTGGGACCCAGCAAGGCGAAGATCTCGCCGCGACGGATCTCGAGGTCGATGCGCTTGAGCGCCTCGAGTCCGCCGGCGTAGGTCTTGGACAGACCCTGCACGGATATGATGGATTGCACGCTGTTCCCCGGATGACTGGCGCGGAGGTCGGCGCCCCTCTCGGGAATCTGCCGCTTGCCGATGCCGCACAGATGGGGAACGCAATGAGGCGAAACAAGGGCGATATCCGGTCGGGCGCGACCTGAGAAAATTTGTCGGCGCGGACAGCCTTCGTTCGTCGTACCGATGCGGCCGAAGCCCGGCCGGAACGCCGAAACAGGAGACCCCCGTGCGGTTCATGTTGCTGATGATCCCGGCCGGTTACGAGACCGCCGGACCCGAGCTCGACCTGCCGGTCGACCGCGTGGAGGCCATGATGGCCTACAACCAGGCGCTCCAGGACGCCGGGATCCTCCAGGCGCTGGAAGGCCTGCATCCGCCGTCCACCGGCCGCCGCGTCTCCTTCGCCACGGGCAAGCCGGTGGTCACCGACGGCCCGTTCGCCGAGGCCAAGGAGGTGCTGGGCGGCTTCTGGATCATCAATGTCGCCTCGCTGGACGAGGCCACCGAGTGGGCGAGCCGCTGCCCGGCTTCGGAGAACGAGACCATCGAGATCCGCCGCATCCAGGCGATGGAGGACTTCGAGCCGGAGGTGCAGGCCATCGCCGAGACCTTCGATGGTCCCCGGGACAGCGGCTGGACCCAGTAGCGGTTCAGGGCGCGCCGAACGCCTCGTCGAGCAGGTCGAGCATCGCCCGCCAGGCGCGCTGGTCGGACGCAGGACTGTAGGAAAAGCCCGGCATGCCCCAGCCGTCCGCCTCCGGGTTGGTGAAGCTGTGGCCGGTCCCGCCGTACAGGGCAAGCCGCCAGTCGACGCCGGCGGCGGTCATCTCGGCCTCGAAGGCGGCGCGCTGCTCGGCCGGCACGACGGGATCGTCGGCCCCGATGGCGACCAGAACCTTGCCTTTGATGGCGGCGGCGTCCTGCGGCCGGACGGTGGTCAGGCCGCAGTGGAAACCGGCCACCACCTTCAGGTCGGCGCCGCCCCGCGCCAGCTCCAGGGCCGCCGTGCCGCCGTAGCAGTAGCCGATGGCCCCCAGGCGCGCCGGATCGACCCGCTCGCAGCTCAGCAGCGCCTCCAGCGCCGCGCCCATCCGCGCACGGATGAAGGCCGGATCGCTCATGAACCGCTGGAAGCGCCGCATCATCTCCTGCCGGTCGGTCACTACCTGGCCGCCGCCCTGGTAGTCGACCGCCAGCGCCACGTAGCCGAGGCCGGCCAGGCGTTCGCAGATCGCGGTGGTATGGCCGGTGATGCCCGGGGACTCGTGCGCCACCAGCAGGCCGGGGCCGCGCCCGGCGCCATGTGGCGCGTAAAGCCTGCCGATCATCTCCACGCCGTCCGCCGAATAGGCGAGGCTCACCGCGACCATGCCGTCTCTCCCTGTTTGCCGTCAGGGGAGGGCGCGGCCCGCCCGGCGTCAACCCAAAGCCCGCGGCCTTCGATCTTCAGGTCCAGCCCGCCTCCCGAAGCGCCGGCGCCTGGGCCCGGCTGACCGGCGCGACCAGTCCGCCGACCAGCTGCGCCTGGCCCGTCCCGCGACTCCAGCGCACAGCCTCGATGGCGTCGCCCGCCACCCACCAGGACCGATGCGTGCGAAAGCCGTGGGCGCCGGCCAGCTCGTCCAGGGCGTCGGCCATCCGTCCGGTGACCAGCTCGGCGCCGGCGTCGGTGTGAACCCGCAGGTAGTGGTCGTGGGCCTCGACCGCGATCAGCCGGGCCGTCCGCCGCCGGGCCGACAGCCGTCGTCGGAACGCCGCCTCGGCCTCCGGCAGCGGCGGGGCGATCACGGTCCGGGTCTCGACCCGCACAGCAGGACGCCGCCAGACCAGCGCGCGCACGGCCATGGCCGGCAATGCAATGGCGAACACCTGCCACAGCAGCATCAGGTAGCCGTGGACGTCGCCCGCCATGCCGAAGAACGCCAACATCGTGCCGCTCACGAACAGGGCGACCGGGGGCGTCATCAGCACCGACGTGGCCATGACACGCCGCCAGGTCGTGGTGATCCGCCGTCCGAGCGTCTCGTCGATCACCATCCCGATCACGCCGCCGCCGACGAGATTGATGGTCCAGTAGGCGTAGCGCGGGAGCGGCGCCATGGTGTCCGAGCCGAACGGCTCCAGCGCGCCGACCACCAGCCCCATGGCGGCGAAGGCTGCGAGATCAAGCATCCGCCGCCCGATGGCGCTCCCCGCCAGGCTCGTCCCCGCAAATCCCATCGCGTTCCGTTCACGCAGCCCCGGCGCCGTTCGCGAAGACAGGCCTAGCCGGGCGCGCGGCCGGCGGCAATCACGACGGCATCCAGACGGAGCGAGAGCGATGACGACGATGAAGGCGATGTACCGGCCCGTGGGTCGCCGCTGGGCGACAAAGGCCTTCCAGGCCGCCGCGGCCTTCCTGGCGGTGGCGGTGGCGCTGGTCTCCTACCGGTATCTGCCGGAGGTCGGGCCCCTGGCGCCGAACGTGATGGAGAACCTGTTCGCGCGGCCCTGGCTCGCCGCGCACGCGGCGGGCGCGGCCACGGCCCTGCTGGTCGGCTCGCTGCAGTTCCTGCCCGTCCTCCGCCGGCGCTGGCCGGTCGTCCATCGCTGGACCGGCCGGCTGTACGTGCTGGGCTGCCTGGAGGGCGGGATCGCGGGGCTTGTGCTCGCCTTCGGCGCCTCGACCGGCCCCGTCGCGGGCGTGGGCTTCGGCCTGCTGGCGGTGTTGTGGCTGGTGACCACCGCGCTGGGCTGGCGCACGGCGATGGAGCGACGGTTCGACGAGCATCGGCGCTGGATGATCCGCTCGTGGGCCCTGACGCTCGCGGCGGTGACGCTGCGCCTCTACCTGCCCCTGTCCATGCTGGTTCCCCTGGCGGCCGAGGACAGCTACCGCGCCATCGCCTGGCTGTGCTGGGTCCCGAACATCCTGATCGCCGAGTGGTGGCTTCGGCGGCGGACGGCGTCAGCTCCCCAGGCGGGCATGTAGCTCAGCCGGATCGTATCCTTGCGAGCGGGCCGCGATCTCCGTCCCGGGCGTCCGCCACCATTGCGGCCCGGGCCTGTGGCAGACCGGTGACGCCTGTCTGCAGGACATTTCGAGGGGGACGGCCCGGCGCTGCGTATCTACCGTCAGACGCCCACACGACACGCAAGCCGGATGCAGGAGTAGTTCATGAAGACCAGGCTGATGATCGCCGCCGCCGCCGCGATCCTCTCCACGACCGCCGTGACGATTCCGGCGACGGCCCATTCCGGCGAAGACCACGCCCCGGCGCCGCAGACCGCAGAAGGTCAGGGCGTGGTGAAGGCCATCGACGCCAGGGCGGGGACAATCACCCTCGCGCACGGTCCGATACCCGCTCTCAAGTGGCCGCCGATGACGATGAAGTTCAAGGTCGAGAGCGCCGCGGTGCTCAACGGCGTAACTGTCGGCAAGACGGTCCACTTTGTGCTCAAGAACGTCGCCGGCAAGCCCGTCGTCACCCAGATTCATGTCATGTGATCCCGAGGGGGTGCGCGGCGACGCGCGCCCTCCCGGCGTTCGGGTAGCCCGCAGGCGATCCATGTCAGGTTCCAAGCCGTGTCGCCTGTGAGCGCACGGGGCCGGCACGGGTGCGAAGCGACGCTTCCTGGTAGAGTTTACTTCGGCCAGCCGGACCGAAAGACCGAGGTTCCAGATGACTGACCTTGCCCGTCGCAGACTGCTCCTGAACTCAGGCCTGCTCGGGGCCGGCCTGGCTGTGACCAGCCTGTTCCCGGCCTGGGCCCGAAGCGGCGCCACGGGAGTGGTCCGCGACCTCCCGTCGCTCGCAGGGCCCGACATCAAGCTGCGGATCGGCCACACGCAATGGCCGGTCGACGGGCGTCGGGGTCATGCGGTCACGATCAACGGGACGGTGCCGGGCCCGCTCATTCGCCTGAAGGAAGGCCAGACCGCGCGCATCGCGGTGACCAACGACCTGCACGAGGACACCTCGATCCACTGGCACGGGCTGATCCTGCCCTTCCACATGGATGGCGTGCCGGGCGTGAGCTTCCCCGGCATCAAGCCGGGCGAGACGTTCGTCTACGAGTTCCCGGTCGTTCAGGCGGGGACCTACTGGTACCACAGCCACTCCGGGCTGCAGGAGCAGGAGGGCCACTACGGCCCGCTGATCATCGACCCGAAGGACGCCGATCCCGTCGCCTTCGACCGGGAATATGTGGTGGTGCTCTCGGACTTCGCGTTCATGCACCCCCACGAAATCTTCAGGAAGCTGAAGGCGCAGGCCGGCGTCTTCAACACCCGGAAGCAGACCGTCGCCGGCCTGCTCGCCGGGAAGGATCAGCCGCTCAGGGACCGGGTCGAGTGGGGCGCGATGCGGATGGACCCGACCGACGTCTCGGACGTCACGGGGTCGGTCTACACCTTCCTCATCAACGGCCATGGGCCGGACGACAACTGGACGGCGTTGTTCAATCCGGGCGAGCGGGTGCGGCTGCGTTTCATCAACGCGGCGGCGATGACCATCTTCAACGTCCGCATCCCGGGGCTGTCGATGACGGTCGTCCAGGCGGACGGCCAGAACGTGAAGCCGGTCGATGTCGAGGAATTCCAGATCTCGGTGGCCGAGACCTTCGACGTCATCGTGCAGCCGACCGAGGACAAGGCCTTCACACTGGTCGCCGAGGCCGTGGATCGCTCCGGCATGGGCCGGGCCTCGCTGGCGCCACGCCCGGGCATGGCGGCCGCTGTCCCGGCTCTGCGGGAACGGCCGCTCGCCACCATGAAGGACATGGGGATGGACATGTCCATGCACGGTCCGATGGCCGGCATGGAGGGCATGGACCACGGGCCTGACGGCGGCATGCAGATGGACATGTCCGGCATGGACATGTCGATGCGCAATCCCGACAACGCCCCCCAGGTGAAGATGGGACCCGGCGTGCAGACGATCTCACCCATGCCGATGGATCGCACCGGTGAGCCGGGTCAGGGCCTCGAGGACGTCGGCCACAAGGTGCTGGTCTACAGGGACCTGGAATCTCTCGATCCCAATCCCGACACGCGCGCGCCCTCGCGCGCCCTGGAGCTGCACCTGACCGGCAACATGGAGCGCTTCATGTGGTCGTTCGACGGGGAGAAGTTCTCGGAGGTGACCGAGCCGATCCCGTTCCGCCTGAACGAACGGGTGCGTGTGACGCTGGTGAACGACTCGATGATGGCCCACCCGATCCATCTTCATGGACATTTCTTCGAGCTGCTCACCGGGCCCAGGGGCCGACATCCAAGGAAGCATACGGTGAACGTCGCCCCCGGCGGCAAGGTCACCTTCGACCTCACAGCCGATGCGCCGGGCGACTGGGCGTTTCACTGCCACATGCTCTACCACATGCACGCAGGCATGTTCCGCGTGGTGAGCGTGCGCCCGATGGCGGAGGCGGCCCGATGAGACCCGCCGGCTGTCTGACTGTTCTGGCCCTGGCGATTGCGACGCCGGCCCTCGCACAGCATCACCCCCACCATCCGATGCCGGCGCCGCCAGCGCCCGAGACCGCAGAGACTTCCGATTCCGCGCCTGCCTCTACGCCGGAGGGCGCGCCGGAGGACGACGCGATGCCCGCCATGGACTGGCCGACCGAGCTGCCGCCCGGGGACGCCCCGACGGGCGGGATGGAAGGCATGGACCACAGCGCGCATGGCGACGTCGACGAGGACGTCGGCAGCGCCCCCCCGCCGCCGGCCCCGACCGATCATCCCGCCGACGCCATCTTTGGCGCGGCCGCGATGCGCCCCTCGCGTGACCAGTTGCGGGTCGAGCATGGCGGCTCCAGCACCTGGATGGTGCTCATCGATCAGGCCGAGTGGCGCGCGCGGGACGGTAAGGACGGTTTTGCCTGGAATGGCGAAGCCTGGTTCGGCGGCGACGACAATCGCCTGGTGGTGAAGTCGGAAGGCGAAGGCTCCGACGGCCATCTCGAGGAGGCCGAGGTCCAGCTGCTCTATTCCCGGGCGATCTCGCCCTACTTCGATCTGCAGGCGGGCCTGCGGCAGGACCTCCAGGACGGCCCGAAACGGACCTACGTGACGATCGGCGTCGAAGGCCTCGCGCCCTACTGGTTCGAGACGGAGGGCGCGCTGTTTGTCTCGGATGAAGGCGAAGCGTTCGCCCGCCTCGAGGGCAGCTACGATCTGCGCCTGACGCAACGGCTGATCCTGCAGCCCGGCGTGGAAGTGAACCTTTCCGCCCGGGACATCCCCGAGCTCGAACTCGGCTCGGGTGTGACCGACCTCGAACTGGGTCTGCGGCTTCGCTACCAGGTGACCCGCGAGTTTTCACCCTACGTCGGTGTGACCTTCGGTCGCAAATTCAGCGGGACCGCGGACTATGCGAAGGCGGCCGGCGAGGACGACACCGAAACCAGCGTCGTGATCGGGCTGCGCACATGGTTTTGACAACACGCCGAATCTTCCTCGCCCTGCCGGCCGGACTTCTGCTCGCGTCCTGCAGGCCTGCGAGCGCGGCTCCGCAGACGATCACGGTCTACAAGGACCCCGGCTGCGGATGCTGCACGGGGTGGGTCGAGCATCTCAGGAAGGCGGGGTTCGCCGCCACCGTCGTGGCGACCGCGGACCGGACGGCGCTGCAGTCACGCTATGGCCTGCCGCCCGAAGCGGGCTCCTGCCACACCGGCGTCATCGGCCCCTACCTGATCGAAGGCCACGTGCCCGCCGATGACATCAAGCGTCTGCTCAGGGAAGCGCCAAAGGCCGGCGGCCTGGCTGTCCCCGGCATGCCGATCGGCTCGCCGGGCATGGAGATGCCGGACGGGTCGCGCGAGCCCTACGATGTCCTGCTCATAATGAAAGACGGCACGACCACCGTTTTTGCCCGCCACGCCTGAACCCTAGGCGTCCCCAAGCGACAAGGCGGCGGAAAGCGCTTTGCGCGCGCGGTAGACCCTCACCTCAACCGCCTTGGCGCTCAGGCCGAGGAGTCTGCCGGCGTCATCCTGCGACAGGCCTTCGAGCGCGGTGAGGATCAACGGCGCCTTGAGCCCGGCCGGCAGGTTGGCGATGGCGCGTTCAAGACGCCAGAGCTGCTCGTGATCGGAGACATTCGCTTCAGGCGACGGCTCATTCGTCGCCAGGTTCTGGCCGGTCCAGCTATCCAGGCCTTCGTTGCGGGTCAGCCAGCGACGGACCGCCCTGCGCCGCGACCAATCCCGGCACTTGTTGAGCGCGATCCGTCGCAGCCAGGTCGGGAAGGACCGCGTCCGGTCGTAGCGCTTCAACGCCCCCCAGGCGGCGGCGAAGCTCTCCTGCAGAAGGTCGTAGGCTTCATCCGCGTCGCCGGTATAGCGGCGGATGAAGCGGTACAGGTCGTCCTTGTGGCGCTGCATCAGCCGCGAGAAGGCGCGCTCGTCGCCCGCGACCGCGCTGGCGGCAAGCTCGGAATCCTGCGGCTCGGAAGCCGCGCTCACCGTTCCTCTTCGGTAAGCGCCGAGGTGATCTCGGCGTCGAACGTCCTTGCCTGCTGCGGCGTGAGGACCGCGCGCATGTCGAAGACATGCCCGATCGTGGCCTTCTGAAGCGCGCCCATCGCCATATGCAGATGGTCGATGGCCGCATTCAGCTCGGGCGAGTCCTTCTCGCCCTTCCGGATGGCTGTGGCCAGTTCCCGATTGGCGGCGCGAACCTCACCCTCAAGCCGCGCACGCTCGACGGCGTAGGCCTTCTCGACCGCGTCGAGTCGACGCGACTGGTCGGGCGTCAGGTCCAGGTTTTCGTGGACCATGTCGTGCAGCGACGGAGCCTGGGCGTGGTGGGTCACGACATAGCGGGCGCAGAGCCACGCGCCGCCGCCCGCCGCGACCACGACGAGCGCGATCGTGATGAGCAGATTGCGGAGACCGGTTGTCATCCCGGCCCCTCCAGAAGTTCGGAGGGCGCGAGCGTCGTCATGGTCAAGGCGGCTGTCCCCTGGTGGGCGCGCAGGAGGGCGGCTGCTTCGGCGCCGCCGAACGCAATGCCCGTCGCCAGCGCGAATGATGCGGCCAGCATCTGCCCCTTCCGCCACCGACGCTCCAGCGCCGCATCGGCGCGCGCCGCCCGGATGCGGCTCCACACATCGTCTTCCAGACCGTCCAGCGGAGGCGCGCCGGTGGAGGCGCTCAGTGCGCGAAGTGAGTGTTCGAGCCTGTCCATGACGCGGCGCACCTCCCGCACCCCTTTGACGATACGCATCACGGAGGGTGTCCCCTCACGGGCGGCGGGGCAAGGTCTCAGGGCGCGCCGCAATCGTCCAAAGACGGTCCCCCGGACGGGGACCCGCAGTGGCTTGAAGGAGCGGGGAAGAAATGGCGCGCCCGGAACGATTCGAACGTCCGACCCTCAGATTCGTAGTCTGATGCTCTATCCAGCTGAGCTACGGGCGCGCACTGCGTCGGGGCTGTGTAGGGCTCCGGCGAGGGCGCGGAACCTAGTCGGGCTCTTGCGGAAAGGCAAGCGGCCCGGGGCTGTTTTTTCCAGCCCCGGGCGATGCTCCCGGAGCGGGGCCTAGAGGCCGCCCGGGATCGGCACGCCGAGGCCGCGCAGGATGTCCGTGCCCTTCGGCTTCTTCGCCGGTTTGGAGGGCTTGCCGCCGTCGGTCGGCGCCCGGTCGTCGGCCTCATCATCCATGCCCGCGCCGTAGGGATTCTCCATCCCCAGGATGCCGCCGGTGGCCGAACGGTAGCGGACCTTCACCGTCCACTCGATGTTCCAGGCGACCTTCGGGTCCACCGGGCGCGGCGGATAGGTGAAGTTGCTTTCGCCGCCGTAGGCCACGAACTGGTACATCGCCTGGGGCGCCGCATCGACGACCTCGCGGGGCACCGCGCAGCTGGTCTGGGTCGGCGCCATCAACGCCTTGTTGGCCAGAAGGCGGGTGACGTCGGCCGGCCTCAGGTAGTCGGGCAGGGCGAACAGCAGGCTCTGCACCTCGCTGGAGCTCCAGATCACGAAGGTCTCGCCGTCGCCGCCCATGGTCGAGGCGATGTAGCCGGTGGCGCCGGTCACGGGCTGCCAACCCAGCTGGAAGAAGCCGGTCGGGTTCCTGCGGTTGGTGGTCATCTGGACGGCGGGCAGGAAGTCCTGGCCCTGGGCCATCACGAACTGCATCTGCGGACTGTAGTTGCCCCTGATCGTGTGGGGTCCAAGCAGGGAGCCGTCGCCGGGCACGGTCGTGCGCGTCTTCTCGTTGGGCCACTCGCCGTAGGTCGCATGGCGCGAGGGCGATGGCGGCTGCATGGCGCTGACCTGCAGGCTGTTCATCAGCTGGCTGTAGCCGGCCGGGATCTGGCCCTCGGCCATCTTCGCGAAATCGAAGACCATCGGCTGGCCGGGGCGGGCGCGGTCACCGCAGCCCCAGTAGATCAGCATCTTGCCGCGCGGCTTCTCGTAGGACTGCGGCATGCCCGGCTCCTCGCGGGTCTCGACCCGCGGCTGCGCCCTGGGCGTCAGCAGCGGCAGGGTCGCCCCCGCCTTGAGCACGGCCGGGGGCAGGTGCTCGGCCGACGGCTCGCCCGTCGGCCTGCGCGCCGATCCGAGCTGCAGCGTCAGGCTCTTGCTGACATTGCCGCCACGGCCCATGCCCATCATCGAGGACAGCGACGGCGCGCCGCCGCCCATGGTCATGCCGCTCGTCGTCTGGGCGCTCATCCAGTAGGTGGCCACCGGGCCGGTGACGACCTGCTTGGTCGCGGGCGGGGCGGCGGCGGCGGTTCCGGCGATCGCGACGCCGGCGAGCGCCACGCGGGCGAGGGTCTTCTTCGTACCGTTCATGGGTCTGGCCTCCTTGGCCCGGGCGAGCCTGACGAAAGCTTAGCGCCACAAGACGCGCCCGGAATTGATCCGGAGCAAGACCGGCGGCTCGCCGGATCGATCATGCTCGGGGGCGCGGCCCTAGCATGACCCAGATACCACGGGTCATTAAACCTTGGACAGGTCGCGATAGCTCTGGACGTCCAGCCCCGGCCAGGCCACGGCCTCGTAGACGCCCCGCGCCACGGCGCGGGCCAGGCAGTCGGCGGCCAGCGCGCCGATACGCGCCACCATGCGGTCGGGCGTATCGCCGATCGCCTGCCGACCGGTCGACAGGGCGAAGACGATGTCGCCGTCGAACGGCGTGTGAACCGGACGCATCGACATGGCCAGGCCGGCCTGGGCCATGATCGCCACGCGTCGCGCCTGAGCCTTGCTCAGGGCCACGTCGGTGGCGACGCAGGCGATGGTGGTGTTCTCGCGGGCCCCCGGGTTGAGCTTGGCCAGGCCCCAGTCATCGGGTCCGATGGCCAGACCGGCGGGCGAGCGTCCTCCGAATTCGCCGTCGATCTCGAAGGGCGAAGCCCAGAACGTCAGGCCGTCGCCCCCGACCACAGACCCGAAACTGTTCACGGCCGCGATGGCGCCGACGGTGTAGCCGTCTTGTGTGACGATGGACGCCGAGCCGGTGCCGCCCTTCAACTGGCCGGCCTTGGCGCCATAGCCGGCGCCTGCGACGCCGAGCGCGAAGTCCAGACCTGCATTCCCCGCGGCCTGGATGCCGAGCCGGCGATAGGGCGGATCCTCGCCCCAGGTCTTGTCGCCGCCATTGGCCATGTCGAACAGGATCGCCGCGGGCACGATCGGCGCACGCGGTACGCCGGGGTGGCTCGAAACCGGATAGCCTCGTCCGCGCGCGCCGAGCCAGGCCGCGACGCCGTCCCCGGCGGCGAGGCCGTACATCGATCCGCCGGACAGGACGACGGCGTCGACCGCGTCGACCAGATTCTCGGGGTTGAGCGCGTCGGTCTCGCGCGTGCCGGGGCCGCCGCCGCGCACATCGACGGCGCAGACGGCGCGCTCGTCGGGCAGGATGACGGTGACGCCCGTGCGGACCGCCTCGTCCTGGGCCTGCCCCACGGCGAGGCCGGGCACGTCGGTGATCAGGTTGCGGGGTCCGGGACGGGCGGCGCTCATGGCTGTTCGAGTCGCACGAGCCTCGGAACTTGTCCATGGCCGGGGCTTTCCCTGCGCGGGACGATCCCTATTGTAGCCGCCCCTATTGCGGAGTTCGCATGCGTCCTGTTGCTCTCGTCCTCGCGCTGCTGCTCGGCGGCTGCTCGTTCCTTCCGGGCCCTTCGACCACCGTGGCGCCCTCGGCCGCCGCCGAGGCCTCCCGCTCGCCGGGCATGGTGTCGGCCGCCAATCCGCTGGCCGTCGAGGCGGGTCTGCGGGTCCTGCGCGAGGGCGGCACGGCCGCCGACGCCGCCGTGGCGGTGCAGGCGGTGCTGGGCCTGGTCGAGCCCCAGAGCAGCGGCCTGGGCGGCGGCGCCTTCATGATCTACTACGACGCCCGCACTGGCGAGGTGACCGCCTACGACGGCCGCGAGGCCGCGCCGGCCGGGGCGACGCCGGACATGTTCCTGGGCCCGGACGGCAAGCCGCTGGGCTATGTCCAGGCGGTGCTCAGCGGCCGCGCCACGGGCGTTCCCGGCGCCGTGGCCATGCTGGGCGAGGTGCAGAAGGCGCACGGCAGGCGGCCCTGGGCCTCGCTGTTCGTCGACGCCGAGCGACTGGCCAACGAGGGGTTCATCGTCAGTCCGCGCCTGGCGGGCATGATCGCCTCGCCGCGCGTGCCGCAGAACGCCGCGCCGGACGTCATCGCCTACTTCACCAAGCCTGACGGGACGAAGTATGTCGCCGGCGACCGGCTGATCAACACCGCCTACGGCAAGACGCTGCGGATGCTCGCCGAGGGCGGGGCCGACGCGCTGTACGAGGGACCGTTGGCGCAGGCGATCACCGCCCGGGCGCAACAGGCGCCGCTGCCCGGCACGCTGGCCGCCGCCGACCTCGAACGCTACCGCCCGCGCAGTTCGCCGGCCCTGTGCCGTCCCTACCGCGTCTATCGCGTCTGCACCGCGCCGCCGCCGTCCAGCGGCGTGGCCGTGCTGCAGGCCCTGATGATGCTGGAGCGTACCGACATCGCCGACCGCTCGCCCGCCGATCCCGTCGCCTGGGTGCGCCTGGCCGAGGTCGAGCGGCTGATGTACGCCGACCGCGACCGCTATGTCGGCGACGAGCCGTTCGCGAAGACGCCGGTCGAGGGCCTGCTGGCCCCCGACTATGTCGCCGCCCGCGCGGCCCTGGTGGGCGACCGCGCAGGGCCCGCGCCGAAGCCGGGCGTCCCCGCCGGCGCCGGGATTCGTGCGCCGGATCGTACGCTGGAGCCGGCCGGCACCTCGCACTTCGTGATCGTCGATCGCTGGGGCAACGCCGTCTCGATGACCACGACGGTCGAGGCCGTGTTCGGCTCGGGCCGGATGGTCGGCGGCTTCTTCCTGAACAACCAGCTGACCGACTTCAGCTTCTCGCCGGTCGAGGCCGACGGCGCGCCGGCCGCCAACGCGGTGGCGCCCGGCAAGCGCCCGCGCTCGTCGATGGCGCCGCTGATCGTCCTGGACCGGGAGGGCAGGCTGGTGGCCGCCCTGGGCTCGCCCGGCGGCACGGCCATCCTGTCCTACAATCTCAAGGCCATGGTCGGGGTGTTCGACTGGGAGCTGCCGCTGCAGGAGGCGTTCAACTTGCCAAACCTTGTGGCCCGGGGAGACCGCTTCTCCAGCGAAGCCGAGCGTTATCCCGAAGGGGTCGTCGAGGCGCTCAAGGCCCGGGGGATCACCTTCAGTCCCGGCGGCGAGAACTCCGGCCTTCACGGCGTCATCGTCCGCCCCGGCGGCGTCCTGGAAGGCGCGGCCGACGACCGGCGCGAGGGCGTGGCGAAGGCGGCGGAGTAGCTGGGGACTGCTTACGGTGTCCCTTCGGGGACATCGTTAGCTGTCCCCGACAATCGTCGGGCGCCGTGTCGGGGACAGGAAATCATGTCCCTTCAGGACACGATATCCAGTCCCCAGTACCTACGCTTCGGTCTTCTTCGTCCGCGTTCGCTTCGGCTTCGCTGGCGCGGGGGTCGCCGGCGCGCCGGGCAGGGTCAGTTCGAACACCGTGCCGTCCGGCCCGGTCCGGACCAGCACCAGATCGCCGCCGTGCGCCTGGGCCAGCTCGCGGCTGATGGCCAGGCCCAGGCCCGTGCCGCCGCGCCGGGCCGAGCCGGTGAAGGGCTGGAACAGGTGGGCCAGCGCGCGGTCCGGCAGGCCCGGGCCGTTGTCCGACAGACGCAGCACGCTGGCGCCGTTCTCTTCGTGCAGCGCGACCTGCACCTCGCCGGCGTCGCCGGGCATGGCCTCGCGGGCGTTGCGCAGCAGGTTGACCAGGATCCGGTGCAGCTGGTCCGGATCGGCGCTGACCCGCACGTCCGACTCCAGCCGCTCGACCAGCCGTACGCCGCTTTCGCTGAGGCCCGCGTCCTCGGCCGCGGCGTCCAGCGCGGCCTGCAGCGGCAGCACCTGCAGCGCCGGCGGCGCCTCGATGGTCTTGCCATAGGCCATCACATCGGTGGCCAGGGTGATGGCGCGGTCCAGCGCCCGCTCCAGGCGCGGCATGGCCTGGGCGACCTTGGGATCGCCGATGGCGGCGAGGCGGTCCGACGCGATCTGGGCGCTGGTCAGCATGTTGCGCAGGTCGTGATTGATCTTGGCCACCGCCTCGCCCAGCGCCGCCAGCCGGGCGCGGGAGTTGAGGGCGGCGATCAGGTCCGACTGCATCCTGTCCAGCTCGGCCTCGGCGCGACCGATCTCGTCGCGGCGGCCGGACAGGACGACGCGCGCCTCCGGATTCTCGGGATCGGCCCGGAACCGCTCCATCGCCAGGGTGATCTTCTGCATCGGCCGGACGAGGAAGGCGTTCAGCGCCAGATAGACCGCCAGGCCGGCGCCCAGCGACACGAACAGGGTGATCATCACCAGCCGGCCCAGGTAGGCCAGCAGGGCCTCCTTCAGCGGCTGCTCGGGCATGACGATGTCGATGAACTCGCCGGAGCGGAAGCGCGGCTCGGCGATGACCCGGACCATGCGGTCCTTTCCGCCGAAGATGGTCTTGAACGGCGCGGTCATCCAGCTGATCGGCTTCTGGGTGCGCAGGTCGACCAGGTAGGGATCGCGCAGGTCGCGCGGCGCGGCCAGGATCAGCCGGCGCATGCCGTCGGTCTGGATAGCCACGGAGACGACGCCGGCGTTCTCGAGCATCTGCTGGCGCACCGGGGCGGTGACCTTCCGGCCGGGGTCGGCCTCGGCGATGGTCGAGGCGAGTTCGGCGGCCCGGATGCGGTCGAGCAGCCACTGCTCCTCGAAGGTCGCCAGCGTGGCGGGCAGCACCAGCATCCCGGCGCCGACCACGAACAGGATGGTCAGGACCAGCAGACGCGCCGACAGACCGCCCGGCCAGAGCCAGCGCCGCGAGGGCCGGTCGGCCGTTGCGGGCGTCTCCGTCGAAGGCGGCGGGACGTCAGCCATGCTCATGCGCTACTTCACGATCGCCGGGTTGGCGAGTCCGGAAGAGTTCGCGTGCTGAGCGAAAAGCGCAAGGGCCGGCGTGGGGTTCATCGTGCGCCCACGGCGTCGGCGACGCAGGCGAAGCCCTCGGCGCGCAGGCGGGCGGCCAGATCGCGCTTCACCCGCACGACCATGCCCGGGCCCTCGAAGACCATGGCCGAGTAGAACTGAACCGCCGCCGCGCCGGCCCGGATCTTGGCCAGGGCGTCGGCCCCGGTGGCGATGCCGCCCGCGCCGATCAGGGTCAGGCCCCGGGTGTTGGCGGCGTGGAACCGGGCCAGCACCTGTGTCGACAGGCTCATCAGCGGGGGGCCGGACAGGCCGCCGGTCTCCGTCTTCTGCGACGAGCGCAGACTGTCGGGCCGCGAGATGGTCGTGTTCGACACGATGATCCCCTGCAGCCCGAAGGCCGCCACCGTTTCGACGATGGTCTCGATCTCGCCATCCTCCAGGTCGGGTGCGACCTTGAGAAAGACGGGAGAGTCGTCACCCTTCGCCTTCAGCTCGCGCCGGGCCTCGTCCAGCCGGCCGAGCAGATCCTCCAGCGCCGCCTTCGTCTGCAGGGCGCGCAGGCCCGGCGTGTTGGGCGAGGAGATGTTGACGGTGAAGTAGGACGCCCGGCCCCACAGGCGGCGCAGGCCGGTCACATAGTCGCCGACCCGGTCGTCGGAGTCCTTGTTGGCCCCGATGTTGGCCCCGACCACGCCCTTGTGCCGGCGGGCCGCGAGGTTGGCGGCGAAGGCGTCCAGGCCTGCGTTGTTGAAACCCATGCGGTTGATCACCGCCCGGTCCTCGCTGAGCCGGAACAGGCGCGGGCGCGGATTGCCGGCCTGCGGCAGGGGGGTGACGGTGCCGCACTCGACGAAGCCGAAGCCGGCGCGCAGCATGGCGTCCGGCGCCTCGGCATTCTTGTCGAAGCCGGCGGCAAGCCCGACCGGCGAGGGCAGGGCGATCCCCGCGATCGTGGTGGCCAGGATCGGATCGTCAGGGGTGTTGTCAGTTGGGCCGAGGCCCAGCTTGAGACCCAGGATCGAGGCGCGGTGCGCGTCCTCGGGGTCCAGCAGATGAAGGGCGCGGGCGGCGAAATCGTGCATCAGTCCTCTCTCACTTGGGAGAGGGGGACCACCCGAAGGGTGGTGGAGCGGGATGCGCTGCTGTTGAAGGGCCGGGCGAGGCGATGCTGTGCAATGCGGTCAGCCCGTGGCGCCTCCCTCTCCACCATGCTCCGCATGGTCCCCCTCTCCCAAGCGGGAGAGGATTGGCGCTTCGGCATCATGCCCCCAGCCCTTCAAGGACCGGCGCACCGTCAGCATCCAGCGCCACATCGCGCACCTCGACCGCCAGCGCCGTCGGCAGCGGACCGTAGAGGTGTGGGAAGAGATCACCGCCGCGGGACGGCTCCCATTTCAGGCCGGCGCCCAGCGCGTCGGCCTCGAAGCCGACGATCACCAGGTCGGGCAGGCCCGAGAAATACCTGCGGCCGGTCTCCGGCGCCTGGGCGGCGGTGGAGAAGTGGATGAAGCCGTCCGCCAGATCGACCGCCGAGCCCTCGAACAGGCCCTTCGCCTCGGCGGCGATCCATTCAGCGCGGGTCAGCAGCTTGTACACCCGTGTCATTCGCCGCCGCCCCCGCCGTGGTCAGCGGCGTAGAACAGCCCGTCGTAGGCCGGGCGGCCGTAGTCGTCGAACGTGAAGGCCGCCACGGTCGAGGTCGGGAAGCGGCTCTCGGCCCTTGCGACCAGCGCCGAGCCCGCGCCGCCCTGGCGCAGCAGGCCGATGGTCAGCTCGTGCAGCCCGGGATTGTGGCCGACCACCATGAGGGTGTCGCCCTGGTCGCCATGGGCGTCGACCTCGAACAGGATGCGTTCGGCGCCGGCGTGATAGAGCGGACGCAGGGACACGGACTTCGCGGCCGGGAAGGCGGCGGAGACCTGGGCCCAGGTCTGCTGGGTCCGCCGGGCGGCGGAGACCAGCGCCAGGTCCGGCGTCAGCCCTTCGTCAGCGAGCAGCCGGCCCATCAGGGCGGCGTCCGCCAGCCCGCGATCGGTCAGGCCGCGCTCGAAGTCGCCGCCGACGTTGCTCCGCTCGGCCTTGCCGTGGCGCATGAGGATCAGTCGTTTCATCGACCCTGTATTAGCTGGGCCGCCGCTCCGCAGGAAGCCGCCGGTTGACAGCGGCGGCCGGCGACGGTCCAAGGCCTTGCATGACCCTCACGGCGCAGACGCAGGCGATCCTCGAGGATGGCGGAACCTGGACGTTCCCGCCCTCGCAGCCGCTTGTCCTCGACTCCGGCGCGCGCATCGAGGGGCTGGAGATCGCTTGGCGCAGTTTCGGGACGCTCAACGCCGACAGGTCCAATGCCGTCCTCATCTGCCATGCCCTGACGCTGGACCAGCATGTGGCCGGCAAACACCCGGTCTCCGGCAAGCCGGGCTGGTGGACGCGGCTGGTCGGCCCTGGCCGGCCGCTGGACCCGGCGCGGCACTTCATCGTCTGCGCCAACGTCGTCGGCGGCTGCATGGGCAGCACCGGCCCGGCCAGCCTCAACCCGGCGACGGGAAAGCCCTGGGGTCTGTCCTTCCCGGTGATCACCATCGCCGACATGGTCCGCGCCCAGGCGATGCTGATCGAGGCCATGGGCATCGAGACCCTGCAGGCCGTCGTCGGCGGCTCCATGGGCGGCATGCAGGTGCTGCAGTGGGCGGCGTCCTATCCGGAGCGGCTGTTCAGCGCCGTCTGCGTGGCCTCCGCCGCGCGCCACAGCGCCCAGAACATCGCCTTCCATGAGGTCGGACGCCAGGCGATCATGGCCGACCCCGACTGGCGGGGCGGCGACTACGCCCTGCACGGCTCCCGGCCCGAGAAGGGGCTGGCGGTCGCCCGCATGGCCGCGCACATCACCTATCTGTCCGAGGCGGCCCTGCAGCGGAAGTTCGGCCGCGAGCTGCAGCGCGACGGCCTGTCCTGGGGCTTTGACGCCGACTTCCAGGTCGAGAGCTACCTGCGCCACCAGGGGGCGACCTTCGTCGACCGCTTCGACGCCAACAGCTACCTCTACATCACCCGGGCCATGGACTACTTCGACCTCGCCGCGCCGTATGGCGGGGTGCTGGCCGAGGCGTTCCGCAAGGCGCGGGACGTGCGGTTCTGCGTGCTCTCCTTCACCTCCGACTGGCTCTATCCGACGGCCGAGAGCCGCCACATCGTTCGGGCGCTGAACGCCGCGGGCGCGCGGGCCAGCTTCGTGGAGATCGAGAGCGACAAGGGTCACGACGCCTTCCTCCTCGACGAGCCGGTGATGGACTCGGCCCTGGCCGGCTTCCTGGACTCGGTCGATGGCGCACGGGGGCTACGGTGAGCTTCGTGCGCGAGGACTTCCGCGAGATCCTGCGCCTGGTGCGCCCGGGCTCGCGGGTTCTGGACGTCGGCTGCGGCGGCGGCGAACTGCTGGAGCTGCTGACTCGCGAGAAGGACATCGACGGCCGTGGCGTCGAGATCAGCCCGCAGGGCGTCTCCGCCTGCCTGGCGCGCGGCCTGGCCGTCATGCAGGGCGACGCCGACCGGGACCTGGAGCAGTTCCCGACCGGCGCCTTCGACTACGCCATCCTGTCCCAGACCCTGCAGGCGACCCGCAACCCGCGGCAGGTGCTGTCCGAACTGATGCGCATCGCCGACCGGGCCGTGGTCAGCTTCCCCAACTTCGGCCACTGGCGGGTGCGCTGGTCGCTGCTGAGCCGGGGCCGGATGCCGGAGACGCGGTCGCTGCCCGAGCCCTGGTGGTCGACGCCGAACATTCACCTCTGCACGCTGGCCGACTTCAACGCGCTGGTGGACGACCTGGACCTGAGGATCGAGGCCAGCGTGGCTCTGGCCGATGGCCGGCCGGCGCGGACCATCGATCCGACCCGGGCGATCGAGAACTGGCGGGCCGAGGCGGCGCTGTTCCTGCTCGGACGCCGGGACGGACCGGTGGAACCGGACGGCCCGCCGGGCGATCTCTTCGGGGCATGAAGATCAGACTCGCCACCTACAACGTCCACCGCTGCGTCGGGACCGACCGCAAGCTCGACGTCGAACGGGTGGCCGAGGTGATCGCCGCCTGCAACGCCGACATCGTGGCGCTGCAGGAGCTGGACGTCGGCCGCCGTCGCACCAACCACGTCGACCAGGCCCACCGACTGGCCGAGTTGCTGCGCATGAAGTCGCACTTCCATCCGGCGATGCACGTCGAGGAGGAACGCTATGGCGACGCCATCCTCACCGCCCTGCCCGAGCGGCTGGTGCGGGCGGCCGCGCTTCCGGGGCTGCCGCGGTTCCGGGGGCTGGAGCCGCGCGGGGCGCTGTGGGTGGCCGTCGACATCGGCGGCTGCGTCGAGCTGCAGGTCATCAACACCCATCTGGGTCTGGTCCCCCGCGAGCAGCAGGTGCAGGCGGCGGCGCTGATCGGCGACGACTGGATGGCGGCGGAGGCCTTCACCGCCCCGGCCGTGCTGCTGGGAGACTTCAACGCCAGCCCCTACTCCCGGACCTACCGCATGCTGACGGCGGTGATCCGCGACGCCCAGACGGGTCTTGGACGGCCGCCGACGGCGACCTTTCCGTCGGGCTTCCCGTTCATGCGCATCGATCATGTGTTCGTGGCCGGATCCATCACCGTCACACGGGTGGAGTCGCCTTTCGACGCGCGCGCGCGGGTGGCGTCGGACCATCTGCCGCTGGTCGTGGAGCTGGAGATCGAGCCGCCGGCGGCGGACTGAACTCGTCGATCAGCGCGACCTGCTCGCGCAGGCAGCGCCGCCGGGCCCAGGGCCGCCAGGCGTCGCGGGGCGTGGTCGGATCGCCAAGGCTCCAGTCGCTGATGAACCGCTCGACCGGGCCCAGCGGCCGGGGGCTGACCTTGCGCAGGCGCCGGTGGTCGGGGTCCAGCACCGCGATGGCGCCGGCCAGGGTCCCCGCCTCGGCCACCGCCGCCTCGACCTGAAGCAGGCTGCGGCCGACGTAGTGGCCGATCATCAGATTGCGGAAGGTGGCGATGGTCTCGCGCGTCTCCACCCCGGCCTCGCCGCGCTCGGCCTCGACGGCCATGTCGCATTCGGTGTCCAGGCCGAGTGAGCGGTTGTTGAGGTTGGCCGAGCCGATGCGCAGGAAGACGTCGTCGGCGATGGTCACCTTGGAATGGACGATGATCGGCTTGCCCGCCGTCGTTCGCGGCGTATAGGCGCTGAACCGGCCGTGGACGTCGGCCGCGGCCAGGGACTCGATCGCCGCCAGCCGCGCGCTGTCCATGGTCATGCGGTCAAAGAAGCTGGGGCTGGCCTCGGGGCCGATGCTCAGGATCTCCGGCCCGTCCGGCTCGGCCAGCCGCCGGCGCAGGGCTTCGACAATGGTCGGGGCGGTCAGGTACTGGTTCTCGATGTAGAGCGTCTTCCGCGCCGCCGCGATGGTCGCCAGGTGCAGGCGCAGGTTCTCGCGCACCAGGGTGTGGGACTTCCAGTTGGGCTCGGTGCGGGCCAGGCCGACGGTCTGGCCGATCAGGTCGGGCGTCACGCCGCGCGGCCAGGGCGAGTCTTCCGAATAGTCCGCCGCCGGAACGTCCAGTCGGCCGCCGCCGGAGCGCTCCCAGCGCTCGGCGAACAGCTGGCCGCAGTCCTGGGCGACGGGACCCTCCATCATCGTGGCCACGTCGTGCCGGGCCGGATAGCGGCGCAGGTTGGGCAGGCGACGGCGGGGGTCGGCGTCGTCGTGGTCGCAGGTGTCCCAGCGGTCGGTCGACAGGTCGCCGCCGCTGACGAAGGCCAGCCGGCCGTCGATGATCAATACCTTCTGATGATGGCAGGCGCTGTTGGGCAGGCTCTTGTCCAGCCGGTACTGGACCTTCGACCCCTTGAAGAAGGCGGCCGCCCGCTGCACGGCGAAACCCTGCGAGGCGGAGATGGCCGGCGGGATGTCCCAGCACAGGATGCGCACGTCCAGCCCGGGGTTCAGCGCCGAGATCCGGCGCAGCAGCAGGCCGAGGCGATCGGCCGTCTCCGGCGCGCCGCTGCGCTCGACCTTGTCCGGCTGCATGCGGGTGAGCGCGTCGAACGTCCAGGCCAGCAGCCAGATCGACCGCCTGGCGCCCAGCATCGCGGCCTTCACCGCCGCGAAATAGTCGGCCCCGTCGACCAGGAACGCCAGCGCGTCCGCCCGGTTCGTCCGCCAGCAGGTGTCGCCGTCTCTCAGGATCGTATCGCCGCCCATGCCGCCCCTTGTATCTGCGAAGGGATCAATGCGCGAACGGGGCGTGGGGTTCAGTTAGGCGGGGACATGTTGGAAGCGTGTCTATCCTCCCCGTTCGCTTCGCTCCGGAGAGGAGGGGGATTGCCTACCCCGCGATCGCCGCCGCGCCCGCTTCGCCCGTGCGGATGCGCAGGGCCTGCTCCAGGTCCATGACGAAGACCTTGCCGTCGCCGATCTTGCCGCTGTTGGCGGTGCGGATGATGGCGTCGATGATCGGCTGGACCAGGTCGTCGGACGCGGCGATCTCCAGCTTCACCTTGGGCAGCAGCTTCACCTCGTACTCGGCGCCACGATAGACCTCGGTCTTGCCCTTCTGTCGCCCGTAGCCCCGCACCTCGGTGACGGTCAGGCCAGAGGCGCCGGCCTCGGTCACGCCGTCGAGGACCGCGTCGAGGCGGCTGGGCTTGATGATGGCGACGATCATCTTCATCGGACAACTCTCCCACCGCGCGGAAGGCGTGGTGCAGTGCAAAATCTAGGGCGAAACCGGCTCGCTGGCCAAGGGGGCATCTCGCATTGCGGCGTCGGGCGCCTTTCCGGCGGGCGCCCCGCCGGGCGCCGGCGCCAGAACGCCGGGCGCGAACACCCGGGCCCGGGCCCGCGAGACGCGCGGCTTGACCGCGAAGGTCTGCTTGACCGCCTCCATCAGGATCACCCCGGCGAACGGCGGCCACAGCCAGGCGCCGACCTGCTCGAAGCCCTCGGCCCAGCGGGCGGTCCAGGCGAATGGCGGGGCGTAGAGGGCGCGGGTCCAGCCGGACGGCTCCAGATCCGCCTCGCGCAGCACCGCCTCCAGCTGGCGACGGCTCCAGGGCCGGCCGTGGCCGAAAGGCGTGCCCTCGGCGTTGGACCACAGGCCGTTGCGGGCCGCGACGGCGACGAACACGCGGCCGGTCGGCGACAGCACGCGGCAGACCTCTTGCATCATGGCCACCGCGTCCTCGGCCTCCTCCAGCGCATGGACGCAGACCACGCGGTCGAACATGGCGTTGGGCAGGGGCAGGGCGGTCTCCGGCGCCAGGCAGGCGAGGTTGCGGCCGACGGCGGGCCAGACCTCCACCCCCTGCGAGGCGGGCATCACCGCGATGGTGCGGCGGGCCCGCTCGCGGACGCTCTCGAGATAGGGCGTCGCATAGCCCAGGCCCAGGAACTCCAGCCCGCGCGGATCGCCCCAGGCCTCGCTCAGCTTGCGGGCCACCATCTCCCGCGCCGCGCGGCCGCGGGCGGAGGCGTAGAAGGCGCGAAGCTCGAGAACGTCACGGCGCATGAAACTTCCTATGCCACCTTTCGGCGCCTCGCGTCCTTCGACACGGCGCGGAGTTTATCCTCGGGTCGACCGGTGGTCGAACCCGGGGGCGCCTGCTCAGGATGACTTGGTTTAGTGTGTCGCATCAGATTTAGTCATCCTGAGCAGCGTCCGCAGGACGCGTGTCGAAGGACGCAACGAGTCGCCATGCCTATCACCGTCCACCAGTTCCCCTGCCTGTCCGACAACTACGGCTTTCTTGTGCGCGATGACGCGACCGGGAAGACGGCCTGTATCGACACCCCCGACGCCGACGCCATCCTGGCCGAGCTGGCAAAAGTCGGGTGGTCGCTCGACATGGTGCTCAACACCCACTGGCACCCCGACCACGCCGGCGGCAACGCGCGGCTTAAAGGCGAGACCGGCTGCACCGTCGTCGGTCCGGCCGAGGTCGAGCGCATCGGGACCGCCCCCGACCGCGTCGTCGACGAGAGTGACAGCGTGGCGCTGGGCGAGACGACCTTCGCCGTCATCAACACCGGCGGCCATACCCTGGGCCACATCGCATTCTACAGCGCGGCCGACGGCGTGGCCTTCGTCGGCGACACCCTGTTCACGCTCGGCTGCGGCCGGCTGTTCGAGGGCACGCCGCAGCAGATGTGGACCAGCCTGCAGAAGCTGGCCGCCTTGCCGGACGACGTCACCGTCTACTGCGCCCACGAATACACCGCCGCCAACGCCCGCTTCGCGCTGTCGGTCGACGCCGATCCGGCGCTGAAGGCGCGGACGGACGCGATCTTCGCCGCTCGCGAGCGCGGCGAGTGGACGGTGCCGACCACCATCGGCCTGGAGAAGGCCACCAACCCCTTTCTGCGCGCGCCCCTGCTGCGCCCCGATATCGCCGATCCCGCCGAGGCCTTCGGCGCGGTGCGGGCGGCGAAGGACAGCTTCAAGGGATGACGGCGGAAGAGATCGTCGCGCTGCTCGGGCTGGAGCCGCATCCCGAGGGCGGCTGGTTTCGCCAGACCTTCCGCGACACCGACGGGCCGGAGGGACGCGGCGCCTCGACGGCGATCTACTTCCTGCTGGAGGCGGGGCAGGAAAGCGCCTGGCACCGCGTCGACGCGGCCGAGGTCTGGCACCACTACGCCGGCGCGCCGCTGCTGCTGACCATCGGGCCGGACGAGCACCGGCTGGGCGTGGATCTGGCCGCCGGAGAGCGCCCGCAAGCCGTCGTGCCGACCGGCGTCTGGCAGAAGGCCCGGTCGCTGGGCGACTGGACCCTGGTCGGCTGCACCGTGGCGCCGGGGTTTGTGTTCGAGGGCTTCGAGATGTTGGAAGACGGCGTCGAGCCGTGACCCCGAGACAGGGAGAGGATTGGGATCAGCGGAACGCCACCTGCAGGATCCGCTCCGACGACGGGCGGCCGGACAGGCCCTGCTCCGGGGCGACGACGATCAGCAGGACGCCGTTCTTCAGCACCACCGACGGGCGGGCGCCCTCGACGACCACGACCTTGCCGATCCTGGCCAGCTGCGACTGGCCGCCCGGCGACTGCGACAGGCGCACGATGGCTTCGGAGACCACCAGCGAGGCGTCGGCGATCAGGGCCGAGGAGGCCGGCGAGGCGTCGGCCTCGAAGGCGATGGTTCGGCCGGCGGCCTTGCTGGCCCGGCCGCTGGCGATGCGCAGCAGCTGGTAGAGGGCCAGGGGGCTGACGGGCTTGAGCCGCAGCGGCTGGACCGCGCCGGCCACCTCGGCCGCCGCGCCGGCGGGCCGCTTGCGCGTGAACAGCGTGAAGCCGCCCAGCTTGGTGGCCCGCAGGATCAGCTGGCCCAGGTCGTTCTTGTAGTTGATGTCGCCGCGCGGGCCGACCTCGGGCTGGAGAACCCAGACCTCGTAGCTGCTCTCGAACTTCAGAAGCGGCTGGCCGGTGCTGCGGTCGAGGATGAATCCCTCGCCGGTCTCGGTGACATAGCGGGCGACCGGCGGCGGCGGCGCCCGGCGCTGGCCCTCGGCCGGCTTGTCGCCGAACAGCAGGTCCTTCAGCGAGCCCTGGGCATGGGCGGGCGCCGCTGCGGAAAGCAGCGCGATCAGGGCCGCGACGACAACCGCGACCTCAGGATACCGGATACTCGTCCTCGCCATTCCCCCAGCCATGCACGGCGACTGGGGCGATTCTTGGACGGGTTCCGGGCGTCGCACAAGCTGTGGCGACGCCCGATCCGGCCGTCAGGCGGCCAGGTACTGACCGCCGTTCAGGGTGAAGGTGGCGCCCGTCACGAAGCCCGCGCGCTCGCCGGCCAAGTAGGCCACCATGTCGGCGATTTCCTCGCCCTTGCCGAGGCGTCCGACCGGGATGCCGGCGATGATGCCCTGCAGCACGTTCTCCGGAACGGCCTGGACCATCTCGGTGTCGATGTAGCCCGGGCAGATCACGTTGACGGTGATGCCCTTCTTGGCGTTCTCGAGGGCCAGCGCCTTGGTGAAGCCGATCACGCCGGCCTTGGCGGCGGAGTAGTTGGTCTGGCCGACCTGGCCCTTCTGGCCGTTGATCGAGCTGATGTTGATGACCCGGCCCCAGTTGCGCTCACGCATGCCGTCGATGACCTGGCGGGTCATGTTGAAGGCGCTGTCCATGTTGACGCGGATGACTTCCGACCACTGCTCGTAGGTCATCTTGTGGAAGAAGCCGTCGCGGGTGATGCCGGCGTTGTTGACCAGTACATCGATGGGGCCGAGCTCGGCGGCCACGGCGGCGGCGGCGCGCTGGCAGTCCTCGAACGAGCCGACGTTGCCCTTCACCACCATCACGCCCAGTTCCTTGGCGCAGAGGGCGGCGGCCTCGTCGTTGCCGGAGTAGCCGGCGGCTACCTTCATGCCGTCATTCTTGAGGCGTTCGACGATGGCGCGGCCGATGCCGCGCGTGCCGCCGGTGACGAATGCAACCCTGCTCATGGTGTTTCCCTGCTTGCTTTCATCCTTCTCCCCTTGCGGGAGAAGGTGGCCGCTGAGCGGCCGGATGAGGGGTTGAAAAACGTATCCGAGAGGGTCGCCGGTCAACCCTTCTTACCCGGCGAGCCCCCTCATGAGTCAGGTGTGGCCTGACGCCTTCTCCCGCGAGGGGAGAAGGGGAGACTCTCAGACGGCCTCGACGCACATGGCCACGCCCATGCCGCCGCCGACGCAGAGGGTCGCGGCCCCCTTCTTGGCGCCCGAGCGCTTCATCTCGTGCAGCAGGGTGGTCAGGATGCGCGCGCCGGACGCGCCGATCGGGTGGCCGATGGCGATGGCGCCGCCGTTGACGTTGGTCTTGGCCGGGTCGAGGCCCAGCTCGCGGACCACCGACAGGGACTGGGCGGCGAAGGCTTCGTTGGACTCGACCAGGTCGAGGTCGGAGACCGACCAGCCGGCCTTCTCCAGCGCCTTCTTCATGGCCGGGATCGGGCCGGTGCCCATGATCTCGGGCTCGACGCCGGCGCTGGCCCAGGAGGCGATGCGGGCCAGCGGGGTCAGGCCGCGCTTCTTCGCCTCGTCGGCGCTCATCAGGACCAGGGCGGCGGCGCCGTCATTGAGGCCCGAGGCGTTGGCGGCGGTGACCGAGCCGTCCTTGGTGAAGGCGGGCTTGAGGCCCGACATGCTTTCGTAGGTCGCGCCGTGGCGGATGTACTCGTCGTTCTCGACGACGGTGTCGCCCTTGCGGCCCTTGATGGTCACCGGCGCGATTTCGCCGGCGAACTTGCCGGCCTTCTGGGCGGCCTCGGCGCGGTTTTGCGAGGCGACGGCGAAGCGGTCCTGGTCCTCACGGGTGATCTGCCAGCGGCTGGCGATGTTCTCGGCGGTCTGGCCCATGTGGTAGCCGTGGAAGGCGTCCCACAGGCCGTCCTTGATCATGGTGTCCTGGAAGCCCAGGTCGCCCATCTTCTTGCCGTCGCGAATGTGAGCGGCGTGCGGCGACTGGCTCATGCTCTCCTGGCCGCCGGCGACCACGATGCTGACCGAACCGTCGGCGATCTGCTGGGCGGCGAGGGCCACCGCGCGCAGGCCCGAGCCACACAGCTGGTTGAGGCTCCAGGCCGGGCTCTCGACCGGGATGCCGGCGTTGACGGCGGCCTGGCGGGCGGGGCCCTGGCCGGCGCCGGCCTGCAGCACCTGGCCCATGATCACCTCGTCGACGTCGGCGGGGGCGATGCCGGCCCGCTCCACCGCCGCCTGGATGGCGATCCTGCCCAGCTCATGGGCCGGGAGGCTCGACAGCGAGCCGTTGAAAGAGCCCACGGGCGTGCGGGCGGCCGAAACGATCACGATGTCGGTCATGGCAGTGTCTCCGTCGTTCCCTGCGCGGCGTCAGGCCTCTCGGGCTCCGGCGCTCATTTTTGTGACGCGGGGGCACCTTGCATAGTCGGATATGGTTCGTCACCTGCTGATTTTGCACTGCAACATGCCGCGCACGGAAAGCGCCACTGGCGCCATGCCTTTGCATCCGCGATAGTGCGGCGCCAAAAAGCGCGGGAAGCGTACCTACAGGGAATGGAAATGTCCGATCAGGCCGAGACCGGCGAAAACCCAGCCGGCGCAAAAAATGGCGGCGAGCGCGTCGTCATCAAGAAGTACGCCAACCGACGGCTCTACAACACAGCCTCCAGTTCCTACGTCACGCTCGAGCACCTGTCCGACATGGTCAAGGAAGGCGTCGACTTCGTGGTCTATGACGCCAAGAGCGGCGAGGACATCACCCGGTCGGTCCTGACCCAGATCATCTTCGAGGAAGAGAACCGCGGCGGCGGGCAGAATCTGCTGCCCATCCAGTTCCTGCGCCAGCTGATCGGCTTCTACGGCAACCAGATGCAGGCCTTCGTGCCCAGCTACCTGGAGATGAGCCTGGAGAGCTTCGCCAAGCAGCAGGAGCGGTTCCGCACGCAGTTCGGGGCCATGGCGCCCAACGCCACCATGGGCGCGGCGGGCCTCAGCGCCTACGAGGAGCAGATCCGCCAGAACATGGTGCTGTTCGACCGGGCCATGAAGATGTTCACCCCCTTCGGCTTCCCGCAGGGCGCGGCGGGCGAGGCGGCCAAGGCCGGCGAGGCTCCGGCGGCGGCGGCCGCCGGCGAGGGCGAGGCGCTGGACCAGCTCAAGAAGCAGATGGCGGCCATGCAGGCCCAGCTCGAGAAGCTGGCCTCAAAGAGCTGAGCGGGCCCCATCCTTTGTTTACCGGACCGGGCGTAGCCTGCAGGGCATGACCGGTCCGATCGACCCCACGCGCCCCTACGGCGAGCGTCGGCACAGCCACAGGCGCGCCGAGGACATGCCGCGGGCGGCCGTGGATGGCGGGACGAACCTGCCGGCGGTGATCGAAGCCCCGGAGCCTGGACCCGAGTCGGCCACGCCGCCGCCGCCCCGGCCCGACAGCTATGCGGCCTTCGCCGCCCACCTCTACGGACAGTCCGGGCAGCGGCGCGGCCTGCGCGGCGGGCAGCCGGTGCTGGACGCCGCCCGCTCGGCCTATCTGGAGACGGAGTACTCCGGTCCGGCCGACCGGCGACCGCCCAAGGGCGTGCTGAAGAAGACCGAAATCTAGGCGACGGGGTCGCTCAGCCCATTCTCCCGTCGTCATGGCCCGACTTGTTCGGGCCACCCATGAACACGACCTTGGCCGAGCAGGGCGGGAGAGCTCGGGACCTGACTTCGTCGCCACCGTGCATGGCTGGCCCGAACAAGTCGGGCCATGACGAAGGCATTTTGAGCCGTATGCGGGGGTGCAGCGCCGCTTGTCACCGCGCCTGCCGCTCAAGCCGGGCCAGGCGGCCCTGCAGCTCGGCGACCTGACGCTCCAGCGCCGCGATGCGGGCCAGCGGGTCGCCGCCCGGCGTGGGGGTCGACACCCCGGCCCGGTTGGCGATCTCCGCGGGTGTCTCGCCCAGCAGTTCGGCGAAGACCGCGACCTCGCGCGCCGACAGCTCCCGCTGATCCTTCCAGACGAGGGCGAGCTCGGCCTCTGTCATCCCCGATGCCGCCGCCAGCACGGTGCGCGACAGGCCGCGCCCGGCGAGCCGGGCGGCGAACCAGTCCTGATCGAAAAAGAGAGCCATCAGACGTCCAGACTGGCGCCGGTCTTGCTTAACCGGTGGTGAATCCGAACCTGGAGTCCCCGCCGGTGACCATTCTCGTCCGCGCCTTCGACATCTTCGCCGTCGCGCTGCTCTTCACGGTCCTCACCTAGGCAGGATCAGCCGGCCTCGGCGCCGCCGCCCAGGTCGATGTCGCGGCGGGCGGCGATGATGGTGACGATGAAGCCGGCGAGCACGTCGAGCAGCACCATCAAGGTCAGCAGGAAGAAGACCGAGGTCGCGAAGGCCGGGGCGAGCAGGAACTCGACCAGGCAGACGATGAACAGGATCATCGACAGCGAGTGGTTGATGATCGCGATGCGGCGGCTGGTCGTCGACTTCAGCAGCTCGATGAACAGCACCACCAGCGCGAAGGCCAGCAGCAGGTCGCCCAGGCTGATCGGCCAGGGTGAGCCCGAGGTCATCGCAATGCTGAACAGCGGCTCGGTGAAACGCTGGGTGGCGACGACCGAACCGAAGCCCCCGACCAGGGTGATGGCGACCAGATTGTAGACGAGCACCGGCAGAGCCAGCAGCGGAAACGCGGCAAACATCGGCAAGGGCCTCCCCCGAAACCCGGATAACCCGGTTCGCAACGGTTAACCCCTTTCGCTCCCGGGGTGAAGCGGGCTCGCCTAGCGGGCGTGCGGCGGCGGCGTGTCGCCGGCGTTCATCGCTGCTTCCTTGTCGGCGATGATGCGGTCGAGGCGGCGAATCTGGACCTTCTGGTACTGAAGAAAGCCGCCCAGTCCGAGCGCGATCAGCGCCAGAACACCGGCAACGACGGGATCAAACTGGTCCATCGTCTTCTCCTTCCGGCGCATAATAGAACGCCCAGAACATGCAGGCCAGTCCGAACGCCAGCGCGACCAGATGGCCGGCGCTGAAGGGCTTGGCCTCAAGGACGGGTCCGGCGAACGCTACGCCCAGGGAGGCGTAGGTGAACGTCGTCGCCATCTGCACCGCGAGCTTCGTCCTCAGCGTCGTCTTGCGCCTCGCCCGTCGATCAAGTTCCGCGAAGACCATGTCCCGCCCCCGTGTAGCGGAACAAACTATGAACAACCAATGATTGCCGTCAAGCCTCGTCGACGCCGCCCGGCAGGCGCGAGCGGGACTGCAGCCAGAGCACGCCCATGAGGTCGCTGACGCTGGCCTTCAGCCGGCCGAAGTTGGTGTACTTCGACACGCCGCTCTCGCGGTGCCGATGGTTCACCGGCTCGAAGGCGATCTCGTAGCCCTCGCGGATCATCAGCGCCGGCAGGTAGCGGTGGATGTGATCGAAGTACGGGAGGCGCAGGAAGGCCTCGCGCCGGAACGCCTTCAGGCCGCAGCCGGTGTCCAGCGCCCCGTCCTTCAGCAGCCAGCCGCGCACGCCGTTGCCGAACTTGCTGGCGAAGCGCTTGGCGTTGCTGTCCTGGCGCTTGACCCGCTCGCCGCCGACCATGGCCAGGCTCTCGGGCGCGGCCTTCAGCCGTTCGGCCAGGCGCGGGGCGTCGGCCGGGTCGTTCTGGCCGTCGCCGTCCATGGTGACGATGATCGGCGCCCGGGCGGCCAGGATGCCGCTGCGGACCGAGCGGCTCTGGCCGGAGTTCTTGCGGTGCGACAGCACGCGCAGCTGCGGGATCTCGGCCTTCAGGGCGGTCAGCAGCTCAAGGGTGTTGTCCCGGCTGGCGTCGTTGACGAAGACGATCTCGTAGTTGCGATCCCCGAAGGCCGCGGCGATCTCGCGGGCCAGGGCCGGGGCGGCGCCGCCCTCGTCGAACACCGGCACGACGACGGAGAAATCGGGCGTCGCCGAAGGCGCCTTGGCGGCCGCCTTCGGCGCGGGCGCGGCCTTCGTCGCCTTGGGGGCGGCGGCCTTGGCGGGAGCGGCCTTCGCGGCGGCCGGCTTGCGGCTCCTGGCGGGGGTCTTTTCGATCATGTCCTCTCATAGCGGAAAAGGCGGCGCGCGTAAGGATCGTGCTATCAGGTGCGACATGACGCTCGAATCCCGTCTGGACCAGTGGAGCCGCGGCTGGCGCGGACCGCTCCTCGCCGCGCTGATCGCCATGATCGCCGGCCTTCCCGGCCTGCTGGCCGTTCCGCCGCTCGACCGCGACGAATCGCGGTTCGCCCAGGCCACCTCGCAGATGCTCGAGACCGGCGACTACGTCTCGATCAACTACCAGGACCAGTCGCGCGACAAGAAGCCGGTCGGCATCCACTGGCTGCAGGCGATCAGTGTGGCGGCCCTGTCGGACGTCGCCGACCGCGACATCCGGGCCTATCGCATTCCCTCGCTGCTGGGCGCGGCGCTGGCCGCCGCCGCCTGCGCCTGGGGCGCGGCCGCCGTCTTCGGACCCCGGGCCGGCTTGCTGGCCGGGGCGATGATGGGGGCCAGCTTCCTGCTCTCCAGCGAGGCCTTCATCGCCAAGACCGATGCGGTGCTGGCCGGGACGACGACCCTGGCGCTGGCGGCGCTCGGCCGGCTCTACGCCGCGGCGCGGGGCGGGCCGCCGGCCGGCTGGCGAACGCGGCTGCTCTTCTGGCTGGCCATCGGCGTCGCCGCCCTGGTCAAGGGACCGGTCGGGCCGCTGGTGGCCTTGCTGGCCATGCTGGCGCTGGGCGCCTGGGATTCGATCGAGGCCAGGGCCAACCGCTTCGGCTGGATGAAGGACCTGGGCTGGACCTGGGGCCCGGTGCTGGTGCTGGCCATCTTCGGCCCCTGGGCCTGGGCGATCACGGTGGCCAGCGACGGGGCCTTCTGGGGCGCGGCCATCGGCGGCGATCTGGCGCCCAAGCTGGCGGGTGGGCATGAGCGGCACGGCGGCATCTTCGGCTATCACCTGCTCCTCTCGCCGATGCTGCTGTTCCCGGCCGCCCTGCTGCTGCCGGCCGGGCTGGTGCTGGGCTGGCAGGCGCGGGCCGAGCCCGGCGTGCGCTTCGCCCTCTGCTGGCTGATCCCGACCTGGCTGATGTTCGAGCTGCTGCCGACCAAGCTGGTCCACTACACCCTGCCGGCCATGGGGGCGCTGTGCTGGCTGATGGCCGCCGCCCTGCGCGAGCCTCTGGGCCGCAGGGTCCGTATCGCCGGAACCGCGGTGCTGGCCTATGCCGCGCTGGGGTTCGCGGTGATCAGCATCGGCGTCATGGTCGTCTATGGCGAAGGCGCCGGCGATCTGGTCTGGACCGTCGTCACCGCCGGTCTCTTCCTGGCCACGGCCGTGATCGGCGGGGCGCTGATCTTCCGCCAGACCGCCGGACGGGCCCTGATCGCGGCGGGTGTCGTCGGCGTCCTGGCCCATGCCGCCTTCTTCGGTCAGCTGGCCCCGCGCATGGAGCCGCTGTGGCTATCGGAGCGCGTGCACCTGGCGCTGGCCAGCAGTGAACTGGCGCCCCGGGAAGGCGTCGTTCCGGGGCCTGTGGAAGTCGCCGGCTACGCCGAGCCCAGCCTGGTCTTCGCGCTGGGCACGACTACGGGTCTGGGTGGCCCGGCCGAGGCGGTCAGGGCGATCAGCGTTGGCCGTCCGGCCGTGGTCGAGAAGCAGGAACAGGCCGAATTTCTCGCTGCCCTGCGCGCCGCGGGGCTGACGCCCCGGCCGGTGAAGACCATATCGGGGGTCAACTATTCCAATGGCGACGAGATGAGCCTGACCCTCTATCGCGGCGAACCGCAGAAGGTCGTCCGTCCCGCCGCCGCCATCCGGGAGACCGCCCCATGAGCCGCTTCATCGAGATCGTCGAGGTCGGCGCCCGCGATGGGCTGCAGAACGAGAAGACGGTGCTGGACGCCGCCGACAGGATCGAGCTGATCCGTCGCCTCGACGCCTGCGGCGCCCGCCGGCAGGAGGTGGTCAGCTTCGTCAATCCCAAGCGCGTGCCGCAGATGGCCTCCGCCGAGGAGATGATGGCCGATCTGGCCGGGACCGACAGCCATTCGCGCATCGGCCTGGTGCTCAACGAGCGCGGCTGGGACCGCTGCGTCGCCGCCGCCTGCGACGAGGCCAACGTCGTGGTCTGCGCCAGCGACGGCTTCGGCATCCGCAACCAGGGCGCCTCGGTCGCCGAGCAGATCGCGTCAATGCAGGCCGTCGCGGCGAAACGGGGCCTGGCCGGCGGCCCGCCGATCACCGTCACCGTCTCGGTCGCCTTCGGGTGTCCGTTCGACGGCGAGGTCTCCCAGGACCAGGTCGTTGCCATCGTGAAGGAGGCCGCCGTCGCCGGCGTCGCCGAGATCGCGCTCGCCGACACCATCGGCGTCGCCGACCCCTGGGTGGTGCGCAAGCGCGTCGAGGCCGTGCAGGCCGTCATCGGGAGCATCCCGCTGCGCATGCACTTCCACGACACGAGAAACACCGGCATCGCCAACGCCTACGCCTCGGTCGAAGCCGGCGTTACCGTCCTCGATGCCAGCGTCGGCGGCCTCGGCGGCTGCCCCTTCGCCCCGGCCGCCACCGGCAACATCGGGACGGAAGACCTGGTCTACATGCTGGAGCGGGCGGGCTTCGAGACCGGGTACGACCTGGGCATGCTTATCGAGACGGCGCGGTGGGTCGGGGAGAAGATCGGCAAGGCCCCGGCGAGTTCGCTGACCCGGGCGGGGCCGTTTCCGGCGTAGTGCGTCCTTCGCGACGCGGCTTCGCCGCTCCTCAGGATGACGAGCGCAGTGGAACGCCAACCACCTTCGTCATGGTGAGGAGCGAGCTCTTGGCGAGCGTCGCGAACCACGCAGTGCCTCACCCAGCATCTGCTCCCGCTAGTACGGATCCGACGCCTCGAGGATCTCCTGGCCCATCAGCACGCAGGCGTCGGGCATCTGCGCGTAGAGGAAGCGCATGCGGTACTCGGCCTTGTAGATGTAGCCCCAGACCTCCAGCACGTCGAAGCGGCCGGCGCCCTTCAGCGCCTTGACCGAGGGCAGGGCCTTCACGGCGTCGTCGATGTGGACCAGCGGTTCGTCGCCGGGTTGGCCGTCATTGAAGTGCAGGGTCAGCAGCGCCTTGCCGCGCTTGATGGCGTCGGGCGCGCAGGCGTGGACGGCGGGGGGCGGGGGCGGTGCGGCGTCCATGGGGGCTCACTGTGGGGTGCTGTTGACGTACAGGATGCCACTCAACAGCGCCGGGGTTGAGGGTCAATCGCCAACGCTTCCCCAACTTCCGTCATGGTCGGACTTGTTCCGACCACCCATGCGTGGTGCGCCAGCCGGCCTTCTGCGTGCTTCGACACGCACCCTGCCGGTGCTGCTCAGCATGACTATGGAGGGGGGCATGCCAGTTCAGTCATCCTGAGCAGCCTGCGCAGCAGGCGTGTCGAAGGACGCACGGCGAACGCGGTGTTCATGGGTGGTCGGAACACGTCCGACCATGACGGTGGAAGAAGTATGAGGGCAGGCCCCCCTAAGCCACCAGCTGCTCGGCCGTCTGCAGGTCGACGCTGACCAGCTGGCTGACGCCGCGCTCGGCCATGGTCACGCCGAACAGGCGGTCGACGCGGCTCATGGTCACCGGGTTGTGGGTGATGGCGATGAAGCGGGTCTGGGTGCGCTTGCGCATCTCGTCGAGCATCGAGCAGAAGCGGTCGACGTTGGCGTCGTCCAGCGGCGCGTCGACCTCGTCCAGCACGCAGATCGGCGCCGGGTTGGCCAGGAAGACGCCGAAGATCAGGGCCGAGGCGGTCAGGGCCTGCTCGCCGCCGCTCATCAGGCTCATGGTCGACAGCTTCTTGCCCGGCGGGCAGGCGTAGATCTCCAGGCCGGCCTCCAGCGGATCGTCGGACTCGATCAGGCGCAGCTCGGCCTGGCCGCCGCCGAACAGGGCCTGGAAAAGGGCCTGGAAGTGGCCGTTGATGATGTCGAAGGCGGCCAGCAGCCGCTCGCGGCCCTCGGCGTTCAGCTCCTCGATGCCCTCGCGCAGCTTGGCCACGGCGCCGGTCAGGTCGGCGCGCTCGGTCTTCATGGTCTGCAGCCGGGCGGCCTGTTCTGTTCCCTCTTCCTCGGCCCGCAGGTTGACCAGCCCGATGGCGTCGCGCTCGCGCTCGAGGTTGTAGAGGTGGGCCTCGACGCCGCCGGCGTTGGACGGAATCGCGACGGCCTCGTCGGCGATGGAGCGGCCCAGCTCCTCGGGCTCCATCTTGGCGGTCTCGCGGATACTGCCGGCGATCTCGCCGAAGCGCTCGCGGGCGGCGTCCAGCCGGGCGGCGAGGCCGGCGCGGTGTTCGCGGGCCTGGGCGGCGGCGGCCTCGGCGCCGCGGGCGGCGCGGTCGGCGGTCAGGCGGGCGGTCTCGCCCTGCTCCAGCGCGTCGGTCGACTTCGCCCGCCGGGCTTCGGCGATGGCGTACTCGTCGAGCAGCTTTTCGGTGCGGACCGACAGGGTGGCCGGCGCCTCGCGGGCGGCCTCGAGGTTGGCGTTGGTGGTGACGCGCGCTTCCGCCAGCGCCTCGGTGCGCTTTGCGGCGGCGGCGGCGCGGCGGGCCCAGTCGTCGCGGTCGCGGCGCAGACTGTCCAGCCGCCGGGTGCGGCCGTCGCGCTCGCGGGTCTCGATGTCGACCGCGGCGCGGGCCTGCGAGGCGGCCTCGCGGGCGGCGACGGCGGTGGCGCGCGCGGCGTCCAGCATCGGCGACAGGTTCTCGGCCGAGCCGTCGTCGGAGGCGTCGGCCTTTGCGGAGGCCAGCGCGGCCTCGGCCTCAGTCTTCTCGGCCTCGAAGCGGGCGATGGTCTCGTCCAGCGACTGGGCGCGGGCGTCGCGGCGGGCGGCCTCGTGGGCCAGACGCTCGACGGCCTGGCGGGCGGTCTGCAGCGCGCGCTCGGCCTCCGGCGGCTTGCGGCGCGCCTCGCGGACGGCGTCCTCCCCGGCCAGCATGCGGGCGCGAGCCGCCTTGTGGGCCTCCAGCGCGGCCTCCGTCTCCGGCGACAGGGTCTCGATCTCGGCCTCGACCTCGGCCAGCCGGGTGCGCTGCTCCAGGCGGATGGCGGCCGGACGGGGGGCCTCGGCGCGGGCGGTGAAGCCGTCCCAGCGCCACAGGTCGCCCTCGCGGGACACCAGCCGCGCGCCGGCGGGCAGGCCGGCCTTCTGCAGGCGTTCGCCGTCCTTGCGCTCGACCACGGCGGTGAAGGCCAGCCGCGCGGCCAGGGCCGGCGGGGCCTTGATCAGCGGGGCCAGCGGCGTCGCGCCGGCCGGCCACTTGGGGCCGTCCGTCTCGCGGCCGCCCCAGTAGGCGGGGGCCTTGGCGTCCAGCGCCGCTTCCAGGTCATCGCCCAGCGCGGCGGCCAGCGCGGCCTCGTAGCCCCGGTCGGGGGTCACGGCGTCCAGGGCAGGCGCGAAGCCGGTCTTGCCGCGCGGGGCGGAGAGTTGGGCCAGGCCCCGGGCCTCGGTCTTCAGCCGGCCGAGGCGGTCCTCCAGCTGGCGGGCGGCGTCGCGGGCGGCGCCCTCGGCGCGGGCGGCGTCGGAGCGGTCGGTTTCGGCGGCCTCCTGCGCGGCGCGGGCGGCGGCGAGGGCTGCCTCGGCGGCGGCCAGCGTCGCGGCGGCCTGCTCGGCCTGCGGATCCACGGCCGGACCGACGGCGGCGCGGTCGGCCTTCGCCTGCTCCAGCGCCCGGACGGTGCGGTTCAGGCGCCCTTCAGCGTCGGCGAGCCTGGCCTGGGCGGCGCGGCGGCGGGCCTCGTCGGCGGCGACACCGGCGGCCAGGCTCTCGACCTCGCGGTCGGCCTTGGCGCGGGCCTCCTCGGCCTCGGCCAGCGCCTTCTGCAACTCGGGAAGGCGGGAGGGGGCCGACTTCACCTCCGCCTCGACCACCTCGAGCTCGGCGGCCAGCCGTTCCAGCGCTACCCCGGCGTCCTCGACGATCTGGGACTCGCGGGCGGCGTCGGCGTCGATGCGGGCCAGCTCGGCGTGCAGGCGCTCGACCTCGGCGGCGGCGGTCTCGTGCTCGCGCTCCAGCCGGTCCTTCTCGATGGCCAGCCGGTTGAGGACGGCGGCGGCCACCGTCTCCTCCTCGCGCAGCGGCTTGATCGCCTCCTCGGCCTTCAGCGCCTCGGTCTGGGCGGCGGCGGCGGCGCGGGCGGTGTCCTCGACGGCGCGGATCGACTCGGTGTTCTCGGCCTCGACCCGTACGAGGGTGTCGCGGGCCTCGCTCCAGCGGGCGAAGAGGACCGCGCCCTGCACAGCCCGGATCTCGGCCGACAGCTTCTTGTACTTCTCGGCCGCCCGGGCTTCGCGGCGCAGGCGGTTCAGATTGGCGTCCAGCTCGCGGATAACGTCGTCGAGCCGGTTCAGGTTGGTCTCGGCCGCCCGCAGTCGCAGCTCCGCCTCATGGCGCCGGGTGTGCAGCCCCGACACGCCGCCGGCCTCCTCCAGGATGCGGCGGCGGTTCTGCGGCTTGGCGGCGATTAGCTCGCTGATCTGGCCCTGACGCACCAGCGCCGGCGAGTTGGCCCCGGTCGAGGCGTCGGCGAACAGCAGCTGTACGTCGCGGGCCCGCACCTCGCGGCCGTTGACCCGGTAGGTCGAGCCCTCCCCCCGGTCGATGCGGCGGACCACCTCGATGGTGGCGTGGTCATTGAACTGGGAGGGCGCGGTGTGGTCGCTGTTGTCGATGGTCAGGGTGACCTCGGCATGGTTCCGCGCGGGGCGCGATCCGGTGCCGTTGAAGATCACTTCGTCCATCCCGCCGGCGCGCATCGCCTTGGCGGAGTTGGCCCCCATCACCCAGCGCAGGGCTTCCAGCAGGTTCGACTTGCCGCAGCCGTTCGGCCCCACGACGCCCGTGAGTCCGGGTTCGATCCTGAACTCGGTCGGATCGACGAAGGACTTGAACCCGGAAAGGCGGAGCCTCTGGAACTGCACGTGTCGGGATCGGCTCCTACTTCACCTTGGCCAGGGCCTTGGCGTAGGCCTCGTCGATCTGGGCCATGGTCAGGCCGTTGCCGTACTTGTCGTCGTTGAAGAAGAAGGTCGGGGTGCCCTCGATCTTGGCGTCCTTGGCGTACTTCTGGACCTTGTCGTTGAGGGCGTTGATCGCCTTCTCGTCGCTGACGCAGGCCATGAAGGCCTCTTCGCTGAGACCGGCCGACTGGGCGATCGGCAGCAGCACGCCGCGGATGTCGCCGGTGCGGAAGATCTCTTCCTGGCCGTGGAACACCGCGTCGATGACGGTGAAATACTTGTCCTTGCCGGCGCAGCGCGCCAGCAGCGTCCCGGCCACGGCCAGCTGCGGCGGGGGCGTGATGAACTCGCGGAACACGTACCGCACCTTGCCGGTGTCGATGTACTTGGCCTTGAATTCAGGGAAGACGGTCTTGTTCCACTCGGCGCAGTGGCCGCAGGCGAGCGAGGCGTACTCGATGACCGTGACCTTGGCGTTGGCGTCGCCCATCGTCATGTCTTCGGTGCTGACGGCCGCGCCGCCGCCGCCGTTGCAGGCGGCCAGGGCGAGCGCGCTGGCGCCCAGGGCCAGAAGGGTGCGGCGGTGAAGGGTCTGCATGGCGGGAAGTCCCCCTGAAGCAAGCGGTGATCTTGGCCCGATTCCCTAGGTCTCAGGAACGCGGCGTTTCCGTGGCGCTACAGCCTGTCGCGGGGCCGGAGTCAACCGTCGCGGCCGCGCAGGATCTCGCGGCCGAGCGTGGTGAGAGCGGTCTTCAGCGAGCCGTCGGGCTGGTCCTTCAGCCCCTCGGCCAGGGTCTTCTCGGCGGCGGCGTCCAGCGGGCCCCTGTGCCGACGGTGCCTGGCCTGCGGTCGCCCGGCGTGGGCCCGCACCGGCCCCTGGACGATCCGCAGCCGTCCGACCGTTCCCTCGCCCAGCATCAGCGACACCCGCTGCAGGATCTCCGGCGCCTGGTGCTGAACGATGGCCGCCGCCGCGCCGGACACTCGCAGCTCCAGCGTCCCGGGCGCGTTGCCGCGGGCCTTCGTCAACTTCACCGGCTCGGTGTGGCGGGCAAGCGTCTCGCCGACGATCTCCTTCCACTTGCGCTGTAGCTGGCCCGGCCCCTGGCCGAAGCGCTCCTCCAGCTGGCGCAGCACCGGCGCCAGCGCCCGCCCGGCCGGCGGCGCGGGCCGCGGCGCCGGACGCGTACGACGGCGCGCCAGGATCTGGACGGTCTCCTCGAGCGTGGGCAGGCGGCGGCGCATGGCCATCGCATATCATCCCCCGTGTCCCCGGCGAAGGCCGGGGTCCATGGGGCGAGTCCTGGGGGGTTGAAAGTGGATCCCGGCCTTCGCCGGGAAGACGGGAAGTGGTAGCCGAAGCAGGATGACCACCCCCGCCCTCCGTGCCGCGCTGCTGGCCTGGTACGACGCCGCCGCGCGGACGCTGCCGTGGCGCGCGCCGCCGGGCAGCGGGGCGCGGACGGACCCGTACTTCGTCTGGCTGTCCGAGGTGATGCTGCAGCAGACCACCGTGCCGCATGCGACGCCGTACTTTCTGACCTTCACCCGGCGCTGGCCGACCGTCTCCGACCTCGCCGCCGCGCCGGACCCCGAGGTCATGGCCGCCTGGGCGGGGCTGGGCTACTACGCCCGCGCACGCAACCTGCTGGCCTGCGCCCGGGCCGTGGCGGAGGGCCATGGCGGCGTGTTCCCGGACACGGAGGAGGGCCTGCGCGCGCTGCCGGGCGTCGGCGCCTACACCGCCGCCGCTGTGGCCGCCATCGCCTTCGACCGCGAGGCCAATGTCGTCGACGGCAATGTCGAGCGCGTCATGGCGCGGCTGTTCGCGGTCGAGGCGCCGACGCCGGACTCAAAGCCGGAGCTCAAGGCGCTGGCCGCCTCGCTGGTCACCGCCGACCGTCCCGGCGACTGGGCCCAGGCGCTGATGGATCTGGGGGCGACCGTCTGCCGGCCGAAGTCGCCGCTCTGCGACCGTTGCCCGGTGTCGGGGTTCTGCGCTGCCTTCGCGCGCGGCGATCCGGAAACCTTCCCGCGCAAGACAAAGAAGGCGGATCGGCCCCGGCGCTACGGCGTGGCCTGGCTGTTGACGCGGGGCGGCGAGGTGGCGCTGGTGCGGCGTCCGCCGAAGGGCCTGCTGGGCGGGATGCTGGGCCTGCCGACGAGCGAGTGGCGTAGCAGTCCTTGGGCCGATGATGAGGCCGCCGCCGCCGCGCCCGTCGCCGCGGACTGGCATGACGCCGGCGAGATCGACCACGTCTTCACCCACTTTTCCCTGACGCTCCGCGTGTTCCGGGCGGAGGGGATGATGGCGGCGGAGTGGACGGACCGCGAAGGTCTGGGCGCGCTGCCGAGCGTGTTCCTGAAGGCCGCGAAGGCGGGGTTGGGGCGGCTGGTTTGAAGCGTTGCGTCCTTCCCCCGGATCAAGTCCGGGGTCGCCGAAGAGCTCGCTCCTCAGGATGACGAGTTCAGTGGAGCCCCCCAACTTTCGTCATCCTGAGGAGCGGCGCAGCCGCGTCGCGAAGGACGCACAGCCTCCATCGCCGCAGAAATCAGCACCGAGAATATGGGCGCCGAGTTGATCTAGACTCCGCTGTGGGGAAGCGCGGCAAGCAGCGCAGACGAGAATGCTTCGCCTGCGTTATGCCATTCGTACCAGGTGTCCTTGGGCTCAGAGCCAGCTGGATAGACTTCGACGCGATCTTCGAAGACTTCGAAGTCCGCCGTCGACCAGGAGGCGCAGACGGTGCTCCAGTAGCCTTTCATGATTTCGTCCGGTGGGGAGCAGTGGAGACGGGCGAAGTCGAGAAAGTCGCGCGCGTTGGCCACGGTGCGGGCGTCGAAGGGTTCCAGGGCTGAAGCCACGATCTCCGCGACAGCAGCGTCTACCTCCTCCCAGGTCACGTCCCTAAGCCGCCATCTCCGCCCGCACCTTCGACCGCAGCACATCAATCGGCGCCAGGCCCTTGTCGGACTTGAAGTGCCAGTAGGTCCAGCCGTTGCAGGCCGGCTGGGACTGGATCATGGCGCCGACCTTGTGGATCGAGCCGGTCAGGTCGCCCACGGCCAGCGACCCGTCGGCGCGGACCTTGGCGGCTCTCTGACCTTTCGGGCACCAAATCGTATCTCCCGGCCGCAAGAGGCCAGCCTCGACGATGGCGCCGAACGGCACGCGGGGTTCGGACTTCTTGCTGCCCATGACCTCCAGGTCGGCCGGGGCGATGGGGATGACCTTGCGGATGCGTTCCCTGGCGTGGGCGACGTACTCGCTCTCGCGCTCGATGCCGATGAACCGGCGGCCCAGGCGCTTGGCCGCCGCGCCGGTGGTGCCCATGCCGAAGAAGGGGTCGAGGATCACGTCGCCGGGGCGGGTCGATGACAGGATCACCCGGTGCAGCAGCGCCTCGGGCTTCTGGGTCGGGTGGGCCTTGTGGCCGTCCGCGCCCTTGATCCGCTCCTCGCCGGTGCACAGCGGCAGCGTCCAGTCGGACCGCATCTGCACCTCGTCATTGGCCATCTTCATGGCGTCGTAGTTGAAGGTGTAGCGCTTGGCGCCCTTGCTCTTGGCGGCCCAGATCAGGGTCTCGTGGGCGTTGGCGAAGCGGGTGCCCTTGAAGTTGGGCATCGGGTTGGACTTGCGCCAGATGACGTCGTTCAGCACCCAGAAGCCGAGGTCCTGCAGCACCGTGCCGACCCGGAAGATGTTGTGGTAGCTGCCGATCACCCACAGGGCGCCGTCGTCCTTCAACACGCGCTTGCACTCGGCCATCCAGGCCTTGGTGAAGGCGTCATAGACCTTGAAGCTCTCGAACTGGTCCCAGTGGTCGTCGACCGCGTCGACCTTGGAATTGTCCGGCCGCAGCAGGTCGCCGCCGAGCTGCAGGTTGTAGGGCGGATCGGCGAAGACGAGATCGACGCTGCCGTCCGGGAGCTTCTTCAGCTCCTCGATGCAATCGCCGAGAATGATGGTTTCCGACCCGAACGCCATGTGCAGCCCCTGAACTCAAGAGAGTCCAAGGAATCTCGGCGATTCAGGGTTAAGGGGGCGTTCCGCGACGTGGTTAGCGAGGGGTTAATCGGTGAGAGCGGGGACGACGTCTGTCTCACTGAAATCGTTGCCAATGAAGAGGAGCGGGGCGTTCATCGACTTCGCCAGCGCGTAGGCGAAACAGTCTCCGAAGTTCAGTTTCGCCCGACTTCCGAAGCCGCGGCCGAACTTCACGCGAGCCTCCAGGGCAAGTCCTGACTGACGCACATCCACCGGAACGACTTCGATCCCCGCGAGCGAGAGGAAGGTGTCGAGATCTGTCCTGGCTTCATCGGGATTGGCGATGCGTCCCGCCATGACCGCTCCAGCCTCGACATAGTTGGCGGCTGACATGACGCGTCGACCCGGAAGATCCTGGTCCAGTCGCGCGATAAGTGTCGGGCCTTCGGGCTCCGCGAAAACGATGGCGATCACGGCCGACGAGTCGACGACGATCAATCCTCGTCTCCCGACGCCCAGTCCCACTCCGCCTTCGTGACCGGGCGACGGTCGTACTTCGGCGCAACACTCTCGGCGAACGCCATAAGACGATCAACATAGTCGGCCCTCTGGGCCTCACGCTCCCGCGCCAGCCGCTCCCGCAGCGCGTTGGTGACGGCGTCGGTCAGGGTCTCGCCCGTCAGCAGGGCCAGTTCCCGCGCCAGTCGGTCGGCTTCGTCGGTCTTGATGCTCAGCGCCATGGCCGGCCCCTTCTAGATCGGCTTTCTAGATAGCATGTTCCGGCATTCGCCGCGAGGGCTCGACTACCCCTGCGGAAGCGCTGAAACATCGGCGCCTAAAGGACGCCCGTCGCATGAGGCGTCGCAGGAGACGCCGATGTCCGATCCGCTCGCGCCGCTGACCGAGAGCCGCCTCAGCCCCTTCTACCAGGAGCATCACCGCGCCTGGCGCGACACCCTGCGCCGGTTCGTCGAGGCGGAGATCATGCCGCAGGTCGACGCCTGGGATGAGTCGGGGACCTTCCCCCGCGAGCTCTATCGCAAGGCGTCCGAGGTCGGGCTGCTGCGGCTGGGCTGGCCGGAGGAGTACGGCGGCGTGCCGTCCGACCCCTTCATGTCGATCATCACCAGCCAGGAGATGGCCCGCCACGGCGCCGGCGGCGTCAACGCCAGCCTGATGAGCCACGGCATCGGCCTGCCGCCGATCCGGCGCATGGGCAGCCAGGAGATGAAGGACCGCATCATCCCGCAGGTGCTGTCCGGCGAGAAGATCTCGGCTCTGGCCATCACCGAGCCGTCTGGCGGCAGCGACGTCGCCAACCTGCGCACCACCGCGCGGCTGGACGGCGACCACTACGTCGTCAACGGCTCCAAGATGTTCATCACCAGCGGCATGCGGGCCGACTACTACACCGTCGCCGTGCGCACGGGCGGGGAGGGGGCGGGGGGCGTCTCCCTGCTGCTGATCGAGCGCGAGCGCGAGGGCTTCTCCCGCACCGAGCTGAAGAAACAGGGCTGGTGGGCGTCCGATACGGCCGCTCTCTACTTCGACGACGTGCGCGTGCCGGTGGAGAATCTGATCGGCCAGGAGAACATGGGCTTTTCCGGCATCATGCAGAACTTCAACGGCGAGCGGATCGGCATGAGCGCCGGGGCCATCGGCTTCTCGAAGGTCTGCCTGGAGGACGCGATCAACTGGGCCCGCGAGCGCAAGACCTTCGGCAAACGGCTCGCCGACCACCAGGTCATCCGCCACAAGCTGGCCGACATGTACAAGCGCATCAGCGCCACCCAGGCCTGGCTCGAGACCCTGGCCTGGCGGATCGAGCAGGGCGAACAGCCCATCGCCGAGATCGCGCTGCTCAAGGTCCAGGCCACCGAGACCATGGAGTACTGCGCCCGCGAGGCGATGCAGGTGATGGGCGCCGCCGGCTACATGCGCGGCGGCCGGGTCGAGCGCATCTACCGCGAGGTGAGGGTGAACGCGATCGGCGGCGGGTCCGAGGAGATCATGCGCGACCTCGCGGCCCGGCAGATGGGGATCTAGAAAAAGGGGGACAGTCACTCATCTCGCTCGCGAAATGAGTGACTGTCCCCCTTTTTCACACCCCCTCGAACAGATCCCGGATCGGGCTCCAGCCCCGGCGGTGGATCGGGCTCGGACCGAGCGCCTTCAGCGCCTCGACATGCACCGGCGCATGGTAGCCCTTGTGAGCGGCGAAGCCGTAGCCGGGGTAGGCCGCGTCCATCTCGACCATCAGCCGGTCGCGGGCCGTCTTGGCCAGGATCGAGGCGGCGGCGATCGAGGCCGACAGGCTGTCGCCCTTGACCACCGTCTTGATGTCGCAGGGCAGGCGGAACCGGTAGTTGCCGTCGACCAGCGCGAACACCGGCGTCACCGCCAGCCCCTCAATGGCGCGACGCATGGCCAGGCCCGTGGCCTGCAGGATGTTGAGCTCGCCGATCTCCTCGACGCTGGCCCAGCCGACGCACCAGGCGACGGCGCGGGCCTTGATCTCGATCTCCAGCGCCTCGCGCTTCAGGTGGGTCAGCTTCTTGGAGTCGTCCAGGCCCGCCGGCGCGCTGGCGGGGTCGAGGATCACCGCTGCGGCGCTGACCGGTCCGGCCCACGGTCCGCGACCGGCTTCGTCGACGCCGCAGACGGGCCCTGGACAGGCCATCTCGAGCAGGAAGTCGGGCATCAGCGGCTCTGCACCGGTCCGTGCCGGAAGCAGGTCGTCAGGTGGTCGTTGACCATGCCGGTGGCCTGCATGAAGGCGTAGACGATCACCGGCCCGACGAACTTGAAGCCTTTCGCCTTGAGCGCCTTGCTCATCGCCTCGGCCTCCGGCGTCTTCACCGGGACCTGGGACGTGGACTCCCAGTGGTTGACGATCGGCTGGCCGCCGACGAAGTCCCACAGGAAGGCGCTGAAGTCCTCGCCGCGATCGCGCATATCGAGCCAGATACGCGCCCCGCCGATGGCGGCGTCGATCTTGGCGTTGGAGCGCACGATGCCGGCGTCGGCCATCAGCCGCGCCCGGTCCTCGGGACCGTAGCGGGCGACCTTCTCCGGATCGAAGTCGTCGAAGGCCAGGCGGAAGGCCTCACGCTTCCTCAGGATGGTGATCCAGGCCAGCCCGGCCTGGAAGCCGTCCAGCACCAGCTTCTCCCACAGGGCGCGGGCGTCGTACTCGGGCACGCCCCATTCCTCGTCGTGGTAGGCGAGGTACTGGGCGTCCGTGGCGCCCGGCCAGGTGCAGCGAGTCGGCGTGGTCATGGCCCCCTCCTAGCATGATGCTGGTTGAACCGATTAGGGGTGTCGAGCAGCCTCCTGCTAGGCTCCTTGCGCAAACGAGATGGCTCGGGGGAGCAGGCGGATGAAGCGGTTTCTGATCGCTGTGCTGGCGGGGTGTCTGGCGGCCGGCGCCGCCGTCGCCGCCCATGCGGCGCCGATGACGCTCGGCGAGGCGACCTCCGCGCTGCAGCGCCGCGACGTCCTTGCGCTGGAGCGGGCCGCCGTCGATGAGGCGCTGATCGCCCAGGTCGCGGCCGTCGATCCGCAGGCCGCCGTCGGCATGCTGCTCGACATTGCCGAGGCGCTGGCCGCGCGGGGGCGCACCGCCGCCGCGCTGGACGCCGCCGACCGCGCCGTGGCCCTGGCCCAGAGGACCTGGGGCGTCGACAGCCTGGAGATGGTCGAGCCGCTGCGCCGGCTGGCGGTCCTGCAGCTTCGGACGGATCCGCGGGCCGCTTCCGCGTCCCTGGGCTGGGCGCTCGCCAATGTCCGCCGGGCCACGGGCGGCGACCTGGGACCCTGGGCCGAGCTCGAGGGGCTGCAGCGCCAGGCCTGGGACCGGCTGGACGACATGGAGGGCGGCACAGGCGCGCCGCCACCGCCCCCGCCGCCACCGCCGCCACCGCCGCCCCCGCCGCCGCCTCCGCCCCCGCCCCCGATGGTGGAGGAACCCGACGACCTGGAGCCCGGCGCCGGTCCACCGGAGACAGCCGAACCGCCGCCTGTGACCGCCGAGCCGCCGCCGGCCATGGAAGGCGGCGAGCCGACCTTCGACCTGGTCGAGATCTTCTACGCCACCAGCCGCAAGCGCACCGGCCAGGCGGGGGCGGTGAACTTCTACGGCGGCAAGCGCGGCTCGCTGGAATACGGCGCGGCCGTGGTCTCGGTGCCCCGCGACCGCGAGATCGGCGAACTGCCGACCCCCTCGATCTGGACGCTGGAGTTCCGCCCTGACCCGGACAAGCACTTCATCCTCACGGAGGTGACCCCGGTTACGGACCGCAGAACCTTCCTGGGCGCCGTCGCCTCGCGCGTCGCCGGATCGGAGCGCAAGGAGGTCTTCGTCTTCATCCACGGCTTCAACACCACGTTCGAGGATGGGGCCCTGCGCACGGCGCAGCTGGCGGCGGACCTGCGGCTCGACGGCGCGCCGATCCTGTGGTCCTGGCCTTCGGCCGGCGGGGTGCTGTCCTACTGGCGGGACGCCCGCGAGGCGGAGAGCCCGGCGGAGGCCTCGGCCCTGGCCGCCTTCCTGCGCGATGTGGTCCAGACCACCGGCGCGACGCGGGTGCACCTGGTCGCCCACTCCATGGGCAACCGGCCGCTGATGGCGGCGCTGAAGCTGCTGGACGAGCCGGGTCTGCAGCGCCCGCCGATGTTCGACGAGATCGTCTTTGCCGCACCTGATGTCGGGGTGCGGGAGTTCGACGCCCTCTGGCCGTCGATAAACCGGCTGGGCGCCCGCTACACCCTCTACGCCTCGGCGCGGGACAAGGCGGTGATGCTGTCGCAGTACATCAACGCCATGCAGCGCATCGGCGACGCCAGCCCCATCGTCGTGCGGCCCGGCCTGCAGACCGTCGACACCACCGACGCCAGCGACGGCCTGCTCGGCCACGCCGACTTCGCGGGCACGGCGCTGGACGACTTCCGGGCCATCATCTGGCTCAGTCTGGCGCCCGACCGCCGCTGCGTGCTGACCGGCGAGACCGGCGAGGCGCGCTGGTGGCGGTTCGGCGGCGCCTGTCCGGCGCTGGAGTTCCGCGACGCCTCCCAGGCCGTGCGCCTGACCGGCAGCGTCCAGGCCGCGCTGGCAGACGTCGGCGAACGGCTGGCGCTGTCGGAGGGCGAGGAGCGCGAGTACCTCGAAAAGCTCCGCGCCCGTCTGCAGGCGCTGGAGCGCGGACAGCCGGTGCGGTGATGCAGGCGTCCGGTCGGATGGCTCGGTAGAGCATTGCCGACGATCGGACTCGAAGCGGCCCCCGCATCCTGCCCCGAACGGGTCAAGATTGGGCGCCAGAACCCGCCCGGCGCGGAATGGGACGGAGCGAGCTTGAAGACGTTGGCGGTCGTCGCCCTCAAGGGGGGCTCGGGCAAGACCACGGTGGCGACCCACCTGGCGCTGGCCGCCTATCTGCGCGGGCTCGACACGCTGCTGGTCGACACCGATCCCCAGGTCTCGGCGCGGGACATCCTGGGCGCCCGGGAGACGCCCGGCCCGGCCTGGGTGGAATCGTCGGGACGCAACATTCTCACGGCCCAGTTCGCGGCCGCGGCCGAGCGCAAGGACCTGCTGATCATCGATACGGCCGCCGGCGCGGTCGAGACGGTCGGCGAGGCGGTGGTGGTCGCCGACTTCGTGCTGCTGGTCGCGCGACCGACGCTGATCGACCTGTCGGGGCTGGCCCGCTCGCTGATGCTGGTGCGGCGGCTGGGCAAGCCCTCTGCCGTGGTCGTGAACCAGGCCCCGGTGGCGCGGGAGGGCGTCGAGGCGCCGCTGGTCAAGCGCGCCATGAAGGGTCTGGACTACATGAAGGCCGACGTCGCGCCGGTGGTGCTGCGCTCGCGGGCCATCTACCAGGTCGCGCTCGAACGCGGCCGGTCGGCCGAGGAGAGCTCGGACCGCCACGCCGCCCGGGAAATCGCCGCGCTCTGGGACTATGTCGCCGCGACGATGGGGCTGACGGTCAGCGATGCTGCTTCCGCTCCCGAACCGAAGCCCTGATCTAGGCCGCCTCGAACCAACCCGGCCGATCGACCGTCACCGGCCGTCCGTCGACCGTCAGCGCTGCGCCGTCGATGCGGTCCAGCCGCAGGGCGGCCATGGCGCGGCCGTCGACGCCCGACAGAACCTCGCCGGCGCGCAGCTCGCCGGCCAGCACCTCGGCGCCGGGGGCGGGCGGCGGGCCGTCGACGGTGATCGGCAGCATGCGGGTCTTGATCTGCCCGCGCCGCTTCATGCGGCTGGTGGTCTCCTGGCCGACAAAGCAGCCCTTCCTGAAGTCGATGCCGTTCAGGAGGTCGAAGTTGGCCTCGATCGGATAGGTCTTCTCCTCGCCCCAGTCGGCCGGACCGGGCACGCCCAGCGACAGCCGGTGGGCGTCGTAGGCGGCTTCATCGGTTTCGGCCGCGTCGGCGGGCGGCGCCGCGCCGTAGCCCCGCAAGCCAAGGGCCGGCAGCCGGGGGTCGGTGACAAAGCCGGAAACCGCGCCATTCCAGAGTACGGACACCGGCCGCTCATCGGCCGCGATCTCCACTTTCGCCCTCAGGCGGTACATCGACAGCCGCGTGATGATGGCCTCGCGACGGTCGGCCGCAACGTCCAGCAGGGCGCCGTCGGCCTCGCCCAGCACGAACAGGTCGAACATCAGCCGGCCCTGCGGCGTCAGCAGCGCGGCGAAGCGCAGTTCGCCCTGCGCCAGCGTCTCGACATCCTGGGTCAGCAGGCCCTGCAGGAACGAGCGCCAGTCGGGTCCGCTGACCCGGATCAGGGCGCGGCTGGGCAGGCGGGCGTATCGGAGGGGCGCGGTCACCCTCCCGATATAGGGGGCGGGGAGGGGATCGGCCATGCCCGCCTGCGACCTCTGCGCACGGAGGGGGCCGGATCGCGCGGCGCGGTCTATAGTCCGACGGATGACGAGCCGCCCGTTCCCGATTCTCTTTGTCGGCCCAACCCGCATCGGCGACGCCGTTCTGGCGTCCGGGCTGGTGAAGAAGCTCGCCGACGAGGCGCCCGGCGCCCGGTTCACCATCGCCGTCGGGCCCGCCGCCGCGCCGCTGTTCGCGGAGGTTCCGGGCCTGGACGCCCTGATCGTGATGGAGAAACAGAAGGGCTCGGGCCACTGGTTCCGCCTGTGGAACCAGGTCCGCCACAGGAAGTGGAGCCTGGTCATCGACATGCGCGGCTCGGGCCTGTCCGGCTTCCTGCGTCGCGAGCGCCGGGCCGTGCACCGCAAGAGTCAGGGCGAGCCGGTCCACAAGGTGATCGAGGCCGCCCGCCTGTTGACGCTGCCCGAGGACGAGGCCCCGGCCCCCTACCTGTTCACCAGCGACGAGATCGAGGCCCGCGCTGCCGAGCTGGTCGGCGAGGGTGGACCGATCCTGGCCATGGGCCCGGCCGCAAACTGGCTGGGCAAGACCTGGCCGATCGAGCGCTTCGCCCGCGTCGCCCACGAACTGCTGTCGCCGTACGGCCCGCTGGCCGGCGGTCGGCTGATGATCCTGGGCGGTCCCGACGACGTCCGCTACGTCGAGCCGCTGGCCCGGTCGATGCCGCGCGACCGCATCATCGATCTGACCGGCCAGGTCGACCTGCTGACCGCCCACGCCTGCCTGAAGCACGCGCGGCTGTTCATCGGCAACGACTCCGGCCTGATGCATCTGGCCGCCGCCGCCGGAACGCCGACGCTGGGTCTGTTCGGCCCCTCCGACGACCGCCTCTACGCCCCCTGGGGCCCGCACTGCCGCGCCGTGCGCGGACCGCGCGCCTTCGAGCAGTTCAAGGAGGTCGATCCGGGCCTCAACCAGACCATCGGCCACATGATGGACCTGCCGATCGACACCGTGGTGGCGGCGGCGACGGAGCTGCTGGCGGAGACGGATCCCCTCTATTCCTCCTCGGCAAAGGAAGAGCCGGGGATGGTGGTGGAGGCAGAGCCTTCCGGGGACGACCCCGATGGCTCCGAACCTGACGACCAGAAAACCTAGTCATCCTGAGCAGCTGCGAAGCGGCGTGTCGAAGGACGCACGGCCTCACTGCGTGGTTCGACACGCGCCTTCGGCGCTGCTCACCATGACGAGATGAGTGCAACATTCTGTTGTCAGGGCTAGAACGCCAGCATCCCAGCGGAGCCTCGCCATGCCCGATACCTACGACCTGATCATTCGCGGCGGCGAGGTGGTGAACCACGCGGGCCGGGGCTTCACCGACGTCGGCGTGAGCGGCGGCAAGATCGTCGCCATCGGCGACCTGTCCCAGGCCTCGGCCGGGGAGGTGTTCGACGCGACGGGCCTGACGGTGTTGCCCGGCGTCATCGACAGCCAGGTCCACTTCCGCGAGCCGGGCCTGGAGTGGAAGGAAGACCTCGAGACCGGCGCCAACGGCGCGGTGCTGGGCGGCGTCGTGGCCGTGTTCGAGATGCCCAACACCGAGCCCACGACCACCGACCCGGATGCGCTGGCCGACAAGCTGCGCCGGGCCAAGGGGCGCATGTCCTGCGACCACGCCTTCTACGTCGGCGGCACCCACGAAAACGCCCGGTTCCTGGGCGAACTGGAGCGACTGCCCGGCTGCTGCGGGATCAAGGTGTTCATGGGCGCCTCGACCGGCACGCTGCTGATCAAGGATGACGCCGGGGTCGAGGCGGTGCTGAGCAGCATCAACCGGCGCGGCACCTTCCACTCCGAGGACGAGTACCGGCTGGAGGACCGCCGGCCGCTGGCCCGCACCGGCGACTGGACCAGCCACCCCGAGGTCCGCGACGCGGAAAGCGCGATCATGTCGACCCGGCGCCTCGTCGGCATCGCCCAGCGTCTGGGCAAGCGCATCCACGTCCTGCACGTCACCACGGCCGAAGAGATCGAGTTCCTGGCGCTGCACAAGGACGTGGCCAGCGTCGAGGTAACGCCCCAGCACCTGACGCTGGAGGGCCCGGAAGCCTATGAGCGGCTGAAGGGCTACGCCCAGATGAACCCGCCGATCCGCGACGCTTACCACCGCGCCGGCCTGTGGCGCGGCGTGGCCCTGGGCGTCGCCGACGTGATCGGCTCCGACCACGCGCCGCACACCGCCGAGGAGAAGGCGCGGCCCTATCCGGCCTCGCCGTCCGGCATGCCGGGCGTCCAGACCCTGGTGCCGGTCATGCTCACCCATGTGGTCGAGGGCCGGATGACGCTGGAGCGGTTCGTCGATCTGACCAGCCATGGCGTGAACCGGGTGTTCGGCCTGGCCGACAAGGGCCGCATGGCGGTCGGCTACGACGCCGACTTCACCATCGTCGACCTCAAGGTCCGCCGCACCATCCGCCACGCCGACACCGCCAGCCGCGTGGGCTGGACCCCCTTCGACGGCTTCGAGGCCAAGGCTTGGCCCGTGGCGACCATCGTGCGCGGCAAGGTCGTCATGCGCGACGACGAGATCGTCCTGCACGGGGCCGGCGAGCCGGTGCGGTTCGCCGAGACGCTGGCGGGTTAGAAGAGGTTCGGTTTGATGTCGCGCCGGCTGTGGATGATGCGGACGATCTCGATCCCGGACCGGCCAAGGCGGTAGAACAGGACGTAGCCGGCGACCGAGAAGGACCGCAGCCCGTCCGCCAACTCGGACCGCTCAATGCCCGCTTGAGGGTACTCTGCGAGCATCGTGGCGACATCCTCGAACCGTTCGAGCATCTCTGTCGCGGCGGTCGGGCTCTCGGCCGCGATCCAGTTCCAGATTTCGGTCGCATCCGCCTCGGCCAGCGGATGCCAGCGCCAGCCCCTGGACACGACCTATTCCGCCGCTGTCCGCGCCGCTGCCGGGCTGGCGAGGACGGCCTGCTTGTCATCCCAGTCCTTGCGCAGCCGCCGGGCCAGATCGGTGAACGCCCCCTCGGTCGGCTCGCCGCTGTTCAATCCGTCCTCGATGTCCCGCTTCAGCCGCAGGAATTTCGCCTCGCGCTCCTGCAGCAGGCGAAGGCCCTCCCGGACGGCTTCGGACGCTGAGCCATAGCGACCGGACTTTACAGCGCCCTCCACGAAGGCTTCGAGTTCGGCGGTGAGAGAGACGTTCATGGCGGGCTCCTTCGGGCGGAGAATAACACAAACTGCGCGATTCTGGTTATCAGGCCGGTCTCTCGACATTTTCCCGCCGAGCCTGTCGAATCCCGTTCGGCCCGCGCGTCTCTTCCCAAGGACGGCGCGAGGGGCGCCGCGGAAAGCCGGGAGAGCGCCATGCAGTACATGCTTCTGATCTACGAGCCGGAAGAGCACTACGCGAGCGCCAGCGAGGCGTTCCTGTCGGAGATCGTCGGCAAGCACATGGCCCTGTCGGCGGAGCTGCGCGAGGCGGGTCAGCTGATCGGCGGCGACGGCCTGCAGGGCGTGGACACGGCCACGACCGTGGTCACCGACGCCACGGGCGCCCAGAGCCTGCACGACGGGCCGTTCGCGGAGACGAAGGAACAGCTGGGCGGCTACTACCTGATCGACGTGCCCGACCTCGATGCGGCGCTGGCCTGGGCCAGGCGGATGCCCGTCGTGCCCGGCGGCAAGGTCGAGGTGCGGCCGGTGATGATCTACTGACCTTTTCACTCCCGTTTCCCCGGCCCCCGGGTCGCGCGGAGCGCGCGCCCGAGGATGAACTCCGGCCGGGGCCCACCTAAGCCCAGCGCGGCGGGACCTCGTGGATCCCGGCCTTCGCCGGGAACACGGAGGCAAGTTGGACTTCGGAGCGCTCATCTCGCAGTCGCGAAGCCGGGTCGTCGCCGCCCTGGCCGCGCGGTTCCGTGACCTGGACCTGGCCGAGGACGCCTTCTCGGAGGCCGCGATGACGGCCCTGGCCGTCTGGCCCGCCGATCCGCCGCGCGATCCGGCCGCCTGGCTGTGGCGGGCGGCGTTGCGCCGGGGGCTGGACGCCGTGCGGCGGTCGAAGGTCCGCACCGGCGCCGTCCACGACATCCCGCCGCCCGAACCGACGCCGGAGGACCTGGCGATGCTGGCCGACGGGCCCATCCCCGACGAACGGCTGCGGCTGATCTTCGTCTGCTGCCATCCGGCGCTCGCCCCGGAGGCCCGGGTGGCGCTGACCCTCAAGGTGGTCTGCGGTTTTTCCACGGAACGGCTGGCCCGCGCCTTTCTGGTCGGCGAGCCGGCCATGCTGCAGCGGATTACCCGCGCGAAGAAGAAGATCGCCGCCGCCGGCGTGCCGTTCGAGGTCCCGGCCCGTGCGGCCTGGCCTGAGCGCCTCGGCGCGGTTCTGGCGACGCTGGAGATCGCCTACGCCCAGGCCTACGAGGACGCCGCCCTGGCCGGCGACGCGGCAGACTTCGCGGCCGAGGTGCTGCGGCTGTCGGGCCTGCTCGCCGAGCTGCTGCCCGACGATCCCGAGGTCCTGGCCCTGGCCGCGCTCGTCCGCTTCGCCGAGGCGCGACGGCCGGCCCGGCTCGATGACCTGGGCGCCATGGTCCCGCTGGACGAGCAGGATGTCACGCAGTGGACCGAACGGCTGATCGCCGAGGGCGCCCTGTTGCTGGATCGCGCGGCAGGCGGAAAAAATACGGGTCCGTATCGGATCATGGCGGCCATCCACGGCGCGCACCTTGCGCGGCGCGAGAGCGGCGTCACCCCCTGGCCGACCATCGCCGCGCTTTACGACGCGCTCATCCAGTTGCGGCCGGGACCGGTGACGGCCGTCAACCGCGCTGTCGCCGTCGGCATGGCGCAGGGACCGGACGCGGGGCTCGCAGCGCTGCAGGCGATCCGCACCAGTCGTGACCTGGAGGCCTGGCTGCCCTGGCAGGCGGCGCGGGCCGGGCTCTGCGCGAGAGCCGGGCGGCGTGAGGATGCGCTGGCCGCGTTCGACGCGGCGCTGGCGCTGGAGCCGGCGCCGGCCGAGCGGCTTTACCTCGCCCGGCGCCGCGACGCGGTCAGCGCGGCGGTTCGCGCAGGTTGATGAACGGCGCGCCGCCGGCCCCGGTCACCTGCGGCAGCTTGCCGTCCCACTTCTCCACGGCCTTCAGCTCGACGTAGCGGGGGTTGGCGGCCAGGGCCTCGTTGATGATGCGGATCGACTCGGCCTGCCCGCGGGCGGCGGCGATCTGGGCTTCGGCCTGGGCCTGGGCCTTGGCGACTTGGGCCCGGGCGGTCAGGGTTTCCTGGTCGGTGCGGGTCTTGGCCTGGATGGCCTGCAGGATCACGTCCGGGTAGCGGATGGTGCCGATCCAGTCGAGCTGGGTCACCGTCACCCCGTGCCGCGCCCACTTGGTGGCGACCCGCGCCAGCGCGCGCTGGATGACCAGCTGGCGCCCGCCGGAATAGAGGGCGTCGACGTTGACCCGCTCGGCCTCGGCGGCGATGGCCGAGCGCACGTCGTTGCGGATCGGCCCGTCCAGCAGCTGGTCAAAGGTCAGGCGGTAGGTCTCGTAGAGCTTGGGCGCCGAGGCGGGATTGACCTGCAGGGTTATGGCCACGTCGGCGGTCATCGGCAGGCCGGTGTTGTCGGCGAAGGCGATCTCTTCGTTCTCCGGCCCCCGCTCGTCAGGTTCGCGGGTATAGCTGTAGGTGCGCTGGATGACCGGGTACTCGACGATGCGCTCGCCGATGCCCTTGAAGTGCCAGCCCGAGGACAGCGGCTGGTGATCGACGCCGGCCGACCCGCCGAGCGTGCGGATCTTCACCCCGACATTGCCGGGCTCGACCGTCGTGCCGCAGGCGACCACGCCGAACAACAGCAGGCCCAGCACCGCCAGACCGGCGATCAGGCGTCCGATGAGCTTGGATTTCGGCATGGCAGGCCTCCCTTTTCGCGGAGGAGGGTGAGCCGACTCGCGCGGGCCGTCAGCTTTCCCCTTGGCGCCCGGCGCGGCGGCGCCCGATAACCCGCCCATGGACGGAAACCCTGACCTCGCTCTCGCCCCCTTCCGCGACGCCCGCTACGCGCCGCGCCGGCTCGACATCGAACGCCGCGACGACGGATCGCTGGTGCTGGCCAATCCGACGCCGTTCGCGACGACGTTCCTGACCACGCTCGACGCGCTGGACCGCTGGAGCGCCGAGGCGCCCGGCCGGGTCTGGCTGGCCGAGCGGGACGGCGAGGGCTGGCGTACGGTGACCTACGCCCAGGCGGCCCAGCAGGTCGCGGCGCTGGCCGGCGGGCTGCAGGGGCTGGGCCTGAAGCGCGGCGACTGCCTGCTGATCCTGGCCCGCAACGGCGTCGACCACGCGCTGATCTCCTACGCGACCATGAGCCTGGGCGCCGCGGTGGCGCCAGTCTCGCCGCAGTACGGCCTGGCGGGCGCGGACCTGTCTCGGCTGGCCTACGCCTGCGGGGTGCTCAAGCCTGACGCGGTTTACGCCGACGACGCGGTCGCCTTCGCCGGGGCGCTGGAAGCGGAGTTCCTCAAGGGCCTGCCGGTGGTGGCCAGCGCCAACGCCCGACCAGGCGACGTCGTCTTCGCCGACCTGCTGAAGAGCGCGCCGACGCCTTCGGTCGCGCAGCCGGACGACACCGCCAAGCTGCTGCTGACCTCAGGCTCGACCGGGCGGCCCAAGGCGGTGATCGGCCTGCATCGCAACATCGCCATCAACGCCGCCCAGATCGCCGCGTGCTTCGACGATCCCGACCCGCCGGTCGTGGTCAACGCCGCGCCCTGGAGTCACAGCCTGGGCGCCAACGCCATCCTGCACATGGTGCTGCAGCGGGGCGGAACCCTCTACATCGACGCCGGCCAGCCGACGCCGGCCAAGATGGCCGAGACGGTCCGCAACCTGCGCGAGGTGGCGCCGACCTATCACAACATGGTCCCGGCCGGCTGGGGCCTGTTCGTCTCCGAGCTGGAGAAGGACGACGACCTGGCGCGCACCTTCTTCTCGCGGGTGCGGGTGCTGCAGTACGGCGGCGCCTCGATCGCCCAGAGCATCATCGACCGCGTGCAGGCCGTCGCCATCCGCCTCACCGGCGAACGCATCACCTTCGCCACCGGCTACGGCTCGACCGAGACCGGGCCCACGGCCTGCAACATCCACTGGCTGAACGGCCGCGGCGGCATGATCGGCCTGCCGGTGCCGGGCACGGCGGTGAAGCTGGTCCCGGCCGGCGAGAAGTTCGAGATCCGCGTGAAGGGCCCGCAGGTCTCGCCAGGCTACCTGGGCGAGCCGGAGCTGTCGGCGGCGGCCTTCGACGAGGAAGGCTTCTATCGCCTTGGCGACGCGGCCCGCGCCATCGATCCTGCGGACCCGGAAGCGGGGCTGATGTTCGACGGCCGGCTGGTCGAGAACTTCAAGCTGGCCAGCGGCACCTTCGTGGCCGCCGGCGCCCTGCGCGTGGCGGCGGTCTCGGCCATCGGCGGGGCGGTCAGCGACGCGGTGGTCTGCGGCGAGGGCCAGGAGGGTGTCGGCCTGATGCTGTTCCTCGACCCGGCAGGCGCGGCGAAGCTTGGCTCGCCGGACGCGGTGCGCGAGGCGGTGCGGGCCGGGCTGGCGCGCATGAACGCGGCGGCCAGGGGCGGCGGCGGCAAGGTGGCCCGCGCCCTGATCCTCGACGGCGCCCCCGACGCGGCCAGCGGCGAGCTGACCGACAAGGGCTACATCAACCAGGCCCTGGCGCGGGATCGGCGTCCGGCGGAAGTGGCAAGGCTGTTCGCGGAGAGGCCGGATTCTGACGTCCTCACGTTCTGATCAATTGTCATCCCGGCCGCCGCGAAGCGGGGAGCCGGGACCCAGAGGTCGGCGCACGGCATCGGCTGGGTCCCGGACAGCCTCTGCGAGGCTTCCGGGATGACACGGATTTTGAGCTAGCCGCCCGTCACCCGTTCCTTCGCCGCCGTCTCCCGCCAGTGCGCGATCGCGCCCGCCGCGCCGACGGCGATCAGCAGCTGGCCGCCGTAGTAGGGGACCCAGACCGCCAGGCCGGTGAGGAAGCTGTCCGGCAGGAAGCCCATCTTGGCAAAGATCACCAGGTCGCTGACCAGGAACAGCAGCGCGCCGATGCCGACCGTGAAGCGCGGGAAGCGGCTGGTCCAGGCTGTGGCGGCCATCAGCGACAGGCCCAGCGTATAGAAGGCCACGCCCGGCGCGCCGGCCCGGTCGGCGGGCAGCATGAAGGCGATGAAGACCGTCGCCGGAACCAGCAGGACAGCGAGCGCCAACTGGCTCTTCTGGATCATCTGTCGCCGGTTGCGCAGGTAGAGCACCACGGCCACGGCATGGCCGATCAGGAACGCCACCGCCCCGACGATGAACTGGATGCCCAGCAGCACGTCGCCCGCCGTCCCCAGCGCCATCACCGCCGCCAGCAGCCAGCCGTTCAGGTCCCTGGCCCGCAGCGCCGCGTAGATGGCCAGCAGGCCGACGCCGAGTCCCTTCCAGGTCAGGCTGGCGGCCTGCGACAGCTCCATGTTCCAGCTGCCGATGTAGCTGACGCCGGCGATGACCGAGCCGATCAAGGCCCAGCGGGCGGCCGTTTCGCGCCATGTCATGGTCGTTCCCCCAATGTCCCCGAGGGCTGACTTGCCTCCTTTGTCGCCGCGAGGGAAGCCCCGGCGCCGCCTCGCCGGCAATTGCCCTGGATCAATCCGTCGAGGCGGGTCCGGCGCTAGTCTGCCGGCAAACGCCCTTGGGAGGACGGCATGGACCAGTTGATCGAGGACCTTCGGGCCGCGCTGGCGCCGGGCGGCGTCCTGGCCGGCGAAGAGGCCGCCGCCTATCCGCGCGGGCCGTGGACGCGGCTGGGCGAGCCGCTCGCTATCCTGCGGCCGGTCTCGACCCTGGAGGTTTCGACCATCCTCAGGCTGGCCTCCGCGGCGGGCGCCGCCGTGGTTCCCTGGGGCGGGCTGACGGGGCTGGTCGACGGCTGCCTCGCCGACGGCGCCCTGGCCCTGTCGCTTGAGCGCATGGCGGCCATCGAGGCCGTGGACGCCACGGCCGGAACGATGACGGTGCAGGCCGGCTGCATCCTGCAAACCGCCTGCGAAGCGGCCGAGGCGGCGGGCCTGTTCCTGCCGCTGGATCTGGGCGCGCGGGGCTCGGCGACCATCGGCGGCAACATCGCGACCAACGCCGGCGGCAACCGGGTCCTGCGCTACGGGATGATGCGCGACATGGTGCTGGGCCTTGAAGTCGTAATGGCCGACGGCACGGTGATCCCCGCCCTGCGGCCGCTGATGAAGAACAACACCGGCTATGACATCCGGCAGCTGTTCATTGGCTCTGAGGGCACGCTGGGCGTGGTCACCCGCGCCATCCTCCGTCTGAGGCCGGCGCCCGTAAGCCAGGACACCGCCTTCATCGGCGTCGCCTCCTTCGACGGTGTCGTGCGGCTGCTGCGGCGGCTGGAGCGGCGGCTCGGCGGCGCCATGTCCGCCTTCGAGGTCATGTGGGCCGACTTCCACGACCTCGTCACCACGCCGCCCGCCCGGGGTCGGTCGCCGCTCTTCGGCCGCCACCGGTTCTACGTGCTGGTCGAAAGTCTCGGCGGCGACGCCGCGGCCGACGCCGCCCGGTTCGAGGCGGCGCTGTCGGAGGCGCTTGAGGACGGCGAGGTGGAGGACGCGGCGATCGCCCGGTCGCTGGCGGAGCGGGAGGCCATGTGGGCCCTGCGCGACGACGTCGGCCAGACCAGCCGCGACGGGCCGATCATCGCCTTCGACGTCAGCCTGCCGATCGCGGCGATGGAAGACTATGTCGACCAGGTCCGCGCCGCCTATGTCGCCCGATGGCCGGACCTCGGACCGCCCTGGGTGTTCGGTCACCTCGGCGACGGCAATCTGCACATCCTGGTGCGTATTCCGCCCGGCGCCGGACTGGCGGAGCGCCACGCGATCGAGGACATGGTCTACGGCCCGCTGTCGGGTTTGGGCGGCTCGATTTCCGCCGAGCACGGCATCGGCCTGGCCAAGCGGGACTGGCTGCATCTGTCGCGCTCGCCCGAGGAAATCGCCCTCATGAGGCGCCTCAAACAGGCCCTCGATCCCGGCGGCGTGCTCAGCCCCGGAAAGATCCTCGCCCCCGCGCCGCGCTGACAACAGGCGTTGGCGCGACGCGCGAAATGTTGGATGGGTTGGCCACCCCGCAGGAGATGACCATGAACGGCGCCGACGCCCTGATCACCACGCTGGCCGACAACGGCGTCACCGCCTGTTTCGCCAACCCCGGCACCAGCGAGATGCAGTTCGTCTCGGCCCTGGACCGCGAGCCGCGCATGCGCTCGGTGCTGTGCCTGTTCGAGGGCGTCGCGACCGGGGCGGCCGACGGTTACGGCCGCATGGCGGGCGTTCCGGCCTGCACCCTGCTGCACCTGGGCGCCGGCTACGCCAACGGCGGGGCCAACCTGCACAATGCCCGCCGCGCCGGGACGCCGGTGGTCAACGTCATCGGCGACCACGCCACCTATCACCGCCAGTACGACGCCCCGCTGAACAGCGACATCGCCGGCTGGGCCGCGCCCAACTCACTGTGGGTCAAGTCGGCCGATACGCCCGACAGCGTCGGCCCGATGGCCGCCGAGGCGGTCCGCGCCAGCTTCGGCGCGCCGGGCGGCTGCGCCAGCCTGATCCTGCCGGCCGACAGCGCCTGGTCGGAGACCTCGGTGAAGGGTCCGGTTCTGGAGCGCCCGACCCGCGTCACCGCCTCCGGCGGCGTGGTCGAGGCGACCGCCGCCCGCATCAAGGCCGCGAAGAAGCCGGTCATCCTGATGGGCGGCTCGACCTGCCTCGACGCCGGGGTGCGCCAGGCCGGCCGCATCGCGGCGGCCGGGGTCCGGGTCCTGACCGACACCTTCATCGCGCGCATCTCGCGCGGGGCGGGGCGGTTCGCGCCGGACAAGATGATGTACTTCGGCGAGATGGCCTTGGCCGACCTGGAGGGCGTCGACCTGATCGTGCTGGTCGAGACCACCGAGCCGGTCGCCTTCTTCGCCTATCCGGACCGGCCCAGCCTGCTGGTGCCCGAGGGCTGCGCCGTTGCCAGCCTGTGCGGTCGCGAGGCCGACGGTCCGGCCGCGCTGCAGGCGCTGGCCGACGCGCTGGGCGCGCCCGAGGCCTCGCCGGTCGAGGGGCTGGAGCTGCCCGGGATGCCGGGCGGGGCCTTCAACCCCTATAGCATCGGGGCCTCCATCGCCCGGCACATGCCGGAGAACGCTATCGTCAGCGACGACGCCGTCACCGCCGGCCTGCCGGTGTGGCAGTCGACGAAGACGGCCCGGCCGCACGACTGGCTGTGCCTGACCGGCGGCGCCATCGGCCAGGGCATCCCGCTGGCCATCGGCGCGGCGGTCGCCTGCCCCGACCGCAAGGTGCTGAGCCTGAACGGCGACGGCGCGGCGATGTACACGGTCCAGGGCCTGTGGACGATCGCCCGCGAGCAGCTGGACGTCACCACGGTGGTCTTCGCCAACCACGCCTACCGGATCCTCAACATCGAGATGGGCCGCACCGGCGCCGGCAACCCCGGCCCGGCGGCCAGCAAGCTGCTGGACCTGGGCAACCCCCGCATCGACTGGGTCAGCCTGGCCGGCGGCCTTGGCCTGCCCGCCGAGCGGGTCTCGACCCCCGAAGCGTTCGATGAGGCTTTCGAGCGGGCCATGAACCAGACGGGCCCGCGGTTCATCGAGGCGGCGCTTTAGGTTCTTGTATTCCGTCTTCCCGGCGAAGGCCGGGATCCATGCGGCCGACGCCGGCGCTTGACCCGTGGACCCCGGCCTTCGCCGGGGAGACGGGACGGGGTCGCCGGGGAAGCGGCTTCGTCCCCCACGAAAAAGCCCCGCCGGATCGCTCCGGCGGGGCTCTTCAGTTCAGTGCGACTGACGGATCAGCTGCGCACGTTGTTGGCGATCTTGCAGCCGCCGCCGACGCCGGCCGCCTGCTTGCAGGACAGCACTTCGCGGGGCTTGGTCGAGCCGGCGGCGTAGACCAGCACCCAGCCGGGCAGGCCGTCGGAGCAGCCGACTTCCAGGTAGCCGTCGCCGGCGGAGGTGCGGCCGATCGGGCGGGCTTCGGAGACCGTGCAGGTCGACTTGCCCATCGACTTCAGGTCGGCGGTCACGGCCGGGTAGGCTGCGGCCTGGTCGGAGAAGGAGCACTTGCGGCCGTCCAGGAGGGACAGGACGCAGTTGCTGACCTTGCCGTTGCCGGTGGCGTCGAACACCGCCACGCCGCCGTCCGGGCGGTTCGAGCACTGCAGCTCGACCACTTCCTCGCGGGGCTTGGACGGGAACAGCGCATACTTGGCGACGGTGCACTGGAAGCCGGCCTGGGCGGCGAGGCGGCTGTAGAGGCCGGCCTGCTCGGTCTTGGCTTCACGGGCGTCGGTCAGGGAGCACTCGGCGCCGGCCGGAGCGTTGGCGCAGTCGATGGTGCGGGCCAGGGCGCCGGCGGCGTTGCGCTCGAGCACGTAGCCCTTGCCGTCGCCGCAGGCGACTTCGAAGTAGGTCGAGAAGTTGACGGTCGTCAGGATGTAGCGCTTGTCGGTGACCGCGCAGGTCTTGCCCGACGACGCCATCAGGGTGTCGACCACGGCCATCTGGGCTTCGCGGCTGGACAATTCGCAGGAGATGTTGCCGCCGGCCTCGTAGGCCAGGCAGGTGTTCATCTTGACGTCCTTGTCCAGCGACATGGGCGCGGAGGTCACCAGGATGAAGCCCGAGCCGTCGGCGCAGCCGAGCTCGAAATAGCTTGCGGTCGGGCTGGACCCGATCGCGCGGGCGTTGGCGATGGGGCAGGTGATCGGGGTCTTGGCGACGAAGGGCGCCAGCTGGGCCTTGGGATCGGCGTTGCCGGGCAGCTTGCAGAACAGCGAGCTGGGCTTGCCGTCGGCCTGCGGCTTGTTGGTTTCGAGGCAGTTGAAATAGGAGGGGGTGGTGCCCTCCTTGTTCGACACCAGGACGCCGCCGACGCCGGTCGAGCACGAGAACTCGTAGTAGCTCTGGCCGGATTTCTTGTCGGCGCCGATCAGGCGCGCCTCGGCCAGGGTGCAGTTATGGCCGCCCTGGGTGAGGAGGGCGGGAACCGCCGCCATGCCGGCCGCGAGGGCCTTGGGGTCAAGGCCGTCGGCCGCGGCCGCCGGCTTCTTGGGGGCGGACATCACGGCGGCGGGCGCCATGAATGCCAGCGACAGGGCCGCCGCTAGGCCGATTCCAATGAACCGCATGGTTTGTAACTCCTGGGTATGTTCCTCGCGGCGACTTAAACGCGCGCTTTTTTCGAGGGTCAAGATGCCCTTGTGCAGCGGCCTAATTGCGGCCCCGCGCTGAACGGCCGATGATAGGGCCATTCATCGGGAGAGCAGCAAGTTGCGGGACGGCATGGAAGAATCGGCGACCGAGGTTCGGCGTCCGAAACTGGATTACCCCTTCGAAACCGGCCCCGAGGTCGGAACCGGAGACGTGCGCGAGGCGGCGCCGGGCGTGAAATGGCTGCGGATGCCGCTTGGCGGGCCGCTGCAGTTCATCAACGTCTGGGCCATCGCCGACGGCGAGGGCTGGGCGGTGGTCGACACCGGCCTGCAGACGCGCGAGACCGCCCAGGCCTGGCGGACGGCTTTCAAGGAAGGGCTGGAGGGCAAGCCGATCACCCGGGTGATCGTCACCCACCTGCACCCCGACCACATCGGCCTGGCCGGCTGGATGACCCGCAAGTTCGACTGCCGTCTGTGGATGACGCGCCTGGAGTACCTGCAGTGCCGGATGCTGGTGGCCGACACCGGCCGCGAGGCGCCGCAGGACGGCCTGACCTTCTACAAGGCCGCCGGCTGGGACGAGGACGCCATCGAGAACTACCGCACCCGCTTCGGCGGCTTCGGCAAGGCGATCTACCAGCTGCCCGACAGCTACCGGCGGCTCAATGACGGCGAGGAGTTCGCCATCGGCGACCACATCTGGCGCGTGGTGACCGGCAACGGCCACTCGCCCGACCACGCCTGCCTCTACTGCCCCGAGCTGAAGCTGCTGATCAGCGGCGACCAGGTGCTGCCGCGCATCTCGTCCAACGTCTCGGTCTTCCCGACCGAGCCGGACGCCGATCCGCTGAAGGACTGGATGGAGAGCTGCGCCAAGGTGAAGGCCGCCGTGCCCGACGAGGTGCTGGTCCTGCCGGCCCACAACGATCCGTTCCATGGCCTGCACGCCCGCCTCGACCATCTGATCAACGGCCATGAGCGGTCGCTGGGCCGGCTGCAGAAGCTGCTGTCGACCGAACCCAAGCGGGCCATCGACGTGTTCGGCGCCCTGTTCGCCCGCCACATCGGCCCCGAGCTGCTCGGCATGGCCACCGGCGAGGGCCTGGCCCACATCAACTGCCTGATCGAGCGCGGCCAGGCTGTGGCCGAGACCGACGCGCAGGGCGTGGTCTGGTACCGGGCGGCGTAGGTACGGCTCTTTCCTCCCCGCGAAGCCGGGGAGGGGGACCGCCGAAGGCGGTGGAGGGGGCAGCGCCGAAGCTAACCGCCCGTCTCCGACCGCGCTTCAGACCGCGCCGCCTGTACGATCAACACCAGCGCGGCGCCGAGGTCGTTCATTACCGTGGCGTTCGGGATTCGCAGGATGCGTAGTTCCTGAGATTCGATCCACTGATCCCGCCGCGCGTCATGAACCTGTGCGTCCTCACCTGCATGCACGCCGCCGTCCAGCTCGACGATGACGCGGCTGGAGGCGCAGAAGAAGTCTACGACATAGGGTCCGATCACCTGCTGTCGACGAAACTTGAGGCCCTGCAGTTGCTTGCCGCGCAGCGCCTGCCAGAGGACGACCTCTGCGCGCGTCATGCGTCGACGGAGATGTCTTGCTTGCGTCAAAGTTGAGCGCTCATGCATGATGCCATCATAGAGGGTGTCGCGAGGTGAAGCAACTTCGGGCCGCCGCCCTGCCCCCTCCACCATGCTTCGCATGGTCCCCCCCCCCCCCCCCCCCCCCCCCCGGCTTCGCGGGGAGGAAGGGACAAATATACTTCACATGCGAACTTGATATTTCGTGCGTGAAGTATATCCTCCGCCCATGCCCGCGCCGCCGCCCGATCGTCGCCTGTTCTTCCTGCTGTCCGCAGGCGCCCGCCGCGTGCAGCGGTGGATCGACGCCGAGCTGGCGAGCATGGGCGGCCTGACGCAGGCGCAGTCGGGCCTGCTGTTCTTCCTCGGCCGGGACGGCGGCGCCCTGATCGGCGAGGCGGCCGAGGCGCTCGATGTCGCCCCTTCGGCCATGACGGGCCTGGTCGATCGCATGGCCCGCTCGGGCCTGGTCGAGCGCCGCCCCGACGCCGCCGACGGTCGCTCGCACCGCCTGTTCCTCACCGACGCCGGCCGCGCGGCGCGCGCCGCCGCCATCGACGGCCTGAAAGACCTCAACGCCACCCTGACCGAGGGCTTCAGCGAAGCCGAAGTCGCCACCATCGCCCGCTGGCTCTCCAGCCTGCCGGCCCGCTTTCCCCGGAGATGATCCCATGACCGACCACATCCTCGTCGCCGTCCAGGACGGCGTCATGACCCTGACCTTCAACCGGCCCGACAAGAAGAACGCCATCACCGACGCCATGTACGGCGTGCTGGCCGACAGCCTGGTCGCCGCCGAGAAAGACCCGGCCGTGCGGGTGATCCTGTTCAACTCCCGCGGCGACAGCTTCACGTCGGGCAACGACCTTTCCGACTTCGCCGCCCAGAACGCCTCGCAGGACACCGGCGCCCGCGGCGAGCGCAATGTCGGTCGCTTCCTGAAGGCCCTGGCCCACGCGAAGAAGCCGCTGGTCGCCTCGGTACGCGGGCTGGCGGTCGGGGTCGGCACGACCATGCTGCTGCATTGCGACCTGGTCTACATCGCCGATACGGCCAAGCTGACCGTGCCGTTCGTCAACCTGGCCCTGGTGCCGGAGGCGGCCTCCAGCCTGACCCTGCCCAGCCGGATCGGCCACGCCCGCGCCTACGCCATGTTCGCGCTCGGCGAGGCGGTCGACGGCAGGCGGGCGGAGGCCTGGGGCATCGCCAACGAGGCGCTGCCCGAGGACGAGGTCGACGGCCGCGCGCTGCATGTCGCCCAGGCCCTGGCCAAGCGCCCGCTCGGCGCCCTGACGGTGACCAAGGGCCTGATGCGCGACGCCGAGGCGCTCGCCGCCCGCATGGACGAGGAGGGCGCCCACTTCGCCGCCCGCCTGAAGAGCCCGGAAGCGGCCGAAGCCTTCGCCGCCTTCGCCCAGCGCCGGCCTGCGGACTTCAGCAAGGTGGGGTAGGCGTGAGGGGACAGGTTAAGGTGTCCCTCGGGATATCTTAACCTGTCCCCGACGGCCCCCTCAGGATCTTCGCCATCGCCTTGCCCCTGGCCAGCTCGTCGATCAGCTTGTCGAGGTAGCGGATCTCGCGCATCAGCGGCTCCTCGACGGTCTCGACGCGCACGCCACAGACGACGCCGGTGATCAGGCTGCGGGCAGGGTTGAGGCCCGCCGCCGCGAAGAAGGTCTCGAAGTCGGTCTTCTCCGCCAGATGGACGTCGAGCTCGGCCTGGCTGAAGCCGGTCAGCCAGCGGATGATCTCGTCGACCTCGGCCTTCGTTCGCCCCTTCCGTTCCGCCTTGGCGATGTAGTGCACATAGACGCTGGCGACGCTGGCTGTGTAGATTCGATGCTTCGTCGTCACGGCTGGCCCTCCGGATCAATCTTCCACCGACCGTACCATGCCTGGGCCAGGAACCTGGCGGACCGACGACAGCCCTCCGCCCTGTCTGCAACACACCTCGTCATTCGTCCTGGGGTCCATGTCTCCGCGATGAAGACTCCCGGGACGGATAGTCCGGGGACAAGGCGGGACATTGCGAGACAATCGACCCGCCCCAAATCCCGGCTCCGGACCTGCCCAGCGGCTGGTTCCCCGTCCGCCCGCCCGCACGCCCGTCTCCCGAAACTCGCGGAACTGACGAATTTCCTCCGGGCAATCTCGCGAATTCACGGAGCTTTTCTCTGCGAACTCACCCCGGTCGGGACGGGGTCATACTGGAGGACTGCAGCGTCGTCCGGTCCCGGCGGCGCGACCGGAAGGATGGACTGGAAACATGAAGCGAGACTCTGGGGACCTGAACGCGCGTCGCCGCCGCATCGCCTCTAGGCCGAACGGCGTTAGCTGGTGCAGGATGGCGGCGAGATATTCCGGCGCGGGCGATCCGCGCCACAACAGGTCGGCCCGGCAAGAGGCCGCCAGGGGAGCCCCATCATGAACGACCGCATCACGTCACCCTTCGGCATGTTCACGCCCGCGCGGGAGGTGGTCGCCGGCCATGACCTCTCCGGCAGGACGGCCATCGTCACCGGCGCCGCCACTGGCATCGGCATCGAGACCGCTCGCGCCCTGGCCGAGGCCGGCGCCGACGTCGTCATCGCCGCCCGCAAGCCTGATCTGGCCGCCGAGGCCATCGCCGACATCGACAGGACCGCGCCGGGCAAGACCCGCTTCGAGATGCTGGACCTCTCGGAGCTGGCCTCGATCCGCGCCTTCGCCGACCGCTGGGCCGGCAAGCCGCTGCAAATCCTGATCAACAACGCCGCCGTCATGGCCTGTCCGCTGGACCGGACCAAGGACGGCTTCGAGATGCAGATCGGCACCAACCACTTCGGCCACTTCCTGCTCGGCACGCTGCTGGCTCCGGCGCTGGCGGCCGGCGCCCAGCAGGCGGGCAAGGCCTCGCGGCTGGTCAGCCTGTCGTCGATCGGCCACCGACGGTCGGGCATCAACTGGGAAGACCCGCACTACCGCACCCGCGCCTACGACAAGTGGGAGAGCTACGGCCAGGCCAAGACCGCCAACGCCCTGTTTGCGGTCGGCTTCCACCAGCGGTTCAAGGATCAGGGCGTCACCGCCAACGCCGTCATGCCCGGCGGCATCATGACCCCGCTTCAGCGTCACCTGCCGCACGAGGAAATGGTCGCCCTGGGCTGGATCGACGAGGCGACCGGCAAGATCCGCGACGGGTTCAAGACAACCGAGCAGGGCGCCTCGACCAGCGTCTGGGCGGCGGTCGGGCCCGAGCTGGAAGGCGTCGGCGGGCTCTACCTGGAGAACTGCGCCCAGGCCGCGCCGTTCGACAAGGCCATGCCCTTCGTCGGCGTCATGCCCCACGCGCTCGACCCCGTCGACGCCGACCGCCTGTGGGCGCTGTCGGTGGAGACGGTGGGAGCCAGCTGAGACCCTATACGCCCTCAGGCGCGATGATCTCCAGCACGGGGAAGGCCCGCCGGACCCGGCGCGGGTCCCGCGTCAGCAGCCGATAGCCGGCGAAGGCCGCGTGGGCGCCGATCAGGAAGTCGGGCAGGATCGCCTCACGGATCCCGCCCCGACGCCGGTATTCCGCATGGGCCTCGCCGGCCATCGCGGCCGCCTCCCAGGGCAGGTCCTGTCGGCCGAGCATGTCCTGGCGGTCCAGCGCGTCGCTGCCCGACCGGCCGAAGGCGATCCGGCATTCGGCGTAGACGATCTGGTTGATCCACAGCGGCCCGGCCATCCGCAGCTCGGCGATTCGCGCGCGGGACCACGCCGACCATTGCGGATCGCGCGAGACCAGATCGATCAGGACGGAGCTATCGACCAGAACGCCGGGCATCGGCGGCTTCCGGTTCAGGGTCGCGCCGGTCGCGTCCCCGGGTCATGTCGAGGATGTCGTCGGTGGTCCAGTCGGCCGCCGCGCCCTCGGCGAATCCGTCCAGCCAGGTCTCGATCGCCGCCCGGCGCTCTAGGGCGGTCGGTTCGGTCCGCGTGGCCTTGCGGACCTCGACGTCGTCGCCGCTTACGACAAACTCCACCTCGTCGCCGGGCGTCAGATCAAGGCGACGACGGATGTCGACGGGAATCGTCACCTGACCCTTCGTCGTCACTCGCACGGCGGTTCCTCCGGGTGTAATACCTTGAGGTATTACATAGCATCGGAGAGAGGCGTTTTCCATGTCGCTCAAGGGCAAGACCCTCTTCATCACCGGCGCCAGCCGCGGCATCGGCCTGGCCATCGGACTGCGCGCGGCGCGGGACGGGGCCAATGTCGCCATCGCCGCCAAGACGGCTGAGGCCCATCCCAAGCTGCCGGGAACGATCTACTCCGCCGCCGAGGAGATCGAGAAGGCGGGCGGCAAGGCCCTGCCGCTGATCGTCGACGTTCGGGACGAGGCTTCGGTCTATGACGCCGTCGAGCGGACGGTCGCGGCCTTCGGCGGCATCGACATCTGCGTGAACAACGCCTCGGCCATCTCGCTGACGCCGACCGAGGCGACCGACATGAAGCGCTACGACCTGATGCACCAGATCAACGCGCGCGGGACCTTCCTGACCACCAAGGCCTGCATCCCGCACCTGAAGCGGGCCGCCAATCCGCATGTGCTGGCGCTGTCGCCGCCGCTGGACATGAGCCCGCACTGGTTCGGCCGGCACGTCGCCTACACGGTCGCCAAGTACAACATGTCGATGTTCATGATGGGCATGGCCGACGAGTTCCGCGACGACGGCATCGCCTTCAACGGTCTGTGGCCGCGCACCGGCATCGCCACAGCCGCCATCCAGTTCGCGCTGGCCGGCGACGAGGGCATGAAGCACTGCCGCACCGTCGACATCATGGCCGACGCCGCCCACGCCATCTTCCTGAAGAAGGCGTCGGAGTTCAGCGGCAACTTCCTGATCGACGACAGTTTCCTCTACGCCGAGGGCGAGCGCGACTTCGACAAGTACCGCGTGGACCCCAGCAAGCCGCTGATGCCGGACTTCTTCGTGCCGGCCGACAGCGTCCCGCCGCCGGGGGTCAAGATCGGATGAGCCTTACGGTCCGTCCGGCCCGGCCCGACGACGCGGCGGCCATCCATCGGTTCGTCCGCGAGCTCGCCGAGCATCACGAGCACATCGAGGAGGCGAAGGCCTCGCTCGAGGACATCCGCCACGCCTTCTTCGGGCCGCAGCCCTATGCGGTCTGCGAGATGGCCGAGCAGGACGGCGCGCTGCTGGGCTTCGCCACCTGGTTCTACACCTTCTCCAGCTGGACCGGCCGCAAGGGCATCTATCTGGAGGACCTGTTCGTCACCGCCGATGCGCGGGGGACCGGGGCGGGCCGGGCGCTGATGGCCAGTCTGGCGCGCCGCTGCGCCGCCGAGGACCTGCGCCGCATCGAGTGGGCCGTCATGCGCGGCAACACCGGCGGCGAGGCCTTCTACAGCCGGCTGGGCGCGGCGCCGCAGGATCACGCCATCTGGCGGCTGGACGGCGAGGCGCTGGCGGAGCTCGGCCGGTGAGCGCGCCGCCGGACACCGTGCTGGACGTCTTGCCCGACGAGGCCGAAGCCATCCGCGCAGCGGTGCTGGCGGCGGATCTGTCGACGCTGGGACCGGGCCGGTCGCTGGCAAGCGCGGCGGACACCGCGGACCTGCTGGCCTTCCTGCGCGATCCGGAGGTCTCGGACGCCATCTACGATCTGCCGCGACCATTCTCGCTGGAGAGCGTCGGCCTCTGGATCGCCGAGAGCGAGACGCTGCGCCGGGAAGGCCGTCGGCTGCTGATCCTGACCCGCGACGAGGACGGGATCATTGTCGGCTACAGCTGCGTCAGCGTCTGGCCGGACTGCTCGGCCGCCGAACTGGCCGGCGCCCTGGCCCGCAGCCGCCAGAGCGGTGGGCAGGGCGGGGCCGGGGCCCTTCACACCTTCGGCTGGATCTTCGACACGCTCGGCGTGCGGATGATGTGTCTGACCGCCGCGCTCGACAACGTGCGGTCAGCGAAGCTCATCGACGCGGCGGGGTTCGTGCGGATGGGGACCCGCGAGGCCGTGCGGCCGGACGGGACGACGCGAACGTCGATCTACTGGGAGGTGACCGCCGAGCAGTGGCGGGAGCGCTGGGGGTAGGCGGTGCGTCCTTCGACACGCCGCTGCGCGGCTGCTCAGGATGACTGGGTAAGAAGGCTTCCCACCATAGTCATGCTGAGCAGCGCCGCAGGCGCGTGTCGAAGCACGCAGGCCATCAAGCCCGCTCGAACACCGCCGCGATGCCCTGGCCGCCGCCGATGCACATGGTCTCCAGGCCGTAGCGGACCTCGCGGCGCTGCATCTCGTGCAGCAGGTTGGCCAGGATGCGGCCGCCGGTGGCGCCGATCGGGTGTCCCAGGCTGATGCCGCCGCCGTTGACGTTGAGCTTGTCGCGGTCGTCCCAGTTCCAGCCCTTGAGCACGGCCAGCACCTGGGGCGCGAAGGCTTCGTTCAGCTCGACCAGGTCGATGTCGCTCCAGCCGAGGCCATTGCGCTTGAACAGGCGCTCGACGGCCGGCACCGGACCGATGCCCATGCGCGAGGGCTCGCAGCCGGCGGCGGCCCAGCTGTGGAACCAGCCGATCGGCTCCAGGCCCAGTTCCTCGAGCTTGTCCTCGGCCACGACCAGGCAGGCGGCGCCGGCGTCGTTCTGCTGGCTGGCGTTGCCGGCGGTGACGACGCCGTCCTTCTCGAGGGCGCGCAGCTTGCCCAGCGTCTCCATCGAGGCGTCGGCGCGGTAGCCTTCGTCATGGTCGAAGACGACCGGATCGCCCTTCCTCTGCTTGACCGAGACCGGCACCAGCTCGTCGGCGAAGCGGTTTTCGGCCCAGGCCTTCGCGGCGCGCTGGTGGCTCATGACCGCGTACGCGTCGGCCTCCTCGCGGCTGATCTGGTAGTCGCGGGCCAGGTTGTCGGCGGTCTCGATCATGCCGCTGATGACGCCGAAGCGCTCGATGGGCTGGCTCATCACCCGGCCGCGGGCGAGGCGGTCGTGCATGACCACCGAGCCGGCGCGGGCGCCGTTGCGCATGTCGGTCGAGTAGTATTCGACGTTGCTCATGCTCTCGCAGCCGCCCGCGATGACCACGTCGGCCGCGCCCGTCTGGATGCGCATGGCCGCGTCGATCACCGCCTGCAGGCCCGACCCGCAGCGGCGATCCATCGAGACGCCGGGGATGCCGATGGGCAGGCCCGCCTGCAGCAGCGACCAGCGCGCGATGCAGGGCGCCTCGCCGTTGGGGTAGCCATGGGCGAAGGTCACATCATCGATCCGCTCGGGATCGATCTTCGTGCGCTCGACCAGTTCCTTGATGATCACGCCGCCGATCTCGCCAGCGGTCATGCTCGAGAGCGCTCCCTGGAACTTGCCGACGGCGGTGCGAAGGGGGCTGACGATGGCGGCGCGGCGCATGATTTCTCTCCTCGGCTGTCATCCCGGCCGCTGCATAGCGGAGAGCCGGGACCCAGCGAACGTGCAGGGGGACTGGGTCCCGGATCGGCCTTCGGCCGTCCGGGATGACAATCAGATCGGATCGTAGGGGAACACGGACGCCGAGGCGCCGGTGTCGAAGAAGTTGTTCTTCATGGCCGGCAGCGCGACATCGAGCAGCTTGCGCGGGGTCCAGCCGGCGGTGTCGGCCATGTTGCGGACCGGCCGAGGCTGGTCGAACAGGATGACTTCGTTGCCGCGCACCGCGAAGATCTGGCCGCTGACGTCCTTGGCCTCGGGCGAGGCGAGGGCGACGGCCAGCTGGGCGACCTGGTCGGCGCGCATGGCGTTCTTCATGCGGTCGACGCGTTGGGCTGACGCTTCGTCCTTGACCGGGATGGTGGCGATCATGCGGGTCCAGGCGAACGGCGCGATGATGTTTGAGCGGACGTTCTTGATCGCCCCTTCCATCGCCAGGATGCGCGACAGGCCCATCACACCCAGCTTGGCGGCGGCGTAGTTGGCCTGGCCGATGTTGCCGATCAGGCCGCTGGTCGAGGTGAAGTGGACGTAGCTGCCTTCCTGCTGGTTGCGGAAGTGCTCCACGGAGGCGCGGGAGACGTTGTAGGCGCCGCGCAGGTGCACTTCGATGACCTTGTCCCAGTCCTCGTCGGACATCTTGTGGAACATGCCGTCGCGCAGGATGCCGGCCGGATTGATGATGGCGTGCAGGCCGCCGAAGGTGTCCATCGCCTGCTGGATCATGCCCTGCACCGAGGCCATGGAGGTGACGCTCTCGGAGTTGGCCACGGCGTGGCCGCCGGCGGCGTTGATCTCGTTGGCCGTCTGCTGGGCCGGGCCCGCGTCGCCCTCGTCGCCGCCGCCGACGCTGCCGCCCAGATCGTTGACGACGACCTTGGCGCCCTCGCGCGCCGCCAGCAGGGCGCACTCCTTGCCGATGCCGCCGGCGGCGCCGGTGACCAGAACAACCTTGCCTTCAAGCACGCCCATGTCGGGTCTCCCTTGGACTATTCTTGCGCGTTTCGCGCGATCTAGGCCGCCGACGCTGCGTCACGCAAGCCTGTCGGCCTTGCGAAGGTCGGGGAACAGTCTGGCCCACAGGCCCGTGACGACCAGGGCGCCAACGCCGCCCCAGACCACCGCCGCCACCGGGCCGATGAACCTGGCGACCACGCCGCCCCGGAACTCGCCCAGCTCGTTGGAGGCGCCGATGAACAGGGACGAGACCGTCGCCACCCGGCCGCGCATGTGATCGGGCGTGACGAGCTGGATCAGGGTCTGGCGGATGTAGACGCTGATCATGTCGGCGGCGCCCAGGATGACCAGCGCCGTCACCGACAGCCACATCACCCGCGAGGCGCCGAACACCACCGTGCCGACGCAGAAGATCGCCACCGAGGTGAACATGATCACCCCGGCCTTGCTGCGGATCGGCACCGCCGCCAGGTAAAAGGCCATGGCCGCGGCGCCGATGGCCGGGCCCGCACGCAGGATGCCGAAGCCCTCCGGCCCGACATGCAGCACGTCGCGGGCGTAGACCGGCAGCATGGCCGTGGCGCCGGCCAGGATCACGGCGGCCAGGTCCAGCGAGATGGCGCCGAAGACGATCTTGTTGGTCCAGACGTAGACCAGTCCCTCCTTCATCAGCGCCCAGCGCGATCCGGGCTGCACCTCCGGCTTCGTGTTCGAGCGGATCAGCAGGATGGTCAGGCCGGCAATGACATAGAAGAAGAGGGCGGCGGCGTAGGACATCCCCGTCGACCAGGCGACCAGCACCCCGCCCATCGCCGGGCCGGCGATGGAGGCGGTCTGCCAGGCCAGGCTGTTCCAGGCGATCGCCCGGGGCAGCAGCTCGCGCGGCACCAGCATCGGTCCCATGGCCGTGTTGGCCGGCGCGAAGAAGGCGCGGCAGACGCCGAACAGGAAGGCGGCGCCAAGCAGCAGCGGGATGGAGTCGTTCCCGGTCAGGGTCGCGATCATCAGCATCGCGGCGATGCCGATCTCGCCGGCATAGGTGAACTTCAGGATCGTGCGCCGGTCGTAGCGGTCGGCGGTCTCGCCGGCCGGCAGGGCCAGCAGCAGCACCGGCACGAACGATACCAGGCCGATCAGGCTGACCATGAAGGCGGCGCGCGGCACGTCCATGGACTCGCGGGCGATGCTGTAGATGTGCCAGCCCAGCGCCACCGACTGGATCTGCACGCCCAGAACGGCGGTCCAGCGCGACAGCCAGAACCGGACGAAATCGCCCTGCCGGAGCAGGGCGCGCATGGACGTGTCGGATTCGGCGGGCTCGGACATGGGTCAAATCCCTTTGCGCCCGGAAATCGCGTCCCGCAACCATCGTTGACGCGCGGGGCGGCCATGCGTATGTGCGCCGCCTCTGTCACGGTGGAACGAGGGCGCGATGCGCAGCCTCCGACGAACGATCCGCCGCGCGACCCGCGCGGACGTCTGACCGCCCCCGCCTGTCGAAGGCGCGGGGCCCGTTCCCCTGTTCCTTCCGTGAAGCTTGCGACATGACCGACATCGCCTACCGGCCCGAGGGGCCGCACGACGCTCCCCTGATCGATGCCCTGATCGACCGCGCCTTCGGCCCCGGCCGCCACGCCAAGGCCGCCGACCGGCTGCGCGAGAACAACACCCTGCTGCCCGACCTGTCCTTCACCGCCTGGGAGGGCGAGCGGCTGGTCGGGTCGGTGCGCATGTGGCCGGTGGCCATCGGCGGCGCGCCCGTGGTCTTCCTGGGCCCCATCGCCGTCGAGGCGCAGCTGCGCAAGCACCGCATCGGCCAGACCCTGGTGGAGCGCGCCTGCGAGGCGGCGGCGCAGGCCGGCTGGCCCGCCGTGCTGCTGGTCGGCGACGCGCCCTACTTCGAGCGGGTTGGCTTTTCGGCCGCACCGGCGAAGGGCGTGGTCATGCCGGGGCCCGTGGACCAGCGCCGGGTGCTGCTCAAGGCCCTGCGCGAGGGCGGGGCGGACGGGCTGGCGGGATTGGTGAGCCGCTAGAGATCAGTCGAGGCCGTTGCTTTCCGCCGCGCGAAGAGCATCTACACTGTCATCATGAGCCAAGCTTCATCAGGTCTCGATTCCGTCCTCGCCGCCGCCAAGCAGGCGCCGGGGAGGGGACTGCCGCCGGTGCACCTGTGGAATCCGGCCCACTGTGGCGAGATCGACATCCGCATCCGCAAGGACGGCGTCTGGTTCCACGAGGGCACGCCGATCGGGCGCGAGGCGCTGGTGCGGCTTTTCTCGACCGTGCTGCGGCTGGACCCGGACGGCTATCACCTGGTCACACCGGTCGAGAAGATGAGGATCGTCGTCGAGGACGCGCCCTTCATCGCCGTGCGGGTCGACCGCGACGGCGAGGCCCTGCGCTTCCTGACCAATGTCGGCGACGAGGTCGAGGCCGGGCCCGACAATCCGATCCGCGTCGAGATGGATCCGAAGACCGGCGAGCCGCGCCCCTATGTCCATGTCCGGCGCGGGCTGGAGGCGCTGATCGCCCGGCCGGTGTTCTACGAGCTGGTCGAGATGGCGGCCGAGCGCGACGGCGTGATGGGCGTGACCTCGAACGGCGCCTGGTTCGCCGTGGGACCGGTCGCGTGAACCCCAACGCCCCGGCCGACGAGCTGCGCGACTGGATCGGCCGGCACCTGGATCCGTTCGATGCGACCGCATCGTCCCACGAGCCCCGGTCGGACTTCGACCTCAACCCGATGATGAACGCCGGCGAGCCGATCGCCGTGCGCCCGGCCGCCGTTCTGGTCGGGCTGATCGAGCGCAAGGAGGGCCTGTCGGTCCTGCTGACCCGGCGCTCCGACACGATGCGCAGCCACACCGGCCAGGTGGCGTTTCCCGGCGGCCGCCTGGACCCGGGCGAGACGCCCTGGCAGGCGGCCCTGCGCGAGGCGGAGGAAGAGGTGGGCCTGTCGCCGTCGCATGTCTCCCTGGCCGGCCTGTCGACGCCCTACCGCACCGGCACAGGCTTCCTGGTGACGCCGGTGGTGGGTTTCGTGCCGCCGGACCTGTCGTTCGTCCCCAATCCGGACGAGGTGGCCGATGTGTTCGAGACCCCGTTCGGCTTCCTGATGGACCCGGCCAACTACGAACGGCGCCACTACGACATGCCCGACGGCCAGCGTCGGCACTTCTACGCCATGACCTGGGAGAACCAGCTGATCTGGGGCGCAACGGCGGGCATGTTGCGGGCGCTCTACGACCGGCTGTACGGCGCGGCCCTGGCCTGACCGGAACGTGACGGGGTGCTCACTTTTCACAGCCGACGCGTCGTCGTAAGCCCTTGCCCATGACCACCTCAGTACCCTTGCCTGACACCATCGGCGTTCAGCCCTGGATGACCCTGCCGGCGACCCGCGCGGTCATCGAGGCCCTCGAGACGCGCGGATTCGCCGGCTGCGCCCGATTCGTCGGCGGCTGCGTCCGCAATACCCTGCTCAAGCAGCCGATCGACGATGTCGATATCGCCACCACCCTGACCCCCGACCAGATCACCGAGGCGCTGGAGGCCGCCGGACTCAAGGCCGTGCCGACCGGCGTCGACCATGGCACCGTCACGGCCGTCTCCGGCGGCCGGACCTACGAAGTCACCACCCTGCGCAAGGACGTCTCGACCGACGGCCGCCGCGCCGTGGTCGCCTTCACCCAGGACTGGTCCGAGGACGCTGTCCGCCGCGACTTCCGGCTCAACGCTCTCTACGCCGACGCCGATGGCCGCATCTTCGATCCGACGGGGGAGGGCGTGGCCGACGCCCTGGCCGGCCGCATCGTCTTCGTCGGCGACGCCATGACCCGCATCCGCGAGGACTACCTGCGCATCCTGCGGTTCTTCCGGTTCCAGGCCTGGTACGGCCGGGGCGAGCCGGACTCCGCCGCGCTGGCGGCCTGCAAGGCGCTCAAGGGCATGCTGTCCGGCCGCGCGGCCGAGCGGACGCAGAAGGAGCTGCTCAAGCTGCTGGCGGCGGACGATCCGCGCTCGGCCCTGCGCCTGATGGCCGCCACCGGCGTGCTGGGCGCGGTGCTGCCGCAGGTGAAGGCCCTGACCCGCTTCGAGCGCCTGGTCGAGATCGAGACGTCGCAGCTGTTCGAGAATGATCCCGAGCTGCGCCTGGCCGCCATGATCCCCGACGACCCCAAGGTCGCCCAGGACGTCGCCGAGCGGCTGCGCCTGTCCAACGCCCTGAAGGACCGGCTGGTCGCCGCCGCCGGCGCCACGCCGCGGATCGTGTCGTGGATGAGCCCGCGCGAGACTCGTCGCGGCGTCTACGCCATCGGCGCCCGGGCCTTCGTCGACCGGGTCAAGCTGGCCTGGGCGGCGTCCGACCGCCCCGCCGCCGCCAGCCAGTGGCGGGCGCTGATCCCGCTGGCCGAGTCCTGGACGGCCCCGACCTTCCCGCTGACCGGCGAGGAGGTCATCGCCGCCGGCGTGCCCAAGGGCCCGCTGGTCGGCCAGGTGATGCGCGAGGTCGAGGACTGGTGGATCGACCTGGACTTCATCGACGACAAGCTGGCGGCGGTGGAACGGCTCAAGGCCGTGGTCCAGGGAATGGTGTTCTAGAGTCCCTTAAGGCCACTTCACCGTCGGCGGCATCGAGCTGAGGATCGACTCGACGTTGCCGCCGGTCTTCAGGCCGAAGGTCGTGCCCCGGTCGTAGAGCAGGTTGAACTCGACGTAGCGGCCGCGGCGGACCAGCTGCTCGTCGCGCTCGGCCTCGGTCCAGGGTTCGTGCATCCGGGCTCGCGCGATCTTCGGATAGATGTCCAGGAAGGCCTCGCCGACGTCCCGGGTGAAGGCGAAGTCGCGGTCCCAGTCGCCGCTGTCGTGGTGGTCGTAGAAGATGCCGCCGATGCCGCGCGGCTCGTTGCGATGCGGCAGGAAGAAGTACTCGTCGCACCAGGCCTTGTACTTCGCATGCCAGGCCGGGTCGTGCCGGTCGCAGGCGTCCTTGAACGCGGCGTGGAAGGCCACGGCGTCGGGGAAGTCCTGTTCGCGCTGGTAGCCGAGCAGGGGGGTCAGGTCGCCGCCGCCGCCGAACCAGCCCTTCGTCGTGCAGATGAAGCGGGTGTTCATGTGCACCGCCGGAACGCGCGGGCTGCGCATGTGGGCGATCAGCGAGACCCCTGTGGCGAAAAAGCGCGGGTCCTCGTCGGCGCCGGGCATCGTTTTCGCCATCTCCGGCGTGAAGGTCCCGTGCACGACCGAGGTGTGGACCCCGACCTTCTCGAAGAAGCGGCCGTGCATCATGCCCATCACGCCGCCGCCGCCGGCCTCGCGAACCCACGGTTTGCGCTCGAAACGGCCCGGTTCGCCCGGATAAAGGTCCGCCGGAGCCTCATCCTCAAGGATTTCGAAGGCGGCGTGGATGCGGTCGCGCAGGGATTCGAACCACGTCTGGGCCCGGATCTTGCGGTCTTCAAGGCGTTCGGAGTCGGTCATGGCGGGCGTTTTACAGCCTTGTCAGGCGGCGTCCATGCGCTGCGGAAAGCCACATTCCCCATATGGTCTGTTGAAAAAGGCCGTGACGCGCACTAATCGGTCTCGCCACGGGACATCGACGGGGCGGCGACGATTCAGGCGAGGCGACTCGCTCACGCCACGGCTCGCTGTCACCGGCACGATTTGCAAGCCGCGACACTTCCCTCGACGCGGCGTATCTGAAGGGTGATCTCAAGGTGGTCGATCCCGCCGCGAATGCAGCAAACCCGTCTGGCGGGGACGATCCCTCCCGCCGGGATTTCATTCACATCGCCGCCATCACGGCAGCCGCCGTCGGCGGCGGCGCCGTGGCCTGGCCGTTCATCGCCCAGATGAACCCGTCGGCGGACACCATGGCCCTGGCCAGCGTCGAGTACGATCTGACCAAGATCGAGCCCGGCATGCAGGTCACGATCAACTGGCGCGGCAAGCCCCTGTTCATCCGGAACCGGACCCAGGCGCAGATCGACGCGGCGGTGAAGGATGACGGCGCCTCGATGCCCGATCCCCAGGCCGACGCCGAGCGCCACAAGGAGGGCAAGGCCCAGTGGCTGGTCCTGGTCGGCTCCTGCACCCACCTGGGCTGCGTGCCCACGGTCGGCGGCGGCGACTACCACGGCTGGTTCTGCCCCTGCCACGGGTCGCACTACGACACCTCCGGCCGTATCCGCAAAGGCCCGGCGCCCCTCAATCTGGTGGTGCCCGAGTACGCCTTCCTTTCCGACACCAAGGTCAAGATCGGCTGACGTAGATGAGCGGACATTCGACCTACCAACCCAAGAGCGCGTTCACCCGCTGGATGGACGCCCGTCTCCCTGTCGGCCGCCTGGTCTGGGACAGCTTCGTCGACTATCCGACGCCGCGGAACCTGAACTACTGGTGGACCTTCGGGGGCATCCTGAGTCTCTGCCTCGCCGTGCAGCTGGTCACCGGCATCGTGCTGGCGATGCACTACACGCCCAGCGCGGCCGGTGCGTTCAACTCGGTTGAGCACATCATGCGGAACGTCAACTACGGTTGGCTGATCCGCTACATGCACGCCAACGGGGCCTCGATGTTCTTCATCGCGGTCTACCTGCACATGTTCCGGGGGCTCTACTACGGCTCCTACAAGGCTCCGCGCGAGGTCCTCTGGATCCTCGGCTGCGTGATCTACCTGCTGATGATGGCCACGGCCTTCATGGGTTACGTCCTGCCCTGGGGCCAGATGAGCTTCCACGGCGCGGTGGTGATCACCAACCTGCTGGGCGCCTTCCCGATCGTCGGCGAGACCATCACCACCCTGCTGTGGGGCGGCTTCGCGGTCGACGAGCCGACGCTGAAGCGCTTCTTCTCGCTGCACTACCTGCTGCCCTTCGTGATCGCCGGCGTCGTCGTGCTGCACGTCTGGGCGCTGCACGTCGTCGGCCAGAACAACCCGACCGGCGTCGATCCCAAGTCGAAGGCCGACACGGTGCCCTTCACCCCGTACGCGACGGTGAAGGACGGCTTCGCGATGAGCGTCTTCCTGATCCTCTTCGCGACCTTCGTCTTCTACATGCCCAACGCGCTCGGCCACGCGGACAACTACGTCCCCGCCGACCCGCTGGTCACGCCGGCCCACATCGTGCCCGAATGGTACTTCCTGCCGTTCTACGCGATCCTGCGGGCCGTGCCGGACAAGCTGATGGGCGTGCTGGCCATGTTCGGCGCCATCGGCTGCCTGTTCGCGCTGCCCTGGCTGGACACCTCCAAGGTCAAGTCGATGCGGTACCGTCCGCAGGCCCAGCTGTACTTCGTCATCTTCGTGGTGACCTGCTGGATCCTCGGTGTCTGCGGCGGCAAGCTTCCGGACGATCACGTGATCCCGGGCCTGACGACCTTCACCCTCCTCGACGCACAGCTGAACAGCTATGTCTGGCTGTCGCGCTTCGCGACCCTCTACTACTTCGCCTACTTCCTGGTGGTGATGCCGGTGCTGGGTCTGATCGAGAAGCCGCGTCCGGTTCCCGAAACCATCTCCTCGCCGGTGCTCGGCGACTCCGACAAGAAGGACTGAGCCCCGATGCTGCGCAAAGTCACCCTGCTGGCGGCGGCTCTGGTTCTTGTCGCGGGACCGGCGTTCGCGGCCAGCGAAGCCAAGAAGCCGGCGGACATCGCCTTCAGCTATGAAGGTCCGTTCGGCACCTACGATCAGGCCCAGCTGCAACGCGGCTACAAGGTCTATCGCGAGGTCTGCGCGGCCTGCCACAGCATGAACCTGCTGGCGTTCCGCAACCTGGCCGACCGTGGCGGTCCCTTCTATGACCCCCACTACAAGAACTCGAACGACAACCCCTACGCCAAGGCGATCGCCGCCGAAGCCCAGATCAACGATCTGGACAGCGAGACCGGCGACGCCATCAAGCGCCCGGGCACGCCGGCCGACCGCTTCCCGGCCCCGTACCCGAACATCATCGCGGCCAAGGCCGGCAACGGCGGCGCCGCGCCGCCCGACCTGTCGCTGATGGCCAAGGCCCGTTCGGGCGGTCCGGAGTACATCGCCGCCCTGCTGCAGGGCTACACCGCCCCGCCGGCCGGCGTGACGCTGTCCCCGGGCCAGAACTACAACAGCTACTTCCCGGGCGGTCTCATCGCCATGGCCCCGCCGCTGAAGGCCGACCTGGTGACCTTCGACGACGGCACCCGGTCGACCGTCAAGCAGCAGGCCACCGACGTCGCCGCCTTCCTGATGTGGGCCGCCGAGCCCAAGCTGGAAGAGCGCAAGCAGATGGGCGCCGCGGTGCTGGTGTTCCTCGTGCTGTTCTCCGGCCTGCTGTACGCCAGCTACCGCCGGGTGTGGCGCAACGAGAGCCACTAGGCTTTCCGAACAACCAACTCATGTCGAAGGGCCCGGGAGCGATCCCGGGCCCTTCTTCATTCCGGCAGCAGCGTCAGCTGCTGGCCGGCGATGTCCAGCCTCAGCGTCCAGCGCGACCACAGGTCCACGCCCAGCGCCCCGGCCAGCGCCGGGGCCAGATCCGTGGCCAGGGCGGCGGAGGACTCCTCGTAAAGCCGCTCGTCAAGCGACAGCGCCCGAAGGCGCGCCGGCACCTGATCGCGGCGGGTCGGATCCAGCCCCTCGACCGGCGGGCTGATCACCGCACCGGCGACCCGGATCGCCGCCCGCGAGCTCCAGTCGACCGCGAACAGGCCCGCGCGCGCCTGCCGGTCGTCCGAGATGGCCGCCCGCACCGCGGGGACGCCGCCCACGACCTCCAGCGGCAGGCTGCGCCCGCCGCGCGCCCGGGGCGCCCGTCCGGCGTAGACCCTTACCCGGCAGGGCTCGAACCGCAGATCGATCACGAAGGCGCCGAGAACGTCTGCGCCGATCACGCCGGCGATGGGCGTGACGAACCCCGGCGCCCGGCCGTCCAGATCGACCACGGCGACCGGCACGGCGGGCAGCGGCAGGTCCGCCAGGCGCCCTTGCGCGACGAAGCCGTCGGTGAGGCCTTCCATCGCCGCCCGGGTGTCGTGCAGCTGCGTGCGCGGCGCGGACGGGTCCAGCAGCCAGTCGCCGGCCACGCCGCCGATGCTGGCCGGAACGACGACCGCGCCGTTCTCGAGCCAGCACGCGACCTCAGCGGCTTCCGCCCGGCGGCCCGGGGCGCCGGCGGCCAGGGCGCAGACACAGAGGAGCAGGGCGCGACGGGACACGGCCCCCGTTAGAGCGCGTCCGGCAATTGTGACCAATCGCTAAGTTGTGTGGAACGACGTTCGATGAAATCAGGGCCGGCCAGCGGATCTGGCGGGATGGGGAACCGAGCGATGGCGAAGGGGACGACGATGATGAAATGGGCGCCGTGGGCGGCCGTCTATGCAGCGATCTGGGCGGCGGCGGTCTATGTGCGGCTGCAGGCCGGCGACGCGTCCGACTCGCTGGTCATCGGCGCCCTGTTCGGCGTGTCGCTGCCGCCGCTTGTCTGGGCCCTGACGCGGCGGGCCGCGCCGGCGGCCATTCCCGTGGCGCGGCCCGGCCTGGAGCTGGGCGCTGTTCTGGTCTGGCTCGCCATCTACGCCGTGGTCGGCCTGGGCTGGCTGTTCACGGTGGTGAAGCAGACCTTCGTTCCCGGCAGCCAGACCTACGAGGTGGTCATGCTGGCGGTGAAACTGGCCATTCACGTCGTCATTCCGATCCTGGTGCTCAAGCTGGTCGGCGCCAGGGTCCTGCCGCTTCTGGCGCCGCGACTGGGTGCAAAGGGTGTTTTGCCGCTGCTGCTCATTCTGACCGCAGTGTTCAGCGCGCTGATGGTCGTCGTGTCGCCCAGCCTCAAGGAGATCTCGGGGCTGGAGGTCGCGCCGTCGGTCTTTCTCTGGGCCGCGCCGGCCGCCTTCGGGTGGATGGCGCTGGAGGCCGGGTTCACCGAGGAGTTCCTGTTCCGCGCCGTCCTGCAGACGCGGCTGGCGGCCTTCATGAAGTCCGAGGCCGGCGCGATCGTCATCGGGGCCCTGTTGTTCGCCCTGGCTCACGTTCCGGGCCTCTACCTGCGACCGGACACGGCCGGCGACGCCATCTCCGGCCTGCCGCAGATCATCGCCTACTGCGTCGGCACCCTGTCGCCGATCGCCGTGCTGTTCGGCTTCATCTGGGCCCGCACGCGAAGCCTGGGGCTGCTGATCCTGCTGCACGCCGCCGTGGACTTCCTGCCCAATCTGTCGGAATTCATCCGGACCTGGGCTTGAGGGGGAAACGGGCATGGCGGGCTGGACACTGGGGATCATCGGCGGCTCGGGACTCTACGCCCTCGACGGGCTGGAGGATCGCGCGGTCCTGAAGGTCGAGGGTCCTTTCGGGCCGCCGTCGGATGACCTGGTCACCGGCCGCATCGGGACGACACGGTTGGTCTTCCTGCCCCGTCACGGAGTTGGGCACCGCATCCCGCCGGGCGACATCAACGCCCGCGCCAACATCGACGCGCTGAAGCGGGCCGGCTGCACCGACGTGCTGTCGCTGTCGGCGGTCGGCTCGCTGCGGGAGGATCTGCCGCCCGGGACCTTTATCGTCGTCGACCAGTACATCGACCGCACCGTCAGCCGGGCCAGCAGCTTCTTCGGCCCGGGCCTTGCCGCCCACGTCTCGATGGCGGACCCGGTCTGCCCGCGGCTGGCCGCGCTCGCCGCCCAGGCCGGACGCGACGCCGGCGCCACGGTGGTTGAGGGCGGGACCTACCTGGCCATGGAGGGCCCGCAGTTCTCCAGCCGCGCGGAGAGCGAGCTCTATCGATCCTGGGGCTGCGCCGTGATCGGCATGACCAACATGCCGGAGGCCAAGCTGGCCCGGGAGGCGGAGCTGCCCTACGCCTCCATCGCCATGGTCACCGACTACGACTGCTGGCGGGTCGGCGAGGCGCCGGTCGAGGTCGGCCATATCCTCGAGGTCATGCACGCCAATACAACCCGGGCCAGGGCGCTGGTCGAACAGCTGGCCAGGGCCCTGCCGACAGAGCGTCCGGCCTCGCCGATCGACAGCTGCCTGGACTGGGCGGTGATCACCGCGCCCGAGGCCCGCGATCCCGCGATGGTCGCCCGCCTGGACGCCGTGGCCGGGCGGGTGCTGGGGACGGGCGGCTAGACCTCGCCCTTCGCGCCGCCGCTGCGGTGGAACAGCTGCAGGGTGCGCAGCATGGCCAGCCGGGCGCTGTCCTCGTGATAGCCGCTGGGCGCCACGAAGGCGTGGCCGGCGTCGTAGAGCCACAGCGGCAGGTCCGGATGGGCCGCGGCGATGGTCTCGACGTCTGACGGCGGGATGGTGTCATCCGCCTTGCCGAAGTGCAGGATGGTCGGGACCTTCGGCGTCTCGCCGACGTACTGGATGATGTTGCCGCCATAGAAGCAGCTGACCGCCTGGATCCCGTCGCAGAAGCAGGACGCGATCCAGGCGCTCGTTCCGCCGAAGCAGAAGCCCATGACGAACACCGGTCCGGCCAGGGCGTCGACCGCCGCCTGGATCTGGCCGGTGCAGCCCTCGCCCCACCCCGCCGCCTCGCCCAGCGACAGCCGGCGGTCAAGGATCGCACCGTCGGTGTTCTGGTCGGGGAAGGGCGCCTCGCCGTCCAGCAGGCTGGGCGCCAGGACCTCGTAGCCCTGGGCGGCCAGGGTGTCGCTGAGCTCGCGGATGTGGGGCGTCACGCCCCAGATGGCGTGCAGGATCACCAGGCCGCCGCGTCGCGCCTCCAGCGCCGGGGCGTGGTACGCCGCCAGCCGCGCTCCGGTGCGAGTGGTCAGGATGACGCGCTCGCCCACGGTCAGCCGGCCCCGTTGGCCTCGAACAGTTCGACCGTGCGCCGGCGCGCCAACTCTGCGTCGGCGAGGTCGGAATCGGGCCGGCCGTCGTTGTTGAAGCCGTGTCCGGAGGCTTCGTAGATGTAGACCGGGACCTCCGGATGGGCGGTCTGGATCGCCGCCTTGACCGTGTCGGCCGGGATGTGGGCGTCCTTGCGGCCCAGATGGACGATCACGGGGCAGGAGAGGGGCAGGGAGGCCATGCCGACCACTTGGCCGCCGTAGTAGCTGGAGCCGGCGGAAAGCCCTCTGCAGCGAGACGCCGCGAGCCAGACCATGGTGCCGCCGTAGCAGTAGCCGACGATGAACACCGGCCCACGGGGCGCCAGGAAGTCGATGCAGGCCTGGATGTCGCCCATGGCGTTGTCCGGGCCGTTGGCCATGGCCCTGGCCACGCCCGCCTGGACGCCGGCGTCGTCGTGCTCGGCGGTGAAGCCCGGACCCTGCCGGTCGTACATCGAGGGCGCCACCACCTCGAACCCGCGCGCGGCCCAGCGGGCCACATCGGCCTGGACGTACTGGTCGAGGCCGAAAATCTCCTGGATGACGATCACGCCGCCCTTGCGCGGCCCCTCGGGACCGGCGTGCAGGGCCGAGAAGGTGAAGCCGTCATGGCCGGCGGTGAGTGAGATGGTGGCGGTCATGGCGCGCTCCCTGCCTTTGGCCCCGACCTCTGCCCGGCCAGGCGCCGGTTGACAAGTCGCCGACCTTTTACATAATAACGGTTATGCCAAAGATCGTTGATCACGATGTTCAGCGTCGTACCATCGCCGAGGCCGCGATCCGGGTGATCGACCGCGCCGGACTGGACGGCGCCCGCCTGCGCGACGTGGCGCGCGAGGGGCAGGTCACGACGGGTGCGGTCACCCACTACTTCGGCAGCAAGGACGACGTCCTCGAGGCGGCCATGGCCGAGGTCGTCCGCCGCATCCTCGAGCGCCAGGCCGACCAGGCGTTGGGCCGCGACCCCGTCGCCGGCCTGATCGAGGCCGCCGCCGCCTTCCTGCCCCTCGATGACGAGAGGCTGCGGGACTGGCGCGTCTGGTTCGCCTTCTGGGGCCGGGCCGCCGTCGACGACCGCTACCGCGCGCTGCACCGGCGCTACTACGCCGACATCACCGCCAGCCTGACCGGTTCGCTGACCGTCCTGCGCGACGCGGGCCGGCTGCGAGGGCGGGACGACCCGGCGATCCTCGCCGACGCCGTCATCGCCGCCGTCGACGGCATCGGCGTGCGCGCCACGCATGAACCGGGGAGCTGGCCGCCGGAGCGCCAGATCGCCACCCTGCGGCTGCTGCTGCAGCCGATCCTCTCGCCCGCCTGACAGGAGCCTCAAGCATGCCCGCTCTCGTGACCCTGCCGCCGACCGCCACGACCGACGAGATCATGGCCGTCCTCGACCGCGACGGCGCCCTGATCGTCCGCGACGTCATGGCGCCGGATGACATCGCCCGGCTGAAGGGCGAGATCATGCCGTATGTCGAGGCCACCCGGCCCGGGCAGGACGGCTTCTCCGGCTTCAGGACCACCCGCACCGGCGCCCTGGCCGCACGGTCCCCTGTGTGCCGCGAGCTGATCATGAACACCATGATCCAGGGCCTGTGCGAGCGGGTTCTCAAGCCCAACTGCGAGCGCTGGCAGCTGCACCTGGGGCAGGTGATCCGCATCATGCCCGGCCAGGAAGCCCAGCCGATCCACCGCGACCGCTGGGCCTGGGGCCCGTACATGCAGGGCATCGAACCGCAGCTGAACACCATCTGGGCGGTCAGCGACTTCCGGCGCGAGAACGGCGCCACCCAGGTCGTGCCCGGCTCGATCACCTGGCCGGACGACCGGCGCCCGACCGATGACGAGATCACCTGGGCGGAGATGTCCGCCGGGTCGGTGCTGATCTACACCGGGACGGTGTTCCACGGCGGCGGGGCAAACACTTCCGACGCCGACCGGATCGGGCTGAACATCACCTACACGCTCGGCTGGCTGCGCCAGGAGGAGAACCAATACCTGTCGTGTCCGCCGGCCATCGCGCGGACGTTCGACGAGGCCCTGCAGAAGATGCTCGGCTACGACCTGGGCTCCTATGCGCTGGGCTACTACAGCCCGCCGCTGCCGCCCGGCGAGGGGCCGGAGGTGGTCTCGCCGCGCCACGCGCTGACGGGCGGGGGCACGGACTCGGCGCTGGGCACGGCCGGGCTTCTCGCGTCGATCTCCGAGAAGACGTCGAAGATCACGGCTTAGCGGGTATCCATTCGTCGACAGTGGACTCGCTGCGATCACAGTGCAGCCTGGCCCGGTGAATCTCTTCGATGAAGCCGGCCGACTGGATCGAGGCCTCGATCAGGTCCGCGAACCGGGGCGCCTTGAACCGGGCGGTGATGACCGGCGCGCCGGCGGCGTCGATTGCCCGCAGCTCGACGTCCTCGGCGGCCTTCAGATCGGTGAAGACCGTTGCGACGTCGCCCGTGACCCCGACAGGAACCAGTCCCGGTCTCAGCACGCCGACGGGCGCCTGGTCGATGTCGAGGCGCTCGCGCACGCCGAATGTGTAGCGTTTGTCGCCGACAAGGACTTCCAGCCGCTCGATCTTCCGGCCCGGAGCTCCCTCTGCGACCGGCAGAGTCCAGCGTGTGGCGGTGATCGACCAGCCGTCGCCGACCTGCAGCCGGCCAGCCGAGCCCTCAAGCCATCTGGTTTCGAGAATGCGGAAGCTGAACTCCCCGTTCACGGCGTCATACTTCAGCAGCCGCCGCGCCTCCTCCTCGGGCAGCACGCGGCCGCCGGGCGCCTGGGCCGATGTCATGGGAAGGCTGAACGTGATCGACGTCTTGCTGGGCCCCGACCCTTCGCTGCGGGCTTCGATCTCCGCCGTGAAGTCGCCGGACGTTACAGCGCCGGTGCAGGTCCGCACGGGCGGACCCAGGCTCCAGGCCGGCGTGGCCAGGGCGGTGGCGAGCAGGACTGCGGCAAGCGCGGGCAACTTGGTCATTGTCGAAGGCCTCCGGATGCCCAGATGACCCGGCCGCCGTCCGCCGGGCAGCCTACAAACGGGGGGTGTCGAACACAGGCGCGATGGCGCTCATCACCGGACCGATCTCGTCGTGCAGCACCAGGTCGGCATAGGGATCGACGTCGGTGGCCTCTCGATTGACGATGGCCAGCGCCGCCCCGTTGCGCTTGGCCACCATCGGGAAGGCCGCCGCCGGATAGACCACCAGCGACGAGCCCAGCACCAGGAAGAGGTCACAGGCCAGGGTCTCCTCCTCGGCCCGCAGCATGGGTCCCTCCGGCATCTGCTGGCCGAAGGAGATGGTGGCGCTCTTCACCAGCTGGCCGCAGTCGAAGCAGGTCGGGATCTTCCCCTGTTCGACAAAGACCGGCCGCAGCGCCTTGAACTCGTGACGCCGTCGGCAGCTGAGGCAGGTCGCATAGCTGGCGTTGCCGTGCAGCTCGATCACCCGCTCGTCGGGGATGCCGCTGTCCTGGTGCAGGTTGTCGACGTTCTGGGTGATGACGGCCGAGACCTTGCCCGCCGCTACCAGCCGGGCGACCGCGTCGTGGCCGGCGTTGGGCGCGCGGCCGGTCCAGCCAGCCGTACCGTTGAACACCCGCGTCCAGGCCTCTCGCCGCCGGTCCTCGTCGCTGACGAACTCCTGGAAGTAGATCGGCTTCATCTTCGACCAGACGCCGCCGGGGCTGCGGAAGTCGGGGATCCCCGACTCGGTCGAGATGCCGGCGCCGGTGAACACCACCACCCGGCGGGCGTCGTCGATCATGCGGGCCAGTTCGTCGCGGCGGCTCATCGGTTGCGTCCTCGTCAGGGGGCGTAGCTGGACCGGGCCTTCACGCCCCAGTGGCCGTCCTCGCAGGTGACCACATAGATGGAGTCGAACCCGCCGATGACGCTGCCGTCGGCGCGATAGCGGGTGAAGCGGGTGTCGAAATGCACCTTGTCGGCGCCCGCGTGGATCACCTTTCGGCGCTCCCACGCCGAGTGATGCCAGTCGCTCAGCGCGCCCAGGTCGAACATCTCCGGCCTGTGATAGCCGGGCTCGATGATCGTCAGGGTGTTGGACGCCAGCCGGACACTGGGGAAGTTGAAGGTCTTCTCCCAGGCCGGCAGGTCCCGGGCGTTGAACGCCGCCATGAAGGCGTCCAGGACGGCCTCGGCGGCGGCGATGGCGTCGGCATGGTCGGTGCTCATGCCGGCAGCCTATCGCGAGGCCGCCGTCCTGAGGAAGCCTTCGCCTACGTCGGATTGCTCATGCAGACGCCGGCCATGTCGGCGATCAGGTCGAGGTTGCCGATGTCATAGGCGCCGCGGTACTCGGGCAGGGCGGCGTTGACGTCCGCGACCCAGCCGTCACGGCCGTCCTTCTTGTAGGCGGCCTTGGTCATCTTCTCCCAGGACTTGGCGCGGGCGGTCACCGCTTCGGGCGAGAAGCTCTCGGGCAGGCCCATGCGCCCGTAGTTCGGAATGGCCTGAGACATGGCGATGTAAAGCGCCCAGCACATCACATGCTCGCCGGTCGTGACCGCCATCATGCCGCGCGAGCGTTCAACGATCGGGGTCAGGTCGGTTCCCGGGGCCTTGGGCGCCGGCTTGCTGGTCTGTCGGCCGTCCAGGCGCGCGCGGCCGTCGGCGATCTGCTCGGCGGTCGGCTTCACGAACAGCGAACCGTAGCGGATGACGCCCATCGACCTTGTGCCGCCGCTGTCGCGGTAGGCCGACCAGGTCCCGAAGGCGTTCCGGCCGATCTCGCTGGCGACCGTGCCCTTCCACATCACGCCGTCGGGGTAGTAGGCGGTGACCTGCCAGTATTCGCCGCGCCGGAAGGTCCCTTCGACCACGACGCCGTCGCGGCGCTTCAGCCGGCCGAAGCCCTTGCCCGGGTAGGAGTTGTCGAAGGCGCCCTCGTACTCGCCGTCCTCGAACTTGGCGACGCCGGAGCCGGCGTTGCAGGCCTGCGAGACGCAGGTCCCGTTCGGCAGGTCGTTGTAGGCGGTGTCCTGGCAGACGACAGTGGCGTTGATCGAGTTGACCCACGACTGGCAGGTGGCGGTCGCATAGTTGCTCACCTGCCGCGCCTCCTTGACCTGGGCGTCGGCGCCCAGCGGCAGGACAAGGGCGAGCGCCGCCAGGATCGGGGCGGCGGCGAGGGTGGTTCGCGAGATCGGCGTCAAGGCTGTGCTCCGGAAGGGTTCCGGAAGGAGCATGGCCAGGCCCCTGGCGTCGCGAAACGCCTGAAAGGGGGTATTGCCCTAGACGTTGAACCGGAAGTGCATCACGTCGCCGTCCTTGACGACGTACTCCTTGCCTTCGGAGCGCATCTTGCCGGCTTCCTTGGCCCCGTGCTCGCCGCCCAGCGCGATGAAGTCGTCGAAGGCGATGGTTTCGGCGCGGATGAAGCCCTTCTCGAAGTCGTTGTGGATCACCCCGGCCGCCTGCGGCGCGGTGGTCCCGATCTCGATCGTCCAGGCGCGGGCCTCCTTGGGGCCGACCGTGAAATAGCTCTGCAGGCCCAGCAGGCTGTAGGCCTCGCGGATCAGGCGGTTCAAGCCCGGCTCGTGCAGGCCGAGCGTCTCGAGGAAATCGGCGCGCTCGGCCGGGTCCAGCAGCGCGATCTCGCTCTCGATCTGGGCGGAGATGACCACGCTCTTGGCGTTGTCGCGCCTGGCCCGCTCGGCCACCAGGTCGGAGAAGGCGTTGCCCTTGTCGGCCGAGCCCTCGTCGACGTTGCAGACGTACAGCGCCGGCAGCGAGGTCAGCAGCTGCAGCATGTGCCAGGCCTTGTAGTCTTCCTTGCTGATCTCGGCGGCCCGGGCCGGGCGGCCGGCGTTCAGCTGCTCCAGGGCCACGTTGATCAGGCGCAGGGTGACGGCGGCGTCCTTGTCGCCGCCGGACTTGGCCTTCTTCTCGACGTTCGGCTTGCGCTTCTCGAGGCTTTCGAGGTCGGCCAGCATCAGCTCGGTCTCGATGATCTCCAGATCGGCGATCGGGTCGATCCGGCCCTCGACGTGGGTGATGTCGCCGTCCTCGAAGCAGCGGGCGACGAAGGCCACGGCGTCACAGTCGCGGATGTTGGCCAGGAACTGGTTGCCCAGGCCCTCGCCCTTCGAGGCGCCGCGCACCAGGCCGGCGATGTCGACGAAGTTGATCCGCGAGGGGATGATCTCCTTGGATCCCGCGACCTTCGCCAGCTGCTCCAGCCGCGGCTCGGGCACGGCCACGTCGCCGGTGTTCGGCTCGATGGTGCAGAACGGGTAGTTGGCCGCCTGGGCAGACGCGGTCTGGGTCAGGGCGTTGAACAGGGTCGACTTGCCCACGTTGGGCAGGCCGACGATCGCGACTTTCAGGGCCATGGAGTTCTCGAACAAAAAGGTGGCGCGGCTATAGCCGATCAGGGCGGTGTTGTCGTCAGGCGTCGCCGCCCTCACGCGCCTGCTTGCGCGGATCGGCCTTGGGGGAGGGGGCCAGGCGCATGACCTCGGCCTGGAAGCGTTCGTCGTCGCCGGCGGCGGCGAAGGGCAGGGCGTCGGCGATGGCGTCCAGCATCGGATCGAGCCAGACATGCTCGGCCTTGTGCAGGTCACCCAGCACGTAGTGCATGACCATGTCCTTGTCGCCGGGATGGCCGACGCCGATGCGGGCGCGGCGGAAGTCGGCGCCGACCTGGCTGGTCACCGAGCGGATGCCGTTGTTGCCGGCCGCTCCGCCGCCGGTCTTCATCCGGAAGCGGCCGGGGGCCAGGTCGATCTCGTCATGGAAGACGATGACATCGGCCGGCTTGAGCTTGAAGAAGCGCACCGCCTCGCCCACCGCCCGGCCGGTCTCGTTGTAGAAGGTCTGCGGCTTGAGCATCAGCAGCTTCACCGCGCCGCCCGGCGTCTCGACCTGGCCCTCGCACGCCAGGCCCTGAAAGCGGGCGCGCCAGGGCGCGGTCCCCCAGCGGTGGGCGATGGCGTCCAGCGCCATGAAGCCGACGTTGTGGCGGTTCTTTTCGTACTTGGGCCCCGGGTTGCCGAGGCCGGCGAGGATCAGCGTCATCCGGGGCCTCCTGCAGGGGGCTCAAACGAAAACGGGCGAGCCAAGGCCCGCCCGTGAACTTCGTCGCGTCGGAGGGCCGATCAGCCCTCGGAGGCGGCGGCTTCTTCGGCGATCTCCGACATCGCGGCCGAGGAGACCTTCAGGGTCGCCAGCACGAAGTCGCGGTCCGAAAGCACCGGGGTCACGCCCTTGGGCAGGACCACGTCGCTGATGCGGATGGTGTCGCCCATCACCTTGCCGGTCAGGTCGACGACCAGTTCTTCGGGAATGGCAGTGGCCGGAGCGTTCACTTCCACGTCGTGGCGAACGATCTCAAGCGAACCGCCGGCCTTCAGGCCCGGCGAGGCGTCGTGGTTCTTGAAGTGCACCGGCACGGCGATCTTGATCGTGCCGGTCTCATCGACGCGGTACAGGTCGAAGTGCACCGGCATGTCGGTGACCGGGTCGAACTGGACGTCCTTGGCGATGACCGGCTGGGTCTCTTCGCCGTACTTCAGCGTCACCAGGTGGCCGAGCAGCTTGCCGGTGTAGAGCGACTTGCGGAACTCGTTCTCGCGCACGGCGATGGCCACGGGGGCCTTGGCGCCGCCGTACAGCACGCCGGGCACCTTGCCGGCGCGGCGGGTTTCGCGGGCGCCGCCGGTGCCGGTGCGCTCACGGACTTCGACGTTCAGGACAATCTCGGCCATGGTGTTCTTGGTCTCAAAACGACGTCGCCGCGGCAGAAGACTCCGCGCGGCGACGGTCTGTGAATTCAGGGTTGCGCTCGATACACGCTTTGAACCGGGGACGCAACGTGACTCTGTCCCGGTCCCGGCGCGAAACGTCTAGCGGCGCGTGGCCGCCTTCTTGCCCGACGCGGCGACGGTCGGCGCGGGCTTTGGCGGAGGCGGCGGTTCGGGCGGCATCTGGGCGCCCGAGGCCTTGATCATGCACTGGCCGGTGTCGATCATGATGTGCTGGCCCAGGCAGAAGACGTCCTCGTAGTGCGGCTTGGAGACGGCCAGGCACTGGTAGAGGTTCAGCTTGGCCATCTTCAGGCAGAAGCCGCTCGACTGCTCCTCGGTGATCGAATTGATCTGCGGCGAGTCGGCGTCGCCCGCCTCGCCCAGGGCGGCCAGGGCGCCCAGCGCCATGCCGCGGATGACCAGCGGCGACCAGGGCGCCGGCGCCGTCTGGCCGATCACGCTCATCGGGGCGGCGCCGTTGTAAGCCTGCGACAGCATCAGGACGTCGGAGGCGTCGCCCAGCATCGGGCTGGTGCTCAGGACCCGGGCCTCGATCAGGCGCGCCTCGCGGTTGGGCACGTCCTTCCTGGACCAGGGCTGGCGTTGAACGTCATAGGCCGCCTGCTTCACCGCCCGGCCGCTGATCAGCAGGCGGGTGGCGTCGCCGCCCAGCCCGGCGACGATCAGGTCCGCTGCGCCCTGGGCGCCGGGCAGGTTCACGACCGTGTTGGGGTTGGCGACGATCTGGTCGCGCAGCGCGATGCGGACGGCCGGGTCGGCCGCCTGGGCGCGGAGGCCCTGGACGAAGGTCTGCTCCTGCAGCGCCAGGATGGCGGCATAGGCCACCGCGCCGCGCTGGAACTGCCGCGGCTCATAGGCGGCCGCCAGCTTCAGGGAGGAGGCGATCTGGCCGCCATCGGCGAACTGCGGCGTGATCGAACCGGCCCGGGCCATGTAGCCGCGCCAGGCGCTGGCTTCCTGGATCAGCTGCGGCGCCAGGGTGATCGGCGGCGGCGGCGGAGGGGGCGGCGGCGGCAGGGGCGGCGGCGGCGCCGTCGTCTTGCAGGCGGCGACCAGCACGGTCAGGGCGGCGAGCGCGGCGACGGGCGCGAAGCGACGGGCGTGCGTTATCAGTTTCATGGCTGCGATTTCCCCCACCGGCGCCCGATGAAGTCAATAGAACTCGGTTGGACGGCGAGAATGTGACGCCGCCCGTTAACCATCCGTGGATGGCCGCCGAGTTTGTCCGGCCCTTTAGTCGAAAAGCTTCGAGACCGACTCTTCGTTGGCGATGCGGCGGATCGCCTCGCCGATCAGGGGAGCGCAGCTGACGCTGCGGATCTTCTTGCAGGCCTTCACCTCGTCCGAGAATTCGATGGAGTCGGTGACCACCAGTTCCTTCATGACGGAGTTCTTGACTCGCTCGGCGGCCAGCCCCGACAGCACCCCGTGGGTGACATAGGCGCTGACCTCGGTCGCGCCCTGGTCGACCAGGGCCTTGGCGGCGTTGCACAGGGTGCCGGCGGAATCGACGATGTCGTCGAACAGGATGCAGTGGCGGCCGGCGACGTCGCCGATGATGTTCATCACCTCGCTCTCGCCGGGGGCGGAGCGGCGCTTGTCGACGATGGCCAGGTCGGCGTCGATGCGCTTGGCCAGGGCGCGGGCGCGGACCACGCCGCCGACGTCCGGCGAGACGATCATCACCTCGGCGGCGGCCTTGCCGTACTGCTCGCGGATGTCGTTGGCCAGCAGCGGCACCGGCAGCAGGTTGTCGGTCGGGATGTCGAAGAAGCCCTGGATCTGGCCGGCATGCAGATCCATGGTCAGCACCCGGTCGGCGCCGGCGCGGGTGATCAGGTTGGCGACCAGCTTGGCCGAGATCGGCGTGCGGCCGCCCGTTTTCCGGTCCTGGCGGGCGTAGCCGAAGTAGGGCAGCACCGCGGTGATCCGCCGTCCCGACGCGCGCTTCAGCGCATCGATGCAGATCAAGAGCTCCATCAGGTTGTCGTTGGCCGGGTAGCTGGTCGACTGGATGACGAAGACGTCCTCGCCCCGCACATTCTCGTCGATGGTGACGAACACCTCGTTGTCGGCGAACCGGCGCACCTGGGCGCGGGTCAGCGGCATGTCGAGGTATTCGGCTATGGCGGTCGCCAGCGTTCGGTTGGAGTTGCCTGCGAGCAGCTTCATCGGACGGGTCTTCGCGCTGGGAATGTTGCGCGGCTTCTATGGGGCCGAGGCCTGATGGGCAAGCCGATTCGGGCTTGGGCGAACATCGGGATGAGGGTTACGCTGGGTCTGCACGGGTCACGCCGACGCGACCTTCGAACCGTTCTCTCCTCCGCTCATCCCCGCGAAGGCGGGGACCCAGGCTTTTTCAGAACAGGTCGTCGTAGAGGTCGCGCCATCCGGGATTGGTCCGCTCGATCAGGCGGATCTTCCACAGACGGTTCCACTTCTTCATCTGCCGCTCGCGCCGGAAGGCGCCCTCGCGGGTGTCGAACACGGCGTACCAGACCAGCATCGTGACATCGTAGGTGTCGGTGAAGCCGCGCCGCTCATGCTCGCGGTGCTGCCGGATGCGATTGGTCAGATTGTCGGTCGAGCCGATGTAGAGCGTGCCGTTGCGCTTGCTCGCCAGGATGTAGACGAAGAAGGCCACGGCGAAAAAGCCTGGGTCCCCGCCTTCGCGGGGATGAGCGGAACTTGTATGCAATCATAAATAGCGCGTGCGATCTTTGCAATCGAAATCCGGGCCCCAAACTAACCATTGGCAACCTACCGCCCCTCGCGCGACACTCCCGGCCTGACCGCGCCACCAGAGCGCGGCTGACACGGGAGAGATGACCTTGGCCGACGACGCTTCGCCCCCCGGGATGCTGCAGCTGACGCCGCTGGATCCGGCCTACCGCGCCGATCCGCATGCGGTGCTGGGCCCGATGCGCGAGACCTGCCCGGTGCACCGCGACGCCATGGCCGGCACCTTCGTGATCAGCCGCTATGACGACGTGCGGGCCATCGTCTCAGACAACAGCCTGTGGCGCGATCCGATGAACGCCGAGGAAGGGGCGGTCATGCAGCGTCGGTTCGCCGACAACGCCGATCCGAGCCTGCCGCGCACCAGCACCACCAGCATCCTGATGCTGGACAATCCCGACCACGCCCGCGTCCGCCAGCCGCTGGCCCAGGCGCTCTACGCCCGGGTGGCGAAGTTCCGGCCGCACGTCGAGCGCATCATCGACCACTACCTGGACGCCGTGGCCGGCGAGCCGACCTTCGACCTGATGGCGAAATTCTGCGTGCCGGTGCCGGTCGACGCCATCGCCGAGATTCTGGGCGTCGAGCATGACCGGCTGGACGACTTCCGCGACTGGTCCGAGGGCGTGATCCTGGGCCTCAACCCCTTCCGCAACGCCGCCCAGACCGAGCATATGGAGCGGGCGAGCCTGGCGCTGAACGCCTATTTCACGGCCCTGATGGCCGACCGCCGCGCCGCGCCGCGCGACGACCTGGTCAGTGACATGGTCACGCTTCAGGCCGACGGCGCGCCGCTGAGCGACGACGAGATCCGCATCAACCTGCAGGCCCTGCTGGTCGGCGGCAACCTGACCACCACCGACCTGATCGGCAACGGCGTGCGCCTGCTGCTGCTCAATCCCGGCGAACTGGCCAAGCTCAAGGCCGATCCGAAGCTGGCCGCCGGCGCCGTGGAAGAGGTGCTGCGCTACGAGGGGCCGGTCGACATCACCGGCCGCGTCGCCTCGCGCGACATGGAGGTCGGCGGCTGCCCGGTCGGCAAGACCCAGTCGATGACCACCTTCCTGCGCGCCGCCAACCGTGACCCGGCGGTGTTCGAGGACCCCGACCGCTTCGACATCACGCGGAAGGGCAAGCCGCACGTCAGCTTCGGCGGCGGCTCGCACATATGCATCGGCGCCCCGCTGGCGCGGCTCGAGGCCCAGGTGGCGCTGGTGAAGCTGTTCGAGCGCTTCCCGAACCTGCGCCTGGCTGACCCGGACGCCGAGCCCGTCTGGCGCACGCTGCCCTTCTTCCGCGGGCTCGAGACGCTGCCCGTCGCGCCCTGACCGGATGACGCTTGCCTCCCCCAGCGGGAGGGCGTCCAGCTAGGCTCCAGGAAACCAACACCGGGAGCGGAAGACCATGGGCGACAGTCAGGCGGGCAAGACCCTGTTCGTGGCGGGCGGATCGAGCGGCATCAACCTGGGCATCGCCCGCTGCTTCGCGCGCGAGGGCGCCAACGTCGCCCTGATCAGCCGCAGCCCCGAGAAGATCGCGGCGGCGGCCGCCGAGATCGCGGAGATCAACGGCGGCCGCGCCATCGGCATCGCCGCCGACGTCCGCGACTACGCCGCCGTCGAGGCCGCGCTGCGCGCCACCCACGAGAAGTTCGGCGACATCGACACCGTGATCTCCGGCGCGGCCGGCAACTTCGTCGCCCCCGCGCTGGGCATGTCGGCCAACGGCTTCAAGACGGTGGTCGACATCGACCTGATCGGCACCTTCAACGTGCTGCGCGCTTCCTACGCGTTCCTGCGCAAGCCGGGCGCCTCGCTGATCTCGATCACGGCGGGGCAGGCCACGCGCGCCTCGATGTTCCAGGCCCACGTCTGCGCCGCCAAGGCCGGCATCAACATGCTGACCCAGTGCCTTGCGCTGGAGTGGGGCCCCGCCGGCGTGCGGGTCAACGCCATCTCGCCCGGCCCGATCGAGGACACCGAGGGCATGCTGCGCCTGGCCCCCACCCCCGAGGCCGAGGCCCGGGTGAAGGGCCGCGTCCCTCTGCGCCGCTACGGCACCAAGGACGAGATCGGCGCCGCGGCGCTGTTCCTCAGCTCGAATGAAGCCCGCTACATCAACGGCGCTATCCTGCCGGTCGACGGCGGCTCGGGCTGCGGCGATGGCAGCGGCGACGCCGTCGGTGGGGGGATTCAGTAGCCGCCCTGCGTGCTTCGACACGCGACCTGCGGTCGCTGCTCAGCATGACTAGGTTTGAAGCGCTTCCACCTTAGTCATCCTGAGCAGGCCCAAAGGGCCGTGTCGAAGGACGCAATGCCTTACAGCAGCGTACCCACCGTCTCGCGCGGCGCTTCCTCATACCGCCACGTCCCCGCCGCCGAGGGCGCCAGCAGCCCCTCGGCCGGGTCGCCGCGCAGCCAGCCGGCCCAGCCGTCGCGCTCGACGACCACCGGCTGGCGGTCGTGGATCGGCGCGATGTCGGGGCCGGGCGCGCAGGTCAGCAGGGTGAAGCGCCGGTCCTCCCCCGTCCCGCCGATGAAGCCGGCGAAACAGAACCAGTCGCCGTCGGTGCGCGTGAAGCGCCACCGGGTCTTGGGATACTTCGTCCCCGTGAACTCGAAGAAGCCCGAGGCGGGTACGAGGCACCGCCCGCTGTTGAACGCCCGTCCCTCGGACCGGAAGTTCATCACCGGCGGCCGCTTGGGCTGCGACGGCAAGAGCCCCCACCTGAGCCGCTCCAGCCCCGCCCCGCCGTCCGCCGTGGCCGTGACCACCGGCGCGAGATCGGTCGGCCGCACCTCGTCCACCGGCGCGAAGTTGGGCATCGGATCGGGCCAGTACCAGGCGATCACCTTCTGCAGAAAGGCGTCGGCGAGGGCTTCCGGCGGGATGTTGAGAGCATAGGCGTTGCACATGAGGGCGCAGCTTACCCGCCTCCCTGCGCGGGAGAAGGTATTTGGGAAGCCGAACCTCGCCACCCGGGGAGTGCGGAAGCGACCGCCCCCTAAGCCACCTTCACCCGCGCCGCGCTTTCCGGCAGGTCCTCCCCAAACGCCCGCTGGTAGAACTCCGCCACGGTCGGGCGTTCGAGTTCGTCGCACTTGTTCAGGAAGGTCAGGCGGAAGGCGAGCGCCAGGTCGCCGTTGAAGATGTCGGCGTTCTGGGCCCAGGTGATGACCGTGCGCGGGCTCATGACGGTGGAGATGTCGCCGTTCATGAAGGCGTTGCGGGTCATGTCGGCGACACGGACCATGGCGGCCAGCGTGCGGCGGCCTTCCGGCGTGGCGTAGCCCGGGTTCTTGGCCAGCACGATTTCGGCCTCGGCGTCGTGGTCGAGGTAGTTCAGGGTGGTGACGATGGACCAGCGGTCCATCTGCGCCTGATTGATCTGCTGGGTGCCGTGATAGAGGCCCGTGGTATCGCCCAGACCGATGGTGTTGGTCGTCGAGAACAGGCGGAAATAGGGGTTGGCCCGGATCACGCGGTTCTGGTCAAGCAGGGTCAGCTTGCTGCCCGACTCCAGCACGCGCTGGATCACGAACATCACGTCCGGACGGCCGGCGTCGTATTCGTCGAACACCAGCGCCATCGGGCGCTGCAGGCACCAGGGCAGGATGCCTTCGCGGAATTCGGTGATCTGCTTGCCGTCCTTCAGGACGATGGCGTCCTTGCCGACCAGGTCGATGCGGCTGACGTGGCTGTCGAGGTTCACCCGCACCATCGGCCAGTTCAGCCGGGCGCAGACCTGCTCGATGTGGGTCGACTTGCCGGTGCCGTGGTAGCCCTGGATCATCACCCGGCGGTCGAAGGCCAGGCCCGCGACGATCGCCAGGGTGGTCTGCGGATCGAACCGGTAGGACTCGTCGACGTCCGGCACGTGGCTGTCCTTCGTCGAGAAGAACGGGACCTTCATGTCGGAGTCGATCCCGAAGGCGTCACGAATGGTGACCTCCTTGTCCGGGACAAGCATCAGCAACGGATCGGCGGGGGCGGTGGTGTCTGCGATATCGGCCATGATGGTCTGATCGATTAGCGCCTAAACGCTGATCAGCAAACAGTCGTTTGATGAAAAAGCCGAGGAGATCGCGGGCAGGGCGGCTCCGGCGGCCGGGTTCAGGCCAGGCCGGCCTTCTTGAGCGTCTTCCAGGCCTTCAGCACGCGCTGCAGCTTGTGCTCGGCGCTGCGGTCGCCGCCGTTGCTGTCGGGGTGGCACTTCTTGACCAGCTCGGTGTAGCGCACGCGGATCTGGGTCTTGTCGGCGATGTCGGTCAGGTCGAGGTCGGCCAGGGCGTTGCGCTCAAGCTTGCCCAGCACCCGGCCGTCGGCGCGCTGGGCCGGAGTCTCGACGCCGGAGCGGTCGGCCCGGCCGAAGCCGAACAGGCTGAAGGGGTCGTTCCAGCCCATCGGGCCCTGGGCCTGGGCGGCGGCTTCCCGCGAGCGGTTCGAGGCCTTGAAGCTCCAGGTCGGGCGCTCCCCGGTGATCCGCTCGGCCTGGGCCTGGGCGATCGCCTCCTCGGTCATGCCGGCGAAGAAGTTCCAGCTCTTGTTGTACTCGGCGGCGTGCGACTGGCAGAACCAGTAGAACTGGCCGGGCATGTTGCGGGCCTTGGGCGCGCGGGCGGTGGCCACCGACAGGCAGTCGGAGTGCTCGCAGCGCTTTTCGCCGGGCTTGAGGCGCGTGACATCGTTCTCCGCCGCCTCCTCCTCTTCAGGTTTGGGGGGCCGAACCCGGATGTCCACGAACTTGGGACGGTATTGAAAGGCGCGGGACATGAGCCGAAGTATGGGCCCCAACCTTTCTCATTCAAGAATTGACCTTTGCAAAATGGGCCCTGTCGCCGAACTGATCGCGCAAAAGCTGACCGCTGCGTTTTCTCCGTCACGGCTTGAAGTGGTGGATGACTCCGATCGCCACGCCGGACACGCCGGCCACCGCGAGGGCGGCCAGAGCCATTTCAACGTCCTGATCGAATCGGCCGCCTTCGCCGGCGTGCCGCGGGTGGCGCGGCAGCGACAGGTCTACGCCGCCCTCGCCGAGGAGCTGGCCGGACCGGTGCATGCGCTGTCGTTGAAGGTTTTCGCGCCGGGAGAGGGTTAGCCCGACACCAGGCCGCTCAGCGCCCGCTCCAGGTCGATCTGACGAAACGGCTTCTGCAGCACAGGGGCGCCACGGTGGTCGCCTTCGACTCCGGCGGCGCCGTAGCCGCTGGCGAAGGCGAACGGCACGCCGCGCGCCTTCAGCGCGTCGGCGACCGGAAAGACAGCGCGTCCAGCGACATTGACGTCCAGCAGGGCGGCGTCGATCTCGGCGCTGCTGGCCAGCGACATGGCCGCCTCGAAGTCGGGCGCTGGACCGACGACCGAGCAGCCGAAGTCGGCCAGCATGTCCTCCACCAGCATCGAGACGAGCATCTCGTCCTCGACGACCAGCACCCGCAGCCCCACCAGACGTTCGTCGGTCACGCTCAATCCCTTCCTTCCAGCGCCGCCATCGGCAGTCGCATGGCGCAGGTCAGCCCCTGCTCGCGGTACATCAGTTCGACACTGCCGCCCAGTTCGGCGGCCAGTCCTTTTTCGAGCAGGCGCGAGCCGAAGCCGCGCCGCTGCGGGGCTTCGACCCTGGGACCATCCGATTCGGTCCAGTCCAGCGCCAGGATGCCGTCGCTCACCCGCCACCGGACCGTGACCAGTCCGCGGGGAACCGACAGGGCGCCGTACTTCACCGCATTGGTCGCCAGTTCATGGATGCCCATGCCGACCGCGACGGTCGCCTTGGGGCTCAGATGCACATCGGGGCCGGACTCGACGACCGTCCGCCCGGCGCCGCCCAGCGCTTCGAGCTCGCTGTCGACCACGGCGCGCAGCGAGGCGCCTTCCCAGTTCTCACGGGTCAGCAGGTTGTGCGTCTCCGACAGGGCCAGGAGGCGGGCCTCGAAGGCTTCCCGGAACTCGGCGGGCGTGCGTGCGGTCTGCAGCGTCTGGAAGGCGATCGACTGCACGGTGGCCAGGGTGTTCTTCACCCGGTGATTCAGCTCGTTGAGCATCAGCTGCTGGCGGGCTTCGGCGCGGCGGCGTTCGGTGATGTCCAGCGAAATGCCGGCCATGCGCTTGGCCGAACCGCCCTGCACGATGGCGTCGGCCCGGCCCCGGGCGTGAACCCAGCGCTCCTGGCCGTCCGGCCAGATGACGCGATACTCGATGTCGTAGTCGGACCCGTCCTGGATGGCCGCCTCCATGGCGCGGGTCATGCGGCCGCGATCGGCCTCATGGATCGAGGCGACCAGATCGGCGAAGCCGAACGCCTCGTCCGGCTGTCGTCCGTAGTTGGCCTTGCAGAGGTCGGAGGCCTCATAGTCCCGGCTGTCGACGTCCAGCGCCCAGGAGCCCATGCGACCGGCGTCCAGCGCAAAGGACAGGCGCTCGGCCAGCCGGGCCTCGACGCTCCGCTGGGCTTCGGAGGCGGCGAGGGTTTCGTTGCGGCGATGCATGGCGTCCAGCGCGGCGGCGCCGAGCCCGGCGATGCCTACGACAACCCGTTCGTCCGCGGCGCTGAAGCGACCAGGCTCCTTGTGGCCGAAGAACAGGCCGCCGAGCACCTCGCCCGACCGCGACACGACCGGCGCGGACAGGTAGCTGCGCACCGGCAGGTGGCCGGGCGGCATGCCGTGCCAGGGCGCGCTGCGGCCGTACCTGGGGTCGGCGAGGATGTCGTCGGAGCGAACAACCGCCTCGCCGGCGAACGTCGGGGCGAACACCGCCGTCTTGCGGGGCATGGGGAAGCTCTCGAACGCGGAGCGGGGCGCGCCTGAAAGCGCGTAGAGCATGTAGGCCTCACCGTCGCTGTCGACGACGTTGTAGAAGAAGGCTCCGAACTCGGCGCGGGTCAGTTCGACCCCGCCGTCGACGACGGTCTGCACCACGCCCTCTATGTCGCGGCCGGCGCCGATGGCTTCGCCGATACGGATCAGGACTTCCGACCGGCGCGTCTCGTCGGCGAGCGCGGCCGCCAGCGCGCGCTCGCGCCCGGTCGCCCCGGCGTTCGCCTTGATCGTGTCCGATAGTGAACTCACCCGGCTCCCCCGGACGCGCGAACAGCTGCGCATCAACGGCGCAACGCGTCCACCCCGGGAAGGGTTCCCCTGGTTAACCGGAGTGGTCTTCCAGCCAGGCGCCTTCCGCGTCGAGGCGGGGGCTGATCCGCAAGCCGGTGATCTGGTTGCGGCGGCGCTTGAGAATCTGGAACCGGTGGTGGTGGAAGATGAAGGTCTGGCCTTCCTCGGGGATGGTCTGGGCCTCGTGGATCACCAGGCCGGCGATGGTCACGGCGTGGTCATCGGGCAGGTCCCAGTCCAGGGCCCGGTTCAGGTCCCGCACGGTCACCGAGCCGTCGATCTCGTACCAGCCGTCGGGCTGCGCCTTCACACCCTCGACGGCGGTGTCATGTTCGTCATCGATCTCGCCGACGATCTCCTCGAGGATGTCCTCCAGGGTGATTACGCCCTGCAGCACGCCGTACTCGTCGACGACCAGCGCGAAGTGGCTGCGCCGCTTGAGGAAGGCGTTGAGCTGGTCCTTCAGCTTGGTGGTGTCGGGGATGAACCACGGCTTGCGGATCAGGGCGCCGACGTCGATCTGCTCGAGGCCCAGGTCGTGGTCGGACATCTCGCGGATCACGTCCTTGATGTGCAGGACGCCGATGACGTTGTCGGGATTCTCGCGCCACAACGGAACCCGGCTGTGGCCGGACTCGAGCGCCTCCCTCAGCAGGGCTCTGGACGGCTGCTCGGCATCGAGCATGAACACCGACTTGCGGTGAACCATGACCTCGCTGACGTCCATTTCGCTGAGGTCCAGCACGCCGCCCAGCATGCGCCGGTCGCCGCTTTCGACCACGCCCTCGGAGTGATGGTATTCGACGGCGCCGCGGATCTCCTCGTGCGCCGCCAGCACGTCGGTCTCCATCGACAGGTTGATGCCGAACGGACGCAGGGTCTGGCGCACGATCCACTGGGCGCCGTTGGCCAGCGGGCCGAAGATCTTCACCACCCAGTAGGTCGGGATCGAAAGCGAGCGGCCGACGACCTCCGGCCGGGTGATGGCCAGGGTCTTGGGCAGGATTTCGCCGAACACCACGACCAGCACGGTCATGACGACGGTCGAGAGCACCACGCCCACGGGCCCCGGGAAGGCCACGGCCAGCACGCTGGTCGTCAGGGCCGAGGCGCCGATGTTGACCACGTTGTTGCTGAGCAGGATGGCCCCGATCATGGTCTCCTGGTTGCCCATCAGCCTGTTGACGCGGGCGGCCGCCCGGTCGCCCTCGCGCTCCAGCTGGTGCATGCGGCCGCGGCTGGCGGCGGTCATCGAGGTCTCGGCCGCCGAGATCATCGCCCCGATCCCGAGCAGGATGACGAGGGCGGGCGCCAGGGTGGCGATCATGGCCACGATCACGGCAGGGCTCCTTCGGTGATCAGGAAGTCGCGCAGAGGGGCCGGATCGACCCCCTTGGCGACAAAGGCCTCGCCGATGCGGCGGGCGAGGATGAAGGTCAGCGCGCCGCCCTGCGCCTTCTTGTCCTGGCCCATGTGGGCGATCAGGCGGTCGACGCGGAACGCCTGGCCCTGGGGCAGGTCGTCGAGGCGGGTGGGCAGCCCGGCGGCCTTCAGCGCCTGTTCCACGCGGGCGGCGTCGATGTCCGGGCACAGGCCGAGCATGGCGGAGAAGCGGAAGGCCATGGCGCAGCCGGCCCCGACGGCCTCGCCGTGCTTCAGCGCGTCGCCGAAGCCGCACTCGGCCTCCAGCGCGTGGCCGAAGGTGTGGCCGAGGTTGAGCAGCGCCCGGCGGCCCTGCTCCTTCTCGTCCTCGGCGACGATCTGCGCCTTCATCTCGACCGAGCGCGCGACCGCGTGGCTGAGGGCGTCCAGCTCGCGCTCGAGCACCTTCTGGCCGTTCCGCTCCAGCCAGGCGAAGAAGTCGGCGTCGCCCAGCATGCCGTACTTGATCACCTCGGCGTAGCCGCAGGCCATCTCGCGGGCGGGAAGGGTGGCCAGCACGTCCAGGTCGGCCAGCACCAGCCGGGGCTGGTGGAAGGCGCCGATCAGGTTCTTGCCGCGCGGCGTGTCGATGGCGGTCTTGCCGCCGACCGAGCTGTCGACCTGGGCCAGCAGGCTGGTCGGAACCTGGATGAAGTCGATGCCGCGCTTGTAGATCGAGGCCGCGAAGCCGGCCAGGTCGCCGACCACCCCGCCGCCGAAGGCGACGATCACATCGCCCCGGTCGAGCTCCAGCGCCAGCAGCTGGTCGGACAGGTCCGCGAGGCCCGCAAAGCTCTTGCTCTCCTCGCCGGCCGGCACGGTGATCACGTCGACGGCGATCCCGGCGCGTTCGAGGGCGGCGGACAGCCGCTCGCCATGGTGCTCGCCGACGTCGCTGTCGGTGACGATCACGGTGCGGCGGGACTTCAGCAGCGGCGCGATATGGTCGCCGGCGCGATCGATCAGGCCGGGCCCGACGATCACGTCATAGGCGCGCGCGCCCAGGCCTACGGGAAGGGTTCGGATCAAGCCTCGGCTCCGGCCAGATGGGTCTGAAGGGCGTCGAGGATGGCCTCGACCGCCTCCTGGTGGGGCGTGTCGCCGGTCTCGACCACGATGTCGGCCTGGGCGTAGGTCGGATAGCGGACCTCGGCCAGCGCGGTCAGGACCTCGAGCGGATCCTTGCCGCGGACCAGCGGGCGCGTGTCCTTGCGGCCGATCCGCCGGGCCAGAAGCTCGAGGTCGGCCTTCAGCCAGACCGACAGCGCGCGTTCCTTGATCAGCGCCCGGGTCTCGTCGTTGACGAAGGCTCCGCCGCCGGTGGCCAGCACGAACGGTCCCTCGTCCATCAGGCGGGCGATCACCTTGCGCTCGCCCTCGCGGAAGGCCTGTTCGCCGTAGGTCTCGAAGATCTCGGTGATCGTGCGGCCGGCGGCGGTTTCGACCTCGGTGTCGGCGTCGCGGAACGGCAGGTCCAGCGCCAGCGCCAGGCGGCGGCCGATGCTGCTCTTGCCCACCCCCATGAGTCCGACGAGGGCGATGGTCTTGCGACGAAGTCGTGGGTCCGGGTTCATGGCGCAGTTCCGCTTACACGATAGGGGGGCCTTGGGCCAACAGCTACCGACCGGGGCGCCCCCTCCCATTTCGGGGCGCGGAGATGCTAGGGTCCCGAAATGCGATCGCTCGTTCTCGCCGCCCTCGCCCTTCTCCTCGCCGGTACGGCCGCCGCCCAGGTCGAGGTCGCGCCCCTGGCCGCGCCGGACTATTTCTCTCTCGGGTCCCGCGACACCGGCCTGTCCGACGATCTCTGGCAGGGCAGCTCCGGTCCCGCGGCGGCGGCGCTTGTCCCCGTCGCGGGCGAGGGGCGGCTGACCCCGGCGGCCCGCGACCTGGCGTGGCGAGTTTTGGCGACCGCCGCCGTCGGACCCGAAGGCGCGGGGCGGGATCCGGCCGTCGCCGGCGCCCGCATCCGGTCGCTGCTGGCGCTTGGCCGTCCTGTCGAGGCCTGGGCGGCCGCCGAGCGCGCCGGCAACCTGGCCACTCATCCCGCGCTGGCCGAGGCGGTCGCGGAGACGGCGCTGATCGTCGGCGACGACGACCGCGCCTGCCGGATCGCCAACGACCTCTCGGTCGGGCGCGGCGAACTCTACTGGCTGCGGTTGCGGGCCTATTGCGAGGCGCGGGCGGGTGAGGGCGTCATCGCCCAGCTGACCCTGACCCTGGCCAATGAGAAGCAGCGCGACCCGGTGATCTCGCGGCTGATCGGCGCGGTGATCGCCGGCGCGGGGGATCCGGGCGCCGCCTCGGTGCGCAGCGGGCTGGAGTATTCGCTGTCCCGGCGGCTGGCGCTCGACGTTGCGGCCGCCAAGGGGGCTCCCCCCGGCGTGGCGGCCATGATGGCCGGACCCGCGCCCTCGCCGATGCCGGCCGGGAGCGGCCTTGCGGGGCGGTTCATCCGCACCGAAGGTCGCGCCGCCGAGTTCGACGCCTTGCTGCGCCAGGCCCAGGCCGCTGAGGCCAAGGCCCGGCCGCGCTACGAAACCGCCGTCCTGCTCGCCGTGGCGCTGGGCGCCGCGCCGACCGCCGAACAGCGCGCCGTCATCGCCGGGTTCACCGCGCCGCAGGGGGCGGCGGCCTCGGGCCGGCTGGCGGCGCTGGACCTCGCCGCCGAGGCCGGCCTGAAGGGCGAGACGGCGCTGCTGGTCCTGGCCATCGTCGCGGACGCCGGCGGCAAGCCGAAGCCGGCGGACTACACGCCGATGGTCTCGGCCTTGCGCCGGGTCGGCCTGACCGACGCCGCCGTCGCCTTCGCCGGGGAAGCCTTCGCGGCGCTGCAGATCGAATGAGCGAAGGCTGGGTCGACGCCTTCCTCGAGATGATGGCCGTCGAGCGCGCGGCGGCGCGCAACACCCTGACCGCCTACGGCAAGGACCTGGCCGACGCCGCCGCCTTCCTGAAGGGGCGGGGTCGGGACCTTTCAACCGCCTCGGCCGAGGACATCGAGGCCTGGTTTGCCGGCCTGGGCGCCGCCGGGCTGTCCCCCGCCACGGCCGCACGCCGGCGATCGGCGATCCGGCAGTTCTATCGCTTCGTGCTCGGCGAAGGTTGGCGCGCCGACGATCCCTCCCGCCGGGTGGAGGCGCCGAAGAAGGGCCGCCCGCTGCCGAAGGTCCTGTCGCGCGACGAGGTCGAGCGGCTGATCGCCGCTGCCGCCGCAAAGGACGGCGGCCAGGGCCTGCGCCTGGCGGCGCTGGTCGAGCTGACCTACGCCTCAGGCATGCGGGTGTCGGAGGTCATGGGCCTTCCGCTGACCGCCCTGGCGCGGGACCCGGCCTACCTGATCGTCAAGGGCAAGGGCGGCAAGGAGCGGCTGGCCCCGCTGAACGCCGCGGCGCGGACGGCGGTGAAGGCCTGGCTGGCCGTGCGCAAGGACTTCCTGCCCAAGGGCGACGCGGCCAATCCCTGGCTGTTCCCGTCGCGCGGCAAGGCCGGCCGCCTGACGCCCCGCCGCTTCTCCCAGCTGCTGGAGGAGGCGGCCATCGCCGCCGGCATCGACCCGGCCAAGGTTAGTCCCCACGTCCTGCGCCACGCCTTCGCCACTCATCTGCTGGAGGGCGGCGCCGACCTGAGGGTCGTCCAGACCCTGCTGGGCCACGCCGACATCGCCACCACCCAGATCTACACGCATGTCGCGGGCGACCGGCTGGCCGAGGTGGTAAGAAGCAAGCATCCCTTGAGTCGGAAGGACTGACCGCCTTGGAAGAGACCCGCGATTCGAACGGCGCCATTCTCGCTGACGGCGACAGCGTCACCCTGATCAAGGACCTGAAGGTCAAGGGTTCGGGCGGCGTGACGCTCAAGCGCGGGACGCTGGTGAAGAAGATCCGCCTGACCGGCGACCCCGACGAGATCGAGGCCAATGTCGACAAGGTGAGGGGGCTCGTGCTTCGTACCGAGTTCGTGAAGAAGGCCTAGGCCGCGATGCAGCCCGAACTCGAACAGCTGGAGCGTCTTGAGGAACTGGTGCTGTTCAGCATCGGCAAGACGCCGGTGACGGCGGGCGGGCTGATCGCGGCCCTGGTCACCATCGTCCTGGCCTTCATCGCCGCGCGGCTGATCGCGGCGGCGCTGAGCCGGGTGCGCGACCGCGCCAAGCGCGGCATGGCGGCGCTCTACATCGTCGAGAAGCTGACCACCTACGGCCTGATCGTGTTCGGCATCATCGCCGGGGTCTCGACCCTCGGCGTCGACCTGTCCTCGCTGGCCGTGTTCGGCGGCGCGCTCGGTGTCGGCGTGGGCCTTGGCCTGCAGGGCGTGGTCAAGGAGTTCGTCTCCGGAATCGTGCTGATCTTCGACGAGGAGCTGCGCGTCGGCGACTATATCGAGCTGGAGAGCGGCCAGCGCGGCGTGGTCCACGAGATCGGCGCCCGGGCGACCCGCATCCGCAACAACGACAGCGTCGACATCCTGATCCCCAACAGCCAGCTGATCCAGGGCACGGTGACCAACTGGACGCTGCGCGGCCACACCCGCCGGATTCGCATCCCCTTCCGCGCCGCCTACAACGTCGACAAGGAAAAGGTCCGCGACGCGGTGCTGGAGGCGGCCAAGGCCGTGCCCTTCACCCTGCCCGACAGCGCCACCTACCGCACCCAGGTCTGGCTGGTCGGGTTCGGCGAGTCGGCCCTGAACTACGAGCTGGTGGTCTGGCCCAGGCTCGAGGCGGTGAAGCGGCCCAACGCCATCCAGGCGGCCTACACCTGGGCCATCGACGATGCGCTGCGCAACGCCGGCATTGAGGTGCCGATGCCGCAGCGCGACCTGCATGTCCGCTCGATCTTCGGCGAGGAGGCCGACGACGCCCGCCGCACGCTGAAGCTGGAAAGCGGCGGCGCGACGCCGGTCAGGGGCCGGCGGCGGCGCGCGTCCACCAACGACGCCATCGAGGACACCCTCGCGCCCGGCCACGACGATCCGGAGGCGTCTCGCAAGCCTTGACGGCTTCGCCGCACCGCCGCAAAAGTTCTCGCAATTGCGAAAAGAACACTACGGGGATGACGCCATGAAGACGCCGCGCGGGTTTTTCAAACCTCTCGCCATCGGGGCGCCGCAGCCCCTGCGGGACCTGCCGGTCCGGGTCGAGCGGATGATCCACTTCGTGCCGGCCCATCTAGAGAAGGTCCGCGCCAAGGTTCCGGAGATCGCCCCGACCGTCGACGTCATCCTGGGCAACCTCGAGGACGCCATTCCGGCCGACGCGAAGGACGCCGCCCGCGCCGGCTTCATCGAGATGGCCAACGCCACGGACTTCGCTGCCCTCGGCGTCGGCCTGTGGACCCGCATCAACTGCCTCAACTCGCCCTGGCACCTGCAGGACGTCACCGACATCGTCGCCGGCGTCGGCGACAGGCTGGACGTGATGATGGTGCCCAAGGTCGAGGGGCCGTGGGATATCCACTACATGGACCAGTTGCTGGCGCTGCTGGAGGCCAAGCACGGCCTGAAGAAGCCGATCCTGCTGCACGCCATCCTGGAGACGGCCGAGGGCGTGAACAACGTCGAGGCCATCTGCGCCGCCAGCCCGCGCATGCAGGGCATCAGCCTGGGCCCGGCCGACCTGGCCGCCAGCCGCCGGATGAAGATCACCCGCGTCGGCGGCGGCCACCCGTTCTACAAGGTGATCGAGGATCCGCGCGACGACGGCGCGCCCCGCGAGGCCGCCCAGCAGGACATCTGGCACTACACGTTCGCGAAGATGGTCGACGCCTGCGCCGCCCACGGCATCAACGCCTTCTACGGCCCGTTCGGCGATATCTCCGACGCCGAGGCCTGCGAGCAGCAGTTCCGCAACGCCTTCCTGCTCGGCTGTGTCGGCGCCTGGAGCCTGCATCCCAACCAGATCGCCATCGCCAAGAAGGTGTTCAGCCCCGATCCGGGCGAGGTGATCTTCGCCAAGCGTATCCTGGAGGCCATGCCCGACGGCACCGGCGTGGTCATGCTGGACGGCAAGATGCAGGACGACGCCACCTGGAAACAGGCCAAGGTGATGGTCGACTGCGCCAAGCAGATCGCCGCCAAGGATCCGGAGTACGCCGCGCTCTACGGGCTCTGAGATGGCCGAGCGGGAGCCGCCCTCGGTCCTCGCCGACTTCGTGTTCACCACGCCCCTGCGGGTGCGGTGGGCCGAGGTCGACATGCAGGGCATCGTCTTCAACCCGCACTATCTGACGTATGCCGACGTCGCGATGACCGAGTACATGCGGGCGGTCGGCTTCCCCTATCCTGACGCCCTGCTGCCGTTCGGCGCGGACATCTTCGCGGTCAACGCCAATGTCGACTTCCAGTCCTCGGCCCGCTTCGACGACGAGCTGACCCTGGCGGTCCGCACCCAGCGGATCGGCCGCACCAGCATGCTGTTCCGCATCGCCATCTTCCGGGGCGAGGCGCTGCTCTGCGACGTGCGCAACACCTACGTCTGCGCGACGCCGAAGGAGCAGACCCCGGTGCCCGTCCCGGCCGCGTTTGTTGACGCCGTCGTGGCGTGGGAGCGCGTGGCGGCGGATCGATAGCTCGGCGACCCTGCCGCCGCCTGCTGACAACGGGAGTCACCAGCCGCCCTTCAAGAACCGGAATCCGCGAGACGCCGCCGGAGGGGAGCCATATCGTCCTCCCGGGCGTTTGACCGGGGAACCCGGAGGGGCGAGGGCGACTTTCATGGCTTTGGACGTCAGTGACAGGGACCGCTGGGCCGCCGCGATCGGCGCGGTCCGGCGCCGGACCACCGATCTCGCCGCGCCCTTGTCGGCCGAGGATCTGCAGGCCCAGGCCATGCCCGACGCCAGCCCCGGCAAGTGGCACCTGGCCCATACCGCCTGGTTCTTCGACGCCTTCCTGCTGACGCCGGCCGGTTACGCGCCGGAGCGGCCCGCCTCGTCGGGGTATCTGTTCAACAGCTACTACGAGGCGGTCGGCGAGCGGCATCCCCGGCCCGAGCGCGGCCTGATCACCCGGCCGGCGCTGGAAGAGGTGCTGGCCTGGCGGGCCCGCATCGACGACGCGCTGGAGCGGTTCGTCCGCGACGCGGCGGCCGAACAGTTCGCGGCCGTGGCGCCGATCATCGAACTGGGCCTGGCTCACGAGGAGCAGCACCAGGAGCTGCTGCTGATGGATACGCTGGCGCTTCTGGCCCGTCATCCGGACGCCCCGGCCTATCGCACCGACCTGCGCTCCGCCGCCGGCCCGGCGCAGCGCCGCGCCGACTGGATCGAGCACCCCGGCGGCCTCGTGGAGACCGGCGCGGCCCCGGGCGGCTTCAGCTTCGACAACGAGCGACCGCGCCACAGGACCTGGCTCGAGCCCTTCGCGCTGGCCGACCGGCTGGTGACCAACGGGGAGTGGTCCGAGTTCATCGCCGACGGCGGCTACGCCAACGCCGCGCTGTGGTTGGCCGACGGCTGGGACACGGCCCGCCGCGAGGGCTGGGCGGCGCCGGAATACTGGCGCGGCGACGCCCAGGCGACGCTGGCCGGGCTGGAGGCCCTCGACCCCGCCGCGCCGGTGCAGCACATCAGCTTCTACGAGGCCGACGCCTTCGCGACCTGGGCCGGCGGTCGCCTGCCGACCGAGGCGGAGTGGGAAACGATCGCCGCAGACCGGCCGACGGCGGGCAACTTGCTCGACAACGATATTCTGCGCCCGACCCCGGCCGGCGGCCGCGACCAGCTGTTCGGCGATCTGTGGGAATGGACGGCCAGTTCCTATTCGCCTTATCCGGGCTTCCGCCCTGCGGCCGGAGCGCTGGGCGAGTACAATGGCAAGTTCATGGCCCGGCAGTTCGTGCTGCGCGGCGGTTGCTGCGCGACGCCCGCGCCCCACATCAGGGCGAGCTACCGCAACTTCTTCCATCCCCACCAGCGGTGGATGTTCTCCGGCCTGCGGCTGGCCAAGGATCTGTGATGAACAAGCCTGTGCTCCTCGGCGCCGACCTGCAGCGCGCGCTGTTCGCCGCCGACATGATCGAAGGCCTGTCGGCCATCCCGAAGGCCACGCCGCCCAAGTGGTTCTATGACGCCGAAGGCTCGCGCCTGTTCGGCGAGATCACCCGGCTGCCCGAGTATTATCCGACCCGCACCGAGCGGGCGCTGCTGGCCAGGGTGCGCGGCGACATCGGACGCGCCGTCGGCCCGGGCCGCTCTGTGGTCGAGTACGGCGCGGGCTCAGGCGACAAGGCGGTGACCCTGCTGCACGGGCTGGAGCGGCCGCGCGCCTACGTCTGTATCGAGATCGACCCCGGCGCGGCCCGCGCAACCGCCGAGGAGGTGGCCGGCTGCTTTCCTGACCTGCCGACCAGGGGCGTGGCCGGCGACTTCACGGCGCTGGATGGCGCGACCCCGGCCGGCCCGCCCGGCGCGCGGCTGGGCTTCTTCCCCGGTTCGACGATCGGCAACTTCGACCCCACCGATGCGGCGATGTTGCTGGCCGACATGCGCGAGCATCTGGGCCGGGGCGCGCAGCTGCTGATCGGCGTCGACCTGGTCAAGGACCGCGACGTGCTGGTCGCCGCCTATGATGACGCGGCCGAGGTGACGGCGGCGTTCAACCGCAACCTGCTGGTCCGCGCCAATCGCGAGTTGGGCGCCGATTTCGACCTCGACGCCTTCGCCCACGAAGCCCGCTGGAACCCGGGCGAGTCGCGGATCGAGATGCACCTGCGCGCCACCGGGCCGACCACCGTGCGGCTGGAAGGGCAGGTGTTCAGCTTCGCGGCGGGCGAGACGATCCACACCGAGAGCTCGTACAAATACACCCGCGAGCGCCTCGCCGCCCTGGCCGAAGCCGCCGGCTGGTCGCTGGAGACGGTCTGGACCGACCCCAAGGGCTGGTTCGCACTGGCGCTGCTGGAAGGGTAGGGGCTCACTGCGTCCTTCGCGACGCTCGCCCGAGAGCTCGCTCCTCAGGATGACGAACTCAGTGGAACGCCAACTACCTTCGTCATGGTGAGGAGCCGGCTCTCGGGCCGGCGTCGCGAACCACGCAATGACAGCGCGCTACCCCCGCGGCGGGGTATGGATCATGTGGCCCCCGCCGCTGGCGAGCAGGCGGCCGTCTTCGCTCCAGACCCGCCCGATCCCGTGGATCAGGCCGCTGTGCGATTCCTCGGACCGGGCGTCGCTGAGCAGCCAGTCGACGCCGCCGGGGGCCTGGTGGAACCAGACCGACAGGTCGAGGCTCGGGGCGATATAGTTGGCCTCCGGCGGTTGGGCGCGTCGGTGCGCCGGCCACAGCGGCGTGTCGATCAGCACGAGCATCCGGGCGCAATCGGCGAAGACGTCGGGGGCCTCGAAGTCCCTGAACCGTTGCCACTGAAGGAGCGGCTCTCCCGCCTTGGTCGGCTCGCCCCACGGAGTCCACTTGCACGGCCGCGTCTCGAAATTGGCCCAGAACCGATGCTTCGGCGCATCCGCAGGCAGGTAATGCTCCATCGGATGGAGGTCGGCGGGCGCAGCGGCTTCCGGTCGGGCCGTCGCCGCCATGCTCGGGCCGTCGTCCTTGTTGGTGGTCCAGACCTGGGCGGTCAGGAACGGCTTGCCGTCCTGCGACAGCTCCACGGTCAGACAGGCGGCGGAGCGGCCGGCCTTGATCACCCGCACCTCCGCCTGCGCCGGTGCGAACTTGCCGACCGACAGGTACTGGCAGGAGAAGCTGGCCGGCCGATGCCCCTCCGGTGCACGCAGGCCGGCGGCGCGCAGCGCGATCGCCGCGACATAGCCGCCGTTCGGGCCCCAGATCTCCCAGTCCTTCGAGAGGGTGGCGGTGAGGACGCCGTCGGTTTCGACGACGGCGGTGTCTTCGTGGAATCGTCCCATGAGGCCTTCCATGCGACGATTCCCCTCGGGGAAGGGAAGGGGGCGGACGCGCGGGACTTTCTCCGGGAAGGCTTGATCCAGCGCAATGCCGCGTCCGGCCATCCCCGCAAGGTGGCGGCCGACAGACCTCGCGAGGCGCACTGGATGGAAATTTCCCGGCGGATCGCCCGCATACTCGGCCCGGTGCTCGTCGTCCTGGCGCTGACCGAGGGCGTTAACATCGAGGTGTTCGCCGGCAATCCGGCGCAGGTCGTGTTTCTCAACGGCACCCTTCTGTTGGCGGCAGGGGTGGCGATCCTGCAGGCCTACCGGCGCTGGACCCCCTCCCTTTCGACCCTCGTGACGCTCATGGGATGGGTCTTCCTCGTCGCCGGGCTCTACCGCATGGCCATGCCGGCGGCGCCGCAGCTGGCCGCGGGTCCGGCGACCTGGGCGACGCTGGCGCTGCTGATCGTCGTCGGCGCGTTACTGTCCCTCAAGGGCTACGGGATGCCCCGCGCCGACTGACGAGGGCTGGTCAGACGGCCTCTACCCGGAACCAGGGCTCATGGTCCGGCGCGGTGGTGACGCCGCCGACGGGCATCACCGGGCGTACAGACTCTAGCGAGAACTCGAACCGGCTCAGCAGCGTCGCCATCACCACCGAGGCCTCGGCTAGGGCGAAGGCGGCGCCGATGCAGATGCGCGGCCCGCCGCCGAACGGGATGTAGCCGGGTTCGCTGATCCAAGGCTGGGCCTTGCCGGCGAAGCGGTCGGGCATGAAGGCCGTGGGGTTGTCCCAGAACCTGTGATGGCGGTGGATCACCCAGGGGCTGATCCACACCAGCATGCCCTTGCCGAAGGACTCGCCGCAGATCGTGTCCGGCCCCAGCGCCTGGCGGATGACCAGCGTCACCGGCGGGTAGAGCCGCATCGCCTCAAGCAGCACCTGCCGCAGGCGCGGCCAGTGCTGGATGTCGTCCAGGGTCGTGACGCGGGACGGATCGAAGGCGGCGATCTCCTGGCGCAGGCGGGTCTGTTCGGCGCCGTCCAGCGCCAGCAGGTAGCTGGACCAGAACAGCAGGCGCGAGGTCGTCTCGAAGCCGGCCAGCAGCATGGTGGCGCACTGGTCGCGGATCTCGGCGTCGGAGAGCGGCCCACCGGTTTCCGGGTCGCGGACAGCGAGCAGGCGGTCGAGCAGGTCGCCATGTCCGTCGCCCCGACCCGCCGCGCGCCGGTCGGCGACGATGCGGTCGACCTCGGCGAACCAGACACGCTGGAACCTGCGCCGGGCGCCCAATGCGAAGCCGAAGTCGTCTTCTGTGCGGGCGTAGCCGTCGAAGATCGTCGGGCGTCCAGGCCCGGCCAGATAGTCGCGCACCCGCTGCGCCAGCTCGCGCCGTCCGTCGACGGACAGCGAGAACAGCGCCCGCAGCACCGCGTCCAGCGCCGCTTCGTGGAAGGCCTCCGACAGCTGGACCCGCGAGACGCCCTCAAGCCGCCGGACCATGCCCTCGGCGGCGGCCTGGAAGTGCGGCAGCAGGCTGGCGACGCTGCCGGGCGTGAAGGCGGGCGCCAGCATCCGCCGCTGGCGTCGCCACTCGGTCCCTTCGGACAGCAGCACGCCCGCGCCGGCCAGCGGCTTGACCGGCCGCACCGAGGCCATCGGGCGCACATAGTTGGCCATGTTGGTCTGCAGGATGTGTCGGACGGCGGCGGGATCGTTGATCATCATGCTGTCGACGCCCAGCACCTTGCGCCGGCCTGAAAGCTCGGTGAAGGCGACCTCCGACCAGTTGCCCAGCGTGTTCTTCAGGGTCTCGATGACCAGCCGCGGCGTCGACAGCTCGCCCTTGTGCACATAGGGGGCGGGCGGAACGGTGGGGCGGGCGAGGGCGTCCATGGGGACTCCGGAAGGGCCGTGCGCGACCCGGGTCGAGTCACTCTAGCAGGGGCTGTGGCGGCTTGCAGCCGCTTGCGGACCCCGGTGGCGGGTCTCTAGGTTGCGGCGCAGGAACATGGGGGCGTGCATGCGTATCGGGTCGGCAAGTTTGAGCCGTCGGGGACTCCTGGCGGCGGGCGTGGCCCTGGGCCTGGCGCCCCTGCCGGCGGCGGCGCAGACGGTCGCGCCGCTCAAGGCGTTCGCCGATGATCCGGCCATGCGCCACGCCGTCCTGTCCCCCGACGGCGCGAAGGTCGCCTTCGTCCAGACGCTGGGCGACGGGCGTGTCGCGGTGGTGGCCACCGGCGTCAGCGGCGGGGATCGCAAGGCGGTGGATGTCACGCCGCTGAAGATTCGCGACCTGTACTGGACGACCGACGATCTGGTCATGATCGTCTACAGCTTCACCGACCGCGCCGGCCCGATCGCCTTCTTCGGCAACGAACATGAGTTCGTCTTCCCGACGGGCTTCGACCTGCGCACCGGCAAGCTGATCGACATCGCCGCCGACCTGATCGAGGACGATGGCGACGGCGTGGTGCGCAGGGGACTGAGCCGTCCCGACATGATGTTCCCCGACGGCTCGATGCTGATCACCCTTGGGCAGATCACCAACAACCGGCTGTCGCGCGACCTGGTCCGCTACAATCCCCGCACCCGCGCCCGGGTGACGGTGGAGCAGGGCGGAGCCGACACCGCGCACTGGATTCTCGGCGACGGCGGCGCCGTCGTGGCGCGGATCGACGAGGCCGAGGTGCGCGGCGACGTGCGGCTGGAGCACTGGGAACTGCTGGTTCCCGAGGGCCGCGGCTGGCGCAGCCTGATGGTCCACCAGACCCGGGAGCCGCCGTTCGACGACTGGGCCCTGTCCTCCGACGGGCTCTCGCTGCTGGCCACCGGTCGCAACGGGCAGGACCGCAACGCCCTCTGGAAGATCGACCTGAAGACGGGCGCGGTCAGCGGGCCGTTGGTCGAGAGCGCCGTCTTCGACATCGACCGTGTCCTGGTCGATCCCAACACCCTGCGGGGCGTGGGCGCCGCCGCGCTCCACGAAGGCGCCGTCCAGACCTTCGTCGATCCCGACCTCGCGGCGATCGCCGCGCGGCTGAAGGCCGGATTTCCCGGGCAGGGGGTCGAGATCCGGTCCTGGAGCCGCGACCGCAACCGCTTCCTGGTGACCGCCCGCGCCGCGGGCCAGCCCGAGACCTTCTACCTCTATGACCACGCCCAGGGCGCCATGGGCGAGCTTGGCCCCACGCGGGCGCCGGAGGCGTCGAGCGGGCTGGCCCGCAGCCGCTTCGACTACCGCTCGCGTGACGGCGTTCCCCTGTGGGCCGTGGTCACCGCGCCCAAGGGTGCGGCCGCCGGGGCAGCCATCGTGGCCCTGCCGCACGGCGGTCCCCACAGCCGCGACTCCCTCGACTACGACTGGCTGGCGGCAGCGATCGCCTCGCGCGGCTACGTGGTGGTGCAGCCGCAGTTCCGCGGCTCGTCGGGCCATGGGCTGGCCTTCCGCGAGGCCGGCTATCGCCAGTGGAACGGCGTCATGCGCGCCGATATCGAGGATGCCGTTGACGCCCTCGCCGCTGCCGGACGGGGCGACAAGGCCAGGGCGTCCATCGTCGGGGCCAGCTTCGGCGGCTACGCGGCCCTGGCGGGGGCGGCCTTCGCGCCGGAGCGCTGGCGCTGCGCCGCAGCCATCGCGCCCCTGTCGGACCTGCAGCTCTGGTACGTGTCCCTGACCAAGGGGCGCGGGTCCACGGCGCGGACGGCGGCCTTCTTCAACGACCGCATCGCCGACACGTCCGGCGACGCGCTGGCGGCCATCTCGCCGGCCAGGGCCGCCTCGGCGATCAAGGCGCCGGTGTTGCTGCTTCACGGCGATGACGACAGCATCGTGCCGATCATCCAGAGCCGGGGCATGGAGCGGGCGATCCGGTCCGCCGGCGGTCGCGCCAGCTTCGTCGAACTGAAGAACGAGGACCACTGGCTGTCCCGGCCGGCCACGCGCCTGCAGCTTCTGGAGACCCTGACGGCCTTCCTGACGACGGAGTCGCCGCCGGGCTGAACCGGTCGCCGGGGCGAATGCTGCGCCGCGGCGAAAATCAGGTGACGCGCGCGGAACTTTGGCTAAGACAGCGGGTATGACCACCCCGTTCTTCGACCTGCGCGGATCGCACAATCCGCATCGCTGGCACCTGCCGCTGACGCCGCCGATCTGCGTCGGGCCGCCCGAGCACCTGTTCATGTACGGCGGTATCGGCCTGGCCGCCTCGATCTCGGCGCTGGAGCAGACCTGCGGCCGGCCGGTGGTCTGGGCCACGGCGCAGTACCTGTCCTACGCCCGGCCGCCGTCGGTGGTCGACTTCGACGTCTGGATCTCCAACGCCGGCAAGTACACGACCCAGGCCCGCGTCACCGCCCATGTCGGCGAGACCGAGGTGGTCAGCGTCATGGCCGCCCTCGGCGCCCGGCCGGACACGCGCGATCACCAGTGGCCCAGGATGCCCGACATCCCCCCGCCGGACGACTGCCTGCCGGTCATGCTGTGGACCGACGACGGCGACAACCTCAACCGCCGCATCGAGCGCCGCGCGCCGGAAGGCCGCTACGACCTCAAGAACCGCAAGGGCGAGATCAGCCAGGACGGCCGCATGCAGATGTGGCTGCGCACGGTCGAGGACGTGCCGGTCGACGCGGCCCTCCTCGCCGTCTTCGCCGACTATGTGCCGTCGGGCTTCGGCCACGCGCTGGGCGTCTGGGCCGGGGGCAACAGCCTCGACAACACCCTGCGCGTCCTGAAGATCGTGCCGACCCGCTGGGTGCTGGCCGAGATCTCGATCAGCGGCATCCACGCCGGGGTCGGCCACGGCGCCATGAACCTCTTTGCCGAGACCGGTGAACTGATGGCCGTGGCCAGCCAGACGGTGATCGTGCGGGTGCGGGGAGACTGAGCTTCCCCGCATCCATCTCCGTCATCGTCGGAACAAGTCCGACGATGACGGGGTGGGGGCGGCTCGGGAGCTTCCGGCGGACAGTGCTACAGGCCCCGAAACCGTTCGGGCTCGCCGAGCAGGACCTGGATGGCGGGCGTCACGCCGGCGGTCACTTCGGCCTTGGCATCATCGCTCATTCGAGTGCGCGGCACCTGCTCGACGGCCTCAATGAGCGCGTCACCGACTGCCGCCAGCTTCTCCGTCAGATTGCCGGCGGCAAAACGCGCGTAGGCGATGCTTCGGGAACTCCAGAACTCACCGTGGCTACGCTTGAAGCTTGTTCCGTCCGGAATCGACCCGGCCGAAGGGTCAATGGCGGCGATCGACAGGATGATCGTGTCCGGCTTCAGCAGGACAACCCTATCAAGGTCAACGAACGCGCCCATCGCATAGACCAGTTCGTCGGCGAGCTTCGAGACGAGCCCGCCGACCTCCGGCGTCCCGGTGGCCATGACCAGGATGGCCATCGCCGTTCGCTAAGCCATCTTCCCCGGCACCACCGGGTGGGAGCTCGACAGGCCGCCGTCGACCGCAATCGCCTGGCCGTTGACGTAGCTGGCCTCGTCGGACGCCAGGAACAGCGCCACCTGGGCGATCTCCTCCGGGACGGCGCCGCGGCGCAGCGGGTTCAGCTGGCCGATCTTGCCCTCGGTGCCGCGCTCGCGGGCGCGGTCGAACACGTACTGGGTCATGCCGGTTTCGGTCAGGCCCGGGCAGACGGCGTTGATGCGCACGCCGGTGCCGGCCAGTTGGTTGGCGGCGGTCTGGACGATGCTGATCACCCCCGCCTTGCTGGCGCTGTAGGGCATGCCGCCGGCGCCTGAGCGGATGCCGGCCACGCTGGCGGTGCAGATGATCGAGCCCTTGCCGTTGGCGACCATCAGCCGCGCGGCGGCCTGGACGGCCAGGAAGACGCCCACGGTGTTGATGCGCAGCACCTCGTGCCAGTGCTCGGGCGTCAGGTCGAACAGGCCGGGCAGCCCGCCGGAGACGCCGGCGTTGGCGAACATGATGTCGACGCCGCCCAGCATCTCGGCCGCCTCGATGGCCTTGTTGATGACCTCGGGAGTGGCGACGTCGCCGACGATGGCCACGCCGCGGCCGCCGGCGGCGGTGACCATCTCCAGCGTCTCGTTCACCTTGTCGGACACGTCGGCCAGCACGACCGTCGCGCCCGCCGCGCTGAACAGTTTCGCCGCCGCCCGGCCGATGCCGCTGGCCGCGCCGGTGATGATCGCTGTCTTGCCTTCGAGACTGGCCATGGTCCGTTTCCCCTGCGTTATCATTCAAACAGCTGTTTGACACAGCGGGCGGGGGCTTGGCTAGCCGTGCTTGTGCCGGAAAGGCCCTCGCTTTAGGTTCGCTGCCTCTCAGGGGCGGCCCCGTCAGGCGATTCATGGTCCAGCATTATCTCGAGTTCGAACGGCCTATCGCCGAGCTGGAAGGCAAGATCGAGGAGCTGTCGCGGCTCTCGGAAACCGCCGGCGCCGGATCGTTCGACAGCGAGATAGACGCCCTGCGCACGCGGCTGGGCCAGCTGCGCCGCGAGTCCTACGCCGCGCTGACGCCGTGGCAGAAGGCCCAGGTGGCCCGCCATCCGGAACGGCCGCACTTCGTCGACTACCTCGAAGGCCTGATCGACGAGTTCGTCGAGCTGCGCGGCGACCGCAAGTTCGCCGACGACCAGGCGATCATGGGCGGCCTTGGCCGCTTCCGGGGCATGCCGGTGATGGTCATCGGCCAGGAGAAGGGCCACGACACCACCACCCGCCTGAAGCACAATTTCGGCATGGCGCGGCCCGAGGGCTACCGTAAGGCGGTGCGCCTGATGGACATGGCCGAGCAGTTCAGCCTGCCGGTCCTGACCTTCGTCGACACCGCCGGCGCCTACCCGGGCCTGGGCGCCGAGGAGCGCGGCCAGGCCGAGGCCATCGCCCGCGGCACCGAACGTTGCCTGACCCTGAAGGTCCCGATGGTCGCGACGGTGACCGGCGAGGGCATGAGCGGCGGCGCCATCGGCATCGCCGCCGGCAACAAGGTGCTGATCCTCGAGCACGGCATCTATTCGGTGATCAGCCCCGAGGGCGCGGCCTCGATCCTGTGGCGCGACGGCGCGCGGGCCAAGGACGCCGCCGAGCAGATGCACATCACCGCCCAGGACCTGATCAAGACCGGCGTCGTCGACCGCATCATCGACGAGCCCCCCGGCGGGGCTCATTCCGATCCGGCGACCACGGTCCGGGCCGTCGGCGACGCCATCGAGGAGGAGCTGAAGGCGCTGTCGGAGATGACCGCTGACCAGCTGCTGCGCCAGCGGGCCGACCGCTACTACGCCATCGGTCGCCAGGGCCTGTCCTGACGGGCGCGAACAGGCCAGACTGCCGCCCTGACCCATGGGGAGGCGCGGCATGAAGACCCGGATCATCACGGCCCTGACCGGGGCGCTCGTGCTTTCCGCCAGCCCCGCGTCAGCCATCGACGCCGCGCAGATCGAAGCCCGCTACACGCCGGCTCTCGGCCAATGCCTCGATACGCCCGACGGCCAGACGACGGCCGGGACCGTCGGCTGCGTCGCCGCCGAACTGACGATCCAGGACGCCGCGCTCAACGCCGCCTACCGCGCGCTCGCCGCCGGGATGAACGCCCGGCAGCAGGCCGGGCTGCGCAACGCCCAGCGGGCCTGGATCGCCTTCCGTGACGCCGACTGCGCCTCGCGCCAGGACTGGGAGTGGGGCTCGATGTCCACCGTGGCGGCCAACTTCTGCATCCTGCGGCGGACGGTGGAGCGGACCATCGAGCTGGAAACCTTTGCGCCGGAGTGACGCAGGCGATCAACCTTAACGATTGCTTCAGCCGCCTCGCTGATAGCCTTCCCTTCGGGCAGGAGCTTTCGCGTGCCGGATACCATCGAGCCGGTTGACCGGAAGGGCGCGGGGGCGCCCAACCTCAACCCGAACACCGTGTTCAACTTGTCCAAGGCCACGGTAATGGTCGTGGACGACGAACCGTTCTCGCTGCGGCTCACCGCCCAGACCCTGCTCGGCTTCGGGGTGGTCACCCGCTATCAGTGCGGCTCGGCGGACGAGGCCTCGGCCCTGCTCAAGACCCATCCGATCGACCTGCTGATCGTCGATGCCGAGATGCCTGTAAAGGACGGCTACGACCTGGTCAGCTGGCTGCGCCGGTCCGGCCTCGACAACGCCTGGACGCCGGTGCTGATGATCTCGGGCCATACCCCGGTCTCCAAGGTCGCCAAGGCGCGAGACTGCGGCGCCAACTTCATCGTCGCCCGGCCGCTGACCGCCGCCCTGCTGCTCGACCGCATCCTGTGGGTCGCCAGAGACCTTCGCGGGATGCTGGAGACGTCGTCCTACTCGGGTCCCGATCGGCGCTTCCGCGAACTCGGCCCACCCGAGGGCGTGGCCGAGCGGCGCGGCGACCCGATGAGCCGGGGCAAGCTCAACCTGACTGGCGAAGGAGGGTCGGCCGCATGAGCGTCACCTGGGTCATGCGGCGTTCGCGCCTGTCAAAACTGGTCAACCAGCCGGGCGGCGTCACCGTCGGCAAGGCGCTGGCGGAGGCGGCGGTCCAGACCGAGGCGTTCCGCGCCGAGGCGATGGCCGTGGTCGCCGCCGCGCTGGACGAACTGGACGGCGCTATCGCCGCCCCTCCGGTCGCCGCCGACCGTCAGGCCTGGCTCGAGCGGATCTACTTCCTGGCCACCCGCATCTCCGACACCGCCGGCCCGTTCGGCTACGAGGACCTGTGCGCCGCCGCCTTCAGCCTGTGTGAACTGGCCGATCGCCAGCAGCGCGCGCCGGCGCTCGATCTGCCGCCGCTCAAGGTCCATGCGGCCGCCCTGCGCCTGCTGCTGTCGGGCGACCAGCCGCCGGCGGCCCGCAAGGCGGTGCTCGCCGGGCTCTCGCAGGTGGTCGACCGCACGCGCAAGCCGACGGGCTGAAGCCGAAAAACCCGCGCTTGCCTGACGTCGGGTGACGTGGCTGAGTATCTTCCAAACAAACGTTCGGGAGAGACACCATGGCCATCAAGACCCGCTTCACGGAGATGTTCGGCGTCGAGCATCCGATCGCCCAGGGCGGCATGCAGTGGGTCGGCAAGGCCGAGTTGGTCTCCGCCGTGGCCAACGCCGGGGCGCTGGGCTTCATCACCGCCCTGACCCAGCCGACGCCGGAGGACCTTGCCAAGGAAATCCAGCGCACCAAGGATCTGACCGACAAGCCGTTCGGCGTGAACCTGACCATCCTGCCGGCCATCAAGCCGCCGCCCTATGCCGAGTACCGCGCCGCGATCATCGACGCGGGCATCAAGATCGTCGAGACCGCCGGCTACAAGCCGCAGGAACACGTCGACGACTTCAAGAAGCACGGCATCAAGATCATCCACAAATGCACCGCGGTCCGTCACGCCCTCTCGGCCGAGCGGATGGGCGTGGACGCCATCTCGATCGACGGCTTCGAGTGCGCCGGTCACCCGGGCGAGGATGACATCCCCGGCCTGATCCTGATCGCCGCCGCGGCTGACAAGGTGAAGATCCCGATGCTGGCCTCCGGCGGCATCGCCGACGCGCGCGGCCTGGTCGCGGCCCTGGCGCTGGGCGCCGACGGCGTCAACATGGGCACCCGCTTCTGCGTCACGCAGGAGGCGCCGATCCCGATGGCCTTCAAGGAACAGATGGTCGCCAACGACGAGCGCCAGACGGACCTGATCTTCCGCACGCTGCACAACACCGCCCGCGTCATGCGCAACGAGGTCAGCCAGGCCGTCGTCGAGATCGAACGCCGCGGCGGGGCCAAGTTCGAGGACGTCCAGCACCTGGTGGCCGGCACGCGCGGACGCGACGCCCTCGCCAACGGCGACACCCAGGGCGGCATCTGGTCGGCGGGCATGGTCCAGGGCCTGATCCACGACATCCCGACCACGAAGGACCTTGTCGACCGCATCATCAGCGAGGCCGAGGACCTGATCCGCGGCCGCCTGGCCGGCATGGTCAGCGGCCCGGTGCGGGTCGCGGCGGAGTAAAATCCGACCACGGATTAGGGGCCGGTCCGCGCGGATCGGCCCGTCGGTTTGTCGCTTTGACAACCGCCGCTGAATCTCCCAAACCGCGATTTGCGGCATCCCTGTTGGATGCGGCTTGGGGGATAATTTCATGCGTAGAGTTCTGGCGGCAGGGTTGTGTCTGTCCATGGCCGCTTGCGCGACGGTCGAGCCTGTTCCGGTCGCACGGCCTCTGTCGCAGTCCAGCATCGAAGCCATGGGGCCGACCCGGCTCAGCGTCACGGGCAGCGAGACCGGCGTCGCCAAGGCCTGGTTCTACACCCAGGTGAACGGGGGCGGCGCGGGCATGATCGGCGTGATCGCCGGAGCCATCGCGGCGGCGATCATCAATGCCGCGCCCTCGGCCCGCGCCAACAAGCAGGCGAACGAGGTCGCCGAGGTCCAGACCGTCGAGGCGCTGAACGAAGCTCTGGTCGCCGAGATGAAGGAAGAGGCCGCCAAGGGTCTGTCCGGTCCGGGCGTGACCTTCCCGGAGGTGGTGCTGACCTACAAGTCGGTGACGCCCGGCGCGCTGGACGACACGGTCGAGGTCGTCACCTCCTACACCCTGTCCGAGGATTCCAGCGTCCTGCGAATCGTCGCGGTCGCGACCTACAGCAACGCGGCGATCCCCTACAAGACGCCGTACACCTTCACCAAATCGGTTCCCAAGAGCGAGACCAAGGGGCCGCTGTACCGCAACACCTTCACCTACTATTCGACCCCGCTGCCGGTCCCGACCCTGACGCCGGAACTGCGCGAGCGGCTCATTGCCAACATCCGCGAGAGTGCGATGGACGCCTCCGGCGCCCTGCCTCTGGAGGGCACGACCGAGTACCGGGCGATGCAGCGCGAGATCGAGCTGGCCAACGACGACAAGCTCACGCCAAACGAGACCTCGCTGTTCCTGACCCGCGAGTGGCTGCGTGACGACGGCGCGATGATCAAGGCCGAGGTCAAGCGGGCCCAGGACTTTGTCGCCCGGTATGTGATCCTGGACATCAACAGGACCGCGATCCCCTCGGTCGCCGGCGAGGACGAGCTGCTGGAGACGGCAGACGACCAGCGGACCGTGCGCCGGATCGGCAAGGGCGCTGAAGCGGGATCCTATGTCTGCTCAGCCGGAAACGTCACGTCGTTCGCGACCTACGGAAACACCATCGCGATCGCCAGGAGCACGGTGACCTACATCAAGGGCCTCAAGGCGGCCGCTCCGAAGGCCGCCAAGTGACCCTGAGGCGGGCCGACATCATCCTGGGCGTCGGTCTCGCTGCCGCGGCCATGCTTCTGCAGGGCTGCGCGACCGCAAAGCCGGCGATCTACGGCCCGATCGGTACGGAGGTTCCCTACGGCTACAAGGATCGCGTCAACCCGGACGGCGGCCACACCGTCCTGGTGGTCATGGCCGGCCATGCGTCGGCGGCGGAGCTGCGCGGCTTCTTCGACCGTCGCGCGGCCGAGCTCTGCCCTGCAGGCGTCGATCGCACGAATGTCTTCCGGATCCAGGCCAACGAGTACTACGCCGATGCGCCGTACGTTTACGGCAGCGCCGGCGTGGGCTCGCGCGCCCGCGTGGGCGTGGAGCTCGAGGGCTATGTCTACTGCAAGCCCGGCCCGGACGTTCCAAAGGCTGAATAGGACCATCCCGGAAAGGCCCGCGGCGGGTTATCCTGTCCCATGCCCATCAAGATCATCCGGCTCACAGCCGACAATGCCGGCCTTCTGGACCATGTCGCCGAGGACGTCTTCGACACCGAGATCGTGCCGGCGCGGTTGCGCGCCTATCTGGCCGAGCCGGTGAACGTGATGATCGTCGCGGTCGATGGCGACCTGGTGGTCGGCCAGGCGGCGGCGGTCATCCACAAGCATCCCGACAAGCCGGACGAGTTCTATATCGACGAGGTCGGCGTCTCGCCGGACTGGCGTCGCCTGGGCGTCGGGCGGCGCATGATGGAGGCCTTGTTCGACCTCGGCCGATCGATGGGTTGCCAGGCCTCATGGCTGGGCACCGAGGTCGACAACCTGCCCGCCCGCCGGCTCTACGAGTCGTTCGGCGAGGACGGGGTCGAGATCGTGATGTTCGACTTCGACCTCTAGGCGGCGGCCTCAGGCGTCTTCGGTCTCGGCCGGCGCGCCTTCGCCGCCCTCGAAGCTGCGCGGGGCGCGGCGACGGCGGGGCTTCTTGGCCTCGGCGGCCGGCGCCTCCTCGCGGGGTTCGGCCTGGGCCGGACGGCCGAGGAAGGCCGGAAGCTCGCTGACCGCGCCGTCCTGGCCGCGCAGACGCGGGGAGTCCTCGGACGGCGCCTCGGCGGTGAGGGGCGCGGCCTGCGGCTCGATGACGGCCATCGGATCGCGGGGCGCCTCGGCGGCGGCGCGCTCCTGGCGCTCGCGGCGCTCGTCGCGTTCCCGCCAGCGGTCGCGACGGCCGCCTTCGGGCCGCTCCTCGCGCGGACGATCGTCCCGGGGCCGGTCATCACGCGGGCGATCATCGCGGGGCGCCCGCTCTTCACGGGGCCGATCGTCGCGAGGCCGGTCGTCGCGCGGGCGGTCCTCACGGTCGCGTCGGTTCTCGAAGCGGTCGCGACGGCCTTCCTGGCGCTGGCCGTCGCGGTGGTCGCGCTGGCCGTCGTTGCCGTCGCCGCCTTCAGCCGCTTCCGGCGTCTCGGGCTGCTCGGGAGCCTCCTCGGGCTCGGCCTCGAAATCGATGTCGAAGCCGGAGGCGAACTGCTCGCGACCGACGATGTCGGACACCGGCCGATGCGGCTGCATGGCCCGCAGGGTGCGGAAGTAGTGTTCGGCGTGCTGCAGGTAGTTCTCGGCCAGCACGCGGTCGCCGGCCGACGAAGCGTCGCGGGCCAGCTGCTGATACTTTTCGAAGACGCCCTGGGCCGCGCCGCGGACCTTCACGCCCTCGGGGCCGTTGGAATCGAACGCCCGGTTGGCGTTCTGCTGTTGGGGCTTGTTGCCGCCGCCGCCGCCGCGATTGCGGCCGCGCTGACGCTTCATACCCTTGAAATCTCTCATTTTTACCTTTGACCTGCACTGCGGCTGGTCCTGTTGCGGACCTTGCCGGCTGGTTCTGGAGACCTGTTCGGGCGCATTGGCCCGGTTTGTTGTTAGAAAGACGCTGTTCCTGGGTTCCCGCCCGGCTTTCCAGCGCTGCGAACCGGCCCGCAAGGGCCCCGCGCGTCCGTCGTCGAGACTTTCGATCTACGGCGATCTGAGAGGGAACGAGTCGAGATGTAACCCCTCAGGCCTATGTTTCCAAGGGGTTTTTCACGCCCGCGACAACCCGGTCGCGCAGGGCCAGATCCTTGATCGTCCGCACCTGCGCGCCGCCGGCCTCGCGGAACAGGGCCTCGACGGCCGCCGCCTGGGTGTGGCCGATCTCCACCGCGAACAGGCCGCCGGGCTTGAGCACGCGCAGGATTTCCGGCGCCAGCACCCGGTAGGGATCCAGCCCGTCCGGCCCGCCGTCCAGCGCCACGCGAGGCTCGTGATCCTTCACCTCCGGATCGAGGGTCTCGATCTCTTCGGTGGCGATGTAGGGCGGGTTGGAGACCACCAGGTCGAAGGTCTCGTCGCCCAGGCCGGCGGTCCAGTCGCCGCGCAGCAGCGCCACCCGGTTGTCGAGATCCAGGTTGGCGGCGTTCTCGCGCGCCACGGCCAGGGCCTCTTCCGAGATATCGACCCCCAGCCCCTTGGCGGCGGGCCGCTCGGCCAGGATGGCCAGCAGGATCGCCCCCGAGCCGACGCCCAGGTCGAGCATGGTGAAGGCCATCGCCTCGGGGAAGGCCTTGAGCGCCTCGTCGACGATCACCTCGGTGTCGGGGCGGGGCGTCAGCACATGGGGCGTGACGCTGAGCATGATCTTCCAGAAGCCCTTGCGGCCCAGGATGTGGCTGACCGGCTCGCGGCGCAGACGGCGCTCGATATAGCCGTCGAAGGTGGTCATCTGCTCGCCGGTCAGCAGCCGGTGCGGGTCGGTGATGATGTCCAGGCGGGTGACGCCTGCGGCGGCTTCCAGCATCAGGCGGGAGTCGATCACCGGCTGGTCGATGCCGCCGGTCTCGAGCCGTTCGCGGCCGGCCTTCCAGGTCTTCACCAGGGTGGTCATGGGATCAGCTCCAGCGCGTCGCCCTCGGCGACGCGTCCCGCGGCGGTCGTCTGGACATAGAGGCCGCACAGCGTGTGGCCGTAGGTGTCGAACAGGGCCTTCACGACGTCGATATCGCGCTCGGCGGTGACCGGGTCGACGTGGGTCGCGGCGCAGCGGACGATGGGCTTGAACACGGTGGTCGTCGCGCCGCCGATCCTCAACGTGCGGCCCTGCCACTGGTTCTCGACCCAGGGCTCCCAGCCCTCGACATAGAGGTTGCCGCGGAAGCGCAGCGGGTCGAGCGGCCGGCCGATCTTCTGTTCCAGGTCGCGCACGCTGGCCAGGTTGATGATCGAGACATGGCCCAGCGGGTGATCCATGAACCGCCAGGCCCCGGGCGCGGCGATGACCTTCAGCGGCGCGTCGACCTCGTCGCCGAGCAGCCTGGTCAGCCAGGCCGCGAAGGCGTCCCGGCCGCCCTCGACGGTCAGGTCGGCGTCCAGGTCCGGCAGGCCCTCGGCGCGGACGGAGACGACGCCGCTCCCTTCATCGTAGGCGGTGCGGGCCTTCGCCACCCGCGCGATCCGCGCCAGCACCGCGAACTTCATCTTGCTGACCCAGGCCGGATCAGCCGCGTCGAAGCCGCTGGGGCCGACCTCGACGGCGTAGAGGCGGTCGCAGGGAAAGCCCTCGCCGACGGCCAGGTCGGCGGCGGCGAGCCGTTCGGGCGTGAAGCCCTTCACGGGGTGGCGAAAGAGGGCGGAGACGGTGGCGGCCATGGCCCGTCACTGCCCCAGAGGCGGCATCGCGGCAAGCCCCGGGGAACGACGAAGGCCTGCGGGGCATTCCCTTGCGCGATGGACCGGCGCGTGGGCGAGACGATGAGGGCGGCCTGGCGGTGGGGACGGACCCGTCCCTGGCGCCTGCTGCCCTGGATCGGCCTGGCGGCGACGGTGATGCTGTGGCCGGGCCGGCGCGCGCCTCCGCCCGGCCTGAGCGAGGAGCGCGTCATGTCGCCCGCGGCCTTCGACCAGGCCGAACCCGGTCGGGGCAGGGCGGCGGCCTTTCCGCACGCCATCCCGCTGATCGGCTGGCGCGACATTCTCTGGCGGACGCTGCAGGAGATATCCCGCGACCGACTGCCGAGCGCGGCGGGCGGGGTGACCTTCTACGTCCTGCTGGCCATCTTCCCGGCCATCGGCGCCTTCGTGTCGTTGTACGGCCTGCTCTGGGACGTGGCGGCCGTGCAGAAGCAGCTGCAGGGGCTGTCCGGCGTCTTCCCGGCCTCGGTGATCCAGATCGTCGGGGACCAGATGCTGCGGCTGGCGGGGCAGCATCCCGGCCAGCTGTCGGCGGCCTTCCTGCTCAGCCTGCTGGTTTCAGTCTGGTCGGCGACAGCCGGCATGCGGGCGCTCTTCGAGGGGCTCAACGTCGCCTACGACGAGGTCGAGAAACGACCTCTGCTGCGCCGGACGGCCTTCACCTACGCCTCGACTCTGGCAGCGCTCGTCTTCCTGGCGCTGGTCGCCGGCGTGCTGGTCGCCGCTCCGGTCGCCCTGGCCTGGCTGGGCCTGGCCCGGCCCGACAGCTGGTGGTTCGCGTTGCGCTGGTGCCTGGTGGCAGGGGTGACGGTCGCGGTCTTCAGCCTGGTCTACCGATATGGCCCGAGCCGGGTCCGCGCCCGATGGCGCTGGGTGACCTGGGGCGCGGCGCTGGCCTCGGCCGGCTGGCTGGGCGGCTCGCTGGGCTTTTCCTGGTACGTCGCCAATGTCGCCCACTTCGACGTCACCTACGGTTCGCTCGGCGCGGTCGTCGGCTTCATGCTGTGGGTCTGGGTGTCGGTGATCATCCTGCTGGTCGGCGCCGAGCTGAACGCCGAGATCGAGCACCAGACCGCTGTCGACACCACGACCGGGCCCGAGCGGCCCATGGGCCGGCGCGGCGCCGCCATGGCCGACACCGTCGGCCAGCCGCTGCACCTGCGCAGGACCCTCCGGGCCGGGGCCGGCTATGCCCGGCGCCGCGCGGGCGGACTGTGGGCCCGACTGTCGGGCGCGGACCGCGCGGACGTCGAGGCGCCGCCGCCCGGCCCTACGCCGTCTCGCAGGCCAGGGCGTGAAAGGCCGTGATCGCGCCGTAGACGCCCAGGCCGACGCCCATGGCCGCCTTGTCGAAGTCGAGCGCGTTCTGGGCCAGGAAGATCATCACCGAACCGTCCGTCGGGTCGGCCTGCCACCAGCCGCCATAGGCGCCCGGCCAGGCGACCGTACCGAACCCGCCCTTGCCGCGCTGCACGTCCGCCCGCGCCGGGTCGGTCACGACCGCGACGCCGAGCCCGAACCCCTGGCCGGAAAACACCGGCAGGCCCATCACTTCGGCGGCCTCGACCTGCTCGGACGTCAGGTGGTTCGTCACCATGCGCCGGACCGTCCCGACCTTGAGCAGACGCACGCCGTCGACGGCGCCGTCGCCGACGAACATCCGCGCGAACTTCAGATAGTCGTCGACGGTCGACCACAGGCCCGCACCGCCGGACTCGAAGGTCAGCGACGCCGGACGCTCGGCCAGGAAGGCGGGGCCTTCGGGCGGATGCACGGGCCGATGTTCGAGCCGACCGGCCTCGTCGAAACCGTACATCTTCGCCCGACGTCCGTGCTTCTCCGGCGGCACGATGAAGCCGGTGTCGGTCATCCCCAGCGGCTGGAAGATGCGCTCGGCGAGCAGCGCGCCCAGGCGCTGGCCCGTCATCCGCGCGATCAACAGGCCAAGCAGCTCGCTGGAGGCTCCGTAGTGGAAGCCCGCGCCGGGCTGGTCGATCAGCGGCAGGCCCGCGAGGGCGGCGATCCAGTCGTCCGGCGAAAGGTGACTATCGATGTCCATGCCCAGCGCCTGCGTATAGGCGGCGCCGATCGGCCCCGCGTGGAAGCCGCCATAGGTGAAGCCCGCCCGGTGGGTCAGCAGGTCGAGCATGGTGATCGGTCGTTCCGCCGGAACGGTGTCGCCCAGCGCGCCGTCGGCCGAGCACAACACCCGCATGTCCGCGAGCTCGGGCGCCCAGCGGGTGATCGGGTCGTCCAGCGCGAACAGGCCCTCGTCGTACAGCATCAACGCCGCCGTGGCGGTGACCGGCTTGGTCATCGAGGCGATGCGGAAGATCGTGTCGCGCTCGACCGGCAGCCCGGCCTCGATGTCGCGCAGGCCGACGCCAGCCGCATGGACGACGCGGTCGCGCCAGACCAGCGTGGCGGCGCCGGCGATCAGGCCCTGCCGGACAAACGAGTCTGTGACTTCCGTGATCGCGTCCATGTCCCACCCCTTTTGTAGCAACACTATAAAATAATCTTCCTATAAAATGAAGACGCCTTAAGCTGGGGCATGGTCAGCGACTCGACAGCGGACTCGCCGAGGCGACGCCCCAAGGGGGACAAGCGTCTACGCACGCGCGCGCGCCTGCTCGACGCGGCGCTGAAACTGACCCGCCGCGGCGGCTTCGAGCGCACGACGTTGCAGGCCATCGCCGACCATGCCGGCATGACCACCGGCGCCATCTACGGCAACTTCCGCAACCGCGACGAACTGTTCATGGCCCTGGCGGAGCGGCAATGGGCGCAGATCCGGCCCGTCTACCGGCCCGGCTGCAGCTTCGCCGAGATGATGGAGGCCGTCGCCGATGCGGTGATCGCGGCCGCGCCCGAGCGCCGGGCCTCGGCGGTCGGCGCCCTGACCTTCCGGGCCTATGCGCTCACCCACGAGGAGGTGCGCCAGAAGTTCCGCGACGCCATGGTCCCCGGCTACGACGCCGGCGCCGCCTGGTTCCGCGCCAACTGGTCAGACGACGAGCTGCCGATGCCGGCGGACATCCTGGTGCGGGTGATCAACAGCCTGATCGAAGGCCTGCTGTTCCAGCGCTTCCTGACCCCCGAACTGACGCCCGACGCGGTCATCCACGCCGCCTTCGCCGCGCTGGCGGGGAAGTGCCACCCACCGTCGTCCTCCTGAGGCGCGAGCCTCCAAGCCCGTCTTCCCGGCGGAGGCCGGGATCCATGGTGAGGGGCGCGGGACCATCCGGCCGGCTGTACGCTCGGCGGCTGGGGCATGGATCCCGGCCTTCGCCGGGAAGACGGAGGGGTTGCCGAGCTTACCTGCGGAATGGCGGCTCCGCCTAGTTGAACTCGTCTTCCAGGGCCGCCAGACGCGCGGCCTGGTCCTCGGCGATCAGCGGCTTGATCACGTCGTCCAGCGCCTCGCCCTCCATCACCTTGGCCAGGTTGTAGAGGGTCAGGTTGATGCGGTGGTCGGTCACCCGGCCCTGGGGATAGTTGTAGGTGCGGATGCGCTCGGAGCGGTCGCCGCTGCCGACCTGGCTCTTGCGGGCGTCGGAGCGGGCGTCGTCCAGGGCCTGGCGCTGCATGTCGTAGAGGCGGGCCTTGAGGTTCGCCATCGCCTTGCGGCGATTCTCGTGCTGGCTCTTCTCCGAGCTGGTCACCACCACGCCGGTCGGCAGGTGGGTGATGCGCACGGCCGAGTCGGTTTTGTTGACGTGCTGGCCGCCGGCGCCGCTGGAGCGGTAGGTGTCGATGCGCAGGTCGGCGTCGTTGATGACGATATCGACGTCCTCGGCCTCGGGCAGGACGGCGACGGTGGCGGCGGAGGTGTGGATGCGGCCCTGGGCCTCGGTCTCGGGCACCCGCTGGACGCGGTGCACGCCGCTTTCGAACTTCAGCCGGCCGAACACGCCGTCGCCGGTGATCGAGGCGATGATTTCCTTGTAGCCGCCCATCTCGCCCTCGGAGACGCTGTCGACCTCGACGCGCCAGCCCTGGGTGGCGGCGTAGCGCTGGTACATGCGGAACAGGTCGCCGGCGAACAGCGCCGCCTCGTCGCCGCCGGTGCCGGCGCGCACTTCCAGGATGGCCGAGGCGTTCTCGTCCTTGTCGCGCGGGGCCAGCAGCAGGGCGACCTGCCGCTCCATCTCCGGCAGCCGGTCTTCCAGCCGCTCCAGCTCGTCGCGGGCCAGCTCGGAGATGTCGGGGTCCGGGTCGGCGGCCATGGCCTCGAGCTCGGGCTTCTCGGCCAGCACCTTCTGGATGGCCTGCACCGCCTCGGCGACGGGACGGAGCTCGGCGTGCTCCTTGGACAGCCGCACGATCTCGGTCCCGTCCGTCGCCGCGCCCATGCGCGCCTCGATCTCGCGGAAGCGGTCGAGCACCTGGTCGAGACGGGCCTGGGGAAGTCGCAAGGGAGAGGGTCCGGAAGCTGTGGCGTGCGGGCGGTCTCTCTAGCGCCCCGGGGGCGTCGCGTCACGCCCCATGGCCGTCTCCGTGCGTCCTTCGACACGCCGCTTCGCGACTGCTCAGGATGACTGGGTAAGAAGGCTACCCAACATAGTCATGCTGAGCAGCGCCGACAGGCGCGTGTCGATGCACGCAAGGCGCCCGAAGTCTACCCCGCCCGCGGACGCAGCGTCGGAGCGGCGCCCTTGAAGTCGGCCTTGGCCAGCTTCTTGCCGGCTTCAGGCTTGGCGACCTCGGCCGGGACAGCGGGCGCGCCGATGGCGGCGCGGCGCGGGGCCAGCAGGGCGTCGAGGCGGGCCTTGGAGGCCTTGAAGGCGGCCACGTCGCGCGGGTCCTGCGACACACCGACGGCGATCTTGGCGCCGATCGGGTTCACGCGGACGCCGCGGCGCCAGATTTCATAGTGCAGGTGCGGGCCGGTCGAGGCGCCGGTCGAGCCGACATAGCCGATGACCTGGCCCTGGCTGACCCGTTGGCCGGGCTTGAGGCCCTTGGCGTAGCGCGACAAATGGGCGTAGCCGGTTTCCCAGCCGTCGGCGTGCCGGATGCGGATCCAGTTGCCATAGCCGCCCCAGCGGCGGGCCTCGATCACCACGCCGTCGCCGGCGGCCAGGACGGGCGTGCCCATGCCGGCGCCGAAGTCGATGCCCTGGTGCATCTTGGTGTAGCCGAGGATCGGGTGGCGACGGATGCCGAAGCGCGAGGTGATGCGGGCGCCGTCGACCGGCGTGCGCAGCAGCATGCTCTTGATCGTCTTGCCGACGCTGTCGAGGAAGGTCTTCTTCCCCTGCACGTTGGTGAAGCCGTAGAAGCGCTGACCCTTGATCTCGGCGTACTGCAGGCCGCTGGCCTCGACCGTGCGGCCGCTCTCGCTGATCTTGCGGTCGAACACCAGGCAGAACGGATCGCCGGCCTTGATGTCGCGCGAGAAGTCGATCTTGTGGGCGAACAGCTTGGACGCCTCGGCGACGATGGCCGAGTTGGCCCCGATCGCCGCCGCGCTTTCGTGGAACGAACCGTCCATCTTGCCGCAGGCCACGGTGGTCTCGGCGCGGACCTTCTCTTCCAGCTCGCGCAGGCGCATGGCGCCGTCGAAGCTGCGGGAAACGGTGATCGTCTTGACCGCGTCGGTCCGCAGGGACAGGCCGATCAGGCGGGCCGGGCCGCGGCGGTCAAGCGGACGGGCGACCGAGGCGACGAAGTCCATCCCGGCCTTGATGTTGACGGTGTCCATGGCCTGGCTGAGGACGCCGACCACGTGGCGGGCCTCGGCGTCGCCCACGCCGCTGCGCGCGACGGCGGCGGCCAGGGTTTCGCCGGGGAGAACCTCGACATTGACGTTGTGCCCGCGGCCAAACCCGGGCTGGGCTTCGGCCTCGGCGAAGGCGGCATGCTGCAGGGCGACCATGGCGGCCGGGTCGAGCGTCTGGCTGGCGGCGATCTCCGGACCGGCCGTCAGCTTCCAGCCCAGACTCAGGGCGGCGAAGCCGGCGACGGCCACAAGGATCTTCGGCGCGAAGCGAAGCGTCGGGCGCCTGGGATCAAACTCCTGCATCGGTCCCCCATCGTTGACGATGCCGCAAGCGTCAGAATGACACGGCTGGGTAGCCCCCCAGCAACTGTCGGGCCGGTTCATGCCGGAACCGCCACATCAGGCGCAAGCAATATTCGGTGGTTCGGCGCATTTGTCACGCCGGCTCACGCGTCGGGCGCATTTCCGGGCAGGACTCGCTCGCCGTCTTCCTTGACGAAGGCGGCCGGGACGTTGTCGAGGATCGCGAACACCCGCTCCGACGGCCGCGACAGCACCGCGCCGCGAGGGCTGACCACGATGGGACGCTCGACCAGGATCGGGTGGGCGACCATGGCGTCCAGGATGGCGTCGTCGCCGGCGGCAGGGTCGGTCAGGCCCAGCTCGCCGGCCAGCGCGCCCTTGGTCCGCAGGATGTCGCGCGGCGTGAGACCGAGCTTGCCCAGCAGCTCCTGCAGTTGGGCCTTCGTCCAACCGGTCTTCAGGTACTCGACCACGACCGGCTCGACGCCGGTCTCGCGGATCGCGGCCAGGGTGTTGCGCGAGGTGCCGCAGGCGGGATTGTGGAAGATGGTCACGGTCATGGCGTCAGGCCTCGGTGCGGGGAACGAGGCGGCGTTCGTACCAGCCCTTCGAGCGATTCACGATGGCGACCAGGGTGAGCATGACCGGCACCTCGACCAGCACGCCGACCACCGTGGCCAGCGCCGCGCCGGACTGGAGGCCGAACAGGCTGATGGCCGCGGCGACGGCCAGCTCGAAGAAGTTGCTGGCCCCGATCATCGACGAGGGCCCGGCGATGTTGTGCGGCTCCCGCGCCGCGCGGTTCATCAGATAGGCCAGGCCCGCGATGAAATAGACCTGGATCAGGATCGGCACGGCCAGCAGCAGGATGATCAGCGGCTGGGCCAGGATCTGCCCGCCCTGGAAGCCGAACAGCAGGACCAGGGTGGCCAGCAGCGCGCCCATCGACACCGGCCCTAGCCAGGCCAGGCCGGCCTGGAACGACGCCTCGCCCTTCGCCAGCAGGATCTTCCGCAGGGTCTGGGCGATGATCACCGGGACGACGATATAGAGCCCGACCGACAGCAGCAGGGTCTCCCAGGGCACGACGATCGCCGACAGCCCCAGCAACAGCGCCACGATGGGCGCGAAGGCGAAGATCATCACCGCGTCGTTCAGGGCCACCTGGCTGAGGGTGAAGTGCGGCTCGCCCTTGGTCAGGTTGCTCCAGACGAAGACCATGGCCGTGCAGGGCGCGGCGCCCAGCAGGATCAGGCCGGCGACGTAGCTGTCGATCTCCCCGGCCGGCAGCCAAGGTCGGAACAGCAGGCCGATGAACAGCCATCCGAGCAGGGCCATCGAGAACGGCTTTACCGCCCAGTTGACGAACAGGGTGATGCCGATGCCGCGCCAGTGGCGCCCGACCTGGCGCATGGCCGAGAAGTCGATCTTCACCAGCATCGGGATGATCATCAGCCAGATCAGCCCCGCCACCGGCAGGTTGACGCTGGCGACTTCCATGGCCCCGACCCTCTGGAACAGGTCCGGGAACAGTTGTCCCAGGCCGATGCCCACGAGGATGCAGAGCGCCACCCACAGGCTCAGGAACTTCTCGAAGATCGACATGTCAGCGGGTTCCGCCGTGCAGGATGAAGGGCGGGCGGATCACGCGCAGCCTTTGGTCGCGCAGTTTCCGGCGCGGGCCAGTTCGGCGACAGGACCGCAGATGGCCGGCTCGCCTGAGCAGCAGTCGTCCATCAGGAAGGTCAGCAGCCCGCTCATCGCCTCGAAGTCGGCGGAGTAGATGACCGAGCGTCCCTCCCGGCGCGAGCGGATCAGGCCGGCGTGGGTCAGGATGTTGAGGTTGGCGGACAGGGTGTTGGGCAGGGCCCCGGTCGCCTCGGCGATCTTGCCGGCCGCCATGCCGGCGTGGCCGGCCTTGACCAGCAAGCGGAAGGCCTCCAGCCGCCCGGCATGGGCCAGGGCGGAAAGGGCGGCGACGGCGTCGGTCTGTTCCATGGTTCGAGAATAGAGGAATTTCCCGACGCCGTCGCGACCCGTCATCCGCAGCAGGCGGCCTGGCGCGCCGGTGTGGCCGCACCTGTCGCGGCGAGCAGGGCCTCAGGCTCGGATTCGCCGTAGGTGGTGGCTTCGCCCAGGGTGTGGAAGGTCTCCCAGCGCACGCCGGACGGGTCGACGACCCAGCTCTTGTCCGACTTGGCGTAGCAGCAGGTGGTGGCCTCCTGGTCGAAGGTCGTCTCCCCGGCGCTCTTGAGGCGCACGGCCAAGTCGGACAGTTCGGCCGTCGTGTCGGTCTGGATGCCGACGTGGTCGATCCCGGCGGCCCGTCCGCGCCGCGAGATGGCCAGGTTCACCCGGGGGTCTTCCAGCATCCACTTGGCGTAGTCGTCCTTCACCACGGCTGGCTGCGCGCCGAACAGGGTGGAGTAGAAGCCGATCGAACGGTCCAGGTCGTCGACGGCGATGTGAAGGTGCAGGCGCTTCATGGCGATCTCCTATAAATCGATAATTCGAGAAATATAGAAATAATAGCCGACGTCAAGGGGCCTGCTCATTTGGGCCGGCTTGTGTTCAGGGCAGGCGAGCGGTCCCGATCACCACCGTCGAGTCCGAGGCGTCGAAGGGCATCACGGTCGCCGGGCGGGGCGGCAAGGGGCGGGTCCCTGCGGGCCAGCCTTCCGACACGACGGCGTAGCGGACCTCGACAGGTCCGGCATCCGGGACGACGAACCGGATGGGACCGGGGTCGCCCTGCCAGCGAAGGCGGGTCCAGGCCGTCGCTGGGGGCGTGGCGCTGACGGGCCCGGTCGAAGGTTTCAGCGGCACGGTCCTGCCGTTCACGATGACGGAGGACAAGGGCCCGCTCTCGACGTCGATCATCACCAGTCGGCCGGCGACGTCGCCCTCGACGACCACGGACCCGTCAGGCCCCCGCGAGACGCTGAGGGGCGGCGGCGGCACGACACCCTTGGCCGGCGCGGCCCAAGCGTCGCGTCGCAGGAAGGGTTGGAAATCCTGTTTGATGACTTTTCCGCCCTCAGCCGACAGGATCCCGCGAGACCAGGGGTCCAGCTCGGGCGGCGTCGAAATGCGCCAGGCCTTGCCGGTCGTAGTGTCGCTGACGTGGAACACGCTGGAGGCCATCGGATGGCGTTCGGTCCAGGGCTCGCGGAAGCGCACCACGCCTGTCAGGACGATGCCGACGGCCAGCACCGCCAGCGCCGGCCACAGCGCCCTGTGGCCGTCCCGCGCTGCCAGCGGCCAGGCGCTCAGGGCGCCCAGGAACACGAAGATCCCGAGGATCGCCGGCAGGTCGAGGCCCTGGGCCACGCCGTGGAAGTAGACGGCCAGCCAGCCGCCGCTCAGGGTCGCCAGCAGGGCCAGCAGGCTGATCCGCCCGAGTGACAGGTTCCTGCCGAGGTCGGTCGCCAGCGCCGCGACGGCGGCCAGCGCCAGCGGCCAGGCGAGCATGATCGCCACGCTGGGCTGCATCGCCTGCAGCGCCAACGCCAGGACCAGGCCGACCGCCAGCACGCCCGTCCAGGCCTGTTCGATCCTGACCGGCTTGCCGAACACCGCCCCGGCCAGAGCCGCCGTCACGACGGCCAGCGCCCCCCCGACCAGGTCCCAGCCGCCGAACAGCTGGCAGAGGAGACCGCCGAGGAGGGCGGAAACCACCGGCGGCCAGCGCCGCTCGCCCCGCCCCAACATCGCCGGGACCAGCAGCAACATCCCCACGGCGATCACCGCCAGCGTCGTCTCCCACAGCGCCCACTGGGCCAGCAGGGGCCGCTGCTCCAGGAAGCCGAAGCCCACGCCCGTCACGCGCCGCGCGGTGTGCAGGGCCAGCGCCGCGCCGGTCAGCAGCAGCAGGGCGCTGCCGGCGCCCCGCGCAATGCCTTCCCAGGGCCAACCCTCGCCGGGCGCCCGGATTCGCCGGATGGCGGCGACGACCAGGCCGGCGGTCGCCAGCCACAGCAGCCAGCCGCCCCAGGCCGGGTAGGCCAGGATGTGGTCGCCGAAGGTCTGGCTGTAGACGGCGTCCGGCGCCTTGCCCGGCATCTCCTCGCCGGCGAACCGCCGCGTCGCCGCCAGCGTCTGGTCGCCGATGTGCTGCACCGAGCCCCGGTCCAGATTGGCCAGGGTCGCCGTGGCGGAATGATAGTCGAACTGGCGGCCGATGAAGGCGAAGTTCAACCCCGACAGGCCCGCTTCCTTCGAAACGGAGAAGTCTGTGTCGTTGGGCATGTTCTCGTAGAGGAACACGGCCAGGGAGTTGCTGATCGGGGCGCTGGCGGATGCCGCGAAGCCGGCGATGATCGCCCCGTTGTCCGGCCCGGTCTGGAACATGTTGGCCCGGCCGCCGTTGCCGCGGGCCTCCAGATTGATCATCAGGCCGACCCGCTTGCGCAGCGGATGTTCGGCGAAGAAGGCGCGGGCGCCCAGCAGGCCGGCCTCCTCGCCGTCGGTGATCAGCACGATGATGTCGCGCTCGGGACGGTCGCCGGCCCTTATGGCGCGGATCGTCTCCAGGATGGCCGCCACGCCGGTGGCGTCGTCGGCGGCGCCCGGCGAGCCGGGGACGCTGTCGTAGTGGGCCATCAGGGCGAGGGCGGGGAGGGCGCGGTCGCGACCGGGCAGGACGCCGACCAGGTTCTCGACCTGGCCGCCGATCACGTAGGTGTCGCCGCCGAGCGTGCGGGTCTCCGCCGCCTGGCCGGTCTGGACGGTCGGCGACAGGCCAAGCTGCGTCATGCGGCCGAGCACATAGTCCCGGACCCGCGCATGATCGGCCGAGCCGACCGGGTGCGGCGTCCTCGAGATTTCGGCGATATCGACCACCGCCCGCCCGGTGGAGAAGGCGGTCGCCGGTGCATCGGGCCCGGCCGGCGCGGGCGTCCGGGTCCCGATCCAGGCGAGGAGGAGGGCGCCGAGCAGCGCCGCGCCGAGGGCAATCTGCCGAGTCATGTCGCATCTCTCCCGTGGTTCGGGGAGGATGCATGCCGCCGGCCGCAGGGCAACGGGAACCGGAATCGGCGATCAAGGTTCTTTGTCGCAGGGCGACAATGAGCGATGGTGCCGCCGGATGCGCTACTGGGGAAACACGACCATGAAGAAGATGATCTGGGCGGCGCTGGCCGCAGCGGGCGCGGCGCTCGCATTGGGCGGCGCCGCAGCCTGGGCGCAAGCCCTGCCCCTGCCGCCGGGTCCCTGGCGCGCCACCTGCGGCGAAGCCCGCGCCTACGCCCAGGGCGGCGGCAAGGTGCTGTCGGCGCGGTGCACCCGGCGGGGCGGCGGTACGGTCGCCTCCACCCTGCGTTACGACACCTGCCGCGGCCAGATCATCAACGACAACGGCCGTCTGGCCTGTTCCGGCGGCGGCGGCGGGAGCGGTCCGGCCATCCCGCGCGGCAGCTACCGCGACAGCTGCAACGGCGCCTACATGAGCGGCTGGAACCTGAACGCCTCCTGCCGTGACAGCAGCGGCCGGTGGAACCGCACCTCGCTCGACATCCGCACCTGCGGCGACCGCGACATCGCCAACCTCAACGGACGGCTCAGCTGCACGGGCGGCATCGGCGGCGGCGGCCAGCTTCCGGCCGGCAGCTACCGCAGCAGCTGCTACAGCGCCTACATGACCGGCTGGACTCTTAACGCGACCTGCCGGGACAACCGCGGACGCTATGAGCGGACCACGCTCGACATCCGGCCCTGCGACCGGCGCGACATCGCCAACGTCAACGGCCGGCTGACCTGCAACGTCGGTGGCGGCGGTGGCGGCAGCAGCAGGATCATGCTCTGCACCCAGCCCGACTTCGGCGGTCGCTGCGAGACGATCGACCGCGCCGCGCCGAGCCTGGGCCGCTGGGAAATCGCCGACCGCGCGCGCTCGGCGCGGGTGCGCGGCCGCTGGCAGGTCTGCAGCGAACCGGACTTCCGGGGGCAGTGCAGGATCCTGGACCGCGACGTTCGGAACCTGGAACGGACCGGGCTAGGCCGCCGGATCTCCTCGGTGCGACCGGTCCGCTGACCTGAAGGCAGACCGAAGAAAAACCCCCGCCGGCGTGACCGGCGGGGGTTTTGTTCTGTCCGGAGGAGGGCTCCGGTGTCTCGTCAGGCCGCGCTGACGGCTTCCTGCGGATCGCGCAGCACATAGCCGCGGCCCCAGACGGTCTCGATGTAGTGGTTGCCGCCCGAGGCGGTGGCCAGCTTCTTGCGCAGCTTGCAGATGAAGACGTCGATGATCTTCAGCTCGGGCTCGTCCATCCCGCCGTAGAGATGGTTGAGGAACATTTCCTTGGTCAGCGTCGTACCCTTGCGGAGCGAAAGCAGCTCCAGCATCTGGTACTCCTTGCCGGTCAGGTGGACCCGCATGTTGTTCACCTCGACCGTCTTGGCGTCGAGGTTCACCCCGATCTCGCCGGTCTGGATCACCGCCTGGGCATGGCCCTTGGAGCGGCGCACCACGGCGTGGATGCGGGCGACCATCTCGTCCTTGTGGAACGGCTTGGTCATGTAGTCGTCGGCGCCGCCGCCCAGGGTCTTGACCTTGGTGTCGATTTCCGACGACCCGGACAGGATCATGATCGGCGTGTTGATCTTGCCGTTGCGCAGCGTGCGCAGCACGTCCATGCCGCTCATGTCCGGCAGGTTCAGGTCCAGCAGGATGAGGTCGTAGTCATAGATCTTGCCCAGATCCACGCCTTCCTCGCCGAGGTCCGTCGTATAGACGTTGAACCCCTCCGATTTAAGCATCAGCTCGATGGTCTGAGCCGTGGCGCTGTCATCTTCAATCAACAGTACGCGCATTGATCCCCTCCCCGCGGCCCTCCCGCGGTAACGTTTCAGGCAGGGCGGAATCCGCCCCCGGAGCTCAATTCCGACATTGGAATTAAGCTGCTTTAAGACTGGTTAATGGTGAACCGCCCGTTGGAAAGAATCGTTAAGCCGATTTGCGAATCGGCGGCAAGCCGCCATCTCGCGGCGTCGAGTCGCGGACCGGATGACTCTTTCGTGATCGCTGAATCCCCAGTGAATCCCGTGGGATTCGCAAACCCCTTCAGGCGTTGATGCAGCAGGGTTCGCCAGCCTTCCGACCTGGCCGCGCGACGAGAGTCCGGAGAACGCGGGTTTCGAAAAAACTTCGCGATCCGGTAACGAAGGCGACCTGCGACCGTTTGTCCGGGTCCTTAACGACGCCGTCGCCTCAGACCGCGCGCACCGCCCGCTCGATGAAGCCGCCGCCGAGCACGCGACTGGGCTCTTCCGGCGCATAGAGTACGCAGGCCTGGCCGGGCGCGACGCCTTCTTCCAGCGTCTCCAGCGCCACGCCGATCGCGCCGTCGATCAGGGTCAGTCGGCCGGGCACCGGCTCGCGGGTCGAGCGGACGCGGGCCAGCACCGCACGGCCGTTCGCGGCGGCGTCGGCGATCGTGGCCTCGTCGCCCAGCCAGTTATCTTCCTTCAGCGTCAGGGCGCGGGTCAACAGCGCCTCGCGCGGGCCGACGATGACGTGGCGGGCGTCGGCGTCGATGCGGGTCACGAACAGCGGATCGCCCGTGCCGCCGCCCACATTGAGGCCCTTGCGCTGGCCGATGGTGTAGCGCGTCACGCCGTCGTGGCGGCCCAGCACCCGGCCGTCCATGTGGACGATGTCGCCAGGCTCGGCCCCGTGCGGGCGCAGGCGGTCAATGACCGTGTGGTATTTGCCCTCGGGCACGAAGCAGATGTCCTGGCTGTCGGGCTTGTCGGCCACCGACAGGCCGATGTCGGCCGCCACGCCGCGCACCGCCGGCTTAGGCAGGCCGCCGAGCGGAAAGCGCAGGTAGTCGAGCTGCTCGCGCGTGGTGGCGAACAGGAAGTAGCTCTGGTCGCGACCCGCGTCGGCGGCGCGGTGCAGCTGCGGTCCGGTCGGGGTGTCTTCCCGGCGGACATAGTGGCCGGTGGCCATGGCGACGGCGCCCAGGTCGCGGGCCACGTCCAGCAGGTCGCGGAACTTGACCGTCTGGTTGCAGCGGACGCACGGGATCGGCGTCTCGCCGCGCAGGTAGGCGTCGGCGAACTCCTCGATCACCTGCTGCTTGAAGCGGCTTTCGTAGTCGAGGACGTAGTGCGGGATGCCGATGGCGTCGGCCGCCTGGCGGGCGTCGAGGATGTCCTGGCCTGCGCAGCAGGCGCCCTTCTTCTGGATCGCCGCGCCGTGGTCGTAGAGCTGCAGTGTCACGCCCACGACGTCATAGCCGGCCTTGGCCAGCAGGGCGGCGGTCACCGTCGAGTCCACCCCGCCCGACATGGCCGCGACCACGCGCGAGCCGGTCGGCAGGCCGACGGCTTGGCGCACGACGTCGTCGGCGATGTCCAGGGTGGAGGGCAGGGCGCTCATGCGGCGGCATATAGAGCGTCGGGGCGGAAATTGCGACCTGCCGGACGGGAGGCCCTGATCAGCCGCCCTTGCCGTAGGCGATCCGGCGGATGAGCAGGAAGGTCAGCGCGCCGATCACGGCCGGAATGGCCAGGGTCAGGGCGACTTCAAGCGGGGCGACCTCAGTTCCGGCCAGCGCGGGTCCGGCCAGCGGGATCAAGCCCGCCAATCCGCCGATGACGAGACCGGCGATCAGGAAGGCCTTCGCGCCGCCGCCCGCGCGATGCAGGAAGAACCAGGCCGGCGAAACCAGCAGCACCATGATGCCCAGGTTGAGCGGGAGACCTATGATCCCCGCGAAGATCAGCGACTTGATGACGGGATCCAGGAGGGTCTCCCCAGGCTGGAGCAGCCTTCCGCCGATCATCAGGCCGACGACGACGGCGACAAGGACCGGCGGCAGGATCCAGCCGGTGAAAAAGCCTGCCGCGACGCGCAGGAAAGTGGTCTTCATGGATTGGCCCCCAGTCCGCCTGACCGGCACGCTAGCGTATCGCGGGGCGGGGTGAAGCCTGATTTTCCCGCGCCGCCGGCATGCGCCGCCCCTCGGCGTAGGTCCGGTGCTGGTTGTCGTTGTAGTCGACCCGCCTGAGCGTCATCCGGCGCCTCCCGCCGGTCAATTCATCACTGTCCGGCGCCGAATGGAAGGCAGGGTGGGGGAGGCGGCCGGGCGAGAACCTGGAGCCGGTTCAGGCGGCGATGGCCGCCCGCCGCCGTCGCCGCCAGTCGTCGAAGCGCACCTTGCCGAGCCAGAACAGCATGACCGGGAGCGGCGACAGGGCGACGGCGTACAGTAGCACCGAGTCCCGAAGGGCCTCCGGAAACACCTGCTGCTGCCCGAGGAAGAAGGAGCCGGAGGCGATGAACAGCGAAAAGCACATCCGCCACAGGTGTCTGGCGATCCGCGAGGTATTGGACAGCCGCTTGCGCAGCAGCACATGCAGTTCCCCCGCGGCGGCGAAGGCCCCGGCGATCGTGAAGAGGAAGAAGGCCTGCGGTGGCGATCCGTCCACCGTGCCGCTGGGACTAGCCGCGCCCATCCGCATGAAGATCACGCCGGCCGTTGTGATGGAGAGGGCGATGATCAGGCCGATGACCTCGGGCGCGCCGGCGTTCACCTCCCGCCGCCGCGCCGCCATGGCGCCGCTGACCAGCAGGTACAGCGCCAAGATGCCGGCGACGAAGTTGGGCCGCTGCCCGGTGTCGAGGAACGGGGCCACGCCCGCGCCGATGGCGTAGGCGACGAACATCGCCAGAAAGAACACCGACCCCGCCGCCCTATGGATCCTCTGGCCCTTGCGCGACGCGAGCGCCACCACGCCCGTGACCATCCCGATCGCGCCCCCGGCAATGTGCGCCCAGAGCAGCGCGTTCGCCCCCAGATGCATCCACGCCGGATCGCCGGGCGCGGCCTCCAGGTTGTCGGCCAGCGCCGCCTGGGGCAGCAGTACGGCGGCGACCGCGAACAGGACGGGCAGGACGTGAATGCGGGGTGTCATGGGCCCGTTCTTGTCGATATGCGGGGCGGGAGCCATGACCGTGCGTACCGCGCGCATGATCGTTCGTAACATCAGGAGGCTCGCCGATGTCGAACCTGACCACGTCAGCCGGGCTCGCCTCCGGCCTGATCACATTTGCTGTCCAGCGGGGCGCCGATCGCGCGGCGCTGATGGCCCGGGCCGGTCTGCGCCCGGCCGACCTCGACGATCCCGATGGTCGCCTTGCGTTCGAGACGTACGTGGCGCTGATGCGGGCGGCCCAGGACCTCTGCGGCGACCCCGCGCTGGCGCTGCATTTCGCCGAGGCCGTCGACCTGTCGGAGATGTCGATCGTCGGGCTGATCATGAACGCCTCCGCCACCATGGGCGACGCCTTCGCCCAGATGCAGCGTTTCGGCCGGCTGACGCTGGAGACCGAGGGGCTGAGCGAAGGCCCGCGCTTTGAACTGGCCACGCGCGACGGCCAGCTGTGGATGGTCGACACCCGCGCCGACCCCAACGCCTTCCCCGAACTGACCGAAGGGGCCTTCGCCCGGCTGGTCTGCGGCCCGCGCCGCTTCCTGCCCGAGCCGCACGTTCTGGAGGTGCATGTCACCCACCCGGCCCCGGCCTGGAGCGCAGAGTACGACCGCATCTTCCAGTGTCCGGTGACCTTCTCCAGCAGTTGGAATGCGATGCGGCTGGACCCGCGCATCACCACCTGGCCGGTGGCGCTTCAGCCGCGCTACGTCTTCGGCGTCCTGACCCGACTGGCCGACGGCCTGCTGCAGGACCTCGAGGACCAGAAGACCCTCCGCGGCCGGGTCGAGGCGGTGTTGCTGCCCCTGCTGCACACCGGCGAGATCGGCGCCGACGCCGTCGCCCGCGCCCTGGGCTTCAGCCGCCAGACCCTGTTCCGCAGGCTCAAGGCCGAGGACGCCACCTACGAACAGGTGCTCGACGGCCTGCGTCACCGCATGGCGCTGCGCTACCTCACCGGCGCCCGGGTTTCGGTCAACGAAACGGCCTACCTCGTCGGCTTCTCCGAACCCGCCGCCTTCTCCCGCGCCTTCAAGCGCTGGACCGGCAAAAGCCCGCGCGAGGTCCAGCCGGCAAGGGCGGCGGGGTGATCAGTGGCGGCGAAGGGCTTTCGGGCTCGTGTCCGACAGCCACGATCCTAGCGCAGCATGTCCAGCAATGAGCTCTGCTTGAGCATGTTGAACACCTGCGCGCTGGCCTGCACCGCCACCTGCGCCTGCTCCAGCCGCGTGATCGCGGCGGGCATGTCGGCGTCGGTGATCGCGCCGACCATGCCTTCCAGCATGGCCTTGCGGTCTTCCTGGGCGGCGAGGGTCTTGTCGACGCGGTTCTGCACCAAGCCGTTGCGGGCCGCGTAGTCGGTGACCGTCGAGCGGGCGGCGTCGAAGTCGTCGAGCATGCTCTGCAGGAAGGTTTCCTGGGTTGCGGTCAGCTGGCCTGTGAAGTCGCCGTTGGCCTCGACGTAAGCCTGCATCTGGCGGAAGGCGTCGAAGGTGCTGGTCGCCACGTCGGCGGCCAGGAACCCGGTCTCGATCGTGGTCGACTCGTCCAGCTGGTTCACCGGCGTCAGGCCGTCGTTGTTGAACAGATCGGCGACGGCCGGCGCGGCGGTCAGGTCGGTGATCTGGCTGGCGCTCGTGGCCGGGGTGTCGACCTGGCCGCCGGAGAACAGGTAGCGGCCGCCGAAGGTGGCGTTCAGCGAGTCCGTGGCCGCAGAGAACCAGGCCGAGACCTCGCCCATCAGCGCCTCGCCCCGGCCCGTGGCGATGGCCTCGGCGATGGCCTGGCGGGCGCTCTGCACCGAGTCTGCGACCTGGGTCAGGGCCAGATCCTGCGCCTCCAGCTTGGAGGTGAGCATGTCGCCCTGGGCCAGGAAGCCCTCGACCTTGGTGTGGACGGAGCGGGTCGCCAGCAGGGTTTCGGCCTGGCGGGCGTAGCCCTTGAGGTCGGTGGCGTTCTTCTGGCTGGAGACCTGGGTGTTGGCCTCGTGCTGCCGGACCTGGGCCTGCATCAGGTGATTGAGGACCGAGCCGTAGCTGTTGGCGGTCGCGACGCGATTCATGGCTTTAGCCCACCATCTGGAGGAGGACGTCGTAGAGGTCCTTGCCGGCCTGGACGAGCCGCGCCGAGGCGCTGAACGCCTGCTGGTAGGTCGTCATGCTGATCAGTTCCTGGTCGAGGTTGACCCCCTCGGCGGAGCTGCGTCGGGTGTCGGCTTCACTGGCGACGGCCAGGGCGATTTCCTGGCGCGAGATGGCGTTCTCGGCCTTGCGGCCGATCGAGCCGGCGAACTCGGCGGCGTAGCGGGTGACGGTCATGGAGCCCGCGGCCGAGCCGCCGACCGCGTCGAACCGGGTCATGGCCTCGCCGGCGGCCGCCAGGCGCTGGGCCCCGCGGCCGTCGCCGATCGCCAGGGCGGGACGGCCAAGCGCGGCCTGGGCCGGGTCGAAGGTCGCCAGCGCCAGGTTGCCGGGCGAGGCGGCGATGTCGCTGCGCACCTCGAAGGTGGTGACGCGCGAGGCGCGCTGGGCGTGACCGACGCCGAACAGTTCCGAAACGGACGGTCCGCCCGGCCCGCGCGAGGTGTCGTCGTTGACGACCGAGACCGTCTGGCCGGAGGTCCCGCCGAAACTCAGGGCGCCGTCGCCGTCGAGGGTGAACTGTCCGTACAGGCCCACGCCGCCGGCATTGGCGTTCAGCGTGTTGAGCAGGTCCTGCATCGTGCCGCCGGCCGGGATGGCCACGGTGACGTCGCGGATCCGGGCCCCGTCCTTGCCCGCCACGCGCAGGGTCATGGTGTCGCCAGCCGTGAAGCCGTGCGGGTCCGTCGGGGTGAGGCCCGTCTCGTAGTAGGGATAGCCGCTCGAGGCGACCAGGTCGTTCAGGCCGAAGAAGTGCGAGAAGCCCTTGCCGGCCCTCTCCGACGGCGTCGCCCCCGGATCGACGACGGCGACGCCGGCGCCGCCGCTCGCCGACAGCGTCAGGGCGCCATTGGCGAAGCTGGCCGCGCCCTGGCCCCCGAGCTGGCCATTGAGGGTGGCCATGAAGCTGGCCGGGGTGAAGCCGGTGGTGGTGACGCCGCCGTCGATGCTCATCGTGCCGGCGTCGAAGTCGATATCCACCTGGCGGGAGACGATGCCGGCGGAGTCGATGATCACCACGCTGGTGCGGCCGCTGAAGCCGCCGATGGCGGTGGAGAGGTCCATCCCGGTGTCGCGGCCGGTCAGGCTGGCGGGCGCGGGTACGGCGGAGGCGGCGTTGTGGGCGCGGTTGAGCTCGTCCACCGCCCGGGTGACGAACTCCGACAGCTGGTCGCCCAGCGCCGGAAGCTCGCTGTCGCGCAGGTCGATCAGGCCGCGCAGCTCGCCGCTGGTGATCCGCGCGCGCAGCGACGGCTCCCCATTGGCCCCGGGCAGGGAGACGGTGATCTCGCCCGAGGCGCCCTCCGTGCGGACATACTTCAGTTCCGCCGCGCCGCCGCCGCCGGCCAGGGCGTTGCCGTCCGACGCGCGGATCACGAAGCCGCCGTTGGCGCGGGGCGTGACGCTGACGTCCATCAGGCCGGACAGCTCGTTGATCAGCTGGCTCTGGATGTTCTCCGGGCCGGTGGCGTCGCCGCCCTGGATCATCGCGCGGCTGATGTCGCCGTTGAGATCGTCGATCTGCTTGAGCAGCTGGTTGGTCCGCTCGATGACCGCCCCGATCCGGGTGTCGGCCTCGACCGCCATCGCCTGCAGCGAGGTCGAGATGCGCGAGGCCTCGCTCAGGAAGTCGGTGACCCCGTCGATAGCCTGGTCGCGGCGGATCGAGGAGGCGGCGTCGGACGAGGCGGCGTTGAAGGCGGCGTAGACCTCGTCGAGGCGGGTGAAGAAGGAACTGCTTTCGCCCGGATTGCCGAACAGGCTCTGGGCCCTGTCCATGGCCGTGGCGATGACGCCGGCCTGGGAGGCCGATGCGGTGGCGGTCAGCGAGGCGCGCTGCAGGAACTGGTCGGCGGCCCGCCGGATCTGGGTGACGCTGACGCCTGCGCCCAGGCCGCCGGACACCAGCGGAGACTGATCGACGACCTTGCGGACGTAACCGGCCGTGTTGATGTTGGCGATGTTGTCCGAGACTGTCCGAAGGCCGGTCTGGGAAGCCATCAGGCCGGAGTTGGCGGACGACAGGATCGCGGCGAGGCTCATGACGTTCTCGCGTTCAGCTCGGCAAAGCCTGACGCGCGTACCGGCGCATTTTGCCGGGCGGATTCAGGCGCAAGCCTGTTGGTCGATGCTAAGCCATTGATAATCATAGACTTCGATTCCACGGGCCAAGTGACCCGCTGATCAACAGCGCAAGGACGGCGCCAGAGCCCGCCGGGCGGCATATCGCGCCCTATCGACCGGCTTCGGCCCGGCAAAAAGCGCACCGAGGCTACGGCGGGTTGGCTGGTTGAAAGTCCATGAAATCCAGCAAAAACAGTAGCTTGACGCCGCTTCATCGACTTGGCCCGGCCGTTGCTACCCGACTGTCGAATGATCCGGGCGCAGCAGGCGCCGACCGTCCAGTCCCCTTCCGAGGCGCTCCAGCCTGCCATGACCGCGTTCGCGTCCATCGTTCTCGCCGCCCTTCCGGGCCTCGGCGCCAAGTCCGGCGCCGACGGCTCCGTGACGGCTGACGGCAAGGGGGCCGGCGGCGCGTTCGAGGCCCTGATGGCGGCGCTGACGGTCGGCGCGGCGGTCGAGCCGGAAGGGCAGGCGCCCGCCGCTGCAACGGTCTCCCCGGCGGCCGGCCTCGGCGCGGACCTGCGCGTCATGACCGGCGGCCTCGCCGCTCCGGCCGCGCCCGGCCTGCTGGTCGTTGACGTCGAAGTCGCCCCTCCGCGCGCCCCGGACGACGAGGCGACCAGGGGCGCCGACGCCGCCGACGCGCTGGCCGCGGCCGCCACTGTGATGGTCGCCCCGACCCCCACGGCCTCGCCGAAGGTCGCCACGCCCGACAGCCGGCCGCAAGCTGCGCCCGCCGCTGTCGCCGCTTCACCGCGTCTGGTCGCGCAGACTGCCGAGCAGGCTTTCGCCGAGCCGGTCGTCGCGTCCGACGCCGGCACGTCCCAACGCCCGGCGGTCGGCCAACAGGTCGAGCCGACGCCGGTCGCCGACGTCCCGCCCGCCGCGGTCCGTGCGCAGCCCGTCGCCGCGGGCCTGGTGGTGGCAAGCGCGCAGGCTCAGGTCGTGAGCGCGCAGGCTCCGGAGGTCACCGTTCCGGTCGCTGCGCCTTCGCCGCTCCCTTCCGCGCCGGAGGCCGCCGCGGCCGCCGCCACGTTCGCGCCAACGCCGCCGCCGACGGCGGCCGCCACGTCGCGGCCGGCGACCGACGTCGTGACCAGCCTGGTCGGCCGTCTCCTGGACGGCGCGCGCAAGCCTGAGGCCGACGCGACGACGAGCCGGGCCATCGCCGAGGCCGCGTCGCCCCCGGAAGCGCAGCCCGAAGCGACCATCGACACGCCGGTCGAGCTGGCGGTCGACACCGCCCTGTCGCCGGACGCGCCTGTTCCGGTCGAGGCCGCCGTGGTCGAGACCCCGGTCGCTCCGGCGCCTGCGCCCGGCCGCCGCGCGGCCCGGCCCGACGCCGCTCGCGCCGATGTCGCCGCTCTGGCCGTGGATCCCGCGGCGCCCGACGTGAAAATGGCCGCCCGGTCCGAGGCCCGGGCCGTCGTTGACGCCGCGCCCGCGTCGTCCGCCCGGCCTGAAGCGCAGCCCGCCCCGGCGCCGCTCGCCGAGCCGGGCGTCGAGCCCGAACCGGCCACGCTGGACACGACGTCCGCCGCGCCGACTCCGCAGGCCGTCGCCGAGCTCCCGCCCGAGGCGGCGCCGGCCCGTGGTTCGCCCGAAACCGTCGCGCGTCTGGCGGCTGACATCGCCCGCAAGCTGGATGGCCAGACCACCCGCTTCGACGTCCAGCTCGATCCGCTGGGCCTGGGCAAGGTCGACATCAGCATCGAGATCAACGCCGACGGCCGCCTGAGCGCGTCCCTGTCGTTCGACTCCGCCCAGACCGCCGCCGACCTGCGCAGCCGGGCCGGCGAGCTGCGCCAGGCGCTCGAGAACGCCGGGTTCGACCTCGCCGACGGCGGCCTGTCCTTCGACATGAACAATCCGGGCGGCTCCGGCGGCCGGGAGGCGCGTGAAACGCTCGCCGCCTGGTCCGGCCGCGCCTTCGAGACCGCCCGCTCCAGCCTTGAACAGGCCGAAGCCGCGGCCGTCCGCTCACCCTGGTCCCGCACGCCGTCCGGCGGCGTCGACATCCGTATCTGAGGCTCCCATGGTTGACGCTGTCAGCACCGGCAATTCCGTTCTCGACAAGATGGCCGACTCCCGCGGCCGGCTGGCCGACAGCGAGGAGACCTTCCTGGCGCTGCTGACCACGCAGCTGAAGAACCAGGACCCGCTGTCGCCGCTCGATTCCAACGAGTTCACCGCCCAGATCGTCCAGATGACCGGGGTCGAGCAGCAGCTGCTGACCAACGACCTGCTGGCCCTGCTGGTGGGCATGAACGACGGCGGCCTGGCCGGCTCGGTCAACTTGATCGGCAAGACCGTCACGGCCGCGACCGACAAGGCCACGCTGCAGGACGGCCAGTCGACCTGGACCTATGACATCGACCGCGCCGCCACGAGCGTGAAGTACGAGGTCGTCAACTCGGCCGGCCAGACGGTGTTCTCGCGCACCGACACCGGGGTCGGGGCCGGCGAGGGCGCCTTCGCGTGGGACGGCAAGACCACCCAGGGAACCCAGCTGCCCGACGGCGGGACCTACAGCCTGAAGATCACCGCCACCGGCTCCGGCGGCGAGACCATCAACTCCAGCATCTACACCACCGGCGTCGCGTCGGCGGTCGAAACCCTCAACGGCGAGACGGTCGTCAGCATCGGCAAGCTCAAGATCCCGCTCAGCGCGATCTCGAGCGTGCAGCAGACCGTCTAGGCCACCAGAACCCCAGTGCAGGAAGGATAACCCTCCATGAGCATCAACAGCGCCATGCTGGCCGGCGTCACCGGTCTGATCTCGAACTCGCAGTCCCTGGCGGCGATCTCGGACAACATCGCCAACGTCAACACGGTTGGCTACAAGCGCTCGCAGGCCAACTTCCAGACCCTGGTCAGCGGCCGCAACACCGGCTCGTCCTACGCCGCGGGCGGCGTCACCGCCACCACCCGCCGGTTCATCACCACCCAGGGCCTTCCGACCCAGTCCAGCCGCAACACCGACCTGTCGATCTCGGGCAACGGCTTCTTCGTGGTGACGGAGAAGGCGGAAGACCTGACCGCCGCCGACGCCCGGTCCTTCACCCGCGCCGGCTCCTTCCAGCTCGACAGCCAGGGCTACCTGCGCAACGACGCCGGCCTGTACCTGCAGGGCTGGCTGACCGACGCCGACGGCGTGATCGCGACCGATCCGTCGGACATCACCCGGCTGCAGTCGATCAACGTCTCGGCGGTCGGCGGCGCGGCCGAGCAAACCACGCGCGTGACGGTCAACGCCAACCTCGACGCCAGCCAGGACCTGTCGGCCGAGGTCACCGGCGGCACCTATGATCCGACCACCAACTCGATGGCCATGTACGATCCCGACCTCGGCACGGGGGTGAAGCCCGACTTCTGGATCCAGGTGCCGGTCTCCGACTCCAAGGGCGGCAAGCGGACGGTGCAGATCGACTTCCTGCGCAGCGCCACGCCCAACCAGTGGTACGCCGAGGTGCGGGCCGTTCCGGCCAGCGATATCGAGGCCGGCGCCGGCCTGAGCAACGGCCAGTTGGCCGTCGGCATGGTGGCCTTCACCGAAGACGGCCGTCTGGACACCAGCGCCACCTTCACGCCCCCGCTGGCGCCGCTGTTCGCCGACTGGAGCGAGCCGGTGATCAGCTTCGGGGCCTCGTCCGACGCCGCCCCCGGCGCCGGCGCGGTCAAGTGGGCTTCGGGCCTTGGCATCGGCGACCAGGACATCCGCCTCGAACTGGGCGGCGCCGCCGGCGGCATCACCAGCTTCGACAGCGAGAGCATCCTGCAGTCGGTCAACACCAACGGCACCGCCTTCGGCAACCTGACGGACATCGAGATCGACGATCAGGGCTTCGTGACGGCGGTCTTCGACAACGGCATCTCGCGCCAGATCGCCCAGGTCGCCATCGCCACCTTCCCCAACGCCGACGGGCTGATCCCGACCAACGGCAACGCCTATCGCGTCAGCAAGGACAGCGGCACCTACAACTTCAAGACCGCCGGCAGCGGCGGCGCCGGCTACATCGCGCCATCCACCCTTGAATCGTCGACTGTCGACCTCTCGAGCGAGTTTACCGGCCTCATCACCACGCAAAGAGCCTACTCGGCGTCCTCGAAAATCATCACGACCGCAGATCAGATGCTCGAGGAACTTCTGAATATCAAGCGCTAGTCTTGATATTTAGGGGGCTTTAATTCAGATGTCTCACAATGAAACACCGACATTAACTTGCGGGCGATGGTGGTTAAGCTGCCTAAACCATCGCGCTTTACCGCATGTTATTTCAAGTGGTGCATCTTCCTCCCCAACAGACTTGGTGAGAGAGGCGTAGAAGGATGCTTCAGCAGCAGCGCGTGAACAGCAGAGGCGAGAAGTACGTGATCGGTCCGACCGGCGCGCCGCTGACGCTGGGCGACCTGCCGCCGGCCAATACCGAGCGTTGGGTGATCCGGCGCAAGGCAGAGGTGGTGGCGGCCGTGCGGGGAGGGCTCCTCACTCTGGACGAGGCCTGCGATCGCTATCGCCTCACCAACGAAGAGTTCCTGACCTGGCAGAAGTCGATCGATCGCCACGGTCTGGCCGGCCTGCGGACGACGAGGCTGCAACAATATCGCTGAGCCGCTTGCCCCCCCCAGGGCTCAGCACACTGCGCGGCCGCGTTCCGGAGATGGGACGCGGCCGTTGCATTGAGGGTGCGCCGGCGGCGTCCCTTAAGAGGGTGTTTACCCTGCACCCGGTAATTCCTGCCTAGCAGCGCGGGCCTCGTTGGCCTGTCGCGCCTTTTGTTGGGTAGGGGCGGTCCCGAGTGGAAAGGTTCATGAACGGCGTTCGCGCCTTCGGGGTCGCCCGGCTCGCCGCCATGCTCGGCATCGGGGCGGCGTTGATCGCGGGCCTCATCTGGCTGGGCGCCACGCTGGGGACCCAGCCCAAGGCGCTGCTCTATTCCAACCTCGACATGAAGGAAGCCTCCACCGTCGTTCAGGCGCTGGACCAGGCCGGGATCAGCTACGAGCTGAAGGGCGACGGGACCACGATCATGGTGCCGCGCGACAAGGTCGCCTCCACGCGTCTGATGATCTCCGGCAAGGGCCTGGTGACGTCCGGGTCGGTCGGCTACGAAATCTTCGACCAGGGCGCGACGCTGGGCCAGACGGACTTCGTTCAGCAGCTGAACCGCCAGCGGGCGCTGGAAGGCGAACTGGCCCGCACCATTCGCTCCCTCGACGGCGTCACCTTCGCCCGCGTCCACCTCAATCTGCCTCGCCGCCAGCTGTTCGAGGAGGAGGCCGAGCCTCCGTCCGGCTCGGTGACCATCGGCGTGGGCGGCCGCAAGCCGACCGATGACCAGGTCCAGGCCGTCCAGAACCTGGTCGCCGGCGCCGTGCCCGGCCTGAAGGCCGAGCAGGTCTCGATCATCGACCAGCACGGCAAGACGCTGTCGGTCGGCGGCTCGTCGATGACCAGCAAGCTGGCCGATGACCGCAAGAGCGAGGTCGAGCGCAAGCTGGCCGCGCGCATCAAGGAACTGGTCGAAGGCGTGGTCGGCGCCGGCCGCTCGCGCGTCGAGGTCAGCGCCGACATCGACATGGCCCGCGTGACCGAGCAGGAAACCACCTACGACCCGGACGGCCAGGTCATCCGCTCCGAGCAAACCGGCGAGGAGAGCGCCCAGGAATCGGAGGCCGGCGGCGCGGCCGGCGTCTCCGCCGCCGGCAACATTCCGGGCGCGGCCGAGATCGGCGGCGCCGGGGGCGTCGGCTCGACCAGCGGCCGCAATGAGTCGACGACCAACTACGAGATCAGCAACAAGACCCGCACCGAGGTGCGCGAACCTGGCGCGATCAAGAAGATCTCCGTCGCGGTCGCCGTCGATGGCGTCACGGCCCCGGGGGCCGACGGCAAGCCGGGCGCCTATACGCCGCGGTCGGCCGAGGAACTCGCGCGGCTGGACGAGCTGGTGAAGGCCGCCGTCGGCTATGACACCACGCGCGGCGACACCGTGAAGGTCACCAACGTCCGGTTCGCGCGGGAGGCCGTGGACACCAGCGGCGGCGAGACCGGCCTGCTGGCCAGCTTCGACAAGAACGACATCATGCGCGCTGTCGAGCTGGCGGTGCTGGGCATTGTCGCCGTCCTGATCATGATCTTCGGCGTGAGGCCGCTGCTCAAGAGCCTGGTGGCGGGCGGCGGGGGCGGCCGCGGCGGCCTGCCTGCCCTGGCCGGCGCCGGCGGCGCCCAGGCCACGCGGCTGGTGACCACGCCGGAAGGCGCCCAGTACCAGATCCCGGTCGATCCCACGACGGGCGAGCCGCTGGCCTTGCCCGGCCCTGATCTCGACCAGCGGATCGACATCGCCCGCATCGAGGGTCAGGTCCGCGCGTCCTCGGTCAAGCGCGTGGCCGACTTCGTCGACCGGCACCCCGACGAGTCTGTCTCGATCCTCCGCTCCTGGCTGCACGAAACGACATGAGCAGGAAGAACAAAGCCATCGTCGATCCCAGCAAGCTGAGCGGGGCCCGAAAAGGCCGCGGTCGTGCTGCTGGCGCTGGGCGAGGATCACACCGCGATCTGGGAAGCGCTCGACGAGGAGGAGATCAAGGAGGTCTCCCAGGCCATGGCGTCGCTGGGCAGCGTCGCCTCCACGGCGGTCGAGGAGCTGCTGGTCGAATTCGTCTCCGGCATGTCGGCCAGCGGCGCGATCATGGGCAGCTTCGAGCAGACCCAGCGCCTGCTGCACAGCTTCCTGCCGGCCGAGAAGGTCGACGCCCTGATGGAGGAGATCCGCGGCCCGGCGGGTCGCACCATGTGGGACAAGCTGGGCAACGTGAACGAGGCGGTGCTCGCCAACTACCTGAAGAACGAATACCCGCAGACGGTCGCGGTGGTGCTCAGCAAGATCAAGGGCGACCACGCCTCGCGCGTGCTGGCGGCCCTGCCCGAGGACTTCGCCCTGGAATGCGTGCAGCGGATGCTGCGCATGGAGCCGGTGCAGCGCGAGATCCTCGACAAGATCGAGCAGACGCTGCGCACCGAGTTCATGTCCAACCTGGCGCGCACGTCCAAGCGCGACAGCCACGAGATGATGGCGGAGATCTTCAACAACTTCGACCGCCAGACCGAGGCCCGGTTCATCGCCGCGCTGGAGGAGCGCAACCGCGAGAGCGCCGAGCGCATCCGGGCGCTGATGTTCGTCTTCGAGGACCTGGGCAAGCTCGACCCGGGCGGCGTCCAGACCCTGCTGCGCGCGGTCGAGAAGGACCAGCTGGCGCTGGCGCTCAAGGGTTCGTCCGACGCGCTGCGCGAGATGTTCTTCTCCAACATGTCCGAACGCGCGTCGAAGATCATGCGCGAGGACATGGAAAGCATGGGCCCCGTTCGCCTCCGCGATGTCGACCAGGCCCAGATGGCCATGGTCCAGGCCGCCAAGGACCTGGCGGCCAAGGGCGAGATCATGCTGGCCGGGTCCGGCGGCGACGATGAGTTGATCTACTGATGACCGGCTCCGCACCCCGCCCCTTCGCGTTCGACACCGTCTTCGATGACGCCGGATCGATCGCCTATCAGCCGCCCGTCCGGCGCAAGCACTACTCGGCCGAGGAGGTCGAGGCCGCGCGTGTCGCCGGATTCGCCGAGGGCGAGCGCTCGGCCGTGGCCGAGGCCGAGGCGAGGGCCGCGGACGCCCTGGCCGACATCGCCCGCGCCACGCGCGCCGCCCTGGGGGCGTTGCAGGGCGTGGCGCATGGCCACCGCGTCGACTCCGCCAACCTGGCCCTGGCCGCCGCGCGCCGGATCGCCGACGCGGCGCTGGATCGCTTCCCGGAGGCGCCGCTGGCGGCCGCCCTCGAGGCTCTGGCCCGCGAACTGGAAGCCCAGCCCCGCCTGGTCGTCCGCGTCGCGCCGGACCTGCAGGAGCGGGTGCAGCTGGTCCTCAACCACACCGCCGAGGCGGTCGGCTTCGAGGGGCAGATCCTCGCCCGCGCCGAGCCCGGCATGCTTCCCGCCGCCTTTATACTGGACTGGGGGGACGGCAAGGCCGCCTTCGATCCGCAGGACGCCGCCCGCCGCGTCGCGGCCGCCCTCGACGCGGCCCTCGCCGCCGAGGGCCTGCACGCTGAACCCATCCTTTCCGCCAGCGAGACCGACGATGTCTGACGAGACCCATCTCACGCTCGACGAGTTCGCCCCCGACGAGGGCCTGGCCACCGAAATGATGGTCAACCTGGACGACAAGACCGCCGCCGACCTGGCGCCGGTGTTTGACGTGCCGGTGCACATCTCCGCCGTACTCGGCCGGGCCAGCCTGTCGGTCGCCCAGCTGCTGCACCTGGGTCAGGGCAGCGTGCTGGAGCTGGACCGCAAGGTCGGCGAGGCCATCGACATCTATGTGAACAACCGCCTGGTCGCCCGGGGCGAGGTCGTCGTCGTCGACGACCGCCTGGGCGTGACCATGACCGAAATCATCAAGGACGGCGACGCGGCGGCCTGAACGGCCGGCGTGTAGCAGGGAGATTACCGATGCGGCTTCTGGTCGTCGGACGTTTGAACGGACAGCTGTCCCTCGCCGTGAAGATGGCGATGCAGGCCGGCGCCAAGGTGTCGCATGTGGAGACGGTCGAGGCCGCCACCCAGGCGCTGCGCGCCGGGCAGGGCGCGGACCTCTTGATGGTCGACTACGACCTCGACATCGCCGGGCTGATCGCCACCAACGAGGCCGAGCGGATCCGCGTGCCGGTGGTGGCCTGCGGCGTCGCCGCCGACCCCAAGCGGGCCGGGGACGCCATCCGCGCCGGGGCCAAGGAGTTCATCCCCCTGCCGCCGGAAGCGGACCTGATCGCCGCGGTGCTGGCGGCCATCGGCGACGACAACCGCCCGATGATCGCCCGCGACCCGATCATGGAGGTGGTCATCAAGCTGGCCGACCAGATCGCGCCGTCCGACGCCTCGATCCTGATCACCGGCGAAAGCGGCGTCGGCAAGGAGGTGATGGCCCGCTACGTCCACACCAAGTCGCGCCGCGCCAACAAGCCCTTCATCAGCGTCAACTGCGCCGCCATCCCCGAGAACCTGCTCGAGAGCGAACTGTTCGGCCACGAGAAGGGCGCCTTCACCGGCGCCGTGGCCCGCCGCATCGGCAAGTTCGAGGAGGCCTCCGGCGGCACGCTGCTGCTGGATGAAATCAGCGAGATGGACGCCCGCCTGCAGGCCAAACTGCTTCGCGCGCTGCAGGAACGCGAGATCGACCGGGTCGGCGGCGGCAAACCGGTGAAGGTCGACATCCGCGTCATCGCCACCTCCAACCGCGACCTCGCCCAGGCGGTGAAGGACGGCGTGTTCCGCGAGGACCTGCTCTACCGGCTGAACGTCGTGAACCTTCGGCTGCCGTCGCTGCGCGAGCGGCCGGGCGACATCATCGCCCTGTCGGAGCACTTCGTTAAGAAGTACGCCGCCGCCAACGGCATGCCCGACCGGCCGCTGTCGGGCGAGGCCCGCCGCCGGCTGGTCGCCCACCGCTGGCCCGGCAACGTCCGCGAGCTCGAGAATGCGATGCACCGGGCGGTGCTGCTGTCCTCGGGGGCGGAGATCGAGGAGTTCGCCATCCGCCTGCCGGACGGCGCCCCGATGTCGCCGGCGCCGGACGCCGCCGTGGCCCGCAACGCCTCGATGGCCGCCGAGGCCGCCAGCCGGTCGTTCGTCGGCCAGACGGTGGCGCAGGTCGAGCAGCAGCTGATCCTCGACACCCTGAGCCACTGCACGGGCAACCGGACCCATGCCGCGACGATCCTCGGCATCTCGATCCGCACCTTGCGCAACAAGCTGAAGGAATACTCCGAGGCCGGCGTCGCCGTGCCGGCCCCGCAGGCCGGCATCGGCAACGCAGCCTGATCGCGGCGTCCGGGTAACCCATGGCTGACACCAGCGTAGCCGGCGTTTCCAACCGCCCCAGCCCCCGCGAAGTCTGGGGCTGGCTGGCGCGTGGCGAGGTCGGGCTGGCGCTGGGCATCGTCGGCATCGTCGTCCTGCTGATCCTGCCGATCCCGCCGTTCATGCTGGATCTGCTGCTGACGGTCTCGATCGGCAGCTCGATCCTGATCCTGATGACGGCGCTGCTGATCAAGAAGCCGCTGGAGTTCACCGCCTTCCCGACGGTGCTGCTGGTCACCACCCTCTACCGCCTGGGCCTGAACCTGGCCTCGACCCGGCTGATCCTCAGCCATGGCCACGAGGGCGCCCACGGGGCCGGCGACGTCATCAAGGCGTTCGGCGACCTGATGATGGGCGGCAGCTTCATCATCGGCCTGATCATCTTCGCCATCCTGGTGCTGGTGAACTTCGTCGTGGTCACCAAGGGCTCGGGGCGCATCGCCGAGGTGGCGGCCCGCTTCAGCCTCGACGCCATGCCCGGCAAGCAGATGGCCATCGACTCGGACCTGTCCTCGGGCCTGATCGACCAGGACCAGGCCAAGCTGCGCCGCAAGGAGCTGGAGCAGGAGTCGACCTTCTTCGGGGCCATGGACGGCGCCAGCAAGTTCGTGAAGGGCGACGCCATCGCCGGCCTGGTGATCGTCGGCATCAACATCATCGGCGGAATGCTGATCGGCATCCTGCAGCACGACATGCCGGCCGGCGACGCCGCCTCGACCTACACCCTGATGACCGTCGGCGACGGCCTGGTCAGCCAGATCCCGGCCCTGATCATCTCGATCGCCGCCGGCCTGCTGGTGTCCAAGGCCGGCGTCGAGGGCGCCGCGGACAAGGCCCTGGTCACCCAGCTGGCCATGAACCCGTTGAGCCTGGGCATGGTCTCGGCCACCTCCGGCGTGCTGGCCTTCATTCCCGGCATGCCGGTGATCCCCTTCCTGGCCGTTGCGGTCGGCGCCGGCATGCTGGCCTGGCACAGGTCCCATCCGGTGCCCGAGCTGGCGCCGGCCATCGACCTCTCGGCCGCCCCGGTCGAGCAGGAGGAGGAGCCGATCAGCGCCTCCCTGGCCATCGACGACATCAAGATCGAGCTCGGCTACGGCCTGCTGGCGCTGATCAACGACCTGGACGGTCGCAAGCTGACCGACCAGATCCGCGCCCTGCGCAAGACCCTGGCGGCGGACTTCGGCTTCGTCATGCCGCCGGTGCGCATCCTGGACAACATGCGGCTGGCCACCCAGGGCTACGCCATCCGCATCAAGGAGATGGAGTGCGGCGCCGGTGAGGTCCGCATCGGCAGCCTGATGGCCATGGACCCCCGCGGCGGCCAGGTCGAGCTGCCAGGCGACCACGTGCGCGAGCCCGCCTTCGGCCTGCCGGCCACCTGGATCGACGACGGTCTGAAGGAGGAGGCGACCTTCCGCGGCTACACCATCGTCGATCCGGCCACCGTGCTGACCACGCACCTGACCGAGATCCTCAAGGATAACATGGCCGACCTGCTGTCCTTCGCCGAGGTGCAGAAGCTCATCAAGGACCTGACGCCCGACCAGAAGAAGCTGGCCGACGACGTCATCCCGGCCATCGTCACCGGCACCACCTTCCAGCGCGTCCTGCAGGCGCTGCTGCGCGAGCGGGTCTCGATCCGCGACCTGCAGGCCATCCTCGAGGGCGTCGCCGAGGCCGCGCCGCACACCACCTCGATCACCTCGCTGGTCGAGTCGGTCCGCGCCAAGCTGGGCCGCCAGCTCTGCTGGGCCAACCGCGGCGACGACGGCGCCCTGCCTATCGTCACCCTGTCGCCCGACTGGGAAGTGGCCTTCTCCGAGGCGCTCGTGGGCAATGGCGAGGAAAAGCAGCTGGCCATGGCCCCCAGCAAGCTGCAGGAGTTCATCCGCGGCGTCCGCGAGGCCTTCGAGCGCGCGGCCCTGGCCGGCGACAGCCCCGTCCTCCTGACCAGCCCGCTGGCCCGCCCCTATGTCCGCCAGATCATCGAGCGCTTCCGCGGCCAGACCGTGGTGATGAGCCAGAACGAGGTGCATCCCAAGGCGCGGCTGCGCACGGTCGGGCAGGTCTAGGGAGGGGACTGCTTCGGGCGATAGCCCGTAGCTGTGCCTCAACACCTTTCCAGGGCTGTCGAGGGACAGGAAGCGCGACCCTGCGAGCCGCTTCATCCAGTCCCGCGGGGAACCGACTCTGCGTCGACGCATTCACCCCCACGGCTGGGTGGATCCTGATGAGGACACCCCAAGCATGCGCCTTCGCATCCTCGCCTTCGCCGTCGCCGCCAGCGCCGCCGCCGCCTTCACCGCCTGCGCCCAGGAATCGGCCCCGCCAACGCCGCCGGCGCAGGACGCCGTTCCGCCAGCCGCCCAGGGCGCGCCGAAGCCCGGCGGGGCGGCGCTTGAGGCCGGCGCTCAGGTCACCGATGCGGCCGGTCGTGAAATCGGGACCGTCCAGAGCGTCGCCGACGGCACGGACGGCCAGACCGTGATTGTCCAGATCGACGGTCAGCTCTATGGCCTCCCGGCCTCGACCTTCAGCACCGCCAGCGGCAAGATCGTCAGCCGCAACACCAAGGACCAGATCAAGGCCGCGTCCAGGCCGCAGCCGTAGGGGCGGAGAGGGCGGGTCTTCGACCCTCAATCCATCCCGTCTTCCCGGCGAAGGCCGGGATCCACGACCGGCCCCCACTGCCTTCGCCTCCGTATGGACCCCGGCCTTCGCCGGGGAAACGGTGCTGGGTTAGGCTAGAGTGGCGCCCGGCCTGCCCGCCCCACTTGATCGCGTACTCAAGTTCTGCAACTCTCTTGAGTGACCGATCAAGAGAGGCCCCGATCCGTGGAACCGACGCGAGAGCGCATCCTGTTCGCCGCGCTGAAGCTCTTCTCGGAGAAGGGCTACCTGTCGACCTCCGTGGCCGACATTCTGCGGGAGGCCGGGGCCAATTCCGGCAGCCTCTACCACTTCTATCCGACCAAGCAGGACGTGCTGCTGGCGGTGCTGGAGATGTACCGCGACGGCATCTATCCGATGCTGCTGGCGCCGGCCTGGGAAGGCGTCAACGACCCGATCGAGCGGGTGTTCGCGCTGCTCGGCGCCTATCGCGAGATGCTGCGCACGACCGACTGCCTGTACGGCTGCCCGATCGGCTCCATCGCGCTGGAGCTGCATGAGCCCGACCCGCCGGTGCGCGAGCTCCTGTCTGTCAACTTCGACGGCTGGGTGAAGCATGTGAAGGGCTGCCTGGACCAGGCCAAGCATCGCTTGCCGCCCGGGACCGATACGAAGGCCCTGGCCGTCTTCGTGCTGACCACGATGGAGGGCGGGGTGATGCAGTCGCGCACCCACCGCACGCTCGACGCCTTCGACGCCTCGGTCGCCGGGCTGCGGTCGTACGTCACGCTGCTGGAGGCGGCGGCCGGTCGGCCCACCGCCGGAGCGCAACAGGAGGCCGGCACGTGATGCGCCTCGCCCTCACCCTCGCCGCCATCGCGGCGCTGTCCCTGTCCGCCGCCCGGGCCGCCGAGCCGGCGAAGGTGCCGGACTGGCGCGACTTCCGCGCCGTGAGCAACAGTTCGTTCGTCGAGGCGGACGGCGACCGGGTTCTGCAGCTGTCCATCGTCGTGCCGGCCTCGCCCGCCCAGGTCTGGGACGCCTTCACCACCGCCGAGGGCTACCGCGCCTGGGTCGCTCCTGTCGCTGCGGTCGACCTGCGCATCGGCGGCGATATCGAGGCCAGCTATGACCCGGCCGCGAAGATCGGCGGGCCCGACAACATCAAAAACCGCATCGTCGCCTATGTGCCCCAGCGCCTGCTGTCGTTCCGCAACGTCCAGGCGCCCAAGGCCCTGCCGCATCGCGAGCTGTTCGGCGACATCGTCACCACGCTGGAGATCGAGGACCTCGGCGCCGGCCGCAGCCGGGTCAGCCTGACCAGCGTCGGCTACGCCCCGGGCGAGGGCTTCGACGTCCTCTACCGCCACTTCGAGTGGGGCAACGCCTACTCGCTCAACGAACTGAAGAAGCGCTTCGAGGCCGGTCCCATCGACTGGGCCGCCGTCCTCGAACGCCGGAAGGCCGCGGCCGCCTCGGCCACGGTCACAGGGGGAGGGAAAACCCAATGAACATGAAGGTCTTGATCACCAACACGGTGATCGGCGCGGCGTTGCAGGTGGCCATGATCGTCGCAGGCCAGTACCTGCCCGCCGTGCAAGGCTACTATCCGATCGCCGGGACCCTGATCTCGCTGGCGGCGGGCCTGCTCTACGCGCGGGCGGCAAGGGGCGGCTGGGGCGACAGTCTCATCGGCGGCGCGATCACGGGCGCGGTCTGCGCCGCGATCGGCATCGCGATGTCCTGGGCGCTGGGGCAGGTTCCGCCGATCACCTTCCTGATCGGCACGTCAGCCTCGGCGGTCGGCGGCCTGATCGGCGGCGCGATCGGCAAGCTGGTGGCGAAGTAGCCGCCTTGCGTCCTTCGACACGCCGCTTCGCGGCTGCTCAGGATGACGTCTGTTGAAGGCTGTCTTCCCACGTCATGCTGAGCAGCGCTCGAAGAGCACGTGTCGAAGCACGCAATGAGCCTCAGTCCGCGAACACCGCCGGCCGCTTCTGCATGTTCGACATCACCGCCTCGATCTGGTTGGGCGAGCCGATCAGGGCCGTCTGCTCGACCGACTCGGCCAGCAGCACGGTCTTCTGGTCGGCGCCGGAGGCGGCGAGGTCCAGCAGGCGCTTGTCGGCGCGGATGGCGTGCGGGTTGCGGGCCGCGATCTCGGCCGCCAGGGCCAGGGCGTCGGCGCGGGGATCGGCGCAGACCCGCGTGGCGAAGCCCAGCGTCAGCGCTTCCTCGCCGGTGAACTGCCGTCCGCTGTAGGTCAGCTCGCGCGCCACGTCGTCGCGCACCAGATGGCGCATCAGCACCAGGCCGGCCATGTCGGGCACCAGGCCCCACTTGATCTCCATGACCGACATGCGGGTGTCGGCGGTCACGTAGCGGATGTCGGCGCCGAGCGTCAGCTGGAAGCCGCCGCCGAAGGCCACGCCGTGGATCGCCGCGATCACCGGCACCGGAATCTCGCGCCAGACCATGACCGCGTGCTGGGCCCGGTTGCTGCCGCCCGGCGTGCGGTCGGCGGTGACCAGGGTCTCGGAGCCGCCCTTGCGCTCGCCCGAAGCCATCTTGCCGAAGTTGCCCATGTCGAGCCCGGCGCAGAAGGCGCGGCCCTCGCCCGACAGCACCACGGCCCGGACGCCGGGCTCGGTCTTGAGACGTTCGCCGGTCTCGATCAGCGCCGAGAACATGGCGTCGTCCAGGGCGTTCATCTTGTCGGTGCGGATCATCCGGACGTCGGCGACGCCGTTCTCGATGGTCACGGAGATGCGGTCTTCGGCGCTCATGGCGGGCGTTTCCCTGTCGTGTTTGCGACAGCTAACGGCGCGGGCGGCGCCTCCGCAAGCCTGTCGCCGAGGAACCCGGGCACGGGATCGGGGTTAAGGCCCGAGGTCGGGGGAGCGATTTCCAGGGAGACTTCTCTCATGCGCGACAAACTCGTTCTGCTGGCGGCGGCCGGCGCCCTCGCTTTCGCCGGCGCGGCTCATGCCCAGGTGCTGGGCGGCGGTGTCGGCGGCGGCGTCGGCAGCCCGCTGGGCGGCGTGACCGGCCAGGTCGGCGGCCAGCTCACCGGACCGGAGCTTCCCACCGACCGTGTCACGGACACGGCCCGCGACGGCGCCGACGCCGCCCGGCGCGCCACCAAGCGCGCCAAGGCCAAGGCGGACCAGGCCGCTGACGTGGCCGGGGACAAGGCCCGCGGCGCGGCAGACAGCGCCACGGACGCCAGCGCCCGCGCGGCGGCCTCCGGCCGCTTCGCGGCCGGCACGATGGTGCGCGACAACAGCGGGGCCGAGATCGGCAAGGTCATCGCCGCGGACGGCTCGGGCAGCGTCCAGATCCAGACCCGGTCCGGCGTGGTCACCCTGCCGGCCGCCGCGCTGCGGATGAACGGCGGCGTGGCGGTCAGCGATCAGTCCGAGGCCGAGATTCGCGCCTCCGGTTCGGCCCGCACGAACTGACCCGACCAACCGCCCCGGCCGCATCGCCAGCGGCCGGGGCGACGCGTCACGGTTGCCCGCGCCCCTTCGCGCCGATAGACATGCGACGAAAGAGGCGGCGTCCGCGCCGTCCGGGGAAAGAGTAACGATGGCGCCCAGATCCAGGACGAAAAAGGCGGCCGGCGGCATCCTCTGGGATCTGCTGACCTTCGATCGGCTGATGACCGGCCCGGTGGTTCACCTGATCTACTGGGCGGGCCTGGGCGTGATTCTGCTGGGCGCGTTCGGCGCCATCGGCGCGGCCGTGGGCGTGGCCCTCAACGACGACAACCTGATCGGCAAGATCCTGGCCCTGCCGGTGACGGTGGCCGGCCTGCTGGTCTGCGTGGCGCTGGCGCTGCTGTGGCGGTCGTTCTGCGAACTCTATGTCGCCGTCTTCCGCATCGCCGACGACCTGCGCGCCCTGCGCCAGGCCAGCGACGCCGACCACGTGCTCAGGCGGCCGGTTCCGCCGTCGGAGTAGCTGTAGCGGCTGGTCGCTTCCAATCTTGCTCCGTCATCCTCGCGCTTGTCGCGAGGACCCATGCGTGGTGAGCGGGCCGGCTTTGGCGGGGTTGGCGCCGAGCTTCTACGATCAGCCTCAGTGTTCATGGGCCCTCGCGACAAGCGCGAGGATGACGGCGGGAAGATAGTCGCGAGGAAGCTCTACCCCCGCAGCGCCTTCACCACCGAGCCATAGGCGGGCTTGGGCCGCCCCGCGTTGTCGAACATCAGCGGGGCGTCGCGGCTGTTCTCGCGGGTCAGCCAGCTGTCGCCGTCGCGCAGGCCCCAGACGGTGAAGGCGAACTGCTGGCGCTGCGGCAGGGCGGCGAAGGCGTCCATGGCCTCGCCGTACAGCGCCGCCTGCCGTCGCTCGGCGCCGGCGCGGTCGCCGCCCAGCAGGCCGCCGCCGACGACCGAGACGTCCAGCTCCGACAGGTGGATCGGCAGGCCAAATCCGGCCAGCGCCCTGAGCGTTCGGGTGATCGCCCCGGCGGGCAGGTCGGCGTCCAGGTGCGTCTGGCAGCCGATGCCGCCCAGCGGAACGCCCTCGGCCAGCAGTTGCTCGATCAGCCGCAGGTAGCTGGCCAGCTTCGCCGGCTTGCTCTCCAGGTGGTAGTCGTTGGTGAACAGCACCGCCTGCGGGTCGGCGGCGCGGGCCGCCTCGAAGGCCACCCTGAAGTGGCCGACCTGGCCCAGCTTTCGGCTCCAGAGGCTGTCGCGCGGGCCGGAGCCGTCGTCCCGGATCGGTTCGTTGACCACGTCCCAGCCCGAGGCCAGCCCGCGATAGCGGCCGACCATGGCGGTCACGTAGTTCGACAGGGCTCCGGCGAAACTCTGGCGGCTCTCGTCCAGCCGGACGAAGGCCTCGGGCTCGTTGGCGTACCAGACCAGCGTATGGCCGAAGAGCCGCATGCCCCGGTCGCGGGCGAAGGCGGCGATGGCGTCGGCGCGGTCGAAGCGGAACGATCCGTCGGCCTGGACCACGTACTCCATCTTCATCTCCCACTCGGCGGTGAGCTGGGTGAAGTGGCTGGCGGCCAGTGACGTCCACGACGGGTCGGTCAGTTGCGCGGCTTGCACCGCGACCCCGACGGGGAAGGGCGCGAGGGACTTGAGGGGTGGCGCGTCGACCGGCTGGGCGGCGGCGGGTTCACGGGAACAGCCGGCGAGGGTGATGGCGGCCCCGGACGCCAGAAGCGCCCGGCGGGAGAGCGTAGGGGACAGTTCAAGATGTCCCTTGGGACACCTTGAACTGTCCCCGATGGAGCGTGTCTTCACCGCCCCGACATCCGCCGCAGGCCGAGCTCGTCGAGCGCGGCGGTGTCGCGACGGTCCTGTTCCTTGCGGGCGGCGGCGGCGTGGGCGTCGTTGACGTGCTCGTACTTCTTCAGCGCCTCGAAGGCCTCCGACAGCGCGTCGCGGGCGCCCGCCTCCTCGCGACCGATGGCGTCGATGTCGGCCTGGACGGCGGCCTTGCGCTGCTTGAGGCCTTCGCGGAAGCCGGCCAGGTACCAGCCGGCCTCGGCGTCCTGGCGGGCCCGCAGCAGTTCGGCCTCGCCCTCGGCCTCGAGGACGACCAGCCGCAGCTCGGCGGTGGTGCGCCGGTCGACGATCTCGGCCAGCCGCTTCTGCAGCATCTCGACCTCATGGGTGGAGATGCGGATCAGGGACTTCATCGCCTTCACTGAACGCTACCCGTCAGAATGCCGTCGAGGCTGTTGAAGCAGGCGTCCAGCGTCGCGGTCTCGTCCTTGTCCTGCGACAGGAAGGCCTCCAGGTCCGGGTTCAGCGCGATGGCGCGGTCGATCTGCGGGTCCGATCCGGCGCGGTAGGCGCCGATGCGGATCAGCTCTTCCATGTTGCTGTAGGCCGACAAGGCCTGTCTTGCGGACTTCACGATCTCGCGCTCATGGGGCAGCTGACAGCCGGGCATGGTGCGACTTATGGACTTGAGGACGTTAATGGCAGGGAAGCGTCCGCGCTCGGCGATGCTTCTTTCCATCACGATGTGGCCATCGAGGATGCCGCGCACGGCGTCGGCGATCGGCTCGTTGTGGTCGTCGCCGTCGACCAGGACGGTGAAGAGACCGGTGATGGGGCCTGCCGTCGTGCCGTCGGGCCGCACAGGACCGGGGCCGGCCCGCTCCAGCAGCTTGGGCAGCTCGGTGAAGACGGTCGGAGTATAGCCCTTGGTGGTCGGCGGCTCGCCGGCGGCCAGGCCGATCTCGCGCTGGGCCATGGCGAAGCGGGTCACGCTGTCCATCAGGCAGAGGACTTCCAGGTCCTGGTCGCGCAGAGCCTCGGCCACGGCCAGGGTCATGTAGGCGGCCTGACGGCGCTTCAGCGCCGGCTCGTCGGAGGTGGCCACGACCACGACCGCGCGCTTGAGGCCCTCCTCGCCGAGCGTCTCCTCGATGAACTCGCGCACTTCCCGGCCCCGTTCGCCGATCAGGCCGACGACGACGGCGTCGCAGTCAGCCTGGCGGGCCAGCATCGACAGCAACACCGACTTGCCCACGCCCGAGCCCGCGAAGATGCCCAGCCGCTGGCCCCGGCAGGTGGTGGTGAAGACGTTCATCGCCTTGACGCCCAGGTCCAGCCGCGCGCCGACCCGGCCGCGGGCGTGGGCCGGCGGCGGCGCGGCGCGCAGCGGATAGGACGCCTGGCCCTGGGGCAGGGGGCCCTTGCCGTCGATAGGCTGGCCGAAGGCGTCGACGATGCGGCCCAGCCACGCCTTGGTCGGCCGGACCAGGCCGCCGTCGGGCTGGATGCGGATCTCGGCCCCGGGCGCGACGCCCTCGACCGGGCCGAAGGGCATGAGCAGGGCGCGGGTCTCGCGGAAGCCGACCACCTCGGCCGGCAGGGGCGCGGCGCCCCGGCGCTCGATCTCGGCCCGCGCGCCGACCGGCAGGTGCGACAGGCCGCCCCGCGCCTCGATGAGCAGGCCGTTCACGGCCGCCACGCGGCCGGACACGGACAGCGGTTCGATACGCTCGACGGCGGCGATCAGACTGCGCAACGCGATGGCCCCGGATTACCCAGAGGCCATCATGGCAAGGTTGCTTTAACCATAAATGAAGCGGCGGGCGGCCGCCCGTCAGCACTGCGTCAGACTGAGCACGTTGCCGTCCGGGTCGTTGAACCAGGCCACCTTCGCCTTGCCGTCGGGCGAGGTCCAGACGCCCAGGGCGTCCTGGCCGAAGCCCTCGTAGACGGTCATGGTCACGCCCCTGGAGACCAGGGTTCCGATGGTCGCGGCGATGTCGGGGACCTCCCAGCCCAGCGCCGGATGGGCGGAGGCCTCGTAGCCGTCGATCTGGGTGATCCGCAGGAGGGTCCCGTTCAGGTCCAGCACGCTGGCGAACCCGTCGTCCGCGACCACCACCGGCAGGCCGAGCACCGTCGCGTACCAGGCCGTCGAGGCCGCGCGGTCGCGTGTGAGGATGAAGGTGATCACCTTCGCCGAAGCCAGACTGTCCATTGGATTTGCTCCACCCGGAGTGCGTGACGGGTGAGACTTTTGCCTATTTCTGCGGTTCCGTCATGGCCCGACTTGTCCGGGCCGGCCATGAACGCCGCATGGGCGGTGCCTCCTTCGACAGGCCGCTGCGCGGCTGCTCAGGATGACTATGGAAGGTCGCCTTCAAACTCAGTCATGCTGAGCAGCGCCGAAGGCGCGTGTCGAAGCACGCAAGGATGTTCAGCTCACCATGCCCGGTTGGCCAACAATCCGGACCATGACTGAGAGGGCTACGATCCCTCAGTCCTTGTCCGACCCCGCCAGGGCCTCGCCGACCGTGACGGCGTTCTCGTCCAGATGCACATGGCGCAGGTCGCCGGGGATCAGGGCCTCGCCGCACTCCTGGCAGACGATCTTCGGCGTGAACGGCTTGCCGCAGTGATCATGGATGAACTGCACCGGCCCCGCGCCGGCGTAGACGTGCCGGTTGCCCCAGTCGGCCAGGGTCAGCAGCACCCCGCGCAGGTCCTGGCCCTTGGCGGTCAGCACATACTCGTTGCGGGGCGGGCGGGTGGAATAGGGGCGTGTCTCCATCACCCCGTGGGCCACCAGCGTCTTCAGCCGCGCGGCCAGCACGTTGCGCGCGACGCCCAGGTGCTCCTGCCACTGCTCGAAGCGGCGCACGCCACGGAACGCGTCCCGCAGGATCAGGATCGTCCAGGGATCGCCCACGATCTCCAGCGTCCCGGCGATGCCGCAGGTCTGCTGCGAATAGTCCGCTGTTCTGCCCATGGCGCAACAATGTGGTTTCCCTAGGGGGAAAGCAACAGCGTTGTTAATCTGGACGAACCTGTCCAGCTTTCAGACGACTGGTCCCGCGCACGGAATCTTATTGCACCTCCGTCGTCTCGCTCCCCGTGCCGCGCTCGCGGGCGGGCCTGTCGGGCGCGCCCTTGGGATTGGGCCTGGCGGGCTTCGCCTTCGGTGCAGGCGCGGCGGTCGGCTCCGCCGCGGGCGCGGCGGCCGGGGCCGGAGCGGGCGCAGCGGGCGCAGGAGCCGGAGCAGGGGCCGGGACAGGGCGCGGCCGTTCCGGACGCGGACGGGGCGCAGGCGGCGGGACCGGAGCGGGAGTCGCAACCGGGGCAGGGGGCGGCGCCTCCGGCGGCCGGACCGGTCTGGCCGGACGTTCCGGACGAGGCCTGACAATCTCCGGCGGCCGGACCGGTCTGGCCGGACGTTCCGGACGAGGCCTGACAATCTCCGGCGCGGGCGCGGGCGGCTCGGCGACGGGCGCCGGCGGCGGGACCGGACGAACCGGCCGCGGGCGCTCCGGACGCGGGCGGGCGGCTTCGGGCTGGGGCGCCGGTTGCTCGGCGACGGGCGGCCGCTCCGGGCGCTGAGGGCGTTCGGGACGCGGTCGCGGCGGAGGCGGAGGCGTCGGCGCGGGAGGCGGAGCCTCGACCACCGGCGGCCGTTCGGGCGCCGGGCGGTCCGGACGCCGGGGCCGGTCGGGACGGTCCGGGCGATCCGGACGGTCCCGGTCACGCACAACGGGCGGCGGCGGTGGCGTGACGACGGGCGGCGGCGTCGGCGCGGGCGGCGCGACCACAGGGGGCGGGCCGTCGGGGCGAGGCCGCTCGGGTCGCCGGCCATCGTCCCGGTCACGATCGCGCCCTCGGTCGCGGACATCATCGCGACGACGCCAGGCGCGATACTGCTCGTCGTCGAGGCGGCGGCGATCCTCGGCCTGACTGCGGCGCGCGGCGCGGCGCAGTTCCTCGGCCCGGGCGGCGTAGCGACCGGCCCACTCGGCGCGGCGACGCATCTCGTCCCGGGCCAGGGCGCGGCGGGTGCGGGCGTCATAGACCGTGACCAGCGCGCCGTCGTCGTAGCCGTACCAGTAGTCCGGATCCTGGACGAAGTAGGGTTCGTCCTCGCCGGGCCGGTAGTAGTATTGGCGCTCGCCGCCCCCGGCCAGGCGCTCGGTGACGCGGCGGACGTTCTGGCCGTCCATCCAGACGGCCGGAGCCTGATCGTCGTAGTCGTAGACATAGTCCGGGGGCGCGTCGCCCCAGGAGTCGTCGTAGTCGCGCGCCTCGCGCCAGTAGTCGTCGGCCTGGGCCGGGGCGAGGTCGGCCACGCGGGCGGCCGGCGCGGCCGGGAGCGCCTGCGGCGTGTCCGGCGCCATCGCCGCCGGCGCATCGTCGGCAGGAGCTGCCGCCGCCGTCGCTTCGGGAGCCGGCGCAGCGGGCGTGGGCGCCGGCGCGCGGTCACAGGCCGCCAGCAGGGCGGTCAGGGCCACTCCGGTCAGCAAAACGCGCAACTTCATCGTCGACGCTCCCAGTGTCCGGCCGCTGGCTGGACTTGCCCGATCAAACTAGACGGCGCACATGACCCCTCGCTGAACAAGGAGCCCGCCATGTCCCATGATCCTGTCGTGATTGCTTCCTACGCGCGTACCCCGATGGGGGGGTTCCAGGGCGCGTTGTCGGGCGTGAAGGCCACGGACCTGGGCGCCGCCGCCGTGCGCGCCGCGCTGGAGCGGGCCGGGGTGTCGGGCGACAGGGTCGAGCAGATCTTCATGGGTTGCGTGCTGCCGGCCGGGCTGGGCCAGGCGCCGGCCCGTCAGGCGGCGCTGGCCGCCGGCCTGCCGCTGTCTGTCGAGGCCACCACGGTCAACAAGATGTGCGGCAGCGGCATGCAGGCCGCCATCATGGCCCATGACGCCCTGGCCGCCGGCAGCGCCGACATCATCGTGGCGGGCGGCATGGAGAGCATGACGAACGCCCCCTACCTGATGACCAAGCACCGCGGCGGGGCCCGCATCGGCCACGACACCATCAGCGACAGCATGTACCTGGACGGGCTGGAGGACGCCTATGAGCCCGGCCGACTGATGGGCTCCTTCGCCGAGGACTCGGCCCGCGCCTACCAGTTCACCCGCGAGGACCAGGACGCCTACGCCATCGAGAGCCTGACCCGGGCCCGCGCCGCCATCGATAGCGGCGCCTTCGCCGGCGAGATCACGCCGGTGACGGTGAAGACCCGCAAGGGCGAGGAGGTCGTCTCCATCGACGAGCAGCCGGGCAAGGCCGATCCGGCGAAGATCCCGACCCTGAAGCCCGCCTTCGCGAAGGACGGCACCATCACCGCCGCCAACGCCTCCTCGATCAGCGACGGCGCCGCCGCCCTGGTGATGACGCGGGAGAGCGTGGCGAAGGCCCTGGGCCTGCCCATCGTGGCGCGGGTCGTGGCTCACGCCGCCCACGCCCACGAGCCGGGTCAGTTCACCACCGCGCCGGTTCCGGCCATGCAGAAAGCGCTTAAGAAGGCCGGCTGGAGCGTCGAGGACGTCGACCTGTTCGAGGTCAACGAGGCCTTCGCCGTGGTCGCCATGATCGCCCAGCGCGAACTGGGCATTCCGCGCGAGAAGCTGAACGTCAACGGCGGGGCCACGGCTCTGGGCCACCCCATCGGAGCCTCCGGCGCGCGGGTGCTGACCACCCTGCTGGGGGCGCTGAAGGCGCGCGGCGGCACGAAGGGCCTGGCCAGCCTCTGCATCGGCGGCGGCGAGGCCACCGCCATGGCCGTCGAGCTGGTCTAGCCGGTCGCGCCGGGGCGCTGCCAGCGGCCATCGACCAGGACCAGCACCTCGCCGGGCTTCACGTCCGACGGGCATTCGCCCAGATGGCGGCCCGACACATCCTGCTTGGCGCCACGGGTCACGCCGTCGAGGCTGATCACCGAGTCCGCCTTCATGACGTAGGACTGCGCCAGGTCGCCGGTCAGCGTGCCTGAGCTGACGAACATGCGCCCGCCCCGTTCGCAGGCGATGTCGAAGGCGTGGCCCTCGGGCGTCTTGCGCCAGTCGCTGCGCGAACAGTTCCGGCGATCCATGCCCTGGGCGACGATGGCGCTCTGGCCCTGGATCTCGGGGTCGAAACAGGTGCGGACCTTGCCCTCCATCCCGGGCGTGCGGCTGGTCAGCTCCCAAAGGCCGCCCTGCACGGTCGGCGCGGCGTCGACCCCCGGCGGAACGGGTCCGGTCGGGGCCGGCGATGCGGCCGCCGCCGAGGCCTGGTCTCCCGGCGCCGCCGGCTTGTCCGCGCCCCGGTCGCAGGCGGCGAGAGTGAGCGCGACAAGGCAGACACCGGCGAGAAGACGCATGGGGAGGCTCCAGAACTCACGGACTCGCGACGATATCCGGGATCGCCCGACGGCGCGAGGCGCCTATAATGGGCCATGGCCCACGTAACAGACAACACCGCCGCCGGCCGCTACGAACTGATCGAAGCGGACCAGATCGCCTACGCCGACTACCGGCTGGAGGGCGACCGCATGATCATCGACTATGTCTTTTCGCCGCCGGCCCTTCGCGGCGCCGGGACGGCCGGACGGCTGATGGAGGGGGTGGTCGCCGACGCCCGCCGCCGGAGCCTGAAGATTACCCCCCTTTGCGGTTATGCGGCGGCCTGGATCCGGCGCCATGATGGAGCCGTCGACCTGCTGGCCTAACGACGGTCTCTGTGTATGCTTGCAGCGCGTCGGCGCTTTCTCCTTGGGGGTAACTGCTATGATGAAATCCATGGTGACCGCCGGCGCGCTTGCGATCGCGGTCTCCTTCGCCGGCTCCGCCCAGGCGCAATCCTACATTTCCGACTGGGGCATCGCCGATATGCGCCAGGCGGTCATCGCGTCCGGCGCGACGGTGACGCGGGAAGACAACACCAAGGACCCGTACATCGCCGCCAAGACGGCCGCGGGCCTGAAGTTCACCATCACCGGCCGGGTCTGTGACGGCGCGGACGGCGCCAAGCGCTGCAAGGGCGCCCTGTTCCAGACCAGCTTCACGATGGACAGCGACGCGGAAGTCGATGTCGCGGTGAAGAAGTGGGCGCCGCAGTTCGCCGCCACCTCCGTTTCGAACGACGGGTCAAAGGGGCTGCTGCTCTCGCGCTACATGATCTTCGACTACGGCATCCATCGCGACAATCTCCGCCTCAACCTCCAGGTCTTCACGGGCATCGCCGAAGACATCTGGGGCGAAATCTAGGAACACATGGTGAAAATGATGATCAAATCTCTCGCCGTCGCCGGCGCGTTCATGATGGCGGCCGCCGCGACCCCGGCCGCCGCCCAGGGCAACCTGCTCAACGACTGGGGTCTCGATGACGTCAAGAAGGCGTTCGCCAACATCGGCGTGACCGTCACCGATTCCGGCACCGAGGAATCGGGCGCGCTCTACGTCTCCGGCAAGACGGCCGAGGGCATGAAGTTCCTCGCCTACGGAACGGTCTGCTCGGGCACGCCCAAGCGCTGCAAGGGTCTGAACCTCAGCGCCGGCTTCACCCTGGAAAGCAGCGCCGAAGTCGATCGCCGGGTCAAGGAAATCGACCGCATGGCCGTTGGCGTTCGCAACGGCGGCGAGAACTCGCTCGACGTGAACCGCTACATCATCTTCGACGACGGCATCACCCGGAAGAACCTCGAGATGAACATCCAGGTGTTCCTCGGCATCAGCGACGACATCTGGAACGGCGGCGGGACCTGATCGGGACGCCACGACCGTTGCCCTCCCGCGAGGCGTTGATATCGTCGCTTTCGACGGCGGCGATCAACGACCGCGCGGGAGGATTCCATGGCCGGCTCCAACAGCGTTGACCGGGACCTGCGCCGCCGCGCCGAGGCCGTGATCCCGGGCGGCATGTACGGCCACCAGTCGGTGGCCCTGCTGCCCGACGACTATCCCCAGTTCTTCGCCAGCGGCGACGGCGCCTGGATCACCGACGTCGACGGCCGGCGCTATCTCGACTTCATGTGCGCCTACGGGCCCAGCCTGTTCGGCTACGCCCATCCCGAGATCGATGCGGCCTACGTCCGCCGGCTGGGCCAGGGCGATGCCCTGACCGGCCCCTCCGCCCTCATGGTCGAGTTGGCCGAGGCCATGACCGCCATGGTCAGCCACGCCGACTGGGCGATGTTCTGCAAGAACGGCACGGACGCCACGACGATGGCCATGATGGCCGCGCGCGCCCAGACCGGCCGCAAGACCATCGTCCTGGCCCGCGGCGCCTATCACGGCGCGGCGCCCTGGTGCACGCCCCGGCCCGGCGGCACGACGGCCGAGGACAAGGCCAACCAGGTCTTCTGCGTCTACAACGACATCGCCAGTCTGGAGGCCGCCGTGGCCAAGGCCGGCGACGATCTGGCGGCCATCTTCGCCGCCCCGTTCCGGCATGACGCCTTCGTCGACCAGGCCGCGCCCGACCCGGCCTACGCCCGCCGGGCCCGGGCGCTGGCCGACGAGCGCGGCGCCATGCTGGTGGTCGACGACGTCCGCGCCGGCCTGCGCGTCGTCCGCGACTGCAGCTGGGAAGCCATCGGCGTGCGGCCGGACCTGTCGACCTGGGGCAAGTGCATCGCCAACGGCCACCCGATCTCGGCCCTGCTCGGCAGCGACAGCGCCCGGGCCGGCGCGGCCTCGATCTATGTCACCGGCTCATTCTGGTACGCCGGCGCGGCCATGGCGGCGGCGCTGGAGACCCTGCGCCTGGTGCGGGAGAGCGACTACCTGGAACGCATCCAGGGGCTGGGCGAGCGCCTGCGGGCCGGGCTGACCGAGCGGGCGGCCGTGGCGGGCTTCGGCTTCCGCCAGACAGGCCCGGCGACCATGCCGCTGTTCCTGTTCGACGATGATCCGGATCTGCGGAAAGGATTCTGCTGGTCCAGCGCCATGCTGGCCCGCGGTGTCTACGTCCACCCCTGGCACAACATGTTCCTCTGCGCGGCGATGAGCGACGCCGATATCGACTTCGCGCTCGACGCGGCCGAACAGTCGTTTCAAACTCTCAAGACGCAGGCGCACGACCTGCCGCCGGTGGAGAAGCTCGCCTTCCTCGCCGCGCGATAACGATACGGGAGGACGGCGGATGGGGCTCGCGAACTACGCGGAATACGACGGGCTTGGCCTGGCCGAACTGGTCGGCAAGGGCGAGGTGACCCCCGCCGAACTGGTCGATGCGGCCATCGAGCGGATCGAGCGTCACAATCCGACGCTCAACGCGGTCGTCCACAAGGCTTATGACGAGGCGCGCAAGACCGCCGCCGGCGGCCTGCCCGACGGGCCGTTCAAGGGCGTGCCGTTCCTGATCAAGGACCTGGGCGCCAAGGTCACCGGCTGGCCGCGCAGCTCCGGCTCCAACTACGCCCAGGTCGCCTCCGACGCCGAGGACAGCGAGCTGGTCCGCCGCTACCGCGCCGCCGGCGTCGTGCTGGTCGGCAAGTCCAACACCCCCGAGTTCGGCATTCCCGGCGTCACCCAGTCCGAGCGGCTGGGCCCCTGCGGCAACCCCTGGAACCCCGAGCACATCAGCGGCGGCTCCTCCGGCGGCGCGGCCAGCGCCACGGCCTCGGGCATGGTGCCGATGGCCCACGCCAGCGACGGCCTGGGCTCGATCCGCATCCCCGCCGCCAACTGCGGCCTCGTCGGGATGAAGGTCACCCGCGACCGCACCCCGATCTGCGAGGTCACCGACGGGGCGATGGGCTTTTCGGTCCACCACGTGGTCAGCCGCACGGTCCGCGACAGCGCCGCCATGCTGGACGCCACCGACGGTCCGCAGCCCGGCGATCCCTTCACCCATCCGACCAAGGCGCGGCCCTTCCTGGAGGAGGTGTCGCGCAGCCCGGGCAAGCTGAAGATCGCCTGGTCGGTCGAGACCCCCAGCGGCCGGCCGATGAGCGACGAGATGATCGCCGCCACCCATCGCACGGCAGAGACCCTCAAAGCGCTCGGCCACGACGTCTTCGAGATGGGCCTGGGCATCGACTACCGGCAGATGTACCGCGCCCAGGGCCTGGTCTCGGCCAGCAACTTCGCCGCCTCGATGATGCGCTGGGTTGCAGAGCTCGGCCGCGAGCCGGAGCCGGGCGAACTGGGTCCGCTGGCCCAGCGCGCCTACGACGCCGGCCGCCGCGTCTCCGGCCAGCAGGCGCTGTGGGGCTGGCAGCAGCTGCGGCTGTTCAACATCCAGATCCTGGAGCGCTTCCAGAACTTCGACGTCTACCTGACCCCGACCATGAGCCGCACCTCGCCGCGCATCGACGAGCTGGACCCGCTGGTCGGCGACCTGAAGGACTTCGACCGCAACCAGGCCTCGACCTACGGCACCACCCCGCCGTTCAACTTCACCGGCCAGCCGTCGCTGTCCCTGCCGCTCTGGCAGAGCGAGGCGGGCCTGCCGATGGGCATGATGTTCACCGGCCGCTTCGGCGACGAGGCGACGCTCTACCGGCTGGCGGGCCAGCTGGAAAAGGAACTGCCCTGGGCCGGCCGCAAGCCGCCGGTGTGGAACTAGCCATTGCTGTCATCCCGGACGGCCGCAGGCCGATCCGGGACCCAGCCTTCTGACTCAGCACCTGGGTCCCGGCTCACCGCTTCGCGGCGGCCGGGATGACAGTGAAAGGACACCCCATGAAAGCCGCCGTCTATTACGAGAACGGAACCCCCGACGTCCTGAAGTACGAGGACGTGCCCGACCCCGTCTGCCATCCCAAGGGCGTCATCATCCGGGTGCTGGCCGTCAGCATCGAGGGCGGCGACACGCTGAACCGCTGGCGCGGGCCGCTGGCGACCGTGCCCCACATCGTCGGCTACCAGGCGTCCGGCGAGATCGTCGAGGTCGGGTCGGAGGTCACCCACCTGAAGGTCGGCCAGAAGGTCGCCACGGTCGACGGCCACGGCAGCCACGCCGAACTGCGGCCGGTGCCGGCGCGCAACTGCTGGCCGATCCCCGACAACCTCGACCCTCGCCTCGCCGCCGTCATTCCGGTCGCCTTCGGCACCGCGCACGACTGCCTGTTCGAGTTCGGCCGTCTGAAGGCCGGCGAGACGGTGCTGGTCCAGGCCGGCGCCTCGGGCGTGGGCCTGGCGGCCATCCAGCTGGCCAAGGCGGCCGGCGCCACGGTGCTGGCCACCGCCTCCAGCGACGAGCGGCTGGAGCGGCTCAAGGCCTACGGCCTCGACCACGGCATCAACTACAAGGCCGACGACGTCGCCCGGGCGGTGATGAAGATCACCGACAAGAAGGGCGTCAACCTGGTCGTCGACAGCGTCGGCGGCGCCACCCTGGCCGGCTCGCTGGCCTCGCTCGCCTATCGCGGCCGCTGCTCGATGGTCGGCAACGCCGGCCGCGAGCCGATGACGGTGGATGTCTCCAGCCTGATGGGCGGCAACCGCTCGCTGAGCGGCGTCTTCCTGGGCGCCGAGATCATGACCGACCGCGCCCACGACATGATCCAGGGTCTGATCGAGGATGCGGCGAAGGGGGTGTTCAAGGTCGTTATCGACCGCGAGTTCCCGCTGTCCGACGCGGCGGGCGCCCACGCCTACATCGAGAGCCGGCAGGCGGTCGGCCGGGTGTTGCTGATCCCCTAGTTGCCTTCCTCTTCCTCTTGGGAGAGGGGGATCGCCCGAAGGGTGTGGAGAGGGACGCGCTGGCTTCGAAGGTCTCGCCGAGGACCTGGCGACGCTGCGCCTTGCCGGCAGACCGCCGTGCTTCCCGCTCCACCATGCTCCGCACGGTCGTCCTCTCCCAATCGTGAGAAGATCAGGGTATAGACGCCCCCCATGACCTTCCCCGCCGCCCGCACCCTCCAGCAACAACGCCAGCTTCGGCCGGCGGCGATGGCGCGCGCGGGGAGGATCGGGGCCTAGCCTGAACCACCCTGACGACCACCGAAAACCCGCCGGCGATCCCGGCGGGTTTTTCGTTCGGGCGCCGGCTCACGCCACAGGAGCCGACCATGACTATCCATCCGATCTTCACCACCGACAGCGAACTGGCCGCCATCGCCGAGGGCGTCATCGCGCGGACGCTGCCCAAGCGCGACTGGACCCACGCCGCCCACTTCGCGGCCGCGGTCTGGATCGTGGCGCGGCGGCCGGACCTCGACGCCGAGCGGGACATGCCGGGGCTGATCCGGGCCTACAACGAAGCGACCGAGACGCCCAACACCGACACCGGCGGCTATCACGAGACCATCACCCAGGCCTCGATCGGCGCGGTGCGCGCGCATCTCGCGAGCCTGCCGCCGGAGACGCCGCCGTTCGCGGCGCTCAATGCGCTGCTGGCTGCCGCGTATGGCGACAAGCACTGGCTGCTCGCCTTCTGGACGCGCGAGCGGCTGTTCAGCGTCGAGGCGCGCCGGACCTGGGTCGAGCCCGATCTGGCGCCGCTTCCCTTCGCGCGGCGCTGAGAGCGTCCTATATGACAACCATGACCAAACTCTCCGTTCTCGACCTCGCCCCTGTCGTCCAGGGCTCCACCGTCCAGAAGGCGCTGCGCAACAGCCGCGACCTGGCGCAGCACGCCGAGCGCTGGGGCTATGAGCGGTTCTGGCTGGCCGAGCACCACAACATGCGCGGCATCGCCAGCGCCGCGACCAGCGTGGTCATCGCCCATGTGGCGGAGGGCACCTCGACCATCCGCGTCGGGGCCGGCGGGATCATGCTGCCCAACCATGCGCCGCTACAGATCGCCGAGCAGTTCGGGACGCTGGCAGAGCTCTACGGCCCGCGCATCGACCTGGGCCTGGGCCGCGCGCCGGGCACCGACCAGCTGACCGCCCGCGCCCTGCGCCGGACCATGGTCGGCGACGTCGACCGCTTCCCGCAGGACGTCGTCGAGCTGCTGCACTTCCTCAAGCCCGCTGTCCCCAACCAGGGCGTGGTCGCGACGCCGGGGGAGGGCACGAACGTGCCGGTCTGGATCCTCGGCTCCAGCCAGTTCGGCGCCCACCTGGCCGCCGCCCTGGGCCTGCCCTACGCCTTCGCGTCGCACTTCGCCCCGGCCGAGATGGAGGCCGCCATCGCGGCCTATCGCGCGAAGTTCGAGCCGTCCGAATACCTCGACAAGCCCTATGTGATGCTGGGCGTGAACATCATCGCCGCCGATACGGACGAAGAGGCGAAGCTGCTGTTCACCTCGCTGCAGCAGGCCTTCGTCAACATGGCCATGGGCACGCCCGGCCGCCTGCCGCCGCCGCTGGAAGGCTTCGGCGACAGGCTGGACGGCATGGCCTCGGCCCGGCTGGCCCAGGCCCTGCGTTGCTCGATCGTCGGCGGGCCGGAGACGGTGCGCGAGGGCCTGGCCGACTTCGTCGCCTACACCGGCGCCGACGAGCTGATGGTCACCGCCTCGGTCCATGACCACCCCGCGCGCCTGCGCTCGTTCGAGATCACGGCGCAGGCGAACAGAGCCGTAGTGGAGGCGCATAGGGCCGGTACCTTGCGTCCTTCGCGACGCGGCCCCCGCCCGTTCCTGCGTCGACTGGCGGTTGGTCCTCCGGGCCGCTCCTCAGGATGACGAACGGGGTTGGGTTTCAACAAAGCTCGTCATGGTGAGGAGCGAGCTCTTGGGCGAGCGTCGCGAACCACGCACGGTCCCCGCTGCACCTCCCGGGTAATCGATCCGCCGCCGCCCACGGCTCATCTTCGCGTCATCAGACACGGAGATCCGCCATGACCCACCTCAACACCTTCCTGCGCCGCACGCTCGCCGTCGACGCCCTGACCTGCGTCGCCGCCGGCGCCCTGATGGCATTCGGCGCCGCGCCGCTCAGCCCCCTGACCGGACTGCCGCAGCCGCTGCTGCTCTGGGCGGGGATCGTGCTGTTCCCGGTGGCGGCGCTGATGGCGTTCCTGTCCCGCCGCGAGACGGCCCCGGCTCCGCTGGTCTGGCTGGTGGTGCTGGGCAACGCCGGCTGGGTGGCGGGCAGCCTGGCGGTGCTGGTCCTGACCGCGCCGACAGCGCTCGGAATCGCCTTCGTCGCCGCCCAGGCCGGCGCTGTTGCCGTGCTGACGGTGCTGGAATACCGCGGACTCACCCGGGTAGCCCTCTCTATTCAGTCATCCTGAGCAGGCGCGCAGCAGCGTGTCGAAGGACGCACGGCGACCGCCGCAGTAGAGCAGGTGGCCCGAACACTTCGGGCCACGACGGGAGCACAGAGGGTCGCGCCCTGGGGACTACGCCGTGGCCTTCACATAGGCGTCGCGCAGTTCCCGCTTCAGCACCTTGCCGATGTGGCTGCGGGGCAGAACGTCGATCAGGACGACGTCGGCCAGGCGCTGGGTCTTGCCGACCTGGCCGTTGACGAAGGCCTTGAGGTCCTCGGGCGTCGCGGCGGCGCCGTCCTTGAGCGCCACATAGGCCACCGGGGTCTCGCCCCAGGCGTCGGACGGGGCGGCGATGACGGCGGCCTCTGCGACGGCGTCATGCTGCATCAGCACCGCCTCCAGGTCGCTGGGATAGACGTTGAAGCCGCCGCTGATGATCATGTCCTTGCGGCGATCCATCAGGGTCAGGAAGCCGTCCTCGTCCAGCCGGCCGACGTCGCCGGTGCGGATGTAGAGGTCGCCGGTCTTCGGGCAGACCCACTGCGCCTCCGACGTCTTGCCCGGCTGGTTGTGGTAGCCGCTCATCGTCGCGGGCGAGCGGCCGATGATCTCGCCGACCTCGCCCGGGCCGACCTCGTTGCCCTCTTCGTCGATCAGCTTGATGACCGCGCCGGGACTGGGCAGGCCGACGGTGTGCAGCTTGTCCGGGTAGAGGTGGGCCTGCAGCATGAACCCGCCGCCGCCCTCGGTCATGCCGTAGTACTCGGTCAGGCCGCCGGGCCAGCGCTCGATGGCCTGCTTCTTCAGCTCGGCCGGGAAGGGCGCGCTGGTGGCGAACTTCATCACGAAGCTCGACAGGTCGTACTTGTCGAAGTCCGGATGCTCGAGCAGGCGGCGGTACTGCACCGGCACCAGCATGGCGTGGGTGACGCGGTTGTCCTGCGCCGCCTGCAGCCACTTCAGCACGTCGAACTTGGGCAGCATGACCATGGTGCCGCCGCCGGCCAGGGTCGGGAAGAAGCAGACGAGGGTGGTGTTCGAATAGAGCGGCGTGGAGATGAAGCCGACCGCGTCGGGGCCATAGCCGATGCCGTCGGCGCGCGGCGCCAGGTGGCGCCAGCGCATGCCGTGGCTCTGCACGATGCCCTTGGGCGTGCCGGTCGTGCCCGAGCTGTAGATGATGTTGAACGGGTCCTTACGCCCGATCTCGACCGGCTTGGGCTCGATGCCCTCTGCCGGCAGCCACTGCGCGAAGGGCAGGCCTGCGGCCGACCCGTCCAGCGCGATCTGCCGGGTGACGACTTCGCCCAGCTTGTCGCCCATCTCGGCGGCGACGGCCTTGTCGAGGAAGAACAGGCTGGCGCCGCTGTCGTTGACCATGGCCACGATCTGGTCGGGCGTCGACGACGGCGCGATCGGCGCGACGGCGGCGCCGGCCCGCAGGCCCCCCAGGAACAGGGCCGCATACTCGATCGACGTCGTGGCGCAGACCGACAGCGCCTGGGTCTGCTTGACCCCGTCGCGCTGCAGCCCCGCGGCGATGCGGTCCATCAGCGCGTCGAGCTCGGCGTAGCTCAGCGAACGACCGTCCTGGACCAGCGCCGGATGCGTCGGCTTCTCCCGCGCGTACAGGCGAATGAGGTCGGGAACGGTCCCGAAGTCCTCGGCGATCATCTGGTCGAGGGTCATGCGCGGTCTCTCACCAAGTTTCCTTCTCCCCTTGCGGGAGAAGGTGTCGGCGAAGCCGACGGATGAGGGGGACCCCGGACCCGTCGGGTTCGCGTAGCGGTCGGGTCGGATGCGGACACGCTGTGCGCCCCCTCATCCGACCCGCTTCGCGGGCCACCCTCTCCCGCAAGGGGAGAAGGAGTTTCCTGCCTACAGGTCCTTGAAGCCCTTGCCTTCGGCGGCGAGCTTCTCGAGCAGGGCGGACGGCTTGAAGAAGTCGCCGTGCTTGTCCTGGTACTCCTTCAGCCGGGCCACGACATGGGCCAGGCCCAGGCTGTCGCCGTAGTGCATAGGGCCGCCGCGGTAGACCGGCCAGCCGTAGCCGTTGATCCACACGGTATCGATGTCGCTGGCGCGGATCGCCTTGCCCTCTTCGAGGATCTTCGCGCCTTCGTTGATCATCGGCAGGATGGTGCGCTCGAGGATCTCCTCGTCGCCGATCGGACGGGCGTTAGTGCCCGACTTGGCGGCGAAGTCCTTGATGATCTGCTCGGTGACCGGCGAGGGCTTGGCGTTGCGCTTCTCGTCGTAGTCGTAGTAGCCGGCGCCGGTCTTCTGGCCGCGGCGATCCATCTCGCAGAGCACGTCGCGGATCGTCTCGCCCTTGGACTTGTCCGCGCTCCAGCCGATGTCCAGGCCTGCCAGGTCGCTCATCGCGAACGGACCCATCGGGAAGCCGAAGTCGTAGAGCACGCGGTCGACGTCCCAGGGCATGGCGCCCTCGGCGACCAGCGCCTGGGCTTGCCGCTGGCGCGAGGACAGCATGCGGTTGCCGACGAAGCCGGGGCAGACGCCGACCAGGACGCCGACCTTGCCGATGGTCTTGGCCAGCTTCATCGAGGTGGCGATCACCGGCTTGGACGTCTTGTCGCCGCGCACGATCTCCAGCAGGCGCATGACGTTGGCCGGCGAGAAGAAGTGCAGGCCGATCACGCTCTCGGGACGGCTGGTCGCCGAGGCGATCTCGTTGACGTCGAGATAGCTGGTGTTCGACGCCAGGATGGCGCCGGCCTTGGCGATCTTGTCGAGCTTGCCGAAGACATCCTTCTTGATGTCCATGTTCTCGAACACGGCCTCGATGATCAGGTCGCAGTCGGCCAGGTCCTCGAGGTTCAGCGAGCCGGTCAGCAGGCCCATCCGCTTCTCGACGTCGTCCATGGTCAAACGACCCTTGGCGGCGGTGTTCTCGTAGTTCTTGCGGATGACGCCGAGCCCGCGATCCAGGGCCTCCTGCTTCATCTCCACGATGGTCACCGCGATGCCGGCGTTGAGGAAGTTCATCGAGATGCCGCCGCCCATGGTGCCGGCGCCGATCACGCCGACCTTCTTGACGGGCAGGATCTCGGTGTCGTCCGGCACGTCGGGGATCTTGTTGGCGGCGCGTTCGGCGAAGAAGACGTAGCGCTGGGCGGCCGACTGCGGGCCGGTCATCAGCTCCATGAACAGGGTGCGCTCGACCTTGAGGCCTTCCTCGAAGGGCAGGTTGGCGGCGGCCTCGATGCACTGGATGTTCGATTCGGGGGCCTTGAAGCCGCGGAACTTGCGGGCGTTGGCCTTGCGGAACTCGGCGAAGACTTCCGGCGAGGCGCCGGCCACGTCGCGGTCGCGGACCTTCTTCAGCGGCCAGTTCTCGGCGACCACCTTCTTCGCGAAGGCGATGGCGCCGGCGCGGAGGTTGCCCTCCTCGACCATCTCGTCGACCAGGCCCATGGCGTTGGCGGCCTTGGCGGGGACGTGGCTGCCGCTGGTCATCATCTCCAGCGCCTTCTGGGCGCCGACGATGCGGGGCAGGCGCTGGGTGCCGCCGGCGCCGGGCAGCAGGCCCAGGTTCACTTCCGGCAGGCCGACCTTGGCCGAGGGAACCGCCACGCGGTAGTGGGCGGTCAGCGCCACTTCCAGGCCGCCGCCGAGCGCGGTGCCGTGGATCGCCGCCACGACGGCCTTGGGCGAGTTCTCCATCATGTTCTGGACGTCGAACAGGCTGGCGCCCTTGGACGCGCCGCCGAACTCGCTGATGTCGGCGCCGGCGATGAAGGTGCGGCCGTCGCAGATCAGGACGATCGACTTGACGCTGTCGTCGGCGATGGCGGCCTTGAAGCCTTCGTACAGGCCGTCGCGCACATTGGCCGACAGCGCGTTCACCGGCGGCGAGTTCAGGGTGATGACGGCGACGTCGCCCTCGTTGCTCAGATCGGTGACGGAATTGATTGCGGCCATGGCGCGTCGCCCCTTATGTTCGTTGAAACACTTGTTTGAGCGCAAACTGCCGAGCCGGGCCGTCAGAGTCCAGTACGCAGCCATGGGAGAAGTACGATGGACCTCGATTTTCTGCCTGAGCACGCCGAGTTCCGTAAGGAAGTCCGCGCCTGGATCGAAGCCAACTACCCGGCCGAGAACCGCCGCAAGCAGGAAGCCGGCGAGCATCTGACCAAGGAGGACATCCTCTCCTGGCACCGGATTCTCAACAACAAGGGCTGGCTGACGCCGTCCTGGCCGGTCGAGTACGGCGGCACCGGCTGGGATTCGGTGCGCAAGTACATCTTCTCCGAGGAGCTGGCCCGGGCGCAGACCAGCCAGACCAGCTTCGGCCTGGGGATGATCGGGCCGGTGCTCTACACCTTCGGCACGCCCGAGCAGAAGGCCAAGTTCCTGCCCGGCACCATGAACGGCGACATCTGGTGGTGCCAGGGCTACAGCGAGCCCGGCGCCGGCTCCGACCTCGCCGGCCTGTCGACCCGCGCCGAGCGCATCAAGGGCGACGACGGCAAGGAATACTACGTCGTCAACGGCCAGAAGACCTGGACCACCCAGGGCCACTTCGCCGACTGGGGCTTCTTCCTGGTCCGCACCGACCCGACGGCCAAGAAGCAGGAGGGCATCTCCTTCCTGCTGATCGACATGACCACCCCCGGCATCACCGTGCGCCCGATCATCACCATCGAGGGCGGCCACGAGGTCAACGACGTCTTCCTGGACAACGTGAAGGTCCCCGTCGAGAACCTGATCGGCCAGGAAAACAAGGGCTGGACGGTCGCCAAGTACCTGCTCGGCCACGAGCGCACCGGCATCGCCGGCGTCGCCCGCTCCAAGCGCGGCATCGAGAAGCTGCGCGAGATCGCCGCGAGCGAGCCCGGCGACGACGCCCAGGCGCTGATGAAGGATGCCGACTTCCGCCGCAAGATCGCCGAGCTGGAGATCGACCTGGCCGCCCTCGAGTACACCGAGCTGCGCACCCTGGCCGGCGAAGCGTCCGGCAAGGGCCCCGGCCCGGAAGCCAGCCTGCTGAAGGTCAAGGGCACCGAGGTCGGCCAGCGCCTGACCGAGCTGACCCTGGAGGCCGCCGCCCACTACGGCGCGCCGCACGCCAAGGGCCTCTCGGGCGACAACAGCCTGTCGATCCCCAGCTGGGCCGCCAAGTCGGCGCCGACCTACTTCAACATGCGCAAGACCTCGATCTTCGGCGGCTCCAACGAGATCCAGCGCAACATCATGGCCAAGGCCGTCCTGGGGCTGTGAGCCACCCGGTCGGGGACATGCACGTCAGTGTGTGTCCCCTTCAGCGTCCATCCAATCGACGTCATCCTGAGCAGTCCGCGAAGCGGACGTGTCGAAGGACGCACGGACTCACTGCGTCCTTCGACACGCGCCTGCGGCGCTGCTCAGGATGACGTGGAAGGGGACAGTCGGGGACAGGTTAAGGTGTCCCAAGGGACATCTTAACCTGTCCCCGATGCTGCCTCAGCCGAACAGGCCGTTGAACCAGGCGCCGATCGCCGCGAAGATTCCGGCCAGCCAGGCCAGCAGCCCGCCGCCAGCCTTCGCCTCCGCCTCGGGCGTGAACCAGCTCGGCGCGGCCGGCGGGGCGCAGTTCATCCGCATGCCCGCGCCCTTGAGGTAGCCCCGGCGGATCTTGCCGGCGTTGATGGCCGCGGCCACCCGCTTGTCACGGCGCTCGGCGCCCGACAGCTTGCGCACCCAGTCCCGGAACGGCAGGACGCCGCGGGTCTCGTCCTCGACCGCGCCGACGACGGCGTCGCCGGCCGCCTGCTTGAGCTTCTGGCCCCGGGTGCGCGTGTCGGGCGGCCGCGGCTCGTCGAGGTCCGGCCCCAGCGCCGCGTCCAGCCGGCCGACCTCGGCGGCGATCGGCTCGCAGCGCGTCATGCCGGTCATGTCGTAGGGGCTGGCGACGGCGCGCTTCAGGACGTCCGGAATGTCGACGTGCTTGAGGTTCAGGTCGTCGAGCGGCGCGGTGACGGCGTCGCGCAGGTTCGGACGCGTCTGGGTCGAACCCCGGTCCTGCGCTGCGGCAGGCCCGGCGGCGAGCAGGAGAACGGCGGCGGTCAGGCTCAGGTAGCGCATGGGCCTCCATAGACGATCCAGCCCGTCGGCGGAATTGTGGCTGGGCTATCCTCCCCGCGAAGCCGGGGAGGGGGACCGCGCGGAGCGCGGTGGAGGGGGCTGCGCCGGCGCCGGCAGTTCTGCCCCCTCAGTCAGGCTCCGCCTGACAGCTCCCCGGCAAGCGGGGAGCATTGCGCGGCGCCTTCCCCTTCCGCGCCCGAACCGCCTACAGTCCGCCCAGACCGGGCGAACCGGCATGGGAGGCACAGTGACCACAACAACCCGCCGCTGGGTGCTCGCGCGCCATGTCGAGGGCGCGCCGTCGCCGGAGGATTTCCGGCTCGAAACGGCGCCGCTTCCCGCGCTGGAGGATGGCAAGTTCATTGCGAAGGTGATCCTCAGTTCGGTCGATCCCGGCACGCGCTCGCGGCTGTCGGGCGGCGACAGCTATGCCGGGGCGATGAAGATCGGCGAGGGCATCGACGGCTTCTGCGTGGCGCAGGTCACGGAGAGCAAGAACCCCCACTACGCGCCGGGCGACCTGATCGCGGCGGGCGGCGGCTGGCGCGAGCACTTCGTGTCGGACGGCCGGGGCTTCATCCAGAAGATCACCGACCGCCGCGTGCCGCTGGGCTGCTGGATCGGCATCCTGGGCGTGCCCGGCCTGACCGCCTGGTTCGGCATGCACCGGGTGGGACAGGCGAAGGAGGGCGAGACCCTGCTGGTCACCTCCGCCGCCGGCCCGGTCGGCGCCACCGCCGGCCAGATCGGCAAGAAGCTGGGCATGCGCGTCGTCGGCATCGCCGGCGGGCCGAAGAAATGCGCCTGGCTGAAGGACGAGGCCGGCTTCGACGCGGTCATCGACTACAAGGCCGAGCCTGACCTGACGGCGGCGATCAGGGCGGCCTGCCCGGGCGGCGTCGACGTGCTGTTCGACAACGTCGGCAACGAGATGGTCGACCGCGTCCTGCCGCTGATGAAGCTGCGCGGCCGGGTCGTCGTGTCCGGCCAGGTGGCCGACTACAATGTGCCGGTCGAGCAGCGTCATGGCCTCAAGCACACCGACGTCTTCATCACTCACCGCGTCCGCATGGAGGGGCTGGTGGTGTTCGACGACATCCGCCAGTTCGCCGCCGCCCAAAGCCAGATGGCCGACTGGATCGCCGACGGCTCGCTGAAGTTCGCCATCGAGGAGTTCGAAGGCCTGGAGTCCGCCGCTTCAGCCTTCTGCGGCCTGTTCCGGGGCGAGAATTTCGGCCGCCGGCTGGTGCGCGTTTCGAAGGATCCCGCCTGATGAAGTTCGAGGACTACCAGCGCTTCACCTTCCGCCGCGATGGCCGGATCCTGGTCTGCGCCTTCAGCGGCAACGCCGTGAACGCCGTCGACGCCCGCATGCACGACGAGCTGGCCGAGCTGTTCGTCGATCTGCAGCATGACGAGGACAGCGACCTGATCGTCCTGACCGGTGAGAACCGCGCTTTCTGCGCCGGCGGCGACTTCGACTGGTTCGACGAACAGATCAACGATCCGCGGAAGTTCCGCGCCATCGCCTATGACGCCAAGCGGATCATCAGCGGCCTGCTCGACCTGGAAAAGCCGATCATCGCCCGGCTGAACGGCGCGGCGGCGGGGCTTGGCGCCACGATCGCCCTGCTCTGCGACGTGATCATCGCCGACGAGGGCGCCAAGATCGGCGATCCGCATGTGAAGGTCGGGCTGGTGGCCGGCGACGGCGGCGCGATCATCTGGCCGCAGCTGATCGGCTTCGCCCGCGCCAAGGAGCTGCTGATGACCGGCGACCTGCTGTCGGCGACGGAAGCGGCCGGCATGGGGCTGATCAACTACGCGGTGCCGACGGCCGAGCTTGACGCCAAGGTGGCCGAGATCGCCGGCAAGATCCTGGGCAACCCCCGCTGGGCGGTGCGCTGGACCAAGATGACCGCCAATATCACCCTCAAGCAGATCATGGTCAGCACCTCCGACGCGGCCGTGGCCTATGAGTCGCTGAGCAACATGACCGCCGACCGCAAGGAGGCCGTCGCCGCCTTCCGCGAAAGGCGGCCGATGAATTTGACGGGGGAGTGAAGATTGGCGCTGGCTCAATGCGTCCTTCGCGACGCTCGCCTGAGGCTCGCTCCTCAGGATGACGAAGGTAGGTGGGATGCAAAAATGCTCGTCATGCTGAGGAGCGCGGAGCGCGTCGCGAAGCACGCAGGGCCTGTCAGCGCATGAGCCTTCCCCCCGAACCCTCCCACGTCACCGAACTGCGCTCCATCCTGCAGCGGTTCATCGCCGAGAAGGCCCCTCGCGAGAAGCGGCGGGAGTGGGACCGCACCCACACCTTCCCGCGCGACCTGTTCAAACAACTGGCCGACCTGGGCCTCTGCGGGCTGACGGTGCCGGAGGAGTACGGCGGCACCGGCCCGGACATCCTGGGCGCGGTCGCGGCCATCGAGGAACTGTGCCGGGCGGGCTCCTTCCTCGCCGGGCCCTTCATCCAGTGCGCCTTCTACGGCGGCATGAACATCCTCGAGAACGGCTCGGCCGAGCAGAAGGCCGCGCTGCTGCCGAAGCTTGCGAAGGGCGAGCTGATCTTCGCCTATGGCCTGTCGGAGCCCGACGTCGGCGGCGACCTGTCGCAGGTCTCGACCCGCGCCCGCCGCGAGGGCGACGAGATCGTCGTCACCGGGGCCAAGCGCTGGTGCACGGGCGCCGACTTCGCCGACTATATCTACTGCCTGGTCCGTTCGGACCCGGAGGCTCCGGCGCGGAGCGGCCTATCCTTCCTGCTGATCCCGACCAACGCCCCGGGCGTGACCATCACCCCGATCGACCATGTGAACCTGCGCTACACCCTGTCGTCCGACGTCCACTTCGACGAGGTCCGCCTGCCGCTGTCGGCCATCGTCGGCGGGCCGGAGAAGTGGAACCAGGGCTGGAAGATGCTGGCCGGCCGGGCGCTGGACATCGAGAAGCTGGAGATCAGCGCCTGCGCCTTCGGCATCGCCCAGGCGGCGATGGAGGAGGCCTGGGCCTACAGTCAGGAACGGGTCCAGTTCGGCAAGCCCATCTCCGCCCACCAGGCCGTGCGCCATGCGCTGGTCGACGCCCGCACCAAGCTGGAGGCCTGCCGCCTGATGCTGTGGAACGCCGCGCGGCTCGCCCACGAGGGCCGGCCCTGCGCGGTCGAGACCAGCATGGCCAAGCTGTTCATCGCCGAGGTCGGGGTCGAGATCGCCCTGGCCTGCCAGCGGGTGATGGGCGCCTACGCCATGTCCGCCGACTACGACATCGAACGCAACGTGCGCGACCTGCTGGGCATGCCGATCGTCGGCGGCTCCTCGAACATGCAGCGCAACAACCTCGCCGCCCTCTGGAAGCTCCCCGCATGACGTTCAACGCCGTCACTGTCGCCCAGTCGTTCGCCGAAGAGATCCACCGCCGCGCGCCGGAGATCGAGAGCGCCCGCCGCCTCCCGGCCGACCTGGCGAAGAAGCTCGCCGAGGCGGGTCTGTTCCGCATGCTGCTGCCGGCCGCCCTGGGCGGTCACCAGACGCCGCCGGCCCAGCTGGCCCTGGCCATCGAGACCCTGGCCCAGGCCGACGCCTCGGCCGCCTGGTGCGTGATGATCGGCTCCACGACCGCCGCCATGGCCAACCGCCTACCGGCCGGCATGGCGCGGGAGGTGTTCGGCGAGCCGGACGTCATCTCCGCCGGCGTCTACGCCCCGATGGGCAAGGCGGTGGAGGACGGCGACGACTGGATCGTCACCGGCCGTTGGCAGTGGGGCAGCGGCTCGCAGAACGCACACTGGATCGCCGGCGGTGCGGTGCTGATGGGTCCGGAGGGGCCGCTGACCGACGACGACGGCCAGCCGCTGCACCGGATGATGCTGATCCGCGCCGATCAGGTGGAGCTGATCGACACCTGGCGCACCTCGGGCCTGTGCGGCACCGGCAGTCTCGACTTCCAGGTCAAGGACGCGCGGGTGCCCAAGGCGCGCAGCGTGGCGCTGCACGCCGATCCGGTGACGGTCGGAACCCCGCTGGCCCGGTTCCCGATCTTCGGCATGCTGGCGCTGGGCGTGACGGCGGTGGCGCTCGGCAACGCCCGCGGCGCCCTGCTGGCCGCCGGGACCACGGTCCAGAGCAAGAAGTCCGCCGGCTCCTCGCGCACCATGGCCGAGCGCAACGTCGTCCAGGTCGACTTCGCCCGGGCCGTGGCGAAACTGTCGGCGGCCCGCGCCCACTACTTCGAGACCATCGGCGTCCTCTGGGCGGCGGTGCAGGCCGGCGGCGATGTCGGGCTGGAGCCGCGCGCGCGGCTGCGGCTGGCCTGCGCCCACGCCGCCGAGGTCGCCGCCGAGGTCAGCAAGGTCGCCTACGACATGCTCGGGGGCTCGGCGGTCTATCTGGAGAACGACCTGCAGCGCCGCTTCCGCGACGCCCACGTCATCACCCATCACGCCATGGTCGCGCCGGCCATGTACGAGGTGACCGGCCGAATCCTGCTGGGCCTTCCGACCCGCGGCGCCCAGATCTGACCGGGATCGGGGACAGGTTAAGATGTCCCTTGGGACACCTTAACCTGTCCCCGAAACCCTCCTCGCAACCGTTAACGTCGCACGGCGTTCTTTCGGCGCATGTCGAGGGCGGGCGCTCGCGAGGCGACGAAGGGTGCGGGAGACCGTTCTTCGCTCCGCCATTGGAAGAGGAAACGGAGCGCTATGAAGACCCACCTTATCGCCGTCGCCACGGCCAGTCTGATCGCCCTGTCGGCCGGCGCCGCCGGCGCGCAGAGCTATCCCCAGTCCTGGGACCAGTACCAGGCCCAGCAGCGCGAGTATCAGCGTCAGCGCGGCGCCTACCAGGATCGTCGCGAGGACTACGAGGCCCAGCGCCGGGCCTACGAGGCCAAACGCCAGCAGTATCTGCGCGACCAGGCCGCCTATGACCGCCGCTACGGCCGCGGCGCCTATGTTCGAGCCTATGGCGAGTGGCGCTGGGATCCCTACGCGCCGAGCGCCGACCGCTATGGCCGCGACGTCGCCTACAACGACGCCTACGCCCCCTACCGCGACAGCCCCTGCGAACGGCGGCGGGACGGCAACACCACCGCCGGCGCCATCATCGGCGCCTTGGCCGGCGCGGCCATCGGCTCCAACGTCGCGTCCAGCGGCGTTAGGACCGAGGGCGCGGTCCTCGGCGCCCTGGTCGGCGGCGGCGTCGGCGGGGCCATCGGCCGAAGCAGCGCCCGGTGCGACGACGACGGCTACTGGTACAGCCGCGACCAGACCATCTCCTACCGCGAGGCCGGCTACCGGCGCGGCCAGCGCAGCGGCCGCTACGGCTACAGCGCCTACAGCCGTCGCGGCTGTCGCCTCGCCCCCGCGCCGGTCGAATGGAACGGCCGCACCGAGTACCGCTACGTCCGGGTCTGCCCCGACAGCCGCGGCCGCTACCGCATCACGGGGTAGGGTGTGGATGCAGGGGACAGGTTAAGGTGTCCCTTGGGACACCTTAACCTGTCCCCGAGGCCGCCACATACGCATCCACCGCCGCGAGGTGTCGCGCCTTCTCCGGCTCGCTCAGGAACGACCCGCTGAAGCTGTTCTTCGCCAGCGTCACCAGATCATCTCTCGTCAGGCCCACCGCCTCGGCCGTGCTCAGGAAGTTCTCGGCCAGGTAGCCGCCGAAGTAGGCGGGGTCGTCGCTGTTGCAGGTGGCCTTGAGCCCCAGGTCCAGCATCCGTTTCATCGGATGATCCTTCAGGTCCCTGACCACGCAGAGGCTGAGGTTCGACAGCGGGCAGACCGTCAGGGTGATGCCCATGTCCACCAGCCGCTGCGTCAGCGCCGGATCCTCCAGCGCCCGGTTGCCGTGGTCGATGCGGTCGACGCCGACGATATCCAGCGCCTCGTAGACATAGGCCGGCGGGCCCTCCTCGCCGGCATGGGCGTTGACCAGCAGGCCCCGCTCGCGGCTGGCCTTCATGACCCGCGCGAACTTCGACGGCGGATGGCCGACCTCGCCGCTGTCGAGGCCCACGCCCGCGAACCTGTCCAGGTAGGGCTCTGCCTGTTTCAAAGTCTCGAACGCCGCCTCTTCGCTGAGGTGGCGCAGGTAGCTCATGATCAGCTTGCTGCTGATCCCGAGTTCGTCCTGCGCCTGCGCCATCCCGGCCAGGATGCCGTCGGCGGCGACGCTGAAGGGCAGGCCCCGGTCGGTGTGCGTCTGCGGATCATAGAAGATCTCCGCATGCACCCCGCCATCGGCGTGAAGGCGGCGGAAGTAGGCCATCGTCAGGTCCTGGAAATCCTCTTCCGTCTGCAGCACCCCGGCGCCCTGGTAGTAGATGTCCAGGAAGTCCTGCAGGTTGGAGAAGGCATAGGCCGCGCGGATCGCCTCGACACTGTCGAAGGGCAGACTGATGCGGTTGCGCTGCGCCAGGGCGAACATCAGCTCGGGCTCGAGACTGCCCTCGATGTGCAGGTGGAGTTCGGCCTTGGGCAGGCCGCGGATGAAGGTCGCCAGATCGGTGCTCATGTCCGCCATCTCACGGCGGGAACGTCGCCTGGTCAAGCGTCGGCGAGGGCGGCGCTGCGAGGCCGGTTCGACAGTTCAGGTATAGACAAGAGAAGGTGAGCATACTGCGGGGTAATGTCGGAAAGGCGACGCTATACGAACATTTGAGCGCACCTGACAGTATTTGTCGTGTCGCGGGGCGGCCGGACATGCGACAAGATCGTACTGCCGACGCGTGCTTACGGGCTGCGGCGACCGGGAGACTGTTGAAGCTCCCGTCCCATCCGAGAACCGGAACCAGGCCTTGCGAACATTCTCCTTTTACATCCATGACAGGCGGTACTCGGTGCCGACGCTGCAGATCGTCACCGTGCGCGACGAGGACCGCGCCCGTGAGCTGGCGCAACAGCGGCTGTACGAGGGCGACCACCACCTCGCCGTCGAGGTCGTCGAGGGCCAGACCGAGCTGTTCCGGCTGGAACGCCAGAACGCCTGACGCCCCTCTTGCCAGCTGAAAAACCCGAGCGCAGTATCCTCGCTCAAAGGCTCCTTGCCGGCGAACCCGGCACAGGGGCCTTTTCATTTGGAGGCGCCCCCAAGAGCGCGCAGGGAAGAATGTCCGTCAATAAACAGGGCCATATCCGCCTGACCTCGCATCCGCAGGCAGGCTCCGCCAGCCGTTTCCCCATCGCCTGGGGCGCGGCGACCGCCGCTGAGCGCGGCCCGGTGATCGCCAGCCCGAACGCCGGCGCCGACCGCAACGCCATCGGCGCCCACGGCGGCGCCTATTCCGTCTACCGCTCGCTGGCCATCGCGTCGGGCGCGCTCAATCCGCTGGTCCGGCCGGACCTCACCGACACCTCGCCGGTGGTCGACATCGGCCCGTTCGCTCAGTGGACGGACGAGAAGAAGATCGTCTCCCTCGACCCCTGGGGCCACCGGGTGCAGGTCGACTTCGCCCGCCAGATCGCCGAGGGCGTCGACATCCGGCCCAGCATCGCGGTGACCCGCGCCCGCCTGACTCTGCCGGAGATCGGTCAGGCCATCGACGCCGGCCGGCTGAAGATCGATGGGACCGTGGTCCACGAGAGCCGCGACGTGGCGGTGACCAAGGCGGCGCTCGACCCGGTCTGGTATCTGCCCGGCATCGCCGAGCGGTTCGAGGTCGACGAGACCACCCTGCGCCGCACCCTGTTCGAACAGACCGGCGGCATGTATCCCGAGCTGGTCACCCGGCCGGACATCAAGGTCCTCCTGCCCCCGATCGGCGGCATCACCCTCTACATCTTCGGCGACCCGGCCGCGATCGCCGACCCGGCGCGGCGGCTGACCTGCCGCGTCCACGACGAGTGCAACGGCTCCGACGTGTTCGGCTCCGACATCTGCACCTGCCGCCCCTACCTGACCCACGGCATCGAGGAGGCCATCCTCGAGGCCCAGAACGGCGGCGCCGGCCTGATCGTCTACAACCGCAAGGAAGGCCGGGCGCTGGGCGAGGTGACCAAGTTCCTCGTCTACAACGCCCGCAAGCGCCAGCCCGGCGGCGACCAGGCGGCCACCTACTTCGAACGCACCGAATGCGTGGCCGGCGTCCAGGACGCCCGGTTCCAGCAGCTGATGCCCGATGTGCTGCACTGGCTGGGGATCAAGCGCATCGACCGCTTCGTCTCGATGTCCAACATGAAGCACGACGCCCTGGTCGAGGGCGGCATCGAGATCGGCGAGCGGGTGCCCATCCCCGCCTGGCTGGTCCCCGACGACGCCAGCGTGGAGATGGAGGCCAAGAAGGCCGCCGGCTACTTCACCCCTGACGGCGCGCCGACGGCCGAAGACCTGAAGAAGGTGGTGGGGCGCGACCTTGGCGAGTTCTGAGTTTCGAGGCAGGGACAGGTTCCGGCGCTCTGGAATGTCAGTCATCCTGAGCAGCCGCGAAGCGGCGTGTCGAAGGACGCACGGCCTCACTGCGTGGTTCGACACGCACCCTGCGGGTGCTGCTCACCATGACTAGGAAAGATAGCTCCGCCGCATCGTTGCTGTCGGCAAGCGCCGTCCGCGAACGCGCCCACGAGATGCTGGCCATCGCGCTGGCGGGCGACCTCGCCGACTGGCGGGTCGACCTGGACCGGTTGCCGCACACAGCCGACGTCGTCGCGCGGGTGATCCGCGACCAGTATCCGACGTTGAGCGTGCCCTTCCACGCTCGCTGGCGGCACTTCCACGCCCGCGGCCGCGACCTCTGGCAGGAGCTGGGCGAGGAGGCCTTCTGGCCGGACCGCGCGGCGCGGGCCCGGGCGGCCTTCGACCTCTGCATCACCTCGGTCCTGCTCGACGCCGGTTCGGGACCCGGCTGGCGCTACCTCGACGGGCCGACCGGCTCGACCACCGCCCGGTCGGAGGGGCTGGGCGTCGCCTCGCTGCGGCTGTTCCAGTCCGGCGCCCTGTCGTCGCAGGCCGACGACCCGTTCCGCGCCGACGCGCTGGCCGGCTTCGAGGCCGCCACGCTCGCCAAGGCCTTCCAGGTCACCGACGACAATCCGCTGGTCGGCCTCGAGGGCCGGGCCGTCCTGCTGCGGCGCCTTGGCCAGACCGTCGGCCGGCCGGGCGACCTCTACGACGTGATGGTCGCCCGGGCGATTGACGGCCGCCTGCCGGCTCCGGTCATCCTGGAGGTGCTGCTGGAGCGCCTCGGCCCGATCTGGCAGGACCGCCTGACGCTGGACGGCGTCCCGCTCGGCGACGTCTGGCGCCATCCGGCCATCAAGCGCGACGATGTCACCGACGGCCTCGTCCCCATCCACAAGCTGTCGCAATGGCTGGCCTACAGCCTGATCGAGCCGCTGATCGAGGCCGGGATCGAGGTCGTCGACATCGACGGCCTGACCGGACTGGCGGAGTATCGCAACGGCGGCCTGTTCATCGACGACGGCGTCCTGATCCCGAAAGATCCGGCGGACATGGACCGCACCCACGCGGTCGGCGACCCGCTGGTCGTCGGCTGGCGCGCACTGACCGTGGCCCTGCTCGACCGCATCGCCCCGCTGGTGCGCGAGCGGCTGGGCGTGACAGCTGAGGCCTTCCCGCTGGCCCGGGTTCTGGAGGGCGGCACCTGGGCGGCCGGCCGGCGGCTGGCGGCCGAGCGACGCGAGGGGGGCGGCCCGCCCCTGAAGATCACCAGCGACGGAACGGTATTCTGATGCCCAGAGGCTATCCAGGCGTGACGGTCGTCGATCACCCGCTGGTGCAGCACAAGCTGACCCGGCTGCGCGACCGCGACACCTCGACCAAGACCTTCCGCGAGCTGATGCGGGAGATCTCGACCCTGCTCTGCTACGAGGTCACCCGCGATCTGGCCCTCACCGACCGCGCCGTCGAGACGCCGCTGGAGGCGACCACCGCCCCGGAGATCGCCGGCAAGAAGCTGGTCTTCGCCCCGATCCTGCGGGCCGGGGAGGGGATGCTGGAGGGCATGCTGACGCTGGTCCCGTCGGCCCGCGTCGCCCACATCGGCCTCTACCGCGACCCGGGCACCAGGGCGGCGGTCGAGTACTACCTCAAGGTCCCCGAGACGATGGCCGAGCGGCAGGTCATCGTCATGAACCCGCTGCTGGCCACCGGCGTCACCGCCCGCGCCGCCATCGACCGCCTCAAGGAAGAAGGCGCCCGCGACCTGCGCTTCGTCTGCGTCCTGACCTGCCCCGAAGGCATCGAGGCCCTGCGCGGCGACCACCCGGACGTGGCGATCTGGACGGCGGGCATCGACCGCGGTCTGGACGAGCGGGGGTACATTCTTCCCGGGCTGGGGGATGCGGGCGATAGGCTGTACGGCACCCGATAGGCGATGGCCGCGCTGACTCTTTCCTCGCCCAAGAGGGAGAGGACCGGTGCATTGGCGTCCGGGATGACAGTGCGCGACCGGGCCGCTAGCCTCTCGGCCATGACTCACGAAACCCTCCTCACCGCCACGCCCGCCGAGGGCGTGCTGCTCGTCACGCTCAATCGCCCCGACGCCGGCAATTCGCTGTCGACGCAGATGGCGGAGGAGTTGCTGGCGCTGTGGACGGGCCTGGCCGCCGATCCGGGCGTCCTGCGCGCGGTGGTCCTCACCGGCGCCGGGAACAAGATCTTCTGCGCCGGGGCGGACCTGAAGGAGCGGGACGGCATGACCGACGCGCAGTGGGTCGACCAGCACCGCCTGTTCGAGGCCATGCGCGACGCGCTGGTCGCCCTGCCGGTCCCGGTGATCGCGGCCGTCAACGGCGCGGCCTACGGCGGCGGGGCGGAGATCGCGCTCAACTGCGACTTCATCTACGCCGCCGAGGGCGCGCGGCTGGCGCTGCCGGAGGTCAAGCTGGGCATCATGCCGGGGCTGGGTGGAGCGCCCAACCTGGTCCGGGCGGCCGGCGAGCGCCGGGCCCGCGAGGTGCTGCTGACCGGCGATCCCTTCACCGCCGCCGAAGGCCTGGCCTGGGGCGTGGTCAACCGCGTCTGCGCCGCCGACGAGCTGGTCGCCGCCGCCGTCGAAACCGCCCGCAGGATCGCCGCCAACGCCCCGCTGTCGGTGCGCAACATCCGCCGCGTGGTCCGCGACACCGCCGTGCTGACCGGCGCGGAGGCCATCGCGGTCGAGCTGGCCGCCTACGACGAACTCACCCCGACGGACGACCGCCGCGAGGGCGTCGCGGCCTGGGGGGAGAAGCGCAAGGCTGAGTGGACAGGGCGGTAGTGACAATTGGAAAAGGGGGACAGTCACTCATTTCCTCTGTGCGCCTTCGCTTCCGCCGTCGGAAATGAGTGACTGTCCCCCATTTCCGCCGCCGACTCCCCTATATTCCTCCTCGTGACCGACACCCCCGCCCCCGAAGTCCCGGCCCTGACCGGCGCCGCCCTGATCGCCGACCATGCCCGGCGGCTGCCGGACGCGCCGGGCGTGTACCGGATGATCGGCGAGGGCGGCGAGGTGCTCTATGTCGGCAAGGCCCGCTCGCTGAAGAAGCGGGTGATCCAGTACGCGCAAGGGCGGTTCCACACCAACCGCATCGCCCACATGGTCGACCTGACCCGGGCGATGGAGTTCGTCTCGGTGCGGACCGAGACCGACGCCCTGCTGCTCGAGATCAACCTGATCAAGCAGATGAAGCCGCGCTTCAATGTGCTGCTGCGCGACGACAAGAGCTTCCCCGAGATCGTCATCCGCCGCGAGCATCCGGCCGCCCAGCTGCGCAAGCACCGCGGGGCGCACACCATCAAGGGCGACTATTTCGGACCCTTCGCCTCGGCCGGGGCGGTGAACCGCACGCTGAACACGCTGCAGAAGGCCTTCCTGCTGCGGTCCTGTTCCGACAGCGTCTACGAGAGCCGCACCCGGCCCTGCATGCTGCACCAGATCCGGCGCTGCGCCGCGCCCTGCACCGGCCTGATCGCGCTGGACGACTATGCGAAGCTGGTCGAGGAGGCCGAGGCCTTCCTGCGCGGCAAGAGCCGGGCGGTGATGGCCCGGATGTCCGAGCAGATGCAGGCGGCGTCCGACGAGCTGGAGTTCGAGCGCGCCGCCCGGCTGCGCGACCGCATCCGCGCCCTGTCGGCGGTCAGCCAGGAGACCCAGGTCAACCCCGAGACGGTTGACGAGGCTGACGTCTTCGCGCTGTTCGCCGAGGGCGGCCAGGCCTGCGTCCAGGTGTTCTTCTTCCGCGCCGGGCAGAACTGGGGCAACCGCGCCTACTTCCCGCGGGTCGACAAGAGCGACAGCGACGCGGAGGTGATGAGCGCCTTCCTCGGCCAGTTCTACGATGACCGGCCGCTGCCGCGGTCGATCCTGGTCAACGTCCAGCCCTATGAGCACGAGCTGCTCGGCGAGGCCTTCAGCATGAAGGCCGGCCGCCGGGTCGAGATCGCCCGGCCGCAGCGCGGCGAGAAGAAGGGCCTGGTCGAGCAGGCGACGCTGAACGCCCGCGAGGCGCTGGGCCGGCGCATGGCCGAGGGCTCGGCCCAGGGCAAACTGCTGGCCGGGGTTGCCGAGGCCTTCGGGCTGGAGGCGCCGCCGGAGCGCATTGAGGTCTACGACAACAGCCACATCATGGGGACCAACGCCGTCGGCGGCATGGTCGTGGCCGGGCCCGAGGGCTTCCAGAAGAACCAGTACCGCAAGTTCAACATCAAGGGGACCGAGCTCACCCCCGGCGACGACTACGGCATGATGAAGGAGGTGCTGCGCCGCCGCTTCGCCCGCCTGGTCAAGGAAGAGGAGGGCGGCGACGACAGCGCCCGGCCCGACCTGGTGCTGATCGACGGCGGCAAGGGCCAGCTGGACGCGGTGCTGGAGGTGATGGCCGACCTGGGCGTCGACGACATCGCCGTGGTCGGGGTGGCCAAGGGGCCGGACCGCGACGCCGGGCTGGAGCGGTTCTTCATGCCGGGCAAGACGCCCTTCATGCTCGAGCCCAAGAGCCCGGTGCTCTACTACCTGCAACGCCTGCGGGACGAGGCGCACCGCTTCGCGATCGGCACCCATCGCGCCAAGCGCAGCGCCGAGATGAAGCGCAATCCGCTCGACGAGATCGACGGCGTGGGCCCCGGCCGCAAGAAGGCGCTGCTGCATGCGTTCGGCTCGGCTCGAGAGGTCGGCAAGGCCTCGGTCGACGATCTGATGAAGGTCGACGGCGTCAGCGGACCGCTGGCGCAGCGCATCCACGACTTTTTCCGCAAGTGACGCGTTCAGACGCTATGGTGCGCCCATGAAATCGCTTCCCAACATCCTGACCGGCGCGCGGCTGGTGCTGACGCTGTTCGTGTTCCTGGCGCTCATCGGGCTGATGCCGGTGTCGCCGGTCTATCGCTGGGCCATGGTCGCGGCGCAGGAGCCGGCGGCGATCCAGCAGGCGCTGTACTTCTTCGCCTTCTGGGGATTCCTCGTCGCGGCGGTGACCGATTTCCTCGACGGCTGGATGGCGCGCCGGTTCGACGCGACGAGCACGCTGGGCGCCATCCTCGATCCGATCGCCGACAAGGTGCTGGTGGCCGGGATGGTCGTGGGCATCGCCGCGCTCGGCAACTGGATCGTCGCCCTGGCCGGCGGCCTGATCCTGTTCCGCGAGTTCTCGGTCAGCGCCCTGCGCGAGACCCTGGCGCCGAAGGGGCTGAAGCTGCCCGTGACCACGCTGGCCAAGTGGAAGACGACGCTGCAGCTGGTGGCGCTGGCGGCGGAGCTGTTCGTGTTCGGCTGGCGCGCCTGGGGCCTGCCGGAGGACGCCGAACTGATCGGCCGGGCCTTCCTGACAGCGCACGGCGTCCTGGCGCTGGCGACCGTGGTCACCGTCTGGACCGGCGTCGAGTACGCTCTGGCCGCCCGCAAGGCGCTGAAGGCCTGACTTTGGCCGCAGAACGCGGGTCAGGGTTACGCGCTGGCGGTGATCGTGCCATGATCAGCCGCGTAAACCCGGGTGAAAACGGTGCTGACTTCCCTCGCCATGACCCTGGCGCTTCTCGCGCAGGATAGCCCCGCCGTCCTGCAGTCCTGCGTGTTCGAGGACACCGGCTGGGTCTGCCGCTATCGCACCGAGGAAAGCGCGGTCGAGCTGGTTCCGCCGGCCTCGGTCGCGACGCAGCTGCCTGATCCGAAGCCGAAGCCCGAGAGCGCGCTCACCAAGGAAGAGCTCCGCCAGGCCAAACTCATCCGGCGCTGCGCCGACGCCTCCTGGATGTCATTGTGCACGCCGGGCGACCGCAAGGAGGCCAAGGCGTTGAAGGACGCGGCCGAGGCCCGGGCGACCCTGCGGCTGAAGGTGACGACCCTGGTCGCCGACGGCCGTTGCCCCGACGCGGTCGGCGCCGCGCTGCAGGGCGGCGACCTGGCGCTGGCGCGGGAGATCCGCGAGTTCTGCGCCGTGGACAGCGCCACGGACAAGGCGGCCGACAAGCCGGTGACCGACAAACCCGCGGACAAGCCGGCGGCGGTCGCGGCCGAGAAGCCCTAGGCGTCGCGGCGCCTTCGTCATCCGAGCATCACCGGACAAGACAAGGCCCGCGCCGGGGATCCGGCGCGGGCCTGTTTCGTCTGGTCCTTCGACCGCGGCTGGCCTTAGTCGGCCGGGCCGCAGGCGGCGCCGTCCGGGCAGCCTTCGAAGTGGACTTGCGGCGGCTCGACCGTCACACGCGACGGCTTCACGCGAACATCAGGCGCCCGGATGTAGATCTGGACGGGCTCGACGCGGATGGGCGGCGCCTCGACGTAGATCGGCGGACCCTTGACGTCGATCCGGCCGGACGGAACCGAGACCGGCGGCGAGGTGATGTAGATGCCGGGACCGCCCGAGGCGCTCACGCTCCAGGCCGGGCCCGGCGTGTAGAACTGGCGGTGAACCCGGCACGGGCATTCGCCATGCTCGGGGTGCGGCGCTTCGGTGCAGCCGTGCCAGGGCGCCGGCGGTCCGGGGACCGGTCCCGGGGGCGGCCCGCCCGCCATCGCGCCACTCGCGCCGGCGCTCGCCAGCAAGGCGGTCGAAACCGCCACCATCAACTTGCGCATATCCCGCCTCCGATTGGTCCGCGAAGAAACCTGAACAGTGCCCCCAGAGCACTCGTCGAACATGGTTAGTTGAGGGCGGCTGGACTGGCAAGCACTCGTTAACCCTAAGAGTTCGTCGTTCGCCCGACAGGCGAATTCTGTCCGTGTCGCGTGTATTCGGCGTCGACGCGGACGCCCCGCGCCCCCTATTCGGCCGCCATCAGGGTGATCGCGTGCGGCGCTGTATCCTCGACCTCCACCACCTCCGGATCGGTCGGACCGTACAAAAGCCAGTCGGATCCCGGCGCCTGGTCCCGCTCGCCCCGCATCAGGATTGCGATCAACAGGGGGCCAACGCTGCGCAGAACCATGCTCGCCTCCGGGACTTGATACCGAAGTTGAGAATGTCTCGCAATTACGGCCGATGCAAGACGGGACCGTCGCGGGTCGGCCGCGATCAGCTCATCGGGTTCGCCGACGGCGGCGGATCGCCGGGCAGCGGAATGAACTCGTCGTGGTCCAGGTCGGGCAGCTTCATGCGGCCGGCGCGCCAGTCGGCCTTGGCCTGTTCGATGCGGTCCTTGCTCGAGGAGACGAAGTTCCACTCGATGAAGCGCGGCCCGATCGGCTCGCCGCCCAGCAGCATGACGGTCGCGGGCTCCAGCGCGGAGAAGGCGATGGTGTCGCCCGGCGCGAACACGGCCATCTGACCGGTGCGCAGGGTCTGTCCGTCGACCTCGACGCTGCCCTTCGCCACATAGGCCGCCCGCTCGGGATACTCGGCCGGCAGGGCGGCCTTCGCCCCGGCGGCCAGCTCCCAGTGCACATAGAAGCACGGGGAGAACACCGGCACCTTCGCTTCCGCGCCGAACGCCTTGCCGGCGATCAGCCGTGCGGCCATGCCGCCGCCCTCGTAGAAGGGCAGGTCGTCGTTCCCTTCGTGATGCGAGAAGGCCGGCGCGGCTTCCTCGTGTTCCTCGGGCAGGGCCAGCCAGGTCTGGATGCCATCCATCGGCCCGCCGTCGCGGCGCAGGTCCTCGAAGCGTTCGGAGTGGGTGATGCCGCTGCCGGCCGTCATCCAGTTGACCTCTCCGGGCCGGATGACGATCTCGGAGCCGACGCTGTCGCGATGGGTCATCGCCCCCTCGAACAGGTAGCTCAGCGTCGACAAGCCGATGTGCGGATGCGGCCGCACGTCGACCTCGCGGCCGAAGCCGGGCTGGAACCGCGCCGGGCCCATATGATCGAAGAAGATGAACGGCCCGACGGTCCGCCGGGCGGGCCAGGGCAGCACCCGCCCGACCTCGAACCCGCCCAGGTCCTTGCGCCGCTGGTCGATGACGAGGTCGATCATGGGGGACTCCACGCGCTGGCAAGCGGCCAGAATGGCCTTTCGCCAACCGGAGCGAAAGGGGGCGAGGCTAGAAGCGCGTCCTCGGCAGCGTCGCCCTGAAAACCCGGATCGGCGGCGGCTCCGGCAGGGACAGCTTGCCATCCGGGCCACGGTCGGCCCAGCGGGCGTGCCCCACGAACACGACCTCGTCCCTGTCCACCGCGGCGAGTGTGATGTCGTCGAGCCCGGGCAGGTTGGCGGCCACCGGCACGGCGCCTTCGACCGCGTCGCAGCCGGCGCTGATGCGCAGCAGCATGACCCGCTGGGGCAGGACGCCGTTCTGGGTGACGATCACGGCCATCGGAAGCGGCGAGGCGTTGCGCAGGCCGAAGTCGCCGTCCGGCGCGACGACAAGGCCGTCCGTCCCGGCCATGCCGGTCCGCAGGCCCGCGAGCGGCGCGGTCCCGCCGGTCTCCAGGTCGACACGGTGCAGGCCCGTGGAATAGTCGGCGACCATCATCGCGCCCTCGCCGGGGCAGATCGCCATGCCCTGCGGCGAGGCGAAGGCGCCGGGCGCAACGACCTGCTCGAGGGTCACCCTGCCGGCCTTCAGCCGCCAGAGGCCGCCACCGGTCGAGTCCGTGGCATAGACCGTTCCATCGGCGGTCAGGACGACATCGCCGAACTGATGCCGGTCGCCGTCCTCGGGAAGATAGACGCGCGCCAGGATACGGCCTGTGGCCAGTGAAACCTTCAGCAGGCCGGTCTTCGACGCGCCGGAGCCGTCGGGCAGGTCGGCGCCCCAGGCCTCGGCGGCCCAAAGCACGCCGCGCTTGCGGTCCACGGCCATGCCGAAGATCGCACCGGTCTCTGCGTCGGCCTGCAGGAAGGGCGTCGCCTCGCCCGCCCCGAGCCGCACGATGGTGCGGCCGGAGACCGTGCTCAGCAGCCAGCCCTTGCCGTCGTGGGCCAGGCCCTCGCCGATGAACTCGGGATCGCTGGTGATCGAGCCGACCTCAGTGAGTTCGCCGAAAGCGGTCCTGTTCTGGTCGAACACCACCGCGACCTCCGCCCAGCGGGGCAGGGCGGTCAGATCCTTGAGGGCCGGGTCGCCCGGCACGTCATAGAGCTGGCCCATGCGGGCGTAGATCTCGACATTGGCCAGCGCCGCGTCGGCCTTGCCCGCCGCCGCCTGGACGCGGGCCAGCCGGATGTAGGAGCCGGAGACGTCGGGGTAGAGCGCCAGCGCCTGCTCCAGCGCGCGCTCGGCCCCGGCCAGGTCGCCGGCCTGGGCCGCGGCGACGCCTTCGCGCCGCAGGCGCTGATACTGCTCCGTGCGCGTCTCCGGCGCCTCGGCCGCGCCGCACAGCAGGACCGCCGCCAGCGCCGCCGCGACAGCTTTAGCCGTGCGGACTGACATAGGGGCTGACCATGCCGAGCGGGACGGCGGTGGTGTTCTTCACGCCGCGGATGACGATCCGGCTCTCGATGTTGGACACCAGGCCCAGCGACAGGATCTTGTCGCGCAGGAAGTCGTCGAAGGCGTGCATGTCGCGGGTGACGATGCGCAGCTCGTAGTCGGCGGCGCCGGTCACCGTGGCGCACTGGGTGACCTCGGGCCAGCGCACGACGTTGGACTCGAACAGTTCGAGGTTCTCCTTGGTCGGCAGCGACAGCTTGACGGTGCAATAGACTTCGAAGCGCAGGCCCAGTTGCTCGCGGTCCAGGATCGTCACCCGGCGCTGGATGATGCCCGCGTCCTCGAGACGCTTGATCCGCCGCCAGCACGGACTGGACGACAGGCCGACCCGCTCGGCGATTTCGGCGACCGACAGGCTGGCGTCGTGCTGGATGAGATCGAGAATCTTTGCGTCAACCGCGTCTAGCTGCTCGGACAAACCTTTTTCCCCCAATAGGCCATTACGCGCCCCGATCATGCCGAACGCACCCATGAAAGGGGCACGGCTTTGGCAAGCAATTTCGCCGTGCTTATATGATCTTGCAAGCGTCAGAACGAGCGCCAAGGGAAAGATTTTTCAATGCGGCACCAAGATGTGACGCTGGACGACAAATATCTTCTCGAAGATGGCCGTGCGTTCATCACCGGCGTGCAGGCCCTGATCCGGGTCATGCTCGACCGCCGTCGCCTCGATGAGCGCGACGGCCTGAACACGGCCGGCTACATTTCCGGCTACCGCGGCTCGCCGCTGGGCGGCCTGGACCAGCAGGCGGCGCGGGCCGGCAAGCTGCTCAAGAGCCATGAGATCGTCTTCCAGGAAGGCCTCAACGAGGACCTCGCCGCCACCGCGGTCTGGGGCAGCCAGCAGGCCAACCTGTTCCCGGGCGCGAAGTACGATGGCGTCAGCGCCATGTGGTACGGCAAGGCGCCGGGCGTCGACCGCACCGGCGACGTCTTCAAACACGCCAACTTCGCCGGGGTTATGCCCAGGGGCGGCGTGCTGGCCGTGGCCGGCGACGACCACAACTGTAAGTCCTCGACCCTGCCCAGCCAGTCGGAGTTCGCCTTCCAGGACTTCGAGATGCCGGTGCTGTCGCCGGCCGACGTCCAGGAGGTGCTCGACTACGGCATTCTCGGCCTCTCCATGTCGCGCTTCAGCGGCCTGTGGGTCGGGCTGATCGCGCTGGCCGACACCATGGACAGCGGCGTGACCATCGACGTGTCGCTGGACCGCCACAAGGTGGTGACCCCCGACAACTTCCCGATGCCGCCGGGCGGGCTGCATATCCGCACCAAGGATCAGCCGCTGGAGAAGGAGACCCGTCTCCGCAACCACAAGCTTCCCGCCGCCCTCGCCTTCGCCCGCGCCAACGGCATCGACCGGCTCGTGCTGGCCTCGCCGCGCCCGCGCCTGGGCATCGTCTGCCAGGGCCAGGCCTACAAGGACGTGCTTGAGGCCTTCCAGGCCATGGGTATCACCCTCGACGAGGCCGCCGCCCTCGGCGTCTCGATCTACAAGGTCGGCATGCCCTGGCCGCTGGAGCCGCAGGGCCTGCGCGCCTTCGCCGCCGGCCTCGAGACCCTGATGGTCATCGAGCACAAGCGGGCCCTGATCGAGCCCCAGGCCCGCGCGGCCCTCTACGACCTGCCCGCCCACGCCCGTCCGAACGTCATCGGCAAGAAGGACGAGCACGGCCAGCCGCTCATGGAGGACACCGGCTCGCTGTCGGTCGCCGCCATCGCGCTGGACCTCTACGACCGCCTGCCGGCAGGACCGCACAAGGAGCGGGCCCAGGGCTACATCGACCGCGTGTCCGCCTCGGGCGTCGCCGCCGTCAGCCTGGCCGCCGACCAGCAGCGCAAGCCGTTCTTCTGTTCGGGCTGCCCGCACAACACCTCGACCCGCGTGCCGGAAGGGTCACGCGCCCTGGCCGGCATCGGCTGCCACTACATGGCCAGCTTCAACGACCCCTCGACCGACCTGAACACCCACATGGGCGGCGAGGGCCTGACCTGGGTCGGCGCCGCGCCGTTCACCACCGAGAAGCACGTCTTCCAGAACCTGGGCGACGGCACCTACAACCACTCCGGCTCGCTGGCGATCCGCGGCGCGATCGCGGCGAAGGCCAACATCACCTACAAGCTGCTGTTCAACGACGCCGTGGCCATGACCGGCGGCCAGGCGGCCGAGAGCGGCTTCACCCCGGCCCAGATCACCCGGCAGCTGGCCGCCGAGGGCGTGAAGAAGACCGTCATCGTCGTCGACGACGTCGCCCGCTACGAAGGGGTCAAGGATCTGGCGCCCGGCGTGGAGGTGCATCCCCGCGGCGACCTGATGAAGGTCCAGCAGGCGCTGCGCGAGACCGAGGGCGTCACGGTCCTGCTCTATGACCAGACCTGCGCCACCGAAAAGCGCCGGCGCCGCAAGCGCGGCCTGATGGCCAAGGCGCCGCAGCGCGTCTTCATCAATCCGCTGGTCTGCGAGGGCTGCGGTGACTGCAGCAAGAAGAGCAACTGCGTCTCGGTCGAGCCGCTGAACACCGAGTTCGGCCGCAAGCGGAAGATCAACCAGTCGACCTGTAACCAGGACTACAGCTGCGTCGACGGCTTCTGCCCGTCCTTCATAACGCTCGAGGGGGCGGAAAACGCCACCACCACGAAGATGGCGGCCCTGACCGCCGACGCGACGCCGCTGCCGGAGTTCGAGCCGCTGGAGGGGGTGCGTCGCATCGTCTTCACCGGCATCGGCGGGACCGGCGTGACCACCGTCGCCTCGATCCTGGCCATGGCCGCCCACGTCGACGGCCGCGCCGCCAGCGTCGTCGACATGACCGGTCTGGCCCAGAAGGGCGGCTCGGTGTTCAGCCATGTGAAGATCGGCGAGCGCGAGGACACCGTGGTCGGCGGCCGGGTTCCGGCGGCGACGACCGACGTGCTGATCGCCTGCGACCTGCTGGTGGCCGCCAGCCCGGACGGTCTGGCGCTGTTCTCCAAGAAGGTGACGCGGGCGTTCGGCAACGCCGACTTCTCGCCCACCGCCGACTTCGTCACCAACCGCGACGTCCGCTTCGACACCGCCCGCATGGCCCGTCGGATCACCGCGGCGACGAAGAGCTATGAGGCCTGTCCCTCGCAGGCGCTGGCCGAACACAAGCTGGGCGACGGCATCTACGCCAACATGATCATGCTCGGCTTCACCTGGCAGAAGGGCGTGATCCCGGTCTCCAGCCGCGCGCTGTACCGGGCCATCAAGCTGAACGGCGTCGACTACGAGTCCAACCTGCAGGCCTTCGAGGTCGGCCGGAAGGCGGCGATGGATCCCGAGTTCCGGGGCCTGCCCGAAGACTCGGTTCCGACCCCGGACACCATGCCGCTCGCCGATCTGATCGCGAAGCGGACCGCCGAACTGACCGCCTACCAGGACGCCGGCTACGCCGCCCGCTACCGCGGGCGGGTCGACCAGGTCCGGGCCGCCGAGGCCGGACTCGGAGAGGGCGACGCCCTGACCCGGGCCGTGGCGATCAACCTCTACAAGCTGATGGCCTACAAGGACGAGTACGAGGTCGCGCGCCTCTACACCGATGGCCGGTTCGCGGCGGAGCTGGCCGGCACGTTCAAGGGCGGCAAGGCCAAGGTCTGGATGTCCCCGCCGCTGATCGCGCCCAAGGGGCCGGACGGCAAGCCGAAGAAGATCGCGCTCGGCGGCTGGATGATCGACCTGGTCTTCCCGGTCCTGACGCGGATGAAGGGCCTGCGCGGCGGTCCGCTGGACATCTTCGGCATGACCGAGGAGCGCAGGATGGAGCGTGGCCTGATCGTCTCCTACGAGGCGCAGCTGGACCGCATCCTCGCCGGCCTGACGGCCGAGCGCCTGCCGCTGGCCGCCCGCATCGCGGCGGTCCCGCAGCAGATCCGCGGCTTTGGCCACATCAAGGACGCTTCGGTGAAAGTCGCCAAGGCTGATGAGGCGGCGCTGTGGGCGGAGTGGGACCAGTAGTCGGCGGTTGCGCGCCGACAGGCTGACGGCGATACTTCCTCAGGATTGGGGGGGTGACATGCGTAGCCTTGTAGTTGTCCTGGCGATGGCCGCCATCGCATCGCCGGCCTTTGGCCAGACGCCGCAATCGATGCCGCCCTCCGGGCAGACGGCGCGGTCGGCCCCCCAGAGCGTCTGGCTGGAGACCGAAGGCGGCGGCCTTGAGCATCAGCAGTCAGGGATGGTCTGTCCGCCGACGCTGGACGTGTTCCAGCGCAAGGCGGCGCGGGTCTACGACGGCGTCGGGCTGGACGTCGGCTGCGAGTACGCGGCGCCGGGCTCGGCGTTCCAGGTCTACCTGACCCGCCGCGGCGCCGGGAGCGTCTCCGGGGCGCTGGAGGAGGCCAGGCAGGACCTGGTCCGGGACGGGGCCGACCGCCATCCCGTCCACCTTGGCGACGAACAGCTGACGCAGGACGGCCTGACCTGGAGCGTGGCCCGCTACTCCGAAGACGGCGGCCTGCTGTCCGACATCCGGGTGGCGGAGCTGAGCGGCTGGCTCGTCCAGTACCGCACCACCTCGACGACCGCCGGCCAACCGACCGGAGCCCGGGGCGTGAGCGCCATGACCGCCGGCCTGATGGCCAGCGCCGGGCCACGGCTGGCGCTCTGCGACAAGGCTCCCGCCGCCGTGCGCGACGGACGGCGGGTCACTGATACCAAGCAGATGAAGGAAGACGCGCTGATGTCGGCCATTCTCGGGGGCGCCCTGCTGGGTGTGGCCGAGGACAAGCCCGCGCGCGGCCGCAAGCCCAGGAAGGGCGACGACGACCTCGTCCAGCCGATCGTCTGGTGCCCCGAGCAGGTCGTGACCCGCGAGGTGTTCCGCATGCTGCTCTGGCGGGGCCTGTTTGCGAGCGGCGGCGACGCCAACGTGGACCGGCTGACCCTGGTCAGCAAGACCCGGCCGCCGACGCTGGAGATCGGCGTCGAGGGGCTGGCGGGCCTTGTCCGCGAGAAGGAAAAGGGCCCGCCGCAATGGACGGCCACGGTCAACCGCGGCGCCCAGGTCTTGATCTACGGCTACTTCGAGGGGCGTCCGACCGCCGATGACGCCACGGCCCTGTTCGCGGATATTCTCGCGGGCAGGACCGAGGCGATCGGCGGCTACGGCGCTGATGGCGGGAACATCACCATCATCATGCCGCCCGACTAGGTCAGGCGACCTTGTCGAGCGTCGCCGCCCTGGGCCCCAGCGGCCGGGCCGCGTCGCGCTCGGCCACCAGTGCGGCATGGAGCGCCGTGTCGCCGGCGCGGCGGGCCGCCTCGATCAGGGTCAGGTCGATGATGTCACGCTGGGCGTGGCTGCCGCCGAAGCGGCCGGCCCGGTTGCGCACCGGGCGCAGCGCCTCGACCGCGCCCTTCCAGTCGCCATCGGCGAAGGCGGTGATGCCGTTGACGACCGGCGCGCCGACTTCGCCCACGAAGCACGCGTTGTCGCCGGGACCGGCGACGGCGCGGGCCTGGGCGTCCTTCAGCGCGGCGAGCGCCGCCCGGTCGCCGACGCCGGCATAGGCCATGGCCGCGTGGGCGTCGTTGAAGGCGTAGGTGCTCTGGCCGCCCGACGTCGCCTGCCAGCTTTGCGCCAGAGGCTGCCAGCGGTCGCCGACGTCGACGCCCAGCAGGTGCAGGCGCCACAGCAGGGCCGAGGCATCCACCATGTCGAAGGCCAGGGTCGAGCGGGCGCCCCAGATGGGACCGTCATAGAGGTCGAGGACTTCCGCGGTTTCGCCCAGACCGAGGTGGAACAGGGCCAGGTGCCACCAGTTGTGGACCGCGAAGAAGCTTTCGTGCGTCCAGCGCTTGATGTCCTGGCGCATCCAGTGGACGCCGTCCTCGCGGCGATCCTGCATTTCCATGACGTGAGCGACGGCGTGCTGGGCCCAGCCGTTTCGCGGCTCGAGGTCTATGGCCAGTCGGCCGGCGGCCTCGGCGCGGTCATAGAGACCCGTCTCCTCCAGCCCGAAGGCTAGCATGCCCTGGACGGCGTGATAGCCGGGCATGGACCGGTCCCAGGCCGGCAGGGCGCGGCCGATGCGGTCGCGCAGCATGCGGGACTCGCCCAGCAGGAAGTCGGTCAGCTGGCCGGCCTGCAAGGCCAGGGCGTCGCGCGGATACGCGATGGCGACGTCCTCGAGGATGCGGGCCGCGCCGCGCAGGTCGCCCTGCAGCATGGCGCCGACGGCGGCGACGTGGCCGGCCTCGCGGTCGTTCATCGGCGCCCCGACCACCGCGGCGTGGGCGGCGGCGGCGATCGGCACGGCCTCGGCGTCGGTGCCGCTGAGCATCAGGTAGGCGTTGAGCATATGGGCCATGACGAAGCGCGGGCTGTCTTGCGTCGCCTGTGCCAGCGTGGTCACCGGGTCGCCGACGAAGCACTGGAAGCCGGCGAGAGCGTCGCTGTAGAGGGCGGCGGCGGCGGGACTGGCGCCGCTCAGCGGCGCGGTGGTGGCGATGTCGAAGGACATGGGGAGGGTCTCCTTGGGGGGAGCGATCTTCTAGGGTGACGCCCGGACGCGCTCTAGAAGACCCATGGTCAGGGAATCTCGGCAAGCGAAAATGCGCAATGTTTCCGGTTGCTTGGAGGGTCGGCGGCGGAGAGGCGACCGGAGGCCGGCGCCGCCAGGTCACTGAAAACCGTACCGCCGGTGCGGTTCGGCGCCTTGGCGAGCGCCGTCGGCATGCTAGGGCAGGGTCATGAGCGAGTTCGATTTCGACGCTGTGGTGGTCGGGGCAGGGGCCGTGGGCCTGGCGACGGGCTATGCGCTGTCGCGACGCGGCCTCACCGTCGCGGTGCTGGAGAAGGAGGCGGCCTTTGGCCAGGGTGTCTCGTCCCGCAACTCCGAGGTCATCCACGCCGGGCTCTACTATCCGACCGGCTCGCTGAAGGCGCGCCTGTGCGTGCAGGGGCGGCGGTTGCTCTATGCCTTCCTCGACAGCCATCAAGTCGACTACCGCAAGTGCGGCAAGCTGGTGGTGGCGACGGCGGCCGATGAGGTCGCGCGGCTGGACGTCATCCTCGAACAGGCCCGCACCAACGACGTCGAGGGCATGGAGTTCCTGACCGCCGCCCAGGCCATGGCGCTGGAGCCGGGCCTGGCCTGCCACGGCGCGCTGCTGTCGCCCGAGAGCGGCGTCTTCGACAGCCACGGCTACATGCTGGCCCTGGTCGGCGAGATCGAGGCGGCCGGCGGCGCGGTGGTCACCGCCACCCCGTTCGAGGGCGCGACGCAACTGCCCGGCGGCGGCTTCCGCGTGCGGGCCGGCGGCGAAGCGCCGACGGAGCTGACCTGCCGCCTGCTGGTCACCGCGCCCGGCCTGTCGGCCCAGGCCGTGGCGGGGGAGATCGAGGGTTACCCCGCTGGCCAGATTCCGGCCGGGCACTACGGCAAGGGCGTCTACTTCCGGCTGCAGGCGAAGGCGCCGTTCGAGCGGCTGGTCTACCCGCCGCCGATCCACGGCGCGCTCGGCACCCACTACCGCAAGGACCTGGGCGGCCAGGCGGTGTTCGGGCCGGACCTGCAGTTCGTCGAGACCGAGGACTACAGCGTTGATCCGGCCAAGGCGGCCGAGTTCGCCGCCTACATCCGCCGCTTCTGGCCGGCGCTGGACGAGACCCTGCTGTCGCCCGACTACGCCGGCATCCGCCCCAAGCTCCACGGTCCCGGCGAACCGCAACCGGACTTCCGTATCGACGGCGCGGACGTGCACGGCATCGAAGGCCTGGTCGCCCTGTTCGGCATCGAGAGCCCGGGACTGACCTCGTCGCTGGCGGTGGGGGAAGCGGTGGCGGAGAGGCTGGGGCTGTAGCTGAAGCTGTCATCCCGGACGGCCCGCAGGGACGATCCGGGACCCAGATCAAATCCCGACCGCATCGCCCGAAGCCGAATCTGGGTCCCGGCTCTCCGCTTCGCTGCGGCCGGGATGACAAGGGGAGCCCTACCCCTTCTTCGGCACCAGCTTCAGCACCCGGCCCTGCGCGTTGTCGGTCAGCACATAGACCGCGCCGTCCGGCCCGACCCGCACGTCGCGGATGCGTTCTCCGAGGTCCTGCAGCAGCCATTCCTCGCCGACGACCTTGTCGCCGTCGAGGGTCAGGCGGACCAGCGTCTTGCTCGACAGGCCGCCGACGAACAGGCTGCCCTTCCAGCCCGGGAACAGGGCGGCGTCATAGAAGGCCATGCCCGACGGGGCGATGACCGGGTCCCAGTAGTAGACCGGCTGTTCGAGGCCCGCCTTCGCGGTCAGACCCTCGCCGATCGGGCTGCCGTTGTATTCGACGCCATAGGTGATGGTCGGCCAGCCATAGTCCTTGCCGGCCCGCGGAATGTTCAGCTCGTCGCCCCCCCTGGCGCCGTGCTCGACCGTCCAGAGCTGGCCGGTCGCGGGGTTGAACGCCGCCGACTGGATGTTGCGGTGGCCGGACGACCAGATGCCCTTGTTGGCCTCGCTGACCGCTGCGAAGGGGTTGTCCTTGGGAATGGCGCCGTCCGGGTAGATGCGGATCACCTTGCCGAACGCGGACGTCAGGTCCTGGGCCTGGGCGCGGCCGGCCAGGATCGAGCGTTCGCCCGTGGTGATGAACAGGAAGCCGTCCGGCGAGAAGGCCAGGCGGCTGCCGTAGTGCATGCCGGACTCGATGGTCGGCGTCATCCGCCAGACGACCTTGACCTCCTCCATGCGCGGCGCGGCGCCGGGGACAAGCCGTCCGCGGGCCACGGCGGCGCCGTCGCCGCCCTCGCGCTTTTCGGCATAGCTCCAGTAGATCAGGCCGTCAGGGCCGACGACGACGTCCAGCAGCCCGCCCTGTTTGGCCGGGTAGACCTCGGGCAGACCCGTCACCGGGGCCGACAGCTTGCCGTCCTGGCCGACGATCCGCAGGCGGCCGGCCTTCTCGGTGACCAGCATCTCGCCGCCGGGCAGGAAGGCCAGGCCCCAGGGCTTTTCCAGCCCCTCGGCGACCGTGACGACGTCGAACGCCACGCCCGCGGTGGCGTAGGGAGCCCGGGTCTGGCCGGGGAAGGCGGGGGTCTGGCCCGCGCCGTTGGCGCGGCGGGTCTCCAGCGGCTGGCCGGAGGTCTGGGCGGTCGTCGGCTGACCGCCGCAAGCGGCGAGCACGAAGGCGGCGGCGATCACGGGCAGGGGACGCATGGGAGACACTCCTTCATCGGGCGGGGCCCGACCTTTGACGATTCACTTGGTCCGTCTTCCCGGCGAAGGCCGGGATCCAGCTTCGGGATCGTCTCCGGCAGACCGGATTTCGAACGCCGGGGCGGACAGATGGGTCCCGGCCTTCGCCGGGAACACGGACCGGGTGGCGATGGTACAGCGCTAGATGGCGCTCAGGCCTCGCCGAGCAAGGCCTTGAGGGCGGCGTTTGGTTCCGCGCCCTCGATGTGGATCAGCGACCAAAGCGCGAAGAACAGCAGCGGCCAGCGGTTGTGGGCCTGGGCGGGGTCGGTGAAGACGGCGCGGACTGCGTCCACGTCGCAGACCTCGGCGACCGCCCGGGTGGCGGCGATGCGGGGACCCAGGTCGCCGGCGCGGGGCGCGATCCAGCTGGCCACCGGCACGGTGAAGCCCTTCTTCTTCGCCCAGGGCTCGGCGGCCGGGCAGTGCCGCTCCAGCCACTTGCGCAGGATGTACTTGCCGTACTTGCCGCGCACCTTCATGCGGTCGGGCAGGTTGAAGGCGAAGGCCGCGACTTCCTTGTCCAGGAACGGCGTCCGCCCCTCCAGCCCGTGCGCCATCAGCATCCGGTCGAGCTTGAGCAACAGGTCGTTGGGCAGCCAGGTGACGATGTCGGCGTACTGGGCGCGCTGGAGCGGGGTGAGATCGGGTGGAGCCTGCTGCGAGGCGACGGCGACGAACTCGCACCAGTTCAGCTGCGCTTCCACGCCCTCAAAATTGACGGGCGCCGGCCAGCGCTTGTGCGGCAGGAATGGCGCATCCACCTGTGGCATGGCTCGTCGGCCGCCTAGCCAGGCAGGTCGCAGGGCTCGTCGATACCGGCCGTAGCCGGCGAAGAGTTCGTCGCCGCCTTCACCGCTCAGGACAACCGTGAGCGTGCCCTTGGCCGCTTCCGCCAGCTTGTACGTCGGCAAGCAGGCATAATCTGCGGTCGGATCGTCCAGCGCCGAAGCGACCTGCGGCGCGATCCGCCAGAAATCCTCCTCGCCGAAGGTCGTCTCACGCCAGTCTAGATTCAGCGCCTTGGCGACGCGCTCCGCCTGCCGACGTTCGTCGCTCGCTTCCGGCACGTCGAACCCGCAGGTGTAGGCAGTAACCGGTCGCGCGTTGAGCCGGGCCATCAGGGTGGCGATAGCTGTGCTGTCGATCCCGCCCGACAGGAACAGGCCATAGGGTACGTCCGAACGCTGGTGGACCTTCACGCTGTCTTCCAGCACGGCGTCCAGCCGTTCGAGCGCTTCCTTCTCCCCGCTCATCCCCGCGAAGGCGGGGACCCAGGCTTTTTTCCCGATCCTCGAGCCGATCCGACTGGCCGTCAAAACACCTGGGTCCCCGCCTTCGCGGGGATAAGCGGATGGGGAAATGACTTGAATCACGGCGCCCGGAGGGCAGCGCAACGCGCCCAGTCCCCGAGTCGCGTGCCCGTCATCCAGCAGGTAGTTTAGGGCGAGCAGTTCGTCGTTCGGCTGTATCGGCCATTGCTCATCCTGCGAGAAGGCGCGCGGTTCAGACGCAAACCGCAGCTGGTCTCCGTGGTCCCGATAGTACAGCGGCTTGATCCCGAACCCGTCCCTGACCAGCCACGTCCGCCCGTCCCCGCCGATCAGGCAGAAGGCGTACATGCCGCGCAGGCGCTCGAAGGCCTTCTCGCCCTCCAGCGCATAGAGGTGCAGCAGCGGCTCGAAATCCGAGCCGGTGGCCAGCTTGTCGGCCAGCCCGAATTCCTCGGCCAGCTCGATGTAGTTGTAGATCTCGCCGTTGCCGATGATCGTCGAGCCGGCGGCGTGCAGCGGCTGCCAGCCGCCTTCCAGGTCGATGATCGACAGGCGCGCATGGGCGACACACCAGCCAGGCCCGCTTTCGACGCGGATGCCGTTCGGACCGCGATGGGCGATCCGCTCGATCATGGCGCGGACCTCGATCTCGGCGGCCTGCGGATCGGTGACGCCGAGGATCCCGGCGATGCCGCACATCAGAGCGCTCCGAGCCGGGAGAACAGGCTGCGCCACTCCTCGACCACGGCGGCCTGGCTGAACTCGCGCTCCACGCGGGCATGGCCGTTCTGCACCAGCCGGATCTTCATCATCGGGTCGGCGAGGATGGCCTTCACCGCATCGGCCAGCGCCTGCGGCTCGTCGATCGGGATCAGAATGCCGTCCTCGCCGTCCCGGACCAGCGCGGCCGGGCCCTTGCTCTCGGCGGCCACCACCGGCAGGCCGTGGGCCCAGCTCTGGATGACCACATTGCCGAGCGGCTCGAACCGCGAGGGGAACACGCAGACGTCGGTGGTCCGGTACAGCGCCCCGGCGTCGTTGCGCCAGCCCAGGAACCGCACGCGGTCGGCGACGCCCAGGGCGGCGGCCATGGCCTTGAGCTTGTCCTCCAGCGGCCCGTCGCCGGCGATCCACAGGTATGCGTCCGGGATCATCGTCAGGGCCTTGAGGCTGACGTCGTGGGCCTTGGCGTCGTGCAGGCGACCCATGCCGAGCAGCAGGGGGACGCCTTCGGGCGTATCCAGCCCGGCGCGATCGACTGGCTGCACATCCTCGGCGGCGGCGAAGTTGGGGATATGGCTGACCTGTCCGGCCGGCCAGCCCTGGGCCACGATCCAGTCGGCGATGTCGCGGGTGTTGCCGACCAGATGGTCGAAGCCCTTGTAGTATTTGAGGCTGTAGTAGCCGCCGAGCCGCCCGATCCGCCTCCACGGCCCGGCGGGCGTGTGGCGGGCGGCGCGGTTCATCCAGGCGACCAGGACCGTGGCCTCCGTCTGGCGGGCGAAGGCGGCGATGCGCGGCCGGGTCAGAAGGTCGAGCGGTCCGCCGAATCCGAAGCTGCCCGTCGCCACCCCGGCCTGCGTCAGGGCGCGGGTCCGTTCGGCATGCGGACGCAACGCGCAGGCCTGCGCCATCCCCGCGTCATGCAGGGCCGCGACGAGGTCGACGAAGTAGGTTTCGGCGCCGCCGTCGCCACGCGAACCGAGGAGGTGAAGCACGCTCATGCGGGCGCGACCCTAGCTGCCTGCGGCCGGTTTCCCAAGAGGGTGATCAGGTGCTTGAAGCGGAACGCGGCGACCCGTATAAGGCGCGCCTCGCGCGTATCGCGATACCCGTGGCTGGGTAGCTCAGATGGTTAGAGCGGTGGATTCATAACCCACAGGTCGGCGGTTCGATCCCGCCCCCAGCTACCACTTTCCCGTCTTGATCGGCGATCTGCCTGCCCGCGACCGTCGCGGGTCGTTCCCTGTCGCCCGGATGACGCCGTCTGGTTGTGTCCGCTTGATCGTGGCCCGGTCCGGACGACGATGTCCGGGACGCGGGAACGTCTTTGGGGGAATGATCATGAGGGGCCTGATCCTGCCGGCCTGCCTGGCCGCCGGTGCGCTGTCCGGATGCGCGACGCTGGAAATCGACGACAACGCCGACAGGAGCGGCGCGCCGTTCCACGACGTCCGGCCCTATGTCGTCGTCAACCAGGCGGCCGACTGCAGCCGCACGGCCAGCGTCCTGTCGCTGCCGGACACCCGCAAGACCTACTTCGTGCGCCCCCGGGGCGGCATCGGGGAGAACAAGCTCAGCGCCACGTTCAGCAACGGCCTGCTGACGACGTTCAGTCAGGAAACCAAGGTCGATCCGACCGGCCTGATCAGCACCCTGGCCGAAGTCTTCGGCCTCGATGGCGGCGACCCTGGCCGGGGCGGCGACAAGGAATCGGGTGACGGCGGCGCCGGCGGCAAGGGTCGCCCGGCGACCTGCACCCCGACGAGCTGGATCTTCGCGGTCGGCGACGACGGCAGGCTGACGCCGGCGTTCGACCCGATCCGCTAGGGAGGCTGTCCTCAGGCCGCGGCGGACGAGGCCGTGTCGCCGCCCTCAAGCGCCGCCTGAAGCGCCTCGAGCATCCGTTCGGCCTTGATCGGCTTTTCGACCACGTCGTTCATGCCCGCCTCGATGTAGGCGCGGACGTCCTCGGGGTCGGCGTTGGCCGTCAGGGCGATGATCGGCGTGCGGGCGACGGGACCGGGCAGGGCGCGGATGGCCCGCGTGGCGGCGACGCCGTCCATGCGCGGCATCTTGATGTCCATCAGGATCAGGTCGAAGGCGCGCGCCTGCACGGCCTCCAGCGCCTCGACGCCGTCGACCGCCTGTTCGGAGGTGCATTCGAACATTTCGCACAGCGCCTCGGCGACCATGCGGTTGGTGGCGTTGTCATCGACGATCAGCACATGGGCGGCGCGGCCCGAGGCCTCGCCGGCGGCCGCCAGGTTCGGGGCGACGTCCATGGCGACGGGCGTTGCGATGAACTCGAAGGTCACGGTCACGCCGGCGCCGGGATTGGGCTCGGCGCGGATCATGCCGCCGGCCGCGCTGACGATCCGGCTGGCCAGCGCCATGCCCAGTCCCGCGGTGAGGCCCTCGGGATGGTCGTCGCTCGACTGGCCGAGCGGGGAGAAGATGTGAGCCAGACCCTCGGCGGTCAACTCGGCGCCGGCGTCGCGCACCCGCCCTTCCATCAGCAGGCCCTCCGGCGTCGGCCGGGCCTTGAGGGACACCTCGACGGCGCCGCGGCGGGTCTCGCTCAACGCCCGGAAGACCAGGGCGTCGAACACCTGCAGCAGCCGGACCTCGTCCAGCTGCGCCGCGTGTTCGGGATCGCCGTCATAGGCGGTCAGAAGGGTCAGGCCGGTGGACGCGGCGCGCGCCTTCCAGCGCTGGTCGAGCGTGTCCATCACGTCCTGCAGGCGGCAGGGATGGGGATTGAAGACCAGCGTGCCCCGTTCGGCGTCGTGAAGATCGACCGCGCGGCGCATCAGGCCGGTCAGATCCTCGCCGGTGGCGGCGATCGCCCGCACACAGGCCTCGACGTCGGGGGCGAGGGGCTGGCGCAGGAGTCGGGTGGTGAAGTCGCTGACGCCATCAAGGCGCTGAAGCACCTCGTGGCTCATGCGGCTGATGAGCTCGGCCTCGGAACTGCGCCGCGTCCGGGGGCGGGCCCGGCGTGCGGCCAGCAGCATCAGCGGGTGGCCGACGCCCAGGTAGCGCCCGTCCTCGACGGCGATGAAGCCGCGCGCCAGCGCCTGTGGCCCCGTCGCCAGAGCCATGTCGCGCAGGGCGTTCGCCGTCATGTCCGCGGCGGCGACGAGGGGGCTCGGGTCCATGACGTCGCCGACCGGGCGCGGGTCGGCGGCCAGCGCCAGCGCGACGTCGCGGGCGATCAGCCCGACCGGCGTGCAGCCTTCCGTGACCGCGAGCACGAGCGCGTCGGGTTCGGCCAGGAATCGGGCGGCGAGATCCGCGCAGCTGGTCTGCGGGGACACCGGAACTCGACGTTCGATCAGACTGGAAAGCGTATCCATGAGCCGGCTGAGATGATCGTTTGGTTGATCACCATGCGCCATATGCGCTTGCGGATAGGTTAAGCGCGGTCCGGACAAAGAAAAGCGGCGGGGACTTGCATCCCCGCCGCCCAGGTCCTGTCTAGCCTTGTGGACTAGAAGGTCTTGGTGATCGACACACCGTAGGTGCGCGGCTCACCGTAGAAGCCGTTGCGGAACAGGCCCGAGGAGTCGTCGGTGAGGTAGGTGTCGGTGAGGACTTCCTCATCCGTCAGGTTCTTCACGTAGGCTTCCAGGGACAGGCCCATGGCGGAGTTGGCCACCGTGAACGTCATGTTCGCGTTGTCCCAGCCGTCCAGCTTGTCGGTGTTGGCGTTGTAGATCCGCGAGAACGAGTCCGTCTGACGGTAGTAGTCAGCGCGGATGGTCGCGTCCCAGTCGCCCATGGACCAGGTGTACTGGGCCCCGAGCGAGATGGTCCATTCCGGCGAGTTCGGCAGGTTGTTGCCGCCGAGATCGACTTCGTAGCCGTCGCTGACCAGACCGCCGAAGGCGTTGATGCCCACAGCCGTCGGGCCACCGGCGAACAGCAGGGTGCCGGCGGGGACGGGGTTTGCCAGCGTGCAGACGCCGAGCAGGGCGAACGGGTTGGCGTTGGCCGGGTTGCCGGCGCCGTTCGACACGAACAGGGCGAAGGCCGCGTCCGCCGTCGAAACGACGCAGTTGGACGCCGCGCTGCTCTTGACCAGCGTCAGGTTGGGGTCGCCCTGGGTGCGGTTGAACACGTCCACTGAGGTCACGCCATCGGCGATCTCGGTCTTGAGGTAACCGATGTTGGCGTTCAGGCGCAGGCCGTCCATGGGCGACCACACCGTCTCCAGCTCAAGGCCGGCGATCTTGGCGTCGATGTTTTCGTTGAACGCCGCGCGATTCACGATCTTCGACACCTGGTAGCCAATGTAGTCGTACTTGAAGCCGGTGATGTTCAGGACCATGGCCCCGCCCATCAGCGTGTTCTTCGAGCCGAGTTCGAAGGCGTCGACGAATTCCGGCGCAAAGGTCGGAGAGGGGCAGGAGGCGAAGGCGGTCGCCGAGCACGGGGGGTTCATGCCGCCAGCCTTGTAGCCGCGGGAGTAGGAGAAGTAGAGCAGGCTGTCGTCGGTGAACGGCAGGTCCGGCTTCCAGTCGATGTTCAGGCGGCCAGTGGTTTCCTTGAACTCGGCGAACAGGTAAGGTGTGGTCGGGTCGAGCGGAACGCCCTGACCCGGGGCCGCCAGGACAACGCCCCGGTTCTCTTGGATCTTCTTGTCGTGGGTATAGCGCAGGCCCCCGGTGATCCGGAGGGTGTCGGTCAGTTGCCAGTAGACCTCCCCGAAGGCCGCGCGGGACTTAAGGTGATAGTCGCCGGTGCTGTCATAGTAGTTGCGGCCAGAGCGGTTCGGCGTTTGGTTTGGATCGATGAAACAGGGCGTTGCGACCGAGCAACCCGTGACGGTGGCGATCGCCGGCAAGTTGTTCTGGACCAGCGCGCCTGCCGTCAGGGTGTTTCCGATTACATAGTAGTCGCCCTCGGATTTGAAGTCGAGGTAGATGGCGCCGATGTTGAAGTTGAACGGACCATCGAAGTTCGACTGCAGGCGAAGTTCCTGGCTCCACTGCTCGCTCGAACCGCGCGAGATGTCAGCGGTCGAGAACTTGTTCAGCGGGCCAAGCTGCGGATCGTTCACCACGCCGCCCGGGAAGAGTTGCTCATAGAGGCTGTCGACAGCCGGGGTCGGGTTGTAGTAGGCGAGGCCCAGAGCGGCCAGCGCGTTGACCGGGTTCGGCGCGACGTTGAAGTTCGCGTTCGGAACGATCCGGTTGTAGTCCTGACGGGTGAACAGCTCGTTCTTGCTGTAGCCCGTCAGCGCGGTCAGCTGCAGTTCGTCGCTGAGATCCCAGGAGATGTTGAACTGGTAGATGTCGGTTTCGGCCTGGTAGACCGGGTCGAAACTCGACTGGATGTTCCGGATGTCCGGGTCCTGCATCTGGCCGGCGAAGGCGTCGCCGGTCGTGAAGCCGAACAGGGTGCCGAACAGGCCGCCGAGCGTGGCGGCGCTGTTGGGGGTGCCCAGGATGCCGGGATCGTCAAGCGGCGTGGCCAGACAGCCCTGGCTGAAGAGGCCGCGCTGGATCTGCGCGACGGCTGGGCTGAACGCGAAGTAGTTCTCGCCGCCGATGCCGCCGGCCGGGCCGGGGTCCTTGGTGCAGAGCTGCTTGCCGATCCGCGAACGGGTGTCGTCTTCCTCGAAGTGGTCCCACATGAACGACGCCTCGAAGGTGTCGCTCGGGCGGAAGGAGGCCGTGATGCGGGAGTTCCACAGGTCACGATCATCGACGTCGTTGCCGGTCGTCAGGTTCTCGCCGTAGCCGTCGCGCGTCAGCATGGCGCCGGCGGCGCGCACCGCGAACATGTCGCCCAGCGGGATGTTGATCATCCCGCGCAGTTTGCGGGCGTTGTAGTTGCCCACTTCGCCGCGGATGAGCGCCTCGAAGTCGTCGATCGGTTTGGCGGTGATCAGGTTGACCACGCCGCCGGTGGCGTTGCGGCCGTACAGCGTGCCCTGCGGACCGCGCAGCACTTCGACCCGCTCGACGTCGAAGAACTCGGCTTCGAACAGGTTGTTGGCCGTCAGCGGGGCGTTGTTCAGGTGGATGCCGGTGCCGGCGTCGCCGGAGCCCGCGACCAGCTTGGCGCCGACGCCGCGGATCTGGAAGTTGTAGCCGGTGAAGTTCCCCTTGGAGAAGTTCACGTTCGGGATCGCGAGAACCAGGTTGGGGCCCCCGTCGATCTTGGCCTTTTCAAGCGAGTCCTGACTGAACGCCGACACCGCGATCGGAACGTCCTGGATCGCCTCTTCCCGCTTCTGGGCGGTGACGACGACCTCGCCGACGGTCGTATCCTGGGCGAAAGCGGGCGCTGCAATGGCCGCAACGGCGGCCAGTGAAACGCTCGCGGCAAGCAGACCCCGCAGGCGCAGAGATCCTGTCATCTGTAACCCTCCCCGGACGGCGCCTCCCGGTGTGCGGGTTTGGCGGCGTCTCTGTGTTTCCTCAGTGTCACGCAATATTTGCCGCCGGGGTGCGTGACACGTCCCCCCCGCAGCTTCCGTGGATTGCATACGCGCCTTGGGGGACTGTCAACCGCTCGCCGGTAGGTGAACGCTGATAGGTTACGGCTTTTCACCTTGTGTTGCCGGTCTGCGTCGCATGCTTACGCACGGGAAACGACTTCTTCGCGCGGCAGGAGAGGCGGCGCCGCAAATACTGGCGCCTCAAGGGGTTGCGGCGAGTCGTCCGCATTTCGCTACGTCAACGGCTGGTGTAGAAGAGCCGCCTCCCACACGTCTTCCAGAACGCTCCGGACCCCGCCCGCATGACTCCCGCCGAACCGTCCGCCGACGGAGCCCTTGTCCTCTTCTCCGGCGGCCAGGACTCGACCGCCTGCCTCGCCTGGGCGCTCGACCGGTATGAGCGGGTCGAGACGGTCGGCTTTGACTACGGCCAGCGCCACATCGTCGAGATGGAAGCGCGTCAGGCCGTCCGGACCGCGATGACCGGCCGTTTCCCGGCCTGGGCCGCCCGACTGGGCGAGGATCATGTGATCGACATCCGGGGCTTTGGCGCCGTCGCCGAGTCGGCGCTGACGGCTGATCGCGAGATCGAGATGACGCAGCGGGGGCTGCCCTCGACCTTCGTGCCGGGCCGCAACCTGGTGTTCCTGACCTATGCGGCCGCTCTGGCGGATCGCCGGGGCCTCTCCGCGCTGGTCGGCGGCATGTGCGAGACGGACTTTTCCGGTTATCCCGACTGCCGGCGGAACACGCTCGACGCGCTGCAGACCGCGCTCAACCTGGGCATGGATCGGGACTTCCGCATCGAAACGCCGCTGATGTGGCTGACCAAGGCCCAGACCTGGGCCCTGGCCGGCGGTCTGGGCGGCGAGGCGCTGGTCGAGATCACGATCGCCGACAGCCACACCTGCTATCGCGGCGAGCGGGGAGAGCGGCACGCCTGGGGCCACGGATGCGGGACCTGCCCGGCCTGCGAACTGCGCGCCGCCGGCTATGAAGCCTGGAACGCCGCCGGCCGCCCGGAGCTGGCGGCGTGACCTACAGCGTCAAGGAAATCTTCCTGACCCTGCAGGGCGAAGGCGGGCAGGCCGGCAAGGCGGCGGTGTTCTGCCGCTTCGCCGGCTGCAACCTGTGGAGCGGACGCGAGCAGGACCGGGCGACCGCCGTCTGCACCTTCTGCGACACCGACTTCGTCGGCGTCGACGGGGAGGGCGGCGGCAAGTTCGCCACGCCCCAGGCGCTCGCGGCGGCGGTCGACGCCGCCTGGACCGGGCCGCAGTCGGACAAGCTCGTCGTCTGCACCGGCGGCGAGCCGCTGCTGCAGCTCGACCCGCCGCTGATCGCCGCCCTGCACGGCGCCGGGTTCATGATCGCCGTGGAGACCAACGGCACGCTGCCGGCGCCCGAAGGCATCGACTGGATCTGCGTCAGCCCCAAGGCCCATTCGACCATCGTCCAGACCCGGGGACAGGAGCTCAAGCTGGTCTACCCCCAGCCGGGCGTCGATCCGGCGCGGTTCGAGGGGCTGGATTTCGAACGCTTCTACCTCCAGCCGATGGACAGCGCCGACCAGCAGGCCAACACCCAGGCGGCGGTCGCCTATTGCCTTTCCCACCCCCGTTGGCGTTTAAGCGTCCAGACGCACAAGTATCTGGGCCTGCCCTGATGGATACGGACCGCCCCGGCTCGCCGGATCGGTCCGAAAGCCTCCCAGGCCCCGCAAGTTCCAGAGACCATGACCGACCCCATCTTCGAGATCACGAAGGCCGCGACCTTCGACGCGGCCCACTACATCGAGCAGGGGCCGCCCGATCACCGCTACCGCCGCCTGCACGGCCACTCGTTCCGGGTGGAAGCCAGCGTGCGCGGCCCGGCCGCTCCGGCCGGCTGGGTGACGGACCTGGACCAGCTCGACACCGCGCTGAAGCAGGCGGCGGGCGAGCTCGACCACGGTCTGCTCAACGACCGTCCAGGTCTGGAGACGCCGACGCTGGAGCGCCTCTGCCTGTACTTCGCCGAGAAGCTGCGGCCGGCGTTTCCGGGCCTGTCGCGCATCGTGGTCTCGCGGCCGACGATCAACGAGAGCTGCGCGCTGAGCCTCTAGGGGCCGCCCGCTAGTCGCGGCAGGCCTTCTTCTTGCGGTTCTTCTTCTTCGAGCAGTCGATGTCACCGTCGGGGATGGCGGCGCCGATGACGGCCCCGCCGACCCTGGCGGTGGTTCCGACGACAGCGCCGGCGGCGCCGACCGCCGCGCCCCCGGCCGCAACGGCAAGGCAGCCCTGAAGGCCGAGCGCCGCGGCGATCAGGACGGTGGTCGACAGGATGCGGCGAGGGGTCATGATCGGCTCCGGCGAGGGGAAGCCTCGCTACCGCCGTCGCCAGCCGAAAGTAAGGCGGCGAACCGCCGCGTCAGCCGCGCGCGTCGCCGCTGCGGCGCCAGGGGCCCTGATGGTTCGGGTCGGCGCGTCGCCGGCGGTCGGGTCCGAAATAGCTGTCGGTGCGCACATAGGGCCGGGGGTGTTCCACGATCCGGGTGATGCGGTCGATGATCCCCCGGGCGGTGACGGGCTTGGCCAGGAACTCGTTGACGCCGGCGTCGCGCGCCTCAGCCACGCGCTTCTGTGTCGTGTGGCCGGTGATCATGATGACCGGGCACATCTGATCGGGGCTGTCGGCGGAGTTGCGCAGCAGCCGCAGGAAATCGATGCCGTCCAGCGGCTCCATGGCCAGGTCGGTCATCACGATATCGACCGGGCGCAGCCGCAGGGTCTGGAGGGCCTGCGCCCCGTCCGACGCTTCGAAGACTTCCGTCACGCCGATGGCGCGCAGAATCTCGACCAACAACATCCGCATGTGCGGGTTGTCGTCGACCAACAGGATCTTGAGCAGCTCGAACCGCAATACCCCTCCTTCCCCCGGGAGCGGTGATAGAAGGGCAAGTCCTTGTTCGTCAACGCGAAACCTGGGGTCGAAAACCTAGGTTCTTCCGGCCGACCCCGGAAGGAACGCCCCGCCGCCGGTCTGGCCGCGATGTCGAAGGAAGGCGTCGGCCAGGACGCAGGCGGTCATCGCCTCGACGACCGGCACGGCGCGAATGCCCACGCAGGGATCATGGCGCCCCTTGGTGCGCAGCTCGATTTCGGCCCCGTCCTCGTTGACGGTCTGGCGCGGGGTCAGGATCGAGGACGTCGGCTTGAACGCCACCCGCGCCACGACGGGCTGGCCGGTGGAGAGGCCGCCCAGGATGCCGCCGGCCTTGTTGGACTGGAAGATCGGGCCGTCATTGCCCATGCGCATCTGGTCGGCGTTCTCCTCGCCGGTCAGGGCGGCCGAGTCGAAGCCGGCGCCGATCTCCACGCCCTTGGCGGCGTTGATGGACATCAGCGCGGACGCCAGCTCGGCGTCGAGCTTGGCGTAGAGGGGGGCGCCCCAGCCGGCCGGCACGCCGACCGCCTCGACCTCGACGATGGCGCCGGTCGAGGAGCCGGCCTTGCGGATGGTCTCCAGGTGCGCCTCCCACACCGGAACCATGTCCGCGTCCGGACACCAGAAGGCGTTCTGGCCGACCTGGTCCCAGTCCCAGCGGCTGCGATCAACGGCGTGCGGGCCGATCTGTACAAGCGCGCCGCGGACGGTGACCCCGGCGATGATCTTGCGGGCGATCGCGCCGGCCGCGACCCGGGCCGCGGTTTCCCGCGCCGAGGAGCGTCCCCCGCCGCGGTAGTCCCGAACACCGTACTTGGCGAAGTAGGGCCAGTCGGCATGGCCGGGACGGAAGGCCCGGGCGATCTCGGAATAGTCCTTCGAGCGCTGGTCGACGTTCTCGATCATCAGCGAGATCGGCGTGCCCGTGGTGACCTGCCCGTCGGTGCGGTCGTCGGCGAAGACGCCCGACAGGATGCGGACGGCGTCGGGTTCCTGGCGCTGGGTGACGAACTTGCCCTGACCGGGGCGGCGCTGGTCGAGCCAGACCTGGATGTCCTCGGCCGAGAGCGACAGCCCCGGCGGGCAGCCGTCGACCACGCAGCCGAGGGCGGGCCCGTGGCTTTCGCCCCAGGTGGTGACGCGGAAAAGGTGGCCGAAGCTGTTGTGAGACATGACCCGGGGCTTCTAGCCGAAAGCGTGGCTGGTCACAAAGTCACGCCGCCCAGGCGGCGGCGAACCGGCGCAGAAGCACCTTGGCGGCGCTCTCGGCGCGGTCCGGACCGGGCGCCAGGCGGACGAACAGGTCTCCGCGCCGACGGGTCGCCGTGGCGGGCAGACCCTCTCCGGGCAGACGCACCAGCTTGCGGTCGGCGGCCTTGCGGCTGATCCAGAGCGTGCGGGGCCCGACCGGCGTCTCGACCGTGACCCGCCCGCCATCGGCCAGGACCTCGCCGGCGACATCGACGGTGACCCAGAGGTCGTCGCCGCGCACGGTCGCGCCCGGGCCGCGAATCTGGACCGCGAACAGCTCGCCGCCGGCCCGGACCTGCTGGCCGGTCCTCAGCCCGGGCTCCAGCCGGAGTCTCAGTCGCCTGCCGTCAAGCGTTTCAACCAGGGCTTCCCCGCCGTTCATGGCGACAGCAGGAGACACCTCCAGCTCGCGTGCGCGCGGCGCGGCGGCCGGCGCCGGTATGAAGGCGATCGGCTCCGGCGGCGCTTCGCGCAGCAGCCGGTAGGCCGCGAGAATCTCGCGAAAGGCCTGGGCGTCGCCGCCGTCGCGGTCAGGGTGGGTGCGCAGCGCCGCCTCGCGGAAGGCGGCGGTCAGGGCGGCCGTGTCGGCGCCAGGCTTCACGCCGAGCAGGCGTCGCGCGGCCTTCACATCGATCTTCGCCCCGGCGGTCATGGCGCGAAGGTGACGAAACAGCGTCAACGGCCAGTTAAGCCTGATGTATCGCCTTCATCACGCTATATGGAGCGCCATGAGCGACCACGATGATCTGATCCCCGCCTCGCCGAGCGAGGACGACTACGTCAGGCAGGTGACGGCGGCCGAGCCCCTGCCGTTGTTGCCGGAGGCCGATCCATTCGAGCTGTTCGCGACCTGGCTGCAGGCCGCCGGCGCCGCCGAGCCCAACGACGCCAACGCCATGGCGCTGGCCACCGTCGACGACGCGGGCATGCCCGATGTGCGGATGGTCCTGCTCAAGGGCTTCGACGCCAACGGCTTCGTCTTCTTCACCAACCTTCAGAGCGCCAAGGGCGTCGAGCTAGCCGGGCAGCCGAAGGCGGCGCTGCTGTTCCACTGGAAATCGCTGCGTCGGCAGGTGCGGATCCGGGGCGATGTCACGCCGGTCAGCGACGCCGAGGCTGACGATTACTTCGCCACCCGGGCGCGGCACAGCCAGCTCGGCGCCTGGGCTTCGGACCAGTCGCGGACGTTGCCCGACCGCTTCGCGCTGGAAAAGCGGGTCGCGGAGGTCGGGCTCCGCTTCGGCCTCGGCAAGGTGACCCGGCCGCCGCACTGGTCGGGCTTCCGCATCGCGCCGACGAGCTTCGAGTTCTGGCGCGACCGGCCGTTCCGCCTGCACGAGCGGCTGGTGTTCGAGCGCCAGGCCGGCGGCTGGGGAACCCGGCGGCTGTTCCCCTAGACCCCGTAGCGGGCGAGGAAGGTCTCGACGGCGTCGGCGCCGATCTCGGCCGGCGTCCGCGAGGGCTGGACATCGTCCCCCTCGATGAGTCCCAGCAACAGCGTGGCGTGCTCGATCATGCCCTGCAGCTGGCCGGCGGCGCGCGACGGCCTTTCGACCCGCAGCACGCCCTCCGCGGACAGATCGCGGACAAGGGTCACCGCCACGCCGCCCAGCTCGGCCCGACCCCGGTCGCGGAAGTGACTGGCGATCCCCGGAAAGCGCTTGTGCTCGGCGACGACCATCCGGAACAGCGCGCGGGAGGCAGGGTCGCAGTAGAAGGCGGCATAGGCGGTGGCGAACGCTTCAAGTCGGGCGCGGCCGGAGCCGGCCGCGCGCGCTGCCTGTTGAACCGCAACCGCGTGATCTTCGATGGTCGCCTCGACCACGACCCGGAACAGTTCCGCCTTGCTCGGGAAGTGTGCGTAGAGGGTCGCGGTCGATACGCCGGCGTCGCGCGCCACCTGTTCCATGCCGGCCTGGGAGTAGCCCTCCCTGGCAAAGGCGTCCTTGGCGGCGAGGAGAATGACGCTGCGCTTGCGTTCGGTCCGTGTCGCCCCGGATGTCGCCGTCATGAACCCTCGGAAAAACGCTGTTCTCCGCACAGCCTATAAGCGAGTTTTCACAGGTCGCAACACCGCTCTCGCGGGAACTAGCGTCGTTGCAGCAGGGCCCGAAGCCGGGCGTCGCCGAGGACGGGCTCCAGCAGCCGGTCCAGCTCGGCCGGATCGTCGGAAACGACCGCGCCGCGTTCGTCGGCGATCACGATGTCGGCCAGCCGTCGCGAAGGCTCGATGAACCGCTCATGGGCCGGCCGCACGGTGGCGAGGTACTGGCTGATGACCGACGCGGCGGTGCGGTCGCGTTCACGCTGGTCGCGGATCAGGCGGCGGATGAAGCGCACGTCGGCCGGGGTGTCGACAAACACCCGTAGATCGAAGATCGCGGCCAGCTCAGGCGTGCAGAGCAGGTGGGCGCCTTCCACGACGACGACCGCGCTGGGCTCCAGACGCTCGGTCTCCGGCTTCCTGCGGTGTGTCGAGAAGCAATAGATCGGCCCGTCCACCGCCTCGCCGGCCTTCAGCGCCCGCAGGTGCGCGGCGAGCAGGTCATGGTCCTTGGCCGAGATGTCGTCGAAGTCGAACGTGGCCGCATCAAAGCCCGGCTGGCCGCCCCAGTCGCCATAGTAGGCGTCCTCGATCACCACGCGCACCGCGCCCTCCGGCAGACGGGCCTGCAGGGCGGCGGCCAGGGTGCTCTTGCCCGAGCCGGATCCGCCGGCGACGGCGATGAGCAGGGGCTGGACGGGCGGGGTCGCGGCGGTCATGGGCGAGCGTTATGGCCGACGCGGGCCGGAAGATCGATACACGTTGACCGTGCAGGTCGCCTAGGTGAGGGTCCCGGGTCGGAGGGAACGGTCATGACAATCACGCGTCGCGGTGCGCTCGCGCTCGGGGCCGGGCTGGCCTTCGGGGGCTCCGCCCTGGCCGCCTCACCCGTGGAGACGCCGTTCCGGGTCATCCGCAACCAGCCCTGGGCGGCGGTCACCATCAACGGCAAGGACCCGCTGGCCTTCCTGATCGACACCGGGGCCAACGTCTTCGGGATCACCCCGCCGGCCGCGACGACGCTGGGCCTCGTGCCCGTCACGACCGGGCAGGTGCAGGCCGCCGTCGGGCGGCTGACCGCGGACGTCTATCATTGCAAGTCGCTGGTGATCGGCGGCGGCGTCCGCGAGCGGGACGTCTACCTGGTGGGCCTGTCGGCCGGCCGCTACGACTTCATCAGCGGGATCGCGCCCATCGCCAAGTTCGGCGTCATGGGCCTCGACTTCGATCGCCAGATCCTCAGCGTCTCCAGGGCCCTCGATGGCTCGCCGGAAGGCTACGAGGAGATCGAGACCTTCGCCCGCGGCTCCACGTTCGGGACCACGAACCGGCTCGGCGCCTACGCCCGGGACGATCAGTCCGTGAACGAACTGGACCAGCGGCCGGTGATCCAGGCGACCCTGGACGGCCGGCCGCTGAGGCTGCTCGTCGATACCGGCGCGGCGATGTCGGTGGCGCTGGAGCCGGACTTCGTACGCCGCCACAATCTGTGGGACGCCTTTCCGACCAGCGCGGAGGCTGCGGTCCGCACCGTGGCGCGCACGGCCCACGTCCGGGTCGTTCGGGGCGGCCGCCTGGAGTTCGGCCGCTTCGCGTTCGAACGCCCGATCGTGACGCTCGGAAACCCGGCTGACAGCAACCAGGACGGGACGGACGACATCGACGGCGTGATCGGGTTCGAACTCATCCGGCGATTGAACTTCCTGCACCATCCCGGCCGCAAGCGCCTCTACATCAAGCCCAGCCAGGCGTTGCACGACGTCTATCGCTACGACCGGGCGGGGATCGAGATCGACGCGGTCGACGGCGTCCTGCGGGTCATCTGGGTCCGGCAAGGCGGCCCGGCGGCGAGGGCGGGTCTGGTCGTCGGCGACAAGGTGACGGGATGGCGCGGCAAGGACGGCTACTACGGCCTGGTCTGGGCCCTGACCGGCGCGCCCGGGACCCGGGTGGAGATCCAGGTCGAGCGGGCCGGAACGCCCTCGATGATCGCCGTGGAGCTTCAGGACAGCGTTTGAAGCCAGACCTTTTCCCGCTTGGCGCGCGCCGCGTTGTGCATCGCGGGGGGAGGCTGCTAGGGTCCCCGCTGCAACGAAAACAAGGGGGAGAAGACGACCATGCAAGGCCTGATGCAGCACTCGGCGCTCACGGTCGATACGATCCTGGATCACGCCAAGCGCTGGCACGGGGATCGTGAGGTCGTCACGCGCTCGGTCGAGGGACCGATCGTCCGGACCACCTACGGACAGATCCACGATCGCGCCAAGCGGCTGTCGAATGCGCTGATCGGCATGGGCGTGCGCGTCGGCGACCGGGTCGCCACCCTGGCCTGGAACAGCGGCCGCCACATGGAGGCCTGGTACGCGATCATGGGGATCGGGGCGGTCTGCCACACCCTCAATCCGCGCCTGCATCCCGAACAGATCGCCTGGATCATCAATCACGCCGAAGACCGCATCATCTTCGTCGACCTGACCTTCGTCCCGATCCTTGAGGCGATCCTGGCCAGCTGCCCGTCGGTCGAGCACGTCGTGATCATGACCGACAAGACCCATATGCCGCCCTTCCAGATCAAGGGCGTGCCGACCATGAAGTGGCAGGGCGCGCACACCTTCGAAACGCTGGTTGACGGCAATGGCGCCGATTGCGCCTGGGGCGGCTTCGACGAGAACACCGCCGCCGGCCTCTGCTACACGTCCGGCACGACGGGCGACCCCAAGGGCGTGCTCTATTCGCACCGCTCCAACTACATCCACACCCTGGTCGGACTGCAGTCCGACGTGCTGGGCGTGTCGGCGACAGACACGGTCCTGCCGGTGGTGCCGATGTTCCACGCCAACGCCTGGGGGATCGCCTTCGCCGGCCCTGGCGTCGGCGCCAAGCTGGTCATGCCGGGCGCGAAGATGGACGGCGCCTCGATCCATGAACTGCTCGAGACCGAAGGCGTCACCTTCTCGGCCGCCGTGCCGACCGTGTGGCAGATGCTGCTGCAGCACCTGGACGCCACCAACGGCAAGCTGAGCACGCTCAAGAAGGTCGTCATCGGCGGTTCCGCCTGTCCCGAAAGCATCATTCGCGGCTTCCATGACCGCTACGGCGTCGACGTGCTGCACGCCTGGGGCATGACCGAGACCTCGCCGCTGGGCACCCTGGGATCGCCCAACGCCCGCGTCGCCGGCCTCTCCTACGACGAACGCATGGCCTACAAGCTCAAGCAGGGCCGGCCGCCGCTGGGCATCGACCTGAAGCTGACCGACGACGCCGGCGCCGAGCTGCCGCACGACGGCAGCACCTTCGGCCACCTGCTGGTCAAGGGCCCCTTCGTGGTGCGCGAGTACTTCAAGGGCGCCGGGGGCAAGATCCTCGACGACGAGGGTTACTTCGACACGGGCGACGTCGCCACGATCGATCCCGAAGGCTTCATGCAGATCACCGACCGCGCCAAGGACGTGATCAAGTCCGGCGGCGAGTGGATCAGCACCATCGACATCGAGAACATCTCGATGGGCCACCCCAAGGTCGAGCTGGCGGCGGTGATCGGGGTGCTGCACCCCAAGTGGGACGAGCGCCCGCTGCTGCTGATCAAGCTGAAACCCGGCGAGACGGCGACTAAGGAGGAGATGCTGCAGTTCCTCGTCGGCAAGATCGCCAAGTGGTGGATGCCGGACGATGTCGTCTTCGTGGACGACATCCCGTTGGGCGCGACGGGCAAGATCGACAAGAAGCTGATCCGTGAGCGGATGAAGGACTATGTGCTGCCGGCGACGCCGGTGCTGGCGGCGACGACCGCCACCGTGGCCGAAAGGGCGGCGCCGGACCCGGTGCTTCATGCGCCTGAACCGGTCGAGGTTGAGGATCTGTCGGGAAAATCTGAGGCCCCGACGAGCACGGCAGCCGTCGGGGCCGAAGAGGTCCATCAAGCCGATACCCTGTCCAACACCGAAGCGGCCGAACCGGTCGCCGAACCGATGGCGCACGCGCCGGCCGACGGCGTGATCGACGCCGAGTTCGAACCCATCGAGGCGTCGCCCGCGGCCGACGTCGCCGGTGAAGAATCGACCGCCTGGTCTCCGTCCGACGAAGCCGACGGCGACGTGCCGCCGCCGCTGCCCAGCATGCCGGACATGACGCCGGTCGGCGCGGCGCTCGCGGCGGCGGCGGCGGCCGAGGCCGCCTCCCTGACCTTCCCGAAGACGCTGCAGGACGCGCCGGCCAAGGCGACGAAGGACGCCGAGGCTCCCGCGTCCTACGAGGAATCGCCCCTCTGGCTCGCCTCGGCGACGCCGGCCGGCGCCGCCCGGGGCAAGGGCAAGGGCAAGACCGCCGGCAAGAAGAAACCGGCCGGCTGGGCCAACGGCTATCTCAATCTGGCGCTGCTGGCGGCGCTGGCGCCGGCGGCCATGGTGCTGGTCGGCGCGGCCGGCATGCAGCTGGGCCAGTGGGATCAGCAGATCGGCATCGCGGCCATGCTGCAGAATGGTGTCACGCCCACGCTCGGCTGGGCCCAGGCGGCGGCGCTGATCAGCGCCCTGACCAGCATTCTGGGGCTGCTGGTGGCGACGTTCGCCGGCTTCTCGAAACTGTGGGGCAAGGCGCTGCTGGCGCTGGCCATCACGGCCGCCAGCTGGGCCGCGCTGATCACCTACCAGTCCTACGCCGACCGCATGCCGCCCCTGGCCGACGTGGCGACGGACTGGTCCGAACCGCTGATGTTCTCGCCAAGGATGCTGGCGGCGCGAGGCCCGTCCGCGAACTATGTCGATGCCCAGCCCGTGCTGCCGATCGGCTCGCGGTTCTACGCCGGCCGTCCGGTGGGCGAGGTCAACGCCGAGACTTGCGAGAATGCGCGCCCCGCTGTGCTGGGCGTGTCCCCGCAGCAGGCCTACGCCACGGCGAAGGCGGCGGTCCAGGCCGCGGGCATGGCGCTCGTTCACGAGGATCCTGCGGCCGGGCGGCTGGAGGCCACTGCAACCGGGCTGCTCTATGGCCTGAAGCGCGACGTCATCGTCCGGGTCAAGCCCGAGGGCGCCGGCGCGCGGATCGACGTCCGTTCGGTCAGCCGCACCGAGAGCCGCGACCTCGGCGCCAACTGCCGCCAGATCGGCAAGCTGCTGTCGGCGCTGCCCGGCTAGGTCTTCAGCGCGTACTCGCTGTCGAGACCCGGCTGGCCGTCGACGGTCAGCCGGCCTTCGCGGACCAGATGCAGGGTGTGCGCCAGCACCGAATGCGCCGCCGCGGGGTGCAGGCGCGGATCGACGTCCTTGTAGAGCACCGGCACCATCGCCTTGATGCGCGTCAGGCCCTGGCCGATCGCCGCCAGGATCTGCGCCTCGCGATTGCGACGGTGGTCGATGTAGGCCTGGACGAAGGGCTCCGGCTGCGTGATCGGCGGGCCGTGCGTCGGCCACAGGGTTGCGAAGCCGCGCGCCTTGATGCGGTCGAGACTGTCGAAATAGGCGCCCATGTCGCCGTCTGGCGGGCTGATCACCGTCGTCGACCAGCCCATGATGTGGTCGCCGGAGAACAGGGCGTTCTCCTCTTGCAGCGCGTAGCAGATGTGGTTGCTGGTATGGCCCGGCGTGGCGATGGCCTCCATGGTCCAGCCGTCGCCCCGGAAGGTCCCGCCGTCGCAGACCCCGACGTCGGCGACGAAGCCGCGGTCGTCCCCGGCCTCCATCCGCACGTCGCTGTCCTCGCCCAGCGGCCCGGTCAGCGGGCAGCCGTAGGTCGTCGCCCCGGTCAGCGCCTGCAGCGGCTTGGCCAGGGGCGAATGGTCCAGATGGTTGTGGGTGATGAAGATGTGGGTGATCCGCTCGCCCTCGGTGGCCTTCAGGATCGCCTGCAGGTGGTCGTCCATGTCCGGGCCGGGATCGATGACGGCCACCGAGTCGCCGCTGCCGATGATGTAGGTGCCAGTGCCCAGGAAGGTGAACGGGCCGGGGTTCTTGGCCACCACGCGCCGGATCAGCGGGGTCAGCCGGTCGCAGGCCCCGTACTCGAAGGTGATGTCCCGAACGAACGGAATCATGGGTGGTCTCTTGTTGATGCGGTCTTGATCAGGGTGGTCAGTGCGGCTCCGAGACGGGCGACGGCGCGCATCTTGTCGAGCCAGGGCAGGCGTAGCGGCGGCATGTCGGTCTTGTTGACATCGACAATGTACAGCCGACCGTCGGCGCGGTCCCGCAGGATATCCAGCCCGCCCCAGTCCAGCTTCATCGCCGCGCAGAACCGTCCGATGCTGGCCAGCTCCTCCGGGCTGAAAACGCTGTCGGGCGTCGTGAGCGAGACGGCGGTGTTGTAGTTGGCGAACCGGTCGACGAGGGGCCGCTGCTTGAGGAAGGTCAGGACCGGCGCGCCGCCGACGCAGGGCGTCCGCAGGTCGAGGACGTGGTCGCCCTGCGCGTTGTCGATCACGCGCTGGTAGACCCGGCCGGGCAGGGCGGCGGTCGGGCACAGGACGATGCGGCCGTCGTGGGCGCCGTTCGCCTCGCCCTTTTCGACCGCCGGGCCGATGTGGGTCGCGGGGTCGATCGTCAGGGCGTAGCCGAAGACCGCCTCGAACACCTCCGCGACCCGCGTCTTGGAGACGTCGGGGCAGTCGAAGTTGAGGCGGACCGGATGGTCGCTGGCCGGCGGGTGACCGACTGTAGAGTCCTCGAAATAGAAGGCCGCGTCGGCCTCTTCCGGAGAGCGGGCGAAGCGGACTCCCGACCAGCAGGCGGCCAGCCAGACGAGGTACCAGGGACGGGGCTGCTGCGGCGCGAACCATACCGCCGGCCGGTCCCGGCCCAGCGAGGCCAGAATGCCCCTCAACCGGACCGGACCGTAGTAGGTGAGCCACGTCAGGGCGTCGGCGATCAGGGCGCGGTCCAGCGCGATGTCCGCGCCGGTGGTCCGGACCTTGACGCGGCCGCCCTCGAACTCGAAATCGGACGTCCAGAACGCGCCGGCCATCGATGGTCCCTGTGCCGCCCCCGCGGCCGAATAGCTGCGGTAATTAGCCCGATTTGGATCACGGACAAACGACTTGCCCGTGAGGCGCGTGTGATTGGCGGGCCGGCGCCGCGCGGCGCGCTTCTTGCGCTCACGATCCTCAAACAGGTTCGAGAGGGTCAGAATGGCCGAGGATGTCGCGATCTTTGTCTCAAAACGGTTCCAGAGGCTCGCCTTCGCCTTCCTCTGTCTCATGACCGCGCAGCTGGTGCTGGCCAGCTGCGAGCCCGAACCGGTCGCCATGGGCGCCGCGCGGGTGCAGGCGCAGACGACCCTGGGCGGGGGTTAGGGCAGGGACTGGATGACCGACCCCTCGGGTCGCGGTTCCTGTCCTAAACAGCGTCGGACTGTGTTGAGAGACAGCTACGGGCTGACGCGTGACGCAGTCCCGATCAACTATCCCCCCAGCACGCCGGACAGGTCGTACCCCGCCTCGCGTCCCAGCGCGGTCAGCTCGCCCCGCCCGCGCTCGCCGCTCATCGCCTGGCCGATGGACCAGGTGACAATGGAGCGGGTGCCGGAGCGGCAGAAGGCCAGAACCGGTCCGTCGGCGCCGGCGATGGCCACGCGGTTGGCCTCGACCTGGTCGGGGGTGGGCGAACCGACCACCGGGATGTGAACATAGTCCAGGCCGGCGGCCTTCGCGGCCGCCTCGACCTCGGCCGACGTCGGCTGGCCCGGCTGCTCGCCGTCGGGGCGGTTGTTGATCACCAGGGTGAAGCCCTGCGCCGCCGCGGCGGCCATATCCTCGAGGTCGATCTGGGGACTGACCGAAAAATCGTCGGTCACGCGTCGGAAGTCGGTCATCGCACGTTCATCCAGCCTAGGGTTCGTTGACATCATCGGGACCCGATGAAAGGTTCGCAACCGACTTTGCGGCCCCGTCCGCGCGAGTGAGCCGCCCATGCTGCGTTTCCTGTTCCGCCGACTGCTGGTGGCGATCCCGACCCTGTTCCTGGTGATCACGGTCGCCTTCTTCATGATGCGCGCCGCGCCGGGGAGCCCGTTCGTCAACGAGCGTCAGCTCAGCCCGCAGATCGAAGCGGTCGTCATGGCCAAGTTCGGCATGGATAAACCCTTGCACGAACAGTACTTCGACTACCTGGGCGGGGTGGTGAAGGGCGACTTCGGCCCCTCGCTGAAGTACCGCGACAAGAGCGTTCTCGACATCCTGAGCGAGAACTACATGGTCAGCCTGATCCTGGGCGGGGTGTCGATCCTGCTGGCGGCCGTGGTCGGCATGAGTCTGGGCGTGATCGCCGCCCTCAGGCAGAACCGCATCGCCGACTACTTCACCATGGCCGTCGCCATCCTGGGCGTCTGCATTCCCACGTTCGTGACCGCGCCGCTCCTGGTGCTGGTCTTCGCCTCCAAGCTGGGCTGGCTGCCCACCGCGGGCTGGAACGGCGGGGCGGTGGCCAACCTGATCCTGCCCATCACTGTTCTGGCCCTGCCCCAGATCGCCATCATCTCGCGCCTGACGCGGGCGGGGATGATCGAGGTGCTGCGCTCCAACTACATCCGCACCGCCCGGTCCAAGGGGCTTCCGGAGAGCCTGATCGTGCGCAAGCACGCGCTGCGCGCCGCCATCCTGCCGCTGGTCAGCTACCTGGGCCCGGCCGCCGCCGGCCTGCTGACCGGTTCGCTGGTGGTGGAGAAGATCTTCAACCTGCCGGGCCTTGGAAAGTTCTTCGTCATCAGCGCCCTGCAGCGCGACTACACCGTCGTGATGGGCATGGTCATCGTCTACGCCCTGCTGATCCTTGTCCTGAACCTGATCGCCGACATGATCTATGCGGCGCTCGATCCCCGCGTGAGGCTGTCGTGAGCATCGCAGAGATGATCCCCGGCTCGCCGCAGCGCGCCGAACTGCTCAAGCAGGCGGTCAAGGGCCGCTCGCTGTGGGACGACGCCCGCCGCCGGCTGCTGTCGAACAAGGCCGCCGTCGCCGGCATGGTCGTGCTGGCGCTGATGGTTGTGGTCGCGGTGCTCGGTCCGTTCCTCGTGCCCTTCCACTACGACACGGTGACCAAGCCGGACGTCTGGGCCGCGCCGGGCGTGAGCGGCCATGTGCTGGGCGCCGATTCGCTCGGCCGCGACCTGCTGGCGCGGCTGGTGGCCGGGCTGGGGGTCTCCCTGGCCATCGGCGTGGTCGCCACCAGCGTCTCGCTGCTCATCGGCGTCCTGTGGGGCGCGATCGCCGGCTATGTCGGCGGGCGGGTGGACGAGGTGATGATGCGTATCGTCGACACCCTGTACTCGCTGCCGTTCATCTTCTTCGTGATCCTGCTGATGGTCACGTTCGGGCGGAACATTTTCCTGATCTTCCTCGCGATCGGCGCGGTCGAGTGGCTGACCATGTCGCGAATCGTGCGCGGCCAGACCTTGTCGCTGAAGCAGAAGGAATTCGTCGAGGCCGCTCGCGCCGCCGGCCTGTCGGGCAGACAGATCATCCTCAAGCACATCGTGCCCAACCTGCTGGGCCCGGTGGTCGTCTATGTGACCCTGACCATCCCGGCGATCATCATCGCCGAGAGCTTCCTGTCGTTCCTGGGGCTGGGCGTGCAGCCGCCGATGGCCTCGCTGGGCACGCTGATCGCCGGCGGCGCACAGGACATGGAGATCGCCCCCTGGCTGCTGATCTTCCCGTCGCTGACGATGATCATCACGCTGATGGCGTTCAACTTCATCGGCGACGGGCTTCGGGACGCGCTCGATCCCAAGGATCGATGACCAATGACCGTCTCGCGATCAGTTGTCGCGTTTTGCCCGGATCGACCGTTGCCCGTCGACGCTCAGGAAGTAGCTGCCGAGCGCGGCGCGCTTGATGGTGATCTTCGAGCCGGCCTTCGGCGGGCTGTAGACGGGCTCGTTGTCGGTCTGGCGCCAGATCGCCCCGTCGGCCAGGACGATGTACCACTTGCCGTTGACCTGCCGCGCCTCGGTGGCGGTGGTCTCGAGCGTCTCGAGCACCGTTCCGCGTTTGGCGTCCTCGCCGTCGCCGCCGCCGCCGGTCAGGAAGGCCGGCATGCGGAAGTTGAAACCGAAGGCGGCGCGCTGGGCCTCCTGGACCTGGGCGCGGTCGACCACGACCACGTCGCCGGCCGCCTCGGCCGCCTCCAGACCGCCCGCCGCGGCGTCGTAGCAGCCCAGGCGCTGGGCCGGATCGGCGACCTTGCGGCATTCCACCAGCGCCTGCAGCGCCGCGGCGCGGGGCTTGGGCGCGTCGGCGGCCAGGGCCGCTCCCGCGCAGACCAGCGCCAGGCCGGCGGCGGACGCCAGAAGCCGGCGCGACTTGTAGCCATGGACGGGCGTTGACATGGGCGACTCCTTGAACCGACAGACCGCCATTCAAAAGGGGCCCCGGCTCATGCGCAACGTCTTCCTTTCGGGGCTCGCCGTTCTGGCGCTCGCCGGCTGCGGGCAATCGGGTCCCTCGCGGGCGCCATGTCCTGAAGGCAAGGTCTGTCTGATGTACGGGAACGGCACCGAGCCGGCGACGCTGGACCCGCACACCTCGACCGGCGTTTGGGAAGACCGCATCCAGAGCGACCTGTTCATGGGGCTGACCCAATCGGCCGCCGACGGCTCGACCTTGCCGGGCGTGGCCGAGCGCTGGGAGGTCAGCGCCGACGGCCTGACCTGGACCTTCCACCTGCGCGAATCGTTCTGGTCGGACGGCGTTCCAGTGACCGCCGACGACTTCGTCTTCTCGCTGCGGCGGGTGCTCGATCCGAAGACGGCGTCGGAGTACGCCTCTCTGATCTTCATCATCAAGGGCGCCCAGGCGATCAATGAGGGCAAGGCCCCGCTCGAATCGCTGGGCGTGCGCGCCGTCGATCCCCGAACCCTGCAGATCGAGCTGAACAATCCGGCCGCCTTCCTCCCCGAACTCGTCAAGCACCACGTCCTCTACCCGGTGCCCAGGCACGTGGTGGAGCGGGAAGGGCCGTCCTGGGTCCGGCCCGGCAAGATGGTCAGCAACGGCCCCTACATGCTGGTCGAGTGGAAACTGGGCGACTACCTGAAGACCACGAAGAACCCGCGCTTCTGGGAGGCCGACAAGATCTGCGTCGACGAGGTCCGCTTCTATCCGACGACCGACAGCATCTCCGCCGAGCGCCGGGTCGCCAGCGGCGAGCTGGACCTCAACACCGACATGCAGTCGAACCGGATCGCCTTCCTGCGCGACAAGATGCCCGGCTATCCGCGCACCAACACCTATCTCGGCGTGACCTACCTCGCCTTCAACAACAACCCCAAGACCGGTTATCCGCCCTTCCGCGACCGCCGTGTTCGCCAGGCGCTGGCGATGTCGATCGACCGCGACTTCATCACCTACAAGCTGTTCCGCGGCGGCCAGTCCCCGGCGCTGACCATGGTCCCGCCCGGGACCGCCAACTACCGCGCCGCCAAGCCGCCCTACTGGTTCGACTGGCCGCTGGAGCGCCGGCAGGCCGAGGCGCGCAAGCTGCTGGCAGCGGCCGGCTACGGTCCCGGCAAGCCGCTGGAGGTCGAGATCAAGCACCGCAACTCGCCCGATCCGATGCTCTACATGCCGGCCGTGCAGGCCGACTGGAAGATGATCGGCGTGAAGGTGACGCTGGCCCAGCAGGAGACCCAGATCGCCTACGCCGACTACCGCGCCCGCGCCTTCCAGGTCGCCGACGCGGGCTGGGTCGCCGACTACAACGACGCCACCAGCTTCCTGGACCTTCAGCGGTCCTGGTACGGCCCCCAGAACTACGGCGACTACAACAGCCCGGCGTTCGACGACCTGATGGCCAGGGCCGACCGGGAGCCCGATCCCGTCAAGCGGGCCGATCTGATGGCCCAGGCCGAGCAGCTGATGCTCGAGGACGCCCCGATCGCGCCGGTCTACTACCTGATCAACAAGAATCTGGTCAGTCCCCGGATCACCGGCTGGGTCGAGAACCTCTCGGACCATCACCGGACGCGCTGGCTCTGCGTGAAATAGCAGCCGGGGCGCCGTCCGTTCCGTTGCGGCGCCCTGGCGCGCCCTGTCCGTGCCCTGTCCGGGCGGTCACGGGGTCATTTCGCGCCGCAATTGCCTTGCCCTGAACACGCTGTTGCCAAAGTGCGACAATCTGGCGTCGTTCTCATTACGTATCTGCAATGGTCGTTGACCGGTGTTCGGGCCGGGGGCAAGGATCATCCTTAGCCGAGCGTACTATGCGTTCGATGCAATTCGTCCAGACTTGAGGGGGCGCGTCCGTAACCCGGGCGGCGCTGATCCGGAGGGAAATATCTTGAGGCTCCAAACCACGCGCGGCCGCCTGCTGGCGTCCACCATGATCTGCGGAACGGCTCTGGCCGCTTTCGCCACGGCGTCTCCCGCGCTTGCGCAGGAAGACTCGACGGAAGTCGAAGCCGTCGTCGTCACCGGTTCGCGCATCGCGCGCCAGGACTACGTCGCCAACAGCCCGATCGCCACGGTGACCGGCGAGCAGATCGTCGCCAACGCCGACGTCACGCTCGACACCTACCTCAACACCCTGCCGCAGGTTAACCCGGCGGGTTCGACGACCTCGAACAACCCCGGCAACGGCGGCCAGTCGAACGTCGACCTTCGCGGCTTCGGCGCCAACCGGAACATCGTCCTCGTCGACGGTCGTCGTCCGATGGTGTCGGCCAACAACCTGACCGTCGACCTGAACACCATTCCGCAGGCCCTGATCGACTCGATCGAAGTCATCACCGGCGGCGCGGGCGCCACCTACGGCGCCGACGCCATCGCCGGCGCGGTGAACCTGAAGCTCAAGAAGGACTTCGAAGGCATCGACGTCCGCGCCAGCTACTCGAACAGCACCGAGTACTGGGACGCTGAAGAGTATCAGTTCTCGGCCGTCCTCGGCGGCAACTTCGCCGACGGCAAGGGCAACGCGGTCATCGCGTTCGACCGGTCCTACCGCGAAGGCATGATCAAGTCGCAGCGTCCGTTCTCGCAGAACGCCACGTCGACGACCTCGTTCCTGCCGGAAGGCGCTCTGTTCTGGGCCGCCGGCAACGCGCCGACGCTCGCCGCGCTGCAGAACGCCGTTGGCAGCGCCAACGTGACCCAGACCTCGGGTGCGTACGGCTTCAACCTCGACGGCACGATGTTCTACAAGGGCATCTTCAACAGCCCGTTCGACGTGGTGAACTACAAGGGTCCGATCGACGGCACGGTCAACCAGACCCTGTACCCCGACCTGTACAGCTACAACTTCGACTTCGTGAACATCCTGGTCCTGCCGATGGACCGCTACTCGTTCCTGTCGAAGATCAACTACGAGCTGGACAACGGCGTCGAGTTCTTCTCGCAGGTCGGCTGGACCGAGTACAACTCGACCACCGCGCTGGCCCCGACCCCGTTCCCGACGGTCAACACCCGCAACATCAGCACGGCCCGTCCGCAGGACGTGGTGTCGAGCCTGGTCGAGCCGGGTCAGCAGATCGCCCAGATCCTGGTCGTTCCGGTCACCAACCCCTTCATCCCGGTCGACCTGCTGACCGTGCTGAACTCGCGCGCCGGTGACGACGCGCGTCTGGTTGGCGCCGGCGCCGCCGAGCCGTTCCTGATCCGTCAGCGCACGCTCGACCTGGGCCTGCGTCAGTCGGTCTACGAAAACACGGTCGTCCAGTTCATGGCCGGTCTCCGGGCTCCGCTCGGCGACTCGGGCTGGGAGTTCGAGGGCTACGTCTCGGAAGGTCGCACTGAAATCGACCAAACCCAGACCGGCAACCTGAACACCCAGCGCCTGCAAGGGATGATCGAAGCGGCCGACGGCGGCGCCAGCGTCTGCGCCGGCGGCTTCAACATCTTCGGTCGCCAGCCGATCTCGGCCGAGTGCCGTGAGTACCTGGAAGTGTCGACGACCCTGTCGACCTCGATGGTGCAGCAGATCGCCCAGGCCTTCGTGACCGGCCCGGTGTTCGAAACCGGCGCGGGCACCGCCCAGGTCGTGTTCGGCGCCGAGTACCGCGGCTTCGACTACATCTTCGATCCGGGCGCGGCTTCCGGCCCGATCTCGGGCTTCAACACCCAGAACCCTGACTCGGGCACCAACTCCTTCACCGACATCTTCGCTGAAGCGCTGATCCCGCTGGTTGTTGACGCGCCGTACGCCCAGAGCATCGATCTGTCGCTCGGCTACCGCTACAGCTGGTCGGAGTTCCAGGACCGCATCACCGGCGACAAGCGCGCTTCGCGTGGCTCGCCCTCGTACAAGATCGAACTGAACTGGTCGGTCGTGGACGAGCTGCGCTTCCGCGCCTCCTACCAGCGCTCGGTGCGTGAACCGAACTTCGGCGAACTGTTCGCCGGCGGCGGCTCCGCGCCCCAGTACTTCGATCCGTGCTCGGCCAGCTCCAATGCGCGTGACCCGGGCAACCCGGACATCGCGGGCATCAACAACCTCTGCCTGAACTCGGGCTTCAACGGCGGCGTTGGCGCCGGCGCCTACGCCTCGTTCGAGCAGACCCCGGGCTCGCAGATCGGCGTCGACCTCGCCGGCAACACGGCTCTGGATCCGGAAAAGGGCACGACCTTCACGGTTGGCCTGGCCTGGCAGTCCGGCTCGGACAACCAGTGGCTGTCGCGCCTGCGCGGCACCGTCGACTACTGGAACATCAAGATCGAAGACGCGATCCTGACCCCGACGCCGAACCAGATCGTGGCCCAGTGCTTCAACTACTACGGCACGAACCCGACCTACGACATCAACAACGTCAACTGTGACGGCATCCTGCGCGTCGGCGGCGACATCCTGTGGATCTACAACCCCGCCACGGGCTACGACGTCTTCGTCGCCGACAACGACGGCAGCCAGGAAGCCAGCGGTATCGACTTCCAGGTCGACTACGGCTTCGACCTTGAGTGGCTGGGTCTCGACAACTGGGGCAGCGTCCGGGTCAACGCCCTGATCAGCCACCTGATCGAGTTCAAGCAACAGGATCCGATCGCGGGTGGCGTCGAGCTCGACTTCGCCGGCACGGCCTCCTACTTCGGCGCTGGTCTCGGCACCAGCTACCCGGAATGGAAGGCCACTGTGACGACCAGCTGGATGGTTGGCGACTTCGCCTTCACCGCCCGCGGCCGTTTCATCGGCGAGATGGACAACCGCCTCGCGGTCGAGTTCCCGGGTGAAACCTTCACGGGTCCGGACTCGATGTGGTACTGGGACGTGGCCGGCGATTGGGCCATGACGGACAACGTTTCGCTCCGCGTGGGCGTGAACAACCTGTTCGACGAAGACCCCCAGGTCTACGCCCCGAACGTCCAGTCGGGCACCGATCCCTCCACGTACGACGTGGTCGGCCGTCGCGTGTTCAGCCAGATTAAGCTGCGCTTCTAGTCGTCAGCGGATCAAGGAATTGGGCGGCGGAGCGAAAGCTCCGCCGCCTTTTTCTTTGCCTGATCCGCCCCGACGCCGTCATCCTCGCGCGCGTCGCCAGGATCCGTGCCTGGCGCGCCAAGGAAGAGGGGCGCGGATCGCTCCACGCCCCCTCACTGAAAGCCGGTGTTCATGGGGCCTCGCGACGCGCGCGAGGATGACGGACCCTGGGTGCGGCTGGCCGCCGGCTCAGCTGTAGCCCAGCAGCGCCCGCAGACCGGGCGCCGCGAAGTCGACCAGGGTCTTCTGCCCGTCCGACAAGGTCTTCGGGAAATCCGGCACGCCCGACAACTGGCCGCTGTCGGTGGCGCTGTGCTCGCGCGACGAACCGATCCGCACGCGCTCACGCCAGTCCTGCGGCAGGGCGATGCCGAACTTGCCCAGCAGATCGCCGAAGAAGGCCTCCGAGGCCGGTGTATCGAGCGTCTTCAGGGCCGCCACGATGTCCTCGTAACGCACGATCTCCGCGCCGGTGTGCATCCAGGCGACGGCGTTGAAGGTGAAGGCCTCGCGCAGCGCTGGGCCCTTGCCGGGCACGCCGAAGATCATGAAGTTGATGACCTGGTCGACGCTGGCGGCGGCCTTCAGCGGCTCCAGCATCGGGTGGCGGAACTCCTCGGAGAAGACGAACCGGGCCCGCGAGAGCACATAGTCATAGGGGTCGCGCACCAGGATGACGTGCCGGGCGTGCCGCGTGGCCAGCGCCGCCATGTCGGCATAGATCAGGTGTCCCACGCTGAAGGCCGGGCGGCGCGGATCGAGGGCCGCCTGATGCTGCTCCAGGTTCTGCAGCTGGATGAACTCCCGGTCGAAATGCCGCGCCACCGGCACGAACATCCGGACGATGTTGCGCAGCAGGTGGGTCCCGCACTTGGGCACGCTGTTGAGGAACGCCGTCTGCGTCAGCGGCGTCTGACTGAAGCGGCTCACCTCGGTGTTCAGGGTGTCCGGCCGGCCCTGGATGACGGCGAAGGTCAAGAAGCATCTCCTGGAGTGTGACCGCCTATCGCTACGTAGGTGCGGCGGTGGATGCAACCGCATTGGCGCCGGTCGAGCGCGGCCTCTTGCGCGGGGCGGCCGGGCGCGGTCCTCTAGCGGCAAGGGCCGTGGAGCCTGGGGGCAGGTCGATCGGGGGACGCAGATGGAAGACGGGATCAATCGAAGGGGCGTGCTGGGCGGTCTGATCGCCGCGCCGGTCGCAGCGTGCGCCACGGTTCCCGAACGATCGGTGGTCCAGGTCAATCTGCAGGCTCCGGCCTTGCCGCCGCCGGTCGCGGGGGCGACGCCCGACCAGGACGGCGCTGTGCGCGCCAGCTTCGACGCGGTCCGGCGGATGCTGGTCGATGTCATGATCGACGCCGCCGGCCCCTATCGCTTCGTGGTCGACACCGGCGCCAACCGGTCCGTGCTGTCGACGGAGGTGGCGGCGGCGCTCGCGCTGCCGACGGCCGGCCAGGCGCTGGTCCACGGCATCGCCGGCGTCATGCCGTCGCGCACAGTCCAGGTCAAAGCGCTGGCCGTCGGCGGGCTCCTGAGTCGCCGGGTCCGGATGCCGGTGCTCGAGGGCCGCTATCTCGGGGCCGACGGGCTGCTCGGCGTCGACGTTCTGGCCCATCGCCGGGCGCTGCTCAATTTCCGGGACCAGTCCTTCTCGCTGTTCGCCGGGGCCGAGCCGGTCGCCGTGGCCCGCACGGCCCGCGACCGGCGCGCGCAGGAGGACACCCAGGACGTCGTCGTCGTCCCGGCGCGCCATCGCTTCGGCCAGCTGACCATCGTCGACGCCGAGATCGGCGGCGTGAAGCTGACCGCATTCCTCGACTCCGGCGCGGAAAACACCGTCGGCAACATGGCCCTGCACAGCGCGCTGCGCGGCCCGGGTCTGCTCAACGAGCGCCTGCCCCGGGTCGAGCTGGTCAGCGCCACGGGCCAGATCGCCGTGGGAGAGCTGTCGACGGTGCCCCCGCTGCGGCTCGGCGGCGTGCGCCTGGGCAACCTGACCTGCGTCTTCGCCGACCTGCACACCTTCCGGATCTGGGATCTGGACGACCGGCCGGCGCTGCTGATCGGCGTGGATGTGATGCGCCACTTCGACTCGATCGAGCTGAACTTCCGCGACCGGCTGGTGAAGTTCAGGTCCGACCAGTTCGGGCGGACCGCCAAGGCGCCCGACTGAACGGAAAAGGGCGCGGAACCGGCCGGTTCCGCGCCCTTCCCGTCATTGCAAGGCTCAGCGACCTACAGGCCGCCCGGGCCGCACTCCGTGGTCAGGTAGGATTCCACGGCCGTCAGGACCTCGGCGACCTGGCCGGCCTCCCAGAGGATGGACTGGTGACCCATGTCCTTGATCTCCAGGTAGCGGTACGGCTTGCCGGTCGACTTCAGGACCGAGACGAAGCGCTCCGACTCGCTGATCGGCACGGTGGTGTCCCGGTCGCCGTGATAGAGGAAGATCGGGATCGAGACCTCGGACGCCTTCTCGAACGGCGACAGGCCGTTGATCGTTGGCCGCTGCAGCTCACGCAGGATGCGGCTCTGGTTGACGATCTCGCGGAACTTCTCGATCGAGGCCACCCCGGCGCCGGCGACTGAGCACTGGTAGATGCCGTTGGGCCGCACCGCCGCCGCCATCGCCGAGTAACCGCCGTAGGAGTAGCCGTGCATGGCGATGCGGTCCGGAGCGGCGATGCCTTCCGCCACGAGCCACTTGGCGCCGTCGTCCTTGTCGTCCTGCATCTTCTGGCCCCACTCGGCGTCGCCGGCGCGCCACAGCTTCTGGCCCCAGCCCTGCGAGCCGCGGAACTGCGGCTGCAGCACCACGTAGCCGCGGGCGGCGAAATACTGGACCCAGCCGGAGCCGTCCCAGCCCATGTCGTCCCGGGCCCACGGTCCGCCGTGCGGCAGGATAATGGTGGGGTAGGGACCGGGGCCGTGGATTTCCTTCTTCGGCGTGGTCAGGAAGGCCGGGATCAGCAGGCCGTCGCGCGCCGCGTACTGGACGAGGCGCGTGTCGCCCAGGGCCGTGGTGTTCATCCACGGGCGCGACTTGCCCAGCAGGGTCACCTTGCCGTCCGCCAGCAGGTAGTACTCGGGCGGTTGCGAGGCGCCGGTCTTCACGACGATGGCGCGGCTGAGGTCGTCCGACCAGCTGGTCATCCGCACATCGGCGCCGTCGGCGGTGCTGTAGCGGAGCTTTTCGCCGGTGGCGATGTCGGTCCAGGCGACCGGCGTGGTCTTGATGCCGAAGGCCTTGCGCAGGCCCTTGGAGAGCGCGTCGATCTTGCCGTCGATCCAGTATTCCCGGCCGTTCTCGGCATCGTAGGTGAAGCCGAGGAGGCGACCGTAGTCCTCGGGCGCGCTCGACTGGATCACTCCGGTCGCATCGAACAGCTTGGTCTCGAAGATCGGCTCGCCCGTCTGGCGCGTGGTGATGTTGTACTCGTAGATCGCCGCCTTATCGCGCCCGGCGCTGCTGCGGATGAAGACGACGTTGGGATCACGGGTGAAGCCGATGATCTCGCGCGGCTCGCGCTCGGCGGCGAACCAGCGGAAATGCTCTTCCCATTCGTTGGTCTTGGGATTGCGGATCCACTGGGCGATGTAGACCTTGCCGTTCTCGAAATCGACCGACTGGCGGGTCCGCACTTCGCCGGTCAGGTCGATCTGCTCGCCGCCGAACTTGTCGGAGCTGACGAACACCCGGCCCGAGCGACCGGTGAAGACGTCCAGCTTGTAGATGCCGTCGCGCGACGCCACGAGGATGTTCGTCGGGTCGGTCGGCAGGGTGTCGATGACCTGGGCCGAGACGAACTCGCCCGGATTGTCGCCGCCCAGCGCGGTCATCCACTTCTTGCCGTCCAGGTCGACGATGAAGAGCCGGATCAGGTGGGTCTTGTTGACGCCGGAGGTGTAGGTCTGGCGAACCCGCACCGCGAGGCGCTCGTTCTTGATGAACTGCACGCCCTGGATGCTGTTGCGGCCGGACAGGCCGAGGACGCGCGGCGTCTCACCCGGTGCATCGGTGCGCCAGACGGAGACATAGGTCGCGACACCGTCGGGCGAGGTGATCGCAACGATATGCTTGCCGTCCGGCGACACGCTCACGCTGCGAATGGAAGACTCGCGACCGAAATCGTCGGCGGTCGGGATGGCGGACGGCGTTTGCCGCGCCATGCCGGGAGTGACCGCGAACAAGGCGGTCGTGAGCAGGATCGCGGCCGCGATCAGGAATCGCCGAACTGGTAACGTCACTTCTGGTCCTCACCTGTCCCGCCCGCGCACGATGACGTTCGTCTGGCGCAGGGCGTGGAGACATCTCAATGCCGCGAAACGGCGGCTGTGTGCTGCATCGTAGCGTGAATTGGGGCTTCGCCAAGCGGGCACACGCCACAGGGCGGGCTGATTTCCGCGGATGGCCGACAGGCAGGCCCCCGGCGGTCGTTCGCCGGGGGCCCTTGCCTTGTGAGTAGGCGGATCGCCTACCGGACCGGCGTCGGCGCCAGCACCGTGGCGCCCCGCTCGCGCAGGCGGGCGGTGGCCATCTCGTCCAGGATCGCCTCGGCGCGGGGGTCGCCCATCACCCATCCGGCGGCCGCCAGGGTGCGCAGCGAGGTGGAACTGACGCCGAACAGCTTCTCGAACGCCTCGAAGGGGGAGTCGCCGCCGCCGATGTGCTTGATCCGGACCTCGCCCTTCAGGTTGGCGAGAGCCTTGGCCCGCTCGATGGCGTCGTAGTAGCCGCCGATCTGGTCGACCAGCTTGAGCTGGCGCGCCTGAACGCCGGTCCAGACCCGGCCCTTGGCGATCTCGCGCACGCGGTCGGCGGGAAGCTTGCGACCTTCCGAGACCCGCTTCACGAACCCCTCGTAGATCCGGTCCATCCAGCCGGCGAACTGCGCCCGCTGGGCGGGGTCGAAGGTCTCGCCGGTTCCGAAGGCGCCGGCGTACTCGCCGCCGACCGCCGTCTGACGCACATCCACGCCGAAGCGGCCAAGGGCGTCGCCCAGCACGAACTTGCCGCCGTAGACGCCGATGGACCCCGTCAGGGTGGTCGGCTGGGCGACGATGCTGCTGGCGTCCGAGGAGATCCAGTAGCCGCCGGAGGCCGCGTAGGTGCCCATGCTGACCACGACCGGCTTGCCGGCCTTCTTGGCGGCCCGCACGGCGCTCAGGATCTGCTCGGACGCGGTGTCCGAACCGCCGGGCGAGGACACGCGGAAGACGATCGCCTTCACATCCTTGTCCTCGATGGCCCTGTAGAAGGAGTCGGCCACATCGTCGGACCAGACCGTCTCGTCGCCGCCGAACGGATTTCCGCCGCCGCTGGTCCCGGTCATGATCGGGCCTTCGGCGCCGATCACCGCGATGGCGGGCTTGCCGCCCATCGCCGAGGCCGTCTTCGCCGTGCGCCGCACGCTGCTCATGTAGTCGTTGAAATCGATCAGCCTGGCCTTCTTGCCGGCCTTGGCCAGCAGGGCGTCGGACATTTCGCGCACCTGGCCGACGCCGTCGATCAGGCCCTTGGCCTTCGCCTCCTCCGCCGAGTAGGGGCCGGCCTCGAAGACGCGCGCGAAGGCGATCGGCTCCTTCTTGCGGTCAATGGCCGCGGTCAGGACGGCCGTCCGGTAGATCGACGTCATCCACGACAGCTCCGCCTCCTTGTGGGCGGGCGTGTAGTTGTCGAACAGGTACGGATTGACCGCGTTCTTGTACTCACGGCGCTGCTCGAACTCGGCCTTCACGCCGTACTTCTCGAACAGGCGCTTGAAGAACATGTCCTCGACCGCGAAGCCGGTGGCCTGGAAGCTGCTGTCGGGCTGCATCCACAGGGCGTCGGTCGCCGCGCCCAGCATGTAGGTCGAGGAGACAACGCCGGACGGGTAGAGGCCCTGGCTGTGGGCCCAGATCGGCTTGCCGGCCTTGCGGAAGCGCAGGAAGGCCTGGCGCAGCTCGTCGGCGGCGGCCGGGGCCATGCCGCCTTCGGGAAGCCGGACGAAGACGCCCTTCACCTTGTCATCGGTCTGGGCGTGGTTCAGCGCCTCGATCACCGAGATCACCGACATGCCTGACCCGCCGAACATGGCGAACGGGTTCTGCGGGTCCTGATCGGTCAGTCCGTCGCGCAGGTCCAGTTGCAGGACGGCGACCGACGGGGTCGTGTCCTTGGGCTGCGCGCTCGCCACGATCGACATGATCATGATGAATGGCACGACTACGAAAAACACCAGCAGACCGGCGAACACGCCGGCCATGGTGAGGAAGAACTGCTTCATCGGGCACCCGGGTTGAAAGTCGCGCTCACGCTACAGCGTGGCGCGTTGCGGTCAAATGAACACGCGGCAACACTGGCCGTGGTTCTTTGTCGGAATTGGGCTTTTTGCCCGGCCGGGGTCGGGGAGGTCCCTCGGGAGCGCGTGTTTCGCACGCGCTCCGAAGGATCTGGCCGGGGACCAGAAGAATTGGTCGGAGTGAGAGGATTCGAACCTCCGACCCCCGCCTCCCGAAGACGGTGCTCTACCAGGCTGAGCTACACTCCGACTAGAGGAGGGGGCTTATAGAGGGGAGTCGGCGAGCCCGCAAGCGAAGTAAAAACAGTCTTCAACCGCGTTGCATCGCGCCGTCGCCTGCGCTATCTGACCCGCCTCTCGCGACCCGGTTCGTCCGGGCTCCGCCGTTCCTGCTGGGGAATGGTGTAATGGTAACACTGCGGTTTTTGGTACCGTCATTCTAGGTTCGAGTCCTAGTTCCCCAGCCAATTCCTTCCTCCGATCCTCTTCCCCGGCCCGCGCGCGGCGAGTCCCTTGCGCCGTTCCCCGTTGCGGGTAGGCTTTGGCGGTTCGCGTCGGCGGGCGGCCGGGGACATGGTGTGGCGGGCTCGAAGCGTTTCTATCTCGTACCCATCCTGCTGATCGTCGCCGTCGCGGGGCTGACGGGCGTCACCGCCTTCAACCACCTCGTGGAGCTGCGGCGCGGCCAGCAGGATCTGGCCCGGACCCATGAGGTTCTCGACACGGCCCAGGGCCTGTTCTCCAGCCTGCAGGACGCTGAAACGGGACAACGCGGCTTCCTGATCGCCGGCGAGGACGCGTACCTCATCCCCTGGCGGTCGGCGAATGAGCGGATTCCCCGCCAGATTTCGCGCCTTCGTCAGCTGGTCGCCGACAATCCCGCCCAGATCGAGCGCGTCGGCCAGCTCCAGAGCGCCGCCGCCCGGCGCCTGTCCACCCTGGAAACGAACCTGCAGCGCGCCCGGCGCGGTGAAGACGAGGCCGTGAGGCGGAACATCGCCACCGGCGCCGGCAGGGTGCAGATGGATCGTGTCCGGACGCTGGTCGCAGACCTGATCGCAGAGGAGCGGCGGCTTCTGGCGGCGCGGCAGGCGACGGCCGATCGCAACGAGCAGCGCAGCTTCTACCTCTCGCTGGGGCTTGGCGGCTCCGGTCTGCTCATCCTGGCCCTCACCGTCCTGGTGCTGGGGCGCGCCAACCGCGATCTGCGCGAGGCCCTGGCGCGCCGGGACGCGGCGGAGGAAGCGCGGCGGGACGCCGGCAAGCTTGTGCGGACGGTGTTCGAGAACGTCCCCGACTATCTCTACACCTTCGACATCACGCCCGACGGCCGCTACCTGATCGGCGACTTCAACCCGGCGCTGGCGCGGCTACTGGGCGGGGACATGGCGCCCTATCGCGGTCGCGACATCATGGAGGCCTTTCCGGTCATGGGCGCCCGCTTCAAGGCGCTCTACGACCGGGCCGTGGATGCCGGCAAGGCGATCACCGTGCGCGATACGGCCGAGGTTCCCGGCGTGGGGCCGATCACCTGGGAGTCCACCCTGGCGCCGGTGTTCGACGCGGCCGGGCTGCCGGTGCGCATCGTCGGCTCCTCGCGCGACATCACCGAGCGCGAGCGCGCCGAGGAGGCGGCGCGGCGCTCGCAGCGCATGGAGGCGGTCGGCCAGCTCACCGGCGGCGTCGCCCACGACTTCAACAACCTGTTGCAGGTGATCCGCGCCAACCTCGAGATGATCGAACGTGGCATCAAGGACGCCCGCACCCGGACGCGCCTGGAGAATGCGATCCACGCGGCGGACCGTGCGGCGGACCTGACCCGCCAGCTGCTCGCCTTCGCCCGCCGCCAGCCGCTGGAGCCGGTGGTGGTCAATCCCGGGCGGCTGGTCAGCAACATGGCCGAACTGCTCCGCCGCACCCTGGGCGAGGGCATCGAGGTCGAGACCGTCGTCGCGGGCGGTCTGTGGAATACCATCGCCGATCCGGCGCAGATCGAGAGCGCGCTGCTCAACCTGGCCATCAACGCCCGTGACGCAATGTCTGACGGCGGTCGGCTGACGGTGGAACTGGCCAATGCCGCGCTGGACGACCGCTACGCCGCCCGCGACGCCGACATCACGCCCGGACAATACGTTCTGCTGGCGGTGTCCGACACCGGTCAGGGCATGTCCCGCGAAACCGTCGCCCGGGTGTTCGAGCCGTTCTTCACCACCAAGGCCGAGGGCAAGGGCACCGGGCTGGGCCTCTCCATGGTCTACGGCTTCGTCAAACAGTCCAAGGGTCACATCCAGATCTACAGCGAGCCCGGCCAGGGCACGACGGTGAAGATCTACCTGCCCCGCACCCGCAAGGCGGAGGCCGGGCCCGTCCAGGCCGAGGTCCATGCCGGCGGGCGCGGCGAAACCGTCCTGGTGGTCGAGGACGAGGGGGCTGTCCGGGAGGCGGCCTGCGCCATGCTGGCCGACCTGGGCTACCACTGCCGCCAGGCCGACGGGCCGGAGGCGGCGCTGAAGATTCTCGAGGCCGGCGAGCCGGTCGACCTGCTGTTCACCGACGTGATCATGCCCGGCGCGATGAAGACGCCGGAGTTCGTCAGGCGCGCGCGCCAGCTCCGGCCGACCATGGTCGTGCTCTACACCTCCGGCTACACCGAGAACGCGATCGTCCACCATGGCCGCCTCGACGAGGGGGTGTCGCTGCTGTCGAAGCCCTACACCAAGGCCGATCTGGCGCGGAAGGTGGCCTCGAGCCTGCTGGCTGGCCGCGAAACGGTGCTGCTGGTCGAGGATGACGCGCTGGTTCGCGCCGCGGCGGCGGAAATGCTGGGCGAGCTGGGCTTTGCGGTGCTGGAGGCGGGCGACGGGCCGGCGGCGCTGGCGACGCTGGAGTCCGGCGCCCGCATCGACGTGCTGTTCACCGACATCGGGCTGCCCGGCCTGCGCGGCGACGAACTGGCGCGGCGGGCCAGGACCCTGCGACCGGAGCTGCGCATCGTGCTGGCCAGCGGCTACAGCGAGCGCGAGGCCGTCGAGGGCGTGCCCGGCGCCCAGGCCCTCGACAAGCCCTATGACTCGGCCGCGCTGGCGCGGGTGCTGAGGGAGTAGGGTTTGCGGTCGCCCGCCGCCTAGACGCCCGACAGCGCCAGGCCGGGTGCGTCCGGCGACGTCTCGACGCCGCCGTTCAGGGCCCGCTGCATCATCACGATGTCCCGCCACTGGCCGAACTTGTGCCCGACGCCTCGCATGACTCCCTGATGCTCGAAGCCGAGCGCGCGATGGAGGCCGATCGAGCCTTCATTGTCGGAGCCGCCGATCACCGCGATCACCTGACGAAGGCCCAGCGCCTCGCAGTCGGCCAGCACGCGCGAGAGCAGGGCGCGGCCGACCCCGCGCCCCTTGAAGTCCGGGTGGATGTAGACGCTGTCCTCCACTGTGAAGCGGTAGGCGGCGCGCAGGCGAAAGGGCGCGGCATAGGCGAAGCCGGCGGCCTGCCCGTCGATCTGGGCCAGCAGGTAGGGCAAGCCTCGCCCCGACACTGCCGCCAGCCGCGCCGCCATCTCGGCGGCCGCCGGCGGGACCTCCTCGAAGGTGCCCACGCCGTGCAGGCACGCGTCGCCGTAGATGGCCGCCAGCGCCTCGGCGTCGGCGGCCGTCGCCGGCCTCAGGCTCAGGCCTTTTCCCATCCTCGCTCCACGGCCCAGATGGCGAACGCGTAGTTCAGCGCGATCTCCTTGAGGAAGTCGAACCGCCCCGAGGCGCCGCCGTGGCCGGCCTCCATGTTGATCTTCAGCAGGATGGGGTCGCCACTGGTGGTGTGGTCGCGCAGCTTGGCGGCCCACTTCTCCGGCTCCCAGTAGGTGACGCGCGGATCCGACAGCCCGCCGGTGGCCAGCACCGCCGGATAGGGAAGCTTCGCCACCTGGTCGTAGGGGCTGTAGCTCATCATGTAGTCGTAGGCCTCGGGATCCTCGATCGGGTTGCCCCACTCGGGCCACTCGGGCGGCGTCAGCGGCAGGCTCGTGTCGCTCATGGTGTTGATCACGTCGACGAACGGCACCGAGGCGATGATCCCGGCCCACAGCTCGGGCCGCATGTTGGTGACCGCCCCCATCAGCAGTCCGCCGGCCGAGCCGCCGTAGGCGACCGTCCGGTCCGGCTTGCCGTAGCCGGCCGCGTGGAGGTGGTCGGCACAGGCGATGAAGTCGGTGAAGGTGTTCTTCTTCTTGAACTTCTTGCCGTCCAGGAACCAGCCCCAGCCTTTTTCGGCCCCGCCGCGCGGGCAGGCCGTGGCCCAGATCCAGCCGCGGTCGACGAGGCTGAAGTTGCGGATCGAGAAGCCGGGCTCCTGCGAGATGCCGTAGCTGCCGTAGCCGTAGAGAAGCAGCGGCGCCGAGCCGTCGAGCTTGGTCCCCTTCTTCATCAGCACGAAGATCGGCACCTCGGCGCCGTCCGCCGCCCTGGCGTTCAGGCGACGCGTCTCGTACTGGGCCGGATCGTGGCCCGACGGAATCTCCTGCGTCTTGCGCAGGGTGCGCTTGCGGGTGGCCATGTCGTAGTCGAACCACTGCCGGGGCGTGGTCATCGAGGTGTAGGTGAAGCGGAGCGAGGCGGTGTCGTACTCGTAGCCGCCGTCGAGGCCGAGGGCGTAGATCTCCTCGTCGAAATCGATCGCGTGCTCGTCGCCGCCGGCGCTGGTGATGACGATGCGGTTGACGGCGTCGACCTTCTCCAACCGCACGAACCAGTCCTTGAACGCCGTCGTGCCGAGGATCAGGTTGCCGCTCTTGTGGGCGATCCAGTCCTTCCACTCAGGCTTGCCAGGCTTGTTCTCGGGCGCGGTGACCAGCTTGAAGTCGACGGCGCCGTCGGCGTTGGTGCGGATCACGAACCGGTCGTTCCAGTGCTCGACGTCATAGCGCACGCCTTCCTGGCGCGGCTCGACGACCACCGGCCTGGCTGTCGGGTCGGAGGCCGGGATCAGCCAGGCCTCGCTGCTGTCCTGGTTGCCGCAGCCGATGACAATCCACTTGCGCGACTGCGTCACCCCGGCCCCGATGAAGAAGCCCTCGTCCGGCTCGTCGTAGACCAGCACGTCGTCCTTCGCCGCGCCGCCGATCGGGCGGCGGTAGATCTTCGCCGGACGGCCGTTGTCGTCGCGCAGCGTCCAGAAGATCCACTTGCTGTCGGGCGAGAAGACGAAGTCGTTGACGCTCTCGACCGGCTCGCCGACCAGCTTGCCCGAAGCGATGTCCCTGACGAAAATCCGAAGGACCTCCGACCCCTGCTCGTCCACGGCCCAGCCGTAGTAGCGATGGTCGGCCGTGTGGCTGGCCGAACCGACCTGGTAGAAGGCCTTGCCCTTCGACTCGGCCTCCTCGTCCAGCAGGATCACCTCGCCGTCGGTCTTGCCGACCGGGCGCCGCGCATGGATCGGGTGCTGCGCGCCTTTCTCGTAGCGGCTGTAGTACTCCCAGGGTCCGTCGGCGTCGGGGACGGAGGCGTCGTCTTCCTTGATCCGCCCCTTCATCTCCTCGAACATCGTCGCCTGCAGGGCCTCGGTCGAGGCCAGCATGGCCTTGGTGTAGGCGTTCTCCTCGGTCAGGTGCTCCTTGACGTCGGCCTTGATCAGGCTGGGGTCGCGAAGGACCTTCTGCCAGTTGTCGTCCTTCATCCAGGCGTAGTCGTCGACCCGGACCCGGCCCAGCTGCTCGATGCGCCTGGGGATCTTGCGGGCGACGGGAGGAACAGGTTTGGGCGTGGCGGACATGGCGCTCCCTGGGACGACGAGACTGGATGAAAGGGCGGTCGCGGCGGTCGCGGCCATCATCTGGCGCCGGTTCATGAATCAACTCTCCTGTGCGGCAGACGGTCAGCTTGTGCGTCCGCCGCGTTGCGGTCAAATGGGCCCGCATCATCGGAACGGACCATCCAGGGTCCGCGAGTACCGCTTGCATCGGGGGGCGTCGATGGCCTGGGACCTTTCCGTCGATCTGATCAAGGCGACGGTGCAGCTGGAGCAGCCGCTCGGCGACGGCACGCGCACGGTCGGGACCGGCTTCCTGATCGAGGCCCCGACGGCGGATGGCCGGTCGCGCACCGTGCTGGTCACCGCCGCCCATGTGCTGGACCGCATGCCCGCCATGCAGGCCAGGATCGGCTACAGGGTGCAGGGCGGAGACGGATCCTGGCGCTACGATCCCCAGCCGCTGCCGATCCGGGACGACAGCCGGGCCCCGAAGTGGACGCGTCACCCGACGCGCGATATCGCCGCCATCGTCATCCAGGCGCCGGATGAGTTCGCCCGCGCGGCCATCCCGCTGTCCTGGCTGGCCCAGGACGAGACCTTCACGCGCTATGGCCTGGGCCCTGGCGACGAGATGATGGCGCTGGGCTTTCCGCGCGGTCTGTCGGCCAATCAGGCGGGGTTCCCGATCCTGCGCTCGGGTCGCGTCGCCTCCTATCCGCTGGCCCCGTCCAGCGTCTTTCCCACCTTCCTGCTCGACTTCAGCGTCTTTCCGGGCAACTCAGGCGGGCCGGTCTTCATGGCCGACGGGGCCCGGCGCCGCCCCGGGGGTCTGGAGACCCAGGAGGTCCAGTTCGTGGCCGGCATCCTGACGCAGCAGGTCGAGCTGTCCGGCGAGCGCCTGGAGATCGGCATCGTCACCCACGCCCGCTTCGTGCGCGAGACCGTCGCCCTGATCGACGGGATCATGCCGCCGCCCGCCCCGCCGGCGGAGCCGCCCCTGGTGGGCTCGACCGCGGCGTCGGCCGGCGCCTTCGCGGAACCCTGACTGCCGGTCCGGGGTTCTCTCCCTACATCCAGTAGCGAAGGGAGACCCGTCATGTGGGATCGTGTCGAAGGCGAATGGAAGCAGTTCTCGGGCAAGGTCAAGGAAAAGTGGGGCAAGCTCACTGACGATGATCTGACCACGATCGCCGGCAAGCGCGACCAGCTCGCCGGGAAGATCCAGGAACGCTACGGCTACGCCAAGGACAAGGCCGAAGCGGAGATCCACGACTTCGAGCGTCGACTGGACGAGCCGCGCTCCTTCAGGAGCTGAGGAAGCGAGGCGGCCGCACCCGGTGCGGCCGCCATTCCCCAAATCGGGTGTAGAAGCCTTGCGGCGCAAGGCTTTGCTGGCCCCGACGTTGCACTCCACCGATACTCTTGTCGTGGAGTGATCCGAAATGAACCGGGGCGTGAGACCGTTTGCGCTGGAAGACAGCGAGGCCGTGCAGCGGCTTTGCGACTGGGCCTGGTGGTATCCGCGTTCGCGCGCGGGCTGGGCCTGGCTGATCGCCGGGGCGCCGGGCGCTGGATTCAGCGAGGCCAATCCGCCCGGATGGGTCTACGAAACCGAGGCCGACGGCGTCCTCGCCTTCCTGGGCAACTTCCTGCAGCGGTTCGACTACAGGGGTGAGACCCTGCTGGGGGCGACGCTCCACACGCTTCTGGTCGATCCCCGCGTGAAGGGGGCCAGCCGCGATCTGCTGCGCCGGTTCGCCGGACAGGACACGACCTTCGTCCGGTACACCTTCAACGCCAACGACCGGTCGGCGCCGATCTACAAGCATTTCGACATGCAGCCCTGGCCTGAAAGCCTCAGCCGCGTGAAGTACGCTTGGAAGTCGGACTGGTCGGCCGTGGCCAGCGAGCGGGCGCTGCGCTGGTTCCACGGGCTGTCCGGAGGTCGGGGGTCGGGGGAGCGCTTCACCGACGCCCGGGTCTGGACCGGCGCGATCACGCGCTGCGCGCCGGGCGTCTTCGCCCTGCCGGTCACGGCGATCGACGAGCGGTTCGATGCGCTGTGGGCGCGGCTTCGCGAGGACGGCCGGCTGTTGGCCTGGCGCGACGCGGAGACCCTGCGCTGGCGCTGCGCCGATCCTGACCTGACCCGCCTGCCGGTGATGCTCGGCTTCGAGCGGGACGGCGTGCTGGCCGGCTATCTGCTGGCGTTCTTTTCCAAGGGGTCGGAGGTCGAGCGACCGGCGCTGGAGATCATCGACCTGATCGCAACGGCGGAGTCTGAGACGGTCGCCATCCCGGCCCTGGTGCAGACGCTCCTGGGTTCGGCGCGCGATCTGGGCGCTGCGCGGGTTCGCCTGCCGTTCGTCAGTCCGCGCCTGGACGCCCTGCTGGGCGAGTTCGCGCCGGCGCGTCGGGCCTATGGCCACGACCACTGCCACCTGCGCTGGGCGGAGGACACGCCTTCGGAAATCCGTGACGCGTGGTTCGCGACGCCCTTCGACGGCGACTACAGCTTCTGCCTTCGCCCGCCGCCGCTGCTGGCGGCCGAACGGGCGGCCTGACGGCGTCCGTCCGCCCCGGCCGGAGACGACCGGGGCGGATCAGGATCTAGGCGCCGTAGATCACCGAGATGGTCTCGGCCACGCAGGCCGGACGCTCTTCACCCTCGATCTCGATGGTGCATTCGTTCTTCATCTGCAGACCGCCGGACTTGGCTTCGACGCTGAGCAGCTTCTGGCGCATCCGCACGCGCTTGCCGACGCGGACCATGTTGGTGAAGCGGACCTTGTCGCTGCCGTAGTTGATGCCGCGGGTCACGCCGTTGACCTTGAGCAGCTTGGCGCCGAGGAACGGGATGAGCGACAGCGTCAGATAGCCGTGGGCGATCGGGCCGCCCATCTCGCGGTTGGCCCGCTCGACGTCGACGTGGATCCACTGGTGGTCGCCGGTCGCCTCGGCGAACTGGTTGACCCGTTCCTGGCTGACTTCCAGCCAGTCCGAGACGCCGATCTCCTGGCCGACGAGGCTGGACAGGTCCTTGTAGTCAACTTCCTTCATGGCGCGGAGCTCCCTCAAACAGTTGTTCGGCGTCATCCATGCCCCGAGCGGGCCGGGCTTTCAACCGCTGATCCGGCCACGATTACATCAGAGGTAATTGGACGTCCGCCGTGTCGGGGCTAGCCTCGTCCCATGACCAGTCAATCGACGATCGGCGAGCACATCCGCGACTGGCGCAACCGCCGGCGCCTGACGCAGATGGATCTGGCCCTGGACGCCGGCATCTCGCCCAAGCATCTCAGCTTCATCGAGACCGGACGCTCGCGGCCGAGCCGCCAGATGGTGCTGCACCTGGCGGAGCAGCTGGAAACGCCGCTCCGCGAGCGGAACGCCATGCTGATCGCCGCCGGCTTCGCCCCGGTCTATCCGGAGCGATCGCTCGACGCCGCGGACCTGGCGCCCGCCCGGCGGGCCGTGGACATGGTGCTGAAAGGCCATGAGCCGTTCCCGGCCCTGGCCGTGGACGGTCGCTGGAACCTGGTCGCCGCCAACGCCGCCGTCGGGCCGTTCATGGTCAATGAGCCCGAGCTCCTGACCCAGCCGATCAACATGCTGCGGATGACGCTTCACCCCAGGGGGATGGCGCCGCGGATCATCAACCTGACCGAATGGCGGGTTCACATTCTCGAGCGCCTTCGCCGCCAGATCGACGCCACCGCCGACGTCGGGCTCAAGGCGCTGTACGAGGAGCTGAAGGCCTATCCCGCGCCGCCGGCGGCGGTCGGCGTCCCGCACGGCCAGGACCTGGGCGGCATCGCCGTGCCCCTGCGCCTGCGGACCGAGCAGGGCGTGATGAGTTTCATCAGCACGGTGACGGTGTTCGGGACGCCGACGGATGTCACCCTGTCCGAGCTGGCGCTGGAGACCTTCTTCCCGGCCGACGACTTCACGGCAAAGGCGTTGATTTCCCTCGCGGCAGAGCGCCAACAGGAGGTGACGGCGGCCTGACGAGAGGGGCAGGGGTGAGCGACGAGTACGTGTTCGAGATCGACGGCAGCCGCGTGACCGCCACGCCGTTCTCCGCCGGCCCCTGGGACCCCACGATGCAGCACGGCGGCGCGCCCACGGCGCTGGTCGCGCGGGCGGCCGAGGCCTTCCCCTCTGCGCGGCCGATGCGGGTGGCGCGGCTGACCGTCGACCTGCTGCGCCCGGTGCCGGTCGCCACCCTGGACATCGAGACCGAGGTCGTCCGCGAGGGGCGCAAGATCCAGCTGCTGCAGGTGCGTCTGCTGCACGAGGGCAAGGAGTGCGTCCGGGCCAGCGTGCTTAAACTGCGGTCGGAGCCGCTCGCCCTGCCGCCGCACGAGGGCTTCCGCGCCCTGGAGCAGGCGGCGCCGCCGGCGGATGAGCCCCGCAGCGCCGGCTTCGGGGCCGCCCAAGGCTTCGGCTCGGGCATGTCGGCGAAGATCATGCGCGGCGAATGGGGCAAGCCGGGCCCGGCCGCTGTCTGGTTCCGCGCCGAGCGGCCGATGGTGCGCGGCGAGGTGACCTCGCCGCTGATGCGGGCCGCCCTGACCGCCGACTTCTGCAACGGCGTCTCGGCGGTGCTGGACTTCCAGCAGTGGACCTACATCAACGGCGACCTGTCGGTGAACTTCGCCCGCGACCCGGTTGGCGACTGGATCCTGCTCGACGCCGAGACCTGGGTCGGCGACAGCGGCGGGGCGATGGCCTTCGCGCGGCTGGCCGACCGCGAAGGCTATTTCGGCCGCGCGGTGCAGAGCGTGCTGATCGAGAAGCGCGGCTGACGCCGGCTACAGGCCGAACCGCTTCGGGTCCGAGGCGATCAGGGCCTGGAGCTTGGGCATCCCGGCGCGCAGGCCGCCGGCCAGCTGGCGGTTGATGAGCCAGCCGAGCGGGAAGGGCGCGCTGGCCTTGCCCAGCCAGACCAGTTCGCAGCCGCCGGCGGTCGGAACGACGCGGTAGTCCTCGACGGCCGCCGACAGCGGCAGCGACGAGCGCTCGAAGCGGAAAGCCATGCGCTGGCCCTCGTCCCAGGCGAAGAAGGTCTCCTCGATGACCTGCGGCCCGACCTCGACCGTGCGCGTCGTGCCGACGGCGAAAGGCTTTTCACTGGTCCAGGTGACCTTGGTGATCGGCAGCCACTGCGTCCAGGCCTCGCCGTCCAGCAGCGCCGCCCAGACCGCCGACGGCGGGAACGGGAAGGCGTGCCGCACCTCGACGGTCCCCTTGGCCAGATACTCTTCTCCGACGGGGGTGTGGGCGCGAAGCGGCTTCGACATCGAGTATTCCTCTGGGTTGACGTGGATCGTCAGCCGGGCAGCTTGAACGCGGCGCCGCCACGGCAGGCAAGCGGTCGCCGCAGTCGCTAGCGTCCGGGCGCGAGCGACCGGGGGATGTCGATGCCGATGTCCAGCAGCTGCTGGGCCTTGCCCTTGGCGAGCGGGTCGAGACGCAGACTGGAGAACTGGCCGCCGCCGAGCGCCTGGATGCAATGAAGGTTGATGGCGTTCATGCCGGGGAGTTCGTAGCGGACCACCTTCGGATCGATCGCGCCCTCGAACTCGTGGGCGAACCAGGCCTTCACCCGATCCTCGCTCAGGCCGGCGCGGATCCAGGGCAGCAGCTCCGGGCAGCGGGCGATGACGCCAATGTTGAAGGCGTCGCCCTTGTCGCCGGAGCGGGCCCACGCGACCTCGATCAGCGGCACGGTGACCATGTCGTCTTCCGGGGCAGGGTCGGCCGGTACGGCCGGCGCCGCCACCTCGGCGGGGTCGAAGCCGCGGGCGGGGGAGGCCGGGGTGTGGGTCAGCGTCTGCTGGCCCAGCGAGACCGTCGCGGCGACCTCCTGCCTGGGCAGCAGGATCGAGAACACCCGAGCCACCGGCGTGATTGTCGGCGCGCCGCCGAACCAGCCGGTGGTGCCGACGCTCATCGAGGTGGTGGGCGAAGCGAACTCCCGCATCATCAGGCCCAGCGCTTCGGCGCTTTCGTGCTCGGCGCCGATGCGGCAGACAACCTCGCGCACCGATCGCGCGGCCTCGCTGGCGTTGGCGCCGTAGCTGGCCTCGGCGCCCAGGATCTCGACGCGGCTGTCGCGCAGCGGCGGCAGGTTGCGGTCGCGCAGCATCTCGCCGATCCGCTCGAGCATGGCCTCCGACTGGCGCTGGCCCTTGGCGGCGGCGTCGCGGCCGACCACGGGACTGGCCCCGATGAAGCGGAAGCCGTCGCCGAAGGTCACGCAGACCTTGTAGCGGTCCGACGGCGGATAGCCCTTGGCGCCGGCCACCCGCACGCGATGCTCGCCGACCTGTTCGACCGTCACCTGCGTGAAGTCGCAGACCACGTCCGGCAGCGCGTAGCCCTGCGGATCGCCGACCTCGTAGAGGATCTGCTCGGCCACGGCGGCGGGCGAGACCAGGCCGCCCGTGCCCTCGGGCTTGGTGACGATGAAGCTGCCGTCGGCATTGCACTCGATCACCGGATAGCCGATGTGAGCCCAGTCGGGGACGTCCTCCCAGTCGGTGAACAGGCCGCCGGTCGCCTGGGCGCCGCACTCGATGACGTGCCCGGCCAGCGAGCCCGCCGACAGAAGGTCGTGATCTTCCGCGGTCCAGCCGAACTCGTGCATCAGCGGGCCCAGCGCCAGGGCGCTGTCGACCACCCGGCCGGTGATGACCATGTCGGCGCCGGCGGCCAGGGCCGCGGCGATCGGGGTCGCGCCGAAATAGGCGTTGGCGCTGAACACCTTGCCCGGATCGGGGAAGGGGGCGCCGGTGAACATCTCGGTCAGGCCGCGGGCCTTCAACTCGTCCAACCGCCTGGCGAGGTCGTCGCCCTCGACGATGGCGATCTTGAAGCTCAGACCCGCCTCCGCCGCGATCTTCTCCATCCGCTCGCGGCATGCGCGCGGGTTCAGGCCGCCGGCGTTGGTGACGATCTTGACCCCCTGCGCCTTCAGCTCACGCAGATTGTCCTTCCAGACCCAGTCGGTGAAGTCGCGGGCGTAGCCCTGGTCCGGCCGCGCCGCGCGCAGCTGGCCCAGCGAGCTCATCGTCGCCTCGGCCAGGTAGTCGAGGATCATGTAGTCCAGCCGCCCGCCGCGCAGCAGCTGCGGCGCGGCCACCGACGAGTCTCCCAGGAACCCGCCGGCCCCGCCGATGCGAACGCTCTTCGTCATCAGACGATCTTGGCGTCGGCCTTGCCCCAGTAGGCGTCGCGGATCAGGCGCTTGTAGAGCTTGCCGGTGGCGTGACGGGGCAGCTCATCCATGAAGTCCAGCTGGCGCGGCGACTTCACGTGGCTGAGGTTGGCCTTGGCGTAGGCCAGCAGCTCGGCGCGCAGGTCATCGCCCACGTCGGCCCAGTTGGCGGGCTGGATCACCGCGATGACCTTCTCGCCCATCTCCTCGTCCGGGCCCCCGACCACGGCGACGTCGGCGACCTTCGGGTGGCCGATCAGCAGGTTCTCGATCTCCTGCGGATAGATGTTCACCCCGCCGGAGATGATCATGAAGCTCTTGCGGTCGGTCAGGTAGAGGAAGCCGTCCTCGTCCACCCAGCCCACGTCGCCCAGGCTGGTCCAGCCGTGCTTGTTGTAGCTCTCGGCCGTCTTGGCCGGGTCGTTGTGGTAGTTGATGGGCGGGCCGTTCTCGAAATAGACCTGACCTTCCTGCCGAGGCGGCAGCGGGTCGCCCTCCTCGTTGCAGATGCGCAGTTCGCCCAGCACCGCCTTGCCGACCGAGCCCTTGTGCGCCAGCCAATCGGCCGAGCCGATGTAGCAGAAGCCGTTGCCTTCGGTGCCGGCGTAGTACTCGTGGATGATCGGGCCCCACCAGGCGATCATCTGTTCCTTGACCGGCACGGGGCAGGGCGCGGCGGCGTGCACCGCCGAGCGCAGCGACGACACGTCGTACTTCGCCCGCACATCCTCCGGCAGCTTCAGCAGCCGCACGAAGTGGGTCGGCACGAACTGGCCGCAGTCGACCTTGTACTTCTCGATCAGGGCCAGCATCGCCTCCGGATCGAAGCGCTCCATGACGATGACGGTGCCGCCGAGCTTGTGGATGCTCATGCACCAGCGCAGCGGCGCTGCGTGATAGAGCGGCGCAGGCGAGATGTAGACGCTGTCGGGCGTGAAGCCGAACAGGCCCTGGGTCATCATGAACAGGGCGTTGGGCTCATCGATGGCGGCGCCGGTCAGCATCGGCTTGACGCCCTTGGGGCGGCCGGTGGTGCCCGAGGAGTAGAGCATGTCCGAACCGGCGGTCTCGTCGGCGATCCGCGTCGTCGGCATGGCGTCGCGCGCCGCCTCGAAGCTCTCGTAGGGGCCGCGGGCGCCGCCGCACATGTAGAGCTTCAGGCCCGGGATCAGGGCCGGCATCTCGTCGGCGATGGCCCCCATCGAGGCGGAGGTGATGAACACCTTCGCCTCGCAATCCTTGACGATGTACTCGACCTCGCTCGCCGTCAGCTTGGACGAAATGCAGGTGTAGTAGAGCCCCGAGCGCTGGGCGGCCCAGGTGATCTCGAAGTACCGGGGATTGTTGTCCATGCAGATGGCGATGACGTCGCCCACCTTCAGGCCCAGTGAGCGGAACAGCTGCGCGCCCTGGTTCGACCGATCGTCGAGCTGCTTGTAGGTCACCGTCTCGCCGGTGCCGGCCATGATGTAGGCGGCGCGGTCGGGGTGGGTCTGGGCGTGTTGACAGGGATGCATGGCGGTCGCTTCGACTGGAGTGGTGTGACGGGGTTCAGGCGGCGAGGGCGGAGGCGGCCGCCTTGCCCAGGATCATGTCCGAGGCCTTCTCGGCGATCATGATCGTGGGCGCGTTGGTGTTGCCGCTGACCAGGCGCGGCATGACCGAGGCGTCGACGACGCGAAGCCCCTCGACGCCATGGACGCGCAGCTGCGGGTCGACCACCGCCTGCGCGGGCCGTGACCCATCTGGCAGGTGCCGACCGGGTGGTAGATGGTCGTGCCGGCGCCGCGGGCGTATTCCAGCAGCATCTCGTCGCTCTGGAAGTCGGGGCCCGGGTTCATCTCGTGATCGATGTAAGACGCCAGCGCCGGCTGCTCGGCGATCTGACGGCCGATCTTCAGCGAGGCGACGGCGACTTCCTGGTCCAGGCTGTCGGCCAGGTAGTTGGCGAAGATGGCCGGATACATCGTCGGATCGGCCGACTTGATGCGGATGTGGCCGCGGCTTTCCGGGCGCAGCTGGCAGGGCGCGATGGTCAGGCCGGGCGCGCCTTCGAGCTCCATCTTCTGCTCGTTGGCCAGCTTCTCGGCGTCCATGGTGGCGGGCAGGATGTGATACTGGATGTCGGGGTGCGCCAGGTCGGGCCGCGACTTGCAGAACACCGCGATGTGCGCCGCCGACAGGGTCAGCAGACCCTTGCGCTGGAACAGGAACTTCATCGCCTCGCCGATGAAGCGCGGGCCGCGTGTCAGTTCGTTGACGGAGACCACGCCGGGCTTGAGCCGGTAGCGGACGCTCATCACATAGTGGTCCTGCAGGTTCTCGCCGACGCCGGGCAGGTCGGCCACGACGTCGATGCCGTGCTCGCGCAGCAGCGCGCCGGGCCCGACGCCCGACAGCTGCAGCAGCTGGGGCGAGTTGACCGCGCCGCCGGCCAGGATGACTTCCGCCTTCGCCTTGGCGATCCGCTTGGCGCCGTTCTGGGTGAACTCGACGCCGATGGCGCGCTTGCCCTCGAAGAGCACGCGGGAGGCCAGGGCATTGGTCTCGACCCGCAGGTTGGCGCGGCCCATGGCCGGGTGCAGGTAGGCGACGGCGGCCGAGCAGCGCTGCCCGTTCTTCACCGTCAGCTGGTAGTAGGTCGCGCCCTCCTGATCGCCCGCGTTGACGTCGGACACGCGGGGAATGCCGGCCTGCTCGCAGGCGTCGATCACCGCGTCCGACACCGGGTGTTTCGTGGTCACGTCCGAGACGTTCAGTGGCCCGCCGGACGCGTGCCAGTCGCCGGCGCCGCGCTCCTGGTGCTGGGAGCGCAGGAAGTAGGGCAGGACGTCGTCCCAGGCCCAGCCCTCGCAGCCCATCTGGCGCCAGTTGTCGTAGTCGGCGTGCTGGCCGCGAATGTAGAGCAGGCCGTTGATCGAGGATGACCCGCCCAGCACCTTGCCGCGCGGCCAGACATGGCTGCGGCCGCCGGTGCCGGGGTCCGGCTCGGTCGAATACAGCCAGTTGACCTTTGGATCCTTCAGCGTCTGCGAGTAGCCGACCGGCACATGGATCATGACGTTGGACATGAACTGGCCGGGATTCTTCATCGGCCGGTCGTCGCCGCCGGCCTCCAGCAGCAGCACCTTGCTCTTGCCGTCCGCGCTCAGACGGTTGGCCAGGACGCAGCCCGCGCTGCCCGCGCCGACGATGATGTAGTCCGCCTCGATGGTGTCGGTCATGCCGCTTCCCTGTTCCTCGCAGACCGGCAGCGTCTGTCGCGCGCCTGATCGGCGATCACCTTACGGGCGAGGGCGGGGGCAGGGAAGGGCGACGTCGCGGAAGCTGACGCAACGTCATTGTTGCCGCAGCGCCCGGACGCACTACGCTTGTCTGAACAACGATAATCCTTGGAGGAACGGGCGATGGAATTGATCAGCCAGACTGCGGTCGAGGGCCGCGCGGGGCCGACGTTCGGGACCCGCTATCCGGCGCTGGACGGGGTCGACCTCACCGACATCGCCTCCTTCACCAACGGCCAGCCCTACGCCGGCTACGCCCGCCTCCGGGCCGAGGCGCCGGTGATGTGGCACCCGGAGACCCGGATGGACGGCCCCGGCTTCTGGGCGGTGACCCGCCACGAGGACGTCATGGCCGTCAACGGCGACCCGACCACCTTCTCCAGCCAGCGTGGCGGCATCCTGATGGCGGCCGGACGGCCGGAGGCGCGTCATGCGCTGCTCTACCGCGCCTCGATGGACGCGATGATCAACCTCGACGCGCCGCATCACCTGCAGCTGCGTCGCGAACACATGCCCTACTTCACGCCCAGCTACCTGCGCGGTGTGGCCGAGCGGGTGAAGGGCGAGGTCACGCGCCTGCTCGACGCCATGGCCCACAAGGGTGAGACCGATCTGGTCGAGGACTTCTCCTCGGTCCTGCCGCTGTTCACCCTGTGCGAGATCCTCGGCGTTCCGGAGGCGGATCGTCCGAAGTTCCTGACCTGGATGCACTACCTCGAGGAGGCCCAGAACATGGCCATGCGCTCGGCGACCGAGGGCATGACCCCGACGCTCGAACTCATGCAGTTCATCGCCGACTTCAATTCCAACGTCGAGGAGATGTTCGAGTACGGCCGGCACATGCTGCACAAGCGCCGGGCCGACCCGCAGCAGGACCTGTTGACCGCCATCGCCCGGGCCCAGGTCGACGGCGACCTGCTCAGCGACGAGTACCTGGACGGCTCCTGGCTGCTGATCGTCTTCGCGGGCAACGACACCACCCGCAACACCCTGTCCGGCTCGATGAAACTGCTGACCGAGTTCCCCGATGAGCGGGCCAAGCTGATCGCCAATCCGGCGCTGATGCCCGGCGCGGTCAACGAGTTCATCCGCATGGTCAGCCCGGTGATCTACATGCGCCGCACGGCCACCTGCGACACCGAGCTCAACGGCCAGAAGATCGCCGAGGGCGAGAAGGTCATCATGTACTATGGCGCCGCCAACCGCGACGCGGCGGTGTTCGCCGACCCGGACCGGCTCGACGTCACCCGCGCCAATGCCGACAAGCATATCGCCTTCGGCTATGGCCCCCACACCTGCATCGGCAAGCGGGTGGCGCAGATCCAGCTGGAGGAGGCCTACCGCCAGATCCTGGCCCGCTTCCCGGACATGCGCTGGACCGGCGAAATCGACATCGCGCCCAACAACTTCGTGCATGCGATCCGCAAGCTGGACGTCAGCTTCACGCCGGAGCGGAAGGCGGCGTGAACGCGCTCTGGCCAGGAAGGACGCCCTGCGATATAGTCAGCTGACTAGATTTCGGAGGCGTCATGACCGCCTGGAAGATGGAAGCAGCCAAGGCCCGCCTGAGTGAAGTCGTCAGGCAGGCGCAGGTCCAGGGTCCTCAGCGGATCACCATTCGCGGTGAGGCTGCCGCTGTCGTTCTCTCGCAGGAGGACTACGCGCAGCTCACGCGAACGGACGGACGCAACTGGGTCGACGCCTTCCGTCAGCGGTTCACGGGCGACATCGAACTCAGCCGCGACGACGACACGGGGCGGGATTTCAGCCTTTGAGGGGCTGGCTGCTCGACACCAACGTCGTTTCCGAGCTTGCGCGACCGCGCGCCGACTCCAGAGTCCTCGACTGGCTGCGCGGCCTGCCGCCGGACCGCACTTTTGTCAGCATCCTGACGATCGGCGAGATCGGACAGGGAATCGAAGGGCTGAAGCCCCGTGACGTCCGTCGGCAAGTCTACGCGCGTTTCCGGGATCGCCTGGAGGCTGACTTCGCCGGTCGAATTCTACCCGTCGGCGACGAGGTTGTGCGTCTCTGGGGCGACATCAGCGGTCGCTATCGGGCCCGATTTGGCGGCCGGGCGCCGGTTGTCGATGCCCTGCTGACGGCCACGGCCCAGAGGCATCGGCTGCACCTGGCCACGCGGAATCTGCACGATGTGATCCGGCTGGGCGCCTCAGCCTTCAATCCCTGGGATGACGATCCGGAACTGTTCCCCTTGTCCTGATCTGGCCCCCTTGCCTTCCCCCGCGTCCGGCCGTCTTCATACGTCCGTTTGAACACCCCAGCCTCCCGAGGAGCCCCCGCATGGCCAGCCCGACCTTCGAGACCATCATCCTGGACATCAAGGACGGCATCGCGACGCTGACCCTGAACCGTCCCGATCGCATGAACGCCTTCACCGCCCAGATGATGAGCGAGATGATCAAGGCGTTCGACATCACCGACGCCGACGACTCGGTGAAGGTGGTGGTGGTGACCGGCGCCGGCCGGGCCTTCTGCGCCGGAGCGGATCTGGGCGGCGGCGAGAAGACCTTCGACTACGCCAAGCTCGAGAGCGATCCGCGCGAGGCCAACAAGGTCAATGGCGTCTACCGCGACGGCGGCGGCCTGCTGACCCTGCGCATCTACGAAAGCCTCAAGCCGGTCATCGCCGCCGTGAACGGCGCCGCCGTCGGCATCGGCGTGACCATGCAGCTGGCCATGGACATCCGCCTGGCCTCGACCGAGGCGAAGTTCGGCTTCGTCTTCGCCCGCCGCGGCATCACGCCGGAGGCGGCCTCGTCCTGGTTCCTGCCGCGCCTCGTCGGCCTGCAGCAGGCGCTGGAGTGGTGCTACACCGGTCGCGTGTTCCCGGCCCAGGAGGCGAAGGACGGCGGCCTCGTCCGCTCACTGCACGCGCCCGAGGATCTGCTGCCGGCCGCCTACGCCCTGGCGCGCGAGATCGCCGATAACACCGCCCCGGTGTCCGTCGCCCTGACCCGCCAGCTGCTCTACCGCAACGCCGGCGCGCCGCATCCGATGGACGCCCACATGTCCGACAGCCGCGCCATCATGGCCCGCGGCGCCCAGGGCGACGCCAAGGAAGGGGTCATGTCCTTCCTCGAGAAGCGCGCTCCCGCCTATCCCGACAAGGTCTCGGCCGACCTGCCGGACATCTGGCCCTACTGGGACAAGCGCGAGTTCAAGTAGGCGCTCGGGCCGCGAAGGGCGACTTCGCGCGGTCAATCCTGTGGACAACCGCGACGCGGCGCGTCGCGGTCATGACCGGTTAACGACGCTCTGGTCTGATCCAGGCTCGGCGACGCGTCCGCGCGCGCCCTTGGCATGCCTGATGGCGACCGGTGATGAGTGAACCCGCGCAGAGATCCGTGCTCGAAGACGCCGCCGACCTGGCGGCGGGGGAGCCCGTGCGCGCCGCGCCCGTCTTCCGGTCCCGGGCCACGCTGCTGAAGCGTCTGGCGGACGTCGTCTGCCTGCCGGGCAGCCGGGTCAACGCCTTCGAGCGGTCGATGACCGCGGACCTGATCATCGAACTGTTGCGCGAAGCCGCCGTCGAGGAGCGCGTGCGCATCGCCCGTCGCCTGGCCAATGTGTCGGAGATCCCGACCGGGCTCGCCAGGATGTTGTTGCGCGACGACCTCGAGGTCGCACGCGCCCTGCTCGAGAACAGCGCCGGACTGGGCGACGCCGATCTGATGGATTGTGCGCGGAGCGCGACACCGGAGCATCGCCGGCTGATCGCGTCCCGGCGCGGACTGAACGAGGTCGTGGCCGACGCCCTGGTCGAGTTCGGCGAGCCCGCCGTGCTGGAAACCCTGTTGCGCAACGACCTCGCGCGCCTCGGCCACGCCACCGTCGAGACCGTGGTCGCCGTCACCCGCGACAACCCGCGCCTCATCCCGCTGCTGTTGCGACGGTCGGAACTGCGGCCCAGCCATGCCTATGTGATGTTCTGGTGGTCCGACGAGGAGTGCCGCCGGGTGATCCTGCAGCGGTTCGCCGTGTCGCGGGAGGTGCTTCAGGAGGCCGTCAGCGACGTCTTCGCCGTGGCGGCGGAGGAGAAGTGGCAGGATCCGCTGACCCGCAAGGCCCTGCAGTTCATCGAGCGGCGCCAGCGCAACCGGTCGGCGCTGGACCGCAGTCCCTTCGAGAGCCTGGACGAGGCCGTAGAGGTCGCCGCCGAAAGCATGACGCGCGAGGTGGCCGAGGAGATCGCCTATCTCTCGGGTCTCAAACCGATGACCGGCGCCAAGATCTTCACCGATCCCGGCGGAGAGCCGCTGGCGATCCTCTGCAAGGCCACCGGCCTGCCGCGCGCCGCCGTGCGATCACTCTGGCGCGGACTGCGGCGGCCCGAGACCGACGCGGCCGGCAACCTGGTTCCGGCGCTGGAGCGCATCCTGACCTTGTTCGACACCATCGCGGTGGACCGGGCCCAGACCGTGCTGCGCTACTGGAACTGGTCGCTGTCCTCGGCGCTGACGCCGGCGCTCATCAAGGCCATCCGAAGCGGGGACGAGGAAGCTCTCGACGAGTTCTCGCAGCCGCAGCGGGCGGCGATGCTGGCTTTGTCCGGTGATTTCGGGCGACGCTGAAATCTGAACCGCATCAGATCAGTGGAGCCGGCAAGCTGCACTGATCCGGCGATGCAGTGATGATCCCTAATCTTTACTGGAAATTCCAAGGATAAGCATCGAAGTGCTTGTGTCGGACACAGGTGGCCTATATGCACACGATCACTGAATCGAGATCACCGATTCCGGTCTCTCTCAATCATTCATGTGGTGGAACAAGGCCAGATGGAAGACAAGTCGGCTATCATTGAAATGACGACGGACATCGTGTCCGCCTATGTCGGAAACAACTCCGTCGCGGCGAACGATATCCCCAGCCTGATCCAGAACGTCCACCGCGCCCTGACCGAAGTCGCTTCCGGGTCGGTGACGGTCGAGGTGGCTCCCAAGGAGCCCGCCGTTCCGGTCCGCCGTTCGATCACGCCGGACCATCTGGTGTGTCTGGAAGACGGGCGCAAGTTCAAGTCGCTGAAGCGGCACCTGCGCACCAAGTACAACATGAGCCCCGAAGAGTACCGGGCGAAGTGGGGCCTGCCGAAGGACTATCCGATGGTCGCGCCGAACTACGCCAAGGCGCGCTCGGACCTGGCCAAGCAGATGGGCCTCGGCCAAGGCGGTCGCCAGGCCGCCAAGAAGAAGCGCTAGTCGCGTCTCACCGGCGCAATGGCAGAGGGGCGGTCGCGTTGCGTGGCCGCCCTTTTTGCTGCCCGCGCGCCGGCGGATTCGCCTGTGGCTTGACTCTTCATGCGAAAGTTTGTCGCGAGAGGCGATTTTTCGCTTCCCCCGATTCGGCGGTTAAGCGATAGTGAATCGTGGGTGATTCCAAGGGGTTGTTAAGGATTCTGTAGATGGCCGCGCAACTGGGCGCTTCGGCGACGGCCGCCCGCGCCCACGAAGAGTTGTTCGCTTACTGGGCCTCGCTGCGCCAGTCCGGCCGGCTGCCCGGACGGGCGGACATCAATCCCGAGGGCTTCAAGCGGCTCCTCCCCACCGTCAGCCTGATCGACGTCATTTCGGGCGAAGGCCGCCGGGACTACCGCCTGCGGCTGGCCGGAACCGGCCTCTACACGGTTTACGGCCGCGAGATCACCGGCCACGGGCTGGGAGACGTCTACGGACCTCGCGCCGCCGAGTACTGGCGTGATGAGCTTGACCGCATCGTCGAGGATCGCCGCCCCGGCGTCGGTTGCCATAGCCTCTCCTGGCGCGGCGCCGGTCACCTGTCACTGCTCTGGCTGCGGCTGCCGCTGGCGACGAACGGAACCGACGTCGACATGATCCTAGGCTACGACGCCGTCGTCGGCGTGCAGAGCGACCAGAGCGGCATCCGCGCCGCCTGACCGGCGGATATCCCCCGTCCCGACGAAATCTATCCCCCTGTTCCGCTGGACCGCGAGGGCGTGCGTCCCTTGCGGGGCAAGACAATTTTCCTATTGATTAAGTCGCGATAGGAATTTTATCCTCCCTCCGGCCGATGGCGGCACACTCATCGGCAGAGCGCCGTCGTCCTGCCGGCGCCGATGAGGACACAATGGACCGTCTCTTCGACGACGCCTCCCGCGAGGAGGTCGACCGTTTTCGCCGCGACCGCCTGACGGTCGCCTTCGTGGCCAGCCTTGTGGCGATGGTCATGGATGTGCCCGAACGGGAGCTGCTCTCGCGACGGCGCACCAACGCCCTGGCCGCCCGCGCCCGGCAGACCGCCATCTACCTGGTTCATGTCGCCCTGGGCTGGCCCTTGCGCCGGGCGGCCGGCGCCTTTGGCCGCGACCGGACGACTGGCAGCCACGCGGTGCAGCTCATCGAGGATCTGCGCGATGACGCCGCCTTCGATGCGCGGCTGTCGACGATGGAAGCCTGCCTGCGGCAGGTGGTCGAGCCCAGGGGTGCGGCATGAGCGCCGCCGACCGGCTGGCCGCCCGGGCGCGCGACCTGCTGACCCGTGACGGGGCGAGCCTTCTGCAGAGTTCGCCGGGGGTCTATGCGCTCCGGACGGGCGCGGACCTTCGCCGGCGCCCGGCGATGACGCTGGACGAGGCCGCGTTCGCCCTGCTGGTCGCCGATCCGGGCCTGCGTCCGGCGCCGGGCGGGGGATGGCGACTGGCGCGGGGCGCCCAGGGCGGGCGGTCTCTGGCCAAACCCGGCCGCCCCAGCGTGATCGACGGCCGGCGCGAGATCATGGGTCCCGATGGCCGCCGGGCGTCCCATGCCGCCAACCTCGGCGAGTCGCCGATCGCCTGGCTGGCCCGCCGGCGCGACGGGGAGGGCCGGCCCTGGCTGACACTGCCGGAAGTCGCCGCCGCCGAGACGCTGCGCGAGGACTTCGTGCTGGCCGGGACGGTCGGGCGGCTGACGATGGCCTGGGACGCCGGTCCCCGGGCCCGCGGCGGACGAGGTCCGGGACAGGAGCCGGCCGAACGCGCCCGGGCGGCCAAGGACCGCATCGCCCGGGCGCTGGACACGGTCGGCCCCGGCCTTCGGGAAATCCTGGAGCATGTCTGCTTCGCCGGCAGCGCCCTGGACGCGGCCGAGCGGGGACTTGGCCTGCCCCGGCGCTCGGGCAAGACCGTGCTGAAGCTGGCGCTGCAGCGCCTCGCCGCACACTACGGCCTGGGCTGAAAGATCAGCCGGCCAGCGCCCGGGCGTCCCGCTCGATCCGCGCCGCCATCGAGGCCAGGCCGTTTGAGCGCTGGGTGGAGAGCGCCTCAGCCAGACCCAGCCGGTCGAACGCAGCCTTAATGTCGTAGGCGGCGATGTCGGCCGCCCTCCGGCCGGAGAACAGGCGCAGCAGGACGGCGACCAGCCCGCGCACGATATGGGCGTCGGAGTCGCCGCGGAACCGGATCGTGCCGTCGGCCTGTGGCTCGCTGACCAGCCAGACCTGGCTGGCGCAGCCCCGGACCTTGTTGGCCTCCGACCGCTCCGCATCGCTCAGCGGCGTCAACTCGCGGCCAAGGTCGATGACATAGCGATAGCGCTCCTCCCAGTCGCCGAGCAATTCGAACTCGGCGGACAGGTCGTCCAGGGCGGCGTCAATGGTGTCAGGCATCGCCCGCACTTAGGCGGCGCTTACGCCGCGGGCAAGGTCACGGTGACCAGGAGCCCGCCGGCCGGCGCGGCCGAGAGGGTCAGGCCGCCGCCCATCGCCTCGGCCGTCAGCCGCGCGATCGGCAAGCCCAGGCCCGCGCCCTGGGTCGTGCGGGTCAGGGCGTTGTCGCCCTGTTCGAAGGGATTCATCAGCCTCCCGATGTCCCCGGCGGCGATTCCCTCGCCCTGGTCCTCGATCTCGATCTCGACCCGCGCGCCGAGCAAGCGCGCCCGGACCGTGACCGTGCCGCCCTCCGGGCCATAGAAGACGGCGTTCTCGATGAGATTGCGCAGCAGGCTCCGCAATCCCCGCGGATCGGCGAGAACGGCGGGCAGGGCGCCGTCGTTCTCGATGCGCAGGCCGGCCTTATGGCTGTCGAGATCCTCCCCGATCAGATCGCGAACGTCGTCCAGGACGTGATCGAGGGGCTCGGCGCGCAGCTCCATGTCGACGACACGGTCCTGCAGCCGCGCGATCTCGAGGATCTGGTTGACCAGCCGCAGCAGCCGGTGGCCGCTCTGGCTCACATGCCGGGCGTACTCGCGATACTGCGGCGCGCCGAGCGGGCCATACAGTTCGGCGGCGATGATCTCGGAGAACCCGATGATCGCGTTCAGCGGTGTGCGCAGTTCGTGGCTGACCATGCGCAGGAACTGGCGCTTGGCCTCGTCCAGGCTCGCTGCGCGACGGGCCAGCCGGTGCTCGAGTCGGGCGGAGCCGGCGACGGCATCGGTGGACGACCGGGACTGGCGGGCCGTCTTGGACATGGACGGCAAGGCCTCACGCTGCGGTACTGGATGCGACTCTAGCCAAACGCGCTTACCATTCCGTTTCCCGTAAGGATTTTTCCGTCCACAGGCTGGACGGCGAACTCCACGGCTTCGCATCGCCCGGAGCGCGAGCGGTCTGGAGACGGGTTCGGGTCGAGGCTAAGGTTCGGTTGAGCTCCAGAACGTGAGCGAGGGGACGGACAAACCAGTGGGCGACAGCGCAACCGACGCAGCCACTGCCGGCGACGTCGCCCCGGCGACGCACACCGAGGCTGTGCGCGCTATCCGCTACTGGTCGGGCGCCTGGCTTGCGGCGACGGTCGCGACCGCCGCGGGTCTGGTCATCGGCTATCCCGATCAGCTGTGGCCGATGCTGCCGGCGCTTCTCGCCGCCGCCGTTCCGGCCGCTGCCGGCCTCCTGCCCGGGCTGCTCGAGACCGATCGGCGACGCGGGCTCGTCCTGGTCCTCTGGGGCGTCATGGGCGGCGTGGCCTGCACGCTCGCCGGGGGCGTGGCCGGTCCTTTGGCGGTCTGGTGCCTTGCGCCGATCGCGGCCGCCTCGGCCTTTGGCGGCGGGCGCCGCCTGGCCGAGGGCGCGGCCCTGTCCTTCATTGTCGCGACCGTCACGGCCCTGGCCGGACTGTCGGGCGTGGCGCCGCCGCCCGCGGGCGGCCCGCCGGCCTTCTGGGCCGGCCTTCTGGCGCTGGCGACCACGGGCCTGGGCCTGGGCGCCGGGCTGATCATGGCGGAGCGTCGCCACGTACGCCGCGAGACGCGTCGCGACGACGAGGTCGAACGCCTGCGCGCGGTGCTCGACGAGCAGCCCTGGCTGATCCTTTCCCTGTTTCCCCACGGCCGGGTGCGCGCCCTTCACGGCCGGACCCCGGAAGGCGTTTCGGCCGACGCGGTCTGGCGTGGCGGTCTGATCGCCGCGGCGCAGAGCGGCGCCGACCGGGCGGCGATCGCCGACGCCCTGCGCGCCGCCGCCTCCGAGGGCTGGGCCGAGGTCGGGTTCGCGCCGGCGACGGCCATGGACCGCTGGGCGTCGGTGGCCATCCGCCGCGTGGAGGAGAATCTGCTGCTGGCGGTGATGCGCGATGCGACGGCCGACCGGGCGCGCGAGACCGCGCTGGACCAGGCCCGTCAGGACGCCGAGACGCTGGCGGCGGGCAAGTCGCGCTTCCTGGCCAACATGAGCCACGAGCTGCGCACGCCGCTGAACGCCATCATGGGCTTCTCCGACATCATGCGGGCGCGGATGTTTGGCCCGCTGCCCGAGAAGTACGGCGAGTACGGCGAGATGATCCACGAGTCCGGGCAGCATCTGCTCGACCTGATCAACGATGTGCTCGACATGTCCAAGATCGAGGCGGAGCGGTTCCAGCTGTCGATCGAGCGGTTCGACGCCCGGGAGGCGGTCTCGGCCTCGCTGCGGCTCATGCGGCTGCAGGCCGACGGCGCCGGCGTCAAGTTGCGGGGCGTCCTGCCCGCCGAGGCGCTGGAGGTCGACGCCGACCGCAGGGCGATCAAGCAGATCGTCCTGAACCTGGTGTCCAACGCCCTCAAGTTCACGCCCAAGGGCGGCTCGGTGACGGTGACGGCCCAGGGCTTCGAGCGCGACTTTGAACTGGTCGTGGCCGACACGGGCGTGGGCATCTCGCGCGAGGATCTGGAGCGGCTCGGCCGGCCCTACGAACAGGCGGGCGACAACTCGCGCCGCCAGATGGGGACGGGCCTGGGCCTGTCTCTCGTGCGCTCGTTCGCCGAGCTGCACGGCGGAGAGATGGTCATCGAAAGCCTGCTGGGCGAAGGCACCACGGTGACCGTCCGGCTGCCCGTGGGCGCCGTCCGCGGACGCGACGCGGCTCCGCCCGCGGGCGACAACGTCATCGCCTTCAATCCCGTGCGCTGATCAGCGCCGGGCGATCTGCAGGAACGCCCGGCCGGCCGCGAAGTCGCCGACCTCGATGTAGGCGCGACGCACCTGGTCGCCCGTGGGGCCGGCGAACACGAACTCGACCGCCACGGCCTCGCGCGGATCGAGGCTGTCCAGCGCGTCCGCCGCCCGCATGGGGAAGCGGAACAGGATGGCCGACTTCGCGCCGGCGGGCCGCAGGCGCTCGGACGCCGGGCTTCGCGCCTCGGCCGCGAACGCCCGCGTCGCCTGGGGCGGCGGCGTGCGGCCGGCCAGCGGGATCCGGCCTTTGGGCCCCGACTTGCGCCGGTCCAGGTAGGGCTGGGCGGCCCGGGCCGGGTCGCGCATGACCAGTCGCGCGGCGTAGGGCGACCGGCCGTCGGTGAAGTGGACCGCCGCCAGCAGCGCGCCGGGCGTGTCCTCGCCGCCGAAGCCGAAGACCATGCGGTCTTGTCCGAAGGCGGAGGCCTGCGACAGCCGCCACATGGGACCGAGCCGGGTGACGGTGCGGTCGCCGCGCCAGTCGGCGAAGTCTCCGGGCCAGGTCATCCGCGTCAGCTGGGCGTAGCCCTTGAAGGCGGTCCGCACGCGGGTCGCGGCGGTGGCGACGTCGGCGGAGTCGCACACGGCGGACGCGGCGCGTCCCCGGGCCCGACGTTCGACGGTCGCCAGGCTGTCCTGCGCCATGCCTGACCGCAGCGCCGCGCCGCGCGCCTGGGCCGCCGCCGACTTCAGCGCCGCGCCGACCGCCGGCTCGAAGAGGCGGCAGCGGGCGTCGACCGCCGACATCAGGGTGCGCTCGTAGTAGAGATCCGCCGCGCCGGCCGCGAGGGCCGAGCCGGCGACGAGCAGCGCCGCCACGCCGGCGCCGTAGCCCGTCCATCGGCCCGCCCCGGCGGTTGCTCGCGTGCACGGGCTCGTCATGAAGGTCTTTCTCGCTGGCCTGGCCTGAGGGCGCGACCCTAGGCGACACCGGTTGCGGTTCGGTTAGCAGGGCGCCTTGTCCGTTCCCGCCGGCGCCGTCGAAGGCTAGAAGGGCAGCCATGCTTCTTTCGAGCGACATCTGGGTCGGGGCTCTGATCCGCCGGGCCGAACTGGGCGGCGCCTTCGCGGCCGTCGCCCGCAAGGGCGATCCGCGCGCCGGGGCGGTGCTGGTCAAGGCCGTCAACCGGCGCTCGGGCACGGCGACCCTCTACAGCGAAGCCACCCGCGGCGACGGCGAACGGGTCTGGATGCAGCCGGTGAAGTCCGATTCCGAGCCTGATCTCGACGCCTATATCGCGCGGGCGGTGCGCATCGATCCGGACCTGTGGGTGGTCGAAATCGAGGACGCCGAGGGCCGGCACTTCCTCGTCGAGGCCGTCGAAACCTCCTGACCGGCGGGGCCGAGGCATTAACCGCGTTCCTACACCGAACCGAAAGCGCTCGGTGCGATGGTGGCGGTCGAAACCTCCCCCGGCCGCAGTACGCCCATGCTCTTCCTGATGAACGAGGTTGTTCTCAACCTCGATGCGCTCGACCTGACGCCGCCGGTGGCGGCGCGCCGGTTCGCCAAGCTGACCCTGCCGTTCGTGAACCAGCTCGGCGCGGAGATGTTCTCCGAAGAGCCGCTGCTGCATCGCGTCGCCCCCGACCGCGCCATGCGTCTGGCCGCCCTGATCGTGGCCAAGCAGCCGGACATCAACGCCGCGCTGTTCATCGCCCCGGCCAGGGGCTGCCCGCCCGAGCAGGTGCAGTCCCGCTATTGCGCGATCGGCTTCGAGGTCATGGGCATGCTCTATGAGCGCCAGCGCCACGGAATGCTGACCACGCTGGAGGCCGACCGCCAGGTCTGGCGTCGCCTGGCGGCCTGATCGCCGGCGCTTTACCTTGGGCTGCGTTATCGCCTAGGCTTCCCGACAGTTGAGGCGCTTACGCCGCGGGGGGCAGGGCGATGCCGGGTCTTGGACGATTGCTGGCGGCTGTCGCCGCGCTTGTTCTGCTGGCCGCCCCGGGCCTGGCCCAGGCGAAATGGCTGAAGGCCGAGAGTCCCCGCTTCATCGTCTACAGCCAGTCCGGCGAGCGATCGCTCCGGGAGTATGTCGAGAAGCTGGAGACGTTCGATTCCGTCCTGCGCTACCTGCACCGGATGGACATCACTGGCGTCCCGCCGCGCAAGCTCGAGATCTACCTGGTCGCTGACAACGAGGAGCTGCGCGAGGTCGAGCCGCACCTGGGCGAGATGGTGGCCGGCTTCTACTCGCCGGGCATGGGCGATGTGTTCGCCATGGCCATCCGCGAGCAGGATTCCGACCATGTGCTGCTGCACGAGTACGCCCACCATTTCATGCTGCAGTACTTTCCCTTCGGCTACCCGGCCTGGCTCGTGGAGGGCTACGCCGAGTACTTCATGAGCAGCACGATCAAGGGCGACCGCATCGAGGTCGGCCGACCGAACGACACCCGCGCCTACTCGCTCAAGGAGTCGCGCTGGATTCCGATGGCCGAGGTGCTGGGCAAGACGTCCGGCGCGCTCAAGGCCGGCGAGGTCGACAACTTCTACGCCCAGTCCTGGGCGGTCACCCACTACATGCTGAGCGACCCGGCCCGGTACCAGCAGCTGCAGGCCTACATGAAGGCCGTGGGCGACGGCGCCGATCCGGTCACGGCGATGCAGGACGTCACGGGCATGGACCTGGTCACGTTCGAGAAGAAGGTGCGCTCCTACGTCGGTGGACGGCTGTCCTTCCAGATTCTCACGCGCTCGGGCTTCACCCGGCCGGTGATCACCGTCACGGCCCTGCCGGACTCGGCCGACAGCCTGCTGCTGGCCTACCAGCGCATGAAGGCCGGCATGACCCCCGACGACGGCGCGGCGTTCGTGAAGGGGACGGTCCGCGCCCGTGCGGCGAAGCATCCGGGCGACCGCCTGGCGGACCTGACCCTGGCCTACGGCGAGATCTGGTTCGGCGACGCGGCGGCTGGCGAGGCGATCCTGCAGCGCATGATCCTCGCCGACCCGAAGGACGCGGACGCCCTGCGCCTGCTCGGGATCAGTCGCATCAACCAGATGGATGACAGCCCCGACGACGCGCGCGCCCTGCTGGTCGACGCGGGCCGGTATCTGGCGCGCTCCTACGCCGCGCGCCCCGGCGATTATCGGACGCTCTACTACTACGCCGTGACCCGGCAGACCGAGCGGGACTATCCCAGCGAGAACACCCTGAGCGCCCTCTCCACGGCCTATGACCTGGCGCCCCAGGTGCCCGGCGTGCGGATGCTGTTCGCACGCGCCCTGATCGACAACCAGGAGTGGGCCGAGGCCCGGGTGGTGCTGACCCCGCTGGCCAACAGCCCGCACGGCGGCGAGGGCGCCGCGGCGGCCCGCCGACTGCTGGTCGAGGTCCAGACCGCGCTGGACCTGGCCTCCGGCAAGCCCGCCGCGTGACAAGATGGCGGGAGAACTTCTGCCCGCCACAGGGACAGGGCGCGCGACGCCGCCCCACAGGATCGACATGACCCGCAGCTTCCTCGCCGCCTTCCTCGCCGTCGCCGCCCTGCTGCTGGCGCCAGCGCCGGCCATGGCCAAGTGGATGAAGGCCGAGACCCCGCGCTTCGTCGTCTATGGCCAGGGCGACGCGGAGGGCCTGCGCGAGTACGCCGAGAAGCTGGAGATCTACGACGCCGTCCTGCGCCAGGCGCACGGCATGGACCCGGCCGAGGCGCCGCCGCGCAAGCTGGACGTCTATCTCGTGTCCGCCCGCGCCGGGTTGCGTCAGGTCGCGCCCGGCATCCGGGAGCAGGCCGTCGGCTTCTATACGGCCACCCGCGGCGACATCTTCGCCATGGCCATCCGCAGTGGCGATCCCGACACCGTGGTGCTGCACGAGTACGCCCACCACTTCATGCTGCAGTACTTCCCGGCCAGTTATCCGGCCTGGCTGATCGAGGGCTACGCCGAGTACTATTCCAGCGCCCGGGTGACGCTGGACAAGGTCTCGGTCGGCATGCCCAACGACCAGAGGGCGGACTGGCTGTTCGACCCGGACTGGCTGCCGATTGACCAGGTGCTGACCCGCTCGGGACGCGACCTGGGCCCGGAAAGCAGCGCGCGGTTCTATGCCCAGTCCTGGGCGCTGGCGCACTACTTCCTGGCCGATCCCGCCCGTCGGCGACAGCTCAACGGCTATCTGGCGGCGGTCGCCGGCGGTGGCGATCCCTTGCAGGCGATGCCGCAAGCCACGGGCCTGGACCTGCCGACCTTCGACAGGACCGTTCGCGCCTATGCGCGGGGCCGGCTGACCTGGACGACCTATGCCCGGGCGGGCTTCCCCAGGCCTTCGGCGACTGTCTCCGACCTGCCGGACTCGGCCGACGACCTGCTGCTGCCGTGGCTGGCGATGCGCCGCGGCATGCCGCTCGAGCGGGGCGCGGCGCTGGTCGCCGACACCCTGCGGCCAGCGGCCGCGAAGCATCGCGGCGACCGCTTCGCCGAGCTGGTCCTGGCCTACGGCGAGATGTGGTACGCCGACGAGGCGGCCGGCGAGGCCTTGTTGCAGGGTCTGCTGGCCCGCGATGCGAGGGACGCCGACGCCCTGCAGCTGCTCGGCGTCATCCGGGTCAATCAGGCTGCGAAGGCCGCCGGCGCCGAGAAGGCCCGCCTGCGGCAGGAGGCCCAGACCTTCCTCGCCCGCTCCCACGCGGTCCGGAGCAACGACTACCGGACGCTGCTCTACTACGCGATGGCCCGGCGCGGCGAAGCCGGCTGGCCGACCGAAAACACCCTCAATATCATCACCCTGGCCTACGACCTGGCGCCGCAGGTGAGCCAGGTCCGCATGCTCTACGCGGAGATGCTGATCGCCCGGAAGCAGTGGGCGGAGGCGCGGGTCGTGCTGCAGCCGACGGCGAACAATCCGCACAGCGGCGACGCCACTGCCCGGGCGCGCGCGATGCTGATCCGGGTCGAGGCGGAGCTGGCCAAGGGCGCGGCGAAACCGGCGACGCCGTGACAAAAGCCGCCCGGCGCCATACTTCCCGCCGCCATGTCCTCCAACACCGCCCTTGAAGCCGCCCGTCGGCGCACCTTCGCCATCATCAGCCACCCTGACGCCGGCAAGACGACCCTGACCGAGAACCTGCTGCTGGCCGGCGGGGCGATCCGGGCGGCCGGCGCGGTGCGCGCGCGGGGCGAGAACCGTCGCACCCGGTCGGACTGGATGAAGATCGAGCGCGAGCGCGGCATCTCGGTCAGCGCCAGCGTCATGACGTTCGACCACGACGGCCTGATGTTCAACCTGCTCGACACCCCGGGCCACGAGGACTTCTCGGAGGACACCTACCGCACCCTGACCGCCGCCGACGCCGCCGTCATGGTGCTGGACGCCGCCAAGGGCATCGAGCCGCAGACGCTGAAGCTGTTCGAGGTCTGCCGCCTGCGCGACATCCCGATCATCACCTTCATCAACAAGATGGACCGCGAGGCGCTCGACCCGTTCGCGCTGCTGGACGAGATCTCCAGCAAGCTGCAGCTGGACGTGGCGCCGCTCTACTGGCCCGCCGGTTCGGGCGGACGGTTCAAGGGCATGCTCGACCTGCGGACCCAGAAGTTCATCCCGTTCAGCAAGACCCGGGACGAGGGCCATCCCGCTCCGGTCGCCTTCAACTCCAACGCCATCTCCAGCTTCCTCGACCCTGACGAACAGGGCGAACTGGAGGAGGCCTCGATGTTGGTGCAGGAGGCGTCGAAGCCGTTCGACCCGCAGGCCTTCCTAGAGGGTCACATGACGCCGGTGATCTACGGCTCGGCCCTGCGCCACTTCGGCGTCGACGAGTTGCTGGCCGCCATCGCCGCCTACGCGCCGGCGCCCAAGGCCCGCGCGGTGGAGAAGGGCGGCAAGGAGACGCACGTCGTTCCGGGCGACCCGGAGGTCACCGGCTTCGTGTTCAAGGTCCAGGCGAACATGGACCCCAACCACCGCGACCGGATCGCCTTCTTCAAGCTGACGAGCGGCAGGTTCACCCGGGGCATGAAGCTGAAGACCTTCTCGACCGGCGTGCGCGGCGAGGCGCCGTCAAAGCAGATGAGCGTCAACGCCCCGATCATGTTCTTTGCCAGCGACCGCGAGCTGGCCGAGGAAGCCTACGCCGGCGACGTCATCGGCATTCCCAACCACGGCGTGCTGCGCGTCGGCGAGAGCTTGTCGGAAACCGGCACGCTGCGCTTCGCCGGCCTGCCCAACTTCGCGCCGGAAATCCTGCAGCGCGTGCGGGTCAAGGATCCGCTCAAGGCCAAGCACCTGAAGAAGGCGCTCGAGGGCCTGGCCGAGGAGGGGGTCACCCAGCTGTTCCGGCCGACCATCGGTTCGGACTTCGTGGTCGGCGCCGTCGGCCAGCTGCAGTTCGAGGTCATGGCCGACCGGCTGGCCGGCGAGTACCAGCTGGACGTGATCTTCGAGGCATCGCCCTACGCCGAGGCCCGCTGGCTGGCCGGCAAGCCCGCCGACATCGAGGATTTCACCTCCAAGCACCGCACCGCCATCGCCGAGGACATCGACGCCGCCCCGGTGTTCATGGCCAAGTCGTCCTGGGAAGTCGGCTACGTCAGCGAGCGCTACCCCAACGTCCAGTTCCAGCGGACGAAGGAGCGGGGGTAGCCCCCGATCCGTTTCCCCGGCGAAGGCCGGGGTCCAGATCCGGGGCTCGCCCTTGCGTGTCCAACTCCTGACGCCGCGGGCCGGCGTGGATCCCGGCCTTCGCCGGGAAGACGGGCGGAAGCGTTACCGGCTGGCGACCTGCGCGTAGCCGAGGTCGGTCAGCTTGCGCAGCTTCACGAACTCGGACGGGGTGATGCAGCGGGGCGTCGCCCAGGCCTGGCCGTCGCCGCGGCTGTCGATCACTTCCCGGGCGGTCACGTAGGACACGCTGCCGTACTGGCGCTTGAATGCCCGGCGCGAGGCCTCGTCGCGGTTGCACACGACAAGCGGCTTGGCGGCGGTCGTCTGGACAGCGCTGGCGTCGACGAGGTCGCCGATGGCGGCGGGTTCGCTGGCGAGCAGGCTGAGGGCGACGACGGCTCCGGCGAGAATGATGGACATGGTCTTGTTTTTCACCTCCCTGACCCGATGACTCCCGGGCCTTGGAGACACGGTAGGCGCCGTTCGGCGATTGTGTGAAGGTTTTTTGACGACCTGTGGATAACCGTCCGCGACTTTTCTCAGGTTGCTCCGTAGCCGGATTAAAAATGGCGAGGCCAACAGCTCCGTTCCGTGCCCGAATTCGGGCTTTTGGGCCGCCCTTGGCGTCGAACTCCGACGTCGGAGGCTCATTCTGCGCCGCGCGCAGCTCGCCATGCGGGCCGGGAGGCGATGCGGGCATCCCCCTTTTCAGGCGTCGGACCGGCCGCCGTTCGGGATCATGCTGGCGTCGTCAGCTGGAGACACCGCCATGTCCATACTCGTGACCCTGTGGCTTGCCGCCGCCCCCGCCGCCGCCCCGGCCGGGCCGCCGCCCTGGCCGGAGAGTCTGAAGTGCGCCGCCCATGTGCAGGCATGGGCCGAACTGGCTAAGGAGGCCAACGGCGGCATGCCGGAGGACAGGTCCTTCGACGCCGCCATCTTCTGGTCGATGGCGGCCATGGAAGCGGCCAGACGGGACAAGGTGGAATCCCCGGCCGTGGCCGAAGCGGCCCAGAAGACCGAGCGGGCGAGGGTCAAGCCGCTGCTCGCTGCGAAGGACCCGGCGACCGAGGCCGTGCTCGCGGCCTGCGTGAAGCAGGTCCCGCCGATCAGGTGAAGGGGCGGCCGCGCTGACGGGGACTGCATATCGTGTCCCCTCAGGGGCGCCGTATCCAGTCCCCAAGGTCCCGCGCCCAAGCCACGGAAATTATGGGTCTATTAACCATGTTGCTCGCGTTAACCACTTGTTAAGCTCCTCGGACCGGGCTTTGCTCTGTTCCCGATGACCGAAGGCCGGGTGTTCCGGCTTGGGACGGTTGTGTTGGGAGCAGCGTCGCATGTTCGAGTTTGGCCGCGAGTTGCGACGTCTGCTGTCGGGCGAGCCGATGGCGGGGGTCCAGGACGGACTGACCGGCGGGGACGCCACACTCCTTGAGTTGCTTGATCTCCATCTGCTGACCAACGAGGCGCGCGGCGCCGACATCGCCGCCGGCCGCATCGGGTCGAAGGACCGGCCCGCCCGGCTGCTGCACGCCGCCGCCTGCTGGCGCGAGGTCACCCGCCGCACCGGCGACGCCGCCGCCCTGCGCAAGGCCGCCGCCGCCGCCGAGGCCGCCGCCGAAGCCTTCCGTACCGCCCATCGTTCCTCCGGCGTCGCCCGGGCCCAGGCTGAGCAAGGGCTCAACGCCCTGCTCGGCGCCGACCTGTTCGGCGACGACGGCCTGACCTGCGCGGCCGAGCACGTCCTGACCGAGGCGGCGAAGGGGTCAGGCATGGGCGCGGCCATGGCCGGCGTCGCCCTGGCGGGCCTGCGCGGCCGCATCGCCTTGGCGGCCGGTGACGACGCCGCCGTCTCGGCCGCCGTGGTCGATCACGAGGCGCCGCTGGCCGCCCTGGCCGCCTCCGGCCGGGTCAGCGTCTGCGCGCGGCTGGCGGTCGCCGAGTTCCGCGCCGCACGCGCCGACCTGCTGGCGCTGGCCGGCCTGCGCTTTCGCGACATCGACATGGTCGAGCACGGCCTGCGTGAGGCCGCCGCCGCCCTGGTCGGCCTGGACGCCGACTATGAACCCCTGACCTTCGCCCGTGTCACGGCCGCCCGGGGCGCGGCCCTGTCGCTGAAGGCCGAGCTGACCGCCGAGGTCGATCCCGCCGCCGACGCGGTGGACGCGCTGACCGCCGCGCTGGAGCTGGTCACCCGCGAGCACAGCCCGATGGACTGGGCGCGCATCCAGGCGGGCCTGGGCCAGGCGCTGCTGGTGCTGGGCGAGGTCACCGACACGCCCCGCGCCTTCGAGCAGGCGACGACCTGCTTCGACCGCGCCGCCCTGGTTCTGAAGGACCAGATCGCCCTGTCGCTGCGCGCCCGCATCGCGGCCGGCAAGGCGCAATCGCTGGGTCGCCAGGCCGAGCTGACCGGCGATCTGGCGGTGCTGGACGCCGCAGTGGCCGCCCAGAAGACCGAGCTCTGCGCGCTGCGCCCGTCGGTCGACCCGGTCGGCTGGGCGGTGGCGCAGCTGAACCTGGCCCGCCTCTACGAGATCCGCGCCGAAATCACCGGTCGCGACGACGCCGGCCTCGCCGCCGCGGCGGTCGCCCTGGCCACCGCCTTCGACGTCTTCGCCGAGCATGGCCATCGCTCGCTCACCGACCTTGCCGCCCAGGCGCTGGAGCGGCTTCGCGCCCGCCAGCCCTCGGCCCACTGATCCGTCCGGAGCCTTCCCGCTTGTTTCTGTCCCTGATCGCCGTCGCCCTTGTCGCCACCCCGGACGCCGTCCCGGCCGAGCCGATGCTGCTGGCCGCCGCCACGCAACCGTCCGTCATCGCCGACCCCAACTGGGTCCGCACCCCGACGGTCGAGGAACTGATCTCCGCCTTCCCGGTCGCCGCCATCGAAAAGGGCGCTTCGGGCGAGGCGGTCATCGAGTGCCGTGTCGCCACGGGCGGCGCGCTGGACGGCTGCTACGTGATCACCGAGCGCGGCGGCGACTACGGCTTCGGGGCCGCCACGGTCCAGCTGGCGCAGTACTTCCGCATGGCCCCGCGCAGCCAGAGCGGCGAGCCGACCGAAGGCGCCATGGTGCGCCTGCCTATGGTGTGGAAGCTGAACTAGGCGGTTAGAGCCCCGCCAAGGCCGCGAGTTTCGCCCGCGCTTCTTCCAGCACTGCCGGCGGCGCGAAGCCGGCCGTCTTCGCGAAGCGCGCGCGCCAGTCCACGCAGCGCACCTGATCGGTCAGCACGGCGCCGCTGACGCCCGAGGCTTCGGGAAGGACGACCTCGAACGGCCAGCCCCGCACCCGGCCGGTGATCGGCATCACCAGCGCCCGGCCGGTGGCGGCATTGTAGCCGGCGTCGGACACGGTCAGCGCCGGGCGGCGGCCCGCCTGCTCCGTGCCGGAGGTGGGCGAGAACTCAAGCCAGAGCACCTCGCCCGGCGACGGCGACCAGGTCTCGCTCACCACGCTTCGCTTCCGCGCGGGTCGTCCTCGAACTCGAGTGGCGGTGGCGGTCCCTCGATGGCGGCGACGAGGTCGCGGATGTCCACCGTCCGGCGGCGCAGAACGATGGCGTCGCCTTCCAGGGTCAGATCCAGGATCGCGCCTTCACGCAAGCCTGCGGCTGCCGCGGCCTCCTTGGGGACGCGAACGGCGAGGCTGTTGCCCCATCTTGCGAGCGATGTGCGCATGGCGACCTCCCAAGGCGATACAATGTATCTCCATAGGGGGCGTCTGGCCAGCCAGTGAGCCTCGTCTTTCCCGCCTCACGCCGCCGCGTCGGCGGCCCGGCCTGACGGGACCTCCGCCGCCGAGGGCACTTCCTGCACATAGCGCTCGATGGCGGCGGCGCGGCGGGCCATGTCGAGGACGGCGGGCGGCGCGTCGTCGGGGGACTCGGCGACCAGGGCGATCAGTTCGCGGGCGATGGCCTGCAGCCGCGGGGCGCTGGCGATCAGCCGGGCCTGGCGCTCGATCTTGGCCGGGTCGCGGTCGTACTCGGCCCCGGGCGTGCGCCAGCCGCCCCAGTCGGCCGGGTCGGTGACCACGACCGGATAGGTGCCGGGGAAGGGGTGGTGGACGCAGTCGCCTTCCTGCTGCCACTTGTTCTTGGCCCGCATCAGCCGCCAGCTGTCGCCGGCGGTTCCGCCGTCGGCTTCCTCGACCTTGTCCTCGGGCTTCAGTTCGTGGGCGTGGAACTCGCGGCCGAGGCCGACGTCGTAGGTGACGCGCACCGGTTCATCGAAGCCTTTGGCCCAGATCGGCACGATCCTGTCTATGGTCGCCCAGGCGCCGACACTGTCGACCCAGACCTTCTGGTTCTTCTGGAAAACGGCCTTCGCCATGCGCCCACGCCATCAATCAATTCAACGCCGCATAAGAACCTGAATTCATTGACGCGAGGTCAATCTTTCCCCCGGCGCAAACCCGTCTACATTGCCCCCGACAAGACGCGCGCGATCACAGCGCGGCGGGAGGATGCCGTGAACTTCGACTATTCCGACGACCAGAAATTCCTGAAGAACGAGGCGCGCAAGTTCCTCGACGCCCATAGCACCAGCGCCGCCGTCCGCGCCGTGCTCAACGACGACGCCGTGTCCTACGACAAGGCCCTGTGGAAGGGCGTTGCCGAGCAGGGCTGGCTCGGCGCCGCCATCCCCGAGGAGTTCGGCGGCCTTGGCCTCGGCCACGTGGAGCTCTGCGCCATCGCCGAGGAGCTGGGCCGCTCGGTGGCCCCGATCCCCTTCGCCTCCACGGTCTACTTCGTCGCCGAGGCGATCATGCTGGCCGGCAGCGACGAGCAGAAGGCCCAGCTGCTGCCCAAGATCGCCGCCGGCGAGATCATCGGCTGCTACGCCACCTCCGAAGGCCCGGGCGTCGTCGACGCCAAGTCCCTGACCTGCAAGGTCGAGGGCGACAAGCTGACCGGCGTGAAGATCCCGGTGACCGACGGCGACATCGCCGACGTCGCCCTGGTGCTGGCCAGCGAGGGCGGCAAGCCGTCGCTGTTCCTGGTCGACCTGAACGGCGCGGGCGTCGCCCGCGAGACCCTCAAGAGCCTCGACCCGACCCGCGGCGTCGCCAAGCTGACCTTCAGCGGCGCGCCGGCAAAGCGCGTCGGCGCGGCGGGCGAGGGCCTGAGCATCAGCGAGCAGGTCTTCGACCGCGCAGCCGTGCTGCTGGCCTTCGAACAGACCGGCGGCGCCGACAAGTGCCTGGAGATGGCCAAGCAATACTCGCTCGAGCGCTACGCCTTCGGGCGGGTGATCGGCGGCTACCAGGCCATCAAGCACAAGCTGGCCGACATGTACGTCAAGAACGAGGTCGCCCGCTCCAACGCCTACTACGGCGCCTGGGCCCTCAACACGAACGCGTCGGAGCTGCCGGTGGCGGCCGCCGCGGCCCGGATCGCGGCCAGCGAAGCCTACTGGTTCGCCTCCAAGGAAAACATCCAGACCCACGGCGGCATGGGCTTCACCTGGGAGGTGGACTGCCACCTCTACTACCGCCGCTCGCGCCAGCTGGCCCTCGTGGCCCACGCGCCGAAGGTCTGGAAGGAACGGCTGGTCAGCCAGCTTGAACGCAGGAACGCCGCGTAAGCGGACGGGAGATAAGATCATGGATTTCAACGACTCCCCCGAAGAAGCCGCCTACCGCGAAGCCGCTCGCGCCTGGCTGGAAAAGAACGCCGCCGAGCACAAGGGCGGCGCCAGCGCCAACGGCCGCCGGCCCAACAGCCCCGAGCACATGGCCATGGCCAAGTCCTGGCAGGCCAAGAAGGCCGACGCCGGCTACGCCTGCATCACCTGGCCCAAGGAGTGGGGCGGGGCCGGCGGCACGCCGATCCAGTCCGTCATCTTCGGCCAGGAAGAGTCCAAGGTCGGCGTCAACTACGGCTACTTCACCATTGGCCTGGGCATGTGCGTCCCGACCGTCATGGCCTTCGCCGACGCCGAGACCAAGACCCGCTTCGTCAAGCCGGCGATGCGCGGCGAGGAGATCTGGTGCCAGCTGTTCTCCGAACCGGCCGGCGGCTCCGACGTCGCCGCCTCGCGCACCCGCGCGGTGCAGCAGGCTGACGGCGACTGGGTCATCAACGGCCAGAAGGTCTGGACCACCGGCGCCCAGTACTGCGACTACGGCATCCTGCTGGTCCGCACCGACCCCGACGTGCCCAAGCACAAGGGCATGACCATGTTCTGGATCGACATGCACGATCCGGCCGTGGAGGTCCGCCCGATCCACCAGGCCAGCGGCGGCAGCGAGTTCAACGAGGTCTACTTCACCGATCTGCGCGTGAAGGACAGCCAGCGTCTGGGCAATGTCGGCGACGGCTGGAAGGTGGCCCTGGTCACCCTGATGAACGAGCGTCTCGCCGTCGGCGGCTCCTCGGGCCCGGACTACAAGACCATCATGGAGCTGGCCCGCCAGACCGACACCGTCGGCGGCTCCGCCATGAAGGACATGGGCTTCCGCGAGAAGCTGGCCGACTGGTACGTCGCGGCCGAGGGTCTGAAGATGACCCGCTTCCGCACCATGACGGCCCTGTCGCGCGGCCAGACGCCGGGCGCGGAGAGCTCGATCGGCAAGATCATCGCCGCCAACCAGATGCAGGAGATGAGCAACTACGGCGTCGAGCTGGAGGACCAGTACGGCATCCTGGTCGATCCCGCCGAAGCGCCGATGCAGGCCGCCTTCCAGCAGAGCCTGCTGTGGGCTCCCGGCCTGCGCATCGCCGGCGGCACCGACGAGATCCTGAAGAACATCATCGCCGAACGCGTCCTGGGCCTGCCCGGCGACGTGCGCGTCGACAAGGATGTCGCCTTCAAGGACGTCCCGTCGGGTCGCTAGACCTCGATGGCGTGATATGGCGCGGAGGCGGCCTCACGGCCGCCTCCGTTCGCATTTTCAGGAGGCCATGTGCCCGTCACCCTCATCGGCCTTGTCGCGGCGGCCTGCACGACGCTCGCCTTCCTGCCCCAGGCCATCAAGACCTGGCGGACGCGCTCGACCGGCGACCTGTCGCTGCCGATGTTCCTGCTGATGACCTTCGGGGTCGCGCTGTGGATGGTCTACGGCCTGGTTTTGGGCGACTGGCCGCTGATCATCGGCAACGCCGTCACGCTGCTGCTCTCGGGCTCGATCCTGTTCTGCAAGCTGCGCTACCGCTGAGCCGCGCTACTCCGCCGCCGTCCGCTCCGCCCGCTGTTCGCTCGGCTTGTCGGCGCGGGAGAGGTTGAAGGCGGCGTTGATCAGGCCGATGTGGCTGAAGGCCTGCGGGAAGTTGCCGACCTGCCGCCCGAGATGCGGATCGTACTCCTCTGCGAGCAGCCCCACGTCGTTGCGGATCGACAGCAGCCGCTCGAACAGCGCCTCTGCGTCCTTGCGGCGGCCCAGCAGCACATAGGCGTTCACCAGCCAGAAGCTGCAGGCCAGGAACGCCCCTTCGCCCGGCGGCAGGCCGTCGTCCACGCGCTCGGTGTCGTAGCGCAGCACGAAGCCGTCGCGCAGCAGGTCCTGCTCGACCGCCGCCACCGTTCCCGTGAAGCGGGGATCATCCGGCGTCACGAAGCCCAGCTCGGCCAGCAGGAGCAGGCTGGCGTCCAGCGTCTTGCCGCCGTAGGCGCGGACGAAGGTCCCGCGCTCGGCGTCAAAGCCCTTCTCCAGGATGTCGGCGCGGATTGTCTCGCGCAGGGACCGCCAGCGGTCGCCTTCGCCTGGCAGGCCGTAGTGCTCAACCGCCTTCACCGCCCGGTCGATCGCCACCCAGGCCATGACCTTGGAGAAGGTGTAGTGCTTGCGCTCGGACCGGTCCTCCCAGATGCCGTCGTCCGGATGGGTCCAGACCTTGGCGACATGGTCGGTCAGGGCTTTCTCGACGGCCCAGGCCGCCTCGTTGCCGGTCAGGCCGCCGCGCCGCGCCTGGTGCAGGCTGTCGGCCAGCTCGCCATAGACGTCGAGCTGGAACTGGGTCGAGGCGGCGTTGCCGATCCGCACCGGCGTTGAGCCCTCGTAGCCGCTCAGCCAGTCGACCTCCCACTCGGTCAGCCGCCGCTCGCCGCCGACGCCGTACATGATCCGCATGTCGGCCGGGCTGCCGGCCACGGCGCGCAGCAGCCAGTCCCGCCAGGCCTGGGCCTCGTCGTAGTAGCCGGCGTTCATCAGGGCCAGCAGGGTCAGGGTGGCGTCCCGGATCCAGCAGTAGCGATAGTCCCAGTTGCGCGGCCCGCCGATCTGCTCGGGCAGGGAGGTGGTCGCCGCCGCCACCACGCCGCCGGTCGGGGCGTGGGTCAGGGCCTTCAGCGTGATCAGCGAGCGCCGGATCGGCTCGGCCCAGCGGCCTGAGACATCGCCCCGGGCGCTCCAGTCCGACCAGAAGTGTTCGGTGTCGGCCAGCGCCTGCCGCGGACTGGTGGCGGTGGGCAGCGGCCCGTGCGACGGCGCCCAGGTGAGGGTGAAGGGCGTGGTCTCGCCCTCCGACACGGTGAACTCGGCCAGCAGGCGTCCGTGATCGTCGCGGATACCGACCGGCGTGCGCAGCAGCACCATGTCCGGTCCGGCGATGGACCGGTGGGCGCCGCCCTCGGTGCGCTGGATCCATGGCCGCACGGCGCCGTAGCCGAAGCGCAGGATCAGCTCGGAGCGGAAGCGCACCGTGCCCCACTCGCCATGCACGAGCCGCACCAGCTCCGGCGCCTTGCCGCGCGGGGGCATGAAGTCGATCAGGGTCGCCGCCCCGTCCTCGGTCTCGATCCGGGTCTCCAGGATCAGGGTGTCGGGCCGGTAGCGCCGGGTGACGCTCACCCCCTCGCCGACGGCCTCGATCAGCCACCGCCCGTTGCCTTCCTCGCCCAGCAGGGCGGCGAAGCAGGCGTCGGAGTCGAACCTCGGCCAGCACAGCCAGTCGATCGAGCCGTCCCGCCCGACCAGGGCGCAGGATTCACAATCCCCGATCAGGGCGTAGTCTTCGATCTTTTGTCGCATGCCCGACCCTAACCCATTTGGCCGGGGAGATGTTCCGGTGAAGGGGACATGTTCCGGCGCAGCCGGTACGTGGCCCCAGCAGCTTCAAGCGGCGGGGGACACGCGGCGCAGTGCGGACCCGATCCCGGGTTCACCCCCGGCCGGGCAGACGTGTTCCGCGAAGCGACCGGCCGGCGGTCTCTGTGAGGAAGAAGACGGAAACAGCGCCGACCAGACAGGCGGCCATCATGTAGTAGGCCGGAATCAGGGTGTCGCCTGTCAGGCCGATCAGCCAGCTGTTGGCCGCCGGCGCCGTGCCGCCGAAGAGAGAGGTCGAAAGATTGTAGGCGATGGCGAAGCCTGCGAACCGCACCTGGGTCGGGAACATCGCGGGGAAGGTCGCCGAGATGGTTGCGAGCTGCGGCACGAACAGCAGCCCCAGCAGGGCGAAGCCGAGGATGGCGCCGACCAGATGGGTGTCCATCAGGTGGTAGGCGGGGATCACGGCGACGAACAGGCCGATCAGCGAGAACCACCAGAGCGGCTTGCGTCCGATCCGGTCCGACAGTCGGCCCGCGAACGGCAGGAAGAGCATCATGAACAGCATGCCGATGATCGGCACGACCAGAGCCATGTTGGTCGACAGATCCAGCCGCCGCTGCAGGTAGGTCGGCATGTAGCTGAGCAGGGTGTAGTTCACGACGTTGAGCGCCACCACCATGCCGCCCATGATCAGAAGCGGGCGCCAGTAGCCGGTCAGCAGATCACGAAGCTCCGCGCCCGTGCTCGCCTCCTTCTTCCCCTCGGCCTCCACCTCCCGGAAGACCGGCGTGTCGTCCATCCGGGAGCGCAGATACAGGCCGATGAGCCCCATCGGACCGGCGACGAAGAAGGGAATGCGCCACCCCCAGTCGGACATCGCCGCCTCGCCCAGCGACAGGGAAAAGCCCAGCATCAACAGCGCGCCCAGCGAATAGCCGGCCAGCGTTCCCACCTCCAGGAAGCTGCCGTAGAAGCCGCGCCGGTCGTCGGGTGAGTACTCGGCCATGAACGTCGCCGCCCCGCCATACTCGCCGCCGGTGGAGAACCCCTGGACCATGCGCAGCAGGATGAGCAGGATCGGCGCCCACAGGCCGATCATCTCGTAGTCGGGTATCAGCCCGACGCAGAAGGTTGCGCCGGCCATCATGATGATGGTGAGCGCCAGGACCGTCTTTCGCCCCAGCCGGTCGCCGAGGGGGCCCCAGAAGAGCCCGCCGAGCGGCCGGACAAGGAAGGAAATCGCGAACGTCCCCAGCGCGAACAGGGTGGCCGTTCCCGCTTCCCCGGGAAACAGCGCCGCGGAGATGAAGGTCACGCCGTAGGCATAGATGCCGTAGTCGAACCATTCCGTCGCATTGCCCAGGGCCGAGGCTGCAATGGCCCGCCTGATCATGCTCGGCTGGACCGTGATCGGGGTGTCGCCGCCTTCACGGGTCATGTCGGGTCTCCATGCTGAGGCCGGGCGACGGATCGAGGGCGTCCTCCAGCGTCGCGGCGACGGGGGTCGTCCGAGGCAATACGCGGTAGGGCTGCTGCAGTTCCGCCGGGACGGGCGCCCGGGCGCGCTGCCGCCACAGGGCGAACAGCAGCGCCGCCCCCGCGCAGACGCACAAGGAAAGGAAGAGGCCCTGCGGCCCCGACAGGCGCATCGCCATCCCGGCCATCAACGGCCCCGCCGCGGCGCCGATCGAATAGGTGAGGACCAGCCCCCCGGCGGCGGCGACCCGCTGGGCGGGGACAAGGTGGTCATTGGTGTGGGCGACCGAGAGCGGATAGAGGGCGAAGCTGAGGCCCCCGAACAGCGCGCCGGCGGCGAAAAGGGCCCACCCCGGCGCGAGGACGGACAGCAGGGCGGTGACGGCGACGCAGCCTGCGATGGTCGCGACCACCACCCGGCGTCGCTCGAACCGGTCCGACAGCCGCCCGAGCGGCCATTGCAGCGCCACCCCGCCGACGATGACGCAACTCATGAAGGCCGCCGTGTCCGCGACCGACAGGCCGAGCCTGCGGGAATAGACCGCGCCGAGGCCGTAGAAGGCGCCGAGCATGACGCCGCTGACCACCGCGCCGGCGAATCCCAGGGGTGACGCCGCGTAGAGCCCCCTGATCGAGAACGGCAACTGCTCGGCGATCGCCGGCCCGCTCATGCGCGTCAGCGCGATCGGAATGACGGCCAGCGAAATCGGCAGGGAGGCGAGCAGGAACGGGACGGTCGGCGCATCGGGCGCGAGCAGCAGGAACTGTTGCCCGACCGCCTGGCCGAGATAGAGCGCCATCATGTAGGCGGCGAGGGTCGTTCCCCGGCTCTGGTCCTCGGCCCGTTCGTTCAGCCAGCTCTCCAGGCAGATGAAGACCGCCGCCACGCAGATCCCGTCGATGAAGCGCAGTGCTGTCCAGAGCGCCGGCGCGTCCACCAGGGCGTAGGTCAGCGTCGTCGCCGAATAGAGCGACACGAACGCCGCGAAGCCGCGGATGTGGCCCACCCGGTTGATGACCCGGGGGATCCGCAAGGAGCCGAGCGTCAGCCCCGCGAAGTAGGCGGCCGTAACGCCGGCGATAGTCATCGCGTCGGCGCCGGCGTCCTGCAGGCGCAGCGTGATCAGGGTCGACAGAAAGCCCGACCCTGTCATGAGGACGAAGATCGCGAGGAGGAGGCTGGGAACCCTGCGCGCTGCCTTCAGCATGGCCAGTAGAAGCGACCAGCGCTGCAATCGTTCCGGCGGCAGGAGGACGGACCGGGACCCGCTCCGGCCGGTCCGCAGGTCGCGCGCGATCCGGGCCGCGACTTGCCTCGGAGCCTGCTTGCCTACATATTGACCGTGAAACCGGTCAAAGGAGCGGCACATGGTCCGGGCAGCAAAGCGAACGCCCGCGCAGGCCGGCCGCTTCTCGCTGACCGCTCTGATGGACGAACGCGGCGCGGTGAAGGTCGATGACGTGGCCGAGACCTTCAGCATGTCCAAGGCCCAGCTGGCCGACACCGCCGGTCTGGCGCGCGAGGTGTTCCAGAAGGCCAGCCGCCGCGATGGGCCCAAGGCGCAGAGCCGGGTCCGCGAGATGCTGGAGATCATCCACCTGGTGCAGGGCTGGGCCGGCGGCGCGGCGCAGGCGATGGCCTGGTACCGCGCCGAGCCTATCCCGGCCTTCGGGGGACGCACGGCCGAGGCGCTGGTGAAGTCGGGCAACGCCACGGCGGTCCGCGACTACGTCGATCACCTGGCGACCGGCGGATACGCTTGAGGTTCAAGGCAGAGTGCTTCCGCGCCCATGATCCCGCCTGGGCCTGGAGCCCGCTGTCGGGCGCCGGCGCCGCGCTCAAGGGCCGCCGGTTCAACTGGCCGGGGCTGGAGACCCTCTATCTCTCGCTCGGCTTCAACACCGTCTTCCGCGAAGTCTCTGGCGGCTTCGCCCATCGCCTGACGCCTTATGTGCTGTGCAGCTACGACGTCGACTGCGAGGACATCGCCGACCTGCGGACGCAGGCCGGCCGCGCGGCGCTGGGCGTCGACCTGACCGACCTCGCCTGCGCCTGGGGCGACGCGCTGATCGCCGGTTGCGAGCCGGCGTCCTGGGCCGTGGTTCGCCGCCTTATCGCCGAAGGTCACGCCGGCGCCCTGGTCCCCAGCTTCGCCAACGGCGCGACGGCCGATGACCAGAACCTGGTGCTGTGGCGCTGGGGACCGGACCTGCCGCACAGGGTCATGGTCTACGATCCGACGGGGAAGCTGCCGAAGAACCGGTTGTCGTGGGGGTGAGGGGGCGCTTGTGCCCATGAATCCAACTCCGTCTCCCCGGCGAAGGCCGGGGTCCATATGGGGCAAGGGCTTGGGACGGATCATGGATCCCGGCCTGCGCCGGGAAGACGGGATGGAGAGGGACCCGCCCAGCTCGGTTCCCCTCCAATGAAGACTCCCGAGACCTATACTCGCGAGACAACCGGAGACATTGCGGGACAATTGGCCACTGCCGCCTGCTCCCTTGCCTGACAATCGATCCCCCGGCCCTGGACCGGGCGCACAATGGGGGATGAGTTGGTCGACGTCCCGTCCGACACCTTGCTCCGCAAGGGCTTTGCCGATCCTCCGGCGGGGCGGGCGGTGGCCTGCGCGCGCCCGCGCGGCAGTGTGGGGCTACGTCTATCCCCCATTCACCGCCGCTGAGGCACGAGCTTCAGCGGCGGTGAATGGCGATGCGAGACATTGGGGATATTTCGCGGGACTTGGCGGGGCTTCGTCGAAACTGAACAAAACTCGGCGCGATTTCGCTGGATTTGGCGTCGTGCGTCCTTCGACACGGCGCTGCGCGCCTGCTCAGGATGACGTGATCAGAAGGCTACTCTTCTACGTCATGCTGAGCAGCGCTCGAAGAGCGCGTGTCGAAGCACGCAGGGGCGGGGACACGGACCGGCTGCGCCGGACCATGTTCCCTCACGCCCTATTCGTTCACCCGCTTGCCCTCGCCGGCGCTGCGGGCCAGCTTCACGAACTCGGCGCGCAGGCCGAACTCGTCCGTTCCGCGGGCGCCCTGGGCCAGGTCGATGACCTGGGGCCAGCCGAAGTCGGCGGAGACCCAGGGGTCGCCGCGCAGCTTCTGGCCGAAGGCGGCGACGGCGAGGGCGAAGCGGGTCGATTCCGGCGCGGCGGCCAGGCTGTCGCTGACGTCGGCGCGGGTGATCGGCCGCTGCATCAGCACCGACTCCGCCTGGCCCGGCAGCTTGTAGCGAACCTTCAGGAAGGCCAGCTCGGCCGACGGATCCGCCGCCGGTTTCGCGGAGCCGTAGCGCAGCGGATCGGACGACGGCGTCGCCCCGACGCGGGTGATCTCGTAGAGGGCGGTGACCGAGGCGCCGGAGCCCACTTCGCCGGCGTCGACCTGGTCGTTGTTGAAGTCCTCGCGGGCCAGCATCCGGGTCTCGTAGCCGATCAGCCGGTACTCGCTGACCTGGGCGGGGTTGAACTCGACCTGGATCTTCACGTCGTCGGCGATGGGGAACAGCGAGCCGGAGAAGTCGTCGCGGAACAGCTTCCGCGCCTCGTCGAAGCTGTCGATGTAGGCCGCCGTGCCGTTGCCGTTCTGGGCCAGCGCCTGCATCATCATGTCGTTGTAGTTGCCGCGCCCGAAGCCGTAGACCGACAGATAGACGCCGGTCTTGCGCTTGTCGGCGACGAAGTCCTTCAGCTTGCTCGGATCGGAAACCCCGACGTTGAAGTCGCCGTCGGTCAGCAGGATGACGCGGTTGACGGCCTTGGGGTCGAAGTTCTGCTCGGCCAGGGCGTAGGCCAGGGCCAGCCCCTGGCCGCCGGCGGTCGAGCCGCCCGACTGCAGCGCGCCCAGGGCGCAGCGCATCTTCAGCTTCTCCTTGCCGCTGGTCGGGGCCAGCACCGCGCCCGCCGAGCCGGCGTAGGCGACCATCGAGACACGGTCCTTGCCGTCCAGCTGGTCGATCAGCGTGCCCAGCGCCTTCTTGGCCAGCGGCAGGCGGTCCTCGCTCCACATCGAGCCGGAGGTGTCGACCAGGAAGACCAGGTTCAGCGGCGGTTGCTCACCCGCCGGGATGTCATAGCCCTGAAGGCCGATGTGGATGACCTCGCGGTCCTTCGACCAGGGCGAGGGCGCCACGGCGACGAACGGCCTGAACGGCTCGGCCTTGCTGGCGGGCAGCGGGTAGCCGTAGTCGAAGTAGTTGATCAGCTCCTCGACCCGCACCGCGTCGCGCGGCGGCACGCGGCCGTCGGCCAGGAAGCGGCGGGTGTTGGCGTAGGCGGCGGTGTCGACGTCGATGGAGAAGGTGGAGACCGGCTCCTGGGCCACCTGCCGGATCGGGTTGGAGACGCCGCCGGGGTACTGCTCGGTGTCCTGCGCGGCGATCGGCGGCCGGGGCATGATTGCGCCGGGCGCGATGGCGGCGGGCGCCGGCGCGTACAGGGCGACGGGCGGCGGCGGCGCGGGGGGAGGCGGCGGCGGCGGCGGGGGCGGACCGGCCATTGCGGCGAACGGGGAACGCTTCTGGGCGGTCACCACGACGCTGCTGCCGCGGGCGTCTTCCCGGTCGTCGACGGTCGGGAAGCCCAGCTTCTCGCAGTCGGCCGCCGAGGGTTCGCCCGATTGCGGCGTCGCCGCCAGCGCGAAGGTGGTCGGCGGCGCGGAGGCCGCGATCAGCGCGGCGACGGCCGTCAGGCTGACAATGGAGCGAAAACGCCTCGATTCACGCATGTGATTCCCCTGAACTCGTTCGTCCCTGCACCATGGTTCGCTCGCGTCGTGCGGCGAAAGCAGGGCGCAACGCAGGCGAGGGCGCGGCGGGGGGTCTGTTTTGGCGTCCTTTTCCCCTCAGGCGCGAACGCGGTTCACTCCGGAGCCCCGGGCCCCGAAATATGGTTAATCTTGGCCCTTCACGCGCTTGACTCGTTGCGGGGGCCTGCGAAGAGTCACGTTCGCCGAATTGGTTATCGGCAAGGTGGCGTAGGGGGCAATGAGTATGCACGAGAGCAGCGACACCCCGTGCGGCCCCGATGGGTCCGCCAAAGGGCCGCTGATCCGTGGCGTGTCGATCGCCGTGCTCGTGGCGGCGGTCATCCTGCCTCTGGTCGGCTGCGACACCGGGCCCAACAGCTGGTTCGGCGCCAAGGGCGAGGTCGCCTGTCCGCGTCCGCAGATGCCGACCGGCGCCCAGCCGCAGTTCAACGGCCAGCAGATCGAGATCCGCACCCTGCGCCGCCGCGGCTTCACCGGCGATTTCTTCGCACAGCTCGAACTGGCCCGCCGCTACCAGGGCGAACGCGCCGCCGACAAGAACCTCGAGGACGACGTCGAGGCGGCCGTCTGGTACGCTCTGGCCCTGGCCAATTCCGAGGGCTACACGCCCATCGCCGCCAACAGCCGCCGCGCGCCGCAGGGCGAGAACAAGATTTCGCGCTTCGACGACTGCCGCGCGGTCGAGCGCAGGATGGCCTACCGCGCCCTGGACCGGGTGCTGTCGCGCATGACGTCCGAGGAGCAGGAGAAGGTCCGCAACCGCGTCATCTATGTGCTCTCGACCCAGGGGGCGGAGGGCTACCGGACGCTGGCGCGGATGCACGACGGCTTCTTCGGCCCGTACGGCGAGCCGACCGACAACCGCCAGGCGACCGAGGCGCGCGGTCGCCCCAACCGGCCCGGATCGCCGGCCGCGCTGAGCCTGTTCCCGCGCAACGACATCGACGCCTATCTCTACAACTACCTGGCGGTCCAGACCGGCGACGTCGGCGCCTATGTGATGCTCAAGGACTTCGAGCGGTCGTCGCCCAGGCGCGCCGCCGACGGGGCCTTCGTCGAGCAGAAGGCCCGCCGCTGGACGCCGACCTACGAATTCTACCCGCCCGAGGCGCCGGAGTCGGGCGTCCCGCACTCCGACGAGAGCGACCAGTACAACGACGGCCAGCAGGCGGCGCTGCAGCGGCTGCGCGAGCTGCCCTTCGTCCATATCGCCGAGGCCCTGACCTATCTGCGCGTCACGCCCAAGCCGGTGGCCAACGAGGACGCCCTCTACCCCGGCGATATCCAGAGCTTCCAGGCCATGATCGGCCGGCCGCAGACCGGCGTCTTCCAGCCGATCGAGAAGGTCCGCGCCATCCAGTACGCGGCCGTCAACGGCTCGGCCAAGGCCCAGCTGGTGCTGGCGGTGATGTACTCCGAAGGCGTCGGCGTGCCCCGCGACTACGCCCGCGCCTTCCACTGGTACGCCGAGGCCGACAAGCAGGGGTCGGCCGAGGCCAAGTACGCGATGTCGACCTTCTTCTCGCTGGGTGTTTCCGGCGTCGCCGACCAGGACAAGGCCGGCGCCGTCGTCTACCAGATCGACGCCGCGCTTTCGGGCTTCAAGCCTTCGGCCGGCCGCCTCCAGCAAGTGCTGGCCCAGGTGTCGCGTCCGCGGCCCACGCCTCGCGACAGGGATTATCTGCCATGAAGACGGTTCAGCGCTTCCTCCCCGCCCTCGCGGCCGCGGTCGCCGTCGCCCTGACCGGCACGGCCGCCGAGGCGTTCCCGGACGCGGCCGCCCGTGTCGACCAGCAGGTCCGCCCCAACTTCGGCGGCCTGATCACGCCGCCGCTCAAGCCGCGCTGGCGTCCCGACCGCTGGAAGCCGGACCGCTACCGCTGGGGTCGTCGCCAGCCGGGCTGGAACGACGACTACCCGCCCAACGGCGAATGGCCCCGTGACCGCACCTCGGTGACCGTCGACTGCGGCGATCCCTATGCCGGCCCGACGCCGATCTCCGACGCGCTGCGCAGCCTGGCCGACAACGGCATCCTCTATATCCGCTCGCGGGGCGGCGTCTGCCGCGAGACGGTGATCGTCGAGTACCCGGTGATCATCGCCGCCGAGGGCGCCTCGATCTTCGATCCGGCCCCGGCCACGGCCCCGGCGACCATCTCCGCCCCCGAGGGCGCCCCCTGCATCCGCATCGCCGAGGGCGTGAAGGGCGTGGAGCTGCGCGACCTGGTCCTGACCAGCGAGAAGGGCGGCCGCACCGCCTGCATCGAGTCCTGGGGCGGCGACGTCGCCCTGGTCCGCACGACGGTGAACTACTGGGGCGACGCCGCGGCGGTCTACGCCTCGGGCGGCAAGCTGATCCTGCGCGAGAGCACGATCGACGCCTACACCTGGAACGCCGCCGTCATCGCCGAGTCGGCGGTGGTCGACATCGCCCGCACCCGGATCACCGGCGAGGAAACGGGCCTCGACATCACCCCGGCGACCGGCGAGAGCCGCATCGACCAGGCCGGCATCATGGCCCGCTCGACCTCCGGCTCGGCCGGCAACGGCATCCTGGTGCGCGGCCTGCGCAGCGGGTCCGGCACGCTGTCGATCCGCAACGCCGTGGTCTGCGGCTGGCGCAACGGCCTGCACCTTGATCGCGGCGCGCAGGTGGACGTGAGCCGCAGCCGCTTCTGCCGCACGACGGTGGGCGTGGTCTCCGACGGCCAGCTGCGTTTCACGGAATCGGCCATCGGCTCGCGCGACGTCGGCATCTATGTCGCCGGCGGTAACGCCTACATCCATCGCAACCGGATCCACGACTGGAGCCGTCGCGCGATCTGGGTGGAGCAGGGCGCCACGGCCGACATCGAGTACAACTGGGTCTACTACGGCGGCGACTGCTGGCGTCAGCAGTGGGACCGCGGCACCTACTGCGTCCGCGCCTCCAGCCTGCCGGCGACCCTGCGGGACGAGAGCGTGTTCGGCAGCTCCAGCCGGCCCTGGTGGGAGGCCGACGGCTATGAGCGCGGCTACAGCCGTGACGGGGCCCCCGGCGCCCTGGCCCCGGCCGTGCCGCCCCCGCCGCCGCCCAAGGGCTGGCGCTCGCGTCCGCGCCGGTAGGGCTCAGTTCACGCTGGCCGGAAAGGTCGGGGCCTTGCGGGCCCTGGCCGCCTGCTCGAAGGCGTAGCCGTAGCCCAGCAGCAGGCCGTCGCTCCAGGCCGGGCCGACGAACGACAGCCCGACGGGCAGGCCCATGACCTGGCCCATCGGCACGGTCAGGTGCGGATAGCCGGCCACCGCCGCCGCCCCGCCGGCCCCGCCGCCGACGAAGCGGTCCTTCAGCACCGGATCGATCGGCCAGGCCGGGCCCAGCGTCGGCCCGACCAGGGCGGTGACGTCGTATTTGGCCAGCAGCGCGTCGATGCCCTCGGGCCCGGCCAGCCGCGCCGCGTCGGCCTTGGCCTTCAGATAGGCCGGGTCGTCCAGCCCCTTGCTCGCCTCCGACTGCTCGAAGAAGTCCTGCCCGAACAGCGCCATCTCCCTGTCGGCGTTGGCGGTGTTGAAGGCGATGACGTCGGCCAGCGTCCGGGTCTTCACCTTCGTCGGGTCGGTGGTTGCGAGGTAGGCGTTCAGCCCGGCCTTCAGCTCGACCAGCAGCACCACCAGCTCGCTCCGGCCGATCTCGCCCCGGTTCGGAAACGCCGGCACATCGACCAGCACCGCCCCCTGCGCCTTCAGCGTCGCCAGCGCCTGCTCGAAGACCGCGTCGGTCTCGGGATGGAAGCCGGCGGCATAGCGCATGACGCCGATGCGGGCCCCCTTCAGCGCGTCGGGCTTCAGGCGGGCGGCGTAGTCCTCGCGGCGGCGGTCGGCCTGCGCCGTGGCCGGATCCTTAGGGTCCGTCCCGGCCATGGCGGTCAGCAGCAGGGCGGCGTCCTCGACGGTGCGGGTCATCGGCCCGGCGGTGTCCTGCGTGGCGCTGATCGGCACGATGCCGGTGCGCGAGATCAGCCCGACGGTCGGCTTCAGCCCCACCAGCCCCGTCACCGCCGCAGGACAGGTGATCGACCCGTCCGTCTCCGTCCCGATCCCGGCCGCCGCCAGCCCGGCCGCCACCGCCGCGCCGGTCCCTGACGACGAGCCGCAGGGGCTGCGGTCCAGCGCATAGGGATTGCGCGTCTGGCCGCCGACGGCGCTCCAGCCGCTGATCGAGTTGTCGGACCGGATGTTGGCCCACTCCGACAGGTTGGCCTTGCCCAGCACCACCACCCCGGCCGCCCGCAGCCGCGCGATGACCGGCGCGTCGCGACCCGTGACGTTGCCGGCCAGCGCCAGCGACCCGGCGGTGGTCGCCAGCCCGGCGTCGGCCGTCTCGATGTTGTCCTTGACGATGATCGCCGCGCCCAGCAGCGGCCGTTTGTCCCCCGCCCGCCGCGCCTGGTCGGCGGCGTAGGCGTCCGACATCGCGGCCCGGTTCCTGGCGATGATCGCATTGACCTTCGGGCCGAGGTTCGTGTTCCGCTCCAGGTAGGCGCTGACGACGGCCTCCGACGAGCTGCGTCCGGCGGCGACCTCCCGCTGCAGCGCAGCCATGGAAACGTCGGCCACCTCCGGCAAAGGCGGCGGCAGCGCGGCGGCGGGGAAGGCGATCGCGGCGGTGAGAACGAGCAAGGGGAAGGGACGCATGGGGGCTCCTGAAACAGCGGCCTGATCGTTCGCGCCCGGAGCGGGTTTGGCAAGCAGGCTCCCTACGGCCCCCGCCGCATTGCCTTTCCAGCCCCCAGTCGCTACATCCCGCGCCGACCCCCAGACCTCAAAAGCGACAGAGAGCGAGCGACCCCCTATGGCCGCCCAGTACATTTTCCAGATGCAGGGCCTGACCAAGGCCTATCCCGGCGGCAAGAAGGTGTTCGAGAACATCTGGCTGTCGTTCTACCAGGACGCCAAGATCGGCGTGGTCGGGGTCAACGGCTCGGGCAAGTCGACGCTGCTGAAGATCATGGCCGGCCTGGACACCGAGTTCAACGGCGAGGCCAAGGCGGCCGACGGCGTCAAGCGCGGCTACCTGGAGCAGGAGCCCCACCTGGACGAGTCCAAGACCGTCTGGGAGAACGTCATCGCCTGGTGTGAAGAAAAGCAGATCTTCGACCGCTACAACGCCATCGCCGCTGAGATGGCGGAGAACTACACCGACGAACTGATGGAGGAGATGACCGCCCTCCAGGAGAAGATCGACGCCGGCGACCTGTGGGACATCGACAGCCGCGTCGAGATGGCCATGGACGCGCTGCGCTGCCCGCCCAACGACAGCGGCGTGACCAAGCTGTCGGGCGGTGAGAAGCGCCGCGTGGCGCTGGCCCGCCTGCTGCTCAGTAAGCCGGACATGCTGCTGCTCGACGAACCGACCAACCACCTGGACGCCGAGTCCGTGGCCTGGCTGCAGCACCACCTGGAAGCCTTCCCCGGCTGCGTCATCCTGGTCACCCACGACCGCTACTTCCTCGACCAGGTCACCAAGTGGACGCTGGAGCTGGACCGCGGCAAGGGCCACCCGCACGAGGGCAACTACTCCAGCTGGCTGGAAGCCAAGACCAAGCGCGTGATCCAGGAGCAGTCGGAGTCAGAAGCGCGGCAACGCGCGCTGACCCGCGAACTGGACTGGGTCCGCTCCGGCGCCAAGGCCCGCCAGGCCAAGTCCAAGGCCCGCCTGGCCGCCTACGAGGACATGGTCCGCGAGCAGGAGAACAGCCGTCAGGCCCAGACCCACGCCGTTATCCAGATCCCGCCCGGCCCGCGCCTGGGCAATGTGGTTCTGGAGGTGACCGGCCTGGAGAAGGAGTACGGCGACAAGGTCCTCTTCAAGGACCTGACCTTCCGCCTGCCCCCCAACGGCATCGTCGGCGTCATCGGCCCCAACGGCGCCGGCAAGTCGACGCTCTTCCGCCTGATCACCGGCCAGGAGACGCCCGACGCCGGCACGCTCAAGCTCGGCGAGACGGTGAAGCTGGCCTACGTCGACCAGAGCCGCGACGACCTGAACCCGAACGACACCGTCTGGCAGGCGATCAGCGGCGGCACCGACGTGATGATGGTCGGCAAGCGCGAGATCAACAGCCGCGCCTACGTCGGCAGCTTCAACTTCAAGGGCGGCGACCAGCAGAAGAAGGTCGGCCTGCTGTCGGGCGGGGAGCGCAACCGCGTCCACCTGGCCAAGACCCTGGCCACCGGCGGCAACGTCATCCTGCTCGACGAACCGACCAACGACCTGGACATCGAGACGCTGCAGAACCTGGAAGAGGCGCTGGAGGACTTCGCCGGCTGCGCCGTGGTCATCAGCCACGATCGCTGGTTCCTCGACCGCCTCGCGACCCACATCCTCGCCTTCGAGGGCGACAGCCATGTCGAGTGGTTCGAGGGCAACTTCGAGATGTACGAGGAAGACAAGAAGCGGCGGCTGGGCACCGACAGCCTGATCCCGCACCGGATCAAGTTCCAGAAGTTCACCCGTTAAGGTTTGCTTCACGCGCCGGGGCGAACCGTGGAGGCCTGAGGGCCTTCGGTCCCGGCGCGGGCTTGCTTGTCTCGCGCACCCTCGCGCCCTAGGTTCGGCGTCGGGATCCCGCGTGAGGAGACTTCGCCATGGCCTTCGACCAGGACGACGCGCCGGGCGGACTTGCGGTTCGCCGGTTCGAGCCGACGGGCCGCGATGCGGCGGCGCATGATGAGGATGCGCCCCGCTGCGCCTGCCCGGCCTGCGCCGGACTCGTCGATTCCAGCGAGGTTGCGGCCGGCGAGGGCCCGGACAGCTTCCTCGATGCGGCCGACCGCGGCGACGTGGGCCCCAACAGCAAGCCGTCGCTGACGGTCGCCGAGGCCGCCTATCAACTGAACCGCACCTATGCGTCCTGGAACGACTTCTGGGTCCAGCCCGGCGTGTCCGACGTCGACAACATGTGGGACGATCCCTACTGGGGCGGCGCGCCGTCGGTGGTGACCTACGCCTTCCGGTCGACCGCGCCGGGCAGCATGCCGGACGATACAGGCGACTTTTCACGGTTCTCGGAGACCCAGATCGCGGCGACCCTGCTGGCCCTCGCCGCCTGGGCCGACGTCGCCAACATCATCTTCGTGCGGGTGGGGGAAGGATCGAGCGGCGAGGCTGCCTACTCCAACAGCGCCACCATGCTGTTCGCCAACTATGGCACCGGCGCCGCCGGGGCGGCGGCGTTCGCCTACTATCCAAGCCAGAGCGCCAGCGGCGGCGACGTCTGGATCAATGAGGACTACAGCAACCCGGTCGCCGGCAACTACGCCACCCTGGCGCTGATCCACGAGATCGGCCACGCCATCGGCTTTTCCCACCCGGGCGACTACAACGCCGAGGAAGGCGTCAGCATCACCTATTCGGCGAACGCCGAGTATTACGAGGACAGCCGCCAGTACACGGTGATGAGCTATTTCGGCGCCTCCAACACCGGCGCCAGTCACAGCGGCGCCTACGCCGCCACCATACTGCTCGACGACATCGCCGCCGCCCAGCGTACCTACGGCGTCAACACCACCACCCGCACCGGCGATACGGTCTACGGCTTCAACTCGACCGCCGACCGGCCCTGGTTCTCCGCAACCAGCTCAACCACCAAGCTCATCTTCGCCGTCTGGGACGCCGGCGGCGTCGATACGCTGGACTTCTCCGGCTACAGCCAGGCCCAGACCATCACCCTGATCCAGGGCCACTTCTCCAGCGTGGGCGGTCTGACGGGCAATGTCGCCATCGCCATGGGCGCGGTGATCGAGAACGCCGTCGGCGGCTCGGGCGCCGACACCATGATCGGCAACAGCGCCGGCAATCGCCTGACCGGCAACGCCGGGAACGACAGCCTGACCGGCAACGACGGGGCTGACGTCTTCGTGGCCACCGTCGGCGGCGGCGCCGACACCATCACCGACTTCTCGGCGGCCAGCGACCTGATCGATGTCAGCGCCTTCGGCGGCTATCTGAGCGCCATCCAGAGCGGCCTGAACACCATCGTCACGGTCGCGGCCAGCGTCACCTTCACGCTGCTGAACTTCACCGCCACGGCGCTGACGGCGGCGAACTTCATCACCGGCGCGCCGCCGGTCGACCCGCCCCCGGCCGGATACAACCTGGTCAACGGGACCGGCGCCGGCGAGACGCTGGACGGAACCGGGGCCAGCGACCAGATCTACGGTCTGGCCGGAGATGACACGCTCAACGGCGGGGACGCCGCCGACTGGCTCGAGGGCGGCGCCGACAACGACCTGCTGAACGGCGGGGCCGGGGCCGACATGATGATCGGCGGCGCCGGGAACGACACCTTCGTCGTCGACGACTTCGGCGACGAGGTCGTCGAGGCGGCCGCCGGCGGAACGGACACGGTCGAGACGACCCTGGCCGCCTATGCGCTGGGCGCCGAGGTCGAGAACCTGACCGGGACCTCCGGCGCCGGCCAGACCCTGACCGGGAACGGACTGGACAACGTCCTGACCGGCGCCGGCGGCGTCGATGTGCTGGATGGCGGCGCAGGCGACGATCGCCTGAACGGCGGCGCGGGCGGCGATGCCATGACAGGCGGCGCCGGGGACGACACCTATGTCGTCGACAACGCCGGCGATACGACGGTGGAAGCCGGCGGCGGCGGAACCGACACCGTCGAGACCACTCTGGCCGCCTACACGCTCGCCGCCGAGGTCGAGAACCTGACGGGCGCGAGCGGCGCCGGACAGGCGCTGACGGGCAACGGCCTTGCCAACAGCATCACCGGCGGGGAAGGCGGCGACACGATCACCGGCGCCGGCGGCGCGGACGCCCTGCGCGGCAACGGCGGCGCCGACACCTTTGTGGCCACCGTCGGCGGCGGGGCCGACACCATCGCCGACTTCGTGGTCGGGACCGACAAGCTCGATGTCACAGCCTTCGGCGGCTACCAGTCGATCGTCCAGGACGGGCTCGACACCCTGGTGACCGTCGCGGCGGGCGTGACCTTCCGTCTGACCGGGGTGACCGCCGGGACGGTCACGGCGGCGAGCTTCATCGGCCTGAGCAGCGGGCCCAACGTGATCACCGGCAACGCCGCCAGCAACGTCCTCAATGGTACGGCCGGGGTCGACGAGATCTCCGGGATGGGGGGCAACGACACCCTCTACGGCGGCGACGAGGACGACCTGCTGGACGGCGGCGCCGGCGCCGACACGCTCTACGGCGAAGGGGGCGACGACACCCTGCTGGGCGGCGATGCCAACGACACCATCGACGGCGGGACCGGCGCGGACGCCATGACCGGCGGGCTGGGCAACGACACCTATGTCGTCGACGACGCGGGCGATGTGGTGACCGAGGCGGCGGTGACGTCCAAGGACATGGTCCGCACCAGCCTGGCCAGCTACGTCCTGCCCGATAACGTCGAGGTGCTGGAAGGGACCTTTGCCGGCGGCCAGACCCTGACCGGGACGGCCCTGGCCAACACCATCATCGGCGCGGGCGGCAGCGACACACTCAACGGCCTGGCGGGCATCGACCTGCTCTACGGCGGCGGAGGCGGCGACACGCTCTATGGCGGGGCCGACGTCGACAAACTCTACGGCGAGGCGGGCGACGACACCCTGTATGGCGACGACGGCAACGACATCCTCTACGGCGGCGACGGGCTCGACACGCTCCACGGCGGCGCCGGGGTCGACAAGCTCTACGGCGAGGGCGACGACGACGTCCTGTACGGCGGCGACAGCAACGACGTCCTCGACGGCGGCGTGGGAGACGACACCCTGCGGGGCGACCAGGGCAGCGACACCCTGACCGGCGGCGCGGGCGCGGACCTGTTCGTGGTGACGGTCGGCGGCGGCCTCGACAGCATCATCGACTTCAATGTCGCCGAGGATCGCATCGACCTGTCGGCCTACGGCTACTACCAGACGATCCTCGCCTCGGGCTCCGACACCCTGATCACCTTCCAGAGCGGCGTGTCGATGCGGCTGAAGGGGGTGGCGGTCGGCACGGTGACGGACGCGATCTTCGTCGGCCTTCCGGTTGGCGGCGACTACTTCGACATCACCGGCACGGCGGCGGCGGAGACCCTGACCGGCACCGGGCAGGCCGACCATATCCTGGGCCTGGCCGGCGCCGACCTGATCCGCGCCGGGTCCGGCGATGACTGGGTCGAGGGCGGCGACGACAACGACCGGCTGTTCGGCGACGCGGGCGATGACATCCTCGAGGGCGGAGCGGGCAACGACAACATCCAGGGCGGCGACGGCGAGGACGTTATGACCGGCGGGGCCGGCACCGACATCCTGGTCGGCGGCCTGGGCGCCGATACGGTGGTCATCTCGCTGGGCGGTGGCGCGGACGGCATGCTCGACTTCCAGCTGGGCGTCGACCTGATCGATGTCACCGCCTACGGCGGCTACCAGACGATCCAGCAGAAGGGCGCCGACACCCTGATCACCTTCGCTACCGGCGTAACCCTCAAGCTGAAGAACATCCTCGCCGCCAACCTGACCGACGCCAGCTTCATCGGCCTGTCGGCCCCGGCGCCGGCCGCCGCGCCATTGGCCATCGGGGAGGGCGAAACGCTCCCCGACGTTGCGGTCCGCCAGGACGACAGTCCCGACGGCTGGCTGTTCTGAGCCCTCACAAGCTCGTCGGTTGACGCCGGCGCGCGGCGGCGCAATGTCGGACGCATGAATGACGCCCCGACCCGGCCCGTGCTGCTGCTGTCCCATGAGATGCTTGCGCCCATGCAGGCGGCGCTTGAGCCGGCGTATCGGGTGCTCCGTCTCTGGGACCATGCCGACCGCCTGACCTTTCTCGAGGGACCGGGCCGGGACGTGCAGGCCATCGTCCATGCGGGCGAGGTCAGGCTCGGCATCGACTTCCTGTCGGAGATGCCCCGCCTGGGCCTGATCGCCTGCGTCAGCGTCGGCTATGACGGGGTCGATGTGCCCTGGTGCCGCGCGCGCGGCATCGCGGTCACCCATTCCCAGGGGCTCAACGCGGACGACGTCGCCGACCATGCCGTCGGGTCCTTCCTTGCGGCGTGGCGCGGCATCGTGGTCGGCGACCGTACGGTGCGCGAAGGACGCTGGACCCATGCCGATCGCATGCGGCCCAGGCCCGGCCTCAAGGGGCGCAAGGCGGGGATCGTCGGCCTCGGCCATATCGGCCAGGCCATCGCCCGGCGGGTCGAGCCGTTCGGGCTGGACGTGTCCTGGTGGGGACCGAACGACAAGGAGAGCCACTGGCCCAAGGCGGCCAGCCTGCTCGCCCTGGCGCGGGACAGCGACGTGCTGTTCGTCGCCTGCCGCGGCGACGCGGCCAATCGACATCTGATCAGCAAGCCGGTGATCGAGGCCGTCGGCGCGCGCGGCTGTATCGTCAACGTCGCGCGCGGCTCGGTGGTGGACGAGGACGCCCTGATCGCGGCGCTCAAGGCCGGAGACCTCGGCATGGCCGCGCTCGATGTCTTCGAGGAGGAGCCGACGCCCGCGTCACGCTGGACCGACGTACCCAATACGGTGCTGACGCCGCACACGGCCGGCGGCACGCTGGAAAGCATTCCCAGGATGATCGGGCAGACCCTCGAGAACCTGCGCCGCTACTTCCACGAGGAGCCGCTGCTGTCGCCCGTTCAGGCCTGAGCGGAGACCAGCAACAGCAAGCCGCCCGCCAGAAGCGCGCCGAACAGCACGGCGGCGACAAGGCGTTTGCGGGGCGTTGAGAGAAAGGCGCCGAGCATAAGATTCTCCCGTTTCGGCGACGGTCCGCCGCCGTTTGGACTCATATCAAAGTGATATCACTTTGGCCAGCGCCGTCGTTGATCCGGCAAGCCTAGATATAGGCGAGGCTGTCTTCGTCGGTCTCCGCCATCGCGGGGACGGGGTCGGCCGGGCCCGTCGGTGCATCGATGTAGTGCACGCCGCGCGGCGCAAGGGCGCTCTCCAGTCGGGTCAGCACGGCCGCCGCGGAGAAGGGCTTGGCGACGAAACCGGTCACGCCGACGGCCCGTCCGCCCTCGACAATGGCGCGGCTGGCCTGGGCCGAGGCCATGACGATCGGCAGGTTGCGGATGGTCTCGTCGGCCATGGCCCGGATCGCCCGGGTCAGGGTGATGCCGTCCATTGGCTGCATGTACATGTCGGCGATGACGGCGTCGAAGCGATGCTCGGTCAGGAGTTTCAGCGCCTCGGGACCGCTCGCCGCCTGCTGGACCTCGATATCGACGGCGTTGAGGATCTGGGCCAGGAACAACCGCGCGTGGCGGTTGTCGTCGACCAGCAGAACCTGTTTTCGCCGTCGGCGCTTCATCTGCATCCTTCCGGGTGCGGCCCATCCAGGAGTGCACCATGCGCGGGGGGCATTGCCGCTCCGTGAATCGGAATGGTGAATCGGTGCGCAGAATCGTCGCGGGGAGCACCGGGGCGGGTGAAGTCCTCGCCGTTCACCGGGGCGCGGGTCCGGGGTGTGTCCTGGTCGCGGGATGAGGTATTCTGCGGCCGCGGCGCGACAAACCGGGCGCATCGGCCCGCCGCGCAGGCATTTCCTGCTTTACATAATCACATAAAGATATCTTTATATCCCCTATGACGCTCAGTTCCGGCCAGACGGTTGAGATCCTGCGCGCGGCGGGCGAGCCGACGCGACTGCGGATGCTTGCGCTGTTGTCCCGCGAGGAGCTCTCGGTGCTGGAGCTGTGCCGCGTGCTCGACCAGAGCCAGCCGCGCGTGTCCCGCCATCTGAAGCTGCTGGCCGAGGCCGGGCTGGTCGAGCGCTTTCCCGACGGGGCGTGGGTCTTCTACCGGCTCGCCGCGGACGGACCCGGCCGGGTTCTGGCGGACCACGCCCTGGCGCTGATCGATCCGGCGGACGCCCAGCTGGGTCGCGACGCCGAGCGCCTGTCGCAGGTCGAGACCGAACGCTCGTCCGAGGCCGCCGCCTACTTCGCCCGCAACGCCGCCCGCTGGGATGAAATCCGCTCGCTCTATGTCGCCGAGGCCCAGGTCGAGGCCGCCATCGAGCAGGCTGCGGGCGAGGGGCCCCTCGGCCGGCTGGTCGACCTGGGCGCCGGAACCGGCCGGATGCTGACCCTGCTCGGCGGCCGGGCCACCCGTGCGCTCGGCCTGGACCTGTCGCAGCAGATGCTCAACATCGCGCGCCTCAACGTCGGCGAGGCGGGCCTGTCGGTCTGCGAACTGCGCCATGGCGACATCTTCGCCACGGGCCTGCCGACCGGCAGCGCCGACCTGGTGACGGTCCACCAGGTGCTGCACTATCTGGGCGATCCCGCCGCCGCTGTCGCCGAGGCCTGCCGCCTTGTCGCGCCGGCAGGACGCCTGCTGATCGTCGACTTCGCGCCGCACACGCTGGAATTCCTGCGTGAACAGCACCAGCACCGGCGCCTGGGCTTCTCCGACGAGGAGATGGGCCGCTGGCTCGCCACGGGCGGGCTCGTCGCGGACCGGACCCTGACGCTGCCCTCGACCGTCGAGCGCGGCCTGACTGTGAAGATCTGGACGGCGCGCCGTCCGGCCGATGCTGAAAGGAAAGCCGCATGAGCCCGCCGACCGCCCTGGGGCCCGTGGCCCGCGCCGGCGGCCGTTCCGACGGCGTCCGCGTCTCCTTCGAGTTCTCGCCGCCCAAGACGCCGGAGGCCGAGGAAAGTCTGTGGACCTGCATCCGCCGGCTGGAACCGCTGAACCCCACCTTCGTCTCGGTGACCTACGGCGCCGGCGGCTCGACGCGGGAGCGCACCCACCGGACCGTCAAGCGCATGCTGGACGAGACGACGCTGAAGCCGGCGGCCCATCTGACCTGCGTCGGCGCCTCCCGCGAGGAGGTCGACGCCGTCGTCCGTGACTACTGGGAGAGCGGCATCCGGCACATCGTCGCGCTGCGCGGCGACCCGCCCGGGTCGATCGGCGGCGCCTATGTTCCGCATGCGGACGGTTACGCCAATGCGACCGAGCTGACCCGCGGCATCCGCGCCGTTGCGCCGTTCGAGGTCTCGGTCGGCCTCTACCCGCAGGTCCATCCCGAGAGCCCGGGCATCGACCACGACATCGACGTGCTGAAGGCCAAGATCGACGCCGGCGCGACGCGCGCCATCACCCAGTTCTTCTTCGATATCGACACCTTCCTGCGGTTCATGGAGCGGGTGCGGATGGCGGGGGTGACCATCCCGATCTCGCCGGGGATCATGCCGGTGTCCAACTTCAAGGGTCTGCAGCGCATGGCCGACCCGTGCGGCATTCCGCTGCCGGCCTGGCTGGGCAACCTGTTCGAGGGGCTGGACAACGATCCGGAGACCCGCCGGCTGATCGCCTGCTCCATCGCCGCCGAGACCTGCGCCCGGCTGGCGGAGGAGGGATTCAGCGATTTCCACTTCTACACCCTCAACCGGGCCGATCTGGTCTATGCGATCTGCCGGGTGCTGGGCGTGCGCGAGGTTCCGCTGGCGCCGAAGGAGGCCGCGGCATGAGACTGCGCGTTTCGCTGCTGGGCGCGGCCCTCGCCGTCACCGCCGTGACCGCCGCCGCCCAGAGCTGGCCGCCGTCCTGGATCAGGCCCGCCGAGCCCTTCCGTCTGGCTGACAATCTCTACTACGTCGGCAGCGATGGTCTCTCAGCCTGGCTGATCACCACGCCCAAGGGCCATATCCTGATCGATGCGCCGATGGATCAAAACGTCGACCTGATCAAGGCCAACATCCGCAAGCTCGGCTTCAGGGTCGAGGACGTCGAGGTGCTGCTCAACAGCCATGCCCACATCGACCATGCGGCCGGCTTCGCGCGGCTGAAGAAGGATACAGGCGCCATCCTGGCCGCCAGCGCGGGCGACCGCGAGGCGCTGGAGAAGGGCGTCTATCCGGGGTCGGAGGACGTCGCCGTCCTGCGCTTCCCGCCGGTGAAGGTCGACCATGTGCTGAAGGACGGCGAGACCGTTCGGCACGGCGGCATGGTCCTGACCGCCCATATGACGCCCGGCCACAGCCCGGGCTGCACGACCTGGACCTTCCCGCTGAAGGTCGACGGCAAGGTGCGCAAGGTCGTCTACTCCTGCTCGACCTCGGTGGCCGCCAACCGGCTGGCGCCGAAGGAGCAGTACAAGGGGATCGTCGCGGACTACCGCCGGACCTTCGCCGTCCTCGGCAAGATGAAGGCCGACATCTACCTGGCGCCGCACAACGAGCAGTTCGATCTCGACGCCAAGAGGGCGCGGCTGAAGCCCGGCAAGCCCAACCCCTTCATTGATCCGGCCGAGCTCGGCCGCGTCGTCGCCGAGTCGAAGGCCGCATTCGAGAAGGCCTGCGCACAGCAGGGATGCAAGCGATGACCCGTCTGGACCGCATTGAACGCCTCAAGCAGATCGCCCGCGAGCGGATCCTGGTGCTGGACGGCTCCTGGGGCGTGATGATCCAGCGCCGCGGGCTGACGGAAGAGGACTTCCGGGGCGAGCGCTTCGCCGACCATCCGGTACAGATGAAGGGCAACAACGACATCCTGTGCCTGACCCGGCCGGACATCGTCACCGACCTGCACGACGCCTACTACGCCGCCGGCGCCGACATCAGCGAGACCAACACCTTCAGCGCCACGACCATCGCCCAGCGCGACTACCAGGCAGAAGGCGCGGCCTATGACATCAACCTGGCCGGCGCGAAGCTTGGCCGCGAGGCCGCCGACCGCTGGACGGCGAAGGAGCCGCACAAGCCGCGCTTCCTGGCCGGTGCGCTCGGTCCGCTCAACGTCATGCTGTCGATGTCCTCGGACGTGAACGACCCGGGCGCCCGCACCGTGACGTTCGACCAGGTCTACGACGCCTACCGCGAGCAGGTGAGGGGCCTTTACGACGGGGGGGTCGACCTGTTCCTGATCGAGACCATCACCGACACCCTGAACTGCAAGGCCGCGCTGAAGGCCATCCTCGACCTGCGCGATGAGGAGGGCCACGCGGCGCTGCCGATCTGGATCAGCGGAACCATCACCGACCGCTCCGGCCGCACGTTGTCAGGCCAGACGGTCGAGGCCTTCTGGAACAGCGTCAAGCATGTGAAGCCGTTCGCCATCGGCCTGAACTGCGCGCTCGGCGCCGACCTGATGCGGCCGCATATCGCCGAGCTGTCGCGCATCGCCGACACCCTGGTCGCGGCCTATCCCAACGCCGGCCTGCCCAACGCCATGGGCCAGTACGACGAGCAGCCGCACGAAACCGCGTGCATGCTGCACGAGTGGGCCGAAAGCGGCATCGTCAACATCCTGGGCGGCTGCTGCGGCACCACGCCCGAGCATGTGAAGCACATCGCCGACAGCGTCGCGGGTCTGGCCCCGCGCGCCGTGCCGGAACGGCCTCGCGCCATGCGGCTGGCGGGGCTTGAGCCGTTCGAGCTGGTCTGACATGGCGCTCGCACTCTCCCCCATCGAGGCTGAACAGATCCGTGATCTGCGCGCACGGCTCAACCGCGTTCCCGCCGGATCGCTGGGCGACAAGTCCGTGGGTCCCTTGAGCAAGGGTTTCTTCGTCGTCTGCGGCCGGGTCGGGCTTGCGCCGCAGACCGGCGGCGAGGGCTTCGCCTCGGTGGCCGAGCTGAAGACTGCCATCGCCGAGGCCGACCTGATCCGCCTCAAGCAGATCGTCGGCAGGCTGCAAGGCCTGCAGGCCCAGGACTTCAAGATCTGGCGCACCCTGTTCAATCACGGGGTTCTGCAGGCCGTCCTGACCCGCCGCATGATCCTCGGCGGGCGCGAACCTCCGGCGGAGGCTTGAATGGCCAAGACCTATGACGTCCTCGACGAGCGCCTGATCGCCTTCATCAAGGCGCAGAAGATGTTCTTCGTCGCCACCGCGCCGCTGTCGGCCGAAGGGTCCGTGAACGTCTCGCCCAAGGGCTACGACAGCCTGGCGGTGATCGACGAGCGCACCGTGGCCTATGTCGACCTCGGCGGCTCCGGCATCGAGACCCTGGCCCATGTCCGCGAGAACGGCCGCCTGACCCTGATGTTCTGCGCCTTCGAGGGACCGGCCAGCATCCTGCGCCTGTACGGTCGCGGCGAGGCGGTGAACTTCGACGAGCCGGGCTTCGCCGGAAAGATGGCGCTGTTCCCGGGCTTCGACCGCGCCCGGTCGGTCATCACCCTTCACATCGAGCGCATCGCCGACAGCTGCGGCTGGGGCGTGCCCTTCATGGACTTCAAGGGCGAGCGCGAGCAGCTGCGGCGCCACGTCGACCACCGCCCCGAAGCCGAATGGCGCGACCGGCGCTACGAGAGCAATGCCGCCTCCATCGACGGCCTTCCGGGTCTCGTCCGCAACACCAAGGCCAACTGATGCGTCCCGTCTTCGTCAACATCGGTGAGCGCACCAACGTCACCGGCTCGGCCAAATTCCGCAAGCTGGTCGCCGAAGGGGACTACGCCGCCGCCCTGTCCGTCGCTCGCCAGCAGGTCGAGGCCGGGGCGCAGATCATCGACGTCAACATGGACGAGGGTCTGCTGGACTCCGTCGCGGCGATGAAGACCTTCCTCAACCTGATCGCCGCCGAGCCGGACATCGCCCGCGTGCCTATCATGATCGATAGCTCCAAGTGGGAGGTGATCGAGGCCGGCCTGAAGTGCGTCCAGGGCAAGGCCATCGTCAATTCGATCTCGATGAAGGCCGGCGAGGCGGAGTTTATCGCCCAGGCCAGGCTCTGCCTGCGCTATGGGGCGGCCGTGGTGGTCATGGCCTTCGACGAGGTCGGCCAGGCCGACACCGCCGACCGCAAGGTCGAGATCTGCGAGCGGGCCTACCGCATCCTGGTCGACGAGGTCGGCTTTCCGCCCGAGGACATCATCTTCGACCCCAACATCTTCGCCGTGGCGACGGGGATCGAGGAGCACGACAACTACGCCGTCGACTTCATCGAGGCGACGCGGCGGATCAAGCAGCTGCTGCCCTATGCGCGGGTGTCGGGCGGGGTCTCGAACGTGTCGTTCAGCTTCCGCGGCAACGAGCCGGTGCGGCGGGCGATCCACTCGGTCTTCCTCTACCACGCCATCAACGCCGGCATGGACATGGGCATCGTCAACGCCGGAGACCTGCCGGTCTATGACGACATCCCCGCCGAACTGCGCGAGGCGGTCGAGGACGTGATCCTCAACCGCCGCCCGAAGGCCGGCGGCTCGCAGACCGAGCGGCTGGTGGATCTCGCGCCGAAGTACAAGGGCGACGGGGCGAAGGTGGCGGTCGCCGACCAGGCCTGGCGCGCGCTGCCGGTCGCGCAGCGCCTGAGCCACGCCCTGGTCAACGGCATCACCGAGTTCATCGACGCCGATACGGAAGAAGCGCGGCTGGCCGCCGAGCGGCCGCTGCACGTCATCGAAGGCCCGCTGATGGACGGCATGAACGTCGTCGGCGACCTGTTCGGGGCCGGGAAGATGTTCCTGCCGCAGGTGGTGAAGTCGGCCCGTGTGATGAAGCAGGCGGTGGCCTGGTTGATGCCGTTCATGGAGGCCGAGAAGGAGGGCAAGCCGCGCGAGCAGGCCGGCCGCATCCTGATGGCCACGGTGAAGGGCGACGTCCACGACATCGGCAAGAACATCGTCGGCGTGGTCCTGCAGTGTAACAACTACGAGGTCATCGATCTGGGCGTGATGGTCCCGGCCGACCGCATCCTGGCCGAGGCCCGCGCGCACAACGTCGACATCATCGGCCTGTCGGGCCTGATCACGCCCTCGCTGGACGAGATGGCCTTCCTGGCCTCGGAGATGGAGCGCCAGGGCTTCACCATCCCGCTGCTGATCGGCGGCGCGACGACCAGCAAGACCCACACGGCGGTGAAGATCGCCCCGGCCTATCGCGGCGGCTCGACCACCTATGTGCTCGACGCCAGCCGGGCGGTCGGCGTGGTCTCCCAGCTGCTGTCGAAGGACGACAGGGACCGCTTCGAGGCGGCGACCCGAGACGACTACATCCGCGTCCGTGAGCAGTTCGCCCGCGGCCAGGCCCAGAAGACCCGCACGCCGGTCGAGGTCGCCAGGGCGAACCGGTTCAGGATCGACTGGGACGCCGCGACGCCGCCCCGCCCGACCTTCACCGGCACGCGGGCCTTCGGACCCTACGACCTCGAGAACCTGGCCTCCTTCATCGACTGGACGCCCTTCTTCTCGACCTGGGAGCTGGCCGGCCGCTACCCGGACATTCTCGAGGACGAAGTCGTGGGCGAGGCCGCGCGGGACCTGTGGCGCGACGCCCAGGCGATGCTGAAGCGGATCCTGGAGGAGAAGTGGTTCGAGGCGCGCGGCGTGGTCGGCTTCTGGCCGGCGCAGGCCGACGGCGACGACATCGTCGTCTACGCGGGCGAGGATCGCCGCGAGGAGATCGCCCGGCTGCACACCCTGCGCCAGCAGATGGCCAAGAGCACCGACAAGGCCAACCTGGCCCTCGCCGACTTCGTCGCGCCCGTCGGCGGCCCTGCCGACTGGATCGGCGGCTTCGCCGTCACCGCCGGCCACGGCGAGCTGGAGATCGCACGGCGGTTCAAGGAGGCGGGCGACGACTATTCGGCCATTCTCGCCACCGCGCTGGCCGACCGGTTGGCCGAAGCCTTCGCCGAGGCGTTACACCATCGGGTGCGCACCGAACTGTGGGGGTACGCCCCGCAGGAGGACCGCGACATCGACCGGCTGATTGGCGAGAAGTACCAGGGCATCCGCCCGGCGCCGGGCTACCCGGCCCAGCCCGACCACACCGAGAAGGCGACGCTCTTCCGGCTGCTCGACGCGACGGCCCAGACCGGGATCGTGCTCACCGAGAGCTTCGCCATGACCCCGCCGGCGGCGGTCAGCGGGCTCTATTTCAGCCATCCCGAAAGCCACTATTTCGGCGTCGGCCGCATCGATCGCGACCAGGTGGCCGACTACGCCCGACGCAAAGGTTGGGACCTAGCGGTTGCGGAACGCTGGCTGGCCCCCATTCTCAGCTATGATCCCCATGGTGAATCGCGAGGAGCGGCGGCGTAGTGCAGATGAGTTCATCCAGAGACCGGATCATCGGCGCGGCGGCCGTGGTCGCCGCGGGCCTGGTCGTGGGCGCCATCGTGCTCGACGCCCGTCGCCCCAGGCCGGGTCGCTTCGACGGCCGGCTGTGGAAGCTGGTCGGCCCGCAGGATGACGACCGCCTGCTGATGGCCGACGACCTGATCGAGCGGAAGAAGCTGGACGGTCTGACCCGCGCCCGGGTGCGCAAGATGCTCGGCGAGCCCACGGATGCCGGCCGCTTCCAGCCGGGGGCCTTCGCCTACCGCCTGGGCCTGGAGCGCGCCTACATGCCGGTCGACTTCGAATGGCTGGTCATCTGCTTCGACGACCAGGACAAGGTCTCGCGCTACTGGATCGCGACGGACTGAAGACTCCGACGCCCGATGTCGGCAAACAGCGCCGTCATGCGTCCTTGGGCTGACACCCGTCGCCCCTCGCCAAGGATCGTTCGATGCGCCGCATGACGCCCGCCGCCACCGTTGACGCCTATCTCGCCGCCCTGCCGGCGGATCAACGCGCCGCTCTGGAACACCTGCGACGCGTGGTCCTGTCGGCCGCCCCGGGCGCCGTGGAATCAATCAGCTACGGCATCCCGACCTTCAAGGTGACGGGGAAAGCAGTCGCCCATCTGGGCGCGGCGGCGAAGCATTGCGCCTTCTATCCCGGCGCCGTTGCGGACGCCTTCGCCGCTGAACTGGCCGGCTACTCGACCGGCAAGGGCACGATCCGCTTCCAGCCCGACGCCCCGCTGCCGGACGACCTGGTGCGCCGGATCGTGCGGTTCAACATCGCGCGGCAGGGGGCCGCGTAGGCGACCGCCCCCAGGCGGCGTCAGGGCGAGGATGACGGGGCTCGTGATCCACGCTACCGATTGGACATGAACACGCTCCGCCACGCTCTCGCCGCCGTCCTGCTGCTCGGCCTCGCCGCTTGCGGCCAGTCCGCTCCCGAAACGCCGGCCGCTCCGGCAGAGCCGGCGGCCGCCGCGCCGCCGGCCGCACCGGCGCCGGTCGCCGCCAACCAGGCCGCCGTGGCGCTGGATGCGGGCGGCCTTCTGATCGTGATGAAGGACACCGGCTCGACCCGGATGATCGATTTCGGCCTGCCCAAGGCCCAGACGGTCACCATCGTCACCAATGTCGCCGGCGCCCCTGCGCCGGAAAGCACCAACACCGAGTGCGGGGCGGGCCCCGTCCAGTTCATCGCCTGGCCCGACGGCCTGACGCTGCTGTTCCAGGAGGACCGCTTCGTGGGCTGGAGCGTCGGCAAGGACGCCGCCGGCAAGCAGTCGACGATGAGCGGCGTCGGCGTCGGCTCGACCCGGTCGGACCTCGTCGCCGCCTACAGCGGCGTCGAGGTTTCCGAGACCAGCCTGGGCCAGGAGTTCAGCGCCGGCGGCCTCTACGGCGTGCTGGACGGCGCGGAGGCCTCCTCGAAGATCGACGTCATGTGGGCGGGCACGTCATGCGTCTTCCGCTGATCCTCGCCGCCTGCGCCGCCATCCTGTCCACGCCTGCGCTGGCGCAGGACGAGGCTGAACTCGAGGCAGCCGAGGGCGAGTCTCCCGCCCAGACCTACGTCTGGCACGCCTATACCGAGGACAGCATCGCCTACGGGGTTCCAGAAACCGACGACCGCGCCGTTCGCATCGACTGCGAGGCGGGGCGGATGGTCCTGATGGGGCCTGTGGACCCCGACAGCGTCGAGGACGGCCGGGTGCGGCTGATGGCCTGGGGGCCGGGCGGCATGGACATGCTGGAGGCGACGACCGTCGAGATGGGCGATGGCCTCAACTTCATGGCGCCGCTGCCGCGTCCGTCGGACGCCCTCGACGGCCTCATGAAGGGTCAGGACATGACCCTCATGCTCATGGGCGAGGAGCGGATCGTGCCCGGCGCGGGCGCGCCCGCGGTTCTCGGGCCGCTCCTCAAGCGCTGCGCCGGCTGACGACCAGGGTCAGGCCGCCGCCAGGCCCCGCGCCCGCCGCTCGCCGCCGCCGCTGTCCAGCTGGAACTGCCCGACCGCTGCATTGAGACGCGCCGCTTCCTGGCGAAGCGTGTGCGAGGCGGCGGTCGTCTGCTCGACCATGGCGGCGTTGCGCTGGGTCGTCTGGTCCATGTGATTGACGGCGTTGTTGACCTCCGCCAGGCCCATGGCCTGTTCCTGGGCGGAGGCGGAGATTTCCGACACCACCCGGGCGATATCGCCGACGCGGCCGAGAATGGCGTTGAGCGACCTGCCGGTCTGGCCCACCAGGTTGACGCCCTCGGCCACCTTGGACGAACTGGCCGAGATCAGCGCCTTGATCTCCTTGGCGGCTTCGGCCGAGCGCTGGGCGAGGCCGCGGACCTCCTGGGCGACCACGGCGAAGCCCTTGCCGGCGTCCCCGGCCCGGGCCGCCTCGACGCCCGCGTTCAGGGCCAGCAGGTTGGTCTGGAAGGCGATCTCGTCGATCACGCCGATGATCTGGGTGATCTGGCTCGAGGCCGCCTCGATGTCGGAGACGGCGCGGATGGTCTCCGCGACGGTGGCTTCCGTCGACTGGGCCTCGTGGCGGGTGTCGCCGACGATGCGGTCGGCCGTTGCGGCGCCTTCAGCCGTCTGGCGCACGGTGGCGGTGATCTCGTCGAGGGCGGCTGCGGTCTGTTCCAGCGCGGCCGCCTGCTGTTCGGTGCGACGCGACAGATCGTCGGAGGCGCGGGCGATCTCGTCGGCGCCGCTGCCGACGCCGTCGGCCGACTCGCGGATGGTCCTCAGGGTCTGCGTCAGCCGGTTGGCGGCCGCGTTGAAGTCGTTGCGCAGCTGCTCGTAGTCCGAAGCGAAGGTCTCGTTGATGCGGTGCGCCACATCGCCCGCCGACAGCCGGTCAAGCCCGGCGGCCAGCAGGCCCATGGCCTGGTCGCGCTGATCGCTGTCGGCCTTGCGCGCCGCTTCAGCCGCCTGTCGCGTTGCCTCGGCCTGGGCCCGATCGGCGTCGCTCTGCTCGCGCAGGGTTCGCCGCTCCAGGACCCCTTCCCGGAAGGTGGCGACCGACTTGGCCATGTCGCCCAGTTCGTCGGCCCGGCCCATGAAGGGCACCGGCTGGTCGTACCGTCCGTCGGCAAGCTCGCCCATGTAGCGGGTGATGGCCTCGATCGGCCGCACAATGCGCCGCCGCAGGATGACGATGCCGCCGGCGATGATCAGCGTCATGAGCCCGCCCAGGACAACCATCGCGCCGATCGCCATCGCCTGGACGCGGTCGGACTCGGCCTCGGCGGCCAGGCGCTGGGCGGTGATCATGGGCACGGCCTTCTGAACGATGGCCAGATGCTCGTGATAGACGTCGTGCATCTGGTTGAAGGCGGCGTCCTCGGCGGCGACGTCGCCGGCGCGGCGCGCCGCGACCATGGCGTCGCTCAAGCGGAACATGTCCTGCGCCCTGCGGTCGGAGTCGACGAGCAGCAGCGTCATGGCCGGCGACGAGGCGCCGCTCTCCCGCCAGAATGCGACGCGATCCTGGTAGCCCTTCACCAGCGGCGGCATCTCCTCCAGCGCCTCGGCGCTTTCAGCACGGTGAAGGTCGCTGGTCGGGTCGTCGGCCTCGTGGAACTGGGTGTTTGCAAGGAAGTATTCCACCAGGAACATGGGCGGCGGCAGGATGTCAGCCGTCAGGACCTCGTCGGCATGGATGCGCTGGTAGTGCGGTCCGTTGACCCTGACCTGCGAAATGGTCAGCACGGCGCCGACGGCGAGCAGGAGGAATCCGGCGCCCAGAGAGAGGCCGAACAGAGTCATTGCCCCGGACAGTCGAACGCGCATTCAGAAATCCCCGTTTTCGTCGCCTGACACCGGTTGCGCATGTCCATGATTATCAGCTGCTTTACCCGTTATGGGGCCGGCGCCGCGGCCGGCGGGGAGTTCGCGCGCGGGTGGTGAAACACCCGAATTCGAGAGCGGCTTCGCGGAAAGCGGGTAACCGCTGCGCTCAAAATGGGACTGTATCGGAGGCGGCCTCCGATGCGCGGGGAGGGCTCGGGGCGGCTCGCGTATCGACGAGCGCGTCGATCGGCTAGCATGCGCCTCCCAACAGGAGATCGGACATGACCCGCGACGTGATGACCCTCTGGCATGAAGTGGTCGAGGCGAAGGATGAAGCGATGCTTCGCGATCTGCTCGACCCGGAGGCCGTGTTTGAGTCGCCTGTCGTCCACACGCCCCAGGTCGGCCGCGACATCACCGCCAAATACCTGATGGCCGCCTTCTCGACGCTCAACAACGACAGCTTCCACTACCTGGGCCGCTGGGACGGCGAAGGCTCGGCCGTGCTGGAGTTCGCCACCGAGATCGACGGCATCAGGATCAACGGCGTCGACATGATCTGGTGGAACGCGGCGGGGAAGATCACCCGCTTCAAGGTCATGGTCCGGCCGCTGAAGGCCATCAACCTGCTGCACCAGAAGATGGGCGCCATGCTGATGGCGATGAGCGGCGGGGCCTGAGCCGACGGCGCAGGCCATCTTCAGCCTCCCTTAAGCCCGTGACCGGCATGCTTGCCGTTACGAGAGCGCCTTAAGGGAGGCCGCCATGTCCGTGACCCGCACCGGAAGCTTCCGCCGCCAGCACGATCACTTCGAGCCGCAGGACGACAGCGACCCGACCGCCGCGCGGCGTATCCGCGGCCAGCTCGAGCAGATCGACTACACCGCCTTCGCCTCCAACAAGGAGGTGATCAGCCAGAGTCTCGGGTCCACCGACGCCCTGCAGTTCCAGAAGCTGGCGGTGGCCGCCGCCCACGCCCGCGCCGTCTGGGTGGGTCAGGCGCTGAAGGTCGCCGAAACCGGCGGCCGGGTGACGCCGGAGGATCTCGCCCGCCTGGCGCACCTGCGCGCCACCTTCGAGGAGCTGACCGAGGCCTATGAGGGCCTGCGGCGGATCGTCGAGCGCGGCTACATTCCCTATCGCTCGGCTCCCTGAGCAGGATTTGCCCGGGTAATATTGACATCGGGAATTACCCGGGTAGAAGGGCTCCTTTCCGGAGCCCGCCATGCACGACGCCTCGACCCCCGTAACCGCCTTCCAGGGTGACCGCCGACTGGCGCAAGGTCCGCTGGCCGAGGTCGCGCGCGCCGTCGCCGCGTGCAGCGAGCCGTCGCAGGTCCTCATCTTTCGTGACGACAACGGCCGGTCGCTGGATCTCGACCTGCGCGGAACGCCCGACGACGTCGTCGGGCGACTGCCGCCGCCGCCGGAACCCGTGACCCGCGGCCCCGGCCGCCCGAAGCTGGGGGTGACGGCCCGCGAGGTGACGCTGCTGCCCCGGCACTGGGACTGGCTCGCGCGGCAACCGGGCGGGGCCTCGGTGGCGTTGCGCAAGCTGGTCGAGGCGGCGCAGCGGGACCCGGCTGAGCAGGCGCGCGGGGCGCGCGAGGCCGCCTCGTGCTTCCTGACGACGATGGCCGGCGACCGCCCCGGCTACGAGGAGGCGACGCGGGCCCTGTTCGCCGATGATGGTGAAGCCTTCCGGTCTCACGCCAGGACGTGGCCGGCCGACGTGCGTGACCATGCCCTCGCCCTGGCGGGGTGGTCATGAACCGGGATCGCAAGCGGGCGCTGACCGCCGCCTACAAGGAGCGCAAGGCCCGGCCTGGCGTGTTCGCCGTGCGCTGCGCGGGCAGCGCGCAGGTCTGGGTCGGGCACAGCCGCGAGCTGGCCAACCGCCAGAACGGCATCTGGTTCGCGCTCCGGCTCGGGACCAGCCTGCACAAGGGCATGCAGCAGGCCTGGCGCGAGCACGGCGAGGCGGCCTTCAGCTACGAGGAGCTTCAGGTCATCGACGGCGAGGGCCTCTCGGCCTGGTCGCTCGATCAGGCGCTGAAGGACACGGCCGCGGCCTGGCGCGAACAGCTGGGCGCGGCGGCCGCCTGATTTCGCGAGCGCGGCGGCGCGGCGGCGGCTAAGGGGAAATCCATGACCACGCCCCCGACCGCCGCCTCGATCCTTCTGCTCGCCGTCTGCGCCTGCGTGGTCGGCGGCATGCTGACCGCCCTGCAGGCCCCGACCAACGCCATGCTGGCCCGGCCGTTCAACTCGCCCGTCAACGCCGCCTTCGTGTCGTTCGCGGTCGGGACCCTGGTCCTGCTGGTCGCCATCGTCGCTCTTCGCGTGCGACCGGACTGGTCCGGCGTGCAGACGCTGCCCTGGTACGCCTGGCTCGGCGGGGCCTACGGGGCGGTCTTCGTGGTCGCCGCCGCCTTCGCCGCGCCGCGGCTCGGGGTCGCCTCGACCATCACCCTGATGATCGCCGGCCAGCTGGTCGCCGGCATGGTGGTCGACCATTTCGGCGGGTTCGGCATCGCGCCCCGGCCGATCAACCTCGTGCGGCTGCTGGGCGTGGGCCTGGTCTTCGTCGGCGTGGTGCTGGTGCGGCGGGCCTGACACGACAAAGGCGGGCTCCGGTTTGCGGAGCCCGCCTCCGCCCGGACGAGGCGACGGGGAAGGGTTCGCCTCGTCCGTTCGGCCCCTCTAGATCTGCGGCTCGGGCGTCGGCGCCGGCGCGGGCTCGACGAACGGCGGCGGCGCGACCGGCATGGACGGCGTCAGGTCGACCTCGGCCGGCGCGCCCAGGGTGGGCGGCGGCGGGGCGGCGGCTTCCGTGGCGCTGACGTTGGCGCCGGCCTCGGCGGCGCTCGGCGCGGCGGCGACCGTGCGGGCCGGCGCGCGACGGACAGCAGCCGGGCGCGGCGCGGCGGCTCGCTGGACAACGGGCGCGGGGGCCGGGGCGGGCGCCACCTCGGCCGGCGGCGCCACGTCGGCGGTTTCCATCGGCATCGGCGCGGGGGCGACCGGCGGGGCCACGACGTCGGTCGCCGCGACGGTGGAGCCCTCGACCGCCCTGTCGTTGCGCGGCATCGCGAAGATCGCGATGGCGGCGATGCAGGCCACGGCCACGCCGACGGGGGCGACGAGACGCCAGTCTATGCCGTCGCGCTTTCGGGCGCGGGGCGAACGTTCAAAGTCGCTGCCGGTCGCGAACGGGGACGCCTGGGTCTGCGCGGCGTACGGCGCGCCGCCGGCGGCGGCCGGGGCGGGGGCTTCGCCGAAGAGGGCGCGGGCGGATTCACGATCCAAGGTCATTGCTTGACTCTTCCATGTTGTTGGCTCGGCAATTCAACGAACATGGTCGCCTGTGGTTCCCGTCGCCCTGCAACCGGCTGCGCCCGACAATCGATACAGGCGCTCATTTCATGCCGATGCTGACAATCGGGCCGATCCCGCTGCGTGTGATCAGGCATTGTCGGCGGCTGCCAAGAATTGCCCGGCAGAACACCTGACGAAGTCTCGCCCCGCCCCGGCCACAATGAGGTCACAGTCCGCCCCCGGCCCGGGTGCGGTGTTTGGGCAACATTCACCGCGTCGCAACGCCTGGCCTCTAGCCTCGCCTTGACCGGGATTCGCGTTGCGGGCGAACGTCGGTCCGGCGGCGTTGGAAGGTGACAGATGAAACTCAGGACGCGGATCGCGCGGGAGGTCCGGTTCTTCAAGGGGCTTCAACGGACGTTGAAGTGGGTCAAGTCGATTGCGCCGGACAGTCGCAACCTGATCTGTGACGATCTGGAGGCCTCGGTCGACAAGCACCGCGAGCGGCCGGCGATCACCTTCGAAGGCAAGACCATCACCTATGGCGAGATGGACGCGCTGGCCAACCGCTACGCCCACTGGGCCAAGGAGCAGGGCGTCACGCGCGGCCAGACCGTGGCGCTGTTCATGCCCAACCGCATGGACTACCTGCCGATCTGGTACGGCCTGACCAAGGTGGGGGTGGCCACCGCCCTGATCAACAACAACCTGACCGGCGCGGCGCTGGCCCACTGCCTGAACATCTCCGGCGCGCTGCACTGCCTGGTCGACGCCGAGACCTCGCCCGCTTTCGAGGCCGTGCGCGACCAGCTGACCAAGCATGTCGCCCAGTGGACCCTGGGACCCGTCTCGGGCGACCGCCGCGACCTGACCGCCGCGCTCAAGAGCTGCAGCAACCTGCGTCCCGACCGCCTGACCGCCCGCGACGAGCTGCGCGCCAGCGACACGGCGCTGTGGATCTACACCAGCGGCACCACGGGCCTGCCCAAGGCCGCCCGCATCACCCACATGCGCGCCCAGCTCTACATGCGCGGCTTCGCCGGCTCGACCGGGGCGGTCGAGAGCGACCGCATCTACCAGGTCCTGCCGCTCTACCACGCCACCGGCGGCCTCTGCGCCATGGGGGCGGGCCTGCTGACCGGCGGCTCGATCCTGCTGCGCAAGAAGTTCTCCACGACCCACTTCTGGGAGGACATCCACGCCGGGAACTGCACCATGTTCGTCTACATCGGCGAGCTGTGCCGCTACCTGGTCAACGCCCCGCCCGATCCGCTGGAGCGCGCCCACAAGCTGCGCCAGGCCTTCGGCAACGGCCTGCGCGGCGACGTCTGGGAGGAGATGGTCGAACGCTTCGCCATCCCGAACGTGCTGGAGTTCTACGGCGCGACCGAAGGCAACGTCTCGATGTTCAACTTCGACGGCAAGGCCGGGGCCATCGGCCGGATCCCGAAGTACCTGAAGAAACGCTACAACGCCCGCCTCGTGCAGTTCGACATCGAGACCGAGGTCCCGATCCGCGGCCCCAATGGCCTGTGCATCGAGTGCGGCCCCGACCAGGTCGGCGAGTGTCTGGGCCGCATCGACGGCAGCGACTCCCGCACCAGCTTCACCGGCTATGCCGACAAGTCGGCCACCGAGAAGAAGATCCTGCACGACGTCTTCGAGAAGGGCGACGCCTGGTTCCGCACCGGCGACCTGATGCGCCAGGACGCCGAGGGCTACTTCTACTTCGTCGACCGCATCGGCGACACCTTCCGCTGGAAGGGCGAGAACGTCTCCACCGGCGAGGTGGCCGACCGGCTGGCCGAGGCGCCCGGGGTGCTGGAGGCCAACGTCTACGGCGTGGCGGTGCCCGGCCACGACGGCCGCGCCGGCATGGCGTCGCTGACCGTCGACGACGCCTTCGACCTCACCGCCTTCCACGCCCATGTCGAGGCCTGCCTGCCGACCTACGCCCAGCCGCTGTTCATCCGGCTGCAGCGCCAGATCGAAACCACCGGCACCTTCAAGTACCGCAAGGTCGACCTGGTCGCCGACGGCTATGACCCCGGCAAGGTCAAGGACCCGGTCTACTTCCGCAACCCCGTGAAGAAGGCCTGGACGAAGGTGACCAAGGCCGGCTTCGGCAAGATCAACGAGGGCGCGTTCAGGATCTGACGCGAGGAGCTGGGGACTGCTTCGGGCGATAGCCCGTAGCTGTCCCTCGACACCTTGCGTCCTTCTCGACGCCGCTTCGCGGCTCCTCAGGATGACGACCTCACTGGAACGCCAACCCCCTTCGTCAGGGTGAGGCGCGCCGCCCGGCGCGTCGCGAACCCCGCAAGGCCTGTGTCCGTCAATCGCCCTCAGGCCCGGGAGTCCTCCTTCCCGTTCAAGGGCCGCCCCGGGCGCCCGCCGACCGGCCCTGACCTGAGGCCGACACAGGCAGTATGCGCCCGGGACGGGGGAGGGGGATAACCAGCGAAAACCGGTGAAAATCCAGCGAGAAAGCCGCGAAGTTCGGCGAAATCTGGCCAAATTCGCCAGATCGCGCCGGCCCGTCGACGGCCCTCGGAGTGCGCCCCCTGGCCCCCGCCCGGCCGCCCCAGGCCGTCGTCGCCAGTAGCGAAAAGGGGCCAGATGTCCCGCCTTGTCTCCAGACTATAGGTCTCGGGAGTCTCGCCTTGGGGGCGCCCGCCGGGGACGACCTCCGTCGCCAGGCGGTCGCTCTCCTCGGGCGCCCTGCGTCCCTCGCGACGCGATCCCGAGGGATCGCTCCTCAGGATGACGACCTCTGTGGAACGCCCCCCTTTTCGTCAGGGTGAGGAGCGCCGCAGGCGCGTCGCGAAGCCCGTAAGGCGCGCACTCAATGCGTGTATTGCTTGATCTTTGCGCCGATCGGTGCGACGTTGCCTCACATGCTGACCAAGTCCGGTTCCACCGCAAAAGCCGCTCGAAAGTCGCCCCGACACATGGGTCGCAGCGCCGTCAGCGGTCAGCTGGTCATGAAGCCGGTGGTCAAGATTCCAGCGGCGCGCGCCGCGAAAATCCGCGCTGCGGTGCGCAAGGTTCTGGCGGAACAGCAGGGTTGAGCGCGGTCGGCGAGAAGTCGACTGATCAGGTCTTTATCAACTGCCCGTTCGATCCCGACTACGGGGAAACCTTTCAGGCGCTCGTCTTCGCGGTGCGTTACTGCGGTTTTACGCCGCGTTGCGCCCGTGAGCTCGACGACGAGTTTCGCATGGACAAGCTTTTCGCCATAATCGGCGAGTGCCGATACGGGATCCACGATCTGTCCCGAACTGAACTGGACAGAAAGAGCGCCCTGCCACGGTTCAACATGCCTTTCGAGCTGGGCGTCTTCCTTGGGGCCAAGCGGTTCGGAGACGACGAGCAGAAGCGGAAGCGGACGCTCGTCCTCGATATCGAGGACTATCGCTACCAGAAGTTCATTTCAGATCTCAACGGCATGGATCCCAGGAGCCACGACGGGGACCCGGCGCGGGCTGTTTCACAGGTGCGGACCTGGCTCCGCAACGTCAGTGGTCGCAAGATCGAAGGCCCGGTTCCAACGGTCGATGCGTGGAACCGGTTCAGGGACGACCTGCCGACCATCGCCCAGGCTGCCGGCTTCGATCCCGCTGATATCCCCTATGCCGACTATGAGGCGATGGTGGCGGACTGGCTGGCGACCGCGCGCTGAGATCGCGCCCATCCCCGGACGCCGCCCCCCGGGGACGACCTCCGTCGCCAGACGGTCGCTGGCCTCGGGCGCCCTGCGTCCTTCGCGACGCCGCTCCGCGGCTCCTCAGGATGACGGGTTCAGGGGAACGCCAACCCCCTTCGTCAGGGTGAGGAGCGCCGCAGGCGCGTCGCGAACCCCGCGGGGCCTGTGTCCCGTCCGTGCTACAATCCCCCCGGCGCCCGCGCCAAGTCGTAAGCCAGCGCCGGTTCGCCGGGGCTTCGCGGGGAAGGTGACGTACCCCCGGGCGCCAACCCTTCTCTCCTTGGGGACAGCTTCCGTCGATAGACGGTAGCCGTCCCCGACAGGCCGCCGTCGGTCGGGGCGAGCTTTCTCGTCAGAGAAGGGATCCCGCCTTCGATCTCATGCAGGCCAGCCTGCCGGACGGGCCAGGCTAGTCAAGGTTCCGGGCGACCGCCGCGCGGCGGGCCGCAGGCCCGACCTTGAGTGGCCTGGATCGCCCGGCGATCCTCTCGCCATGAAATGAAGGGGATGGTGGGGGATAGCCGGCGATGCCGCCACCGTCGTCATCCGGTCCCGCGCGCTCGTCAGGGATCAGCCGAGTTTGCGGCGCAACTGCCCGAGCAGGTCCAGGCCATCGACCTTCTCGCCAACCATCACGTACAGCCCGCCGCCTGCCCGCTCCCAAACCGCGCCGATGGCGCGATCCTCGGCCGCTTCGGCCCAAAGGTGCTGGCCCTTGTACTCGACGACCAGCGTCCGGCCGTCGTCCAGCAAGGCGACGAAGTCGGGATAGGTCCGGTCTTTCGAGGTCTGGAGCCAGAACGACGCCGGGTGTCGGGCGACATTCCGCACCCACCACTTCACACCCTTCAGACTGTCCAGATGCTGGGCGCACTTCACCTCAGCGTCTCCATCAAACGCCGGCACGCGATCAAGGAAGTGGCTGCTGAACCGCGTGGCGCCGCGATAGGCCGGAACGTCGGCATACATGCCCGCCTCGAAGACAAAGGCCTCGTTCCAGGTCGACTCCACAGGCGCGCCGGGATCGAACAGGAACTGCTGCACGACCTGCCGCCGATGCTGCGCACGAAGTTCGTCAATCCGCAGTCGCAGGCGGCGCGCCAGTGCATGCTTCATGCGGAACAGCTGGGGGACCGAGAGGCCGTCGGTTTCCACCAGCTGACGCACGACGGCCGTCAGCCAGCCGACCAGATCGGGCTGGGAGACGTCCTGCTGCCGGCAGAGGGGATCGAGTTGGGCGACCAGCCGGTCGGTGGTCCAGCCGTCTACGTAGAGGTGGTCCGAAAGGAGGTCCTCGTCGGCCGACAGGAAGGCGTGCACCACCTGATTGCCGCGCACATCGATTTCGAAGCGATTGACCGTCTCGGTAAGGGCCGCCGCCAGTCCGGCGACGACGGGTGACTGCGCCGACAGGCGCCATTCGACGTATTCGAGCAGATGCTCGGCGTCGCCCAGAACCAGTTCACCCTGCACTCGCGTCGCCAGGCGCGGGATCATCAACCGCTCACCGCGTGAGGCAGGCGCCAAAGCTTGCAGGCGCGCGCCCAACGCCTCTGCCACGGGCGTCGTGGCCGCCGCCATGATCTTCGTGGCCACGCCTTCGCGAGCGATGTCGGTGCTGCGCAGCATGATCTTGCCGTCGTCGGTCACCAGCGGGGCGATGCCCGCCTCGACCAGCACGGCGCGGAACTCGGCCGTGTCCTCCAATGTGAACTCGAATGGCGGATTGGCGGAATCGCGCATGCCGAACAGCCCCTCAAGGGGCAGCGTTGGATGCTCGATCGCCTCCTCGGCTTCGCTGTCGTCGAAGCCCATGTCGACCAGCGCATCGCGCAGGGCCGTGGCGGCGGCATAGAAGGATGGTTCGGATACGTGGGCGTAGGCGCGGTTCAGGCGCGCGTCCTGTCGCCGGCTAGCGTAGGGCATCCGCAACACCCGGCCGAGGAGTTGTTCGACCGCCGTGGAGCTCTTGATGCTGGCCACCGAGCAGAAGACGTAGGCGAAGGGGCAGTCCCAGCCTTCCTTCAGCGCCTCGACGGTGATGATGTGCTCGATGGGGCAATCGCGCGCCGACAGGTCGATGCCGTCCAGCCCGCGCTCGTCGCCAGTCGCGACCACGATCTTCTTCTCGTCGATACCCAAGTCATCGATCAGATGCCGCTTGAGCACGTCGACCGTCACCTCGCGGTTCTTCGGCTCGGCCTGATAGAGCGTGATCGGGCGCAGGTACTCGCGCTCCCTTGCCGCCATCTCGGCCAGCGCCGCCCGCTCGGCCACCGCACCCGCCACAGAAGCCTGCCAGCCGCTGTGCTCCTGCAGCACGATCGGCAGCTTGATCATCTGCTCGGCCTTCAGCTCGGCGGCCGTGGCGTTGAACAGGATGTTGCTGCGGCCCTTGGGGGTCGCGGTGAACTCGACCACGGCGGAGGGATTGATCCGCTCGCGCATCTGGTCGCTCAGGCCGCTGACGACGTTGTGCGCCTCGTCCACGATCATCAGCGGACCATGCAGGTGCAGCAGGTTGGCGAACGAGAACTTGACCGCGCCGGCCTCTGTCCGCTCCAGCCCCGGGAACCGCGCCAGCGTCTGGGCGGACAGACGGCTGAAGTGACCTTCCAACTCCTCATGGTGGGCGTAGACCTTCCGGCCTTCGGTGTTCTCGACGCGCAGCGCCTGCACCGTGCCGACGAAGATGCATGCGTTCTGGGCCAGGTCCTGCGGCCGCGCCTGGGCGAAGTCGGCGACGTCGAACACGCGCACACGTCCGCCGAACGCCTCGTCCAGCGCGGCGCGGTACGGGTGGCGCGGATTGGCCAGGGCGTCGGCCGTCTGGGTGCGAATGGCGTTGGATGTCACCAGCCAGAGGACCAGCGGATACTCCTGGTCCAGCCCGGCGTCGCGAGCGGCGCGGACGGCGTGCGCCGCCATCAGCGTCTTGCCCCCGCCGGTGGGCAGGCGGATGCAGCAGTAGGGCGTCTCGGCCAGGCCGCTGGGCGGCTTGTAGGGCTTGGCGTAGCGGCCCAGCCGCGCGCGAAGCGTCGGCTCGCCTGTCACTTCGTCGAAGGCCGCCGCCGCCCCGATCTCGGCCGAGCGGGCGAGGAAGGTCTCCAGCGCCGTCAACGCCTTCTGCTGATAGGGCTTCAGTTGCATCAGCGGCGCGCCTTCACGTCATAGGGCGTCTGTTTGAAGACAATCCGCTCGCGGGCCAGCGAGGCCGGAGTCATCGCGCTGCGCTCGCCATAAACGATCAGTTCGCCGTCGAAGTCGGGCGCGGCATGGCCCAGGGCCTCGCGGATGATCGCGAGCACCGGCCGCGTCAGGACGTTGCCGCCGTCGGGCCGCTTGTCGCCCAGCACGCCGTTGTAGAGCAGCGCCACTGCCCGCGCCTCGCCCGCGCCCAGCAACGGACCCTCCCGGGTGTGGTCCCAAGCCTCGCCAGTCTCGCTGAACCAGACGTGGGCGGCCAACACGTCAAAGGCGATGCCGTCGCTCAGCCGGCCGGTCTCGTCGAACACAGGCTCACCGAGCCGGTAGAACCGGAAGCCGCCACCGCCGGTCCACTGCTGGGCTTTCGACACACCGCCCTGCTCGCCGTCGATGACCTTTCGGAGGCGCGGCGCGCAGTGGGTCACGGCGTGGTCGCCGACCTCGATGCCGATGTACCGCCGGCCCATCTTCTGGGCGACCGCCGCCGTGGTGCCGGAGCCAAGGAACGAGTCAAGCACCAAGTCGCCGGGGTTGGTGGACACGTGCAACATCCGTTCAAGCATCGTCTCAGGTTTCGGCGTATCGAAGGGCTGCACGTCCGTAAGCAGCTTGTTGAGATGATCTCTTTTGGCCGACTGATTGGTGCCGACATCATCACCTGCCCACCAAGTCCGAGGAGCCACACCTTCGCGAACAATCTCTTGGTACCGCTTGATTAGCGGCAGCCGATTCCCGTTTTTGCCAAAGTACGCACGGCCTTCTTCCCGCGCCCTTGCAAAGGTCTCCTCTGAGAAGGCCCAGTAACGACCAACTTTCGGGGTTACGACTCGGCCGGAGGGCAGGGTGATGGGAAACCTCTGCTTCTCGGTGCCACTTTTGGCAGTACCGTCGTCGCCTTGTCTCCACGGGCCGCGCGGGTCGTTGTCCGGATTGCGGAAACGCCCCTTCTGCACGGTGGTGCGTTCGATCAGATTGCGGACTTTCTTCCACCTCTCGCGATCACGAGCGTAGAGAAGGACGTGATCGTGACTTATCGAGACGTCAGCGTCTCCGCGACCACCCTTGTCCTTCTCCCAGACAAAGTTAGCCACGAAGTTCGACCGCCCGAACACCTCATCCATGATGACCTTGAGGTAGTGGCCCTCGTTGTCGTCGATCGAAACCCAGATCGAGCCATCCTCGGCCAACAGCTCGCGCAGGAGTTCCAGGCGCGGCCACATCATCGCCAGCCAGCGGCTGTGTTCGAGGTTGTCGTCGTAGTGCTCGAAGGCCGAGCGCGTGTTGTACGGCGGATCGATGTAGATGCACTTCACGCGGCCTGCGTAGAACGGCAGCAGCGCCTTCAGCGCCTCCAGGTTGTCGCCCTGGATCAGCATGTTGCCCGCGTCGCGGTCGCCGTAGCCGAGGTCGGGGACCTCCTCCAGCAGGCGATAGGGCGCGCGGCCGGCGGTCTTCAGGTCCTCGTCGCGGGTCAGCCAGCTCAGCGTCGGCATGCCGGTCCTCGGGAAGAGTTCGGAATCAACGGCGCCCCCTGCATCAGGTGCGCAGGCTTATCAGGCCGCCGCGCCGCGCTCCATGGGCGTATGCAACCGCTAGCCAGTTGGGACGGCTACCCTCGACAGACGGTCGTTGTCCCCGTCAGGCCCAGCGCTCGCTGCTGGGTCCCGGCCTTCGCCGGGATGAGCGGGGCGTTGGGTGGCGGGGTCTAGCCACCCCCTACCGCCCCGCCGACGCCGTCCTCAGGGCCTGTTCCAGGTCCTCCAGCCGGTAGGGCTTGAGCAGCAGCGGGAACTCGCTGCCGGCGGCGGCGGCGGCGGCGCTGTAGCCGGTGGTCAGGAGGATGGGCAGCGCCGGGGCGCGATTGCGCAGGGTGCGGGCCAGGGTCAGGCCGTCCATGCCGCCGGGCATCACCATGTCCGACACCACCAGGTCGAAGGCCGGGTCGCGCTCGAACACCGCCAGGGCGGCGGGGGCGTTCTCGGCCCGCACGTGGACCAGGCGCAGGCGGTCCAGCATCTGTCCCACGCTGTCGGCGACGCCGTCGTCGTCCTCGACCAGCAGCACGCGGCGAACGTCGGCCTCGGCGTCGGCGGCGTCGGCGGGGTCGCGCGCCGGGGCGCCGGCGACCGGCTCCGGGGCGGGGGGCGGCGCCGCGCGCGGCGGCGGCGGCTTGTGGGTGCGGGGCAGGGTGATGGCGAAGGTCGCGCCGGCGCCCGGGGCGGAGCGGACCTCGACCTTGCCGCCGGACGAGCGGGCGAAGCCGTAGACCTGCGACAGGCCAAGGCCGGTGCCGCGGCCCACGTCCTTGGTGGTGAAGAAGGGCTCGAACACCCGCGACAGGGTCTCGGCCGGTATCCCCGCGCCGGTGTCGGCGGCCTCCAGGCAGACCGCGTCGGGCGTATCGTCCCGGCCGGGGACGTTGCGGGCGGCGAGCGTGAAGGTCCCGCCGCCGGGCATGGCGTCGCGGGCGTTGACGGCCAGGTTCAGCAGCGCCAGCTCCAGCTCGCCGACATCGGCCTCGACCGGCCAGATGTCGTCGGCGATGGCGATGACCAGGACGATGTCCTCGCGCAGCGACCGCTCGAGCATGAAGCGCAGCGCCTCGACCTGGTCGCGCAGGTCGATGACCGCCGAGGTCATCGGCGCCTGGCGGGAGAAGGCCAGCAGCTGCGAGGTCAGGGCCGCGCCCCGCGCCACCGCCTGGCGCACCCCGTCGCTCAGCTTGCGGCGGCGCTCGGGGTCGGCGGTGTGCTCGAGCAGCTCGATGCCGCTGGAGGCGACCATCAAGAGGTTGTTGAAGTCGTGGGCGATGCCGCCGGTCAGGCGGCCGATGGCCTCCATCTTCTGGCTCTGGCGCAGCGCCTCCTCGGCCTTCTCGCGATCGCGGATCTGGTCGCGCAGCGCCTCCGCCTGGGCCGCCAGCTCGCGGTTGGCCCGCATCAGCGCGTTCTGGGCGACGGCCAGGATGGCCACCGCCAGCGCGCAGAGCGCCAGGACCAGCAACAGGCTGGCGTAGCGCATGACCCGCTGCATCGGCGGGTCGTCCATCAGCCGGATGCGGGCCGTGCCCAGCCGTTGGCCGCCCTCGACCACCGGCCGCACCACGATCAGCCGGCCGTCGCGGAAGAAGGTGGCGTTGTCGCGGGGCGTGGCCACGGCCGGGATGTCCTGGCCCTCGCGGGCGAAGCTGGCCACCAGGCGGTGGCGCTCGTCGTAGACGGCGGCGGCGAGCACGTTGGGATTGACCTGGACGGCGTCGACATAGTCCTGGGCCGCGGCCCGGTCGCCGAACGCCAGGGCGCCGGACACGGCCGAGGCCAGCAGGTCGGCCTGGGCGCCGGCCTCGCGCGCCATCTGGTCGTGGATCGCCCGCTCGCTGGCCACCGTGATCGCCAGGCCGCTGGTCAGCAGGACGACCAGGAAGGCGATCGCCAGGATCGGGAAGCGGCTGTTCCGGAGCTGATCGAGCCGGGCCATCTCAGTCCTTCCGGACGCTGAGGGCGAGGTTCAGCAGCCGCGAGCTCATCGCCAGCCCGGCGCGGGTCGCGGCGCGCAGGTCGATGTGGAACCGGACCCGGCCCTCGGCGACCACGAAGTGGATCATGCCGCGATGGGACGAGGCGGCCGCGTCGGAGACGATCAACTGGCCCGGAGCGGCCCCGGCGGTCCGCACCGCCTCATCGGCGCCGCGGCCGACATAGACGATGTCGCAGCCCTGGTGCGGCGCGGCCGAGGCCGGCCGGCGCACGACCAGCGGCCGGCCGTGGGCCGTCCGGCCCCGGGCGGCGGCGTCGAGGCGAGCGCCGAAGGGATCCCGGCCGACCACGCAAAGAACGACCGGCGTCTCCGCGCCCCGGCGGCCGGCGGGCCATTCGACGAAGGCGGCGAACCGCACCAGGTAGACGGCCTTGACCCCGTACTCCAGCGCGTCGCCCTCGGTCGCGCGGCTCGCCGGGGCATGCGCCAGGAAGCCCGGGAGAATGGCGATGACCAGAAGCAGGAGCCGGCCCGGTGTCCACATTCAGAAGGCCGTCCGCAGGGTGACGTAGACGCTGCGGCCGAACGCCCGCCGGCGGTTGGGGTCGCCGGTCTCGAAGCGGCGCTCGCTCAGCAGGTTCTTGCCCGTCACGGCCAGTTCGATCGCCGGCGTCGGCCGCCAGCCCAGACGGATGTCGGCGTCGACGTAGCCGTCGGTCGCGGCCAGGGCGTCGACGGCCCGCAGGCGGACATCCAGCTCCAGGTCGGGGGACAGGTCGCTCTGCGACTGCAGCTGGACCTGGTAGCGCGGATCGTCGCCCGTGGAGGCCAGGCCCGAGATGTCGTTGCCGCCCCGGACCTCGAAGTCCTTCTCCAGGGTGGCGACGCCGGCGCTGATCCGCCAGGCGGCGGTGACGTCGACGCTGCCCCAGGCCTCGATCCCGAAGGTCTCGCCCTCGCCGTGGTTGGTAAACCGGAAAGGCAGAATGGTCACCGGATCCAGCGAAACGGTGCGAAGGTCGTCGTACTGGTTGTAGAAGGCCGAGATCGAAAACAGGACGTTCGGGGTCGGGCTGGCGCGATAGCCGACTTCCCAGGCGGTCAGGGACTCGGACTTGAAGTCGCCGGGCTCCAGGAAGCCGGGCAGCGTCAGTCCCCGTTCGATGCGGTTGGGCGTGCGGCTGGCCCGGCTGATCGCGCCCCAGACCAGGTCGCCGCCGGGCCGCTTCCAGGCCAGCCGGACGCTGGGCAGGAATTCCTGGCCCGTGAAGCTGTTCTCCTCGATCTTGGCGCCGACGGTCAGGCTGACCCCGGAGCCGAGAGCGATCCGGTCGGTGACGAAGGCGTTGGCGAGCGTCAGGGCCCGCTTTTCCGGGTCGAGGAAGGCGCCGCCCGGCGGCGGGTGGAACGCGGAGGCGACGGACCGGTAGCCGCCGCCCCAGACCAGGTGGTGCCGGCCCAGGCTCACCGAATGCTGCAGGGCGACGTCCCAGGTGTCGCTGGTCTCCAGGCTGGAGCGTTCGTCGCGCTCGAACCGGTCGTAGTAGGCCTGGAGCTGCAGCTCGCCGGCGCCGACGGGCCGGGTCCAGCGCCCCAGCAGGTTGCCGCCCGAGACGCGGGTCGCCAGGCCCGAGAAGTCCTCGTTCACCGCCACCCTGTTCGAAAAGACATCGCCCTGGAGGGTCAGCTCATTGGCGCCGATCGCCCAGTCCATGCGACCCCCCGCCCGCAGGCCCTCGGCCCCGTCGGTCGCGTCCCGGCCGTCGGCGCGGAAGCTGTCGTCGCGCTGAACGCCCTGCACGTAGACCCGCCAGGCGGCGGCCGAGCCCAACAGGCCGCCGTGGCGCAGGGTGAACGTACGGTCCTCCGAACCGACCCCGAGGCTTGACGTCGTGCCGACCGTGCTCTGGGCGCTGCGGGTGGTGATGTTGATCACGCCGTTGACGGCATTGGCCCCGTACAGGGTGCCGCCCGGGCCGCTGATCACCTCGATGCGCTCGATGTCGCCGAGCGTGATGTCGCGACCGTCCCAGAACACGCCGGAGCTGAGCGTCGAGTAGATGCTTCGGCCGTCCACCAGGACGAGGAGCTTGTTGGAGGGCTCGAACCCGTTGAACCCGCGGGCGCTGATCGCGTAGTCGACCGCATTGACCCGCTGGACGTTGAGGTTGGGCGCCAGGCGCAGCAGTTCGGGCAGGCTGGCGGCGCCGGAGCGGCGGATATCCTCGGCGTCGATGACGAAGATGCTGGCCGGCGCGTCGGCCAGCGCCTCGGGCCGGCGGGACACCGAGGTCACCTCGACCTGCGCCAGTTCCTCCAGCGAGAGCCGGTCCAGGTCGAGGTCGGCGATGGCGCCCTCGCTATAGCTGGACGCGCCCGCGATCGCGGGCGGCAGCAGAACGATCGCCGTTGCGGCGATGGCCAATACCGGTCGAAGAGGTCTCACCCCCGCCCCCTGCGTCTGGACCCTTGAAGGCCCGAAAACGCACAGCGGACGGGTTGGTTGCAGGAGGCCGGAGTCTGCCCCGCGGACCGGGTGTCCGGGCCTGCGCCGCTACCCCGGCACGACGATGTAGCCGGCCCTCGGGAAATGGACGTGCACGGTCCCGACCGCCTCATGGTCACGGGACAGGACCACCCGCTCGCGGTTGGCGGCCACCAGCGCGCCCTTGACCGGGTCACGGCCGTAGTCGTCGGCCATGACCACGATGGCGGCGCCCGGGGGCAGGCCCAGCGGGTCGGCGGCGTCGTGCGCCGGGGCGGGGGCGGGCGTCGAGGCCTTCGCCAGGGCCAGCGCCTGCGCGGCGGGCATGTCCGTACGGGTCCCGTGGCCGATGGCGCGGACGCGGGCCGACCAGTCGCCGAAGTGCTGGAAGCCGGCGGTCAGCGGCGCCGAGGCGCCGGGCAGGGCGTTGTCCAGGAACCAGACGTTCATCCAGGCGGCGATGTCGGCCAGGCCGGGCTTGTCGCCATTCAGCCAGCCCGTGCCGGAGGCGGCCAGCTGGTCCTCGATCCAGCCGGCGTGGGCGCGCCACTGGCCCTTCAGCGGACCGCCGGCGGCCTTCATGGCGGCCACGTCGAACGGCCGGCCGGACATCGCCTCGCGATCCTTGATGAAGTCGGCCGGGACGTGGTCGCCCAGCACGCCGAAGATGATCGGCACCGTGGCCTGGAAGAACAGGCGGTCGGCCCAGAGGTTGATCGCCCAGTCCAGGCCCCCGCGCACCGCGGCGGGGCTCGGATGGCGCCGCTCGATCTCGGCCAGGATGACCTGGGTGTCGCAGTAGACATCCGCGCCGATCTGCAGGCTGGGGGTGCGGCGATAGCCGCCGGTCAGCGGCAGGTAGTCCGGCTTGGGCATCAGGCTGGGGATCTCGACCGAGGTCCAGCTGAGGCCCTTGAGCCCGAACAGCAGCCGCACCTTCTCCGAGAAGGGCGAGCTGTCGAAGTGGTGCAGAATCGGCGTGTCGGACATGGCGGGGCTCCCTGAGAGCGCCATCCCGCGCCGGCGCCCTTGGGGACGTCTACGAAAAAGCACTTTACAATCCAAAGTGAACTGCATAGAAGCGGATCAACAGGATCCAGCCGGCCGGGAGGGCCCCGCGATGACCGACGACAAGATGCAGAACCTCAAGGACGATATCGCCTTCATGAAGGCCCTGGCGCGCGAGGGCAGCAGCACGCCGCTGCTGTTCGGCGGCGTGATGGTCAGCGCCGGCGTGATCTTCGGCGCCGGGGCGGTGGGGCACTGGGCCATCGTCTCGGGCCTGCTCGACCTTTCCCCCGGCTACATCATGGCCAACTGGGTCGGGGCGGCCGTGGTGTTCGGGCTGGCGCTCGCGGTGCTGCTGGGCCGGGCGCGCGGACAGCCGGGCGCCAGCGCCGGCGTCAACAAGGCGACCGGCGCGGCCTGGTCGGCGGTCGGCTTCGCGATCTTCGCCTGCTGGCTCGGCATGACCGTCATCGGCCTGAGCACCGGTGACTGGGCGGTGATGAACGTCTTTCCAGTGCTGATCCTGGCGCTGTACGGCGCCGCCTGGTTCATCGCCGGCGCGCTGACCGGCAAGGGCTGGATCAAGCTGACGGCCCTGGCCTCGTTCGCCGCAGCCGTGGGCATGGGCGCCCTGGCGGGCCATCCGATGCAGATGCTCGGCTACGCCGCCTGCCTGGCCGCCGTCACCATCCCGCCCGGCCTGATCCTGATGCGACAGGAACCGGCGAGCATCGTCTGAAGGGGCGCCGCGTCATGGAAGGCTTCGACATCGAGCATATCGACGAGGTGATCCACGGCCGGGTCAGGCTGGGCGTGATGGCCTACCTCTCCGGCGCCGGCTCCGCCGACTTCAACACCCTGAAGACCCGGCTCCAGGCCACCGACGGCAACCTCTCGGCCCATCTGCGCAAGCTGGAGGATGCCGGCTTCGTCCGGGTCGAGAAGACCTTCGTCAACCGAAAGCCGCTGACCACCCTGACCCTGACCGAGGCCGGACGGCAGGCCTTCGCGACCTATCTCGACGCCATCGGAAAGCTCGTCGAGGGCCGGTGATTGAAACGGGGAGCAGGATCACCACCTGCTCCCCATGCGCTTGAACCAGATCACCGCCTCCGCCCGCGATCTCGCCGCCTCGACGGCCTTCTACCAGGCCCTGGGCCTGAAGCTGATCGTCCGCTCCGACCACTACGTCCGCTTCGAGTGCCCGGACGCCGACGGCGGCGAGCCGGCGACCTTCTCCCTGCACCTCGATCCGCAGGCGAGCGGGGTCAGCCAGACCACGGTCTACTTCGAGGAGGACGACCTGGACGCCACGGTCGACCGGCTGAAGGCCGCGGGCCTGGTCTTCGACAGCGATCCGGTCGACCAGTCCTGGCTCTGGCGGGAGGCCTACCTGCGCGACCCGACCGGCAACGTCATCTGCCTCTACAGCGCCCCGAAGGCCCGGCGCTTTCCGCCCTGGCGGCTGGAGGGGTAGGGGGCGTGAATCCTCTCCCAAGAGGGAGAGGCTAGCCGCTAGTCTTCCCCCACAAACCCGTACTTGAGGATCACCGACAGGGTCCAGGGATCCCTGCCCAGCGACTGGATCTCGTCGATCCGCCAGCGGCCGTCGATCCGCTCCCAGTAGAAGGCGATGGTCTGGTCGCGGTCCATGTTGCGGAAGCGGGCGATGACGATCCGGCGATCGGGGTTGCCGAAGACCGGCTCGCCGCCGAACGAGAAGCCCGACAGTTCGGAGTCCTGGGCGTTGATCCAGACGTCGAAGTTCACCCGTCCGACCTCTTCGCCGGCGTCCCGGCGCATGTCCGCCCACAGCGCCTGCAGGCGCGGGGTGTAGAGGGCGTCCGGCGTCTCCCACGAGCGGCCGCCCGCAAGGCGATCATAGACGCTCGCCACATAGACTTCCGGTTCGTCGTCCAGCGCCTGCGCACGGGCCTGAAGCGGCAGGCAGAACACCAGAGCGATGAGCATCAACAGGCGCATGGGGTCACTTTCCGGCGGCTGCGTCGCGATAACGCTGAAATGTGGTGTGGCGCATCCCGCGCCCCTTTGCCAACGATTCCAGAAGGTTGACGCGAACGTAAGCCTGAGCGGCCGCGAAACTGACGCCCGCGCATGTTGCAGTGCAATTGAAACGTCCTCTCGGAGCGGCTATATGCGCTGCCTCCCAAGGGCGGCCTTTGTTTGTGCGGCGCCGCGATCACTCCGACGATTGCAGGTAGTAACCCGATGCTGCTGACCATGATGAAGGCCAAGCTGCACCGCGCCACGGTGACCCAGGCCGACCTCGACTATGAAGGCTCGATCGCCATCGACCGCGATCTGCTCGACGCGTCCGGCATCCTGCCGCACGAGCAGGTGGATGTGCTGAACATCACCAACGGCGCCCGCTTCACCACCTACGCCATCGAGGCCCCGCGCGGGTCGAAGGTGATCGGCGTCAACGGCGCCGCCGCCCGCCTGGTGCAGAAGGGCGACAAGGTCATCGTCGTGACCTACTGCCAGCTGCCGGCCGAGGAAGCGCGCAACTACAACCCGGCCGTGGTCCTGCTGGACGACGCCAACGAGCCCAAGCGCGCGGCCTGATCTTACGCTGTTGACCGGTTGAGTACGACGGGCAGGCGGGGCATGCTCGCCCGATGACCCGCGCCCTCCTGATCAGCCTCTCCTCCGTCGCCCTGCTGGCGGCCTGCAACCAGGCCCCCAGGGGCGCCGATGTTCACCAGCTCGACGCCGCCGTCAGCGCCGCCGTCGGCGATCCCAACACCTGCGTGCTTCTGGTCGAGAAGGGCTCGGCCAGGGTCGTCTACCGCTTCGGCGGCTACCGGGCCTGCAACAGCGAGCTGCCCGCCTGCACCGATCCGGCCGCGACCCTGACGGCTGAGGCGCTGGGCAAGCTGGCCGCCGCCGGCGACACCCGCACGATCAGCTGCGACGGCGGCCCGGGCGGCGTGAACCGCGTCGCCTGGGCCTCGGGCCCGGCGCCCAAGTCCCCCGGATCCACCGCCGGAGACCTCGCCTACGCCGCCCTGATGGTCGGCCCCACCGTCCTGCCCGGCCGCGAGATCGCCATCCGGCTGGAAGCGGCGCTGGTGAAGGGCGGGATATAGCCCGCCCGCCTTTTGGTCCGCCCCGCCCCGTGCTAACCGGCGGGGGCGCTCCGGGGGCCCGTAGCTCAATGGTTAGAGCCGACCGCTCATAACGGTCTGGTTGGGGGTTCGAGTCCCTCCGGGCCTACCACATTCCATGTCCGCCGGCGGTCGACTGTGATTTCGGATGGACACAAACGCTTGAAAACACTGACTAAAAGATTCCGGTGGAGTCCGGTCATGTTCAGTGAAGATCGGTGGCAGCCGACGAAAGTGATGGTACATTTGTTGGTATCAATCATGTCACGGCGCTCAAAATGCCAACAAATCGACTATCGGATGCCAAGGTCCGCGCGCTGAAGCCGGCCGAAAAGCCCTGTAAAATCAGTGATGGGGGTGGGCTCTATCTCTTGGTGCTCCCAACCGGCTCGAAGCTCTGGCGAGTAGCCTATAGGCATGGAGGCAAGCAAAAGACCCTTGCGCTTGGGCCCTATCCCGATGTCGGCCTCGCAGAGGCAAGAGAGGGGCTCAGGACTGCAAAGTCGCTTCTGCGAGAAGGGCGCGACCCAGTCCAAGCTAGAAGAGCAGATCGTCGTAGAGCGTCGACGCCCGCCAATCCCACCTTTCGCTCGGCTGCGGAGCGGTGGTTCGCGGCGCGCCAAGCGGCCTGGGTGCCAAGCTACGCGGATCGCATATGGAGAAGAATTGAGAGCGACCTGTTGCCGAACCTCGGAGGGAGTCTCCTCTCAGACGTGAGCAGGAACGATGCCCTCGATGCTCTCCGCAAAATTGAGGCACGGGGGGCCATTGAGACGGCTCGACGGGTGAAACAGTACGTCGCAGACATCTATCGCTTTGCACGAGCGGAAGGCTACGCGGTGGACAGTCCCGTGGAAGAGCTTGCTCATGCGCTCGCGGCACCTGGACCGAAGCGTCGGCGGACGGCTCTGCTCGCCCGGGATCTTCCCAAGTTCCTCGAAGCACTAGCCGGATACGACGGGGACCCGCGGATATCGCTCGCGTTGGAACTAACGCTGCTGACCTTTGTCAGAACGAACGAGATTCGTTTCGCCCGATGGCAGGAATTTGAGGATCTGGACGGGGAGTCGCCCTTGTGGCGGATACCCGCCCAGCGAATGAAGATGCGAACCGAGCACCTTGTGCCGCTTTCGATCCAAGCGGTGGAAACAGTTCAAGCGATCCGGCGCCTCACCGGGCCGGATGACTTGCTCCTTAGAGCGCCAACGCGAAGTGGCGTAATCTCTGAAAACACGATGATTTATGCGATCTATCGGATGGGCTTCCATAGCAGAGCGACGGTCCACGGCTTCAGAGGCACGGCCTCCACAGTTCTAAACGAGCAGGGTTTCAATCGAGACTGGATTGAACGACAGCTTGCACATGTCGAAGGCAACGACATCCGGGCAGCCTACAATTCTGCTGAATGGCTCTCAGACCGCCGAGCTATGATGCAATGGTGGGCTGACTATCTGGATACGCAGATCAAGGCCGCTTCCGCCAAGGCCGCGCAGAATTGACGCGGTAAAGTGTGTTCATCGTGCTCTTGCGATGAAGGTGACTTCGCTAATGCGTCGGGCCGGAGCGAGAGTGCAGTGGGCTGTCGCCAGGATTCCGACTTGAATCTCAATTGCCGGGACAAATAGCCAAATGACACCAATCGACACAATTCATATTGACTGATTGATTGAGCCTTAAAGACGTTGACTGAGATTGTATCCGTCAAGTCGGATGTGGCGGCCTAGTCTAACATTGCAGTTTGGCGGTAACGACGAGAACCCGGCTTCAGGCTGTCATCTCCATAGACGAACAAGTTGGCTTGGTGCTCTGCGCTAACGACCCTCTTCGTCACATAGCTCGATACTGCGTGACCGCTCTGCACCCTTCCCAGGTCGAGCTGGCCACGAGGCTGCAGCGAGACCCAAATTTCGCGCCCTTGATGCAATAGGGTCCGCACCGGCAGCTCGGGCCCACGAACCAAGACATGGCAGTGCGGATTGGACCACTTCTCAACATGTTCCCAGCACCCGACGGCGACCAGACGTGCGACCGGTGGCCGCTTGCTCCAGTTCCGACCATAGGCCTCGTGCTGAATACGGTTCAGTAGGTCTTTGATTGACCGGTCCCCATCGATTGGCCTTATGGGGTAGCCAAAGTTGAACGTCGCAAAGACGTCTGGGCCAAACTCTGCCAGCCACAGCCGAGCCGCGCGGCGGATTGCTGCGCCGTCCATAGCCTCCTCCTCATTCTGTCAGCTTCGGCAGTCGCTCCCGCTAGGAATCCTATGGATACTTCGTGCTTCGTTGTTGGCCCGCCGGTCGCCCTTGCAGGCGAGCCCGCAGGCGAGCCTGCAGCGAGTTGGCAGTCCATTTCCAGACGCCGTCGACGACGGCCGAGGGGAGGCTGCCGATTTCCATCGCGTGGCGGATTTCGAGTCCTTCGCCTTCCCGCGACAGAAGGACGAGAGCGAACGGGCCCTTGATCCCTGCGCTAAAGACCTTTTCGCGTAATGACCGGGCGGTTGCGGCCATAGGCCCATCGTCCGTTACAGCCGCTGGCTCCGCTAAAGGTCTCACATCTCGCGACCGGTGTTGACCGACCCTGGGACCGGCAAAGGGGTCAGGCGCTTCCGGTTCTGATCGCGACTGGTGGAGCTTCCGCCCCTTGCGAGAAGCTGCATCCAAGCCCATTCCGGGCGCAGAGAGGTAGGCTACTACCTGCCTTGGCGTGACATCCTCATGGGTGAGGTAGCGAAGGACGTTAAGGTCACGGTTCACCAGCGACTTCGCCTCGCGGCCGTCCGGGCCTGTTTTGTAGTCGATGAGCATACGGAGGACCCGTGCGCGCCAGTCGACGTTACTCCGCGGCGCTAAGTCATCGCCACATTGCGCTAGAATTCGGTCGCGCCCGTTCGCACTGCGCGGCAGCTGCCTACATACTGCGTACGCTGTCTGGATGGCTTGGTACTCGTTTCTACGAGACACCTTCATCTTCTTATCCGCAAAGCCGCTCCGGACGAACGTCATGAGGTCCTGCTGACTCAGCGCCTCTTCGCGTATGAGGCGACCAGCCAATTCAGCGACAACGTCCGCCGCCCCGTCAGATGATGCCTTCTCGGCTGTCTCACGTCGGCGCGCTCGGTCCATGCTCGCCGCCAGCCGAGAAGGCTGCCGGGTCTTTTCACTTTTCGACATTGAACTACTCCGCCTTTCCTTCTGACAGGTTCATACTATGAACCTTTTGACCGCGCAAATTGCCTCCGCGTTTCGCAGCGCGCGGTATGTAGCGTGGGAGCTTGGCGACGTACTCCTCGATGTCCGAGCGGCGAAGGAAGGTGTGCTTTCCGCGCTTGTAGGCGGGAAGGACGCCGTCGTTCAGCAGGGTGTACAGGTGCGTTCTGCCAACCCGCAGAATGGCTATCGCCTCTGCAATGGTGACCAAGGGATTCTGACTGTGTTCTTCCATTTGCCTCGCCTCGCATGAGATTTGCGGCAGAACTTTACTCAGGCGAATTTCTGCCCTCCGGAGGGCGGTGCAGTTTGTAGCTCACGTGTTGGGTGCGGGTTTTTTGCGGTTCGGTGAACACCGCTGCCTCGTCAGTTGCCCCCGTCGGCATAGCGACCTTGCAGCCAGGTCACCAAGTCGGGGTCGCCGTACTGGCTCTCCTGAAGATCATCGCCTCCTGCCGAGCTGTCGATGAGCGCCGCCGCTCGACCGGTGCGCTGGTCGAAGACGAAGGCGGCTCCCGTACTGTCGCCACAGGCGGGCGGCGCGATGGCTGTGGACGTGAGGTATTGGCCTTCTTCGAGCTTCAGCGGCGAGTCGCCGCCGACGACGCACACAAGGGCCTGATAGCCTTCCGTGGTTAGCAGGCGCTCAAGCTGCGCTGCTCGACCCGGGTCCGATATGAAGCTCAGTGTTTGCATGCCGTCTGAACTTGAGGGGGCCTCGGCCGCTTCTGCCGGCTGCTCGTCGCCGGCCAGCTGGTCAACCAGGGGCTTTGCCGGTGATCTGATAGCACTGGCCAGCAGGCCCGTGTCGCTGGCGTCGAGAGCCTTCAGGTAGGTGAGGACGCTGGTGCCGCCTTCGGTCGACACCGTGAGCTTCCGAGGCTTGCCTTCCTGCAGCACGAGGACCGCGGTCGTCGTCTGACCGGTCAGTCCCTCCCGGATGGTGAACGTATCGGCGCCTGCATCCCTGTCTCGCGCGGTGAGGCTGAAGCGCACATCGACGAATTGCGTCCGAAGGAGCCCCTTATCGCCCTTGAACAGAATTCGGTGCCACGCACCATCCTGATCGACCCATACGCCGTTGTAGATTGAGAGCTCGTCTTGGCGGATTTCCTGGCCCGTGGCACCGCCCTTGTTGAGCAGCGTGAAGCCGCCAAACGCCAGCAGGGCCGCTCCGGCGAGCGCCCCTCCAGCAATCAGCGCGATCCGGGCATTCGAGCGGTGTTCGGTCATTGTCGTGGTGTCCTTGCTTGGTGCTGAGAAGGCGCGCCGACACACACTTCCCGTTGAGCAATTCAACGGTAACTATGGGTTTCGGCGCAATGGAAGATTTTCACGTAGTCAAGCTGCGTGGCGCGTGCTCGTCGGCCGTCGTCAAACAGGGAGCATGGCGGTCGATGAGCTTCACGAGAGATTCGGCCTTCGCCTTCGAGACCTTCGTCGCCGCAAGGGCTGGTCCCAGGAAGAGCTAGCGGCTCGGGTTCAGATGAGCGTCGGCGGCATCAGCAACCTGGAGAGGGGGCTGAGCGGGCCGCGGCTGGCGACCATTGGCAAGCTGGCCAAGGCGCTCGACATTCTGCCGTTCGAGCTATTCTGGTTGCGCGACGCCTCTGCCCTGAAAAAGCGAAACCGGATGGTTCTGATCGAGGGAATCGAGCATCAGCTCGCGGCTCTCTCCGACGAGGATTTGCCGAAGGTATCGTCGTTGATCGGTGGCTTGATCGATTTCAAGGTCGGCGACAATAACTCGTAGATCGTCGCTGAATTTGCGCTGTCGCCGGTCTACTTCGCCGTCAAAACGGATAAATCGCTGGTCGACCGACGCGCACCGGCGCCGGCCGACCAGCGGTCGTGAGATCAGGTCCTGGCGGGCGGCTTCACGCCAACCGAGCGGCGCGGGACCATAAACTTCGGCTCGTCCTCGTAGCCGACCCACTTGATGGTGATCATGTCGCCCTGCTCCTGGACCCCGATCACTTCGGCTTCCCACCAGCCGGGCTCCGACTTCGATGTGGCGAGCACAATCGTGCCCGCCTTGATGGCGCGCCAAGGGTCGGCGGCCGGCATTTCGACCACGCGTGCGCCGTCGTTCTGAGCTTTGTCAGAAGTCATTGTATTTCCTAACGATTTTGAGTGGGTGTGTGGCGGCGCTATGACGCGCGGCCGTCGGCAGCATAGCGAAAAATGCGCGAATGCTCAATTAGTCTTTATATTTCAATATCTTAAACTGACGAGTTGGCGTTTTGAGTGCGACATGTGTCGCCCAATGAGAAGCTGGCGTCTGATGGCCTCTGTCCGCTGGCGGGCTGCTTCCGACTCATCTCGCCCGTTCCGAATGTCTGCCTCCCGGAACCGGATGCCAACGTCCGCTTGTTGGCCCGGACCCCAACGGGGATATTCGACCCATTGCGGACGTTGCTGCCGTCTGCTCCTGGCGTCATGATCGAAGGATGTCAGATGACGAACGAGAACGCCTCATCGCACTAGCCACGACGTACCCTCAGCACCTCGAAGATGATGGAGTAGGTTTCGCCGTGCTATCCTGACATTCACGTAGCGATGCGGACTCCAATGATCGCGTTCACGCCCCCGCAAAACATCAAAGAGTTTCGAAGCCAAACGCGTTTGGGTTTCGAGCAGGCTGGCTTCAGCTTCAATTCGAAACAGAAGTGCTGGGAGACACCGAAAGAAGAGGTTGTCCTCCGGTTCGTCCCCCACGAAATGCGCCGTCCATGGGGCTTTAGGTTGTCCGGAGTGGTGCTGCTAGAGATACCGGAGCTTCGTGCATGGCTGAACGCGCGGTTTGAACCGGCAGCGCAGGGGATATTCCAGCACTCGTTCGTAGCTTGGCACATCGCGAACGATGTCGATCTCTGGGATTTCGATGCAGCAGAAGGCGAGCCGCCTCCAATTTCCGACTGGGTGCATCGCATAGCCGCCAAGAGCCCCAAAAATTTGGGTGGCCTCGTCCGCAAGTACCTCGACCAGCCGGCGTATTTCGGAGGTAACGCAGCCATATCCGCCAAGCCAGCATGGGACTTCTTATTGGACTGGTACCCTGAGCGGCATACGCGTCGGCCCATACCGGCAAGTATGTTCGACGCCGCAACAAGTTAGGCTTCGCTTGGCGTGACGCCCTTTATTGGGCCGCTGACCAGTGACCGCTCTCCACCCCGAACAGGCCCCGGCGACGTCCGCTTTCCGAGGCGGCGTCGAACGTCCGGTTAGCGGCGGGATGCTTTCGACCGAACCCGACCCGCTGCGGACGTTGGCGAGGTCGGCTTAGCTGGCATTTATGCGAGCTTCCAAGAGGTCGGCCAGGTGGTCATGCCCGTGATGCCGGGCGTAGTCGGCTGCGCTAAAAGACCCGCAATTAACGCTAGCGTCAGCGCCCTGCTGCAGCAGGTAGTCGACGATCAACTCATGCCCAAATGTCGCTGCTACCATGAGTGCCGTCACGCCATCAGCGGGAAGTTCCAACGACGCGCCGCCATCCACAATGGCTTTGACTGCACTCAACTCACCACTCTGCACAGCAAGCATGAGACAGGATGAGTCACCTCGCTCGGTAATCGCGTTCGGATCGGCTCCCGCCTCAATCAACGCCATGATTACGGGGGCTTGCTCGCCCACAGCGCCCTTGAAACAAGACCAAAGCAGTGGAGTGTAGCCACTTTCGTCCACCGGATCGACCGGCACACCTGCGCGCAGGAGTGTGCGCACCTCGTCAACGTCAGCGTCGTATGCGGCGCGGTGCAGAGCTTCCACAGCTTGACCTTTACTGACTGAAGGGGCCGCTTTCCACCCTCCCGGGCCCTTGGCCGGGTCCGCTTTCGGGCGGACTGCTCGAACGTCCGCTGTCCGGCGTGACGGCAACGGTGAAAATCGACCCAAAGCGGAAGTTGACGCCCGTCATTCGCGCCCAACCTCCATTGCCGGAAAACGCGAAACGTCACTGGCGTTTCGAATGCGGCGCGCACCGCTTCGATTATTGAATGGCCTCACGCAGTGACAGAAACCCGACCACAGCCTCGATGAACGCGTCGTTCCTGTCTCCGGCGACCATGTGTCCGGCGTTCTCGACGTCGGTGAAGGTCGCCTGGGGCAACATCGTCAGAAACTCCTGGGCTGCTTCTTGGGAAACCAGCTCGCTCATGCGCCCCCGGATTAGGTGCACAGGTATGCTGATGTCGCCCACTCGCGTGCGGAAGTCTTCCATGGAGTGAGTGTCGCGGCTTTCCATCACACTCGTTACGAAGCGCGGATCCCAATGCCAGCGGTAGCGGCCGTCGGGGTGCCGGCGCAGGTTCTTTCCAAGCCCGGTGAGATCGGTTCTTCGGGGCCGGCTCGGCATGTAGCTGGCGATGGTTTCGGCCGCTTCTTCCAGACTAGCGAAGCCGTCGGCAACACGCGCCGACATGAAACCCATGACCTTCGCCACGCCGTCGGCCTCCATACGCGGCGTGACATCGACCAGGGTCAGTGACGAGAAGGTCGCGGGCGCGACCAGCGTCTCGACCATCATTCCAGCGATCCCGCCGAGCGACGCGCCAACCAGGGCCGGCTTGTCCCCGAGTTGGTCAGCGACTCGCACGATGTCGGCGGCGAACCGGTGCATTCTGTAGTCCCCCGTGGGAGACCAGCCGCTGTCGCCGTGACCCCGCAGGTCGAGTGCGACCGCCCGCCAGCCAGCGGCGGCGAGGCGTTCACCAGTCTTCGCCCAGGCATGCCGTGTCTGCCCGCCGCCGTGGGCGAGGAGGACTGTTCCTCGATTTGGTGTCCCATAGCTGTCCGCTGTGAGCACAACCGCCTCATCCCCCAAAAAGGTCAGCGGCGAAGGTCCGGTCATGAGTGGAACTTTCATTTGCAAGGCACTTGATGATAAGGACCATTACATAGTCATCACCAAAGGTCCAAGTTGTCCGACCCCAGGCCAATCGAAGAGCCGGAACGCCGGAAGGAAGCCGCCCATGCGCGCTTCGACGCGGGGTTCGCCCTTGCCGAGGTCACGCGCCTCCTTCGGCTCGCCTTCGACCAACGGATGCGGAGAGTGGGCCTCACCGGCGCGACCTGGCGGGTGCTCGCCTATCTCTCGCGAGAAGATGGGCAGACGCAGGCCTCGCTGGCCCAGAGATTGGAGATCAGCCGGGTCGCGGTCGGCGAGGCCGTGGATCGCCTGGAGCGGTCGGGCCATGTCGAGCGCCGCGCTGATCCCGAAGACCGCCGCAAATGGCGTGTGCATCTTACGCAGGCGTCCTTGGACCTTTTGCCGGACGTGATTACCGCCGCCACTGACCTGCAGGCGGAATGCTTCAGCGGACTCACCGACCTCGATGTCAGCCAGTTGCAGTCGTTGCTCGCGCGGCTGAGGGACCGGTTGGTGGAGATGAAAATTGGATCGGCCGAGTAGGAGAGTGGATCATGAGCGACGCGGCTGAAGTCGGGGACGACCAGGGTGCAAAGCCGGCGGGTGGCCTTCAAGGGCTGCTGCGGCGTCGTCGCCTGCTGTTCATGATTTCCGCGCCTGTCGCGGTGCTGGCAGTGATCGCATGGTTCATGCTGACCGCCGGCCGTTACGAGGAAACCGACAACGCTTTTGTCCAAGCGGCGCGAGTGCCGATCAGCACCAGTATCACCGGTCGGATAGTCGACATGCGGGTGCGTGAAAACGAGCATGTTGCGGCCGGGCAGGTCTTGTTCGTTCTGGATCGAGCGAACCCGGAAGCGGACCTGAGCCAGGCACAGGCCGCGTTGGCGGCAGCCCGGACCCGTGTGGCGGCCCTTGAAGCGACGTTCGGCGCCCGCGTGGCGGCGCAGCGCAGCGCGGAGGAAGGGTTGGCCTTCGCGAGGAAGGAACAGGCGCGGGCGCGACTGCTCGCTACCGAGGGCATCGCGTCTCGGCAGGACGTTGAGGCCGCAGATCATGCGGTGGACGCCGCCGCTTCCGCGCTGGCCGCCGCAAGACAGGGCGTGGCGGTGGCGCTGGCGGAACTTGGCGGCCGTGTAAACGCCGCGATTGATGATCATCCCGCCGTCCGCGAAGCCGCTGCGCGTCTGGAGAGGACGCGGCTGGCGCTGTCTTACACCCTGGTCATCGCGCCGCAGACCGGCGTGGTGACTAGGGTCGATCAGGTCCAGCGTGGATCGTTTGTGAACGCTGGGCAGACCCTTTTCTGGCTGATTGCCGGTGATCCCTGGATCGAAGCCAATTTCAAGGAAGACCAGATCGAGAGCATGCGGGCTGGTCAAAGCGCTACGGTGCGCTTTGACGCCTATCCCGGAAAGGTCTTTGAGGCCCGGATCGCCAGTTTCAGTCCGGGCACGGGCGCGGTGTTCTCCGCGCTGCCGCCTCAGAACGCCACGGGTAACTGGGTGAAGGTCGTCCAGCGCATCCCCGTGCGCCTTGTCCTGGTCAATCCGCCACCCGGCTTCCTGATCGGGGCCGGGATGAGCGCCAAGGTGCGCGTCGATACGCGACCCAAAGCAGCCAAAATCAAAGGCAAGGGCCTTTCGTGACCACAACGCGGCCGATTGCTCGGGGACCGATCACCCTGTCGGTCATGCTGGCCACCAGCATGTACACTTTGGACAGCACTATCGCGAACGTCGCCCTGCCGCATATGCAAGGAAGCCTTTCGGCTGGTCTTGACCAGATTACCTGGGTTCTGACGTCTTTTATTGTCGCACAGGCCCTGATGACGCCCCTTGTCGGCTGGGTGTCTGAACGCATTGGCCGCAAGACCTTGATGGTTATCTCCATCGTAGGCTTCACACTGTCATCGTTGGCCTGCGGACTCGCCGCCAACCTGCCGCAGATGATCGTTTTTCGGATCATTCAGGGTCTCTGCGGCGCGTCATTCGTGCCGCTCTCGCAAGCCATTCTGTTTGAGATCAATCCCCCCGAACGGCACCCGCAGGCAATGGCGACGTTTGGAGCCGGCGTCGTATTGGGCCCCGTGCTTGGCCCCGCCTTGGGGGGATGGATCACCGAACAGTTCGGCTGGCCGTGGGTATTCCTCATCAACCTCCCGGTCGGAATTCTCGCCCTGCTTGGCGTCCTCCGATTTTTGCCGGAAAGCCGCTCGGCCTCACCCCGAAGGTTCGACTTCCTCGGGTTTGGCGCGCTCGCCCTCTTTATCGCGGCATTGCAGCTGATGCTCGACCGAGGCCCGGGCGAAGGTTGGTTCGAATCCTGGGAGGTGACTATTGAGGCGGCTCTGGCGGCAATCGGTCTCTACGTATTCGCCGTCCATACAATCACGGCCGAGCGCCCCTTCTTTTCCCGCGTCCTGCTGCGAAATTGGAATTTCACCGCAGGAATGGTGCTGAGTCTGGCGACTGGGATGCTGATGTACAGCTCATTGGCTTTGCTCCCACCCTTGATGCAGAACATCCTCGGCTATCCGGTGGTCACCGTCGGCCTGGTCACCATGCCGCGTGGCTTGGGCATGCTCGTGAGCATGATGGTTGTCGGCCGGTTCATCGGGCGGGCCGACCCTCGGGCTGTTCTCTTCGTTGGCTTCGCCCTGAATGCGACGGCGATGTGGCAGATGTCCATGTCTTCGCCTCAGATGGACGCCCATCTCATCATGGTGTCGGGCCTGCTGCAGGGGCTTGGTCTTGGTCTGATCTTCGTATCCTCGAATACCCTGGCCTTCGCGACCCTTCCGGGGAGTTTGCGGACCGACGGGTCCGCGATGATCACTCTGGCCCGAAGCCTTGGCTCCGCCGTGGGGATTTCCCTGATGCAGGCATTGTTCGTGCGCAACGCCCAGACCTCCTATTCGGTCCTGGTGCAGAACGTCCGCCCCGACAACCCGGTGTTTCAGGGCCAGATGGGGGCCGTGATCGATCTGGGTTCCGTTCAGGGTCTTTCGATGATGGCCGCGGAGGTCGGACGACAGGCTTCGATGGTCTCCTATGTGAACGGTTTCCATCTCTCGATGTTGCTTACCATCGTGACCATTCCACTCATTCTATTTCTGAAGCCGCCGCGCGATGTCGTGGCTGGAGGCAGCGATGCATTACCGGACTAGATTGAACATCGGCGTCTGTTTGACGGCGGTCCTTCTGACCGGCTGTGCAACGGTGGGGCCGGACTTCACCTCTCCATCCGCTGTTGCTCCTTCGCGCTACCAGGCTGTTGAGAGCACGGGAGGTTTCGTCTTTGCTGGTGAGAGCGCAGGATCACCGTGGTGGACGTCGTTTGGCGCGGCTGATCTCGACACCCTCGTCGCCACCGCCTTGAAAGGAAGCCCGACGATTGCGGAGGCGGAGGCAGCGCTGGACTCCGCGCGCGCCGCCGCAGCTGTCGTCGAAGGCGCAAGCTCGCCACAGGTCGGTCTGTCCAGCGGCGTGGAGCGGGCCCGCATCAACGGTGCCGCCTTCGGCTTCGATGGATTCCCAAACCGCACGATCTCCCGGTACGCGGTCGGGAGTACGGTCTCCTACGATCTGGACCTCTTCGGCGGCAATCGTCGGGCTCTGGAATCCGCGTCAGCCAAGGTTCAAGGCCAGGGCTATCAGCTAGATGCGGCCCGCCTGGCCATCGCCGGGAACACGACGCGCACGGCCATCCTTATCGCCGCGCTTCGCGCGCAAATCACCATTGCCGAGGCCGTGGTGGCCGATGACCGTCAGACCTTGGCCCTGGCCCAACGGTCAGTCGACGCCGGCGCATCGGGTCGGATCGATCTGCTGAGAGTGCAGACACAGCTGGCGCAAGACCTAGCTGTCCTGCCCGCACTTAGGCGCGATCTCGCCTCGGCTCAGAACGCGTTGGCCGCGTTGACCGGCAGCGCGCCAGGCGACTGGACGGATCGGACCTTTTCGCTGGAAGACTTCACTGTGCCATCCAGCAGGCCATTGGCGATCCCCTCGCTGCTGTTGCGTGGGCGTCCGGATATTCTGGCCGCCGAGAGCGCCTATCATGCAGCCATCGCCCAGATTGGCGTCGACCGTGCGCGTCTCTATCCCAATCTCAACATCACCGCCCAGTTCGCGCAGACGGCGCTCAGCCCGGACGGCCTGTTCGGCCCTGCAGGCGCCGGCTGGAATCTCGCGTCAGGCCTCACCGCCCCCCTCTGGAATGGCGGGTCGCTAAGAGCCAGGGTGCGTCAGGCCGAGGCTGAGGCCAGGCGGACTGAGGCGCGCTATCGAGCGACTGTTTTGAAGGCCTTCGTCGAGGTCGCTGATGGTTTGGAGGCAGTGTCGGCCAGCGAGACGGAATTGCGCCTGCGCCAGACGGCATTGACGACGGCCGAGGAAAATCTGCGCCTGGCCCGGCGGGCGTACGAACTGGGGTCCCTGCGCCTGCTCGATGTCCTTGATGCGCAGCGCCAGGCCAACGGCGCGAGACAGGCGTTCGGAAGGGCCCAAGGGGAGCGCCTACTAGCCTACGCGGATCTGTTTGCGGCGACGGCGACGGTGTGATCTTCCCCCGAAAAAGTGGACGGGGTTATGCCGCTCTGCGCTCGGCCTCACAAAGTCCGCTAGCCACCCTTCTCGGCAGTTGGCGGCGTCTGCTTGTGGGCCAAAGGTCCAAGGTCCTGTTTGGGGAGCGGGCCTGATTTCCGGACCCGACCCGTTGCGGACGCTGGAGCCGATTAGGCTAAGGACTGCTCCGCGCTCGCTTCAGGACGAGCTCGCGCACTTCATCGGCCTGTTGATCGGTTGTCGCGACAAAGGTTTGGTCCGGGCGCTCCTCGATGGTTGCGAGTATCCCCGGACGAACCCGGCGCGGAAACCGCCAGATGATCTGGAGGAGCCTTCCGATAATCATGATTTCAGGACAGTCGTCGGGCAGTCCCGGTCGGCTGGAGAAAAGGTAACGCCAGTTTCGTCTTGCGCAGCGAACGATGCATCGGCGACGGGGTACGTCGAGAAATATCACCATGTCCGCGCAGGCAAGTACGGCCGGCGAAACTCCCTCGATGACCCAACGAGGGTTCGCGACTAGCCTGGCTATCGCCAAGTCCCTTTCGTCAGCCGGCGTCTTCCTCCAGCCCGGCCGCCAGACAACTTCATCGAGACTATGGACCGGAACCTTGAGATCGCTCCCCAGGCGATGCGCCAAGGTAGTCTTGCCGCTGCCAGCGTTCCCGGTGATGAAGATCTTGACCATAGGGGAACATGGTAAGGGTTGGGTCTGCAAACCATGCGTTGCGGACGCTGGCAAGGTCGGCCGGGGATAGTTAGGCGACAGTGCCAATCGTTTCGAGAGCGGCGCGTAGAGCCTTCAATCGGCGGCTCAGCACCCATGCGCCGATCACCCAGTAGACCATTAGAAGGAACGTCCCCACGACCTTGTGGACGGCGATCTTCGGCGTCCCTTCCTCCGATGCCACTAGAGCGGCAGAGCCAAGCCACAGGGAGGCAAAATAGCTCAGGACGAGTGCGAACGTGACGAAGCCGAACACGCTTTCCAGCACCCCTCCGGAGCCCTTCACGGCGTTGCTGCCCAACGCGAGGACGGGGACGCAGATGACGCCGATCTCGGCGATGTAGAAAATCCAGTCGCGGCTCGCCCCGACCGTGTTCGTCTTGCCGAGCACAAGACGTGATCCTCTGTAGATGCCGTGCGCCCATCCCAACGGGAGCAATAGCGCGCAGACCGACATCATGGCGACCGCGATCATAGAGCCGGTGTCGCCGTTCATCGTCAGCGCGGGCGCGATGAACACGGTCGCGGCAAGTGCGACGAACCATATCGGGTGGATGAACGCGAGCTTGATAGGGAAGGGCATAGCCCATCCTCCGTCAGTCGGTGAATGTCCGCAACGGGTCGACAGTCGCCGACGGCCTCGTGCCGAGGAGCGGACATTCAGCCCGGCCGCCACGGCGGCGCATAACAGGCCGGACAGATGGCAGCATCCGACTACGTGTCAGACCTTCAGAATCCTATTTGCGCTGAAGGGGGCGTCCCCAGATGGGAAGCGGAAGTCGCGCCCGGTCAGCCGCTGGCCCAATCGCGGAGCATTTGCGACAGGTCATCGTCGCCACCATCCAGGGTCAGGGCGGAAAAGCCGTAGCCTTCCGCGATGAGCCGATCAGCGTGCGGCTCAATCACTGACCATTCTGGGTCTACGACCATTCCCTTCACTGGGCCGACTTTCACTAAGGCAGTCGCGTTGAGAGTAGAGCCGTCGCCGAGGACCAACTTGCACGGGGAGATTACCTTGAACCCGTGGCGGCGACCGGCGGCGAGCCATCTGCTGATCTGTTCTGTTTCAGGCATCATCCGCTAAGAGTGCCACGCCACCGCAAGTCCGCAACGGGTGACTATCAGCCGCGCCGGCGTGATCAGCGGCTCGGTCGCGCGCCGCTCAGCACCGCGCCGACATGGGGGCAAGAGAACGTCCTCGACAAGAATATAAGTAACGGGTGGTCAATGATCGAAATCGACCGGTTCCGATACAGCAATCGAAGTTGTATCGAAAAATAGGATGTCCTTAATTGAAATACATGTGAAGTTTCGAGCCGTGGTTTCGATACACGGAGAACTTCTATGTCTAGAGTATTTGCTTATTGCCGGGTAAGCACCGGCGACCAAACGACTGAAAACCAAATCCGAGAAATCGCGTCAGCTGGATTCAGCATCACATCTCGGCGCACCATTGAGGAGACGGTTTCAGGTTCGGTGCCGGCGTTCGAGCGAAAGCAGTTCACGCGCCTCGTCGACAAGTTCGAACCCGGCGACGTCCTGGCGGTCACCAAACTCGACCGGCTCGGGCGTAACGCCATGGACGTGCGCGCTACTGTGGACCGGCTGGCGCGGGAGGGTGTCCGTGTCCATTGCCTGGCGCTTGGCGGCGTTGACCTGACCAGTGCAGCAGGCCGGATGACCATGAGCGTCATTGCGGCGGTTGCCGAGTTCGAGCGTGACTTGCTGATCGAACGTACGCAGTCCGGTCTCAGCCGCGCAAAGGCTGCCGGCAAGAGGCTGGGTAGGCCACCGGCCTTGAATCCCGCTCAAAGGCGAGAAGCAGTCGATGGGTTGGCCGCCGGCTTGTCGTTGGGAACTCTAGCCAAGCGGCTGGGTGTGTCACGGTCAGCAATTCAGCGTATCGCCCGGCAAACAGCGGGCTAGGTGTCGTCGAGCGTCCGCCGATGACCCGTCCCAACCCTCGGGACGTCGGCCTGTTGGCGATCCAGTCGGGGCGGAGCTGAAGTCCGAGACGTAATCTGAGACGGTAGCTCAGGAACTCGCGGCGTGTTTCACAGAGGCCGGCGCTCAATTACACGCCCTTGACGGGAAGAATTACCTTCTCTCGCCCCTGGGAAGACGGTAGTCGCATCCAGAACTGACCGGAAATGAGATTGCGCGCTGCCCGTCCCACCCCACATCCCCTGGCTGATCGACACCGGCGAACGAAAGCAGACCGCCGACGGCAAGGTCGTGGAAATCTGGAAGTTCGATCATGCGGCCGATGCCGCTATCCTGTCGGGCTGGGCAAGCCATTTCCGCCAGCACTACTGCACCGACGCTGACCTTCCGGCGATGGTCGCTGGCACCGGCAAGACCAACACCGAGTACTTTCTCGACATAAAATTTCCCGACAAATCCGAAGGCCTTGGGCCGAGCGTGCGGGCCGGCGATTTCGCCGAAATCCTCGTGGCCGACTACATTGAGTACTGCCTTGGGTACTGGTGCCCGCGCGCCCGCTATCGAGACAAGTTCGGTCGGGACGATTCAACGAAGGGAAGCGACACCGTCGGCTTCAAGTTCGTGGGCGCTGACGAGCACCATCCGAACGATGAGCTGTTCATCCTTGAGACCAAGGCGAGCTTCACAAAGACGGCGAAAAATCGCCTGCAGGATGCGGTCGACGACTCAAAAAAGGACGTTCTGCGCGAGGCGGTCAGCCTCAACGCCATAAAGCAGCGCCTGATGCGTGACGGATCGCCGACCGAAGCGTCACTCAAGATCCAACGATTTCAGGACGAGATTAAGCGGCCATTCCGCCGCCTCCATGGCGCGGCAGCCGTGCTCGAAGATTCAGTCTATGCGACGACGGACCTGGGTTCGGTCGACGCTTCCGCCCATCCCAACGCAGCTCATTTGATGCTGATCGTCGTCACCGGCACCGACATGATGAAGCTCGTGCACGCCCTGTATCAACGAGGGGCGGATGAAGCCTAACCCCGCAGCGATCAACGTCCTTTCGACTACACGGTCGAAGGCCAAAATGTATGAGTTTCGGATTCCTGAGAACGCGCACATAGCGATACCGCGCGACCCAGATATTCTGTTCTCGCTCGCCATCGGAATCCTGGGCGACATGGCAGCTAAGGTTGCTGACGGCTTCACACCGGCCGCCCCCCTTGCACCGCTCGCTGTTGAAGCGCCGGCGGTCTGGAATGACGAAGAGGCCGACGCCCTAGGTTCGCTGCGCTTCGCCGCAACTTTCTTCGACGCCTTCCTGAATTCCCGTCTGAATCAGGAAATCTCGACTGAGTTTTCCATCTTCTGCGCCTGCGCCTATTACATCGCCGGCAACGTGGGCAGCGCGGCGGTGATTGCGCGTCAATTGGAACCGCCCAGTCCGGTCCTGGAAGGCGGCCTCGTCCGCCTTGCCTACGCGATTCTCTCCAACAATTTTGCAGCCGTAGACGGGCTCGATGTTGTCTGTAACGACGTTCTCAAAGCGATGCGGGCGTTCTTCAGCTTGGAGGCAGATGCTTCCGGTGTTGCAGACGCCAGCGTGAATATCCGCGAGCAGGTCTATGATGCGGGCTCGCCTCGCGACGTGCTCTATGCGGACCTCATCATGGCGCTCTGCGCCCTGAAAGTTCGCGCTGCGTCGCGAACCGTTATTCCGACAGCATCCGGACTGCCATTAGACGCTTGGAGCCCGGCGCTTCTCAAATCGCACTTTCCACGGGAACTTTGGCCGGCGCAACTTCGCATAAGCGAAGCCGGTCTACTGTCCGGAGCGTCGGCTGTCATTCAGATGCCGACGAGCGCTGGAAAGACACGTGCAACTGAGCTGATTATCCGTTCGGCGTTTCTCGCGGGGCGCACCCAACTTGCCGTAATTGTCGCGCCGTTCCGGTCGTTGTGCCACGACATCCGTATGGATCTTTCCACCGCCTTTGCCGGTGAAGAGATCACCCTCAACGAGGCGACCGAGGCCTACCAACAGGACCTCTGGTTCGATGATACGGCCCCCGCAACCGTATTGATCGTTACGCCTGAAAAGCTGCTCTACCTGCTCAGACGTAACCCCGACCTTAGCGACGACATCGGCCTGATCATCTACGACGAAGGCCATCAGTTCGAGGGGATGAGCCGCGGCCCAACCTACGAATTGCTGCTCTCGACGCTCAAGATGTCACTGCCACCGGATGCCCAGGTCATCCTGATCTCGGCAGTGATCGGCAATGCCGCGCAAATCTCGCAATGGCTGATTGGCGAGGAGCACATCGTCGGCGGGGATGGACTGCTTCCCACGACGAAGAGCATCGCCTTCGCAAGCTGGCAAGACCTGCGCGGCCAACTCCAGTATGTCAGCCCAAGCGATCCCAACGAGCGTGAGTTTTTTGTGCCTCGCGTGATTGAGCGCACGCAACTTGGGGCGCTAAAGGGCGAGACAGCACCTCGCTACTTCCCGCTTGCGACGGGAGCTGACGTAGGTCTGTATCTCGGCCTGCGTGTCGTCGGCAACGGTAGCGTGGCCCTCTTCTGCGGCCAGAAGCGCACCGCCGCTAACCTGTGCGGTCGTGCTGCAGAGGTCTTCAAGCGCGAAGCCCCCTATGCACGCCCGCTAGAGGTATCGGACGTAGTTGAGATCGCTAAGATCGCCGCGCTTACGGCTACCGAGCTCGGGCCCGAAGCCGATGCTTCGAAGGCCGCGCCGCTAGGGGTGCTCGCCCACCACGGGGACACGCCCCATGGCATTCGGCTCGCCATCGAACATGCGATGCGCGAGGGCAAAGCGAAGTTCGTGATCTGCACGTCAACCCTCGCGCAGGGCGTCAACTTCCCGATCAAATACCTAATCGTGACCGCCACCCAGCAGGGCAGGGAACGAATTCTCGTCCGGGATTTTCACAATCTGATCGGTCGCGCCGGACGGGCCGGCATGCACACGGAGGGCAGTGTCATATTTGCGGCGCCGGAAATCTTCGACGAGCGCCAGCAAAACAAGTTCCGCTGGAATGCAGCGACCGAGCTGCTCGACTATTCCGCCGCCGAACCTGTCCGAAGTGCCATCCTCGGAATCTTCAACGACTACCAACAGGTGCGCCCGCCCATCGTACTTCCGATGCGCCCCCACTGGCTGGCATTGACCTTCGCCGATCAGGCGATGATCAACGCCATCGTGGACGAAGCCGAAGCCGCCGAGCCCAATTTGGATCGTAAAGCGTTCCTCGAACTCATGAACGAGCGCGCTCGGGCCATTCAGAATGTAGCTGCCTATCTCGTGTCACACATGACGTTCGACGAGGACGAGGCAGTTGAGCGGGTCGAACAACTTGCAGCAAATACCCTCGCCTACAGCATGGCCGACGCCGAGACTCGTCCGAAACTTCTTGAGGTGTTCAAGAACATCGCTGTCGCCTTGAAGGAGAACGCGGATAACGACTTCCGCCTCCAAATCCGCAAATCGCCCCTCGCTCCCCAGACCATTGCGGTCCTCAAAACCTGGCTTACCGAGAATGCCGGAGCATTAGGAGACGCGATTGAAAACGGACAGCTTCTCCAGGCCATCGGTCCGTTCGCAATCGCGAACTCAACATCGCCTGCGATCTTGAAGCTGACCATCCCGCCGGCTTCAGCCGGGGTGATCGAGCAAGCCCTCTATGCGTGGTGCGCTGGCAAGACCTATGGCGAAGTGCTGACCATTCTGAAGGCGGCCGGCGTCAAGAAGGGCCGCAACAGCCTCAAGGTCGAGAACGCTGTCGCCCTGTGTGAAAACGGATTCGGCTATGATGTTGCAATGATCGTCGCTTCCATGGCCGACCTCGCAGAAGATCTCGACCCTGTCCTATTCGATGGGCTTGGAACGCTTCAACGGATCATCAGATGTGGCCTTACCTCAACGTCGGCCATAGCATTCTATGAAGCGGGCTTTGCGGACCGAGTCGTAGCCCAGTCCCTAGCGGAGGGTATCGACTTCAATGTTGCGGACAAAGGCACAGTGAAGGCGGTTGTCAGACAGTCGCCCGCTCAGATTGACGCCGTACTTGCAGCATTCCCATCGTACTTTGAGACAATCGCCGAAGAGCTTCGCAGGTAAGTTCGGCAGGGCCCGGAGCCACCTACATGGCCACGCCAACGTCTGAAACCGGCGCGGATAGACAGTAGAACATGTTGGTATTTCTGTTGGTATCGCGCGGCGCCTTGGTCGAGAAAGCGTGCGTTTTCAAAGCCCCGTGGTAGCCTCCGGGCCTACCACGCCGCTCTTGCTGACCCGCCGCCAACGCGCCTTAAAGGTGCGGTTCATGTGGGAGTCGCCACACAGCTCGCGACGGGGACGTTCGAGCCCCGCACTGGAGAACACGTCATGAAAGCCCTCTTCCGCGCCGCCGCCGTCTCGGCCCTGCTGGTCGCCGGAACCGTCGGGATCGCCGGGACCGCCTCGGCCCAGACCGCCCCCGCCAGCGCCGCCGACACCGTCTTCCGCGCCACCGTCATCAGCCTGTCGGCCTATGGCGAGGTCCGCCAGCGTCCCGACCAGGCGACCATCAGCCTGGGCGTGACGACCGAGGCGCCGACCGCCGCCGAGGCCATGCGCCTGAACGCGGTGAAGATGAACCAGGTCATCGCGGCCCTGAAGAAGGGCGGCATCGCCGACCGCGACATCCAGACCAGCGGGCTGAGCCTCAATCCGCAGTACGTCTATGTCGAGAACCAGCCGCCCCGGCTGTCCGGCTACCAGGCGTCCAACACCGTCACCGTCGTGGTCCGTGACCTGACCCGGCTGGGCCAGGCCGTCGACGCCACGGTGGGCGCCGGCGCCACCAACATCGGCGGCATCAGCTTCGGCCTGCAGGACGGCTCGGCGGCCGAGGACGCCGCCCGGCTCGAGGCCGCCAAGGCCATCCAGGCGCGCGCCGACCTCTACGCCAGGGCAATGGGCTACCGCGTCGCCCGGCTGGTGACCTTCAGCGAGGGCGGCGGCTACAGCCCGCCGCCGCCGATGCCGGTCTACGCCATGGCGCGGATGGACAAGGCCGAGTCGACCCCGGTCGAGGCCGGTGAGATGAAGGTCCGCATCGACGTCTCGGCCACCTTCGAACTGGTGAAATAGCCACGGCCAGGGCCCTCTCCGCACGCGCGGGGAGGGTCTTCGCCGTCGCCGCCCGGTCTTGACGGCCCGCCGCGCACGCGATCGTAATCCGCACCCGGACCCACCACCGCCCCGGGAGGCGGCCTTGCGAACGACCGTCCCGTTGCTGTTGCTGTGCGCCGCGATGATCGCCGCGCCCTCGGTCGGCCAGGCCCGCGAGGACCCGCGCGCCTTCGTCGGCGAGTACATGAACGAGCTGGGCGACTACCTGATCGTCGACTGCGACGGGCCGGAGACCTGCGTCTACACCCTGGTCAAGGACGACCGGCTGCAGAGGCTGGTCGACCGCTACGGCGACGGCGTGGGCCGCATCGCCTTCACCGGCTTGATCGTCGAGGCCTGCCGCGACTGGCGCTCCACCCGCTACGCCTGCTCGACCTCGAAGGACGGCAAGGCGGTGTCGATCCTGTGGTGGACGGATTCGAAGCCGGTGGACTGAGCGTCCGCGCGTGCTTCGGCAGACCCGCTACAGCCCCGCCGTCTTGCAGACATGCGCCCACTCCGCCTCCGTCACCGGCTGCACCGACAGCCGGAACGAGGTGACCAGCGACATGGCCGCCAGGGCCGGGTCGGCCTTGGCCTGGGCCAGGGTGAAGGGCCGGGGCAGGGGGGCGACGGCCTTGATGTCGACGCAGACGAACCGGGCGCTCTCGTCGGTCGGGTCGGGATAGTGCTCGCGGATCACTTCGCAGATCCCGACGATCTCCTTGCCGGCCTGCGAATGGTATAAGAAGCAGCGGTCGCCGGTCTTCATGGCCATCAGGTTCAGCTTGGCGGTGTGGTTGCGCACCCCGGTCCAGGGCTCGCCCGTCTCGCCGGTGGCGACCAGGTCGTCCCAGCCGAACACATCGGGTTCCGATTTCAGCAGCCAGAAGGCCATGGGCGCGCTCCGCTCCGGATTCCCCGCAACGCTAGCAGGGCGGCGCCGGGCGGCCTATATCGCCCTCATCATGGCCGAAGCCTTCAATGACCTGACCCTCTCCGCCGACCGCGAGGCCCGCTATGCCGAGGTGGCGGCCGAGATCGCCGCCGTGCTGGACGGCGAGCCGAACCTGACCGCGCGGATGGCGACGGTGGCCTCGATGCTGGCGGCCAGCTTCGACCACTACTTCTGGACCGGCTTCTATGTCGTCGATCCGGACCGGGAGCGCGAACTGGTCGTGGGGCCCTACCAGGGCACGCTCGGTTGCCTGCGCATCGCCTTCGGCCGCGGCGTCTGCGGCGCGGCGGCGGCGAGCGGCGAGACCCAGCTGGTCCTCGACGTCCATGCCTTCCCCGGCCACATCGCCTGCGACAGCCGCTCGCAGAGCGAGGTGGTGGTCCCGGTGTTCGGACCGGACGGCGCGCTGATCGCGGTGCTGGACGTGGACTCTGATCAGCCCGCCGCGTTCGACGAGATCGACGCGCGGTGGCTGGAGCGGATTTTGGCGGACACGTTCTCGCAGTGATCCCGGTTCCCCGGCGAAGGCCGGGGTCCATGCCGCCGCGCCGGCGCCAGAAGCATGGATCCCGGCCTTCGCCGGGAAGACGGGGGAGTTAACCCTGCCTTGGCGGATCATCCCACAAACTCCGCCGCCATGAGCCCCGCCGTCTCCATCGTCATCCCCACGCAGCGCCGTCCCGCCGGGCTGGCCGCGGCCATGGCCTCGGCGCTGGCGCAGGCGGGGGTGGATCCGGCGACGGTCGAGCTGGTGGTGGCCGACAACGACCAGTCGCCGTCAGCCCGGGCGGCGGTCGAGGCGGCGGCGAAGGCCGCGCCGTTCCCCGTCGTCTATGTGCATGAGCCGGCCGCCGGCGTCGCCAACGTCCGCAACACCGCCCTGACCGTCGCCCGCGGCGGTTTGATCGCCTTCCTCGACGACGACCAGGAAGCGCCGGCCGGCTGGCTGGCCGCCCTGCTGGCCGTGCAGGCCGCCGCCGGCGCCGACGTCGTGTTCGGCCCCGTCCACGCCCGCGCGCCGGACAGCGTCACCGAGCACCGCGCCTATTTCGAACGCTTCTTCTCGCGGCTGGACGACAGCGCCGAGGGGCTGATCGACCACTTCTACGGCTGCGGCAACAGCCTGATCCTTCGCGCGCTGCTCCCCGCGCAGCAGCCGTTCTCGGTCGAGCGCAACCAGATCGGCGGCGAGGACGACCTGCTGTTCGGTAACCTGCAGGCGGCCGGCGCGCGGTTCGCCTGGGCGCCGCAGGCCTGGGTCTGGGAAGACCCGGTCCCCGGCCGCCTGACCCTGCGCTACACGCTGGCCCGCGCCTTCGGCTACGGCCAGGGGCCGACCGAGCACTGCTGGTCGTCCACGCCGCGCGACATGGCCGGGGTCCTCAAGTGGATGCTGGTGGGGCTGGCCCAGACCGCCGTCTTCGGGCCCGTGGCCGTTGCCAAGTGGACGCTGCGTCGCCCGGACCGCGCCGCCGCCCTGGACCGGGCCGCCCGCGGGCTGGGCAAGACCTTCTGGTGGGGGCCGTTCCGCCTGAACTTCTACGGCCGCACCGCCTGAGCGCTTGCCCCCGACCCCCTCGCGATCCAGATAGGGGGGATGAGCGGTCAGCACACCTTCGTTCCCGGCGGCGATCCGGCCGGCGACGCCCGCGCGCTGCGGGACGCCTTCGGCTGTTTCACCACCGGCGTGACGGTGGTCACGACCCTGGACGGCGACCGGCCCGTCGGCTTCACCGCCAACAGCTTCACCTCCATCTCGCTGGACCCGCCGCTGGCGCTGGTCTCGATCGGCCTGACCGCCTCCTGCCTGCCGGCCCTGCAGGCCAGCGGTCGGTTCGTAGTCAACGTGCTGCACGCCGACCAGCAGGCCGTGGCCCGCCAGTTCACCCGCAAGGACGGCGACCGCTTCGAGGGCCTGGCCGTCGAGCGCTGGGACAGCGGCGTCCCGGTCCTGACCGGCTGCATGGCCAACTTCGAGTGCGAGACCCACCACAGCTTCGAGGCCGGGGACCACCGGGTGTTCGTCGGCCGCATCCTGCGGGTCTTCCACGACGCCGACCACGAGCCGCTGGTCTATCTGCGCGGCGGCTATCGCCGGGTCCACACCGACGCCCCCACCGACGAGGTCGGCCATGCCACGCCCGCGGGCGGCCGGGCGCTCTAGCAGCCCCCTTGCGCCGGCGCTGGCCTGACGCCACGTCATACTCGACGCGCACGTTCGTATGAGTAGATTGCCGCGAACGTAAACGAAAACCTCTCAGGGAGAGACCCCATGGGCGAAGCCTATATCGTAGCGGCGGGACGCACCGCCGGTGGCCGCAAGGGCAGCCGTCTGGCCGGATGGCACCCCGCCGATCTGGCCGGTGAAGTGCTCAAGTCGCTGGTCGCCCAGACCAAGGCCGACCCGGCCCTGATCGAGGACGTCATCATGGGCTGCGTGGGCCAGGGCGGCGAACAGGCCGTCAACATCGCCCGCAACGCCGTGCTCGCCTCGGGCCTGCCGGAAAGCGTGCCGGCCACCAGCGTCGACCGCCAGTGCGGCTCCAGCCAGCAGGCGCTGCACTTCGCCGCCGCCACCGTGATGAGCGGCCAGATGGACGTGGTCATCGCCGCCGGCGTCGAGAGCATGAGCCGCGTGCCGATGGGCAGCCCCTCGGTCCTGGCCGCCAAGGCCGGCATGGGCACCTACATGAGCCCGCAGATCCAGGCGCGTTACCCCGGCATCCAGTTCAGCCAGTTCGCCGGCGCCGAAATGATCGCCAAGAAGTACGGCTTCACCAAGGACGACCTCGACGCCTTCGGCTACTCCAGCCACCAGAAGGCCATCGCCGCCACCAAGGCCGGCGCCTTTGACAGCGAGATCATCGCGGTCGAGATCACCCTGGCCGACGGCACCAAGGAGATCCACGCGATCGACGAGGGCATCCGCTTCGACGCCAGCCTGGACGGCATCAAGGGTGTGAAGCTGCTGGTCGAGGGTGGCACGGTGACCGCCGCGACCTCCAGCCAGATCTGCGACGGCGCCTCGGGCGTGATGGTGGTCAACGAGCGCGGCCTCAAGGCCCTGGGCGTCGCCCCGCTGGCCCGCATCCACCACATGACCGTCACCGCCGGCGATCCCGTCGTCATGCTGGAAGAGCCGGTGTTCGCGACCCAGAAGGCGCTCAAGCGCGCCGGCATGTCGATCAACGAGATCGACCTGTACGAGGTCAACGAAGCCTTCGCGCCGGTGCCGCTGGCCTGGCTGCAGGGCAACGACGCCGACCCGTCCAAGCTGAACGTCAACGGCGGCGCCATCGCGCTGGGCCACCCGCTGGGCGGTTCGGGCACCAAGCTGATGAGCACCCTGATTCACGCCCTGCGCAAGAACGGCAAGCGCTACGGCCTGCAGACCATGTGCGAAGGCGGCGGCCTGGCCAACGTGACGATCGTCGAAGCGCTGTAGGGCGTTTCACGGATCGGACTTCAGAAGCGCCCTCTCCGGAAACGGGGAGGGCGTTTTCGCTGGTGCGTCCTTCGCGACGCTCGCTCGAGAGCTCGCTCCTCAGGATGACGAGCTCAGTGGAGCGCTACCCACCTTCGTCATGGTGAGGAGCCGGCTCTTGGGCCGGCGTCGCGAACCACGCAAAGCCGTACCGCCGCTACTTCGCCACCCGCCAGATGATGTTCCCCACGTCGTCCGCCACCAGCAGCGCGCCCCTGCGGTCGGGGATCACGCCGACCGGGCGGCCGAGCGCCTGGCCCTTGTCGTCGAGGAAGCCGGTCAGGAAGTCCTGGGCCTTGCCGGACGGCTTGCCGGCGGCGAAGGGCACGAAGACCACCTTGTAGCCGCTGACCGGCTTGCGGTTCCAGGAACCGTGCTGGCCGACGAAGGCCCCGCCGGCGTAAGCCTCGCCCAGCGATCCGCCGGCCGGATAGAAGGTCAGGCCCAGCGAGGCGGTGTGGGCGCCCAACGCGTAGTCCGGGACGATGGCCCTGGCCACCAGGTCCGGATTCTGCGGCTGCATCCGCACATCGACATTCTGGCCGAAGTAGCTGTAGGGCCAGCCGTAGAAGCCGCCGTCCTTCACGCTGGTCATGTAGTCGGGGACCAGGTCGTGGCCGAGCATGTCGCGCTCGTTCACCGCCGTCCACAGCGCGCCGCTGACCGGCTCCCAGGCCAGGCCGACCGGGTTGCGCAGGCCGCCGGCGAACTGCCGCATCGCCCCGCTCGCCAGGTCCAGCTCCAGGATCCCGGCCCGGTTGACCTCCTTCTCGATGCCGCCCTCGGCGAGGTTCGAGTGCGAGCCGACGGAGATGTAGAGCTTGCCGCCGTCCGGGCTGGCCAGCAGGCCCTTGGTCCAGTGGCCGTTGGGCTCGCCGGCCGGCAGGTCGACGACCTTTTCGCCAGGGCCCGTGGGCGCCGGACCGCCCGGGACGTATCGCCAGCGCAGCACCGCGTCCGTGTTGGCCACGTACAGCCACTCCCCGACCAGGGCCATGCCGAACGGCGAGTTCAGGCCGGTCAGCAGCGGGGTCTTCACCTCGGCCACGCCGTCGCCGTCGGCGTCGCGCAGCAGGGTGATGCGGTTGGCGCTGGGCACGCCGGCGCCGGCCCGCTTCATCATCATCTTCATTCGCCACCCAGGCGGTCAGGCCCTTTTCCTCGCGCGGCGGGCTGTTGCTCTCGGCCACCAGCACGTCGCCGTTGGGCAGCTCATAGAGCCAGCGCGGATGGTCCAGCCCCTCGGCGAAGCGGGTCACCGTCATGCCCGCCGGCGCCACGGGCTTGCCGCCCGCCGGCCAGCCGACCGCCTTGGCCGGGTTCAGCGTCGGGATCGGGCCGTTGGGGTCGGGCGCGGTCAGGGTGGGCGAGGGCCCATAGGTCGCCTCGGCCGGCAGTTCGGCGGCGCCGTTGCAGGCGGTGGTTAGCAGCAGCACGGCGGCGAGCGCGAAGGCGGATCGAAGCATGGGGCGTTTCCTCTTGTTGCCGGGAAGTATGGCGCGCGCGGCGATCTTGACAATGTTTGGATGCGGCGAGGCGGGTAGCTGGCGGTGGCTTCGCCGATCTGTCCCCCCTTTTCTCGCCCCGCACTGACTTCGGGAATCAGGCGCCAATCGTTGTTGCGCCGGGCGAAAGCCAAAGAACCGGGGCAGGCGCTGCAAATTGCCGCCGCCGAACAGTATGCTAAGGAGATGGGAGTTATCCTAAAAGTTGAGTACGCGCGGTAGTGGTCCACTCCCAGGGAATCGCTTGTCTCTATCTGCGCAAGGGCGTGCTGCTTGTCGTGGCGGGCTCGCTTGCCGAAGGCGCGCGCCCTGATGAACGGGGCATCTGGACGGGGCTGACGGTCGTGGATTTCGAAGCCGCCTCCCTTCGGGTCTCGGCCGACAGCGCGGATTCGACCCTTGGGGCCACGCTGCGCGACGCGTTGGTTCGCGCTCGCATCGGCATTCCTGCTCCGGCGTCCTGGGCCAAGGGTATCGGGTCAGACAAGCGCGGCGACGATCTCCGGCTGGCTGAGGCGATGGGGCTCCCAGACGCCAGAGGCATGTATCCCGGCATGAAGGCGTGCTTCGCCCGCTGGGAACTGGGCGAACTTATGATCATGCCGACGAAGCGGTTGCATGGGGGTCGGTTCGAAGGATTCGCGCCCCCTTGGCAGGATCAGCATCCAGACGTGCTGCTGCCGTTCGCATCGTCTGACGAGGCCTTGGGCGGAGCAATCCGCATGTGCTTCTCCCGCTGCCTCTAAATGACGGTTCGCCCCCTGGCGTCGGTCGTTGAGCGATCTCGGATCGTTGATCTCATCTGTTCCTCCCCCTAAAGCGGAACTCTAACAGACGGCTCCATGCTGGCGGCCACGAGCGGGTTGGCGGATTCATCTGAGCTAGGGAGTCCGAGGACGTGTCCGACTCTTCTCCAGGTGGTGTCGAAGGTCGGCAGTTCGGCAGCGCCGTAGGTGGGGGCGACCGTCAGCGCTGCGAGGGCGCCATGCTCCAGCCCTTCGCCGCAGACCTGTGGATCGCCGACGGAAGCGTCGCCGAGGTGGCGGGGTTTCGCTATCCGACCCGGATGGCGGTGATCCGGCTGGCCGGCGGCGGGCTGGCGATCTGGTCGCCGATCCAGCTCACGGAGGACCTGCGCGCGGCGGTCGCGGCGCTGGGGCCGGTGCGCCACCTGATCGCGCCCAATTCGCTGCATCACCTGCACCTGGGCCCATGGAAGGCGGCCTTCCCCGACGCCCTGCTGCACGCCGCGCCGGGCCTGCGCGAGCGGCGCGCGGACCTGGCCTTCGACGCCGACCTGACCGACGTTCCGCACCCGGACTGGGCGGGCGACCTGGAGCAGATGCTGGTCGGCGGCAACGCGATCACCACCGAGGTCGTCTTCTTCCACCGGGCGAGCCGCACGGTGCTGTTCACCGACCTGATCCAGCAGTTCCGGCCGGGCTGGTTCAGCGGCTGGCGGGCCCTGGTCGCGCGGCTGGACCGGATGACGGGCCCCGAGCCCCAGGTCCCCAACAAGTTCCGCCTCGCCTTCACCGACCGCAGGGCCGCCCGAACCGCCCTGGCCCGCATCCGCGCCTGGCCGGCGGAGCGGGTGCTGATGGCGCACGGCGCGCCGGTGACCGGCGACGGGGCGGCCTTCATCGCCCGGGCCTTCGCCTGGCTGGGCGACTGATCGCCGGCCCCGCGCCAGGTTAATTCGCCGCAATGTTGGTCCTCGCCCGCTTTCCTCGGCGGCGAGGCGACCGGATAGTGCCTGCAAACAGTCCCCGATCCGGAGTCCCCCTTGACCCTGTCCCGTACCAGCGCCGCCGGCCTCGCCGTGCTGGCCCTGCTCTCGACCGCCGCTGTCCCGGCGCTCGCCGCCCCCGCCGCCGCGCCCGCCGCGAAGGCCGCCGCCGCCAAGGCCCAGCCCACGCCGCGCCGCCCGGTCACCTTCACCTCGACCGCCGTCGCCGTCGGCGGCCTGCTGGTCATCCCGGCCGGGAGCGCCGACCAGGCCGCCGCCCGCGCCGCCAGCCTGCCGCCGGAGCAACGCGCCGCCATCGCCCGGGCCGCCACGGCCGCCGACTTCAAGTACGGCGCGCGCAAGACCCTGACGCTGCGCGGCGTCGGCGGCTTCGACCAGATCCTGCTGCTGGGCCTGGGCGAGACGCCCACGGCCCATGACGTCCAGATGGCCGGCGCCGTGGCCGGTCGGACCCTGTCCGGCGACCCGGCGATCGTCACCGTTCTGGCCGGCGACATGGAGGCGGCGAGCCTCGCCGAGCTGGCCGCGGGCTTTGGTCTGGGCGAATACCGCTCCGACCTCTACGCCACCGACCGCAAGGCGACCGCGCCCGCGCCGGTCACCTTCATCGCCGCGGCCGCCGGCGTCGCCGAGGCCGCGACCACCCTCTACAAGGCCCGCGGCCTGCCGCTGGTCGAGGCCATGGAATGGGCCCGTGACCTCTCCAACGAGCCAGCCAACGCCGTCTATCCGGAGGTGTTCGTCGAGCGCGCCCGCGCCGCCTTCGCCGGCGTGCCCGGGGTGAGCCTCGAGGTGCTGGACGTCCCGGCCATGCAGAAGCTGGGCATGGGCGCCCTGACCGGCGTCGGCGCCGGCTCGGCCCGGCCGCCGCGCATGCTGGTTGTGCGCTACAAGGGCGCCGGCGCCCCGGCCGGCGGGCCGGTGGTGCTGGTCGGCAAGGGCATCACCTTCGACAGCGGCGGCATCTCGATCAAGCCGTCCTCGGGCATGGGCAACATGAAGATGGACATGTCCGGCGCCGCCGCCGTGGTCGGGGCGGTGCTGTCGCTGTCGACCTCGGCCGCCCCGGTCGACGTCGTCGCCGTCGCCGCCCTGGCCGAGAACATGCCCGACGGCGGCGCCATCCGCCCCGGCGACGTGCTGACGGCGATGAACGGCAAGACCATCGAGGTGACCAACACCGACGCCGAGGGCCGGCTGGTGCTGGCCGACGCCCTGGTCTGGACCGAGCGCAACCTCAAGCCCGCCGTGGTGGTCGACATCGCCACCCTGACCGGCGCGGTGGTCGGGGCGCTGGGCGACGACTACGCCGGGCTGTTCACCCGCCACGACGACCTGGCCGCGAGGCTTACCGCCGCCGGCGCGGCCACGGGCGAGGACCTCTGGCGCCTGCCGCTGCACCCCAGCTACGGCAAGGACACCGGCTCGAGCATCGCCGACATCAAGAACAGCGGCGACGGTCCCGGTGCCGGCACCGGCGCCTGGTTCGTCGGTGAATTCATCAGCCGCGACATCCCCTGGGCCCACATCGACATGGCCGGCGTCGGCTGGAGCGGCCCGGGCGACTGGAAGCCGGCCGGCTCGGCGGGCTTCGGCGTGCGTCTGTTCGACAGCTTCGTGCGGGGCTGGGGGAAGTAGGGGGCTGGCGCTGTGCGTGCTTCGACACGCGCCTGCGGCGCTGCTCAGCATGACGTGGGTGGATAGCCTTCAAACGACGTCATCCTGAGCAGCCGGCCATTCGGCCGGCGTGTCGAAGGACGCAAGGCGGCGGCCACACCCGCCCGACAACCCGTTTCGGGTATAGCTTCCGCTTCCCCGCGCGGCTGGCAGCGCGCATGACTCCGGCGTCGACCGGAGTCTCGTCATGCGCCTCGCCAACCCCCTGCTGATGCTGTCCGTCGTCGCCGCCGTCGCGGTCATCGGCATGGCCCGGCAGGAGCCCGCCCCGGCCCCCGCCCCGGCGCCGGACCCGCAGGCCGCGGCGCCCGCCGTCGTCCCCTCGGCCGAGCGCGGCCATGCGCTGGTCCAGCGCGACTGCGGCGGCTGCCACGCGGTCGAGGCGGCCGGCGACAGCCCCCTGGCCGGCGCCCCGCCGTTCCGCACCCTGCACGACAAGTACCCGCCGGAATCGCTCGAGGAGGCCCTGACCGAGGGCATCCTGTCGGGCCACCCGGACATGCCCGACTTCGAGTTCACCGCCGAGGAAGCCGCCGACATCGTCGCCTGGCTGAAGGCGCTGGAGGCGGCGTAGGCGCCCTCACATCCCATCCAGCGTCCTGATCAGCGGCTTGCCCAGCGCCTCGGCCAGGCTGTCGAGGGCATAGACCTGGGCGGTGCTGCCGCCGCGGCTGGCGTTCAGCCACAGCACCGAGGCGATGATCTCCAGCGCCTGGTCGGTCGGCAGCGCCCGGTCCGCCTCGTTCATCGCCGCGTCATAGCGGTCCAGCACCTCCCCGATCGCCGCCGTCAGCGCCTCCCGCCGCGTCCCCCGTGTGTCCATGCCGTTCCTCCGGTTGGCGGAGGGCAGGAAAGCGCGGCGGGGCGCGGGAGGGAAGGGGGGGGCAGGGGCCCGCGCCAGTCCTCCCCGCTCGCGGGGAGGGGGACCATGCGGAGCATGGTGGAGGGGGCAGCGCCGCAGCTGGAAAACATCGCGCGAGTAACGCTTGCAATACACGTGAAGATAGCATATCGTCTCATTGTGCGTGTCGGGCGGCTTCGCACGGAGCCCGACCTGCATGGACGACATCGCCCGCACCCTCTTGCTCCTGATCATCGTCTCGCCCGCCTTCTGGCTGGCGTCCCGGGTTCACCGCGCTCTGTCAGCGCGACACGGCGCCCTGTGGATCACCCTGAGCCGCCGCGACGACCCGCTCGCCCTGATCCGCTTCATCTGGAGCGGCGCCCATCGCGCGCTGGGCGACCCGGCGCTGAGCCGGTGCATCCGGGATTTCCGCATCGGCTCGGTGGTCCTCATCGCCGCCGCCATCGCCGCCGCCGCGCTGACCAGCCGGGCGTGAGCTCTGCCCCAATCCTCCCCGGCTTGCCGGGGAGGGGGACCCTGCGGAGCATGGTGGAGGGGTCAGCGTAGGCGCCGGCCCGGGGGTCTGGACTGAGTGGGGGCGGTAGGGAGACCTTCCTCCAGGAAGGAACCGCCCCGTCGATCTCATGACCGCCAGCGTGCCGGACGGGCCAGGTCCGTCAAGGACAGCGCTTTGCGCTGCCGCGCGGCGGCGGAGGGGGCGAGGCCCGTGCTGGCGGGCCGACCTGACCCGCCCGGCGAAGGCTCAGCATCAGATCGCGGGGTTAAGGTTTCGGGTTGAGTTCCAGCCAACCTGATGTCGCCAAGGCATCGTAGGCGAGCGCAATCTGTCCCTCGGAGAATGCTCTCTTACGATCTCCCCACTGGTACACTTGCCGAATGACTTCGCTGGACGACGCAACGCCTTCGCGGCTGGCAACCCAGTGAACCGTGGCGAGCAGCTCCAGCCCGAACGGCGACTCGAAACCGTTCACAAGCGCAGCGACCCGGTCGAAGCGGTCACGTGTCGCTTCGTCAGATTCGAGCATCTTCTCGGCGTCCGCCACAGCACCGGGGACAAGTTCCAACTGCTTCGTCGGCGCGTCGCCTCCGTCCGCATATCCAGTGAGGAGGTGTCCCTCGACCGCTTTGAGAACGTGCCTCAGATTCTCAGCGTACGGCCCGTAAGCTGCCTTCTTGTATCGAAGCTGAAGCCCTTGGCCTGCCTCCTGCATAAAATAGAGCAGCTTGTGAATCTCCAACAGCGTGACGAATGGATCCATCAAGCCGCCAAGATATCTATGCACTAGCACCACCAAAGCAGCGCGGCCTGGCGTCATTGTGGGAACATCGCGTGCCCGAGCCATGACCCTCGCGTCAGGTGCTCCGCCCGGCGAAAACAAGATTACTTCCAAGCCCGCAATACCATTCAGCGCAGCCTCGATACGCGGCCGGACATCGGACCAACTCAGCCCGCCAAGTCCCGCGCCGAGTGGAGGGATGGCGATGCTGCGGATGCCTCTGTCAGCAATAACACGTCGCAGGTCGACAAGTCCGTCCTCGATATCTTCTATGCGGCTCTTCCCGCGCCAGTGCCTCTTAGTAGGAAAATTGATGATGAACTTGGGGTTGGTAATGTACCCAGTATCGAATACGAACATGCGCCCGGGCTGAACCTCGCCCATGGCGCAGGCTTCAGCGTAGCTTTCGAAGTTGGCTGGGTACGCGTTCTTGAACTGAAGCGCGATCCCGCGTCCCATGATGCCGACGCAGTTCACGGTATTGACCAGTGCTTCCGCATCGGTACGGAGGATGTCGCCGGTTCTATGCTCAATCATCGCCGCCCCCTAGAAATACCACTGTGGGGTGATTTGGATTTCTGGTCGATGTTCTGCGCCATGAAGCAAATTGGCAACTTGCTGCGCCATCTGGGGTGACCTCACACCGATGCGACTGATGCGCTTCCAGGGGAAGGACTCTTTCACAAGAAACTCAGCCTGCTTTCGTTCCCGAACGCCGGCGTCACGAAAGTCGGTCGACTCAACGGCAGCCCAGTCGATCTCACTGAGACTAGCCCTCCCCGTCCGGAATTCAGCATAGCGACCGGCTGCATTTGAAAGCGAGATTGCCCATCGACGTCCCGATCTGTCGGCACGGTCGATGATGTCATTCAGATCAGCTTCAAGATGCACGATCGGTCCTTGACCGCCCTTATAGGTGAGCTCCGGATGGTTCGCGCAATGGATCACATACAGCATCACAGAGCGAGAACAAAAGTAGAACGGAACGTAATCTCCGACGCAATCTCCCGTGAAGCACTTCACTGGCCACTGCATGCGGTTCTGCTTGAGCTTGCCCATTCCAATCGTTGTGCCGGTTGGGGCGGCGCGTCGGTTCATTACAACGTCGCACCAGAGACGACCTTCGGCCACGATCGATGCAAGGCGATCAATGTGCACGATGTGATAGATTTTTGGTTCGGCTGGCACTGGCACGAGGCGATCTCGAGTTCCGTTTGTCACAGCTTAATGCGCAAGGACGATTCGGGCAGAATCGCCTCCCAGCCCCCCTAAACCCCCATCACCACCGTATTCTTCACCTCCTCCAGCACCGCGTAGGTCCGCGTCTCGCGCACGCCCGGGAGGTTCACCAGGGTCTCGCCGAGGAACGCCCGGTAGGCCGCCATATCCGAGACCCGCGCCTTGATCAGGTAGTCGAAGCCGCCGGCGACCATGTGGCACTCCAGGATCTCCGGCGTTCTCCGCACGGTGGCGGCGAACTTCTCGAAGGTGTCGGCGGTGGTGCGGTCCAGCTGGATCTCGACGAAGATCATCAGCGCGCGGTCGATCTTCTCCGGGTCGAGCAGGGCGGCGAAGCCGGTGATGAAGCCGCGCTCGCGCAGGCGGCGGAAGCGGTCGTGGCAGGCGGCGGGGGAGAGGCCCACGGCGGCGGCCAGGTCCTGGTTGGTGATGCGGCCGTCGGCCTGCAGCACGCGCAGGATGCGGCGGTCGGTCTCGTCCAGCGTATGAAGAATGTTCGGCGGATGCGGGATCATGCGTCGAAATCTACGGCCAGAGCGCGAATATACCAAGCACATTTGGCGCAGATGCGGGCATAACCGGCATATCTTCACCGTATCCAGCCAACACGGTCGCCGCCATGCCCAAGCCCTCGCCCCTCGCCGCGGCCCGCGCCGCCATCGCGCCGCTGTACCGCGCGCCCGAGCCCGAGCGGCTCGCCGCCCTGATCCCCGACGCCCGGCTGGACGGCGCGACGCGCGACCGTGTGGAGGCTGAGGCGAAGCGGCTGCTGGCCGACCTGCGCAAGGCCGGGACCGAGGGCTGGGTCGAGCAGTTCCTGCAGGAATACAGCCTGACCACCGACGAGGGCGTGGCCCTGCTGTCGTTGGCCGAGGCCTACCTGCGCGTGCCCGACCCGCTGACCGCCGCCGACCTGGTGCGCGACAAGCTGGGCCGCGCCGACTGGAGCGCCCACCGCGGGGCCTCGGACTCAGTGCTGGTCAATTCCGCGACGCTGGGCCTGATCCTGGCGCGGGGCCTGATGGACGACGAGGCCGGGGCGCTGAAGAAGCTGGTCGGGCGGCTGGGCGAGCCGGCCATCCTGAAAGCCGTGGCCGCCGCCATGCAGATGATGGGCGAGGCCTTCGTGCTGGGCCGCACCATCGAGGAGGCGCTGAAGCGCGCCGACCGCCGCGGCTCGGTCGCCTTCCGGCACAGCTTCGACATGCTGGGCGAGGCGGCGAGGACCGCCGCCGACGCCGACCGCTACCTGCAGGCCTATATCGACGCCATCGAGGTCATCGGCCGGTCCGAGGGCGGGAAGGGGCAGATGCACGCCCGCGACTCGATCTCGGTGAAGCTGTCGGCCATCCACCCGCGCTACGAGACGGCCAAGGAGGCCCGCGCCGTGCCCGAGCTGGTCGAGCGCACGTTGCGGCTGGCGCGGCTGGCCAAGCTGCACGGCATCGGCCTGACCATCGACGCCGAGGAAGCCGAGCGGCTGGAGATGAGCCTCGACATCATCGCCGCCGTCGCCGCCGACCCGGACCTGACCGGCTGGGACGGCCTGGGCATGGCGGTGCAGGCCTATCAGCGCCGCGCGCCGGCGGTCATCGCCTGGGTCAATGAACTGGGCCTCGCCACCGGCCGCCGGATCACCGTGCGGCTGGTCAAGGGCGCCTATTGGGACAGCGAGATCAAGCGCGGCCAGGAACGGGGTCTGCCGGACTATCCGGTCTTCACCCGCAAGGCGGCGACTGATGTGTCGTACCTCGCCTGTGCGAAGGCCATGCTGGCCTCGCCGGGGATCTATCCGGCCTTCGCCACCCACAACGCCCTGACCGTGGCGACCATCCTGGACTGGGCCGGCGAGCGGCGGGACTTCGAGTTCCAGCGCCTGCACGGCATGGGCGCGGGCCTCTATGAGCGGCTGATCGCCGAGCGGGGCGTGGCCGCGCGGGTCTACGCCCCGGTCGGCGGCTACCGCGACCTGCTGGCCTATCTCGTGCGCCGCCTGCTCGAGAACGGGGCCAACACCAGCTTCGTCCACCAGATCGCCGACGACAGCGTCTCCGACGAGGCGCTGCTCGCCGACCCCGTCGCCATCGTCGAGGCCGCCGGCCTCCAGCCGCACAGCAGGATTCCCAGCCCCATGGCCCTCTACGCCCCCGAACGCGTCAACTCCGCCGGCCTGGACCTGACCGACCGCGCCGTCCTGGACGCCCTGACCGCCGGCATGGCGAAGGTCTGGGCGAAGGCGCACAAGGCCGCGCCGCTGATCGGCGGCAAGGCCGTGGCCGGGACCGGCAAGCCGGTGACCGATCCGGCCGACACGCGCCGCGTCGTCGGGACCGTGGTCGAGGCCTCCGTCGCCGACGTCGACCGCGCCATCGCGCTGGCCCACGCCGCCCAGCCGGCCTGGGCCGCCACGCCGGTGGTCGAGCGGGCCGCCGTGCTGGACCGCCTCGCCGACCTGCTGGAGCGCGACCACGTGCCGCTGATGGCGCTCTGCGTGCGCGAGGCGGGCAAGTCGATCCCCGACGCGCTGGCCGAGGTGCGCGAGGCGGTCGACTTCTGCCGCTACTACGCCGCCCGGGCCCGCGAGACCTTCGTCCCCGTGGCGCTGCCCGGGCCGACGGGCGAGCGCAACGAGCTGGTCCTGACCGGCCGGGGCGTGATCGCCGCCGTCAGCCCGTGGAACTTTCCGCTGGCCATCTTCCTGGGCCAGGTCGCCGCCGCCCTGGTCGCCGGCAACGCCGTGGTCGCCAAGCCGGCGCCGCAGACGCCGCTGATCGCCGACGCGGCGGCCCGCCTGCTGCTCGAGGCCGGCCTGCCCGCCGAGGTGCTGGCCATGGTCCCCGGCGGTCCCGAGGTCGGCCAGGCCCTGACCGCCGACGCCCGCGTGATGGGCGTGGTCTTCACCGGCTCGACCGGCACGGCGCGGAAGATCGCCCGCACCCTGCTGGAGGACGAGGCCCGGCCGCTCGTGCCGCTGATCGCCGAGACCGGCGGCCTGAACGCCATGATCGTCGACTCCACCGCCCTGCCCGAGCAGGTGGTGAACGACGTCATCGTGTCGGCCTTCCAGAGCGCCGGCCAGCGCTGCTCGGCCCTGCGGCTGCTCTGCCTGCAGGAGGATATCGCCGACAAGGTGCTGGAGATGCTGACCGGCGCGATGGGCGAGCTGACGATCGGTGATCCCGGCGATCCGGCCACCGACATCGGCCCGGTGATCGACGCCGCCGCGCGGGATGGCCTGAACGCCCATATCGAGGCGCACCGCGCGAAGATCCTTCACCAGCTGCCGCTGCCGGCCGCCTGCGCGGGCGGCACCTTCGTCGCCCCGACCGTGATCCGGCTGGACCGCGTGGAGGACCTGACCCGCGAGGTGTTCGGCCCGGTGCTGCATGTGGCGACCTGGAAGGCCGGCGAGCTCGACCAGCTGGTCGACCGCATCAACGCCTCCGGCTACGGGCTGACCATGGGCCTGCACAGCCGCATCGGCGAGGCGGCCGACATCGTCCGCAGCAAGGCGAAGGTGGGCAACCTCTACGTCAACCGCTCGATGATCGGCGCCGTGGTCGGGGTGCAGCCGTTCGGCGGCGAGGGCCTCAGCGGCACCGGCCCCAAGGCCGGCGGCCCGCACTATCTGGCGCGGTTCGCCGTCGAGCGGACCCTGTCGGTGGACACCACCTCGGCCGGCGGCAACGCGACGCTGCTGAGCCTGGAGGACTGATCCAGGCACGGCAACGCCCCCGGAGCGGGAGTCTCCGGGGGCGCGCCGTACGGCCTGTGTGGCTTGCGGGGGCTAGTTGAACAGGCCGATGAGGACCGAGGTGATGATGCCGGTGGCGATCGCGGTCAGGACCACGTCATCGCCGACGCGACGGTACTCGTAGCCGCGGGGCGGCGCCGACAGGCGATAGGCCCGGTAGTCGACGGCGTAGGCCCGGCCACGGTAGGCGGCGGGCAGACGCTCGCCCCGGCGCCAGTCACGGGACTGGTAGCCGCGCGGGTGGTAGTAGCGGCCGCCGTCGTAGCGACGCTCGGCGCGGCGCTCGTAGCGGGTCTCGCGGCGATCGGCGCGGGCGTCGCGACGGTCATCCCGGCGTTCGTAGCGGTCGTCCCGGCGGTCCTCGCGGACATCCCGACGGTCGTCCCGGCGGTCGTCGCGCGCATCGCGGCGGTCGTAGCGTTCCTCGGCGCGGGGCGCGCGGCGGTCGTCGCCGTCGTAGGGGCGGCCGTAGGACTGGGCGCTGGCGGCGCCGGCGCTGGCCAGAACGCTGAGGGCGATGGCCGCGGTCAGAAGCTTCTTCATGGAGGCTCTCCTGGGCGGCCTCACCGGACAATCCGGTCGCGCCGTCGTTGGAGGGGTTATGGGCCCCGCCCCTTGAGCCGAACCTGAACCGGTCTGGTCACCTCCCGTTCATCGGAGGGCGGAACCGCCTATGCGTCCGCCTGACGCGCCCTAGCCGCCGATGACGCAGCCGCTCAGGATCACGACCGCTCCCGACATCGCCGCGATGGCCAGGCCGTCCGTGACGACCAGGGGCGCGGCCTCGCCGCCCTCCTGCCAGGCCAGGTGGCGCTCGCGGGCGATCATGAACAGCGGGAAGGTGACGCTGAGCGCCAGCGCGAAGCCGAAGAGGATGTAGGCCCAGACGAACCGGATGCCGAGCCGGCGGCCTTCCAGGACCATGAAGGTCATCGCCGCCAGCGACAGCAGCAGCAGGTCCACCGTCACCGTGCGGGCGGCCCGGCTCGCCTGGGTGTCGGCCATGAAGCGCAGCGCCGCCGCCGGCAGGTCCGACAGGGTCGCCACCGCCCCGAAGTGCCCGGCGACCTCGATGCAGATCGCGATGAAGCCCGCCGTGGCCACCAGACCGTAGAACAGGCAAAGGTACTGACGGTTGCGGGCCATCGGCTCCGGTCCTCGGGCGGGGCGGCGTCTGAGGGAGCCCGGATCACATCCCCTTGAGACCCGGTTGCATTTACATAGTGGCGCTTTGTAAATAACGGCCCTGTGCTGGCGCTGTCCAGCGCCTGGGAGGTCGCCATGCCGCGACGATCCGTCACGGACGCCGCCCTGACGCGCGAGGCCATCGCCGCCGCCGCCCGCGCGGCCTTCGCCGCGGACGGATACGCCGGCGCCTCGACCGCCCGCATCGCTCGCGACGCCGGGGTCAGCGAGGGGGCGCTGTTCCACCACTTCCAGACCAAGGCCGGCCTGTTCCGCGAGGTGTTCGTCGCCCTCGAGGATGAGCTGAACGCCTATGTCCGCGCCGCGTCGCGGGACGGGGCGCCGATGGAGGCCTTTCTCTCCGGCTGCCGGGCGGCGATGACGTTCGGCGCCCGGACCGACTACCAGCGGGTGGTGCTGATCGACGGCCCGACCGTGCTGGGCGACGCGGAATGGCGCAAGGTCGACGCCCAGATCGGCCTGGCGACGCTGACCAACGGACTGCGAAACCTGGCCGGCCGCGACAGGCTCTCGCTGGAGGCGGCGCGGCCGCTGTCGGTGCTCGTCATGGGGGCGCTGAACGAGATGATCTTCGCCCTGGCCCGCAAGGAGGAGGGGGTCGAGCTGGAGGCCTGCCTCGAGACGCTGGCCCGGATGCTGTCCCCCTGGATGGGCGGGGCGGCGGTCCAACCGGTGCTCCCCTCTGGGGGAGCTGTCAGCCCGAAGGGATGACTGAGGGGGTCCAGTCGACCGGACCAAACCCCCTCCGTCCCTGCTTCGCCTTCGGCTGCGCAGGGCCACCTCCCCCAGTGGGGAGGATCACCGGCTCCGCTAAAGAGGCAGGGCCTTCCGCGTGAGCAGGTGGAAGCGCAGGCACATCGCCGTCGCCGCCACCGCCAGCCCGAAGGCCAGCCCGATCCAGACGCCCAGGCCCTCCATCTTCAGATAGACGCCCAGCAGGATGCAGACCGGCGCCCCGGCCAGCCAGTAGGCGCCGCCGGCCAGCAGCATCGGCATGCGGGCGTCCTTGAGGCCGCGCAGCGCCATGGCGCCGACCACCTGCAGGGCGTCGACCAGCTGGAACGCCGCCGCGACCTTCAGGAACAGGGCCGCCAGGGCGATGACCTGCAGGCTCTGCTCGTCCCGGCCGGCGATGTAGAGGCCGGCGATCCCCTCGCCGTTCAGGAACATCAGCACGCCGAACAGACTGATCAGCCCGGCGCCGACGACCATGGCCGTGAAGCCGGCCCGCCGCGCGCCCTCGCGGTCGCCCGCGCCGGCGAACCGGCCGACCCGCACGGTCGCGGCCATGGCCACGCCCAGCGGGATCATGAAGGTCACCGAGGCGAAGTTCAGCGCCACCTGGTGCGCCGCCAGCGACGCGCCGCCGAACGTGCCGACCACCAGGGTCATGGCGTTGAACAGCATGGCCTCGAACAGGATGGTGACCCCGATCGGGATGCCCAGCATCATGATCTCGCGCAGCTTGCGCAGCACCGGCCGGTGGAAGCGGCGCAGGATGCGGAAGGCCCGCAGCGTCGGCGTCATCCACACCACGACCACCATGGCCAGGAAGGACCAGACCGCCGACAGCGAGGTCGCCAGACCCGCTCCGACCAGGCCCAGCCTCGGCAGGCCGAGATGGCCGAAGATCAGCGCCCAGGCCAGCAGGCCGTTGATCAGGATCGACGACAGCATCACCCACAGCGCCGCGTTGGGCCGGTTCAGCGCCGTGGCGAAGTTGCGCAGCACCTGGAAGCCGAACGAGAAGGGCAGGCCGATGCAGAGCATGGTCGTGAACTGTCCCGCGCCATAGGCCAGCATCGGGTCCTGTCCCAGGTTGTCGAGGATCCAGCGGCCCGACAGCAGGATCGGCATCAGCGGGATCGACAGCAGGATGGCGCTCCACAGACCCATGCGGACCACATGGCGCACGCCGGCCTTCTCCTTCGGCCGGGCTCCGATCATCTGGGCGATCATCGGCGAGACGGCCGAGGCCGGTCCGCTGCCGACCAGCCAGCAGAAATAGTAGACGGTGTTGCCGATGGCGGCCGCGGCCAGCGCCTGGGTCGACAGGCGGCCCAGCAGCACGACGTCGGTCGCCAGCACGGCCATCTGCGCCAGCTGGGTGAAGATCAGCGGTCCAGACAGGACCAGCAGGTCGCGCGCCTCCAGGACGAAGCGGTCCCGGCGCGCGCTGCGACTGGTCTCGGGAGCGGGGGCCGCGCGGACGGCGGCGGAAATGTTCATCTCGTCGATCATCGATCGGACTTTCTTGTGTCCGGGCCCGATGCGGGGGAGGGGCGCATGAAAAAACCCTCCGGAGCAGCGGGCTCGGGAGGGTCGGAAGGCCTTGAACCGGCGGCGGGTTCTAGGCGGCTTGTTCCTCGCGAGCAGGGTCGGCGCAACGACCGCCATCAACGGCGGACGGGAGCGTCCGGCAGTCAATGAAGGGGGTCACGGTCATGAGTCTGCTGCTCGCGAAAACAGGTCCGGTCGGACCGATGGTTGGGCCGAGGTACGCCCGCCGAACGCGGGTGTCAATCTCGGGCGGCCTTGATGTTCGGGCGGGGCCTGTCAGGCTCGCCGTCTCGGAGGGGGCTGGCCGATGCGGCGATGGTTGTTTGTTCTGTGGCTGGTTCCGGCCTTGCTGTCAGGGCTGATCGCGGCCGGGGTCGGGGTTCTGTACCACCTGACCTACTGGCGGTGGCGCGACTGTTTCGACGCGGCCGGCCGCTGTCAGGACCCGCTTCAGGAGGGCGTGACCTACTACGCCACGAGCGCCGACCTCTATGGGCCGCCGTTGTTCGTCTGTATCGGCCTGACGCTGGTTTTCCTGCTGCTGTTCGGCCTGGGCCTGGGCCTGCGCAAGCGCCTCAGCGCGGCAAGGTGAAGGTCTGGCCGCCGAGCCAGGGCGCGGGCTTTGGCGCCGGGCCGGCCAGGGCCTCGAAGGCGGCGACGAAGTCCTCGTCCTTCAGCAGGTCCGGCGACTGGTAGCTGACGAACATCAGGCCGGTGATCAGGGCGTCCAGCGCGATCACGAACTGTCCCGCCGGCATCGGCAGCTCGCCGGGCGGCAGGATGCGGGAAAAGCCCTCGGCCATGGCCTGGTAGGCGGAGGCCTGCTGGATCGCCGTCCGGGCCCGGGCCTCCGGATTGGTGAGCAGATAGAGCTGGAAGGCCGCCGCCCCGGCCGCCATCGGCGCGCGCCGCCGGGCCTCGGCCGCCACGGCCAGGCCCAGGATCCGCATCTGGGTGCGGAACGACTCGCCGGGCCGGAAGTCGGCGCTGACCGGCCGCAACTGGCTGTCGACCACCGCCAGGAACAGCTCCTCGCGACTCCTGAAGTTGCCGTGGAAGGCGCCGCGGGTCATGCCCGCGCGGGCGCAGATCTCGTCGAGGGACGCGCGGTCGAAGCCCTTTTCGGCGATGACGCCGGCCGCCGCCTCGATCAGGGCCGCGCGCGTGCGCTGCCGCTTGTCGCCCTTGGGCGTCCCCTTGCCCGTCGCCATTGTCCCGCCCCGTCCGATACCCCGGCGTATTTGATACGGCTTCGGATGAAACGCCAAGTCAGGACAGCGGCCAGACGGCCGAAATCAGCAGCGGGCCGGCCAGCAGCACCATCAGGCTCAGCGGCGCGCCCAGCCTGGGATAGTCGCCGAATCGATAGCCGCCCGGGGCCATGACCATCGTATTGCACTGGTGCCCGATGGGGGTGAGGAAGTCGCAGGCCGCGCCGACCGCCACCGCCATCAGGAAGGCGTCCGGCCGGAAGCCCAGCTTGCCGGCAAGGGTGGCGCCGATGGGGGCCAGGATCAGCACCGTGGCGGCGTTGTTGAGGAACGGCGTCACGATCATCGCCGCCAGCATCACCCCGCCGATGGCGACGATGCCGGGCAGCTCGCCGAACGCCCCCGACAGCCAGCCGGCGATCAGGTCCGAGCCGCCGGTCCGCTGGATCGCGTCGCTGACCGGGATCAGGGCGGCGATCAGCACCAGCAGGGGTCCGTCCAGCGCGCCGTAGGCCTCGCGCATCCGCAGGCCCCCGATGATGACGATGATCACCGCCGCGCCGAAGAAGGCGACGGCGACCGGGACCAGCTGCAGCGCCACCAGCACCATGGCCAGCGCCAGGACGATGGCCGGCGCGAACAGCCGTCGCGGCCCGCCCAGCCGCACGTTCCGCTCGACCAGCGGCAGGCAGCCCAGCGCCTGCAGCGCGGCGGGGATGTTCCGCTCGCCCCCCTGCAGCAACAGGATGTCGCCGGCCCGGAAGCGCAGGCTGCGCAGGTGCTGGGTCATGCGGTAGCCGGCGCGGCTGACGCCGAGCACGTTGACGCCCAGCTCGGTGTGGATCTGCGCGCCCTGCGCCGAGCGGCCGATCAGCGGCGAGTCGGGACCGATCACGGCCTCGACGGCGCGGACCTCCTCGGTCGGCTCCTCCATGGTGACCGGATGGTCCTTGCGGGTCAGCGACAGCCGGGCGCGCGCCACGAAGGCGTCGAGCGCCTGTTGCTCGCCCTCGAGCAGCAGGATGTCGCCCGGCCGGACCACCGTATTGGGATGGGGCGAGGGCCGCCGCCGGCCGTCGCGCAGCATGCCCATCACCACGGCCCCGCCTTCGGCCATCTCGATGAGCCGGCCCAGCCGCAGGGTCCCCAGGCTCCAGCCCTCCGGAACCCGGGCCTCGGTCAGGTAGAGCTTCGCCGACAGGGCGGCGTCCAGGTTCAGGGTTCCCGTCCGGTCCTTCGGCAGCAGGCGGTAGCCGAAGGCCAGGAAGACCAGCGACAGGGCGGTGACCGCCAGACCCACCGGTGCGAAGTCGTACATGCCGAACGGCTCGCCCAGGATCTGCTGGCGCACCTCCGAGACGATGATGTTGGGCGCCGTGCCGACCAGGGTGACCAGCCCGCCGATCATCGCCCCGAACGCCAGCGGCATCAGCAGGCGCGACGGCGCCGTGCCGGTCTTGCGCGCCACCTGCTGGGCGACCGGCAGCATGATGGCCAGCGCCCCGACGTTCTTGGTCGCCATCGACAGCAGGGTGACCACGGCGGTCAGCACCGGGACCTGGCTGCGCTCGGTCTTCAGCAGCGGCAGGATGCGGCGCAGCACCAGCTCGACGATCCCCGACCGCGCGAAGGCGGCGCTGACGATCAGGGCGCAGGCGATGATCACCGTCACATCGTTGCGGAAGCCGTCGAAGGCGCTCGCCGCCGGCACCACCCCGATGGCCAGCCCGGCCAGCAGCGCCGTGACCGCGACGACGTCATACCGCCACCGTCCCCAGACGAAGGCGACGATGGTCAGTCCAACCAGCCCGAAGGCAAGGCCCTGCTGCAGTGTCATGCCTGTCCCCGACGTTCGGGGTGCGAAACGCCGGATGCGGAATATGGCTGCACGGCCTCCACAGGAACGCGCCCGTCGCCGGCTGGCGACTGTCCCCGTGGGCGTTTTTTCTGTAAGGGCGGGCCCGACATGACCCGCCCGCCCCACACGCTCTCCGTCGCCCCGATGATGGACTGGACCGACCGGCACTGCCGGGCGTTCCACCGGGTCCTGACCCGGCGGGCGCTGCTCTATACCGAGATGGTCACCACCGGGGCGGTGATCCACGGCGATCGCGAGCGGCTGCTGGGCTATGACGCGGTCGAGCATCCGGTGGCGTTGCAGCTGGGCGGGTCGGAGCCGGCGGACCTCGCCGCCTCGGCGCGGATCGGCGAGGACCTCGGCTACGACGAGATCAACCTCAACGTCGGCTGCCCGTCCGACCGGGTGCAGAGCGGCCGGTTCGGCGCCTGCCTGATGCGCGAGCCGGCGCTGGTCGCCGATTGCATGGCGGCGATGATCGCGGCGGTGAAGGTTCCGGTGACGGTCAAATGCCGCATCGGGGTCGATGATCAGGACCCGGAGCAGAGCCTGTTTACGCTGGTCGACCTGTCGGCGAAGGCCGGAGTGACGACCTTCATCGTCCACGCCCGCAAGGCCTGGCTGCAGGGGCTGTCGCCGAAGGAAAACCGCGACATCCCGCCGCTCGACTACCCGCTGGTCCAGCGGCTCAAGCGCGAGCGGCCGGACCTGACCATCATCCTCAACGGCGGCGTGCCGGACCTCGAGGCGGCGCAGGCGCACATCGCCGATGGCGTCGACGGGGTGATGCTCGGCCGCGCCGCCTACCACGAGCCCGCGCTGCTGGGGCAGGTCGACCGGCGGCTGTTCGGCGAGGCCGTGGCCGACGTCGATCCGTTCGAGGCGGTGGAGGCCTACAAGTCCTACCTCTCGGCGCGGCTGGCCGAGGGCTGGCGGCTGGCTGCGATGACCCGGCACATGCTGGGCCTGTTCCACGCCATGCCGGGCGGCCGCATCTGGCGGCGCGTGCTGACCGTGGACGGCAACAAGCCGGGCGCCGGGCTGGAGGTCGTGGACGCGGCGCTGGCCGCTGTGCGCGAGGCGTTCGAGCGCCGGCGCGACGCGGCCTGACGGGGAATTGGGGGAAGGATGATTGCAACCATCTTGGCAACCATCGCGCTCAGCGGGCTTCCGGCGGATTTCGTCGCCGCTGGCGAGGAGCTTGCCTTCCGTGAGCGACTCGAAGCGACCGCTCGTCGCGCGGATAGTGAGTTTAGCGGCTCGGATTGCCCAACCTCCCGCGTAGCGCTCTTAGGATTCACTCCGGCGCGCATGAGCGACTCGCCGACTGGGAAGGGCTTCTCGGTGCGCCTGAGCGTGAAGGGTTGCGGGCGAAGCTCGCTCCAGAACGTCAACACAAGCCGAGTAGGCGCCGGCGAATGGAACATGGCCTTCCAGGCCCCCGGGGAGAGCTTGGCTGACACCGTGCGTCAGCGTGCCGCCATGCAGCAGGTGATGGAGAGCGCGCGAACCAACTTCCACCGGGCTGCCGCGGTGTTCGCATTGGGGACATCTATGTGTCCGCCCGGCCCGGTCAGGTCGACCTCCTCCCCAACAGGGTGACGAGTTGGCGACCAACCGACGGTAGATCGGCGATTGGACTGCCATCGGAGTACGAGCGCTACCGGCCGCGTGTGGATGCCGACCAGGCTTGGATAGAAGTGTGGCCAGTCGAGCTCTGCGGCAAGGATCGGGCAACCACCGTGATCTTTCTGCCGCTGCGGGCCGACGGCCGTGAGCCCGTGACGCTGATATTCACCACGGAAGCATGGCGAGACGGCCGTGCAGGCCGGCCCGTGCGGGCTCGGTAGCGCGACGCGGCCTACGGCTTCAGGATCAGCGAGGTCCGCGTGGCCTCGAAGGACTGCAGCTTGCCCAGATAGCTCATGCCCAGCAGCGAGGTGTGCAGGCCGCGCTCGAGGATCAGGGCGTCGACGTTGTCGACCCGCGCGCCGGCGATGGAGATCGAGCGCAGCTGCACGGCGGCGGCCTTCACCTTGCCCTCGGCGGTGATGACGTCATAGCGGTAGTCGAGCCCGGCCGGGTTGTAGCCGAGGCGCCGGGCGTCGTCGGCGGTCAGGGCCACGGCGGTGGCGCCGGTGTCCACGAGGAAGCGGACGACCTTGCCGTCGACCATGGCCTCGGCCCAGTAGTGGCCGTCGGCGCCCTTGGTGACCTGGGCGGTCGTGGGGGCGGGTTTGGGCGTGCTGATCGCGGCCTCGGCCCGCAGCACGGGCGTCGCGGCCCGGGCGCCGTCGTCCAGGCCGGCGACGGTGCGGGCGGCCCCGATGGCCGACAGCGCCGCAATACAGCCGATCGCCAGCACCCTGATCATCGAGAGACACTCCGCCTTCTGGCTCTGCCGGAGGGCGGGTCACGCCCCTTCGCCGCGCACAATAGGGCGGCGGGGTTTGCAACGCGTGAACGGGTGTAGGGATTGGGTAAGGGGTGTGTCGTTGCGCCCTTCGCGACGCTCGCAAAGTGCTCGCTCCTCAGGATGACGAAGTCTGTGGAACGCAAACCACCTTCGTCATGGTGAGGAGCCGGCTCTTGGGCCGCCCCGGACTTGATCCGGGGGAACCACGCAGGGTCTTACGCCAGCCCCAGCTTCTCCGGCCGGATCCTCGACCGGCGCTCCGGCAGTTCCGCCATCAGCCGCGCCCGCTCGTCTTCAGACAGACGGGACCACCCGCCGATCTCCATCAGGGTGCGGTAGCAGCCGAGGCAGAGACTGCTCTCCGGATCGACGATGCAGACCTTGATGCAGGGCGTGGCGATGGCCTTCGGCGGCGAGGCGGGCAGGGTCATCGCGCGGCTCCGTCCGGAATGGCGTAGGCGACGGTGGCCTTGGCGGCGGCGCGGTCACGCCCCTCGGTCCACATCAGCACGTCGCAGGTCCCGATCCGGCGCCCCAGCCGCAGCATCGTCGCCTCGGCATGCAGGTCGCCGGGCGCGCAGGGGCGCAGGAAATGGATGGTCAGGCTGGTGGTCACCGCCATGGCTACTTCGCCGATGTGGGCGAGGATCAGGGTGTAGGCGGCGGTGTCGGCCATGGCCATCAGCGTCGGGCCCGAGATCACCCCGCCAGGGCGCAGGTTGCGGCTGGCCGTGGCCTGGACCAGCTCGACCCGTCCGGGCGTCGCGGCGGTCACCCGGGGCATCGCCGCCGGATCCGCCTCCGGGAAGGCGCGCGCCAGGAAGGCGTTCAGGGCCGCCGGATCCATGCGCAGGGTCGTTTCGCCGGCGGCGCTGCTCTTGCTCATCGCGCCAGCATCGCGACCGGAGCGGCGCGTTTCAAGTCTTACCGGAAAGTCATGTTTTCGTCATGATTTCGACACGACCATTACAGACCTGTAAGATATGAACTCTATGTAATTGTTTGAATCTGTCCGGTATTTAATTTGTGAATACAGTCCAGTTCCAGCATCCTGATCTCGCACCAATCAGGGAGATGGAGCGACCCCCATGCGTATCATCACTGCCGCCGTTATCGCCGCGACCGCCATGTCCGGCCTCGCCGCCCCCGCTGCCTTCGCCGCCGAAGGCCGCCTCAGCGATTCCCAGTTCATCAAGGCGGCGCGCTGCGCCGGTCTGGCGGGCGCCGACTCGGAGAAATTCGACGCGCTGGTCAAGGCCAACAAGCGCGGCCGGGCCGACTTCGTGATCGACAAGGCCATGACCGCCAAGTCCGACGCCGCCCGCGCCTCGCGCTCGGCCCGCGAAGGCGGCAAGGCGGAGATCGCCGCCGAACTGGCCGGCGTCTGCGCCAGCCTGGTCGCCTGACCGACCACCACCACCACTACTGATCGAGCACCCAGTAGCCTTGACGCCTCGTCCCCCGGGACGGGGCGTTCTTTTTTGGCTCGGGACGGGCTTGAGGGCTTGGGGACAGGTTAAGGTGTCCCTTGGGACATCTTAACCTGTCCCCTCATGCCGATGCGTTCGATGAAGGCTTTGTCGCCGAGCGGCGCGCCTGAGATCTCGGCATTTCGCAGGGCTGTGAAAGCCCGCTCGTCCGGGCCCTCGTCCAGCGTATCGGCGAACCGCTCAACGCGTGACAGCAACGGCCCGACCGTCACCACGCCGTCGTCCGCTCCGGCGAGGTGCGCGTGCACGCTCGACCATGGCCAGGCCTCGGGGCGTTCAACCAGGCCGGCTCTCACGGGGTTGAGCGCGACATAGCGCGCGGCCGTGATGAAATGGGCGTCGTCCATGGCGACAGAGGCGTAGCGGGACTGGAACAGGTGTCCGGTCCATCCCGCTCGTCCATTGATGAAGCTGGTGTAGCGCCTGTGCGCCTCGCCGACAGTCGACGCCAGGCCGGTTTCGTCGCGGGGGGTGAGGATCAGATGCACATGATTGGGCATCAGGCAGTAGGCCCAGATCCCGACGTCCCGGCGTCGAGCCTGCGCCGACAGGATGCGCAGATAAATGGTCTGATCGCCGGGCTCGAAGAATATTGGCTCCCGACGGTTACCGCGCTGGGTCACGTGATGTGGAGCGCCTGGAACGACGATGCGGGCTGTGCGCGGCATAGTCACAATTTATGCGCGTATCCTGTCGTTCTGCAAGAGTTTGGGGAGACCTTGAGGGGACAGGTTAAGATGTCCCGAGGGACACCTTAACCTGTCCCCATCGCCCGTCGCCATCGCGGCGGGTTTTTTTGGGTTCGGCGCCTTGTCGATGGGCGCGTCAGCTTTACGTTGACGCTCGCGTCATCTTTCCAAACAACTGTTCGGTCGCTATGGTCCGCGCCGACTTTGAACGGCCCCTCCAGAGGCCGCGCCGGGAGCCCTACATGAACCTCGAATTCTCCGCCGAAGACAACGCGTTCCGCGCGGAGGTCCGCGCCTTCATCGAGCAGAACTACCCCGAGCACCTGCGCGGCAAGCAGGACGAGGGCGACGACCTGACCAAGGAAGACTACCTGTCCTGGCACAAGGTGCTGGCGAAAAAGGGCTGGGTCGCGCCGTCGTGGCCGGAGGCGCTTGGCGGCACCAACTGGACCTCGACCCAGAAGTACATCTGGTCCGAGGAACTGGCCCGCGCCGACGCGCTGCCGGTCCTGCCGTTCGGCGTCGTGATGGTCGCCCCGGTGATCTACACCTTCGGCACCCAGGCCCAGAAGGAACGCTTCCTGCCGAAGATCTACAACGGCGAGGAATGGTGGTGCCAGGGCTACAGCGAGCCGGGCGCCGGCTCCGACCTGGCATCCTTGAAGACCAAGGCCGAGCGCTTCACTGGCGACGACGGCAAGGAATACTACCTGGTCAACGGCCAGAAGACCTGGACCACGCTCGCCCAGCACGCCGACTGGGGCTTCTTCCTGGTCCGCACCGACCCGACGGCCAAGATCCAGGAAGGCATCTCCTTCCTGCTGATCGACATGAAGAGCCCGGGCATCGAGGTGCGCCGCATCACGACCCTGGAAGGCGGCCACGAGGTCAACGAGGTCTGGCTCGAGAACGTCAAGGTGCCGGTCGAGAACCGCGTCTACGAGGAGAACAAGGGCTGGACCTGCGCCAAGTTCCTGCTCGCCCACGAGCGCAGCGGCATCGCCGGCGTCGCCCGCTCCAAGCGCGGCGTCGAGAAGATCCGCGAGATGGCCGCCGCCGAGCTGAACGATGACGGCACGCCGCTGATCCAGGACGCGTCCTTCAAGCGCAAGGTCGCCGAGCTGGAGATCGACCTGACGGCGCTGGAGTTCACCGAACTGCGCACCCTGGCCGCCGAAAGCGCCGGCAAGGGCCCCGGACCGGAATCCAGCCTGCTCAAGATCAAGGGCACCGAGATCCAGCAGCGCCTGACCGAGCTGGCGCTGGAGGCCTCCGGCCACTACGCCTCGCCCTACCTGCGCGACGCCGGCGACAACGCCCGGATCGGCCCGGACTACGCCGTCGGCCGCGCCGGCGCCTACTTCAACACCCGCAAGACCTCGATCTACGGCGGGTCCAACGAGATCCAGCGCAACATCATCGCCAAGATGGTGCTGGGCCTCTAATCACGGAAACGGCGCTCCCGCCCTGCGTCCTTCGACACGCGCCCTTGCGGGCGCTGCTCAGGATGACAAAGGTGGGAGCGCTTTTGAATTAGTCATCCTGAGCAGGTCGCGAAGCGGCCGTGTCGAAGGACGCACAACGACGCAACGCCCCCCTAGAGGGGCTGAAAGACGAGGACCGCCAGGATGGATTTCAACTTCACCGAAGAACAGTCGATGCTGCGCGACACGGTCGCCAGCTACCTCCAGGACAACTACGACTTCGACAAGCGTCGCAAGATGATCACGTCGGAAGCCGGGCGTGATCCGGCCATCTGGTCGGCCTTCGCCAACGAGCTGGGCATCCTGGGCGCGCCGTTCTCGGAAGACCTGGGCGGCCTTGGCGGCGACGCCATCGAAAACATGATCGTCATGGAAGAGTTCGGCAAGGCGCTGGTCGTCGAGCCCTACCTCGGCACCGTGGTGATCGGCGGCGGCTTCCTGAAGCACTCGGGCCACGCGGGCGCGGCCGACCTGATCGGCGGCATCATCGGCGGCGAGACCATCTTCGCCTTCGCCTACGCCGAGCCGCAGGCCCGCTACACTTGGCAGGACCTGAAGACGACCGCCAAGAAGGACGGCGCGGGCTACGTGATCAACGGCCACAAGGCCGTGGTCGTCGGCGCCCCCTGGGCCACGCACCTGATCGTCACCGCCCGCACCGGCGGCAGCCAGCGCGAAGAGAGCGGCGTCTCGGTGTTCATCGTCGAGAAGAACGCCAAGGGCGTCACCACCCGTGACTACCCGACCGTCGACGGCCAGCGCGCCTCGGAAGTCTACTTCGAGAACGTCTCGGTCGGCGCTGACGCCCTGATCGGCGCGGAGGGCGCCGCCCTGCCGCTGGTCAACAAGGTCATCGACGAAGCCACCGCCGCCCTGTGCGCCGAGGCCGTCGGCGCCATGCGCCAGCTGCACACCGGCACCCTGGAATACGCCAAGCAGCGCAAGCAGTTCGGCACCGCCATCGCCAACTTCCAGGTGCTGCAGCACCGGATGGTCGACATGTTCATGAACGTCGAGCAGTCGGTCTCGATGACCTACATGGCCACCATCAAGGTCACCGACGACGCCGAGCGCGCCAAGGCCGTCTCCGCCGCCAAGGTGCAGATCGGCAAGGCCTGCAAGTTCGTCGGCCAGAACGCCATCCAGATCCACGGCGGCATGGGCATGACCGACGAGCTGGCCATCGGCCACTACTTCAAGCGCGCCACGATGATCGAGGGCCTGTTCGGCTCGGTCGACCATCACCTGCGCCGCTACGAGACCCTGTCCTTCGGCAAGGCGGCCTAAGTCGCCACCGGACAGGACTGCCTGGGAGGCGGGGTCGCAAGACCCCGCCTTTTTCTTTGGCCGGGACCGTCGCTATACCGGACCTGACCGGGAGCCCGCCGCACGATGAGCCAGAATCGCCCCACCCGTCATCGCGGGCCGCCGCCGGTGTCCCTGCGCGAGTTCACCGCCTGCGCGCTGTTCGCCGCGGTCCTGATCGGGCTGGCCATGCTCTACAGCTGCCTGCCGGCCGCCATCGCCGTCCTGACCCAGGGGGCGAGCGGCGAGGTGAGCGGCCGCGACATGACCGTCTTCTTCCTGACCTACGCCATCCTGGTGATCGGGCCGGCCGCCGGCTGGGGCCTGTGGTGGACCGGGCGCAACGCGATGGCCCTGGCCGCGCTGGCGCCGTTCGGCCTGGCGGTCGCGGCGATGGCCCCGATGGCGAGCTTTTGAAGCGCGTCTAGCCCCCCAGCGCTTCCCGCTTCTCCTCCAGCGCCAGCCATTCCTCCTCGGCGGCGGCGAGGTCGGCGCGGGCGCGGTCGGCGGCCTTCATGACCCGGTCGAAGCGGGCCCGGTCGCGGGCGTAGAGGCCCGGGTCGGCCAGGTCGGCGTCGTGTTTGGCGATCAGGCCGGGCAGGCTGGCGATCAGGCCCTCAAGCTCTTCCAGGCGACGCTGGTCCTTGTAGCTGAGTTTGACCGCCTTCTTGACTTCGCCGCGCGGGGCCTGGACGGCCTTGGCGCCGCCGGGATTGCGGTCCTCGAAGAAGCCGGGGTTCTGGCCCATGAAGTCGGTCCAGCCGCCGGGGGTCTCGACCACCTTGCCCCGGCCGTCCAGCGCGATGGTCGATGAGGCCAGGCGGTCGATGAAGTCGCGGTCGTGGCTGACCAGGATCAGGGTGCCGTCGAAGTCGGCCAGCAGGTCCTCGAGCAGGTCCAGCGTCTCCATGTCCAGGTCGTTGGTCGGCTCGTCCAGCACCAGCAGGTTGGCCGGCCGGGCCAGCGCCCGGGCCAGCAGCAGGCGGTTGCGCTCGCCGCCCGACAGGCTGGAGACGGGTTGGCGTAACTGTTTGTCCTGGAACAGGAATTCCTTGGCGTAGCCGGCGACGTGACGGGGCATGCCGCGCACCATGATCTGGTCGCCGCCGCCGTCGGTCAGCACGTCCCAGAGGGTCTGGCCCTCCTTCAGGTCGCCGCGCGCCTGGTCGATGTAGGCGACCTCCAGCCCGGTCCCCAGCTTCACCTCGCCCGCGTCCGGCTTCAGGTCGCCCAGCAGCAGCTTGACCAGGGTGGTCTTGCCGGCCCCGTTGGGACCGACCAGGGCGACCCGGTCGCCGCGCTGGATGCGGGTGGAAAAGCCGCTGACGATGACCCGCTCGCCGAAGGCCTTGGAGAGGCCCTTGGCCTCGGCCACCCGCTTGCCGGAGGTATCGCCGGCGGCGAGACCCATGCTCAGGCTGCCCCGGGCTTCCTTCAGGACGGTGGCCTTCTGCTGGCGCATGGCGATCAGCCGGCGGCGGCGGCCCTCGTTGCGGGCCCGGCGGCCGGTGACGCCGCGGGCCATCCAGTGCTGCTCGCGCTCGATGGCCTTGTTCAGGCGGCGGAACTCGTCGGCCTCGGCCTCGAGGATCTGCTCGGACCACTCGTCGAAGTACTCGAACCCCTTGTCCAGCCGGCGGACCTTGCGGCTTTCCAGCCAGAAGCAGCGCCGGGTGACGCGGCCCAGGAAGGCGCGGTCGTGGCTGACGATCAGGGCGGCGGCCCGGCAGGCCGACAGCTTGTCCTCGAGCGTCTGGATGGCGAAGATGTCCAGGTGGTTGGTCGGCTCGTCGAGCAGCAGCACGTCGGGCTGCTCGGCGAAGGCGCGGGCCAGGGCCACGCGGCGGATCTCGCCGCCGGAGAGGCCCCTGGTCGACTTGGCCGGGTCCAGCCCGAAGGCCATCAGTTCGGCCTCGGCCTCGTAGTGGGTCGCGCCGCCGGCCTCGCAATGGTCCAGCAGGGTGTCGCCGACGATCACCGGCTCCTGCGGAACGACCACGATGCGGGCCCCGGGGGTGACGAAGCGGTCGCCGGCGTCGGCCTCGATCGCCCCGGTCAGGATCCGCATCAGCGTCGACTTGCCCGCCCCGTTGCGCCCGACCAGCGACGCCTTCACGCCCGGCTCGATGGCCAGGTCCACGCCGTCGAACAGCATGGTGGCGCCGTCGGCGAGCCGGACGTCTTTCAGGGCGAGGATCGGGGCGGCCATGGGGGAAAGACTACTGCGGTGCGAGGGGAGGGGGATGGGGAGGGGTCTATCCCCCTTTTTCCTTCCCATTCAAAGCCCATTCCTCCCCCGAGCGCGGCAGGCGGGATCGCTACCCCTCGTAAGGCTCATCCCCGCGGTCCCGGTTCAGTTCCCAGGCCATGTAGTCGAGGGCGTCCTCGGGTTCGGCGAGGGTGTCCTCGCTGATGGTCTGGCCGCGGATCGAGACGCCGGCCTTGTGGGTGCTCTCCGGGTCGCCGGTGACCAGCGGGTGCCAGGCGGGCAGGGTCTTGCCCTCATGCAGCCGGCGATAGGCGCAGCTGGCCGGCATCCACAGCAGGTCCTCGATGTTGCCCGGGGTCAGTTTGATACAGTCGGGAACATGCTGCTTGCGGTTGGCGTAGTCGGTGCAGCGGCAAAGGCCGCTGTCGAACAGCTTGCAATGCACGCTGGTTGGGATGACCTCGCCGGTATCTTCGTCCTCGAAGCGAACCAGGCAGCACAGGCCGCAGCCGTCGCATAGGCTCTCCCACTCGGCGGGACTCATCTCGCGGAGAGACTTCGTCTCCCAGAAGGGTTTGCACGGCATGACCCTTGCGTCCTAAACCCGTTGTAGCCGTAACCCAAGCCGCGTCTGGATCATTTTGAGCGACGACTGGTCCCTTCCGCCGTACCGTTTCAACCCGGAGCCTGAGCAGGCGCCGGAGCCTGAGGCCGCGCCCGAGGCGTCGCGGGCGGGCAAACCGGGCAAGGCTCCCAGGCCGCCGAAGGCTCCGAAGGAGCCCCGGCCGCCGAAGGCCGCCGCCCCCAGGGTGTTCGGCCGCGCCACCAAACCCAAGCCCGTCAAGCCGCCGCGGCCGCCCCGCGAACCGGGCGAGGGCTTCCGGTGGCAGTCCCTGTACGAATGGGCGCTGTCGCCGAAGCTGCGCTGGGCCTGGCTGACCCTGCTGGTCCTGTTCCTGATCGGCGTGACGACCGCCGCCGCCGGCAGCGTCTACATCTGGCGCAAGTACCTGACCGACGTCCCGCCGCTGCCGGCGCGCGAGGAGCTGTTCGCCATCAACCGGGCGCCGGGCATCCGGTTCCAGGACAAGGACGGCCGGCAGATCGCCGTGCGCGGGCCGCGCTACGGCGAGCGGATCACCCTCGACCAGCTGCCCGAGTATGTCCCGCAGGCCTTCCTGGCCGCCGAGGACAAGCGCTTCTACAAGCACGGGGCGCTGGACTTCCACGGCATCGCCCGCGCCGCCTGGGTCAACTGGCGGGCCGGACGGATCGTGCAGGGCGGCTCGACAATCACCCAGCAGATCGCCAAGGGCCTGTTCCTGACCCCGGACCAGACCATGAAGCGCAAGCTTCAGGAGGCGGTCATGGCCACCCGCCTTCAGAAGGTGCTCAGCAAGGACGAGGTGCTCGAACTCTACCTCAACCGCATCTTCTTCGGGGCCAACACCTACGGCATCGACGGCGCCTCGCGCGCCTACTTCGGAAAGCCGGCCAGCCGGATGACCCTGGCCGAGGCGGCGCTGCTGGCCTCGCTGCCCAAGGCGCCGTCGCGCCTGGCGCTGACCAAGAACATGGGCGAGGCGCTCAAGCGCCAGCGGCTGATCCTGGGCAACATGCTCGAGGAGCGCTGGATCACCCGCGAGCAGTACGAGGCCGCCCTCGAGAACACCCCGGTGCTGGCGCCCGGCGCGGTGCAGGACGAGGGCGACCTCGGCTACATCCTCGACTACGCCACCACCGAGGCGGTGAAGGTCGCCGGCGAGAACAGCCCCGACCTGGTCGTTCGGCTGACCATCGACTCGCGGCTGCAGGCGGCGGGCTCGAAGTTCGTCCGCGAGGCCCTCAGGACCGACGGCGCCAAGGCCGGGGCCCAGCAGGCGGCCCTGCTGGCCATGACCCCCGACGGCGCCATCCGCGCCATGGTCGGCGGGACCGACTTCGACGAGACCCCGTTCAACCGCGCCACCCAGGCCCGTCGCCAGCCCGGTTCGACCTTCAAGCCGTTCGTCTACGCCGCCGCCGTCGAGCGCGGCGTGCTGCCCACCGACACCCGCATCGACGGGCCGGTGAAGCTGGGCGACTGGGAGCCCGGCAACTACGGCGGCGGCTACGCCGGCACCGTGACCATCGCCGACGCCCTCGCCAAGTCGATCAACACCGTGGCGGTCAAGCTCGGCCAGGAGGTCGGGGTCGACGCCATCGGCGAGCTGTCCCGGCGTTTCGGCCTGACCAGCATCCCGCCCCGGCCGGACCTGGCCGTGACCCTGGGCGCCAGGGAGGTCACCCTGCTGGAGCTGGTCGGCGGCTTCCAGGTGTTCCAGCTCGGCGGCCAGCGCCGCCCGGCCTACATCATCGAGAGCATCACCACCGTCAGCGGCGAGCCGCTGTTCACCCATTCCGAGACGGCCGGCTCGCCGGTCTACGACATCGCCAACGCCTCGATCATGGTCAAGATGATGAAGGGCGTCCTGGAGCGCGGCACCGGCACGCGGGCCGCCTTCGGCCGCCCGGCGGCGGGCAAGACCGGCACCAGCCAGAACTGGCGCGACGCCTGGTTCGTCGGCTTCACGCCCGACATCATCGCCGGCGTCTGGGTCGGCAACGACGACGACAAGCCGATGAATCGCGTGGCCGGGGGCGGCATTCCCTCGACCATCTGGCGGCGCTTCATGTTGGAAGCCCATGTCGGCAAGGAAGTCCGCGACTTCGACTGGCTGCTGCCCGATCCGGTGCCGGAAACCGAGGACGACCCGCGCAACCCGTTCTACGGCGAGCTGGCCAACGACTTCGCCCGGGCGGCCGACTCGCTGGAGAGCCAGGCGGGCGACGTCCCGGCGGCCCCGGTCGACGCCCTGACGCCGGGAACGCCGGGCGCTCCGGGCGTTCCGGCCGAGCCTGGCCGTCCTGATCCGGCCACGCCGCCGGCGCCGCGTCGTCCCGCGCCACAGATCCCGGCGGGCGAGGTCATCCCCTACTGACCGGTTTGCGCGTCAGATAGGGGGACAGATCGCGACCTGTCCGCCCGCAGTCCGGGCCAAAGCATAGCCGTTCCAAAGGCTTGCATCTTTCTTTCGACATTCGATCCGCGCGGCGCGGTGGTCCCCTATAGTTTGGGCATCGACCACAAATCCCGGAGGGGCCGCGATGCTCGACGGCTTCGCAGAGGCGCTGGCGCAGGACCTGCGCGACCTGCACCGCGGCGCCCGCGCCCAGCCGCCGGCGGACAGCACCGTCGAGCGGGACCGCCGCGTGCGCATGACCGGCAACATGGCGACGGCGGCGCGGAAGATCCTCCAGCTGGACGCCGCGGTCCGCGAGGCGGAGCGGCCTTCGGAAGACAACGAGGATGGCATGCGTGAACGACTGGACGATCCGGAAGCCCTGGAAAGAAAGCACCGGGAGATCGATGAGCGACTGGCACGCATGCGCCAGCAACTGGACGCCGACCGACCGGCGATCGCTGATGACGCCGGGAGAGGCGGAAGTCTTTCACCGGAGCTGGCGCACCAACGCCAACCCCGCGCAGCGTGAACCCCGGCCCGACTGGTCGACCTGGCTGGCGCTGGGCGGACGCGGCTCGGGCAAGACCTGGCTCGGCGCCGGCTGGGCCGTGGAGCAGGCGCTCGACGGTCGGCGAATGGCGCTGGTCGGCGCCAGTTTCGACCAGATCCGCGAGGTGATGATCGAGGGGCCCTCCGGCATCCGGGCGCTGTCGCCCGCCAACTTCAGGCCGCGCTACGAGAAGGCGCGCCGCCGCATCACCTGGCGGAACGGCGCGCTGGCCTACTGCTTCTCGGCCGAGAACCCCGACAGCCTGCGCGGCCCGCAGTTCGAGGTCGCCTGGGCGGACGAGTTCTGCGCCTGGCCGCAGCCGGCCGAGACCCTGGCGTCGCTGCGCTTCGGCCTTCGGCTGGGCGACGATCCCCGGCTGCTGGTCAGCACCACGCCCCGGCCGATCGCCGCGTTGCGCAGCCTGCTCAAGGAGCCGGGTCTGGTGGAGTCCCGCCTGCCGACCCTGACCAACGCCCACAACCTGTCGCCCGGCTTCCTGACCCATCTGGAGGGCCTCTACGGCGGCACCCGGCTGGCGGCGCAGGAACTGGACGGGCAGATCGTCGAGGGCGAGGGCGCCCTGTGGCGCGCCGGGGACCTGGCCCGCTGCCGCGGCGCCCGGCCGCCGGGCTTCGACCGCGTGGTCGTGGCCGTTGATCCGCCGGCCACGGCGGGTGGCGACGCATGCGGCATCGTCGCGGCCGGCCGGCTGGGCGACCGCGCCTTCGTACTGGCCGACGAGACGGTCCAGGGCCTGACGCCGCGCGGCTGGGCCCTGCGCGCCGTCGATCTGGCCCATGATCTCGGCGCCTCGGCCATCGTCGCCGAGGGCAACCAGGGCGGCGACATGGTGCGCAGCGTGCTGGCCGGGGCCGACCCGCCCTGTCCGGTCCGCATGGTTCACGCCCGCTACAGCAAGCGCGCCCGCGCCGAACCGGTCGCGGCCCTCTACGAACAGGGCCGCGTCATCCACTGCCGCGCCTTCCCGGCGCTGGAGGAGGAGCTGATGGCCCTGGGCTGCGGCGCCCGCGAAAGCCCCGACCGCGCCGACGCCCTGGTCTGGGCCCTGACGGACCTGATGCTGGGCCGGGCGGGACGGGAGCCACGGGTGCGGGTGCTGTAGGTGCGTGCTTCGCGACGCGGCTTCGCCGCTCCTCAGCATGACGGAGTTCGTTGGCCTCCCCTCACGTTCGTCATCCTGAGGAGCGAGCCCTTCGCGAGCGTCGCGAAGGACGCAACGCCTCAATCCAGGTCGTCCTCCGGATCCGGATAGCGAAGCGCCGGATGCAGCCGGTCGTGCTGCTTCTCCGGAGACCGACTTCGCGACGCGAGCGCCTTGAGGCGCGTCGGATCGCCCATCACCAGCGCCTCCTTCTTGGCGCGGCTCCAGCCCTTCAGATGGCGCTCCGCCTCGATGGCGTCGTGGACGAACGGGAACTCCTCGCACCAGACGACTTCGATCGGCAGTCGCGTGGAGGTGTAGCCGCCGAACGTGCCGGCGCGGTGCTGCGCGATACGCTGATCAAGAGCCGTCGTGCAGCCGACGTAGAACGAGCCGTCCGAGCACCGCAGCATGTAGGCCCAGGCCGCCATTGCCCATCCCCTCGTGCGTCCTTCGCGACGCCCTCCGTTGGAGGGCTCCTCAGGATGACGAACCTTTGTGATTGCACAACATCAGGTTGAAACCCATGTCCCTCTTTCCCCGCCTTCGCGCCCGCTCGGCGCCGGAGGCCAAGGCGTCGCGGACGGCGGCGCTGGTGGCCTTCACCAGCCATGGCCGTCCGGTCTGGACGCCGCGCGACTACGAGAGCCTGGCCCGCGAGGGCTTCGCGAAGAACCCGGTCGCCTACCGCTGCGTGCGGATGATCGCCGAGGCGGCGGCGTCGGTGCCGCTGGCGGTCTTCGCCGGTGGTCGGCGGGCCGATGACCATCCGCTGCGGGCGCTGCTCGACCGGCCCAACCCGGAGCAGGGCGGACCGGACCTGCTGGAGGCCTTCTTCGGCGCCCTGCAGGTCAGTGGCAACGGCTACCTGGAAGCGGCGGGCGATGGGCCCGGCGAGCTCTGGGCCCTGCGCCCCGACCGGCTGAAGGTCATCCCCGGCGCCCAGGGCTGGCCGGCGGCCTATGAATACAGCGTCGCCGGGCGCAGCGTGCGCATCGGGCGCGAGGCGGACGGCTGGCTGCCGCTGCTGCACCTGAAGCTGTTCAACCCGGCCGACGACCACTACGGGGCCAGTCCGCTGGAGGCGGCGGCCTTCGCCATCGACGTGCACAACGCCAGCGGCGCCTGGAACAAGGCGCTGCTCGACAACGCCGCCCGGCCGAGCGGGGCGCTGGTCTATTCCAACCCCGACGCTGGCGACCGGCTGACCGCCGAGCAGTTCGACAGCCTCAAGGCCGAGCTGGAGACCCGCGCCGGTCCCGCCGCCGCTGGCCGGCCGATGCTGCTGGAGGGCGGCCTCGACTGGAAGCCGATGTCCCTGTCGCCGGCCGAGATGGACTTCATCGCGGGCAAGCACGCCGCGGCCCGCGAGATCGCCCTGGCTTTCGGCGTGCCGCCGCAGCTGCTCGGCATCCCCGGCGACAACACCTACGCCAACTACCGCGAGGCCAACGGCGCCTTCTGGCGACACACCGTCGTGCCGCTGGCCGAACGCCTGGCCCGGGCCCTGACCGGCTGGCTGGCGGCGCGCCACCCGGGGGTGAGGATCGCCTGCGACCTGGACGGTGTTCCCGCGCTGTCGGCCGAACGCGACGCGCTCTGGGCGCGGCTGGAGGCGGCGACCTTCCTGACACCGGACGAGCGGAGAAGGTTGGCGGGGCTGGCGGGCTGATCCTCTCCCTCTTGGGAGAGGGGGACCAGCCGGAGGCTGGTGGAGAGGGACACGCCGCCGGTGGACGGCTGGCACGGTGTTCGTCTTCATTGCAGATCAGGACACCGCCCGACCGCCTCCGCTTCCCTCACCACCATGCTCCGCATGGTCCCCCTCTCCCAAGAGGGAGAGGAGAGATCGATATGACCACCCCCCGCTTCCGCCTCGACCGGCAGGTGACGCTGGCCGTCATCGTCACGCTCGCCATCCAGGCGGCGGGCGGCCTGCTGTGGGCGGGGCGGGCCTCGGCGCGGATCGACGAGCTGGAGCGCCGCGTCGAGGGCCAGGGCCCGACCGCCGAGCGGCTGGCCCGGGTCGAGGAACAGATCGCCGGCCTGCGCCTGACGCTGGAGCGGCTCGAACGGCGGCTGGAAAGCGGAGAGCTGTAGGCGCCGTGCGTCCTTCGACACGCCCGCTGCGCGGGCTGCTCAGGATGACTGATTTTCCTTGTCATGGTGAGCAGCGCGAAAGCGCGTGTCGAACCACGCAAGGTCTCAATGAAGGCCAATCGGATGACCCACGAAACCCACATCTCCGGCTACGCCTCCCTGTTCTGGACGCGGGACCTCAACGACGACGTCGCCGCGGCCGGGGCCTTCGGCGCCTCGCTGGCGAAGACCGGCGCGGGCGGGGTGAAGATGCTGTGCCAGCACGACGCCGACCGGCCCGTCGGGGTCTGGGACGAGGTCGTCGAGGACGGGCGCGGCCTTTTTGTACGGGGTCGTATTTTTGACGTGACGCCCGAAGGCCGCCTGTGCGCGGCCCTGGTCCGGGCGGGCGCGATGGACGGCCTGTCCATCGGCTTCAGGACCACGAAGGCCCGGCCCGACGAGAGCGGCCGCCTGCGCGTGCTGACCGAGGTGGACCTTTGGGAGGTGTCGATCGTGACCTTCCCGATGCTGCCCGGCGCGAGGATCAGTTCGGTGGCCACCCTGAGCGAGGCCGCCTAGTTCCAGGAGAGATTCGAAAAAGTCAGGTCGGCGAGGTCGCGCTCCTTGAGGTTCACGGTGTCGCCAAGTGCATCGCAGTACTGGAAGCCCTCCAGGCAATCTGGAGCGCCATCTTCGAACCAGAGGATGAAGCCCATAATCATGCCATTGCCCATGTCGAGCATGTGCGCGATCGGACCATCGAGCAGGCGGAGCTCATCTGGCGCCCATGTCGGGCTGGCGACGCTGAAGTGCGTGTAGAAGCCATGCCCCGTGTTCTCGCGCCTCGTAAGTTTTGCGCGGCGTAGGCATTCGCGGAGTTGGTCGCCACCCCTCGGCTGCGCCTCGCAGATGGCCTCAAGGACCGCGCTCTCAAGCGTTGTGAACACTGACATCGAAGCCTCCAACGGCAGCGATCTCAACACTATCCATCACCAGGAGTCATTGGATGAAAGAGACCAAACACGCGGCGGCGGATCCCGCCGCGCGCGCCGCCATGCATGACGTCATGGCCGCGTTCGAGGCCTTCAAGGCCGCCAACGACGAGCGGCTGAACGCGCTGGAGACCAAGCGGGCCGACGCCCTGCTCGAGGAGAAGGTGGCGCGGATCGACGCCACGCTGCAGGCGGCGCAGGGGCGGCTCGACCGCGCCCTGTCCGACGGCCGGCGTCCGGCGTTGGGCGTTGGCGAGGGCGGCCGGGTCGTCGTCGCCGACGAGCGCAAGCAGGCCTGGGACGGCTATCTCAAGACCGGCCAGTCCTCGGCGATGATCCTCGAGGCCAAGGGCCTCAGCGAAGGCGTGCCCACCGCCGGCGGCTATGTCGCGCCGCCCGAGACCGAGCGGATGATCGAGCGGCGGCTGCAGATGTCCTCGCCGATGCGCGATATCGCCACGGTGCGCACCATCGGGGCCGGGGTCTTCCGCAAGCCGGTGTCGACCGCCGGCATCGAGAGCGGTTGGGTGGCCGAGACCGACGCGCGGCCGGAGACCGATCCGCCCGTGCTGGCGCTGCTGGAATTCCCGGCGGCCGACCTCTACGCCAGCCCGGCGGCGACCCAGGCCCTGCTCGACGACGCCTTCGTCAACCTCGACGAATGGCTGGCCGCCGAGTGCGAGGACGCCTTCGCGGCGCAGGAGACCGAGGCCTTCGTCAACGGCGACGGGACCAACAAGCCCAGGGGCTTCCTCAGCTACACCAAGGTCGCCGACGCCGCCCAGGCCTGGGGCGAAATCGGCTTCGTGCTCTCGGGCGGCGCCGCGGGCTTCCACGCCACCGACCCGGTCGACCGCATCATCGACCTGATCTACGCGCCCAAGGCCCAGTACCGGGCCAACGGCCGGTTCGTGCTCAACCGCCGGACGGCCGCGCAGATCCGCAAGTTCAAGGACGCCGACGGCAACTACATCTGGTCGCCGGCCACGGCGCCGGGCGCCCCGGCCACGCTGCTGGGCTATCCGGTCACCGAGATCGAGACCATGCCCGACGTCGGGGCCGGCGCCTTCGCCATGGCCTTCGGCGACTTCGCCAAGGGCTACCTGATCGTCGACCGGGCCGGCGTGCGCGTGCTGCGCGACCCCTACAGCGCCAAGCCCTATGTGCTGTTCTACACCACCAAGCGCGTCGGCGGCGGCGTGCAGAACTTCGACGCCATCAAGCTGATGAAGTTCGCGGCGAGCTAGACCAGAGACGGGAATCCGTGAGCGGCGTCGCAGGCCCGCACTTCGCGCGTCACCTGCGACGCCGGGATCACGTCATCCATGAAGCTCTTGTTGTAGGCCGCGCCCGCGTCGCTGATGTCCTTGGGGAGATCGGCGGCCGAGGCGGCCATCAGCCCGGCTTTCGCCAGCACGGCCTTGGCGCGCTTGCCGTAGGTTTCCGAGGTGGCCAGCGATTTCGGATTGTCGAAATCGTAGCTGAACATGTTTTCCACCGCCCGGAACCGGACCGCGCAGCTGCGCGGGTCCGTCGGGCTGGTCTGGGCCTGGGCTGTGGCGCCGCCGATGCCGGCGACCATGGCCAGGGCCATGACTGAAACTCGAAGCACTTGATCCTCCATCGCTGTCGTTCAGGCGGCACCTTCCCTCTTCTCCTTCCCCGTCGCGTCCCCGGAAAGGGGGCGCCGGAGGTTCCATGCCCCCCATCACCCTGGCCGAGGCCAAGGCGTTCCTGCGCGTCACCGACGACGCGGAGGATGCGCTGATCCAGCTGCTGATCGAGGCGGCGACCGAACGCGTCGAACTGTCGGTCGGCCTGGTGCTGACCGACCCGGCGCCCTCGCCGCTACGGCTGGCCATCCTGATGCTGGTCGCCCACGGCTTTGAGCACCGCGAAGGCGAGACGTCCGCCGCGCTCGTCGAGCCCTGGCTGACGCCCTTCCGGAGCGCCCGGCTGTGAGCATCGCGTCCCTGCGCACCCTTGCGGTGCTGGAAGCAGCGTCCGAGGCCGAGACCGTGTTCGGCGGCCGCTCGCGGACCTGGACGCAGGTCGCCGCCGTCTGGGTCGACCTGCAGCCCGCCGGCCATCGCGAGGCCGGCGACGGCGGAACGCGGCCGGTCCTGACCGAGACCGCAGAGGCGCAGGCCCGCAGCGGCGTCGCCGCCCGCGGCATGCGTCTGAAAGCCGGCGGCGAGCCCTGGCGCGTCGTCGCGGTGCTGCCCGGCCGGCCCCGGCCCGGCCGCATGATCCTCAAGCTGGAAAGAGCCTGGCCATGAGTCCCGACCTCGCGTTGCACAAGGCGCTGCTCGACCACCTGCGCGCCGATGCATCTATCAAGGCCCTGCTCGGCGATCCGGCCCGCGTCCATGACGAACCGCCGGAGGCGCCGGTCTATCCCTATGTCGCGCTCGGCCGCGCCGAGACCCGGCCCTGGGGCGGCCTGGACGGGGAGGGGATCGAGCATCTGCTGACCCTGACCTGCGTCTCTCGCTTCGACGGCGCCGAGGAGGTCAAGGCGGTGATCGCCGCCCTGCGCACGGCCCTGCATGGCGCCGCGCCGGCGCTGGACGGCCACCGGCTGGTCAACCTGCGCGTGACCTACGCCGACGTCTTCCGCGCCCCCGGCTGGCGGCCGCTCCACGGCGTGCTGCGGATCCGGGCGGTGACGGAGGCGAACTGACCTGAACTGAACCCCTCCTCCTCAATGGAGGAGGGGCAGGGGTGGTGGTGCAGCCACTGGGCTAAAGCGAAGAGCTCGGCGTGGCTCTGCGCCTCACGCGCCCATCCTCAAACACCCAGCCCCCACCACCATCCCCGACCCTTCCTCCATCGAGGAGGAAGGGAGAAGAAAGGCTAGCTGCATGACCGCACAGCGCGGAAAAGACATCCTGCTCAAGATCGGCGACGGCGAGGCCTCCGAGGACTTCGTCACCGTCGCGGGCCTGCGGGCTCGGACCATCTCGCTGAACGCCCGGACCGTCGACGCCACTGACGGCGACAGCGCCGGCCGCTGGCGCGAGCTGCTGGCCGGGGCCGGCGTGAAACAGGCCAGCGTCAGCGGCGCTGGCATCTTTCGCGACGCCGCGTCAGACGCGATGATCCGCGAGGCCTTCTTCGCCCAGTCGGCGCGGACCTGGCGGCTGATCATCCCCGACTTCGGCCAGCTGCAGGGGCCGTTCCTGGTCGCGGCGCTGGAGTATGCCGGCGAGCATGAGGGCGAGGCCACCTGGGCCCTGACCCTGGCCTCGGCGGGCGAGATCGCCTTCGAGGCCTTGGCGTGATCGCCGCCAACGCCGCCCGGGGCGAGGTGGTCGTCACCCTGGCCGGAACGCCGCGCCGGCTTTGTCTGACGCTGGGCGCGCTGGCGGAACTGGAGACGGCCTTCGCCGTGGACGGCTTCGCAGCCCTGGCGCAGCGGCTGCGGACCCTGTCGGCGCGGGACCTGGCCCTGGTGCTGGCCGTCCTGCTGCGCGGCGGCGGTGAGGACGGGGTCGACCTGTCGGCCATCGACTTTCGCGAGGCGGCCGATGCGGTCGCCGCGGCCTTCACCGCCGCGGCCCGATGACGCCCTGGCCCGAACTGCTGCGGCTGGCCGCGCTGCGTTTCGGCCTCGCGCCGGACGCCTTCTGGCGCCTGTCGCTGGTCGAGTGGCGGGCGCTGGTCGACGCGCCCTCGGGCGCCCTCAACCGCGCGGGGCTGGAGGCCCTGGCCCGCGCCTGGCCGGATGGATGATTCCATGACCTTCGACGAAGACGGCCTTGGCGGCTTGCCGCGCCAGACGGCCGAGGCGGCCGCCGCGCTGGAGGCGCTGAAGGCGCCGGCCGAGCGGGCGGCGGCGTCTATCGACGAGGCCTTCGCCCGGGCGGGCGAGAGCCTGGCCCGGTCCCTGGGCCGGGCGGCCGCCGACGGCGAGGTGTCGATGGCCGAGCTGGCCCAGGCGGTGCTGGCGGCGGTCAACGCCGCCTCGCGCGGCGGGCCCGGCGGCGGGCCCGGCGGCGGGCTGGCCCAGGCGCTGAGCGCGGCGCTGGGCAGCGGGTTCGGCGGTGCGCGGGCCGGCGGCGGGCCGGTGACCTCCGGCGGCGCCTATCTGGTTGGCGAACGCGGGCCGGAAGTGTTCCGCCCGGCCTCGGCCGGATCGGTCGAACCGGCCGGCGGCGGCATGACCGTTCATGTGACGGTGCAGGGCGAAGGCGGCGCGCCGTCGCTGCTGCGGTCGGAGGCGCAGATCGCCCAGGCCCTGGCGCGGGCCGTCAGCCTGGGCGCCCGGCGGCTGTAGTCAGAGCGAGGCCGGCGGCGGCGGGCCGTAGCGGTTCTCGGCCGGATCGCCCAACTCCACGCCCTGCCAGATCAGGAAGCCGACGCCGATCACGAAGGCGCCCAGCAGCAGCAGGGCCGACCCCGCGACGGCGCTGAGCACGGCGGCCATGATGGTCTCGTCGCCCGCACCGGAGACCGAGGAGGCGATGGCCGCGCCGGCGATGGCGATGACCGCGCCGATCGGCACCACGATGCCCAGCGTCACCGGAATGGCCGCCAGCCATCCGGACCGGCCCATGTCGTGGAAGCGCTTCGAGCAGATGCAGATCCAGCAGTAGATCGTCACCAGCGACAGGAACGGCACCCAGAACAGCAGGGTGTTGACGCCGATCAGCACCAGCCAGCCGATCCAGTAGGCCTGACGCCCGATCCGGCCGTCCGCCGAGAAGAACAGTTTCGCCCAGTCCATCGCAGTCCCCTTTGGCCCCAGTGACCCGAGGTCACACGGCCCGGCGCGGGACGTCAACATACGGATCGTTCATGGCATTCCACGAGGTCCGCCTGCCCGCGCGGCTGGCGTTCGGCTCCACCGGCGGCGTCGAGCGCCGCACCGAGGTCGTCACCCTGGCCAGCGGCTTCGAGCACCGCGCCACGCCCTGGGCCCATGGCCGACGCCGCTACCTGATCGGAGCCGGCGTCCGCGCGCTGGACGATGTCGCGGTGCTGGTCGCCTTCTTCGAGGCCCGGCGCGGACGGCTGCACGGCTTCCGGTTCAAGGACTTCGCCGACTTCAGATCCTGCGCGCCGTCGGGGGTGATTTCGCCGCTGGATCAGACGCTTGGCGTTGGAACCGGAGAGCGCGCGGCGTTCCAGCTGGTCAAGCTGTACGGCGATGTCGAGCGGCCGATCGGCAAGCCTGTCGAAGGCTCGGTGCGGGTCGCTGTCGACGGCGTCGAGACCGGGACGGTTGTGGTCGACGCCACGACCGGGATCGTCACCTTCGCCGAACCGCCGCCCGAGGGCGCGGTGGTCAGCGCGGGCTTCGCCTTCGACACCCCCGTGCGTTTCGACACCGACCGCATCGACGTCAGCCTCGAGGGCTTCGAGGCCGGGCGGGTGGTCGCCGTCCCGCTGATCGAGATCAGGGTCTGACGATGAGAACCGTTCCCGCCGAGCTGGCGGCCCGGACCGAGTCCGGCGCCGCGACCCTGTGCCATGTCTGGCTGATGACCCGTGTCGACGGCGTCGTCAGCGGCTTCACCGACCACGACCGCGACCTGCTGCACGACGGCCGGCTCTGCCGGGCGAGCGCCGGCTGGACGGGCGGCGCGGCCGGATCGGGGCTCGGCGGAGGCGAAGCCGGCGCGATGGTCGCGGCGGGCGTCCTCGACGCCGAAGGGCTGGCCCCGGATGACCTCGCCGCCGGCCTCTATGACGGGGCCGTGGTGGACTGCCGCCGGGTCGACTGGTCCACGCCGCACCTGTTCGTCGCCCTCTGGACCGCCCGGATCAGCCGCGTTCGCCGCGACGGCGAGGCCTTCATCGCCGACCTGGAAGGCCCGCTGGCCCAACTCGAACGGGTGGCGGGGCGCAGCTACGGCCGGCTCTGCGACGCCAACCTGGGCGATGACCGGTGCGGCATCGCCCCGGACCATCCGGCCTTCGGCGAGGGCTGCGACAAGCGGTTCGAAACCTGTTCAGCCCGCTTCGACAACAACCTGAACTTCCGGGGTTTTCCGACTATCCCGGGCAACGACTTCCTCAGCCGCTGGCCGGCCAAGGGCGAGCGCCACGACGGGACCAGCCGTCGTGGATAGGGCGCGGATCGTCGCCGCGGCCCGCGGCTGGCTGGGCACGCCCTATCGCCACCAGGCCTCCCTCAAGGGCGTCGGCTGCGACTGCCTGGGCCTGGTGCGCGGCGTCTGGCGCGAGCTCTACGGCGAGGAGCCGGAGCGGGCGCCGCCCTACCGGCCGGACTGGGCGGAAACCGGCCCGGCGGAGACGCTGCTGGAGGCCGCCGGCCGGCATCTCGTCCCCGCGCCGCCGGACGCCTTCCGGCCAGGCGATGTGCTGCTGTTCCGCATGAGTCCGGACGCCTGCGTCAAGCACTGCGCCATCGTCTCCGGACGCCGGCCGGGCGATCCGGAGCCGCGCATCATCCACGCCTACTGGGGCCGGGCGGTCGTCGAAAGCTGGCTGGGCCCGTGGTGGCGACGCCGGCTGGCGGCGGCCTTCGCCTTCCCGAACACGAGCGATGAAGAGCCATGGCGCAACTGATCCTCACCAGCATCGGCAGGACCGTGGGCGGCAACGTCCTGGCCTCGATCGGCAGCATGGTCGGCCGTGCGATCGACCAGTACGCCATCGCCTCGCTGCAGGCGCCGCGCCAGGCGGGTCCGCGGCTGCAGGACCTGCACGTCATGGGCGCCGCCGAGGGGGCGCCTGTGCCGGCGGTGTTCGGCAGGGCTCGCGTGCCGGGGCAGGTCATCTGGGCCGCCCGCTTCCGCGAGAAGCGCATCGAGCGCCAGGCCGGCGGCGGCAAGGGCGGGCCGAAGGTCGTCGAATACCGCTACAGCCTGTCGTTCGCGGTCGCCCTCGGCGAGGGGCCCGTCGACGGCGTCGGCCGCGTCTGGGCCGACGGCAAGTCCATGGACCTGACGGGCGTCGCCATGCGGCTGCACGCCGGCGCGGAGGACCAGACGCCCGATCCGTTGATCGAGGCCATCGAGGGCGCCGCGCCGGCCTATCGCGGCTGCGCCTATGTGGTGTTCGAGGACCTGCCGCTGGAGGCCTTCGGCAATCGCCTGCCCCAGCTGTCGTTCGAGGTGTTCCGCCGGCCGCGCGGGGCCGGACCGGCGCTGGAGGACCGGTTGACAAGCGTCTGCCTGATCCCGGGGGCCGGCGAGTTCGCCTATGCGACACAGGTGATCCAGCGCCGTGACGGATTGACCCGGGTTCGCGCCGAGAACGTCAACAATGTCGAGGGGCGTCCCGACCTGCTGGTCTCCCTCGACCAGCTGCAGGCGCACCTTCCGAACCTGGAGGCGGTGACGCTGGTCGTCGCCTGGTTCGGGACCAGCCTGGAGGCCGGCGTCTGCACCTTCCGACCCGGCGTCGAGCAGGCGTCGAAGTCGACCCTGGCCATGACCTGGCGCGCGGGCGGCGTGGGTCGGGGCTCGGCCCATCTGGTCACCCGTATCGACGGCGCCCCGGCCTATGGCGGCACGCCAGCCGACGCCAGCGTCGTGCAGGCCATCGCAGAGCTGAAGGCCCGCGGGCTGAAGGTCACCCTCTGCCCCTTCGTCCTGATGGACTGCGAGGGCTTCCCATGGCGCGGCAGGATCAGTGGAGAAGCCTCTGATATTCCATCGCTCTTCGGCGCCGCGACACCCTCGGACATCACCATCGACGGGGAGCGGATCGACCATGACTGCGCCGACTGGGGCCTGCGCCGGATGGTGCTGCACCAAGCGCGGCTGGCGCAGCTGGCCGGCGGCGTCGACGGCTTTCTGATCGGCTCGGAGCTGCGCGGGATCACGACCATCCGCGACAGCGGCGGCTACCCGGCCGTCGCCGCCCTGCGCGCCCTGGCCGCCGACTGCCGCGCCATCCTGGGTCCGGACACCGCGATCGGCTACGCCGCCGACTGGACCGAATACTTCGGCCACCAGCCGGCCGACGGGTCCGGCGATGTGACGTTCCACCTCGATCCGCTGTGGGCCGACGACGACATCGACTTCGTGGGCATCGACTTCTACCCGCCGCTGGCCGACTGGCGCGGCGAACCGGACTTCGAGGCCATCGACGTGGCCGGCGGCGAGGGCTTCGACTGGTTCTACGCCACGCCGGAAGACCGGGAGGCCGGCCTGCGCACCCCGATTACCGACGGTGCGTACGGCGAGCCCTGGGTCTTCCGGCCCAAGGACCTGGTCGGCTGGTGGAGCCATGCGCACCACGATCGCCCCGGCGGCGTGCGCGAGGCGACGCCCACGGCCTGGATCCCCGGCTCCAAGCCGATCCGCCTGATCGAGTTCGGCTGCCCGGCCATCGACAAGGGCGCCAACGCGCCCAACCTGTTCATCGACGCGAAGAGCAGCGAGAGCGCCCTGCCGCCGTTCTCGACCGGCCTGCGGGACGACCACGCCCAGCGCCGGACGCTGGAGACGGTGCTCGAACACTTCGACGATCCGGCCGCCAATCCGGTCTCGCCGCTGTACGGCGGGCCGATGATCGAGGCGATGAGCGCCTGGTGCTGGGACGCCCGGCCGTTCCCGGACTTCCCGGCCCGAACGACGGTCTGGGCCGATGGTCCGAACTGGGCGCTCGGCCACTGGCTGAACGGCCGGCTCGGCGCGGCGCCGCTGGCCGACCTGGTAGTGGAGCTGGGCCTGCGCGCCGGGGTCGAAATTGACCCCGGCGACGTCGGCGGGGTGGTCACGGGCTACGTCGTCCATCATCCGTCACGCCTGCGCGATGCGCTCGAGCCGCTGGCCGGCGCCTTCGCCTTCGACCTGGCCGAGCGCGGCGACCGGGTGACCCTGATCGCCCGCGACGGGCCGGTGGCGATGAACGTCGACGCAGCGGCGCTGGCCCTGCCGGATGACCGCGGGGCGCAGCGGGAGTCCCGCACGCTCACGGCGCCGAGCGACGCGGTGCGCCTGCGATTCATCGATGAGACCGCCGAGTACCAGGTCGGCGGCGCCACGGTGCGTCGCGACCCGGCCGGCGCCGGCGATGTCGCCCAGGCTGACCTGCCGATGGTGCTTACGCCCGCGCGGGCCGAGGGGATCGGTCGCAGGCTGCTGGCGCGGGCGGGGGCGGCGCGCCACGACGCCGAGGCGAGCCTCTCGCCGGTCGACGCGCTGCGCCTTCAGCCGGGCGATCGCGTGCGGCTGCCGGACGATCCGCGCGTCTGGCGGGTCGAGCGCGTCGATCTCGACGAACAGCCGCATGCCGCCCTGACCCTGGCCGAGCCGGCCGCCACGGGAGACGGCGTCGACCACGGCTGGACGCCGCCGCCGCCGGTCGAGCCCCCCGCGCCGCCGGTGCTGCATGTGCTCGACCTGCCGCCGCTTCCGGGCGCGGAGACCGACAACCGGCCGCTGGTCGCCGCCGCCGTCGACCCCTGGCGAGACCTCGACATCCACGTCGGCGCCACGGTCGAGTCCCTGGGCGCTCGCGCCCGGGTTCATCAGCCGGCGGCGGTCGGCGAGACGCTGACGGACCTGCCCGCCGGTCCGCTGTACCGGCTTGACCCTGTCGGGCGGCTGACCGTGCGGCTGGAGGGCGCGACGCTGGAGAGCCGTCCGCTCGCCGCCGTGCTGGCCGGCGCCAACGCCCTGGCGGTGCGCGGCGCGGGCGAGGCGTGGGAGATCGTCCAGTTCCTTTCCGCCGAGCCCGCGGCGCCGGACGTCTGGACCCTGTCGGGCCTGCTGCGCGGCCAGGCCGGCAGCGACCCGGCCATGGCGGCGTTGACGCCGGCCGGCGCGCCCGTCGTGCTGCTGGGCGAGGGGCTGGCGCGGGCCGAAATGGCGCTGTCGGAGCGGGGGCTGCCGCTGATCTGGCGCGCGGCCCCGGCCGGCGGCCCGCCGGGCGGAGAGGCGATGGCGCAAGTCGAGACGGTCTGGCGGGGCCTCGCCGACCGACCCTGGAGCCCCTGCCATCTGCGGCGAACCGGCGCGCCGGGCGGCGATGTCCTGTTCACCTGGATCCGCCGGGCGCGCCTCGGCGGCGACACGCTGGACGGCGATCCGCCGCTCTCCGAAGAGCGCGAGGCCTACCGGCTGGAGATTCTCGATGGCGACGGGGCGGCCGTGAGGGTCGCGGAGACCGCCTCGCCGGCCTTCACCTGGGACGCGGCGATGCAGGCGGTCGACTTCCCCGGCGGGGTCCCGGTCGGGGCCGCCGTCCGTGTGGCGCAATTGTCGGCCGTCTACGGGCCGGGGGCGACAACCACCCGCAGCCTGTAGCATCGCGCGCCCGGACGCTCTATTTCATGCGGCGAAGAATCCGCTGCGAGGGGCCTTTGGCGCGCGATCCGTATCTAGAACTCGGTGTACCGCGGACGGCGAGTTCGGACGAGATCCGAAAGGCCTTCCGCAAGCTCGCCAAGCAGTTCCACCCTGACGCGAATCCCGGCGACGCCAGCGCCGAGGAGCGGTTCAAGCGCGTGTCCGGCGCCTTCGACATCATCGGCGATCCGGACAAGCGCAAGAAGTTCGACCGCGGCGAGATCGACGCCGACGGCCGGGAGCAGCATCCCGGCTTCGGCGGCGGCAGTCCGTTCGGGCCGGGCGGCGCGTCCGGCGGCCGCTATCGGCCGGGGCCGGGCAGTCCCGGCTTCGAAGGCGTGGACATCAACGACATCCTCGGCGAGGCCTTCGGGCGCGGAGGACGGGGCGGGTTCGGCGGCTTCGGCGGCGGGGCCGGGGGTTTTGGCGGCGGCAAGGGCGCCGACCTGCGCGCCCACCTCGACATCGACATCGAGGAAGCCATCCGCGGCGGCAAGAAGCGCATCGCCTTCTCCGACGGCCGCACGCTGGAAGTGAACATCCCCAAGGGCGCGCAGGAGGGCCAGACCCTGCGCCTCAAGGGGCAGGGCGCCCAGGGGCGCTCCGGGCCCGGCGACGCGCTGATCGAGATCGGCTTCAAGCCGCACCCGATCTATCGCCGCGAGGGCGACACGCTGCACATGGACCTGCCGGTCTCCGTCCCCGACGCGGTTCTCGGCGGTAAGGTCGAGGCGCCCACCCCCGACGGGCCGGTCAACGTGTCGGTGCCCAAGGGCGCCAACAGCGGCGCGCTGCTGCGGCTGAAGGGGCGCGGCTTCGTCAACCCCAAGGGCCAGCGCGGCGATCTGGTCGCCCGCCTGATCGTCACCCTGCCCGAGGTCGCCGACGCGACGCTCGAGAAGTTCGCCGAACAGTGGCGGAAGGAGCGGCCTTACTCGCCTCGCAAGCGATAGGGCGGTGTCCACGCGTGACAGGCTGTCGCGGCGGCCCCATAAATCGCTCATTCAGCCGGCATTCAGCGTTGGCGCTCTAGACCGTCGGGCATGAACCGCTTTGTCGCCCTCTTCGCAGCTGCCCTGATCAGCGCCGGCGTCCCCGCCGTCGCCGAGGCGCAGAGCCGTGGACGGCCCTCCGACTGCCCCGGCGGGGCGATCGGCAAGGCCTGCCGCGAGGCGCTGCGCGATCGCGCCGACGACGGCCCGTCCTCGCGCGGACGGCCGCCCGGCCGCGGCGACGACGATGGCCGCTCGCGTCCGCCGGGCCGGGGCGGCAACTCCCTGGGCGACGGCTGGAGCCCGCGCGAGAGCGAGGCCCGCGAGGGCGTGCGCGGCGGGCGGCTGGTGTCGCTGGAGACCGTGATCCGCAACATCGCCCGCTCCACGCCGGGCCAGCTGCTCGACGCGGGCCTTGAAAACCGCGGCGGACGGCCGGTCTACCGCGTCCGCTGGCAGACCAGCGACGGCCGCCGCATCGACTTCATCGTCGACGCCGCCACTGGCCAGATCATCGGAAGGAACTAGGCTCCGCATGCGCATCCTGCTGGTCGAGGACGATCCGGACCTGTCGCGTCAGCTGAAGCTCGCGCTCGGCGACGCCGGCTATGCCGTGGACCACGCCGCCGACGGCGAGGAGGCCCACTACCTGGGCGAGGCCGAGCCCTATGATGCGGTGATCCTCGACCTGGGCCTGCCCAAGATCGACGGCGTGTCGGTTCTGGAGCGCTGGCGGCGCGAGAACATCGCCATGCCGGTGCTGATCCTGACCGCCCGCGACAACTGGAGCCAGAAGGTGGCCGGGTTCGACGCCGGGGCCGACGACTACCTGACCAAGCCGTTCCACACCGAGGAACTGCTGGCCCGGCTGCGCGCGCTGCTGCGCCGGTCGGCGGGCCACGCGACGCCCAACCTCGCCTGCGGCGGCCTGCGGCTGGACCCGCGTTCGGCCCGCGCCAGCGTCAACGGCGAGCCGCTGCGCCTGACCTCGCTTGAGTACCGGCTGCTGCACTACATGATCATGCACCAGGGCCGGGTGATCAGCCGCACCGAGCTGGTCGAGCACCTGTACGACCAGGACTTCGACCGCGATTCCAACACCATCGAGGTGTTCATCGGCCGGGTGCGCAAGAAGATAGGCCCCGACCGCATCGAGACCGTGCGCGGCCTCGGCTACCGCCTGACCCCGCTCGAGGGTGAGGCCACCGAGTGAAGCGACCCCGTCTGCCCGGTCTGAGCCGCAGCTCGCTGGTCGGGCGGCTGGTTCTGCTGGCGGCGGGCTGGAGCCTCATCGTCCTGATCGTGACGGGCGTCGCCCTGACCGCATTCTTCCAGCAGGCGGCCCTGCGACGGTTCGACCTGGGCCTGGTCGACCTGACCCAGGGCCTGGGCGCCGGCATCAGCATCGAGGACGGCAAGGTCATCGCCCCGCCGCTCACCGACACCCGCGCCCTGCGGGTCTATTCCGGCCGCTACTGGCAACTGGCCGAGCACGCGCCGTCGGGCAAGGTGCGGCTGATCGTGCGGTCGCGCTCGCTGTTCGACCAGGACCTGAAGATCCCCGACGCGATCGTGGCCGAGGTCGCGGCCAACCCCGGACAGCAGATTTTCTATGAGACCCAGGGTCCGCTCAGCCAGCCGCTGCGGGCCAGCGCCATGCAGGTGACGATCGGCGACCGCATGACGCCGGTCATCATCATGGCGGCCGAGGATCGCTCCCCGGTCGATCGCGAGGCCCAGCGGTTCGCGCTGCTGACCGCCGGGGCGCTGATCGTCCTGGGCGGCGGCATCCTGGCCGGCGTCTTCCTGCAGGTCAGGATCGGCCTGCAGCCCCTGTTCCGGCTGCGCCGGGAAGTGGCCGACGTGCGGACCGGCAAGGCTGAGCGGATCGAGGGCGAATACCCGAGCGAACTCAATCCTCTGGCCACGGAACTGAACGCTCTGGTGGCGCACAACCAGGATGTCGTCGAGCGCCAGCGCACCCATGTGGGCAACCTGGCCCACGCACTGAAGACCCCCATATCGGTGATGCTGACCGAGGCCGCGCAGCAGCCGGGCCAGCTGGCCGAGGTCGTCACCCGCCAGGCGGACGCCATGCGCGGCCATGTCGAGCACCACCTGCGCCGCGCCCGCGCCGCCGCCCGGTCCCAGTCGCACGGCGAGCGTACGCTGGTGGAGCCGGTCGTCGACGAGCTCGCCGTGACCCTGGAGCGGATCTTCCAGGAGAAGGGTGTGGAGATCGACTGGCGCTGCCCCGACGACCTCTGCTTCCGCGGCGAAAAGCAGGACCTTCTGGAGATCGTCGGCAACGTCATCGAGAACGCCGGCAAATGGTGCCGGGGCAAGGTGCGGGTCAGCGCCGCCCCCGCAAGCGACGCCGAGGCGATGACCGTGACGGTCGAGGATGACGGCCCCGGCCTGCCGGCCGACCGCCGGGAAGACGCGCTCAAGCGCGGGGCGCGGCTGGACGAGAGCGCGCCGGGCTCCGGCCTGGGCCTGGCGATCGTGGACGAACTGGCCCGCGCCTACGGCGGCGCCCTGACGCTCGGCGACTCGCCCATGGGCGGCCTGAAGGTCGAGATCAGCCTTCCGCGCGCCGAAACCTGAAAGCCGGGTTTCAGCCGACGTTAACCCTGCCTGGCGCAAGCATTGCGCCGAAGCGATCAGCTTCCCCGCCGTGCACGGTAGCCGCTTTGTCGCCTGACAAGATCGCAATGCTGAAGGGACTTCTCGCCGCGTCGCCCGACGATGTTGTGCGGGGGCTCGAGCGCGCGGTCTGCAAGGAAGGCTCGAGCGGTTCGCTGGCCGCCATCGGCGCGATGATCGAAAGCGAAGTGGCGATGCGCTCGGTGCGCGCCCACGTCCTGGCCCCGGTGAAGGGCTTGTTCCGCGCCCGCCACGCCGACGGCCGTCCGGCCTTTCCGATCCCGGCGCTGTCCCTGCTCTGGCAGGCGCTGCAGGCCGACAAGCCTGACTGGATCAAGCAGGCCCAGGACGCCTGCTACTACATCGATCCCGAGGAACCTTCGCCGCAGATCTTCGACGTGCTGTGCGGCCGGGCGGCGAGCGGACTGCGCGCCGCCGCCGACCCCGCCTATGTCGCCGTCGTGTCGATGCTGGAGGCGGACCGCCGCGGCTCGACCCAGACCCTGATCCTGGCTCTCGACCTCGCGCCCATCGTCCGCCCCCCGCTGCTCAAGCTGACCGACTGGCTGCAGCGGATGACGGACGATCGCCGCGCCAGCGCCCGCATCGCCTACAACGACTCAGGCGCGGCCGGCGAGGGCGGCGGACCGCTGATGTTCGAGATGCTGGCCGCGCACCTCAAGCATCCCTGCCAGATCCTGCGCGTGGTTTCCGCCATCATGGACCATCCGGGCGAGCGCTATCTCGCGGCGTCCGAGCTCGCCCCGTTCGGCGAGCGGGCGATAGACGCCATCGACGCGCAGGTGACCCTGGTGAAGGGCCTCCGCCCCGGCACGGGCGTCGGCGCGGCCGAACAGGCGGCGCAGGCGGTGCAGCAGGCGGTGGAGACCATCACTGAACTGGACCAGTCCGTGCAGCTGTACCGCGACGGGCCCTGGGGCCAGCGGGTCGTCAAGCTCAAGCAGAGCCTCGCCTCGACCGTCGAGCAGCGCCTGTTCGAGATCGAGGAGGCCGTCGCCATGGCCTTGCCGATGCAGAAGCTCCGCTACTCGGCGCGGCTGGTGTCCAACGTGCCCAAGCTGGACGACCCGCCGGACGACGGCGCCCTGGCCCTGGCCATCGGCCTGCTGACCTTTTCCGAGGCGGTCCGCAGCTGCGCCAATGATGGCGGCTTCGCCGGCGCCCGTGGAAAGGTGCACGAGACGGTCGGGATCCGGATTGATCGCTATGTCGAGGACGTGCTCGAGCAGATCCGACTGGGCGACGCCATCGACATTCCCCGCGCCCACGAGTTTCTCGATGTCGCCGCCCAGCTGATGACCCTGGTGCGGGATCGCCAGGCCGGCGGCGTGGTGCGTCGTCGCGCCGCAGCCGCCTGACCCTCTCGCTATCGCCGGCGTGATCCGCTAACACCGCGCCATGTTCGCATTCTGGATCGCGGCGGCGGCCCTTTCAGCGGCCGTGGGCTGGCTGATGCTCAACGGTTCCCGCGCCGCGACCGTGCGCGCCCGCGAGGGCGACCCGACGCTGGCCGTACACCGCCGCCAACTGGACGAGATCGACGACCTCGCCGCCCGCGGGCTCCTGCCCGAGGGCGAGGTCCGCTCGGCCCGCGCCGAGGCGGGGCGTCGCCTGCTGGCGGCCGCCGAAACTGTCGTCGCGCCGGAGACGCCGGCGGGTCGGAGGCTGGCGCTGACAGCCGCCCTCGTCGCGCCCTTGCTGGCCCTTGCGGCCTACTTCGTTGTCGGCGCGCCGGAGCAGAAGGATCAGCCCTTCTCCGCACGGCTCGCGGACTGGCGGTCGGGCGACCTGGAAAGCCTCGACCTGCCGCGCCTCGCCGCCATCCTGCGGGCGATCACGGTCGAGCGGCCGAACGACGCCGAGGCCTATTACAAGCTCGCCTCCGTCGAACTGGGCCGGGGCGACGCGATCGCCGCCGGCACGGCCCTGCGTCGCGCCGTCCGCATCGCCCCCGAGCGGGCCGACCTGTGGGCGCTGCTGGGTGAGTCGTTCGTCGTCCAGGGCGAGGGGCGCGTCGACGGCGACGCCCGCGCGGCCTTCGCCGAGGCGCTGAAGCGCGACCCGGCCAACGTCAGCGCGCGCTACTTCCTGGCCCGCGCCGAGATCCAGGACGGCCGGGTGACCGAAGGCCTGGCCGGCTGGCGGGCGCTGCTGGCCGCCCTGCCGTCCGCCACCGCCTCCGAACAGGCCGTCCGCGCCGCCCTGACCGCCGAGATCGCGGCGGTCGAGAAGGCCGGCGCCCTGCCGACGGCGACGCCGCAGCCCGAACCGCAGCCCGGCCTGCCCGACGACGCGGCGATCCGAGGCATGGTCGATGGCCTGGCCGCGCGCCTCGAGACCGAGCCCAACGACCCCGAGGGCTGGGTGCGGCTGGTGCGCGCCTGGACCGTGCTGGGCGAAACAGCCAAACGCGACGCCGCCCGGGACCGGGCGCGGGCGCTCTTCAAGGACAATCCGCAGGTGCTTCAGGCTCTGGACCAGGCGGCGGAGGCTCCGCGATGAGCTTCTGGCCGAAATCCCGCACCGCCCGCCGGCGGCTGACCATCCTGCTGGCCATCGCGCCCGTGCTGGCCCTGGCCGTCGGCCTGACCATGTGGGGCCTGCGCGACTCCATCTCCCTGTTCTACACCCCGGCGCAGGCGCTCGAGGCGAAGGTCGCGCCGGGCCGCGCCGTCCAGCTGGGCGGCCTGGTCGAGGTCGGCAGCGTCCGCAAGTTCCCGGACGGCCGCGTCGCGTTCTCGGTCACCGACAACAAGGCCTCGGCGAAGATCAGCTACCAGGGCGACCTGCCGGATCTGTTCCGCGAGGGGCAGGGCATCGTGGCCGAGGGCGCCTTCGACGCGTCCGGCCTGTTCGTCGCCCGCCGCGTGCTCGCCAAGCACGACGAGCAGTACATGCCGCGCGAGGTGGCCGACGCGATCAAGGAGCAGGGCGAGTGGCGCGGCGACGGAGCAAAGGGCGCCTATGACCGCTGAGCTGGGCGCCTTCGCCCTGACCCTGGCCCTGGCCCTGTCGGTGGTCCAGACGCTGCTGGGCCTCGCCGGCGCCCGTCGGCCGGCTCTGGCCGGCGCCGCCAGCGGCGCGTCGCTGGGCGCCTTCCTCTGTGTCGCGGCGGCGTTCGCGGCCCTGGTCGTGGCCTTCGTGACCTCGGACTTCTCGGTCGCCAACGTCGCGGCCAACTCCAACACCGCCAAGCCGATGCTCTACAAGGTGGCCGGCGCCTGGGGCAGCCACGAGGGCTCGATGCTCCTGTGGTGCATGGCGCTGACCGGCTACGGCGCGGCGGTGGCGGGCTTCGGCCGCGACCTGCCGCTGGCGCTGCGCAGCCGGGTGGTCGGCGTGCAGGGCGTGCTGGGGGTCATGTTCCTGGCCTACACGGTGTTCGCCTCCAATCCGCTGGCCCGGTTGCTGGACCCGCCGGTCGAGGGCCGGTCGCTCAATCCGCTGCTGCAGGATCCGGCGCTCGTCTTCCATCCGCCCTTCCTCTACCTGGGCTATGTCGGCTTCTCGGTGGTGTTCTCCTTCGCCGTCGCCGCCCTGATCAGCGGCCGGATCGACGCGGCCTGGGCGCGCTGGGTGCGGCCCTGGACCCTGGCCGCCTGGAGCATGCTGACGATCGGCATCACGCTCGGCGCCTTCTGGGCCTACTACGAGCTGGGCTGGGGCGGCTGGTGGTTCTGGGACCCGGTCGAGAATGCCTCCTTCATGCCCTGGCTGATCGCCACGGCGCTGCTGCATTCGGCCGTCGTCACCGAGAAGCGTGGCGCGCTGTCGGGCTGGACCCTGTTCCTCGCCCTGGCGGCCTTCACCTTCTCGATGCTGGGCGCCTTCCTGGTGCGATCCGGCGTGCTGACCAGCGTACACGCCTTCGCGGTGGATCCGACCCGCGGCGCCTTGCTGCTGGCCATCCTGGGGGTCGCGTCCGGCGCGGGCTTTGCGCTGTTCGCCTGGCGCGCGCCGGCGCTGCAGCCGGGGGGGCTGTTCGCCCCGGCCAGCCGCGAGAGCCTGATCGTGCTCAACAACATCATCCTCACCGCCGCCACCGCCACGGTCCTGCTGGGGACCCTCTATCCGCTGATCCGCGAGGCGATGGACGGCGACGCGGTCTCCGTCGGCCCGCCCTACTTCAACCTGACCTTCACGCCGCTGATGGCGGTGGCCTTCCTCATCCTGCCGTTCGGACCGTTGACGGCCTGGAAGCGGGGCGATCTGACGGCGGCGGGCCAACGGCTGATGCTGGCCGCCGCCGCCGCCATCGTCTTCGGTCTGGCCACCTTCGCCCTGGTCAGCCCCCGCAAGGCCCTGGCGGCCGCCGGCGTGGCCCTCGGCTTCTGGCTGGTGTTCGGCGCGCTCGCCGAGGTCGCCGAGCGGACGCGGGCCTTCCGCGCGCCGGCCGCCGAGGTCTGGCGGCGGCTCATCGGCCTGCCGCGCGGCGCCTGGGGCATGACCCTGGCGCACCTTGGGCTGGGCCTGTTCAACCTGGGCGCGGTCTTCGAGAGCGCCTGGAAGATCGAGGCGGCCGAGGCCCTTTCCCTGGGGGGCCGGATCGAGGTCGGCGCCTACAGCCTGACGTTGGACAGCGTCCGGACCGGCGAGGGGCCGAACTACATCGCCGAACGGGGCGAGATCACCGTCTCGCGCGGCGGACGGGTCATCTGCACCGCAAGGCCCGAGCGCCGCTTCTATCCGACCGGCAAGCAGACCACCTCGGAGGTGGCGCTGTGCAATCGCGGGCTCGACCAGGTCTACATCGTGCTGGGCGAGCGCCGGGCCGGGGAGGGCGGGCGCCCGGCCTGGCTGGTGCGCGGCTACTTCAATCCCTGGGTCCAGCTGATCTTCCTTGGGCCGTTGCTAATGGCCGTCGGCGGGCTCGTCTCGCTGTCCGACCGCCGGCTTCGCCTGGCGGCGGGGAGGAAGGCGGCATGATCCGGTTTCTCGTCGTCATCGCCGCGGCGCTGTGCATGGCGGCCGCCTCCGACCCGTCCGAGCGGCTGCCCGATCCGGCGCAGGAGGCGGCGGCGCGGGAGATCTTCCGGGAGGTTCGCTGCCTGGTCTGCCAGAACGAGTCGATCAACGACTCCGACGCCGAGCTCGCCCGCGACCTTCGCCGGGTGGTGCGCGAGCAGGTCGCCGCCGGGCGCGACGCGACGCAGGTGAAGGCCTTTCTCACGGACCGCTATGGCGAGTATGTGCTCCTGAAGCCGGCCTTCAGCCTCGGCAACGCGGCGCTCTGGCTGGGACCGTTCCTGGCCGTGCTGGCCGGGCTGGCCTTCCTGGCGTTGCGCGTGCGGCGCCGCGACCTATCTGAAGACCTGACCGTGGACGAGGAAGCGCGGCTTGCGCGACTGCTCGAAGACCGCGAGGCTTGAGGCCGTCGCGCCGGCTCGCCCTAGAAACGCCACGGTGCATGACGGAAAGATAACTTGAGGGCCGTCAGGCTCTTTGGCATCGAACGACAGTCTCTCAGAACCCGCGTCGCCGGGGACAGGAACGGAACACAGATGGTCGCGAAGAAGACCGGTTTTTTTGTCGGCGCCGTAGCAGGCGCGGGTGTGGCTGCAGCGGCCCTGGCCGGCGTCGGCCTGCGCATGTCGCCCGCCGAGGCCGCGCCGCCGCCGGCGGCCGGGGTCGTCAAGACTGCCTCGACCGGACCGATGATGTTCGCGCCGCCGCCCGGCGCGCCGATGTCCTTCGCCGACATCTTTGAGAAGGTGTCGCCGGCCGTCGTGTCCATCGACGTCAGCACCCGTGTCGACGCCCGCTCGTTGCGCTTCCCGGGCCTTCCGTTCAATTTCGGCCCTCCCGGCCGCAACGAGGACCGCAACGGCGGCCCGGGCGGCGAGGGCGAAAGCGAGGGCGAGGAAGGCGGCGACGGTCTGCGCCCCCGCCAGCAGTCGTCCGGCTCGGGCTTCTTCATCAGCGCCGATGGCTACATCGTCACCAACAACCATGTGGTCGAGGGCGCCGACGAGATCACTGTCACCCTCAAGGACGGACGTGAGCTGAAGGCGACCGTCGTCGGCCTCGACGAGAATACCGACCTGGCGGTGATCAAGGTCCAGGGAACCGGGTTCACCTTCGTCAGCTTCGAGACCAAGGCCGCCCCCCGCGTGGGCGACTGGGTCATCGCCGTGGGCAACCCGTTCGGCCTGGGCGGCACCGCCACGGCCGGGATCGTCTCCGCCTACGGACGCAACCTGAACGACGACTCCTCGCAGTTCGTCGACTACCTGCAGATCGACGCCCCGATCAACCGCGGCAATTCCGGCGGCCCGACCTTCGACCTGTTCGGCCGGGTGATCGGGGTCAACAGCGCCATCTTCTCGCCGACCGGCGGGTCGGTCGGCATCGGCTTCGCGATCCCCGCCGACACGGCCGAGAGCATCACCCGGCAGCTGATCGCCAACGGCAAGGTGGTGCGCGGCTACATCGGCGCCCAGATCCAGAACTTCACGCCCGAGATGGCGGACGCGCTGGACCTCTCCGGGACCAAGGGCGCCGTCGTGGCCCAGGTCACGCCGGGCGGGCCTGCCGACAAGGCCGGCGTGCTGCGCGACGACATCGTCCTGTCGGTCAACGGCGTGGCCATCGACTCGTCGACGGCCCTGACCCGCCAGGTCGCGCGGGTCGGCGCGGGCGAGAACCTTCGCCTGGAGATCATTCGCGGCGGCAAGAAGCGCTTCATAGACGTCCGTTCCGGCGTGCGCCCGTCCAACCAGCAGCTGGCTGACGCCACCGGCGGTAGTGCCGACACCGACGCCGACGAGAAGGAAACCAAGCCGCAGAAGGCCGCGCCCGCGCGGGTCAACGTCCTGGGCATGGGCATCATCCCGCTCGATGCCGCCGCCCGCACCCGTTACAGCATCGCCGCCGATCTGAAGGGCGTCGTGATCGAGTCGGTTCGTGGCGACTCCGACGCCGCCGAGAAGGGCCTGACCCAGGGCATCGTGATCACGTCGGTCAACCTCAAGCCGGTCTCGTCGGCGTCCGACGTGACCGCCGCCGTCGAGGCGGCGAAGAAGGCCGGGCGACCCACGGTTCTGCTGGGCTTCGCCAATCGGCGGGGCCAGACCGGCGTGGTGCCGGTGAAGGTCGACTAGGCCGCAAGGGTCCGCCTGGCGGGTCCGGGACACGGTCTTCCACCACCCTGTTATGGGTTGTGGATCAAGCTAGACTGACAGCGGCCGGCGCCGAATCGTCGCCGGCCGCTGATGACTGTCGGAGGGGCCCAGATGCGTATCCTGATCATCGAAGACGACGTAGAGGCCGCCGAGGCCATGGTCCGCGGCCTCAGCGACAACGGCTATGACTGCACCCATGCCGCCGACGGCGAGCTGGGGCTGGCCGCCGCCCAGAAGCGCGACTTCGACGTCCTGATCGTCGACCGGATGATGCCCAAGCTGAACGGCGTGCAGGTCGTTGAAACCCTGCGCCGCGAGGGCGACGCCACCCCGGTGCTGTTCCTGTCGGCCCTGGGCGAGGTCGGCGACCGTGTCGACGGCCTGAAGGCCGGCGCCGACGACTATCTGGTCAAGCCCTACGCCTTCCCCGAGCTGATCGCCCGGGTCGAGGCCCTGTCCCGCCGCCGCGAGACCGGCGCCGTCGCCACGACCCTGAAGGTCGGCGACCTTGAAATGAACCTCATCGCCCGGACCGTGCACCGGGGCGAAACCGAGATCGATCTGCAGCCGCGCGAATTCCAGCTGCTGGAGTTCATGATGCGCCACGCCGGCCAGTCGGTGACCCGCACCATGCTGCTGGAGAAGGTCTGGGAGTACCACTTCGACCCCCAGACCAACGTCATCGACGTCCACATCTCGCGGCTCCGGTCGAAGATCGACAAGGGCTTCGAGCGCCAGATGCTGCAGACCGTGCGCGGCGCCGGCTACCGGCTCGACCCCTAGGATCTGGCGCCCATGCGCCTGCCGCGCATCTTCCGTACGACCACTTTCCGGATGACGCTGCTGTTCCTGGCGGTGTTCGCCATGTCGGCGGCGGCTTTCCTGTTCTACGCCTGGTTCGCGACGGCCGGCGAGGTGACCCGCCGGGCCGACGCGGAAATCACCCGCGAGATGAACTCGCTGGAGGCGGTCTACCGCCGCGGCGGCGCGGTGGCGCTGAACCAGGCGCTGATCGAACGGGCCGGCGGCGAGCGGCCTTTCCTCTACCTGCTGCTCGACAAGGACGGGAAGCGGATGACCGGCTCGATCGCCGAGTCCCCCGTCGATGAGACGGGGCCTGGCGAAACCTGGGCCAGCTTCTCGGTCACCGACATCGACATGGACGGCGGCGAGATAAAGCGTCCGGCTCGCGGACTCCAGGAGCAGCTCGAGGGCGGCGAGACCCTGTTCGTCGGGGCCGACGTGGGCGAATCCCGGGGGTTTGTCAGCGGCATCGTCAACGCCCTGTGGGGCGCGGGCGCGCTGGTCATCGTGCTGGGGCTGGCGGGGGGCGCGATCGTCAGCCGCAACGTCAGTCGCCACATGGCCGGCCTGACCGACACGGTGGCGGCCGTGCGCGGCGGCGACCTGAAGGCCCGGGCCAGGATCCGCGGGGTCCAGGACGAGTATGACGAGCTGGCCGAAGGCCTGAACGAGATGCTCGACCGGCTGGAGCGATCCATGGGAGGGCTGCGCCACGCCGGCGACGCCATCGCCCACGACCTGCGCTCGCCGCTGACGCGGTTGCGGGCCCGGATGGAGGCCGCCCTCATCGAGGTCGAGGCCGGCAAGGGCGATCCCAAGCAGGCGCTGATCCAGGCCCTGGACGACGCCGACGGCGTGCTCAGCACCTTCAACGCCGTGCTGGCGATCGCCCGGCTGCAGGCCGCCGGCCAGGCGCCCGACCAGACCCACTTCGACCCCGGCCAGCTGGCCGCCGACATCGCCGAGCTCTACGCGCCGCTGTGCGAGGACAAGGGTCTGGACTTCAAGGCCGAGCTGACGCCGCAGCTCACCGTCAAGGCGGCGCGGCCGATTCTGACCCAGGCCCTGACCAACATCATCGACAACGCCATCAAGTACACGCCGCCCGGCGGGGCGGTGATGCTGCGCGTCCGCCGCCGCTCGTCGGGCGAGATCGAGTTCTCGGTCACCGACACCGGCCCGGGCGTCCCCGAGGAGCACCGCGCCCGCGTCGTCCAGCGCTTCGTGCGGCTGGAGAACAGCCGCAGCGAGCCGGGCAGCGGCCTTGGCCTGTCGCTGGTGGCGGCGGTGGCCGAGGCTCACGGCGGCCGGCTGGAGCTCGACGAGGGGCCCGGCGAGTACAACGGCTCGGGGCCGGGCCTGCGGGTGGCGCTGGTGCTGCCGCGGGTGGAGGGGGCGTGAGCGGCGGCCTGCCCCGCCGGGCGTTTCTGGCCGGAACCGCTGCATTTGGGGGCCTGGGGCTGGCAGGCTGCGCCACCGGTCGCGCGGGGTCCGCGCCCGCGCCGCCCGTCACCCCCGGCCTGCGTGCGCCGCCGGCGCTGGCGGCCGTCAGGGCCGAGATCGACCGCATATCGCGCATCTCGGTCTGCCTGCGCCCCTTCCGGAAGGCGGGGCCGCGGCTCGAGGTCGAGACCGTCGGCGACAAGCGGGTCGTGCACAACTACGGCCACGGCGGGAGCGGCTGGTCGCTGTCCTGGGGTTGGGGCGAGATCGCCGCCCGCTACGCGCTGGAAGACGGCGCCAGGGACATCGCCGTCATCGGCTGCGGCGCGCTGGGCCTGACTGCCGCGACCCTGCTTCAACAGGCCGGCGCGACGGTGACCATCTACGCCCGGGAGCGCATGTTCGAGGCGAGATCCTCCCTGGCCACGGGCACCTGGTCTCCCGACTCCCGCATCGCGGCCGCCGACGCTGTGGCGCCGTCCTTCGCTGACCAGTGGGAGCAGATGACCCGGACGTCGCACCGGATCTTCCAGACCTACCTTGGCCTGCCCGGCGATCCGGTCGAATGGACCGATCGCTACACCCTGTTCGACGCGCCTGGAACCTGGACCGGCGCGCCGCGTCCGGCGGAGGCCGTCAACTTCCTGCACCTGGGCCGCCGCGTGCGCGACCTGCAGCCCCGGAGCGTCGAGCTTCCGGCCGGGAGCCATCCCTTCCCCGCGGCCCGGGCCCGGCGCGGCTCGTCGATGCAGTTCAACATCGCCGCCTACGCCCGACTGCTGGCGACCGAGTTCCAGCTTGCCGGCGGCCGGATCGAGACCAGGACCTTCAACACCCCGGCGGAGCTGGCCGGGTTGCGCCAGTCGGTGATCGTCAACTGCACGGGCTATGGCGCGCGGGCGCTCTGGAAGGATGAGTCGATCATCCCGGTGAGGGGGCAGATCGCCTGGCTCATCCCACAGGCCGAGGTGGACTACGGGCTCTTCTATCGCGATGTGTCGATGCTCTCGCGGGCCGACGGAATGGTCATCCAGTATGTCGGATCCTCCGAGATGTGGGGCTACGGCGACGACCGGGAGGAGGTCGACCGGGCCGAGGCGGAGGCGGCCGTGAAGACGATCGCCGACCTCTACGCGCGCATACCCGTGGCGCGCGCCTGAGCGGCCTTGCGGCCCGCGACCAACGCGTTCCACATTGGCGGCCATGACCCCCCTCGCCGAACGCCTGACGCCCTGCGGCCCCGTCATCGACGGCAAGGCGGCCGAGCGCACGCGGGAGATCCTGAGCGAAAGGCTCGACGGCGCGCCGACGCTGGATGCCGCCTGGCCGGCGCTGGCGCCGGTGTTCGGGGCCTCGCCCTACCTGTCGGGCCTGGCGCGCCGGCGACCGAAGGCGCTGCTTCTGACCCTGGAGACCGATCCGGACGCACGCCTGTCCGGCATCCTGGCCGATGCGGAAGGCGTCGGCGCCGAGCCCGACAGCGACGAGGGCCGCAAGCGGCTGCGGGAGCTGAAGGCCGACCTGCACCTGCTGACCGCACTGGCCGATCTGGGCGGCGTCTGGGACCTGGACCAGGTCACCGGCGCCCTGGCCCGCTTCGCCGATGCCGCCCTCCATGCATCCGTCGCCATCGTCGCGCGGGACGAGGTCGAGCGCGGCCGGCTGGTCGCCGTTCCTGACAGCCCGACGGGGCCGATCCCCGGGCTGATGATCATCGCCATGGGCAAGCACGGCGCCTTCGAGCTCAACTACTCCAGCGACATCGACATCACCTTCTTCTACGAGCCCGAGCGCCTGCCGCTGGCCGAGGGGGTGGAGCCGGGCGACGAGGCGGTGCGGATCGCCCACGGCGTCTCCCGCGCCATGCAGGACCGGACGGCCGACGGCTACGTCTTCCGCGTCGACCTGCGGCTGCGCCCGGATCCCTCCTCGACGCCCCCGGCCATTCCGGCGGTCGCCGCCTTCACCTACTACGAGAGCGTCGGCCAGAACTGGGAGCGGGCGGCCTTCATCAAGGCCCGGGCGGCGGCCGGCGACATCCCGGCGGGCGAGGCCTTCCTGGCGGAACTGCAGCCCTTCATCTGGCGGCGGAACCTCGACTGGGGCGCCATCTCCGACATCCATTCGATCAAGCGGCAGATCCACGCCTTCAAGGTCGATGAGCGGATGACCGCCAAGGGGGCGGACCTGAAGCTCGGCCGGGGCGGCATCCGCGAGATCGAGTTCTTCGTCCAGACCCAGCAGCTGATCCTCGGCGGTCGCCAGCCGGAGCTGCGGTCCAACCGCACGCTGGACGCGCTTGCGGCCCTGGCCGCCGCCGGCCATGTCGCGACGGACGCCGCCGCTGAGCTGGCGCGGGCCTATGTCGATCTGCGCGCCCTGGAGCACCGCGCCCAGATGCTGGGCGACGACCAGACCCACAAGCTGCCGGAGTCCGACGGCGACCGGAAGCGGGTCGCCGCGCTCTGGGGCCACGATAACCTGCGCGCCTTCGACGCCCTCGTCGGCAGGATGCTGAAGGCCGTCAACGCCCGCTACGGCGAGCTGTTCAAGGGCGAGGAAGAGCTCTCCTCCCGCTTTGGCAGCCTGGTGTTCACCGGCGTCGAGGATGACCCCGAGACGCTCAACACCCTGAAGCGGATGGGCTTTTCCAATCCGCCGCAGGTCTCCCAGACCATCCGCGGCTGGCACCACGGCCGCATCGGCGCGACGCGCACCGAGCGGGGGCGCGAGCTGTTCACCCGCATGGCGCCCCGGCTGCTCGACGCGGCCCAGGCGACCGGCGCGCCGGACGCGGCCTTCAACCGCTTCGCCGACTTCTTCGGCGCCCTGTCCTCGGGCGTGCAGGTGCAGTCGCTGTTTCTCGCCCAGCCCAGGCTGTTCGAGCTGGTCGTCCAGGTCATGGCCTTCGCGCCGCAGCTGGCCCAGACCCTGGCGCGCCGTCCGGCGGCGCTGGACGCCCTGCTGGACCCCGCCTTCTTCGATCCGGTCGAAAGCCAGCAGGGCGAGACGGCCCTGCGCTACGCCTTCAGCCAGGCCGAAGGCTTCGAGGAGGCCATGGACGCGGCGCGGCGAGTGCACCGCGAGCAGGCCTTCCGCATCGGCGTCCAGGTGATGAGCGGCACGGCCAGCGCCCGGGCCGCCGGCGCGGCGTTCGCCGACCTGGCCGACCTCTGCATCCGCGGCCTGGCGGACGCCGCGCTGACCGAAACCGTCCGGCAGGGCGGCGCCTTCGACGGCGAGGTGGCGGTGGTGGCCCTGGGCAAGTGCGGCGGCCGTGAGATGACCGCCCGCTCCGACCTCGACCTGATGACCCTCTATCGGGCGAAGGATCCGGCGGGGATGTCGGCCATCAAGAGCTGGAGCGCCGACACCTTCTACGCCCGCTTCACCCAGCGGCTGATCGCGGCCCTGTCGGCGCCGACCGGGGAGGGCGGCCTCTACGAAGTCGACATGCAGTTGCGCCCGACCGGCAGCAAGGGTCCGGTCGCCGTCTCCATGCGGGCCTTTGACGACTACTACGACCGTGAGGCCGAGACCTGGGAGATGCTGGCCCTGACCCGGGCGCGGGTCGTCTGGTCCTCGTCAGAAGTGTTCGCGACGGAGGCCGAGGCGGCCGTCGATCGCGCCCTGCGACGCCCGCGTGACCGGGCCGCGGCGGCGATGGACGTGCGGGAGATGCGAGCCCTGATGGCCCGCGAGCGGCCGCCGTCCGGCGACTGGGACCTGAAGCTGTCCGAAGGGGGGCTGGTCGACATCGAGTTCGCCGCCCAGTTCCTGCAGATCGTCCATGCCGGGCAGGGGGGACCGCTGGCCCAGAACACCGGCGACGCCCTGGCGGCCATCGGCGCGGCGGGCCTGGCGTCCCCCGCGTCGCTCGAGGAACTGGCCGCCGCCTGGCGGCTGCAGCAGGACCTGTCCCAACTGCTCAAGCTGGCCCTCGATGACCGCGCCGATCCCGCCCAGGAGCCCAAGGCCCTGCAGGCGCTGCTGGCCCGGGCCGGCGGCGCGCGGGACCTGAAGGGCCTCCGCACGCGCCTTGCGGCGGCGCGCAAGGCGGCGCATGCGGCCTACGAGGCGGTGGTGTCGGGGTGACCCGTCAGCCGCACTGCCGGGTCGGCTGGTCCTTGCTCAACGCGCAGATCATCAGGGCCGCCTTCTCCGCGCCATAGCGGCCTTCAAGGCGCTCGCGCAGCAGCGTCCACTTGTCGGTGGTGTCGGCGACCGCGGCCTCGACCGCGCGCCGGAAGTTGCCGTTGACCGCGCCGCGCGCGCTTGAGCCTTCGCCGATCGAGGGGTCGATCCGGCCGTTGTCCTTGTTGAGCGCGTCGTGCTTGACGCGCCCCTTGCAGAAGGCCGCCTCCGGAAAGCCGTCGTAGCAGCCGCTGATCAGGCCGACGGGGAAGGGCGTGGCCTTGCGCAGCGAGATCCACGGCGCCGGCCCGCTGCGGCCAAGGCCCGGCGGGTTGCCAGGGCCAACGGCGCCGGGGCCCGGCCGGTCGGTCCAATTGCTGTGGGAATAGAAATCCTGCGAGGCGTGCAGCACCGTGCCGAAGCTCTGCAGCACGCGGCATTTGGCGCCGGCGACCGTCTTGCCGAACTTGCAGCCCAGCCGGACCTCGCGGGCGGCGACCTTGCCCTCGCCGTCGAGCAGGCCGGCGGCGTCGTCGACGGCCCGGTCCATGTTCAGGACCATCCAGGCCCGGCAGGCTTCCAGCTTCGCCCGGGCCGCGGCCGCCGACTGCGGATAGCCCTTCACCGGCAGGCTGTCGCCGGAGTCGCAGTGGGCGTTGGCCTGCGAGATCAGGCCGCTGCGCGGATTGTCGGGAAAGCCGACGGCGCCGAAGGTTCCGGTGCGGCCGGCCAGTTCATCCAGCGACTTTCCGGAAAGGCAGGTCGCCGGCGACGTGGGCGTGCACTGCAGCGCCCGGCGGGTGATCCGCTCGTGCTCGGCGTCCTGGCCGAGATGGCGGATCGTGCCGAAGGCCCCGGCCGGGCCGCCGATGGCCACCGCGCAGAGTCCGATGAGTGCCGCTGTCCGTTTCATGGCCGCCCCCTGGAAGCCCGCACGGTGACCCAGCAGCCGGCCCGAGTCGACAGGTGGCCCCGCTAGAGCCGAGCCGCGGCGTCCGTCGCCCGGATCAGGCCGTCGATGATGCCCGGCTCGGTCGAGGCGTGGCCGGCGTCCCAGATGATGTCGAACTTCGCCTCCGGCCAGGCCTTGTGCAGCGCCCAGGCGGATTCCGGCGGGGTGACCACGTCGAAGCGGCCCTGGACGATCCAGCCGGGAATCTTGCGGATCTTGTCGACGTTCTTCAGCAGCCAGCCGTCTTCGTCGAAGAAGCCCCGGTTGGCGAAGAAGTGGCATTCGATGCGGGCGAAGGCGATGGCGAAGTCGACCTCGTTGAACTTCGGCGGCCGCGCTTCGGGACCGCGGATCGAGATGGTGTCCCCTTCCCACTGGCTCCAGGCGGCGGCCGCCTCGGCCTGGACCTTGCGGTCGGTGTGGGTCAGGCGCCGATGGTAGGCGGCGATCATGTCGGACCGTTCACCGGGCGGGATCGGGGCCTTGAACCGCTCCCAGGCGTCTGGGAACAGGTAGCTGGCGCCGTCCTGGTAGAACCACTTCAGCTCGCGCTGGGTGAGCAGGAAGATGCCGCGCAGCACCAGGCCCGAGACCCGCTCCGGATGGGTGATGGCGTAGGCCAGCGCCAGGGTCGAGCCCCAGCTGCCGCCGAACACGGTCCAGGTCTCGATCCCCAGGTGCTTGCGCAGGCGCTCGATGTCCTCGATCAGCGACCAGGTGGTGTTGTCCTCGAGGCTGGCGTTGGGCCGGCTCTTGCCGCAGCCCCGCTGGTCGAACAGCACCGTCCGCCATTTCTCATGGTCGAAGAAGCGCCGCATCGTCGGGTTCACCGCCCCGCCGGGCCCGCCGTGCAGCACCAGGGCGGCCTTGCCCTTCGGATTGCCGCACTCCTCGTAGTAGATCTCGTGCGGACCGCCGGTCGCCAGCCAGCCGAAGTTGTAGGGGTCGATCTCCGGATACAGGCCCCGGCGAGCTGAGGTCTGTCCGACGGCGGGCGCATAGGCTGAACGGTCCATGGAGCCGTTCTACCGCCGGCGCGCGGCGGGGGCCAATGACAAAGCGTTGGGAAGGGCGGGGTTCAGGCGCCCTGCGTCCTTCGACACGCCGCGTCGCGGCTGCTCAGGATGACGTTAAGAGAAGGCTATCCACTACGTCATGGTGAGCAGGCCCGAAGGGCCGTGTCGAACCACGCAAGGCCTCAAAGCGGAAACCGCCTGTCCAGCCAGTCGAGCATCAGCCGGTTCACCTGCTCGGGCTCCTCCTGCTGGGTCCAGTGGCCGGAGCCGAGCACGAGCTTCTTTTCCAGATCGGGGATCAACGCCTCCATGCCGTCGGCGGCCGAAGGCGGCAGCACCGCGTCCTTCTCGGCCATGATCATCAGGCTGGGCTGGTGGACGCGGTGCTCCAGGTCCTTCGATGCGTGCCAGTTGCGGGTGAAGTTGCGGTACCAGTTGATGCCGCCGGTGAAGCCGGTGCGCTCGAACGTCTCGACGAAGGCTTCGAACTCCTCGTCGGTGAGCAGCGGCGGGCGAGGATCGCCGGCGGCGTCGTAGACCTCCAGCATGTCGACCAGGGCGAACAGGCTCGGATCGCCCGGCTTGCGCTCGGTGGCGAAACCGGCCCCGGTCTCGGGGGGCATGCCCGGAAGGTCCAGCGGCCGCTTCATGAACAGGTTCATGGTCTTGCGGACGTCACGGTCGAGCACCGCGTCGGCCTCGCCGGGCGTCTGGAAGTGGACGATGTACATCCGCTCGCCCAGCCGGCTGCGCATGATCTCGATCGGATCCAGCGGCGCGCGCTCGTTGAACGGCGTGTTCATGCCGATGACGCCGGCGACGCGGTCGGGATGGCGGATGGCCATGTACCAGACGACGAAGCCGCCCCAATCGTGCCCGACGAAGATCGCCTTCCTGATGCCCTTCTGATCCAGCAGCGCGACCAGGTCGGCGCAGAGGTTCTCCAGCGCATAGCTCTCGACCTCGGCCGGGGCGTCGGTCAGGCCGTAGCCGCGCTGGTCGGGCGCGATCACCCAGCGGCCGGCCTCGGACATCGCCTTGATCTGGTGGCGCCAGGAGAAGGCCAGCTCCGGAAAGCCGTGGCAGAAGACCAGGGGTGTGCCTTCCCCCTCGGGTCCGGCCTCGTAGTAGGCCATGCGGATGCCGTTGACGTCGGCGTAGCGGACGGGCGGCATCATGGTGTCGATGGCGGACATGGACGTTCCCCTGCGTGTTTTTGCGACGGTGAACGGTAGTCGCCGGGGAAGGCAAGAGGGGCAGATGTGCTTTCCCCGCGGCCCGGCGCGCTCTAAACACTCCCCATCTTGAGCCAGTCCCCCGACACCCTCACCCGCCCGCCGGCCACGCCCTGGGGCCTGGTCATCCTGCTCGGCGCCCTGACGGCCTTCGCGCCGATGTCGATCGACATGTACCTGCCGGCGCTGCCGCAGATCGGCCAGGCGCTGAAGGCGACGCCCGAGGCGACGCAGCTGACGCTGTCGACCTTCCTGCTGGGCATGGCCATCGGCCAGTTCCTCTACGGCCCCGCCTCCGACCGCTTCGGCCGCCGCACGCCGATCCTCGTCGGGATCGCCGTGTACATCGCCGCTTCGGTCTGGTGCGCCCTGACCACCTCGGCCGAGGGGCTGCAGCTGGCCCGCTTCGTCCAGGCGCTGGGCGGTTGCGCCGGCGCGGTCGTCGCGCGCGCGGTGGTCCGCGACCAGTTCAACCACACCGAGACGGCGCGCGTGCTGTCGCTGCTGACCCTGGTGATGGGCATCGCCCCGATCGTCGCCCCGGCCCTGGGCAGCTGGGTGCTGCTGGTCGCCGACTGGCGGATGATCTTCTGGGCGCTGGCCCTGTTCGGCCTGGCCTGCGGCGCGGCCGTCTTCCTGCGCCTCAAGGAGTCCCGCTCCGACGAGACCGCCGCCCAGGCGCGGTCGGAGAGCCCGGCCCGGGCCTTCGCCGCCCTGCTGCGTGAGCGCCGGCTGCTCGGCTACGCCCTGGGCGGCGCGCTGAACGGCGCGGTGCTGTTTACCTACATCTCGAGTTCGTCGGAGCTGGTCATCAGCATCTATGGCCACACGCCCCAGGCCTTCGGCTGGATCTTCGGCGTCAACGCCGTCGGGGTGATCGGGGCCAGCCAGGTCAACCGCATGCTTCTGCGGCGTCTGTCGCCGGACGATGTCCTGCGCCGGGCCAGCCTGATGGCCATCGCCTTCGGCCTGGTCCTGACCCTCGCCGCCGCCACCGGCATCGGCGGCCAGTGGACGGTGCTGCCGCTGCTGTTCTGCTGCCTGGCCAGCTACGGCCTGATGGCCGGCAATACCATGGCCGGAGCCCTCAGCGTCGATCCGCGCCGCGCCGGCTCGATCTCGGCCCTGATGGGCGGCCTGTCGTTCGGCGCCGGAGCCCTGGCGTCCTGGGCCGGCGGCGCGCTGCACAACGGCACCGCCCTGCCGATGGCCGGCGTCATGCTGGCCTGCCTGCTGGGCTCGGCCTGCGCCCTGTGGTTGCTGGCATTGCCCAAACGCGCTTGATCCTCCCCCTCGTGGGGGGAATTATATACGTGACAAAGCAGGACTGAATTGATAGGGTTTTCTCACTGAGAGAAAGCCCGACCGATGAACCTCACCGCACCGATCTTCACCGACGCCGACAAGGCCCGCGAACACCTCGAAGCCACCCGCTGGCCGCAAGGTCCGATCTGCCCGCATTGCGGCGTGGTCGATGAGGCTACGGCTCTGCAAGGTCGGGCGCATCGCGCTGGCCTCTACCAGTGCAACGCCTGCCGTGAGCAGTTCACCGTCACCGTTGGAACCGTCTTCGAGCGTTCCAAGGTTCCGCTGAACAAGTGGCTGCTGGCGACCTACCTCATGTCGTCCAGCAAGAAGGGTATCTCCGCTCACCAGATCGGCCGTACCCTCGGCGTCACCTACAAGACCGCTTGGTTCATGTGCCACCGCATCCGCGAGGCCATGGGCGACAACGGCGCCCCGATGGGCGGCGAGGGCAAGGTCGTGGAAGCCGATGAGACCTACGTCGGCGGCAAGGAGACCAACAAGCACCTGTCCAAGCGCAAGCCCGGCCAGATCGGCGGCGTCGGCAAGCAAGTCGTCTTCGCTCTGGTCGAACGTGGCGGGCGCGCTCGCTCGTTCCACGTCGCCAACGTCACCGGCAAGACCCTCGCCCCGATCCTGCGCACCCAGGTTCGCCGCGAGAGCGCGCTCATGACCGATGAAGCTGGCCAGTACCGCAACGTCGGGACCGAGTTCGCCAGCCATGAGAAGGTCAACCACGGCAAGGACGAATACGTCCGTGGAAACGTCCACTCCAACACCGTGGAAGGCTTCTTCGCCATCCTGAAACGCGGCGTGGTCGGCACCTTCCATCACGTCTCCGAAGCCCACCTCGCGCGCTACCTTGCCGAGTTCGACTTCCGCTATTCCAACCGCTCGGCGCTCGGCATCAATGACGCCATGCGCACTGACGAATTGCTGCGCGGCATCGCTGGCAAGCGCCTGACCTATCGGCGGATTGGTCAAGCCGCGCACGCGTAAGCAGAAGGCTAGGAAGCTCCAGAGCCTTCGCCGGAAGGTGGCGAATCACGCGAAATAACGCTCCAGTTACGACCCCCATCAATGGAGCGCCAAACCCGGCGCTCCGGGTCAAACATGGACATCTGAAAGATGGCAGACGGCGATCTCGCGGTGCTGGATAACCTGCACGCGCCTGACTTCTTCGCGGACGACGCCATGTCGTTCTCCCTCATCGACGGCACTGTTCGCGTCATCTTTACGGTGATCAAACACACGCAGCCGCCGCCGGGTCAGCCCGTTCGGGTCGTGACCGGGCGGCTGGTCATGGGCGTGGACGCGACACAGCGAATGGTGGTCGGCCTCAACAACTTCCTTGAGTCAGTCGGACACAGCCCGTCCGACGCGCTCAAGGGCAGAGACCAAGTGAACTAGCCCGACTTCGGCGGTCTACCGCGCTTGCGCCCCGGCACGGGCGCGGACTTCTCATGCGGCTTCGGCGGCATCGCCGCGAGGTTACCCAACACCCGCTGAAACTCAGCTTCAGCGGCCTTCTCTTCAATTTCAGAGGTTTTGTCGGTCATGAAGGCCATCGGTATTGAAAAAGCGGCGCGACGTCTCGCGGAAGCAAAAAGCTACTTACCCGAAATCCGGACCCCCAAGAACGTGCTCAGCGTCCATGAGGTTCAGGACACTTGGTACAAGTTCCTCGTGGCCATCACAGCCGTTCCGGAAATCCTGCGGACCAGCGCCCGGAACGATCCTAAGAGCCGCCAATGGATGGGCGGAAAGGACGGCGGCGTCTTGAAGGACCCGCTCCTGCAATACATCAAACAGGCCCGAGGGTCGGACTACCACGGACTAGAAGCCGGTGGAGCCGAGCCCAAGGTGACCGGCGCAAAGTACCTTGGCTACGAGCCCGCCTCTGCCGCCATTGTCGTCGATGGCGTGAAGACGATTTCAGGAGCGATTGTTCTTGAGGGCGACGTGTCCAGTTTCAAGTTTGAGTACGCGCTTGTCCCGGTCCATGACGAGCGGCACAGCACGATCTTTGCGGCGCCCACAGAACACCTTGGAAAGCCGCTCGCGGATACGTCCCCGGCGGGGGCGGCAGAGGCCACGGTGGCCTTCTACGAACAGTTCCTGAGAGAAGCCGCTCAGCTCGTGCGGTGAGCCTCTGCCTGCATGGCGTAGAATGCATCGGTGAGGATCTCGCGCAGGTCCTCACCGTATGCACGTTCACGGAAAGCGTCGGCCCCCGCCTGCGCCATCTCTGGCGTGACGAGGACCGAGGACCAATCAAGCTTTTCAAGCGCCGGCCTGTCGCTCGAATCGGTAGCGCCGGGCTGTTGCTTTGTCACGTATATAATTCCCCTCGTGGGGGAGGGGGACCATGCGGAGCATGGTGGAGAGGGCTGCGCGGCCGGTGCTTGACGGGGCGCGAAGACGCCGCCTCCCTCGTTGCGGCGCCAAGTGAGAGCAGACCGGCGCCCGAGATCTAGTGATCGGCCCGGTTCCGATACCTCACCGCCTGACGGTGGTGGGTCCCTCTCCACCACCCTCCGGGTGGTCCCCCTCTCCAAAGAGGGAGAGGATCAATCCAGCTGATCCACCCGCCGCGCCGACCAGGCCATCACCGCCCAGCCGGCGAGGAACAGCAGCCCGCCCACCGGCGTCACCGCGCCCAGCCAGCGCGGCGCGCCCAGCGCCATGGCGTAGAGCGAGCCCGAGAACAGCACGATCCCGGTCAGGAAGAAGGCCGGCGCGAACCGCGCCTGTCGCGCCCCGACATTCATGAAGGTGGCGCAGGCCAGCGTCGCCATGGTGTGCATGAACTGGTAGCTGGCCCCGGTCTTCAGCCAGTCCTTCGCCTGCGGATCAGCGATTCCGTGGGCGGCGAACGCGCCGATGGCGACCGCCATGAAGCCGCTGATCGCGCCCAGGGTCATCCAGGTCCGCCGGTTCCAGATCACGCTTCCCCTCCGTCACGGTTGCCTAGTCAGGTTGTCATCGTTCACCTTAGCGGCCTGTAGGCTTGAAACGCTCGCGTGAGAAGCGTCGGCGATACGGGAGGAACCAGCATGGCGCTTACCAAGGGCGACGATTTCCCCATCCACCAGACCGCTGAGCCGATCGCCTATTCGGGCACGGACCGGAACTTCTACGACCGCTATTTCTTCAACGGCTATCACCCGGTGGAGGGCGACGACTTCTTCGCCGTCGCCTTCGGGGTCTATCCGCACCTGAACGTCGCCGATGCGTCGTTCGTGGTGGTCCGCAACGGGGTCGAGGTCGCGCTGCACGCCAGCCGCTGGCTCGGCGACCGCATGGACCTGACCGTCGGCCCGGTGAAGATCGAGATCCTCGAGCCGCTCCAGACGCTGAAGGTGACCGTCGACTCGCCCGAGCACGGGCTGAAGGCCGAGGTGATCTTCGAGGGCCGCGCCTTCCCGATCGAGGAGCCGCGCTTCGTCCGTCGCCAGGGCACGCGCACCTTCATGGACTACACCCGCCTGACTCAGAACGGCCGTTACACCGGCTGGATCGAGCTGGACGGCGAGCGGCGGTCCATCGACGGCTTCGTCGGCACGCGCGACCGCTCCTGGGGCGTTCGCCCGGTCGGGGCCCGCGACAGCCAGGACATCGTCCCCCAGCAGCCGCCGCAGTTCTACTGGCTGTGGTCGCCCAGCAGCTTCGAGGACGGCAGCTTCTTCTTCCACAGCAACGAGGACGGCGTCGGCCGCGCCTGGAACACCCGCGCCGTCTGGTGCAAGGACGGCGACGGCGAAGACGACTTCGAGCATATGAACGGCGAGGCCGACGTGCGCTGGAAGCAGGGCACGCGTCACGCCCAGTCGGCGGTCATCAAGCTGACCGACGACTTCGGAAGGCCGGCCGGAACGGTCGAGTTCGACCCGATCTACGAGTTCCAGATGATGGGCCTTGGCTACACCCACCCCAAATGGAGCCATGGCCTTCTGCACGGCGAACTGACGGTCGAGCGCGAGGACATCGTGCTGGCGGAAGTGAACCCGCAGCTGCCGTTCAACCTGCACGTCCAGGCGCTCTCCTACGTCACCTTCACCGACGCGGCCGGCAAGGTGCGCAAGGGCCGGGGCGTGCTGGAGCAGCTGGTGATGGGTCCGCACGCGCCGTCGGGCTTCAAGGCGATCCTGGACTTCGCCGAGTGAGCCTGCAGACCCAGCTCGAGGCCTACCTCACCCGGACGCTCGGCGCGCCGGCGGTGGTGACCATGCTGTCCCGGATTCCCGGCGGCGCCAGCCGGGAGACCTACCGCTTCGACGTCGAGGTGGGCGGCGAGCTCAAGCGCCTGATCCTGCGCCGCGACCCGGTCGGCAGCCTGATCGACACCGACCGGCGGCTGGAGTTCCTGGCCTTCCGGTCCTTCTTCGGCAGCGGCCTGCCCGTGCCCGAGGCGGTGGCGCTGGAAGAGGACGGGGCCGAGCTCGAGCGACCCTTCTTCATCATGGGCCGCATCGACGGCGGCAAGGCCCAGAGCCCGTTCACCCTGCCGCCCTACGGCGACCACGCCGAGACTATCGGCCGGCAGTTCTACAGCCACCTGGGCGCCATCGCCGCCGCGGACCCGGCGACGCTGCCAATCGCGGAGATCGCCCCGATCCCGGCCCTGGACGCCTGCTGGAAGAAGGAGCTCGACTACTGGGAGGGCGTGATCAACGAGGACGAGCAGCATCCGCAGCCGATCGTCCGCGCCTGCATCCGACGCCTGCGGGCCAGTCCGCCGCCGCCGGCGCAGAAGCTGTCAGTGGTCCATGGCGACTATCGGACCGGAAACTTCATGCATGACGGGGCCGGCAAGGTCATCGCCCTGCTCGACTGGGAGATGGCCCACATCGGCGATCCGCTGGAGGATCTCGGCTGGGCCATGGAGCCGCTGTGGTGCTACGGCGAGACCGACCGGGTCTCGGGCATGATCCCGAGGGCGCAGGCCATCGCCATCTGGGAACAGGCCAGCGGCCTGACCGTCGATCCCGCCGCCTTCGCGTGGTGGGAGCTGTTCGCCTCGGTAAAGGGCCAGGCGATCTGGACCTCGGCGGCGAAGGAATGCCGCGCCGGCGGCTTCAAGGACCCGGTGCTGGGCCTGTCCGGCTGGTACACCGCCCGTCGCCAGGATGTGATCCTGGCCGACCGGCTCGCCGCCCTGGAGGCGCTGTCATGACCCCGACCGTGCCCGAGCTGCTGATGGGCAACTTCCTGGCCATGCTGGAGCCGACCCCGGCGGAGTCCGCCGGGGACTTCATGCAGGCCAGGATCGGCGTCACCGGTATGATCTCCCTCCTGTGCGCCCAGGAAGCCGAGCGCGGCATCGAGGCGCGGGCCTGGGAGAACGGGGCCATCCGCGCGCTGCTGGCCGCATCGGCCGGGCGCTACGGCGACCGCTTCGCGCAGGCTGCGACCGGCGTCGACACCGACCTGTCGCTGGCCGCGATGGACCGCGCCAACGCCGCGCTGCGCACGGCCCTGATCGATCTGCACATCGCCGTCGAGGATGCGCGGGACGCGACGCTCGATACCGAGATCCGAGCGCTCTATGTGAAGATGGCCGACGCCCGCCGCCTGGACCTGCCGCCCATGCCGGCGAGCTGACGTTCGGGTTCGTGCATCGGCTGCTCGACTCTGCTAGCGCAGGCCATGCCTCGCGCCCTCCAGCTCGGCCTGTTCTACTGCGCGGTGTTCGTCGGCACGGGCGTCAGCCTGCCGTACATGCCGCTGTGGTTCAAAGCGCAGGGCCTTAGCGGGGCGCAGATCGGCCTGATCCTGGCCGCGCCGATGCTGGCCAGGATCGTCATCACGCCGGCCATGGCGGTCTGGGCCGACGGCTTTGCGCTCAGACGCTCGCCCATCATCCTGTTTGGTCTGGCGGCAGGCCTGTTCTACGCCCTGATCGGCGTGACCCAGGGCTTCTGGATCTGGCTGGTCTGCTGGGTCCTGGCGGCGTCCTGCCTGTCCACGGTCCTGCCGCTGGCCGATGTGCTGGCGATGAAGCGGGCGCGGGTCGAGGGCTTCAACTACGGCCACGCGCGCGGCCTTGGATCGGTGGCCTTCGTGGCGGCCAACGTCGGCGTCGGGGCGCTGCTGGCCTGGGTGCGACCGGACCTGATCCTTATCTGGACGGCGACAGCGGCGGTCATGGTCGGCCTGGCCGCGCGCGGCCTGCTGCCGGCTGATCCGGTGCACGAGAGCGGCGAGCGTCCCGGGCGGCGGGATCGCTGGCGCGGCATCTCCGAGCTCGTCCGCAACCGGCCGTTCATGCTGGCCGTCATCGCCACGGGCCTGATCCAGGCGACGCACGCCTTCTACTACGCCTTCTCCTCGCTGCTCTGGACGGCCCAGGGCCTGCCCAAGGCGACCATCGGCCTGCTGTGGGCGACCGGGGTGGCGGTCGAGGTCGCCTTCATGTGGTTCCTCGAACCCTGGCGTCGCCGGATCGGTCCCGAACGCCTGGTGATCATCGGCGGTGTGGCGGCGCTGGCGCGCTGGACGGCCTATGCGGCCTCGCCGCCGCTCTGGTTGCTGTTCCCGCTGCAGGGACTGCACGCCCTCAGCTTCGCGGCGGTGTTCATGGCCAGCCTTCAGCTGATCGAGCGCTCGGCGCCGGCCCACTCCGCTTCCGCCGCCCAGACCATCAGCTCCGCCTTCTCCGGCGGCCTGGTCATCGGCCTGGCCACCCTGGCCAGCGGCCCGCTCTATGACGCTGTCGGTCCGCGCGGCTATCTGGCGATGAGCGGCCTCGCCCTCATCGGCCTGATCTTCGCGGTACGGCTGTTGCGGGCCGGTCGCGCCACCGCCTGACGCGGGCGAAACATGACAAAAACTTCATACGCCGCCGGATTGCGAACGGCGTTCGGCGGGGCCATACACGGCATGCGCTACTTCGGGGGGAGGACCCGTTGCAGATCATCGCCGAGTTCCTGATGGCCGCCGCGGTGTGGGTCGCCGCCGTCGTGCTCGCCCAGTTCGGCGTCGAGGTCGACCTGTCCCGTGACCCGGTCCCGACCGTCGAGCGCGTCGTCGAGCAGAACCAGCCGCCCCTGGGCGGGACGCCTGCGTCAACGGCCTGTCCGGACGCTGTCCGGGCGACCGGAAAGACGCCGACACACGCTGTCTGAGTCGCCCGCGGGGCTTGGTCCGTTCCCGCACGTTAACGAAACCTTTCAAGCCCCTTTGCGCGCGCGAGTTTCACCGGTAGGTTTCACCTCGTACGCGAGGTGACGGGGCTGGCGCCGCGCGTGTGATGCTTTCGCTTCGGTCCCGGGCAGGATTCACTCCGCGTATGACGTCCAGGAAGACCAGCGCCCCGTTCGACTTCTCGCGCCTGTCCGACAGCGAGAGCGGCACGCCCGAGCCGAGGCTGGAAATGCACGGCGGCGAGGGCGCGCCCGAGGCGCCGCCTGAGGCGGAGCTGGATATCGTCAAGGCGCCCGGCGTCGAAATGGCCTCGCCCGAGGCGACATCCCCGCCGCCCGCCCGTCCGGCCGCGCCGCATGCGGAGCCGCCCTTGACGCCGGCCGTGCTCGGCACGACCCCTCGACTGGCAAAGGAGCCCTCCGGCTGGCCGGTCTGGGTCGTGGCCATCTTCGTCTGCATCCTGTGGGGCGCCGCGCCGGTCGCCTTCATGCTCGGCTGGCGCGTGCGCGTCGTGCCGCTCGACAACGATGCGCTGGCCATCGCGCTGTTCGGCATTCTGGCGGTGGGCCCGGGCGCCCTGGTGCTGGTCGCCGCCTATTTCGTCCGCCAGGGCCAGAAGCTGGCCAGCGAGGTCCGGCGCATGCAGGACCTGTCGCAGCGCATGCTCGCCCCGGCCGCCATGGCCGCGATCGAGACCGGCTCGGCCGTCGAGTCCGTCCGCCTGCAGATCGACAGCGCCGCCGGCGCCGCCCACGAGGCTCGGGAAACCATGCTGGCCCTGCGTCAGGCGCTGGCCGAGGAAACCGAACGCCTGACCGAGGCCGCGGCGATCTCGGCCCGCACGGCGGCGGACCTTTCAATCACCCTGGGATCCGAGCGCGAGCAGCTGAGCGAACTCAGCGGCCAGCTCGACGCCCGCTCCACGGCCGTGGCGGACTCCATCACCCAGCAGGCCCGGATGGTCGCCGAGGCGTCCGACCTGGCCGAGACGCAGCTTCGCGAGGCCGAGGCCGCCCTGGCCGCCCGCGCGGCCGATCTCGCCGCCGCCGCGGGAGAGGCCAGCGACGCCGCCCGCGTCGCCGGCGAGGACCTCGCCCGCCAGGTCGCTCGTCTCGAGACCGCCGGCGTCGGCGTCGGCGACCAGATGCGCACCGTCGAGGAGGGCCTGACCCAGCAACGCGCCGCGCTGGTCACCGTCGCCCACGCCCTGCGCTCCGACCAGGAGGACTTCGCCGCCCTGGCCGAGAGCCGTTCGGCCCAGCTGGCCGAGTTCATGGTGCAGGCTACGGAAGGCGCCGCCAATGTCGGCGAACACGCGGCCCGGGGTGCCGACGCCCTCCGGTCCCTGATCCACGAGGCGGCCGAGCGCTTCACCCAGCTGACCGAGCAGGCGAAGGCCGAGCGCGAGGCGCTGGGCGAGGAAGCCGCCGATGTGGTCGGCAAGGTCGGCGAGGCCGCCGCCCGCGAACGGGCGCTGCTGGCGTCGGACCTCCAGGTCTCCATCGACCGGCTGGCCCAGGCGGCGGACGAGGCTCGCCACGCCGCGGACGCGCACGCCGACGCGGCCCAGGCGCGGGTCGACCAGCTCAGCGAAGCGGCCTTCTCGGCCCACCAGAAGGCGGACGGCATCTTCGAAGCTCGCCTGAAGGACGCCCGAGACCTGATCGAACAGTCGGCCCAGATGGTCGAACAGGCCGGCGCCGCGACCGCCCAGCGGCTCGAGCAGGGCGCGCAGGTCGCCCGCGGCGCGCTGGCCGACCTCGAGCGCCTGCTCGACGAAGTGGACCGCCGCGCCGCCCAGCTGCCCGAGATGGCCAAGGACCGGGTCGAGGAGGTCCGCGCCTCGGTCGAGCAGAGCATGGACGACCTGATGGCGTCCGCCCGGCGCGCCGCCGACGAGACCCAGACCATCGACGCCGCCTTCCAGGAGCGCGTCCGCCGCAACTACGACATGCTCAGCGAAGCGGTGAAGGTGATGGGCGTGGTCGCCGGCGCCGCAGGGGCGGCCGCGCCGGCCCTGTCCGGGGCTTCCCGAGCCTCGCGGCCGGCTCCGCAGCCCGCCGCCGAACGTCCGCAGTCGGACGAACCGCGCACCCGCCTGCGGCTGACGCCGACCGCGACGGACGAGGAATTCCGCAGCGTGTTCGACGCCGCCGGCGGACGCGGTCCCGCGACGGCGCCGGCCGGCGAGGGGCCCGACGGCCCCTGGAGCTGGCGCGACCTGCTGACCTCGATCGACGGCGACGAGAGCGACTCCGAGACCCTCGCCGAACGCATGGCGGCCGAGATCGCCGGCATGGGCATCGACCCCGCCGCCCTGCTGCCGCGCGGCCGGATCGACGAGATCGCCATGGCGGTCCAGACCCGCGACGCCCAGGGCGCCCGCGAGATCGTCCGCCGCCTGGCGCCGGCCGCCATTCGTCGCCTGGTCCGCCGGCTGTTCTCCGACGCCGCCATGCGCGGCCAGAGCGACCGCTTCCTGCAGCGCTTCGGCGGCATGATCGAGGAAGCGGCGGAACGTGACCGCGGCGGCCTGCTGGTCGCGACGCTGCTAGCCTCCGAGGGCGGCCGCGCCTGGCTGCTGCTCGACGCTGCGGCGAGTGATCTGGGATAACCTGGCGAGAGAGGCGTGACACCGGTGTCATGACCCTGTACCAGCGGCCGGCGTTGATCTAGAAAGTCGGTCATGGCCAACCCGCTGTCGCTACGTATCCCCAGGTCCGGTTCCGGCCAGACGAGCCGCCACGTCCGCGCCAACGTCAAGCTGATGGACGCGCTGCTCGACGAGGCCATCCGCTATCTCGACGGCGAGGACGCCGGCGACCTGGTCGCCGCCGCGCGCCGCGCCGCCTCGGAAGGGGACGCCCACCCGCATCTCAACTTCCTGTTCAGCGCCGTGAAGGCGGACGAGGCCATGCTGCTGGCGCGGGCCTTCACCTGCTACTCGATGCTGGCCAACATCGGCGAGGATGTCGCCGGCCGCCGGCGCGACGCCGAGGCCGAGAGCCGGGCGGGGGCCGCGCGCACCCTGGCCGGCGCGCTTGAGGCGCTGGACCTGGGGCCCGACGCCCTGGACGCCCTCGACATCGTGCCGGTGCTCACCGCGCACCCGACGGAGGTCCGCCGCCGGGCGCTGGTCGACCGCGAGGCGGAGATCTCGCGCCTGATGGCGCTGCGCCGTCACAGCCTGCCGCCCGACCTTGACGCCCGCATCCGCGAGGGCCTGTTCCGCGAGATTGCCCTGCTCTGGCGCACGCGCCTGCACCGGCCGGTGAAGATCACCGTCGCCGACGAGATCCGCAACGCGCTGTCGATCGTCCGCACCTCGATCCTGCCGGCCATGGTCGACCTCTACGAAAGCTGGACCGAGGGCCTGGCCAGCGGCGCCGACGTGCCGCCGATCCTGCGCATGGGCAGCTGGCTGGGCGGCGACCGCGACGGCCATCCCGGCGTCACCGGCGACACGCTGCGCCTGGCGCTGAAGTCCCAGGCCCGGGTCATTCTCGACTTCTACGCCGGAGAAGTGCGCAAGCTCTGGGGCGACCTGGCGATCTCCGACGTCTACGCCGGCGCCTCCGAGGCGCTGGTGGCGCTGGCCCGGTCTTCCGACGATGAGTCGCCGCACCGGGCGGACGAGCCTTATCGCCTGGCGCTGGAGTTCATCTTCGACCGCCTGTCGGCGACGTCGCAGAAGCTGGCGGGCCAGCCGGTGTCCTATGCCCTCGGCCCGTCGACGGAGGGCGCCTACGACAGCCCTGCCCAGTTCGTCGCCGACCTGGAGACCGTCCGCGCCTCGCTGTCGGCCCACGGCGGCGCGCGGCTGGTCGGCAGCCGGATGACCACCCTGCTGGAGGTGGCCCGCGCCTGCGGCTTCCATCTGATGGCCATCGACATGCGCCAGAACGCGGACGTCCACGAACGGGTGGTCGCCGAGCTGATCCAGCGCTCCGGCCAGGACATCGACTACCTGGCCCTCGACGAGGAGGCCAAGGTCGCCTTCCTGCTGGCGGAGATGACGCACCAGCGGCCGCTGCGCTCGCCCTTCGCCGACTACAGCGAGGAGACCACGCGCGAGCTGGCGACCATCGATGCGGCGGCCGAGGCGGTGAAGCACTACGGGCCCGACGTCATCGGCGCCTATGTCGTCTCCAAGACCGCCACCCTGTCGGACATCCTCGAGCCGCTGGTCCTGCTGGCCCAGTCCGGCCTGGTCTGGGGCGGCGCCGAACCCCGTGCGGCGGTGCGCATTTCGCCCCTGTTCGAGACGATCGAGGACCTGGACCATGGTCCGGCGATCCTGCGCCGCTGGCTGGAGCTGCCGCTGACCCGTTCCATCCTCGGCGAAACGCCGGTCCAGGAGGTGATGGTCGGCTATTCGGACTCCAACAAGGACGGCGGCTACGTCGCCTCGCGTCGCGGCGTGGCCCGCGCGGCCTCGGCCCTGGCGGCGGAGTGCGAGCGGCACGGCGTCGGACTGCGCATCTTCCACGGCCGGGGCGGCTCTGTCGGCCGGGGCGGGGGGCCCGCCGCCGAAGCGGTGCTGGCCCAGCCGCCGGGCACGGTCCAGGGCCGGTTGCGGATGACCGAGCAGGGCGAGATGATCGCCCGCCGCTACGGCGACCAGGTCACCGCCCGCCGCAATCTCGAGAGCCTGGCCGCCGCCGTGCTGACCGCCACCCGCCAGGCGCCCGACCCCGAACCGTCCGAGGCCTCGAGGACGGCGATGGACGCCCTGGCCGCCGGCTCGTTCGCCGCCTATCGCGCGCTGGTCTACGAGACGCCCGGCTTCACCGACTTCTTCTGGTCGGCGACGCCGATCGGCGAGATCGTCCAGCTCAACATCGGCAGTCGGCCCGCCTCGCGCACCGCCAGCCGCCGGATCGAGGACCTGCGCGCCATTCCCTGGGTGTTCAGCTGGTCGCAGGCGCGGTTCATGCTGCCCGGCTGGTATGGCTTCGCCGGCGGCGTCGAGCGGGCGGGCCTCACCGTGCCGCAGCTCGCCGACCTTTCCGATGAGTACGACTTCTTCGCCGCCCTGCTGTCGAACATGGAGCTGGCCCTGGCCCAGAGCGACATGGCCATCGCCGGCCGCTACGCGAAATTGGCCGCGGACGTGCCCGGCGCCGAGGCGATCATGGACACGATCCGCCGCGAGCATGACCGGGCCATCGAGCTGGCCCTGTCGATCCGGGGCGGCGCCAGGCTGCTCGACGACCGGCCGGACCTGGCCGAGTCCGTCGAACTGGCCGCCGCCGCCGTCGATCCGCTGAACCACCTGCAGCTCGAACTTCTGTCCCGCCGCCGCAACGGGGACGAGGACGAGCAGCTGCGCCTGGCCATCCAGCTGACCGTGGCGGGCGTCGCGGCGGGCTTGCGGAACACGGGGTAGGGACAACACCTCAGGCGTCCGGTCCCGAGGTGTCTTCCCCTTCCGCGACTCCTCCCTTACTGCATCTCCCCAACAATCGTTTGATGGGGACGCGCAGCCATGGCTCTCGACGCCGAAACCCGGGACCAGTTCATCGACACGCTGCGGCGGTTCGTGAGCGAGCAGCTCCGCCCGCTGGAGGCCCAGGTGGCCGCCGACGACCAGGTGCCCGAGAGCGTCATCCAGCAGATGCGCGAGCTGGGCCTGTTCGGCATCTCGATCCCCGAGGAATACGGCGGCCTGGACCTCTCCATGGAAGACGAGTGTCTGGTGGTGTTCGAGCTGGGCCGCGCCAGCCCGGCCTTCCGGTCGGAGATCGGCACCAATGTCGGCATCGGCTCCCAAGGGCTGGTGATGTTCGGCACCGACGAACAGAAGGCCAGGTGGCTGCCCGGCATCGCCGCCGGTACGACCGTGACCAGCTTCGCCCTCACCGAGCCTGAAGCCGGCTCCGACAGCGCCGCGGTGCAGACCCGGGCCACGCTGGACGGCGACAGCTACGTCCTCAACGGCTCCAAGCGCTACATCACCAACGCCGGCAAGGCGGGGCTGTTCACGGTGATGGCCCGCACAAACCCGGACGTGAAGGGCGGCGGCGGCGTCTCGGCGTTCGTGGTGCCCAGCGACCTGCCCGGCATCACCGTCGGCAAGCCTGAAAAAAAGATGGGCCAGCACGGCGCCCAGATCCACGACATCACCTTCGACAACGTCCGCGTCCCGGCCTGGAACCGCCTGGGCGGCGAGGGTGAAGGCTTCAAGGTGGCCATGCAGGTGCTCGACAAGGGCCGCCTGCACATCGCCGCCCTCTGCGTCGGCGTGGCCGAGCGCCTCATCGCCGACAGCGTCGCCTATGCCGGCGAGCGCAAGCAGTTCGGCCAGGCGCTGGCCCAGTTCCAGCTGATCCAGGGCATGATCGCCGACATGAAGACCGAGGCCATGGCCGCCCGCGCCCTGGTTCTCGAAGGCGCCCGCAAGCGCGACGCCGGCCAGAACATCGTGCTGGAAGCCGCGGCCGCCAAGTACTTCGCCTCGGAGATGGTCGGCCGGGTCGCCGACAAGGCGGTGCAGATCTTCGGCGGCGCCGGCTACGTCGCCGACTACGGCATCGAGCGCCTGTACCGCGACGTCCGCATCTTCCGGATCTACGAGGGCACCAGCCAGGTCCAGCAGATCGTCATCGCCCGCGAGACGATGAAGCGGGGCGGTTAGGGCAGGTCGCCGCCGTAGAGGGCGATCGCCCAGTCCGGGAGATCGTCGGCGACCTGGGTGGGCTTTCCGCCTATGAAGCTGATCAGGAGCCTCGGCGCCTGGCCAAATCCACTGCTGTCGAAGACATCGGCGCGGTCGGCGCTCAGCACGGCGCTCCGTATCAGCGGCTGGTTGCGCGCGTAGCGCGCCCGAACGCGATCTTCCGGCGCCGGGTGGCCGCCTTGCCTCACCCGCCCCCGGACCCGGCGGACCGCCAAGTCCGCGTCCTCGACGTTGAGGTGGTAGACGACGGTCCGATAGCCCCGCTTCCTGGCGGCCTGAAGAAGGTCAAGCTTGGAGGGGTGCGAGAAGGTCGTCTCCACCACGAGATCGTCGCCCGCCTCAATCAATTCGCGGCGCCGGAGATCCGCCAGGCGTTGGCCTTCCGCGGACTCCTCGATGGTCCCGGCGACATGCCCGAAGGTCTTGAGGGCCAGTTCATCGGCGTTGACGAATTCCGCATCAAGCCGTCCAGAAAGCCGAAGTCTGTAGAAGGTAGTCTTGCCCGCGCCGTTTGGACCGGCGAGGACGAACATCGTCGGCGGCGGACCGGAAGCGGCCATCGAGAGGCTCAGCTCACCTTCCGAAGTCGCGGCTTGAGCGGGCGTTGGATGAGCTTGCCCTTCTCGTCGGTTCCGACCGCGCCGGGCAAGTCCGCCAGGACCGCGTAGGCGGCGATCTCGTCATCGGTCGGGTTCTTCAGCCACTCGTGAAGCTGATCGAGCACCGCTTCCTGCTCCTCGACGGGAAGCGTGCGCAAGGTCACCTTTCCCTCGAGCGTCTCGCGCACGCGGCTCACCGGTATACCCGGCGCGCTTTCCAGCGCCCGGCCCAGGCGGACCCAGTGTTCAATCTGGCCGCCGAGGGAGCGGTTGAAGGTCTGCGCCTCCCGGCGGGCCTCGTCGACGAGGTCGGCTTTCAGCTTCACAGAAGTGAAATTTCGAGCGGCCATGACAGGTCTCCAGCTACAGGTGGCAAAATGACACCTGGGTCAGCCGGATTCAAGGCCGGGTCGGGGCGTGAATCTGAGAGGGACGTGTCCGCGCTTCCCGCTCGCGCTTCAGTCAGAACCCCGTCTCAAGCGGCGTGTAGGTCACGAAGGCTTTGTTGGTTGGCCCGCCAGTCGTCGCGAACAGGTTGATCAGGTTGCCACGGCCCGTGTCCCTGAAATCCACCGACCGCGTGCTCAGGCCCAGCGCGAACGGCTCGTTGGTCTCTTTCGCCGGCGAGCCGAACTGGGAAATCATTCGCCGCCGCATGTCTTCGAAAGGCAAGGTCGTGGTGAGACTGACCCGTCGAAGGCGGCCCTTTGTGTCAAAGGTGAACCTGATGGATTCATAGGTCACGCCACCAACGGCGACCGGGCCTGGAACCTCCAGAAAGTAGGTGTCCGCCCTCTCGATCTCTGAAGCCATTGGCCAGACTGCTCTGACCTCCGCCTCATTCATGCCCCATCGCGTGTTCTGCCAATGAGCCTGCGCCGGGGCCGCGAAGGCGAGGCCGACGATCAGGCATAGACACTGGACCAGTCTCATTCGAGCCTCCCGGCGCGGATAACGCGGGTATCAAAGGTACCGCAAAGAGCCGCAAGATGAAGGGAGATTGAAGAGGAGGCGGCGAGGCAGTCTTTTCAGACGGCGGCGCAGACCCGCGCCGAGGCCCTTCTAGCGTCGCCTGGCCACAATGAAGGGGCGGGTGTCCTTGCCCCTGGAGGCATGATGCGCGACCTCGACAGGGTCGAAGCCAGCAGCGGCGATGGCTGCCTGCAACTCGCCGGATGTGAAGACCAGAACGTTCGGGGCCTTGCCCAGGAAGCGCATGACGGGCAGGGCGGCCACGATCAACGGGTTCATGTCTCCAAGACACGGGGTCTTGGAGATAAACAGGCCGCCGGGCTTGAGGAGGCGATGAACCTGGGCCAGGGCCTCCCCCAGATCAGGGACCAGATGCACGGCGCTGAACCCCATGACCACGTCGAAGCGTTCGCCAGGACAGGCCAGGGTCTCGAGTGCGGACTGGACAAACGTGAGCGCACCGGCGCCATCCCCCGTACCGGCTGCGGCCTGCCTTTCCCGCGCGATAGCAATCATTTCTCCGGAGATGTCCGACGCAATCAGCGAGCCTGCTGAAGGGGCCAACCGAAGGGCGGTCGTACCGGTGCCGCAGCCAAACTCCAGCGCGTCATCTGTGGGCCTCAGGTAGTCAAGGCACCGCGCCAGCGTGCGTTCATAGCCGGCTTCGTCGGCGATCTTGTCCGCTGCATACTTGCGGGCGATGCGATCCCAGAAGCGGCTGTCGTCACGGGTGTTCGACATTTGGCTCCCTTTGCGGATCCCGGCGCAAGACCTGACTATCGCCGGAACATGTCCCCGCTACCGCGAGAACCCCGCCTCGGCGAAGTCCAGCATCCGGACCAGCAGGGCGTCGACGTCGCCTTCGCGGGTCAGGCCCTCGGACAGGACGTGCAGCCGGTCCAGCTCCATGAAGCGGTTCTGGTGGATCATGCCGAGCACGAAGTGGAGCCGCCAGTAGACCTCCTCCGGCGCCAGGTCCGGCCGGGCGGCCAGAAGGGCGTCGGCGAAGCGCTTGAGGTGGGAAACGTCGCTGCCCAGCACCTCGCGGATCTCGGCGGTGCCCTCGCTGCGGGCGCGGATCAGGAACTGCAGCGAGATGCGGCGGTCGTTGGACGGGTCCAGCCAGCGCAGGGGCGGGGCGAACAGGGCGGTCAGGATCTCGCGGACCGGCGGCTTGCCGGCGTTGCGATCGGTCGCCTCATGCAGCATCCGCGCCCGCTCACGGTTCAGCTCCTGGGTGCGGCGGCGGAAGATCTCGAACAGCAGCGAGTCCTTGGACCCGAAGTGGTAGTTGACGCTGGCCAGGTTCACGCCGGCCTCGGCGGTGATGTCGCGCACCGAGACGTTCTGGAAGCCATGCAGCGCGAACAGCCGCTCGGCGGCGTTGAACACCAGCTGCTTGGTGGCGGCCTCGGCCTCCGGAGTCTGCGACTCCGCGCCGGGATCGTCGGTGAGACTCAAGGTACTGCCCTTCCGTTCCGTGAGGGGCAGCTTTACGGGCGTTCAATCTGTACGCAAGCGTCAATAAACACCTGTTCGAACAGGCGCTCGCGATGCTGCATTGCGGTGCGGCTTTCAGTCCGGATGCCAGTCGGCGATCGACGGGCGGACCCAGGGCGGAAACAGGTCGACCATCGGCTCGTACTTCTCGCGCGCGGCCTTGTGCCGGGCCTTCAGGTCCTCAACCACGTCGGGGTGCAGCGAGGCGACGCTGTAGTTCTCGCCGGGGTCGCGGACGATGTCGAACAGCAGCGGATAGTTGAAGCGGCCCAGGTTCACGTGCCAGGCGCGGGTGTGCACCCGGGTGACCAGCTTCCAGGCCTGGGTGCGCAGGCCGGCGACCTTGGTGTTGTCGAACAGCAGGATCTGCTCGTGCGGCGTGGCGGCGCCGTCGTAGATCACCGGCGTGATGTCCTTGCCGTCCAGTTCCAGGTCCGCCGGCAGGTCCGCGCCCGCCAGCGCCGCGAAGGTCGGCAGCAGGTCCAGGTTGCTGGCGATGGCGTTCGTGACCACCCCGGCCGGCACCGTCCCCGGCTGGCGCAGGATGAAGGGGACGCGATAGCCGCCGTCGAAGCCGGACTGGCCCTTGCGCTCGCGGAACGGCCCGGCCGATCCCTCGAACCAGGGCCCGTTGTCGGAGGTGAAGATGACCAGGGTGTCGTCCTCGAGACCCAGTGTCTTCAGTTGCTCGAGCAGCAGGCCGACGTTGCGGTCGATCTCCTCGACCACGTCGCCATAGGCCCCGGCCGGCGAGTCCCAGGCCGCGTCGTCGTTGCGGACCAGCGGCACATGCGGCGCTGTCAGGGCCAGCAGCAGGAAGAAGGGCCTGTCACGGTTGGCCTCGGCAAAGGCGGCCGTCTCGCGGAAGAAGGTCCGGGTCAGCTTCGGGAAGTCGACCGGGCTCTCGGTCAGCGGCGCGTCGCCGTCCTTCTCGAAATACGCCAGCGGCTGCATGTCGTGGCTGTAGGGCAGGCCCTTGAAGACGTCGAAGCCGTGCACGTTCGGCGGCCAGTACTGGCCCCGGTGCCCCAGGTGCCACTTGCCGATCAGGGCGCTGGCGTAGCCGGCCGGCTTCAGCGCCTTGGGGATGGTCAGTTCGGAGAGCGGCAGGCCGCGATCCTCCGGCGACTGGATCACCTCGTGCGCCAGGTTCATCCGCACCGGATAGCGGCCGGTCAGCAGACCCGCGCGGGACGGCGTGCAGAGGTTGGCGCTGGCGTAGAAGTCGGTGAACCGCGTGCCTTCCGCCGCCATGCGGTCGAGGTTGGGCGTGCGAATGATCGTCCCGCCGTCGCAGCCGAGGTCGCCGTAGCCGAGGTCGTCGGCCATGATGACGATGATGTTCGGCTTGCGGGGCATCTGGATTGTTCCTCGTTGCGAGCCGCATCTGAGCCGGTCCGGCGCTGCCCGCGCAAGCCCTTCGCCAATCCGTCATGGCCCGGCTCGTTCGGGCCCCTCATGTCGGGTGCGGTCGCGCGCGCCCTGCGTCCTTCGACACGCGCCTGCGGCGCTGCTCAGGATGACTGGGAGGGATAGCGTTCTTACCCAGTCATCCTGAGCAGCCGCGCAGCGGCGTGTCGAAGGACGCATTGAGGCGGCGGTGTTCTTGGGTGGCCCGAACGAGTCGGGCCATGACAGTCGGAGCGTTGAAAGTCAGGCGGTGGCGGTGACGATCCAGACCGCCGCGGGCAGCATGACGCCGTCATGGCCGGCGTGCGGCGCGAGGGCCTCGCGGACGGCGGCGATGATGACCTCGCGCTTGTCAGGGTTTTCGCGCAGCAGCATGCCCAGCGGTCCGACCTTCATGGCGAGGGCCACGGCCTCGTCCAGCGGATGGCCGCCGACGAAGGTGTCGTAGGGGGCGATGTCGACGCCGGTAAATCCGGCGCCGGCCAGGATGGTGCGCACCCGCTCCGGATCGCTGAAGGCGAAGGGGCCGGGCGCATGCGGGTCGGCGGGCGGGGGCAGGGCAGGCACATGCGCCAGCGCGGCGGCCATCGGCACGCGCATCCAGTCGTTGAAGCCCAGCGGCCGCCAGCAGACGAAGGCCAGCCGCCCGCCGGGCTTGAGCGCCTTGCGGATGTTGGCGAAGGCCGCCGTCGGGTCGGCGAAGAACATCACGCCGAAGCGGGAGAAGACGCCGTCGGCGGCGCCGGGCTCGAAGCCGTGCGCCTGGGCGTCTGCCTCGAGGAACGCGACATTGGCCATGCCCTCGGCGCGCCGCAGGGCGACCTCCAGCATGGGGCGGGAGATGTCGACGCCCAGCACGGCCCCGGTCGCGCCGACCTCGCCGGCCAGCTCCAGGCTCGTCTGGCCGCAGCCGCAGCCGATGTCGATCAGCCGTTCACCCGGGCGCGGCGCCAGGGCGTCGATGGCGGCGTGGCCCAGCGGCGCGATCTGGCGGTCCAGCTTGTCCTGCTGCGCCGCCCAGGTTTCGCCGGCCTGGGCGTTCCAGTAGGCGATCTGGTCGGCGTTGGCCGCTTCAGTGGCCACGCACGAGCTCGCGCATGGCCTTGTCCAGGCCGTCGATGGTCAGCGGATACATGCGGTCGCCCATCAGCTGCTTCATCACCTGGATCGACTGGGTGTAGTCCCAGTGGCGCTCGGCGGTCGGGTTCAGCCAGACGGCGCTGTGATAGATCTGGGTCACCCGGTCCATCCAGATGGCGCCCGGTTCCTCGTTCCAGTGCTCGACGCTGCCGCCCGGATAGGTGATCTCGTAGGGGCTCATGGTGGCGTCGCCGACGAAGATCACCTTGTAGTCGGCCGGGAACTTGTGAAGCACGTCCCAGGTGTTCTGCTTCTCGGTCTGGCGGCGGCGGTTGTCCTTCCACACGCTCTCGTAGAGGCAGTTGTGGAAGTAGAAGAACTCGAGGTTCTTGAACTCGGTCCGGGCGGCGCTGAACAGCTCCTCGCAGAGCTTGATGTGGCTGTCCATCGAGCCGCCGATGTCGAAAAAGATCAACACCTTGATCTTGTTGCGACGCTCGGCGCGCATCTGGATGTCGAGGTAGCCCTTCTGCGACGTGCCCTTGATGGTGCCGTCCAGGTCCAGCTCGTCCGGCGCGCCCTCGCGGGCGAACTTGCGCAGCCGGCGCAGGGCGACCTTGATGTTGCGCGTGCCCAGTTCGACGCTGTCATCGAGGTTCTTGTACTCGCGCTTGTCCCAGACCTTCACGGCCTTGCCGTGGCGGCCCTTGTCCTGGCCGATGCGCACGCCCTCGGGATTGTAGCCGTTGGCGCCGTAGGGGCTAGTGCCGCCGGTGCCGACCATCTTGTTGCCGCCCTCGTGGCGCTTCTTCTGCTCCTTGAGGCGCTCCTGCAGGGTCTCCATCAGCTTTTCGAAGCCGCCCATGGCCTCGATCGCCGCCTTCTCCTCGTCGGTCAGGAACTTCTCGGTCAGCAGCTTCAGCCACTCGGCCGGAATCTCGCTGGTCACGTCCTCGCCCAGCGACTCCAGGCCCTTGAAGACGTGGCCGAACACGCGGTCGAACTTGTCGAGGTTCTTCTCGTCCTTCACCAGCGCCGCGCGCGACAGGAAGTAGAAGTCCTCCACCGACCGATCGATGACGTCGTTGTCGAGCGCCTCCATCAGCATGAGGTACTCCTTCAGCGACACGGGCACCTTGGCCTCGCGGAGCTCTGTGAAGAAGCGCATGAACATGGGCGGTCTCTGTGTCGAACGGTTGTTTGACAGAGGATGGGGGGCGAAGGGCGGCTTGTCCAGCTTGGACGGGCGCATTGCGTCCTTCGACACGCCCGCTGCGCGGGCTGCTCAGGATGACCGGGAAAGCAGCCCGCCCAACCTGGTCATGCTGAGCAGCGCTCGAAGAGCGCATGTCGAAGCACGCAGGGACCTCACCCCCGCCGCAGGATGAACTCCCGGTCGCGGGTTTCGCCGACGATGAAGTCGTATTCACCGACCTTCTCGAAGCCCATCCGCTCGTAGAGCCGCTGGGCCCCGAAATTCTCCGACCACACGCCGATCCACAGCCGGCGCGGGCCGTCACGCTCCAGCCAGGCCAGGGTCTCGGCGAGGAGGCGCGAGCCCGTCCCGCCGCCCTGGAAGGCCTTCAGCACATAGAGCCGCTTCAGCTCGCCGCAGGCCGGGGTGACCTCGTCGTGCGGCAGGTCGCAGGGGCCAGCCAGCGCGTGGCCGACCACGGCGCCGCCCGCCTCGACCAGCCAGACGGCCTTGTCCGGGTCCTCAAGGTCGCGGCGCGACTTCTCCACGGCGTAGGCCGCCTCCAGAAAGGCGGCCAGATCCTGCGGCGGATACAGGTGGCCGAAGGTCTCGCTGAAGGTCTCCGCGCCGATACGGCTCAGGGCCTCGGCGTCGGCGGGCGTGGCGCGGCGAATGGTGAGTGGAGTCATTGGGCGTCGTTTACCTCAACTCGTTTTCCCGGCGAAGGCCGGGATCCACGCGACAAGCGCCGGGGCCCGCGTCATGGACCCCGGCGTTGGCGCTCCGCGCCGCCCTTCGGGTCGCCGGGGAGCCAGAGTTGCGTATAGTGAGGCCATGACCATCGCCCTCTACACCCACCAGGCCATGTTCGATCACCGCCCGGGCGCGTCGCACGCCGAGCGGCCCGAGCGGCTGGGCGCCGTGATCGACGCGCTGAACGATGCGGCCAACCTCGATCTGGACTCCCGCGAGGCGCCGCTGGCCCAGCACGGCGACCTGTTGCGCGTGCACCCCGAAGCCTTCCTGCAGTCGATCTATGACGCCGGCCGGGCGCCGGGCGTGGTGCAGCTGGATCCGGACACCTTCATGGGACCGGGAAGCCTGCAGGCGGCGCTGCGCGCGGCAGGCGCGGTGACGCAAGCGGTGCGCGATGTGGCGGCCGGCGGGACCGACCGGGCCTTCTGCGCCGTGCGGCCGCCCGGGCACCACGCCGAGCCGGAAGCCGCCATGGGCTTTTGCATGTTCAGCAATGTCGCCGTCGCGGCCCGGGCGGCGCAGGCGGCGGGGCTGGCCCGCATCGCTGTGGTCGACTTCGACGTCCACCACGGCAACGGCACCCAGGCGGTGTTCGAGACCGATCCGACCCTGTTCCTGGCGTCGATCCACCAGCGACCGCTCTATCCGGGCACCGGCGACGCCTCTGAGACGGGCGTGGGCAACATCGTCAACGGCGTCGTCGGCCCCAACTCGCCGCGCGAGAAGTGGCGCAAGGTCTTCGACCGGCTGATGGAGAGCGTCGACGCCTTCGCGCCCGACCTGATCCTGATCTCCGCCGGCTTCGACGCCCACGCCCGCGATCCGCTGGCCAGCCAGCAGCTGGAGGCCGAGGACTTCGCCTGGGCCACCCGCGCCATCGTCTCGGTGGCCAACAGCCGGACCCGCGGCCGGGTTGTGTCCTCGCTCGAGGGTGGCTACGACCTCGAGGCGCTCGGCCAGTCGGCCAGGGCGCATGTGCAGGCGTTGCAGGAACTGTGACCGATCGCCGTCTGGCGGACCGTCGTTGAGAATCCTGTCCGGGGGAACATGACCGAGGCGATCTCCACCGCCGTGGCCGGGCCGTCCGCCGCCGGCGCGCGCATGGGCCGGGTGACGCTCGTGCGCCACGGCGAGCCCGACATCTGCCGCAAGGTCCGGCTCTCGGCCCGCCAGTACGCCGACTGGTGGGCCCACTACGAGACGCGCGGCCTGCTGCCCGGCCAGACCCCGCCGGACTGTCTTCTGGTTGCCGCCCGCGACGCCGGGGTAATGATCTCCTCCGTTCGACCCCGGGCGATCGAGACGGCCGGCGCGGTCTGCGAGGGGAGGGCCTACGCGCGCGACCCGCTGTTCGTCGAGGCGCCGCTGCCGCCGCCGCGCTGGCCGGGCTGGATCCGCCTGTCGCCCCGCGCCTGGGGCTTCATTTCAAGGGTGTGGTGGTGGTTCTTCAATCACCACGAGGGCCAGGAGACCCGGGCCCAGGCCGAGCAGCGGGCCGACCAGGCCGCGGCCGTGCTCGTCGACCTCGCGGGCGGCGGCCAGGACGTCCTGCTGGTCGCCCATGGCTTCTTCAACGGCATGATCGGCGAGGCGTTGAAGCGCCAGGGATGGCGCTGCACGCTGGATCAGGGCTTCCAGTACTGGCGAGCGCGGCGCTTCGAGCGGCCTTAACCCTGAGGGAGAATCCCCCGATTGCTCACGCCGGGCCGCGCGCTTAGGGTGGCCGTCACTCTCCTGGAACACGAAATGACCGACGCGTCCGCCACACACCCGGCCATCGCCGCGCTCAGCTTCGAGGAAGCGCTCGCGGAACTGGAAAAGATCGTCCAGCGGCTGGAGTCCGGCTCCGCGCCGCTGGAGGAGTCGATCTCGATCTACGAACGCGGCGCGGCGCTGAAGGCCCATTGCGAGGCCCGCCTGGAGCAGGCGCGGCTGCGCGTCGAGAAGGTCGTGCTGAGCCAGGGCGCCGCTTCCGGCGTCGAGCCCGCCGAGTTCACGTGACCGGACCGGCGCGAGAGCTGATCGCGTTCGAGGACTTCGAACGGGTGGATATCCGGATCGGCACCGTGCTCAAGGCCGAGCCGTTTCCCGAGGCCCGCAAGCCCGCCTTCCGGCTGACCGTCGACTTCGGCCCGGACATCGGCGTGAAGCGGTCTTCGGCCCAGATCACCAAACACTACAGCCTCGATGAGCTTCCCGGGCGCAAGATCGCGGCGGTGGTCAATTTTCCGCCACGCCAGATCGGCCCGATGATGTCGGAAGTGCTTTGTCTGGGCTTTCCCGACGAAGAGGGAGCCGTGGTGCTGGTGGGAGTCGACCGTGACGCGCCGAACGGGGGCAAGCTGTTCTGATGCCGCTCTCCCGCCAGATCGCCGAAGCCGCCGACATCGTCACCGTGGCGCTGGACGCCCTGCTGCCGCGCGGCGACGGGCCGGAAAGCCGACTGACCGAGGCCATGCGCTACGCAGCGCTGGGCCCCGGCAAGCGGCTGCGGCCGTTCTTCGCCATCGAGACCGGCAAGATGTTCGACCTGCCCGAGCGCCCCGTGCTTCGCGCCGCCTGCGCGCTGGAGTGCATCCACGCCTACAGCCTGGTCCACGACGACCTGCCGGCCATGGACGACGACGACCTGCGCCGCGGCCGGCCGACCGTGCACCGCCAGTATGACGAGGCGACCGCCATCCTGGCCGGGGACGCCCTGCAGTCGGCGGCCTTCGAGATCCTCGCCCATCCCGACACCCATCCGGACGCCAATGTCCGCACCGAGCTGATCCGCAAGCTGGCGATCGCCTCGGGCGCGCAGGGCATGTGCGGCGGCCAGATGATCGACCTGCTGGGCGTGCGCGACGACCTCGGCGCCGTGGCCCGCATGCAGCGGCTCAAGACCGGCGCCCTGATCGCCCACGCCTTCGAGATCCCGCTGACCATGGCCCACGCCCAGGAGGGCGAGCGTCACGCGCTGATGGCCTTCGCCCAGGACCTGGGCCTGGCCTACCAGATCGTCGACGACCTGCTCGACGCCGAGGGCGACGCGGAGGAGCTGGGCAAGGCGGCCGGCAAGGACGCCGACAAGGGCAAGGCCAACTACGTCACGCTTCTGGGCATCGATGCGGCGCGCGAACGGGTCGAGCTGCTGGCCGACCAGACCCGGTCTCATCTGGATCCATTCGGAAAGCGCGCTGAAACCTTACGCCTTTCGGTCGATTTCGTACTGGACCGGCGCTCCTGATCGCGCTGTTGTCGCCGGATTAGTGAATCCACGGAAATTTCATGCCCGACCCCACGCCGTTGCTCGACAAGGTTTTGTCGCCCGCCGACACCCGCGGCTTTTCCCTGCCCGAGTTGAAGCAGCTGGCCCAGGAGGTCCGTGCCGAGACCATCGAGTCGGTATCCGTCACCGGCGGCCACCTGGGCGCGGGCCTTGGCGTGGTCGAGTTGACGGTCGCCCTGCACCACGTCTTCGAGACGCCGCGGGACATTCTCATCTGGGACGTCGGCCACCAGGCCTATCCGCACAAGATCCTGACCGGCCGGCGGAGCCGCATGAAGACCCTGCGCCAGGGCGGCGGCCTGTCGGGCTTCACCAAGCGGGCCGAGAGCGAGTACGACCCGTTCGGCGCCGCCCACGCGGCCACCTCGATCTCCGCCGCCCTCGGCTTCGCCGCCGCGCGGAACGCCAAGGGCGACAACAACAAGGTCATCGCGGTCATCGGCGACGGCTCGATGAGCGCCGGCATGGCCTATGAGGCCATGAACAATGCCGAGGCCCACAAGCAGCTGATCGTCGTCCTCAACGACAACGACATGTCGATCGCCCCGCCGGTCGGCAGCATGAGCGCCTATCTGGCCCGCGTCGTCTCCGGCGGCGGCTACCAATCCCTGCGCAACCTCGGCAAGAAGGTCGCCCACGCCCTGCCCAAGCCGCTGCAGGAAGCGGCCCGCAAGGCCGAGGAATACACGCGCGGCATGGTCACCGGCGGCACCTTCTTCGAGGAGCTGGGCTTCCACTACATCGGCCCGATCGACGGCCACGATCTGGACGCGCTGGTGCCGGTGCTGAAGAACGCCCGCGAGATCAACCGGCCGGTGCTGGTCCACGTCGTGACCCAGAAGGGCAAGGGCTACGCCCCGGCCGAGAACGCCGCAGACAAGTACCACGGCGTGGTCAAGTTCAACGTCGTCACCGGCGAGCAGGCCAAGTCCGCCGGTGGGCCGCCCGGCTACACCAAGGTCTTCGCCCAGGCGCTGGTCAAGGAGGCGGAGAAGGACGACCGCATCATGGCGGTCACCGCCGCCATGCCGTCCGGCACCGGCCTGGATATCTTCGAGAAGGCTTTCCCGGCGCGGACCTTCGACGTCGGCATCGCCGAGCAGCACGCGGTGACCTTCGCCGCCGGCCTGGCCGCCGACGGCATGAAGCCGTTCTGCGCCATCTATTCGACCTTCCTGCAGCGCGGCTATGATCAGGTCGTGCATGACGTGGCCATCCAGCGCCTGCCGGTCCGGTTCGCGATGGACCGCGCCGGCCTGGTCGGCGCCGACGGCCCGACCCACGCCGGCAGCTTCGATGTCGGCTTCATGGGCGCCCTGCCGGGCATGATCCTGATGGCCGCCGCCGATGAGGTCGAACTGGCCCGGATGGTCGCCACGGCCGCCGCCATCGACGACCGGCCCAGCGCCTTCCGCTATCCGCGCGGCGAGGGCCTCGGCCTGCAGATGCCGGCCGTCAACGAGCCGCTGGAGATCGGCAAGGGCCGCATCGTCCGCGAGGGGACCAGCGTCGCCATCATCTCGTTCGGCACGCGCCTGGGCGAAAGCCTGAAGGCCGCCGATTTGCTGGCGGCGCGCGGCCTGTCGGCCACCGTCGCCGACGCCCGCTTCGCCAAGCCGCTCGACATCGACCTGATCCTGCGCCTGGCGCGGGAGCATGAGGCCGTCGTCACGGTGGAGGAGGGGGCCATGGGCGGCTTCGGCGCCTTCGTGCTCCAGGCCCTGGCCGAGCACGGCGCGCTCGATCGCGGCTTGAAGATCCGCACCCTGATGCTGCCGGACGTCTTCCAGGACCAGGACAAGCCCGAGGTGATGTACGCCCAGGCCGGCCTCGACGCCGACGGCATCGTGGCCGGCGCGCTGTCGGCGCTTGGGCTGGACAATGTCAGTACGGCGGGACGGCGAGCCTAGAGCGCGTCAGGCGGAAGTGGACGCGGTTCCGCCGCCTGATCGTGCTCTAGGCGGTACGCTCGCAGGCGCTGAAGAAACGCTTCACGTCGGCGCGCTCGCTGCCCTCGGCGTCGAGCCGCACCTTGCGGCCGCGATCGACCAGCGTCAGGTCGCCGGTCTTCCGGAAGCGGACGAGCGGCTGCGCCTTGAGCGGCGCGGTCGCCTCGAGCAGATGCCCGGCGCCGGGCGAGGCGACCGGTTCGCCGCCGAAGTGCGTCGACTCCCGACCGGACGCCAGGACCAGGCCTGTATCCGCGGATCCGCCCAGCAGCGACAGCCGCGCGCGGCCCTCGCCGGCGTCGCAGGTCATCATCAGCACGACGTTGTCGGACATCGGGGCGCCGTAGGCCAGCTTGGGCCCTTCGCCGGGGTGGTTCTGGTAGGACCAGGCCAGGCCGTCATTGAGCGTGGCGCGCTGGCTGACGCAGCTGCCCAGCGCGACGGTTCCGACGATCCCGATAGCGGCGAGAATGCGAGACATGGGGCGCTCCCTTCGTGATGGGAACGCGCCATGCCGCGTTAAGGTTCAGAACAGGATCAGAACAGAGGTCAGAAGGGGGAGAAGGCCTCGACCAGACCCTGGCCGGCCGGGGTCTTCTGGACCCGGCTGATGTCGCCCCGGCCGCCGTAGGCGATACGGGCTTCGGCGATCTGGGTGTGACGGATGGTGTTGGCCGCCGAGATGTCTTCCGGACGCACGATGCCGGACACGGTGAGGCGACGAAGCTCGCCGTTGGTCATGACCTCCTGGGTGCCCTGGATGATCATGTTGCCGTTGGGCAGCACGCCAGTGACCACAGCGGCGATGGTCAGGCTGATCTTCTCCGACCGCGTAACGGCGCCGGCGCCGGCCTTGTTGCTGGTCGAGCCGGTCTCGATGGCGGACGCCGGGTCGAAGCCGCCGGGCAGGATCTTGCCCAGCGAGCTCTCCAGCCCGAACAGGTGCGGAAAGCCCAGGGTCTGGCCGGACGTCCGCGAGGTGGTGGTCGAGTTCTGGGTGCGGGCCGAGTCGTCGATGTCGATCTGCACCGTCAGGATGTCGCCGACGCGGGCGGCGCGCTGGTCGCCGAAGAAGGTACGGGCGCCGACCTTCCACAGGGAGTTGGCGTTGGCCGGCTGGGGCGGCTGGGCCATGGGCAGGATCACCTGCTCCTGCGGAATCAGCGCGGCGGGGTAGCCGACGGGCGTCAGCTGCGGGCCGCGCACCGTCTCGGTGACGGTCGAGCAGGCGGCGAGCGGGACGAGGGCGATGACGGCGAGGGCGGCGAAACGCATGGGGACGATCCTTTAGCGGGCTGCGTACTGGGCAGGTCCGGCGGCTTTCAGCCGCTGCGCCTCGGGGCCGGTGACGGCCTGTCCGGGCGCGGTCGCGACCGCCTCGATGAGCTTCTTCGAGACGGGATTCTGGACGTTGAAAGTCTGGCCGACGGCGGCGGCCGACATGGCCCGGCCCTGGAGGGACAGGGTGATGCCGTCGCTGGACCAGGTGATCTGCACCATCTCGCCGGCCTTGATGACCTGCTGGGCGGTGACGTCGCGCAGCGAGACGCTGGCGCCTTCGCGCAGCGGCCGGCGCGCGGCCATGCCGATGACGGCGTCGGCGTCGCGCGGGGCGTCCGACGGCGCGCCCACGGCCTTGGCCCAGATGAGGTCCTGGGGCTGGACGATCTCGCCGGCGTTGAGGCTGCGAGCCCAGGCCAGGACCTCGACATTGCCCCGTCCGGCCGGCGCGCTGGCGGCCGCGCCGCCGCGAACGACGATGCGGCGCAGGCCGTCGGGATTGCTCCAGTCGAGCCCGGCGCGGCGGGCGAACATCCGCAAGGCGGCGGCGTCGAGCACGACCGTGGGGCCGGTGCGGGTGGCGACCAGCATGTCGGCCGCTCCGCCGGCGCCGTCAAAGATGTCGCCCAGGGTCACGCGGCCGTCGGCGTCGGCTACGTCGGCCTTCAGGCTGACCGGACCGGCCAGGGCGGGCGAGGCGGCGAGCGCGGCGCAAAGCGCCAGGAGGAGGGCGGCCCGCATCAGGCTATGCCTTCACCTGGTTGGCGGCCTGCAGCATCTCGTCGGCGGTGCTGATCACCTTGGAGTTCATCTCGTAGGCCCGCTGGGCGACGATCAGGGCGGTGATTTCGCTGACGGCGTCGACGTTCGAGGCTTCGATGTAGCCCTGCATGATCTGGCCAAAGCCGACCGAGCCCGGCGCGCCGGTGGTCGCCGGGCCGGAAGCGCCGCTTTCCATGAAGAGATTGTCGCCGATCGCCTCGAGGCCGGTCTCGTTGACGAAGGCGGCCAGCTCGATGGTCCCGGCCACTTCCGGCGCCGCCGAGTCGGCCTTCACCACCTGGACCTGGCCGGTCTTGGAGATCGAGACATCGAGCGCGTCCTGCGGGATCGTGATCGAGGGCTGGATCTGGTAGCCGTCGTCGGTGACCAGCTGGCCCTGGTCGTTGACCGACAGGTTGCCGGCGCGGGTGTAGGCGGTCTCGCCCGAAGGCATCAGCACCTGCAGGAAGCCGCGACCCTCGATGGCCAGGTCGTAGCGGTTGCTGGTCGGGGTGAGCACGCCCTGGGTGGTGATCCGGTAGGTGCTGCCGGCCTTCACGCCGCCGCCGATCTGGACGCCCGTCGGCACCACCGTGCCCTGGTCGGAGGATTGCGCACCGGCCCGCTCGATGGTCTGGTAGAGCAGGTCCTGGAACTCCGCCCGTTGCCGCTTGAAGCCGACGGTGTTCATGTTGGCGATGTTGTTCGAGATGACCTCGACGTTCATCTGCTGGGCCGACATGCCCGTAGCCGCGGTGCGTAGCGCCTGCATCGGTTCCTAGCTCCCTTACGCGACCCGCCCGAGCCGCTCGACCGAGCGGCGGGACAGTTCGGAAGATCCTTCAATGGTCCGGACCATGCTCTCGTAGGCCCGGCTGACCTCGATCATCCGGGTGATCTGCAGGATCGGGTTGACGTTGCTGCCCTCCAGCATCCCCTGGCGCACGCCGGCGGCGTTGGAGACCTGGGGCTCGATGTTGGAGGTGTTGCGCAGAAGGTTGTCGCCGTCCTTGGCCAGGCTCGACAGGTCGTCGAAGGCGAAGACGTCGATCTTGCCGATCTGCTCGCCGTTCTGGCTGACCACGCCGTCGGCCGAGATGGCGACCTCGCCGTCCTCGGGGTTGATGACGATCTCGCCGCCGGCGCCCAGAACGGCGTCCCCGGCCTGGGTGGTCAGCCGACCGTCGGCGCCCAGGGTGAAGCGGCCGTCACGCGTGAAGCGTTCGCCGCCGTCTGTCTCGACCTTGAAGAAGCCCTGGCCCTCGATGGCCAGGTCGAAGGTCCCGCCGGTCCGCCGCAGGGCGCCCTGGGAGAAGTCGCGGATCACGCCGTCGTCGAGGACGAACTTCAGCGACTTCGGGCCGTCGATCATCCGGGCGCCGTCGGACGGATCGGTCTTCACCATCGCCGTCTCGACCTTGAAGCCGGTCGTATCGGCGTTGGCGATGTTGTTGGCGATGATGTCCATCTCGCGCCGCAGGGTCATCTGGCGCGACAGGGCGACGTACATCGTGTTGTCCAAGGCGGGCCTCCTCTGCGGTTGCGGCGACGGCGAATTGCGTCCTTCTGCAACGATGCAAAGTCCGGGCCAGCCCGAAACCTCAATAAAAACAGCAAACAAGACGGTTAACGCCGACCGCCCGGCCAAAGCTGCCGGGCCCGATTCTGCAGCTCGCCGTCCGCCCGCCCGCCAGACCCGTCGCCGGAGAAGGACAGGGCTTCCCGCCGGGGCGAGGCCTTGACGGAGAAGGGTTTGCGATGCGGCGACCGTGGCGCCGCTCGACCATCGCGAGGCCATCCGGACGCATGGCGTTTTCGGCCGCGCACATCGCCGCACCCCGCCGCGTTAACCACGTTTGGAACCGATCCTTAACCAACGTGAACGCATGAGGGAGGGGTAGAGATTCCAAGGAGTCGCGCGCGTGGCCGCAGACAAGGGCAAAGAGGGCGAAGAGGCGGTCGAATCCGAAGCCCTCGAAGGCTCGGACGGCGAAGCGCCGGCCAGGAAAAAGCTGCCCCTGAAGCTGGTGATCATCGCCGGCGTGGCGGCGGTTCTGGTGCTGGGCGGCGGCGGGGCCGGCGCCTTCTTCCTGATGAAGCCCAAGCCCGAAGCGGCCGGCGAGCACGGCGCCAAGCCCGAGAAGAAGCCCAAGAAGCCCAAGAAGGATTCGCACGGCGCCAAGGGTGGCGAGGCCGGCGCGGCCATCATTCGCGAGGGGCCGGACGGGGTGGTGTTCTACACCCTGCCGGACATCGTCGTGAACATGCAGACCGCCGACGGTCGTCCGACTTTCCTCAAGCTGAAGCTGACCTTCGAGCTCGCGGACGCCGAGGCGGTCGAGGTGCTCAACCCGAACATTCCGCGCATGCAGGACATGTTCCAGACCTTCCTGCGCGAACTGCGTCCGGAGGACCTGACCGGCAGCCAGGGCAGCTATCAGCTGCGGCTCGAGATCCTGCGTCGTGTGAACCTGGTCGTCGCCCCCACCAAGGTGAAGGCCGTCCTGATCGAGGAGATGCTGATCAACTAGCGCCCGAAAGGGGGCTGGCGGCGCGTATGGCATGACCCAGGACACCGACGACCAGGCTGCGATGGCCCAGTGGGCCCAGGAGAACGGCGAAGGCGACGCCGGAACCGGCGGTCCCGACTGGGGCGACGGCGGCGCCGACGGCCTGCTCGGCGCCGAGCGCATCCTGAACCAGGACGAGATCGACAGCCTGCTGGGGTTCGACCTCAGCGAGGACGACGCGGCCGACCGCAACGGCATCCGGGCGATCATCAACTCGGCGCTGGTGTCCTACGAGCGCCTGCCGATGCTCGAGATCGTCTTCGACCGGCTGGTCCGGTTGATGACCACGAGCCTGCGCAACTTCACCAGCGACAACGTCGAGGTCAGCCTCGACAACATCTCCTCGATCCGGTTCGGCGACTACCTCAATTCCATCCCGCTGCCGGCCATCCTGTCGGTGTTCCGGGCCGAGGAGCTGGACAACTACGGTCTGCTGACCGTCGACTCCAACCTGATCTACTCGATCGTGGATGTGCTGCTCGGCGGGCGGCGCGGCACGGCGGCGATGCGGATCGAGGGGCGGCCCTACACCACCATCGAGCGGGTGCTGGTCCAGCGCATGGTCGAGGTCGTGCTGCAGGACGCCCAGGCCGCGTTCGAGCCCCTGACGCCGGTCAGCTTCAGCCTGGACCGGCTGGAGACCAACCCGCGCTTCGCCGCCATCGCCCGGCCGGCCAACGCCGCGATCCTGGTCAAGCTGCGGATCGACATGGAAGACCGTGGCGGCCGCATCGAGCTGCTGCTGCCCTACGCCACGCTCGAGCCCATCCGGAAGATGCTGCTGCAGCAGTTCATGGGCGAGAAGTTCGGGCGGGACAACATCTGGGAAGGCCACCTGGCCACCGAGCTCTGGACCACGCAGATGGAGGTCCGCGCCGTGCTCGACGAGCAGCAGGTCGGGCTGTCCAAGGTCCTGAACCTGAAGGTTGGCGACACCCTCACCCTGAACGCCACGCCCGACAGCCTGGTCGAGCTGCGCGCCGGCACCATCCCGCTGACCCGGGGCCGCATGGGGCGGCGGAATCATTCTATCGCCATCCGGTGTGAGGCCCCGCTTTCGCCCGCCGCGAAGAAGGCCGTCCAGAAGAGGCTGAAATGAGCGTCGCCGTCATCGGACTGAACCTGCTGCTGGTCGTGCTGCTCATCGCGGCGCTGGCGTTCGGATGGCGGCTGGAGCGCCGGCTCAAGGCCCTGCGGGACAGCCACGACGGCTTCGCCCGCGCGGTCGCCGACCTCGACGCCGCCGCGGTCCGCGCCGAGCAGGGTCTGGCCGACCTGCGCGCCGCCACCGACGAGGCGGCGGACAGCCTCGCCGGGCGGATCGAGACCGCGAAGGCGCTGGCGGCCCGTCTCGACCAGGGCGTTTCCGCTTCCTCAACCCGTATCGCCGAAGATGACGACCGGGTCGTCCAGCCCGCGCCCGCGCCGATGCGTGAGCGGATGGTGTTCACGCGACCCGAGTCCGCTGTCACCCCGCGCTCGAAGGCGCGGGTCGACGATGACCTGTTCGACCCCGATCCCGATGCCGGCCGGCTTCGCGCGATCTCCGGAGGCCGCCGATGAAATCCATGCCCCGCATCCTGCCGTTGGCCGGCGTCGCGGTCGCCGGCGTTCTGGCGGTCAACTTCCTGTCTGGCGCGCGCACGCTTCCCGACATGCTGAGCGGCGCCAAGGCGTTCGCCGAGGAACTGGCCGGCGGCAAGCCGCAGGCGACCCCGGCCGAAAAGGTCGCCGCCGCGAAGCCGGCGGCTGTCTGCGCGCCGACCGCGGCCGAGCTGGCGCGCCAGGCCAACCTGTCCCCCGCCGAACTGCGCATCCTGCAGAACCTGGGCGAGCGCCGCGGTCAGCTCGATGAGCGCGAGCAGGGCATCGACACCCAGCTGCAGCTCATCGCCGCCGCCGAAGCCAAGCTCGACGCGCGGGTGAAGGCCCTGGCGGCGCTGAAGGGGGATGTGCAGGCCCTGCTCGGCCAGGCCGACGCCCAGCAGGAGGCCGAGGTCGGCCGCCTGGTCGCCGTCTTCTCGGCCATGAAGGCCAAGGACGCCGCCGCGCGCTTCAACCAGCTCGACGAGTCCGTCCGCCTGCCCATCGCCGCCAAGATGAAGGAGCGGACCCTGGCCGCGATCCTGGCCCAGATGTCGCCCGCCGAGTCCAAGACGCTGACGGAGAACCTCGCCAAGCGGTTCACCGCCAGCGCGACGCTGGCCAACGCCCGGGCCGCCGTGGCCCCGGAGGCGCCGGCCGCCCCCGCCAGGACCGCCGCTGCGCCGCCGGCCGCCGCGCCCCGGCCCCAGGCGGCCGCTCCGGCTCCGGCCAGGGCTCCGGCCGCAACGCCGCCCGCGGCGACACCCCCGGCCAAGGCGGGGTAGGTGGCGAGCTTCCGCGCCATCCTGCGCTCGGGCGTCGCGGCCGCCTGCATCGTCTCGGTCGCCGCCCCGGCGACCCTGCCGACGCTCGCCTTCGCGGCGGCCTCGCCGCTTGAGGTGCGGACAGCCCAGGCCAGGGACTTTACGCGGATCGAGTTTCGCTGGGCCGGCGGCGCGCGGGTCTCGCAGCGCCGCGATGGCCAGACGCTGACCCTGCGCTTCAGCCGCGACGCGCGGCCTGACCTGTCGACCCTTCGGATCATGCCGCCGAAGTGGCTCAAGGGCGCCCAGTCCCGCCACACCGGCGGCGGCCTTGAGATCGACCTGCTTCTGGCCGATGACGCGGAAGCCAAGGTCGGCTCGGCCGACGGGGCCATCTACGTCAATCTGTTCGCCCGGCCCGCCGCGCCCGAAGCGCCGCCGCCGAGCCAGGCCGCCGCGACTCCTCCGCCCGAGCCGGCCGAGCGCGCGCCGCGTCCCGATCCGATGCCCGCGGGCGGGGTCGTGCGCGCTGTCGCCGAGATCGCCGGGCCGCAGGTCAGCCTGCGTTTCGACTGGGCCAACCCGGCCGGTGCGGCGGTGTTCCGCCGCGGCGAGGCGATCTGGATCGTCTTTGACACGCCCGCGACGCTGGACGTCTCGAAGCTGCCGCGGGGCGTTTCCCAGTACTCGAAGGTCCAGGCCTTCAAGGGCAGGGACTACGCCGCCGTGCGCCTCGTCGCGCCGCGCTCGCTGCCGATCGCCGTGGTCGGCGAGGGCTCGAGCTGGACCTTGCGGCTGGGGCCGGGCCCCCGCGACGAACCGGGCAAGATCACCGTCCAGCGCGACAGCGAGGCGGCGGAAGCGGCGCTGACGGCGGTCGTCGCCGGCGCCACCGCACCGATCTGGCTGGAGGATCCGGCCGTCGGCGACAGGATCGCCGTCGTCACCGCGCTCGCGCCGTCCAAGGGCCTGACCGCGCGCCGCGACTACGTCGAGATGGCGCTGCTGCCGACCTTCCAGGGCCTGGCCATCGAGCCCTACGCCACCGACCTGCAGGTGCTGGCCGAGGGGGATCTGGTCCGGATCGGCCGTCCTTCAGGCCTGGCCCTGTCGCCGGCCTCGGCGAGCGCGAGACTGGCCGAAGCGAGCGACGGCGCGCCCAAGGCCGCCGGCATGCCCGGCCTGATCGACGACACCTGGGCCCGGACCGGTCCGGGCGGCTTCATGCCCCGCTACGCAGCGCTCACGGAGGCTGCGGCCGAAGAGAGCGGCAAGGGCAAGGATGCGCCGACCGAGGCCCGTATGGCCCTCGCCCGCTTCCTGATCGGGGCCGAGCTCGCCCACGAGGCCATCGGAGTCCTCAACGCCGCGGCCCGCGAGCGCGGGACCATCGCCGGCGAGGCCGAGTTCCGCGGCCTGCGCGGCATCGCCCGCGTGATGGCGGGCCGGGACAAGGAGGCCGAGGCCGACTTCGCCAGTCCGGTCCTCGGCGATGATCCCTCCATCGCCGTCTGGCGGGGCTACCTCGCCGCCCGGGGCGGCCAGTGGTCGGACGCCCGCGGCAAGTTCCAGCAGGGCGCCATCGCCATCGGCCAGTTCTCGCCGGTCTGGAAGGCGCGGTTCCTGCGCGCCGACGCCGAGGCGGCCCTGGAGCTCGGCGACATCGCCGCCTGCCAGCGCCGGATCGACGAGGCGCTGAAGGAGACGCTCCCCTCCGCCGAACAGCTGGCTATCCGGCTGGTGCAGGCGAAGATGTTCGAGAAGCGGGGGGCGAAGAAGGCCGCCCTGGGGCTCTACGCCGCCATCGGCACGGCGCCGCTCGACCAGCTGGCCACCCCGGCCCTGTTGCGCGCCACGGCGCTGAAGCTTGAGCTGGGCATGATCACGCCGGTGCAGGCCGCCGACGCCTATGACGGCCTGCGCTACCGCTGGCGCGGGGGCGCCACCGAGCTTGAGACCGTCCGGACCCTGGGCCAGCTGTATCTCGGCCAGGGCCGCTATCGCGAGGCGCTGGAGGCGCTGCGGTCGGCCGGAACGCGGCTTCCCGACCTGCCGCAGGCCGTGGCCCTGCAGGAAGATCTCGCCTCGGCGTTCCGCTCGCTCTTCCTGGACGGGCTCGCCGACGGGCTGGAGCCGGTGCAGGCGCTGGCGCTGTTCTATGACTTCAAGGAACTGACGCCGATCGGCGCCGACGGCGACCTGATGGTGCGCCGACTGGTGCGCCGGCTGGTCGACGTCGACCTCCTCGGCCAGGCCGCCGAGCTGCTGCGCTACCAGGTGGACAACCGCCTCGACGGGGCGCCCAAGGCCCAGGTGGCCACCGACCTGGCGTTGATCCAGCTGATGGACCGCAAGCCCGAGCAGGCCCTGGCGGCGATCAACAACTCTCGCACCACCGTCCTGCCGGCGGCCCTGAACGCCGAGCGCCGCATCATCACGGCCCGCGCGCTCATGTCGCTGGGCCGGCTGGACGCGGCCGAGGAGATCCTCGAGCAGGACAACACGGCCGAGTCCCGCGAGGTGAAGGCCGAGATCGCCTGGAAGGGCAAGAACTGGGCGGTCGCCGGAGCGCTGTTCGAGGCGGGGCTCGGGGATCGCTGGAAGTCGCCGCTGCCGCTGAGGCCGGACGAGGAAAGCCGCCTGCTGCGCGCCGGCGTGGCCTACAGCCTGGCCGGCGACGACGCGGCGCTGGGACGCCTGCGCGAGCGCTTTGACGGGTTCGTCGACCAGAGCCGCAACCCCGAGGCGCTGCGCGTGGCCTTCGCCGCCGCCGACGGCGGATCGCTGACCGCCAACGATTTCAGCCGCGCGGTGGCCGACAATGAAGGCTTCACCGGCTGGGTGGCGCGCATGAAGCAGAAGTTCCGCGAGAAGCCGTCGCCGACCGGGCCCGCGCCGGTGCGGACGGCCGCGGCCGCGACGGCGCCGACGGGCTAGCACCAGGCCAACTGGCTGCCCTGCGCGCGTTGACACGCGGCCTGCGGCCGCTGCTCGGCATGACGTGGACGGGCGAACCTCCTTCTACGTCATCCTGAGCAGCCGCGAAGCGGCGTGTCGGAGCCTGCCCTCGGGCCGGCCAAAGGCCGGTCCCGGGGGGACGCAGGGCGGGCGCTGTAGCCGCTATCCCCCGCCGCGCTGGAAGCTCTCCACCAGGCTGCCGGCCACCAGCCGCCAGCCGTCGACCAGCACGAAGAAGATCAGCTTGAACGGCAGGCTGACCACCACCGGCGGCAGCATCATCATGCCCATGCTCATCAGCACGCTGGCCACGACAAGGTCGATGACCAGGAAGGGCACGAACAGCAAGAAGCCGATCTCGAAGGCGCGCTTCAGTTCGCTGATCATGAAGGCGGGCGTCACCACGCGGATCGGGGTGTCCTGGAGCGTGGCCGGCCGTTCGATCTTCGACAGCCGCACGAACAGGGCAAGGTCCTCGCGGTCGACCTGGCTGAGCATGAAGGCCTTCACCGGGTCGCCGGCCGCCTCGAACGCTTCGGTCAGCTCGACCTGCTGGTCCAGCAGCGGCTTGACGCCCTCGTCGTAGGACCGCTGCAACGTCGGGCCCATGACGATGGCGGTCAGGAACAGCGATAGGCTGATGATCACCGCGTTGGGCGGGCTCTGCTGCAGGCCCAGCGCCGTGCGCAGCAGGCTCAGCACCACCACGATCCGCACGAAGCTGGTGGTCATGATGACGATCGACGGCGCCAGCGACAGGACGGTCAGCAGGCCGATCAGCTGCACCACGCGCTCGGTCAGGCCCGCGCCCGTGCCCAGGTCGATGTTCACCGCCTGGGCCAGGGCGACAGCCGGTATGACCATGCTGGCCACGAAGGCGACCAGCGAGACCAGCAGCGCCTTATTGAGGTCCTCGCGGCGGACGTCGAAGAGGCTCTTCCAGAGTTTGACGGCGGCGCGCATCAGGCGGCGATCTCCGGGGGCTTGCGGCGCGGGGCAGGGGTCTTCTTCAGGGTGTCCAGCAGGCGTCCCTCGCCCAGCAGCACCAGCTTCTCCTCGCCATCGAGGCTGACCAGCACCAGCCGGCGGGCGGGATCGAGCATCAGGCTCTCGACCAGCACCAGCCGCCGTTGCCTGCGGGCCGGCTGGAAGCGGGCCAGCGCATCGGGCCCGAACCGGCGCAGCGCCACCGCCGCCAGCCCGATCAGGCCGAGCGTGACCAGCAGGGCGAAGACGGCGCGAAAGGCGCCTGCGGCGAGGTCCATGGAAAGCGCACCGGAAAAGCAATGCCCACGCTTCTCGCCCCGCAACCCTTAAGGCGTGATTAACCCTGTTTGTTCACCATGATCGGTGATGGACACGTCCCAAATTCCTCTGTTTGCGATGCTTCGCCAGCGGCTCGGCTATCTGGGCGAGCGCCAGCGCGTCATCGCCCAGAACGTCGCCAACGCCGATACGCCCGGGTATGCGCCACAGGACCTGAAGGCGTTCAAGTTCACCGCCCAGCTTCAGTCCCAGCAGCTTGGCCTCGCCATGCAGCCGGCCCAGACCAGCGCCGGCCACATGCCCGGCGGCGGCGTCCGGCGGTCGGGTATGTCGGCCGGAGCCTTCAAGGCGGTGAAGGGCGCGGACACCGAGACGACGCTGGACGGAAACTCGGTGGTCCTCGAGGACCAGATGATCAAGATGTCGGAGGCGCGGATGCAGTATGACGCCGCCATCGGCTTCTACCAGAAATCCATGGCCCTGCTTCGCATGGCCGCGCGGCCCCCGGGCCGGTAGGAGAACGCTGAATGGCCGAGATCAAGTCCCAGGCCGACACCGCCATGATGGTCGCGGCGTCCGGCATGCGCGCCCAGCAGGCGCGGATGCGGATCATCGCCGAGAACCTGGCCAACGCGAACTCAACCTCCCGCGTCGCGGGCGGCGATCCGTACCGCCGCCAGGTGCCGATCTTCGAACCCCAGGCCGTGGGCGGCGGAGAAGGCGTGCGCATGGGGCGGGTCGAAGGCGACCGGAAAGCCTTCCGCACCACCTACGACCCTGGCCATCCGGCCGCCAACGCCGAGGGCTATGTGGCGCTTCCCAATGTCGACCCGCTGATCGAGGCGCTCGACATGAAGGAGGCGCAACGGGCCTACGAAGCCAACCTCAATGTCATCGAGACCGCGCGCTCAATGGAGATGCGCACGCTCGAGCTGCTGAAGCGATAGGGTCTGTCCGCCATGATGACGCCGCTCGCCGCCGCCAAGGCCTATGCCGCCACCCAGGGCGGCGCGACCGCCGGACTGGGCGCCGCCGCGCCGTCCGGCGCCCAGGACTTCGGAGACCTGCTCAAGTCGGTGATGTCCGACGCCATGCAGGCGTCCAAGACCGCCGAGGTCCAGATCGCCAACCAGGTGGCCGGCAAGGCCGAACTCATCGACGTGGTCACCGCCATCTCCTCGGCCGAAGCCAGCCTCGAGACGGTCATGGCCGTCCGCGACCAGGTCATCTCCGCCTATCAGGAGATCATGAGGATGCCGATCTAGCGACTTCGCCAGGCCGCACGCCGCCGACCTGAACGGCTGACAACGACGCCATCAGGTTCTGCTCAGGCCAGGCGGCGCATCTTCACCTTCGACAGTCCCTCTCCCCAGGAAATCCCCGGGTCGGGACGGCCCCGAAGGAGTGAAGACCATGAAAAAGCTCATCGTTGCGACCATCGCCATCGCCACTCTGGCCGGCGCCGGAGCGGCGGCCGCCCAGCCCTACGGCGGCCCGCGCGGCGGGTATGAAGTCGGCTACAGCACCAGCGGCTACGATCGCTACGATCGTCGGACCGACGCCCGCGACATCAACCTCCGTCAGCAAGCGCTGCGCCAGCGCTTCGTCCGGGGGCTCGACACCGGTCGCCTGACCCGCCGCGAAGCCGAGGCGCTGCACTACGAGCTGCGTGAGATCAACCGGCTGGAACGCCGGTTCCGCGCCTCGCATGGCCTGAACCCGCGGGAGGTCGCCATCCTCGACGCCCGTCTCGACCGGCTTGAGCGCCGCCTGCGCGCCGAGATGCGGGACGACCAGCGCTACGGCTACGGCTACGGCGATCGCCGCTACTAGGGGCGAGGTCCCACACAGTCGATGAGGGGGCGGTGAAAGCCGCCCCCTCTGTCATGCCGTCTGGACGCCGACGACGCGACGCCCGGCATCCAGGCGCACCGTCACGGTCGCCGCCACGCCGCCGGCCAGCATGTGCCGGGTGATCCGCTCGAAATGCTGGATGAAGCCGGCGATGGTCGCGCGACGCTCCGCCGGCAGCGCGGTCGCCGGCAGGTCCAGCAAGCCCGCTTCCTGCTCGCAGCGCCAGTCCAGCACCGCGCCGAAGTCGGGCGCCGCCAGATGCACGATGGCGTCGAACCGTCCGAAGAAGCGCTGACAGGGCCCGGCCAGGGCCGCATTGGTCCAGCGCCGCCAGATCCCGTCCGGGTCCTGCTCCCGCTCCAGCGCATTGACGGGGGCGGCCAGCGCCGCGTCGCCCTGCGGCGTCGCGCCCAGGCACCAGCCGTCCATCAGCACGACCCGCGCATCGCCCGGAAAGGCCAGGGGCTCGATGCGATCGTCGGCCAGCTTGTCGAACCTTGGCAACAGGACGGGGCGGCCGGCGAGCAGATCGTCGAGCACCGCGTTGGCGAGATCCAGGTCGTGGGTCCCCGGCGGGCCCCTGACCGCCAGCAGCGGATGAACCGAGCCCGCCAGCGCCAGGCGCTCCGAGCGCGTCAGATAGACATCGTCCAGCGACAGGGCCACGCCGCCGAGGCGCGCGGCGGCCGCCCTTGCGAGGGTTGTCTTGCCAGACCCCTGCGCGCCGGCGATCCCGATCAGCGCCGGGCCTTCGCGGCCTTCGGCGAGCGTGTCGATGAGGCTGAGCAGGGCGGGGTCGATCATGCGACAGACTTGTCCCGGGCAAGCGGTTCGTAAACCGGCATTAACCATGTTCGGGCGACTTAGCAGGGTGTTCTCCGCGATTCCCCGTGAGGCTTTCCCATGAACGGCGCCGAAGTGCTCGACATCGGCCGTGACGCCATCTGGCTGACGCTGCAGCTGTCGGCGCCGGTCCTGATCGTCGGCCTGATCGTTGGCGTCGGCATCGGCCTGGTCCAGGCGCTGACCCAGATCCAGGAAGCCACGCTCGTCTATGCCCCGAAGATCGTTGCGATCTTCATCGCCCTGCTGGTCTTCCTGCCGCTCATGGGGGCCCTGATGGGCGGCTTCATGAACCAGATCGCCGCCCGCATCTCGGCCATGTGAGGGCAGGGTGGAGGCCTACGCCACCGCAGCCCAGGTCTACGCCGCCGGTCTCGTGTTCGCGCGGGTCGGGGCCATGGTCATGCTGGTGCCGGGCCTGGGCGACGCCAGCGTGCCGCCGCGCATCCGGTTGTCCTTCGCGCTGCTGATGTCGCTGATCCTGACGCCGCTGGTCGCGCCCCAGGTGGTCGTGCCGGCCGCCGTCAGCGGGGTCGCCGCCGAGGTAATCCGCGAGACCCTGATCGGCCTGATGATCGGCGCCGTCCTGCGCATGACGCTGAGCGCCCTCACCGTCGCAGGCGAAGTGGTGGCTATCCAGACGACGCTCGGCTTCGCCCAGACCGCCAGCCCCAGCCAGGCCCAGCCCAGCGCGACGCTGTCGACCTTCCTCAACCTGATCGGCGTCACCCTGGTGATGACCACCGACCTGCATCACCTGTTCTTCGCGGCCATGGTCAATTCCTTCGACCTGTTCCCGTTCAGCCGCACGCCGCCGATCGGCGACGCGGCCGCCCTGGCGGTCCAGACGTTCGCCGGCTCCTTCGCGCTGGGGCTCCAGCTGGCGGCGCCGGTGGTCGTGTTCTCGATCGTGTTCAACATCGCCACCGGTCTGGTCGGGCGGGTGATGCCGCAGTTCCAGATCTTCTTCGTCGCCTCTCCGCTGGCGGTGATCTTCGGCCTGTCGATCTTCGCCCTCAGCCTGGGGACCATCGGCATGGTCTGGACCGACCGCTTCCGCGATGTGCTGGGGGCGTTCAGCTAGATGGCCGACGAGTCCGCCTCCAAGACAGAAGAGCCGACACCCAAGAAGCTCGCCGACGCCCGCAAGAAGGGCGACGTCGCCAAATCGATGGACATCCCGCAGCTGGCCTCCCTGGCCGGCGCGTTCGGGGTGATGGCGATCGGCGGCGGCTGGTTCCTGCGCGACATGGCCATGCACCTGCTGCCCTTCGTGGCGCATCCCGACGAGATCGAACTCTCCGGTCACGGCGCCATGGAGGTGGCCACCCAGGCCGGCCTCGCCGCCGCGCCGCTGACGGTCACCGTGCTGGCCGCGGCCGGCGTGGCCGGCGGCGTCGGCTACCTGATGCAGACCGGCTTCATGCTGACCGGCGAGAAGCTCAAGCCCGAAGCCAAGAAGATCTCCCCGCTTGAAGGCTTCAAGCGCATCTTCGGCGTCGAGGGCCTGGTTCAGTTCCTGAAGTCGGTCCTCAAGATCGGCGTCACGGGCTGGGTCGCCTGGCTCGTGCTCAGGCCGCGCGCCGCCGATCTCAGCGCGCTGGCCAGCATGGAGCCGGCGGCGATGCTGCCGCTCAGCGCCGACCTGACGCGCACCCTGTTCTATGCGGTGATGACCTTCCTGGCCCTGACCGCGGGCCTGGACTGGTTCTGGCAGCGGCAACGGTTCACCCAGCGCATGCGGATGTCCCGCGAGGAGCTGAAGGAAGAATACAAGCAGTCGGACGGCGATCCGCACGTGAAGGCCAAGCAGAAGCAGATCCGCGCCGAACGCTCGCGTCGGCGGATGATGCAGAACGTGCCCAACGCCACCGTTGTGATCATGAACCCGACCCACTACGCCGTGGCGCTGCGCTACGAGGCCGGCCAGACCGCCGCGCCCGAGTGCGTCGCCAAGGGCGTCGACGACCTCGCCCTGCGGATCCGCGCTTTGGCCGAGGACAGCGGCGTGGCCGTGATCGAGGACCCGCCCCTGGCCCGCGCCCTCTATGCGGCCGTCGATGTCGACCAGCAGATTCCCGAAGCCCATTTCGAGGCGGTGGCGAAGATCATCGGCTTTGTGATGAGCGCCGCCCAGCGCCGCGCGGCCGCCCCGCGCGCCAGACCGCTTTAGCGAGTACCATCCATGCGTGATTCGTCCGGAACCCCGGCTGAGCTGATGGCGGAACCTGCGCCGACCGAGCCGCCTGAGCGGCGCTTCGACCCGCTCGTCTGGGCGGCCGGGGGACTGTTTCTGCTCGCCATCGCCTTTGGCAGCGCGCCGGCCTGGCGCGCCGGACCCGACACGCTGGCCGGATTGCTGCTCCTCGTGGGCCTGGCCGGCGTCGCCCTGCTGGGCCTGATGGCCTTCCGCGGCGCGGTCGCGCCGATCGAGGTCGAGGAAGACGGGGCCGAGACCTTCATCGAGGCCTTGCCGGAAGCGGCGGCGGTGGCGGGGGCCGACGGACGCGTCCTGGCGGCCAACGCGCCCTGGCGCGCCGCCTTTGGCGGCATGCGGCGGCTGCCGCGCAACAGCCATGTCGCGCCCGGTCTGTTCGCCGCCCTCGCCAAGGCCCGCAAGGGCGAGATCGCCCGGGCGGCGATGAAGGTCGCGCTCGAGGAATGGCCAGTGACGGTCGCACCGCTCGGTTCGGGCCGCTTCCTGCTCAGACTCGATGTCTCAGGCCACGAACCCCTGCGCCTGACCGCCGAGGCCGCGCTCGCCATCCCGGCCGTCGCGGCGGCCCCGCCGCGGTCGCGCGGACCGATGGGTCTGGATCCTCTCGCCGCCGCCTCGCCGTTCGGCGCGGCGATGCTGGAGGGCGAGGAGGTGTTCGGCGCCCGCATCGTCGAGGCCAATCCCGCCCTGGCCGAGATGACGGCCGGCAAGGCGGTCGACGGCATGACCTTCGGCGACCTTATCGACCCTGCCTCGCGCATCGACGCGGGCTTCGGCGCCGCCGAGGGCCGGGCTGGGCCGATCGAGGTGCGCCTGGCGCACGACCCGTCGCGGATCGCCCACCTCTATCTGGCGCGCGTCGAGGACCGGCTCACCGCCTATCTCGTCGACGTGACCGAGCAGAAGCAGATCGAGCTGCAGCTGGCCCAGAGCCAGAAGATGCAGGCCATCGGCCAGCTCGCCGCCGGCATCGCCCACGACTTCAACAACCTGCTGACCGCGATCCAGCTGCGCCTCGACGAGCTTCTGGAACGCCACCCGCTCGGTGACCCCAGCTACGGCGATCTGTCCTCGATCAAGGGCACCGCCGCGCGCGCCGCCGACCTGGTCCGCAAGCTGAAGACCTACAGCCGGCAGGAGACTCTGCAGCGCGAGATCCTCGACCTCGGCGAGACGATCAGCGACTTCGAGGTGCTGCTGCGCCGCCTGCTGCGCGAGAACGTCAGGCTCGAGACCGACTACGGCCGAAACCTGCCGCTGGTGAAGGTCGACAAGGGGCAGCTCGAGATCGCGGTCATGAACCTGACCCTCAACGCCCAGGACGCGCTGATCGCGGCCAAGGGCGGCGGCAAGATCCGCCTGCGGACGGCGCGGGTGACCAATGCCGAGGCCGCGACCCACGGCTACGCCGGACCGCCCGTGGGCGACATGGCGATGATCGAGGTCCGCGACGACGGCCCGGGCATCCCCGCTGACGTCCTGAGCAAGATCTTCGACCCCTTCTTCACCACCAAGCCGGTAGGCGAGGGCACGGGCCTGGGGCTCGCGCAGGTCTACGGCATCGTCAAGCAGTCGGACGGCTGGATCCACGTCGAGAGCCCGCCGGGCGAAGGCGCGACCTTCCGCATCTTCCTGCCGGTGCAGGCCGCCGCGGCGGTCAAGACGCCGGTCGCCTCGGTCGCCACCCTGGCCAGGCCGCGCGCTGCACGCGACCTGTCCGGCGTCGGCCGCATCCTGTTCGTCGAGGACGAGGAGGCGGTGCGCGGCATCGCCGCCAGCCTGCTGCGCAAGCGCGGATACGAGGTGCTCGAGGCCGGCGACGGCGACGAGGCGCTGGTCCTGTGCGAGCAGTACGCCGGCAAGATCGACCTCTTGGTCAGCGACGTCATGATGCCTGGCATGGACGGCCCGACCCTGCTGAAGAAGGCGCGCCATCACCTGGGCGACGCGCCGGTGATGTTCATCAGCGGCTATGCCGAGGCGGAGTTCTCCGACCTGCTGGAAGGGGAGACCGGCGTCTCCTTCCTGCCCAAGCCGCTCGACATCAAGACCCTCGCCGAGCGCGTGAAGCAGCAGCTGCAGTCGTCCGCCGCGGCCTGACGGCGTCCCGGCGCGGCAGCGGCATTACGCGGAATTAACTGCCTCCGGCGGCCCGGGCGGCCTACCCCTTTGGCCAAACGCCAATCTCCGGGAGGGCTTCTCCATGCAAAACCGTCGCCAATTCCTGTTCACAGCTTCCGCCGCCGCCGCCATGGTGGCTGCCTCCGCCCCGAAGGGCGCCTTCGCCGCCGGGCTGACCAGCGATCCCGCCGAGGTCGCCAAACAGAAGGCCCTGTTCGATCTTCTGGTCGACCGTCAGCTGCGCCGCTCGCCCGAGACCGCGACCAGCCTGGGCGTCGACAAGGGCGTCCGGGCCTGGACCAAGTCGGAACTGTCGGACTTCTCGCTGACCGCCCTCAAGGAGAACGGCGAGCAGGGCGCGCAGGCCCTGGCCGATCTGCGGAAGATCGACCGCAGCAAGCTGGCCGGCCTCGATGCGGTGAACTACGACACCGTCGAGTTCGTTCTCGCCATCGGCGACGAGTTCACCCGCAAGTTCGACTACAACGGCGCCTTCGGCGGTGCGCCCTATGTCCTGACCCAGCTGACGGGCGCCTACCAGCAGGTGCCGGACTTCCTCGACAGCCAGCACGTCATCGAGACCAGGGAAGACGCCGACGCTTACATGGCGCGGATGGAGGCGTTCGGCCGGGTTCTGGATCAGGAGGTCGAGGTCGGCCGCCGCGACGCGGGCCTGGGCGTCATCCCCGCCGACTTCACCATCGACAAGGCGCTGATCCAGTTCAAGGCCATGCTCGGCGTGGCGCCCGAGGCGGCGCCGCTGGTGACCTCGGTCGCCCGGCGAGCCAAGGAGAAGGGCATCGAGGGCGACTACGCCGGCGAGGCCGCCAAGCTCTATGCCGAAAAGGTCCGTCCGGCGCTGGAACGCCAGGCCGCCCTGTTGACGGAGTGGCGCGCCAAGGCCGTGCATGACGCCGGCGTCTGGCGTCTGCCCAAGGGCGAGGAATACTACCGCACCGCGCTGGAGAGCTACACGACCTCCAGGATCACGCCGGCCGAGATCCACCAGACCGGCCTCGACATGGTGGCCAGCCTGGGCGCCCAGGCCGACAAGCTGATGCGCAAGGCCGGCTACACCTCCGGCACCGTCGGCGAGCGTTTCCGCCAGATGTACGCCGACCCCAAGCAGCACTATCCCAACACCGACGAGGGCAAGGTCGAACTGATCAAGGACCTTAACGCCAAGGTCGCCGCGATCATGCCGAAGCTGCCGAAATACTTCGGCCAGCTGCCCAGGGCTCCGCTCGAGATCCGCCGCGTGCCCAAGGCCATTGAGGCCGGCGCCCCCGGCGGCTACTACAACTCGCCCACCCTCGATGGCTCGCGCCCGGGCATCTACTGGATCAATCTGCGGGACAGCGCCGAACAGCCGCGCTTCACCCTGTCGACCCTCACCTACCATGAGGCCATTCCGGGCCACCATCTGCAGCTGGCGCTCAACAACGAGGCCGGCGACCTGCCGCTGATCCGCAAGATGATCGGCTTCTCCGGCTACAGCGAGGGCTGGGCCCTCTACGCCGAAGAGCTGGCGGTGGAGATGGGGATGTACGAGGACGACGTGGAAGGCCAGATCGGCATGATCCACGACGCCATGTTCCGGGCCGTCCGCCTGGTGGTCGACAGCGGCATGCACGACAAGAAGTGGAGCCGCGAGCAGGCGGTGAAATACTACGTCGACACCATCGGCGACCAGGAAGCCTCGGCCATCACCGAGATCGAACGCTACGTCGTCTGGCCCGGACAGGCCTGCAGCTACATGGTCGGCAAGATCGAGTGGATGCGCCTGCGCGCCAAGGCGAAGAAGGCCCTGGGCCGCAAGTTCGACATCCGCAAGTTCCACGACGTGGGCCTGCTGTCGGGCGGCGTGCCGCTGACCGTGCTCGAGAAGGTCATCGACGGCTACATCGCCGGCGCGAAGTAGGGAATGGAGCGGGGCGTGGCGGCGGCCCGCCGCGCCCTACTGCCAGGCGTCGCGGGTTCCGGTCCGGCGCACGGCGACGGGTGAGGACGTTGCCGGGGCGGCCAGGCGCCGCTCCGGAGTCTCGGGCCGGTCCGCCGGACGGCCGTAGAGCCAGCCCTGGCCGTAGTCGACGCCCGCCGCCCGGACAGCGGCCTCCACCTCGGCGGTCTCGACCATCTCGGCGACCGTGCGAACGTTCAGGTCGCGACACAGGTTGACGACGTGGGAGACCACGGCGGCGTCGCGGCCGCCGGCCACCAGCTCACGGACATAGCGCCCGTCGATCTTGACGATATCGACCGACAGTCGCTGCAGGTAGGTGAGCGACGCGGCGCCCGCCCCGAAGTCGTCCAGACAGACCAGGGAGCCGAGGCCTCGCAGACGCTGGATATGGCGGTCGGCCACCGACAGGTCGTCGATGGCGGCGCTTTCGGTGATCTCGAACAGCAGCCGGCCGCGCAGGCGCTCATCCTTGCGGATCAGCGATTCGACCTCGGCCACGAACCGGGGGCTGGTGATGGTCATGCCCGACACATTGACCGCCAGGCGTTCGCCGCCGCCGCGGTCGGCCTTCAGGCGTCGGACGGTCTGTTCGACGACGGCATGGTCGAGTTCCTCGATCAGGTCGAACTCCTCGGCCATGCGCACCAGGGCGAACGGGCTGTGGGCGTTCTCGAACCGGACCAGCACCTCGTGGTGGTGCAGCGCGCCGTCGGCCAGGGAGACGACCGGCTGGAAGGCGAGGGTGAACCGGCGCTGGCTCACGGCCGCGCCGAGCTCGCCCGCCCGGGCCAGGGTGCGTCGCACCGAGCGGTTCATCGCCTCCGCCAGGGTTCCGGGCGCAGTGTCCTTCAGGCCCTCGGCGACAAAGTCATCCAGGGCCAGGCCGAGCGCGCGTCCAAGGCGTGCGGGCGAGGTTCCGGCCAGCGAGACGGTATGGGCTGCGACCCCGATCTGCCCCTTGTCGCCATCGCGGACGATCGCCCGCGTCAGCCGGCGAACCAGCGCCTGCGCGTCCTCGCCCTGCCGGCGCAGCAGGGCGAACCGGTCCTGCGACAGGCGGGCGGCGGCGGCGCCGCCCTCGGATTCGAGGCGCAGCGCGCCGGCGGCCCGCCGGGCCAGTTCCGGGTCGGCCGCATCCAGCCCCGCCAGGTCGATCATGGCCAGTTCGAGCTGGGCGCCCGTGGCGCGGGCCGCTTCGGTGAGATCCCTGGCCAGCTGCTCGAAGTCCGGTCGGCGGTAAAGCCCGTCTCCGGTCGCCGGAACGGGGGGAGTCGGGCAGGCAGTCAGCGCGCAGGAGACCCGGTCGGCATTGTCGGGCAGGCCACGGGCGCTCAGCGAGACAGCGCGGTCGGTGTCGGCGATACGCACCGGCGCATAGGCGCGCCGGACGCCGTCGGCGACACAGATGATCATGGCCTCGACCAGCGCCTGGTCGTCCTCGTGGAACAGGACGCGCCAGTCCTTGCCCACCGGGTCGCCGACGCCCTCGCCCAGGACCGACTGGCCGGCGCCGAGCATCAGGGAAATGCGCTCGTCGGCATCGATCTCGAGGAGAAGGTCGGCGCTGGCGAAGGCCAGACCCAGAAGCCTGCGCGGATCGATGGACAAGACGGTTCTCCCTTGAGGACCGCCACTGTCGCCGCGCGCGCTTAAGGTGGCGTTTCCGCGCCCTGCGTCAGGAAGCCGCGACAATTCGGGTAACGCGCCCGATGCGCCCGCCACGCGAGAAGCCTTGCGCGGGGTGACGCCTTGCGATCTTGATGGTCTGACACCGTTAACAGGCAGGTCCGATGCGCCTCGACCTCTTCAAGATCTTCCTGGTCTCCGTCCTGGCCTTCGCCCTGGCCTTCGCCGCGGCGCCGTGGCTGGCGTTCCGGGCCCTGCAGGACGCGACCGCAGCCGAAGACATCCAGGCGACCGCCGATCTGGTCGACTTCCCGGCGGTGCGCAAAAGCCTGTCCAGCCAGCTGGTCCCCCAGGCCCCGGTCTCCGCCGAGGCGCCCTCGATCTGGACCGACCCTATCGGCGCCCTGAAGAAGGCCATCGAGCCCATGGCGCCGCCGCCGCCCAAGGTGGACCGCTACCTGACGCTGCAGGGCCTTTCGGCGCTGAGTCGCGGCTATCGTCCCGGCGAGGCGCCGGGCGTCGCACGGGTCAAGCCGACCTTCAGTGATCGCGTCGAGAAGGTGATCAAAGGCCCGCATCCGACCTACGCCTATTTCGGCGTCGACCGCACGCGGATCGCCATCAAGCGCGCCGGCCAGCCGGAGACGGTCACCGTCTTCACCTTTGAACGGCGGGCGCTGTTCACCTGGAAGCTGACGCACATCCAGCTGCCGCAGGACGAACGCTAGGGTCGCGCCGTCGGGTCGTTGCTCCGGCCGAGAATGCGATTGCGTTCTTGATTTGTTCCAGTTCATGACATAGCGTCGGTCTTCCGGAAGCGGGAGGCCTTCATGACGGTCAGCATCAGCTATGTGACGTTGGGCGCGCGGAATTTCGACGCCGGCCTGGCCTTCTACGACCGGGTCCTGGCCGCGATCGGCTGGTCGCGCTTCGCCCGGCATGGCGCCTTTGCCGGCTATGGCCCGGGCGGCGACGGCGCGGGCCAGACCCTCTGGCTGTGCGCGCCCTTTGACGGCGGCGAGGCGTCGTTCGGCAACGGAACCATGCTGGCCTTCGGGGCAGACACGCGCGCCGAGGTCGACGCCTTTCACGCGGCGGCCATTGCGGCCGGCGCGACCGACGAGGGCGCGCCCGGCCCCAGGCCGCAGTACACGCCGGACTGGTACGCCGCCTATCTGCGCGATCCGACCGGCAACAAGCTCGCGATCGTCTGCACCGCCAAACAGGAGGTTCCCGCATGAAGGCCATGGTCAGTTACGTCACCATCGGCGCCAACGACATCGACCAGGCCGTGGCCTTTTACGACGCCGTGCTGGGCGCCCTGGGCAACCAGCGCGTCTGGCAGCAGGGGACCTGGGCCGGCTACGGGCCGGAGGGGGATGACCATGGCGTCATCCTGATTTGTTCGCCGTTCAACGAGGAGGCGGCCCGACCCGGCAACGGGATCATGGTCGGCCTGCACGCCGAAAGCCCGGCGCAGGTGGACGCCTTCCATGCGGCGGCGCTGGCCAACGGGGGAACCTGCGAGGGGCCGCCGGGACCGCGCGAGACCTATGGCGAGGGCTACTACCTGGCCTATGTGCGCGATCCGACCGGCAACAAGCTGTCGGCCTTCTACCGGCCGGTGTGAGGCCAGACGTTGGCCGCAGACGCCGGCCAGATCTCCTGAGGCCGCGCGGCGGCGCAGGCAGACACAGGAAGCGCAGGAGTCTGATCATGAAGCGCTGCATCGCCCTGTTTCACCACGGCTGGGCGGACTGGGAGGCCGGGTTCGTCCTGGCCGCCCTGCGGGAGGATTTCGGATTCTCCGTGCGCATCGCCACGCCGGGGGCGGGGAGGTGACGTCCATCGGTGGCGTGCGGGCCGCAGCGGACCTGGCCTTCGCCGATGTCACGCCGGAGGATCTCGATCTGCTGCTGGTCATCGGCAGCGAGCGCTGGGCCGAGGAGCCCAATCGCGAGGTCGTCGACCTTCTGCGGCGAGTCAGCGGCGCCGGGAAGCCGATCGGCGCGATCTGCGCCGGGACGTTGGCGGCGGCCCGGGCCGGGCTGCTCGATGACCGGGCGCACACCAGCAACAGCCTGGGCTTCCTGCAGGCGAAGGCCGGCGGCTACGGCGGCGCGCGACGCTATGTGGACTCGCCGCGGGCGGTAAGCGACGGCGGCGTGGTCACGGCACCGGGATCCGCGCCGGGCAGCTTCGCCGTGGCCGTGCTTCGTCTCGCCGCCCCGGGCCAGGCTGCGCTGATCGACCGCTACGAACAGATGCTCGCCCTGGAGCACCGGCCCGCCGGCCAGGGCCTGGGGTCATCCCTCTAGAGCGCCTGCAGGCGGCGGCGTTGCGTCCACGTCCGCCTGACGCGCTCCGGGCGCAAGCCGGGGCGACCGGTCGGCGGTCAGCCGGCCAGCGCCGCCTTCACCGCGGCCACGCCCTCGGCGGCCTTGCTGTCGTCGGGGGCGCCGCCTTGGGCGAAGTCGGGTTTGCCGCCGGCGCCCTGGCCGCCCATGGCGATCACGGCGGCCTTGGCCAGCTCGGCGGCGCTGAAGCGGCCGGTCAGGTCGGGCGCGACGGCCACGGCGACAGCCGCCTTGCCCTCGGACGTGCCGACCAGCGCCACGACACCGGCCTGCTTGCGGAATTCCTCGATCAGGCCGCGCAGGTCCTTGCCGCCGACGCCGTCCATGATGCGGCCGATGAAGGCCACGCCGCCGACCTCCTCGGGCCCGGCCTGGGCCGCGCCGCCGCCGCCGAGGGCCAGCTGCTTCTTCGCCTCGGCCAGCTGCTTCTCGAGCGCCCGACGCTGGACGTCGAGCGCCTCGACGCGCGCCGCCACCTCGGCCACGGGAACCTTGAAGCGGTCGGCCAGATCCCTGGCCACGCCGGCCTGGTCGAGCAGGAAGCGGCGGGCCGCCTCGCCGGTCAGGGCCTCGATGCGGCGCACGCCGGCGGCGATGCCGCTCTCGGACACGATCTTGAACAGGGCGATATCGCCGGTGCGGCCCACATGGGTGCCGCCGCAGAGTTCCACCGAATAGGCCTTGCTCTCGTCGGTCAGCGACCGGCCCAGCGTCAGGACACGGACCTCATCGCCGTACTTCTCGCCGAACAGAGCCACGGCCCCGGCGTCGATCGCCTCCTGCGGCTTCATCAGCCTGGTTTCCGCCGGCATGTTCTGGCGGATGACGGCGTTGACCTCGGCCTCGATGCGCTCGAGCTCGTCGGCCGTCAGCGGGCCGCCGTGGCTGAAATCGAAGCGCAGGCGATCGCCGTCGACCATCTGGCCCTTCTGGGCGACGTGGGCGCCCAGCACATGGTGCAGGGCGGCGTGCACCAGGTGCGCGGCCGAGTGGTTGGAGCGGGTGGTCAGGCGCTTGTCCGGATCGACATGCAGGCTGGCGCGGTCGCCGATCTTCAGGCCGCCCGACAGGATCTCCAGCGTATGGACGAAGAGGTCGCCGGCCTGCTTCTGGGTGTCGAGCACCCTGGCCGAGCCGCCGGACCATTCGACCACGCCGGTGTCGCCCGCCTGGCCGCCGCTCTCGGCGTAGAAGGGGGTGGCGTCGAACACGGCCTGGACCGTCTGGCCGGCGGCGGCCGAAGGCGCCTCGACGCCGTCGACCAGCAAAGCCACCAGGGCGCCGGCGGCGTCGACGCTGTCATAGCCGGTGAAGGCGGTGGCGCCGACCCGTTCACGGATCGGGAACCAGGCGGTGGCCGAGGCCTGCTGGCCCGAGCCCGACCAGTTGGCGCGCGCCATCTCGCGCTGCTTTTCCATGGCCGCGTCGAAGCCGTCGGTGTCGACGGTCAGGCCCTTCGACCGCACCGCGTCCTGGGTCAGGTCGAGCGGGAAGCCGTAGGTGTCGTAGAGCTTGAAGGCGACATCGCCGGAGAGGACGGCGCCGGCGGCAAGGCCCTCGGTGGCCTCGTCCAGCAGGCCCATGCCGCGGCCGAGGGTGGTGCGGAACCGCTCCTCCTCCTGGCGCAGGGTCTCGACAATGGTCGCCTGGGCGCGCTTCAGCTCCGGATAGGCGGTTCCCATCTCGCCCACCAGCGTGGGGACCAGGCGGTGCATCAGCGGGTCGGCGGCGCCCAGCAGGTGGGCGTGGCGCATGGCCCGGCGCATGATCCGGCGCAGCACGTAGCCACGCCCCTCGTTGGACGGTGTGACGCCGTCGGCGATCAGGAAGGACGAGGTCCGCAAGTGGTCGGCGATGACCCGGTGCGACGGCGCCCGGTCGCCGACGGCCTTCACGCCGGTCTCCGCCTCGCTGGCGGCGATCAGGGTGCGGAACAGGTCGACGTCGTAGTTGTCATGCACGCCCTGCAGCACCGCGGCGATGCGCTCCAGCCCCATGCCGGTATCGATCGACGGCTTGGGCAGGCTGATGCGCGTCCCGTCCGCCTGCTGGTCGAACTGCATGAAGACCAGGTTCCAGATCTCGATGAACCGGTCGCCATCCTCGTCCGGGCTGCCCGGAGGGCCGCCGGCGATATGGTCGCCATGGTCGAAGAAGATCTCCGAGCACGGACCGCAGGGGCCGGTGTCGCCCATGGACCAGAAGTTGTCGCTGGTCGCGATGCGGATGATGCGGTCGTCGGAGAGGCCGGCGATCTTGCGCCACAGCGCGGCGGCCTCGTCGTCCGTATGGTATACGGTGACCAGCAGCTTCTCCTTGGGCAGGGCGAAGTCGCGCGTCAGCAGGGTCCAGGCGTGCTCGATCGCCTGTTCCTTGAAGTAGTCCCCGAAGCTGAAATTGCCCAGCATCTCGAAGAAGGTGTGGTGGCGGGCGGTGTAGCCGACGTTGTCCAGGTCGTTGTGCTTGCCGCCGGCGCGGACGCACTTCTGCGAGGACACGGCGCGCGGCGAGGCCGGGGTCTCGGCGCCGGTGAAGACGTTCTTGAACGGCACCATGCCGGCGTTGACGAACAGCAGGGTCGGGTCGTTCTGCGGCACGAGCGGGGCGGACGCCGTCACGGCGTGGCCCTGGCCGGCGAAGTAGTCGAGGAACGCGCTGCGGATATCGTTGAGGCTCTTCATGGTCCGGTCAGGTCGTCGCTGTCTGGGCCGGGCGCAAGGCCCCGGGCCGGTTAACACTCGCAAGGCCGGTTCCATAGCCGCGCCCCGGCCAAATCCCAAAGGAAAAGGCTCGCCCGGTGCGCGAGAGGCGGCCTGTGCAGCTGCCTGGCGCCCGGCGGCGGCCAGCCTGCGCCATCGGCGGGCAGCCGGTGGTTCAGGCCGCTCAGCGGCTGCGAACGCAGAAAGGACGCCCCGCTCCGTGGGAGAGCAGAGGCGTCCTTGCCGTCGGATCATCGCGCGGGGTTCGCACGGGCCCGGTGGGCGGGTGGGCCGGCGCGAAGCGACGGTCCGACGGGGTTCTGTGGCGAGGCAGTAGGTCGGGGACAGGAACCGCCGCGCGGATCATGCCCCCGGCGCGGCTAGGGTTCGCCCTCGTCGGCCTCGTCGCCTTCGGGACCGCCGACCAGCAGCTCCTCCTCGATCTTCTCGGACTTGGCGCGGACGGCCTTCTCGATGCTGCCGGCGATGTCCGGGTTGCCCTTGAGGAATTCGCGGACGTTGTCGCGGCCCTGGCCGATGCGCTGGTCGCCGTAGGAGAACCAGGAGCCGGCCTTGTCGATGACCCCGGCCTTGACGCCCAGGTCGATGATCTCGCCCAGCTTGGAGATGCCCTCGCCGTACATGATGTCGAACTCGACCTCGCGGAACGGCGGGGCGACCTTGTTCTTGACCACCTTCACCCGGACGTTGTTGCCGAGGATCTCGTCGCGGACCTTGATCGAGCCGGTGCGACGGATGTCGAGGCGCACCGAGGCGTAGAACTTCAGCGCGTTGCCGCCGGTGGTGGTTTCCGGGCTCCCGTACATCACGCCGATCTTCATGCGGATCTGGTTGATGAAGATCACCAGGGTGCCGGCCTTGGAGATCGAGGCGGTCAGCTTGCGCAGCGCCTGGCTCATCAGGCGGGCCTGCAGGCCGGGGAGGCTGTCGCCCATCTCGCCCTCGATCTCGGCGCGCGGCGTCAGGGCCGCCACCGAGTCGATGACGATGATGTCGACGGCGTTGGAGCGCACCAGGGTGTCGGTGATCTCCAGCGCCTGTTCGCCGGTGTCCGGCTGCGAGACCAGCAGCTCGTCCAGGTTCACGCCCAGCTTGCGGGCGTACTGGGGATCGAGCGCATGTTCGGCGTCGACGAAGGCGGCGGTGCCGCCGGCCTTCTGGACCTCGGCCACCACGTGCAGGGCCAGCGTCGTCTTGCCCGAGCTTTCCGGCCCGTAGATCTCGACGATCCGCCCCTTGGGCAGGCCGCCGATGCCCAGCGCGATGTCCAGCCCGAGCGATCCGGTCGAGACCGCCTCGACCTCGATCTTGCTCTTGGAGCCGAGCCGCATCACCGAGCCCTTGCCGAAGGCGCGGTCAATCTGGGAGAGCGCCGCTTCAAGAGCGCGCTGCTTGTCACCTTCGTCGCGTGTCACGAGTCTCAAAGCCGCCTGGTTCATGGGAGTGCGCATCCTTATTCCGATTCTGGTCCCGCCCGCGTGCTCCCGCCGGATTGCGGAAGCGGCCCTCGCCGAACGCAGGCATGATGTGCACGGTTTGTTCTCGTTCGCAATATGTTCTCTTTCGCCGGCCACAACTTTTTTCGCGATCAGGTTGTCCCGGGTGTCGTCGTCACCGATGCGGGCGGCGCAGCGAGCCGGGCCATGCGCCGCGTTTGCGGGGACAGATGAACCGCACGGCGCGTCCCCGGGCGCCGGTGGCCGGGCGCGCGGGCGGGGCAGGGGCGGGCCGAGCGGGCGTCACGGGCGCAGTCTACGGCCGATCCGGCCGAGGGGGATAAGCCGGCGCCGTCGCGGTCGGCCGGATGTCCCCGAAAGGGACGAAATGTCTCGCCTTGTCTCCAGAGCATCTGTCCCGGGAGTCCCGTCTGCGCGCGGGTCCACCCGAACGCGGCGCATCGGCTGACGCCTGAGAGCCTGTCGGGGTTTCCGGCCCGGCCGGCCGGGCTAGATGTCCGACTCCGCCACCGGGCGCCCGCCCGCCCTCCCGCCGTCATCTGACCCAAGGATCTGCCCATGCCCCTGACCGGCCAGCGAGTCGCCATCATCGGCGCGGGCCTTGCGGGGCTGGCCTGCGCCACGCGGCTGGGCGAGGGCGGGGTCGCCGTCTCGTTGTTCGACAAGGCGCGAGGGCCCGGCGGCCGGATGTCGGCGCGACGGATCGCGACGCCGCTGGGCGAGGCCGCCTTCGACCACGGGGCGCAGTACTTCACGGTGCGTGGGACCTCGTTCCGGGACCAGGTGGCGCGGTGGGCGGCGGATGGCGTCGCGGCGCCCTGGTCCGCCGCCGGTCCGGACGCCTGGGTCGGGGTTCCGGGCATGAACGCCCCGGTGCGGGCGCTGGCCGCCGGCCACGACGTCGCCTGGGCCACCCGGGTCGAGGCGCTGGCGCCGGACGGGGCCGGCTGGCGCCTGCACACGACCGGGGAGCCGGGCGGGCGGTTCGACGCGGTGGTTGTGGCTGTCCCGGCCGAGCAGGCGGCGGTCCTGCTGCGGGATCATGATGCCGCGCTGGCGGCCGCGGCGGCGGCGTCGGTCAGTCAGCCCTGCTGGACGGTGATGGCGGCGTTCGACCGCCGGCTCGACCACCTGCCCGACGTGCTGCGCGACATCGGCGCGCTTGGCTGGGCCGCGCGCAACGGGTCCAAGCCCGGGCGCGGTCCGATCGAGGCCTGGGTGCTGCAGGGTAGTCCCGACTGGTCGCGCGATCATCTCGAGGACTCTGCCGAGGCGGTCTGCGCGGCGCTGCTGGCGGCTCTGGCCGAGGCGGCCGGCGAGCCGCTGCCCGCGCCGGTCGCGATCTCTGCCCACCGCTGGCGTTACGCCCGCTCGGCCGCCGGGACCGACGGCGCGCTGTGGTCAGCCGCCAACGGTCTGGGCTGCTGCGGCGACTGGCTGACCGGCCCGCGGGTCGAGGGCGCCTGGGACTCCGGCGTCGCCCTTGCCGGGCGAATGCTGGCCGGCGGCTAGACCCCGAACGCGGCGACGCCCAGGGCCAGGCCGGCGACGGCGGCCAGGGTGAGCTGTCCCCTCAGGCCCGCGTACCAGGCCGGAACCGTCGTCGCCCGCAGGTCCCAGAAACCCTGCAGGGCGTGGGCGGCGGCCAGGCCCGCCAACTGCCAGCCGCGCCAGGTCTCCGGCAACATCAAGAGGGCGAGGCCCGCCAGGCTGGGCAGCATGGCCAGCGACACGAGCCGGCCGTCGACCCGCGCCGCCGTCACCGCGATGCCCCAACGCGCCCCGCCCAGGAAGGACAGGATCAGCGCCGCATAGACTGCCAGCAGCATCCCGGCGGCCGGCGTGAGCTCCGGCCAGAGCCACGCGGCCGGCGCGGGCGTGAGGAAGGGAATCAGGCCGAGCCTGCCATAGAGCAGCACCGTGGACGGGACGGGGGTTCTGGCTGGGGTCGACATCGGCTCCGTCCTCACGGCGGGCGGGCGAAGACTGTCGTCCGCCGCCCCAGCGGCCGGACATAGCGCGCCGCGTGGAGGGGGACAGGGCGTGCGGCGGCTACCGACGGTACTGGATGAACCCGCTGGCCTTCGCCACGCGGTCGTAGAGCACGCGCGCGCCGGCGTTGGTCTCGTGCGTCAGCCAGTAGACCCGCGCCGCGCCGGCCGCGTCGGCGGCGGCGTAGACGGCCTCGATCAGCGCCCGGCCGACGCCGCCGGCGCGGGCCTCCGGGTCGACGAACAGGTCCTCGAGGTAGCAGTAGGGACCGACCGACCAGGTGGCCGGGTGCAGCACGTAGTGGGTCAGGCCGACGGGGGCGTCGGCGCTGTCGACGGCCACCAGGCCGAAGATCGGGAAGGCCGGGTCCAGAAGGCGCGTCCAGGTGGTCTCGCTGACCGCCGGATCGAGCACGCTCTCGTAGAAGGCCAGGTAGCCGGCCCAGAGGCGGTCCCAGGCGGGGCGGTCGCCAACGGAAAGAGGGCGGACCCTGACGCTGCTGCTCATGATCCGCCCTCCGTCAGTTCTTGAATGTCGTCAGAGTGGGGACACGCACCGCTGCGCGGAACATGTCCCCGACCCATCAGGCGCCCATGGCGATCTTCAGGTTCTCGTCGACCTTGTCGAGGAAGCCCTCAGTGGTCAGCCAGCCCTGCTGGTCGCCGACCAGAAGCGCCAGGTCCTTGGTCATGAAGCCGGCCTCGACGGTGTCGATGCAGACCTTCTCCAGGGTGTCGGCGAAGGTGGCCAACTCGGCGTTGTCGTCCAGCTTGGCGCGGTGCGCCAGGCCCCGGGTCCAGGCGAAGATCGAGGCGATCGAGTTGGTCGAGGTCGACTGGCCCTTCTGGTGCTGGCGATAGTGACGGGTCACGGTGCCGTGGGCGGCCTCGGCCTCGACGATCTTGCCGTCCGGGGTCAGCAGCACCGAGGTCATCAGGCCCAGCGAGCCGAAGCCCTGGGCGACGATGTCGGACTGCACGTCGCCGTCGTAGTTCTTACAGGCCCAGACGTAGCCGCCCGACCACTTCAGCGCCGAGGCGACCATGTCGTCGATCAGGCGGTGCTCGTAGGTCAGGCCCAGTTCCTTGAACTGCGCGGCGTACTCGGCGTCGAAGATCTCCTGGAAGATGTCCTTGAAGCGGCCGTCATAGGCCTTGAGGATGGTGTTCTTCGTGGAGAGGTAGACCGGGTACTGGCGGCTCAGGCCGTAGGCGAACGAGGCGCGGGCGAAGTCGCGGATCGAGTCGTCGAGGTTGTACATGCCCATGGCCACGCCCGAGGACGGGGCGTCGAACACCTCGTGCTCGATGACCTTGCCGTCCTCGCCGACGAACTTGATCGACAGCTTGCCCTTGCCCGGGAACAGGAAGTCGGTGGCCTTGTACTGGTCGCCGAAGGCGTGGCGGCCGACGATGATCGGCTGGGTCCAGCCGGGCACCAGACGGGGCACGTTCTGGCAGATGATCGGCTCGCGGAAGATGACGCCGCCCAGGATGTTGCGGATCGTGCCGTTGGGCGACTTCCACATCTTCTTCAGGCCGAACTCCTCGACCCGCTGCTCGTCCGGCGTGATGGTCGCGCACTTGACGGCCACGCCGTGCTTCTTGGTCGCCTCGGCGGCGTCGATGGTCACCTGGTCGTTGGTGGCGTCGCGGTTCTCGACCGACAGGTCGTAGTAGTCCAGCTCGAGGTCGAGGTAGGGGAAGATCAGCTTGTCCTTGATGAGCTTCCAGATGATGCGGGTCATTTCGTCGCCGTCCATGTCGACGACGGGATTGGCGACCTTGATCTTGGCCATGGGGGCGAAGTCTCCGTTGGGGCGCGCTCGGGCGCACGGCGCACAGGGCCATGCGGGGCGCGCGGGGGCGGGTCGGCTATAGCCCCTGATCGGCAACGGGAGAAGTCCGATTGTCGCAGGCGGCTTCCCGGTTCTCGAAATCAACGGGCTGTTCAGGGATCAGGGCTATGGGTGGCGAGCAAGGGGAGGTCCGCCCGCACCATGACGTCCGTCGAAAAGCCGCTGGCGCGCAGGCTGCTGTCCATCGTGATGCTGCTGTCGATCATCGTGACGGGCGTAGCCTCGGCGGCGACGTTCGCCTTCGTCCAGCGGTCCGCGATGGAACGGCAGGTCGCGAGCCTGCAGGTCTATGTGAAGGAGCGGACCGCGGCGGAAGACCGGCTGTTCTCCGAACTCGTCAAGGTTCACGCCGACGCCACCGATGCGCTGATGCGCCGGATCGACAGGGTGAAGGGCCCGGGCCTCGACGCGCGCTTCGACGAGATGTTCCCGCTACAGGCCGACGGCACGCGGCGCTCGACGCCGGCGCTGTTCGACGGCCGCGTGAGCCGCGACGGCGGCTATCTCTATGGCATGGGCGCCTTCATCGCCGACGGCGCCGAGGTCACCCGGGACGAGAAGGCCTTCTTCGTCGCCACCCTCAAGGTCGCGGCCATGGTCGGCGAGGCCCAGCGGTCGCGCTACGACAACTTCTACATGTACACGACTGACAACCGGCTGGTGATGTTCGGACCCGACCGGGACGACCGGCTCCTCTACTACCGCCGCGACGCGCCGGCCGACTTCGCTTTCCAGCATGAGGAAATGGCGGAGATCATGCTGCCGGCGAACAATCCGGGCCGGGTCATGCGCTGCACCAGGCTGCGCAAGCTGCTCAGCGATCCCACCGGCAAGGCGCTGACCACCGGCTGCATGACGCCGATCGACATCGACGGCCGGCATGTGGCGTCCTGGGGCACGACCATCACCCTCGACAGCTACCTGATGGACGCCGTCGAGGACGCGATCCCGGGCAGCGAGAACGTCATCGTGTCCGGCGACGGGGAGCTGATCGCCGCGCCCGGCATGGGCACGCGCGGCATCGTTTCGCCGAAGGAACTCGCCGCCCAGGAGGCCGGCCGCGACGTGCCCGGCCTGGTGCGCGACATCCGGCGCACCGGCGGCTCGGCCGGCGCCTTCGAGCGCGACGGCAAGGTCATCGCCTTCGGCCATCTCAAGGAGCCGGACTGGTACTTCGTCATGACCATGCCGACCTCCGACATCGCCTGGTCGGCGGCCCGGACGGCGTCCTGGGTGCTGCTGTTCGGCCTGCTCGGCATCATCATCCAGGCCGTGCTGCTCTACCGCATCGTCCGCCGGGAGGTGGTCGCGCCCCTCGAGACCCTGACCCAGGTTCACGCCGGGGACGGCGAGGCGGCGGCGTCCGGGGTCGAGCAGCGCGCCGACGAGATCGGCGCCCTGGCCCGCATGCTCGGAGACCAGCGCCGCCGCAACGACGAGCTGCTGCGGTCGCTCGAGGAGCGGGTGGCCGTCCGCACGGCCGAGCTCGAACGGGCCAACCGCGCCAAGTCGACCTTCCTGGCCAACATGAGCCACGAGCTGCGCACGCCGCTGAACGGCGTGATCGCCCTGACCGACCAGCTGGCCGAGACCGATGACCAGGCCCGCCGCCGCGAGCTCGCCAACCTTGTATCGTCTTCGGGCCGGCTGCTGGAGCAGGTGCTCAGCGACGTGCTGGACGTCTCCAAGATCGAGGCCGGCCAGTTCCGCCTGTCGCCTGCGCCGTTCGACCTGGGCGAGACGGTGGCGGCCATGGCCGACCTGCACCGGGCGGCGGCCGAGGCCAAGGGCCTGACCCTGACCTGGAGCATCGCCGGGCCGGCGAAGGGCGTCTGGCTGGGCGACAGCGGCCGGATCGCGCAGATCCTGTCCAATCTGCTGGCCAACGCGGTGAAGTTCACCGAACGCGGCGCCGTCACCCTGAAGGTCGACCGGGACGGCGAGCATATCCGGTTCGTGGTCGCCGACACCGGCGTCGGCTTCGACGACGGGGTTCACGAGCGCCTGTTCCGGCGGTTCGAACAGGCCGACGACTCGATCACGCGCCGCTTCGGAGGCACGGGCCTTGGCCTGTCGATCTGCGCCGCCCTGACCACGATGATGGAGGGCGAGATCGAGGGCGAGGGCCGGCCGGGCGAGGGGGCGCGGTTCACCGTGCGCCTGCCGTTGACCCGGGCGGTCGCGCCGCGCGAGGAGCGGGCGGCGCCGGTGGCCGACGTGCGCGTCCTCAAGGGCATGAAGGTCCTGATGGCCGAGGATCACCCGACCAACCAGAAGGTCGTACAGATCATCCTCGATCCGTTCGGCGTCGACCTGACCATTGTCGGCAACGGCGAGGACGCCGTTCAGGCCTGGGGCGAGGGCCGCTTCGACGCGGTCCTGATGGACATGCAGATGCCGGTGATGGACGGCCTCACCGCCACCCGCGCGATCCGCGAGCGCGAGGCCGCCGAGGGCCGTCCGCGGGCGCTGATCATCATGCTGACGGCCAACGCCATGGACGAGCACGTCGAGGCCGCCCACGCCGCCGGCGCGGACCTGCATATCGCCAAGCCCCTGCGGCCGGCCCAGCTGGTCGCCGCCCTGGCCGCGGCGGTCGAGGCGCCGGCGCCTGACGCCTCCGTGGTGAACGGCTAGCCGACCGCCTTCACGATCGCCCGCATGACATCGGCGATGGCGCCCTCCCGCGCGGCTTCGTCCTGCGGCGAGACGGCCAGGAACACCGCCACCGGGTAGCGTCGGCCGTCCTTGAGGGTCAGCAGGCCGACGTCGTTGGTCACGGCGGTGAGGCCCAGGTCGGTCGCGGACGTCCCGGTCTTGTGCGCCAGCGCGGCGCCCGCCGGCAGGCCGGCCTTCAGCCGGTTGGGGCCGGTCGTGCTCTCGGTCATGATCCGAAGCAGTCGGGCGGTTGAGCGGGGGCCGAGCAACTCGCCCTTCGACAGCTTGCCCAGGAAGTTCAGCATCCCCGTGGCCGTCGTCGTGTCGCGCGGATCGGCGAGATAGCGCGCCAGCGCCTCGCGCCGCCTGGCCTCGGGCACGGCGTCCCGCGCCGCCTTGAACGCCGGCCAGTCCTTCCAGGCGATCCGGAAGGAGTCCATGCCGCTGGCTTCCACCTGCAGCTCGCGCTCATAGCGGTCGACGCGGATATCGTTCACGCGCCGGGCGCGCAGCCAGGCGGTCACCGCGCCCGGCCCGCCGATCCGCTTCATCAGCACGTCGGCGGCGGTGTTGTCGCTCTGGCCGACGGCGGCGACCAGCAGGTCGCCGATGCTGTAGTCCGTCCTTGCCGGCCAGGCCGCGCCGATGGCGCTGAGCGGCGGGGAGATGTCCTTCTCCTCCAGCGTGACCGGCTCATCGAGGCGCAGGCGGCCGGCGTCGACCTCGGCCAGGGCGGCGGCCCCCAGCGGGGCCTTGAAGACGCTCTGCATCGGAAAGCGACGGGAGCCGTTCCAGGCCCACATCTCGCCGCCCTCCAGGTTCTGGACGGCGACCTCCAGGATTCCGGGCTGGCTCCGCTCGGCGATGGCGGCGATGTCGGCGTCGAGGATCGCCGCGTCGATGACAGGCGTCTTCGCCACGACCCCGGGCCCGTCGTCGGCGCAGGCGGCGAGTGAGACGAGCGGGAAGGCCCCGAGGGCGGTGAGCAGGCTTCGACGGCGCATGCCCTGTTCATAGCGCCCTTTCCCGTCGGCCGGGGAAAGGCTTATCAAGCCCCCATGCAGAACGCCCCTCCCGTCATCATCCTCAATGAGCCCCAGCTGGCCGAGAACATCGGCGCCGTCGCCCGGGTCATGGCCAACTTCGGCCTCGCCGAGCTTCGCCTTGTCCGCCCACGCGACGGCTGGCCCCAGGAGCGGGCCTGGGCCAGCGCCTCGGGCGCCGACTGGCCGCTGAACGGGGCGAAGGTCTACCAGCGGCTCGAGGCGGCGGTCGCCGACCTGCGCCTGATCTACGCCACCACGGCCCGGCCGCGGGAAACCCAGCTGCCGGTGCTGACCCCCCGCGAGGCCACGGCCGAGCTCCACGCCGCCGTCGCACGCGGCCATCGCGTCGGCCTGCTGTTCGGCGGCGAGCGGGCGGGGCTGGAGACCGGCGACATCGCGCTTTGCCATGGCATCGTAACCATCCCCGTGGACGAGCGGTTCCGGTCGCTGAACCTGGCCCAGGCCGTGGCGCTGAACGCCTATGAGTGGCGGATGGGCGTCGCCGATCGCCCGCGCGAGGCCTTCGCCCTGAACATCGACGAGCCGGCCGACATGGAGACGGTCGTCGGGCTCTACGAGCAGCTCGAGGCCGAACTGGACGACGCCGGCTTCTTCCACCCGCCGGAGAAGCGGCCCTCGATGGTCCGCAACCTGCGGGTCGCACTCGGCCGCGCCCGCCTCACCGACCAGGAGGTCCGCACCTGGCGGGGCGTGGTCACCGCCCTGTCGAAGGGGCGCGGCCGGGTGCTGGAAAAGCTTGCGCGCCAGAAGGCTTCGCGCTCAAATGAGACCAAGGGGTAACATTTAGAATCCCCGCGGAGGCGACGATGAACCGGCGGGAACTGTTCGCGGCCATGGCCGCGCTTGGCGTCACGGGTCTGGCGCTCCGTCCCGGCGAGGTGCTGGCGGACGAGACGACCGACGCCCGCGACCTGTGGCTCTACGGCCTGCCGTTGATCGAAATGGCCACGACCCGCGCCCGGCACCTTGGCGGCGGCATGACGCTCAACCGCTTCCAGCACGCCCGGCAGCTGTCGGACCACACCGCCCGGTCGGTCACCAGTCCCAACAACGACACCCTCTATTCGATGGCCTGGCTGGACCTGACGCAGGGCCCGGTCACCCTGACCGTTCCGGCCACCGGCGACCGCTACTGGTCGGCGGCGTTGATGGACATGTACTCGAACAACAATGTCGTGCTCGGGCTGCGGACCACCGGGAACCAGGGCGGCCGCTACACCATCGTCGGTCCGGGCCAGACGGGGAGCGGTCCCGATGTCCTGCGGTGCGAGACGCCGCACGGCTGGCTGCTGGTGCGCACGCTGACGGACGGCGGCGCGGATCTGCCGGCCACCCACGCCGTGCAAAACGGCTTTCTGCTCGAAGGGCCCGCCGGCGTCGCGCCCGCGCCCCATGCAGACCGCGCGGCGTCGTCGGCCGACTACTTCGCCAGCCTGCGCGCCCTCTTGAAGTCCGATCCCCCGCCGGCGACGGACGGCAAGGTTCTGGCGCGACTGGCGGCCTTCAACGCCGAGGGGCGGGGCGCCGCCGCCGGCGTCGAGCGGGCCCGGATGATCGCGCGTCTGGCCGGCGAGCGGCAGCAGTTCGTCCAGGGCTGGAGCTACACCAAGCCCAACCTCGGCATCTTCGGCCAGGATTACCTCTACCGCGCGCTGGTCGCGCTCAGCGGCCTGGCGGCCCTGCCGGTCGCCGAGGCGATGTACCTGCGCTCCGAAGGCGAGCGTGAGGGCGCCTACTGGGGGGACAGCCTCTACCGCCTGTCGGTCCCGGCGCAAATGCCGGTCGACGCCTTCTGGTCCCTGTCGATGTACGCGCACACGCCGGACGGTCAGCGCTTCTTCGCGGAGAATTCGATCAGCCGCTACGCGATCGGCGATCGCACGCCGGGGCTGGTCCGCAATGCCGACGGCTCGCTGGACATCTGGATCGGCCGCACCGACCCGGGCGGCGCGCGGTCGGCCAACTGGCTTCCCGCGCCGCAGGCCGGGCCGTTCGGCCTGACCATGCGCCTCTACCTGCCCAGGGCCGAGGTGCTCGACGGGCGCTGGCGCCTCGCCGCCATCGAGAAGGCCTGACCCATGACCGAACTCCGCGCCGCCGCCCGCGAGGCCTGGCTCTACACCCTGCCGCTGATCGAGATCGCCGCGATCCGCAGCGTCGGCCAGGCGGTCGGCACCCCGATCAACAGCTTCGGCATGATGCGCCGGCTGGCGGACCACAAGGCGCGGGCGGTGACCACGCCCAACAACGACACGCTCTACGCCACCTGTCAGATCGACCTGACCGGCGGACCGGTGACCCTGACCATCCCGCCGTCCGGCGATCGCTATGTCTCGCTGCAGCTGATGGACGCCTGGTCCAACAGCTTCGCGGTTCTGGGCACCCGCACGACCGGCAATGACGGGGGCGTCTACACCCTGGTCGGGCCGACCGAGGCGGCGGAGGGGCGCAACGTCGTCCGCTCCCCGACCCGCCACGTCTGGGCCCTGGCCCGCATCCTCGTCGACGGCCCGCACGACCTGGACGCCGCCGCCGTGGTGCAGGGCGGCTTCTCCGCCCAGGGACCGCAGGCCGCGCCGGCCCCGGACTACGCCAGGCGCCGCGACGGCTGGGCCGACTACTTCGCCAGCGCCGACGCCCTGATGGCGCTCAATCCGCCGCCGGCCACCGACGGCGCGGTGCTGAAGCGGATCGCGCCGCTGGGCCTGGGGCAGGGCGCCTTCGACGCCGCGCGCTTCAGCGCCGCTGAGGTCGCCGAGATCGAGGCCGGCGTCGAGGACGCCCGCAAGGCGGCCCGCGGCGGCGGCGGCCTGTCGGGCAGCAACTTCATCGAGGGCTGGGCCTATCCGGCCAGCAAGCTCGGCGACTTCGGGCAGGACTACCATTTCCGGGCCGTCGTCGCGCTGGGCGGCCTGGCGGCGCTGCCGCTGGTCGAGGCGACCTACCTGCGGGCCGGCGCGCCGGGCGGCGGCGGCGCCTTCGACGGGACGCGCAACTGGCGGCTCCACCTGCCCGCCGACCGCCAGGTTCCGGTGAACAGCTTCTGGTCGCTGTCGATGTACGAGATCACGCCCGAGGGACAGTTCTACTTCGCCGACAATCCCATCGGCCGCTACGCCATCGGCGACCGCACGCCGGGCCTGAAGTGGAACGCCGATGGCTCGCTGGACCTGTGGATCGGCCACGAGCCGCCGCATCCCGACCGCGAGAGCAACTGGCTGCCGGCCCCGGCCGGACCGTTCGCGTTGTTCATGCGAGGCTACCTGCCGAAGGCCGAGCTGCTCGACGGCCGCTACCGGTTGCCGGCGGTGGTGGAAGCCTGATCCCGGCGCGAAGCGCTCGGCGGGTTACGGCTTCTGGCCGAAGAAGTTGCAGGCCTCGAGGGCGAAGCGCATGCCGCCGATGGCGTCGTGATAGACGCCCGGGCCGATCGCCTCGTCCGCCAGGATGGCTTCGGGGCTGACGCCGTCGAGCGTGGCGATCGCGGCGGCCGCGAGGTCGGTCATGCTCGCCGGGTCTCGGGCCCTGAGCCGGGCCCGGACGTCCTTCTTCAGGCCCTTCAGGGACTTTTCCACCGCATAGGCGGCCACGGCGCTGGTCGCTGACCCGGAGCACATCAGGGTCGTCCACATCCGGACGGCTTCGGGGTCGGCGCCTGGCGCCGCCGTCTGGCGTCCGAAGGCGGCATACCGGTCGACCAGCAGCTGCCCGAAGGTGGCGCCCTCCGCCACGACGAGCCGGCCCTCCGCGTTCAGTGCGCTGGGCGCCGGCCGGGTGAGCCGCCCGGTCTGGTGGGCCGAGGCCGGCGGGGGCAGGGCGACGACGAGCGCAACGGCCAGGATCGCCAATGCGGCGGACTTCGACTTCATGGCGGGACTCACAAACAGGACGGCGTGATCCAACCATGCCGGGCCCGCCGCCACCCGCCAAAAGTTGACTCCCCGTCGCCCCTCCATCATAAGCGCGCCTTCCAAACGCCGCCGGGTAACCGTCGGCGCGGAAATACATGACGGGTGATGCGTAGCCGCCGTTGAGATCGCACCTCCATCCTGGAGGAGCCGGCCCGCGTCGAATTGAAAGTGACGACATGTCCAAGCGCCATAGCGCCAAGTACAAAATCGACCGCCGGATGGGCGAAAACATCTGGGGTCGTCCGAAGTCCCCGGTCAACTCGCGCTCCTACGGCCCCGGTCAGCACGGCCAGCGCCGCAAGCAGAAGATCTCCGACTTCGGCCTGCAGCTCCGCGCCAAGCAGAAGCTGAAGGGCTACTACGGCAACCTGACCGAGAAGCAGTTCGCCCGCACCTACACCGAGGCCGCGCGCCGCAAGGGCAACACCTCGGAAAACCTGATCGGCCTGCTGGAAGCCCGTCTGGACGCGGTGGTCTACCGCTCCAAGTTCGTGCCGACCGTGTTCGCTGCCCGCCAGTTCGTCAACCACGGCCACGTGCTGGTGAACGGCAAGCGCGTCAACATCGCCTCCTACCGCGTGAAGGCCGGCGACGTGGTCACGGTGCGTGAAAAGTCCCGCAACATGGCCCTGGTGCTCGAAGCCCTGAGCTCGGGCGAGCGCGACACCCCCGACTACATCACCGTCGATGCCCGGGCCATGTCGGCCACGTTCGTCCGCGCGCCGGAACTGGCTGAAGTGCCGTACCCGGTGAAGATGGAGCCGAACCTCGTGGTCGAATTCTACGCGTCGTAAGACGCCGCCGACCTCGAAATCGATGCGAAGGGCCTGGAGAGCGATCTCCGGGCCCTTTTGCTATGGCGCGGACTGTGGCGGAGTAGGGCGCATGAACCGACGCTCGCTGCTGATCCTTGCCGGAACCACGCTGCTGCTCGCCGGCTGCGCCACCCGCGCCGTCTATTCATCGCCGGACGCGGGGATGGTCGAGCTCGAGCCGCTGATCGCCGCCAGCGTCGCCGAGGGCAGCCTGACCATCCGGGTGATGTCCAACGGCTGTACGACCAAGGCCGACTTCGCCTGGTTCGTGGAGCGCAAGGCCAACCGGTACGCGGTGGCGTTCGGGCGCAGGAAGATCGACGCCTGCAGGGCTGTCGCCCGGCCGGTCGACCTGACGTTCGGGTTTGAAGAGCTTGGCCTGCCGAAGGGCGCGGCCGTGGCGGTGGTCAATCCGCTGGCGGCCGCTAGCTGAACATCTCTTCCATCCACGCGGGCACCCGGGCGGGTCGCTTCGTGGCGGCGTCGATCAGCACCCATTCAGACCGCGTCTGGGCGCACATCTCCCCGTCCGGGCCGTCGATGCGGACGTAGCGGTCGAAGCGCGGGCCGCGGCGTTCGCCGACCCAGGTCCGGGCGTGCGCGGTCTCGCCGAGCAGCAGAGAGCGGCGATAGTCGACCTCGTGCCGGACCACGATCCAGGCCCACTTCGTCGCCTCCTCGGCGGGCGCGCGGGAGTCCCAGTGGGCGATGGCGATGTCCTGCACCCAGCCCAGATAGACCACGTTGTTCACATGGCCGTTGGCGTCGATGTCGCTGTCGACGGGCGTGAAGTCGCGCGTGAAGACCTGCCGGCCCTCCGGCGGTTCGAGAAGCCTGCTCATGCCCCGATCCCGAAGGCTCAGGCCTGCAGGACGCCCTGTTCCTCGAGGAACGGCTTCAGCTCGCTGGCCTGGAACATCTCGCGGATGATGTCGCAGCCGCCGACGAACTCGCCCTTCACATAGAGCTGCGGAATAGTCGGCCAGTCGCTGTAGACCTTGATGCCGTCGCGCAGCGTTTCGTTCTGCAGAACGTCCACGCCGACGAAGTCGACGCCGAGGTGATCGAGGATCTGCACCACCTGGGCGGAGAAGCCGCAGCGAGGCTGCTCGGGCTCGCCCTTCATGAACAGCACGACCGGGTGCGTCGCAACAGTGTTGGCGATCCAGTCGTGGGCGGGGTGGGCGACGGCGGCGTCGGTCACGGCAAGAGCCTCTGGGCTTGAAAACAAGCCTATCAGCTAGGGACGCGGGCGGTCCGGGTCAAGACGATGCGACCGAGAAGCGCGCCATCTCGATCTGGGCGGCGACCCCGGTGGGCAGGTCCTTCTCGGCGATGGCGGCCAGGCGCTCCAGCCGCTCGGGGCGGTCGACCTCGAAACGGACCGTCGTCACCGAGGGTTCGGTGAGCACATAGGCCAGGCAAAGCTCCTCGGCCGTCCAGCCCGGCGTGTTGTCCAGAAAGCGATAGCCGCCGACTCCGGCCAGCGGATTGGCCCGCTTTCGGAACAGCGATCTCTTCAGCACGCCTTCGGCCGGCGGCAGGATATGCTCGGGGCAGATCGAATGGGCGACCACGGCCATGTCCCGCGCGGCCGCCGCCTTGATCCGGTTGCGCTCCTTCCAGCCCGAAGCCGGGCTGTAGGGCGCCGCAAGGGCGTCAAAGGCGCCGCCGGACAGCAGCTGGTCGCTCTCGGCGTCCTCGCCGGCCAGGCCGTAGGCGCGCACCCGGCGGGTGCCGCGCAGCGCGTCGAGCGACGGCGGCGGGCCGTCGAAGGCGATGAGGTCGAGATACTCCAGGCCAAGGCGGGCCACGAAGGCCTCGACCGTATGGGCCGGATCGGACGTGAAGGCGGCCGGCCGCCAGGTGACGAACAGCAGTTCGCGCTCGACTTCCGAGAGCCCCTCGGCGGCGCCTTCCAGGACCGACGGGCTGTCGCCGGCGATTTCGAAGCCGTTGATGCCGCAGTCGAGCGACAGACGAACGAGGTTGCGCCAGTCCTTCGCGGAACGGCGCGTGCGCCCGTCCAGCAGCACGGACACTGCTGAAACGACCTGGCCGGATTTGCCGAAGGAGCGATAGCGCATCTGGAGATCAGTCCGCAGGCGCTGCGGTTTCGAGCGCCAGGGCGTGCAGCACGCCGCCCAGCACGTCGGCCAGCGCCTTGTTAACCAACTGGTGCTGACGCACCCGCGGCAGGCCCCTGAAGGCTTCCGAGACGATCCTCGCCCTGTAGTGGTCGCCGTCGCCCGCGAGATCGGTGATGACGATCTCCGCGTCCGGGAACGCGGCGCGCAGGCGGCTTTCGAGATCGACGGCGGTCATCGGCACGGGCGTGGCTTCTCCACAAGACTTGAGACCCTAATGGGCCATAATGCTTAACAACGGCTGATGTGGGGGTTGGTCATGCGGACCATGGTCCTTTTCTTCGCGGCGCTGGCGCTCGGCGGTTGCAACGTCCTGACGACGCAGACGCCGCTCTTCGGTCCCGAAGACGCGGGCGCTCCCGATCTCCGACGGGGCGTCTGGCGCATCGAGGATCCCGACTGCGCCTTTGATCCCGGGGCGTCGACCGCTTCCTGGCCGGAGTGCGCACAGTGGTTCTATGTCGATCACGGCAAGTTCCACATGCCCGACGACTCCGCGGGCGTCGTGGACGACGACGGCGCGCCCTATCTGGTCACCGGCGGCGTCCCGCGTGTCTGGCAGTTGGTGACGCGCAACAAGGCGGCCGGATCCACACCCGAGCGCACCGTGGTCTATTATTTCGGCTTCGAGGCCCTGACCTCCGCCTACGACGGCGTCGACGCCTTCCGCTTCTGGACCGCCCTCTGCGGGCCGCCGCCGCCCAAGGGACAGGACGCCGACGGCGACGGCCAGACCGACTATACGACCACCCAGCCCTTCGCGGGCGTCACGCTGACCGGGGACGGCGGCTGCACCACCGACAACGCGACGGCGCTGCGGGGCGCCGTGGCCGGCAGCGAAGCCTTCGAGACGAAACCCGCCGTCGCCCGATGGTTGCGCTATAGCTATCCCTGACCGGGCAGGAGCCGGTCGGTCCAGCGCCTTGTTTCCGAAGCGATTCTGATTGCTTCTCAGTGTGCTTAGCTTGTGATCCTTCCGACGTTCCAGATGGAATGCCTATGGCCGGACATGCCCACCGGAGGCAGGCCCTCCTCGACGCGCTTGTCGTGTCGTCCCTCGTGGTGGCGGCGGCGCTGGCGCTCGACTACGCGGTGAACGTCCTCGTCTATGCAGACCCGTCGCACTTCGCCCCCCTGGTCACCGGCACGATCGCCGGCGTGATCGCCCTGCCGATCTCCTACGTTCTGACGAGCCAGCGACGGGGTCTGATGGCGCTGAGGGAGGAGCTGGTTTGCAGCCTCGGTGATCGCGACGTCGCCGTCAGGGAAGCAGACCGCCGCCGCGCCGAGGCCGAGGAGGCGCTCGCCCGCTTCGGCGAGAGCGATCGCCTGTACCGGCTGCTGGCCGAGAACCTGAGCGACAACGTCTCCTACTGGTCGGGCGGCGTACGCCGCTACATCTCACCCTCCATCGAGCGACAGACCGGCTACACGGTGGAAGAGTACATGGCCCTGCCGCTGGAAACGACGGTCGATGCCGAGGCGATCGGTCCCCTGCTTGAAGAGATCGGCCGACTGAAGCCGGGCGACCCGCCGCTGACGCGGGAATACCCCGGCCGCCACCGGGACGGCTCGCTGATCTGGTACGAAAGCACCTATTCGCGCGTGGCCGGCGAGGCCAATGACCTGATCATCGCCTCGCGGGTGATCACCGAGCGCAAGCTGCTGGAACTGGAGCTCAAGCAAACCCTCAAGCTGGCCGAGGCCTCGGCGGCGGCCAAGACCGACTTCCTCGCCAACATGACCCATGAGCTTCGCACGCCGCTGACGGCCATCATGGGGTTCGCCGAACTGCTGAAGAACTCCGACGGGCTCGGCGAGCGTGAGCGTCGCCATGTGGTGCGCATCCTCGACGCCAGCGACGGGCTGATGTCGATCATCGACGACGTCCTCGACTTTTCCCGGATCGAGGCGCGGGGTTTGACGCTCGAAGCGGGTCGGCTGAACGCGGAGGCCCTGGTGCGCTCGATGATCGATCTGGTTCAGCCGCAGGCCGACTGGAAGAAGGTGGCGGTCGACCTGGAGGTCACCGGCGCCTCGGGCGATCTGGTCGGAGACGGGCCCCGACTTGGCCAGGCGATCCTGAATTTCCTGTCCAACGCGGTGAAGTTCACATCCTCCGGCGGGGCGGTCCGCGTTCGCGTGGAACAGGAAGCGTCGGGCGAATCGGACCGGCTGCGGGTCACTGTGGCCGACACGGGTGTCGGCATTGATCCCGACAAGCTGCACACGGTCTTCGACCGCTTCGCCCAGGCCGATGCGGCCATGTCGCGCCGGTTCGGCGGCGCGGGCCTGGGCCTCGCCATCTGCAAGCGCATCGTCGAGGCCTTCGGCGGCCAGATCGGCGTCCGCAGCGAGCCAGGCCAGGGCTCGGAGTTCTGGCTGGAGGTCGTCCTGCCGCGGGCCGAGGGCGAGGCCGGCACGGCCGCGTCGCGCCCGGAACAGACGCCCGACGGCCCGCTGCGGCTGTTGCTGGTCGAGGACAACACCGTCAACCGCGAGCTGGTCCTGGCCATGCTGGAGCCCTTCGACATCGTCGTCGACACGGCCGAGGACGGCGCCCAGGGCGTCGAGGCGGCCGGTCGCGGCGACTACGACCTGATCCTGATGGACGTCCAGATGCCGGTGATGGACGGCCTGACGGCCACCCGCAGGATCCGCGACCTTGCCGCCGCCGGGGCGCGCACCCCGATCGTCGCCCTGACCGCCAATATCCTGCCTGAGCAGGTCACCGTCTGCCTGGAGGCGGGGATGGACGCCCACCTCGGCAAACCGATCAAGGCCGACCGCCTGATGGAGACGATCCTGTACTGGACCGGAGACCGCGCCGCCGCCGGCTGATCGCCGACGGCGGTCGGCGGCTCAGTCCACGATCGCGGAGTAGACCAGGCTCTTGAGCTGTCCGCGGAAGTCGAAGCTGGCCGACGGCATCAGTTGGGTCATGAACACCACCGTCAGGTCCTCCACCGGGTCGACCCAGAAGATGGTCGAGGCGGCGCCGCCCCAGTAGTAGTCGCCGGCGGAAAGACCGCCCGTCGCCGTCTGGTCGATGGTCATGGCGAAGCCCAGGCCGAAGCCGATGCCTGCGTTGGCGGTCTCCGAGAAGCTGCCGAGGGCCATCTCGGTCAGGTCGGCCCCGCCCTTCAGATGGTTCTGGGTCATCAGGTCCAGCGTACGGGGCCCCAGGATCCGCGCGCCGTCCAGCTCGCCGCCGCGGCACAGCATCTCGGCGAAGCGGACGTAGTCGGCCATGGTGCCGACCAGCCCGCCGCCGCCGGACTTGAAGACCGGCTCCCGCAGATAGGGGCTCTTCGTCGGGTCGTCGCTGAGCCGCAGGCTCTTGTCGGGCATCCGCATGTAGTTGGCCGCGAAGCGGTCGGCCTTGGCGGCGGGCACCTGGAAGGCGGTATCCGTCATGCCGAGCGGATCGAAGATGCGGGTCTTGAGATAGTCGGCCAGCGGCACGCCGCTGACGCGCTCGACCAGGCCGCCGCAGACGTCTGTCGCCAGGCTGTACATCCATTGCTCGCCCGGATGGAAGCGCAGCGGAACCTCGCCGAGCTTGCTGAGGAACTGGTCCAGGGTCTCGCCGTCGCCGCGGCGAACCCCGACTTCGTCATAGGCCTTGTCGACCGGATGCTCGATCGGCAGCCCGGTCAGGTGGGCCAGCATCGAGCCATAGGTCAGGCCGCTGGTGTGGCTGAGCACGTCGCGGAAGCTGATCGGTCGCTGCGGCGCCTCGGTGACCATGCTCGCGCCCTCGCCGGAGACCCAGACGCGGTGGTTCTTCCATTCGGGAATGTAGCGATGGACCGGATCATCGAGCTGGAACCGGCCCTCCTCGAAGAGCGTCATCAGGGCGACGGACACGATCGGCTTGGTCATCGAGTAGATGCGGACGATGGTGTCGTCGGTCCAGGGCGTTGACCGCTCGCGGTCGCGGTGGCCGAAGCTTCGGGCATAGGCGGTGTTGCCGTGGCGCGTGACCTGCACCTGGCAGCCGGCGATCTTGCCGGCGTCGATGTAGTTCCGCTCGATGTGGCCGGTGATCCGCTCCAGGCGGTCGGCGTCCAGTCCAGTCCACTGCGACTGCGCGTCCATGTCTCGCTCCCGTTCTTTTCTCGTTGCCGGCATGATGCGCGACAGGGCGGGAGAAAGGAAAGTCGAAAAAGCGGTACGGCGTTTCGATCGTCCGAAGACCGACTTGCGCGAGGAGCATTCGGCGGGCACTCAGCGAGGACATGTTTTCCGGAGGGCCCATGCGCCGTTTCCTGCTCGTCCTGTCTGCATTCGCCCTGCTCGCCTCTCCGGCAGGCGCCGCGCCCGGGGAACGCGCCCTCGAGGACCTGCGCATCCTGTCGGCCGACGACATGGAGGGGCGGCTGGTCGGCTCCCCGGGCGGAGAGAAGGCGCGCGCCTACATCCTCGGCCGCATGCGCGAGATCGGCCTGGCGCCGGTTGAGCAGCCTTTCGTCTTCAAGCGCAAGGACGGGACCGAGGTCCGGGGCGTCAACCTGATCGCCCGGATCGAGGGCAGCGCCCCCGGCGGTCGGGTGATGGTGATCACCGCCCACTACGATCACCTCGGTCTCCACGATGGCCAGATCTACAACGGCGCGGACGACAACGCCTCGGGCGTGGCGGGCCTGCTGGCCGTGGCCGAGACCTTCAAGGCGTCGCCGCCGAAGCACACGGTGCTGATCGTCGCGCTCGACGCGGAGGAGGGCGGCCTGCGCGGCGCCCGCGCCTTCCTCGAAACCCCGCCGGTCGCGGCGGAGTCCATCGCGATGAACATCAACTTCGACATGCTGGCCAAGAACGCCAGGGGCGAGCTCTACGCCGCCGGCGGCTCGCCCAACCCTTGGATCGGGGCCCAGCTGGAGGCCCTCGTCCCGGGCGCGCCCGTCCGTCTCAAGCTCGGCCATGACACGGGCCCGGACGACAGCTTCGACAACTGGACCTACCAGTCCGACCACGGCGTGTTCGCCAAGGCCGGTATCCCCTGGGTCTATTTCGGGGTCGAGGACCATCCCGAGTACCACAAGCCGACGGACGACTTCGCCACCGTGCCCCAGGACTTCTTCCGCAAGGCGGTCGACACGGTCGTGATCGCCGCGCGCCGGTTCGACGATCAACTGGACAGCCTGCCGGAGCCCGCGAAATGACCTTCGCTGACATGATCCCCATCGCCGAGCGCATCGCCGCCCGGCTGGTCGAGCGCGCCGAGAGCGTCGCGGTGTCGGAGTCCTCGTCGGGCGGCCTCGTCTCGGCTGCGCTGCTGGCGGTGCCCAAGGCGAGCGTCTGGTACCAGGGCTCGTCGATCACCTACACGCCCAATGTGGCGCGGGGCCTGCTGGGCATCACCCGCGAGACCATGCCCAAGGGCATCCGCTCCTCGACCGAGCCCTATGCGCTGTTCATGGCGGGCGTGATCCGCGAGAAGCTGCGTGGAACCTGGGGCCTGTGCGAGACCGGCGCAGCGGGGCCGGAGGGCAACCCCTACGGCGACGCGGCGGGTCATACCTGCGTGGGGATCGTCGGACCCGTCGAGGCGAGCTTCACGCTCGAGACCGGCGACAGCGACCGGGCCGGGAACATGATGGTCTTCGCGAAGTTCGCGCTGGAGCGGTTTGAAGAGGTGCTCGGCTAGTTGTCGTTTCCAAGAAGGTTGTTCACACGCTGCCATGGTGTGAGGCCTTTGATGCCGGAGTGAGGTCGGGCGGTGTTGTAGCTGTCGGTCCAGGGGCCGATGGCTGCGGTTCGATGTTGCGATGAGGCATAGGGCCTGGCGTAGGCCCATTCCCGCAGGCTGGTCTGGATGAAGCGCTCGGCCTTGCCGTTGGTGCGGGGCGTGTAGGGCCGTGTTCGGACGTGGCGGGCCCCGGCCTTCTGGAGGGCGGCGGCGAAGAGCCTGCTGCGGTAAGCCGAGCCGTTGTCGGTCATCACCCGCTGGACGGTGACGCCGTGGCGGCCCAGCCAGGCCAGGGCGCGCTCGAGGAAGGCCGTGGCGTCGTGCTGGCCTTCGGAAGGCAGGATCTCGGTGTAGGCCAGCCGCGAGGCGTCATCGACGCAGACGTGCAGGAAGTCCCAGCCGGCCTTGCGCGAGCGCCCGGCCCGGCGGTCGCCCGTCACCCGGTGGCCTTCGACCTGGAAGCGGCCGAGCTTCTTGATGTCCAGATGGATCATCTCGCCGGGCCGACTGCGCTCGTAGCGGATCACCGGCGGCTTCGGCTCCAGCGCCTTCAGCTTGCCAAGGCCCAGTCGACGAAGGATCGCCCCCACCGTCGAGCGCGGCATGCCAAGCCGCGCGGCGATCGCCGGCCCCGTCAGCCGCTCCCGACGCAGGCGCTCGATCTGGGCCAGCAGCGGCTTTGGCGTCTCGCGCGGACATCGTCTCGGCGCCGAGCTGCGGTCGTGATGCCTTCGCTCGCCCCCGAGACGATGCCGGCCCAGCCACTTGTAGCCGGTTCGCCGGGAGACCCCGGCCGCTTCAGCCGCCGCCTTCATCGGCCAGCCTCGCTCCACGCGATCCGCCAGCAAGGCTCGACCAGCCGGCGTCAGACGGGCATTCTTGTGGACGTTCATCCGGGGTCTCCCGGTTCAGAGGTTGGAGCTTCGCAACCCCACTCTCTCAACCCGACCCCGGGTGAACAACCTTCATAGCTTCGACAGCTAGTCCTCTCCCTATTGGGAGAGGGGGACCACCCGAAGGGTGGTGGAGCGGGAAGCCCTCCGGCGACCGGCAAAGCCGCTGCCGTCATTCAGTCAGCGAGCAATCGGTGGCGGGAGCGTATCCCTCTCCACCATGCTCCGCATGGTCCCCCTCCCCCAAGAGGGGGAGGAACGCTTGCTATCCCATATATCCCGGCATCCAGCCTTCGTGCGCCGACCGCAGGCGCGCCAGCGGGATGCTGAACAGCGCTTTCGAGGCGAAGGCGTCACCGCCGGCCTGGCCGACGACGCTGGCGTGCAGCCCGGCGTCCGCGGCGGCCTTGAGCAGGGCGTCCGGCGCGTCGGAGGCGATCAGGTAGCGCGCCTGGTCCTCGCCGAACAGGAACGGGTGAGCGTTGCCCGGGCTGGTGGCGTCCAGCGTGACGCCCACGCCGCTGGCCAGCGCCATGTCCGCCGCCGCGACGATCAGCCCGCCATCGGACAGGTCGTGCACGACCTTCGCCTGGCCGGATTGGATCAGCCCGCGCACGACGTCGCCGGTCTTGCGCTCCAGGGCCAGGTCGACCGGGGGCGGGGCGCCGTCCTCGCGGCCGAGGACCTCGCGCAGATAGATCGAGGCGCCCAGCTCGCCGGCGTTGGAGCCGATCAGCACCAGGGTGTCGCCGTCCTTCATGCCCGCGAAATCGGCGCGGCGGCTGTATTCGGTCAGCAGGCCGACGCCTCCGACCGTGGGGGTCGGCGGAATGGCCGCGCCGTTGGTCTCGTTGTAGAGGCTGACGTTGCCGCTCACGACCGGGAAGTCGAGCGCGCGGCAGGCCTCGGCCATGCCGTCGATGGCCCGGACGATCTGGCCCATGATCTCGGGCCGCTCCGGATTGCCGAAGTTGAGGTTGTCGGTGATGGCGATCGGATCGGCGCCGACAGCGGTCAGGTTGCGCCAGGCCTCGGCCACGGCCTGCTTGCCGCCCTCGTAGGGATCGTTCTGGACATAGCGCGGGGTGCAGTCGCTGGTCACGGCCAGCGCCTTGCGGGTGCCGTGCACCCGCACGATGCCGGCGTCGGCGCCGGTGGCGCTGTCCTCCAGCGTGTCGGCCATCACGTGGCGGTCGTACTGCTCCCAGAGCCAGCGCTTGGAGGCCATGTCCGGGCAGCCGATGACCTTGAGCACGGCGGCTTCCCAGTCGGTCGGGGCGGGGACCTGGCCGGGGTCGAGGCGCGGGTGCTTCACCGGCTCGGTCCAGGGACGGTCATAGAGCGGCGCGTCCTCCGACAGCGGGGCCAGCGGGATGTCGCAGACCACCTCGCCCTTGTGCTTGAGCACGATGTGGCCGGTGTCGGTGGTCCAGCCGATGACGGCGGCGTCCAGGCCCCACTTCTCGAAGATGGCGTGGCCTTCGTGCTCGCGGCCCGGCTTGAGGATGGCCAGCATCCGCTCCTGGCTCTCCGACAGCATCATCTCGTAGGCGGTCATGCCCTCTTCGCGCTGGGGCACCATGTCGAGGTCCAGCTCGATGCCGACCTCGCCCTTGCCGGCCATCTCGACCGAGGAGGAGGTGAGACCGGCTGCGCCCATGTCCTGGATCGCGGCCACCGCGCCAGTCTTCATCAGCTCCAGGGTCGCCTCGATCAGCAGCTTTTCGGCGAACGGGTCGCCGACCTGGACGGTGGGGCGCTTCTCGTCGCTATCCTCGTCGAACTCGGCGCTGGCCATGGTCGCGCCGTGGATGCCGTCGCGGCCGGTCTTGGAGCCGAAGTAGACCACGGCCAGGCCCGGTCCGGGCGCGGCAGAGTAGAAGATCTTGTCGGCGTCGGCCAGGCCCACGCACATGGCGTTGACCAGGATGTTGCCGTCGTAGCCGCGGTGGAAGTTGGTCTCGCCCGCCACGGTCGGCACGCCCACGCAGTTGCCGTAGCCGGCGATGCCGGCCACGACGCCGCTGACCAGCCGCTTTGTCTTCGGATGCGAGGGATCGCCGAAGCGCAGGGCGTTGAGCAGGGCCACCGGCCGGGCGCCCATCGTGAAGACGTCGCGCATGATGCCGCCCACGCCCGTCGCCGCGCCCTGGTAGGGCTCGATGTAGGAGGGGTGGTTGTGGCTCTCCATCTTGAAGATGCAGGCCTGGCCGTCGTCGATGTCGATGACGCCGGCGTTCTCGCCCGGACCGCAGATGACCCGCGGCCCCGTGGTCGGGAACTTGCCCAGGTGCTTGCGGCTGGACTTGTACGAGCAGTGCTCGCTCCACATCACCGAGAACACGCCCAGTTCCACGAGATTGGGCTCGCGGTTGAGGCGCTTGAGGATGACGGCGTACTCGTCCGGCTTGAGGCCGAACTCGACGGCCGTTTCGGCCATGGTCTTCGCAGGGGAGGCGGTCATGGGCGGCTGTTAGCGGATTCCGCTCGAAATGTCAGGACGGGCGAGGCAGTCTTCGTCACATGAAAAAGCATCGCAGACAGGTTCTGGGCGGCCTCGCGGGCCTTTCGCTGGCCGGGGCCGGCGCTTCGGCGTCGGGCCAGACGCCGCCGCCGCCGATTCCGCCGGCCCCCGGGCCGAAGATCCGGTTCGAGACGCCGCAGGGCGCGTTCGTCGTCGAGCTCTATCCGGACAAGGCCCCGATCACCGCCGGCAGCTTCCTGCGCTACGTCGAGGAAAGCCGGCTGGAGGGCGCGCACTTCTACCGGGCGATCCGGTTCGCGGGCATGCCCAGCGTCGGACTGCTGCAGGGCGGGCTGAACGGGCGCGGCAAGAAGATGCGGCCGCCGATCGCGCATGAGCCGACCAACCAGACGGGCCTGTCGCACAGGAACGGTGCCATCTCCCTGGCCCGCGAGGCGCCGGGCTCGGCGACCTGCGAGTTCTTCATCTGCCTGGGCGACATGTCCAACGGCCTCGACGCAGCGCCCGGTCAGCCGGGTGATAACGCCGGCTACGCGGTGTTCGGCCAGGTGGTCGAGGGGCTCGATGTGGTCAAGAAACTGCACCAGTCGCCGATCTCGCCGACCAAGGGCGCCGAGTACGGCATGCAGGGCCAGATGCTGGACCCGACGGTGCCGATCGCGGCCATCACCCGGGCGGGCTGACGTCGGCTGGCCGACCTCGCGCTCCCGCAGGCGTGATCGGCCTTCCCGGAACAGGCCCGCGACGGGACCGTTCTCTTCCTGCGCCGCCAGCGACCCCCCGCCCGGGCGGCGCGCGTAACAGGGAGAGCCCCATGGCCGAGAACAATCAGAACAACCCCAACAACCCGCAACAGCAGCCCAACAATCCGCAGCGCCAGGCGCCGGACCAGCAGCAGCAGCAGGGCGGTCAGCGGGATCGCGAGCGCGAGCCGTCCGAACAGGGCCGCCAGGACCAGGGCGGTCAGGCCGGTCAGGCCGGGCAGGGCGGTCAGATGGACCGCGACGGCGAGCAGGGACAGCGCCGCGACCGCTAGACGGTCGCGTCGTCAGGGGCGAGGGGGTCCATCGGAACCCTCCCCCGAAGAAAGGGCCGGCGGCGCAAGCCCCGGCCCTTTCGACTGTCCGGCGTCTCAGGGCCGGACAACCCGCGCGTGGCAATAGGTCTTCTCGGCTTCCCAGTAGTAGATATCGAGCCCGGTGCAGCCGAGGGCCTTCATCTCCGCCGCGGCCGCCACGACATCAACGCCATCGACGCCGACGTACTTGTCGACGATCGGCCGGCAGGCCTTTCGCTTCGCATCGTCGAAGCCATCCTGCTGCAGCGCGGCGCGCAGGCGGCCTTCGTCGATGGTGCGGGTGACGAAGCCGGCCCATTGGCCGTCTTGGAACGACACCTGGCCGCACACCGCTTGCCATTTGCCGGCCCGGTCGCGACTGACGCTCAGGTCACGGACGTCGCGGATCGGATCGGCCCATTGCCGCATCTCGCGGAAGACCGACGCCACAAGCTCTGCATCGTTCTGGTCGGAGAAGGCGGCGACGCTCCGGTCGATGGCCGATGCCTCCCTCTGCTCGATCTCCGCCGCCAGGCGCTGGGCCTGCACGCGGGCGCCGTTCACACCGCCGATCAAGGCGGCCGCCGACGCCGCCATCGACGCCCAGACCAGCACGCCGAGCCAGACGTAGAGCGCCGACTGCCGACGCCTCCAGGAGGACAGGAAGGCGACCCAGAGGGCGCCCCAGACCAGCAGGACAGCCAGGAGATTCCCGAACGCCAGCGGCAGCATCAGCCGTGAGGGGCCGCCCGCCGCGCCCAGCGCGAAGGCCCGCACCTGGTCCGACAGAAGCAGGACCAGAAGGTAGGCGCAGGCCGCCACGATCACGACGCCGACGAGCAGCGCCCAGATGGGCGCGGCCCCGCGCCCCGGTGTCGCCGAATCCGTCATGTCACGCGCCCCCCGACGCCGGTCGTGATGTCAGGCGCTGGCGAGCGCGCTCTGGAACAGGATGGCGCCGTCGGCCGAGCCGAGGTCAGCCTCGAAGGCGCGGTCCGGGTGGGGCATCATGCCCAGCACATTGCCGGCGTCATTGATGATGCCGGCGATGTCGGCGACCGAGCCGTTGGGGTTCTCGACATAGCGGAACACCACCTGGCCCTCGCCCTCGATGCGGGCCAGCGTCTCCCTGTCGGCGAAGAAGTTGCCCTCGCCGTTGCCGATGGTCATCGTCACCTCGCGGCGGCCCTGGTAGCCGGCCGTGAAGCGCGTCTGGGCGTTGGTCACCTCCAGCCCGATGGGCTTGCAGACGTACTTGAGGCCCTCGTTGCGCAGCAGGGCGCCGGGCAGCAGGCCCGCCTCGCAGAGGATCTGGAAGCCGTTGCAGATGCCGACCGTGGCCACGCCCCGGTTCGCCGCGGCGATCACTTCCCGCATCACCGGCGACAGCGCCGCCATGGCCCCGCAGCGCAGGTAGTCGCCATAGGAGAACCCGCCCGGCAGCACGATCAGGTCCAGACCGTCGGGCAGGACCGTATCCTTGTGCCAGACCATCTCGACCCTGGCGCCGGTCGAGCGCTCGACGGCGACGGCGCAGTCCCGGTCGCAGTTGGAGCCGGGGAAGACGATGACGGCGGCTTTCATCAGTGGGTTCCGAATTCAGTGAGCGACGTGCCGAGTTCGAGAGCTGCGTAGAGTTCGAGCAGGTACTGGTCGATGTCGCCTGCGACGACAAGATATCTGACCGACATTGTCTTCACCTCGGACAAGGCAGTTTCGAACGCGACCGAAAAGACGGGGTGCTTCAGTAACTCGCCGCGCCCCTCGCCCTTTCGGTACGTCGCTGCCATGCCGGTAGCCGTCCGGGCGCGCTTGAACGCGAACGAGGCCGAGAAGTGGCTGTTGGTGCGATGCCCCTGCAGACGCTGACGCAGATTGCGCGTCCGCCCGACGTGGACAGGTTCGTCGTTGAAGTAGAAGACATAGATCGCCGGCTGCTTCGGGAATGAGGAGCCGGAGAGGGCCACAAGCGGTTGCGCCATCAACTCGCCGAAAAGGCCAGGAGTGGCCTCCGCGTATTCAGCAAACCGGCTGTTCACGCCACCTCGATCCGGTAGCTTTCGATCACGGTGTTGGCGAGCAGCTTGTCGCACATGGCCTTCACCTCCGCCTCGGCGGCGGCCTTGTCGGTCCCGCCGACGTCGAAGGTGATTACCCGGCCGACGCGGACATCCTTCACATCGGCCCATCCAAGGCCGTGAAGCGCGCTCTCGACGGCCTTGCCCTGGACGTCGAGGACGCCCGGCTTGAGGAAGACGTGGACGGTGGCTTTCATCGGCAGACTCGAAATCCCTAGTGCAGGCCGCCGCGGATGACGGTCGGCATTTCCTTCATGATGCCCAGGCGGCGGGCCACCTCGGTGTAGCTTTCGATGACGTCGCCCAGGTCGCGGCGAAAGCGGTCCTTGTCCAGCTTCTCGTTGGTCGCGCTGTCCCACAGGCGGCAGCTGTCGGGGCTGATCTCGTCGGCCAGGATGATGCGCGCGAAGTCGCCCTCCCAGACGCGGCCGAACTCGACCTTGAAGTCGACGAGGGTGATGCCGACCGCGCCGAACATCCCGGTCAGGAAGTCGTTGATGCGCAGGGTCATGGCCATGATGTCGTCGATCTCCTGGGTCGAGGCCCAGTTGAACGCGGTGATGTGCTCCTCGGTGACCAGCGGGTCGCCGAGCTTGTCGTCCTTGTAGCAGAACTCGATGATCGAGCGGGGCAGGGGGGTGCCCTCTTCCAGGCCCAGCCGCGTCGACAGGCTGCCGGCGGCGATGTTGCGGCAGATCACCTCCAGCGGGACGATCTCGACTTCCTTGATCAGCTGCTCGCGCAGGTTCAGGCGGCGGATGAAGTGGTTGTGCACCCCGATCGCGCCCAGCCGCAGCATCACGAACTCGCTGATGCGGTTGTTGATCACGCCCTTGCCCTCGAGCACGGCCTTCTTCTGGGCGTTGAAGGCGGTGGCGTCGTCCTTGAAGTACTGGATCAGCGTGCCGGGCTCGGGGCCCTCGTAGAGGATCTTGGCCTTGCCTTCGTAGATCTTCTTGCGGCGGGTCGTCATCGTCTGGGTGTTCCCCGTGGGGGTCGCGGCATCCGGTCCGGGAACGAAAATCGCGCGCGGGCTCAGGAAGCCTGCGCGCGCTTGGACGACTCGGAGCCGCTGTCGCTGAAAGTCACGGCGAACCTACCTGAACAGGGCCGTCGGCGCAAACAAGCCGCACAGGCGGCGGCGGGATGCGCGCCTCGCTCGACACGCGCGATTGCGGTGCGGTCCGCAAGGGGATATCAGGGCGCCCGCAACGACCGGAGTTTACATGAGCACGTTCGACGACCGCGAGAAGGGCTTTGAGAAGAAGTTCGCCCTCGACGCCGAGCAGGAATTCAAGGCTGCGGCCCGCCGCAACCGCATGCTGGGTGAATGGGCGGCCGGTCTGATGGGCCTTGAGTCCACCGAAGAGTATGTCCGCGCCGTCGTGAAGTCCGACTTCGAGCAGCCGGGCGACGACGATGTCCTGCGCAAGGTGTTCGAGGACCTGAAGGGTTCGGGCGTCGAGATGCGCGAGAGCGATGTGCGCATGAAGATGGACGAACTGCTGGCCCAGGCCCGCGAGCAGATCAAGACGCAGTCCTAGGCTGCGTCAGCGGGGGGCTGCCTGGCCTCGGGAGTCTGGCTGAGAAGCCGGCCCGGAGGCGATGGCGAAGGATTCCTCCGGGGACAGCGCCAGCCGGCGGCGGGCCGCGACCCAGAACCACGCCGCGCCCAGGGCGAGGAAAAGGCTGACCCCGACCAGGCCGGTCCGGAACGCCGGATCGCGCAGTTGGAAGATGATCGTGACCACGGCGATCAGCACCGTCAGCGCGGCCCCTGCCACGCCGACCGGGCTGCGGAACGGCCGCTCCAGGCCTGGCCGCGTTCGGCGCAGGACGATGAACGAGAGCCCCTGCATCACATAGGACATCATGGCGCCCAGCACGGCCATGTTCAGCAGCAGCCGGCCAAGGTGCTCCTCGGCGCGGGCCTGCCCCATCACCAACCACAGCCCCAGCATGACCAGCACTCCCCCGGCGGCGCCGGCCACCAGCGCCAGGTTCGGCGAGCCGGTGCGCAGGCTGGTCAGCGACAGGTCCTGCGGAAGATATCCGGCGCGGGACAGGCTGAAGATCTGCCGACTGTAGGCGTAGACGGTGGCGTGAAGGCTGGCGACCAGTCCCGCGACGGCGACCAGGGCCAGGGCCCGCCCGCCCCCATCGCCGAAGATGGCGCGGAGGCCGTCGAGGATCGGTTCGCCCGACGTCGACAGGGCGAAGGCCCCCGGGGGCGCCCCGCTGTTGAGCCAGAGCACAGCCAGGGCGGAGATCGTCAACGCGCCCATCCCCAGCACCAGCGCCATGGGTACGTCCCGCCTGGGATTGGTTGACTCCTCGGCCGACAGCGGCAGCTGTTCGATGGCCAGGAACAGCCAGACGGCGAACGGCAGTTGCGCCAGGACGCCCATCCAGCCGCCGGGCAGGAAGGGGCCGTGACCGCCGCGGAGCTCGACGCCGCCGGGGCCGATGTCGAGGGCGTAGCGGTTGAACTCGACCAGCGGCGCGGCGCTGGCCCAAAACACGGCGAGGCAGATCAGGGCCAGCAGGGTGAGGGCGACCGTGACCCGGAACGATACGGCCACGCCGGCGGCGTTGAGGCCGACGAACAGGCCGTACCCCGCAATCCAGTAGAGCGGCAGCATCTCCGGCGGCGTCTGGAAGATGCCGCCCAGATAGCTGCCCAGGAAGAAGCAGACGGCGGCGGCGGCCATCACATACTCGATCACCCCGCACAGGCCGGTGAACAGTCCCGCCCAGGGCCCCAGGGCGGCGCGGGCGTAGCCGTAGGCGCCGCCCGACCAGGGCTGGGCCGACGCCATCTCGGCGACCGACAGCACCAGGCCAGAGAACATGACCACGATCACCAGGGTGGCGATCAGCATGCCGCCCCAGCCGCCCAGGCCCATGCCCAGGTTCCAGCCCGAGAACTGGCCTGAAATGACCGCGCCGACGCCCAGGGCCCACAGTGAGTAGAGGCCCGCGTGGCGGCGCAGGGTCCTGCGGCCGAAGTACCCGCCGTCGACCTCGACATAGGCTACGCCCTGCGGCGCCTGATGCGGCATTGTTCGGAGCCCCCGTCCCGCTGGATGGCAGCCTCGCACAACCGCCACGAATGTCGACGGGTCGACAGTCGCCGGGCGTCGGATTGTCGAAAAGTCAGCGTGCCGCCTGTCCGAGGTGGTCGCGAAGCACACTCCACGCCTCGATCTTGCGGGCGTAGGGCAGGGTCAGCGCCGGACTCGAGGACGGCAGCGGCATGCGTGCGATTCGCGCCGGGACGGCGTGCAGGAGCCTGGCCCCGCTCCGCGCCGCCGCGCCGCCGTTGAAGGCCACCGCGCGCAGCTCCGGCAAGCTGTCGACCAGCGCCGACAAATCATTGTGGACCGCGTCGCGAATGGCTGTGTCGAGGCTGCCCGGCCGCGTGGCTTCGGCGACGACGTCCCAAAGGCCGACGCGATGGCGAAGCAGGGTCGCCAGCCGGTCGTCATAGGGCAGGGGCTCAAGCGCCTCGCCTACGACCTCGCCCATCAATCGCCAGAAGGCGTTGCGCGGATGGGCGTAGTAGCGGCCGGCCGCCAGCGAGGCCTCGCCGGGCAGGCTGCCGAGGACCAGTAGCCGGGTGTCTGCCGCGACGACGGGCGGGAAGCTGCGCTTACGCGTGGGCCTGTTCCCCGAACACCCGGGCGAAGATCGTGTCGACGTGCTTGAAGTGGTAGCCGTTGTCGAACAGGTCATCGAGCTCGGCGGGCGTCATGTTGGCGCTGACGAACGGGTCGGCCTTCAGGAAGTCGATGAACTTCCCCTCGCCGCGCCAGACCTTCATGGCGTTGGACTGAACGGCCGCATAGGCCTCCTCGCGGCTGACGTCCTTGTGGGTCAGGGCCAGCATCACCCGCTGGCTGTGCACCAGGCCGCCGAGGCGGTCGAGGTTCCGCAGCATGTTGTCCGGGTAGATCACCAGTCGCTCGACCACGCCGGCCAGGCGGCGCAGCGCGAAGTCGAGGTGGATGGAGGCGTCCGGCGCGATGCCGCGCTCGACGGACGAGTGGCTGATGTCGCGCTCGTGCCAGAGGGCGACGTTCTCCAGCGCCGGCACCACCGCCGAGCGGACCAGACGCGCCAGGCCCGTCAGATTCTCGGTCAGGATCGGGTTGCGCTTGTGCGGCATCGCCGAGCTGCCCTTCTGGCCCGGGTCGAACGGCTCCTCGGCCTCCAGGACCTCGGTGCGCTGCAGGTGTCGGATCTCGACGGCGAGGCGCTCGATCGAGGAGGCGACCACGGCCAGGGCCGCGAACCAGGCGGCGTGGCGGTCGCGCGGGATGACCTGGGTCGAGACCGGCTCGACGGCCAGGCCCATCTTCTTCGCGACGTGCTCTTCAACGCGCGGATCGACGTTGGCGAAGGTGCCGACGGCGCCGCTGATGGCGCAGGTGGCGATCTCGAAGCGGGCCATGGCCAGCCGCTCCTTGGCGCGCATGAACTCGGCGTAGTGGCCGGCCAGCTTGAGGCCGAAGGTCGTCGGCTCGGCATGGATGCCGTGGCTGCGGCCAGTGCAGGGGGTCAGCCTGTGCTCGAACGCCCGGCGCTTCAGCGCGGCCAGCACCAGGTCGACGTCTTCCATCAAGAGGTCGGTGGCGCGGGTCATCTGCACCGACAGGCAGGTATCCAGCACGTCGCTGCTGGTCATGCCCTGGTGCAGAAAGCGGGCTTCGGGTCCGACAATTTCCGAGACATGGGTGAGGAAGGCGATGACGTCGTGCTTGGTGGTGCGCTCGATCTCGTCGATGCGGTCGCTGTCCCAGACGGCGTCGCGGCCGCCGTCCCAGATGGCCTTGGCGGCCAGCTTCGGGATCACGCCCAGTTCCGCCATGGCGTCGGCGGCGTGGGCCTCGATCTCGAACCAGATCTTGTACTTGGTCTCGTTGGACCAGATGGCGACGGCTTCGGGGCGTGCGTAGCGAGGGATCATGCGCGGCTACCTGCTAGCCGCGCATGCCCATGTCAACCTTCGGTCAGCCGACCCAGTCCTTGCGGAGCGTCTTCCAGGCGAAGAGGAAGTGGGCGCCGGCCCAGAGGTAGCCGAACAGACCGATGAAGATCGCCCAGCGCAGGCCGAACTCCTGGCCGACGGCGCAGTTGGCCTTGTTGGCCTCCAGGATGCCGCGGCCGCAGTCGGCGGTGCTCAGCGCGAACTGCTGCAGGCTGGTGTTGGCCAGGAAGTCGCTCAGCGCGCCGATAACGGGCGGGCCAAGGCCGTAGCCCAGGATGTTGACGATGAAGAGCAGCACGGCGGTCGCCGTGGCCCGCATGCGCGGCGGCGCGACGCCCTGGATCGAGGCGTACATGCAGCCGAGGTAGAAGTAGTGGGTGATGGCCCCGACCACCATGAACGGCACCCCGACCCACAGGTTCGGCGACATGTAGCCGACCAGGTAGAAGGGCGTGGCGATGAAGAAGCCAAGCGCCGGCAGCCAGGCCAGGGCGTTGGGGTGGCGCTTGACCACCCGGTCGGCCAGCCAGCCGGCGAAGAAGGTCCCGAAGGCGGCGGCCGCGCCCAGAACCACGCCGGTCAGCTGCGAGGCCTGCAGGATGGTCAGGTCGTGGGTGCGGATCAGGAAGGAGCTGAGGTACTGGCCGACGCCGTAGCCGACGAACGAGGCCACGGCCGAACCCAGCGAGACGTGCCAGAACGTGGCCTTCTTCGACAGGGTGGCGAAGGCTTCGAGGAAGGTCGGAGTCTCGACGCCCTCGACAACGCCCGATCGCGGCGGCTCCTTGACCGTCAGCTTAACGAGGATCGCCAGCAGCAGGCCCGGGAAGCCGAGCAGCCAGAAGGCCTCGCGCCAGCCGAGATAGGTGGCGATATAGCCGCCGCCGATCGCCGCCAGCATCGAGCCGACGGGAACGCCCAGGGCGTAGATCGAGATCGCCGTGGCCCGCTTGTCGGCCGGGAAGTAGTCGCTGATCACCGATTGCGCCGGCGGCGTGCAGCCGGCCTCGCCGATGCTGACCCCGACCCGGGCGGCGAACAGGGTGGCGAAGGAGGTGGCGAATCCGCAGGCGGCGGTCGCCAGGCTCCACAGGGCCACGCAGATGGACAGGATGGTCATCCTGTTCTTCTTCTCGGCCAGGCGGGCGATCGGAATGCCCAGCAGGGTGTAGAGCACCGCGAAGGCCGGTCCGCCGAGCAGGCCCAGCTGGAAGTCGGTCAGCCCGAACTGCAGCTTGATCGGCTCCTGGATGATGGAGATCACCACCCGGTCGATGAAGTTGAAGGTGTAGACGACCAGCAGGAGAGCAAGGACGTAGGCGCGATAAGGTTTGGTCCCGAAGCCGGGATGCGGCGCGGCGGCGGGCGCCGTGGAATCGGTCATGAGTTCGTCCTTCCCCCGATGGTCGGGGCGCAAAGTAGGACGCCGCCGGCGCGGGGCGCCAGCGGCGAATTTTGTTCGGGTCTAGCTGACCATTTCCTCGCGGATCGTCTTGCGGGCCATCCAGAAGAGGGCGAACGCCAGCACGTTGAAGCCCATGGAGACGATCAGGGCCCAGCGCAGGCCTTCGGCCTGGGCCACGCCACAGGCGGCCTTGTTGACGTCCAGCATCGCCTTGCCGCAGTCGGCGGCGGTGAGGGCGGATTGCTGCAGGAAGCCGCCGGCGAAGATGTCGCTGAGGAGGCCGACGAAGAGCGGGCCAAGGCCCAGCCCGACGAGGTTGATGATGAACAGCAGGACGGCGGCGCAGGTCGCCCGCATCTGCGGCTGCACGATGCTCTGCGCTGTCGCGTAGACCGGACCGTACCAGAGCGAGCCGATGATGGCCGGCAGGGCCAGCAGGATCAGGGCGACTGTGGCGCTCGGGACCGAGACGGCGGTGATGTAGATCGGGATGGTGATCAGCGAGGCGATGGCCGGCACGATGACATAGGCGCGCAGGTCCCGGGCCCCCAGCTTGTCGGCGATGACGCCGCCCAGCCAGACCCCCAGCACCCCGGCCGTGCCGCTGACGACGCTGAGCGCCACGCCCACCGTGCCGATCGGGCCGATGGAGAAGCCGGTGACGCTGGTGATCCAGGCCGACAGGTCGGCGATCTGGCCCGCATGGCTGCGGAAGAAGAAGCTGGCGGTGAACGGGGCGTGGCCGTAGCCGATGAAGGCCTTGATGGCGGCGGCGAAGGCGATCAGCCAGAAGGTCTTCTTGGACACCAGGACCCGCAGGGCCTCGCGGAGCGGCACGCTGGCCGTGGCCTTGGCGGCCATGATGGCCGTCAGCTTCTTGCGCGGTTCGGGCAGGGTGAAGAAGGTCAGGATGGCGAACAGGATGCCCGGCGCGCCGGCCACGAAGAAAGCCGTCCTCCAGCCGTAGGCGTCAGCGATCAGGCCGCCCATGGCCATGCCGATCAGGCTGCCGAGCGGAGTGCCGATGGAATAGAAGGCAATGGCCGAGGCGCGCTTCTCCTTGGGCACGTAGTCGGTGATCAGCGAGTGGGCGGGCGGGGTGCAGCCCGCTTCGCCGACGCCGACGCCGATGCGGGCCAGCACGAGCTGCCAGAAGTTCTGGGTCACGCCGCACAGCATGGTGAACCCGCTCCAGACCGCCAGGGCGGTCCCGATGATCACCGGGCGGTTGGAGGTCTCGGCCTTGCGGGCGATGGGGATGCCCAGCACCGTGTAGAACAGCGCGAAGGCCAGGCCGGTCATCATGCCCAGCTGCCAGTCGGCCAGATGCAGGTCCTTCTTGATCGGCTCCGCCAGGATGTTGACGATCTGCCGGTCCAGGAAGTTCAGCGTGTAGATGATCATCAGGGTCCAGAGCGCATAGCGCCGGAAACCTGTGCTGAGGGGTTCGATGCCCGGGCCGTCGTCCGCGGAGGCGGCAAGCTCGGACTGGGTCGGCGCCGGGGCTGCGGCGTCGGTCATGGGCGGTTTCCTCAAACACTTGTTCTATTTGTTGGCCGCACCTTACGTGCAGGCTAGGGGGAGGCGTCAACAGGGCGTCACATGATACCGGGGAGTAGCGGGTGGAAATCGTTGTCGGCACCAAGACGTGGTCCACGTGGTCGCTGCGACCCTGGCTGACCCTGAAGCGCACGGGCGCGCCCTTCGCCGAGACCCTGGTCCAGTTGCGCGAGGTCGAGACCTCGACGGCGGAAATCCTCAGGCACTCGCCGTCGGGCCTGGTGCCGGTGCTGAAGGTCGACGGTCTGGTGATCTGGGATTCGCTGGCCATCTGCGAGTACCTCGCCGAGCGATTCCCGGAGGCGGGCCTGTGGCCGGCGGACCCCGCCCAGCGCGCCCTGGCCCGCTCGGTGACCGCCGAGATGCACAGCGGCTTTGGCGATCTGCGTCGCGAATGTCCGATGGACCTGGGTCTGGTGACCACGGCCGAGCTGTCCGAGGGCGTGCAGGCCAACGTCCGGCGAATTGTCGGCGTCTGGACAGACTGCCTGGCGCGCTCGGGCGGGCCGTTCCTGTTTGGCGACTGGAGCATCGCCGACGCCTTCTACACCCCGGTGGCGACGCGGTTCCGCAGCTACGGCGTCGACCTGTCGGCGCTGGGCGACGCGGACGGAAAGGCGGCGGCCTACCGCGACGCGCTGCTCGCGACGCCGGAATTCCTGGAGTGGGAGGCGGCGGCCTGAGAGGCCCTGCGTCCTTCGACACGCCGCTTCGCGGCTGCTCAGGATGACGTCGTTTGAAGGCCAACCATCCACGTCATCCTGAGCAGCGCCGCAGGCGCGTGTCGAAGGACGCAAGGCCCGTCCGCCTCATCACGCGCCGGCGCCGGCCAATTGACTGGTCTGTGATCCTGCCGGCGTGATCCACCGTCCTCCGGGCGGCGTAGCCCTGACGGGGCGCTTTGGAGACGAACATGCTGATCCGGCACGGCGGCGACCTGACCGAGAACGACGTCACCCCGAAGGACGTCTACCTGCGTCGGCGGGAGTTCATGGGCGGCCTCATCGGCGGCGGCCTGGCCCTGGCCGGCGGCGCGGCCGCGGCCCAGGCGGCGACGGGTCTCAAGGGCATCGCCAGTCCCTATTCGACGAATGAGCCGCCCAACAGCCGCGCCGACATCACCGGTTACAACAACTTCTACGAATTCGGCCTCGACAAGGAGGATCCGGCCCGCAACGCCGGGTCGCTGACCACCTCGCCCTGGACGGTGAAGATCGACGGCCACTGCAACAAGCCGGGGACTTACGACATCGGCGATTTCCTGCGCGGCAACCCGCTGCAGCAGCGGATCTACCGACTGCGCTGCGTCGAGGGGTGGTCGATGGTCATCCCCTGGCTTGGCGTGCCGCTGGCCGACCTGCTGAAGACGTACGAGCCGACGAGCAAGGCGAAGTTCGTCGCCTTCGAGACCCTGCATCGGCCGTCCGAGATGCCCGGCCAGCGCCGCGCCGTGCTCGACTGGCCCTACCGCGAGGGCCTGCGCATCGACGAGGCGATGAACCCGCTGACCATCATGGCCGTGGGCCTCTACGGCGAGAGCCTGCCGGCCCAGAACGGCGCGCCGATGCGGCTCGTCGTGCCCTGGAAATACGGCTTCAAGAGCATCAAGAGCGTGGTCCGCATCAGCTTCGTCGAGCGCCAGCCGCGCACGGCGTGGAACGACAGCGCGCCGCAGGAGTACGGCTTCTACTCGAATGTGAACCCGACCGTGGACCACCCGCGCTGGTCCCAGGCGACCGAGCGCCGGATCGGCGAGTGGAAGCGGCGCGAGACCCTGATGTTCAACGGCTACGGTGAGCAGGTGGCCGGGCTGTATCGCGGCATGGATTTGAAGAAGAACTTCTGATGGATCGCAGGACGCTGGACCGCGTCGTCTACGGCCTCGTCTGGCTGGCCTGCCTTGCGCCGCTGCTGTGGCTGGCCTGGCGAGGCTACACCAACGACCTTGGCGCCAATCCGATCGACAAACTGATCCGCGAACTCGGCGTCTGGGGTCTGCGCCTGCTGATCGTCGGTCTGGCGATCACGCCGCTGGCGAGGATTCTGAAGCAGCCCCGGCTGATACGCTTCCGGCGGACCATCGGCCTGTTCGCCTTCGCCTATGTGCTGCTGCACCTGACCAACTACGTCGTCACAGACCAGTGGTTCGACTGGGCCGCCATCGGCAAGGACATCCTCAAGCGGCCGTTCATCACCGTCGGCATGGCCGCCTTTGTGCTGCTGGTCCCGCTGGCGGTGACCTCGACCAACTGGGCGCTGCGCAAGCTGGGTCCGCTGCGCTGGCGCAAGCTGCACCGGCTGACCTACCTGATCGTGCTGCTGGGCGTGGTCCACTACTACATGCTGGTGAAGGCCGACCACCGGCCGCCGCTGATCTACGGCGCCATCGTCGTGCTGCTGCTGGGCTGGCGGGTGTGGGAGTGGGCGCGGAAGCGGCGCGGTACGCAGGCGGGTTAACGGTCTTCCTTGCAGTGCCAGACGCGGACGATGTGAATCACTTCCCCGTCGAGCGCGTATCGGAGTTCGTAGTCGCCTGCGATCAACCGGCGCACCTCCATATCGTCCGCGACTGGAACGCGCTCGCCGAGTTCCGGATGATCCAGGAGTACAAGAGGAGCTTCCAGGAGCATCCTCGCGGCTCGCGCGGCGGCTTCGGGGCTGAACGCCGCGAGAAAGTCGTGGAGCCTGCCGATGTCGTCGGAGGCCTGCTGGCTCCACCGCATTCTCATCTGGGACGAGGCTTGGGATTGCCTGACAACAGGGAGTCTGCCCAGGCCTGCATATCCTCGTGGGCTACGGTGCGTCCGGCCCTGACGTCGGCGAGGCCTTCGAGCGTCATCTGGTGGCGGCGCTCTTCCCGGTCGAGCCAGGCGCTGAGCGCCTGCTTGACGATCCAGGCCCGCGACCGGTCGAGACGGGCGGCGGCTTCGTCGACCTTGTCCGCGAGGTCGGTCGGAACGTGGGCGGTCAGGACGCGGCTGGTCATAGCGTTTCCAATCAGAGTGATTGGACATGATTGTATTTGATTGCGCCTCATCGGAACAGCCCCAGCGCCTTGAAGCTGGCCACGCCCTCGCGGCCGACCACCAGGTGGTCGTGGACGCTGATCTTCAGCGCCCGCCCGGCGTCGACGACCTCGCGGGTCATGGTGATGTCGGCGCCGCTGGGGGTGGGGTCGCCGCTGGGGTGATTGTGGACCAGGATCACCGAGCTGGCCGACAGCTCCAGCGCCCGGCGCATCACCTCGCGGGCGTAGACCGGGGCGTGGTCGACGGTGCCGCGGTTCTGGATCTCGTCGAGGATCAGCTGGTTCTTGCGATCCAGGAACAGCACGCGGAACTGCTCGCGCGGCTCGTTGGCCAGGGCGACCTTCACATAGGCCAGCAGCGCGCTCCAGGAGCCGATCACCGTGCGCTTGCGGATGGTCTCGCGCCCGACCCGCAGCGTCGCCTCGCCCAGCAGCCGCAGATCCAGCGCCGCCTGCTCGCCCACGCCCGGCACCGTGCGCAGGTCCTCGACCGAGGCGGTGGTGATCGCGCCCAGCGACCCGAAGCGCGTCAGCAGCGCCTTGGCGATCGGCTTGATGTCGCCGCGCGGGAAGGTGCGGAACAGGAACAGCTCCAGCAGCTCATAGTCCGGCACCGCGTCCAGGCTCTTCAGCGCCCGCTCACGCAGGCGCTCGCGATGGCCGAGCTGGTGTGACTGGGGGGATTGATCCGGCATGGCGGCCCGCAGATGCCCATTGCGAGTATCATGATGCCGGGCGCGCGAGGGTTGCGCAATGCGTCCTTCGCGACGCTCGCGAAGCGCTCGCTCCTCAGGATGACGAACTCAGTAGAGCGCACCCAGCTTCGTCATGCTGAGGAGCGCGCAGCGCGTCGCGAAGCACGCAGGGCTGATCAGCTGCCCGCGATCGCCGGTTGGAACAGCCCCGCGGGCGAGGCCGTGAACAGCTCCACGCCGTCGGCCGTCACGCCGCAGCTGTGCTCGCACTGAGCCGACAGGGACTTGTCGCGGGTGACCGCCGTCCAGCCGTCGCTCAGCACCTTCACCTGCGGCTTGCCCAGGTTCACCATCGGCTCGACGGTGAAGAACATGCCTTCCTTCAGCACCGGGCCCTCGCCCGGGCGGCCGAAGTGCAGGACGTTGGGGCTGTCGTGGAAGACCTTGCCCAGGCCGTGGCCGCAGAAGTCGCGCACGACGCTGCAGCGCTGGGCCTCGACGTACTTCTGGATGGCGTGGCCGATGTCGCCGAAGGTGTTCCCCGGCTTGATGGCGGCCAGGCCGCGCGCCATGCCCTCGTAGGTCACCTCGACCAGCCGGCGGGCGCGGGGCGAAACCTCGCCCACGCCGTACATGCGGCTGGTGTCGCCGTGCCAGCCGTCGACGATGACGGTGACGTCGATGTTGGCGATGTCGCCCTCGCGCAGCGGCCGGTCACTGGGGATGCCGTGGCAGACGACGTGGTTGGTCGAGATGCAGACGGTGTGGTTGTAGCCCTTGTAGAACAGGCAGGCGGGCAGGGCGCCGTGGTCGAGCACGAACTCGCGGGCCAGCCGGTCCAGGTGCTCGGTGGTCACGCCGGGAACAACGTGCGGGATCAGCATGTCCAGGCATTCGGCGGCCACCCGGCCGGCCTTGCGCATGCCCTCGAAGCCCTCGGCCCCGTGAATGCGGATCGCCCCGGTGCGGTATTCCGCGTCCGAGACGCTGTCCATCGTGCTCATCAACCTGTCCTTGTCGACCCCGCCGGGGAGGGCGGGCGAAGCGTCTATGTCGCGTCTATAGCACGGAAGTTCAACGGGCAGGCTTCCGCCACTCCATCATCATCGACCACGGCGCCCGCCGGTAGCGGTCGACTGTGGCCGGGTCGCCGCCGGTCGGAGCCGGTTCGGCGAAGTAGGTCAGGATCAGACCCTGCTCGATCAGGAGCGACATGTAGGTCTCCAGCGGCCGGTGCCAGTTGACGATGCGGATGCCGCTCCACTCCACCCACTGCGGGCGCTCGTCGAGGTAGCCGTCGAGGCTGAAGCGGTACGACCCGTCCGCCCCGAACGACGACCCCAGATCCTCGCCGAGGCCCGCGGTGTTGAAGCTGGTCAGGTTGGCGATCAGCAGCCGCCCGCCGGACCTGAGCACCCGCGCCATCTCCGGGATCGCGATGCGAATGTCGGGGATGTCGATCAGACTGAGATAGCTGACCACCAGGTCGAAGGCGCCGTCCGCGAACTCCAGCGCCTCGGCCCGGCCCACGCGGTAGTCGCCGTCCGGGTCAAGCACGCGGGCCCGGTCGATGAGCGCAACCGTCGGATCGACGCCGGTCGGCGTGACGCCGAGCCCCCGCATGATCCGGCAGAACCGCCCCTCGCCACAGCCGACGTCCAGCGCCCGGACCGGCCCCAGCGCCGCGACCCGCGCCGTCATCGGCCCGTCCAGCACATGACGGCGGCTGAAATCGCCCGTCTCGCCCTGGCTGGTCACCCAGGCCTGCGCGGACTCGTTCCAGCCGTCGGTCATCGTGAATCTCCCGCCTCAAGGCCCGGACGCAGTCTAGCGGTCCGGCGTCGTGACGGGAGTCCGCGGCTGGCGTCAGAGCTTGCGGCCCAGGTACTTCTCCACCTGCCGCCGCTCCCAGTCGCCGTTCAGGAACGGCACGGCGCCGAAGACCGCGAGGGCCTGGGATGCGATGCCGAGGCCCCAGCCCAGCGCCGGCCAGATGAACCACAGGTACTGCGGAAAGCCGATCAGGTTGATGGCGGCGAGGCCGGAGATGACGACCACGTAGGTGGTCAGGTTGACGTAGAAGGCCTTGACCTTGCGCACGTGCGCCAGGGCCAGGGCTTCGTCGGGCGGCAGGTCGGTTCGGGGCGTGTCCATCGCGGGCTCCTTGAGGCGATCGAGGTCGATCTCGAAGACCGCCGCCAGGGCGTTCATCGACTCGAGGCTGCCGGGCTGGCCGCGCTCCAGTCTCTGGACCGTGCGCACGCTCAATCCCGACACCTCGGCCAGCTGTTCCTGGGACCAGCCTCGTTGCAGCCGCAGCTTCTGGATCAGCATGTTCACGTTCCCTCGTCGGTGGTCGCCCGGAAGCTCGTCCCGGCCCCGCTTCACCGCCACGCCAGCAACCCGACATCCAGGCGACAGTCGCCCGACGCCGGCCCGTCAGGCGCCTGACAGGACGAGCGTACGCCTGCGCGAACGCCTGTCCAGCCTTGCGCGGGTCAGCGGCCGGCGACCCGCCGCCACGTCAAGGGACGCGCGACGCGGATCGCCGCCGGACTCATCTCGCAGCCATAGACCAGCACCTCCACGCCCGCATCGGCCGCCCGCTCCAGCGCCGTGGCGAAGGCCGGGTCGAGGTCATGGCAGGCGCTGAAGGCGTCGCAGTCGGTGCGCTGGACGACGAACAGCGCCACGGCGCGGTCGCCGGCGCGGACCATGGCCTCCAGTTCGCCCAGATGCTTTGTCGAGCGGGCGGCGATGCAGTCGGGGAACTCGGCCAGCGGCGGGGTGCGCGACAGGTGGCAGTTCTTGACCTCCAGCCAGCAGCGCTCGCCGGTCCCCTTCTCGAGCAGGAAGTCGACGCGGCTGGCCTGGCCGTACTTCACCTCGCGCCGGTGGACGTCGTAGCCAGTCAGCTCGGGGATGGCGCCCGCGGCCAGGGCCTCGGCGACGAGGCGGTTGGGCAGCATGGTGTTCACGCCCGCCAGGCCGCCGCCGTCCTCGACCAGTTCCAGCGTCCAGGCCAGCTTGCGCTTCGGATCGTCCGACTTCGACAGCCAGACCCCCAGGCCCGGCATGTTCAGACCCAGCATGGCGCCGGGATTGGGGCAGTGGGCGGTGATCTCCTCGCCGCTGTCGAGCGTAACATCGGCGAAGAACCGCTTGTAGCGGCTGACCAGGACGCCGTGGCTGAGCGGGGCGGGGAACTGCATGCCCCGGACTTACCGTCTCCGCTCACTCCCGCGAAGGCGGGCGGCGGGGCTTTTTTGTCCTGACAGCGCCGCGCCCTTCGCTAAAACACCCGGGCCGCCGCAGGCGCGGGGCAGATGGAGCTACCCATGAGCCAAGATCGCGTCACCGCGGCCGTCCTGATCATCGGCGACGAGATCCTGTCCGGGCGGACCCAGGACACCAATCTCAACGCCATCGCCCGGTATCTGGGCGTCCACGGGGTCGAGGTGGCCGAGGCCCGCGTCGTCGGCGACGTCGAGGAGGAGATCGTCGCGACGGTGAATCACCTTCGCGAGCGCTACGACTACCTGATTACCACCGGCGGCATCGGCCCGACCCACGACGACATCACCGCCGACTGCGTGGCGCTGGCCTTCGGCGTGCCGCTGTACGAGCATCCCGAAATCATCGCCATGATGGAGAGCCGCTGGCAGGGCGAGCTCAACGCCGCCCGCCGTCGCATGGCCCGTGTGCCTGAGGGCGGCAGCCTGGTGAAGAACCCGGTGCAGGGACCGCCGGGCTTCCAGATCGGCAACGTCTTCGTGCTGGCCGGCGTGCCCTCGATCATGCGCGGCATGCTCGAGGACGTCGGCCCCCGGCTGAAGGGCGGCGCGGTGACGATTTCGCGCACCCTGCGGGTCGACGGCTCCGGCGAGGGCGTCATCGCCGCGCCGCTGGCCGCCGTGGCCAAGGCCCACCCGACGCTGTCCCTGGGCAGCTACCCGTTCTTCTCCAACGAGGGTTACGGCTCCAACCTGGTGGTGCGTGGGCGCGACCTGGACGAACTGGCCGCCACGCTGGTCGAACTCGAGGCGGCGCTGCGCGCGGCCGGGATTGCGAACCTGACGCACCTTGACACCGTCTGACACTGGCGGTCCAAACTGACCCAAACCCAGATCCGGTCATCTTGAAAGGATGCCGAATGCGTAGAGTGATGTTCTCCCTGGTCCTGACCGCGCTCGCGGCCGCGGCCATGCCGGCCGGCGCGATGGTCGAGGCGACGGCTCCCGCCGACGCGCCGGCCGAAACGGCGCCGCCCGAGGCGAAGACCAAGCTGGCCAAGGACGACCCCAACAGGATCGTCTGCGTCCGCGAGCATGTCGTCGGCAGCAACCGGCCCCAGAAGATTTGCATGACGGTGGCCGAGCGCGATCGCATGCGTGACGCCTCGGCCAGGCTGCTGTCGGAGCAGCGCGGGGCCACGGCGCCGCGCGAGGGCGTCGGCCGCTAGGCGGCGCATCGAAAGCAGACTGTTGCCGCCGACGTCCGGCGGGCGCTAGACCGGTCCAGTCCGGGGACGTGGCGGAATGGTAGACGCAGCGGACTTAAAATCCGCAGCCGCGAGGCGTGTGGGTTCGAGTCCCACCGTCCCTACCAGGCGCTGGCAGGTCAGGCCGTGAGATCATGCCGGTCAGGCCGGGCCTCTCCCCTCTGCGAAACGAAAAAGCCCGCCGCGAGGGTTCGCGGCGGGCTCCGTTCTTCCGTCAGGTCAGTCCGCGTTACATCGCGGCCTTCAGGGACAGGGTCACGCGGCTGTCGCAGATCGTGCCGCAGGCCAGGTCGTTGTCGTGGTAGCGCAGGTCGGCCGAGATGGTGTCGTTGAAGGCGTAGCCAACGCCGACGTTCCAGGTCGAGTAGTCGCCGCCGATGTCGAAGCTCTGATTGCCGAGGGCCGCGCTGAGCGTCCACTTTTCAGCCGGCGAAACGCTGCCGTTGACTTCAACATAGGTCGCGTCGCCGATGCCGCCGAAGAACTCCGGCGAGTAGTAGACGGCGGCGCCCAGCGTGGCCGGGCCGGCCGGAACCGAGGCGGCGGCCTTCACTTCCCAGAAGGCGTAGTCGGAGCCGGTCGGGTCGTTCAGGTAGCCGTAGTAGATGACGCCCAGGTCGAGGCTGACCGGGCCGGCGGTCGGCTTGACGCCGGCGTAGAAGTCGTACTCGGCGTCGGTGCCGTCGCCGAAGTCGACGTTGGACGCCCAGGCGCCGGCGTAGAAGATGCCGCTGCTGAAATCGGCGCCGCCGAACAGTTGGGCGCCCTCATCGGTCTGCGAAACGCCGCGGTACACGTAGTCCGAAGCCACGCCGACGTTGAACGAAACGTCCTGGGCGTAAGCCGCGCCGCCGAGGGCGAGAGACGCCGTGGCGGCGCAGATGGCCAGTTTAAGAGCTTTCATCGCTATCCCCTTGTTGTTAGCGCCGGACGGATCGAGGCCGCGCCAGCGTCGCCCCCGTCGTGCGACGTCGAGCGAGTCCCAGAGTGGTCCAACCGTTCCCTTACCCCTAACGACAGGTCGCGCGGGTCAGGTTCGAGCGGCCCGACTGTCGGCATTTTGGGCGCCGTGGCCGCCTATCGCTCAAAACCTAGGCGCCCACAAGCCTGCTCCCGCCACGGAATGCTGCACTGCGGAACTCCCTGGCGCGGCGCAAGCGCTCCGTAAGCCGATGACTCAGCGCATCGACATCGAGGCGAAGCCAAGGTGCGTTCCGGCGTCCACCAGAAGGGTTTCGCCGGTGACATGCCGGGACGCGGGCGAGGCGAGGAACACCGCGGCGCCGGCGATATCCTCCGCGGTCGAGGCGGCTTTCAGCGGCGTGGAGCGGATCACGCCTTCGCGCATGCGAGAGACAGTGTCGTCCTCCATCGCCTTGCCGAACCAGGGCGTGTCGATGAAGCCCGGGCAGATGGCGTTGACGCGGATGTTGGGCGCCAGGCCGCGGGCCAGCGACAGGGTCATGGTGTTCATCGCCCCCTTCGAGGCGGCGTAGGGCACCGAGGATCCGATGCCGGTCACCCCGGCGATCGAGGCGGTGTTGACCACCGCGCCCGGCTGCGGCGCGGCCTCGAGCAGGGCGCGGGCGGCGCGGACCATCTGGAAGGCCCCCACCACGTTGACGCGGTACAGGCGCAGGAAGTCCTCCGCGTCCACGGCGTCGAGGTCGCCGTGGTTGGGCGCGAACTTGGTCACGCCGGCGTTGTTGAACAGCGCGTCGATGCGGCCGAAGGGCTCGGCGGCGGCGGCGATCCTGCGGCAGTCGGCGTCCTCGCCCACGTCGCCCTGCACCAGCACAGCCTTCGCGCCCTGCGCTTCGCACAGCCGCCCGGTCTCCTCGGCCTCGGCCTGGCTGGAGGCGTAGTTGATCACCACCACCGCGGCGCCGCGGGTGGCGGTCTCGACCGCGATCGCCCGCCCCAGGCCCGTTGACCCGCCGGTCACCACCACCACGAAGCCGTCGAAATCCTTGCCCGACATGTCTCTCTCCCTTGCTTTGCCCCTCCCTACACCGGGCGCGATACGCTTGTCGCGAGGGAGAGGGGGGACTAAATCGCCGCCATGACCGATCATCTGACCCAGCTGGGCCGTCTCGTCGATGCGCCGGCCCGCCCGGAAGACGCCGTCCTGGAGCGCGTGCCCAACCCGCAGGCCGACACCCTGTACCTCGCGCGCTTCACCGCGCCGGAGTTCACCTCGCTCTGCCCGGTCACCGGCCAGCCCGACTTCGCCCACCTGGTCATCGACTACGCGCCGGGCGACTGGCTGATCGAGTCCAAGTCGCTCAAGCTCTATCTGGGCGCCTTCCGCAATCACGGGGCCTTCCACGAGGACTGCACGGTCGCCATCGGCCGCAAGATCGTCGAGGTCGCGGCGCCGAAATGGCTGCGGATCGGCGGCTACTGGTATCCGCGCGGCGGCATTCCGATCGACGTCTTCTGGCAGAGCGGCCCGGCTCCGGCGGGCCTGTGGCTTCCCGACCAGGGCGTCGCGCCCTATCGCGGCCGGGGTTAGTCTCCGAACCGGGTCGTCAGCGTCGCCACGTCCGGACGGACCCGCTCCTGCGGCGCCTCGACGGCCGTGCCCATGAAGATGAAGCCCGCCACGCGCTCGTTCTGCGCCAGGCCGAGGACGGCGTTGGCCTCGAGGTCATAGGCGTACCAGTCTGTGATCCAGTTGGCGCCGTATCCCATGGCCAGGGCGGCGTAGGTCAGGGTTGTGCAGACGGCGCCGGCCGACAGCAGCTGCTCCCACTCGGGGATCTCGCCCTCGACGGTCCGCGAGATGACCGCCACGCCGAGCGGCGGCGCCTTCAGCTTCCCCAGCTTGGCGAGGAGCTTGGGCGCGTCCGGCCGTGTCGCCGCCACGGCCTCGAGCCGAGCGGCAAGCGCGTCCTTGCCGGCGCCTTCCAGGATGATGAACCGCCAGGGCGCCAGCTTGCCGTGGTCGGGAACCCGGGCGGCGATCCTCAGGAGGTCGTCCAGCTCCGCAGGCGACGGGCCCGGCGCGGCAAGGCCCAGCGCCGAGGCCGAACGGCGACGGGCGAGGAAGGCCAGCACCGGCGGCGTTGCGGCGATCGGCAGGGGCGCGCCGAACGGGGGAGTCTCGGGCAGGCGCTGGGTCATGCGACGTTCAGGCTCACGTCGTCGTCGGTTCGGGCGCGTCCTCGAACACGCCGCGCAACTTGACGCGCACGTCGGGGGCCAGCAGGCGGAAGCGGCTGTCGTATTCCGGCGCGCGCTCGCCATCCAGCGTCGTGGCCGCGGCGATCTCGCCGGTCGCCTCGTCGCGGGTGAAGGCGTCGCAGGCCACCTTGCCCTCGAGCTCGGACATCGTCTCGCGCATCACCATCATCATCGCGGCCGACTGCTCCGTCGACGCCCGGACGCCGGCCTCCAGAAAGGCGATGTCCATCTCTGCGAAGCGGTAGGTCCAGCACAGCTTGCCGCCCTCGAACCTGGCGGTGTTGCGCACCACCATCTCGAAGTCGGCGCCTTCATAGATCCGGTAGCGGCGGGTCTGGCTGACGAGGTTCTTCTGCGCCTCGAGGAAGACGATCTCCTCGCAGCTCTGGTCGGTTTCGCGCCAGCCGGCGCACCAGGCCCGCTCCGACTCGATGGCTGCGACAAGGCCGTCCCGGGTCAGGGGGCGGTCGGGTTGGGCCAGCGCCATGCCAGGGGCGGAGACGGCGACGATGAAAGCAAGGGCCTGAAGAGCGCGCATGGCCAACACCTATGGCGGATATCGGGCCCCGGCAACCGGGGGCTTGGCGAACCGTGTTCTCGCCCCCATATCGCCCGGAAGGGCGAAATTCGGCGTCGCGGGCGACCTGTGCTACAGGTGCCGCGCCAAAACGGGAGGGCGAGTATGCCCAGACAGTTCGAAGTGGTCACCGCCGGTCCCCCGCCCGTCTGGGCCGGCCTGCGCAACGAGGCCGAGCGCGCCGCGCGCGACGAGCCGACCCTGGCCAGCCTGCTGAACGCCGTCATCCTGTCCCATGACAGCATGGCCGAGGCGCTCTCCTATCAGTTCGCCCGCAAGATCGCCGACCAGGAGCTGCGCGCGATGAGCGCCCGCGAGATCGCCGAGGAGGCCTATGAGGCCGATCCTTCGCTGATCGCCGCCGCCGAGGCCGACCTGCGCGCCGTGTTCGAGCGCGACCCCGCCTGCAAGGGCTACGTCCAGCCCTTCCTGTTCTTCAAGGGCTTCCAGGCGCTGCAGAACCACCGCGTCGCCCACTGGCTGTGGACCCACAGCCGCGACACGCTGGCCTTCTACCTGCAGAGCCGGGGCAGCGAGGTCTATCAGGTCGACATCCACCCCAACGCCCGCATCGGCTCGGGCGTCTTCCTCGACCACGGCACCGGCATCGTCATCGGCGAGACCGCCGTGGTCGGCGATGACGTCTCGATGCTGCACGGCGTCACCCTGGGCGGCACCGGCGCCGAGCGCGGCGACCGCCACCCCAAGATCGGCAAGGGCGTTCTGCTGGGCGCCGGCGCCAAGGTGCTCGGCAACATCGAGGTCGGCGAGTACGCCAAGGTCGCCTCCGGCTCGGTGGTGCTCAAGCCCGTGCCGCCGCACTGCACGGCCGCGGGCGTCCCGGCCCGGCTGGTCAACTGCCCGACCTGCGAGGAGCCGGCGCGCACGATGGACCACACCCTCGCCGAGGCGGTCTACGACTACGTCATCTGACGCGCGGCTGATCACGCGGCTTTTGTCTTGCCTCCCGGGGCGAGCGCAGTAGGTTCGCGCCGAAAGCGCCCCGGCGCCGCAGTGACCAGGAGCCACGCCGTGGACGACAAGCATATCAAGCAGATCGAAGCCCACCTGAAGCGCACCTTCGGCAACCCGCACTTCGCGGTGAAGGCCCGCAAGCAGAAGGACTCGGCCGAGGTCGAGCTGAAGAGCGAGTTCATCGGCGTCATCTACGAAGACGAGGACGAGCCCGGCTCCTTCCTGTTCGAGATGGCCATCCTGGCGGAAGACTTGGAGTAGTGCCCTGCGGGGTTCGCGACGCGCTTCGCGCTCCTCACCCTGACGAATTCAGTAGAGCCCACCAGCTTCGTCATCCTGAGGAGCGCCCGCGGGCGCATCGCGAAGGACGCATGGCCTCACGGCGTCCTTCCTGCCGCCGCCCGCTTGACCTTCGCGGTCAGCGCCCCGACGGTCCCACCATGCCGAACGCCAGGATGTCGCCCTACAGCTATCGCGACGATGCCGCCGTGCCGGCCTTTCCGGACGACCGGCCGATCATCGTCTTCGACGGCCAGTGCGTGTTCTGCTCTGCCTGGGCGCGGCTGGTGCTGCGCTTTGACCGCAAGGGCGTGTTCCGCCTCCTGCCGGCCGAGACGCCGCTCGGCGCGGCGCTCTACCGACACTACGGGCTCGATCCCTCGAACTACGAGACCAACATCCTGATCGAGGGCGGTGTCGCCCGTTTCAGGGCCGACGGCTCGATGCGGATGGCGAGCCTGCTGGGCCTTCCCTGGGCGCTGGCCAACGTCTTCCGCATCCTGCCCGGCCGCCTCGCGGACGCGCTCTACGATCTGGTGGCGAAGAATCGCTACCGCCTCTTTGGCCGTAGCGACCTCTGCTACCTGCCGGACGCCCGGTACGCCGATCGGGTGCTGGGCGCGTGAGGGTCCTCATCATCGGCGGCTACGGCACGTTCGGCGGCCGGCTGGCGCGGCTGTTGGCCGATGAGGGGCGCGTGGTGCTGCTGCTGGCCGGGCGGTCGGAGGCCAGGGCGAAGCGGTTGATCGGCACGCTGCGCTCGGACGCGGTGCTGGTCCCGTTCCGGTTCGACCGCGATGGCGACCTGGCCGCGCAGCTGGCGCAAGCCGCCGCAGACCTCGTGGTCGACGCCAGCGGACCGTTCCAGGCCTACGGTGAGCGACCCTATCGAGTGGCGGAGGCCTGTATCGCCGCCGGCGTGTCCTACATCGACCTGGCCGACGGATCCGACTTCGTGGCCGGCATCGGGGCGCTGGACGAGCGAGCGAAGGCGGCGGGCGTCTTCGTGCGGTCGGGCGTCAGCACCTGCCCCGCCCTGAGTTCGGCGGTGGTCCGCAAGCTGTCCGAGGGTTGGTCAGCGGTGCGGTCGATGTCCGCCGGCATCGCGCCGACGCCCTGGTCGGGAATCGGCCTGAGCGTGGTGCAGGGCATCGCCGGCTATGCGGGCAAGCCCGTGACGCTGGTGCGCGGCGGCCGTGCGGCGCAGGCGGTCGCCCTGATCGAGACCCGCCGCGTGACCATCGCTCCGCCCGGGGTGACGCCGCTGCGCAACCTGCACTTCTCGCTGGTCGACACGCCTGACCTGCGGACCTTGCCCGGCATGCTGCCCGGACTGCGCGACGTCTGGTTCGGCGCGGGGCCGACGCCGGAGCTGCTGCACCGGATGCTGAACGGCATGGCGCGGCTGGTGCGATGGCGGCTGATTCCGTCGCTTGCGCCGCTTGCGCCGCTGTTCCACCAGGCGATCAACCGCCTGCGCTGGGGCGAGCACCGGGGCGGCATGTTCGTGGCCGCGACCGGTGAGGACGCCGGGCGGCGCGAGGTCCGCCGATCCTGGCATCTGGTCGCCGAGGGCGACGACGGGCCCTTCATCCCCTCCATGGCCGCCGAGGCGCTGATCCGGCGGATGCTCGACGGCCGACGGCCCGCGCCGGGCGCGCAGCCGTCCGTCGCGGACCTGGAGCTGGCCGACTTCGAGGCCGCCTTCGCCCGTCGGGCGATCCGCTGCGGCTTCCGGGAGGAAGTCCCGGCGTCGGAGCCCGTCTACCGCCAGGTGATGGCCGGGGCCTTCGACGCCATGCCGGACGCCTGGCGGGCAGTGCACGATCTGCGCGCCGGAGCGCTGACGGTTGAGGGGCGGGCCTGGGTCAAGCGGGGCAGGGGTCTGCTCGCGCGGCTGGCCGGCGCCGTGGTCGGCTTCCCGCGCGCCGGCGACGAGGTGCCGGTCCGCGTGCGCTTCGAGCGCCGCGGCAACGCCGAGCTCTGGACCCGCACCTTCGGCGGCAAGGCCTTCTCCAGCCTGCAGGAGCCGGGGCAGGGACGGTCGGTGCGGCTCGTCGTCGAACGATTCGGTCCGCTGGCCGTCGCCATGGCGCCCACCACGAACGACGGCCGCATGAGCCTGGTCATCCGGCGCTTCAACCTGTTCGGCGTCCCGCTGCCGCTGTGGCTCTCACCGACAACGGCCGCCCACGAGGAGATCGTGGACGGCCGCTTTCAGTTCAATGTCGAGATCGGCCACCCGCTGACCGGCATGATTGTGCGCTACCGCGGATGGCTGGCGCCGAAGCCGAGTCGATAGACCCAGTTTCAGCCGTCATGGCCCGGTTTGTCCGGGCCATGACGAGCTTAAGTGGCGAGCGCGCCCTCTACAGAACCCCGAGCATCTCCGCGACCAGCGGGTGGCGGACGATGTCCTGCTCGGCGAGGCGGACGACGGCGATGTTGGGCACGGCCTCGAAGCGGTCGGCGACGTCGCCCAGGCCCGACAGGCCCGGCAGCAGGTCCGACTGGTTGGGGTCGCCCGTCACCACCATGGTGGAGTGCCAGCCCAGCCGGGTCAGCAGCATCTTCAGCTGGCCGTAGGTGCAGTTCTGGGCCTCGTCGATGACCACGAAGGCGTTGTTCAGCGTGCGGCCGCGCATGTAGCCGACCGGGGCGATCTCGATGGCGCCCTCGGCGATCAGGGCCCGCACCCGCTTCATGGAGAGCCGGTCCGACAGGGCGTCGTAGAGCGGCCGCAGATAGGGGGCGAGCTTGTCCTCCATGTCGCCGGGCAGGTAGCCGATCGATTCGCCGGCCTCGACCGCCGGACGGCTGAGCACGATCTTGGCCACCTTGCCGGCCTCGAGAGCCTCCACGGCCTTGGCGATGGCCAGGTAGGTCTTTCCGGTGCCTGCCGGGCCGAGCGCCATGACGAGGTTCTTGGCGTCGATGGCCTTGATCAGGTCGGCCTGGCCGTCGGATTTTGGTTTTATTGTCTTGAGATACCCCTGCTCGCGATCCTCATCCCGGCCGAGCGGAGACCAGCCGTTCCCGACGGGCAGACGGCGCACCTTGCCGCCGTCATCCTGGAACTGGGCGTGATCGAATGCGCCTTCGCGCACGGTCCGCTTCAGGGCTCGCTTGGTCATCGTGAAGCCTCCATTGGGGCAAGAAAAAAGGGCGTCGCCGGAACGGCGCGCCCTTGGGACAGGAAAGCGGAGCGGATGACGCGCGAGCGGCCGGGAGGCTCGCTTGCACTTCGCGGGACTGAAGACGTCCGTGGACGCCTGGACACCAAACGCGACACCCGGTTCTCCGTCGTCAGGAGACCACGGACGGAAAGTCGCCCGTGCAGGATTTGAGAGGATCGGGACCCGCTCGAATCGCCTGACAAGATTGATGCTAACTTGGTTTCTGAGCGGTTAATCAAGCCGTCACGACAAATATACGAGGCGAGGGTATGACTGTTTATGCTTTGGGCGCCTTAAGCCCCACGCTGCCTTCGGAAGACGAATACTGGATCGCGCCGAACGCGGCCGTGATGGGGAACGTGATTCTGAAGAAGAACGCCAGCATATGGTGGGGCGCCACCGCTAGAGGCGATACCGACACCATTACGATCGGCGAGAACAGCAACATCCAGGACGGATCTGTGCTTCACGCCGACCACGGCAGTCCGCTGTTGATCGGCGCGAACGTGACGGTTGGTCACATGGTTATGCTTCACGGCTGCACCATCGGCGACGGCAGCCTGATCGGCATCGGCTCGATCGTGCTCAACGGGGCGAAGATCGGTCGCGGCTGCCTGATCGGCGCCGGGGCGCTGATTCCCGAGGGCAAGGAGATCCCCGACAACAGCCTGGTCATGGGCGCCCCCGGCAAGGTGGTCCGCGAACTCGGCGAGGCCCAGGCCGCGGCCCTGATCGGCTCGGCCATGCACTATGTCGAGAACTGGAAGCGGTATCGGCGCGAGATGACGGTGGTGGGATAGGGTCTTTGCGTGCTTCGCGACGCGGCTTCGCCGCTCCTCAGCATGACGAAGTCTGTTGAAGCGTCTCTGAGCTCGTCATCCTGAAGAGCGATCCCTTGAGGATCGCGTCGCGAAGGAGGCACAGCGTTGACGGACGGTGCGGAAGGTGGGGACACGTACCGGCTGCGCCGGAACATGTCCCCGGCCGAGAACAGGGAGCAGCGCCAATGGCCTACGAGTTCATCACGGTCGACCGCGAGGGGCCGGTCACCATCTTCACCCTGAACCGGCCGGAGGTGATGAACGCCCTCCATTCGCCGATGCATTTCGAGCTGGACGAGGCGTTCAACGCCTTCGCCGCCGATCCGGACCAGTGGGTCGGCATCGTCACCGGGGCCGGCGACCGCGCCTTCTCGGCCGGCAACGACCTCAAGCACCAGGCCATGGGCGGCAAGATGGGCAGCCCGCCGTCGGGCTTCGCCGGCCTGACCAGCCGTTTTGACCTCGACAAGCCGCTGATCGCGGCGGTCAACGGCGTGGCCATGGGCGGCGGCTTCGAGATCGCCTTGGCCTGCGACCTGATCATCGCGTCCGAGGGGGCGGTGTTCGCGCTGCCCGAGCCGAAGGTCGGCCTGGCCGCCCTCGCCGGCGGCCTGCACCGTCTGCCGCGCCAGATCGGCCTGAAGCAGGCGATGGGGATGATTCTCACCGCCCGCCGCGTCAGCGCCGCCGAGGGCAAGGAGCTGGGCTTCGTCAACGCCGTGGTCCCCGCCGCCGACCTGATGGCCGAAGCGAAGAAGTGGGCCGGCCTGATCGGCGAATGCAGCCCGATGTCGATTCGCGCCTCCAAGCAGGCGGTGCTGCAGGGCCTGGAGATGCCGCTCGCCGACGCCATCGGCGGCCAGTTCAAGATGCCGGCGGTCGCCGCGCTCTTCCAGTCCGAGGACTTCCGCGAGGGGCCGATGGCGTTCGCGCAAAAGCGCGCGCCGCAGTGGAAGGGGCGATAATCTTCCTCCCCCGTTGGGGGAGGGGGACCATGCGGAGCATGGTGGAGAGGGAATAGCCGCTGTCGGCCGGCTTGCCGCTGTGCTTCCCTCTCCGACCCGGCTCCGCCGGGCCACCTCTCCCACGGGGAGAGGAAAACAAGGAAAAAGGGCGGCTCCGTTGCCGGGGCCGCCCTTTGTCGTTCTACGAGGCGCTGGCCGTCTGGCCGCCGCCGCCCGCGGCGCCGCCGCGACCGCGATTGCGGCTGCGGTTTTTCTTGCGCTTGGGCGCGGCCTCGCCGGCGGCGCCGATCAGGCCGTTGACCGCCGCCAGGGGATCATAGCCGGCGGGACGGTGGCGGGCGCGCTGGCCGCGTTCGGGCTGCGCCTTGCCGCTGGCGTCGAGGGGCTGGGGCTTGGCGTTGCGGTTCTGCTGGCCGTTGCGGCCGCCGCCATTCCCCCGGCCGTTGGCCGCGCGCGGGTCGCGGTGCGGCTTCTCGGGCTCGATGGAGGCCATGGCCGCCTGGGCCTGGCCCAGCACCTTGTCGTTGCGACGGTCCCAGCTGGGGATGGTCTGGCGGGTCACCTTCTGGATGTCGCGCAGCAGGTTTCGCTCGTCGTCGGCGACCAGCGAGACGGCCGAGCCGTTGGCCCCGGCGCGGGCCGTGCGGCCGATGCGGTGGACGTAGGCTTCCGGCACGTTGGGCAGCTCGTACTGGACGACGTGGGTCACGCCGTCGACGTCGATGCCGCGGGCGGCGATGTCGGTGGCCACCAGGGCGCGCATGCCGCCGGCCTTGAACTCGGCCAGGGCGCGCTCGCGCTGACCCTGGCTCTTGTCGCCGTGGATCGAGGCGGCCTCGATGCCGATGGCGGTCAGGCCCTTGGCGACGCGGTCGGCGCCGCGCTTGGTGCGGGTGAAGACCAGCACGCGCTTGAAGGCGGCGTCATCGAACAGCTCGGCCAGCAGGGCGCGCTTGCGCGGCGCCTCGATGAACAGGACCTTCTGGTCGATCTTCTCGACGGTCGTGGCCTGGGGCGTCACCGACACCTTGGACGGCGACTTGAGCAGCTCGCCGGCCAGCTTCTCGATCTCCGAGGGCATGGTGGCCGAGAAGAACAGGTTCTGCCGCTGCTGCGGCAGGCCCTTCACGATGCGGCGGATCGGAACCACGAAGCCCATGTCGAGCATCTGGTCGGCCTCGTCGAGCACGAAGACCTCGACCTCCGACAGGTTGGCGACCTTCTCGTTGATGTGGTCGATCAGGCGGCCGGGCGTGGCGACCAGGATGTCGACGCCGGCGGCCAGGGCGCGGACCTGCGGCCCGTACTTCACGCCGCCGAACACGACGGCAACGGACAGGCCCATGCCGGCGCCGTAGGCCTTGAAGCTGTCGGCGATCTGGGTGGCCAGTTCACGGGTGGGCGAGAGCACCAGGCAGCGGCAGCCGCGGCGCGGGGCCGGCTTCTTGTCGGCGGCCAGGCGGTGCAGGATCGGCAGGGCGAAGGCGGCGGTCTTGCCGGTGCCCGTCTGGGCGATGCCGAGCAGGTCCTTGCCTTCCATCACCAGCGGGATGGCCTGGGCCTGGATGGGGGTGGGGGTGGTGTAACCCTCGGCGGCCAGCGCCGTGAGCAGCGGCTTGGCGAGGCCAAGCGAAGCGAAGTTGGACATAGGTCTCTTTCGTATGCGACTCGAACCGCGCGGCCTTGCGGGCCGGCGGTCGGAAGCGGGGTCTCGTTGGGAGACGCCCCGCGTAATGGCGTCGCTATGGGGTCGGTCGGCGGAAGGCCCGGGGAGCGCCGAGGTGGCGCCTTACGCGGCCGGGCAGGGCCGATGGCGCGGCGAGATCGCTGCGCAGATTGCTCATGTGGCAGTGCAGCATGGGAAAGTCAAGGATGGGGGCTTCAGTCCTCCTCGCTCGTCGCGCCGTAGCGGGGAAACTTGAGCGGCACCGCAAACTGAATGCGGCTCACGTTTTCGCTGCGAGTGCCGCTTTCGCCGGACAGGCTCGCGCCGATCACATTGATCCCAATCTTGCCCCCGCCCTTTGCCGTGTCCTGACGTTCCGCAGTTACGGCTACGTCGAACTTGATCGTCGTCAGGAGGGTTCGGTTGGAATGAACGACGCCACTGTCAGGTGGGAACTGGGCGCTCCCAAGTCCGACGGGGGCGACGAAGCGGCCCACGTCAGAATCCGATTGGACGTCTCGGACAGCACCCAGCACATCAAGAAGCGCAGTCTTCACAAAGAGTCTTAGGTCGAGTTCGTTATCGCTCATGGCAAATCTCCACCGGTCCTAGAACCGCTCTCCCACCATTTCCTCGCTCTTCGCCCACAGCGCGTCCGCCCGCGCCGGATCGATCGCGTAGCCGCGCACGCCGCCACGGCCTTCTTCCTGCAGCTCGGCGACGTGGCAGTCCTCACAGTACGTCCCGCCGACCAGATCGCCCGGCGCCGTCGCCGCCCAGACCGACGTCGCCGCGCCCTGCGGGATCGTCTTGAATTCGAAGGCGGGCTTGCCGGCGGCGGCGTTGGCGGCGGTGATGCTGCTCATCATCTGCTGCATCAACTCCGGCGTCATGTGCCGCCCGAGCTCGGTCTGGATGCCGCCCGGGTGGACAGCCACGCCGCGCACGCCCCGGGCCCTGTGCCGCGCGTCGAAGCCGATCGCGAACAGGGCGTTGGCGGTCTTGGACCGGCCATAGGCGCCGAACTCGGTGTAGGGCGTCGTCTCGAAGTTCGGGTCATCCAGGTCGACGTCGGCGAACCGGTGCCCGGCCGAGGACAGGCTGACGAACCGGCCGCCGTCCTTGATCAGCGACGCGATGCGATTGACCAGCACGAAGTGGCCCAGGTGATTGGTGCCGAACTGGGTTTCGAAGCCGTCCGCCGTCTTGCCCTGCGGACAGGCCATGACGCCGGCGTTGGCGATGACGATGTCGAACGGGCTGCCGTCGGCCAGCAACGCGTCGGCGCAGGCCCGCACGCTCTTCAGGTCCGCCAGGTCCAGCTGGACCAGCTCCAGCGAGCCGCCGTTCGCGGCCTGGTCGCGCACGACCTGAGTCGCTGCTTCCGCCTTCTTCAGGTCCCGCGCGGCGCCGACCACCTGCGCGCCGTGGGCGGCCAGCGCCCGGCAGGTCTCCACGCCCAGCCCCGCCGAGGCCCCGGTGACCAGCACCCGCTTGCCGGACAGGTCGACGCCCGCGAGGACCTCGTCGGTGGTGGTGGTCGCGCCGAAGGTCATGGTGGTCTTCCTGTTGTGGTCGTGGTCCCGGTCCGGCCGCTTTCGAGGTCCGTTGCCAGTGAAGGACGGGACAAGCTCACCACGCATGGGTGGCCCGAACAAGTCGGGCCATGACGGCGGGAGGATCGGGGGCAGATTATGGTGTCCCGAGGGACATCTTAACCTGTCCCCTCGAGCGCCCTAGATTCCCACACCGCCCACCGGCGTCATCTCGAACCGCTCGGGGCCGAAGCCGGCGATGATCGGGCGGGCTTTGGCGATGGCGGCCTGGACCGCAGGCAGCTTCAGCGAGTCGGCGTGGTGCTGCTTCGTTTCCCAGACCTCGTAGATCCACACCGCGTCCGGCTCGGTGGCGGAGGTGGACAGCACATAGAGGATGTTGCCCGGCATAGATCCTGTGCCTTCGCCCAGGTAGCCGATCAGCGCGTCGCGCTGGCCGGGCGCGGCGACAAGCTTGCCGAAGAGACCGTATTTGCCGGGCATGGCGCCCTCCGGAAGGAGCGCCGAGGCGGCGCTGAGGATCATTTCGCGACGATCAAGCATCAGGAGCCGTAGCGCGCCGGTCACAGGCTGAACAGCTTCAGGACGAAACAGGCGACGATCCCGAGGCCGCCCAGGCCGGTCGCCAGGCTGTCGAGTCCGCTGAAGTCGTTGCGGCGCGCGTCGATGGCGTTGCGGAGCACCTGGCGCAGGTTCGGCGCGGGGCTGTTCGCCGCCTTCCGCGCCTCGCGCAGCGCGCGAAAGCGGAGCGCCTGGTCCCGCACCGGCTGCACCAGCAGCAGGATCCCGCTGGCCGATCCGATGAGATCCGACAGCAGCATTCAGTCCTCCACCGTCGCGATGGGCGGTCCGCCCGCGAGCAGTTCCGCCTCCGTCTCGAGGGCGACGGCGATGGCCTCGTTGAGCGCCTCGGTCGACCGCCGCACCATGATGTCCTGCGCCGCCTCCCACGCCCGGGTCCGGATCGACAGGGTCAGGTTCTCGCCCGGATCGGCGGTCTCGATGCCGGGGGCGAAGGCGGCGGGCGGCGCCGCCAGGGAGAGGGTGGGGTGCAGACCGAGCGCGACACAGATGCGGTAGAGGGTCTTCATGCCCAGATCGCCCGGCCCCTTCTCGATCTTCGAGATCGTGGACTGATTGACCCCAAGGGCCGCGGCCAGTCGGGCCTGGTCCCAGCCCAGGGCCTTGCGGCGCGCCTTGATCTCCTTGCGGACTCGCTCGCAGAAGGCTTCGGACTCCTGCTCAAGGCGCAGGGCGTCGCGGAAAGCCGGATGGGCGTCGGAGAGACGAGTCTTGAGCGCCGCCAGCTGGTCCAGCGCGTGCGACGGTGCGGTGGTCCCGGTCATGTCGTCCTCCCTCACAGTTGCAGCAGGGCTTCAGCGATCCGGCGCGCCTTCGGCCAGAGATCGTCGGTGTCGGCGTCATCGCCGTCGAAGATCTCCTCCAGCGCGATCGTCCTGGTTTCATGGTCGACGATGACCAGCGCACAGACCTGCGGGACGTTGGGCAGAATGCCGCGCGGGGGAACCAGAAAGGCCTGTCGGCGACCGTCGGCGGATCGGGCGACGATCGCGCCCGCATCCGCCCCGGCCACGATGAGATGCTCCAAAGCCGTCACCAGATGCCCGGCCCCGTCGATATTGGTTGCAGCCCATCGCTCCAGAACCTCCAGGCGCGTATATCGATAATTCCCATATCGCATAATATAGCCCCTCACTCAATGGGAAAAGGCCTGTGTGGAATGACTCGCCCGCCGCGGAGCGCCGGGAGCGCCCTTTATAGTTGCATTTCGCGCGGCCGTCACAGGGGCGTGCGTCCCGCAGGCTGATCGCCTCTTGCCCAAACCTGACGCCCGCGTCACTAATCCCTGAACAACGATAATCTACCGGGAGAGACGGGCTGTGGCCGACCGTTACGACTACATCATCATCGGCGCCGGCTCGGCCGGCTGCGTGCTCGCCAACCGCCTGACCGAGGACGGGACCACCAAGGTCCTGCTGCTGGAGGCCGGGGGCAAGGACAAGTCCATCCTGGTGAAGATGCCGGCCGGGGTCGGCAGCCTGATCAAGGCCAAGGGCGCCTACAACTGGGGCTTCTGGACCGAGGAGGAGCCCCACCTCGACAACCGGCGCCTCTGGTGGCCGCGCGGCAAGGGCTGGGGCGGATCGTCCTCGATCAACGGCATGATCTACATCCGCGGCCACGCGCGCGACTATGACCAGTGGCGCCAGATGGGCCTGACCGGCTGGGGCTACGCCGACGTGCTGCCCTACTTCAAGCGCTCGGAGGGCTTCGAGGGCGGCGAAGACGCCTGGCACGGCGGGTCCGGCCCGCTGCACGTCCAGAAGGCCCCGACGCCGAACCCGATCTACAAGGCTGCTATCGACGCCGGCGCCCAGGCCGGCTACCTGACCACCAAGGATTTCAACGGCTTCCAGCAGGAAGGTTGGGGTCCGTATCAAATGACCATCAAGGACGGCGAGCGCTGGAGCTCGTCCAAGGCCTACCTTTATCCGGCCCTGAAGCGTCCGAACCTGACCTGCGTCACCGACGCCCGCACCAGCCGCATCCTGCTGCAGAACGGCAAGGCCATCGGCGTCGAGTACATCGTCGGGAGCGAGGTCAAGACCGCCCACGCCGACGGCGAGGTGCTGCTCAGCGCCGGCGCCGTGCAGTCGCCGCAGATCCTGCAACTGTCGGGCATCGGGGCCCCGGACGACCTTACGCCGCACGGTATCAAGGTGCAGCACGAGCTGAAGGGCGTCGGCGCCAACCTGCAGGACCACCTGGACGTCTGCCTGTCCTGGGAATGCCCGCAGCCGATCACCGCCTATTCGCTGACCAAGGGCCCGCGACAGCTGCTGACCGGCCTCAACTACATGCTGTTCAAGCAGGGCACGGGTCGCCAGCAGATGCTGGAATCGGGCGCCTTCCTGCGCTCGCGGCCCGACCTCGACCGGCCGGATCTGCAGTTCCACACCGTGCTGGCCATCATGCAGGACCACGGCAAGACCGCGATCGGCAAGGACGGCTTCACCTTCCACGCCTGTCAGCTGCGGCCGGAAAGCCGGGGCCGCACGGGCCTGCGCTCGGCCGACCCGACCGATGATCCCACGATCTTCGCCAACTACCTGGCCACCGACGAGGACCGCCGCGCGGTGCGCGAGGGCGTGAAGATCGCCCGCGATGTCGCCAGCCAGGCCGCGCTCGACCCCTACCGCACCAGCGAGTACTCGCCCGGCAAGGACGTGAAGACCGACGCGCAGATCGACGCCTGGATCCGCGCCAACGCCGAGACGATCTACCACCCGGTCGGCACCTGCCGCATGGGCGTGGCGGGCGATGCGATGGCGGTGGTCGACGGCGACCTGCGGGTCCAGGGCATCGAGGGCCTGCGCGTCGTCGACGCCTCGGTCATGCCCACCCTGATCGGCGGCAACACCAACGCCCCGACCATGATGATCGCCGAGAAGATCAGCGACCTGTTGCGCGGCAAGCCCTACCTCGCGCCCCAGGACGCTCCGGTGTTCGACGGCGAGGCGGTTCGGGCGGCTTGAATCGTTGGGGACAGGTTAAGATGTCCCTTGGGACACCTTAACCTGTCCCCGATCAGCACCGGATATCCCCTCATGCAACACCGCCCCCTCGGCCGCAGCGGCCTTTCGATCGCCCCGCTCATGCTGGGCGGCAATGTGTTCGGCTGGACGGCGGACGAGGGGACGTCGCACGCCATCCTCGACGCCTTTGTGGCCGGCGGGTTCAACGCCATCGACACGGCGGACGTCTACTCCAGCTGGGTTCCGGGCCACACGGGCGGCGAGTCGGAGACGGTGATCGGAACCTGGCTCAAGGCCCGCGGCAAACGCGACGACGTGGTCATCGCCACCAAGGTCGGCATGTGGCCGGCCCAGCCGGGCCTGTCGGCGGCCAACATCGTGGCGGCCTGCGAAGGCTCGCTGAAGCGGCTGCAGACCGACTACATCGACCTCTACCAGTCACACCGCGACGACGCCGACACGGCGCAGGACGAGACGGCCGAGGCCTTCAGCCGGCTGGTCAAGGCGGGGAAGGTCCGGACGATCGGGGCCAGCAACTTCGACGCCGCCCGGCTGGGCTCGGCGCTGAAGATTTCAGCCGACATGGGCCTGCCCCGCTACGACACCCTGCAGCCGGCCTACAATCTGGTGGATCGCGCCATCGAAGGGCCGCTGCAACAGCTGTGCGTCGACCAGGAGGTGGCGATCATCAGCTACTACGGGCTGGCCAACGGCTTCCTGACGGGCAAGTACCGGTCGGCCGCCGACCTGGGGAAGAGCCCGCGCGGTCCGAGGTCGAAGGCTCTGCTGGAGAGCGAGCGGGGTCAGGCGGTGCTGGCGGCCCTCGACACGGTCTCCGCCGAACTGGGCGCTACCCCGGCGCAGGTCGCCCTGGCCTGGGTCATGGCCCGCCCGGCCGTCGCCGCCCCGATCGCCAGCGCGACGAGCCTGGAGCAGCTACAGGAGCTCATGGGCGCGGCGCGACTGGCGCTGGACGCCGGCCAGATGAGCCGGCTGGACGCGGCGAGCAGCTAGGGGGGCGTCTCGGCTCCGTGTTCCCGGCGAAGGCCGGGATCCAGAAGCGGCGACGACGCCGGCCTCAGCGCGACCTCGCATGGACCCAGGCCTCCGCCGGGGAAACGGGGGAGGGGAAGCTTCGCAGAAGAAGGCGGGACTCTGGAGACATATACTCCGGAGACAAAGGGAGACATTCGGCCCCTTTGCGGGATATTGCCGACGCCGAACCGCGCGCCGCTTATCCCCACCCGCTTCGCCAGCCTCATACTGGCCGGATGCAGGACCTCGAACAGGCCTTCGAACCCCCGCCGGGACAAGCGTCGCAAGGCGTCAGGTCCCGATGGGACGTTGGCGGCGGGCAATGCCGGTGGCGCGCGCCGGGCGCTGCACCGGGCGTCTATCCCCCCTGTCGACGAGGCGCGCGCCGGGGCATCGCGCGGCTGCAGCGTGTCACGAAGACACCGGGGACACTTCAGCGGCCGCTTGAGCTTCCCGCCGAAACGTCACGCAATTCTTCGGCCGTCGACGGCGGCGAGTTTCAGCGACGGGGCCTCGCCGCCATCGTCGGAGCGGGCGATGGCGGCGATGGCCAGGGCCTGGGCCGGGCGGCCCATCAGGCGCATCAACGGCGCGGCCGGCTGCATGTGGCCCAGGAACCGGTCGACCTCGCCGGTCGGTCCGGCCAGCGGCGCGATCAGAATCTCGAGGCCCAGCGGCGGGACGCCGTCGGCCAGGACGTCGGCGTTGACGATCACCGGCTCGGGGCGGCGACGAGCGAACTCCAGCGCCGACTTCAGCTGCCAGCGGTCGCCGGCTCGCCAGAGCTCCAGCAGGCAGCGCCCGCGCAGGTCGCTCTGATGCAGATCGGCGATCATGCCGCCGACCAGCCGGAACGGATACAGGCCCTGGGCCGTGCGTCCGACGATGAAGGTCTGGGGCAGAAGCTGGTGGAAGGCCATGGGGTCGATGTCGGCGCGGGCGGGCAGGCCGGCCTCGCCCCGACGCGACCGCCAATACTCCGTCAATCGTTCCGTGTTGGGATGGACCATGGTCCCGCCCTCCGTGGCGCGACCCCCGATGGTCGCATGGGGGTTGCAGGGAAGGTTCGGGCCAGGTCCGCAATGTCCCCTTTCGGGACGCGAAAGCCCGCCCCGGCGTGCTTCTTGCATGTGGGCGCGCGAGGATTTTGTAGGGGATTTGACCATGGCGCCTCGAAACTGGTGGCTCGGACTGGCCGGCGGCATGGTGCTGTGGCTGGCCTCCTCGGCGATGCCCGGCCAGGACGCGGCCGCGCAGTGCTGCGCGCCGCCGCCGCCGCCGCCGTGCTGCACCCCGCCGGCCCCGCCGCCCTGCTGCACGCCCCCGGCGCCGCCGCCGCGGCCTCCCAGCCCTCCGGGCTGCTGCACGAGCGGCAACCGGACCAACGTCATCGTCAACAGCAGCGCGGTCGCGGTGGCCGTGAGCGGCGCCGGAGCGGGCGCCGGAGCCGTCGTCTATGGCGGCGGTGGCGGCGGGGGTTACTACGCCCCGCCGAGCGCCACGGGCGTGATCCAGGGCCTGGACGTCCAGGGCCTGCGCCGCACGCGCCAGGTCGCCTACGAGGCCACCCGCACCAAGACCCGCCGCGTCGTCATCCGCGCCTTCTGCCTCGACGACCGCGACATTCCCCATCCCGCCGCTCAGGTGTTCCCCGATCGGGATATCCAGGACGGCTACGACGGCGAGCTTTACCGCTGCATCGCCGGCACGCGGATGCAGATCACCATCGCCGAGTTCGCCGAGCGCATCTCCTTCGACGGCGGCCAGACGATGATCTGCGCCAAGGGCGAGGCCCTGTACCGCACACGCGGGACCGGCGCCGAGGGCGGCCAGCTGGTCTGCCGTCCGCAGGCCCCGGCCCGCGAGTGCAACGAGCGCAGCCTGCTGCGCCGCTTCGGGGCCGGCATGAAGGTGCTGACCATCGTGACGTTCGAGAAGTACACCGCCTACCGCGAGGAAGTGGTCACCGAGTCGACGGCCTCCAGCTTCACCATGAGCCTCGACGGCGGGGTGGGCGGGGTCGTCTACTAGGCTCAGTCCTTCGGCAGCATGTCCGCCCGGACAATGCAGGCCTCCAGGATCGGCGCGTAGAGATCCAGCGCTTCGCGCGGCGTCTTGCGGGGACCGTCGGCCGGCGCCATCTGGGCGCGGTACTGGGTCTTGAGTTCCTCGCCGATGGCGGTGCTGATCGCCGGATCGACGGACGCGGCCACCTTGTCGGCGCGGGCCCGCAGGAGCGGATCGACCGCCTTCATCCGCTCGTAGAGGGCCCTGTCCTCGTCGGTGATGACCACCGGCGCGGGAGCGGGCGGCATCAGCGAGCGATAGACGCTCGTCGCCAGGGCGCAGCGGCCCAGCATCCGCAGCTCACGGTCCGGCGCCTCCTGGGCGACCGCCGGGGCGGCCGCCGCCACGGAGGCGGCGACGATCAGACCGGTCCAGCGACTCATCGGGAGGCTCCCTCGGCGGTTTTGGACTGCGGTCGGACAACCAGCATCCAGGCCCGGTCCGGCGTCAGGTACCGCCGGGCGGCGGCCTGCACGTCCTGCGGCGTGATCCGCTCATAGCCGGCCAGCACCGATCGGGTCGCCGCCAGGCGTCGGGGATCGGTCTGGGCGCCCGCCAGCTCCTCCAGCCAGTAGTCGTTCGTCTCCCGAGCCTTGATCACCCGTTCCAGCCGGGGCTTGCGGGCGCGATCCATCTCGTCGGCGGTCGGCGGCGCTTCGCGAAGGTCGGCGGCGATCCGGTTTACATCGCGGTAGAAGCCGTCGATCAGCGCCGGCGGAATCTCGACCCGCGCCGAGAGGTAGCCCCAGCCGGTCCAGACGTCGCTGGCGGTCCAGCCGACCGAAGGCGAATAGGTCGCGCCCTGGTTCTCGCGGAGTTCCTCGGTGAGGCGCAGGTCGATCACATCGCCCAGCAGGGCGGCGTTCCGGGCCTGTTGCACATCGGCGTAGAAGTCATCGGTCCGCCAGGCGATGTAGGCGACGGACTGGTCGTCGCGCCCGTTGTGGGTCAGGACCACCGGGGTGGTCACAGGGGCGGGGAAGCCGACCGAGCCCGACGGCGCGGCCCGCTGATCGGGCCGGGCGGGCAGGGCGCCGAGCGTGGCGGCCACGGCCTCGATGGCCTTGTCGACGGTTATGTCGCCGACGATCACCACCTCGACCGAGCCCGTCGTCAGCGGCCGGGCGAGCGCGGCCTTGAGATCGTCCGGCCGGCTGGCGGCGATGTCCTCGGCCGTCGGCCAGGTCCAGCGGCGGTCGCCGTTGTGCAGCAGGCCGGCGAGATCCCGGCCGAACACGCCGTTGTCCGTGGCCTGCCACTGCTCCGACAGGGTGCCGGCGTAGGTGCGGGCCCTCTGGAAGGCCTCCGGTCGCCATCCGGGCTCGCTGGCGTAGGCGGCCAGGACCTGCATCTGCACCGGCAGGTCCTCGGGCCGGGTGGAGCCCGACAGGGTGTAGGCGTCATCCTCGATGCCGAAACGCGCGCTGTAGACGCGCGAGGCCAGCACCCGCTCCATATCCTCGGCGTCGATCCTGGCGAGGCCGCCTTCGATCACCGCCGATCCCGCCCAGTACATGGACTGGCGATCAGCGGGTTGCGCCAGCAGGCCATCGCCGATCCGCACCTTCACCAGCACCTGGTCGTCGCGGAACCTGGTCGGCTTCACGGTCAGTCGGACGCCGTTCTCGAAGCGCACGAAGACCGTGTCCAGATCAACGATGTCGCGTTGCTCGGCGACCTTGCCGATCGCTCCGAACGACTCGTACGGCCAGGCCATCTGGCGCGGCGCGGCCGGCGCGCTCACCGCCAGCTTGCGGGAGGCTTCGAACGCCTGGGCGACCGCGCGCTCGGCGCCTTCGATCGGCGTTGGGGTCGCCACGAAGACCAGCGGACCGCCGCCCGAGAAGGTCGCCTTCAGCGCTTCCGACACGGTCGCGGCCTTCAGGTCCTTCACCACGCTCTCGAACAGGGCCAGGTCCTGGGCGGGGCTGGTGATGACGTCCCGCTCGGACAGGCTGTCGACCAGCGCGTTGGCGAGCGAGGGGGTCCGGCGTGTGGCCGCCGACGCCGCGCGGGACTTCAGGGCCTGGCGGTACTCTTCGATCTCGCGGTCGAGTTCGTCCTGCCGCACGCCGAACAGGACGGCGCGGCGCTGCTCCTGCTCAACGGACGCGAGGGCTTCCTTCCAGGCGCCGGGACGGGCCGTCACCGCCAGCGTCGTAACCTTGGCGGCCTTGACCTGGTTGCCGGCAAAGGCCCCGGCGCTGAGGAAGGGCGCCTCGCCCCCGCGGGCGATCGCCTCGAGCCGGCGGTTCAGCACCGCAAGGCCCAGCTGCTCGGTCCATTGGCGCCGACGCTTGGCGATCGAGTCGACGGAAAGGTCCGGCGCCGTGGTCCAGCCGATCTGCAGCGTGGTCGATGCGCCGGGTTCGACCACGATCATGGTTTCGAGATCGCGCTTGGCGACAGGCCCCATCGCCGGCGAGACGCCGTCAGGATGCGGGTTCTTCCAGTCCGCGAAGGTCGCCTTGATCCGGGCTTCCATGGCGTCCAGATCGAAGTCGCCGACCGCCACGAACGTCGCCCGTTCGGGACGGTAGTAGGCGTTGTAGAAGGCGACGATCTCCGAGCGCGGCGCGGTCTTCAGGATATCCACGGCGCCGATGGGAAGTCTCTCCGGCGGCCGCTGGCCCTTGAGGAGGAAGCGCAGGCGGGCCTTGAACACCCGCCATCCGGGGCTGTCGCGGTTCCGCTCCTCGGACAGGACCACGCCGCGTTCACGATCGACCGCGGCGGCGTCGATGAGCAGCTCGCTGGCCGTCTCGCGCAGCACCTTCAGCGACAGGTCGACGGTCGCGTCGTCCGTCTGGGGGAGGTCGAGCTTGTAGATCGTCTCCTCGAAATCGGTGGAGGCGTTGGTGTCGGCGCCGAAGGCGAGGCCCTGGCGCTCCAGCATTTTGACCATCTCGCCTTCGGGGATGCCCTTGGAGCCATTGAAGGCCATGTGCTCGAGGAAGTGCGCGAGACCCAGCTGAGTCTCGGTTTCCATCAGCGAGCCGGCGTCGAACCGCAGGCGGAAGGAGGCCTGGCCCGGCGGCGTGGCGTTCTTGACCAGCGCATAGCGCATGCCGTTGGGCAGCGCGCCGAAGCGCACGCCGGGATCCGCCTCGATGTCGGACACCGCCTGCGGCCAGACACCCGTGGCCAATGGCGGGGCCGCCACCTGGGTCGGCTGAGCGGCCGGAGCGGCCTTCTCGCCGCCGAAAGCGGGCAGGCGGGGAAGTTCGGGAAGGCGATCCTTGAGGCCCGCGCAGGCTGCGAGGGACAGGACCATCACGGCCGCGAGCGCCGGCCGGGTGAAGGAGATCATGTGGTGATGGGTCTCGGAAACTCTTCAAGAGCGTTGGCTGTCACATTCGCCGGGCGCCGCGGCGAAGGCAAGGCCGCTTCTGGGCGGGGGTGCGGCCCGCTCCGAGCCTCCAGAGCGCATTGTCCAGACCCCGGCGCGCTGATAGCTTCCGTCGCCGGGGTGGAACGGTCTCCCGGACAGGCCTTGGCCCAAGCACCGTCTGAGTTTCCACGTATGGAGGCGCGGATGGAGTCGATGACGCCAGGGCCGCTGCGAACACCGTCGCTGCGCGAACTCTTCCTCACCGCCTTTCGGATCGGCTGTCTCGGCTTTGGCGGACCGGCTGGGCAGATCGCGCTGATGCACCGCGTCTTTGTCGACGAGAAGCGGTGGATCGGCGAGGCGCAGTACCTTCATGCGCTCAGCTTCTGCACCCTGCTGCCGGGGCCCGAGGCGCAGCAGCTGGCCACCTATGTCGGCTGGACGCTGCGCGGAGTCGTCGGCGGACTGATCACCGGGCTGATGTTTGTGATCCCCGGCGCGGTCGTCGTGCTGGCGCTGTCCTGGCTGTACGCCTCGCACGGCGCGGCCCCGCTTGTCGCCGCCGCGCTGACGGGCGTGAAGGCGGCTGTCCTGGCGCTCGTCGTCGAGGCGTTGACCCGCGTTGGAAAGCGAGCGCTGAACCGGCGCGCGGATCTGATTGTCGCCGTCGGCGCCTTCGTTGCGCTGGCCCTGTTCGGCGCGCCGTTCCCGCTGGTCATCCTGGCCGCAGCGGGGCTCGGCCTGTTGCGGCGATCGGGGAGCCAAGACCTCAAGGTCGGTCCAGTCGCCGCGCCGCCCCGCAGGCGGGGCCTGGCGATCGCGATCGCGGTCTGGTCAGGCCTGTGGCTGGCGCCCCTGGCGGCGTCGGCGGCCATTCTGGGCCGGGGGCACTGGCTGACGCAGCTCGGCGGGGTGTTCGCGACCCTGGCGGCGACGAGCTTCGGCGGCGCCTATGCGCTGCTGGCGTGGCTGCAGCAGCAGGCGGTCGAGACCCACGGCTGGCTCGAGGCGCGCCAGATGGTGGACGGGCTGGGGCTGGCGGAGACGACCCCGGGACCGCTGGTGCTGGTGAATCAGTTCGTCGGCTTCATGGCCGGCTGGGGGCAGGGGGGGCTCGGATGGGCCACGGCCGGCGCCGCGATGGCGTTGTGGCAGACCTTTGCGCCGAGCTTTCTGTTCATTTTCGCCGGAGCTCCCTATTCGGAGAGCCTGCGGCGCAGCCACAGGGCGCGGGGCATCCTGGCGGCCGTCATGGCGGCCGTGCTGGGCGTCATCGGCAGCCTGGCGCTGTGGTTCGCCATCCATGTGCTGTTTGTCCGGGTCGGAGCCCTGACGACGCCGTGGGGGTCGCGGCTGACGCTGCCGGATCTCATGTCATTCGACCCGGTGACGGCGCTGCTGGCCGTCGCGGCGGGCGTCGCCCTGATGCGGTTCAAGGTCAACGTCGTGCTGGTGATCGTCGCCTGCGCCGCCCTGGGTCTGGCTCGGGGGCTGCTCGCCTAGTTGCCCGGCTGGGTGACGTAGAAGCTGGCGTTGTTGCCGATCGCCGTCGAGGTGCTGTTGATCAGGCGGCCCGCGCCGTTGACCGTGGTGGTCGAGGCGGCGCCGACATCGGCGCTGTTGGTCTGGGCGTTGCCGATGCTCATCGATCCGGTGCAGCTGGAGCAGCTGTAGGCGGTGGCGTCGTTGCCGACCGCCGTGGCGCGGCTGTAGCCGTCGTAGCCCTCCTGGCCGGAGAAGCTGGCGATCGCCTCGACGCCGCCGCCGGTGTTGAGCTGGACGTTGTCCAGAACAACAGCCTCGCCGGTGTTGCCGGCCAGGGTCGAGTTGCCCACGGCGTAGGCCGTGGCGTAGGCGGCCCCGAACTGCCAGGCTGTGCCCTCCGCCTGGGCGCGGACGTAGGCTTCATTGTACTGGTTGGCGGCCACGTCCAGCAGCGGCCCCTCGTTCACCGCGCCGAGGATGTTGCCGCCTGCCGTCGCGCTGGTGGAGGTTGTCTGCGCATTGCCGTAGGCTGTGAATTGGCTGGCCTGCACCAGGTCGCCGGTGTTGCTCTGGCTGACGGCGATGCGGGCGGCGGAGGTGTCCGTGCCGACCAGGCCCACGTTGTTGCCAGCGGCGACGCCGGATACGTCCGCGGTTCCCGATACATACTGAACGACCGCGCCGCCGTCGGCGAGGACGACCGCGGCGCTCGTCTGGTTGACGCGCACGCCCGCGGCGCCGTTGGTCAGGCCGAGGGAGGCGGTGTTGGACATCGCTGTCGTGGCGACGCCCAGGTCGCCGGCCGAGGCCGTCTCGGCCTCCACGTAGCCCTGCGCGGTCACGTCGGGCGAGAAGGTCGCGATCTGGGACAGCACGCCCGTCATTGTCGACTGGGTGACGGAGGCGTCGGCGCTGTTGCCCGTGGCGCTGGTGTTGATCTGGGAGGCTTCGCCCAGACCGTCCGTGACGTTGGCGGTGGTGACCGCCTGGGCGGAGGCCGCCATGGTCTGGTTGGAGGTGATGGCCATGTCGACGCCCTCGGCGCCGGCCAGCACGCTGTTGCCCGTCGCCGTTGTTTCTGCGCCGACACCCTCTTCGACCTCGACCACGTTCAGGGTCTGGGTCGCGAAGATGTCGCCGAGCTGGATCTGGTTGTTGAGGACCGAGGCGTCCTGGGCGTGGCTAGTACCGGCCGCGCAGACCACCAGCATCGGGATCACGGCGATCGCTCCAGCGAGACGGCTCTTCGCGGGTCGAGGCATTGTTGGTCCCCAGGTTGTTGTACGCGGGCGTGAAGCCGCCGGTTACGCCGAAAGTTCCGCCGCCCAGCGGGTCGCTGGTCAGGCAGGACTGCGGGCCGGGCATGCCGTAAAGGTTGGCCGACATTTCCACGACCGCCCGCTCCACCAGGGCGCGGACGCCCAGCTGCAGCGGCTCGAGTGCGCCCGAGCCGGCCGAGATGTCGAAAACGTTGCCGTTCAGGAAGTCGAACAGGCCGACGCCGATCTCGCGACCGACAATCTGCTTCTGGTAGGAGATGACGTCGACGACCTCGAGCGTGCGGCTGTTCACCAGCCGCAGGTCCATGGCGATGTTCATCACGAACACGCGGTTGCGGAAGCTGCCCTTCAGGCCGTCGGAATCGGTGTCGCCTCCGGCCGCGTCCATTCCGGTGGAGCGGATGTTGTAGTTTAGCTCTGTAATGCCGCCGACCACGTGAAAGTCCGACCCGGGCATCTGGCCCGAGTAGATCTTGCGCGGCTCCGACGGACCTTCGGCGGTCGGGGTAGGGCCGTCGCCGATCAGCTTGTTGTTCGTGTACTTCAGCTCCAGCTCGGTCACCGAGGTGTCGAACCGCTCGACCATCGGCATGCCGGCCTTGGCGAAGGCGCTCATGGCCATCAACGAGGCGCCCTGGGTCAGCTTGCGGCCGGAGCCGTCTGCCTCTTCCTTGCCGGTGTAGTCGCCGATGCGGCCGATCGCGATCCGCGGGGCTCGCAGGTTGTACTGGCGGGCGTACTGGCCGATGCAGACAAGGGCCAGGGAGTAGGGCGTGGGGTTGGACGTCACCGGCGCCGTGCCGATCGGCCTGGCATAAAGGCCGCTCGGTCCGGCGACCGGGGTCGCGCAGGCCGAGAGGGCGAGGGCGCAGGCGGACAGGGCGGCGCCGGCCCTGGTTCCGGACAGGATGGTCATCAGTTGCCCCCGACGCCGCCGCTCGTGCTCGAGCCCGCGGTGACATTGCCATTGTTGGTCTGGCTGGAATTGACGATGACCGTGTTCCAGCTGCCCTGGGTCACGACCACGAGGTTGTTGCCGATCGCCGTCGACGAGCCGCCCAACGCGCCTACGCCCGACATGCTGCCCGAGACGCCGCCTCCGCCGGTGCGGGCGAAGACGCTCTGGTCCTCGCCCGTCTGGATCACACCGTCGACGATGAGGCGATTGCCGTTTGCGTCCCGCCCGCCGAAGTCGGTCAGCCGGTTCTCCTCGCCCGGCGCCCGGCCGTAGCCTGCGTTCATGGAGGCGGAGTTGGCCGACATCGTCTGCGCATGCGCGGCCGGAGCCAGGACCAGACCGGCGGCAAGGGCGATTGCGCTCGTCTTGGAAAGGGTCGCGACCATGGCGGAACTCCATACGGATAATCTGGCTCGACCGACGGCAAGCAATGGCCGTGCCAAAACAGGACACAGGGCATCCTGCCGGCGAACCTCTCGCGATTTGGTTAAGGCGCGAGGGCTTTGAGCGGGCTGCGGCGGTCGTCGAGGCGCCTGCGTCAAGGGGGCTGTCGGTCTGCCAGCGGCCTGCTGGGCAGACCTTGCCGGGTCGAGGCCACGACGACGTGACGCTGAGCGCATTGATTCCCGACGCGGATTGCGAGACGCTTTCCTCAAAGAGGATAAGTGAGGGAGGAAAGAGCGTGCTCGTTTCACAGATCCTGAAGGGCAAGGGCGACCTTGTATTCACGGCCAGCCCCGGGGAGACCGTCGGTGCGGTCGCTGCCCTGCTTCATTCACGCAAGGTCGGCGCGATGATCGTTGTGGATGGCGAAGACGTCGTCGGCATCGTGTCGGAGCGCGATATCGTCAGGATGGTGGCCGAGAGCGGCGGGGGCTCGCTTGGAAAGCCCGTCAGCGTGTGCATGACCCGCGACGTGGTGTTCGCGACGCCGGACGAAACGGTCGACTCGCTCCTCACCCGCATGACCGATCGTCGAATTCGGCACCTGCCGGTCCTGCGCGACGGTCGACTCGCCGGGATTGTGTCGATCGGCGACCTGGTGAAACACAAGATCAATGAAGTCGAGGCTGAGGCGGACGGCCTGAAGGCCTACATCGCCGCCGGCTGAGTCGGCGCCGGCTCGGGAATCTCGGCGGCGCCGGCCCGCGCTGCATCCGCGAGGCTGTACCGGTCGAGAACCTCGGACGTGGCGTCGCGGGCCCGCAGCAGCGCCTCGCGCAGGGAGCAGGTGGCCAGATCCGGACAATCGTCGCACTTCCTGAACGCCGTGCGACTCACGCAGGGGGCCAGAGCCAGGGGGCCGTCGATCACGCGAATGACTTCGGCGAAGGTTATCGACTCGGCCGGCCGGGCGAGCGCGTAGCCGCCGAACTTGCCGCGGCGGCTCCGGATCAGGCCGCGTCGCGACATCTCCAGGAGAATCGCTTCCAGAAACTTGCGCGGCGCATCGGCCGCCGCCGACAGGTCGGATGCGGTCATCTGAGCGCCGTCCGTGCGCGCCAGCTCGACGAGCGCCCGTAGTGCGTAGCGGGCCTTGTGCGACAACATCCGTCCCGGCGCCTCCTAATAGAGGTGTCATTGCAGGGCGGGGAGGGCGCGCGCAAGCATCTAAGGAGAGGGGGCGGGCGGTGCACGGCCCCACCAGGCGCGCGGTCCCGGAACACTGTTTCTGACAAAACCCGGCAGCAGGGGTTGCCATCACGCGAGGCGCCCGGATATACGCCGCACCTCGCTCGGGGCCACGGCCAGCCGGCGCGGATCGAGAGCCGAAAGGCCCTTGATTTTCGCAGGGCCAGCCGCTAGGTTCCGCAGCCTCAATCGACTCGGTGATGGAACCAAGAGGGAAGCTCCTCAGCGGCCCGTCACCCTGTTTGCGCCCTACGACAGGCCTCGGCCCTGAGTTGGTGAAAAGCAGAAAAGAGCGGTTGACGGAGGATCGCTGCTTCGCCTAGAAGCGCCGCTCCTCGCCGGACCGAAGATTTCGGAACGGCGCCTCAAGAAGACGGGCCTTACTTTTCAAGTAAAGCTGGTTGACTTGAAAAAGGTGTTTCAATAGAGACGCCGCTCCCTGGTTGGTCCGGAAAGTTTCCGGTGAGGTCGGGGCGAGTTGATCGGTTCTTTATCGAAAAGAACTTGTTGACTTGGTTCTGCGGTTTCCTTAGAGACGCCGCTCCCGCTTCTCCGGTCCGCCGGAGCAACGGGGTCCGAAGAAACCGGAACGCTTCGAAAGAAGTCGGTTGACACGGAAAAATGGAGCGACTAGATACGCCGCTCCTCGCCGCCACCGGGCGTTAAACGGTGGGGTCGGAACCATCCGATCGGGTCTTTGACATCGTTGATTTGGAAAGAGAAACGCAGGCGGCGGCGTGCTGCGGACAGAGCAAGTCTGTCCTCGATACGCT